>NZ_JBEPNQ010000001.1:4337500-4849397 GCF_040546375.1 Pseudomonas sp. PvP001 | reverse complement strand
CGTGCATACGCTCGAAGGCTTCGTTGATGTTCTTGATGTCCAGCATCTCGATATCACAGGTGATGTTGTGCTCGGCGCAGAAATCCAGCACTTCCTGGGTTTCCTTGATGCCACCGATCAACGAACCGGCCAGCACACGGCGCTTGAGCACCAGGTTGGCTGCGTGCAGCGCAGGGTCTACCGGCTGGATCAACCCGACCAGAATGTGCACGCCGTCGAAACGCAGGGTTTCCAGGTAGGGGTTCAGGTCGTGAGGCACCGGAATGGTGTCGAGCAGGAAGTCGAAGGTTTCGGCAGCGGCTTTCATCTGCTCGGCATCGGTCGACACGATGACATGGTCCGCGCCCTGGCGGCGGCCTTCGGCAGCCTTGCTCGCCGAACGGGTGAACAGCGTCACTTCGGCGCCCAGCGCCTTGGCGAACTTGATGCCCATGTGGCCCAGGCCACCCATGCCCAGAATGCCGACCTTGTCACCCGGCTTGACGCCGTAGTGCTTGAGCGGCGAATAGGTGGTGATGCCTGCACAGAGGATTGGCGCAGCGTTGGCCGCATCGAGGCCGTCGGGAATGCGCACCACGAAGTTCTCGCTGACGACGATGCTGTCCGAGTAGCCGCCCATGGTGTTGGTGCCATCGATACGGTCGGGCGTGGCATAGGTCATGGTCGGACCTTCCAGGCAGTATTGCTCGAGGTCGGCGTGACAGGCATCGCAGTGCTGGCACGAGTCGACCATGCAGCCCACGCCCACGCGGTCACCGACGGCGTACTTCTGCACCTGGTCTCCGACGGCGACGACGCGGCCAACGATCTCGTGGCCTGGTACCAGCGGATACACGGCGATGCCCCAGTCGTTGCGAGCCTGGTGCAGGTCGGAGTGGCAGACGCCGCAGAATTCGATGGCGATGCTGACGTCGTCGGGGCGCAGGGCACGACGTTCGAAGCTCAGGGGAGCCAGTGGCGTGGTGGGCGAAAGCGCGGCGTAGCCGAGTGCCTTGGACATGTTGAAACCTCTCGAAACGAAGATGATCAGGCGCCGATTGTGGCCCTCACGCGCGCTCGCGGCCATGTCCGATCCTGCGCGATGCATGCCCATTCCTCCGAGCACCCCGCAAACGGGGCCCGAACGTGCGATCATGGACGACTGATTTCATGCCTGATCCGTGGTATCCCATGAGCCTGACCAAACACCTCGACGCCAACGCCCGCCTGGTAGAACTGATCCGTCCGCTCGCCGTTGCCGATGACTGGATCCCTACCTCCATCGACGGCTTGCGGGTGGTTTCGTGCCGCAGCCATATCGCGCGCACCGCGCAGATCTACGAACCGAGCCTGATGGTGATCGCCCAAGGCAGCAAGCTGGCGTACCTGGGCGAGCGCACCCTGGAGTATGGCGCCGGGCATTACCTGATCCAGGCCCTGCCGGTGCCGTTCGAGTGCGAGACCTTCGCCAGTGAACAGCTGCCCCTGCTCGGCGTGTCGATACCGATCGATCGCACGTTGCTGGGTGAACTGGTCCTGGCCATGGAGCCCGGGCCGAGTCAGGCGCAGACCACCGAGTCGATGACCGCCGTGCCGCTGGACGATTCCATGCGCGGGGCCGTGGAGCGGCTGCTGCAGTGTCTGCACGATCCCCAGGACCGCTTGGCCATGGGCCAGGCTCGCCTGCGCGAAGTCCTCTATACCGCTTTGCGCGGGCCCAATGGCCATGTGCTGCGTGCCTTGGTGGAGCAACAGGGGCAATTCGCCCGCATCGCTGGCGCGTTGTCCTGGCTGCATGCGCATTACGAAGAGCCGTTGCAGGTCGATGACCTGGCCCGTCGCGCGAACATGAGTGCCTCGACCTTCCACGAGCATTTCAAGCGCAACACCCTGGCCTCGCCGGTGCAATACATCAAGCGCCTGCGCCTGCTCAAGGCCCGCGCACTGCTGGTGGCCGACGCAATGAACGTCAGCCAGGTTGCGTTGAAGGTGGGCTACCAGAGCAGTTCGCAGTTCAGCCGCGAGTACAAGCGCCTCTTCAACCACAGCCCCGGCCAGGAACGCGACCTACGCTGAATTCCAGCGCAACGTCAGGTACAGCACCGCCCCTGTAGCAGCGGCGCAAGCCGCGTCCGGCTTCACCGCGTGGCATCAGACACACCGCACCCACCGCCGACGCGGCTCGCGCCGCTGCTACAGAGGCGCCGCGATCCCCTGTAGCAGCGGTGCAAGCCGCGTCCGGCTTCACCGCGTGCCATCAGACACACCGCATCCACCGCCGACGCGGCTCGCGCCGCTGCTACAGAGGCACCGCAATCCCCTGTAGCAGCGGCGCAAGCCGCGTCCGGCTTCACCGCGTGGCATCAGACACACCGCACCCATCGCCGACGCGGCTCGCGCCGCTGCTACACAAGCGCTGCGATCCCTGTAGCAGCGGCGCAAGCCGCGTCCAGCCTCACCGCGTGGCATCAGACACACCGCACCCACCGCCGACGCGGCTCGCGCCGCTGCTACACAAGCGCCGCGATCCCTGTAGCAGCGGCGCAAGCCGCGTCCGGCTTCACCGCGTGGCATCAGACACACCGCATCTACCGCCGACGCGGCTCGCGCCGCTGCTACACAAGCGCCGCGATCCGCTGTGGGAGCGGGCTCTGCCCGCGAAGGGCGCGCTGCGGTATAACAGGCACACCGCATCCACCGCCGACGCGGCTCGCGCCGCTGCTACACAAGCGCCGCGATCCACTGTGGGAGCGGGCTCTGCCCGCGAAGGCCGCGCTGCGGTACGCCAGACACACCGCAGTATCAGGTTTCGCGCACGACCAATTCGAAGCCCAGGTCGATCGCCTGGGCGCAATGACGCTTGCCATCCATGCTGTCGAGCAACATCTGCGCCGCCTTGCGCCCGATCTGCGCGCGCGGGGTGCGGATCGAGGTCAACCGCGGCACCAGGTGGGCCGACCCCGGCAGATCATTGAACCCCACCATGCCGACCCGATCCGGAACGGCAATGCCCTGGCGCTGCGCCTCGTAGATCGCGCCCTGGGCCAGGTCGTCGTTGCAGAAGAACACGCCGTCCACGTCCGGATGCCGACGCATCAGGTCGGCGAACAACTCGCCACCCAGGCCGATCGACGAAGGCTGCGGACACAGCACTTCAAGTTGCGGATCGTGCACCCCTTCCGCCTCGAGCGCCGCCCTGAACCCCTCGGCCCGCTGCATCACGCGTGGATCGAGCTGCGCCGCCACGTATCCCAGGCGCCGCCGCCCGGCGGCCAGCAGATGCCGCGCCGCCACACTCCCGGCCTGCTCCTGGGAAAAACCGACGCAGGCGCCTTGGCCCTCAGCACCCAGCTCCATCATGTGCACGCACGGCACACCGCTGTTGTGCAACATGACCTGGGAGCGTTCGCTGCGGCTCATGCCCGTCAGCAGCATCCCACCCGGCTTGTAGGCCAGGTAGTTGCGAATGAGGTTTTCCTCTTCGTCGACATCGTAGTGATAGTTGCCGATCAACACTTCCAGCCCACGCGGACGCATCACTTCATGGATGGCTTCCAGTGTGTCGATGAACAATTGGTTGGAGAGAGAAGGAATGAGCACCACCACCGACTGACTCTGCGCCGACGCCAGCGCCCGTGCCGCCGGATTGACCACGTAACCCAGCGCTTGCGCGGCTTCCAGCACTTTGCTGGCCAGTTGTGGAGCAACCGTGGACACCCCGCGCAATGCGCGCGAAGCGGTAATGGGAGAAACACCTGAAAGTTTGGCAACTTCGGCCAGGGTCGGTAGGCCGGTTGCGCGTGAGCCGATTCGCGCCATGATTCTTGTTGTTATCTACTTGCAATGAAAAAGAGTTGAGGTAAGGTAGCGCTGTCTCGAATCCAGAGCAATAATGATTTGTGCCTTGCTATTACTGCAGGCTGCACCAGACTGCTTTGACAAGATCAATAAGATGAGGGCGCCGTATCCATACCCGGTGCGCCCCAGCAGGAGTGACTTGATGAATGCCCCTCTGAACGCTTTGGTGGTGATGGGAGTATCCGGCTGCGGCAAGAGCAGCGTCGGTGCAGCCATCGTCGGTCGCAGCGGCGGCCGCCTGATCGAAGGCGACAGCTTTCATCCCGAAGCCAACATCGCCAAGATGAGCGCCGGCACTCCCCTCGACGACCAGGACCGCGCCGGCTGGCTGCTGCGTCTGGGCGAAGAAATGCGCGCCTGTATCGAATCGGGACAGCGCCCGGTACTGACCTGCTCCGCCCTCAAGCTCAAGTACCGCGAAACCCTGCGCAACGCCGTGCCCGGCCTGGGCTTCGTGTTTCTCGAACTGACCCGCGAAGAAGCCGCCAATCGCGTTGCTCACCGGCCCGGTCACTTCATGCCGGCCAGCCTCATCGACAGCCAGTTCGCTACCCTGGAGCGGCCCACCGGTGAAGCATTGACCCTGCCCCTGGATGCCACAGTCCCCATCGTGGAGCTGGCGCAGCAGGTGGAAAACTGGCTGGTCGAGCATGGCGCCTCCACGCTGGCTTGAACGGCTTTTGAAGACAGCGCTATCTGAGCTTTCCGCCCGGCAGCGCCCGATGTTCCCAACCACAACCGTTGCGCCCACAACAACGACAACACGAGGCAGACCTTTATGTTTGGCTTAGCTCACGACACCTACTTGCTGCTTGATGCACTGGTCACCATCATTGGTCTGATCGTGCTCATCACCCAGTTCAAGGTTCACCCCTTCGTCGCCCTGACCATCGCGGCGATCTTCCTGGGCCTGACATCCGGTCTGCCGGTGGTCAAGGTCATGAAGTCGTTCCAGGATGGCTTCGGTGGGGTCCTTGGCTTCGTCGGCATCATCCTCGCGCTGGGCACCATGCTCGGCAAACTGATGGCCGACTCGGGGGGCGCCGACCAGATCGCGCAGACCTTGATCCGCAAGTTCGGGGTCAAGCGCATCCACTGGGCGATGATGTTCTCCGCCTTTCTGGTGGGCATCCCGCTGTTCTTCGAGATCGGCTTCGTACTGCTGATCCCCTTGGTGTTCATCGTCGCCCGCCGTTCCGGCGTGTCGCTGGTGAAGATCGGTATCCCGCTGCTCGCCGGCCTTTCGGTGGTGCACGGGCTGGTCCCGCCGCATCCGGGCCCGCTGCTGGCCATCGGCATCTTCAACGCTGATATCGGCAAGACCATTCTCTACGGGCTTATCGTCGGCCTGCCCACCGCGATGATCGCCGGCCCGATCTTCGGTTCGTTCATTTCCAAATACATTCCGGGCAATCCTTCCAAGGAACTGATGGACCAGATCGCCAAGGAGTCGGACAACCAGAACCTGCCCAGCTTCGCGGTGACCCTGATCACCATCCTGCTGCCCGTGTTCCTGATGATGCTCAAGACCTTCGCCGACGTGGCGCTGCCGGCGGAAAACCTGTTCCGCCAGTGGATGGACTTCATCGGTCACCCGATCACCGCCCTGCTCGCCGCCCTGCTGCTGGCCTTCTACACCTTCGGCGTGGCGCGCGGTTTCGACCGGGCGAAGATCATGAAGCTGCTGGACCAGAGCCTGGCGCCCACTGCGGCCATCGTGCTGATCGTCGGTGCCGGCGGTGGATTCAAGCAGATGCTGGTGGACACCGGTGTGGGCAACATCATTGGGCAGATGGCCGTGCAGGCCGAGGTCAACCCGATCCTGCTGGCCTGGCTGGTCGCTGCGGTGATTCGCGTCGCGACCGGTTCGGCGACGGTAGCGACCATTACCGGTGCGGGCATCGTCGCCCCGGTCATCGGCATGATGCCCGGCGTGAACCGTGAGCTGCTGGTGCTGGCTACCGGCGCCGGTTCGGTGATCCTGTCACACGTCAACGACGCCGGTTTCTGGCTGGTCAAGCAGTACTTCAACATGACCGTCACCGAAACCCTGAAGACCTGGACCGTGATGGAAACCATCCTGTCGGTGGTGGGCCTGATCTTCATCCTGCTGCTGTCGCTGGTGGTCTGATCCCCAGCCCGCTTCCACAGAGTGAAATGAACTGTACTCGTGTGGGAGCGGGCTCTGCCCGCGAAAGCCTCCCCGCAACCTGCCTGATGCACCGCGGTGAATCATTCGCGGGCAGAGCCCGCTCCCACGGCATTGCAATGTGGGAGCGGGTCTCTGCCCGCGAAAGCCGCCCCGCAAATCAACGCCGCTTCAAACGATCGATGATCACCGCGATCAACAGGATCGTCCCGCGAATCACGTACTGGTAGAACGTGTCGATGTTTTTCAGGTTCATCGCGTTCTCGATGATCGCCAGAATCAGCACCCCGGCGATCACATGGCGGATCATGCCGATCCCCCCTGCCAGCGACACCCCGCCCAGCACACACGCTGAAATCACCGTCAATTCGAAGCCCTGGCCGATCATCGGCTGGCCCGAGGTCATGCGCGACGCCAGCACCACACCGGCCAGCGCACCGATCACGCCATGTACGGCGAAAATGATGATCTTGGTGCGGTCCACATGCACACCGGCCAGCAAAGCAGCTTCCTGGTTGCCGCCGATGGCCATGGTGTTGCGGCCATAAGTGGTGTAGTTGAGCAGCCAGCCGAAGAAGATGAAACAGACGATGGTGATCAGGATCGGCACCGGCACGCCCAGCAACTGGCCGTTGCCGAAGACGAAGAAGTCCTCCTGCATCACCCCGACCGCTTTGCCGTTGGAAAAGATATAGGCCAGCCCGCGCACGATCTGCATGGTGGCCAGGGTCGCGATCAGCGCATTGATGCGCAGCTTGGCGATGACGATGCCATTGATCAGACCGACGATCAGCCCCATCAACAGGGCCGCGCTAACACCCAGTGGCACGCTGTCGGTGTCGCGCATGACCACCGCCGCAATCACCCCTGCGCAGGCGATCACCGAACCCACGGACAGGTCGAAGTGACCCGACGCCAAGCAGTAGAGCATGGTGCAGGCGGCGATCCCGGTGGTGGAGATGGCCAGCCCGAGCCCGCGCATGTTCAGCGGCGAGAGAAAATTGTCGATGAACATCGTGCACAGCACGAAAATCGCCAGCGCCGCGAGCAGCATGACCCACTCGTCCAGAAAGCGGCGCAGGTTGAGGCCTTGGCGGGGCGCCGGCAGCGTGTTTTGCGTAGACATATGCACCTCTATTGTTATTGTTCAGCCGCGAGTGCGCGGCAGTGCCAATTGCAGCAACCTGGATTCCTGCGCCTCTTCGCGCAGGACTTCACCGTTCAGCGCACCTTCGCTCATCACCAGGATGCGATCGCTGATGCCGATCACCTCCATCAGGTCGCTGGATACCACGATCACCGCGATGCCGTCGGCGGCCAGCCCATGGATGATCTGGTAGATCTCGGCCTTGGCGCCGATGTCGATGCCGCGCGTGGGCTCGTCGAGCAGCAACACTTTCATCGGCATCGACAGCCATCGGCCGAGAATGGCCTTCTGCTGATTGCCGCCTGAGAGGTACATGATCGGCTGCTCGGCCGACGGGGTCTTGATGTTCAGCGCCTTGATCTGGCGCGCGGCGTTTTCCTTCTCCCACAGGCCCTGCACTAGGCAGCCCAGAGTGAGATGGCGGTCGCGGGCACCGATGTTGATGTTTTCGGCAACGCTGGCCAGCGGCACGATGCCTTCCTTCTTGCGGTCTTCGGGACACAGCAGAATGCCCGCGGCGATGGCGTCGCGCGGATTGGCCAAGGTCAGCGCGCGGCCGTCCAGGGTCAGGCTGCCGGCCTTGCTCGTCGCCAATCCGGACAGCAGCCGCAGAAGCTCGGTGCGGCCCGCCCCCACCAGACCGAAGAAACCCAGCACTTCGCCTTTGGCAACACTGAAGCTGATCGGCTCCTGCAACCCTGGGCCCAGCAAACCCTCGACACGCAGTGCCTCGCCCTGGTGAGGACGGGCACGATAGTTGTAGATGTCCTGGATATCGCGGCCGACCATGCAGGTCACCAACTGGTCATGGGTCAGCTGGGCCATGTCGTCGAAGGTGCGCACGTAGCGCCCGTCCTTGAACACCGTCACCGCGTCGCAGATGCGGAATATCTCTTCCATGCGATGAGAGACGTACAGCACCACCCTGCCCTCGTCGCGCAGCTTGGCGATGATCGCCATCAGCCGATCGATCTCTCGCGCCGAAAGGCTACTGGTCGGTTCGTCGAAGGCAATCACATGGGCATTGCGCGACATGGCCTTGGCGATCTCCACCAACTGCCGCTGCCCCAGCGACAGACTGCCCAGCCGCTGGCGCGGATCGATCTCGTCGGCCAGCCCGGCCAGCAGTTCGCTCGCCCGGCGCAGCATGGCGCCGCGATCGATCAAGCCGAACCGCGACGGCATGTGCCCAAGCAACAGGTTCTCGGCAACGCTCATCTCCGGCACCAGATGCAGTTCCTGGTGGATCACCGCCACGCCACTGCCGATGCTTTCCGCTGCGGATTTGAAGACCAGGGTCTGAGCGCCGATCTGCAGGCTGCCGACACTGGGCTGGTAGGCACCGCCGAGTATCTTGAGCAGGGTTGACTTGCCGGCACCGTTTTCGCCCATCAGCGCATGGACACTGCCGGGACGGACTTCGAAGTTGATGTCCGACAGGGCGCGCACGCCTGGAAAATTCTTGCCGATACCGTTGAAACGCAATGACTCTACACGCATGGATACCACTCCAGAGCAGGCATCACGGCAGGCCGTGAAGAAGCGGCCTCTGCCGGGGCAGAGGCCATGGGTCAGATCAGTTCCACAAACCGATCTTTTCCAGTTCCTGCTTGAAGTTCTCGCGCGTGATCAGGGTCACGTCATCCATGGCGGTGTATTTGGGCGGTTCTTTGCCGGTGGTGACCCACTCGAACATCATGCTCGCCGTGTTGTAGCCCTCGGTATGGGGGCTGGGCAGCATCGAGCCGAAGAAGCCGCTGTTGGCCTTCTTCAGTTCACCGATGGCATCGGTGCCATTGATGCCGATACCGATCACGTTGGCAGCAGCGAACCCGGCGCTTTCGGTGGCGCGCACGCCGCCCAGCACGGTGTTGTCGTTCATGCCGCCGATGATCAGGTTCTTCGCGCCAGCCGGCAGCTTGACCAGGGTCGAGTTGGTGGCGTCCATGCTGCCCGGCACGTCGAGGGTCTTCTGCGGGGCGAAAAGGATGTGATCAGTCGGCAGACCAGCGGCCTGCAGGGCTTTCACCGAACCATCGGTGCGCTTCTTGCCGGTGTCCAATTCGTTGTAGGTGTTGATGATCGCGTAGGTGTCTTTCCAGTCCCAGCCGCGCTTCTTGGCTTCGCCGGCCATGGCCATGCCTTGTTTCTCGCCCACCTCGAAGGCCGCCATGCCCAGGTAGGGCACATCCTCCATGAACTGACCCTTGGCATCGACGAAGCGATCGTCGACGGCCATTACCTTCATGTCGTTGAGCTTGGCCTTGGCGACGATGGCAGGGCCCAGCGCCACATCCGGCGGGCAGATGACGAAGCCCTTGACGCCGTTGGCGGCCAGGCTGTCGATAGCGGAAAGGGTTTTCTCGCCGTCGGGCACGGCGATCTTGATGACCTTGAAGCCTTTGTCCTTGCCGGCTTTTTCGGCAAAGGCCCACTCGGTCTGGAACCAGGGCTCTTCAGCCTGCTTGACCAGGAAACCGATTTTGACCTCTTCGGCCCAGGAAGCCGATGAGCCTGCGAACATCGCGGCGGTCAGGGCGGCACAGCACAGGGAACGGATCCCGTGACGACTCAACATAGCTAACTCCTTATTTTTATTGAATAGCTACAGCGTCCAGCAACATCAGCGAATAGTCATACCATATATCAGGATGTGCATTTGTAACGTAACGTCACGTTTATGCCGTCGACGGCGGCGTGTCGTCGATCCTGTCAGAAATGACACCACGATCGATCTGCCAAATAGTATTACCATTTATTTTTACGGACGTCGAATTTCAGCTATACCTGCCAGTGCAGCCATCGCCGGAGCCCGGTTGTCCAACCCCGGGATCCAGCCATTTCCTATAAAAAACTACGGAACGCCTTACATGCCTATTCATCAAAAACTGCTCAGCGCCATTGGATTGACCCTCATGACTGCTTCCATTTCTGCCCACGCGGCAGGCTTGACTTCGACCCGCGAAAGCTTCGGCGCGCTGCCCGACGGCACGCCGCTGGAAAAGATCACCCTGAGCAACAGCCATGGCATGAAAGCCAGCATCATCACCTACGGCGCGACCTTGCAGGCGCTGCAGGTGCCTGACAAAAAGGGCGAGGTTGCGGATGTGGTACTGGGCTTCGATGACATTCAGGGCTACCAGGCCAACCCCACCGTGTATTTCGGCGCCACCATTGGCCGCTTCGGCAACCGGCTGGCCGACGGCAAGTTCAGCCTGGATGGGCAGACCTATTCGGTGCCGCTCAATGACAAGAGCAATGCACTGCACGGCGGTACCCGTGGTTTCGACAAGCACGTCTGGGCCGTCGAAGCCAAACAGGATGCCGACCGTGTCACTGCGACTTTCACCTATCGCTCGCCAGACGGCGACATGGGCTTCCCCGGCACGCTGGCGACCGAAGTCACCTACAGCCTGAACGAGCGCAACGAGCTGCGCGTGGACTACAAGGCCACGACCGACAAGCCGACGGTGCTCAACCTGACCAACCACAGCTATTTCAACCTCGCCGGTGCCGGCAGCGGCGATGTGCTCAAGCAGGTTGCAACCCTGCATGCGAGCCGCTACACACCGGTCACGGCGAAGTTGATTCCCACCGGCGAGCTGGCGCCGGTGAAAGGCACGCCGATGGATTTCCTGGCGCCCACTGCCATTGGCAAGAACATTCAGGCCAAGCATGAGCAATTGACCTTCGCCGAGCCCAAACAGGGTGGCTTCGACTTCAACTGGGTACTGGACACCCAAGGCGACCTGAAGCGCGAAGCGGCGAAGGTGACCGACCCGGCATCGGGACGCACCCTGACCCTGTACACCACCGAACCGGGTGTGCAGTTCTACACCAGCAACTTCCTCGACGGCACGGTTCGCGGCAAAGGCGGCAAGCTGTACCCGCACTGGGGCGCTTTCACCCTGGAAACGCAACACTTCCCCGATGCGCCCAACCAGCCCAACTTTGCCAGCACCCGCCTGAATCCCGGCCAGACCTACACCCAGACCACGGTCTTTGCGTTTTCAGCGCAATGATTGCCCGTTCGCGGCCGCGGATCGTGGCCGCATTCTCGCCGGGCAAAAAAAAACCACCGCACTGACGTGAGGTGGCTGAAAATTAACCAAAGAGAGTCGAAGCAGAGCACTTGGCCAGTCGCCATGCGGGGGGAAGAATCAGCGCCTGGCCATGTATTCATCTTCGACAGCAAAGATACCAGCGCAAACAACCCGCCACTATTGCGTTCGTCAATAGTCATTATCGACATATCGAGCGCACCTTTTGTAATCACCGCGGCGACTGCACCTGCACACCCCCGACATCATCACGTACACTCAATCACGTTAACATCTTGAAACGTATGCGCTCATTGCGTGACCCATTGACTGGCACAAGAACGTCGACTTTGAAACGCACCTCTACCGCTATCTTTTCGCAGCCCGGTTTCCGCGCTTTCCTCATGGTGCGCCTTGCGGCCATGTTCGCCATGCAGATCCAGGCGATCGTCGTTGCCTGGCACATGTACGACATGACTCGCCATCCGTTGACCTTGGCCTACGTCGGCCTGGCTCAGTTCATACCCATGGTGCTGTTGCTGCTGCCAGCGGGCGATCTGCTGGACCGCTTCGATCGACGCCGGATTCTGCAGATCAGTTGGGGAGTGTCGGTGCTCTCCTCGGCCGCACTGCTCTGGTTGGCCCTGACTGGAACCGTCGACACCTGGCCGTACTACGTCGCGCTGTTCGTGTTTCGGCTGCACCCGTGCCTTCACCGGGCCGGCGGTGCAGAGCTTGCTTCCGCAGATCGTTGCCCGCGAGCACCTGGCCCAGGCCATCGCCACCAACAGCATGATCATGAAAGTGGCGGTGATTGCCGGCCCATTGCTGGGCGGGCTGTTGTATGCCGCTATCGGCGGCTGGACGTTCGGCGTCTGCCTGCTGGGTTTCGCGATCGGTGTCCTGCTGTTGCAGTGGGTACCCAGCGTGCGCATCGTTCGCCCGGTCGACGATCAGACCACTGCAGTAAGTCGCTTCACCGCCGGTATCCGCTTCATCACCTCACGCCCCATCATTCTCGGTGCCATCTCTCTGGACCTGTTCGCAGTGCTGCTGGGTGGCGTCGTCGCCCTGCTGCCGATCTATGCCGCCGAAATCCTGCATGTGGGCCCGGCCGGGCTTGGTCTGTTGCGCAGCGCCATCGCACTGGGCGAGCTTGGCATGGGCTTCTATTTGAGCATCCGGCCGCTCAACGCGCGCATGGGCCAGCGCATGTTCCTGGCTGTGGCGGTGTTCGGTGTGGCCAACCTGGTGTTCGCCTTGTCGACCTGGTTCTGGGTGTCCTGCGCGGCGCTGTTCGTCGCGGGTGCAGCGGACATGATCAGTGTGTACATCCGCTCTTCGTTGATCCAGTTCGCCACCCCCGATGACATGCGCGGACGGGTCAGCGCGGTCAACATGCTGTTCATCGGCTCTTCGAACGAGTTGGGCGAGTTTCGCGCCGGCGTCAGTGCTACCGCGCTGGGCACTGTACCGGCGGCGCTGTTCGGCGCCATCAGCACGTTGGTGATCGTGGGGCTGTGGACTCGCTTGTTCAGGCCGCTCTGGACCATCGAGAACAACGAGCAGGCCCTGCCGGAACGTCAGAAGCAGCCAGACTGATCAAGGCCTGGCGGCTCCGCGCGGGACGTTGCGGCGGAACCACTCTTGATTGGCCTTGAGCTCGGCTCGCAGCTGGGCGACCAGTTCCGCGATGGCGCGGCTGTTGGACAGCGGCTGGGTATTCACGCCTACCATCAGCAGGTCGACCTGCCCACTGGCCGGGTCCGATACCTCGACCGTCATGGTGCCGCCGGGATTCAGCGTGCAATGACAGCACAGCGGGGCAAAACTGGACTCGACGATGCGGCGCATTTCGTTGGTGGGAATCATGTTGCGGTTCTCCTGGCAATGTCATGGCTGGAGACTTGTCGCAGCGTGCGTGCGCCGTCACGGGACTTGGAAGGCGCAGACACGCTTCACGCGTGGTTACGGCAGGCACACGGCGAGCGCTGCCTGCACAGGCTACCAGAGTCAGTCCTTGGTGCCATAGGGCGGATACGCGTCTGTGTCACCCGTCTCGTCGGATTGCTCGCTTTCAGGCTTCTTTGCAGGCTTGGGCGGATCGATCTGAGGATCGGCCAGATCGGGTGAATCCGGGTCGAAACCCAGGTCGTCGTCGGGCTTGGTGTCGTTGCTCATAAATGCTCCGGTCGTGGATATGCCAATCGGTGGGATGCCTCGGTGCAGCCTCAGGCCACCCCTGGCGGAATGCCGTCCTTGTTGAAGTCCTTGAGCCGCTCCTTTTCTTCCGGTGTGGAATGGGCAGGCGTCTGGTCCTCGGTGTCCTCGGCGGGCGGTTGCTTGTCATCGGCCATGATCGGTTCCTGTCGGTGAGGGGTTCAAGACTGTGAGCCTGCGGACCGATCTTGGGTTCCGTCCAATGTCACAACGGTCCCTGTAGGAGCGGTCAGTGGCCGCGAAAAGGGCACAGCGGTACGTCAGGCAGACCGCACAAACCCATAGCGGCCGATGACCGCTCCTACAGACGGCCATACACGTTGTGACGACGTCATCGTGAAACTTTCACCGAGGTCAGGGACTCAATGTGCAGCCGCGCCCCGACGAGCGCTGCAGGCATACGACTACCCGAGGAATACACGATGATCGCTCGCTGGCGCTGGGCCCTGGGTCAGATGACCAAACGCTTGTGGTTTCGCGCGAGCCTGTTTTCCCTGGCGGGCATCGCCACGGCGCTGATCGCCATCGTCTTCAAGGATTTCGTTCCCGCCGACCTGCCGACGCGGATCGGCGCCGACTCGGTCGACAAGATCCTGGCAATCATCGCCTCCAGCATGCTCGCGGTGACGACCTTTTCGCTCAGCACCATGGTCAGTGCCTACAGTGCCGCCAGCAGCGGCGTGACGCCTCGGGCGACCTCGCTGGTCATGGAGGACACCACCACCCAGAACGCCCTGGCGACCTTCATCGGCTCCTTCCTGTTCAGCCTGGTCGGCATCATCGCCTTGAGCACCGGAGCCTATGGCGCGCAAGGGCGGGTGGTGCTGTTCGCCGTCACTATCGTCATGATCATCCTGATCGTCTACACCCTGCTGCGCTGGATCGATCACCTGTCAAAGCTCGGTCGCGTCGGCGAGACCATCGACCGTGTCGAAGTCGCGGCGCTGCAATCACTGAAGAACCGCGCGCAATGGCCGTACATGGGTGCTGCGCCCTACCCTGTCGACCAGGCCCTGCCGAGGGCCGGTCACAGCGTGCGCAGTGATCAGACCGGCTACGTCCAGCACATCGACGTCGCAGCGCTTGGCGTTCTGGCCGAGAAGCACGGGCTGCGCATCTATATGGAAGTGCTGCCCGGCGCATTCCTGCATCTGGGGGCGCCACTCGCCCGTCTCGTCAACGACGAGGAGGCCCAAACCGCGACCTTCGAAGCGCTTGTCCCGGCCATCCGCGACGCCGTGACCGTGGGCCTGCGCCGCAGTTTCGAGCAGGACCCGCGCTTTGGCATTTCGGTGTTGGCAGAGATCGCGTCCCGCGCCCTGTCGCCGGCCACCAACGACTCGGGGACGGTGATCGACGTGATCGGCCGCGGGGTCAGGTGCCTGACCGCCTGGCACGTACACGGCACAGTTGAGCACCAACCATCCGAGATCGACGCCAACTGCCAACGCGTCTATGTACACGGCCTGCTGATTGCCGACCTGTTCGATGACTTTTTCACCTTGGTGGCGCGCGACGGCGCCGGGCTTCTGGAAGTCGACATTCGCATGATCAAGGCGCTGATCAGCCTGAACGACATCAGCCCAGACGTGTTCGGCGCGCAATGCCGCCTTCATGCTCAGTGGCTGCTGAAACGAGCAGAACTCGCCCTCACGCTGGATGAAGAAAAACAGCGATTGCATACCCTGGCCAAACCATTGCTTGACTGAACATGCCGCCGTCCTGCCCCGTGCAATCCGCTCGACCAACGCCCCTGAACTTGTCTCCCACGTCAGGGGCCTTAGTTGACACTGCACCTGCAGACAACGGTTGTTCAAACAGGAATCGATTATGAAGATAGCTTGCCTGGCGTGGGGATCACTCGTCTGGAAGCCCGGGGCATTACCGGTCTGCGGTCCGTGGCATGAAGATGGCCCGCGCTTTCCCATCGAGCTTTGCAGAGTGGGAGATGGCGGTGAACTGGCCACGGCAATCTGCCTGAATGCACCCTCCCGCCCCGCGCTTTGGGCCCTGCTGGAGAGCGCCAGCCTCGGACACGCCTGCGAGGCGCTGCGTGAACGTGAGCAGATCCCGCGCAGCCGCGACGACGGAATCGGCACCTTCATCCGCAGTGAAACGGACACGGGTGTAATTGCCAGATGGGCTCAAGCCAAAGAAGTGGACGCGGTGATCTGGACAGCTCTTCCTCCCCGCTTCGCTGGAATCGAGGCACGGGTGCCCAGCGTCGATAACGTGATCGGCTATCTAACGGGATTGACAGGGGAAGTTAGGGAACACGCAAGAGAATACATAGAACGACTACCGCAACAAATTCATACGCCTTATCGAGAGGCAATCGAGAACTCGCTGGGCTGGAAAAGACAGATATAAGAGGAAGAACATAGCCGCATTATTGCGGCACTTCCCGACCGTTCGACCGGCACCGAGCCTGGCGTCGAACGATCTGGAAGAAGCAGCGCTACACGACAGATCAGCGACGCAGGAAGCGGCTAACCAGTACGAACACGGCCGCGCCGATGGCCAACGAAGCGCCTGGCTTTTCCTTGACGAAAGCGGACACATTGTTCAAAGCGTCGCCATAGGTCTTGGTCAGTTGGCCAGCCGCTTCGCGACCTGCGCCTTCGGCTTGCAGGGAATGGTCACCGACCAGTTTGCCAACGACGCCTTGAGCCTTGCCAGCAATCTTCTCTGCTACGCCTTCGATCTGTTCGCTTTTCATGTTAGTCCCACCTTGATCAATATTGAGTGACAGTATTTAAAGTATGTAAGCGGAAAAGCTAAGTACTTATTGCATCATCTTAGGGCGTTGCGTCCTGCAAATAGTTCCAACGTTATTTTCAACTTTCATCCTGGAAAGATTCCTGCGGACAATCTTCGTGTCAGGGACTCACGGCCTCGAGTGGCGCGCTGATCGACAGCGATCGCAGGTAATCGCCGAATCCTTCGCGGCAGCGGCAATCCAGACGTGCGCTGGTGGTCACGCAATTCATGGAAGTCCAGGTGATCGACGCACCCGCTTCGTTCAGGTCCGCTACCAGATGGACGTCTTCGTGGGCTTTCAAAGGTTTGAAACCGCCCACCTGACGGTACGCCCGAGCGCTGACGCCCATGTTGGCGCCGTGCACGTGCTTGTGGCCTTCGACAGGGGTATAGAGCGCGTCGTAGCGGGTGCGCACTTCTTCGGCGTGCAGCGACCAGTCATCGATCCGGACCGTGCCGCACACCGCGTCGGTCCGAAAGCGCAGCTGATCCACCAACCAGGTGGCGGGCACCACGGTATCCGCGTCGGTGAACGCAAGCCAGCGCGCGCCCTGCCCCAGCATCAGCTCGGCGCCCGCAGCACGGGTACGACCGACATTGCAGTGGGATACGTCCAGGCTTTGCACCGGATAGCGGCTGACCACCCGTTGAGTCCCGTCGGTGCATTGATCCAGCACGATGACTACGCAGACCTCTTCACCTGCCAAAGCCGGATGCTCACCCGCGATCAGCAACGACTCGATGCATTGGGCAACCACTGCTTCTTCATTATGGGCTGGGACAATGATTCCGATCATGGACAATACCTGTCGTGGGGAGGCCGGCATCCGGCGGCTGTAAGTCTCTTGACCTATCTATCGCGCGTTCGTTGCAGATAGATACGACGGGTGGTAGTGCGCCAAATGTTCATTCTTTTTTTCGATTCGAACGTTTCCAGCGGGCTCCTGCGGATTGCCGGTCACAGGCAGTCACAAGACCGAGCGAATTAATGAGGGGCCAGGGGATCAACCGAATCAGGAACCTTGTTGAGGCAGGCAGCGATGAACACTCGAACGACCGGCGTGGGCTACCTGCACTGCATTGTGCTGCTGGCCCTGATCGTCTCGGGCTGGCAGCCAGTGGACCGGCAGACCTGGTTGATCGAAAACGTCCTGGTACTGGTCGGGGCCGTAGCGGTATGGACCACCCGCAAGCAGTTTTACTGGAGCCGTCGGTCATGGATCATGGTGATCGGTTTCTTGTGCCTGCATGAGGTGGGCACCCACTTCACTTATCCCGAGGTGCCCTACAACTCGGCGGTCTATCTGATCAGCGGTATGGACGTGAATGCAGCGTTCGGCTGGGAGCGCAATCAATACGATCGCTTCGTCCACCTGGCCTATGGACTGCTGCTGAGCTTGCCGCTGCGGGAAATCGTCAGCGAAAAGTGCCATTTGAAGGGTGCTTGGGCGTCGCTGATCGCCTGGTCGCTGGTGCTCTCGACCTCGATGCTCTACGAACTGATGGAGTGGGCTGGGGCTGCGTACGCAGGCGGAGGCGACTCGGCCTTCGTCGGCGCTCAGGGCGACGTCTGGGATGCTCAGAAGGACATGGCGGTGGCCGCTGCGGGCTCGCTGGTGGTGTTGATCTGTCGCGGCCACGCCTTGCGCGACAAGGTTTCGGCCCTGCGCGGCCGCCTGACACCGAACTGACCGGGCGCAACGGTCAGTGCATCAGCACATAACCCAGCATCTGCTTGGCCAGACGCCACGGCTGCCAGACCGAGAGGTGGTCGAAGATCCTGCCGGAGTTGCCCATCACACCCATGACGGTCACGTAGACGACGCCCTTCCTGATCAATCTCGATAGCTTCTTCTTGCTGTAGCGCAACAATCAGGACACCTGCACAAGTGAAGTTCACAGCGTGGCATTTCTGCAGGAGCAGAAACGAAAAAGCCCCGCCAATGCGGGGCTTCACGATGTTTGGCGGGAAACCAGGGATTCGAACCCTGGAGACGCTATTAACGTCCGCCGGTTTTCAAGACCGGTGCATTCAACCACTCTGCCAATTTCCCGATGTCTTGCTGGTTGCTTTGCGGGCGCCATAATACCGTAATGAAACACGCTGTCAAACTCTGGATAGAGCGGCTGCACAGGGGTCTGATATGATCTTTGCATCTGAACGTTTCAGACGTGTTCAATCAAAGGAGTCTCGCCATGCGCGAACAGGATTATGCAGTTAATCAAGGCTCGCAGGTGCAGCAGCTAGAAGTTAGCCGCGTCCTGCGCAACACCTACGGCTTACTGGCCCTCACCCTGGCTTTCAGTGGTGTGATGGCCTACGTCGCGCAGCAGATGCGCGTCGGCTACCCGAACATCTTCGTCGTGCTGATCGGCTTCTACGGCCTGTTCTTCCTGACCAACAAGCTGCGTGATTCGGCCTGGGGCCTGGTGTCCACCTTCGCCCTTACCGGCTTCATGGGCTTCCTGCTCGGCCCGATCCTCAACCGTTATCTGGGCATGCAGGGCGGCGCCGAAGTGGTCAGCTCGGCATTCGCCATGACGGCGCTGGTGTTCGGCGGCCTGTCGGCCTACGTGCTGATCACCCGCAAGGACATGAGCTTCCTGGGCGGCTTCGTCACCGCAGGCTTCTTCGTGCTGCTGGGTGCGGTGCTGGCGAGCTTCTTCTTCCAGATCGCCGGCCTGCAACTGGCGATCAGCGCCGGCTTCGTGCTGTTCTCGTCGGTGTGCATCCTGTTCCAGACCAGCGCGATCATCCACGGTGGCGAGCGCAACTACATCATGGCCACCATCAGCCTGTACGTGTCGATCTACAACCTCTTCGTGAGCCTGCTGCAGCTGTTCGGCATCATGGGTCGCGACGACTGATCCACGGCTTTGAAGTCGAAGCCCGCCTCGTGCGGGCTTTTTCTTGTCTGCAGCTCACAGAGTCTGCGCAAAAACCGTTTTGCCGCGTCGACGACGCGCCGTAGAATCGCGCTCTTTTTCCAAGAGCCATCGCGCGCTCGTTTTCCGGAGCCCTTGCTATGACCGCCCCATTGCCGCCCAGCGACGAATTGATCCTGGGCCTGGAAGACCGTCCCCGGCCATTGCTGGGCCTGCTTGCCGCCCTGCAGCATCTGCTGGCGATCATCGTGCCGATCGTCACGCCGGGGCTATTGATCTGCCAGGCGCTCGGCGTCAGTGCCCGTGACACCAACATGATCGTCTCTATGTCACTGGTCATCTCGGGTATCGCCACGTTCGTGCAGTGCCGTCGCATCGGCCCGTTCGGCGCGGGCCTGCTGATCGTGCAAGGCACCAGCTTCAACTTCGTCGGGCCGCTGATTGCCGGTGGCGCACTGATGGTCCAGCAGGGCACGCCGGTAGAGGCGGTAATGGCGGCCATCTTCGGCGTGGTCATTGCCGGCTCGTTCGTGGAAATCGGGATTTCGCGGATTCTGCCCTTCGTCAAACGACTGATCACCCCCCTGGTCACCGGCATCGTCGTGTTGATGATCGGCCTGACCTTGATCAAGGTCGGGCTGATCAGCATGGGCGGCGGTTTCGGCGCCATGGCCAACGGTACCTTCGCCAATGGCGAAAACCTCATGCTCTCCGGCCTGGTACTGGCGATCATCGTGGTGCTCAATCGCATTCCAGTGACCTGGATGCGCAGTGCGGCCATCGTCATCGCATTGGCCATGGGTTACGCGCTCGCCGGCTACCTGGGTCGATTGGACTTCACCGGCATGCATCAGGCCGCGCTGTTCCAGGTGCCGATGCCTCTGCACTTCGGCCTGGGCTTCTCATGGGTATTGTTCATTCCGATGCTGGTGATCTACCTGGTGACGTCTTTGGAAGCCATCGGTGACGTGACGGCTACCAGCAAAGTGTCGCGCCAACCTGTCGAAGGTCCGCTGTGGATGCAGCGCATCAAGGGCGGCGTCCTGGTCAACGGTGTCAACTCGATGCTGGCCGGGTTGTTCAATACCTTCCCCAGCTCCATCTTCGCCCAGAACAACGGGGTGATTCAGCTCACCGGCATCGCCAGCCGACACATCGGCGTGTGGATCGCCGCGATGCTGATTCTGCTTGGTCTATTCCCCACCGTCGCCGGAGTGATCCAGGCGGTGCCCGAGCCGGTGCTCGGTGGTGCGGCCATGGTGATGTTCGGCGCGGTGGCTGCGTCGGGTATCAATATCCTCGCCAGCGTCGACCTCGATCGCCGGGCGCTATTGATCATCGCGGTATCGCTGGCGCTGGGCCTGGGTGTAGCCCAGGTGCCGGAGTTCCTGGCACACATGCCGGGTGCGCTGCGCAACGTGCTGGAATCGGGCGTGGCCACCGGGGGTATCTGCGCGCTGGTGCTGAACTGGTTCCTGCCGGCCGCGCCTGCGGCTCGCCAGTAAGCCGCGCCCGCTTAGAGGTCGAAGCGGTCCACGGCACGCCGACGTTCGTTGTCGTCGCGCATGTCGTAGGCCGCCGTGGTCTGGATGTTGGTGTGGTGCGCCAGTTTCTGGGCGATCGACAGGTCATGCTCCTCGATCACCCGAGTGATGAACGAGCGGCGGAAATCGTGGGGCATGATCTTCACGCCGACCTGAGCACCACGCTGCCGGGCGATGTAATAGATGGCGTGTTTGGTGATGCGCTCGCGCGTGATGTGCGCGCCGCGGCGGATTCGGTTGAAGAGGAAGTCGTCGTCCGCCTGACCGGCCGGCAGCTGGCTGCGGCGGAACGCCAGCCAGGTCTGCAAGTGGGTAAAGGCCCAGCTGGGCGCGTACTTGATCAGTTCCTTGTTGCCCTTGCCCACGACCCGCAGGCTGCGCTCGGCGAAGTCGACCTGGGTCAGGTCCAGGTTGACCGACTCGGACTTGCGCATGCCCGAGCCATACAGAATCGCGATCACGGCTGCGTCGCGCAGGCCCTGGGGCCGCGGATCGCTGGCGCAGACTTCCATCAGGTCGCGGATCAGACTGCGCTTGAGGTTGCGACCATTGCCCAGGCGCGTGCCCTGCATGGGCTTGACCGAGCGGATCTTGAGCAGGTGATCCTGGTCGATCAGGCTCAGCCGCCAGGCTTCGTTCATGACGCCACGCACAGCGTTGACGTAGAGCGAGGTGGTGTTGGGCGCGTAACCGTCTTCGCGCAGCGCGGCCACCAGCGAGGTGACATGTCCCGGCTCCAGCAGATGCCAGGGGACCTCGCGGATATCGGCGTCCTCGAAGCCGAGGCGGTCGGCGGCGTCCTGCAATACGTATTGCATGGTCGTACGGCTGGACGGCATCAGCCGGGCGAGGTATTGCAACAGAGGGTTTTGCAGATCAGACAAACCGTGGGGATCCTTTAGAGCGTCGAGGTGAACGCCGAACATTCTAACACCCGCATCCCTGCCTGACCTGCCCGCCGTCACCCGGTCGGGTTTGATCAGAAGTTGTCGCGCAGTGCCTGCAAGCCGCCTTGATAGACGCCGTCGAAGATTTCCACGGCCTCAGCGTCGGAAATACCTGCCGGGGTGAATCGACCGCCCCACTCCACGCGACTGTTGCCGGCGTCCACTTCGATCACCTTGAGGGTGGCGAGGTAGTCGTTTACCGGGAACGGACCTTCGGTGATCGAATAGCTGTAGGTACGCGCGGCATTGTCGTAGCTTTCCAGGCGCTCGACGATGACCGTGCCATCCACTGTGGTCAGGTGACGCAACCGGCCATGCTCCTGGGCCTCGCTTTGTTGAATCATCGGCAGCCACTGGGCCAGGGAATTGAACCCGGCCACCAGGTTCCAGACCTGATCGGCCGATGCCGGAATGTCGATGCTCGCTTGCGTGCTTGCCATGTCATGGCTCCTGTCGATGAGGTGGGGTACAACGGTAGCGAGGGTTCGAGTGCGCAGCAAGCCGATAGTGCATTCGTTCTTGCCTTCGATGGTGCCGCCAGCGCGGCCGGGGCAGCGCACCGGGCTGGGGCGCGAGCAACGGAAACATGGCGCCGAAGCGTTGTCCCATACAAGCCAACCCGGCCTGAACCCGTTCGTCGAAGGGGCGTTTGCAGCGTCATGAGAATCATCGAAAAGACCGGCGCCCAGGTGCGCACCCTCACCCCTGCCGAGCAGCAGTTGGTGACCGAGTTCGCCGAAGGCCGCAGCGAAGGTCCGAAGCTGCTGCAGGCCAACCAGTGGCTGATGAAAGTTCGTACCCAGGGCCAGTGGCTGGCGTGCGATTGCCGGCCCGGCACGCTGCCGGTGATGAACGTGACCCTCAACAGCAGTACCGGCACCCTGTTTCTGAAGAACAACCCCGGTACGGCCGAGCACGCACCAGGCTGCCCGTTCATCCATGACGAGCGCGAAAACCCGTCGGTGCGTGGGGACGACGCGCCACTGCCTGCCGCCTGGCTCCCTCCTGACGTGCCGCTCAAGCTGATAGGTGACTTTCGCGCACCTGCTGCGCCGGGCGCTCCGGCGAACGCGCTTGCAGCGAGCCAGCGTCGGGAACAGCATCGGTTGCTGTCGTTGCTGCTGACCTTCATCGAAGCCTCCGGGCTCAACGTGTATGCCACGCACTTGAAGAAGGACCTGAGCCGCCAGTTCTCCGATCTGCGCGCCGTGGCCACGCGTTACCCGCTGATCGATCGGGTGCCGGCGAGCAACTACCTGGAAACCCGTATCGACATGAAGCACATGATGATGCTCAAGTCGCGCCTGCAGGATTCCACCGCGTTCATCGGGCAGCGTCGCTACGGGCTGTTGCTCGATTGCGTGGCAGATGTGGTGGGTCGCAAGGTGATCACCGACCGCAGCAGCGCCGGGTTCGACTTTCAGGGTCATCATCTTTTGTGGGGCGGGGCGCGCAGCAGCGGGCCGTTGCTGGCACTGGCGCTGTACTCGCCGGCCACCGCTGGCAGTCAGTTCTACGAGATGGTGCATGTGGCCACGGTGCCGGTGCTGACCCGCGGGCATTTGTTCCCGGTGTTCCGCGACGAGGAGCGGGAGCCATTGAAGATGCTGGTGTCGCTGATCGACTGGATGGCCAGCAAGGGCGTCAAGGTGGTGATGCGCCGACCGGTGATCGGCGCCATGGTGATGGATGAGCTGGTGCTCAGTTCGGACCTGGACCGGGTGCTCTCGGTCTCGCTGATGAAGGAGCCGCTGGGTCCGGAGCCCAGCTCCGAGACCTTCAAGCGTCTGGCCGACTTCAAGAGTCTGGACACCTTCCGCAAGTACGTGGCCGGTTTCTTCATGCGCGAGCGGGATTGACCGTCGGTAGCGGATTCGCTGCTAGCGGCGCAGTTGCCAGAGCAAGGCGATATCTCGGGCGCGAGCGCTGAGCAGCTCACCTGCATCGCTGCAGGCCTGCTCCAAGGTCATCGGCCCGGAGGCCAGGGAAAAGGCGGCGTCGATCCCGTGGTTGTAAAGCTCTTGATAACCCTCGCCCAGCGTGCCGGCCAATACCACCACCGGGACGCCTGCGTCGCGCGCGATGCGCGCGACACCGAAGGGCGTTTTTCCCCGCAGGGTCTGCGCATCGAATCGCCCTTCCCCCGTGATCACCAGATCGGCGTCTTTGATCGCATCGGCAAGCCCGACCAATTGCGCCACGACTTCGACGCCTGGGCGGAACGAGGCGTCGAGAAACGCCTTGGCCGCGAAACCCATGCCGCCGGCCGCTCCGCACCCCGGCAGGTTGCGGTGATCGTGGCCCAGAAGTGGTGCGCAGTGATCGGCAAAGTGGTCCAAGGCCTTGTCCAGGGCCACTACCTGTTCCGGCGTGGCGCCCTTCTGTGGGCCGAAAATATGGGAGGCGCCGTGTGGGCCGCACAAGGGGTTGTCGACATCGGCCGCGACTTCGAACTGCACCTCGGCCAGGCGCGGATCGAGGCCGCTGATATCGAGCGCGTTCAGGTTCGCCAATGCCAGCCCACCACGGCGCAAGTCGGCGCCCTGGGCGTCGGTCAGACGTAGGCCCAGCGCGCAGAGCATGCCGGTACCCGCGTCATTGGTGGCGCTGCCGCCGATGGCGAGAATGACGCGCCGCGCGCCGGCTTCCAGCGCGGCAGCAATCAGCTGCCCGGTGCCGTAGGTGCTGCTGGCGCAGGCATCGCGCTGCTGCCGTTCGAGCAGCTGCAATCCGCTGGCTTCGGCCATCTCGATGATTGCGGTACGTTCGCTCGCCAGCCAGCCCCAATGCGCTTCGGTGGGCTGGCCCAGAGGGCCTTCCACGGTGAGGCTGCACAGCTCGCCCTGACAGGCGGCCATGATGGCCTGCATGGTGCCTTCGCCGCCATCGGCCATGGGCCGTTCGACGAGTTGCGCATCGGGGAGCGCCTGGCGCAGTCCGCGGGCAATGGCCGAAGCCACATCGGCGGCGCTGAGGCTGTCCTTGAATGAGTCAGGTGCGATAACGATCTTCATGGCCGTTCTCCAGTTCTTGTACGTCCATGCTGCCAGTTTCACCGCGCCGGCGCGACTCCCGCAGGAGCGGTCAAGGGCCGCGAAAGGCGTGATGCGGTGTGGCTGGTACACCGCGGCGCTCTTTTCGCGGCCACGGACCGCTCCTACGCAGAGTGGTGCCGGGCTTGACCTTCCCATGATGGGAAGGGTCAAAGTCGAGGCTTGGAATGGAAGGAGGATGTGGGCATGGCGGCGAATGAGGGTGCGATCGAGCTGGGCATTCAGGGGATGACCTGTGCGTCCTGCGTGGGTCGGGTCGAGCGGACACTGAGCAAGGTGCCCGGGGTGACGGCGGTGGCGGTCAACCTGGCCACCGAGCGCGGCCGGGTGGAAGGCGATGGCGCGCTGGACGTGCAGGCACTCATCGCTGCCATCGACAAGGCTGGCTACAGCGCCAGACTGATCGAACACACCCGCGATGAGCTTGATCGAGCCAGCCAGGAACACCTGGAAGACGCCACCCGCCTGCGGCGCGACCTGCGCGGGTCGGTGACGCTGTCGCTGCCCGTGGTGATCCTGGAAATGGGCACGCACCTGATACCCGGTTTTCACGCCTGGCTCGACCAGCACCTCGCTCAGCAGAGTAACTGGCTGCTGCAGTTCGCCCTGACCACCTTGGTGCTGCTCATCTGTGCCAAACGCTTCTACGTCAAAGGCGTCCAAGGGTTGCTGCGCGGTGCGCCGGACATGAACTCGCTGGTCGCGGTGGGCACCCTCGCCGCCTACGGCTTTTCCCTGGTATCGACGTTCGCGGCCCACGTGCTACCCCCTGGCACGGCGACGGTCTACTACGAAGCGGTGTGCGTGATCATCTGCCTGATCCTGCTGGGTCGCACCTTGGAAGCCCGCGCCCGTGGCCGTACTTCCCAGGCGATCAAGCGCCTGTTGAACCTTCAGCCACAGACCGCCTGGGTGCAACGCCAAACCGGGCTGATGGAAGTCCCGCTGGCGCAATTGGTGCAGGGCGACGTGGTGCAGGTGCGCCCCGGCGAGCGAATCGCGGTGGACGGCACCGTAGTGGCAGGCGACAGCTTCGTCGACGAATCGATGCTGACGGGCGAACCCATGCCGGTCCGCAAGGTGCGCAACGACAACGTCGTCGGTGGCACGCTGAACCAGAACGGCACGCTGCAGATACAGGCAACCGCGCTGGGCAGCGCCAGCCTGCTCGCCCGTATCGTCGCCATGGTCGAACGGGCTCAGGGCAGCAAGTTGCCGATCCAGGCGCTGGTTGACCGGGTGACGCTGTGGTTCGTACCCGTGGTCATGGCTCTGGCGCTGGCCACGTTCGTCGGTTGGTACTGGCTGGGTCCTCAGCCGGCGCTGGGCATGGCGCTGGTGCACGCCGTGGCAGTGCTGATCATCGCCTGCCCCTGTGCGATGGGCCTGGCGACGCCCACCTCGATCATGGTCGGCACCGGTCGTGGCGCCGAGCTGGGCATTCTGTTTCGCAAGGGCGAGGCGCTGCAGCGGCTCAAGGAGGCCCGCGTGGTTGCACTGGACAAGACCGGCACGCTCACCGAAGGCCAGCCGCGCCTGACCGACCTGCAGCTTGCACCTGGCTTCAGCCGCGAACGGTTGCTGCCACTGCTGGCAGCGGTCGAGGCACTTTCCGAGCATCCGCTGGCCCTGGCCATCGTGGCGGCGGCACAGGAGGAACAGCTGACCTGGTCTCAAGCGCAGGACTTCCAGGCGCACACCGGCTACGGCGTCAGCGCCACGGTGGATGAGCAAAACGTTGCAATCGGTGCCGAGCGCTACATGGCGCAACTGGGTGTGGATACTGCGGCGTTCGCCAGCGCCGCGCACGCGCTGGCCGAACACGGCAAGACCCCACTGTATGCCGCAGTGGATGGCCATTTGGCCGCAGTCATCGCCGTGGCAGACACCCTCAAGCCCTCCACCCAGGCTGCGATTCAGACGCTGCATGCACTGGGCCTGAAAGTGGCGATGATCTCAGGGGATGACCGCCGCACCGCCCAGGCCATCGCCGCCCAGTTGGGCATCGATCATGTGGTGGCCGAGGTGCTACCCAAGGGCAAGGTGGACGCCGTTCAGGCCTTGCAGCGCGAATATGGCCTGACGGTCTACGTAGGCGACGGCATCAACGATGCGCCGGCGCTGGCCCAGGCCGATGTCGGCATTGCCGTGGGCAGTGGCACGGACATCGCCATCGAGGCGGCGGATGTGGTGCTGATGTCGGATAATCTGGGCTCGGTGGCCAGCGCCATCGCGCTGTCGACGGCGACCCTGAACAACATTCGTCAGAACCTGTTCTGGGCCTTCGTCTACAACGCTGCCCTGATCCCCGTGGCTGCGGGGCTGCTCTACCCGATCAACGGGCTGACCCTGTCGCCGCAATTCGCGGCGGGGGCCATGGCCTTGTCGTCAGTTTTCGTGCTGGTCAATGCGCTGCGTCTCAAAGGCTTCCAGCCGCCCGCCGCGCGGTCATAGGCGCTGCCGGTCGATGCCGTTGGCGGCACGCAGGATATCCGCCATGACCGCAAGGGCGATCTCGGCGGGTGTCTTGCTGCCCAGGTTCAGACCGATGGGTGCATGGATACGCTGCTGTGCATCGGCGTCCAGACCGCCGATGCGCTGAAGGCGCTCGAAACGCTTTTCACTGGTGCGCATCGAGCCCATGGCACCGATGTAGAAGGCTGGCGTGCGCACCGCTTCGAGCAGGGTCAGGTCGTCGAGTCGAGGGTCGTGGGTCAACGCCACCACGGCTGTCGCCGAATGGCAGCCGCCTTTGGCGATGAACACCGCGGGCAAGACTTCATGGACCTGCACGCCTGGCAGGTCGAGACGGGCCAGGACTTCGGGACGTGGCTCGCAGAGGATCACTTCGTAGCCCAGGCTCAAGGCGAACCCGGCACAGAACTCTGCTACCGGCGACAGGCCGGCCAGGATCAGGCGCTGTACGGCGCCGATGCGGATGCGGATTTCTTCGTCGTTCACCAGCACCCGCGCATCGCCCATGCTCCCGGGGCGAATGCTGCGCTGATCGCTTCCGGGTACGACCTGGCGAGCCACCAGCTGGCCGCCGGCGAAGGCGTGTTCCACCTGTTGCAGGTGCTCCCGCGTCGCGTCGCCGGGCGAGAGGTATTCCACCAGCACATCCAGAACGCCGCCGCAGGGCAGCGCCATGGTCGGCGCCAGGCCGCCGTCGCCGTAGCGCACCACCTGATTGACCGGCGTGAAAAATCCGGCGGCGACGCGCTCCAGAAAATCGTCTTCCACACAGCCACCCGACAACGAGCCGCAATGCTCGCCATTATCCAGAGCGACCAGCATCGCCCCCGGCCCGCGTGGCGCCGAACCGAAGGTCGACAATACCGTGCACAGCCATACGCCCCGGCCCTGGCCAAGCCAGGCCTGGGCCTGTTGTATGACTTGCAGATCAAGCTGCTTCATCGATGGACACCCGTCATGATCCTGCGCAATTCCTCGGCGCCCTGCCCTGCGGCGCTGCTCTGGTGCAACAGACCGCAGGCAGGGGGCAATAGTTTTCCGGGTATGGCGAAAGCATGGCGGCCATCCTTGCAGGCACCCGACCGCAGCCGGGCACTCGCATCACTGCCCGTACGACTAGGAACCGCGATAGGTGCTGAAGCCGTAGGGGCTGAGCAGCAACGGGATGTGGTAGTGCTGCTCGGTGTTCTTGACCTCGAAGATCACCGGAATTTCCGGGAAGAACGTGTCATGGCCAACCTTGCGGTAGTAGTCGCCGGTCTTGAACACCACGCGGTATTCACCCGCAACGAATTGGCGCTGCTGCGGGAACAGCTCGGCGATGCGCCCTTGCTCGTTGGTAACGCCTTTGCCCAGTGCTTGCCACTGGTTCCCCTGATGCTGCTCCAGAGTCACTTCGATACCGGCCGAGGGCACCCCGGTTTCAAGGTTCAATACGTGGACGCTCAGGGGATTGGCAGCCATCGCCAGGCCGGACAACGAGGCCAGGCTGATGGCCAGAAGAGTCTTTTTCAACATGGTGCAGCGCTCCTTCAAGGGTGAATGGCCAGACCGATGGATTCGGTGGCCTTGATTGCACAGGCTTCGTCCTGCTCGGCGCCGCCGGCGCCGGCAATGCCAACGGCACCGACCAGCTGCGTGCCCTCGTAGACCGGCACGCCGCCGCCGAGCAGAAGCAACTGCCCCAGGGATGTCAGGTTGGCGGCTTCGGGGTTGTTGCGGGCGCGTTCGGCGAAGGCCCGGGTCGGGGTCTTGGTCGAGAGTGCGGTGTAGGCTTTCAACCGCGCCGCTTCGGTGTTGTGCGGGCCCACCGCGTCGCCGCGTTGCTGGACAATGACGTTGCCGCCACGGTCCAGGACCGCCACCGCGGCCACGCAGCCACTGCCGTTGGCCAGTCGCTGGGCGGTCGCCAGGTCCAGGTCCGGATGCTGGGCGAGCGCAGCATGGGCCTGCGTGGCCAGCAGACAGCTCAGGGTGAATGTCATGCAAAGGGCTTTCATCGGGCTTCTCCGTGATCAGTGGCAACCACGTTAACAAGCCCGTCCCGACAGAACCCCGTCGCAGGGATTACAACTTTGTAATAGGCAATCGGGCGGCGGAGGCCTAGCCTATGCGCGGGTACAGGAGCTGAACGATGCGTGTGTTGCTGGTTGAAGATGAAGCGAAGACGGCGAACTTTCTCGCCAAGGGGCTGGGTGAATCCGGCTTTTCGGTAGACGTGGCGCTCAACGGGCTGGATGGACGCTATCTGATCGAACAACAGGCTTATGACCTGGTGATCCTCGATGTCATGCTGCCCGGCCTGAACGGCTGGCAGCTGCTCAAGCTGATCCGTCAGCGAGGCGAGACACCGGTGCTGTTCCTCACCGCCAAGGACGCCATCGAAGACCGCGTGCGCGGGCTGGAGCTGGGCGCCGACGACTACCTGGTGAAGCCGTTCGCCTTCGCCGAGCTGCTGGCGCGGGTGCGCACGCTGTTGCGTCGGGGCGCGGTACGCGAGGTCGAGCACTACCAGGTGGCCGATCTGGAAGTGGACGTGCTGCGCCGTCGAGTCAGCCGCGGTGGACAGCGCATCAGCCTGACCAACAAGGAGTTCGCCTTGCTGCACATGCTGATCAGCCGGCCCGGCGAGGCGCTCTCGCGCACATTGATCGCGTCCCAGGTGTGGAACCTGAATTTCGACAGCGACACCAACATGGTCGAGGTAGCGATACGCCGCCTGCGGGCCAAGGTCGACGATCCATTCATGCCCAAGCTGATCCATACCGTGCGTGGCGTCGGCTATCGGCTGGAGCACCAGGATGAGTGAACGCCGCCATTCCCTGGCCTGGCGGCTGGCGCTGGCCGTGGCGGTGGTCTGCACGCTGGCGATGAGTGCGGTCGCGGTGTTTCTGTACCGCTCGCTGGCGGCTGAAATTGCCTACCGCGACGATCTCGCCCTGCTGGGTCGACTCGAACAGGTCCGCACCCTGCTCCACGACAGCGACAGCCTGGGCGCCCTGCAGCAGCGCCCTCAGTTGTACCAGAACATGCTTGGCAATCAGGAGAGCGTGCTGCGGGTGCGCCGCGCCGATGGCAGCCTGGTGTTCGAAATCAACCCCCATGGCGAAACACTGGGCGATCCTCCACGCATCGGTGTAAGTCAGCATCCGAGCCGGGCCGACATTCGTCAGGACCGTAACGCCTTGTTGCTGGCCGGTGACGCGGTCGGTCCGGCGGGCGAAGCGCTGACGGTGATGGTCGGCAAACGCCTGCAAGAACGCGAAGCGATCCTGGCCAGCTATCGGCTGCGTCTGTACCTGGCCGTGGCGGCGGGCGCTTTGCTGGCCTGGATCATCGGTCTGCTGCTGGTACGGCGGGCCCTGACACCCCTGCGCGATATGGCCGACGCGCTGGCCCTCATCGATCTGCGCAATCTGCATCGACGGCTGGCCGATACCGCCGCGCCCCTGGAATTGCAGGCGCCCATTCAGGCGCTCAATGGCATGCTGGCGCGGCTCGAACAGGGTTTCGAACGGCTCTCACAATTCTCGGCCGATCTGGCCCACGAAATTCGCACCCCGCTCCACACGCTGCTGGCCAGCACGGGCCAAGCCCTGAACCAGCCCCGCAGTTCGGATGAATACCGTGAATTGCTCGGTTCCAACATCGAGGAGTACGAGCGTCTGAACCGCATGGTGGAAAACCTGCTGTTCCTGGCCCGTGCCGACCACGGCCAGCGCCGGGTACACATGCAGGCCATCGACCTTGCTCATCTGGGCGAAGAGCTGTGCGACTACTTCCAGCTGCTGGCCGACGAGCGCGGTGCATGCCTTGAGCATTCGTTGCACGGGACGTTGAACACCGACTTGCAACTGTTGCAACGGGCCTTGGGCAATCTGCTCGCCAACGCGGTGCGCCACGCCAAGCCCGGCACGACTGTGCGGTTGAGCCGACACGATGACGCGGCGTTCGTGCGCCTGTGCGTGCGCAACGAAGGTGACACCATTGCGCCCGAGCATCTGCCGAGATTGTTCGATCGCTTCTTCCGCATCGATCCGGCACGCACGGAGCCTGGCGACTCCGGTGGCCTGGGGCTGGCCATAGTGCAGTCGATCATGACGTTGGTGAACGGCAAGGTGAGTGCGTCCAGTGACGACGGCGTGACGACCTTTACCTTGAGCTTCCCGAATTCAGGCGCTGTGCAGCTTGATTCCTACGTTGATAGCGACCCTTCATCGGCGTGATTGAAAAAATCTCTGAGCATTCCGGTTCACAGCGCGGTCGATTCAATTAGTGGTTACAAACCCTATCCCGCAAACCTGTACCAAGGAGATTTCAAATGGCCGTTGCCAATGTGAAACAGGAACTCAAGACCGTATCGTCCGTCAAGGCCAAAGCCGAGAAAGGCGAAGGCGCCCGCTTGCAGAACCAAGCCGAAGTTGGTCAGGAACTGGCAGTGCTTCTGTCTGACGTCTTTGCGCTGTACTTCAAAACCAAGAACTACCACTGGCACATGAAAGGGTCGCATTTCCGCGACTATCATCTGCTGCTGGAAGAGCAAGCCACCCAGATCTACGCCATCACTGACCTGATTGCCGAGCGCGCCCGCAAGATCGGCGAGCCGACTGTCCGCTCGATGGAGCAGATGGTGCAACTCAAGCGTCTGGCCAGCAGCGAAGTTGCCGACCTGTCGCCGGAAGACATGCTGACCGAGCTGCATGACGACAACCAGTCCCTGGCTGCCTACATGCGCACTACCCATGGCGTCACCGACGAAGCCAACGACCTGTCCACCACCAGCCTGCTGGAAGAGTGGATCGATCAGGCCGAAGAGCGTGCCTGGTTCCTGGGTCAGACCGTCGGCAAGTGATTGCGACGGTGCAACTGTGATGCCGGCAGCGCCCTGTTGCCGGTCATTCAGTGAGCGTGAGCGTGGTCGGGTGCATTCAGTGCCCTGGCCACGGCGTTCACTTCCAGCGTTTCTTCCTCTCCCTGTGCATTCTTGATCTTCAGGGTCAATAGCACTGCATCACCCTCTTTCACCTGCTTGACCAAGCCCATCAACATCACGTGATAGCCGTTGGCATCGAACACGACCGGTTCGCCTGCGGGCAGACTGACTTCGTCCACCGGCAACATGCTCATCACGTCGCCTTTCATGGTCGACTGGTGGATCTGCGTGTCCTTGGCAGCCGGTGACTGCACACTGAGCAAGGTGCTGTCCGAATCCGCCGTCAGCGTCATGAATGCGCCGGTGGCCGGCTGGCCTGGAACCGTGGCACGTGCCCAGGCATCTTCCACGGTGGTTTGGGCCATGGCATAGCCGGAGAGGCTCAGGGCGACTGCGAGGACGGTGAATGGGCGCAGGGCTTTCAAAGTGGCAACGGGTTTCATCAGCAGACTTCCATTACGGTGAGCAGGTCCTCGGCGCACTCTTGTGCGGTGAGGGAATGGGACAGACCCAGGCGCAGCACGCCTCGGGAATCGTAGACGTAACTGGTCGAGGTATGGGAGATGGTGTAGGTATCCCCTACCGGGACCTTTTCGTAGAACACCTTGAACTCCTTCGCGACCTCGGCGGTTTGTTCCAGCGTACCGCGCAGGGCCACGAAGGTGGGGTCGAAGAGTTTGACGTAGGCGTCGAGCACTTCCGGCGTGTCGCGTTCGGGGTCCAGGGTGATGAAGATCACCTGCAGGCGGTCACCGTCGCGGCCCATGAGTTTCTTGGCCTGGACCGCACGCGCCAAGGTGGTCGGGCAGACGGCCGGGCACTGGGTGAAACCGAAGAACACCATGGGCATCATGCCGCGAAAACTGGACAGGGTCTTTTCGTTGCCCTGCGGGTCCTTGAGCCGGAAGGTGCGGCCAAGGATCTCGTTGCTCAGGTCCTTGCCGTACTTGAACGACAGCGTATTGCTGTCGCCACATCCGGCCAGCGCACCGAGACCGAGAATGCCCATGCCGGCGAGTACTCGGCGGCGGGTCGGGAAATCGTTCATGCCATATCGCCCTCTGAAGAGGGCCGCAGTTTAAAGTCCACAGCGGCGCTTGGGCACTGCAACCTGTCACATTTTGTTTAATCGCGGACGCTCAGGCATACCGTGCCATGCCCTTCGCGGTCCGTGGCCGCGAAAAAACCCCCTCGGTCGATCAGACACTTCGCGTCATGCCCTTCGCGGCCGATGACCGCTCCTACGGATGCACGCTGATCGTGTAGGAGCGGTCCGTGGCCGCGAAAAAGCACCCCGGTCACTCAGGCCTCTACCTAAAAAACCGACCAGCCGATCCGCTCGCTGAGCAGCTCCAGTGCAGCCATGCCGGCCAGCGAGTTGCCCGCCGGGTTGAGTTCCGGGGACCAGACGCACACGGTGAACTGCCCCGGCACCACCGCGACAATGCCGCCGCCTACCCCGCTCTTGCCTGGCAACCCGACGCGGTAGGCGAAGTTGCCCGCTTCGTCGTACAGCCCACTGGTGGCCATGATCGAGTTGACCTGCTGGGTCTGGCGCCGGGTCAGCACCTGTTCGCCACTGTGTTTGCAGTAGCCGTCGTTGGCCAGGAAGCAGAAGGCGCGGGCCAGATCGACGCAGTCCATGCGCAACGCGCAGTGGCTGAAATAGCTGCGCAGCACCGCCTCGACGTCGTTGTGGAAGTTGTCGAACGACTTCATCAGGTAAGCCATGGCCGCATTGCGCGCCCGGTGCTGGTATTCCGATTCCGCCACCCGGCCATCGACGATCACCTGAGGGTTGCCCGACAACCGCCGCGCCAGGTCGCGCATCGACAGCGCAGGAGCGGCGAAGCGCGACTGGTTGATGTCGCAGATCACCAGCGCACCGGCGTTGATGAACGGGTTGCGCGGCCGACCCCGTTCGAACTCCAGCTGCACCAGGGAATTGAACGGCTGCCCGGACGGCTCATGGCCCAAACGCTGCCAGATGTCTTCACCCGAGTGGCCGATCGCCTGGACCAGGCTGAACACCTTGGAAATGCTCTGAATGGAAAACGGCGTGTGGGCATCGCCGGCGCTGAACACTTCGCCATCGTTGCCGTACACGGCAATACCCAGTTGCGCGGCGGGCACATCGGCCAACGCCGGAATGTAATCGGCCACCTTGCCTTGTCCGATCAGAGGGCGGACGGCATCCAGTATTTCAACCAAAAGCGCTTGCATCGGGCTACTCGCATCAAGGGATCAAGCCGTAGACGGCGGCACTCGCAAACGCATCACAGATCCGCTCTGCCTGGAGTGGCGGTGCATCTGCCGGACCGCAGTGCACCCTTCGCGGGTAGAAGGCTCGCCGCCCGCCCCGCTCCCACAAGGTGCGGTGGCGATCCTGTGGGAGCGGGCTCTGCCCGCGAAGAAGTCAACGCGGTGCATCTGCTGGACCGCGGTGCGCCATTCGCGGGTAGAACCCGCTCCCACAAGGTGCGGTGGCGATCATGTGGGAGCGGGCTCTGCCCGCGAAGAAGTCAACGCGGTGCATCTGCTGGACCGCGGTGCGTCCTTCGCGGGTAGAACCCGCTCCCACAAGGTGCGGTGGCGATCATGTGGGAGCGGGGCGGGCGGCGAGCCCTCTGCCCGCGAAGAACTCAACGCGGTGCATCTCCTGGACCTCTCAGCGATAACCCCGCGCCTGTAGGTCGAACAGTTCGGCGTAACGCCCCGCCTGGGCCATCAGTTGTTCATGGTTGCCGCGCTCCAGCACCCGGCCCTGTTCCAGGACCACAATATGGTCGGCATTGCGCACACTCGAGAAGCGGTGCGAAATCAACAGGGTCATGCGGCCCTTAGCGTACTCGCGGAAATGCTCGAACACCGCGGCTTCGGCACTGGCGTCCAGTGCTGCGGTAGGCTCATCGAGAATCAGAATGTCGGCATCACGCCGCATGTAGGCCCGCGACAGCGCCAGCTTCTGCCATTGCCCACCGGACAGCTCCTGCCCACCCGCAAACCAGCGCCCCAACTGAGTGGCATAGCCGTGCTCCAGACGCTCGATAAACGGCTCGGCCGTGCCCTGCACCGCGGCCTCGCGCCAGCGCTGCGTGTCATCGAACGCACGGGTGTCACCCACCCCGAGGTTTTCCCCGACGCTGAACTGATAGCGGATGAAATCCTGGAAGATCACCCCGATTCGCTGACGCAGCGCCTCTTCCTGCCAGTCCTGCAGATCGCTGCCGTCGAGCAGGATGCGACCCTCGTCAGGCCGGTACAGACGCGTCAGCAGCTTGATCAAGGTGGTCTTGCCTGAACCGTTCTCACCCACCAGCGCCAGGCTCTTGCCCGGCATCAGATGCAGGTCGATACCCTGCAAGGTGGCGCGGTTGGCGCCTGGATAGCGAAAGCCCAGCCCTTCACAGCGCAGGCCGTCGCCCGGCTTCACGCCCTGAGTGAGATCGCCCTGAGTGGCCTGCACCGGGTAGGCCAGATAGTCGTACAGGTCCGCCAGGTACAAGCCGTCTTCGTACAGGCCGCCGATCGCCGTAAGGCTGCTGCTGACCGCACTCTGCCCCTGCTTGAACAACACCAGGTACATGGTCATCTGCCCCAGGGTGATATGGCCGTTCACCGTGTCGATGACGATCCAGCCATACGCCAGATAGAAGGCCGTCGTGCCCAATAGACCCAGCACGAAACCCCAGCCGTCCCGACGCAAGGTCAGGCGGCGATCCTCGGCATACAGTTTGGTGAAGGTGTCGCGATAGCGCTGCAGCAAGAGCGGCGCGAAACCGAACAGCTTCACCTCCTTGATGTAACCCTCGTGGGAAAGCAGTGTTTCGATGTAATTCTGTCGACGGGTTTCCGGTGCGCGGCGGCTGAACAGGCGGAAGGCATCGCCGGAAAAATGCGCCTCGGCAAAGAACACCGGCAACGCGCCGATCACCAGGATCACCAATGCCCAGGGCGAGAAATGCACCAGCAACACACCGAAGCTGACCAGGGAAATCAGGTTCTGCACCAACCCCAGCGACTTGCTCACCAGCGCCAGCGGTCGCGTGGACGCTTCCCGGCGCACGCGCACCAGCTTGTCGTAGAACTCCGAGTCCTCGAACTGCATCAACGAGAGGGTCTGGGCTTTCTCCAGAATCAGTGTATTGACCTTCTGTCCCAGTTGAACGCGCAACAGCGCCTGTTGCACCGAGAGGCCGCGCTGCGCTGCGGCCAGCAGTGCCAGCACACCGGCTTCCATCAGGACATAGCGCAACACCGGCCACAGCGGCGCAGCGCCGGTCTGCTGGTGCAGCTGCATGGCAGCCACCACTGCATCAACGATGCGCTGGCCCAGCCAGGCCGCCAGTGCCGGCAGGATGCCCGCGGCTAGCGTGGCGATTACCAGCCCAAGCAGCAGGCCGGGTGAAGTCGCCCAGACCAGTTGCAAGGCACGTCGGGCCTGGCCCAGAAAATTCTTCAGGCGAGAGAAGTCGAGCATCGACAAAAGCGTTCCTTGAACAAGATATATAGCCGCAGCCATGACACAATTTACCTTCCAGCCCAGAGTCGACAGCTGTGTGGCGGACTTATTCCAGGTACCCATGGTCATTTAACGGATGAATGCATTCAAATCCATTGCTCTACCCTTCTGGTTGCGCCGCGTGCTGCGGCCGTTGCTCGATCCCTACCGTCGTTACCGGCACGCCCGCCTGATACACGCCGCACGCATCGTCGCCGCCTTGCTGGTGTCCATCCTGCTGACCAGTGGCTTCAACCTGCCCCACGGTGAGTGGGCATCGGTCACCCTGCTGATCGTCATCGGCGGGCTCCAGCACCATGGCAATATCGGCAAGAAATCGGTGGAACGTGCCTACGGAACCCTCATCGGCGCCGCGCTCGGGCTGGCCGTGGTGGCCCAGCAGAACTACTTCGAACTGCCCATCGTGACCTACCTGCTGATGTCGGTGGCCTGTGGGTTCTTCGCCTACCATGCGATCGGCAAGGGCGGCTACACGGCACTGTTGTCGGCGATCACGTTGTTCATCGTCGCCGGTCATGGCGACAATCCGATCACCGACGGCCTATGGCGCACTGTCGACATCCTCATCGGCATCGCCCTGGCCTTGGCGTTTTCGTTCGCCTTGCCGCTTTACGCCGTGTATTCGTGGCGCTACAACCTGGCCACCGGATTGCGCGGCTGCGCGACCATTCACAGTCGGATCGTCAGTGGCCAGCCGGTGTCGGCCGATGAACACCTCAAGTTGATGGCCAAGCTCAACGCGAACATGGTCCAGCTACGCTCGCTGCTGCCGTCGGTGTCCAAGGAAGTGAAGATCTCCATGACCGAGTTGGACGCGATCCAGGGTCATTTCCGCATGTGCCTGAGCACTCTGGGAAATCCTCGCCAACCTGCGCCCCAGCGGGACCGACCGTAACGCCATGGCGCAATTGCAGCAGTGCCTGAGCGGTGAGCACCGGCACATTCGTCGGCAACTGGTGGGCATGGCCCGCGCCTTGCGCGATGGTGCCACCGAACGGCTGGAGCGCAACTACGCCAGCGCCGATGCGGACGCGCCCAACGTGGTGCCCGGTGAGCTGATCGGGTATCGCCTGCTGACGCTGCAATTGGTCAATAACCTCGACGGGCTGCAGCAACGATTGGCCAAGACCGCGAGCCGCTGGAAGATCTGACGCGGCGCGCGGGAGGTGCCGCGCGATGGAACTCCGTCAGCGTGGCCAGCCTCAAACCTTGCATGGGGCAAGAGCGATGGCCACTCCGGTCCATCCCGCCATTTCGAGGTCGCGCATGAACATCGATAAACTGAGTAGCCACGTCAACAATGGCGAAATCCACGAAGTGAACCTGGTTTCCATGGAAGGTGGCTCCTACGTGCTGCACGCCATCCTGGAGGGTGTGTCCCAGCCGGTGGCCAGTGACAATGGCGCAACCATTCACGTCGCCTCGGTCGAGGAAGCACGCAAGGTGCTGGCCGGTGTCGCCGACATCAAGTTGTTCCTGGTGCAGGGCAACGCCCATGACGAGATGATCGGCAACCCCGAGGAAGGCAACCACATCATGCGCGAAGAAATTCCCCTGCGTTCCAGCCTGTAATCATCACCCCTGTAGCAGCGGCGCAAGCCGCGTCGGCCACACCGCGTTCACAGTGACCTGTTGCGGAGGCGGCCGACGCGGCTTGCGCCGCTGCTACAGGGGAAGGTGGAATTCTTTACTTCGGTGCAATGCACTCATAGGATGACTGATCACAACAACAAAACCGAGGATCATTCATGCGTAAACATTTGCTTCTTGCCGCTGCCATTGGTTGCGCGGGCGGTATGGCTCAGGCCAACACCTTTGCCTATATCTCAAGCCCCGACGACGGCATGATCTCTCAATACCGCCTGGACGAAACCACCGGCTCCCTGACTCTGCTGCACCAGACCCCTGCTGGCGACAAGGTCAACCCCATGGCCCTCAGCCCCGATAACACGACCCTGTATGCCGCGCTGCGGGTCGAGCCCTTTCGAGTGATCGCTTACCGTATCGACCCCGGCACTGGCCAACTGACCGCCGCCGCCGAGGCACCGCTCGCTGCCAGCCTGGCCTACCTGAGCACCGATCGCAGTGGCCGCTACCTGATGGGTGCCTCCTACGGGGGCAACGTGCTCACCGTACAAGCCATCGATGCGGAGCATCGCCCGGCCAAGGAGAGCAAGGTCTACCCTACCGGTCCTTATGCCCACTCGGTGCGCAGCGACCCCAGCAACCATTTCGTCTACGCCACCTCGCTTGGGGATGAGAAGGTGATGCAGTTCTCATTCGACCAGAAGAGCGGCGCACTGGAGCCCATCGGCCCTGCCCATGCGTCGGTGACAGCAGGTAGCGGCCCGCGGCACATCGCATTCGCGCCAGGAGGCAAGTTTCTCTACGTAGTGGGTGAGCTGAGCGGTACGGTCGACAGTTTTTCCATCGACTCGCAGACAGGCGCTCTGACCAAAGTGGCCCATGCCGAAGGCGTGCCCAAATCTCTGAATCTGGTACAGGGCGAAATCCGCAACGCGGCCAACAACGACCTCAAGGACGACCCTACCCCGCGGATCTGGGCGGCGGACATTCGCGTCTCGCCGGATGGTCAGTTGATCTACATCACCGAGCGCACCACCAGCTCCGTCTCGGCATTCAAGGCCGATCCGAACACTGGTACTTTGAGCTTCCAGGGCAATTATCCCTTGCAGGAAAAACAACCGCGCAACATCGCCTTCTCACCCAGTGGACGTTGGTTGCTGGTGACCGGCGAGAAAGCCGACAAGGTGGGAAGTTACGCAGTGGGTGTGCAAGGCGCGCTGACCCGTACCGGGGAGGCGCCTTCAGGCAAAGGCGCCCTGTGGATCGAGATGCTCAACCTGCCAGGCGTTTGAATCCAGGCATCAGGCGCGCAGGCGGCCGAGCCATTCGACCACTGTGCGCCAGACGCAGATGCCCAGGAAGTAGGCCGACATCAGGCTCCACAGCCCCATCGCCACCGGGTTGCTGGCCGGATGATTGAGGATCAGCACGAAGGTGCACAGCAGCCAGATCGAGGTCACGGCGATGTTGATCGCCATGAAGCGACGGACCCGAAACGGGTGCAGGAACTTCATCTTGGTGACGGTCAGCAGGGCCAGACCGATCACGCTGAGCAGTGCCACCCACGGCGACGGCGAAATGATGTACATGCACAGCGCGACCACGTTCCACGCCGCCGGGAATCCAACGAAGTAGTTGTCCTTGCTCTTCATGTTGACGTTGCAGAAGCAGAACAGCGACGACACCAGGATGATGCTGACGGTGATCAGCATGGTAAATTCTGGCAAGGGGATGTAGCGGTAGATGAACAGCGCCGGAATGAACACGTAGGTCAGGTAGTCGATCACCAGATCCAGCGTGGAGCCGTCGAAGTGCGGCAGTACCGACTGGGTGTTGAGCTTGCGCGCCAGCGAGCCGTCGACGCCGTCGACCACCAGCGCCAGGCCCAGCCACAGCAGGCAGATCTTCGGCTGGCCATCGAAAAGCGCCAGTGTGGCAAGAAAGGCCAGCACCACGCCGGTGGCGGTGAAGCCGTGGGCGCCCCATGCTTTGAGCGTGGCCGAGGGTCTGATCAATATCACGGGGTGTTCTCCAGGAAGTAGACGGGCCAAGACAATCGCTGGCAGGTATCCACAGCATTGACCCGAAAGCGGCCTCTGTAAAAGGGTGGGCCGCAGCTATCGACCGGGCGTGTGGGGGTAAGGTTCACGACTCGGTCCCCGTAAGTGTCACAGGTAACGCGGTGCGCTGCCAAGCGATTCACTGCATTGGAGTTTTTCTGGCGACGGACGTTGACCGACGCGCAGCGGCGCGGAGTAAGATGAGACCAGTGTCGATCAGCCCCATGCCCAGGAGGAAACGGTTTTTCATCAACAGGACAAGCAGACCCGGCGCCCAGGCTTGAAAGACAGACAGCCTGGGGCCGGTGAAGTCGCTCATTATCCAGATGGGGCGGCCCGTGTGGCCGCGCTACAGTGCGTTAAGGGAATATAGAATGGCCCCAAGAAATGTGATCAATGCCTCGGTCAGCCCCAAGGGCAGCCTTGAAACCCTCTCCCAGCGTGAAGTCCAGCAACTCAGCGCCGCCGGTTCGGGCAGCACCTACACCCTCTTTCGCCAGTGCGCCCTGGCCATCCTCAACACCGGCGCCCATGTCGACAACGCCAAGACCATCCTCGATGCCTATCAGGATTTCGAGGTGCGCATCCACCAGCAAGACCGCGGTGTTCGCCTGGAATTGTTGAACGCTCCGGCCGACGCCTTCGTCGACGGCGAAATGATCGCCAGCACCCGCGAAATGCTGTTCAGCGCATTGCGCGACATCGTCTACACCGAAAGCGAGCTGCACAGCCAGCGCATCGACCTGAGCGACTCCCAGGGCATCACCGACTACGTCTTTCATCTATTGCGCAACGCCCGCACCCTGCGTGCCGGCCTCGAGCCCAAGATGGTGGTGTGCTGGGGTGGCCACTCGATCAATTCGGACGAATACAAGTACACCAAGAAAGTCGGCCACGAACTGGGCCTGCGCAAATTGGACATCTGCACCGGCTGCGGCCCTGGCGTGATGAAAGGCCCGATGAAAGGCGCCACCATCGCCCATGCCAAGCAGCGCATGAGCGGCGGACGCTATCTGGGTCTGACCGAACCGGGGATCATCGCGGCGGAAGCGCCGAATCCGATCGTCAACGAGCTGGTCATTCTTCCCGATATCGAGAAGCGTCTGGAAGCGTTCGTGCGCGTCGGTCACGGGATCATCATATTCCCCGGCGGCGCGGGCACGGCCGAGGAATTCCTGTACCTGCTGGGCATCCTGATGCACCCGGACAATCAGGGGCTGCCGTTCCCGGTGATCCTCACCGGGCCCAAGAGTGCCGAGGCGTATCTGCAGCAACTGGATCATTTCGTCGTGGCGACGTTGGGCGAGGCGGCGCGAGAGCACTACCAGATCATCATCGACAACCCGGCCGACGTGGCACGGGAGATGACCGAGTCGTTGAAGAAGGTCAAATCGTTCCGTCGCGAGCGCAACGACGCGTTCCACTTCAACTGGCTGCTGAAGATCGAGGAAAGCTTCCAGCGTCCCTTCGACCCGACCCACGCCAACATGGCCAACCTGGAACTGCGCCGCGCCCTGCCCCCGCATCAGCTGGCGGCCAACCTGCGCCGGGCGTTTTCCGGCATCGTGGCGGGTAACGTCAAGGACAAGGGCATTCGCCTGATCGAAGAACACGGGCCTTACCAGATCCGTGGCGATGCCGCAGTGATGGAGCCGCTGGACAAGTTGCTGCAGGCGTTCGTCGAGCAGCACCGCATGAAACTGCCGGGGTGGCGCAGCCTATGTGCCCTGCTACCGCGTTGTGACCTGATCCTTACCTCTCCATGATCCGCTCCCACACCCCTGCGTGGGAGCGGCCATCGGCCGCGAAAATCTCACCGCATAACACCTGACACACCGCACCGCCCTCTTCTCGGCCACTGACCGCTGCCAGCGTGTGCACGTTGATCTGAGTGCAGTGGCGTCTTCTGTCGTGCGCGCTTTGCCAATAATCCACACAAACCGGTTGCGCATCCAGCGGGATAATTCTATCGTTATTCCACATCAACTATCGCATTGAGATAAACATGTCAGACATCGTGCTAGAAATCAAAGGCCCCGTCGCTGTCATCACCCTCAATCGTCCGGCGGTGCTCAATGCCTGGACCACGCCGATGCGTAACGAAATCATCGAAGCCCTGAACGGCTACAACACCGACCCTGCCATCAAGGCCGTGATCATGACCGGCGCTGGCGACCGGGCGTTTTCCGCGGGCCAGGACCTTTCCGAAGCCCATGATTTCGACGGCGATCGCGCCGTGGAATGGGTGGGTGAATGGGAGCGTTACTACGCCACGCTGCGCGGCCTGTCCAAGCCCCTGATCATCGCGCTCAACGGCACGGCCGCAGGTTCGGCGTTCCAGGTCGCGCTGCTGGGCGACATCCGCATCGGCCACCCCGGCGTGCGCATGGGCCAGCCAGAGATCAACTCGGGCATTCCCAGCACCACAGGTCCCTGGATCATGAACAGCATGCTGGGCATGTCGCGCACCATCGAGCTGACACTGACCGGCCGCTTGATGAATGCCGATGAATGCAAGCAGATCGGCTTGATTCACCATTTGGTCCCGGCCGATCAGGTGATGAGCAAGGCACTTGAAATCGCCGAAGAACTGGCCGCCAAGCCACCGATCGCCATGCGCCTGGACAAGCAGCGATTCCGCGAAATGAGTGAGTCGGGCTTCAAGGACTGCATCGAAGCCGGCCGACGCCTGCAAAAGGAAGCGTACGACTCCGGCGAGCCGGCACGCATGATGGAAGCCTTCTTCAAGGCGCGGGCCAAGTAAAACCCAGCCTACCTTCTGAAAGCAGATTAGCAGTGGGCGCGCGCCCATTGTGGGAGCGGGCTCTGCCCGCGAAGGCGGCAATTCGGAGGCACTGATACACCGTGGAGGCCCGTTCGCGGGCAGAGACCCGCTCCCACAGGGTTCTCGCCCACACTGTGGGAGCGGGCTCTGCCCGCGAAGGCGGCAATTCGGAGGCACTGATACACCGTGGAGACCCGTTCGCGGGCAGAGACCCGCTCCCACAGGGTTCTCTCCCACACTGTGGGAGCGGGCTCTGCCCGCGAAGGCAGCGACGCGGAGGCACTGATACACCGTGGAGGCCCGTTCGCGGGCAGAGACCCGCTCCCACAGGGATCGCTCCCACACTGTGGGAGCGGGCTCTGCCCGCGAAGGCGGCAATGCGGAGGCACTGATACACCGTGGAGGCCCGTTCGCGGGCAGAGACCCGCTCCCACAGGTTTCGCTCCCACACTGTGGGAGCGGGCTCTGCCCGCGAAGGCAGCGACGCGGAGGCACTGATACACCGTGGAGGCCCGTTCGCGGGCAGAGACCCGCTCCCACAGGGTTCTCTCCCACACTGTGGGAGCGGGCTCTGCCCGCGAAGGCGGCGATGCGGAGCACTGATACACCGTGGAGGCCCGTTCGCGGGCAGAGACCCGCTCCCACAGGGTTCTCTCCCACAGGGTCATCTCCCACAGATAGCACTACGCACGGCGGCGGCCATGTACCTACCCCGGCTTTTTGCAACACCTTGACTGCCGACGTCCTGACTACCCAACGATCCATTCGTTTTCTGCAGGAGACTGTCATGCACACACCTTCCAACCCCGGACGCCGTCAGTTGCTCAAGGCCGGTGCCACCGTCGCTCTGGTCTGCGGTCTGCCCAGCGTAGTCCGCGCCGCCGACAGGCAGATCATCGTTTCCGATCCCGGTGGCCCCTACACCGAGGCCTACCGCAAGGCCTTCTACGACCCTTTCGAAAAAGCCACCGGCATCAAAGTCATCAGCGTGGCCCGCGAATCACAGCCCGTGGCGCAGTTTTCGGCCATGGTGAAAACCCGCAATTACGTCTGGGACGTCACCACCCTGACCATCTCCGCCGACATCCCCTACCTCGAAGCCCAGGGCTTTCTCGAACCCATCGGTCTGTCGGCCAGCGAATACCCCGACCTGTTGCCCGAAGCGATCACCCCCAACTTCCTGGGCGTCGATGTGTACTCCACCGTGCTGGCCTACCGCACGGACACCTTCAAGGATGGCAAGGGCCCGCAGAGCTGGGCGGACTTCTGGAACGTCGAGCAGTTTCCCGGCCGTCGCTGCCTGCGCCGCAGCCCCCTGGACACGTTGGAACAGGCTCTGCTGGCCGACGGCGTCGGCCTCGACGAGCTGTACCCGATGGACGTCGACCGCGCCTTCAAGAGCCTGGACAAGATCAAACCGCACATCGACCTGTGGTGGACCTCCGGTGCGCAGGCGATGCAGGCCATCCAGAGCGGCGAAGTCGACATGATCTCGGCCTGGAACGGCCGCGCCCAGGCGGCCATCGACAATGGCGCTCCGGTGCAGATCGTCTGGAACCAAGGGCTGTATTCCATCGAAGGCTGGGCGATTCCCAAGGGCACGCCACACGCCGACATGGCCAAGCAGTTCGTGCGCTTCTGCGCCGATGCCAAGCGCCAGTCCGATTTCACCGACACGCTGGCCTACGGCCCCACCAACCGCAAGTCGTTCGAGTTCATCGCCCCCGAGCGGGCTGCGCTGTTGCCCACTGCGCCGCAGAACCTGGAACACATGCGCCTGCCCAGCCCGGCCTGGTGGGCGGAGCACCGTACCGCCGTGACCGAGCGGTTCAACGCCTGGATCTTGTCGTAAGGGAGTCGATGCATGAGCGTGAAACTTGAAACCCGTGGCCTGGGCAAGACCTATGGTCAGTTCGTCGCCCTGCAACCTACCGATATTCAGGTGCGTGAAGGCGAATTCCTGACCCTGCTCGGGCCTTCGGGCTCGGGCAAGACCACCCTGCTGCAGATGATTTCCGGATTGGTCCCGCCCGACAGCGGGCAGTTGCTGATCGACGGCCAGGAGGCGACCCACATCGCACCCGGCAAACGCGGCATCGGCCTGGTGTTCCAGAGCTACGCGCTGTTTCCGCACATGAGCGTGCGTGACAACGTGGCCTACGGCTTGCGCATGCGCAAGTACCCCAAGGCCGAGGTCAGCCAGGCAGTCGACGATGCCCTGGCCATGGTGCGCATGGAGGACTTCGCCCATCGCTACCCGAACGAATTGTCTGGTGGTCAGCAGCAGCGCATCGCCCTGGCGCGCTGCTTCGCCTATCGACCCTCGATCATCCTGCTCGATGAACCACTCGGCGCGCTGGACAAGAACCTGCGCGAGCACATGCAGCTGGAAATCCGCCGCATGCATAAGGAGCTGGGGGCCACGTTCATCTATGTCACCCACGATCAGGAAGAGGCGCTGACCCTGTCGGACCGCATCTGCCTGATGAATCGGGCGCGGATCGAGCAGCTGGCGACGCCAGAAGAACTGTACGATCGCCCGGCTACACGCTTTGCAGCCGAATTCATCGGTCATTCCAACCTGTTGCAGGGCCAGCGCGACGGTGCTGGCCACCTGCAGGTCGAAGGTCAACGGCTGGACCTGACCGGATGCGCCGGGCACCAGGCGCCCAGTGCAGGGACCGAAGCGTTTCTGCTGATCCGGCCCGAAGCCGCGCGCCTCACCGACCCCGCCGCAGGCCTGCTGCAAGGCACCGTGGATGAATGCGTGTTCCTGGGCAGTGACACCCGCGCCTTGGTCCGACTGCCCTCGGGCAACCGCTTCAGCGTGCGCTGTTCGCGCGACCTCAGCCCCCGCATCGGCGACCCGGTGGGCATCGCCTGGGACCCGACCCGGGCTACCCTGCTGCCTGCGCAGGCCGTGTCATGAGCTGGCGCAAGGGCCTGATTCCGGCCATCCCCGCCCTGCTGTTCCTGGCGCTGTTCTTTCTGTTGCCGGTTGCGGAAATGCTCATGGGCAGTTTTCAGAACGCCAGCGGCGAGCTGAGCCTGGGCAACTTCGAACGGATCGCCTCGACCCCGGTGTATGCGCGCGTATTGGGCATCACCTTCTGGATCTCGGCACTGACGGCATTACTTTCGGTACTGCTGGCCTACCCCGTGGCGTATCTGCTCACGCGTCTCTCGCCCATGGGCCGGGAGCGCTGGTTGCTGTGGATCATGCTGCCGTTCTGGACCAGCTACCTGGTCAAGACCTACGCATGGATGCTGCTGCTGTCGCGCAAAGGACTGCTGACCACTCTGGCCGCCGATGTGCTGGACAATCCATCCGGATTGGTCCCGGCACTTTCCGGGGTGCTGATCGGCATGGTGCATTCGATGCTGCCGCTGGCCGTGATCACTCTGCTGCCGATCATGCGCAGCATCGATCAACGCCTGGCGCCCGCCGCGCAGACCCTGGGCGCCAGCGGATCGATGAGTTTCTTCAGCATCTTCCTGCCGCTGTCGGCGCCGGGCATCGCCGCCGCTGGGCTGTTGGTATTCATCACCAGCCTGGGCTTCTTCATCGTGCCTGCGCTGCTGGGTTCGCCACGGGAAATGATGGTGGCGCAACTGGTGATTTCCTCGGTGCTCGACCTGTTCGACATGAACTTTGCCGGCGCCCTCTCGGTGGTGCTGCTGGCCTGCTCGCTGGTGGTGTTCGTGATCTACGATCGCATCGCCGGGCTGTCGTCGCTGGGCGGCGAGGCGCCCAAGGAGCGCCAGTCCGGACGCGGCCTGCAGATGCTGATCTGGCTCGGGCATCTGTTTTCGGGCAAGGGCAACGCTCCCCGGCGCAGTGGCGACGGTGTGCTGCTCACGGGCTACAGCGTGTTGTTGGTCATGCTGTTGATCCTGCCAGTGCTGGTGGTCGTCCCGCTGGCCTTCACCAGCAGCCCGTTCATTGCCTTTCCACCCAAGCTGTTCAGCCTGAAGTGGTTCGAAGAATTCTTCACGTCCGCGGTATGGCAGGCGGCGCTGTTGCGTTCGCTGGGCGTCGGTGTGGCCACGGCCTTGTTGGCCCTGGTGCTGGGCTTTGGCGCGACCTTGGCACTGACACGGGTCAGCGCAGGTTGGCGCAAGGGCCTGTTCGCCCTGTTCATCGCACCGCTGATCGTGCCGCGCATCGTCATCGCCCTCGGCCTGCTCTACCTGTTTTCCCGACTGGGACTGGCGGGCAAGGACATCGGCCTGGTACTGGGCCATACCGTGCTGGCCCTGCCCTATGTGGTGGTGACCCTGTCCGCGGCCTTCAAGCAATACGACTGGCGTCTGGACGATGCGGCGCGGATCCTCGGTGCCGGCGCATTCACTCGCCTGCGCACGGTGACCCTGCCGCTGATGTCGGCGAGCCTGGTCTCGGCCTTCCTGCTGGCCTTCATCACTTCGTTCGACGACCTGACCATCGCCATCTTCGTCAGTGGCGGCATCAATACCACCTTGCCCAAGCAGATGTGGGACAGCATCCAACTGGCGCTGACGCCGACCCTGGCTGCGGTTTCCACCACCTTGCTGGTGTTCATCGTGCTGTTTGCCGTGATCGCCCAGTGGGTCTCGCGGCGCTCCAACTCCAAACGTCAAGGGCTCTGAACGATGCATACATACACTCGATTCTTCCCGCATCGCATCAGTCAGGATCAACTGACCACCGCACCGCTTATCCATGCTGGCCTGATGATCGATGACGACGCTGTACGCGTCACGTTCGAAGGTCGTTCCCTGACTACACGGGAATTGCGCCAGCGGGTCGCCGCGCTGCAACAGGTACTGGCCGAACGTGGCCTGCGGGCCGGACACCGGGTCGCGGTCATGCTGGGCAACAGCGACGACCAGATCGTATTGATCTATGCACTGATCCTCAGCGGCCTGGTGTGGATTCCCATCAACACCAAGCTGCGCGGACCGGGCCTGGACTACCCGTTCGAACATGCCCGCCCGGACCTCGTGGTGGGCGACGCCGAGTTCGCCGAGCGCCTGGCGAGCAGTGCCGCAGGCCACCTTGACTGTGTCGACATCAACACGCTGCACGAACAGGCGCTGGCCTGCCCGGCCGCGACCCTGCGCCTGGAAGACAGTGCGACCGATGCCACGCTCTGTGTGATCTACACCTCTGGCACCACCGGGGCGCCCAAGGGCGTGGTGTTCACTCATCGCATGTTGCGCATCGCCAGTGAGGCGGTATTGCAGGTCGCCGACGTCAAGGCCGGCGATCGTCTGCTGTTGTGGGAACCGCTGTGCCACATCGGCGGTGCGCAGATGCTGCTGATGCCCTTTCTGGCCGAGGTCAGCCTGAACGTGGTGCAGCGGTTTTCCGCGAGCAAGTTCTGGGCGCAGTGCGTGCAAGTGCAGGCCACGCAATTGCATTATCTGGGCGGGATCATCGATATCCTCATGCAGCAACCCGAAGAGCAGTGGCCTGCCCACCATGCTCTACGCACCTTGTGGGGCGCAGGTGTCAGCCTGGCCAACTGGGCGGCGATCGAGCAGCGTTTTGGCTGCCCGCTGCGCGAATGCTATGGCATGACCGAATGTTCCAGCTTCGCCACCTTGAACCGCACCGGCAAGCCCGGCTCGATCGGCCGCCCCTTGCCATGGCTGAGCCTGGAACTGCTGGACCCCTACGGCAAGCCCGTCGAAGTCGGACAATTGGGGGAAATCGTACTTGCCAGCGAGGTCGACGGCGTCTTTCTGCCCGGCTACCTCGACAACCCTGAAGCGACGGCCAGCGCCTTGCGCGACGGCCGCCTGTTCACCGGAGACATGGCTCGCATGGATGCCGAGGGCGACCTGTTCTTCGTCGGCCGTCGCACCGACAGCATGCGCGTGCGGGGCGAGAACGTGTCCGCCTGGGAGGTGGAGCGGGTGTTCAGTGGGCATCCAGCGGTGCAGGCCTGCGCCGCGATCGGGGTCGAGTCGACGGTCGGCGAGCAGGAAATCCTGCTGTACGTGCAACTGCAGACCGATACCCCCCCGGACTGGCCAGCCATGCTCGAATGGGCCGCTCGCCGGTGCGCCTCCTATCAATTGCCACGCTACTACCGGCAAGTGGAGGGGTTCGAGTTGACCCCCAGCGAACGCATCAAGAAACACCTGCTGCCCAAGGACGCCAGCCTGGCCTGGGACAGCCGCAGTTGAATGCAGGACCAGGCCCGAACTGCGCAGTAACGTTCTAGTGAATAGCGATAGAAAGTGCCAGGCATCTGCCGGATAATCGGTTTTTTTTCACCACTGTGTTGCGTTCATGGCCCGTACCCCGAAGACCCCACCTGCCGATCCCACGGCCTCCTCGCTCTACGTGCAGTCCGTCGACAAGGCCATGAAAGTGCTCATGGCCTTCGATGGCAGCCAGCGCCAGTTGTCGCTGTCAGACATCGCCGCACTGACCGGCATGGACCTCAGCGCTGCCCAGCGCTTCACCCACACCCTGGCGACCCTGGGCTATCTGAACAAGGACAGCAGCAAGAAGTACGAGCTGTCGCCGCGGCTGCTGGACTTCACCTATCACTACCTGACGTCCAGCGAACTGGTGACCCGCGCCGCGCCCTATCTGCAACAGTTGAGCGCGGACACCGAAGAGGCGACCAACCTGACGGTGCTCGACGGCACCGACATCGTCTACGTGCAACGCATCGTCAGCCGGCATGTGTTCAACGCCAGCGTCATCATCGGCACTCGTCTGCCGGCCTGGTGCACGGCGCCCGGTCAGGCGTTGCTGGCGACCTACAGTGACGATGAAGTGAACGACATCTTCGACCGCAGCCAGTTCGTCCAGCACACGCCGGCCACCATCACCGATCGCGGGCAGATCTGGGCCAGCATCGAGCAGATCCGCCAGCGTCGCTATGCGCACACCGAAGACCAGTTCTTCTACGGCGATGTTTCCACCGCGGCGGCCATCGTCGATGGCAACGGCCGCGGTATCGGCGCTGTGAACCTGGCGGTCTCTCGCTCGCGCTGGGTCCCGGAGCGCGATACCAAGCGCTATGCCGATCTGGTGATCAGCGCGGCATCGTCGATTTCGGTCAAGCGCAAGGTGTGAGTCAGATGCTTCTGTAGGAGCGGTCATCGGCCGCGAACGACGAGCGCAGCAATAACTGCCGTCATCGCTCTGCAACATGACTGACTTAATCTGCGAGGCTTCCCGACCCGGTAATTCGCCATGCACCGTCTGTTTTTCATGCTGTGCATCCTGAGCCTGTGCAGCGGCGCCCTCGCCGGCCCGGACACATTGCGCATCCAGGGCTCCAATACCCTCGGTGCGGCGCTGCTCCCAGCCCTGGTGCGCGGCCTGCTCGAAGCCCGCGGCCTGCAGGATATCCAGACGTTCACCCCGGCTCCGGGCGAGCAACTCATCACCGCGCACGAGCCGAACGGTTCACCGCTGCGCTTTGCCATCGCCGCCCACGGTTCCAGCACCGGCTTCGACGGCCTGCTGAGCGGCCAGGCAGACCTGGCCGCTTCATCCAGACCGATCAGTGACCTGGAGCGTGCCAGACTGGCGCCTCTGGGTGACCTGACCAGTTTCGCCGCCGAACACGTGATCGCCATCGATGGCGTGGCGGTCATCGTTCATCCGGACAACCCCCTTCGACAGCTGACAACGCAGCAGCTTGCCCAGGTGTTCAGTGGCGAGATCGACGACTGGCGCGTGCTCGGTGGCCGTGGGCCGATCCATGTACTGGCCCGGGACGATCGCTCGGGTACGTGGGAGACTTTCCGCGACCAGGTGTTGAGCCCTTATGGCAGCCGACTGAGCAGCCACGCGCTGAGGCTGGAATCCAGCGAGCAATTGTCGGATCGGGTCAGTGCCGATCGCCAAGCCATCGGTTTCATCGGCCTGGCCTCGGTGCGCAAGGCCCGAGCGCTGGCGATCGTCGATGGTGCCAGCCAGCCCATGGCGCCTACGGTCAGCTTGATCGCAACCCAGGACTATCCGCTGAGCCGACGGCTCTACCTGTACAGCGCGCCTACACGCCCTTCGCCCTGGGCCGACGCGCTGATCGCCTTCGCCCAGAGCGAAGCGGGCCAGGGCATCGTCGCCAGCCAGGGCTTCGTGGCGCAAACGGTAAAGGCCATGAGCGTCCCGACTTCGCCCGACATGCCCCTGCTCTACCGGCAACTGGCCCGTGACGGCCTGCGCCTGTCGGTCAGCTTTCGCTTCGCCGAGGGCAGCGCCACGCTGGATAACAAGGCGTTGGCCGATGTGGTTCGGGTGCAGGACTACCTTGGCCGTCATGGTTTGCTGCAGAAAAAAACCACGCTGGTGGGTTTTGGCGATGCGAAGGACGATCCCGCTCGCGCCGTGTTGCTGTCTCGGCTCAGAGCCATGGCGGTGCGCCGGGAGCTGGTCAAGGCCGGCGTGGTGCTGCGCGACATCCAGGGCCTTGGTGCGCAACTGCCGGTGGCGACCAATGAGGTCGATGAGGGGCGAATCAAGAATCGTCGGGTGGAAGTGTGGATCAGCCCATAGCCGTCGGGGTGTCACCTGTGCGCGACCCGGACACAAAGTGTTACCGGTCCTGCCGATGGGGAACGCGAAGCGGGTAACATGGGAACAAATCTGCGTCACTCTGTCGCACTACGTTTGCGCAGGAATCCTAAGCCATTGATTATAAAGAGATTGCAGAAGTTGGCACGCACCCTGCTATAGCTTACGTACAACAATAACAACAACGCGACAAACCAATAACAACAAGACGAAACGACTCTGACATAACAAGAACAAACGCGACAGAGACGTAGCTAACAGATTTTTTTGGAGAAGATGGGCTTTTCAGGGGCTTGCCCCGCAGCCAGGTAGAGAACAATAAAACTACATTCAGTAGCTACCCACTGGTTGGATCGATGATGAAAGCAGATCAGCGCTCAAAAAAATACGTTTGCTCTTGATCCCGCATGGGGATCGCACAACACGCGGTACGGGTCACGACCGACAACTACAACAACAGGTCGCCCCTCAATAATAAAAACAGAGCATGCAGAAAAACCTTGAGGGGAGCCTAGGCTCCCCTCAGTGCTTTCCGGGTTTTGCTTTCCAGGCGCCGATGCGAGGTCCGCATCGGCGCCCGCAACCTATCAGATCGGCGAAGCACTCACCACACGCAGGGCCAGGCCCTCATACGGGTCCAGAGTGATGGTGAATTCACCGTCTTCGGTCAGATCGCCCTCGACCCGCTCGTTGATGATGTCCACCACCGGACCTGCCGCGATGCCTGGCAGATGCAGGGTCTCCACGATCGGCTCGTTGCTGAAGTTCAGCGCAGTGATCTGCGTGCCTTTGCCCGCTGGCAGTTCATGGACCATCAGCAACAGCCCGGGATGCTGCACGTCCGGGATCAGAATCTGCTTGCTGGCCGCAATGTCGTAGGCACGCCGCACCGCCAGAATCTTCTTCAGCTGCGAAGCGAAGCTGTCTGGACGCTGCAGTTGATCGACCAGGTTGCCGTACAGGGTCTTGGGACGCGGCATGTTCCCGGCGGAGAACTCTGCGGTTGGATCAAGGCCTACCAAGTCGTACGCGCCACGGTGGATCCAGCGCGTGTCACCGTCTTCCATCAGATGCGCGACTTCTTCGGCCGGCAGAGTCAGTGCGCCGACCAGGTCCCAGCCCGACAGCGCGAACACGCCAGGCTGCATGGCGTTGTACATCACCAACAGCAAGTGAATGTGCTGGATCTGCTTGATGTCCTGCTCGGTGATCGCTTCCAGGTCACGAATGCCCAGCGCCGCCGTGATGATGCTGGCGGTGGTGCAGGAAACCCCGTTGGTCACGAACTTCAGGTTGTAGGGCGCGTGCTCACCGGCCAGGCGCTCGTACATCTCTTCGCGAATGTGCTCGCGCAGAATGTTGCCGGGGAAGGTCTGGCCTTGATACAGGTAGGTATCGTGAGCGTGCAGGGTCCAGAAATGCACCAGCTCCAGGGTCAACTCGTCGTGATTCTGCAAGGCGTGAATCAGCGAAGCCGGGTCGATGCCGAAAGCATGCACTTGCCGCAGCATCAGCCGCAGGAACTCGGTGTTGCCCAGCAGCAGCGCATGTTGATAGGCCGGACGAGTGATGAAGTCGTAGGACAGGTCTGCGCCGCCGTGGGACATGGAGGCGATATCGTCGATGGTCAGGTTCAGCTCCTGAAAGCTGAAACCCCCGGCCTTGCGAATGGCACCGCCGAGCAATTGGTTGCCGTTGACCGACAGCGGATGGCTTTCGGACCAGGCCGGGCCTTCGGCACGCCGCTCGACTCCCAGGAAGCCGTTGGCGTCTAGGCGCAGGATGCGCGCGCCCATCACGTCGATGGAATGCAGGGCATCGCCAATGATCATCTGCTGCGCGGCGAAGGTCGGGTCCAGCCAATTGAGTGAAGGCTGACCTTCCTTGAAGTAGTGCAGGTACACCCAACGCCGGGGCTTGCCGTCCACGCCGACCACCACCGGGGTGGCGCTCCAGTCGGTTTCCTTGACGCCCGGTTCGAAGAAGATCACCCGCTGCAACTGGCCAACGATGTAGTGCTTGTCCTTGAGGATGTCGCAGACTTCCGGGGTCAGGTTGACCGCATCGCGACCGGCCGGCACTTCAGGCAACAGCCCCCAGTCCTCCTCCTTGATCTCGACCATGTGGTAGAGGCCTGGATAGTCCGCATGGGCCATTTCGGCCAGACGGAAATCCGCGCCTTTACCGGTGTGCGAGGGGATCGCATCGTCGATGACCACGGCGTTGTGCGCGGCGGCCATACGGCTGAGCTGGATCATGTCGGCTTCGGTGCCCAGTTCAGGGTCGATGTCGAAGCTCATGCGGTCGAAGTTGCCGTCCACGCTGGGCGTGCGTTCACGTCCGCGCAGGCCACCGGAGAGCTTCAACGGGCCGTTGTGAATGCCCTGAATACCAATCTCGGACAGCGCATGCCATAAGGTTTCGTCACCCAGGGCCTGCAACACCGAGCCCTCTTCGCGGGTCACGATGGAAGCTGGGTAGGCAGTGAACCACACCGAAGCAATGGCGGAGGCGTCCCGAGGTCTGGCCTGGGCGTAGGGTCGCTGCCACAGCCGTGCCTGTCCGGCGTACAGCTTGGCGCGCTGTTTGGCCGTGTGCAGCATGGACTGGTCGACCAGCCATTGGATGTAGTCCTTGTCCGGCGTCGTCATCGTTACTTGCCCTCGAAAAGTGTCCTACATTGAGAGTACGACGGAAGGTTATCGTTGCATCCGTCGCGGATTTCCCTGAAGGCGCCCGCTGACCTGATCCGACATTCGGTATAAAGCATTGTGCCATCAGGCCGATACAGCATTGGCAGGGGATTCTCCCTGCGCGGGCGATCAACAGGAGAGACCCATGATTACCTTTCTGCTGGGCTGGTGCGCACTGTCCGTTCTTGCGGCTATCGTCTTTGTCGGACTGATACGCGCGGACAAGCGACGCGAAGTACAGGCCATGGAAAAAGCGCGTACATCGTACGATCGCGTTTTCTTTCAGACACGCTTGTTGGGGTGAGCTAGCCGGATTTCGACCGTAGCGATGCGGCTGGAAAAAGAGGCGGTTGCCGCTCGAGCGAGCGGCGGCGGGATACAGGGCAAGCCGAGCGCCAGCTGCCGGCCTGCCCTGAAGCATCAGACCTTGACGATCCAACCCTCGGGTGCTTCCACGTCGCCGGCCTGAATACCGGTCAATTCCTTGTACAGGCGCTGGGTGAACGGCCCCACTTCTTCCTGGCTGTAGAACACGTGCAGCTTGTCCTTGTATTCGATACCCCCGATCGGGGTGATCACCGCCGCGGTGCCGCAAGCACCGGCTTCCTTGAACTGGTCGAGCTGATCGATCAGAACGTCACCTTCGATCACTTTCAGGCCCAGACGCGATTGCGCCAGTTCGATCAGCGACAGACGGGTGATGCCAGGCAATACCGACGGCGATTTCGGGGTCACGAACTCGTCGTTCTGGGTGATCGCGAAGAAGTTGGCCGAGCCCACCTCCTCGATCTTGGTGTGGGTCTGTGGATCCAGGTAGATGCAGTCGGCGAAGTTGGCCTTCTTGGCGTTGGAGCCTGGCATCAGGCTGGCAGCGTAGTTGCCACCGACCTTGGCGGCACCGGTGCCGTTGGGCGCAGCGCGATCGTAGCCGGAGATGACGAAATCGTGCGGCTTCATGCCGCCCTTGAAGTAAGGGCCGACCGGAATGCAGAAGATCGAGAAGATGAACTCGGGTGCGGTGCGCACGCCGATGTTGTCACCCACGCCGATCACGAAAGGACGCAGGTACAGGGCGCCGCCGGAACCATAGGGCGGAATGAAGCGCTCGTTGGCCGCGACCACTTTGCGGCAGGCTTCGATGAACACCTCGGTGGGGACTTGCGGCATCAACAGGCGACCACAGCTGCGCTGCATGCGCAGAGCGTTCTGGTCGGGGCGGAACAGGTTGATCGAACCATCCTTGCAACGGTAGGCCTTGAGGCCCTCGAAGCACTGCTGCCCATAGTGAAGTGCGGTAGAGCCTTCGCTGATGTGCAGCACATTGTCTTCGGTCAGGTTGCCCTGATCCCATTCACCGTCGCGCCAGTGCGACAGGTAGCGCAGATCGGTCTTGATGTAGTCGAAACCCAGTTTGTCCCAGTTGATGCTTTCGTGACCCATGACACCCTCTACCCTTTGGCGATCGCCTGAACAGCACAGGCTTTTACGAATGGACACAACAATACTGCATTTGCCTGCCCCGCGCAGCCTGGCTAGCGGAAATCTCGGCTGCGGATATCCAGCCCGTGGAGCATGGCGCTGACATCGGCCATATGCCCGGCAATGACATGGCGCACGCCGTCCTTGTGCTCGAAGCGACCCTTGACCTGCATCATCTGCGACCCCACCAGCACGCGCCGCTGACGCTCGGCCAGGTCACGCCAGACCACCACGTTAATCATGCCGAACTCGTCTTCCAGGGTAACGAAGGTCACCCCGGTGGCGGTCGACGGTCGCTGGCGGCCCGTGACCAACCCCGCCACGGTAACCGGACGACCGTGGGCCAGGCTCTGCAGATCCTGGGAGCTGCGGCAGCGCAACCCCTGCAGGCGCTCGCGGAGCATGGCCAGCGGGTGTGGCCCCAGGGTGGTGCCGAGGCTGGCGTAGTCGGCATACAGGTCCTCGCCGACACTGGGTACCGGCAAGGCCACGCTGGCCTCGCGAGCAGTCGGTACATCGGCAAACAGGGGCAACTGCTGCTCGACACTGGCCACATCCCAGCGCGCCTGGTGTCGGTGACCCACCAGGCCAAGCAAGGCGTTGGCGTCGGCCAGCTGTTCCAGCGCGCGGTTGTCCAGCCCACAGCGGCGGGCCAGATCGGTCACGTCCAGAAACGGCCCGGCCAGGCGAGCCTGCTGCACCGCACGCCCAGCCTCTTCGCGCAGCCCCTTGACCATGCGCAACCCCAGGCGCACAGCGGGTTGCCCGGTGGTGCGGGATTCGAGGCTGCAGTCCCAGTCGCTGTGGCAGACATCCACGGCCAGGATCTGCAGATGATGGCGACATGCATCCTGCAGGATCTGGTCGGGACTGTAGAAGCCCATGGGCCAGCTGTTGATCAAGGCGCAGGCAAAGGCCGCAGGTTCATGGCACTTGAGCCAGCAACTGGCATAGGTCAACAGGGCGAAGCTGGCGGCATGGGATTCGGGAAAGCCGTAGCTGCCAAAGCCCTTGATCTGCTCGAAGATGCGTTCGGCGAACTCGCGGGTGTAACCGTTTTTCAGCATGCCTTCGGTGAGCCGGATCTGGTGGGGCTCCAACCCGCCATGGCGCTTCCAGGCAGCCATGGAGCGCCGCAGTTGGTCGGCCTCGCCCGGAGTGTAGCCCGCCGCGACGATGGCCAGCTCCATCACCTGTTCCTGGAACAGGGGCACGCCCAATGTCCGCTCGAAAACCTTTTTGAGGGCTTCAGAGGGGTAACTGACCTTCTCCTGACCATTGCGCCGACGCAGGTACGGGTGAACCATGTCGCCAACGATGGGGCCCGGTCGGACAATGGCCACCTCGATGACCAGATCGTAGAACGTGCGAGGTTGCAGGCGCGGAAGCATCGCCATCTGAGCTCGGGATTCGATCTGGAAGACACCGATGGTGTCGGCCCGGCTGATCATCGCGTAGGTCTGCGGGCACTCCTTGGGCAAGGTCGAAAGGGTCAGATCAAGGCCCCGGTAGCCGCGCACCAGGTCGAAACAGCGACGAATCGCGCTGAGCATGCCCAGCGCCAGAATGTCGACCTTCAACAGGCCCACGGCATCCAGGTCATCCTTGTCCCACTGGATCACCGTACGCTCGGCCATGGCGGCGTTCTCGACCGGCACCAGGGTGTGCAAAGGGTGCTCGGAAATCACGAAGCCGCCGGGATGCTGGGACAGGTGACGAGGGAAACCGATCAGTTGCTCGGTCAGTGCCATGACGCGCTTGAGCACCGGGCTTTCGATGTCGAATCCGGCCTCGACCAATCGCTCGACCGGGGGCAGGTGGTCGCTCCAGCGGCCGAAGCAATCGGCCAGTGCGGTGATCTGGTCCGGTGGCAGGCCCAGCGCCCGGGCAACGTCGCGTACCGCGCCGGGGCCACGGTAACTGCTGGCGACGGCGGTCAGCGCGGCGCGGTCGCGACCGTAGCGACGAAAAACGTACTGCAGGACTTCCTCGCGCCGCTCGTGCTCGAAATCGACGTCGATGTCCGGCGGCTCGTTGCGCTCCTTGGAGATGAAGCGCTCGAACAGCATGTGCGTGTCGCGCGGGTCCAGCTCGGTGATGCCCAAGGCGAAACAGACCACCGAGTTGGCCGCCGAGCCGCGCCCCTGGCAAAGGATATGCTGCTCGCGAGCAAACCGCACGATGTCGTGGACGGTCAGAAAGTAGCTTTCATAGCCCAGTTCGATGATCAGTTGCAGTTCCTTGTCGAGCAGGGCCTGAACCTCGGCGGTCACCCCCGATGGCCAGCGCCAGCGCGCACCCTCGGCGCTCAGATGGCGCAGCCAGGAGCCTGCGTCATGGCCCTGGGGCACCAACTCGTGGGGATACTGATAGCGCAGCTGACCCAGATCGAAATGGCAGCGCCGGGCTATGTGCAGGGTTTCCTCAAGCAGCGCCGCCGGATAGAGGTCGATCAGTTGTGGCAACCCACGCAGATGCCGCTCGCCGTTGGCGAACAACACATGCCCGGCCTCGGCCACGGGTACGTGATGGCGGATCGCGGTCATCGTGTCCTGCAAGGCGCGCCGCCCACGAGCGTGCATGTGCACGTCGCCGCAGGCCACCGCTGGCAGGCCCAGCGTCGCTGCCAGATCGAGCAAACCGCGCAGGCGTCGCTGATCGTCCGCGCCGCAGTGCAATTGCACGGCCAGCCACAGGCGATCGGCAAAACGTCCCTTGAGCCAATGACCGTGGGCCAGTTCATGAGGCTCATCGGCTATCCACAACGCCAGCAGGCCCTCGCGTTCGACCTCGTCGAGGTCCTCGCGCAGCAGACGATACCGGCCTTTGTCGGCACGTCGGCGGGCCAGGGTGATCAGGCGACACAGGGCCTGATAGCCACCCAGGTTCTGCGCCAGCAATACCAGCTTGGGCCCGTTTTCGATGCGCATCTCACTGCCGACGATCAGCGTCATCCCGTGAGCCTGGGCCGCTTGCCAGGCGCGCACGATACCGGCCAGGGTGCACTCGTCGGTGATCGCCAACGCTTCATAACCCAAGGCCGCCGCCTTGGCGAACAGCTCCTGGGCACTGGAAGCACCGCGCTGGAAGCTGAAGTTGGAGAGGCAGTGCAATTCTGCGTAGCCCTGGCTCATGCGAACCAGCCTTGCAACAACAACGTGGTGTCATCACCCACCGAGCGATAAGCCCAACCGCGCTGCCCTGCCGAGGTTTCGACCAGATAGTAATCACGGCGCACATCGCCACCGTCCCACCAGCCCGATTCGATGCGCTCAGGCCCGGCCAGCACGCGCAAGCCATGGGCGGGCAAGGGTTCGGCCTGCTCCAGCAACCATCCCGGTCGCTGTGCGCCGAGATTCAGGGTAGCCGGCATCCACGGGCCGTCGTTGCGCCAGGCCCGCTCCGGGCGATGGTCGGCATGGGCGCGCAGATCCTGCAGGGCATCGTCGCCCAGGCGTGCGCGCAAGCGTTCGCGCAACTGCTCCCAAGGCTGGGTCTGTTGCGGCCGCTGATCGAACAACTCCTTGCAGGCGGGCACGAAGCGCGGCAGGTCGAGCGCACTCAACCGTACGACCTGCACGGGCCGTGGCACCTGCAGATGCTCGAAGCGACCGCGGGCCAGCTCGAACAGCAGGGCCGCGTCCCGTTCGGCGGCGAGCAGGCCCACCTCGACCCGCGTGTCTTCGCCGTCCGCATGCTTGAGGTGCAGGGTAAAACGCTGCACCCCCACGTCCCGCCCCGCCAGGTAAACCGCCAGGTCGTTGATCAGGCGTCGCAGGGGAAAGAGCAGGGCCTGGTTCGACTCCACATCGAAATTGAGCTCGATGCGTTGGTCGAATACGTCCGGAGGAATGAAGAATTCCAGCGCCAGGGGGCGATGCCCCAGCAGTGTGTCGAGATGGCTGAGCACCTGGGCTGGGAAGCGCCTGGCCAGTTGTGCCCTGGGCAAGGACAAGACCTCACCCAGGTGACGCATGCCCATGCGCTTGAGCGCCGTGGCGTCATCGGCAGCAAGCCCCACCCGTTCCACCGGCAGGCGCTGAAGGGCCTCGACCAGGGCATCCGGGTCTTCGACGCCGAAACCGTCATAAGCATTGGCCAGCATCCGCGCCGCAGCCGGATTGGGCGCCAGGGTAATGCGATGGCGGAACCCCAGTGCGTTCAGTTCATCGCGCAAGCGCGCTTCGAATTGCGGCCATGGCCCGAACAGGCCCATGGTCGATTGCACTTCCAGTAGCAATACACGTGGATAGTGCACGCTGACCTGGGAGCTGAACCGATAGGCCCACGCCGCCAGAAAGCTTTGCCAGTGCTCGATCTGCGCCGGATCGTAGGGTGCGGTGGCAAAATCGCGGCTGAGCATGTAGGCGGCGGTGAGCGACTGCCCCGGTTTGAGACCCAGGGCCCGCGCCGCCGGGTTGACCGCCTGCAGCACTCGCCGCTGCACCGGGCCGGTGACCAGGACTAGCGGCTGCTGCGGATCGTCGCGCTGGCGCAGCACGGCATCGAGGGCCAGTTGCGGCAGCAGAATGCAGGCCCACAGCATGGCAATCTCAAGCGTAACTGACGAAGGTGACGGGCATCGCAGGGGGTATCCCGCCGCGACATTTGAGAATCTGCACTTGCCCGGCAGGCCCTTGCAGCGACAGCCGCAGGGCAGCAGGCGACGGGTTGTGCGCCGCCTGCTGCTCGCGCAAGGCAAAGGCCAGGGTTTCGCCGGTTTCGGCGGCTACCTGCAGGCGCCGCAAGGCCTTGTCGTCGGGGTTCTGCGGCCAGCAGAGCACGGCTGCGCAACTGCCGGAACGCAGACACTGCTCGGCAGCCCACAAGGCATCCCGGCCTTGCGCTTGCAGCACGCTCAGGTGTTGCAGGCGCACACCGGCCGCCATCCAGGCATGGGGGTAGGGAATGAACGGGGGCGCTATCAACACGATTCGTTCACCGGCCTGGCTCAAACGCGCCAAGGTCGGCCAGAGCAACTGCAATTCGCCACAGCCGTTGGCGGCCAGCAGGATTTCACTGAGCGCTGCCGGTGGCCAACCCCCGCTGGGCAGCACGGCGTCGAGGGCGGCATGCCCGGTCGGCTGCACGCCGCTGGGGCTGGACTCCTGGCGACCGCGCCAGACGCGACGTTGGTCGATCAACCCTTCCAGGCTGACCACGGCGCCCATCACTGCCCTGCCCTCATGGTCAGGCAGCGTGGGAAAAAAACTTCGGTGAGTGGGAGTGATCTGTTCATGGGTGCATTTTTACTACTGTATGCATGAACAGTAAAGCGTCTATTTTCACTTCATGCCATCGGGGGTGCGAACGGTCCCGATCACTCCGGCGTGGGCACCAGCAATTTGCGCAATGGAAAGCGCGAAGCGCCGCTCCAGCCCAGGAATTCCTGTTCGACCATGGGCCGTGCGAAATAGAAGCCCTGGGCCTCATCGCAGCCCAAGGCGCGGATCACCTGCATGCACTTGAAGGTTTCGACGCCTTCGGCAACCGTTCGGTAGCCCAGTTTGCGGGCCAGTTCCAGCACCGCCTGGACGATCAACTGATGCCGCGGGCTGTGTTCCAGGCCAGTGATCATCGACTTGTCCAGCTTCACCACGTTGGCCGGGATCTCGTGCAGGTAGGAAAAATTGCTGTAGCCGGTACCGAAATCATCGATCGCCACATCCACCCCCAGGTCACGAATGGCCGCCAGCTGGCTGAGCACCTGTGGATTGGAGCGCAACCACTCCCCTTCGGTGATCTCCACTTCCAGGCGTTCTGGGTCGATACCATGGGTACGGCAGGCATTGCTGATGACCTGAGGGATGTCGTGGCCGTCGAAATCCAGCGCCGAGAGGTTCACCGAAAGCCGGGTCAGGAGCGTGGCCGGCCATTGGGCGAGCTTGGCCAATGCCGCGTCGATCACCCAGCGCGTTACGCTGTGGATCAGCGCGTTTCTTTCCAGCACCGGAATGAATTCGTCGGGCAAGACCAGGCCCAGGCGTGGGTGCTCCCAGCGCAGCAAGGCTTCGGCGCTGACCTGGTCACCCTCGCGCAGCGCGAAGCGTGGCTGGAACACCAGGCGCAGCTGGCCCTCACGCATCGCCTGGGTAACGTCGGAAGCCAATTTGAAAGACCGGCGATAGGCATTGTCGCGCACCGGGTCGTACCACGCCCACGGCTGACCTGCGAGCAGGGCCAGTTCAGCGGCGTACATGGCCTTGCGCAGGGCATCGCGGACTGCTTCGAAGTTGATCACGAAAGGCGCGACGCCCGCGCGTACGCTGGGACGAACCGGCATGCCTTCGATCTGGGTAGTGCAGCGCAGGGCGTGCACCAGAATGTCGAGGTAGCCGCTGACATCGCCTTGCTGCGCATCGAGTACGAAGGCAAAGCGCTTGCGGCCGATGTGATACACCCTCCCCTGGCCTGCCCGCAGACGCACCAGACGGCGTGCAATGCAGCACAGCAGGTTCTCGAACGGGACCATGCCCAGGGCCAGGGTCATGTCGTGGGCCCAGGCGGTGTCCATGGCATCGATCAGCACCAGGTAGCGCGACTCATCCGGGTGCTGGAGCAACAGGTGCCCCAGGTCAGTCAGGAACTGCCGGCGATCAGGCAACGAGGTAAGCCGATCGCTCGAGACGAACGCCTGAGCAGCGGCATGGACACTATCCGACATCACACTTTCCCGCGAATGACAGGCTCGAGCTTCCTGCGAGAGACTGGCCAGTTGTTCAGAGGGTATTTACTGAGGGAGTAGCCATCAAAAAGCGGCTCTTTAGGTGGTGGCAAAATAACATCGCACTAAATAATTGCCAAGCCCCATCCGCCCAGTAGCACGCGGTTGACATAGGAATGCCGGACGAGGCTGCTACACTGCGGCAAACCCTGGGATGGAATGGACGATTCATGCTTGAAGCCTTGCTGTTCGACCTCGATGGCACTCTGACCGAAACCGACGCCTTGCACCTGCTCGCTGTCCAGCAATTGCTGGCCGAAGAAGGCCGCGACTTCACCCATGAAGAGTTCCAGTTGCACGCCAGTGGCCGGGCCAACGCCGACTTGTGCCAGTACCTGTTCCCGGACCGCTCGGTGGCCGAGCATGAAGCCTTTGCCGATCGCAAGGAAGCACGCTTTCGCGACCTCGCCCCGCAGCTGACGCCCATCGCCGGGCTGCTGCGCCTGCTCGACCATGCCGAGCGCGAAGGCTTGGGCATGGTCGTGGTGACCAACGCTCCGCGCGCCAATGCCGAGCACATGCTCGACGCCCTGGGCCTGGCCGAGCGCCTGCCGCAGGTGGTGGTCGCCGAAGAGCTGGAGCGCGCCAAACCCGATCCACTGCCCTACCTAACCGGTTTGCAACGTTTGGGTGCCCGGGCCGAGGCTGGCATCGCTTTCGAGGACTCGGTGCCAGGCGTGACGGCCGCAGTCGCCGCTGGTCTGTTCACTGTCGCGCTGTCGACCAGCCAATCCCCGCAGACCCTCAGATCCGCCGGCGCCAATCTGGTGATCGAATCCTACGAGGATGAAAACCTCTGGATTCATATCGACAAAATGCGCCAAGACCAATAACCAGCTGCGCCCCCCTGTAGCAGCGGCGCAAGCCGCGTCGGCGGTCTATCCGGTATCCCTGATACAACCCAGTCATGTCCATATACCGCGCCGAACCATTCGCGGGTAGAACCCGCTCCCACAGGATCCCCTGTAGCAGCGGCGCAAGCCGCGTCGGCGGTCTATGCGGTATTCCTGATAGAACCCAGTCATGTCCATATACCGCGCCGAACCATTCGCGGGTAGAACCCGCTCCCACAGGATCCCCTGTAGCAGCGGCGCGAGCCGCGTCGGCGGTCTATGCGGTATTCCTGACACAACCCGGCCTTGTCCATCTACCGCAGTGAACCATTCGCGGGTAGAACCCGCTCCCACAGGATCCCCTGTAGCAGCGGCGCGAGCCGCGTCGGCGGTCTATCCGGTATCCCCCGATACAACCCGGTCATGTCCATCTACCGCGCCGAACATTCGCGGGTAGAACCCGCTCCCACAGGATCCCCTGTAGCAGCGGCGCAAGCCGCGTCGGCGGTCTATGCGGTATTCCCGATACAACCCGGCCTTGTCCATCTACCGCGGTGAACCATTCGCGGGTAGAACCCGCTCCCACAGGATCCCCTGTAGCAGCGGCGCAAGCCGCGTCGGCGGTCTATGCGGTATTCCTGATACTACCCGGTCATGTCCATATACCGCGGTGAACCATTCGCGGGTAGAACCCGCTCCCACAGGGGGTGCTGCTACGCGGGATCGTGGAGCAGGAAGTTGCCGGGGCGTTGGGGGGTGTCATTGTCGATCTCGGGTACCAGCGCTTCATCCTTCAGGTGTACACCCGACAGCTGCCGCTTGTGCGCTTCGCGCATCAGGTACTGCAGCTTGTGCGCGGCCGTGGCGTAGCTCAGCCCTTGCAGGCGCACATTGGAAATGCAATTGCGCGCAGCATCGTTCAGCCCCACCCGCGGTGCATAGGTGAAATACAGCCCCAGGCTGTCGGGCGAGCTCAGGCCGGGCCGTTCGCCAATCAGGAGCACCACCATGCGCGCGCCCAACGCCTGAGCGACTTCATCGGCCACCGCCACACGGCCTTGCTGCACCAGGCAGATCGGCGCCAGGCTCCAGCCCTCGTCAGCGGCAATCCGCTCGATGCGCTCGAGCATGGGCAGCGCATGCCGATGCACCGCCAACGCGGAGAGACCATCGGCGATCACCAGCGCCAGGTCGAAACCGGTCGCATGCTCGTTGGCATAAGTACGCAAGGTCTGCAGCGACGCCTCGTCCAGGCGCCGCCCCAGATCCGGACGCTGCAGATAGACATGCCGATCACTCGCCGCGCTGTGCAGGCTCAGGCTCTCGGGACGGGCCTGTACCAGCGCAGCCTGGTCGAACGGCAGGTGAACGGCATCGCGAGCTTGCGCATGGGCGTACTGAAAGTCCAATTGGGCACTGCTGGGCAAACTGGTGCCGGCTCGCCCCAAGGCAATGCGCGCCGGTGTCAGTGCACGCAACGCATGCCAGGGATCGCCTTGTGTCAGCGTCTTATCGTTCATGAGTTACTTTCCACCCCATCGCTATGACCAGACGAAACCGGCGCTTCAACCCAGCCGCCCCAGTGCTTTGCCGAACAACGGTGGCACACCGCTGCCGAGACGGAGCTGGCCATCCTTCTGTTGCAGAATGTCCATGCGCGCCAGCCATTCCTCGAATTCGGGCGCCGGGCGCAGGCCCAGGGTCTTGCGCGCGTACAAGGCGTCGTGAAAGGACGTAGTCTGGTAGTTCAGCATGACGTCATCGGAGCCCGGAATGCCCATGATGAAATTGATCCCCGCAACACCCAGCAGGGTCAGCAACATGTCCATGTCATCCTGATCGGCCTCGGCATGATTGGTGTAGCAGATGTCGCAGCCCATCGGCACACCCATCAGCTTGCCGCAGAAATGATCCTCGAGACCGGCGCGGATGATCTGTTTGCCGTTGTACAGATACTCCGGCCCGATGAACCCCACCACGGTGTTGACCAGAAAAGGGTCGAACCGGCGCGCCACGGCATAGGCCCGCGCTTCACAGGTCTGCTGGTCCACGCCATGGTGGGCATTGGCCGACAACGCACTGCCCTGGCCTGTCTCGAAGTACATCAGGTTGTTGCCGACCGTCCCTCGCCTCTGGCTCAGACCCGCTTCGTAGCCTTCCTGCAACACCGCCAGGCTGACGCCGAAACTGCTGTTCGCCGCCTGCGTACCAGCGATGGACTGGAACACCAGGTCCAGAGGCACGCCGCGTTCGATCGCCGCGATCGAGGACGTGACATGGGTCAGTACGCACGACTGGGTCGGGATCCCGTAGTGCTCGATGACGCCATCGAGCATCTTCAACAGTTCGCTGATGGCGCTCAAGCTGTCGCTGGCCGGGTTGATGCCGATCATGGCATCGCCGTTGCCGTACAGCAGGCCATCCAGCACGCTGGCGGCAATGCCGGCCGGATCGTCGGTGGGGTGGTTGGGCTGCAACCGTGTCGACATGCGCCCACGCAGCCCGACCGTGTTGCGAAAGCGCGTGACCACGCGGATCTTCTGCGCCACCAGGACCAGGTCCTGCACGCGCATGATCTTCGAGACAGCCGCGGCCATCTCCGGCGTGATGCCTGGCGCCAACGCGCGCAGGCTGGTTTCGCTGGCCGCATCGCCGAGCAGCCAATCGCGGAAGCCGCCCACGGTCAAATGGCTGACCGCAGCGAAAGCCTGCGCATCATGGGTGTCGACGATCAGCCGAGTGACCTCGTCTTCTTCATAGGGAATCAGCGCCTCGTCCAGAAAGCGCTTGAGCGGCACCTCGGCCAGCGCCATCTGCGCCGCCGCCCGCTCGGCATCACTGCCGGCGGCGATCTCGGCCAGGTAATCGCCGGAGCGGGCCGGACTGGCCTTGGCCATCAACTGCCGGAGGCTGTCGAAACGCCAGGTCTGCCCGCCGATGCTGTGCACGAAACTCATGCTGCCCTCCTCACTCGCTGGCCAGTACGGGTTGGCGGTCGCCACGGCTGCGCACGAACACGCAGAACAGCGAGCCAAGGGCCATCAGGCCGATGAAGATCCCGCAGATCATGGCATTGAACCACACCATCGCCACCAGACACACCAGCGCCAGCAGCAGGGCAATGGCCGGCACCAGCGGATAGCCGGGGGCGCGGAAGGAACGCTCCAGCTGGGGCTCGCTGCGACGCAGTTTGAACAGGCTGAGCATGCTCATGATGTACATGACGATGGCGCCGAACACGGCCATGGTGATCATCGCTGCGGTCAGCGTCAGGCCTTGGAGATTGACCAGGCCATCGCTGAAGATCGCTGCGATGCCCACCACGCCACCGGCGAGGATGGCGCGATGCGGCGTCTGGAAACGTGACAGCTTGGCCAGGCTCGGAGGCAAAAAGCCGGCCCGTGCCAGCGCGAAGAACTGCCGCGAATAGCCCAGGATGATGCCGTGGAAACTGGCGACCAGCCCGAACAGGCCGATCCACACCAGCATGTGCATCCAGTTGGAGTTCTCGCCCACTACCCCTTTCATGGCCTGCGGCAGCGGGTCGTTGATGTTGGCCAGAGCGCGCCAGTCACCCACGCCACCGGCGAAGATCATCACGCTGATGGCCAGGGTCACCAGGGTCAGGATGCCGGCGATGTAGGCCCGGGGAATGGTGCGCTTGGGATCCTTGGCTTCCTCGGCGGCCATGGCCGCGCCTTCGATGGCCAGGAAGAACCAGATAGCGAAGGGAATCGCTGCGAACATGCCACTCAAGGCACCCAGGCTGAACGTGTCCGACCCGGCCCACCCGCCCAGGGCGAAATTGCTGAAACTGAACGCTGGCGCCACCACGCCCATGAACACCAACAGCTCGAACACGGCGAGGATGGTCACCACCAGCTCGAATGTCGCCGCGATGCTCACGCCGACGATGTTCAGGCTCATGAACACACAATAGGCCCCCACTGCCGCCCACTTGGGGTCGAGCCCTGGAAACTGCACATTGAGGTAGGCGCCGATGGCCATGGCGATGGCAGGCGGGGCGAACACGAATTCGATCAGCGTGGCCAGCCCGGCGATCATTCCACCGGTGGGGCCGAACGCACGCAGGCTATAGGCAAAGGGCCCGCCCGCGTTGGGGATGGCGGTGGTCAGTTCAGTGAAGCTGAAAATGAAGCAGGTGTACATCACGGCGACCATCAGCGTCGTGCAGAGGAAACCCAAGGTGCCGGCACTGCCCCAGCCATAGCTCCAGCCAAAGTACTCTCCGGAGATCACCAGGCCAACGGCGATGCCCCACAGGTGCAGGGTGCCCAGCGTGGGTTTGAGTTGCGAAACGGTCATGGGTGTGCCCTCGAGAGTGGAGATGAGCAAAGGAGCGTTCCTGCAGGTAACCATAGGCGCCCAATGGCGATCTGGCGCCGTGAATATGAAAGCTGCCTTGCCATCGACTTCATCGATAGCGCGCCAAGTTGAAGCACACCTTTTTGTCCGATGCCTCAATCGCGGGCACTCAATGGCAGCACATTTTCACGGCATGTGGCTGAACACGCAGGAGCGCCGTTTCCTTGAACCCTGTGTTTGAACGATTCTCGGAAACAGTTCTTTGAAACATCTGCACACATCAAGCCAGCTCATGGCAGAGGTGTGTTCAACCCTGCCCCGCATTGCGCGTGAGCGGCGAACCGATAGCCACGATGATGGTCGCAGACAGGGAGCGACGTGCTCGGCCGGTGAGTTGTAGAACCATGTTTCGCTTATTGCGCAGTTGTTTGACCGTAGCGTTGCTGGCCAGCGTGGTGGGCTGTTCGCTGTTGCCCCAGCGTGATCCGGTGTCGATCAGCGTGGTGGGTATCGAGCCTTTGCCGGCGCACGAGCTGGAACTGCGCTTCGCCATCAAGCTGCGACTGCAGAACCCCAACGAAACGCCGATCGAGTACGACGGCGTGGCAGTGAATCTGGACGTCAACGGCCGTCCGCTGGCCAGCGGCGTCAGCAGTCAGCACGGCCGTATCGAGCGGTATTCGGAGGATGTGCTGGTGGTGCCGGTCAGCGTGTCCGCACTGACCGCATTGCGCCAGGCGGTGGGCCTGAACCCGGCGCAGAGCTTGAACGGCTTGCCCTACCGCCTGCACGGCAAGCTTGCCGGGGGGCTGTTCGGGACGGTGCGCTTCAGCGACAGCGGTACCTTGAGTCTACCGTCCGCAACGGGCTACTGAGTGCGGATGGGGTCGCGGACCGAGCAATCCTTGGGATGCACCACGCTGGGGGAATCAGCGGGCCGCCGCCATCAGCTTGTTCACTTCGGCGCGGACCATGTTGGCGTATTCGGGGGGGGACATGCCATCCAGCTCGCCCCGCACCCATTCGGCCCAGCGCCCTTTGCGCTTGGCCTTTTCCCCGATGAGACGCGCGGCCTCGGCTTTGGCCTTGCCCAGGTTGGCTTGCCACAGCTCGTAGAGACGGGCTTTTTCATCCTCGATCATGGCGCGCTCGGCCAGCGAGCGATTGGCGAGATTGAAGCTCATTGCAGGTACCTGTCAGCAGAAAAAACAGGCGACATCTTACACGCCTATACATGAAAATCTGTAGGAACAGACGCCGTGCCCAAGCCCTTCATGCAACTTTCCAGGGCGCTGGGACTCCATCTTGCACTGCCTTAATAAACACCAGGAGTTAGTGAAATGGCCCGTAAATCAGGTGCTCAATCGGCCGAGGATCAAATCAAGGATCAAGTCTTCAGCGAGCTGTTGGCGCTGATCGAAGAGTCGGAAAAAATGCTCAGGGACAGCGCCTCTCTGGGAAGCAACGAGGCCGACACCGTGCGCGCGCAGGTCAACTCCAAACTCGAACATGTGTCCTATTCCCTCGCCGGGCTGCGCGAACGCGCCAAACCGGTGGTCGAGGCCACGCAGACCTACATCGGTGGCCATCCGTGGCAGACCGTGGCCGCATCGGCGACCTGTGGCTTGCTGCTCGGCCTGTTGCTGGGCCGTCGTAACTGATTCACCTCCGCTCCGGGCCGCCGATCGCTGCGGCCCTCTTGTGCCCAGGCTTCACTCCCCCGCCAACGCCCGCAGTCTTTCCAGTTCTTGCACCGGCATCGAAATACCCTGAGTGTGCGATAACGCTCGCTGACGATAGCGCCTGTCACCCGACAACCGTATCTGCCCTGCCTCGTGCATGCGCTCGACCAGCTCGCGGCTACGCACGGCAAAATCCCGACCAGCGCTCTTGCTGGGGTCGATGACAATGATCAGTTGCCCGGTCCAGGGCGTTTGTGCGCCGGGGTGTTGCTTCCAGTCGAACTCGAAGGAAAAATTCCCGCCAGTGAGCGCTGCGGCGAGCAGCTCGACCATCATCGACAAGGCCGAGCCCTTGTGTCCGCCAAACGGCAGCAGCGCACCACCCTCGAGGATCGCTGTCGGATCGGTCGTGGGCTGCCCGTGCTTGTCGACACCGGTACCCACGGGCACCGAATGGCCGGCGCGCGCCGCGATCTGCACGTCCCCGTGGGCCAGCGCACTGGTGGCCATGTCGAAGACCAGGGGATCCTTGCCCGCACAAGGCGCCGCGAACGCTATGGGATTGGTGCCGAACAACGGCTTGTTACCGCCGTGGGGGACGACGCAGGTCATGCTGTTGACCACGCTCAGAGCGACCAGGCCTTCGGCGGCGAAGGGTTCTACATCCGGCCAGAGCGCGGCGAAATGGTGGGAGTTGCGGATAGCGAGGACAGCGATGCCCGCCTCGCGTGCCTTGCTCACCAACAGCCCTCGCGCAGCGGCCAACGCCGGCTGCGCAAAGCCCCCTGCGGCATCCACCGCGACATAACCGCTTGCCACATCCTCGACCACGGGGCGCGCCTTGCCGTCCACCCAGCCGCTGGCCAAGGTAGAGAGGTAACCGGGTATGCGGAATGTGCCATGACTGTGGGCACCGTCGCGTTGGGCGGTTGCACAGTTGTGGGCGAGAATGTCGGCGACCTCGACCGAGGTGCCATGACGCAGGAAGATCTGACGCAGCAGCTGCGTCAGATCGGAGAAGGACAACGATTGCGAAGCGTCGCTGGCAGGCATCATGGGCTTCCTGGCGTGAACGGAACGGAGTCCTAGTACGCCATACCCACCTGCTTCAGGACAAGCCCGCTCGAATCAGTCCTTCTGGTCGCGCAGCACGTTGCCCGATACGCCGTCGATGCGGAACTCGTAAGTCACGCCATCAGCCTTGAGACCTTCGCCTTCCCAGTAGCCATCATTGTCGGCTTCGATCTTGGTGACCTGGGTGTAGCCTTTGGACTTGGCGGTTTCGATGGCTTTCTCGATGGTGATCCAACCCGCACCCGGCTTGTCGGCCAGCGCCAGGCCGGCAGTCATCAAGGCGGAAGTTGCAACTACGGCAGTCAAAGTCTTCTTGAACATGGGGCACTCCATAACAGTGATTGGTGTGTGCTGCACTGTCTTGGAGCGTCACGCTGAAAAATTAGTTCACGGTCGCTTGACCTTGCGACGCATCACGCCGTTGATCACAACCACGAGCACGGCAATGCCCATGGCGATGTATTGAAAGACTTTTTCAGTGATCACGCCCTGGGTCTGCAGGTAGGACAGGCCGAGCATTGCCAGCAGCACCAGCAGGGCAATCAGCAAGGAATACTTGATACGTTGAGCTTGGGTCATCTAAAGGTCCTGACAGGGGTGTTGGCCGACCTGGGTATCCGGCCTCACACCTTTGCGTGGATTGCACATGAACCGAAGTCAGCTCTGTGCGCGGAAAATCGCATTTTACAACGCCTGGACGCAACAGGGGATGGCGTTCAAGAACCGGATCACGGGCCATGGCGATGCGGCCTCGTGGTGAACGTTTCCGACGTAGCTGTCGGAACCTACCTACACCCAGAGACCCCTTGACTCCTAGAGCCCCAAAGGCGCCTGGACAAGAATGGCTGCCGGCCGGATGGGCCATTTGCTGCCACAAGGAAGTCACCATGAACACCCAACAGCTTCAGCAGATCGACGTCGAGCAACTCCCCCACTCATTACAGGTACTGATCGACTGCATCGGCGTCGAGCAAGCTTATCGACTGACGCAACTGTATGGCGGGCGCCCGCGCTACATTCCCAAGCACCCGCAACGCACCAGCCTGACCGAGCAGCTTGAAGCCGAAACGGTGGCCGCCCTGATCGAGCGCTTCGCCGGCATGGCCTTGGAAATCCCCAAGGCCGACCATTTTCTGCGGCAGTGGCGCAATCAACAGATTCACCACGAAACGCGCAACGGCACCTCGCGCAGTGTGCTGGCGCATAAATACGGACTGAGCCAGCGCCAGATCGGCAACATTCGCCGCACCCTTGGCTAGTCGAGCATTCCCCGGGCCCATTCACGGGCCTAGGTTCACCCCTCAGAAATCGCGCTTGTAGAACAGATCCAGTGAGCTGGCCACGCCACTGGCCACTTCCAGATACAGACGTTTGCTGAGCAGATAGCGCAAGGCAATGGTATTGGCCGGCTCGAATACCCCCACGCCATAGCGCAGACTGAGTTTCTCCGACAGATTACCGCTAGCGACCACACTGGTTGCATCGCCGCTGCCCTGAGTGTCGAGCTGGAAATCTTCGATACCCAGATCGGTCGCCAGTTTGCTGGTCACCCCCGAACTGCCCATCAGGCCCAAGCCGAGCGCCGCCTGGGCGAGCATGTTGTTGTCCTCGCCGCTGTTGCCCAGCGGGCGACCCAGCACCAGGTACGACAGCGCCTGCTCCTGGCTCATGGTCGGTTCCGAAAACACCTCGCTGGTAGGCTGCTCGGCGTTGCCGGTCAGGCGGATGCCGGCAATCACATCGCCGGTGGTACGGATCGCTTCAATGTCCAGGTACGGCTGGCTGATGGGCCCGGCAAACAACAGCCGTGCGCGACGTATGGTGAGGCGCTGGCCATAGGCGTTGTAGCGCCCATCGTTGAGCGCCAGTTCACCCCGAGTGTCGAGGTTGTCGCCGATGTGCACGTGACCGGCCAGATTGGCACTCAGGCCAAAGCCGTTGAAGGTGAGTTTTTCCTGGCCCACTTCCACATCGATATCGATCGCCATGGGCAAGGGTGTCTTGCCCTGCTCGGTCTGATTGCCGACGATCACCACGTCATCGGAAAGTTTGACGGTGGACGGTGGCAGCTGGCGGACGACGATGGCCCCTTTGGGAATGAACACCTTGCCGGCCACGGCGAGCCTTTCGCCACTCATCTGGATACTCAGATCCGGAGCCGCTTCGAGCGTCGCATAGGGTTCGACGTTGATCGGCAAGCGCGTGCCCTTGAGCTGCACGTCAACGTCCAGAGCGTTGGCCCAGGCGACCGTGCCGCCCAACGTCCCCTGACCCGTCTTGCCGCTTTTCCAACTGCCCTGCAGGCGCACGCTTTCACCCGCGATCAACGCCTGCAGTTGCAAGTCCTCGAGGGTGGTGGGCAATTCCGGGCCGGCGATCTGACCGCCGCTGAGGGTGACATTGCCGTTCACCTGGGGCGCCACGAGGGAACCGGCGATCTGCCCGCTGCCATCGAGTTGGCCCTTGAGGGTTTCCACCATGGGCACGAATGGCCGAGCGATGGAAAGGTCGAGCCCGGACAGGCGGAAGCTGCCGCTGATCGGCTTGCTCTGCGCAATGGGATCGATCTGGGTGATGACCTGCAATTGTCCCAGGCGATCGCCCCTGAAGTTGAGTTCGGTATCGATCCGCTTGGGGTTCAAGCGACTGGTCAGGCGCAGTGTCTGGTAAGGAAAATCGACCCATTGCTCTTTGTTGCGCACGCGCAGGGTACCGTTGCCCGCGTCGATCATGACCTCACCGGCCGGGCCGCTGGCAGGGACGTCAACCGCGACATCGGCGTTGAGCATGCCCTTCCAGGCGAAATCCTTCGGCAGCCACTGGGCCAGGCTGTCCAGCGGAAACTGCTTGAGGTGGTAACGCAGTCGCGGCTGCGGCGCGAGGCGCTGGTCGTCGCCGCACAGGCTGGCAGATCCCGAGCGCCAGCAGTGGGCGCCGAAATTGACCTGGCCACCGGCCAGGTATTCAAGACGTGCCGGCGCCTGCAGACGCCAATCCTGGCCACCGGCCTGGACCGAACCGCTGGCCAGCCGCCCGCGCCAACTGCTTTGCGCGGTGAAGCCCTTATCGAGCGTGCCGTCCAGCGCGGTGGCCAAAGCCAGTTGCGGCCCCTTGAGCGCCAATTGCAGCTGCTGCCGTTTGATATCGCCCGAGGCCTTACCGGTCAGGGTGCCCAGGTCGGTGTCACCGGCGCGGATACCGGCGGCGGTCAAATCAAGGGTGCCACGCTGGGCTTTGTCGAGGACGGCGTCCAGTGTCAGGTTCTGCAGACGGTTGCTGTCCAGTGCCAACTGACGCCCCTGCAGCGAGAGCTTGCCCTGGGGCGCCTGCAAGGTACCGGCCGCGTCGAGCTGGCCCTTGAGTTGGCCTTGCAGCCCGGGCCACAACTGGCCCAGACGGGCCAGATCGATGTTGAGTCGCGCCTGAATCTGCTGCTGCAGACTGCCTTGACCCTGGATACGGTTGTCACCCAGGCGTACGTCGAGATTGCCCAGCGTCCAGCGCTCCCCGGCGCCCTGCGCCTTGGCCTGGAGCACCGCAGGCTGCCCGCGCAGGCGTCCCTTGAGGTCCAGGTCGGCATCCAGCTTGAGCTGTTCGTTCTTGAACTCGCCGGTGCTGCGCAGCGGACCGGCGAGGCTGCCTGGCATCTGCGCGACCCAGTAGGCAGGATCGATGGCGCTCAGGTCCAGAGCCGTGTCCCAGGCAACGCCATCGGCGAACTTGACGTTCAGGTGCCCTGCTGCCTTGCCCTGCCCCGCGACCAGTTCCAGTTGCGGCAGGAACACTTGCTGCAGATCGCCGCTGAACGGCGTCACCAGGGTAAACGCACCGGCTGGGCCATCGAAGGCACCGTTGAGGTTGCCCAGGTACTTGCCGTCTCGATAGTCGATCTCGCCTTTGAAACGCCGGACTTTCACGTCCGGCTCGGCAATGACGGGGTACAGGCGGTGCCACGGGAAGTCCTGCCAATCGATAGTGGCCTTGGCCGCCAGACCTTCGTGCCAATCCACGCTGCCAGCCAGCCGCACCTGTTCCTGTGCCGTGGAGGAAATATCCAGGGTCTGAACCACTGCACCCTTGGCGTCGACCCGCGCGCCCAGCACCAACGTCATTGGTGATTGTTCCGCTGGCAGACTGGCGTGGCCATCGATGGCATAGCCAGCCTGCAGGTCGCCTTTGGCGAGCAGTTCCAGTTGATTGAATGCCAAGGTGTCAGGCAGCCCGGCGCTGGGTTTGAACGCCTCGCTGACAATGCGCAGCTGGGCCGGCAAGTGTTCGGCCAGCGGCTTCAGGGTGCCCGTTATGGCGGCCGGCAGGTAGCCAGAGCTTTGCCCGTTCAGGGTCAGCGTGTCGAGCAGATCACCTGTGGCGTTCAGGGTGACTTGCCAAGGCTTGTCGTCAACCTTGGGCAACTGTATTTGGGCATTGAGGTTCAGCGGCCATTGGCCGCCGGGGCGCAAGGTGCCGTCCAGATCCAGCACCAGATCATCGCGTTGCAAGTGCCCGCGATCGATCTTCAGGCCATCGGCGGTCCAGTGCGCCGCCAGCTCGAAACCACTGAGCTGCTGCACGCCATCGAGTTGCAGGCTGCCGATACGCACATCACCCAATTCTATGGCGACGGGCAACTGCAGGTCAGGCAGTGTGATCGGCCCGTCGCTGGCCGGTTCCTGGCTGGCAGGCAGTTGCACAAGAATGGCGTCGGTGTGCAGGGTGTCGATGCACAGCGTCATGCGCCACAGGCAACTGGGTGACCAGGCCAGCTCGGGTGCCCGCACTTCGACGCGGGTCGCGCCTTGCTGCCATATCAAAGAGTCTGCCTGCCAGTGGCTGCCCAGTGTGCCCTTGAAGTTTTCCAGGGTCAGTCCGGGCACACGGGCCAGCGCCCAACGACTACCCGCCTGGGTTCCCAGCACCAGATAAAGGGTCACCAGAACGATCAGCAACAGGCCAACGAGCGCAGCCAGGGTGATCAGCGCACCGCGCTTCACCGCCGGCCTCACAGTTCCGGCCCCATGGAAAAGTGCAGCCGCACGCCGCCATCGTCATCCATCGCGTGGGCCAGGTCGAGCCGAATGGGGCCCACCGGGGACACCCAGCGTACGCCGACGCCGATGCCTGTCTTGAGGTCGGCGAATTTCAGGTCGTTGAACGAGTTGCCCTTGTCGATGAAGGTTGCCACGCGCCACTTTTCGGCAATCGAATATTGGTACTCGACACTGCCGGCGACCATGTAGCGTCCGCCGATGCGATCGCCATCGGAGTTCTCCGGTGACAGGGTCTGGTAGTCGTAGCCACGCACGCTCTGGTCGCCACCGGCGAAGAAACGCAACGAAGGCGGAACGGATTTGTAACCGTTGGTGGCATTGCCGCCCAACTGCACCCGGCCAAGCAAGCGGTGATTCTGTGCCACAGTGGTCAAGCCCTTGAGCATTACGTTGCCATGCAACAGGTTGGTGTCCGACAGCACCCCTTCCTTGGCCACCTGGGCATCGAACTGCACGCGGTAGCCGTTATGGGGGTCGACCTTGTTGTCGCTCTTGAGGTAGGTGTAGCTGATGCCGGGCATCAGCAAGGTACTCAGGCCGGTGTCGTCGCCGAGTCGGTATTCTTCGCGTTGCCACTTCAACGAGATGACCCGCTGCCAGCCGCTCGGCAGTTTGCTGTGCCATTCCGGGCCGAACGTGAGCAGTTTGCTCAGGCTGTCGGTGTCGGCCAGCTCTTCGTATTGATAACCGCCCGCCCATCGCAGCTTGTCGGTCAGAGGGGGATCCAGGGGAATGTCGTACCAAAGCCCGACGTTCTGCCGAGGCGCCGAAAGTTCCAGTTCCGCACCATAGCTGTGGCCTTGGGGATTGACCCAATGGCGGGTCCAGTTGGCTTTGCCGCGCGGGCCGACGTCGGTCGAATACCCCAGGCCCAAGCCCATGGTCCGAGGCTTGCGGGTCGTCAGCTGGACATCGACGGGAATCACTCGCTCGCTGGCGGCAGTGGGCGCGGCATCGACCCGCACGCCTTCGAAGTAGCCGCTCGATTGCAACGCCTGGTTGAGTTCGGCGATCAGTTCGGAATCGTAGGCCGTGTCTTCCTTGAACGGCACCATGCGTTGCAGGAGTTCTTCGTCGAACGGCGTGTCGCCCTGGAAGCTGACCTTGCCCAGCTTGAAGCGCGGGCCGCTGTTGTAGACCAGTTCGACATCCGCGACGCCGGCCCGTGGGTCGACCGCCAGACGCTGCTTGCTGAAAGTGCCGCTGAAGAACCCATAGCGCGAGGCCTGGTTCTGGATCAGCTGCTTGGCATTTTCGTACTGACCGTGGTTGAGCACGGCACCCGGCGCCAGCTCGCTGCTGCGCGGGACGCGAAAGGCCTTCAAGTCGGCCGCCGGGCCTTCGACGCGCACCGTGACGTTGCGCAGATGCACAGGCTCACCCGGTTCGATGCGCAGCAGCAGGCGCGGGTTCTCGCCCGGCTGCACTTCGCTGGTCACGCGTGCCTGATAATAGCCCAGTGCCTGGGCCGCCTTTTGCGCCTGCTCCTCGGCTCCCCGACTGAAGCGCAGCAGCGCCTCACCGTCACGATCACCCAAGCTGCCGATGTAGCCTTCGACGTTGCTCTTGAGTGCCGGGTTGGCAGGGTTGACGCGTACGTCGAGTACGCTTTGGGCCTGGGCCGCCATGCTTGCGACCAGCAGCGCCAGGCTGCCGGCCAATCGTCCTGAATAATTCATAGGCGAATGCTATCACGACCCGTACGTCGATTTGGACCCTGCCAGGCGTTGCCAAGGACTCTGGATCAGCCCTGTGCGTAACCGACTGTTTCAGGACTGGGGTGGAAGAACACATGCTCGACCACGGGCCCCAGGTTCACTTCCCCAATCTGGGTATAGCCCTGGCGCTGGAAGAACGCCAGGTAGCGCGGGTTGCCGGTATCCAGTACCACGCCTTCGGACGTTGGGTCCTGGGCGCACCAGTTATGCACCGCCGTCAGCAGTTGCTCCCCGAGTTCAGGGCCCTGGAAGTCCGGGTGCAGCCCCATCAGCGGCAGCACATGGACGGCATCCGAGGGGATGCATTCCTGGACGGCGTGATGGTATTCGAGATAGCGGCGCGTGCCTTCCACGCCCGTGCCCAGCATCATTCGCCACTGCCAGGCCCAGCTTTCGGTGATGCCCAGGCGACGCTGTGGTGGCGCTACCAGCGCAACACCCGCCAGGCGGTCGTCGAAGAACAAGCCCAAGGCCGGCAGGTCCTGGAGAAAATGCTGATTGACCAATTGCCGCACGGTCGAACGCACGCGCCGTTCGAAGCCTGGGCGATCGGCTTCGAACAGGTAGGCGAAGGTCGGGTCGACGAGATAGGTCTGGTACAGCAGCGCACGGGTTTCACGGGCATAACCACCATCGAGCTGACGTACTTCTGCAGCGGTGGTCGAAGTCTGGGGCATCGGGTCTGTCCTTGAGGAGTGCAACGAGTAGTCAATGGACGGTCCGCGACCCCAGGGGTTCCGTACCCTGGTGAAGCAAATCGTGCGCCGATGCCGGACGCCGTGCTGGTGAGCTGCGCCGCAGTCCGTTAGCATCACCGATTTGCCAGGATCCGCGACCATGAAAATCGTCTCGTTCAACATCAACGGCTTGCGTGCCCGCCCCCATCAGCTGGCCGCCTTGATCGACAAGCACCAGCCGGATGTGATCGGTCTGCAGGAAACCAAGGTGTCGGATGAACAGTTCCCCCAGGCCGAGATCGAGGCGCTGGGGTATCACGTGCATTTCCACGGGCAGAAAGGCCATTACGGGGTGGCACTGCTGTCGCGCGCCGCGCCGTTGAGTATCGACAAAGGGTTTGCCAGCGACGAGGAGGACGCACAGCGCCGCTTCATCCGCGGTACCTTCGCCGATGCCCAAGGCCAGGTCGTGACGATCATGAACGGTTATTTTCCACAGGGTGAAAGTCGCGACCACCCCACCAAGTTTCCGGCCAAGCGTCGTTTCTACAGCGACCTGCAAACCCTGCTGGATACAGGGTTCAGTAACGATCAAGCGCTGGTGGTGATGGGGGACGTGAACATCTCTCCGCAGGATTGCGATATCGGTATCGGGGCGGACAACGCCAAGCGCTGGCTGAAGACCGGCAAGTGCAGTTTCCTGCCCGAAGAGCGCGAGTGGATGCAGCGATTGCAACAGTGGGGGCTGGTGGACAGTTTCCGTCATTTGCATCCGGAAGTGGCGGACCGGTTCAGCTGGTTCGACTACCGCAGCCGCGGCTTCGAGGACGAGCCCAAGCGGGGGTTGCGGATCGACGTGATCCTGGCGTCCCACGGGTTGCTGCCCAGGGTTCGGGCAGCGGGTATCGATTACGATTTGCGGGCGATGGAAAAACCGTCCGACCATGCGCCAATATGGTTGGAGCTGGGGCCTTTGTGACCATCCTGTAGGGATCGGCGGCGCGGCCGGACGCGGCTTGCGCCGCTGCTACAGGGATTGTGGGGTGTCTGTCGGATCGGCGGTGCGGCCGGACGCGGCTTGCACCGCTGCTACAGGGATTGTGCGGTGTCTGTCGGATCGGCGGTGTGGGTGGACGCGGCTTGCGCCGCTGCTACAGGGATTGTGGGGTGTCTGTCGGATTGGCGGTGTGGGTGGACGCGGCTTGCGCCGCTGCTACGGGGATTGTGGGGTGTCTGTCGGATCGGCGGTGCGGCCGGACGCGGCTTGCGACGCTGCTACGGGGCTTGTGGGCGTTTGGTGGGTTGCGATGGTGCAACCTTGGCCGGGGCACGGAGATTTTCTGTAGCAGCGGCGCGAGCCGCGTCGGCGGTGCATGGGGTTGGCCTGCAGCATCGCCGTACGGCTTTTGCGGTGGGCTTATTGCGCCTGGGCCTGCTGATCGAGCTGGGCGCGCAATTCCGGCGCCAGATTGAGGGCAGCGGCCAATTGGTCGAGCCACGCGCGCTCGCCGGCATCCTGCTGGCCCATCAACATCACACTGGCCAGGTACATCTCCGCCGCCATTGCCGGGCCATCAGCCGCGCTGGCCAACTCCTGTGCGTCCAGCGGCCGTGCCAGCTCCGCATCCAGCCACTGTTGCAACTGCGCATCCTCGGCATGCTCGGTCAACTCGGCGCGGATCGCCGCTTCCTCCTGCGCATCCACCCGGCCATCGGCCTTGGCGGCGGCAATCAGAGCGCGCAGGATCGCATGACTATGCCCTTCCGCTTCCGGCTCGGACAACTGATCGACGGTGCGCAACGCCTGCTGTGGGGCATTGGCCTGCTGTTGCTGCCAGGCCTGATAGGCCTTGAAGGCCATCATCCCCAACGATGCGAGCGCAGCGTACTTGCCGGAACCGGATCGATTACCGCCACGCCCGCCCAGCAGGCCGCCCAGCAATCCACCCAGACCGCTGAGGCCACCGGCACCTGATGCACCCCGGCCACCGCCGAGCAAACTTCCCAGCAGATCCCCAAGACCACCCTGCCCGCTCGGTGCGCCAGGTCGGTTGTTCGAGGATTGGCTGCCGCGACCGCGCAGCAGTTGTTCAAGGAGGTCACTGGTGTTCATGGCAAAGCTCTCTATGTAGTGATATGGAGTGCAACACCATAGATCATCGAGCGGCCTGGCAGGTTCAGCACAAACTGTAGGCGTAACCCTCAGAACCAGCGGTCGTTACGCTTGCGGCCACGGGTCATCATCGGCAGGATCAGGCCGGCCAGCAGACCGGCACCAGCGATACTGCCGCCGTAGACCATGTAGCTCATCATCACATGCTTGTTTTCGTCGCCCAGCTTCGCCTGGGTGCTGCGCAGCTCGGACTGGGCATCGCTGAGCTCGGCATTGAGTGCCTTGCTGCGCGCTTCCAGCTCGTCGATCAGCGCCTTGCGCGCGTCCAGGGTTTCCTGCATGCCCTGTACGCGGTTCTTCCAGCTGTCGTCGATGGTTTGCAGCTTGCCGCTCAGATCGGCGACCTGCTGGGTCAACAAGGGAACGTGCTCGGCGGGACCTGGCGTCTGTTGCAGGTCACTGCTGGGGATCCAGACACTGGAACCACCTTCACCGCGCACTTGGCTGTAGTCACCCTGGGTAGACAGCAACTCGACCTTCTGGCCGGACTTCAAACTGCCGACGATGCGATAGCCGTCGGTAGGACCACTGCGAACGAAGGTGCTCAGGTTGTCACTGACCCAGCGGCTGTTGCCAGGAGCCTCTTCGCCATGCGCCGGGCCGACAGTGAAGAGCAGGCCAGTGAATACGCCGGTGGCCACCAGGCGGGTGCGGCTGAATACGGTAGAGAAACGTTGAAATGAGGGCATGGCGATCTTCACATGAATAAGAAAAAAGGCCCCGATGAACGGACCATTCGATAGCGGGACAACAATGTCCCAAGAGGCTGGGCCTGCACCGGAGGGCCTGTCGCTACTACCGCTACGGGTGGCTACTACTTGCGAAGGGAAGCGATGAAAAGCTCCCAAAGGGCCTATTGCCCGGCATGCCGTCGGTTCAAGCCGCCAGCTGAAAGACCACGAAATCGTGTCAAGGTTCACAAAAAAAGAGTGACTGGGCGCACGCTGTGGGTAAGCGGAAGCTAGGCGTTGCCCAGCTTCACACTGAAAAGACAGCCGTGGGGTTCGCGGCTGCTCAGGCTGACGCTCCAGCCCTGGTTGACGCAGATACGCTGCACCAGTGACAAGCCAAGACCCAGGCCTTCGCCCCGCTGCTCGTCACCCCGCACAAAGGGCTGAAACATCGCGTTGCGTTTTTCCTCGGGAATGCCGATGCCGCTGTCTTCGACATGGAAGCCGGTTTCCGTCAGGGTCAGGCGCACGAAACCGGTGTCGGTGTAGTGCCAGGCATTGCGCAGCAGGTTGCCCATCACCGAGTGCAGGAAGGCCTGGTTATAGACCTCGCTCGAATAGTTATCCACGACATAGATGAATTCCAGGCCCTTGGCTTCGATCTGCCGCCCCCAGATCTCCACCAGTTCATCGGCAGTACGCCTGAGCGTCGCGGTGGGGTTGCCATGACTGGCCGCCTCGCGATCCCGGGCGAGCAGCAGGAAGGTCTCGACCAACTGGCTCATGCCATCCGTGGCCCGGGCAATGCGGGTCACCTGTCGTTGCGAACGCTCATCCAGCTCGCTGCCGAGCAGCAGATCGCAGGAGCTCGCCAGGATCATCAATGGCGTGCGAAGCTCGTGACTGACATCGCTGGTGAACATCTGCTCGCGGTTGAGCGCAGCGCGCAATTTGCTCAGGGTTTCATCGAACGAGCGCGCCAGCTCGCCGACCTCGTCGTCGGTGTAGTCCGGCGACAACGGCGGCGCCAGGCCGAGCATCTTGTCGCGGTGACGCACCTGCCGCGCCAGACGCACCACCGGCGCCATCACGCGGCGTGCCAGCAGCCCGCCCAGCAGGATCGCCAGGGCGATGCTCAACAGAAAGCCGGCGCCCACCACGATGAACAGCACATGGGCGCGCTGCTCCATGCCCTCCTGGTCGCGCAACAGGACGTATTGACGCCCGTCGACCTGGGCAACCATGGCGTAGTAGGTACGTGGACCGAGGGTGAGCTCCTGGAACCCGACCGGCAGGGTCTTGAGTTCATCGGGCATGCTCAGGTCGCCGTCGCCGCCATCGATATAGAAAAGCTCGTCTTTCTCGGGGCGATGACGCCAGTCGTCCGCATTGTCCACCAGCAACAGGCGGTGCATGTTGCCGCTCAGGCTCATGGTCGTCAGCTTGCGCTCCACCAGATGCACGGTCGCCACGATACCCACCGCGAACACCCCGGCGACGAACGCGCTCATCAGGGCAAACACGATGACGATGCGGCGACTCAGACTCTGCTTGAACTCCATACTGCTCCAGTGGGTGCTTGCACGGGACGGCCCGACCGTGCCCGGGCCGAGCATGATTATAGGAGCGCTCGGAACAATCAACCCTTGCCGTGACTTTCTCGAGGTGACGGGTCGCTATCAGCAATTTCCCACTCCACTGAAGCGTGACCGGGAGGTCATAATTAAAATATGTAGTGCCGACATAAAAGCACTACATATCCATTGACGCGCCTCTCCCGGCCTTGCATGATGAGGCCGTCTCCCTGATCGGGAACAGAGCGGAGCCCGAATGGGCCCTGCTCGATGAGCCATCGAGCCACTCCGATGACCTCCGCGTACCAGGCGGGCCGCTGGAACCTGAACCTCATGAGTTTCATGTAGTCAGGATCGCCGGCACTACACATCGAGCTCGAGCCAGTACTGACCTAGACGGACAACACCTGAAGCGTATCGGCGGACGCGTGTTGAAGACGACAACCTGACAGATCACACAGAGCTCAAGGAGCGTAATCATGAACCTGAATCAGCAACCTACCGTTGACCAACTTGCCCGTATCCTGGCAGCCGGCCGTGACACGCTGGACGACCACATTCTTTGGGTGTGCAAGCGTGGCGACGTGCATATAGATGCCTTGGCCAACGACGCCGATGGCGAAGCATTCGAGCGCAATCACCCCGAATTGCGTGCACGCATGCCCATCTACCGGCGTGGCAAAGGGTACGTCGGCAAGAAAGCTGCAGCTGACCGACAGTTCGTCAACGATGTGTTCCAGACACTCAATCGGGAATGGAACCTGAGCCAGGGCCAAAGCCAGGTTCGTCGCATCGCGAGCTATTGCTGAACTCGATCGCGGTGAGCCCGGGCCACCGCGTCAACCCGGACGCGGCTTGCACCGCTGCTACAGGGAGTGGTGCCATCCTGTAGCAGCAGCGCGAGCCGCGTCGGCGGAGACAATCAGAACGCGGATTACAACCCCCTGTAGCAGCGGCGCAAGCCGCGTCGGCGGACACCGCGGTATGCCTGGACCACCGCATCAATCACAACGCGGATTGCAACCCCCTGTAGCAGCGGCGCAAGCCGCGTCGGCGGACACCGCGGTATGCCTGGACCACCGCATCAATCACAACGCGGATTGCAATCCCCTGTAGCAGCGGCGCAAGCCGCGTCGGCGGACACCGCGGCATGTCTGGACCACCGCATCAATCACAACGCGGATTGCAACCCCCTGTAGCAGCGGCGCAAGCCGCGTCGGCGGACGCCGCGGTATGCCTGGACCACCGCATCGATTTGACGTCGGGTGTGGGTTTATCCAAAGTAGCCGCCTCTCCCCGCTATCAGGATGCGTTGCGTGACCCATTTCCGTTTTCCCTGGCGGCGCCTGCTCATCGGCGTCGTGCCCGCGTTGGCGCTGTTGTCCGCCTGCGACAGCGACAACAAGCCTGTCGAAACCACCCATCCCGTCGCCACTTACGCACCCGCCACTTGGGATGACCTGCCCAAGGTCAGCGACAGCGACCTGCAGGCCGGTTTTGCGGCCTGGCGCTCGGCCTGCCAGCGTCTGGCCAAGGACCCGATCTGGGGCGCTACCTGCGCCGGCGCGCAATCGGTGGACACCTCCCCTGCCGCGATCCGCGCTTTCCTCCAGGCGCAATTGCAGGTCTATGGCCTGCGCTCAGCCGAAAAAGGCGAACACGGCCTGATCACCGGCTACTACGAACCCGTCTATTCGGGCAGCCTCAAGGCCGACGCGCAACACATCCGGTCCCCGTCTACGGCGTGCCGACCGACATGATCAGCGTGCAATTGGACAGCCTCTACCCCGAGCTCAAGGGCAAGCGCCTGCGCGGTCGGCTCGATGGTCAGGTACTGCGCCCTTATGACGACGCCGCCACGATCCAGCGCCAAGGCATCAATGCCCCCGTGGTCGCCTGGATGCGCGACCCCATGGACCTGCAGTTCCTGCAGATCCAGGGCTCGGGCCGCCTGCAACTGGACAGCGGCCGGCAGCTGCGCGTTGGCTACGCCGACCAGAACGGCCATCCGTATCGCCCGGTCGGCCGCTGGCTGGTCGAGCAAGGCCTGCTCAAGAAGGAAGAAGTCAGCATGGGCCGTATCCGCGAGTGGGCTGTGGCCAATCCGCAGCGGGTACCGGAACTGCTCGCCAGCAACCCCAGCTACGTGTTCTTCAGCCTGCGCCCGGACAGCAACGAAGGCCCCCGCGGTTCACTCAACGTGCCGTTGACCGCTGGCTACAGTGTAGCAATCGATCGCAAGGTGATACCGCTGGGCAGTCTGTTGTGGCTGTCCACTACACGCCCTGACGGCAGCCCCGTGGTGCGCCCGGTCGCGGCTCAGGACACCGGTGGCGCCATTGCCGGCGAAGTGCGTGCGGATCTGTTCTGGGGGACGGGGGACGAAGCCGGGGAACTGGCCGGCAACATGAAGCAGGAAGGTCAGGTGTGGCTGCTCTGGCCCAAAGGTGCAGCGCTGCCGACGCCCTGAAGCAGATAGCGCCTCGATAAACAGGGTGCCTGACCGTCAGGCACCTTGCTCTCTCACGCCAGCAACTTCTCGATCTGTTGGTGCAGCGTGTCCAAGTCGAATGGCTTGGCCAGGATCGGCGCCTTGCGCGCGATCGGGCTGTTGGTCTCTTCGATCTCTGCCGGATAGCCACTGATGAAGATGACTTTGAGGTCTGGTCGCAACAGCACTGCCGGTTCGGCGATCTTCACCCCGGAAATCCCGCCAGGCAAACGGTAGTCCGTCACCATCAGGTCAAGGTGCGGCTTGGTCGAAAGGATCTCCAGCGCCTGCTCGCCGTTTTCGGCTTTCAGGACGCGATACCCCTGACCCTCCAGGTAATCCGCCAGTACCATCAATATCAGCGGTTCGTCCTCGACGATGAGAACGACATCTTGTGCATCTTCACTCATGGGGAAGCCTATGTACGTGTGTGTTTCGCTGCCATTACGACCATGACCTGCGACAGAGGTTGCGTGTGATTGCGCTTATTCCTACAGCGGCAGGCTGACTCGGAACGTCGCGCCGTCGCCCAGCGCACTCTCGACCTCGATACGTCCACCATGAGCGGCCACGATCTGCTCGGAAATGAACAACCCCAGGCCCAGCCCGGCCACCACGTTGCTACCGGAAACGCGCTCGAACTGCTGAAAGATCCGTAGCTGGTTTTCCTTGCTGATGCCGATGCCATGGTCGCGCACTTCCACGCGCGCCCAGCCGTTGTGTCCATACACGGTGACCTCCACCGGGCCTTTGCCACCGTAGCGCAAGGCATTGGAAATCAGGTTGCTGACGACCTGCTCGATGCGGAACTCGTCCCAGATACCCAGCACCGGCTCATCGGCCTGCAGGCTGATCGTGCAATCGGCAGCATCCACCTGCGGTGCGAAACTGTCGACCAGGTTGCGCACCAATTGCGCGAGGTCGAACTGGGCAGGTCGGATGGACAGCTTGCCGGTACGGATCCGCGACACATCGAGCATGTCTTCGATCAGACGAATCAGGCTCTGGATCTGGCGCTCGTCGCGCTCGACCATGGCGCGCATCTTGTCGAGGGTGAAGGCGTCGGCGTTATCGCGTGCCAGGTGCAACTTGCGCAGTTGAGTTTCCAGGATCAGACCGTTGAGCGGCGTGCGCACCTCGTGGGAGACGATCGACATGAAGTCGTCACGCATGCGCACCGCATGTTCCAGCTCGCTTTGGGTCACCTGCAGACGCTTGAGCAGGACCTCCTGCTCCTGGCGCGAGCGCTCCAGCGCATCGAGCTGCTCCTTGAGGGTCTTGCGCTGACGGTACAGGTCGACGAACACGCTGACCTTGCTCTTCACCGCCTGCATGTCCAGCGGCTTGTGCAGAAAGTCGACCGCGCCGCTCTCGTAGCCCTTGAAGGCATAGTTGAGCTCGCGCCCGGCGGCGCTGACAAAGACGATCGGAATGTTCTTGGTCTTCTCGGTGCTGCGCATCAGTTCTGCCAGCTCGAAGCCGTTCATGCCCGGCATCTGCACGTCGAGAATGGCCATGGCAAATTCGTGCTGCAGCAACAATGAAAGGGCTTCATCGGCCGACAACGCCTTGTGCACCTCACGGCCGGGGCTGGCGATCAACGCCTCCAGGGCCAGCAGGTTTTCCGGCAGGTCATCGACGATCAACAGTTTTGCTTGGACGTTGCTTAGCATGTGCTTCGTTCCAGCTCGGCAAGCAGACAGCCAATGCCGTGGAGTGAAAGAATATGGTCAGGCGTCTGCAGGCGGATGGCCGCCTGCGGCATGACCGCAACCCGCGCCTCGGCGGGGTCTTGGACGATGGTCAAGCCACCCTTGCGTTTGATGCTGGCCAGGCCGCGCGCACCGTCTTCGTTGGCACCGGTCAGCAGAACGCCGATCAGGCCGGCGCCATAGGCATCGGCTGCCGAATCGAAGAGGAAGTCGATGGCGGGACGGGAATAATGCACCCGTTCCTCCTGGCTCAACGAGAGGCTGAAATCGCGCTCCACCGACAGGTGGTAGCTGGGCCCGGCGAAATAGAACATACCCGCCTCGATCGGCTCCTTGTCCCGGGCCTGGCGCACCGGCCGATTCAAGCGCCGCTCGAACACTTCCGCCAGCTGGCTGTGACGCTCGTCGGGCAGGTGCAGTACCGTCAGCACCGGCAGCTTGAAATTCGTCGGCAACTGGCCGTAGATACCCAGCAACGCTTCCACGCCGCCGGCCGAAGCCCCCACCACCACCGCTTGAAAACGACTCATGACTTGCGATAGATCCGTTCCGGGCGCGTCAGGGTTTCGAAACGCGAACTGTAAGCCGAGAAATCCAGGGTTTCCTTGCTGCCCAGCATGAGAAAGCCACGCCGGCTCAGGGACTCGTGAAACAGCCCGAAGGCACGGTCCTGCAAGCCCTTGTTGAAATAGATGAGCACATTGCGACACGACACCAGTTGCGTCTCGGAAAACACGCTGTCGGTGGCCAGGCTGTGGTCGGCGAAGGTCACGTTGGCGCGCAGGCTGCTGTCGAAGATCGCGTTGCCGTAGGCCGCCGTATAATAGTCGGAGAACGAACGAGTGCCACCGGCGCGCTGGTAGTTCTGCGTGTAGGCGCGCACGCTTTCCATGGAATAGATGCCTTGCTTGGCCTTTTCCAGGGAGGTGGGGTTGATGTCGGTGGCGTAGATGATGGTGCGTTCGAGCAGACCCTCCTCGCGCAGCAGGATGGCCATCGAATAAACCTCCTCCCCGGTGCTGCAGCCGGCGATCCAGACTTTCACCGACGGATAGGTCTTGAGCAGCGGCACCACTTCGCGGCGCAAGGCCAGGAAGTGCTCGGGATCGCGGAACATCTCGCTGACCGGAATCGTCAGGTACTGCAGCAGCTCCATGAACGCCGTGGGCTCGTGCAGCACCCGCGCCTGCAGCGACGAGACGCTGCCGCACTCCATCTGCCGCAGGGCGTGCAGAATGCGGCGCTTCACCGAAGCGCCGGAATAGTCACGAAAATCGTAGCTGTAGGTGAGGTAGATCGCCTCGATCAACAGCCGGATCTCGATATCGATATGGCGTTCGGCAGCCGGTTGCAACGACTGATCGGCCGGGGAATCACTCACTACATGCGCTCCAGTTGCGGCAACCAGACGCGGATCAGGGAGAACAGGCGGTCCAGGTCGATGGGCTTGGCCAGGTAGTCATTGGAGCCGGCCTGGAGGCAGCGCTCCTGATCGTCCTTCATGGCCTTGGCGGTCACCGCAATGATCGGCAGCTTGCGCCAGCGTGGATCCTTGCGGATCTCGCGGGTCGCTTCGTAGCCGTCCATCTCGGGCATCATCACATCCATCAACACCAGATCGATGTCCTCGACCTGATTCAACTTGTCGATCGCCTCACGGCCGTTACGGCCCACTTCAACGATGGCGCCCTTGTGTTCAAGGGCGCTGGTCAAGGCGAAGATATTGCGCACGTCGTCGTCGACCACGAGGATCTTGCGGCCCTCGAAGACCTTGTCGCGACTGCGGGCGGTTTTCAACATCTTCTGCCGCTCATGGGACAACTGCGATTCGACTTTGTGCAGAAACAGGGTCACTTCGTCGAGCAGACGTTCGGGCGAGCGCGCGCCCTTGATGATGATCGAGCGCGAGTACTTGAGCAGCTCGGTTTCTTCGTCGCGGGTCAGGTTGCGTCCGGTGTAGACGATCACCGGCGGGAACGAGCGGATCTCCTCGTTGGACATGCGCTTGAGCAGGTCGCCGCCGAGCATGTCAGGCAACTTGAGGTCGATGATCATGCAGTCGTAGACGTTGTCGCGCAGCAGGTCGAGCGCTTCCTGGGCAAAGCCCACGGCGGTGATCTCGACGTCGTCGTCGCCGATCAGCAGGGAAATGCTTTCGCGCTGCAGGTCGTCGTCTTCCACCAGCAGAATGCGCTTGAGCTTCTGGGTGAGCTTGGCTTCCAGGCGGCCGAAGACTTCCTTGAGTTCATCACGCGTAGCCGGCTTGACCGCATAGCCGATGGCGCCCATGTGCATGGCCGCTTCGACCCGGTCCTCGACCGAGATCACGTGCACCGGGATGTGCCGGGTGGTGGCCAGTTCCTTCAGGCGCTGCAGTACGGTCAGCCCGGAATGGTCGGGCAGGCGCATGTCGAGCAGCACCGCATCGGGCACGAAGGTCGCTGCCAGATCGAAGCCCTCGTCGGCACCGTGTGCGACCAGACAGTGGTAGCCCAGCTCGTGGGCCAGGTCGTAGAGAATGCGGGCGAAATTGGGTTCGTCTTCGACGACCAGAATGCAGCGCTTGGTGAACGGCCCCTTGTCGCGATCGTCGGCGAAGCGCGCCACGGTCAGCGGTGCTTCGATCACCGCCGGGGTGTTGGATACCGGCTGCGGCGCGATAACCATGGGCTGCGGTGCGTGTCGCGGTGCCTCGATGATCTCTTCGTAACGCTGCGGCAGAACCAGGGTGAAGGTGCTGCCCTTGCCCAGCTCGCTGGTGACGGTGATGTAGCCACCGAGCATGTTGGCCAGGTCGCGGGAAATCGACAGACCCAGGCCGGTGCCACCGTAGCGCCGGTTGGTGGTGCCGTCGGCCTGGCGGAACGCTTCGAAAATGGCTTGCTGCTGGTCGACGGCAATGCCGATGCCGGTGTCGCGAATCTGGAAGGCGATGTCGTCATTGGCGTGGCCGGAGACCAGCAGCTCGACCATGCCGTGTTCGGTGAACTTGAGGGCGTTGGCCAACAGGTTCTTGAGAATCTGCTCGACGCGCTGGCGATCGGTATAGAGCATCGCCGGGGCATCGGGAAGAATCTGTACCGACAGCTCGAGATGCTTCTGCCCGGCCAGCGGCTCGAAGGTCATGCGCAAACTGTCCACCAGCCGCGGCACGCTGCTGTTTTCCGGACGCAGGTCGAGCTTACCGGCCTCGACCTTGGAAATGTCCAGAATGTCGTTGATCAGGTTGAGCAGATCGTTGCCCGCCGAATAGATCGACTCGGCAAACTTGACCTGATCGGCCGTGAGGTTTTCCTGGGGGTTTTCCGCCAGCAACTTGGCCAGGATCAACGAGCTGTTGAGCGGCGTGCGCAGCTCGTGGGACATGTTGGCAAGGAACTCGGACTTGTAGCGGCTTGAACGCTGCAGCTCGTCGGCGCGCTCTTCGAGCTGCACCTGGGCCTGGTTCAACTCCAGGTTCTTGCGATCCAGCGCATCGCGCTGCTCGCCCAGGGCTTCGGTCCGTTCGGCCAGTTGCTCGTTGGTCTGCTCCAGCTCGGCCTGCTGGGTTTCCAGGTACGCCTGGGACTCCTTGAGCACGCGTGACTGCTCTTCGAGCTCTTCGTTGGCGGTCTTGAGCTCTTCCTGCTGCACTTGCAGTTCTTCATTGAGCTGCTGGGTTTCGGCGAGCACTTCCTGCAGACGCTGGCGATAGCGCGCCGCTTCGATGGCGGTGCCGATGTTGTCGGCCAGCAATTCGACGATTTCCAGGTCGCGGTCGGTCAAGGGGCGCAGGAAGCCCAGCTCGACCACGGCATTGATGTGGTCGTTGTCGCTGGTCGGTATGACCAGTACGCTGCGCGCCGCGCCCTCGCCCAGGCCGGAGCTCAGGCGCAGGTAATCGGCCGGCACGTCGTCCAGACGAATGACCCGGTTGCGCTGCACGGCCTGGCCGGCGATGCCCTCGCCATTGATCAGCACCTGATCCATCACCTCACGCTCGCGGGAGAACCCGTACGAAGCGATGCGGCGCAGGTTGCCTTGTTCTTCGCGGATGTACACCGCGGCGACTACCGTGCCCAGGTATTGGGCGAAGAATTGCAGCATGTTGCGGCCCAGCATCTGCAACGTCTGCTGGCCCAGCAACTGCTCGGCCAGTTGCGTCTGACCGGTGCGCAACCAGGCCTGGTCCTGCAGGCGCTTGGCACCCTTCTGCAAGGCGGCCAGATTGCCACCGTAGGAGGTCGACAGCTCGGTCATGTCGCGTCGGCCGAAATAGGCGAGCAAGGCGCTGACCACGAAAACGAACAGCACATAGAGGCTGACCGAGGTCCAGATGGTGCGCGACACGTTCTCGCTGCGTTCCACCCGCAGTTGCTGCTCCATGGCGATGAAGCCTTCATATTCCTTACGGATCGCATCGGTCAGGCGCTTGCCGCGACCGGTCTGGACCACGCTGGAATAGTCGCCGGTGGAGCGCTTGAGCGCGATCAGCTCCTCGCCATAGTCGAGCCAGTCCTTCTGCAGGGCCATGATGCGAGTCAGCCGATCGACCTGGCGCGGGTTGTCGCTGACCAGCGCCTGCAACGCCGGCAGTTCGGCAGCCAGACGCGGCTTGGCCAGCTCATAGGGATCCAGGTAGCCTTCGGCGCCCGACAACAGGTAACCGCGCATGCCGGTTTCCATGTCGATGGACAGCTTGGTCGCCTCGTTGGCGTTGTTGATCACGCGGTCGGTGTGCTCGACCCAGTCGATCACGGACAGCAGGTAGACGATGATGCCGATGAACACGGCGGCACTGAGCACGCCGACGCCCAGCGGCAGGCCGACGTTGCGACTGAGCAGTCGGCGGAAGCTTCGCTCGTCGATCGAAGAGGGTTTGTTCATGTCCTTGGACCCGGATCCTGTAATCGAGGCGGGGGATTTTGCCGCAATTCGATCAAAGAGTTAGGTTTTTTCCGTACGTCTTGTAAGAATTTTCATATCTAAACGTGGGAACAGTCTCGTTTAATGGCTCCGCGGGCATGGTCTGACCCCGACCCATGCTTTATGATGGCGCCCTGCCTCCCAGGTGCTCGTCGCCCAGAGGCGCATCGATATCTGCGAAATGACGGCTCGGCGCCGTCTGCGCCCTTTGCCGACCAGGATCCGAACGATGTCCGATACCGCCAAAACCATTCTTGTCGTCGAAGACGACGCGATCGTCCGCATGCTGATCGTGGACGTGCTGGAGGAATTCGAGTTCGAGGTACTGGAAGCCGAGGACGGACCGGGCGCCCTCAAATTTCTCGAAGATGCCGCCAAGACCATCGACCTGATGATGACCGACATGGGTCTGCCCGGCATGGATGGCAAGGAATTGGCCCAAAAGGCGCGCGCTCTGCGCCCGGTACTGCCAGTACTGTTTGCCAGCGGCTACGCTGAAGCCCTCGACGTGCCAGCGGGCATGAGCAGTATCGGCAAGCCGTTTTCCATCGACCAGTTGCGCGACAAGGTCAAGAGCATGCTGGCGGCCTGAAGCCTGCCTGCCGCTACACCGCGGCGCGTAATCATGGCCTAATACGCGCCCGGTTTTTCCCCGAGTCTCGTTCATGCCCTTTCAACGCGTTCTGGTCATCGGCTATGTCTGGCCCGAGCCCACCTCATCGGCGGCCGGCGGGCACATGATGCAGCTGCTGCACTGCTTCGTGGCCCAGGGCTGGCAGGTCACCTTCGCCAGCCCCGCCAAGGTCGGCGAACACAAGGCCGATCTGGCGGCGCTGGGCATCGCCGAGCAGACTATCGAACTCAACAACGACAGCTTCGACCGTTTCGTCGGCGCCTTGCAGCCGGACATGGTGCTGTTCGACCGTTTCATGATGGAAGAGCAGTTCGGCTGGCGCGTGGAGCTGCACTGTCCGCAAGCCGTGCGTGTGCTCGAAACCTGTGACCTGCAAAGCCTGCGCGACGCCCGCCAGGGCCTGCTCAAGGAGCGTCTGCAAGCCAGTGACGATGAAAACGACTTCGCCGCGTTGTTCGACGTAACGCCCGACATCCTCTTCCAGCACATGAGCGAGGCCGACGTCACCCAGCGCGAAGTCGCAGCTATCTTCCGCTGCGACCTGAGCCTGATGATCTCGCCCTTCGAATCGCAGTTGCTGGTGGAGCGTTTCGGCGTGCCGCCCGATCTGCTCCACGACTGTCCTTTGATGGTCGAGCCATTGCCCACGCCTCCTCTGGATTTCGAGCAGCGCGCGAACTTCGTGTGCATCGGCAACTTTCGTCACGCGCCCAATTGGGACGCCGTGCTGTGGCTGAAAAATCAAGTGTGGCCACGCATCCGCAAGCGACTGCCGCGGGCCGAGCTGCATGTGTACGGCGCCTACACACCGCCCAAGGCCACGGCCCTGCACAACCCTGCACACGGTTTTCTGGTCAAGGGCTGGGCAGCGGACGCCCTGCAGGTGGTCGGTCAGGCGCGGGTGGCCCTGGCACCCCTGCGCTTTGGCGCCGGCATCAAAGGCAAGCTGCTCGATGCCATGCTTTGCGGTACCCCCAGCGTGACCACCCCGTGGGGCGCCGAAGGCATGCGCACGGGTGACCGCTGGCCAGGCGAAATCGGCCGCAGCGCCGACGAATTGGCGGAGGCCGCGGTGCTGTTGTACGACCACAAAGAGCGATGGCACGCGGCCCAGACACAGTGCCGGGAGCATCTGCTTGCCGCCTATGCAATGGAGCACCATGCACAAGCACTGGCCCGGCGTCTGCAGCAGCTTCACGCGAACCTCCCGCAGCATCGGCGTGCCAATTTCATCGGCGCCATGCTTCGCCATCACCTGCACAAGAGCACGAAATATTTCTCGCAGTGGATCCAATCCAAGAACCAATCGATCTAAGCATGTACTGGACGCAAGTAGTCGGACAACTAAACTCTAGTCCTCAAGCACCGTTTCCATGCTCATTCAGGACGAACGACAATGGCGCCTATGACCAGCACCAAGGTGTACGACTCCGATCTGATGCGTAAGCTACGCATCCAGCATGCCGACCTCCGCCCGGCGCTGAAGAAAGTCTCGACGTTTCTGCAAGCCAATCCCTACCGCAGCGCAACGCTCAACATAGAAGAACTGGCTGCTGCGACCGGCACTTCCACCGCTGCCGTCAACCGTCTGGCCAATGCGATAGGGTTCAACGGCTTCACCGGACTGCGCTTCGCCCTGATGGAAAATCTGCTCGCCGTGGTTTCTTCGGCCGATGTCATCGAGGACAGGCTGAAGCAATCACCCGAGAACGGCTTTCATCTGGACCAGCAGATCGACCTGAGCAAGCACCACCTGGAAAACGTCGCACGCATGAACGATAGCCAGACCTTCGAGGACATGGCCCGGCAGTTGGCACGCTCGCAAAATGTCTTCGTGGTCGGTTTGGGCAACAGTTTTCATATCGCCCAGATCGCAGCGGCCGGGCTCAATCCGTTCTGTGTCGGGGCGCACTGCGTGACACTGGATGGGGGTATGGAAGGCTCGGCCTACCGACTGAGCAACATCACCAGCAACGATGCACTGCTGGCGATCGCCCTGCCCGCCTACACCGGTGAAACCATACGCATGGCCGAGTTCGCTCAATCGCGCAACGCCTGCGTCATGAGCATCACCGACTGCCCGGCATCGCCCTTGGCAGAACTGTCCCACATGAGTCTGTTCATCCCCGCCACACATCCGGTATTGCCCAACTCCAAAGTCGGACTGATGGCCGCCGTCGAAGCGCTGCTGGCACAGCTACAGCTCCTGAAACCAACGCTCAGCGAGGCCCAGCCGTCGCTGACCGACTGGAAACCGCAGCGCAGCAGCGTGCGTCCTACGTGGCCAGACCTGCTGCGCCCCTCAACACCCCGCAAGCACGACGACTCCTGCTGAGCCTGGTCATCTCAGCCTTGGACGCGCAGCACCGAACGCCGTTATGCTTGAGTGCGCATTCCCGATCGGCACAATCATAAAAGCAGCCACGGCATGACTCGACCCACGCGAATCACCGACCCTTCCTATGAGTTGATGGACGACCACGAAGGTCGCTCGATCATCTATCGCCAGCACGGCTTCCCATGTCCGCTGGTGCGCTGGCATTTCCACAAGGAATACGAACTGCACCTGCTGGTCGCCACCTCGGGCAAAGTGTTCGTCGGCGACTACATCGGCAATTTCAATCCGGGCAGCCTGTTTCTGACCGGGCCCAACCTGCCGCACAACTGGATCAGCCAGATGCAGAGTGGTCAGTCGGTGAACAAGCGCGACATGCTGGTCAATTTCACCGACGAGTTGTTCGACCAGGGCCATCAGGTGTTCAGCGAACTGCGCAGCCTCGCCCCGCTGCTGGAGCGGGCACGCTATGGCATCGAATTTCGCTGCCCGCAGACCATCGCCCAAGCCAGCGTGTCGATGCAGCGTATTGCCGACAGCCAGGGCATCAGTCGTCTCGGCCATTTCCTGATTCTCATGGAATCGCTGGCCGCCTGTGACGATTACCAACTGCTGTCAGGCACCGCCGCCGTCCAGGACGCCGACGAGCACGCGGTCGAACGGACCAACCGCGCCGTCGACTACATCTTCGCTCACTACGCCCGTGAGTTGTCCCTGGAAGAAGTCGCGGCCTACCTGGGCATGAAACCCACCTACTTCTCCAGGGTGTTCAAGCAAGCCACCGGCCGCTGCTTCGTCGAATTCGTCAACCGGCTGCGCATCAGCAAGTCCTGCGAGCTGCTGGCCGATGGCGATCGCCCGGTGACGGACGTGTGCTTCGAATCGGGCTTCAACAATATCTCCAATTTCAACCGTCGCTTTCAGCAGCTCAAGGGCATGACGCCGTCGCACTATCGTCGTCTGGCCATGCAACGGCTGAGCTCCTGAAACCTGTACGAAACCTCACAGCGCCTGCCTGTATCCCTCTGGCACGTCGCGCGTATGGCGCGGCCAGTGCAAATTAGTATCAGCGCAGGTGCTCCCAGGGATTTGTCAGAACGGCTGCGGGGGTCTGTAATCACAGCCAGTGCTTCACCTCGACGAAGACACAAGAATAATAACCAAGGCCGCCTCCCGGCGTGCCGAAGAGGAATGCGAGATGACGATCGACCGCAAACATCTGCTCGTTGCCGGCGCCCTGTGCGGTGCACTGTCCCTCAGCGGCTACAGCTACGCTGACACCACCCTGACCATCGCCACCGTCAACAACAGCGACATGATTCGCATGCAGCGCCTGGCCAAGACCTTCGAGACCGAGCATCCCGACATCAAGCTCAACTGGGTGGTGCTGGAAGAAAACGTGCTGCGCCAGCGCCTGACCACCGATATCGCGACCCAGGGCGGCCAGTTCGACGTGCTGACCATCGGCATGTACGAAGCCTCGCTGTGGGGCGCCAAGGGCTGGCTGTCACCGATGAAGGACCTGCCCGCCAGCTACGACATCGACGATGTCTTCCCTTCGGTACGCGACGGCCTGTCGGTGAAGGGTCAGTTGTACGCCCTGCCGTTCTACGCCGAAAGCTCGATGACCTACTACCGCACCGACCTGTTCAAGGCGGCCGGGCTGGAAATGCCGGAGAAACCCACCTGGACACAGATCGCCGACTTCGCCGGCAAACTCACCGACAAGAGCAAGGACCAATACGGCCTGTGCCTTCGTGGCAAGGCCGGCTGGGGCGAGAACATGGCCTTGATCACCACCGTGGCCAACAGCTTTGGCGGCAGCTGGTTCAACAATGAGTGGAAGCCGCAATTCGACAGCGATGCGTGGAAGAAGGCCCTCAACTTCTACGTCGACAACATGAAGAAATCCGGCCCGCCGGGCGCATCGAGCAACGGCTTCAACGAGAACCTGGCCTTGTTCAACAGCGGCAAGTGCGCCATCTGGGTCGATGCCAGCGTGGCCGGCTCCTTCACCATGGACAAGACCCAGAGCAAGGTCGCCGACAGCGTCGGCTTCACCTTCGCCCCCCACGAGACCACCGACAAGGGCTCCGCCTGGTTGTACTCCTGGGCCCTGGCCATTCCGACCAGCTCGAAGAACCAGCAAGCCGCACAGCAATTCTCGGCCTGGGCGACCTCCAAGGAGTACGCCGCGCTGGTGGCCAAAACCGACGGCGTGGCCAACGTGCCGCCGGGTACGCGCAAATCCACCTACACCGATGAGTACCTGAAGGCGGCGCCGTTCGCGCACATCACCCTCGAATCGCTGAAGGTGGCCGATCCCAAGCAGACCGATACCAAGCCGTATGTGGGTATCCAACTGGTGACGATCCCCGAGTTCCAGGCCATCGGTACCGAGGTCGGCAAGGCATTTTCTGCCGCGCTGACCGGCCAGAGCACGGCCGATCAGGCTTTGGTCGTCGCGCAGACAGCCACCGAGCGGGCCATGAAGCGCGCCGGCTACCCCAAGCAGTAACACGTCTGCCCTGCTGCCCGCTGATTGCGGCGGGCAGCGCTGCTCACCAGGTGCGCACTCATGAATACTACGACTGTCAAGCCCCAGCCCGACACGGCTGAGGTGACGGACAAGCGCCGCTTGTCCAACCCCGGCTGGTTTCTGGTCACCCCTTCGGTCGCCTTGCTGCTGCTGTGGATGATCGTGCCGCTGGGCATGACCGTGTACTTCTCGCTGATCCGCTACAACCTGCTGTACCCCGGCGAAAACGAATTCGTGGGGCTCGAGAATTTCAGCTTCTTTCTCACCGACGCAGGCTTCATGCCGGGCGCCACCAATACCTTGTTGCTGGTGGGCAGCGTGCTGCTGATCAGCGTGGTGTTCGGCGTATTGATCGCCGCGCTGCTGGAAGCCAGCGAGTTTCTCGGCCGCGGCATCGTGCGGGTGATGCTGATCTCGCCATTTTTCATCATGCCCACCGTGGGCGCACTGATCTTCAAGAACCTGATCTTCCACCCGGTTTCGGGCATTCTCGCCGCGGTGTGGAAGTTCTTCGGCGCCGAACCGGTCGACTGGCTCGCGCATTACCCATTGTTCTCGATCATCGTCATCGTCAGTTGGCAATGGCTGCCGTTCGCCATCCTCTTGCTGATGACCGCCATGCAGTCCCTGGACCAGGAGCAGAAGGAAGCCGCGCGGCTGGACGGTGCCGGTGCCCTGGCGATCTTCTGGCACCTGACGCTGCCGCACCTGGCGCGACCCATCGCGGTGGTGGTCATGATCGAAACGATCTTCCTGCTCTCGGTGTTCGCTGAAATCTTCACCACGACCAACGGCGGACCGGGCTTTGCGTCCACCAACCTCGCCTACCTGATCTACAACCAGGCCCTGGTGCAGTTCGACGTGGGCATGGCCTCGGCCGGTGGCTTGATCGCCGTGGTCATCGCCAACATCGCCGCGATCATCCTGGTGCGGATGATCGGCAAAAACCTCACCGACAAGAACTGAAGGCCTGCGCCATGACACTTCAACAATCGCGTCGCCTGCAAAGTCTGGTCCTGGGCTGCCTGGCCTGGGCTATAGCCATCGTGGTGTTCTTTCCGATCTTCTGGATGGTGCTGACCAGCTTCAAGACCGAGATCGACGCTTTCGCCACGCCACCGCAGTTCATTTTCACGCCCACGCTGGAAAACTACCTGCACATCCAGGAACGCAGCGACTACCTGCACTTCGCCTGGAACTCGGTGCTGATTTCGTTCAGCGCCACGGCTCTGTGCATGTTGATCGCCGTGCCGGCCGCCTACTCGATGGCGTTCTACGAGACCAAACGGACCAAGCAAACCCTGTTGTGGATGCTCTCCACCAAGATGCTGCCACCGGTGGGCGTGCTGATGCCCATCTACCTGCTGGCCAAGGGCGCCGGCCTGCTGGATTCGCGCATCGCCTTGATCGTCATCTACACCCTGATCAACCTGCCGATCGTGGTCTGGATGGTGTACACCTACTTCAAGGACATTCCCCGGGAAATACTCGAAGCGGCACGCCTGGACGGTGCCACCCTGGGTCAGGAAATGCTCCGGGTGCTGTTGCCGATCAGCAAGGGCGGACTGGCTTCGACCGTGCTGCTGTCACTGATTCTGTGCTGGAACGAAGCGTTCTGGTCGCTGAACCTGACCAGTTCCGGCGCCGCTCCGTTGACGGCGCTGATCGCCTCCTACTCCAGCCCCGAAGGTTTGTTCTGGGCCAAGCTGTCGGCCGTATCGACCCTCGCCTGCGCGCCGATCCTGATCTTCGGCTGGATCAGCCAGAAGCAGCTGGTGCGCGGCCTGTCCTTCGGGGCAGTCAAGTGAGCCAGTCACGTTTGCTTCACGCAACCCTGTGGGAGCGGGTTCTACCCGCGAAGACGCCCGCCCGAACAACACTTCCTTCCAAAGGACCCAATCCATGGCCACTCTGAAAATAAAAAACCTGAAAAAGGGCTTCGAAGGTCTGCAGATCATCAAGGGCATCGACCTGGAAGTGCACGACCGCGAATTCGTGGTGTTCGTCGGCCCGTCGGGCTGCGGCAAGTCGACCCTGCTGCGCCTGATCGCCGGGCTCGAAGAGGTGAGCAGCGGCACCATCGAACTGGACGGCCGCGACATCACCGAAGTGACGCCGGCCAAACGCGACCTGGCCATGGTGTTCCAGACCTATGCCCTGTATCCGCACATGACCGTGCGCAAGAACCTCTCCTTCGCCCTGGACCTGGCCGGCAAACCCAAGGCCGAGGTCGAAAGCAAGGTGGCGGAAGCGGCGCGCATCCTCGAACTCGGCGCCCTGCTCGACCGCAAGCCCAAGCAATTGTCCGGTGGCCAGCGCCAGCGCGTGGCGATTGGCCGGGCCATCGTGCGCCATCCGAAAATCTTCCTGTTCGACGAACCGCTGTCCAACCTCGACGCCGCCCTGCGCGTGCAGACACGCCTGGAACTGTCGCGCCTGCACAAGGAGCTGCAGGCCACCATGATCTACGTGACCCATGACCAGGTCGAGGCCATGACCCTGGCCGACAAGGTGGTGGTACTCAACGGCGGTCGGGTCGAACAGGTGGGCTCGCCCCTGGAGCTTTATCACCATCCGGCGAACCTGTTCGTCGCCGGTTTCCTGGGCACGCCCAAGATGGGCTTCCTCAAGGGCAAGCTCAGCCGCGTCGACGGCCAGGGCTGCGAAGTCGCTCTGGACGCCGGCACCCATATCTACCTGCCACGTGTCAGCCAGACGTTGAGCGTGGGCGACACGGTGACCCTGGGCATCCGCCCCGAGCACCTCGACCTTGCCCAACCGGGGCAATGCCAACTGGCGGTGACCGCCGACGTCAGCGAGCGCCTGGGCAGCGACACTTTCTGCCATGTGATCACCGACTCCCAGGAGCCGCTCACCCTGCGCATTCGCGGTGATCTGCGCAGCCAGTATGGCGAACGCCTGAGCCTGCTGCTGGATCCCCAGTACTGCCACCTTTTCGACGCCCAGGGCATTGCCGTGGCCAAACCGCTCCAGGCCGCTGCCTGATACAGGACCGATGATGAAACTCAATCGACAGAATCTGCACCAGCTCGCCGAACACATCCAATTGCCGACCTACGATCCTGCGACCCGTGCGCATGGCATCGTCCACATCGGTGTGGGCGGTTTTCATCGCGCACACCAGGCGTTCTATACCGATGCCTTGATGAACATGGGAGAGGCCGAACAGTGGGCGATCTGTGGCGCCGGCCTGCGCAGCGAAGACCGCAAGGTCCGCGACGCCCTGGCCGAGCAGGACTTCTACTACACCTTGGTCGAACTGGGCGACACCCCGGACACCGAAGTGCGGGTGATCGGCGCGATCACCGGCATGCTCCTGGCCGAAGACGGCGCCCAGGCCTTGATCGATAAACTGGCCGAGCCTTCGGTGCGCATCGTCTCGCTGACCATCACCGAGGGCGGCTATTGCATCGATGACAGCAACGGCGAGTTCATGGCCCACTTGCCACAGATCCAGCACGACCTGGCGCATCCGCAGGCACCCGGTACGGTGTTCGGCTTTCTCTGCGCAGCGTTGAGGCAACGTCGCGATGCCGGTATCGAAGCATTCACCGTGATGTCCTGTGACAACCTCCCGCACAACGGCGCGGTCGCCCGCAAGGCCCTGCTGGCGTTCGCCGCGCTGCATGATCCAGCGCTGCATGACTGGATCGCCAGCCATGTGCAGTTCCCCAATGCCATGGTCGACCGCATCACGCCCATGACCAGCGATGCCCACCGCGCGCAGTTGCACGAGCGCCATGGTATCGACGACAGCTGGCCGGTGGTCTGCGAGCCATTCGTGCAATGGGTGCTCGAAGACAAGTTCGGCGCCGGTCGGCCCGCGTGGGAAAAGGTCGGCGTGCAGTTCACCGACGACGTCACGCCCTATGAAGAAATGAAGATCAAGCTGCTCAACGGCAGTCACCTGGCCCTGACCTACCTGGGCTTCCTCAAGGGCTACCGTTTCGTTCACGAAACCATGAACGATCCACTGTTCGTGCGCTATATCCGCGCCTATATGGACCTGGACGTCACCCCGCAACTGGCGTCCGTTCCCGGTATCGACCTGGAAGGCTATAAGGACACCCTGATCGAGCGTTTTTCCAACCAGGCCATCGCCGATCAACTGGAGCGCGTCTGCTCGGATGGTTCCTCGAAGTTTCCCAAGTTCACCGTACCGACCATCAACCGGCTGATCGCCGACGGGCAGAGCACCGAACGCGCGGCACTGGTGGTGGCGGCCTGGGCGCTCTACCTGGGCGGCGTCGACGAAAACGGCACCCACTACAGCATTCCCGACCCGCGCGCTGCGTTCTGCCAGGCACTGGTTGCCGACCCGGCCTCGCTCACCAAGCGGCTGCTGGGCGTCGAGGAAATCTTCGGCACCCGGATCCCCCAGTCGGCGGAGTTCGTGGCCGCCTTCGAACGCAATCTGCACAGCCTGCGTACCCAAGGCGTGCAGGCCACCCTGGAACATATGCTGGACGGCAAGGAGTAAGCGGCCATGTTTCTCGGGATCGACTGCGGCACCCAAGGGACCAAGGCGTTGATCCTTGACGCGGACAGTGGCCAGGTCATGGGCCAGGGCTCGGCCTCCCATCACATGATCAGCGGCGAAAACGGCCGTCGCGAACAGGAGACGGGCGACTGGCTCACCGCTTTCGAGCAGGCCACTGCCCAGGCGCTGGCCCAGGCCGGCATCGATGGTCAGCAGATTCTGGGTATCGGTGTGTCCGGGCAGCAGCACGGGCTGGTGTTGCTCGACGCCGATGGTCAGGCGCTGCGGCCGGCGAAGCTCTGGTGCGACACCGAAAGCACGCCGCAGAACGAGCGCCTGCTGGCCGAGCTGGGCGGTGAGCAGGGCTCGCTCGACCGCCTGGGGCTGGTGATCGCGCCGGGCTATACCGTGTCCAAGCTGCTCTGGACGCGGGAGCACCATCCGGAGATCTTCGAACGGATCGCCCATGTGCTGCTGCCCCATGACTACCTGAATTTCTGGCTCACCGGGCAGGCCCGCGCCGAATACGGGGACGCCTCGGGCACCGGTTATTTCAACGTGCGCGAACGCCAGTGGGACCTGGCCCTGCTGCGGCAGATCGACCCCAGCGGCCGTCTGGAAGCCGCGTTGCCGCGGTTGATCGAGGCGCACCAGCCGGTGGGTACCATTCGCCCGGGCATTGCTGCGCGCCTGGGCATCAATCCACTGGCAGTGGTCGCCAGTGGCGGGGGCGACAACATGATGGGCGCCATCGGCACGGACAACATTCACCCTGGGGTCATCACCATGAGCCTGGGGTCTTCAGGCACGGTGTACGCCTACAGTGACCGTCCCACCGTGCTGGAGGAACCGGCGGTGGCAAGCTTCTGCTCGTCGTCGGGAGGGTGGTTGCCGCTGATCTGCACCATGAACCTGACCAACGTCACCACGGCGGTGCGCGAGCTGCTGCAGTTGGACATCAGCGGATTCAACCAGGCGGTGGCGCAGGCGCCGATCGGGGCGGAAGGCATCGTGATGCTGCCGTTCCTGAACGGTGAACGGGTGCCTGCCCTGCCCCACGCCACCGGGTCCGTGCTGGGCTTGACCACCAACAACCTGAACGCTGCGAACCTATGTCGCGCGGCCGTGGAAGGCACGACCTTCGGCCTGCGCTATGGCCTGGATCTGCTGCAGGCCGGGGGCCTGCAGACTCATGCCATACGCTTGATCGGCGGCGGTTCGAAGAGCCCGGTGTGGCGCCAGTTGGTGGCCGACGTCATGGACGCGCCCGTCGTGTGTACCGAACAACCGGAAGCAGCGGCCCTGGGCGCAGCCATTCAGGCCGCCTGGTGTGCCGGTCAGGATCCGGACGGACTGGCCGCGTTATGCAAACGCTGTGTGCGGCTGGACGACACCAGCCACACCCAACCCATCCCTGCCAATGTCCTCGCCTACCACGGTGCCTATCAGCGTTACCGCCAGCACATTCCGGTATAACCCGCCCCGCCGCTACACGGTCTTGCGTCACCCCTGTAGCAGCGGCGCGAGCCGCGTCTGAGACACCGCGGTGGGTCATGTTCACCACGCCGTCCCTGACGCGGCTTGCGCCGCTGCTACAGAGGGAGTGGTCTACAGGTCGGGCTGGATGATTTCGACCCAGTAACCGTCCGGGTCCTTGATGAAGGCGATGCTCTTCATCCGGCCATCGGTCAGACGCTTCTGGAAGTCCACGCCCAACGTTTCGAAGCGCTCACAGGCAGCGTGGATATCCGGCACCGACACACAGATGTGCCCGAAGCCACGGGGATCGCTGTTGCCGTCATGGTAGGCGAAATCGGCGTCGTTCTCGGTGCCGTGGTTATGGGTCAGCTCCAGAATGCCCGGCATGGATTTCATCCAGGTGGTACGCGCCTTGTCATCCTCCGGGATGGTCGACTTGTCCACCAGCGCCAGGAAATACAGGCTGAACTGCGCCTCGGCGAAGTCACGCTTTTCAACCAGACTGAAACCCAGTACGCGAGTATAGAAGTCCAGCGACTTCTCGATGTTCTTGACCCGCAACATAGTGTGGTTGAAGACGAACTGGGATGTGGCGGCTTCAGGTTGCGCGGTAACACCGGGCACATTGTTCAAATGATCGAGGCTCATGAAAGCTCCCTTGAATGAATGGGCAGTAGCTGCGGTTGATGATACGGAACGGTGCGGATGATGCCAAACCAGATACGGCATCGAACGCGCGACACGGAGACGCGGGGGAATTGAAACTGGAGGAAAGCGTAAAACGCAGGCAATAAGAAGCCCGCCGAAGCGGGCATTTGGGGCGCTGTTCCATCAGCGGATTTCATAGTGGAACAGTGGCTGTGAAAAGGATGTGAAAACATCGAAGAGCATCTGCTATTTTTTGTGGCGCTGCCGAACGGTCACATCCGACTGTATAAAAGCATGCAACTCCAGTGCGATATAACTGTGGCAACCGTAGTTGCGTAAGTGCTATCCATGAAGTGTATAAGTCAAAAGCGACGCGGCTCGCGCCGCTGCTACAGAGCCCGCACTCCCCTGTAGCAGCGGCGCAAGCCGCGTCAGCGGTACACGCAATCCCCTGTAGCAGTGGCGCAAGCCGCGTCAGCGGTACACGCGATCCCCTGTAGCAGCGGCGCAACCCGCGTCGGCGGTACACACAATCCCCCGTAGCAGCGGCGCAAGCCGCGTCAGCGGTACACGCAATCCCCCGTAGCAGCGGCGCAAGCCGCGTCAGCGGTACACGCAATCCCCCGTAGCAGCGGCGCAAGCCGCGTCAGCGGTACACGCAATCCCCCGTAGCAGCGGCGCAAGCCGCGTCAGCGGTACACGCAATCCCCCGTAGCAGCGGCGCAAGCCGCGTCAGCGGTAGGCGCGGTGCGCCTGGGTGAACGCGTCGGAGCCTGACGCGGCTTGCGCCGCTGCTACAGGGGCTTTGCCGGTCGTATCAGGCCGGGGCGGACGTGCGGATCAGGTGATCGAATGCCGACAGCGAAGCCTTGGCGCCTTCGCCGACCGCGATGACGATCTGCTTGTACGGCACGGTGGTCACGTCACCGGCGGCAAAAATACCCGGCAGATCGGTTTCGCCGCGAGCGTCGACCATGATCTCGCCACGGTTCGACAGCTCGATGGTGCCCTTGAGCCAGTCGGTGTTGGGCAGCAGGCCGATTTGCACGAAGATGCCTTCGAGCGCGATTTCGTGATGCTCGCTGCTCTGGCGATCCTTGTAGCGCAGGCCATTGACGCGCTGTCCGTCACCGGTCACTTCAGTGGTCAGCGCACTGGTGATGACCTTGACGTTGGGCAGGCTGTACAGCTTGCGCTGCAACACGGCGTCGGCACGCAACTGTGTGTCGAACTCGATCAGGGTTACATGGGCGACGATACCAGCCAGGTCGATGGCCGCTTCCACACCCGAGTTACCACCGCCGATCACTGCCACGCGCTTGCCCTTGAACAGCGGACCGTCACAGTGCGGGCAGTAGGCCACGCCACGGTTACGGTATTCCTGCTCACCTGGCACGTTCATTTCACGCCAGCGCGCACCGGTCGCCAGGATCAGCGTCTTGGCCTTGAGCGACGCGCCGCTGGCGAAGATCACCTCGTGAGGCGCACCGTCCTTGCCCGGCACCAGTTTCTCGGCGCGCTGCAGGTTCATGATGTCCACGTCGTACTGCTTGACGTGCTCTTCCAGGGCGACAGCCAGCTTCGGACCTTCGGTTTCCTGCACGGAAATGAAGTTCTCGATGGCCATGGTGTCCAGTACTTGCCCGCCGAAACGCTCGGCCGCAACACCAGTACGGATACCTTTACGCGCCGCATAGATGGCCGCCGATGCACCGGCAGGGCCGCCGCCGATCACCAGCATGTCGAACGCCTGCTTGGCGTTGAGCTTTTCCGCCTGACGATCACTGGCGCTGGTGTCGATCTTGGCCAGAATCTCTTCCAGACCCATGCGGCCCTGGCCGAAGTTCTTGCCGTTGAGGTAAATGCTTGGCACAGCCATCACCTGACGCTCTTCGACTTCGGCCTGGAACAGGGCGCCGTCGATGGCCACGTGACGAATGTTGGGGTTGAGCACCGCCATCAGGTTCAGTGCCTGGACCACGTCCGGGCAGTTCTGGCACGACAGCGAGAAATAGCTTTCGAACAGGAACTCGCCTTTCAGGGCAGCGATCTGTTCGATGACCTCGGCACTGGCCTTGGACGGGTGGCCGCCAACCTGCAGCAGCGCCAGTACCAGCGAGGTGAATTCGTGACCCATGGGGATACCGGCGAAACGCAGGCCGATGTCCGCTCCGGGGCGATTGATGGAGAACGACGGCTTGCGCGCATCGTTACCGTTGTCCAGCAGCGTGATCTTGTCCGACAGTGCATCGATGTCACGCAGCAGACCGAGCAATTCCTGGGATTTCGCGCCGTCATCAAGGGACGCGACGATCTCGATCGGTTGGGTGACCCGTTCCAGATAGGCTTTCAACTGGGCTTTAAGATTGGCGTCCAACATGAGGGCGATTTCCGTTTTGAGTGTTTCGAAGACGACAGTTGCCCGCCAGGGCACTGGGCCCCGCGTGAGCGAGATACTTTTGGAAACGATGATACGAAAGCGGTCCGTTAAGGAGGTATCGCAATCCCGTAACGGATGTCGCGATCCCGCGGGAAATGACCCGCGGGAAACAGCGTGGGAAGCTGCTTAGATCTTGCCAACCAGGTCCAGCGATGGAGCCAGGGTGGCTTCGCCTTCTTTCCACTTGGCTGGGCAGACTTCGCCTGGGTGGGCAGCAACGTACTGGGCAGCCTTGACCTTGCGCAGCAGCTCGGAAGCGTCACGGCCTACACCACCGTCGTTCAGTTCGACGATCTTGATCTGACCTTCGGGGTTGATCACGAAGGTGCCACGATCAGCAATACCGTCGGCTTCGATCAGCACGTCGAAGTTCTTCGAGATGACGTGGGTCGGGTCACCGATCAGCGGGTACTGGATCTTGCCAATGGTGTCGGAAGTGTCGTGCCAGGCTTTGTGGGTGAAGTGGGTGTCGGTCGACACGCCGTAGATTTCCACGCCCAGTTGCTTGAACGCTTCGTAGTTGTCGGCCAGGTCGCCCAGTTCGGTTGGGCAGACGAAGGTGAAGTCGGCTGGGTAGAAGAATACGACAGACCATTTGCCTTTCAGATCGGCGTCGCTGACCGGCACGAAAGCGCCGTTGTGGTAAGCGGTGGCGTTGAATGGCTTGACTTGGCTGTTGATGATCGGCATCGGTGACTCTCCTTCAGGGGGTTGAAATCGTGTTTGAATTCGATAGGGAGCATCCTAAACACATGCTCGAGCGATAGCTCATTGGCAAACTGGATGCTACCGATTGGTTTTGCCTATCGAGGCTACCCATAATAAAGAAGAATTGTGAACAGAGGGCGATGCCGCCGCTTTTTGTCGACTTTTCTCACGCCTGCACCAACGCCTTCCTGACAGCCATGCCCCCACCTGACAGCTAGCATGGGGCCCGCTTTCGCAGATGAGATCAACCAGATGACTATCAAAACCATCGTGGCCGACGACCACTCGGCCGTTCGACTCGGGCTGCGCATCGCTCTGGAGCGTGCGCCGCGATCGCGCTTCAGCGTCATCGACGAAGCCGAGAGCGCCAGTCAGGTCCTCGAATGCCTGCAGCAGCACGCCTGTGATCTGCTGATCACCGACTACCGGATGCCTCAGGAGCAAGGCGGCGACGGCTTGGCCCTGTTGCGTCAGGTACGCCTTCTCTACCCACGCCTGCCCGTGCTGGTGTTGACTACGCTGGACAACCCCATGGTGCTGCGCGCCATTCTCGACAGCGGAGCGCGGGGCCTGTACGACAAGCAAGAATGCCTGAGCAACCTGAGCACGGCGGCTTACACCCTGATGCGCGGCAGCCACTACCTCAGCGCCCGCTTCACCCGGCGCCTGGCCGAACACGAAGTCGAACCCCGGGGCGCCCATGAGCGCCTCTCGACCCGTGAATTGGAAGTGCTGAAATTGCTGGTAGGCGGCATGAGCGGGCGTGACGTGGCTGCACATCTGGATCGCAGCGAGAAGACCATCAGCCGCCAGAAACGCTGCGCCATGGAAAAGCTGGGCATCAGCCACGATGCCGCGCTGCAGGAATACGCCGCCGTGGTTGGCCTGCCGGACTGACCGGCAGGCCCAGGACTCAGGCGTCCACCGGTGTGCGCATGGTGACGAACTCTTCGGCGGCCGTGGGATGCACGCCGATGGTTTCGTCGAAGACCTGCTTGGTCGCGCCAGCCTTCAATGCGATGGCGAGGCCCTGAACGATCTCGCCGGCATCGGGACCGACCATGTGGCATCCCAGCACCTTGTCGGTATCGGCATCGACCACCAGCTTCATCAGGGTGCGCTCCTGGCTGTGGGTCAGGCTGAACTGCATGGGCCGGAAACGGCTTTCGAAAATCTGCACCGAATGGCCCTGCTCGCGCGCTTCTTCCTCGGTCAAGCCGACGGTACCGATGTTCGGCAGGCTGAACACCGCCGTCGGAATGTGCTTGTAATCCACCGGGCGATACTGCTCGGGCTTGAACAGCCGACGCGCCACGGCCATACCCTCGGCCAAGGCCACGGGCGTGAGCTGTACCCGTCCAATCACGTCACCCAGCGCCAGGATCGACGGCTCGGTGGTCTGGAACTGCTCGTCGACCTGGATGAACCCCTTGTCGTCCAGCTTCACACCGGTGTTCTCCAGCCCCAGGTTGTCCAGCATCGGCCGGCGTCCGGTGGCGTAGAACACGCAATCGGCCGCCAACTCGCGGCCGTCCTTGAGGGTGACGTTGAGGCTGCCGTCATCGAGCTTGTCGATGCGGGCAATGTCGGCATTGAACTGCAGGTTCATGCCGCGCTTGGTCAGCTCTTCGCTCAAGTGCTTGCGCACCGAACCATCGAAGCCGCGCAGGAACATCTCGCCGCGGTACAGCAAGGTGGTTTCGCTGCCCAGGCCATTGAAGATCCCGGCGAATTCGACGGCGATGTAGCCGCCCCCTACCACGATCACTCGCTTGGGCAACTGCTCGAGGAAAAACGCCTCGTTCGACGTGATGGCATGCTCGCGCCCCGGTACGTCGGGGATCTGCGGCCAGCCACCGGTTGCCACGAGGATGTGCTCGGCGCTGAAGCGCTGGCCGTCCACTTCGACCGTGTGCGGGTCGACCAGGCGTGCATGGCCTTCGACCAGCTTGACGCCGCTGTTCACCAGCAGATTGCGGTAGATGCCATTGAGCCGTTCGATTTCCTTGTTCTTGTTGGCGATCAGCGTCGACCAATCGAACGAGGGTTTCTCCAGGCTCCAGCCAAAGCCGCTGGCATGGTCGAAGTCGTCGGCAAAGTGCGCGCCGTAAACCAGCAGTTTCTTCGGTACGCAGCCCACGTTGACGCAGGTCCCGCCCAGGTAGCGGCTCTCGGCCACCGCCACTTTTGCGCCGAAACCTGCGGCAAAACGCGCGGCGCGCACACCGCCGGAACCGGCGCCAATCACGAATAAATCGAAGTCATAGCTCATGTTGCTCTCCTGGCACCTGCACGACCCGCCACCGGGCCGTGGCCATAAAACGAGAACGCCGCTGTCCGAAGAGCAGCGGCGTCGATCATGCAAGCCGGTGAGGCGTCAGATGAACGCCTTGCCGGTTTTGTAGAAGTTTTCGAAACAGAAGTTGGTGGCGTCGATGTAGCCTTCCGCACCGCCGCAGTCGAAACGCTCGCCCTTGAATTTGTAGGCCAGTACGCAACCGTTCTGGGCCTGCTTCATCAGGGCATCGGTGATCTGGATCTCGCCACTCTTGCCTGGCTCGGTCTGTTCGATGAGGTCGAAGATGTCCGGGGTCAGGATGTAGCGGCCGATGATGGCCAGGTTCGATGGGGCATCTTCAGGCTTTGGCTTTTCAACCATGCTGGTAACGCGATAGATGTCTTCACGAATCATGTCACCGGCGATCACGCCGTACTTGTTCGTTTCCTGAGGATCGACTTCCTGAATGGCGACGATCGAGCAGCGGAACTGGTTGTACAGCTTGACCATCTGCTGCAGCACGCCGTCGCCTTCCAGATTCACGCACATGTCGTCCGCCAGGACCACGGCGAACGCCTCGTCGCCGATCAGTGGACGACCGCTGAGGATGGCGTGGCCCAGGCCCTTCATCTGCACCTGGCGGGTATAGGAGAAGGTGCACTGGTCGATCAGCTTGCGGATGCCGACCAGGTACTTCTCTTTCTCGGTGCCCTTGATCTGGGTTTCCAGCTCATAGCTGATGTCGAAGTGGTCTTCGATCGCGCGCTTGCCGCGACCGGTGACGATGGAGATCTGGCTCAGGCCAGCTTCCAGGGCTTCTTCGACGCCGTACTGGATCAGTGGCTTGTTGACGATCGGCAGCATTTCCTTGGGCATTGCTTTGGTCGCTGGAAGGAAGCGAGTACCGTAGCCGGCCGCTGGAAACAAGCATTTCTTGATCATGTGAGTCCTTACAAAAGAGCAATGCTGACGAGGTACGGCACAGTCGGTTTCAGGCGTCGACTACTTCACAATGTCTGCCGCTGGCCAATTGATTGGTTGATAGAGAAATCCTGGTGAAGATAGTTCCACTGCAGGGTAAATATTGCTACACCGCTTGAGCAACGGAAAATTTCCGCGCACAACTACCCTTGCCGCTTGCCAGTGTATAGCATTGGGCCACCGCATAGCGGCCCCCTTGTCTACCTGAAGAATCCCGCCTCATGAACACCCTCCTGCGCACTACCCTGTCCTGCATCGCCGTGCTCGCCGTTTCGGCCTGCGCGAGCACTTCCGCCACCATTTTGAAGAACGGCCAACAGGGCTTGAACATCGACTGTTCGGGTCAGGCCATGTCCTGGGACAAGTGCGACGAGCAGGCAAGACTCGAGTGCCCCGGCGGCTACCAGACGGTAGCGACTCAGGGCGTGCCGAGACGTGCTGACGAGGCTGGGCTGGCGGATGCCGACCTGGGCAACTACCAGACCCGCAGCCTGGTGGTGATCTGCAAATAGCGCCGGCTCAGCCGGAGATGCATTTCTCGGCCGCCTGGCGTACATCGGCCGGGCGCAGCGGTACGTTGGACAGGCGCTCGTGCACCTTGATGCTGCTGCCACCGGAACGATCGTCGACGATCAGCACGGCGGCCGGGTCCTTGGAAAGTTTCTGCGGAACGATGATGCGATAGCCGTCGTGTTTCTGTTCGATCAGCGACGGTCCGCGGCTGTTGCTCAGCTGAGCGACGACACAGGTGGAATATTCCTTGGGGGTCTTGCCGGAAATTACACTCATGGTCTCGGGGCTTTTCTCGATGTCCGTCACGGTGGCACAACCACCGAGCATTACCACTGCCGTCAACCAGGCCCACTTCATGATGCATCTCCGTCATTAAATACCCTGTGACCGCAAGGTCATGAATTTGCTCCATGCATCGGCAGAATTTATCCGCACGGCGATGCGCATGATATCGTTGCGCTTTTTTGCGCACCTGCAACTGTGGAGAGTCCATGAAATTCGTTCACCAGCGCGAGCACCTCAACGAAGACGATCTGGTCGTCATCGAATGCTCCCAGCGCTGCAACATCCGCCTGATGAGCGACGCCAACTTCCGCAGCTTCAAGAACGGTGGGCGACATACTTATCACGGCGGCGCGTTCGACACCTTCCCGGCCAAGATCACGGCGCCCAGCACCGGTTTCTGGAACATCACCATCGACACCGCCGGCACCAAGCTGTCGAGCGTCACGCGCAAGAGCACGTTCACCCACAAGATCAAGATCGTGCGCCGCACGGCTTCGAAATTCACCTGATGCAGGGGCACCCATGATCAAGTACGTGATCCGCTACAACCTCGATGGGCAGCGTCGCTGGGACTTCGCGCACCTGGAAACGGGCTCGCTGGAAGAAGCGAAGGCGGCGTTGGTGGCCCTGCATGGCGACGCCGCGGCGAACATCAGCGACATCCATATCAGCAAGGCGCTCTGATCCCGCTGATGCGGGCATATCCTCTCCTGTGGGAGCGGGCTCTGCCCGCGAAAAGATCGGTGTGGTTCCGCAGGCACTGCGCGGTGTGCCCTTCGCGGGCAGAGCCCGCTCCCACAGCATGACCGCTCCCACAGGGTGAAGACTCCCACGTGCATATGCATTCTGGTTCGGTGCATATACTCAAACGTCACTTTTACGTCTATTTACAAACTGTTATCTTCCGTCGGCTCTGCTAAGAGTGCGCGACCGTGCGCGTGCTTTTTCTGATGATGCGAAAGACAGCCTGAGAACAGGATCACCATGTACGTTTATGACGAGTACGATCAACGGATCATCGAGGACCGCGTCAAGCAGTTCCGGGATCAGACCCGCCGCTACCTGGCTGGCGAACTGAGCGAAGAAGAATTTCGCCCGCTGCGCCTGCAGAACGGCCTGTACATCCAGCGTTTTGCCCCGATGCTGCGCGTCGCCGTGCCCTACGGCCAGCTGACATCGCGCCAGACGCGCATGATGGCCAAGATCGCTCGCGATTACGACAAAGGCTACGCCCACATCAGCACCCGGCAGAACGTGCAGTTCAACTGGCCGGCCGTGGAAGACATTCCGGACATCCTCGCCGAACTGGCCACCGTGCAGATGCACGCGATCCAGACCAGCGGCAACTGCCTGCGCAACGTCACCACCGACCAGTTCGCCGGCGTTGCCGCCGACGAGGTGATCGACCCGCGCCCCTGGTGCGAGATCGTTCGTCAGTGGACCACTTTCCACCCCGAATTCGCCTACCTGCCGCGCAAGTTCAAGATTGCCGTCAATGGCGCCAGCACCGACCGTGCCGCCATCGAGGTGCACGACATCGGCCTTGAGCCCGTGCACAACGACGCCGGCGAGCTGGGCTTCCGCGTCCTGGTCGGTGGCGGCCTGGGCCGCACGCCGGTAGTCGGCGCGTTCATCAACGAGTTCCTGCCCTGGCAGGACCTGCTCAGCTACCTGGACGCCATCCTGCGCGTGTACAACCGCTATGGCCGTCGCGACAACAAGTACAAGGCGCGCATCAAGATCCTGGTCAAGGCGCTGACGCCGGAAGTCTTCGCCCAGAAAGTCGATGCCGAGATGGAGCACCTGCGTGGCGGCAGCACGACCCTGACCGAGGCCGAACTGCACCGCGTGGCCAAGCACTTCGTCGACCCGGACTACAAGGCACTGCCTGATTTCGCGGCCGACCTGGCCCAGCTCGACAGCGAGCACCCCGGCTTCGCCCGCTGGCGTTCGCGCAACACCCTGGCGCACAAGAAGCCCGGCTACGTGGCGGTAACCCTGTCGCTCAAGCCGACCGGCGTGGCCCCCGGCGACCTGACCGACAAGCAGCTTGACGCCGTTGCCGATCTGGCCGACAAGTACAGCTTCGGCCAGCTGCGCACCTCCCATGAGCAGAACATCATTCTGGCCGACGTCGAACAGGCCCAGCTGTTCAGCCTGTGGAACGAGCTGCGCGAAGGCGGTTTTGCCACGCCGAACATTGGTCTGCTGACCGATATCATCTGCTGCCCAGGGGGTGATTTCTGCTCCCTGGCCAACGCCAAGTCGATTCCGATCGCCGAATCCATCCAGCGTCGTTTCGACGATCTGGACTACCTGTTCGACATCGGCGAGCTGGATCTCAACATCTCCGGTTGCATGAACGCCTGCGGTCACCATCACGTTGGCCACATCGGCATTCTGGGCGTGGACAAGAAAGGCGAAGAGTTCTACCAGGTGTCCCTGGGTGGCAGCGCCAGCCGCGACGCCAGCCTGGGCAAGATCCTGGGCCCCTCCTTCGCCCAGGAAGCCATGCCCGATGTCATTTCCAAGCTGATCGACGTGTACGTGGAAAAACGCACCGAAGACGAGCGTTTCATCGATACCTACCAGCGGATCGGCATCGACCCCTTCAAGGAGCGCGTCTATGCAGCGAATCATTAAGAACAACGAAGTTGTCGACGAAACCTGGCACCTGCTGCCCAAGGACACACCGTTCGACGGCATCAGCAACTGCGATGATCTGATCGTACCACTGGCCCTGTGGCGCGAACACGGTCCGGCGCTCCAGGCCCGCGATGGCGGCCTGGGCGTGTGGCTGGACAGTGACGAGGAAGCCGAAGAGATCGGCGAGGTGGCCAACCAGTTCGAGGTCATCGCCCTGAACTTCCCGGCATTCACCGATGGCCGCAACTACTCGAACGCACGCCTGTTGCGCGATCGCTATGGCTTCAAGGGTGAACTGCGCGCCATCGGCGACGTGCTGCGCGACCAACTGTTCTACCTGCACCGCTGCGGCTTCGATGCCTTCGCCTTGCGCGCCGACAAGGATCCGTACGAAGCACTGGAAAGTCTCAAGGACTTCTCCGTGAGCTACCAGGCGGCCACCGACGAACCGCTGCCGCTGTTCCGTCGTCGCTGAACCTAAAAAGGCTGGCGCGATTTACCTTGCGCCAGCCTTTTCATTGCACCGCCTCGTTACGCAACGTTCGCTGCGGTCACCTCCTCAGACAAGGTTCTGATCAGCCGTTGAGTCGCCTTGGTACGGCCCGTACTGATCGAGGCGTACATCTCCAACGCCGCCTGATCCGTCATGACGACACGCAATGGCTCCCCTTGCGCCCCGCCCCACAGGGTTTCCGGCGCCAAGTCGCTCAGCGCCTTGAGTACGGTGGCCAAAGTGTCCTGCTCGACGCTGAACGGGTCCAGCGTCCTGGCTTCTTCGAAATGAATCAGCACGTTCCCCCACAAGCTCTCGACCGCTTCGAACCGCTGCGGGTACACCCGCCGCAGGTACAGGCTCCAGAACGGCTGTTCGGCCAGCCAATCCAACATGCCGCTGGCGGTTTCATCCGTGAGCACGGCATTGCCCACTTGCCGGGTGGTCTCGGTGGAGAGGATTTCGCTGTACAGCATCGATGGCTGCGCGCGCAGCGCCAGGCGAGCCTGCAGACGGTTGCGCAACAGCAGACGGATCTCGACCTCATCGGGGTTGCCATCGAGCAGCTGGGCGTCCGTTATCTGATCCATGGGATGCAGCGCAGGTATTTCCAGGGCTTCCAGAATCAGCGCGGCACGCCGATTCAAGCGTCCCTGGGTGATGGCTGCGGCATACTCATCCACCAGCGCCGCGCGGTACAGCTGACGCCCCAAGCCCAGCAACGGACGCAGCATCGCCTCTCCACCGGCCATGGCCGAGGACGCAGCCTGCCAGGCCAGCGTTCGCGTTTCGAAATAATCCAGCACGATGCTCATGCCATCCCCGCAGCTGCCGTCGACCAAGGTGGCGTGCTCGAACAGTTGCTCACGCAAGTCGCCCGTTCCCAGCCCGTCGCCGGGTGCCTGGGCATCGGCAACCACCGCGCGCATTACCGACCACATGCGCGCCTTGAAGGGCTCGGGGTGGCGTTTGTAGGCGTCCGTGGACGTCAGGCGCGCCATGACTCGGTAGAAGGCGGCCGCTTCCGGCGTGTTCTGGTCCGCCTCGATACTGGCACGCAAGTCATGGGGACAATCGGTAAGCCAGGCGTTGCTGGTCTGATTCTGCGCACTGCTTGCGGTGTTCCGGTCGCCGGCCTGGAAATCGATGCGTGCCCGCCGCAGGCGCCGCCGTGAGAGCTCCGACAGTGGGTTGCGGTCGAGGTTGATGTGGAACTGCTCACGCAGTATGAAGGAGCGCATCATGGTGACGTAGGTGGTTTCAGCCAGGTCGGGCAGCTCGGTCAGGTTGTTGTCGCTCAGGTTGATCCAGCGTAACGGCGTGGCGTGACGATTCATCAGGAAGCTCAAGCCCTCTGGCCATTGTGTGAGGCCGGTGGATTGCAGGATCAGCTTTTCCAGCATGCGCATGCGGGCCACATCCGGCGCCTGCCCCAGTTCATTGAAGCTCAGGTTCAGTGATCGGAGACGTGTCAGGCGGCTGAGTGCCTGGCGCCCCTGATCGGTCAGGCTCATCAAGGTGTTTTTCAACGACAGTTCTTCCAACTGATTCATGTGCCCCAGGATCGCCATGCCCCGGTCGTCGAAGCTGAACGCATTGTTGGCCAGAATCAGAGAGCGCAGCTGTTTGAGGCGTGACAGGCTGGTCATGGCCTGCTCGCCGAGCAACAGCGGCTGCTCGCGACCGTCGACGATGGTCGAAACACATGCGCGGTCCATGTTGAGGACTTGGATGACGCTGCTGTCGTCCTTGGCCAGCTCGGCGAACACGTCCGGCACCGGTTCCATCACATTGAGCTGCAGGTCCAGGTGCGTCAGTGCCGTGAGCTCCTTGATCTGCGACGGAATGGCCCGCAGGAAATTCTGACCCAGGGACAACTTCTGAAGCCTCGGGAATCGCGAAAGAAAGAAGGACGGGTCTGCCGACAGCTGCATGCGCTCCATCTTGAGCTCGACGATATGGCTGAAGTCGGCGGTGATCAGCGGCAACTCACCGAGGGTCCGGCCGCTGAGGTTGACTCGGCGTGTTTCGCCCCGCCAGGCCCTGAGCAGGCGGTTACGCACTTCGGCGCGGGCGGCGGCGTACTCGGGCAGTGCTCGGCTCCACAGCTCCAGCGAACTGTCCAATACCTTGTACTCTTGCTCCAGACGCTGAATCGCCAGTTCGAAGCTTTCACCCGGACGGCGCAGCACGTCGCGTAGCGCGGCCATGTCCCTATAACTGAGGCTGGGGTACAACGCACGCAAGCGCCGCCGCTGGCCCCAGGAGGCCTCTGCCCGACCGCTCAGGGTGTAACCGGTCCCCTGCTCGGTGAGCTGGGGCAGTTTGAACCACGGCTGTATCACCCTCTGCCCGAGTAGTAGACCCGCGCGCGTTCGGTCGCTTGCGGCCTGTGCCGACAGGCTTTTGCGCAGCCCTCGGCTGTCGTGGCGCGAGAGCGACAGTGCCTTCAGTTCGACATCCGGCAAGGCACTGCACAGCGCCGCGAACACATCCTGCTGGCCGCCCAGCGCCTGCTCCAGCGCGTCGAACGCCTGGTATTGCCCGTCTTGACTGACCAGATACTTCACCTCGCTGGCCGCTTCACTGCCCACCGTTGCCAACGTGCGACCCTGCAGGTACCCGGCATGCAGCTCGATTCGAGTATGACCGGTCCAGCCGGGCAGTTGGGCAAGCAGGCCGAGGGCCAGGGTGTCGCGATCTTCGGAAGTGAAAGCTGGATCGATCAGCCCCTCGCACGCCCGATTCAGCCGCTGTACGCGCAGGTACAGACGTGCTTGCTCGGTCAGGCGCACGGACAGCCGTCCGCTACCACGTAACTGGCTCAGCTCCCAGTCCAGCGCCTGCGCGGCCAGGTCGTTGGCTGCTCGCCCGGACAATCCGGGGAACAGGCGTTTGATGGGCGCCGCTTCCTTGGTCAGTTTAGGCTCCTGGTGGGCATAGAGTCCGTCGGCAATGTCCGCACTGGCCGCCTGCACCTGATCGGCCAGGGCCTGGGCCAATGCCGAGGATTGGCCCTGTACGGAGTTCTCGACGCTGTCCGGAAACAGACGCTGCTTCTGCGTGTCGTCGAGCTGCTCGACGATGCGTTCGCACAGCTTGCCCGCCAGCCAGTCGCTGCGCTGGACCACGATCGGCTCGGCGTGCCCGGCGCCGTACTGCACGGCATGACCGTCCTCGGCGACCACGCGCAGGGTCCAGCTTTGCGGCCAGCCGGCAACACGCTGCAGCAGTGGCAGACAGTAGGCAGCGCCCTCCCCGGGCGGCTGCGCCTGCCGAACCTGCGTAACCAGGCGCTCGACATCGCGCCGGGCGCGGTAACGCAACAACGCGTCCTGCAACAGCACAGGGGCTTGCTGTCGGTTCACGTGGGCTTCGCGCAATTGCTCGGGGGAAATCCCACAGGCGTCGTTGACCTGCAGCAGCTCGGCATCGCTCAGACGATCGGTGATGGCGCCAAACCGGCGCAACAGTTGCGCACCTTGCCACTGCAGTGGCTGCTCGTGAACGTGCTGCCACGCCCCGGCCCTGTTATGGGTCAGCACCGGGCGATAGGTGTCGCGCAGCCTGGGATGGTCGATGACCCATTGCCCACTCGTTTCATCCTGCACGTGCTGGTAGTAGTGCTGGTCGATGCGCACATAGGTACGGTCGTTGAACCGATACTGGCCCAGAGCATTGGGCATAGCGTCGGCGGGCAGGCTGATGTCGGTGGCATACGCCGTCAGGTCCGGATTCAGCAGGCGTGGCTTGCCTGCGCTGTCGATGACCGGGACAAGCGCCTCCATGAACGGTGAGTGCGCCAGAGCGATGCTGGCTGCGGCACCGCTGGCCAGCAATGCTACGTTCTGTGCCACGGCGCCGAATTGGCTGATCGCTTCCACCGTCTGCCCGTGTTTCCAGTCATCGACGCCCAGGCACAGGTCCTTGACCAGTTCGACAGCGCCGACCGCCAGTGCCAGTTCCCCAGCCCCAGGCACGACGAACGTGGCGATATCGAATGCGCTGGCCAACACCCCTTCCCACCACGCAACACGCTGCTCTCGCGCCAATTGATCCTCGTCATCGGTGGGTACCACCGCCAGGCGCACCGTTTCTCCCAACTTGATCAGTTGCTGGCTATACAGCAGGTGCACCAGCTTGCCCTCGACCGGATACACACGCAGGCCGATGTCCGCGTCAGGGTTGGGGACCGGTGGTTTGACGAATTGGCCAGGCACGATCCAGGGTACCGGCGACAAGGTGTTGACCAGACGCTCGGTAAACGCCGCCTGGCTGCGCTGAGCGACGAAGCGCCCGAAATAGTCACGGTAAGGCACCTCGCGCAATCTCTCACGCAGGGTATCGGCGAACGCCTGCCGTGAGGCGTACTCCCTGAGTGCATGGGTCGGCTCGCCGGGCATGTAGGCCAGGCAGGCCGAACCGTTCACCTGTTCGATCAGCACCATGCCCAACAGGCTGTACCCCTTGGTCAGCGGCGTATGCAGCAACCCCAGCTGGCAGAACCGCAGCGACTTGCCCTCCCAGCTAGCGGGCTGCAAGTCCCTGGGTTGCGTGATCTGCTTGACTGCCCGATAGGCCGCTTCGCTGATGTATCCGCGGATCCGCGCGGTCACGGCCGCGGCGTCCAGATGGTCGCGTATGGCCAGGTTGAACCGGCCGGCAGTGTCGGCCTGTTCGAGATCTTCGCTGGGCGCCTGACCGAGTGGGCGGAACACCGCCTTGAAGTGCGCCTGGTACTGACGGCCCAGATCCAGCTTGCGGACCAGGGCTGCGAAATCATGCACCTCAAGCTTGACCCGCGCGCTGTCCGGGTAGCGATACACCAGGCTGCCGTCGTCATCGAGGGTAAAACCGAAGACGCCAACCGGCAGGATGACCGTACCCTCCTCCAGCCCCCCGGGCCTCGCTTCGGCAGGCAGGAAGTTCTGCAAGGCCGCTTCGAGCAGGGTTTGGTGCCTGGGCGTCAGTTGGGTGGTCAGCCCGTCACGGGTGCGCACCATGCGAATCAGTTCGTGCTTGTTCACGTCCAGCGCAAGCGTCGGGTAGGCCTTTTGCAGCGCTGCCTGCAACAACGGCGCGCAGAACGCGGCAGGCGTCTGCAAGCGCGCGCTGACCTGGGCGGCATCCGCACTGGACCGCACACTGAGCAACGAACTGGCGAAATAAGCCTCGCGCAACGCCGGTGCCGCCGCCGTCAACCACGACGGCAACACCGCTTCGATCAGGGCCTGGTGGGAAGCCGCTTCGCCGGTCACGGCAGAATCAAGGGTCATGCTTGTGCTCCATGGCAATGCCCGCCACGGGGTGTAGCGGGCAGAGCGCCAGTGGAACAAAGCCCCACGCTGTGGTTGAGGTAGATAGGTGTGTGCCCGCTCAGCCGTCCATGGCGTGTTCGGTCAGTGCCCTCAACAGACTTGCTTCGGCGGCGTGTCGCTCCACTTGCAGCGCCACCAGTCGCTCGTCGTACCCGTCATCGTAGGGTGCCGCTTCCAGCGCCTGCTGCCGTGCGACGAAAGGCGCCAGGGTCTGGCTCAGCCGCTCGGCGAACGCGCGGCGCAGGTAGCCCAGCCAGTAGTCCTGCACCATGTGCCACTCCAGCAAAGCCTCCCGCGTTTCGGCCTGATGAACCTGCTGCGCCGCGGCATCGAGCTGCTGCGCCGTGACCGGCTCGATATTGGCGAACAGCATGCCATGGGGTTGGTTGGGCAGCTCCAGGCGTTGCGCAAGGCCGATGCGGTAGGCCAGCAGCACCTCGACCTCCTCGAACTCGTCCGGCTCGATCTGCCGCGCTTGCACACGTCGCTGCGCCTCGGCACGGGCCAGCGATTCAACCTGGTTGAGCCGGAACAGGCTGCGCGAAGTCGCGAGCAGCTCGGTGGCCCGCTGCGGGCCGTCCAAGGTGGCATCGTTGGCCCTGGCGAACAGCAGCTGTGCCTCCAGATCATTGAACAGCGCGATGACTTGATCGCCACAGGCGTCCGGGCGCTGGGCGAGCAGGAACAACTCGTCACGCAACACGGGCGACTGGGCGGCGGCATCGATCACAGCCCAGGCGCGACTGGCCAGATTGTCCGGCACGAGCGCCTGGTCGGCGGTTTCGCCGAGGCGGTCGAGCAACTGGATGAAGCGCGTCGACCGAGGGTGTGCGCGAAGATCACGGAGTCGCTGCAGTCTCTCGGGACTGGCTGCGGCGGCCAGTATGTCCAGGTACTTGAAGGAAACGCCCACCGCCTGCAGCCGCCGGACACTGAGCTCGCTGAGCCCGGCATAGGAGATGATCAAGGGCGTTGCCACCTGCGGTTCTTCCTGAAAGAAGGCAAGTTCGGTCAGTGACGGCACGTCGACGATAGCGTTGTTGTCGAGCGCCACGCGGCGCAGCGTCAAAGGCTCACGGGACATCAGCTGCGTCAGCCCCCGAGGCCACTGCGTCAGGCCGCAGGCCCGCAGGTTGAGGGCGCCGATCACGGGCAGCCCCGCCAGGTCCAGGTGCTCGCCCAACGGATTGCCGGACAGGTCGAGGTAGTCCAGCAGCGGCAGCGAACACAACGCCTGCATGGCGGCCGGCGTCAGTCGTAGATTGTTGTCGCTCAGCCAGAGGTTTTCCAGCTGGGTCAGCCGAGCCAAGGTGGGCAGGTGCTCGGCCATGGCAACAGTGTCGGTGCCGCTGAGCACCAGGTAGCGCAGCGACGTCAGATCGCTCAATGCCTGTACCGCCGGTGCCGGAAGACGCACCGGATTGTTGCGCAGCACCAGCGCTTGCAGTCGATCGAGCCCGCGCAGGGCATCGAACATCGTCGGCGACGCCCTCAGCCGGTTGTTCTCCAGCGTCAGGGATTCCAGGTACGGTAACGCGGCCACCTCGGCCGGGATTTCGCTGAGCAGATTGCCTTGCAGGTCAAGCACGGTGAGGGTGGGGAAATTCAGCAGAAAGCCCGTCGGCAAACTTTCGAGTCCAGCGCCTTCCAGGGTGATGTAGGACACATGACTGAAATCGACCGTCAATGCCGGCAAAGCGCCGACCCGCAGCTCCGATAGGTCGAGGAAATACTGCGGCGGATCGCCTGCCAGCCCCTCTGCCAGCGGCGCCTGACGATGCCAGGCATCGCGCAGGCGCTGTGCGGCCAGGGTGCGATGCGCCGGGTCCACAGGCGCCGGGTTGCCATTTTCGTCCGCTACGGTCGCCGGCTGCAGGGCCCACTGGTTCAAGGCAGCCTCCAGTCGTGCGCCCTCCGCCTCGTGGCGAGCCTGCTCGAGGTCTGCCGCCATATGAGGCAACGCTGGCGCTTGTGCAGGACGGCCGCGGCCGCTGAGGCGATAGCCGATCCTGCCGTCGTCCAACCGCTCCGGCCCGTTGAAAGCGGGCATCCGACGCTGGCCGATGAGGCGCGCGGCACGCTCGCGGTCGGCCAGCGCAAGTTGAATGATGCGTTGAGCGGTGGCGGCTGCACGTTCGCGTTCAGGCAGCAGATCGAGCAGTCCCTGGCGTAGCCTGGCGGTGGCAGGGTTGGCCATGGACGGCCACACCAGCCCGCCGATGGCACGGTTCAGGTTGGCCTCGCGTATGCCCTCATGGGCCTTCAGCGCCAACCGCAGGGGGACTCGCTGGCGCTGCGTCAGTTGCAGGCGCTCCTGCGCGTTGGCCTGACGATACAGCGCTTCGCCCAGCTCCCAGGGCAGGCGCGGAAAGTCGCGACGCAGCGCGGCGGCGGCATGCTCGGCGGGCCACTCATGAGGTTGCGACTTCATCCCCTGAGCGGCGCGAACGTCAGCGGCGACCAGGCGCAGGGTTGCCGGAAGTGGCAAACCCTGGACGTGGATCTGACGGATCTGCGCGGCGGAGATCCCCGTGACTTGGCGGATGCGCTGCAGCGTGCCTGGCGTAAACCCCTCGAACACCGGCCCCAAGCGGCTCATGGCCTGTTCGACGTTCCATGTGGTCGGGTCTTCATGGGCCGCCCGCCAGGCGCCTTCGCCATTGTGCTCGAGCGCCACCCGCAATCCCCGTTGGGGGTCGGGATGTTCCAGGTACCAGCGGCCGAGCTCGACGTCCTCGCTCTGCCGGTACGCAATGCCGTCCAGTTTGATATAGCGGTCAGCCCCCTGCCGATACTGGCCAGCAGGGTCCGCTTGCAGATGCACGGGCAAGGGTTCGGGGCTGGCAAAATCGGTCAGTTTCAGGTTGCACAACCGTGTCGCGCCGTGGCGGTCGACCACCGGCAGCATCCCCTCGACGAAGGGCGAGCGTGCCAAGGTGATCTCGGCCGCCGAGGTGGCGGCGATCAAGGCCGCATTTTCGGCCACACTGAACAGGTGATCCAGGGCCTCCTGGGTCTGCCCGTGCTCCCAATCGTCGATGCCCACGAACACCTCGCCCAGCAACTGGGCGGTGCCAACGGCGGCCATCAATACACCGATGCCAGGAACGAAGAACGCCGACGCATTGAGCAGCGTGGTACCCCACTCCAGGTACTTGAGCAGACGCGCCTCACGGGCAGCCCGGTCGACCTCGGCAGTGGGCACCACGAAGGTCCGCGCGTTGGCGACAAGCATGCCCAACGCATCTTCGTACAGGCGCTCGACCACACCACCGACACGGGGCTCGAGTCGCACGCCGATATCGGCGTTCGGGTCATCGACCCGGCCTTTGGGCGTCCACAGGGAAAACGCTTCGGGCCGCAACGTGTCGTTCAAACGCTCGAAGAAGCCATGGCGCTCCGCCTCGCAGATGAACCGCGCAAAATAGTCGGCATAACCGGGGCGCCGCAGCTTTTCGCGCAATGCGTCGGCGAACGCCTGCACGCTGGTGTATTGCTTGAGAGGCGAGTCCGGATCACCTGGCAGATAGACCACACACGCCGCATCGGCGCTGGCAGATGCCTGAACCACGAACATGCCCGACAACACCGTGCCGCTCCTGAACCAGGTGACCAAGGCGCGCACCCCGGAAACCACGACCGGCGTGCCGTTCCAACTGACGTCGCTGGAAGGCCCGCGCAACAATTGCTGCAGCACCTGTTCACACTGGGCCGTGATGTCACCGCGCAGCAGCGAACGGGCCATCTGTGCTTTCAGATCACTGCGAAAGCTGGCTTCCAGCCGTTCGCGTGCACTGCCAGCGTTCGACTCGTCGGTGTGAAAGACCTGCTGCACATGCTCTTGATAGGCCTGGCCCAGATCGATTTCCCGGCAGGCACGAGCAAACTGTTCGGGTGTGATGGACAGCACCTGGCTACGGTCCAGACGCCAGGCCAACCGGGGTCCCACCTCCAACTTGAGGGCGCGGGCCGGCACCAGCAAGGTATCGCTGTCATAAGCCCCCGGTTCACTTTCCTCGGGCCCGAAGTTGGCCATGGCCACTTCGAGCAAGCTCTGACGGCGCACGGAGGTCACGCGGCGGTCGATGCCGTAGCTGTACTCGAACCGGACCCATTGCGTGCCGTTCAGGTCCACGTCCTGATTGAAGCGCGAACGCAAGGCCGGAGCCAGACGCTCGGCGGCGAAGGTGGCGGGCGGCTTGACGGTGTTCATCAAGCTTCGCACCCGGAACTGCGCGGCATGACTGAGGGTCAGTGCCTGCTGGTACTCGGCACGGCCCTGGACGCTGGCACGGGTCAGCCAGGCGGGCAGCAGGCGAGCGACAAGATCATGGTTCGCAGGCACAGTGCCTGGACTCGGAGAAGGGATTTGCGGGGTCACGACACGGCTCCAGAAAGATTGCCCGGCAGCGAAAGACTCCCGGGCAATCAGTGGAGCAAGGTTTACATCGGGTTCTGCACTACATAAGGCTGACCGTTACCAGAAGCGCTGCTGGGTGAGCTTGCCCCAGGCCTTGCTCGCCACGTGCTCGAGCGAACTGCTGGCCGCCAGACCGACCCGCTCCTGCAGGCTTTTGCTCTTGGCGTAATGCAGATGAAAGACTTCAGCCTGCTTGGCGCGCTCGGCCAGGTACTCATCGCTGGTCTTGAGCTCATCCACCAGTTGCTTGTCCAGCGCCGCCACGCCCAGCCAGACTTCACCGGTGGCGACGTCATCGATGGACAACTGCGGCCGGTAATGGGCCACGAAGCTCTTGAACAGCTTGTGAGTGACGTCCAGGTCTTCCTGAAATTTTTCCCGGCCTTTCTCGGTGTTCTCGCCGAACACGGTCAGGGTGCGTTTGTACTCACCCGCCGTCAGCACTTCAAAATCGATGTCGTGCTTCTTCAGCAGCTTGTTGACGTTGGGCAACTGCGCCACCACGCCGATGGAGCCGAGGATGGCGAACGGTGCGCTGATGATCTTCTCGCCGATGCAGGCCATCATGTAGCCGCCACTGGCCGCGACCTTGTCGATGCACACGGTCAGCGGCACACCGGCCTGGCGGATGCGCGCCAGTTGCGAGGACGCCAGGCCATAGCTGTGAACCATGCCGCCGCCGCTTTCCAGGCGCAGCACGACTTCGTCGTTGGGCGTCGCGAGGGTCAGCACGGCGGTGATCTCATGACGCAGGTTCTCGGTGGCCGAGGCCTTGATGTCACCATCGAAGTCCAGGACGAACACCCGGTGCTTGCTGTCGGGCTTTTTCTTCCTGGCTTTCTTGTCGGTCCTGGCCTGTTCCTTGCGCAAGGCCTTGAGCTTGTCCTTGTCGAACAGCCCGGCTTCGAGCCGCTCGCGCAGGCCCTTGTAGAAGTCGTTGAGCTTGCTGACCTGCAACTGGCCAGCCGGTTTGCGCCGGCCCTTGGCACGCAGCGAGGCAATCGCGGCCAGCACCACCAGAATGGCAACGACCAAGGTGACGGTCCGGATCAGAAAACCGGCGTAATCGGCAAGAAACTCCACGGTGACTCCTTACATGCATGACGCCCGCCAAACCAGGGGGCGATTGAATGGGCCCAGCATACCGGGGGGCAAAGCCTTGGGCCAGCCGTGAAACGATCGGCATCAAACAAGCCTTTCAAACGCACGTATGATTTTTCGTTGACAGCTGTCGATGCCCCCCCTACCCTCGGAAGACTTTCACTGTCACATCGAGCCTTGGCCCTCCCAAGATTGCGCGATCGCCGCACCCTTCCAACAAAAGGAACGCACCATGACCTCCGTAGCCGACGCCGTACAAGCCATGAAAGCCAAGTTCAATCCAGCCGCCGCCCAAGGTCTGGACCTGGTCTTCGGTTTCAACATCACCGACGAAGACAAGCACTACGCGCTGCACGTGAAGGACGGCACCTGCGAACTGGAGGAAGGTGAAAATCCGGACGCCAACGTCACTCTGGTCATGGACAGCGAAACCCTCAAGGGCATCGTCAGCGGCGAAACCGACGGCATGCAGGCCTTCATGGGCGGCAAGCTGCGCGCCGAAGGCGACATGATGCTGGCCATGAAGCTGAGCGAACTGTTCCCGGTCTGATCGATTGCGGTGAGACCAGACGCCTCGGCCAGTGCCGGGGCGTTTTTGTATCTGGACGTGCCCAGGCGGCGATCCCAGGTTACACATATCTACAGCTTCCCCGGACCGGACAGGTTCTAGCGTAGGCGCTCCGCGAGCTGGCAAGGACCGGCTCGCACCACAAGGAGTCCGCCCGATGTCCAACACCCTGCCCTGGTTCCATGCCCGATCGCTGGCGCAGCGCATGTCCCGCCAATTGCTGCAAGCCCTGCAGGATGAACGCTTGAGCGTCATCGAGCACGACTGGCTGCGGCGGTTGCCCGAACAGCCCAGTCTGCCCAGTGACATGCGCATCAGCCTGTTGACCAATGCGGCGCCCGGTATCTTCAGCGGTCTGATGATCGCCCATGCCGACATCACCAACCCGGCCGTCTATTTCTACTCCCCGATGGCCGGGATACTGCCCTTTTTCACTCGCCGTGAACTTGAAGCGGCCCTGCTCGAGCCTGGTACCGGACCCGACCTGGAGGGGGCTTACGCGCGCTGGCTGTCGGTGTCCAGGACGCCGTTCCAACGCTGGATGGACGCGATCATCCAGGCCCATGCCAAGCGGCTCAAGCCCCTGGTGGCGTGTTTGCAGAGCGTACCGGCGTTACGCACCGTGCTGGATCAGGAGTTGACCCGCGCCCTGCGCACTGCCCTGCCGGCAAGCGACCCGATCGTCCCGGCCCTGCACCGCATACAGCGCCGGGTGGGCACCCCTGGAACCGTCGAGACCACCCAGAACCTGATCGATGTCGGTCTGGACAGGCTGACCGGTCGTGGCAGCCCGTCCGTGGAACATCACTTCATCGGCGTGTACGGCCAGGCCCTCAGCGCCACTGAAACGGCCACGTACAACGCGACCATCGCGAGCACCGTGGCGAAACTTCCAGGGGCTTTCGATCAAGCGCTGGTCGCTTTCTGGGCTTCCACGCCGTCGTCTTCGGCGTCGACCTACCGCACGTTACTGGCCCGACACCTGAAGCACAGCTACCTGAACGCGGTGCTGGAGATCCAGGCACATCTGGGCTACACCCCGGCGCAGCGAGCGTTGCTGATGGACGCAGCGCAAGACAAGCCGCGTGCGGACATCGTGCTGCAAAGCCTGAGCTTCGCCGCCGATCCGGTTAAAACCGACCGTGCAGTGCCCTGGCCTGGGGTGCTGGTGATCAGCGATAGAAACGATGCCGCACTGGGACACTGGCTGTACAGCTGCGACCAGGGCTTCACGCTGTGCAGCGACTTCAGGGCCTTGAGCCGGCATTTCGACACCTTGATCGCCCAAGCCCCCAGCAGTCCAAGAATCATTGCCAGCCAGCGCCAGCTGTTCAACGCCACCATCGTTCCCGGGGCGCAGCTGACGCCCCTCACCAGCAGCCCGTGGCAAGCCCTCGCCGATGGCTTCATCGATCTGCAGCGCCGCCGCGTTCAGGACTGCTTCGACATGCCAGCCCAGCTGCGCGGCAATCCGTTGTCCGCCATGGCCCGGGCCACGGCACTCCATGATCTGCTCCAGCCCAATCTGGCCTGGCTGGGCGAGACAGTGGAGCACGCCGCCCCCGCCACCCCGGCGGTCGACGAGCCGAGCGGGCCGCCCAGCCAGACCTGGCTGCGGGAACTGCACGCCATGCAACGTCAACTGGATGGGCAGCGCAAGCGCTCACTGAGCCTGGTCAAGGGAGTGCAACAGTTGCTGGCGCCCGGTTTGCTGGCGATCCAGTCGACGCTGCCCGTTGATCAGCTGCACTTGCGTATCGCCGGCTCGCCGCAGTTGTCGTCGATCAGCCTGGTGGACTACTTTCTGGAGCGCTGCAGCGGCGCTATCGTTCAGGCACTGTCCAGTGTCGACGCGGTGCTGGACGCCCGTGGCAACACCCTGCAATGGCCCGACATCCTGCAGATGGAACGCCTGATCGGCGAGCAACGCCGACACGTGCCTCGTGCATTTGCGCGCCTGGCCGCTCGCCATGACACCACCCCCTACGGGCATTACCGCGGCACCTACGACCTGCAGGGGCAGCGGCGAGCCATCACCGAACGTTGCCTGCGCATCGGTCTGGCGTCGGCGCGGCGTGAAGGGCGAATCGACGAGAAGATGCTCGACTGGCTGGCCGTTGCGCTGGATCGACCGACGGCGGCATTGCGCAATGCACTGGACGTGGACGTGCAAAGCCTGTGCCTGCGCGCGCGCAGCGATGGCAGTGAGGTCGTGCTGAGCAATCTGGTGCTCATTCATCAGCGCTCGCAACCCGAAGGCCCGGTGCTGATGTGGTCGACCCACGATGGCCTGCGGGCGTTCAGCTCTGCCCAGCAGATGAAGGAGACCGTCGCCACCGTCGTGACTCACCCGTCAAGATCGCGAAATCTGGGCAGCGGTCGCTACTTCCGGGACCGCGCAGGCCCTATTCAGGACAACGCCAGCCTGGGGGGCGCGTCCGACCTGACGACCCATGCCCTGCGCGGTGATTTCATCGCCGAGTTGTGTGCCCTGGAATTCAATCGACGCCTGGTTTACTTGAGGAGCAACCTGCAGCTTGGCATCGACTGCCACTTTTCCACCCAACTCATGCAGGGCAATACCGATTTCGAGCACAGCGACGACACCCTGGCAGCGGCGCTTGAATGGCTGGGCACCGAAATCGCCAATAGCCAACTGGTGGAACTGCTGCCTGGCTGGCTGAAATACGCCTCCAAAGAACAGATCACGCGCTACACCGAAATCTTGCGACGCTGCGCATCGACCACCGATGCTCAGGGTAACTACCTGGCCAACATACCCTACATCCTGGATTTCTCCCGAGACCGCCTCAAAGAGGCCATGCTCAAGGCCTGGCCGCAAGGGCCCTACAATCCCGATCGGGTGCAGATCACGCTGACCGATACCAGCGGCGGGGGCTTGAGTGCCGGTGGCGGTATCGCGCTGGGCAGTGCCGCCGGTGTCACCCAGTCACTGACGCAGTGGGCAGTCGACCAGTTCGGCGGCTCGTTGAGCAGTGCGATGACCATCGTGCTGGACCCACCCAGCCAAACCATTGCCACCCCAAGCACACACCAGATCCGCACGTTGGTGGACCAAGCCGACATCGGTGGTGCCTATCGCAGCATGCTTGCCGAACGGCTCGCTCCCACGAATGCCGACTATGCCGAACGCCGCCGCCTGTTCGCCCGGGGGGTACCGCCGCAGATGCTGCGCTACGCCGCCGAACGGCAGATGCAGGGCAAGCTGAGCAACGAGGCCGTCAACCTGATCGAGCAGGTCATGGAGATGCCCGACGGGCTGGCGCGTGAACCGCTGCACCGTCACAACGTCATCATTGCGCCATTTGGCTTGATCCCGGACACTGACGTTGCCGCTGACATGGCCTGCGCGATGTTCCTGTTCGCGCCCGACGACAAGGCGGCAGGGCCGGTCGTGTTGTACAGCGCCTACGGTGGGGAACAGACGTTGCTCGAGTACGCCGACCGCGCCAGCCTGCTCGCCCAGGTGAAAACCGACGCCAGCCTGCAGGCGCTGATCATGTCGCGCCTTCCGGCACAGGCCAAGGAACGCTACCAGCACGGCGGTTTCCGGGAGCCCCATATTCCATGGACCACCGAAGTCAGCGATGGCCAACGCCCGGGCCGCCCGCCTTCGATTACCTTGTCGGACAAACCCTACACCGGCAATGCGCTGTTTCTGATTTTCGAAGACACCCTGAAATTGATCCAGCTGGCCGCCAAGGAGCAAACCTTGTCGGCTGGCGAGGCCACCTGGAACGCGTTCTGCCGTCTGCTGGAACTGGGTTTGCAGCAAGGCTCGGTCATGCTGCCCAGTGCCGTGGCCTCGCTGGTGGCGCTGTATCAGGGCATTGTGCTGGTCCGCGATTCGGTGGAAGCCGCCAAGGAACGGAAATGGGGAGAAGCGGTAGCCGACCTCGTGGCGGCCTTGGCGTCTGTCGTGGGGTCGCGGCAAGCCCTGGACGACCTGGAGTGGCGTGAGCCGTCCAAGCGCCGGCCTTCCGACGAAATGGCGGCATCCCAGCAAGGCGTGCTGGGGACATCCGGGCTGACCGCCTTGAAAAATGCCCAGGCCACCGATGTGGTGCTCTCCGAGCTGCACTTCGACCCGCTGCTCAACCTTTACAAGAGTACCGACGGCAAACACCGCTATGCCGTCGTCAGTGGTCGAGTGTACGAGGTGGCGGACGCCGACGTTGGCTTGAAGATCATCAGCCCTCAAGGCGACGGCCCGAACCTTGAGCTCGATGAACAGCAGAAGTGGCGAGTGGATGCCGAAGTGGTGCGGATGGGCGGCGGCTATTCCATCGTCGAGCACTATGACATATGGGTGGCCGAGCAGAACCTGACGGATCTGTTCGTGACCCAGGCCGAAGGCGCTCTGCAGATTCGCCGGCAGTATCCTCGGCGGCATCGGCAGCTGGTGGAGGCCCACGCCCACAGCGTGGAATGCCTGCGCAACGCCTTGGCCAACCTGAATCAAACCGCGCCCCATGTACCGCTCGCCGCTGAAACCAACGCCGTACTCACCGACATATTCGAGGTCGATGTGACACCGGCCATGCTGCATCAGATTCGCAGCAGTTGCCTGCGCCTGCTCAGCGAGTTCACAACCCCCGGTCTGGACCCGCAATCCTCGCCCCGCTACTGGGTGGGGCTGAACAAGCAACGGCACAACGGCACCCACGCGTTCGTCTGGGAAACCGATCCGCAGAAGCGCATCTTCCTTACCGAAGAGTTTTACGTCCTGCCGCCGGAAACCATCCTCTACTCGGACCTCCACCGCAGCCAGAACGACATGTTCCTGCATCACCAGGCCTCTTCACTGCTGCATGAAGTCAGCCATCAGGTACTCAAGACCGTGGACATCGCCTACATGGACAGCTTCAGGCCACTGCTCGAACAACACGACACGCTGGGCGGGCCTCACAGCCAGGCACAGCTCTACGCCCATAGCCTGAACCGGGTACGGCACGAGGCATTGTCCTTGAGCACCCCGGACACGAAACTGTTCACCCGGCGCGGTACCAACGGTCGTCGTGATTTTCGCCACTACGATGGGCGTCAGCGGGAAATGATCCTCAAGTTGTCCGGCCAGTCGACCTTGGCCGAAGCCAGGGTGGCCTTTCGAGGCAATCCGGAGGTGCGCGCGAAGATCATCCTGGCGAACGCGGATTCATTGACGCTGCTGGTACTGCGCTTGGGCCAGGAGGTGTACGGCACCACGGGTTGATGCCTAAATGGCGGCGCGGCCCGAAGGTTCGCTCCGCCATCCTGAAGATTTGTTCAGCTTCCGCTCGGCGCAAAGATCAAGCGCTCTGTTCAATAATGAGTATCATTATGTTACAAGTTAGCATCCTTATTACTCCTCGAACGGTGCGAAGTGCTGGTTCCATTCTTGATCATGCTGCGCGAAGGGATTGAAGCCGCGCTTATCGTTGGCATCATCGCCAGCTACCTGCAACAGACCGGCCGTGGTCAATGGATGCCAGCGGTCTGGATCGGCGTCTTCCTGGCCGCAGCCGTGGCCCTGCTGGTGGGCGGTGGTCTGGAATTGATGAGCGCGGAATTTCCGCAGAAACAACAGGAATTGTTCGAAGCGCTCATCGGCCTGGTGGCCGTGGTCATCCTCACCTCCATGGTGTTCTGGATGCGCAAGGTCGCCCGTTGCGTGAAGCATTCGTTGCAGGCCGCGCTGGACCAGGCCCTGACCGGCTCTCGCCATCAGGTTGCCGCGCTCATTGCCATGGTGTTCTTTGCGGTCGCCCGTGAAGGCCTGGAAACCGTGTTTTTCCTGCTCGCGGTTTTTCAACAGAGCGAAGGGCCTGGCGCGCCCATCGGCGCCCTGCTTGGCCTGCTGGTCGCGGTGGCGGTCGGCTTCGCCATCTATTCGGGCAGCATGCGCCTGAACCTGTCGCTGTTCTTTCGCTGGACGGGTCTGTTCATCCTGGTGGTAGCGGCCGGGATTCTCGCCAATTCCGTGATGGCCCTGCACGAAGCCGGGGTCTGGAACAGCTTGCAGACCGTGGTCTTCGACATCAGCGCCACGCTGCCCATGGACGGTCCGACCGGATCGGTGCTGGCCGGCATGTTCGGCTATCAGGATGCTCCCACCGTCAGCACGTTGGGCGCGTACCTGATCTATCTGGTCGTGGCACTGGTGGTGTTCTTCATGCCCCATGCCGCGCCGACGCCGGTTCCCTCCTCCCCTGCCACTCATCAGTAAGGCCTCCATGTCCAATCCAGTCAATGGCGCGCCGCCGCGCCTGATGCGTCTGGCGCTCGCCGGGTCGGTGGTCGTGATGATCGCCGCCGGCGGCCTGTTCTACTACGCCTCGCAAGTCGCTTCGAACAAACGTCAGGCCAGTGCCCAGAACGAAATCGTGGTGAACATCCATCCACACAACTGTGAGCCGGCCTCACTGACCGTGGCTGCCGGGCGCAACAGCTTTCGCATCGTCAACCGTTCCGAGCGCGCCGTGGAATGGGAAATCCTCGACGGCGTGCTGGTGGTCGAGGAGCGCGAGAACATCGCGCCCGGCCTGAGCCAGGTGATCAACGCCAACCTGCAGCCGGGTGACTATCAGATCACCTGCGGTCTGCTCAGCAACCCTCGCGGCACGTTGAAGGTGACGCCTACGGCCGAATCCGATGCAGCCGCCAAAGCGCGGCCGTCGATGGTGGCCTTCGTCGGCCCGCTGTCGGAATACCGGGTGTACCTGGCGACCCAGGGCAGCGGCCTGATCCGCGCCGTGGATGCGTTGAACCAGGCCATCGTTGCCGGTGATCTGGCACAGGCGCGCCATCTGTATGCACCGGCGCGCGCCGCCTATCAACGCATCGCGCCCGCCGCGCAGCGTCTGGCCGAGCTGGACAATGCCATCAACGCCCGCGCGGACTACTACGAAAAGCGTGAGCAGGACCCGGCCTTCGGCGGCTTCCACCGCCTGGAATACGGCCTGTTCAAACAGAACACCTTGGATGGCCTGGCACCGGTGGCGAAGAAACTGGCGGCCGACGTCACCGAATTGAAACGCCAACTGCTGGCTCAACCGCTGCCGCCCGAACAACTGGTGAACATCGTCTCGCGCAACCTGCGTGGGCTGGCGGACATTCGCACCAACGGTGAGGAAGAGCGCTACAGCCATACCGATTTGAATGGCTTCGCTGCCAACCTGGAAGGCGCGCGCAAGGTCATCGACCTGCTGCGTCCGCTGTTGGCCAAGTCGGCGGCCGAGTTGCTGCCGGGCATCGATGCCGCAGCGGACGAACTGGCCATGCAGTTGGCGAGCCTGCGCAGCGGCGACGGTTACCAAAGCTACGAAACGGTCAGCGCCGAACAACGCCAGCAGATTGCCGCGCAAGCCAAGGCCCTGGCCGATGCCCTCGACGGCATCGACCCCGCCCTTGGCCTCTCCACCCTGTAGCAGCGGCGCGAGCCGCGTCGCGGTTTACGCGCTATGGCTGACTGAACGCGGTGAGACCGGACAAGGTTTGAGCGCGATCTCTGTAGCAGCGGCGCGAGCCGCGTCGGCGGTCTCCACAGTGTGATTGGCTGGCCGCGATAAAGCCCGACGCAGCCACACGTGCGGCGAATGGAAAAGATACGAGGTCAACGATCATGAGCAACACCGACAACCCGAATTCACCGGTCGACGCCCAGCGTCGGCGCGTGCTGCTGGGCCTGGGCGCTGCCGGCGCGGCACTGGCCGGCGCGGGGCTTAGCTGTCCGGCGATGGCGGCCCCCGCCGCCAAGGTCACCGAAGCACCGAAAAGTGAAAAGACCCAGGACCGCCACGACTACGAGGGCCAGCACCAGGCCGGCATCGTCACGCCACGACCGGCCGCTGGTATGATGGTCGCCTTCGATGTCCTGGCCAGTGACCGCGCAGACCTGGAGCGCCTGTTCCGCACCCTGGACGAGCGCATCCGCTTTCTGATGACCGGCGGCCCCGTCGCTCAGGTCGACCCCAAGCTGCCTCCCCTGGATTCGGGCATCCTCGGCCCGGTGGTGGTGCCGGACAACCTGACCATCACCGTGTCGGTGGGCGAGTCGCTGTTCGACGAGCGCTTCGGCCTCACCGACGTCAAGCCCAAGCGCCTGTCGCGGATGGTCGGCTTCCCCAACGACGCACTGGAAGCCGATCAGTGCCACGGCGACCTGACCCTGCAGTTCTGTGCCAACACGCCGGACAGCAACATTCACGCCCTGCGTGACATCGTCAAGAACCTGCCCGACCTGCTGTTCGTGCGCTGGAAGCAGGAAGGCACCGTACCGCCGCAAGCGCCCGCCAAACCGGGCGAACCCGAGCAGAGCGCGCGCAATTTCCTCGGCTTTCGTGACGGCTCGGCCAACCCGGATTCCAACGACAACCGGCTGATGAACACCCTGGTGTGGGTGCAGCCCGACAGCGACGAACCCGCCTGGGCCGCCCACGGCAGCTATCAGGCGGTGCGCATCATCCGCAACTTCGTCGAACGCTGGGACCGCACCCCGCTGCAGGAGCAGGAAAACATCTTCGGCCGGGTGAAGACCACCGGCGCACCCATGGATGGCCGGCTCGAAAGCGATGTGCCGGACTACGCCAAGGACCCCGAAGGCAAGATCACCAAGCTGGACGCACACATCCGCCTGGCCAACCCGCGCACGGCTGCGTCGCAGCAGAACCTGATCCTGCGCCGCCCGTTCAACTACTCGAACGGGGCGAACAAGAACGGCCAGCTGGACATGGGCCTGCTGTTCGTCTGCTACCAGGCGGATCTGGAAAAAGGCTTCATCACCGTGCAGACCCGCCTCAACGGCGAACCGCTCGAGGAATACCTCAAGCCCGTCGGCGGCGGCTATTTCTTCACCTTGCCGGGGGTGACCGGCGCCCAGGACTTCATCGGCCGCAGCCTGCTCGACGCGACCAGAACCACCACGACCAACGCTTGACCACTTGAGACCACCGGGGAACCCCTCATGACAAAGACGCCACTCGCTCTGCTGCTGACCCTAGGCCTGTTGAACGCGCCGCTCTCGGCCTTTGCCGCGACCCAGTCGCCCCTGGACCTGGTGGGCCCGGTTTCGGACTACAAGATCTACGTGACCGAAAAGGTCGACCAACTGGCCGTGGAAACCGCCAAATTCACCGACGCGATCAAGAAGGGCGACCTGGCCACCGCCAAGAAGCTGTACGCACCGACCCGCGTTCACTACGAAGCGATCGAGCCGATCGCCGAGCTGTTCAGTGATCTGGATGCGTCGATCGACTCCCGGGTCGACGATCATGAAGCCGGTGTGAAGGCAGAAGATTTCACCGGGTTCCATCGCCTGGAATACAGCCTGTACTCGGAAAACACCACCAAGGGTCTGGATGCCCTGGCCGACGGCCTGCTCAAGGACGTGAAGGACCTGCAGAACCGCATCGCCGAGCTGACCTTCCCGCCGGAAAAAGTGGTCGGCGGTGCTGCCGCGCTGCTGGAAGAAGTGGCGGCGACCAAGGTGTCGGGCGAGGAAGATCGCTACAGCCACACCGACCTGTATGACTTCCAGGGCAACATCGATGGTGCGAAGAAGATCGTCGACCTGTTCCGCCCGCAGATCGAAAGCCAGGACAAGGCGTTCGCCGCCAAAGTCGACAAGAACTTCGCCACCGTGGACAAGATCCTGGCCAAGTACAAGACCCAGGACGGCGGTTTCGAAACCTACGACAAAGTCAAGGAAAACGACCGCAAAGCCCTGATCGGCCCGGTCAACACCCTCGCCGAAGACCTCTCCACCCTGCGCGGCAAACTCGGCCTGAACTGACCGCCCGCTGTTTCCCGCATGCCCTCATGAGGCCCCTCCTGTCAGGGGCCTTTCTTGTGCGCAGACCCCGCCCCCACAAACACCCCAATCCCCTGTAGCAGCGGCGCAAGCCGCGTCGGCGGTGTATGCGGTGGGCCTGATGCACCGCAAGGCCCCTTCGCGGGCAGAGCCCGCTCCCACACCCGCCCGCCCCTCTCCCACAGACACACCCCCCCTGTAGCAGCGGCGCAAGCCGCGTCGGCGGTGTATGCGGTGGACCTGATGCACCGCAAGGCCCCTTCGCGGGCAGAGCCCGCTCCCACACCCGCCCGCCCCTCTCCCACAGACACACTCCCCCTGTAGCAGCGGTGCAAGCCGCGTCGGCGGTGTATGCGGTGGGCCTGATGCACCGCAAGGCCCCTTCGCGGGCAGAGCCCGCTCCCACACCCGCCCGCCCCTCTCCCACAGACACACCCCCATGTAGCAGCGGCGCAAGCCGCGTCGGCGGTGTATACGGTGGGCCTGATGCAAATGATTGGCGGCTAGGGCTGCGGTTTGGCGCCCAGTTCGGCGCAGACGGCCTGGGCGGCTTTCTGCACCACTGGCACCAAGCTATGCATCTTTTCCAGCGGCATGTACGGCACCGTACTGGCGACACTGATCGCGGCCACTACCTGCCCACTGGCGTCGCGGATCGGCGCGGCGACGCAGCGGATCGAGGGTTCGTTGTCTTCCAGATCGAACGCATAGCGTCCCGCGACGTACGTTCGCATACGGGCCTGGAACTGCGGCCAGGTCAATTGCGGGTGGTCGGGCCAGAGCGCCGACTTCGCCGCCAGCGCCTCTCCCTGCTCGAACAGCCGCTGCCATTCGGCTTCACTGGCATCGAGCATCAACGCCTTGCCGATACCGGTGCGCGCCAGCGGCATGCGATGCCCGACCCGCGAACGCATCTCCGGGCCATTGCGCCCCGGGGTCTTGTGCAGGTACAGCACCTCATCGCCGTCGCGAATCGCCAGGTGAATGGTATCGCCGGTCAGCGCCGACAGCTCATCGAGCCAAGGGGTCGCCAGCATCACCAGCGGCACCTCCTCCCGCGCCTGAAAGCCCAGCTCGATCAGCCGCGGCCCCAACAGATACCCCACCTGAGGCAACACCCGCAGGTAGCGCTCGTCCACCAGACAGCTGGCCAGTCGGTGCGTGGTACTGCGGGTGGTGCCAATGCGCCGCGCGATCTCCTTGAGATCGCGGGCGCCGCCGGCCACGGCCTGAATCACCGCCAGGCCGCGCAGCAGGGTCTGTGTGCCGGTCGGTGCGGCGGGGGGCATGTCGTCCTGCATGGTCAACCTTCACGTCGAGAAAAAGCAGGCGCATTATGTTCGCCTGCTTGCAAAGCGGTCAAAGCTCGATCCGCTCGACCTTGCCCACCAGCAGGATATAAGACAACGCCCCAACCAACGCCGTGACCGCGATGTAGGTAATCGCCGGCGCGAACGAGTCGCCGGTCGCCAGGAAACCGATGGCGATCGGCGTGGTGATCGCCGACAGGTTGCCGATGAAGTTGAACACCCCGCCCGTCAGACCCAGCAGACGCGCCGGCGCCAAGGTCGAGACCAGGGACCAGGTGATCGAGGCCAACCCGTTGCCGAAGAACGCCAGCGCCAGGCAGGCAATCACCAAAGCTGTCGAATCCACATAGTTGGCGCCGATGATGCAGGTCGAGATCAGCAGGCCACCGATGATCGGCAGCTTGCGCGCCAAGCCGATGCTCGCGCCGCGACGGATCAGCCAGTCGGAAAAGAACCCGGAGCACAGCACGCCGACGAAAGCCGCCAGGAACGGCAGCGAGGCGAGCATGCCCGACTTGATGAAATCCATCCCGCGGTATTTGACCAGATAGGTCGGGAACCAGGTGAGGAAGAACCACAGGGTCGAGTTCAGGCAATACTGGCCCAGATAGATGCCCCACAGCTTGCGCTTGCTTAGCACGATACCCAGGTCGGTCCAGCTGAAGCCGGCCTTGGCCTGACGTGCCGATTTCTGCATGTCGACCAGGCCGCCGCCGTCGCTGATGAGCTGGATTTCGGCAGCGTTGGCGCCTTTGAAATCACGCGGCTCGCGGTACACGGCGTACCAGATCACCGCCCAGACGATACCGACCAGACCGGTACTGACGAACACCATGTGCCAACCGAATTCGTGTTGCAGCCAGGCCAGCACCGGCGTCAGGAAAGCGAGCCCGACGAACTGGCCCGACGTGTAGAAACCGATGGCAGTGGCGCGTTCGCGCTCGGGGAACCAAGTCGTCACCACGCGGCTGTTGATGGGGTACGCCGGGGCTTCCAGCGCACCCACCGCCATGCGCAGCACGAACAGGGCGATGAAGCTGCCAGCGAACCCAAGCATGACCGTGGCGATGGACCACAGGGCCAGGGCCACACTGTAGAGAATGCGCGGCGGCACGCGGTCCACCAGCCAGCCGCCGGGGATCTGCATGGCCGCGTAGGTCCAGCCGAAGGCCGAGAAGATCAGGCCGACGTGCACCGGATCGATACCCAGATCGCTGGTCAGTGCAGGTGCGGCGATGGACAGGTTGCTGCGGTCCAGGTAGTTGATGACCACGGTGATGAACAGCAGCACCATGATGAAGAAGCGCTTGCGGCTGGGCGTCGCCAGCGCCGGAGCGGTGGTTGCGGTTTGCGTGTGCATGGGGTGCCTCTTATTGTAGTTGTAGAGGGTGATGCGGCGCCTTTGCGGACGCTTTCGCAGGCAGATGGCTCACCGCCTGCCCCGCTCTCACAAAGGTGTCGATATCCGTGTGGGAGCGGGCTCTGCCCGCGAAGGCCGCGCCGCAATATCAGCGTCTTCTCACCACTCGGCAAAGCTGCCATCGGCATGGCGCCAGATCGGGTTGCGCCAGCGATGGCCAATTTCGGCCCGCTCCCGCACGTACTCCTCGTTGATCTCGATGCCCAGCCCCGGCCCATTCGGGATCTTCACGAACCCGTTGTCGTAGTCGAACACCTCGGGATGGGCGACGTAATCGAGCAGATCATTGCTTTCGTTGTAGTGAATGCCCAGGCTCTGCTCTTGAATGAACGCGTTGTAGCAAACCGCATCCAGCTGCAGGCAAGCCGCCAGCGCGATCGGACCCAGCGGACAATGCAGCGCCAGCGCCACGTCATAGGCTTCAGCCATGTTGGCGATCTTGCGGGTCTCGGTGATCCCGCCGGCGTGGGACGCATCGGGCTGGATGATGTCCACATAGCCTTCACTGAGGATCCGCTTGAAATCCCAGCGCGAATACAGACGCTCACCCAGCGCGATCGGCGTGCTGGTCAGAGGCGCCAGTTCCTTGAGCGCTTCGTAGTTCTCGCTCAGCACCGGTTCTTCGATGAACATCAGCTTGAACTGGTCCAGCTCCTTCATCAGCACCTTGGCCATGGGCTTGTGCACCCGGCCATGGAAGTCGACGCCGATGCCTACGTTCGGCCCGACCGCATCACGCACGGCCGCCACACTGGCGAGGGCGCGATCGACCTTGTCGAAGGTGTCAAGGAACTGCAGTTCTTCCGTGCCGTTCATCTTCACCGCCGTGAAACCACGGGCTACGGCTTCATTGGCCGCCCGCGCCGTATCGGCCGGCCGATCCCCACCGATCCACGAGTACACGCGGATGCGATCACGCACCTGACCGCCCAGCAGATCGCTGACCGAAACACCCAGGGCCTTGCCCTTGATGTCCCACAGGGCCTGGTCGATACCGGCCAACGCACTCATGTGGATCGCACCGCCGCGGTAGAAGCCGCCGCGGTACAGCACTGTCCAGATGTCTTCGATGTTGCGTGGGTCCTTGCCGATCAGGTAGTCCGACAATTCGTCGACCGCGGCAGCCACGGTATGCGCGCGGCCTTCGACCACCGGCTCGCCCCAGCCAACCACGCCCTCGTCGGTTTCGACCTTCAGGAAGCACCAGCGCGGCGGAACGATGAATGTAGTGAGTTTGGTGATTTTCATCTGTTGTCTCTCTTGTTCGATGGACGCTCAAGCGCCTGTAATAAATTCGCGACTTCCACCCCTGTAGCAGCGGTGCAAGCCGCGTCGGCCCGCACCACCGCACCCTGAGCCGGCACCTCTCAGCCCGTCAGCGATCGCCACGCCTGCGCATACGCCTTGGCGTTGTCCGCCACCTGCTGCACCGTCATGCCCGGCTTGAACAGACCCGAGCCCAGGCCAAAGCCCGCCACGCCCGCGTCGAAAAACGGCTGCATGTTGTCCGGGCTGATCCCGCCCACCGGCACCAGCGCCGTGCCCTTGGGCAACACCGCCAGCAGCGCCTTGACCACCGCAGGGGTCAGGGACTCGGCCGGGAACAGTTTCAGCACATCGGCGCCGGCAGCGAGGGCGGCGAAGGCTTCGGTTGGCGTCACCACGCCCGGCGCCAGGTACAGGTCCGCTTCCTTGGCCGCCTTGAGTACCGCTGGATCGCTGTGGGGCATGACGATCAATTGCCCGCCCGCGGCTTTCACCTGCTGCACCTGTTCGGCCGACAGCACCGTTCCGGCGCCGATCAGGCAGTCGGCGGGCAGGCTGTTGCGCAGCAGCCGAATGCTGTCGAAAGGCTGAGGGGAATTGAGCGGCACCTCGATGATGCGAAAACCGGCGTCATACAGCACTTCACCGATGGCCACCGATTCCTCGGGGCGCAGGCCGCGCAAAATGGCGATCAGCCCGTTCTGGGCCATTGCTTGCTTGAGCATGTCAAACCTCTTGGAGCTGTTGAGCGACGAGCCCGGCGGCCAGCGCCAGGCTCCAGAGACCGCGTTCGGTGGCCTGTTCGGCCTGGCTGACGCTGGAAAAACCGCAAAGGGCCAGGGCTTGGCTGTAGCGCTGGCACAAGGCCCCGTTACCGATCAGGACCACCGCCGGCAGCGCCGCCAGACCACTGCGCTGGCGTAGCATTTCGGCCAGCGCCCGCAGTTCGTGCCCGATCATCAGGCCGGACAGGTAGTCAGCCTGCTCGCTGCTGGCCAACTGGCCGGTCAAGCCGAGGCTGCGCGCGCTGAACATGGTCGACAGCACACCAATGCTGCCCTCGGGCGACATCGCCACGGCCACGCCGCGCTCGAAGGCCACACTGTCGAACGACGCACTGCGCTTCTGGGTGCGGCCGAGAATGGTGTGGGCACTGGCAGCGGCGAACAGCTCGCCGGTCATGAAGGTGTCGAAATGTTCGATGCGCTGCTCGACCACCCTCGCCCACTTCGAGTGGCTGCCGGGAAGACCGACCAGCAGGGTCTGGTCACGCTCGGCCGGGGGCAGCGACTGCAACAGACCGAAGATCTGGGTTTCCTCGCCGCGCATCACGTTGGGCAGCGCCGAGCGTTGCAGAACGCCGGGCACGAGGTGCACATGGATGCCGCGCAGGGTGCGTACCCGTGCCATGCCAGCGGCCACGTCGGCGGCCTGGGCAGGGCTTGGGCAATAGGGGACTTCCTGCCAGCCCTGGGCGCTGCCGACCATGCCGCAGGCGATCACGGCAGCGTCGGGGTAGGCGTCGAGCCAGTCGCCACAGGCTTCGTCGAACGTCAGTTCGAAGCCATCATTGGTGGATTCGCCGCAGATGGTACGGGGGATGGTAGACAGCTGCATGATGCCCCGATCCAGCGAGCGCTGGTCGAGTACATGGCCTTCGGGGCCGAGCAGATAGGCTCGCAGGGAACTGGTCCCCCAATCGAGTGCAACGAGTTGCGGCTGCATCGCTTCACCTTGTTTGTTTTTGGTAGTGAATGGCGGTGTGTGATGGCCGACTATAAATCCATCCGGATCGAAATCTCAATATATAATTATCAATCCCATATATAGGGATTTTCTTTAAGGCAGGCTCTGCCCTCCGGGGTACCTGCCACATCCTGAGGGAGCGGGCTCTGCCCTGTGGGGTACCTGCCGCATCCCTGTGGGAGCGGGCTCTGCCCTGTGGGGTACCTGCCACATCCCTGTGGGAGCGGGCTCTGCCCGCGAAGAATTCACCGAGGTGTGCCTGGCAGATCGCGGTGCTCCATTCGCGGGCAGAGCCCGCTCCCACAGTTCTGTTCCCAAAGTTCTGCTTCTGACAGTTCTGCTTCAACAGCTCTGCTGCCTGAAACCGGCCATAAAAAAAACCGGCCTGAGGAGGCCGGTTCGTTTGGAGTCAGGCGTACGCCTGCAAGGGGCGGCGTCTGCCGAAGACCCATGCGGTACCGATGCCGACCGCGCCCATCGCCAGGCAATAGCCCACGCACACCCATGGGCTCCAGGGCATCAGGGCGATCAGCAACAACGGCGTGGTGCTGGCCCACAGTGCATAGGCGATGTTGTAGGTAAACGAAATCCCCGACACCCGAACTTTCGCCGGGAACAGGCTGACCATCAGCGAAGGCACCACCCCCACCACCCCGCACCCCAGGCCTGCCAACGCATAAGCCAGTGAGAGGCTACCTACACCTGCGACCAGGCTGGCGTACAGTGCAGTGATGCCCAGCGGCAGCAACACACTGTAAAGAACCAGCGCACGCCAGGCGCCGATGCGATCGACCAGCAAGCCCGCCAGCACGCAGCCGATGTTCAGGAACACGATGCCCAGACTGCTCAACGCGAAGGTGTGCCGGGCATCGAGGCCGAAACGTTGCTGCATCACTGTGGGGGTGATCACCACCAACACCACTACGGCGGAGGTCAGCACGCACGTCAGCAACACCGCCGGAATCAACGACGCGCGATGTTCGCGCAACACGGTGCGCAGGGAAAACTCGCTGACTTGCTCGCTGCGTGCGCGCATGGCCAGAAACACCGGCGTTTCGCTGAGCAGACGACGCAGCCACACCCCAACCACGCCGAACACGCCGCCGAGCAGAAACGGCAGACGCCAGGCCCAATCGAGAATTTCCTGTGGCGTGTACACCCGCGCCAGCACGGTCGCGGTCAGCGCGCCCAGCAGGTAGCCGAAGGTCAGTCCAGCCTGGAGAAAACCCAGCGCATAACCGCGTCGCCGCAGCGGCACGTGTTCGGCAACGAACACCCAGGCACTCGGCACCTCGCCCCCTACGGCAGCGCCTTGCAGAATTCGCAAGGCCAGCAACAGCAGCGGCGCGAAATAGCCGATCTGCGCGTAGGTGGGCATCACTCCGATCAGCAGGCAGGGCACCGCCATCATCAGGATGCTCAGACTGAAGACCCGCTTGCGCCCCAGACGGTCGGCAAAATGCGCCATCAGAATGCCGCCCAATGGACGAGCCAGATAACCGGTCACGAAGATGCCGAAGCTTTGCAGCAAGCGCAGCCATTCCGGCATCTGTGGAGGGAAGAACAGCTGACTCAGGGTCAGCGCGAAGAAAACGAAAATGATGAAATCGTAGATTTCCAGCGCGCCACCAAGGGCCGCCAGACCGAGGGTCTTGTGGTCGCTGCGGTTGAGCAGCAGGGGCTGGGCTGAGCTATCGGCAGGCATGAGCAAATCCGCTGGTGACCGACGGCGCGTATCCTCGCGCCTGTCAAAGGCGCGCAGGATAGCAAAAAGCGTCGGACGTGGCAGGCGCGAACGGCTACAGCGAAGGGGAGCTCAGAGACTTACGCGTGCGAACACCGTCGCCGATCACGCGTACGCGATGCTCCAGTGGCGCTTTGGGCGATTCGACGATGGCCATGAATGTCTTCAGGGCTTCAAGGTCAGGCAACTGCATCACGCTGGTACGCAACCGCTCACCGCTGGCGTCGGTCAGCTCCGTTTCGATCTGCTTCTGGCTTTCATACAGCAACGCATGGCGGACATGCTCGGTGTTCTTGCAGAATCGTGGCAAATCAACACCTGAGCGCACCGCCATGTCGGTGTTGGCAATCAACAGATCGAATGGCTGGTAAGCGCTTTGGACCATGACCAGCAATTCGTCGAGCGTGTGCACCGCCACGACCCTGAAATAGCCCAGATGGTTGAGCGTTCGCTCGATCTGCACCGCTTGCTGGCCCAACTCGTCGGCAATCAGAATACGCAATGTCTTGTCAGCCATCATCCACTTCCCAGGCACGAGCGCAGGACGGTCCCTTACCCGCCGCGCCAAGCCACTACGGCGGGTGCAATGCGACCCGCGCTTTCCAATGAATATCACCCTCGACGGGTGGCCCGCTGGCAAGCTTACTCTCCAATACAGCCGTTCGGAATGAAAAACGTCGAGCATTTGACGACAAATCAAAAACTACATTCAGCTTTGATCTCAAACTATTGTTTTACAAGAATTTTTAATCTGTTGCCAGACGTATATCGAGCACTTTTCCGACGATCAGCACGTCCACAGCGCACAAACCCCCGGTTCATATGGAACGAGCGTCACAGATCCAGGCTCATAGCTTCAAATATGATACTCGTGCAAAATCGCAGTACGAGTGCCCGGCTCGCCCAAACTGCCGTTGATACAGGAGTTCACGCACTTTGATCACCGGACCCTGCGGGAGTCAGCCATGATTCGCTTCGCCATCATCGCTCAACCCCTCTCAAGTCATTTCCAGCCGCTCGAGAACCTTGCCATCGAGCTGATCGCGCGTGGCCACAGCGTGACGTTCTTTCATCAGCCCGACGCTAGACGTCTGCTGCATTTCGAGCGGATCAAGTTCCACCCGGTTGGCCAACATCGTCTGCCCACCGGAAAACGTTCGAAAAGCCTGCCACTGCCGCCCTACTTCGACACCTTGCTGGGCCAGTGGCGCAGCTACGTGGACATGGCGCAGGTTACGCAAATGCTCTGCGAGGAACTGCCCGCGGCGTTACGCGAAGATCGCATCGATGCACTGATCTGCGATCAGATGGAGGCAGCCGGTGGGCTGGTGGCGGAATCGCTCGGCCTGCCCTTCGTTTCCATTGCCTGTGCACTGCCGGTCAACCGCGAAGACACCACGGTGCCATTGGCCGTGCTGCCCTATTCCTACGAGCAGCAGCGACGGTGCGCATAAGCGTTACGCACGGGGCGCACGTCTTCACGACTGGGTAATGAAGCCGCTGCGCAAGGTCATCGCGCGCCAGAGCGTAGCGCTGGGTCTGCCCGTTCGCGAGAAATTGCATGAATGCCTGTCGCCGCTGGCGCAGATCAGTCAGACGGTGCTGGAGTTCGATTTCCCCCGCCCCAACCTGCCACCCTGGTTCCATGAAGTGGGTCCATTGCGTCGGGTTTCGGATGAGACCAACCACCTGCCCTACACCCTGGACAACAGTCGGCCCTTCGTGGTCGCTACCTTCGGCAGCCAACATGGCAACCGGATGAATCTGTTCAAGCGCATTGCCCAAGCCTGCAAGATGCTCGATGCGCAATTGCTGGTGGTGCACTGCGGCGGCCTGAGCCATCGCCAAAGCGACCAGCTGTTGCGTCATGGCGCGACCTGGGTCACGGACTTCGCCGACCAGGCCATGGTGTTGCAGTACGCCGACGTCCTAGTGACCCACGGCGACCTCGACATCGTGCTCGAGGCCGTAGTGGCGGAAACCCCCATATTGGCCCTGCCCATCGCAGCCGACCAGCCAGGTGTTGCGGCGCGCGTGGCCTATAGTGGTTCCGGCGTGCACGCCAGCCGGCACAGCAGCAGCCGGGATCTGGCAGAGCACTTGCGTCATTTGCTGGAGAACCAATGGCCGGAGCTCGAGAACTTGGCCGATGCCATCCATCTGATGGGTGGCACCGAGCGGGCGGCGGATATCGTCGAGTCGGTCATTCCTGATAGATCCAAGCTCTACCTCGTCAGCTCTCGCTGACGGTGACCCCCGATAGAGGGCTCACAATGCAAGTTTCTCGCGATTACGCTCGAACAAGGTCTTGCCTATGCCTTTCACTTCGAGCAACTCGTCTATGGAATCGAAGGGTCCATAAGCCTCGCGGTGTTTCACGATAGCTTCGGCCTTGGTGCGCCCTATTCCCGAAAGCTCGCGCTTCAAGGTCTCTGCATCGGCAGTATTCAAGTGAACCCGGTTTGGCACCGGCATCTGCCTTGCCGCAAGCGTCGATGCTTCCACTCTGGAGGCTGGCGCGGCATGAACCAGTCCTGGAGAACTTGCCAGGATGGCCAATAGTAAATAGGAGAAAAACGCTCTAAGCACTGTGTACGCTCCATGATTGACGTGAGGTAAGCGGCATTCCAAAGCCGCTCGCACACATTAGCCAATGAAGCCAGACAGTCCACCTGCACGGTGTTAGGGAACATGTCGCAGCGCGCGCCCTGCGTGCATTCCGACCCCTGACGCCCATCCGAGCAAGTGTAAGAAAATATGGGTCAGCCCTTGAGCCGCGCAGCTCCTTTCACGAAGCCAACCTATGATGACCTGCGCCGGGCATCGAACCATGTTCGCCAGTACGCAACGGGATGCAGGTAACGGTTTTCGCGCTTGCCCATGCCATGCTTGCCGGTGAAATCCTCTTCCGCATATTCCCCATTGATGCGGACACGTGAAGCCGTGGTCGCCAGCAGGCAGATCTTGGCATTGGCCTGTTGAAGGGCGAACTTGAGCAGACGCTCGGAGTGCAACTTGCGACCCGTGGCCTTGGAAAATTCGAAAATGCGCTCTATTCGGCGCCCATAGGCCTGGTAAACGTCACGCCCGCAAATCGCGAATCGATCGTTCAAGCCTCCCCACCACTGCCAATTGGGAATGTAGGCATTCAAACGACGAGCATCAGGCTGCTCGAATACATAGCCGGGCAGAGGATCGTGATACTTGAGATCAGGCCGAACGAAGATGACGAAGTCCGGATCGAACGCCTCCACCCTTGCAGTCACGCTATGCAAGGAGTGCAGTTGCAGGAGCAGGTTGCGGACCGATGCGTGCTCATCCCCCCAGGTATCGCCCAGTGCCTTGATCCGTTCGAACTCCCACCGCTCCAGCACACCGGTGTCTCGTTCGAGCGCTCCGGTCATGGTCAGGAACGGATCATAATTGGAAGCGCTCAGGGAGCCGTCCTCGCCCGAGCGTCGGTTCGAAACGGTGTCAGTCTGGTACAGATGATAAAAGCACTGCACGTTCGCCCCTTGCGGGATCTGTGCAAGCACCTGCTTCTGGATCGACGGGAAGCATATTGCTGAATTTCTGGGGATGCCAAAGAACGCGACGGCCACTTTCAACACGTGATCTTTCCTGAACGGAGGTAGTTACACTTTTTATCGGCGTTTCAACAAGCGCTGCCACCAGCTTGGCTGGCGCTGCAGAGCCAGGGTTTCAACGTCGGCGTTGGCCAGCCAGGCCCGCTCGTAGTCCCAGGCATGCCCACTCCAGAGCTTGCCGCCATCATTGGAGTAGCCGAGGGTCAGCAGACGGAAGTCCATGCCCTGGTCACGGCGCAGCCAGTCGAACAGTACCAGTGCATTGAAGCCCGTCGACGGGCCGACGAATCGTTTGCCGTTGGCGTGGGCACTGGGATAATTCCACAGCGTGGGCAACGGAATGCGTTCGCGAAACAGCGAAACACCTTTGACGGGTGACATGGGATGGGCAACACCCACCAGTATCGTAAAGCAGCGAGCCTCGGGAGCTTGCCACAACGCCTGCACTCCAGGCCCATGAGGCAGACCGAAGAAATACTGGTCAGGCGCATTGTAGCCGTGGATGAAGATATTCGTGCTCAGGCTACTGAGCAGCGGCCACTTCAGGCAGGTATTGAAACTGACCACTGCATCACGGGGCCCCAGCGACAGTGCGTCGACGTCGGCCTGGCCAATGGCAGGGTTATTGGCCACCAGCACCACTCGCTCGGCACGGCGAAGGCAATCGAGCAAACCTTCGTCGAAAGCACCGAGGATATCCTGATCCCCCCCCGGCAAAGCGGCCAGATTCATATCGCCGTGGTTCACTGGCTCGGCACCTTCAGCCCGAAACGCATCTTCACCCACCACTGCGTCAGCGGCCCGGGCGCCTGCCAGCGACGCATCGGCGCCTGGATCGCCGCAGCCAGATCCCGTCCGACCCGCGCGAAGCTGTAGTTGTCACGGGCGAATGCCTGGCCATTTTCAGCAATCCGAGCCGCGAGCACGGGGTCGCTCTCAAGCAAGGCAATTTTTTCCAATGCCTCGGCCTCTGAACGGTAGAACACCACGTTGTGCATGTCCTGAAATCCCAGCAGACGGTCCTCCTCGCCTTGACTCCAGGCCAGCAGCACGCAACCACAGGCCAGCGCTTCGAAGTTCTTGATCATGAACTCGCCCATACCGATATCGGCACTGACGAATACCTTGATGCGGTTGAGTGTCTGCAGATACTCCTCGCCCGACGCGGTCTTGGCGATCAGCATCCCCGTCTTGCTGGCCAGGGACTCGAGGATGGCCCGGCGTTGCGCATATTCCTTGCTTTTCAGACTGCCGAGAAAGCCCAGGGGAATGTCACGCGTTCCGCCCAGGTTGGTCAGCATGGCATCGTCATAGCCCTTGGAAATGAACAGTGCGTCTATGCCTTCGGCCTGCATGCGCTGTGCGACCACCGCACCGGACACCAAGGCCCGGCAAGCAGGCAGGCGAGCATACAGACGGGAATACATGTGACGGTACTTACTGTTGGGCATGTAGTTCTGATAGGCGTCATGCTCCAGAAAGATCAATCCGGGCACGCACTTCAGGACTCGCCACTGAGGCGCTAGACGCTTGACGCGGGAGAAAACCACCACGCGATCGAAGTCCTGGTGATTCACCGACGCGAGAAACGGACCCAGGTTCATCTGCTGCGCCTTGGTGAGCCGCATGATCACGCAGTCATCACAATGCTGGCGAATGATGTCGTACAGGCGGTCGAGCAGCACGCGCTGCTCGTCCATCACCAACAGCAAGACTTTCATACCTCTACCTCAGTACACGAATGCATCGACGCCACCTGCCTGCGCAGTGATCCAAGTGGATGTGACATCAGCGGCCAACCACCGTCACGGTCTTGCCTTTTCGCTGAGGGAAGCTGGCCAGAACCCTCATGTGATGTTCGGCCATCCACGCCTGCAGCCAGGGCTCGCTTTCAGCGGCTTCGAAAACGAAGTACTGGTAACGCTCGAAACTGCCAGGAGCGATTGCGGTTTCGCGAGGTAGTGTCGGCTGCGGATACCCGCGCCCGGCATAGTAGGAAATGCGCCCATCTTCATAGAACACCGGCGTCTGTTCTTCGATGTGCTGCGCAACCCATTGGCCAGCGGCGACGAAGTTGGTTTTCTTGCCACCCAGGGAGATGACATTCGCCAGCATCATCAGCACGCCAAGCACCAGCATCGCCTTGCCCAGTTTCGGATACGCCTGGGCCAACCGTGCCAGCGCAACCGCCAGCAACGGCAGAAGCAGCACATCGAGGAAGCTCAGATAGCGGCCGATCATGAACTGTGAATGGATGAAGAACAGCATCATGACGACCAGATAGGCCGCAGCAACGTAGGCGAATGGGCGGAAGGACTTCCAGTACAGCTGCCAAAGGCTCCAGGACCGCGGCCACAGAAACGGCAGGGCGAACGGGCCCATCATGCTGACTGTCTTGATCAGAAGCGACGCCAGCAGACCGAAAAAGATGATGCGTCCGGCTTCATCCACAGAGTATTTGTTGATCAGCGAACTACCGAACTGATGCGCCAGCGTATTGAAGTTGGTCAATATGGATTGCGGGCTGATCAGCGCCATCATCAGTTCGATACGGCTGGACTGCCAGTCCACATACATCGCCAACACGGCCAGGACTGGAACGAGCAGCACCAGCGGCAGGCAGAAAAACTCCAGGAATTGACGGCGCCGTCCGCTGATGAACAGATTGGGCAGTTGCCATGCACCCAATGCAACCAGGAGCGTCAAGGCTTCAAGCCGGAACAGCACGGCGGCAGCGACGGCCAGGTAGATAGCCGAGGCGCGCAACCAGCCACCGTGGGTTTCCCAGCGCAGCGTGAGCCATAGCGCCAGCGTACAGAAGAACCAAAAGCCATCCTCGCGGATGATGTCCCAGCGAAACTGGTTGATCGCCGGCATGGCGAGCACGACAAGGCACGCCCACCACGTCGCCTCTGGCACACGCTGGCGGATGCAGTCGACCAGCAGCGTACAGGTCCCGGCCATGAACAGCGCGCAATACAGGTGGGCGCACCACTCCAGTGGCAGGCCGGTCACCGAATGCGTGCCCGCGATCAGCAGCGCGAACCAGGGCCAGTTGAACATCTCCAGCGCAATGCCTGAACCGTGGCGGCTCGCCTGGTACGCTATATCCATGTAGAACGCGGCATCACGGGCCAGGATGTCGGTGCCTGCCATCGCTATGAGCGACAACACCAGGCTGCCGATGAAGGTCAGCCACAGAGGCGAAAGGTTGTTGAATACCGAAGACGGTGAGTTATGTCTCGCCGCTGAAACCGCTGACCACATGCAGGCTAATCCTTGAAGAACAAATTGATGGCCTTGCGCAGGTAAACCCAGCGCAACGCTTGCGGCCCACTGAGATACAGGGCTCGTCGATAGTAGTGGAGCGCCTTGGAACGCTCCTTCTCGCGCAATGCTGCGCGAAACAGGGAAAGGTAGCGCTGCGCCTGGTAGCGCCTGCGCAACGGCTGGCACTCTTCCGGAAGCGTCGAAAACACTTCCGTCGTCATGGCCTGAGCCAATGTTTCTTCATCCCGTCGGTCGTTGCGCAGGCTGTCGGGATGTTTGTGGATGCGGGCGATCACCTGGTCCGTGATCATGATCTTTTGCGCGGCTACCAACAGATACGCGAACACGGGAATGTCCTCGCCAGAGCGCAGTTGCTCCGCGTAAGGTCGCTTGATCAGGAGTTCACGGGTGATCAGGATGCTGCTGGGCGCAAATGAAATACGCTTTTGCAGCAGATACCGGCAGATCTTGGCCTTGGCACTCAAGTCGGGCACCGGGGCGGGAAGCCGAGTGCGTTCGCGGCCATCCGGATGGACTGATACGTGAGCGCCGATGATCACGTCGGTGCCAGGTGTGGCTTTCACCATCGCGCGCAGGACGGCGATTGCACCCGGAATCAGCTCGTCATCGGCATCGACGGGCAGGATGAAGCGCCCTCTCGCCACGCGGATGCCATGATTGCGCGCCGCCGCCGCACCGGCGTTGGCTTGATAGAGATACTGGACAGATGCAAAGCGCGGCAGGTAGCCATCTACGATCCGAGCGGTGTCATCGGTAGAACCATCGTCCACGATGATCAGTTCCAGATCATCCGACCACTGATCGAGAATCGAGTCCAGGACGCGATGAAGGTATCGACCGTAGTTATAGGTGGGCACGACAACGCTGATCAATGTCGTAGGCAGCGTCATGCGGTAGCCATCGTCTGCAATGGTTTACCCAGATCGTGGCAACCGGAGTCGCATCGGCGCTCGAGCCTTGAGGCGCAGCACATGCCGAAGAGGGTCGAAACCAAGGACATAACCTCTATCAATCTAGGCGCCGCGATGCATTTGGAGGGCCCTAGGACTTAAAAAAACCGAGTATAACCCAAACCTACCGCTCGTCGCTGATGGCTGCGCAGGAGCGGTTGTCGGCATCGGAAAGGCCGGCGCGGCAGGTCAATCGTTGCCGCCACGGTGCTGCTGCAGGTGCAGCCAATCGACGATCTCGCCTTCGGGCGCGTACCCGCTCACCGCTTCCTGCAGGATCTCGCGGACCCGGTCGAAATCGGCTTCATCCAGTGCGCGCAGCAACGCGGCCAGTTCGGTCTTGAGGCCTTCCCATGACAAATGATCCTCATGGGCACTCATGATCATCGGGTGCCGGGTGGCAACCACGTTGTTGCCGATCAGCAGCTCTTCGTACAGCTTCTCGCCCGGCCGCAACCCGGTGAACTCGATGCCGATATCGCCCTGCGGGTTCTGTTCGGAACGGATACTCAGGCCCGACAGGTGAATCATCTTCTGTGCCAGGTCGATGATCTTCACCGGCTCGCCCATGTCCAGCACGAACACCTCGCCACCGCGCCCCATGGAACCGGCCTGGATCACCAGTTGCGCGGCCTCGGGAATGGTCATGAAATAGCGGGTGATGTTCGGGTGGGTCACCGTCACCGGGCCACCGGACTTGATCTGCTTGTGAAACAGCGGGATCACCGAGCCGGACGACCCCAGCACATTGCCGAAACGCACCATGGTGAAGCGCGTCTTGTTGACCCGCGCCACGTTGGCCGGGTCGCCGAACAGCACCGGCGCCACCTCGCGGCTGAGCGCCTGCAGGGTCATCTCCGCCAGGCGCTTGGTGCTGCCCATCACATTGGTCGGGCGCACGGCCTTGTCGGTGGAGATCAACACGAAATTGGCCACTCCGGCCTGCAGCGCTGCCTGGGCACAGTTCAGCGTGCCAAGTACGTTGTTGCGCACGCCTTCGGCGATGTTGTGTTCCACCATCGGCACATGCTTGTAGGCGGCCGCGTGGTACACCGTGTCCACCTTCCAGGTGGTCATCACTTCGAGCAGTTTGGCCTGGTCACGCACCGTGCCCAGGGTCGGCAGCATCTGTACGTTCAGCCCTTCGCGGGCCGCACGCTGCTCCAGTTCGCCGCTGATGGTGTAGAGATTGAATTCGCCATGGTCCAGCAGAATCAGCAGCGCAGGCTCCAGACCCAGGATCTGTCGGCACAGCTCGGAGCCAATCGACCCCCCTGCCCCGGTGACCAACACCGACTTGCCGGCAATGCAGTGCTCGAGCAGGTCATCCTGCGCAGGGACCGAATCGCGCCCCAGCAGGTCAGCGATGTCCACTTCCTGAATGTCGTCGACCTTGACCTCGCCGCTGGCCAGCGCGGTGAAATTCGGCACGCTGCGTACATGCAGCGGAAAGCTTTCGAGGAAGCTGAGAATTTCGCGTCGCCGCGAACGCGATGTCGACGGCAGCGCCAGCAGCAATTCCTCGGCGCCGGTCAGTTCGATCATGCGCTGGATATGCTTGGGCTTGAACACCTGAAGACCGGCGATCACCCGGTCGGAGATGCTCGGATCATCATCGATGAACGCCACCGGACGCATCACCCGGCCCATGCGCAGTGCGGCGACCAGTTGATTGCCCGCCACACCTGCACCGTACACCGCCACCTTGGTCAGGCGGTCGTCGCGCCCGGCGAACGGCACGTTGTGCACCGCGTTGAACCAGTCGCCCATGAAGTACTGACGCATCGCCAGGCGCAAGCCGCCGATGATGACCAGGCTGATCCACCAGTAGTTGAAGATGATCGAGCGCGGCACCACGGTCTGATGGTTGCTGTACCAATACACTACCAAAGCCAGGATCAACGACGAGAGGCTGACGGCCTTGACGATGGCCACCAGTGCATCGTTGCCGAAGTAGCGCATCACCGCTCGATACATCCCGAAACGAATGAACAGCGGTATCGCCACCAGCGGCGCGGCCATGAACAACCAGTCGTGCGCACGAATCGGGTTGTACATGTCCTCGACGCCCAGGCGCACCAGGAATGCCATCCACAGCGCGACCCAGACCAGCACAATGTCCGTGACCACCTGCAGCATGCGCTTCTGGCGACGTGGCAAACCCAGCAAGCGTGTACGTATCTTATCCATAGACATTCGACCCAATTGGCCCCTGACCGTAACGGTCGGTTGCAGCAACTACGTAACCATAAGTGCGATCAGTCGATAGCACCAGTGCGCGAACGCAATTTCACGCGCGTTCCAATTCCCCCGCATGATAACGAAAAGCCAGCCACAACAAAGGGATGTATGCAATGAAAGTGCCTAACGCGGGGTTCAGACCGAAAACCGTCACGCACAGAGCCATGGGTAACAGCCATCCCAGGGTGATCAATGCCGTTGCGACGGTGACTGGCAGATGTCTGTCGTAAACCCTTGAAGCGTACTGATAGGCATGGCTTCGGTGGGCCTGGTACACCTTGTCGCCGCGCAGCAGGCGGCGCAGCAGGGTGAACGTCGCATCGACGATGAACACCCCCAGCAGGATGACCCAGGCCCAGAAATAACTCGGCTCGACCCACGCGGCCTGGACCGAGAGGATGCCCAGAATCAGCCCAAGAAACCCGCTGCCCGCATCGCCCATGAAAATCTTCGCCGGCGGCCAGTTCCACAACAGAAAGCCCGCCACCGCTGCGGCGAGCAAGGCCGGCAGCCACATCAACTGCGGGTGCCCGCCCACTGCATAGATCAGACAAGCTCCGGCGCACACGCAGATGGCCTCGACACTGGCGATGCCGTCGATACCGTCCATGAAATTGTAGAGGTTGAGCATCCACACCAGATACAACAGGCCGAACACCCACCACAGCGGCGCAAGGCCATCGACTGCACCGAGCACACCCGGCATGCCGCCCAGCCACAGCAACGCCCAGGCGCCCGCACCGAAATGCCCGAGCAGACGCCAACGCGCGGCAATGTGATTATGGTCGTCGAGAAAACCCACCACCGCCACCAGCGCACCACTGCCGAACAGCGCCAGCCAGGAGCGGCTGTCCAGCGTTCCATTCAGGGTCAGCAGCGTTATGGCCGCGAGGAACACCAGCACGATGGCAACCCCGCCGCCGCGTGGTGTCGGCACCGTGTGGGAGCTGCGCGCATTGGGTACGTCCATCAGGCTGCATGCCAAGGCATAGCGGCGCAAGGCGTAGGTCAGCCCATAGGCCATCACCAGAACGATTACCAGCCACACCGGCATGCTCATCTACGTCGCGCTTCCACGTAGGGCCGCGCGGTGGCGAGCAATGCCTCGGCCATTCGGGTGGAGGGTTCCCAACCCAACAGCTGGCGGTTCTTGTCGATGTCCACTTCCAGGGACTCGAACAGACGCTGCGTCACCGCGCCTTGCCCCAACGCCTGGGCCACGCGGCTCATCCACGGCAGCGGCACATCGAGCAGACGCGGCTTCTTGCCCAGCGCCGTTGCCATGGCTCGCACCAGACCTGCGGTCGACACCGCTTCGCCATCACTGACCAGAAAGGTTTGATGAGCCGCAGCCGGATGTTCCAGGCAGGTGCACACCAGGTCCACCAGGTTATCCAGCGCGACCAGGCTGCGGCGATTGCTGGTTCTGCCGAATGGCAACGGTACGCCTTTGTTGACCAGGCTCATCAGCGCATGGAAATTTGCACGCACACCCGGCCCGTACACCAGCACCGGACGAATGATCACCACTTCCATGCCCGTGGTCTCAGCCAGCGCACGCAGGCCCACTTCCGCCTCCAGCTTGGACACGCCGTAGACGTCCTGGGGTGCCGGCTCGTCGTCGGCACGAAACGGCCGGCCTGGCTCGGTGGCTTCGCCATTGACCTTGATCGAACTGATGAACACGAAGCGTCGAACCCCGGCCTGGGCCGCCTGGCGAGCAAGGTTCAGGGTGCCTTCGACGTTCACCCGGCGGAACGCGTCCAACGGGTCGGTTGCGGACTCGCGCATCACATGCACCCGCGCAGCGGCGTGGACCACACTGTCGATGCCGGCCAGGGCGCTGGTCCAATCGGTATCGGCAGCCAGGGTCGGGACCACGCACCCTTCAACGCCCAGAGGCAGTTGCGTGTAGGCGCGGCGCACTGCTGCCCGCGTGTTCGGGCAGCCCAGCTGCACCAGACGCGCCGCCACGGCGGCGCCGACGAACCCCGACGCACCGGTGATCAAAACAGGTTTCGAGATCATGAGCCAGTACCTTGGTCGAGTGGGTTAACGCTGCAATACGTCGTGATACAACTGCACATAACTGTCCGCCATTCCTTGTGCGGTGAATACTTGCTGGAAACGCCGCGATGCGGCGGCGCCCATGGCACTGGCCATGGTTTCGTCGTTCCACAGCGCCTGCATGGCAGCCGCCAGCGCCTGAGAATCACGCGGGGGAATCACCCATCCTGTTTCCCCGGTGCGGTTGATGTAACTCATGCCGCTGCCGATGTCACACGAGATCATCGGCTTGCCGTACATCGCGCCTTCAAGCAGCGAAATACCGAACGACTCGGAGCGCAGGTGCGAAGGAAAGACAAAGGCGTGGCACAAGGTGAGCAGCGCCGCCTTGTCTTCGTCCGGCAGGCCGCCAAGAAAGTGCACGTTGCCCACGTCCAACTGCTGGGCGTAAGCCTTGAGTTCGGCCTCCAGATGACCACCGCCGAGAATCACCACCGGTAGCCCAGTGGCTTTGGCTGCGTCCAGCAGGTAGTTCAAACCCTTGTAGTAACGCAGCGCGCCAACGAACAGAAAGAACTTGCCCGGGAAGCGACCACGCCAGTGTGCCAGGCGCTCGGCGGCGGGCATGGGATAGGTCGCCGGGTCGAGACCGAAGGGAATGACCGACAGCTTCTCGGGAAAGCGCTGCAGAACCGGGCTGCTCGCCGCGTAATCGGGCGATGACACGACGATGCGGTCCATGGCCCCGAGAAAGCGATTCATAAGCGGCTGGTACAGCTTGAGCAAAGTCTTCTGCTTGATGATGTCGGAGTGATAACTCACCACCGACGGCTTGCCCGTACGGCTGGCAAAATGCACCAGGTCCATGAACGGCCATGGAAAGTGGTAGTGGATCAGGTCCGCTTTGCTGGCCAATTCCTTGAAATCACCCAGTGCCGACCAGGAAAAACCGGTGGAAGCCACGTGCAGATCCAGTTTCGAGCGATGGGCGATGTGGCGCCCTACCCGCTCGTTGCGCGCGGCGCCGCGATCGCTCAGGTACAGGACCTCGGACTCCACACCGCCAGCGGCACAGCCTTCAGCCAGCTGGAAGATGACCTGCTCAACGCCGCCCATGGAATCGGGAAAGTAGGTCTTGAAAAAATGCAGCACCTTGATCATCGGCTTTCCAACGTCTTGCGGTAAGCGATCAGCGTTTGCGCGGTGCAGCGGTCCCACGAGAAGCCGTCGTTGTGGGCCAGGCCCCGTTCACGTGCGTCTGTGCGCCATTGAAGGTCTTTCATCGCTTTCGCGATGAGTTGCGCCAAGGTATCAATGTTCGTCGCTTCGCACATCAGCGCCGCATCACCTGCCACCTTCATTATAAAGGCGGTCAAAGCGCGGGCAGTGAATACGCTAATGTCATCGATTCTAGCAGCAAAGGCTCTACTTAGGATTGCTTTCATTCAGTTTTTTCGATTCGTTAGCGCGACTGCCAGCTTATTACCTACCTGACATTAGCTATAAACCAGCCGCATTAAAGAGGGCAGAGCACAATGACTCTCTCAAAGTTTGCGAACCCACTCAAACCCAAATAAAGCCAAGGCATTGTGCGGAATGAATGATTTCGGCTTGGACACGAGAACCTGCTCACTTATCAGTATTAATTGAATATATTTCAAGCGACCTCATCGAAATCACCCCACTTCCCACAGACCACCCACCTAGACCAAAAGAGATTCTCATAGGGCTACCATCTGAATCTATGTAGCTAGTAATTTTAGCATCATGCTTTTCGGATGCAAAAATCGGGCTAAGCATTTCTCGACCATGCATGGAGAAATGGGCAGCATTGGCTAACGGGCTCGCAGATACTACGCTCCAATCAAAATGCCCAACTATCTTATATCTTCCATACGGTAATAGCAACTCTTTGGATACAAGGCCAGCATCAACAAAATTCTCGGCTTTCACGGAGAGGTTTTCTTGATCAAATACGGCCGAACCGTAGCCAGTGAACTTCATATCTTTAGCTACGTAGACGAGACGCAAATCATACGGCGAACTATCTGAATCGATCGAAACTGAAACGTCCTGATCATCTTTAGAAAACCTTATCTGGCATTCATTGATAGCTACGGGAACTCGCCCACCGAATACAATCCGCCAGTTTGCAGGATAGATTGAAAACTCCCCGCCTGCCCTGTAAAGCTCTGAAATAGCGCCGATTAAAATTTTCCAATTCTCTTGATTCATGAAAATCGTCGGGGGAGTTTCACAGAGCCTGACTGCAGAACTAAGCCTTCCGTAAAGGCCTTTTACAGATTCATCAGGGCGCTCAACCTTTCCTACCGCAGACACCCATGCAGGCACCGAAAATATCAATCCAAATATCATGAAGCCAATTACATATATCGGTAACGCCTTATAGGAGCCCTTCCAGTATGACATTGACAAAACCACTAGCTGAAGGATAATAAAAACAGACAATAAAGAAAAGAAGGTAATGCTATGATGAAGAATAGGACCTACCATCTTCGTCAACGCGAAAATATAGACAAATATTTGGAGGATCAGAATGACAACCAAAACCTGCGCAAAAATATGTTTTTTTAAGAACGCGAGCACAGCGCCAATAATCAAGCCAACGAATAGCATAAATCCGATAAAAAGCGAGGGTAGCTCTGAATCTACATTTTGGTAGTGTAGCGGTATTCCAAGGATCGGCTGTCCCACCAAAACTAGAAGCGCCCGAAATGCATCCCAAACGCTATGCTCGCTAGCCGGCCGTAATAAGAAAAAATCAAAAATAGCACGCAAGTTATCCATCTGCAATAACGGAGGGAGCCACAGTACGAATCCGAAAACCAACGATCCAACACCATACATTATATCTTTTTTCATTGGGCGCTGGTGATATAGAGACAATACGACGCAACTCAAACCTAAAACCGCCGCAGGCATCCAAAACGCAACATGCATCTGAGTGACATAGGTCAGAGTGCCCACCAGTAACGGAACGTACCTCAATCCTCTGATAGCGACAAGAGATGCCAAAATGACAGCCAGCACCCAAGGAAAAAGTGTCGCAGAGGGTAGCAGAACGTCAAAAAAAGATTCAGCCCCCATCGCCATGAAAATAACACTAACAACAGTAACAACGAATAGTGCAGCCACAGCCCTTCCTGCTGCATTGCCAACTGTGTAGGCTGCTCCCATTAAGAAGAGAGTGTTATAAAAAAAAGTTCCTGCAACCAAACCCTGCTCTCCTGAATCTGATAACCAATACCAAGGTAAAAGCAAGTAATAGTTAAGCGGACCAGGATGAGCCCATCCAAATCTTGACGAAATACCTACCGCCTGCTGGAACTCAGAGGCATGAAGCATGTCCACCATGAAAATGGCATAATCGCTCGACCAGTACAATTTCGAGGTGGCGCCATTCAGCAATGATCCAAGAATCATAGCCACTATGAAAAAAAGGAGAATAAACGGTACTTTCTCTAACGTCTTTCGGTCACGAGAGAACAAATTCGATCCGCCGGAAAAAATCAAATCACTTGCTCCCATCTGTTCATTTAGACATTAAGACCGATCAAAAACGGCAATACTGGAGGGCTGCAACTACCACCGCGTATCAGGCTCGACACTGAAATCCGCATTATTAGAGCCTCGAAACTAAGGAGGGCTACTTTGTATTTGTAGAAGCCTAGGACTATCATCATTCGCCTTCCATCGTCTTGCGATAGGCAATCAGCGTTTGCTCGGTGCATCGGTCCCACGAGAATCCTTTAGTGTGATCCAGACCCCGTTGCCGTGCAGCGGCGCGCCATTTCACGTCTTCCAGTGCCTGGGCCATATGCTTTGCCAAGGTCTCGATGTCCATTGCTTCGCACATCAGCGCCGCATCACCCGCCACCTCGAGCAGCGACGAGTTATTGGAACACACCACCGGCACGCCCGAACTCATCGACTCCAGCACCGGCAGGCCAAAACCTTCGTACAGTGACGGGAAGGCGAACAACCGTGCGCCCGCGAACAGGATCGGCAGGTCCTCGGCCGGCACGAACCCCAGATAGCGCGCCCAGCCCTGGCGCTGCGCGGATTCGATGCGCGCGAAAATGGCTTCATTGCGCCAGCCCCGATAGCCGGCCAGGATCAACGGCCAGCGCTGACGCGTAGCCAGCGGCAGCCTTTCGTAGGCCGTGAGCAGCGTTTCGATGTTCTTGCGGGGCTCGATGGTGCCGGCGAACAGGCTGTATCCCTCGTGCATCAGCCCATAACGAGCGAGCACTTCGCTGGTTTCGGCGGCGCTGCGCGGATGAAACTCCGGTGAACTGGCCAGCGGTACGGCATCGATCCGCTCGATGGGCCAGTCGAAATACTCAGCCAGTTCGCGCCGCGTGAATTCGGAATCGGTGATCAGGCGATCGGCCCGCTTCAAGGTCAGCCGCAGCTCTTTTTGCAGGTAGCGCGCCAATTGCGGCGCATGACACTGGGACCAGGTGAACGGCGACAAGTCGTGAAACGTCGCGATACGAGGCCCTTTGAACGGCGGCAGATAATAATTGGGGCTGTGATACAGGCAGTCGCCATGAGCCTTCAAGGCTCGGGCCTTGAGCAGCGGCATCAACAGGCGATAGGCCTCGATGGCGAGAAAGTTCTTCTGCACCGCGCGCTTGAGGCTGTAGCCACTGCCGGAGGCATCGGCTGCACTGGGCAACCCTGACAGGAAACTGCGACCGGCGAAGAACTGCAGGTCGGTGATCTCGGGGCTGTTCTGCAGGCGCCGCGCCAACTCATAGGTGTAACGACCGATGCCCGTCAGCGGAAAGCGGACAGGCTCGACGGAAAGGACGACCTTCATTTATTGGGCAGCCAACATCCATTGGAGGGTGTCACGTAAGGGCGGGGTCTGCCAGTCGCCGACCAGCGAGCGCAGGCGAGTATTGTCTCCGCACAGCGTCTTCACTTCGTTTGCCCGCACGAACGCGGGGTTCACTTCCACGCGCATGCGGTGGCCAGTGATGCTTTCGCATAACTCGATCACTTCGCGCAGGGAATGGGTGACACCCGAGCTGACGTTGACGGTCTGCCCCAGGGGCTTGTTTTCCAACAGCCCGCGGTAGGCGGCCACCAGCGCACGAACGTCACTGAAGTCGCGCCATACATCGAGGTTGCCCAGTTCGATGACTTCGGCCTTGCGGCGGAAGTGCGAAACTATCTTCGGCAACAGAAAATTGTCCGCCTGCCCCACCCCGGTGTAGTTGAACGGCCGGGTAATGACAATCGGCAAGCGGGTTTGCCACAGGCTGGCCATGTATTCCATGGCCAGCTTGCTGACGGCGTAATCGTTGGCCGGCGCGGGCGCCGTGCCTTCATCCAGCATGCCTTCGGATGCATTGCCATACACATTGGCGCTACTGGCCAGCAATACACATTCAGGCGCCTTGCCCGAAGCAGCGAGCGCCTCGAGCAGGTTGCGCGTCCCGATCAGGTTGACCTGATAGAACGCATCAGCCACACCATGGCCCACGAACGCCAGCGCGGCGAGGTGGATCACATAGTCTGGCTGCAGCTCTGCCAGCAAGGCGGCGAGCCTGGGCGCATCGTTCAGGTCGGCCTGGTAGTAACCAGGCTCCTCTGACGGCTGACTGCCCAGGCCGATGACTTCATACCCATGAGCCGCCAACTCGGCCGCCATGTAGCGACCGGTGAAACCCTGGATACCAGTGATCAATGCACGCTTGCCGACATTAGCCATCAGAACGAGAACCCTTGCTCATTGCGGCGCAGGTCGGCCTCGACCATCATGCGGCACAGCTCTTCCAGCGACGTTTTCGGCGCCCAGCCCAGTACTTCCTTGGCCTTGGCCGGGTTGCCGATCAGCAGGTCGACTTCGGTCGGGCGGTAGAACTTCGGATTGACCGACACCAGGACCTTGCCGGTCTTGGCGCACAGGCCTTGCTCGGCTTCGGCTTCGCCCTGCCACTTGATCTCGATGTCCGCGGCCTTGAACGCCATGGTGACGAAGTCACGCACGGTTTCGGTACGATTGGTGGCCAGGACGAAGGTGTCCGGCTCGTCGGCCTGCAGCATGCGCCACATACCTTCGACGTACTCCTTGGCGAAACCCCAGTCGCGCTTGGCGTCCATGTTGCCCAGTTCCAGGGTCTCCTGCAGGCCCAGCTTGATCTTGGCGACAGTGTCGGTGATCTTGCGGGTCACGAACTCACGACCGCGCAGTGGCGATTCGTGGTTGAACAGGATGCCGCTGGTAGCGAAGATGCCGTACGACTCGCGGTAGTTGATGGTCATCCAGTGGGCGTACAGCTTGGCCACACCGTAGGGGCTACGCGGGTAGAACGGAGTTTCCTCGATCTGAGGAATGGCCTGCACCTTGCCGAACATCTCGGAGGTCGAAGCCTGGTAGAAGCGCGCTTTCGGGTTGACGATGCGGATGGCTTCCAGCAGGTTCACAGCGCCCAGGCCAGTGATTTCGGCGGTGGTCAGCGGCTGCTCGAACGAAACACCCACGAAGCTCTGCGCGGCGAGGTTGTACACCTCGGTGGCTTCGGTGGTCTGCAGCAAGCGGATGCTGGCGGACAGATCGGTCAGGTCGTATTCAACCAGGTGCAGGTTGGGGTTGTTCTGGATACCCAGCTCTTCGATACGCCAGAAGTTGACGGAGCTGGTACGGCGGTAGGTGCCGTAAACGGTGTAGCCCTTTTCCAGCAGCAGTTCCGCCAGGTAGGCGCCATCTTGACCAGTGATACCAGTGACAATAGCTTTCATGCGAATTAACCAACTCCATTTAGTGCCGACGAGGCAGCGAAAGAGAAACCGAACCACGCTTGCGGCAGCGCAAAGCACCGGCGCCTTATCTGTAAACCGCGGAGTATACATATACCCGCCAGCTCAGCCCAGCTTTAGACAGCCAGGCCTGCGAAAGTCGCTTCAGGTAGGACAGATTAGGTCTGAAAAACCGCGAAAACGGCTGACGCGGCTGGTGCTGCTATTGATAAGCAATTCGCTTGTGGCGGCGCAAGCGGCGTGTATGGGCGCGATGTTCTGGATGAAACGTCGGGGTCAGTGATCGCCTCGATCAAGGCCGGGGTTTGACTGTCGCGGCGCGGCCAACGGGAGACGTAACTCCGGCTCGGGCGGACGGCGAATCCTAAATTGTAGACAATTTCTCGGCTCAACCGTCAACTGGGGACCGTTAGACTGCACAGCTCACCGATAAAATTAAGGTTTGGACGAACATCCAAGCGTGCTCGAAAGTCGTTCCAGATAGACACCAAAACTTCTATCGCTTTACCATGCGTTAGGCAACCACCTTATGTGGTAGGGTGCTCAGTTTCTGAGCCGATAACTATGTATACGTTTTGGTACATATTTCTTCAACGCTAGTGAAGGCAACCAGCCATGTAGGACCGGCCACCTTAATGACTTGTCCAAGAAGATCCTCATGTACATGTTGGAGCGCTTAATAATTGTCTCACAGACCCAAGGCTCTAGCGACAGGCAAGCAGGCACTCTAGACCAGCGACTCCGCGCCTTGTGGACCACTTTAATCTTCTTATCATGCCAGCTTTCGAAACTGTACTTCCGCCGCAAATCATTACGCCGACTTGAATTTCCTACTACGGCAGGCGAGTTACTCCAAGCGCGAGAGCAGCAAACATAAAGCATAATTTACAGAATTGAGCCTATAGGTCTTATCGTACATGCAGAAACTTATTCACCACCAACCTCAATGAACGCCTCATAAACTAAAACCCACCACCAAGATGAGTGCCAGAAGCGACGAGACAGTTTTAGAGCCACACGACGCAAATCCTACCCACTTTAATCAACCAAGTAATGAAGCCAATACTATTCTGCATACAGCATAGACAAGCGCTTTAATGAAGTCCCCCACGCACTAGAATTACCAGCGATACGGCATAGGAGGCATACATGCCCGAGTAGAATAGTAGACAAACAGTCCTATTTCTCACCTAACAAAATCCACCTACTGATCAACCGGCGTTTGAGCATAAAGAGCGGTGTAAGTTTATCGCATTGAGCACCCATAAGCCAATTCCCGCTCACACGCCGGCACTTTATCTATGGCAACACATCGATCCCGCGCAACCCTATACCTAGGATCCTAGTATCCTCAGATAAGCCACGCTCACGAGGTGATTTGGCGTTTTTTATATGTAATCCTAGCGTTAGGAAAGGAACCTTGCAGCCTTCCACCTGCAACTGAACAGGGATCAAATTATCAGTGGGCACCGGCCCGTCGAAAAGGACTATGTCGTCCTGCCGTATCTGAACGGGTTGATTCGCAAAGCTCTGCACATGCAAGATAAGATCGACGCTGCTTCTTGCAGCGTATGGCTGTGCTGGATTGCAAGGTAGAGTCAAAGTAGCGTCAGTCGTAGACCAGCGCCCCCATGGTTCAACATCCAGCCAGCCTGCGCCAAGCATTGGTGCGCCACCATCCGATGGTCCAGCTGGATAATGACCAAATTTCATCACCAATATGGCTGATTTAAGCTGATTGTCACTTAGTCGGACGTAGCGATCTTTCTCTGTAATCGGAAACTCGGTAGCTATGGTCTGCTCAAGCTTCATTAGATCAAGTGCACATGACGATGGCGCCGTCACCATTTGATTACGCTGACCCCCAAATATAAACAGCTTATGGCAGTCGGGGCCGAGAATTGCGCGGGGCCTTAGGGAATATATAGCCTCGCCATATCCAGAATACCTTTCAACAAAGACCTCATCGGGTGGAAAATAGAGATTCGGAAAATCTGTTTGAATCATATTGGACAGCCATGAAGGCACCGAATATTGCTCATGCCTGACTGGGTTATTTTCCCGCGCACTATAAATCCCAAGAACAAGAAGCACTATCACCCATAGTGCTGTCACCCAATTTCGGAACGGCAGACAACGGGCTACGAAGTAGACAATCGGAAAGAACGCCGGCAGATACCACAGGGAATAACGAGCCACGCCTGGAGTGCCAGCAGAGTTGAGATTAATAGTCGATGAGTGCGCATAAAAGTTAATAAAAAAGAACGCCGCCAGGAAAATATAGAATGGCTTACACCCTTCCCTCGAAGCAATAAGCGGCTTCCTCCTCAACAATATTAATGCAGTGCCTATAATGAAAACTCCAACTGGCCAATTTGGCAACAAACCAAGATCCGGATCCAAGATCCATATATAAAACGTTGATAGGTTTCTGCCCAGCGATGCACCGCCAGCAAGCAGTTGGGGTGTCACCACACCATACCTAAGAAAATAATACACAGGATGGACCAATACCATAAGCACTGTCGCAACCACAATACAAACTTCGATCAATGTGAACCGTTGCGTTCGAAACAGAATGAATCGGTAGGTGAAAGGAATAAAGGCGACTAATGCGAAGCTGGGATTCTGCGTTGCAGCAATGGCAATAGCAAATGCTGCTGCCAAGTACATGCGCGAGAAGACAAGCATAATTCCAATTAATGTCGCGCAATAGGTCAGCAGTTCAGTGTGAACCTTGTCCACAAACCAAATAATAGGCGAGCAAAATGTAAGTATTACAAATACTGCAACGCCTCTACCTCCATATAGCCTATAAGCAGTAGAACAGGTTGCAAATAGCAATAGCCAATGTAGCGCAAGAAATGCTTGATGCGGATTGAGCATCAGACCTATAAAACTGGCTACTTTGCTTACTATGAATGCTAGGAAACTGTAAAACCAAAAGTGATTGAAATCGGCTGTCTCACCAAGGTGAAGGGAGGGGAATGCATTCCTTAACCAGTCTAGCGTGACCAACTCAGCGATTCCGTGCTCTGAGAAAAGCTGTTGGTAGGATGCGTACGAAGCACCACCCATCCAAGGTCGGAGCGTATCTCGCCATGCCAAGTAAAGAGCGTAGTACTCCGAGCCGTCGCCAACTCGCACTGGCTCCAGGCGGCCAAGCAGCAAACAAAGGAGCAGAAGCGCTAAACCAATTACGAAATACACCACCACATGCCGATAATTAAAGTGGTGAGGTATGATTTCAGTATCATGCATAAAATTGCCTTATTAGCATACTTACCGCGTCAGTTATGAAATTTACAGCTAGCGATGAAGAGCTTTCACCACACTTCCGCTCACCTGCCTTTTCAGCACTGACCCTCACAAAGTTAATCACACATGCACCCTCATTTAAAACTCAGCCTCTTTAAAGAAAAACTAAGCTCGCGAGTATCATCACCCAAGCCTAAAGCTTTTGGCGAAACAGCATCCGGTGTGGAGAACTCAATAAAATAACTCTTAGCACCCACCGTAGGCATTATGACTTCAAAAGGCTTTATTGGCTCATTATAACGATATACACCTTCATAAACTGGATTACCATTTACCTTGATAAGAAGCCTCTGTTCTGGGTGCTGAACATTTAAATAAGGCGCGAGCTCTACTATCATCGCGGAGGGCTGAATGCTCGGCTGCAGCCAAGTAAACTTAGCGCTCGCACTTAGCATCCACCGACCATGTGGCTCCGGAATACTGAAACCATCGACACTACCTTGCGGAAGCGTGCTCTGTGAAGAGAAGTCGAATTCAGTCCGCGCTTTTTCAACCTTATCTGCCTCAGCCGCCAGACAAGCTGCGGAGTTTACTACGAGCAGCCGATTGCTATTAAGCCGACACTTTGGATTATCGTAACGAGGTGCACCGCGAGCAGTGATCACGTTTTCGTAGTTGTTCAGATCAGCGATGGCATGCGCAGAGTAAACTTCGGGTGTTGCGTATTCACGTGAAGTGCGCGAGATTGCCAATGAAAACATATAATCAAAGGTTGGAGTCTTACTCACGTCTATGACTACGTCCTGCTTAGGCACTACAGCGGGCGTGTATTGACTGGACAATAAACCAGCTAGACTTTTTTCCAGGCCTATTAGATCCGAGAGGTCAAAGTCGCTGTTGCGCGGAGTGGCGTTAGTTGCGATACAAAAAAATAAGGCTGCTACACCAGGAGGGATCAACCAGCCAGGTAGATTGATTGCGTTGATTCGTGGAAGACGCAGCAGCAAAGCGCCTACACCAATACTTGCAAACACCAGAAGCAATGTTAGCAATCCGCTACCATATTTCTTAGCAGCATAGTCGGAACCATACCCAAACTGCGCCAGTAATATTTGCAAAATACAAAGCGAGGCCATTGAAAACCCTAAGGCTCCCAAATATTTGAGTAAAGGCCAACTATACCGGGAGTTTGGACGCAGGTAGATCCAGGCAGCTATGATCGACATTATAAACAGCGTTACGCAAACAGCAATCAGGCCCAAAGGATAACTAATCCGTTCGAAACTTAGACCTCCATTATTCTCAGCAATCATTCGCATTGCGGCGAATGCCGGATTACTCAATACCGCCACAAGCGCAACAATAGGAATGACAACCACCGGCAGAAACCAAATCTCCCATCGCACAGCGTCACGGCGCGCCTTGATACCATCCAACAATACTAGGAATGCAAGGACACCTAGTAGCTCAAGCGTAGGAAGCAGGTGCACGCCAGTATTGATGACCACACCAATGGTCAGGACAAAGTAGGCATACCACCGTCCAGCCTTACGCTCACAGATCAAACCTAGCACAATAACCAGCATGCTGAAGCTTTGAGCCACCAACTGAGAAAAGAAATAGTTATCGTGAATTTCTCCACCATGGACCTCGAGATGTAACACTCGCTTATTAAAAAGCGATATCAAGGCCAGAGAGATCATACTCGCTAACGCTAAAGCTCGCGGCAAGGTACCAAGCAAATATACGTAGCAGAACCAGATTAAGAAAAGGGCTAATAGCGCTGTAAAGTTGAGCCCAAGCAATGGTGACCCAAGAATAAATCCCACAATCGCAGCGAAAATATGGCTAAGCCGCGGGTACAAGTTCATTTCGCCCATAGAGGGATCTGCGGGATTTCCGAGATTGAATTGCTCCCCCACTCTAAATACAAGCACGTAGTGGTGGGCGAGGTCTACGGAATGACCCCATAAATAGTCAATATTAAGGACGATCAATAATGCCAGAGACACCAGCATTAAAAAGACCATTGGCTTTGACGGTAAATTTTGTGAGGACATTCACATCTCCATGATGAGCGTAGCCATCATCCTTTTTGGGATCCTTCAAACAGCTCCGGGCGCCCGCACCAGTCGGACACTCGGAGTATTTCATTGACTATTGAGATCCTATTTCAGCCGCTTGGCCACAGCCCGGCCTTCGCGGATAGCGTAGTTGGTACCACGATCTTCCGGATAGATCTGCGCCATGGTCGAGATCAAGGCATTGTCGTACGGCGTCGAAGCGTCAGGTACATACTGCGAATAGTTACGCTCGGTCACCGGCTGTGCGTACTCGGAGCGCCATACCTTGTAGTCGACGACCCAGTCCTTCTCGAACTTGGGGAACATGCGCTTGAGGTGGCCCAAAGCGAAGTCCAGATACTGCTCGTCGTTGTAGGCCCACACCGGATCCTGAGTCGCCAGGTAGCGCGACAGGTAGGCGATGTGCGTACCTTTGTAGTTTTCCGGGGTGTCGAAGTTGGTGTGTTCGATCACGCCCACGAACGGAAAGCCCGGGTCGTTGACGTTCAACCAGTAGGTGTCGGACAGGCTGTGCTTCAAACGCAGCACCAGGCACATGTTGCCCAGGTACTTGACGCGACGCAGCTTGGCCAGCCACTGGTCGTCGGCCTTGCCTTCGAACAGATCCGCGATCAACGGGAACGACGGCGTGAAGAGGAACTTCTTGCCGGCGACTTCGCCTTTGTCGGTGGTGACGGCTGTGATCTGCTTGCCTTCGGTTACCAGGCCCTGGACCTTGGTATTCAGGCTCACTTCGCCACCGTGCTCACGGATGGCCGAGACCAGCGCTTCAGCCAAGCGACCGAAACCGCCTTTGAAGTAAGCCAGTTCTTCACCACCCTTGTCGTTACGGGTGCTGCCGCGAAGTACCAGCTTCTTCCACATCCACACGGCGTTGACCGCTTCGGCGTAGACCGAGAACTTGGAGTCGATCAACGGCTCCCAGACCACCTTGTACACCGACTTGCCGCACATGCCTTCCAGCCATTCACGGATGCTGAGGTGCTCGATGGACTTCCAGTCCTTGATCTTGCGCACCTGGAACACCAGCAGACCCAGGCGAATACGATCCACGAAGGACAATGCCTTGAAGCGCAACAGGTCCAGCGGCGTGGACAGTTTCCACATGCGGCCGTTGAAGTACATGCCGGTACGGGTCGGCAGCAGGATCACGTCGCCTTCCAGACCCAGTTCCTTGACCAGCTCGGGTACGAACACGTCGTTGTTGAACCAGTGGTGATAGAACTTCTCGACACGCACGCCATCGTCGAATTCGAAGATACCGGCCAGGCCGCCAGGGGTGGAGTCCGCTTCGATGACTTGTACGCTCTTGCCTTGCTTGGCCAGTACATACGCTGCGGTGAGGCCGGTGAAACCGCCCCCTACAATCACTACGTCGTAGTTATTCATTGATGATTACCAGAATGGATAGGGTCTTGATCACTTGCGAGCGGCCTTGAACAGAGCCGGCCGGGACCAGATGGCCAGAGCACCGACGATGGTGGTCGGCAGCCAAAGCGCCAGGTGTACGATCACGGCGTAACTGCCCGCTTGCGCGGAAGTGCCGCCGATCAGGGAAACTGCGGTGAATGCCGCGAGGTGGAACGGACCTACATAACCCGGTGAAGACGGCGCCAGGGTGGACAGCGTGGTGATCGCCATGACCAGCAGCGCCATCAGCGGGGTCGCCTCCAGACCAAGACCCTGCAGGGCAAAGTAGAACAACCCTGCCTCGCCCATCCACACCAGTACCGACAGCAGCAACATACTCCCCAGCACTCGTGGGCGGGACATCACGTCGAAGCTTTCGAACAGGCCGGCGATGGTGCGGAAGATCTGCTGCAGCTTGGGTGAGCCCCTGCCCGCGTCAGTCTCTCCGCCCAGCTTGTTGAACAAGCGCGCGAAGCTGCCGGAGAAGAAGAAACCTACCGCAAGCGCGATGCCTCCCAGCAGTGCCAGCACCACCGCACTTTCGCGCAGTGCAGGCGGGACTTCGAGCGTCTGGATGGCCAGCACGCCCAAGGCGAGACAGGCCAGCAGCGTAACCAGATCAATCAGCCGTTCGACCACCAGGCTTGTCGCTGCAGCGGTTTTGGTCACCCCCATGGCACTGGGGAATACCAATGCACGAACCACGTCACCCAGTCGCAGCGGCAGCACGTTGTTCAGCGCTATGGCACCCAGAAAAGGTGCGGCGCAGTTCTTGAAGCTGACGTTGCTGCCGGTCGCCGAGAGCATCACCGACCAGCGGAAGATCCGGACGGCATAGCCGAAAGCCAGGGACAGCACACCCAGGATCAGGTAATGCCATTCGAACTGCTTGAGAGCCTCCATCACTTCGGAGAACTTCACCAGACGGAAGATGGCTGCCAGACAGATGAGCGTGATCCCGCCCCCTATCAGGTGCTTGATCCAGCGCCGTTCCTTTACCGCTGTCGCTTGAGTCATGTGCTTGCTCAGATCCGCCACGGGGCTTTGTTGGCCGCCCACAGGGCTTCGAGTTCACGCTTGTCACGCAGGGTGTCGCAAGGCTGCCAGAAACCGGTGTGGTGGAACGCTGACAGTTGACCGTCTTTTGCCAGGTTGGTCAGGGGCTCACGCTCCCAGGAAATGCTGTCGCCATCGATGTACTTGATGACCTCAGGTTCCAGAACGAAGAAGCCACCGTTGATCCAGCCGATCTCGTCGCTTGGCTTTTCTTCGAAGCTGGATACGGCGTTCTGGGCGTCGATGTTCAAAACGCCAAAACGGCCTGGTGGCTGTACTGCGGCGACGGTGGCCAATTTGCCGTGCTGACGGTGAAACTCGACTTCCGCGCTGATGTTGATGTCGGACAGGCCGTCACCGTAGGTAAGGCAGAAGGTCTCGTTGTCCAGATAGGGGGCAACGCGCTTCAACCGGCCACCGGTCATGGTTTCAGGGCCGGTATCGACCAGCGTGATCTTCCAGTCTTCGGCCTGGCTGTTGAGAATCTGGGTATCGCCGGTGGACAGATCGATGGTCATGTCCGACATGTGACGGTAATAGTTGAAGAAGAACTCTTTGATGACATAGCCCTTGTAGCCCAGGCAGATGACGAATTCCTTGATGCCATGGTTGGCATACGAACGCATGATGTGCCACAGCAACGGCTTGCCGCCGATCTCGACCATCGGTTTTGGCTTGGTGTCCGATTCTTCGGCGATGCGAGTACCCAGGCCACCGGCCAGAATGACAGCTTTCATATTACGCTCCTTATAATTTGAGATCGGAGGGATCGAAGTTCAGACTTTGCTGGATAACGGCGACCGGATCGGCCCGCAATACCAGATAGATGCGCAGGATGTATTCCCCGATGATACCCAGCAGGAACGAATTCAAGCCGATACCGAACAACACCAGAATGTGAATGCTGGCAAGACCGGGCGGCAGTTCAGGATGGAATACCCTGAGCACCACGTAATAGAGGGCGCCGATCAGACTCGCTGCAAGGATCAGACTGCCAACGAAGGAAGCGGCCCGCAGCGGTACGGTGGAATGGTTGAACACCGCAGTAAGACCCAGACGAACCAGGCGGTTGACGTTGAACTTGCTCTCGCCCGCCACACGTGCGTCGCGGTCGTAGGCGATACCGGTCTGATTGAAGCCGATCCCTGCGATCATGCCGCGCAGATAGGGGTTGGCGGTCTTGGTCTTGAGCAGGACGTCCACCACCTTGCGATCGATCAGGCGGAAGTCGCCGACATCGCGCGGAATGGGATGCTCGCTGACCTTGTCGATCGCCCAATAGCCCACGCGACGGAAGTTGTTCAGCAGCCAGCTCTCGGGGCGCTTGCGGCGCACGCCATAGACGACGTCGAAGCCTTCCTGCCAGCGCTCGAAGAACGCTTCCAGCAGTTCGGGCGGATCTTGCAGATCGGCATCGATCTGCATCACGGCATCGCCGCGGGTGTGCATGTAGTTGGCCAGAATCGAACGCTGGAAACCGTAGTTCTTTGAAAAACGGATGGCGCGAACTCGTGGGTCCCTGGCGGCCAGCTCGGTGAGCATCTCCCAGGTGGTGTCATCGGAGTGGTTGTCCGAGAACACGAACTCCAGGTCGCAGCGACTTTCCATCTTCGCGCCCAATGCAACCAGACGCTGATAGAGATTTGCGAGATTGCCCGACTCGTTGAGGACCGGAATCGATATTGAAACCAAAGGTTTTTTGTTTGATTCAAGCATGTGCGTATCGAAACCTTGCATTAACCATTCATCCTTGACTTCATGTATTCAACGACCGCTGGCAGCGTGTCCCTGAACGAATGGGTCTTGAGTGATTCAGGGACGCTGAAGACCCTGTCGAAATTGTCCTGCGCAGGTTCCGGTACGGCGCCTACCTGCAGAAGATGAGACTTGCCTAGCGCTTCGAAGACCGCCTCGGCCAGGCTGCGCAGAGTAACCGGCTTGCCATGCGCGAGATCCACCAGACCTGCCACATCGTTCGACACCAAGGCCTTGATGGCCCGTGCATCATCTTCGACATGGTGATATTCACGCAGCTGCTTGCCCAGCGTCATGGCGAAGGCGCTATCACTGCGCAACGCAGTCAACATCTGCCCCAGAAACATGAACGGACTGGGCTCGCCTTCACCGTATTGGGTATGGATACGGACATGGGTTGCGCGTGCGCCTGTTGCGTTGGCCTGCTCCACGAACTCGCCGAGTCTGACCTTGCTTTTGACGTAGCGATTGTCGGTCAAGCCATGTTCCATGGCCGTGCCGAATGTAACGACTTTGGTGCCGAGACCTTCGACGCCTTCGATGACAGCGCGCGGCAGGTCGTAGTTGACGGCCAGCAGCGCTTCGTCACTCAGCCGCGGGTCGAGCAGACCCGAACACACGTAGATGACCGAGGGTGCAGGCTTGCCTTGGGAAAAGTACGACTCGACGGCGGCCGGACCTTCGGTGGGCCACGCTTGATAATCCGCCCTGTCGAGGCAGCCGACCTCGGTCGGCTCGTAGAGCGCTGCCAGGGCTTGGCCCAACCGGCCGCGCCCCCCGAGGATGTAGATCACTCCTGAACGCCTGCACGCCACTCGTTGATCTGGGCGAGCGTGATCTCGCGGGCGTTTTCAGGGTTGGCATAGAAGTCGCGATACCAAACGGCTGTCTGCCGGACGACTTCTTCGGTATCCCACACAGGAATCCAGTTCAGCTGATTTCTCGCGATCGAGCTGTCCAATGCCAGCGAGCCAGCTTCGGGCAATGGGTTGTCCATGTACTTGAGGTCTGGACGCTGCCAATGCTCACTCATGAGCTCCAGAACGCTTCTGACGGAGTACTGCTTGAGCTCCTGTGGGCCCAGGTTCCAGGCCTTGGCGACACGCTGCGGATTTTCCGAAGCCAGTTCACCCAGGATCACCAGATACCCGTGTACCAGCGCCAGTACGTGCTGCCATGGACGCGTGGCATCCGGGTACCGCAGCGTCATCGGCTGACCTTCGATGGCGGCACGGACGAAGTCCGGTACCAGGCGATCTTCCGACCAGTCACCGCCCCCGATGATGTTGCCGCCGCGGGCGGTGGCGATCGCCGGCCCCTGCCCCTCGGAGAAAGGATAGGACGCCGCATAGCTTTGGATGACCATTTCCGCAGCAGCCTTGGAGGCGCTGTAGGGGTCCTTGCCACCCAAAGGGTCGTTCTCGCGGTACGGCCACGCCCACTCGTTGTTCTTGTAGACCTTGTCCGTGGTGATGCACAAGACGCCACGCACGCTCTTGACCAGCCGTGCCGCTTCCAGCACATGAGCGGTTCCCTGGGCATTGACGAGGAACGTCTGAACAGGCTCACGGTAGGATTTGCGCACCAGCGGCTGCGCGGCCAGATGCAGGATCAACTCCGGCTCAAAGGCTTCGACGGCCTTGTGCAGCGATTCGAAGTCGCAGATGTCGCCGAGTGTGCTGTCGACTTCCTGATCCAGACCCATTTGCTGATAGAGCGAGGGGGTGGTATCCGGAGCCAGGGAGTAACCGGCAACTTTCGCGCCGATGGATGTCAACCACAGGCATGCCCAACTTCCGGTAAATCCGGTGTGTCCGGTCACCAGAATTTTCTTGCCAACGAGTCGGTCTTCAAGCTTCAAGCGGGTTGTCATTATACGTGCACCGTCATTGGTTTAGCTCGGTCCTTGCCCATCAACGGGAGAACGCATATAGCCGGCAATAATACATTAGAAAATGTCGCTTGGGTATTAGCCAGCCTTCCCCTGGAGTCTGCTGCGAACATGGCGACATGGCCGCTTGCAAGCCTTGGCGGTCAGGCACGGCTTGCAAGCTATATCGTTGCTACTTGCTACCTTCGAACTCCCTTTCCTGCTGCCCGACTTCTCCAGCGCAGTGGTTTATCGAAGGCGAGTCGCACTCGAAACCGAACAGCGCCCTCTTCAATTGCTCCGCGCTTTGCTTCCAGGTCAGCCATGGCATTTCGTCGGAACGAATGGTATTGCCCTCCGCATCGGTGCGGACCCACTGGCTCACCGCATCGGCCAGGGCCTGCGGCGTATCCCCTTCGAAGAAGGCGGCATGCTCGCCTGCCACTTCACGGAACACCGGAAGCGCCCGCGCCAGGATCGGCAACTTATGTTGGGCCGCCTCGATCAGCGGCAGCCCGAACCCCTCTCCTTCCGAAGCGGCCAGCAGGCAAGACGAAGACTCGTACAGCTTCTCGAGGTATTCGTCGCTGATGCCCTCGAGCCAGAACAGGCGTTTGTTCAGCTGCGGGTGCTTGCGCACACTGGCTGCAAGCTTGTCGACCATCCAGCCTTCCTTGCCGACGAAGACCAGATTCAGGTCCTCGCCTTCATTCCATAGCAGGTCGAAGGCGGCCAACGTCTGGGCGTAGCCCTTGCGCGGTTCAATGGTACCTACCGAGAGGAAGGTCGGTGCGCTGCGCAGACGGGCGAGAATCTCGACAGCACCGTCCGGCATCCCGGTGCTTGGCACCGAGGAGTTCAGGTCTGCGCCCAGATGGAACCAGCTTGTTTCCAGGCGCTTGTGATCAGGGCGCGGGGCGCCGTGCACCGCCAGCCAATACTGAAGGTCGTGGGCCACGGCAGCGGAAATGCACAGAGCGGCATCGGCCTGGGTGATTTCATACAACCATTGCGCATGCGCATCCTTGGTGCCTGGCGGGAAGTGCTCCTCGAACAGGATCGGGATCAGGTCATAGACGACGAACGACGTTCTCACGCCGCGCTCGCGCATGCGAGCAAAGACATTGGCCTTACCGGCTTCCACGGTATACGAACCGCAAAAGTCCAGACCGAGGAATTGCTCGCCCGGCTGCATGTCGACCGGGTCATCGCGCAACCACTCGTTGGGGCAACCCATGAGCGCCATCATGAAACTGCGCGCATAGCGCCAGTGCCACGCACCACCCACGTTACTCAGCAGCACAGGCTCGAACAGGTAACCCGGCGGCGGTGATTCGATCAGTGCCAGCAACAGTGCTCGGACAACGCGCTGGATGCCAGTCCGTAGATCGATACGCGCCATGGCGGACACGTCGACGTAGATACGACGCAGACCGATGGTTGGCGGCTGATTGAGCGCGATGCACTTGGAAGTTTCGAGAATATCGACGCCGTCTTTGTTACTCGCGATGACGTCGGCCACCGAGGACACGAAGGCCTTGTAGCGACTGTGCTCATCGTAGTGGGCTTCGATTCGCTCCATATACAACTTGGCGCACTGTGCGGGAGCATGCTCGGCATGCACAAAGGCAGCTGCGCGGTCGCCCAGCTTCCGACATAGCTGTGGATCACCGCGCAATTGCTCCAGCGCTTCGGTCAATTGCGTGTCGCTGAACTGATCCGGCAGCTTGATCAAGACGTCGTCAGGCAGATCGGCCATTGCGCCGTTCGCATTGACGATGGTTCCCAAGCCGAAGTTGAAGCAGTCGAGCACCGCGGCCGAGGTTTCGCCGCGAGACAATTCACGCAACTGCACACCCACATCCGCCGCCGCCAGGTACATTTCGTAGGTCGCGTTGTCGGTCCAGCCAACGATGCTTACGCCTGACGCCTGCTTGCGTGCCTTGAGCTGTTTCTCGATGTCCTGACCGTAGTCGGACGCTTCGTTCTGCCCGACGAACAACAACTTGCACTTGCGGTCCTCGCTCAACAGCGCGGAGTCGTCCCATGCAGAGAGCAGGCGGTGGTTGAGCTTGGTCTTGCCCATGAATCCGAAGGTGCAAACCACGAAGTCATCCGGCTCCAAACCCAGTGCCTTCCGGGCTGCGGCCCGGTCCGGCGTTGTTGCGGGAACCCGCAGCAACGGAATCATGGAGCAGTGTTCCGAGTTGCCGTACCAGTGCCGTGCCAGCGCCAGCGAGTATTCGGAATGCACGATCACCCCCAGGGCCTTGCTGAGCACGCCCAGGCTCCCGGGATAACGAGGTAGCGTCTCATGAACGCCGTCCTCGAAGAAATCCGCCACCGCCTTGTAACCATGGCTCTGGTACAACTCCTGTATCCATGCGCCAGGCTTGAGCGAATGCGCTTGGCGGTACCAGTGCACGTTGCCCAGATAGAAATCGTGCAGCACCACGATGCCTGGAATCTCATCGAGCAAATCGAACATGAAGGCATGCATCGGGTTGTTGCCCAGGTGATAGATGACCCGCTGATACTGCGATGCATTTTCCCGGAACCACTCGACGGTGCGCAGTGTGCAGTTGGCCAACACCCACGTGTTGCTCACTTCCGAATAGCCGGTCACGACGTCGATATCATAGTAGGTGCTGAGCTCGGGCAGCAGCTCGGCGCTGTATCCGGCAATCCCGCTTTTTTGTGGCGGCAACGGCGAAACGTAAGCCAGGCGATGACGAGACGCAGGCTTTTCCAGCGGAGCAACGGCACTTCGCTTCAACAGTGCGAAGATGCTTGATGCATCGCTGCGCAGATCTTGCTCGTCGAAGGCAGCGCTTGAATGCGTTGCTAGAGAAATCATCCGCTCGGAAGGTATGTCGAGCGCCTGGCCGACGGTTTCTGCGTGCAGTGGGCGCAGCAGCAATACGCTGTGGGTCTGACCACTTCGGTCGAACTGACGGGCCCACTGCGGGATGGGCGCGTTGTTTTCGAATCCGCTGGCACTGTCGACGATAACGCCTACCGACATACCACTGGGCAGCGCGTCGATGACCGATGCCGCCTCTTTGCTGCCGTCATGTACCGTATGGGACAACAGCAAAAGGTCCGGCTCGAGGTTGGCCAGGAAGGCTTCACGCACCAGTTCGGCGACTTTGGCGCGCCCGGCGTTTTTGCCATGGCGCAGGTCTACAGGCCCGGGAGCGGACCAAACGCGGATGTTCTCGCTAGGCAAGACACCGTGAAACTTCGCACGAATGGCTTCGATGGTCCCATCGAGCAAGCTGCTCAAGGCCAGAAAGATCTCATGCTCGCCACGGTTCTCGACCAGGCTTTCGACCAGATCCATGACGTAGCAGGGTGACTGGGCGTTAGCGCAATGAACCTGAGCGCCCTGCATATCTACTACAATCCGCATCAGCCCAAGTCCTTTTGATCAATAGCTTTTTTGAGGTCGTGATAAACCTGTCGCGCTTCAACCGACAACCCTTCTAGGTGCGGAGGCACTGAACCGTCGCCAGGAGGACTGGAAGCCATCGCGGCATCGGCCATCATCCCATGGTTGTGCACCACGCTCCTGAGGGCCATGTACAGGCGCGGATAACGCTTCAGCGAGCCGTCCAGACGTTGACGCAGCATCGGTCGCCCAAGCACGAACTGGACTGCACCGCCCAGAACCTGACGACCCGTGCCGCGCACGCCCCTGACGATGGCACTCGGGGCAGTGCGCACGCCGTGTACCACCCAACGGGCCGGGCCGGTCATGCGCCAGAAGGTACTGCGCTGCATCGTTTGCAGCTGCTGCTCCAAGGCGACCGCACGCAAGTACCAGTGATGGGCATTCCCCAACGAAGCATTGAGCTCGGTGCGAACCTGCTCGAGCTCTTGCGTCAAGGACGATCCGAAGAGCCGTTGCTCATGGGCAGCGGCCGAATCGACGAAACGCTGCTCCTGGGCCACCACAGCGTTGCTGAAGCGCCCCTCCTGAGCAATGACGAGGTCCTGAAAGCGTTGTTCCTGCGCCAATACCGCCTTGGTGAACCGCTCTTCCTGGGCCAGCAACGCTTCGTTGAATCGCTTTTCTTGAGTCTGGACCGACTGACCGAAGCGGTCTTCGTGCACATCCGCCGAGTGCTGGAAGTTCTCATGCAACAGCTTCAACTGTTCGGCATGATGAGTATGGATACGCTCCAGTGCGTCCTGCAAACCCGGGTAGGTGACGAACTGCGCAAGGGATTCTTGTGCTGGACCTTGCGCGAGTTTGCTTTCCATCGCACTTAGCCGCTGATCGAGGACATGATCGTAACGCGCTGCCAGTTGATCCAGAGAGACGCCATAGGCAGTGTCGAACGCTGGCAGGAAACTGCCCAATTCATCCAGGCCAGCCTGCTTCTGGCCTATTACCGCATAGTCTGGGCTGACGCCCGAGAGGACATCCGACAAACCGATAACGGTCTCAGCAGTACGCAGCTCCGGGCGCTCCTGTAGCCGCACTACCTTCACCTTGGCAAAACCAGCATGTTCGGTCAGGAATGACAGTAAAGGGCTGGGCAAAGGTCGCTCATGGGTAGGATCCAGATAAAAGGTGTTGCTGCCCACGGCAAGGTTTTCGGCATTCGGCGTTTCGAGAATCAATAGTCCAGCCGGACGCAATACGCGCAACGCCTCGGCAACGACTTCTTGCAGAATGGGAAACGGAATGTGTTCAGCGATGTGAAAACCGGTCAAGGCTATCAGGCTATTGTCCGGCAACTCCCTGAGGGCCGCCAAGGCATCCGCGTTGCGCGCGGGCAGGCCCAGCGCCTGGCAGGCCTGCAGCATTCCCTCGTCGAGGTCCACACCCATAGGGGCGTAGCCTTCGCGTTGAAGCAACTCCAGCCATTCGCCACGACCGCAGCCCAGATCCAGTATCGGATAATCCTGATAGAGACTTTTCAGCGGCTCCAGAAATGGCAGATACACCCTCAAACGCTCGCTAATCAGCTCTCTGGAACCGCGATGGCGGTCTTCAAAAGCGCGGTAGAAACCGTCATCCATCATTTGCACTCCACGACCGGAGGTATCCAGGCCAAGCCTACAAAGCTGTCCTTGGACATGTTGACCACATTGAACAGCAGCGCCAGATCGCGCCACTCGTAATTGTCCGCGACATGGCTGTCTGTCGCGTGCAGGGCAACGGCCACCGAATACGATCCGACGCCTAGCATGGCCGGGAAGCGGAATTCGTATGTCAATTCTTCGCCTTCACGCAAATCGGTTCGCACGCGCTTGAGAAAGTAAGTGTTGGTGCCAAAGACATCCTGACCCAACCGATCCTTGATCACATAGCCCACGACCAGCTCCGGCAACTCGACGTTGATCTTCACCTTGATGGTCAGGCACACGTCCTCCCCTACCGCGATGTACTCGACCGGGGCGTTTTCGGCGTTGTACAGCGCCACGCTTTCGATGGAAGCCTTCCCGCTGCCGGACTTGGTCTGGCGACCGCCATCGGCCAGCGTATTCACCTCGACCACCGAGTTTTCTTTCTGCGCGATGATCGCGTTGTAGTAGTCCATGACTTCTTCAGGCGGGCCATCCTTGATGATGGTGCCGCCATCCAGAAGAATCGCGCGACTGCACAGCGCCTGGATCGAGCCTCTGTCGTGGGACACGATGAGCAGAGTGGTACCGGCTTTCTGGTATTCCTTGATGCGACCGAAGCTCTTGTGCTGGAAGTAGCTGTCACCCACCGACAGGGCTTCGTCGATGATCAGTATCTCGGGGCGGAACGCCGTGGCTACCGAAAATGCCACGCGCATCTGCATGCCGCTGGAGTAGGTGCGCACAGCATGATCGAAATACTCGCCGATTTCGGCGAACGCTTCGATGTCGTCGATGGCGCTGTTGATCTCATTGACGCTGAAACCCATCAGGCCGGCGGCGTGGTAGACATTCTGCCGACCTGTGAGCTCGGGATTGAAGCCCATGCCCAGCTCGAGGATGGCCGCAATGCGACCATTCACCTGAACCTTGCCTTCAGTCGGCTGCAGCGTTCCAGTGATCATCTTCAGCAGCGTGGATTTGCCGGCGCCATTCTGGCCGACCAGGCCGATGGCTTCGCCGGCGCCCAGGCTGAAGCTGATGTGTTTGAGCACCCAATGCTCTTCGGTGGCCTTGACCGGCATGTAGAACCAACGCGCCATGCGCTGCCATTCCGAACGATAAGAGCGGTAGGCCTTGCCAACATTGGTGACTGTGAGGAGTGTCATAGGGAGTCCACCATTTCTGCGGATGCCCGACGGAACAGGAACAAGCCCAGCAGCATCAAGCCCAAGGCGATCAAGACCACCACGCCGATCTGCGCGAAATCAGGCTGCACCTTGTACACCAACACGTTGTGGTAGGCGGCGACGATGGGGTACATGGGATTGGAGTCCAGTGTGCCTCTCAGATAATCAGGCACGATGTTTATCGAGTACACGATCGGGGTGAACCAGAACCAGACCTGGAGCACGATGGGCATGACCTGCCCGATGTCCCTGATGAACACGTTCAAGACGCCCAGCACCAGGCCCACGCCGACGGCCAGCGCAACGATCGTGAAAGTCAGCGGGATCAACCAGAACATCTGAACGTTCGGGGCATGGCCCAGTGCGGCGAAGATGATCAATACCGCAGCGAACAGCAGCAGGTTATTGAGCAATGCGGAGCCTACGACGATGATCGGCAACGCGATACGCGGAAAGCGCATCTTCTTCATCAGGTTGCCCTGCTCGATGAACACCGTCAGGCAGCGCCCGACGATCTCCGCGAACAGGTTCCACGCCAGAATGCCAGCGATGAGGTACAGCGCGTAGGCGTACTTGTTGTCGATGCCCGGCAAGCGGGCACCGAGCACGTTCGACAGGATGAGCGCATAGATAGCGACCTGGGCCAGGGGATGAATGATCATCCAGAGGCCACCGAGCTTGCTGCGCGCAAAGCGCGCGACGAACTCGTTCTTGATGGAGGTGACGATGAAGCCTCTGTAGTCCCAGATGCCTCTTAACATGCCAAACATAATTATCCTTTGATCAAACGCTCAATCTCAGCGACACGCTGAGCCACCAATTCTTCGCTGCCGCGGCTTTCCACGTTCAAACGCAGCAATGGCTCGGTGTTCGAACCCCGCAGGCTGAAACGCCAGTCGGCGAACTCAACGCTGATGCCGTCGGTGCGGTCGACGCTGGGGTTCTGGGCGGTGTAGAACGCCAGGATCTTCTCGATGGAGCCTTTCACGTCGGCGACTTCGTAGTTGATCTCGCCGCTGCACGGGAACGCTGCGATGCGCTCGTCCACCAGTTGGGCCAGGGTCTTGCCGGTGACGCTCATCAACTCGGCCACCAGCAGCCACGGGATGTTACCGCTGTCGCAGTAGGCGAAGTCGCGGAAATAATGGTGGGCGCTCATCTCGCCGCCGTACACTGCGTCTTCGGCGCGCATGCGTTCCTTGATGAAGGCGTGGCCGGTCTTGCTCTGGATGGCGACGCCACCTGCGGCTTCGACCTGTTCGATGGTGTTCCAGGTCAGGCGCGGGTCGTGAATGATCTTGCTGCCGGGGTGTTTCTTCAACAGCATTTCAGCCAACAGGCCGACCAGGTAATAGCCCTCGATGAAGCGGCCCTTGTCGTCGAAGAAGAAGCAGCGGTCGAAGTCGCCGTCCCAGGCGATACCCATGTCGGCGCCGTTTTCCAGCAAGGCCTTGCGGGTCAGCTCGCGGTTTTCCGGCAACAGCGGGTTGGGCACGCCGTTGGGGAAGTTGCCGTCTGGCTCGCCGTTGATGACGATCAATTCCAGGGGCAGCTTGGTCTTGAGCAGTTCGATGGTCGGGCCCACGGCGCCGTTGCCGGGATCGGCCAGGACCTTGAGGGGCTTGAGCGAGTTGACGTCGATGTAGGTCAGCAGGTGCTCGATGTAGGCGCTCTTGTCGAACACTTCGCGAACGTGGCCTGCAGTGGCTGCCTTGTCGTCGAAGTTGCCGGCCTCTACGCGGGCACGGATGGCGTCGAGGCCGGTGTCGCCGCTGATCGGCTTGGAGTGCTCGCGCACCAGTTTCATGCCGTTGTAGCCCTTGGGGTTATGGCTGGCAGTGATCATGATGCCGCCGTCGGCCTTGAGGTGGCTGGTGGCGAAATAGACTTCTTCGGTGCCGCACAGGCCCAGGTCGAGCACGTCGGCGCCGGCCTCGGTCAGGCCCTTGATCAGGGCAGCGGCCAGGCCTGGGCTTTCCAGGCGCATGTCGCGCCCGACGACATAGGCTTTACCGTGCAGCTCGGAGACCAGCGCGCGACCGATGCGGTAGGCGATGTCGTCATTGAGGTCGGCGGGAACCTGGCCGCGGATGTCATAGGCCTTGAAGCAACGGGTCTGAAGAGGGGGATACATGGCAATCGCTCGCTCTATGGGGCCGACGCGCAATCGGTGCGGACGTCGGTAGATTGGACGGTCGCTGACGAACGACCAGCACGATTCGGCCCCTGCGCATGTTTTTCGAACACGGGCAGAGGCCGAGGCGGAGGATGTCGGTCAGGCCTTGTCAACGCGGCCGTAGACGTCTTCGAAACGGACGATGTCGTCCTCACCGAGGTAGTCGCCGCTCTGCACTTCGATCAGGACCAGATCGATCACGCCCGGGTTTTTCAGGCGATGCTGGTGGCCGGCACGAATGAAGGTCGACTCGTTGGTGTTGAGCATCAGTTCGCGGTCGTCGTTGACCACGACGGCCATGCCGCTGACCACGATCCAGTGCTCGCTGCGGTGGTGGTGCATCTGCAGCGACAACGACGCCTGGGGCTTGACCACGATGCGCTTGATCTTGAAGCGCTCGCCCTCTTCCAGGGTGGTGTAGGTACCCCATGGACGGTGCACGGTGCGGTGCAGCTTGTGCAGGTGGTGACCATTGGCCTTGAGCTGGCCGACGATGTGCTTGACGTCCTGGCAGTGATCCTTGTGGCTGATCATCAGCGCGTCCGGCGTGTCGATGACCAGCAGGTCGTCGACGCCGACCAGCGCGGTCAGGCGGTCTTCGCTGTGGACGAAGTTGTTGCGGGCGTTGTGCGAAAGCACTTCGCCTTCGAAGCGGTTGCCCTGAGCATCGGCTTCAGTCAGCTCGCTGACCGCGTTCCACGACCCGATGTCGCTCCAGCCGATGTCGCACGGCACGGTGGCGACCTTGTCCGAGCGCTCCATCAGCGCGTAGTCGACCGAGATGTCCGGGACCTGAGCAAACTCATCGGCATCCAGCGCCAGGCAGCGGTAATTTGGCGCTTCGCTCAGACGCGAGGCTTCCTTGACGGCTGTGGCGGCGGCCAGTACGTCCGGCGCATGTTTCTTCAGTTCTTCGAGGACGGTGCCGACCTTGAAGCAGAACATGCCCGAGTTCCAGAAGTAGTTGCCGGCGGCTACGTAGCCCTTGGCAGTTTCCAGGTCTGGCTTCTCGACGAAACGGGCGACTTTCAGCGTGCCATCCAGGCCGGTGCCAACGCCGGCTTCGATGTAGCCGAAGCCGGTTTCAGGGTACTGGGGCTGAATGCCGAAGGTGACCAGCCAGCCGTCGGCCGACAGTTTCACAGCCTTGGCGACAGCGGCGGAAAAGGCGTCTTCGTTCTGGATCAGGTGGTCGGCGGCCAGGACCAGCATGTGTGCATCGGGGCCGTGGGAATCATTGAGTTGCAGTGCGGCCATGGCGACGGCAGCTGCGGTGTTGCGGCCGAAGGGCTCGAGGATGAAGCCTTGGGCGTGGCCAGTCTTGTTGACGGTGCGGTATTCGTCTTCGGTCTTGAACAGCAGTTCGCGGTTGGTGACGGTCAGCACTTCGGACACGCCTTCGAGCTTGGCAGCGCGCAGGAAAGTCTTCTGGATCAGGTTCTGGCCGTCGGGCAGCGCCATGAATGGCTTGGGATGGGCCTCGCGGGACACGGGCCACAACCGGCTGCCAACGCCGCCGGAAAGAATAACGGGGATCAGGTTCATGCGTATTGGATCCTTTGTTTGCCGGTGTAGCGGCACTGTGAAATCAATCTGTAGACCGTCTGTACATGGGTAGAACACCCCTGCGCATCGAAGATCTGGCGGCTCCCTGCGCCGCAGACAACATATACGTCAAACCCCTAAAACCGCTCGCTGCTGATGAGTCAAGGAAGTGGCGGCTAGAATATCAGGAAATCCGGGGCCAAGCGCAAATCGTTCGCGCTTGGACAGCTGACCCGGCACGGTAGTTCAGCGACCGTCACCTGGCGCTGATTTCAGCCAGCATGCGTCTTACGCCCAGTTCCCAATGAGGCAGCTCCAGGCCGAAACGCTCGGTCAGTTTGCTGGTATCCAGACGCGAATTCAGTGGGCGCCGAGCGGGCGTCGGGTAGGCGCTGGTAGGAATGGCTTCGACCGTTTCCACGGCCAGCTTGGTACCTTGGCTGCGGGCGTTTTCGATGACCAGCTTGGCGAAAGCATGCCAGGATGTTTCGCCACTGGCCGCCAGGTGATAGGTACCTGCCAGGTCGGGTTGGGCGAGCGCCTTGGGAATCGCATGGGCCACGACGTCGGCCAGGAGCTCGGCGCCGGTGGGTGCGCCGATCTGATCGCTGATGACGCTCATGCTCTTGCGGTCCTTGGCCAGGCGCAGCATGGTCTTGGCGAAATTGTTGCCCCGTGGGGCATAGACCCAACTGGTGCGGAAGATCAGGTGCTTGCAGCCGGACTGGCGAATGGCTTCTTCGCCGGCCAGTTTGCTGGCACCGTAGTAGTTGACCGGCGCCGTGGTGTCGCTTTCGCGCCATGGCCGGTCGCCGCTACCATCGAACACGTAGTCGGTGGAGTAATGCACCAGCCAGGCGTCCAGCTCCAGTGCTTCGCGGGCGAGCACGGCACTGGCCTGGTGGTTGATCAGATCAGCGGTCTGCTTCTCACTTTCGGCCTTGTCTACCGCAGTGTACGCCGCGGCGTTGACGATCACGTTCGGCGCGATGCGTCGTACCGTTTCAGCCAGCCCGTCGAGTGCCGCCAGGTCTCCGCAGAGGCCGGCCTCATCGATGTTCCTGCCCAGCGCCACAACCTTGCCGAGCGGCGCCAGCGCACGCTGCAGCTCCCAACCCACCTGACCGTTCTTACCCAGGAGCAATATTTTCACAGTTCACGCCCTTGATAATTCGTATCGATCCATTGCTGGTAGGCGCCGCTCTTCACGCGGTTCACCCATTCGGGATTATCCAGATACCACTGCACGGTCTTGCGGATACCCGACTCGAACGTTTCTACCGGCGTCCAGCCCAGCTCGCGCTGGATCTTGCTGGCGTCGATGGCGTAGCGAACGTCATGGCCGGGGCGATCTTGTACGTGGGTGATCAATTGCGCATGCGGACGATGGGGTGACTGCGGGCAGAGCTCGTCGAGCAAGGCGCAGACCGTGTGCACGACTTCGATGTTCTGTTTCTCGTTGTGACCGCCTATGTTGTAGGTCTCCCCTACTTCACCTTCGGTCACCACTTGATACAGAGCCCGTGCGTGGTCTTCGACATACAGCCAGTCGCGAATTTGATTACCTTTGCCATAAATGGGCAGCGCTTTGCCTTCCAGGGCATTGAGGATGATCAGCGGAATGAGTTTTTCCGGGAAATGGCACGGCCCATAGTTGTTCGAACAGTTGGTGACCAGCGTCGGCAGGCCGTAGGTGCGCTGCCAGGCGCGGACCAGGTGATCGGAGCTGGCCTTGCTCGCCGAATATGGCGAGCTCGGCTGGTACGGCGTGGTTTCGGTGAACAGGTCTTCGGGCCCTTCCAGGTCGCCATAGACTTCGTCGGTGGAGATGTGGTGGAAGCGAAACGCTGCCTGCTGTACGGCATCGAGCTGCGACCAGTACTGGCGCGCGGCTTCGAGCAGCGTGTAGGTGCCTATGACGTTGGTTTCGACGAAAGCCGCAGGGCCGGTGATCGAGCGATCGACATGGGATTCGGCGGCCAGGTGCATGACCCGGTCGGGGCGATGCTCGGCGAACACCCGATCCATTTGCGCCCGGTCGCAGATGTCGACGTGCTCGAAGGCGTAGCGCGGTGTGCGCTCGCTGCCCATGAGGGAATCCAGGTTGCCGGCGTAGGTCAGTTTATCGACATTGACCACCGCGTCGTCGGTATTCGCCAGGATATGGCGAATGACTGCCGAGCCAATGAAGCCTGCACCACCGGTTACAAGGATTTTCACGTTAAACAACACCATCGAGTGGAAGAAGGGACGCGCTGTATCGATTCAGAACGCGTTTGTCGTAGGCAAAACCGCGCGAAGCCAGATGATACCAAACCACCCAAGGCGTGTCCGCACGGGACGTGCGGGCCGCGAGGCAAGTCTGTAACGCCGCTTGAACACACTGGCGGAAAAGATGTTACTGGAGGTAACCCGCATAGCTTGTAACGCGCAATGTGGCTCTGCGGTCGGATTTCGCGAGGCTATGGACAACGTCTTTTGCACTTTCGTAAATGATCGTTCCATTCATCTGACGAAAGGCACCTCTCGGGCATCGGCAACCGGTTCGAAAGAAACGGTTATAGTGCCGGCCTCACACAAGGAGTGACAGGTATGAAAGCGGTGGCAGGCATGGTTTTAGGGGCTTTGCTCGCGGGTTGCGGCACCATCAATACGGTGTTTCGCGACGACGTTGTGACCAGTGACAAACTCAAGGAAGCGAAGTCGTTCTGCGGCGCGGTGCCGCGCGTCTACAGCGGCGTGATGTACGACTTCTGCTTGCTCAACGGCGAGGCACCAACGCCCAGCCGACCTGGCAGCGGGCCGGAGATTGGTTTCGTGGGGATAGACATGGCCATTTCGGCCGTCACCGATACCTTGATGCTGCCCTATACGCTGTACCGGCAGCACACCGATGGCAGCATTGAAGTGGTGGGTGGCTGACCGCCTTTCGGTCAGCGTTCAAGGATCAAGAGAGCCGTCGAGGCAAGTGACGCAGGCACCGGTGACCTTGATCGACTGGTCGGTGATCGAGAGGTGCAGCTTGCCGGCGCGCCCCAGCGCCGCGCCTTGGGCGACGCGCAGTTGTGAACCCAGGGAGGTGGTTTGACCGGTGGCACGAATGAAGGCGGCGACCGCCCCGCTGCCGCTGCCACAGGCGGCGTCTTCAGTGATGCCGCAGGTGGGCGCGAACGTGCGGACTTCGATGTGCTCGTTACTGCCTTCGGGGTGCGGGCCGAAGATCACCACACCGGTGGTACTGGTGCGGTGATCGTTGATGGCCATGCGCGCCAGGTCGGGTATGACGGCCAGCACGGTTTGCGCATCGCGCAGTTGCACCACCAGCCAGCGCGGGCCGACGGTCACGAAACAGGGCCGGCGATCGCGCACCACGCTCACGCCGAGCACGGCCTGCAATTCGCGATGGTCGCTGTCGTTGACCGGCTGGATGGTGGCCGGGGGCAGTTCGAAGGTGATCAGTTGCGAGCCATCGGAGCCGCGTGCGATGTCGACATCGATCAGGCCTGCATAGCATTCCTGCACCAGTTTGCCGTTGCGAGGCTCGATGAGTCCGGCTTCGATCAACGCGTGGGCACTGCCGATGGTGGCATGGCCTGCGAATGGCAGCTCGCAATTGGGCGTGAAGATGCGCAGACGGTAGTCCGCGTCGGAACGTGTGGCGGGCAATACGAAGGCGGTTTCGGACAGGTTGTTCCAGTGGGCGATCTGCTGCATCTGCTCGCGCGTCAGGCTTTCGGCCTGCAGGACGACCGCCAGAGGGTTGCCCTTGAATCGCTGGGTGGTGAAGACGTCGACTTGCTTGAACGCTAAGCGGTGCATGGTCGGCCCTGCAGATGGGTGTGTGGAAGCAGTGATACGGCGATTTTCTGTAGCAGCGGCGCGAGCCGCGTCCGGCGACGGCGCGTTTGTTCAGGCCCACCGCGTGTGCCGCCGACGCGGCTTGCGCCGCTGCTACAGGGATCGTGGGAGCGCGGTGATGACGCGTTCCGGTTCACCGCATCTACCGCCGACGCGGCTTGCGCCGCTCCTACAGGTTACCGGTTCGCGCGGTCTTTGTAGCAGCGGCGCGAGCCGCGTCCGATCCGGCGCGTTTGTTCAGGCCCACCGCGCGTACCGCCGACGCGGCTTGCGTCGCTGCTACGGGGGCTATGGTAACCGGTTACAAGGTGATTGGTCTGCGGCCAGAGAAAGAATGGGCCAGGGTACCGCCGTCTACCAACTCCAATTCGCCACCCAATGGAACACCGTGGGCGATGCGTGACGCGACCAGACCTTTTTTCGCCAATAACTGCGCGATGTAGTGAGCGGTGGCTTCGCCTTCGACGGTTGGATTGGTGGCCAAGATGACTTCGGCGAAGGTGCCCTGCTCGTCTATGCGTGACATCAGTTGCGGAATGCCGATCGCTTCCGGCCCGAGCCCATCCAGAGGCGACAGATGCCCCTTGAGCACGAAGTAGCGGCCGCGGTAGCCCGTCTGCTCTACAGCATAGACGTCCATCGGCCCTTCCACCACGCACAGCAACGTGTCGTCGCGCCGGGGGTCGGCGCATTGCGGGCACAGTTCTTCTTCGGTGAGGGTACGGCACTGGCGGCAATGGCCGACGCCTTCCATGGCCTGACTCAGCGCCTGGGCCAATCGACTGCCGCCGCTGCGGTCGCGCTCGAGCAGCTGCAAGGCCATGCGCTGGGCGGATTTCTGACCGACGCCAGGCAAGGTGCGCAGGCTATCGATCAGTTGGCGAATCAGTGGACTGAAGCTCATGGAAGGCGGCCTGAGGTGACGACGAGACGCGGTTTATACCCGCGCCTCTGGACCACGTCAAATGATCAAGCGTCGGAAACCTTGACCACCAGCTTGCCGAAGTTGTGCCCTTGCAGCAGGCCGATGAAGGCCTCAGGTGCGCGCTCCAGGCCGTCCACCACGTCTTCGCGGAATTTGATCTTGCCGTCACGAACCCACGGCACCATGGCCGAGAAGAATTCGGCATGGCGATCGCCGAAGTCGTCGAAGACGATGAAGCCCTGCATGCGGATGCGCTTGGTCAGCAGCATGCGCGGCAGCAGCGCGAAGCGATCCGGGCCTTCGGGCAGGTCGGTGGCGTTGTAACCGGCGATCAGGCCGCACACCGGAATGCGCGCGCGGGCGTTTAGCAGCGGCATGACGGCATCGAAGACTTTGCCGCCGACGTTTTCGAAGTAGATGTCGATGCCTTTGTCGCAGGCCTTGGCCAAGTCATCGGCGAAGGTGTCGCTCTTGTGGTCGACGCAGGCGTCGAAGCCCAGCTCCTCAACGACGTAGCGGCATTTTTCCGGGCCGCCGGCGATGCCGACGACCTTGAGGCCTTTGATCTTGCCGACCTGCCCTACTACCGAGCCGACTGCGCCGGAAGCTGCGGCTACGACGAGGGTTTCGCCTTCCTTGGGCTGGCCGATGTGGGTCAGGCCCATGTAGGCGGTCATGCCGGGCATCCCGAGGACGCCGAGCGCCATGGAAGGGCTGGGGATGCCGGCAGGCAGCGGCGTGAGGTTGCTGCCGTCGGAGATGCAGTGGGTCTGCCAGCCAGTCATACCGACGACCAGATCGCCTTCACGGAATTTGGGGTGCTTGGACGTTTCCACGCGGCTGACGGTGCCACCAGTCATGACGTCGTCAATTTCGACGGGAGCGGCGTAGGAAGGCGCGTCGCTCATGCGGCCACGCATGTAGGGGTCCAGGGACAGATACAAGGTGCGTAGCAGAACTTGGCCGTCTTCGAGATCCGGCAAGGCTTCGCGCTCCAGGCGGAAATTCTCCGGCGTGGGTGCACCGGTCGGGCGGGAAGCAAGCACGAAGCGCTGGTTGAGGGTCAGGTCTTGGGACATTGCGGGGTATTCCTTGAGCAAGTGGCTATAGGAAAAGGACAGCGAGGGGTGGCGGGATGTTCAAACGGGTGATGGTTGGAGGAAAAGATGGGGTGGTTGTAGGTGAGTAGATTGTGTGGGGCAAGTGAGTTGTGGAAGCAGATGAATTGTGGGAGCAGATGAATTGTGGGAGCGGGCTCTGCCCGCGAAGCGAACGCCGCGGTATGCCTGCTAAACCTCGGCGCGGCCTTCGCGGGCAGAGCCCGCTCCCACAGGGATCGCGGTACCCTTGTAGCAGCGGCGCAAGCCGCGTTGGCGGTGCATGCGGTCTGTCGGATGCACTACAGCGCGGCATTCGCGGGCAGAGCCCGCTCCCACAGGGATCGCGCTGCCTGTGTAGCCACGTCGCGAGCCCCACAGTGACCCGGATACAAAAATGCCAGGCTTGGTGCCTGGCATTTTGTTTTAGAACGGCATCTTGAAGCCTGGCGGCAGTTGCATGCCGGAGGTCATGCCGGACATCTTGTCCTGACTGTTGGCCTCGATCTTGCGCACGGCGTCGTTGACGGCGGCAGCGATGAGGTCTTCCAGCACGTCTTTGTCTTCCTGCATCAGGCTGTCGTCCAAGCTGACGCGCTTGACGTCATGGCGGCCGGTCATCACCACACTCACCAGGCCTGCGCCCGATTGGCCGGTCACTTCGGCCTTGGCCAGCTCTTCCTGCATCTGAGCCATTTTTTCCTGCATCTGCTGGGCCTGCTTCATCAGGCCGGCCATGCCACCTTTCATCATGGGATTCACCTCAAAGGTCAATGGGTATGACCGCGCAGTGCCAGAAGCATCCTGCGCGGGTTCGGGTAGGTTGCTTAACGCGTTGGGCTCGCCACCGCTTCGACTGGTTCAATCGTATCGTTGCGAATGATGGCACCGAACTGTTGCAGCATTTGTTGAATGTACGGGTCCTGCTGAATCGACTGCTCAGCATCGGCCTGGCGATTGGCACGCCAGCGCGCCGCGGCCTGGGCTGGAGTTTCCTGTTCCGGGCGGATCAGCTCGATGGTCAGGCTGATGGTGCGCTCGTGATATTGGTTCAGCGCATCGTTCAGCCGGCGCTGCTGGGTGCTGTTGAACAAGGCGCTGTGGGCCGGATCCAGGTGCAGCAGCCAGTCGTCACCCTCGACGGCGATCAATGTGCAGTTGGCGGCGATGCTGCCGGTCATGCCCGAAATCGGCAGTTTCGGGAACAGTTCGAGCCATTGCAGGGCTAGACCGGTGGCAGGCTGCGCGGCGGGCAGCACCTCAGGTTCGGCTTCGACCGGGACTTCGTGAACAGTTTCGCTGGCCAGTTCGTCGAGGTAGCTGTAGGCGGCGCCATCGGTTTCAGGGGCGTAGTAGTCTTCGTCGAGCGGTGGCTCGTCGTCGCGTTCCATGCCCGCGGGGATGTAGTCGACTGGGTCGGTGTCGTCAGCGGGCGGTGTTGCTTCGGCTTCCGGGGCATCGGGCACGGCGCTGGCGGGCGTGGGGGCCGGCATGGGCGTGAGTGCAGGTTGTTCGCCAACGACGTCGAGGATCGGCTCTGGCGCCGGGGCGGCGACTGGCGTTACAGGGTCGTTCCAGGGGAGGTCGATGGGTTCTGCGGTTGCCTGATGGACCGTGGTGGTTTCTTCGCGGGCAGAGCCCGCTCCCACAGGGGGGGGCGCCGGTGCGGCGCGGTCGTTCTGGGGGGCCGCGGTGGGTTCTTCGCGGGCAGAGCCCGCTCCCACAGGGTTCGGGTCCGGGTCCGCGGGGACCACGCTTGGAGATTGTGGCTCCACAGGAGACGAGACTGCCACGGGTTGGGTGGAATCAACTGTGGCCTGGCTGATCCCCACTGTCTTTAGGGGTTGATCGGGCCCATCGCTGGTGCCTGCCGGGCGGAACGCGAGCATGCGCAGCAGCACCATTTCGAAGCCGCCTCGCAGCTCCGGGGCCAAGGGCAAGTCGCGGCGGCCGATCAGGCCCATCTGGTAATAGAACTGCACATCTTCGGCCGGCAGCGCCTGGGCCAGGGCCAGCACGCGATCACGATCACCCTGGCCGTTGTCGACCGCTTCGGGCAGCGCCTGGGCGATCGCCACGCGGTGCAGCACGTTGAGCATTTCGGCCAGCACGCCGTTCCAGTCGGGCCCCTGCTCCGCCAGATGGCGCACGGCCTCGAGCAGCGCACGCGCATCGCCATCGAGCAGTGCCTGCAACACGCCATACACCTGACCGTGGTCCAGGGTGCCGAGCATCGCTCGCACATCGGCTGCCAGCACCTTGCCTTCGCCGAAGGCAATGGCCTGGTCGGTCAGGCTCATGGCGTCACGCATCGAGCCATCGGCGGCGCGGCCCAGCAACCACAGCGCATCGTCTTCGAACGGCACGTTCTCCACACCCAGCACATGGCTCAAGTGCTCGACCACGCGCTCTGGGGTCATGTTCTTCAGCGAGAACTGCAGGCAGCGCGAAAGAATGGTCGCAGGCAGTTTCTGCGGATCGGTGGTGGCAAGGATGAACTTGACGTAGGGCGGTGGCTCTTCCAGCGTCTTCAGCAGCGCGTTGAAGGAGTGGCTGGACAGCATGTGCACTTCGTCGATCAGGTAGACCTTAAAGCGCCCGCGGCTGGGGGCGTACTGCACGTTGTCGAGCAGCTCGCGGGTGTCTTCGACCTTGGTCCGGCTGGCGGCGTCGATCTCGATCAGATCGACGAAACGACCCTCGTCGATCTCGCGGCAGACCGAGCACTCACCACAGGGCGTGGACGTGATGCCCGTCTCGCAGTTGACGCATTTGGCAATGATTCGCGCGATGGTGGTCTTGCCCACCCCCCGGGTGCCGGTGAACAGGTAGGCGTGATGCAGCCGCTGGTTGTCCAGCGCATTGATCAATGCCTTGAGCACATGGGTCTGGCCGACCATTTCGCGGAACGAGCGCGGACGCCATTTACGTGCAAGAACCTGATAACTCATCGAAAACCGTCGCGACATGAAAGCGGAAGACCGCCAATGCTAATAGAGCAGGGCCAAAATTGCATCCGTGCCCTGCTCTATTGCTGCGTCGGGTCGTAAAAACCTAGGCGAAAGCTGGCCAAGACGATTGATCGCACGAGACGAGGAGATGGATGGTGACTTAAGGTGGGCATTGCGATGAACCCGTGCGACGACGAATTCAGAAAGAGGTGGCAACCCTACCAGCCACACCCCGGCACACAATGTTCCCGCTGTGGCTGCTTCCTTCCGGATCTGACCAGGTTCACGGGTAATCGTTGCGGGGGGACCGGCAGGGTCACCATAACGACACTCGCTGGGTAGCGAGCGGGGGCCATTGTACCGGTCCTGACGGAAGTTACAACCCGTGGCGCAAGATAAAATTTCGAGGGTCTTCAGGGACTTGGCGTGGCGTGCATGATGGTGATCATCTTCGCAAGCATTTGTTTGCGCGCAAGTGAAGCGACAGACAGCATGTGAATTGGTAACGTCGCCCCATGTCCCTTGCCCGGTTGTCTGCGATGAATGTTCTGATGCCCTACCCCGACTTGTCTCCAGATCAAATGCACCAGTTGATGGAGATCGAGATTCGTCCTGAGCAGAAGCGCTATTCGGGAGATGTGGACATGGCGCTGTATACGCTGCTGGGCTGCCTGGACGGTGAAATCCGGGGCTTTGCCCTGCTGGTGGATGAAGTACCCAAAGCGTTTCTGTTGCTCAAGCACGGGCGATACGTGCCGGAGTGGGCTGACCCGCAAGCGGTGACGTTGCATGCGCTGCAGGTGGATTGGCGGATGCAGGGGCGCGGGCTGGGTCGGGCGTGCCTGGAGGGTCTGCCGGAGGCCGCGAGGGGCGCGTGGCCTGGGGTTAAGCAGCTGGAGTTGTCGGTGGATGCCGATAATGTGGCGGGTATTGGTTTGTATAAGGCGTTGGGGTGGGTGGATCGTGGTGAGGCTTATCGTGGGCGGATTGGTTTCGAGCGCAGGTTTGTGCTGGAGCTTTAGGGGGACGCTGTTGGTTTTGAAGTGAATCTGGGCAAGAGCCGGTAATTGTGGGAGCGGGCTCTGCCCGCGAAGGCGTCCGGATGTGCGATGCACAGTTTGGGAAAATGCTGTGATCTGGAGGACGCCTTCGCGGGCAGAGCCCGCTCCCACAGGGTTAGGCTTGGGCATGGAGTGGGGTCCACTCCCACAAGGGCAAGCCTGGACATAGGTTGCACCTGGCATAAATCCATGCAGGAACCGGTGATTGTGGGAGCGGGCTCTGCCCGCGAAGGCGTCCGGATGGGCGGTGCACAGTTTGAAAGATGTGGTGATTGGGAATACGTCTTCGCGGGCAGAGCCCGCTCCCACAGGGTTAGGCTTGGACATAGAGTTGGGTCAACACTCACAGGGGCGGCCTGGACATTGAGGGGGGGGCACTCTCACAGGGGCAGGCCTGGACATAGAGCGAGGCCCACCCTCACAGGGGCAGGCCTGGACATAGAGTGGGGCCCACCCTCACAGAGTCAGTCCTGCATCTGGAGTGGGGACCTGACAGAGGGAGGGGCTCACGCTTGAGGGGGTGGGCTTGCCGGGTTCAGACCTGCAGGACGTCATCCGCGCGGCCGCCGGCTTCTTGGACGACGACGTGGATGAAGTGCAGCTTGGCGATCACGGCCGGTGGCAGCACGAAGGGGTAGAAATCGGGCTGGCCCATGGCGCGTGACAGTTCGTTGAGCATGCCGGCCAGTTCGATCCAGGCGTTGACGAACGCGAGGAATGCCGGGCCGCTGGTGTGGTCCGGGTCGTACAGGGTCGTCAGAGGGAACGGGGTGTAGTCGAGGTCCATTTCCTTTGCGCTCATGCCGAAGCCCAGAGCGGTGTCGACGGCGTCCATCATGTGCAGGTAGTGCGCCCAGGTTTCGGCCCAGTCTTCCCATGGATGCATGGTGGCGTAGGCGCTGACGAAGTTCTGCTGCCAGTCGGCCGGGGCGCCCTGGTCGTAATGGCGCTGCAGTGCGTCGGCGTAGCTTTGGCTTTCATCGCCGAACAGACGGCGGTAGTCGGCAACCCAATGGGTGTCGGCGATCAGACGATCCCAGTAGTAGTGCCCTACTTCGTGCCGGAAGTGTCCGAGCAGCGTGCGGTACGGTTCGCGCATCTGCACGCGGACCTTTTCCCGGTGGGCGTCGTCCGCTTCCTTGATATCCAGGGTCACCAGGCCATTGGCGTGACCGGTGGTGGGCGCGTTGCCGTTCATGTCGGTGCCGATGAAGTCGAATGCCAGGCCGGTGTCTTCGTCTTCGGTCTTGGCGATTACCGGCAGGCCCAGGTTGATCAACTGGGCGATCAGGCGGCGCTTGGCGGTTTCGACCTTGCGCCAGTGTTCGGGGTTTTCCGGGACACTGAGGTCGGGGATGGTGCGGTTCAGGCTACACGCGGTGCACAGGGCGGCGGCGCCCTTCTCTGCCGGCACCACCCAGTTGCAGGCTGCCGGGGTGTCGAGGTTGGCGCAGCGGCGGAAGAGTCCGGCGTCTGGCGCGGCGTGCAGGCGCCAGGTGCCCGCTTCGGGGCCGGCGTCCAGTGTGGATAGCACGTTCTTTTCCGGCCAGAAACCGAGCAGTCCGTGGCAGGCCAGGCACTGGCTGTTGCGGAAGAAGATCGACTGCCCGCAGGTGCATTCCCAGACCTTGCTGTGGCGGTTGTCCGGCTTGGTGAATGGAGCGGTGATTCGGGTGCTGAGTTGTTCGAAAAAACGATACATGGCGATCTCCAGTGGCCTGCCATGACTAGAGCTTGCGGCTGCGAGAAAGGTTTCATCTGCGATGTTGGTGAAACGCGAAATGCGGATGAGAGGTTGAAAACGGACCGTGTAGCAGCGGCGCAAGCCGCGTCCGGTTGCACTGCGTTTATCCTGATGCACCGCGTGCGCCGCCGACGCGGCTCGCGCCGCTGCTACAGGGGGCGTGGGGGTTGTTGACGTGGCGTAAGCCGTGTCGGCGGTAGATGCGTTGCATGAGGGTAAACGCGTCGTGGTCGGACGCGGCTTGCGCCGCTGCTACAGGGCGGCGGGTTTTGCGTTGATTACTTGGGGGTACATCGTAGGCGGGCGAGCTTCGACTGGGGCTTGTCATGATGTTACATATTATGGGCCACGATCAGGCGCGCTGGGGTGGCAGCGCGCTATCTTGTCATGATGTTACACCTTGGTCAGGAACGTCAGGAATTGCTCTTCGTCGAGGACCTCGATGCCCAGTTCGTTGGCCTTGGCCAGCTTGGAGCCGGCGCCGGGGCCGGCGACGACGGTGTGGGTTTTGGCCGAAACCGAGCCTGAAACCTTGGCGCCGAGGGCTTCGAGTTTCTGCTTGGCTTCGTCGCGGCTCATCTGTTCGAGCGAGCCGGTCAGCACCCAGGTCTGCCCTGCCAGCGGCAGGCCTTCGACGACTTTCTTCTCGCTTGCCCAATGCATGCCGAAAGCTTGCAACTGAGCTTCAACCGCCCTCGCCGTCTCGGCGTTGTGCGGTTCCTTGAAGTACTCGCGCACCGCCTCCGCCTGCCGAGCATTGAGCGCCTGGCGCAGGTCGATGCCGTCGGCAGCGATGATCTTGTCCAGGCTGCCCAGCTTGGCCACCAGTTTCTCGGCGCCGGTCGGCCCCACCGAGTTGATGTCCAGTTTGGCGATCATCCCGGCCAGCGTGGTACTGGCGGCGTACTCGGGATGCACCTCGCCCTCCTCCTGCAACTGCAGGCCGCGCTCGAGCAGTTGCTGGATGACGGTGCGGTTGTGCGGGTCTTCGAAAAAGCTGTGGATTTCAAAGGCGACTTCCAGACCGATGTCGGGCAGATAGGTCAACACCTGAGGCAACGCTTCGCTGACGCGTTGCAGCGAACCCAAGGAGCGCGCTAGTACTTTAGCCGTCTCCTCGCCTACGTCTGGAATGCCCAGGGCGTAGATGAACCGCGCCAGGCTGGGTCGTTTGCTGTCTTCGATGGCCGTGAGCAGGTTGTTGCTGGACACCTCGGCAAAACCCTCCAGCTTGACCACGTCGTCGAACTGCAGGGTGTAGAGGTCGGCTGGTGAGTTCACCAGGCCTTCGTCGACCAGTTGCTCGACGCTTTTCTCACCCAGCCCGTCGATATCCATGGCGCGCCGCGAGACGAAATGGATGATCGCCTGCTTGAGTTGCGCACCGCAGGCCAGACGCCCGACGCAGCGATAGACCGCGCCTTCGCTGACGGTCTGCTTGCCCTTGCTGCGCTTGATCAGCTGGGTGCGCTCGACGTGGGAACCGCACACCGGGCAGGTTTCCGGGACGTGCACTGGACGTGCGTTTTCCGGACGACGCTCGGTCACCACCTGCATGACTTGGGGAATCACGTCCCCCGCGCGGCGGATGATCACGGTGTCGCCGATCATCAGGCCCAAGCGTGCCACCTCGTCCATGTTGTGCAGGGTGGCGTTGGCCACCGTCACGCCGGCCACCTTGACCGGCTTGAGCCGCGCCACCGGTGTGACCGCGCCGGTGCGGCCGACCTGGAATTCCACGTCGAGCAGTTCGGTGAGTTCTTCCATCGCTGGAAACTTGTGGGCAATGGCCCAGCGCGGCTCGCGGGCCCGGAAACCCAGCTCGCGCTGCGCCGCCAGGCTGTTGACCTTGAACACCACGCCATCGATTTCGTACGGCAGCTGGGTCCGCCGTGCGCCGATGTCGTGGTAGTACTCCAGGCACTGCTCGATGTTCTCGGCGACCTTGAGTTCGCGACTGATCGGCATGCCCCACTGCTTGAGCTGTTCGAGATTGCCGGTGTGAGTGGTGGCGATGTCCTGGGTGACCTGGCCGATGCCGTAGCAGCAGAATTCCAAGGGCCGGCTGGCGGTGATTTTCGAATCCAGCTGGCGCAGGCTGCCGGCTGCGGCGTTGCGCGGGTTGGCGAAAGTCTTGCCGCCGACTTCCATCTGGCTGGCGTTGAGCCGTTCGAACCCGGCCTTGGACATGAACACCTCGCCGCGCACTTCCAGCACCGGCGGCCACCCGCTGCCATGCAGCTTGAGCGGGACGTTGCGGATGGTGCGCACGTTGACGCTGATGTCTTCGCCGGTGGTGCCATCGCCGCGGGTCGCGCCGCGGACCAGGGCGCCGTCCTGGTAAAGCAGCGACACGGCCAGGCCGTCGAGCTTGGGTTCGCAGCTGTAGTGAATCGCTGCGCCGCTGCCGAAAAGGTCACCGGTGGGCAAGTCGAGGCCTTCGGTGACGCGGCGGTCGAATTCGCGCAGGTCGACTTCTTCGAAGGCGTTGCCGAGGCTGAGCATGGGGATTTCGTGGCGAACCTGGGTGAACGCGGTCAGGGCCGCATTGCCGACTCGCTGGGTGGGCGAGTCGGGGGTGATCAGGTTCGGGTGGTCGGCTTCAAGGGCCTTGAGTTCACGGAACAGACGGTCGTATTCGGCATCGGGGATGCTGGGTTCGTCGAGCACGTGGTAGCGGTAGTTGTGCTGGTCGAGTTCGGCACGCAGTTCGAGGATACGGTTGGCGTCGTTCATGATCGGTTCTCGCTTGAAGCAAAAGAGCAGCCGGGGCTGCTCTTGGGTTGAATCTGGGGGGTTGGCGGTGGGGCTTTCGCGGGCAGAGCCCGCTCCCACAGATGGGAGCGCGATGTCTGTGGGAGCGGGCTCTGCCCGCGAAGGGGGCGCCGCGGTTTGTAGCCTAGCGCTTGTGGGTCAAGGCGCGGCGTTCGAATTCGACGATGCGCTGGCGATAATGCTCGATGGTCTGCGCGGTGAGCACGCTGCGCTGGTCATCCTTGAGCTCGCCGTCCAGTTCGTGGGCGAGCTTGCGGGCAGCGGCCACCATGACGTCGAAGGCCTGCTTGGGATGACGCGGGCCGGGCAGGCCAAGGAAGAAGCTCACCGCACGGGTACTGAAGTGGTCGATGTCGTCCAGATCGAAAATACCCGGCTTGACCGCGTTGGCCATGGAAAACAGGATCTCGCCATTGCCCGCCATGCTTTCGTGACGGTGGAAGATGTCCATCTCGCCGAAACGCAGACCGCTCTCCAGAATGTTCTGCAGCAACGCCGGGCCACGGAAGCCGCTTTCGCTGCGGGAAATCACGCTGATGACCAGGACTTCTTCGACCGGTGGCAGATCCTTCTCAACAGCCGGAGCACCGGTGCTGGAGAAGCCTTTGGCATCGCTGGCGAAGTCTTCGTTGCTGTCACGCGCGGCTTTCATCGGCGGCTGCGGCTTGGCGGGCTTGGGCTCGCGTGGGGGTTTGGGTGGACGCGGCTCGCGAGGCTCCTTGATTTCGTCCGGCTCCACGGCCAGGTTCAAGTCGGCATGATCAGCCACGGGCTCGCGCTTGGCGCGCTTGCTGCCGCCATCGCGTTGGGCGCTCATGGACGGCAGGTCGTGCTCGTCCAGTTGCGGCTCCTTGTGATCGTCCAGCACCCGGGGCGGACCCAGCACTTCGGCGCCGGTGTCTTCGTCGGGCAGGTTGGAAAGGTTGCGATCCAGACGAAACTTGAGTTTGCCCTTGCCGCCGCGCATCCGGCGCCAGCCATCGAAAAGAATGCCGGCAATGACAATGATGCCGATGAGGATCAGCCACTCGCGCAGACCGATTTCCATGTAATCCCGTGCCTCTAATAAAAATGCTGAAAAATAAAGGGCTTGAACCCTCTTTAAGACGTGGCGCCAACTCTATGTTCTGACAGGCGTTTTCTCCACGCGTAAATACGATGCGGTAAAACTAGCACGACCAGAAACAACTTTACACCGTCTGTCGCACATGGCTCGATTTTAACGTCGGTTTGAGGGTTTTTCAGGCCTCGACCATGGCCAGGGCCTCCTCCACATCCACCGCCACCAGACGCGAACAGCCCGGTTCATGCATGGTCACCCCCATCAATTGATCGGCCATTTCCATGGCGATCTTGTTGTGGGTGATATAGATGAATTGCACCGTCTGCGACATCTCTTTCACCAACCGCGCGTAACGACCGACGTTGGCGTCGTCCAACGGTGCATCGACTTCGTCGAGCATGCAGAACGGTGCCGGATTCAATTTGAAGATGGCGAAAACCAGGGCCAGTGCGGTCAGGGCTTTCTCTCCACCGGAGAGCAAATGAATGGTGCTGTTCTTCTTGCCGGGCGGACGCGCCATGATCGTTACCCCTGTATCGAGTAAATCTTCGCCCGTCAGTTCCAGATAAGCACTGCCGCCGCCGAAAACTTTTGGAAAAAGAGCCTGCAAACCGGCGTTGATCTGGTCGAAAGTGTCCTTGAAACGGCTGCGGGTTTCCTTGTCGATCTTGCGGATGACGTTTTCCAGCGTGTCCAGCGCTTCGGCCAGGTCGGCATCCTGGGCGTCGAGGTAGCGTTTGCGCTCGGATTGCTGCTGGTACTCGTCGATGGCGGCCAGATTGATTGCGCCCAGGCGCTGAATGCGGCCATCGATGCGCTGCAGTTCTTCCTCGGCCTCCTGTTCGCTGGTCAGCACGTCGAGAGTGGCGAGCACGCCGTGCAGGTCGTAGCCGTCGGCTTGCAGTTGTTCCTGCAGGGTCTTGCGGCGCACGCTCAGCCCTTGCCATTCCAGGCGGTGCTGTTCCAGCTGGCCGCGCAACAGCTGGCTCTGCTGCTCGGCCTGGGTACGGCGCTTTTCGACCTCACGCAGGTCACGATCGGCGTCGTCCAGCGCCAGTCGCGCGTGGCGCATCTCGTCGTCCACGGCCATACGCTGTTCGAGCAGACCCTCCAGGCTCAGGCGCAGCTCTTCGAGAGGCGCTTCGCCCTCCTCCAGGCCCAGGGTCAGTTGTTCACGCTTTTCCGTCAGGCGTTCGGCCTGCAGTTGCAGGCGTTCCAGTGCCTGGCGCGTGGAATCGTGCTGGGCGCGCAGCGAACCCAGGCGGACCGCCAACTGGTGAGCCCGGTCCTTGTGCTGACGCGCGTCCTGGCGAATGCGCTCCAGGCCCTCGCGCAGCTCATCGCGCTGCGCCATCAATCGTTCACGCTGTTCGGTGTCGCTGGCCATGGCGTCGAGCGCGTCCTGCAACTGCAGGCGCGATTCGCCGACCTGCTCGTGCTCCAACGCGCGCTGCTCGGACAGCTCGCTCAACTCTTCGTCGAGCCGGCGGCGGCGCAGCGACAGTTGCTCGGCCTTGGCCCGGCTGGCCGAGAGCTTGGCCTTGAGCTCGCCCTGCTGGCGGTTTTCATCCTGGATGCGCCGACGCAGCTGCTCGCGCAGTTGTTCCTGGGCTTGCTGCTGCTCGCGGCAGGTGAGCAATTGTTCCTGCCAGTGCGCCAGGGTCGCCTCATGGGTCTGCACGTCCGCCTGAAGGGCTTGCAACTCTTGCCCGCGTGCCAGGACGCCGCGGCTCGCGTCGTTGCCACGGCTGACCCGCAGGAAATGCCGTCCCAGCCAGTAGCCGTCCTGGCTGACCAGGCTCTCGCCTTCGGCCAACTGGCTGCGCAAGGCCAGCGCAGTGTCGAGGTCAGCGACGCCGCGCACGCCGGCCAGCCAAGGGCTGAGATCGACGTCGCTGTGGACCTTGTGCAGCAGGCTATCTGCCGAGGCAGGGGCGCCCTTGGCAGGGCTGACCAGACGCAGCTCGCCCTGGTCGAAGCCGGCCAGGTCCAGCCCCGCCAGATCATCGACCAGCACCGCTTGCAGGTCGGCGCCCAGAACGGTTTCCACGGCCAGTTCCCAGCCCGCATCGGCCCGCAGGCCTTCAGCCAGACGCGGATGTTGGGCAAGGCCCTGGCGGTCCAGCCACTGCGCGGTTCCCGTGCCCGGGTCCAGCGCGGCCTGCTGCAGCGCTTCCAGGGAGGCCAGGCGGCCGTTGAGTCGCTGCAACTCGCCCTGAGCCTGCTGTTGGGCCTGGGTAGCCTCTTGCAGTTGCTGACGGGTGGTTTCCAACTGCTCGGCCTGCTGCTGTTCCTGCGCGGTCCATTCTTCGATGAGCATTTCGCTGCTGGCCAGTTGTTCGTCCAGCTCGAGGATGGCGGCATCTTCCGGATCGGCCGCCAGCAGTTCGCGCTCTTCGCTGTGGCGCCGCTGCCGCTCGGCCAGGCGCTGCATCGACTGTTCCAGCTGGGCAATGCGCGCCTGCTGGACTTCGGCCTGGCGCCGCGGCTCGGCCGAGCGTGTGTTGAACCGGTCCCATTGTTCCTGCCAACCGTGCATGCGGGTTTCCGCTTCTTCAAGGGCTGCGGCGGCCTCCTCGGCGGCTTCCGTGCTGATCGCCTGCTCGGGCTCGAGCATTTCCAGCTCCTCGCCCAAGGTGGTCAGCAGCGTGCGGTCGTGGCCCAGGTGCGATTCGGTTTCCAGGCGCGCGCGTTCGGCTTCCTTGAAGTCATCCTGCAATTGCCGCAGGCGCTGCTGGCCGTGCTGGATGTTCTGCTCGACCCGGGCGATGTCGCCGCCCACCGAATAGAAGCGTCCCTGCACGGTATTGAACCGCTCGGACAGCTCGTGATGACCGTCGCGCAGGCGCTCGATGCTGGCATCGGCGTTGCGCTGTTCGGCGACCAGGGCCTCGAAGGCCACTTCCTGATCGGCGATGACCGCTTCGCGCTGGCCGACCTGCTCGTTCAAGCTCTGCCAGCGCAGGGCCGACAGCTGCGCCTTGAGCTGGCGCTCCTCGGCCTTGTACTGCTGGTATTTTTCCGCGGCCTGGGCCTGGCGGTGCAGGCGTTCGAGCTGGCGTTCCAGCTCCTCGCGCAGGTCGGTCAGGCGCGCCAGGTTCTCGTGGGTGCGACGGATGCGGCTCTCGGTTTCACGACGGCGCTCCTTGTACTTGGAGATGCCCGCGGCCTCTTCGATGAAATTGCGCAGGTCCTCGGGCTTGGCCTCGATGAGCTTGGAGATCATGCCCTGCTCGATGATCGAGTAGCTGCGCGGGCCCAGGCCGGTGCCGAGGAAGATGTCGGTGATGTCGCGCCGACGGCACTTGGTGCCGTTCAGGTAATAGGTGTTCTGGCTCTCGCGGGTGACCTTGCGGCGGATCGAGATTTCCGCGTAGGCGGCGTACTCGCCGACCAGGGTGCTGTCACTGTTGTCGAACACCAGTTCGATGCTGGCCTGGCTGACCGGCTTGCGGCTGGTGGAGCCGTTGAAGATGACGTCGGTCATCGACTCGCCGCGCAGGTTCTTCGCCGAGCTTTCGCCCATGACCCAGCGCACCGCGTCGATGATGTTGGACTTGCCGCAGCCATTGGGCCCGACCACGGCGGCCATGTTGCTGGGGAAATTGACCGTGGTGGGGTCGACGAACGACTTGAACCCGGCCAGACGAATGCACTTGAGGCGCATGCTCAGCGGGCCGCCAAGGCGCTGAGCACCAGTTCGCAGCTGCGTTGGCAGTATTCGCCCAGCACCTTGCGGATGAGCGCCAGGTCGCGCGCGGACACCGCTTCCAGCAAGCGCCCGAACAAGGCCAGGTATTCGCTCATTGACGCTTTGCGTTGTTCCAGCGCCAGGTAGTAGGTGCGGTTCATGGCCGGTTGCAGGTTCTCGACGGTTTCTTGCAGGTACGGGTTATTGGCGAATGGATAGGCGGCGCGCATGACGTTGAAGCTGTCCTCGACGAAGGCGTTGATGTCCTGGCGCTCGAAGCTGGTGTGCAGACGGCGCTGGATGACCAGAAACGGCGCCAGGTCGGTTTCGCTCTGCCAGCGCTGGGCCACGGCCTCGCCGAGCATGATGTACATCTCGCCCATCAGGGCGCACAGGCTGCGCACCTTGTGCTCGCTGAGTTCGCTGACCTGGGCACCGCGCCGCGGCAGGATGTCGACCAGATGACGCCGTTCCAGAATCAGCAGGGCCTCGCGCACCGAGCCACGGCTGACGTTCAGCGCCTGGGTGACCTTGAGTTCCTGGATGCGCTCGGCCGGCTTGAGCTCACCGCTGATGATGCGCTCGGCCAGATGATGGGCAATTTGCTCGGCGAGGCTGTCCGGCGCCTTGAACGTCATGGTTTTCCTTCGACAATCGGGAATCGGTGATCGGCTGTCTGTGATCGCAGCATGGCGCGCAGTGTACCCCAATTGCCGGGCAAAGGCGGCAGGTTGGCACGGATGTGGCTTGGCAAAGGGCATGACTGCCGGGGTGCAGGAAACGGGCTCGCTCAACTTCTTGACCCGCAGGTCAACTAATCGTTGACCGCTCCCCGGCCGCCGCATAGATTCTGCTTGAGGCAGACCCAAGAATCAGGTGTCGTGAGGCCATCCGTGATCCAGTTCCTTTTGAATCAAACGCTGCACACCGAGCACGCCCTGGACCCGAATCTGACTGTGCTGGAGTACCTGCGCACCGATTTGGCGCGTCCGGGCACCAAAGAGGGTTGTGCCAGCGGCGACTGCGGTGCCTGCACCGTGGTGATCGGCGAGCTGGTCGAAGACCAGGGCCAATCACACATTCGTTATCGCAGCAGCAACGCCTGCCTGACGTTCGTTTCCAGCCTGCACGGCAAGCAACTGCTCAGCGTCGAGGACCTCAAGCATCAGGGTCGCCTGCACAGCGTGCAGCAGGCCATGGTCGACTGCCACGGCTCGCAGTGCGGGTTTTGCACCCCAGGTTTCGTCATGTCACTGTTCGCTTTGCAGAAGAACCAGCCGCAGGCCAACCGCGAGCAAGCCTGCGAGGCGTTGTCCGGCAACCTCTGCCGCTGCACCGGTTACCGCCCGATTCTCGACGCCGCAGCCCAGGCCTGCGGCGGACCTGCCTTGCCCGATCAGTTCGACCGCCAGCAGGCGCAGACCGTCGCCCGGCTGAAAACCATCGCGCCGGCGCAGACCGACGAGCTCCACGGTGGCAACAACCGCTGCCTGGTGCCCTTGACCGTCGCCGATCTGGCCGAGTTGTACAGCGAGCAGCCCGAGGCGCGACTGCTGGCCGGCGGCACCGACCTGGCACTGGAGGTGACCCAGGCGCATCGGGTCCTGCCGGTGATGATCTACGTGGGCCATGTGGCCGAGATGAAGCGCATCGAGACCTTCGACGACCGCCTGGAGATAGGCGCAGCCACGCCGCTGACCGATTGCTATCAGGCCTTGGCGAACGAGTACGCGGATTTCGGCCATCTCTTGCACCGCTTCGCTTCGTTGCAGATTCGCAACCAGGCCACCCTGGGCGGCAACATCGGCAACGCCTCGCCGATCGGCGACAGCCCGCCCCTGCTGCTGGCCCTGGGCGCGCAACTGGTCCTGCGCAAGGGCGAACGCAGCCGCACCCTGCCCTTGCAGGACTACTTCATCGACTACCGGGTCACCGCTCGCGAAGACGGCGAGTTCATCGAAAAGGTCATCGTCCCCCGCGGCGACGCTCGCCGCGTGTTTCGCGCCTACAAGGTCTCCAAACGGCTGGACGATGACATTTCCGCGGTCTGCGCCGCGTTCAACCTGCTGATCGAAGACGGCCGCGTTCTTGATGTGCGCATCGCCTACGGCGGCATGGCGGCCATTCCCAAGCGCGCCGCCGCTTGCGAGGCCGCATTGCTCGGCAGGCCCTGGACACAGGCGAACGTTGAAACCGCTTGCGCCGCCCTGGCCGATGACTTCACACCGCTGTCGGATTTTCGCGCGAGCAAGCAGTACCGCTTGCTGACCGCGCAGAACCTGCTGCGCAAGTGCTTCATCGAATTGCAGTCGCCCCACCTCCAAACGCGGGTGATCGCCCATGTCTGAACATCAAGCGCCCGACAGCCAGGCACGTATGGCTGAACTGTTCGCCCAGGGCCTGACCACCGGCGTTGGCCGGGGGATCAAGCACGACAGCGCCGACAAGCACGTCACCGGTGAGGCGGTGTACATCGACGACCGCCTGGAATTTCCCAACCAGCTGCACGTGTATGCCCGGCTTTCCGACCGAGCCCATGCGCGCATCCTGCGCATCGACACGTCGGCCTGCTACGACATCCCCGGTGTGCGCCTGGCGATCACTCACGAGGACATTCCGGGCCTCAAGGACATCGGTCCGCTGCTGCCGGGCGACCCGCTGCTGGCGATCGACAAGGTCGAGTTCGTCGGCCAGCCGGTGCTGGCCGTGGCCGCCCGCGACCTGGACAGCGCCCGCCGCGCAGCGATGGCCGCCGTGATCGAGTACGAGGACCTGCCGCCGGTGCTGGACGTGGTCCAGGCGCTGCGCCAGCAGCATTTCGTGCTCGACAGCCACACTCACCAGCGCGGTGACTCGGCAGCGGCACTGGCCAGCGCACCGCATCGCCTGCAGGGCAGCGTGCACATCGGCGGCCAGGAACATTTCTACCTGGAAACCCAGATCAGTTCGGTGATGCCCACCGAGGACGGCGGGATGATCGTCTACTGCTCGACGCAGAACCCGACCGAGGTGCAGAAACTGGTGGCCGAGGTGCTGAACGTGCCTATGAGCCAGGTGGTGGTGGACATGCGGCGCATGGGCGGCGGTTTCGGCGGCAAGGAAACCCAGGCCGCCAGCCCGGCCTGCCTGTGCGCCGTGGTCGCGCACCTGACCGGACAGCCGACCAAGATGCGCCTGCCGCGGGTCGAAGACATGCTCATGACCGGCAAGCGCCACCCCTTCTACATCGAGTACGACGTGGGCTTCGATGACAGCGGGCGGCTGCACGGGATCGATCTGGACCTGGCCGGCAACTGCGGCTATTCACCCGATCTCTCGGCGTCGATCGTCGACCGGGCGATGTTCCATGCCGACAACGCCTATTATCTCGGCGACGCCACCATCAACGGCCACCGCTGCAAGACCCACACCGCGTCCAACACTGCCTACCGCGGCTTCGGCGGCCCCCAGGGCATGGTGGCCATCGAGGAAGTGATGGACCGCATCGCGCGCCACCTGGCCCTCGACCCGCTGGCGGTGCGCAAGGCCAACTACTACGGCAAGACCGAGCGCAATGTCACCCATTACTACCAGACGGTGGAGCACAACCTGCTCGAAGAGATCACCGCCGAGCTCGAAGCCAGCTGCGACTACGAACAGCGCCGCGAGGCGATCCGCGCGTTCAACGCCGACAGCCCGGTGCTGAAGAAGGGCCTGGCGCTGACGCCGGTCAAGTTCGGTATCTCGTTCACGGCCAGCTTTCTCAACCAGGCCGGCGCGCTGATCCATATCTACACCGACGGCAGCATTCACCTGAACCACGGCGGCACCGAGATGGGCCAGGGCCTGAACGTCAAGGTCGCGCAGGTGGTGGCCGAAGTGTTCCAGGTCGACATCGCGCGTATCCAGATCACCGCCACCAACACCGACAAGGTGCCCAACACCTCGCCCACTGCGGCGTCCAGCGGTGCCGACCTGAACGGCAAGGCGGCGCAGAACGCGGCGCTGATTCTCAAGCAGCGGCTGGTCGAGTTCGCCGCGCGGCACTACCGGGTCAGTGAAGAAGACGTGGAATTCAGCAACGGCCACGTCCGCGTGCGCGACCAGTTGCTGACCTTCCAGAGCCTGGTGCAGCAGGCGTGGATGGGCCAGGTGTCGCTGTCCAGCACCGGCTACTACAAGACGCCGAAGATTCATTACGACCGCAGCCTGGCCCGCGGCCGGCCGTTCTACTATTTCGCCTATGGCGCGGCCTGCTGCGAAGTGTTGATCGACACCCTGACCGGCGAGTACAAGCTGCTGCGCACCGACATCCTCCACGACGTCGGCGCCTCGCTGAACCCGGCCATCGACCTGGGTCAGGTGGAAGGCGGTTTCCTCCAGGGTGTAGGCTGGCTGACGTGCGAGGAGCTGGTGTGGAGCGATCAGGGCAAGCTGCTGACCAGCGGCCCGGCGTCGTACAAGATTCCGGCGGTGGCCGACATGCCCCAGGACCTGCGCGTGCGGTTGGTGGAAAACCGCAAGAACCCGGAAGACACCGTGTTCCATTCCAAAGCCGTGGGCGAGCCGCCGTTCATGCTGGGCATCGCTGCCTGGTGCGCGATCAAGGATGCCGTGGCCAGCCTGGGTGACTACCGGCTGCAACCCAGCATCGATGCCCCTGCTACGCCCGAACGGGTGCTATGGGGCTGCGAGCAGATGCGCCAGGGGGCGCCGGGGAGCGTGCACCATGACTGACTGGATCAGTGCCCTAGCCGAACACCAGGCCCGAGGCGAAGCCTGCGTGCTGGTGACCATCATCGAAGAGAAAGGCTCCACGCCGCGCAATGCCGGGGCGAAGATGGTGGTCAGCGCCACGGCGCTGTTCGACACCATTGGCGGCGGTCACCTGGAATACAAGGCGCTGCACATCGCCCGCGAAATGCTGGCCGACGGCACCCGCGCCACACGCCTTGAGCGTTTCAGTCTGGGCGCCAGCCTGGGGCAATGCTGCGGCGGTGCCACGGTGCTGCTGTTCGAGCCGGTGGCGCAAACGCAGGCGCAGGTGGTGGTGTTCGGTGCCGGCCATGTCGGCCGTGCGCTGGTGCCGCTGCTGGCGAGCCTGCCGTGCCGGGTACGCTGGGTCGACTCGCGGCCCGAGGAGTTTCCAGCGAGCCTGCCCGACGGTGTCTGCCAGGTGATCACCGACGAGCCGGTGGACGAGGTCGCGAGCCTGCCGGTGGGCAGCTACTGCATCGTCATGACCCATGACCACTCACTGGATCTGGAGCTGACCCGAGCCATCCTCGAGCGCAACGACTTCACCTGGTTCGGCCTGATCGGCTCCGCCACCAAGCGCGCGCGATTCGAGCACCGCCTGCGTGACCGCGGCATCGCGCCCGCAGTGGTGCAGCGCATGCGCTGCCCCATGGGTCTGGCGGCGGTGAAGGGCAAGCTGCCCATGGAAATCGCCGTTTCCATCGCCGCCGAGATCATCGCCACCTACAATGCGCACTTTGGCGCCCGCGCCGAGCCGGGGACAGCCAGCTCGCCGGCGGTCGCCCAACTGCTGCCGCGCTCGCGCCGCAGCCCCGTTCCCTTGAGAGATGCACCATGAGCCTTACCCGCAAAGCCTATCGCGCCGCGATCCTGCACAGCCTCGACGACCCTGCCCTGGTCGGTGTCCAGGCCTCCTACGAATACTTCGCCGATGGCGTGCTGGTGGTCGAGGACGGGCGGATCAGTGCGTTGGGCGCCGCCAGCGAGGTGCTGCCGACGCTGGCAGACGACGTCGAGGTGACCCATTACCCCGATGCCTTGATCACCCCCGGCTTCATCGACACCCACATCCACTTCCCCCAGACCGGCATGGTCGGCTCCTATGGCGAGCAACTGCTGGACTGGCTGAACGAGTACACCTTCCCCTGTGAAGGCCAGTTCGCCGACAAGGCGCATGCCGACGGTGTCGCCCAGATCTTCCTCAAGGAACTGCTGCGCAACGGCACCACCACCGCGCTGGTGTTCGGCAGCGTTCACCCCGAATCGGTCGACGCCCTGTTCGAGGCCGCCCAGGCCCTGGACCTGCGCCTGATCGCCGGCAAGGTGATGATGGACCGCAATGCGCCGGACTACCTGACCGACACCGCCCAGAGCAGCTACGCCCAGAGCAAGGCGCTGATCGAACGCTGGCACGGCAAGGGCCGCCTGCACTACGCGGTGACGCCGCGCTTCGCGCCGACCAGCAGCGAGGCCCAGCTGACCCTGGCCGGACAGCTGCTGCGCGAGTACCCGGACGTCTACCTGCAGACCCACCTGAGCGAGAACCTCCAGGAAATCGAATGGGTCAAGGCGCTGTTCCCCGAGCGCAGCAACTACCTGGACGTGTACGACCACTACCAGCTGCTCGGCGAGCGCTCGGTGCTGGCCCACGGTGTGCACCTGTGCGACGCCGAGTGCGAGCGCCTGGCCGAAACCGGCTCGGCCATCGCCTTCTGCCCCACCTCCAACTTGTTCCTGGGCAGCGGCCTGTTCAACCTGCCCCAGGCCGAGCGCTTCAAGGTCAACGTCGGCCTGGGCACCGACGTCGGCGCTGGCACCAGCTTCTCGCTGTTGCATACCCTGAACGAGGCCTACAAGGTGATGCAGTTGCAGGGTGAGAAGCTCAACCCGTTCAAGTCGCTGTACCTGGCGACCCTGGGCGGCGCCCGCGCGCTGCGCCTGGAGGACCGCGTCGGCACGCTGCAGCCGGGCACCGATGCCGACTTCGTGGTGCTCGACTACCATGCCACGCCGTTGCTCAGCTACCGTATCGCGCAAGCCAAGACCTTCGAAGAGGTGCTGTTCGTACTGATGACCCTGGGCGACGACCGCGTGGTCTTGCAGACCTACGCCGCTGGCCGTCGGGTGCACAGCCGCGACTGACCCGGCGTACAGATTCCCATGGAACTTTTGCAGGAAAACCGCCCCTCAATCGGGTACCCTGCCCACTTTTTCAGAAAGGAGAATCACCATGGCTAAAGCCACTGCCCGCCACATCCTGGTTGCCGACGAAGCCAAGTGCAACGACCTCAAGGCCCAGATCGAAGGCGGCGCCGATTTCGCGGAAATCGCCAAGGCCAATTCCACCTGCCCATCCAGCCGCCAAGGCGGCGACCTGGGTTCGTTCGGTCCAGGCCAGATGGTCAAGGAATTCGACACCGTCGTATTCAGCGCGCCGATCAACGTCGTGCAAGGCCCGGTGAAGACCCAGTTCGGTTACCACCTGCTGGAAGTCACCAGCCGTCAGGACTGATTCGTCCGCGGTCTGCGTTACACCCGAACGGCCCGTCTATCGCGGGCCGTTCTGCGTTTGCAATACCACCGGGCCATGATGTTAGGCTGCACCCTTCGCTTTTCGACCCAGGCAGACAATGCGCGCAGTTTTCCTCTCTTTCGTTCTTTGTGCCCTGTTCACCACGGCGGCCAACGCCCAGGCCGCAGCGCAGCATGCGCTGACCGTCTACGGCGAAGCACCGCGCTACCCCCCCGCCGACTTCCAGCATTTTGACTACGTGAACCCCGACGCGCCCAAGGGCGGCAGCCTGCGCCGCTCAGCCATCGAGATCGGCCAGTACGATCATATTCTGCCGTACATCGATAAGGGCATCGGTGTCAGCCAGGTCGACGGCCTGCTCTACTCGCCCCTGGCCGTGCGCTCGCTGGACGAGCCCTACACCGTCTACGGATTGGTGGCCGAGCGCATGGAGCGCGGCGATGACGGCCTGTGGCTGCGCTTCTACCTCAACCCCAAGGCAGTGTTCGCCGACGGTCAGCCGATCACCGCCGAGGACGTGCGCTACACCTTCGAGCTGCTGATGCGCGAAGGCAGCCTGGGCTACCGCACCCAGTTCGCCAACGTTGCCGATGTGCAGGTCGAGGGTCCGCGACAGGTGCGTTTCAATTTCAAGAACGCCGAAAGCCGTACCCTGCCGCTGGACCTGGCCACCCTGCCGGTGCTGCCCGAGCATTGGTGGAAGACCCGTGACTTCGCCAACGGCGGCGGTTTCGAAGCTCCTCTGGGCAGCGGCCCCTATTTGATCGAGAAAATCGACAACGGCCGCAGCATCACCTTCAAGCGCAACCCCGACTGGTGGGGCAAGGACCTGCCCGAAGCGCGCGGCATGTACAACTTCGACCATTTCAGCATCGAGTACTTCGGCGACACCGACGTCGCGCGCCAGGTGCTGCGCGGCGGCGGTTACGACTACAACCGCGAGTTCTCGGCGACGGCCTACACCATCGGCTACAACGGCCCGGCGCTCGACGACGGCCGTCTGCAACGTGCGCACCTGGCCAAGGAGGGTCTGCAGTCAGCCCAGGGCTTTGTCTTCAATCTGCAAAGGCCGGTGTTCCAGGACCGACGCGTGCGCCAGGCGCTGGCCATGCTCTGGGATTTCGAATGGAGCAATCGGCAGATGATGCGCGGCATGTACATCCGCCAGCAGAGCTTCTTCTCCAACAGCCCGCTGGCCGCTCGGGAACTGCCCAGCGACGGTGAACTGAAGATTCTGGAAAAACTGCGCGGCCAGGTGCCGGATGAGGTGTTCACCCAGGTGTTTCACGCACCGGTCAGCGACGGTTCCGGGCTGATCCGCGACAAGCAGTTGCAGGCGCTGCGTCTGCTCCAACTGGCCGGTTGGCATGCCGACGGCGACCGGCTGGTGAATGCCGAAGGCAAGCCGCTGAGCTTCACTTTCCTCAACACCCAGAACGGCCTGGAGCGCCTCCTGCTGCCGTGGAAGCGCAACCTGGCGCAGATTGGCATCACCATGGAGATCCGCCGCATCGATTCGTCGCAATACGTCAACCGGCTGATGGCCCGCGACTACGACATGATCATCACCGGCTACCCGGTCACACCGACGCCGGGCATCGAGCTGTATGGTTTCTTCGGTTCCGGCGTGGCCACCGACCCGGGTTCCAACAACCTGATGGTGCTCAAGGATCCGGCCGTGGACGCGCTGATCAACGGCCTGGGCGCAGCCAGCACGCAGACGCAGATGCGCGACTACGCCCACGCCCTGGACCGGGTGCTGCAGTGGAACTACTACTGGGTGCCCAACTACTACCCGCCGGGCACCTCGACGGTGTGGTGGAACCGCTTCGGCATGCCCGCCTCGCCAGCGCCCAATGACCCGGCGATCGAAACCTGGTGGGAGGTCAGCCCCACGGCGCTGACCACCGAACAGATGCGCGACCGCCTGACAGGGAAGACTCACTGATGCTGGGTTACACACTACGTCGCCTTTTGCTGATCGTGCCGACCCTGCTGGCGATCCTGCTGGTCAACTTCGTTATCGTCCAGGCTGCGCCGGGCGGCCCGGTGGAACAGGCCATCGCGCGCTTGCAGGGTGTGGGCGGCGGCAGCGTCACCGGCGGTGGCGGCGACACCTTGCAAGGCGGTTCGCGCGCCAGCCGTGGCCTGGACCCCAAGCTGATCAAGGACATCGAGCGCCAGTACGGTTTCGACAAACCGGCCCATGAACGCCTGTGGCTGATGATCAAGAGCTATGCGGTGCTGGATTTCGGCAACAGTTTCTTTCGTGGTGCCAAGGTCACCGACCTGATCCTGGACAAGATGCCGGTGACCCTCTCGCTGGGGTTCTGGGCGACGCTGATCACCTACCTGGTGTCGATTCCGCTGGGCATCCGCAAGGCGGTACACCATGGCAGCCGCTTCGATGTATGGAGCAGCAGCCTGATCATCATCGGCTACGCCATGCCGGCATTCCTGTTCGCCATGCTGCTGATCGTGGTGTTCGCCGGCGGCACCTCGTTGAACTGGTTTCCGGTGCGGGGGCTGGTCTCGGACAACTTCGCCGAGCTCAGCCTGCTGGGCAAGGTGGCCGATTATTTCTGGCACCTGGTGCTGCCGGTCACTTCGCTGGTGATCGGCGGTTTCGCCACCTTGACCATCCTCACCAAGAACTCGTTTCTCAACGAGATCACCCGGCAGTACGTGGTGACGGCCCGGGCCAAGGGGCTGAGCGAGCGACGGGTGCTTTACGGCCATGTGTTTCGCAATGCCATGCTGCTGGTGGTGGCCGGCTTGCCCCAGGCGTTCATCAGCGTGTTCTTCGCCGGTTCGTTGCTGATCGAGGTGATCTTCTCCCTCGACGGCCTGGGCCGCCTGAGCTATGAGGCGGCGGTGTCGCGGGACTATCCGGTGGTGTTCGGCTCGCTGTTCATCTTTACCCTGCTGGGGCTACTGATCAAACTGATCGGCGACCTGTGCTACACCCTGGTCGATCCACGCATCGACTTCAGCGCGAGGAATGCCTGATGCGTCTGTCGCCCCTGGCCCGTCGCCGCCTGGACCGTTTCAAGCAGAACCGCCGTGGCTGGTGGTCGCTGTGGCTGTTCCTGGCCCTGTTCGCCCTGACCCTGGGCGGCGAACTGGTCGCCAATGACAAGCCGCTGGTGCTCAAGTACGACGGCGAGCTGTACTTCCCGGTGTTCAAGCGCCACACCGAACAGGAGTTCGGCGGGCAGTTGCCGTTCCAGGCCGACTATCGCAGTGACTACGTGCGCCAGCTGATCGCCTCGCGTGGCGGCTGGATGCTGTTTCCGCCGATTCCGTTCAGCGCCGACACGCCCAACTACGACCTGACCCAGCCCGCCCCCAGCCCACCCTCGACGACCAACTGGCTGGGGACCGACGATCAGTCCCGCGACGTGCTGGCGCGGGTGATTTTCGGTGCGCGGGTGTCGATTCTGTTTGCCCTGGCGCTGACCTTGATCAGCTCGCTGATCGGCATCGCTGCCGGAGCGTTGCAGGGCTACTACGGGGGTTGGGTGGATTTGTTCGGCCAGCGCCTGTTGGAAGTCTGGTCGGGGCTGCCGGTGCTTTACCTGCTGATCATTCTCTCCGGGTTCGTGGAGCCCAATTTCTGGTGGCTGCTGGGCATCATGGCGCTGTTTTCCTGGCTGGCGCTGGTGGACGTGGTGCGCGCCGAGTTCCTGCGCGGGCGCAATCTGGAATACGTGAAGGCCGCACGGGCGCTGGGTTTGTCGGACCGCAAGATCATCCTGCGGCACATCCTGCCCAATGCCATGAACGCGACCTTGAGCTTTCTGCCGTTCATTCTGACCGGGGCGATCTCGACCCTCACGGCGCTGGATTTTCTGGGTTTCGGCATGCCGGCCGGCAGTGCTTCGCTGGGCGAGTTGATCGCGCAGGGCAAGCAGAACCTGCAGGCGCCGTGGCTGGGCTTCACGGCGTTTTTCACGCTGGCGCTGATACTGTCGCTGCTGGTGTTCATTGGAGAGGGGCTGCGCGATGCGTTTGATCCGCGTGCTTGAGGTGGGGTTTTGTGGTGGGTTTGGGGGCCTCTTCGCGGGTAGAACCCGCTCCCACAGGTTCAGCTTCCCAAATATCCTTGTGGGAGCGGGTTCTACCCGCGAAGAGGCCCTTACTGTCACCCCACAAGGCCACTGCCCATGACCGCTGAAAACCTCATCGAAATCCGCCACCTCACCGTGGCCTTCAATGGCCAAACAGTGGTCAAGGATGTCGGTTTCGACATTCCTGCCGGCCAGTGCGTGGCGCTGGTCGGCGAGTCGGGTTCGGGCAAGTCGGTGACCGCCCACTCCATCCTGCAACTGTTGCCGGCCAGTGGCTGCCAGAGCAGCGGCAGTGTCCGCTATCAGGGTCAGGAACTGCTGGGCGCCGATGCGGCCACCCTGCGCCGCATGCGCGGCGATCGCATCGCCATGATCTTTCAGGAGCCCATGACCTCGCTGAACCCTCTGCACATGGTGCAGAAGCAGATCGGTGAAACCCTGCTGGTGCACAAGGGCATGGGCGGCAAGCAGGCCGAGGCGCGCATTCTGGAGTTGCTGCAGATGGTGGGCATCCAGGAGCCGCACAAGCGCTTGAAGGCCTACCCGCACCAATTGTCCGGTGGCCAGCGCCAGCGCGTGATGATCGCCATGGCACTGGCCTGCGAGCCGCAGCTGCTGATTGCCGATGAGCCCACCACCGCGCTCGACGTCACGGTGCAGCGGCGCATCCTGCTGCTGCTCAAGTCGTTGCAGGAGCGCCTGGGCATGTCGCTGCTATTGATCAGCCACGACCTCAATCTGGTGCGCAGCATCGCCCAGCACGTGTGCGTGATGCGCGCCGGGGAAATCGTCGAGCAGGCCCCGTGCGAACAGCTGTTCAACGCACCGCAGCACCCCTACAGCCAACTGCTGCTGGATGCCGAACCCGCTGGCGTGGCGTTGTCCCACCAGGCGCGGCCCGAGCAGTTGCAGGTCGAGCAGTTGAAGGTCTGGTACCCGCTGAACGGCGGGCTGTTCCGCAAGCCGCACGAGTTCGTCAAGGCGGTGGATGGCATCAGCCTGAGCGTGCAGCAAGGCAAGACCCTGGGCATCGTCGGCGAGTCCGGCTCGGGCAAGTCGACGCTGGGTCAGGCGATCCTGCGCCTGGTCGATTCGCAAGGAGGTATTCGTTTCCAGGGCCAGGCGCTCGATGGTCTGGACCAGAAGCAGATGCGGCCGTGGCGCAAGCAGATGCAGGTGGTGTTTCAGGATCCGTTCGGCAGCCTCAGCCCGCGCATGTCGGTGGCGCAGATCATCAGTGAGGGTCTGGAAGTGCACAGCGGCGCCGACGCTCGCGCGTGTGATGAACAGGTGATCCAGGTGCTGCGCGAGGTGGGTCTGGACCCCGAGGCGCGGCACCGCTACCCCCATGAGTTCTCCGGGGGCCAGCGTCAGCGCATCGCCATCGCCCGCGCACTGGTGCTGCGCCCGGCCTTGATGCTGCTGGACGAACCGACCTCGGCCCTCGACCGCACGGTGCAGAAGCAGGTGGTGCAACTGTTGCAGCAGTTGCAGGAGCGCCATGGCCTGACCTATCTGTTCATCAGCCACGACCTGGCGGTGGTGCGGGCGCTGGCCCATGATGTGATCGTGGTCAAGGATGGCAAGGTGGTGGAGCATGGCCCCACCGATCAGCTGTTCAACGACCCACGGCACCCCTACACCCAGGAACTGCTGCAGGCAGCGATGGTGTAGCCTGGTATAGCGTGCATAACAACCACAAGGACATCGCACATGGCACTCCACGGCAAGACGGCTTTGGTTACCGGTTCCACCAGCGGCATCGGCCTGGGCATTGCCTCGGTGCTTGCCGCCCACGGCGCGAACGTCGTGCTCAACGGCTTCGGCGATCCGACGGCGGCCTTGGCCGAAGTCCGTCGGCACGGCACCCAGGTTGCGCACCATGGCGCTGATGTCAGCGATCCAGCGCAATTGGCCGAGTTGTTCGAGTACGTCCGAACGAGCCTTGGCGGTGTCGACATTCTGGTCAACAACGCCGGCATCCAGCACGTGGAAGCGGTCGAGGCCTTCCCGGTGGAGCGCTGGGACGCGATCATCGCGATCAACCTGTCTTCGGTGTTTCACGGCATTCGCCTGGCGCTGCCCGGCATGCGCGAAAAGGGCTGGGGTCGGATCGTCAATATCGCCTCGGTGCATGGCCAGGTCGGGTCGGTCGGCAAGTCGGCGTATGTGGCGGCCAAGCATGGGGTGATCGGTCTGACCAAGGTGGTGGGCCTGGAGACGGCCACCACGCAGATCACTTGCAATGCCATCTGTCCCGGCTTTGTCCTGACCCCACTGGTGCAGAAGCAGATCGACGACCGCGCGGCCAAGGGCGGTGACCCGGCTGCCGCCCAGCGCGAACTGCTGGCTGAAAAGCAGCCGTCGCTGGAATTCGTCACACCCGAGCATCTGGGCGAGTTGGTCCTGTTCCTGTGCAGCGAAGCCGGTAGCCAGGTGCGTGGCGCGGCGTGGAACATCGACGGTGGCTGGCTGGCGCAATGAGGCGGGGAACCGCCCAGTGCCGGCAAAGTCGGAGTAAGGACATTCTCATGTGCAAGGAGCTTCTGTGACCATCGCTCCCCCCAGCGACCCCCTCGGCCCGCAAACGTCGGACCAGCCTCGTGAAGTGCATCGCCTGCGGGTGCTGACGGTGAACACCCACAAGGGTTTCACCGCCTTCAACCGCCGTTTCATCCTGCCCGAGTTGCGCGAGGCGGTGCGCAGCACCAGCGCCGATCTGGTGTTCCTGCAGGAAGTGCTGGGCGGCCACGATGGCCATGCGTCGAAGTTCTCCAACTGGCCACAGATGTCGCAGTACGAATTCCTCGCCGACAGCATGTGGAGCGATTTCGCCTACGGGCGCAATGCGGTGTATCCGGACGGCCATCATGGCAATGCGGTGCTGTCCAAGTACCCGATCCTGCGTTACACCAACCTCGACATCTCGATCACCGGGCCCGAGCGCCGCGGCTTGCTGCACTGCGTTCTGCAGGTGCCGGGGCATGATGAGGTGCATGCGATCTGCGTGCACCTGTCGTTGCTGGAAAGTCATCGGCAACTGCAATTGAAGCTGTTGGGTCAACTGCTTGATTCGCTGCCTGAAGACGCGCCTGTGATCATCGCCGGGGATTTCAACGACTGGCAGCTGCGCGGCAACGCGACGCTGGCCAAGCGCCAGGACCTGCACGAAGCGTTCGAGCGGCACAACGGGCAGCTGGCCAAGACCTACCCCGCGCGGTTCCCATTGCTGCGCCTGGACCGGATTTACGTCAGAAACGCGACCAGTCATGGGCCGATCATCCTCGGCAACAAGCCGTGGACGCACCTATCCGACCATTTGCCCCTGGCAGTGGAAATCCACCTGTAGCAGCGGCGCAAGCCGCGTCGGCGGCATACGCGGTGTGCCTGGGTGAACGCGGTGTACCCGGACGCGGCTTGCACCGCTGCTACAGGGGACCGCGTTGTATCAACAGCGTCCGTGGGCATTTCACACACCGTGGTATTGCGCATTTCCTGTAGCAGCGGCGCGAGCCGCGTCGGCGGTATACGCGGTGTGTCTGGATGAACGCGGTGTAGCCGGACGCGGCTTGCACCGCTGCTACAGGGGACCGCGTTCCATCAACAGCGTCGGCGGTGCATCTGGGACACTGAGGCCTTGCGCATTTCCTGTAGCAGCGGCGCGAGCCGCGTCGGCGGTATACGCGGTGTGTCTGGATGAACGCGGTGTAGCCGGACGCGGCTTGCACCGCTGCTACAGGGGTCCGCGTTCCATCAACAGCGTCTGCGGTGCATCTGGAACACCGAGGCCTTGCGCATTTCCTGTAGCAGCTGCGCAAGCTGCGTCGGCGGTATGCGCGGTGTGTCTGGATGAACGCGTTGTAGCCGGACGCGGCTTGCGCCGCTGCTACAGGGGTCCGCGTTGCATCAACAGCGTCTGCGGTGCATCTGGAACACCGAGGCCTTGCGCATTTCCTGTAGCAGCGGCGCGAGCCGCGTCGGCGGCATACGCGGTGTGCCTGGGTGAACGCGGTGTACCCGGACGCGGCTTGCACCGCTGCTACAGGGGGCCGCGTTGCATCAACAGCGTCCGTGGGCATTTCACACACCGTGGTATTGCGCATTTCCTGTAGCAGCGGCGCGAGCCGCGTCGGCGGTATGAGCGGTGTGTCTGGATGAACGCGGTGTAGCCGGACGCGGCTTGCGCCGCTGCTACAGGGGCGGTGGTGGGTCAGTGAGGGGTTTCTGGGTCATCTGCCACCAGGCCCCAATCTGCGCTTTTGCGGTCGGGGGCAGGTGTGGGTGGGGCCGGTGCGGTGGTGTGTTGCACGCCTTCTTCGCCTTGCAGTTTCAAGCGCAGGCGCAGGTTGTTCACCGAATCGGCATTCTTCAACGCTTCTTCTTCACTGATCGCCCCTTCCACGGCCAGCTCGTAGAGCGCATGGTCGAACGTCTGCATGCCCAGGTTCACGGATTTCTCCATGATGCCCTTGAGCTCGGAAAACTCGTTGCGGTGAATGAAATCGCGGATGGTCGGGGTGCCCAGCATCACTTCCACCGCCGCGCGACGCTTGCCGTCGGTGGTGCGGACCAGCCGCTGCGAGACGAACGCCTGCAGGTTGTTGCCCAGGTCGTTGAGCAGCTGCGGACGGCGGTCTTCGGGGAAGAAGTTGATGATGCGGTCCAGCGCCTGGTTGGCGTTGTTGGCGTGCAGAGTTGAAATGGCCAGGTGGCCGGTGTCGGCGAACGCCAGCGCGTGCTCCATGGTTTCGCGATCGCGGATCTCGCCGATCAGGATCACGTCCGGCGCCTGGCGCAGGGTGTTTTTCAAAGCCGCCTGGAAACTGCGCGTATCGACACCCACCTCGCGCTGGTTGATGATCGATTTCTTGTGCCGGTGGATGAACTCCACCGGGTCCTCGATGGTGATGATATGCCCGCTGCTGTTGCGGTTACGGTAGTCGATCAGCGCTGCCAGCGACGTCGACTTGCCCGAACCGGTGGCGCCGACGAACAGCACCAGGCCGCGTTTTTCCATGATCACGTCGAGCAGCTTGCGCGGCAGCTTGAGGTCCTCGAAGCTGGGAATGTCGAGCTTGATGTTGCGTGCGACAATGGACACTTCGTTGCGCTGCTTGAAGATGTTGACCCGAAAGCGCCCTACCCCGTGGATCGACAGCGCCAGATTCATTTCCAGCTCGCGCTCGAAATCGATACGCTGCTCGGCGTCCATGATGCCGGCCGCGATCTCGGCGATGTCGCCGGGCTTCAACGCCTCGGCGCTCAGGGGCTTGAGCACGCCGTTGAACTTGGCGCAGGGTGGCGCACCGGTGGACAGGTAGAGGTCGGAGCCGTCCTGACTGGCCAGGAGCTTGAGCAATGCTTGAATTTCCATGTGCTGGGGTCCTGCGAAGGCCGTCGATAGTGAGTACGCTATAGCTTGGCTGCATCTGCAGCCGCGGTAAATCAAAGGATAACGCAATGAATGCCTCACCTGTGGGCGGCAAGGTCGCGACATTGATCGCAAGCATGGACTGGGCCGACAGTCCCCTGCCCGCCCCCGATGCCTGGCCGCAGAGCCTGCGCACCGCCGTGGACATCGTCACACACTCGCCCATGCCGATGCTGCTGCTGTGGGGCACGCAGCTGTGCCAGCTGTACAACGATGCCTTCGCGCTGCTGGTGGGCAGCAACCACCCGCGCGCCCTCGGCCAGCCGGTGGACAACATCTGGCCGGAACTCAAGGCATTCACCGACCCGATCTACGCCGCCGTGTTGCAGGGTGAGGTGCGCACCTTCAGCGAAAAGGACTTCAATCTGCCGCGCGAGGGTGATTCCGAACAGGTCTGGCTGGACCTCACCTACAGCCCGATCCGTGACGAAAACGAGCCGGTGGCCGGCATTCTGGTGACCGCCATCGAGGCCAACGAGCGGCGTGAAGTCAGCGCGTTGGGCCGTCGCGCCGAGCAGGAGCTGCGCGACCGGGAAGCGCATTTTCGCATGGCCATCGAGCTATCACCCGCCGTGCACTGGACGGCCGAGGCCAATGGCCGGACCGACGGCAAGAGCCAGACCGAGCGCTGGCGACAACTGACCGGTATTCGCGGTCTGCAGCCGGACGAAGACTGGGCACAGCTGATGCACCCGGATGACCACCTGCCGACCCTGGACACCTGGCAACTGGCAGTGAGCACCGGCCGCCCCTACGACGCCGAGTACCGCTTGCGCATGGCCGACGGCAGCTATCACTGGATGCATGCCCGCGCACTGCCCGAGCGCGATGCCGATGGCGTGATCCGGCAGTGGTTCGGCATGACCGAGGACGTGCAGAATCGCCGTCAGGTCGAGCAGGCCCTGCGCGAGCTCAACGAACATCTGGAAACCCGGGTCAGCGAGCGTACCCAGGCCCTGGCCGAGGTCAACCTGCGGCTACAGAACGAAATGCAGGAGCGCGAACGCGCCGAAGAGGCCTTGCGCCACGCGCAGAAAATGGAAGCGCTCGGCCAGTTGACCGGCGGTATCGCCCACGATTTCAACAACATGCTCACCGGCATCATCGGCAGCCTGGACCTGATGCAGCGCTACATCGACGCCGGGCGCAGCAGCGAGATCAAGCGCTTCAGCGAGGCGGCGATCAGTTCGGCGCATCGCGCGGCGGGCCTGACCCACCGGCTACTGGCGTTTTCGCGACGCCAGTCGCTGGACCGCAAGCGCCTGGCGCCCAACGAGCTGGTGCATTCACTGGAAGAGCTGTTCAGCCGCACGTTGGGCGAGCATCTGCAACTGCGGCTGCAATTGGCGGACGATGTATGGCCGGTGAACACCGATGCCAGCCAACTGGAAAACGCCCTGCTCAACCTGGTCATCAATGCCCGCGACGCCATGCCCGAGAGCGGCGTACTGACCATCGAGACTGCCAACTGCGAACTCGACGCCTCGCCGGAGGGCGCGACTCTGGAACCGGTCAAGCCACGGGCCTATGTGATGTTCCGGGTCAGCGACAACGGCAGCGGCATGAGCGCGCCGGTGCTGGCCAAGGCGTTCGACCCCTTCTTCACCACCAAGCCCATCGGCCAGGGCACCGGCTTGGGGCTGTCGATGATCTATGGCTTCGCCCAGCAATCGGGCGGCCAGGTGACGTTGCAGAGCCGGCCTGGCGAGGGCACCTGTGTGCGCCTGTACCTGCCGCGCCACAGTGAACCGTTCGGCGAGACCGCCGAGCAACGCATTCCAGTCGTGGCACCGATGGCCCAGGCCGGAGAAAGCGTGCTGGTGGTCGAAGACGATCCGGCGGTGCGCATGCTGGTGCTGGATGTGCTGGATGAACTGGGCTATGCCGCGCATTCGGCGGCCGACGCCAGTGCCGCATTGGCGCTGCTCGAAGCAGGTTTGCACATCGACCTGCTGGTCACCGATGTGGGTCTGCCAGGGCTCAACGGCCGACAATTGGCAGAGATTGCGCGCCAGCAGCGGCCAGGCCTGAAGGTGCTGTTCATCACCGGCTACGCGGAAAAGGCCGCCGAGCGTTACGGATTCCTGGCCGAGGGGATGGACATGATCACCAAACCGTTTTCCATCGAGCGACTGGGCAGCAAGATCCGCGACATGATCAACCTGTCCTGATTTGCGGCATAATCAGCGGCTTTTTCAGCGAGCATCGGGTAATGAAGGCACAAGCAAGGCACATTCTGGTCAAGACTGCCGAGGAAGCGGAAGCACTGCGCCTGCGCATCGCCAAGGGCGAGGCGTTCGATGTGCTGGCGAAGAAGTATTCGACCTGCCCGTCCGGCAAGCGCGGCGGCGACCTGGGCGAGGTTCGCCCTGGGCAGATGGTCGGAGCGATCGATCAGATCATCTTCAAGAAGCCGCTGCGTACGGTGCATGGCCCGGTGAAGAGCAAATTCGGTTACCACTTGGTACAAGTGTTCTACCGCGACTGACACCACATCGGCAGACACCGCGCTCCATCAGAGCCACCGCCCACTTGCGATGCCGCATGGACGAACGCCGTGGTCCCTGAAAACGACCACCCCTGTAGCAGCGGCGCAAGCCGCGTCGGCGGCACACGCGGTTCGTTGAAATGAACACGGCACAGTCGTTGCTGATTCAGAGGTACTCGCCGACAGCCTTCGGCATCTGATGCTGACGCTTGAGATCGGTGCGCATACCCGCAATCAGATTGGAAATCGCTCGGCTGCTGGTCAACTGCTCGGTGCGGATTCCGCTGAGTGTGTAGTCGACCTTATGCGTCGCCTGATCGAACACACGTACGGTCAAGGACCGATCGGTGGCCTGGGTGCACTGGCAGCGCTGGGGCAGGAAACTGCTTTCAATGATGTTGCGCAGTTCAAGGGTGGACAACATGATGACACTCCATTCTTGGTCTTATCCCTGAAGTCGGGCTTGCCCGAAGACAGTGCACCTTTCATGCCCTCTGCACCAAAAAGCACTTCCCATATCTATCAATGAGTTAGCCTTGAGGCTCGATCCACGGGTCGTGCATTGTGCAAGATTACGGTGCACCGCCCTTGCAATTTGCATAACACCAAGCCATTGAAACTTTGCCGATCACCGTAGGGTCCCCTGCAGACACACCGCTCAGGGACAGTTTTCACCATGGCAAGAGCAATCTGGAAAGGCGCGATCAGTTTCGGTCTGGTGCACATCCCCGTGGCCCTGGTTTCGGCCACTGCCTCACAGGGCGTCGACTTCGATTGGCTGGATAAACGCAGCATGGACCCGGTCGGCTACAAGCGCATCAACAAGAAGACCGGCAAGGAGATGGACAAGGAAAACATCGTCAAGGGCGTCCAGTACGAGAAAGGTCGCTACGTTGTCCTGGGCGAAGACGAAATCCGAGCGGCCCACCCTGTGTCGACACAAACCATCGACATCTTCTCGTTCGTCGATCGCACCCAGATCCCCCTGCCCAATATAGACACGCCCTACTTCCTGGCCCCGGATCGCCGTGGCGAAAAAGTGTATGCACTGTTGCGGGAAACATTGATCAGCACCAAGAAAGTTGCACTGGCTCTGGTGGTATTGCACACCCGCCAATACCTGGCTGCGCTGATGCCGCTGGACGGTGCACTGGTGATGGTGAAGTTGCGCTGGCCTTCCGAAGTGCGTGACCTGGATATTCTGGAACTGGGCAAGGACGTGAAAAAGCCCGAACTGACCAAGAAAGAACTGGACATGGCCAAGCGTCTGGTCGAAGACATGAGTGGCGATTGGCAGCCCGAAGAATATGTCGACAAGTTCGAGCAGAAGATCATGGCGCTGGTCGAGAAGAAGGCCAATAAAGGTGAAATCGAAGACGTGGAAACCGAAGCCGGCCAAGCGTCACGGCAGACCGCCGACGTCATCGACCTGACCGAGCTGCTCAAGCGCAGCCTTGCCGGCAAGCCATCCGCTGCTGCCAAGCCCAAGCCGGCCAAGGCGAAAACCGCCGCAAAAAAAGCCCCGGCCAGACGCAGTCCGCGCAAGGCTTCTTGAGCACGAACAGCCAGGAACACCTTTGCAACTAATAGCGGCATCGATGAATAACTTTTTTCATCCATACCGCTATTGAATAACTTCATACCGTTCTGTCTTTTAAAGCAACTTCCAACATTCGTCGACTACACTCGTTGCAATATTTGATTCCATCAACCACTTGATTGCTCACCGCGTCTTGTTTCGCGGCGAACGCGTGTGTGGGAGTTGTCGATGAACACCAACGAGTTGTTTAGACACCGCTGCTTATTGACCGCGTCGCTGTTGACCAGTTGGGCCGCCTCCGACATGGCGTCGGCCGACTGCACGTTCGCCCCCGGCCTGGGCAATGACGCCTACGTGTGCGACAGCGGAACAGCTCCCTCGCTGAGTGATCTGCTGGGTAACAACAGCCTGACCCTGCCACCCGATGGCAACGGCACCATTACAGGAGCGGTCGAGTTCGGCCCTGGCCAGGACAGCGTGCTGATGGGCTCGGGCAGCATTGGCGGCGTGCTGAACACCGGTGCAGGCGCGGACACGGTGATCGTCAGCGGCGGGCGATTGTTCTCCCTGGTTCAGGGCGATGGCGCCGATACGCTCGAAGTGCTGGGCGGTACCATCAGCGGCGCGGTCAGCCAGGGCAGCGGCATCGACAGCTTCATCATGCGCGGCGGGCAGATCCAGTCGCTCAGCCAAGGTGACGGGCTGGACACCTTTTCGATGACCGACGGCACCATCGTTGGCGCCTTCGAGGACGGCGACATCGCGCGGATGAGCGGCGGCACCATTGGCCGAGTCGACATGAAGCTGGACAACAACCTGTTCGAGCTGTCTGGAGGCCGCATCAACGGCAACCTGGTCGCAGGCTTCGGCAACGATACCATCGCCGTCTCCGGTGGCAGTATCGGCGGCAGCATCAGCGTCAGCGGCGGCACCGACCAAGTGACCGTGAGCGGGGGTGATATCGGCGCCAACGTCCTGATGAGTTTTGGCGACGATCGCTTCATCTGGCGCGACGCGGGCCTGATTCACGGCGCGATCAGCCTGGGCCCGGGCAACGACACCGCGCTGTTGAGCAATCTGAATGAGACTCGGCTGGCGTCGCCCAGCCTGATCTACGGCGACGCCGGAGTCGATACCCTGACCTTCGACAACAGTCGCAGCGTGGGCGGCGCACGCTACAGCTACTGGGAAACGATCAACCTGAGCAACGGATCTGTGTTGGACCTGCCCGATCGCCTGACGCTGGCCGATGACTCGACACCCGCGAACAGCGGCCTGCTGACCCTCGACCGCAGCAGTACCCTGGGCGCCACCCAAGGCTCGGTGGGCCCGATCGTCGCCGGTCAGACGATCACGCTGAACAATGCAGGCCTGATCGACCTGACCCGCAGCGGCGCCCAGGCCGGTGATCGACTGACCGTCATCGGCAACTATGTGGGCGATGATGCCCGGCTGAAACTGCAGACGGTGCTGGCCGGAGACGACGCCCCTTCCGATCGGCTGGTCGTGGCCCAAGGCACGCTCAGTGGCCGCACTGCCATCACGGTGGATAATCTCGATGGCCAAGGTGCGCAGACCGCCGCCAACGGCATCGCCCTGGTCGAAGCCACGCAAGGCGCGACCAGCACCGACGGTGCCTTCACCCTGGCCAACGACCTGTCGGTCGGCGCGTATCAGTATTACCTGTTCAAGGGTGGGATCACCGCGGGCAGCGAGAACAGCTGGTTCCTGCGTTCATCCGTGGTGGCGCCGCCAGTGGTGGTACCGCCGGTCACTGAGCCGCCGGTGATTGAACCGCCTGTGGTCCAGCCTCCCATAGTCGAACCGCCTGTGATCGAGCCGCCAGTGATCGAACCCCCTGTGGTCGAGCCGAAACCCCCGGCAGTCGAACCGCCCGCAGTCGAGCCACCTATCATCGAGCCGCCAGTCCAGCCGCCGCCTCCTGAACCCGAGCCAACGCCACCCGCCCCTGCGCCGGGCGCTCAGGAACCCATCGCGGCGATCGGCACACCAAACCTGCCACGCCCGGCCCCTGGTCAGAGCATCGTGCTGTATCGCATCGAAGTACCCGCCTACAGCGTCGTACCGCCTGCTGCCGCCTTGCTGGCGCTGGACAGCCTGGGGAGCTTCCACGAGCGTCAGGGCGAGCAAAGTCTGCTCAGGGAACGCGGCGTCCTGCCTGCCGGGTGGGCCCGAACCTTCGGCAGTCACGGGCGACAGCAGTGGGCCGGCGCGGCGATCCCCAATTTGAGCAGCAATATCAGTGGCTACCAGGTAGGTCATGATCTGTTCGCCATCCTTGGCGACAGTGGCTACCGCCAGCACGCCGGGCTGTTCGTCGGGAATGCTCGACTGGATGGCAAGGTGCGCGGCTTCGCCCTGGGCTTCGACGACACCCCTTCGGGCAACATTCGCCTGCGCGCCGACAACCTCGGCGCCTATTGGACGGTGGTCAGCCCCGCAGGGGCCTACCTTGACCTGGTCGCGATGAGCACTCGATTCGAGGGGCGCAGCCGCTCCGAACGCGGCTATACGCTCGACCTCGACGGACACGGAGTGGCTGTTTCCCTGGAGGCCGGTTACCCGCTAAGACTCAACGAGCAATGGCTGCTGGAGCCGCAGGTGCAGGTGGTCGGACAGAAGATCAAGCTGGACACGGCGCGTGATCCCGTGTCGAAAGTGGCATTCCACAGCGAGCACTATTGGCGGACACGCCTGGGAGTGCGTTTGAAAGGTGAGTATCGGGTGGGCGGTACGCCGGTCGAACCCTATGTTCGGGCCAACCTTCGGCACACGTTGGACGGCGAAGACGCAGTGACCTTCGATGACATCGATACCCTGCGCAGCCAGCATCGGGCGACCCAAGCCACACTGGGCGTGGGCCTGGCCGCGCGGCTCAGCGACGACGTCAGCCTGTACCTGAACACCGACTACGCCCGCAGCCTGGATTCACAACCTCAGGAAAGCCTGCAGGGCAGCCTGGGGTTGCGAATCAGCTGGTAGGCTCAGGCCGGATCGTCCGGGCTCATGTCGGCGTCGCCGGTCTGGGTGCGCACCTGGCGCGGGTCCAGCTCAGGGTCGCGGTCCATCGGCATGGGCGACAGGCCTTCGTCGCCAGGCCGCACGTCCTCGTCGAGCTTGCCCTCGGCGAAGGGTTCGGGCGCGGCCGGATCGTTGGGACGGTCCAGAGGGTCTGGAATCTGCGTCGAACTGCTGGGTGCCATATCATCCTCACAAAGCACAGTGATTTTGTTGTATCGATGAAGTCATGGCATCAGACGCGACTGCAGCGCAGGGGTGCAGATTATTTTGACGCAGAATCAGGACGTTTCGCGCTTAAAGGCAGGTGGCCAGCGATGCCAGTCGGCGCGTGGCGACCTCGCCCTGCTCGCGGGCATAGAAGCTGACCTGGCTACCGGCACCGCGTGGGCGGATGTCGGCGAAGTACGTGGCTGCGGGAGTGAACACGGTGTAACCGCCCTCGCTGGCTTCACTGGACGCATCGGTCATCACGCCGAACATGGCTTCGTCCTGCCAGCTGAACTGCACGCATTGGGCGATCTTCTGCGCCGGTTTCTCCGACGTCATGGTCTGCACCGGCGCAGTGCTGCGCGCCTGTTTCATGTTGAGGCTGGTGCAACCGGTGAGTACGCACAGGCCAAGTACTGCAGCGATGATTCGCATCGTCGTTTCCATTCCGGATTCAGATAAACCGCGAATGTAGCATCGACGCGAACAGGCAGCATCAGCGACGAAACATCATTGGCAAAGGTGCATGGCGGTGAGCAGCAGGAAGAAGGCACCCAGCACCTCGAAATGGCCCAGCAGCCAGATGCCGAGGCGCGAGCGCCCGACTGTCCCGGAGCGGCCACACCATTGCGGCCATAGAGTGGCCGAAGTCGCCAGCACGGCGCCTGCCAACAGCAACAACACGTAGGCCATCGCAAGGTCCTGCGGTGATGAATGAAGATAGGCCTTAGTGCTCGCCAGACACGGCGCGTTCCACTGGGTTACGTGCTGTTCGTCACAAAACCGGCCGCACCCGGCATTGCCTGCATCGACAGGGGCCTGCACAATCGTGCCCTTTCCCACACCGATCGAAGGCCCCATGGCAGAACCCGATTCGCGTCACCAGGCCGCACTGGACCGTTTCCTCGAGATGAGTCCCGAGCTGCAAACGGAACTGGATACCCTCAACCCCCTGGCCGCACGTGCGGCAGGGCTGAGCATCGAGGAATACCGCGCCGAACGCCTGCACGAGGCCTTCGAAGAAGCTGCCAATGGCCAGGACCTGTTCGCCTGGGAGCTGACCCTCAAGCTCACCGCCGACACCCCGGAAGACTTTCAGGCGCAACGGCTGGAGGTTCACAGGGAAGTGGCCGAGATGGCTGGCATGCCGTGGGAGGAGTACATGCAGCTCAATGGCCTGAAGGACGCCTCGGGCTCGGCGTAAAATGCAAGCACCCTGCGCAAGGCAGGGTGCAGGTTCACTGGGCAGGCCGGGCTCTTATCTAGAGGATATTAGCTAGAGGCTGTTGCCGGGCGAAGGCTCTTCGTCTTCGTCGACGGGTGGATTGGCCTCGGTATCGGGTTCTTCCACCGCCTTGTTGCCAGGCGAGCCGTCCTGTTCGTCATCATGCTCGTCGTGGATATCAGGGTAGCCCTCTTCCCCGCTACCTGGCTCGGCGGGCCCTGGATACGGATTCTGCGGGTGGTTGTTGTCTTCGACCATGATATGTCTCCTTTCGTGGCGCGGTTCATCCGCACCTGATAGTGGGAGATCACCGCAACCCGGGAAGTGCCGCTGACGTGACGAGCGGTTTGCCCTTCCCTGCAAACCAGACACTGCCTTGTCTTCTGAGGTTTCTTTGCTATAGCTAAAGGCCTCTCTGATCATTCAGGCAATGGAGTGGCCGTCATGAAGAAGATGAGTGTGAGTCAGCTGACCATGCTGACAGCCGTCAACATGCTGGGATCCGGCATCGTTCTGTTACCCACCAAGCTCGCCGAAGTCGGCGGCATCTCGATCCTCTCCTGGCTGATCACGGCTACCGGCTCCCTGGCCCTGGCCTATGCCTTCGCCCGCTGCGGCATGCTCAGCCGCAAGACCGGGGGCATGGGCGGTTACGCGGAATACACCTTCGGCAAGTCGGGCAACTACATCACCAACTACACCTACGGACTGTCCCTGCTGATCGCCAACGTGGCGATTAGCATCACGGCGGTCGGATACATTCAGACGCTGTTCGATATCAGACTCGATTCGCTGCAAGTGGGCCTGGCGACCATCGCGCTGTTATGGCTGACCACCTTCGCCAACTTCGGCGGCGCGAGCGTTACCGGCAAGATCGGTTCGATCACGGTGTGGGGCGTGATCGCACCCGTGGTGCTGGTGTCGACGATCGGCTGGTTCTGGTTCGACAGCGGCACCTATGCGGCGGGCTGGAACCCCCACGACATGCCTTGGTACGAAGCGGCCGGTGCCTCGGTGGCAATCACTCTGTGGGCGTTTCTTGGCCTGGAATCGGCGTGTGCCAACGGCGACGCCGTGGAAAACCCGGAAAAAAACGTACCCATTGCCGTGCTCGGCGGCACGTTGGGAGCGGCGGTGATCTACATCCTGTCTACCAATGTGATTGCCGGCATCGTCGACAATGCCGAACTGGTGTCCTCCACCGCGCCGTTCGGCCTGGTGTTCGCCAAGATGTTCACGCCGATGATCGGCAACCTGGTCATGGGCCTGATGGTGCTCGCCTGTATCGGTTCGCTGCTGGGTTGGCAGTTCACCGTGGCCCAAGTGTTCAAGAGCTCGGCCGACACCGGCTACTTTCTGCCGATCTTCGCCAAGGTCAACGGGCACGGGGTGCCGATCATCAGCATGCTGATCCTGCTCGCCATCCAGACCGCGATGGCCTTGCTGACCATCAGCCCTGACCTGGCCAAGCAGTTCGACACCCTGGTGAACCTGGCGGTGGTCACCAACCTGGTGCCGTACATTCTGTCGATGGCCACCTTGATGACCTTGCAGAAGGTGTCGAATGTCCCGGCCAACAAGGCCTTGATAACCAACGTCGTCGCCGCGGTCGCGACGGCCTACAGCTACCTGGCACTGTACAGCTCGGGGGCCCAGGCCCTGATGCTGGGTGGCGTGGCGACCATCGTCGGCTACACGCTGTTCGGCTTCGTCAACAATCGGCTGATCCGCCTGGAAGCCGTCAATAACAGCGTCCCGACCCAGACGGTGGCGGCACAACATATCGTCGGTGAGGCGGTCCCCGTGAACGCTCTGCCCACACTCAAGACCCCAGCCCTGGAGGCGCGACCATGATGGACCATAGAAACCTGCTCGGCATGCTGGCATTGTTGATCAGCGACCAGCCAGACAAGCGCACCGTGTTCGGGCGGGCGCTGATCCAGCTGATCACCGACGTGGAAGAACGATCCATCAGCGTGATCACCTCCGAGCGTCTGGACGATGCCAAGTCGATCCTGAGCACCGACCCGGCGATCCAGTGCGTATTGCTCAGTTGGGAAATGGACAGGAGTGCCGACCACCAGCAATGCATCGACCTGCTCACCACACTGCGCGAGCGCAACACGCGGGTCCCGGTATTCCTGATCAGCGACCGCAGCACCGCATCCAACGTGCCGTTGATCGTCATGCAGCACGCCGACGATTTCATCTGGCTGCCCGAGGACACCAGTCGTTTCCTCAGTGGGCGGATCCTGGCGGCCATGGAACGCTATCGCCAGGCGGTGCTGCCGCCCATGTTCGGCGCCCTGCTCAAGTTCGCCCGCAGTTATGAATACTCCTGGCACACCCCGGGCCATGCCGGCGGTACGGCCTTTCTGAAAAGCACGGCTGGCCGGGCGTTCTATGAGTTCTTCGGGGAAAATCTGCTGCGCTCCGACCTGTCCATTTCGGTCGGCGAACTGGGCTCGCTGCTCGACCACAGTGGCCCCATTGGCCAGGGCGAGCGGTATGCGGCCAAGGTGTTCGGCGCCCATCGCACCTATTACGTCACCAACGGCTCGTCGATGTCGAACCGGGTGATCCTGATGGCCAGCGTCACCCGCGATCAGATCGCGCTGTGCGACCGTAACTGCCACAAATCCGCCGAGCACGCGATGACCCTGTCCGGGGCGATTCCGACCTACCTGGTGCCGACGCGCAATCGCTTCGGCATCATCGGCCCGATCCTGCCGCAGACGTTGAGCGCCGCCGCGGTGCGTGCGGCGATTGCGAGCAACCCGCTGGTCGGGCCGCACATCGATCCCACGCCGGTACACGCCATCGTCACCAACTCCACCTATGACGGCTTGACCTACAACGTCACGCGGGTCGAGGAATTGCTCGGGCAAAGCGTCGACCGGCTGCACTTCGACGAGGCATGGTATGGCTACGCGCGGTTCAATCCGTTGTACAAGGATCGCTTCGCGATGCACGGCAGCCCCGATGACCACGACGCCTCCAAGCCGACGGTGTTCGCCACCCAGTCCACCCACAAGCTGCTGGCCGCGCTGTCCCAGGCATCGATGATCCATGTGCGCAACGGGCGCAATCCTATCCCTCACGCTCGCTTCAACGAGTCGTACATGATGCACGCCTCGACCTCGCCCAACTACGCGATCATGGCCTCCTGCGACGTCAGTTCGGCCATGATGGAGGCGCCGAGCGGGCAGATCCTGACCAATGAATCCATCGAGGAAGCCATCGCGTTTCGCCAGGTGATTTCACGAATGCACGCCGACATGCGGGCCAACGACGACTGGTTCGTGTCCTGCTGGCAGCCGCCGTCGATAGACATCGGCGGGACCGCCATCGACTTCCATGAAGTCGACCCGCTCAGGCTCAAGTCCGACCCGAACTGCTGGGTGCTGCACCCCGGCGAGATCTGGCACGGTTTCGGCGACATCGAAGACGGTTACTGCATGCTCGACCCGATCAAGGTGTCGATTCTGACCCCCGGCATGGGCGACGACGGGCAGTTGCTGGACTTCGGCATTCCGGCCTGTGTGGTGAGTGCGTATCTGGGCCGGCAAGGGATCGTGGTCGAGAAAACCACCGACTTCACCCTGCTCTTCCTGTTCTCCATCGGTATCACCAAGGGCAAGTGGGGCACCCTGGTGAACGCACTGCTGGATTTCAAGCGCGACTACGACGCCAACCTTGAGCTGGAACTGTGCCTGCCCGACCTGCTCGCCGTTACGCAGCAGCGCTACAACGGCATGGGCCTGCGCGATCTGGCCGAAGAGATCTTCACGGCGATGAAGGCCAACCGCACCACTGCCGCCATGGCCGCAGCCTTCGGTACGCTGCCACAGGCCGAATTCAGCCCGGTGCAGACCTACGAGAAACTGGTGCGCAACGAGGTCGAACTGGTGACGCTGGACGATGCGGCCGGACGGGTCGTGGCGACGGGTATCGTGCCCTACCCGCCCGGCATTCCGCTGCTGATGCCCGGCGAGAACGCCGGGGCTGCGGACGGTCCGCTGCTCGCCTACCTCAAAGCGCTGGAGAGTTTCGACCGCGCGTTTCCCGGCTTCGCCCACGATACCCATGGCATCGAGAACGATGGCGGTGTGTATCGGCTGTCGGTGCTCAGGTAGGGAGACCAACGGCAGTTTTCAGCTTTACGGCCGTGCTATCGGCTCGGCCGCATTTCTGAGAAACTGGACCGTCGGGCACCTCGCCCGGTACCTCTCTCATCCATCGGAGCTCCGCTTGCACATCGTACCCAAGGGTCTGGGCAGTGATGAACGACTGTCCCACGTGTTGCAGGCCAGCGAACGGCTGGCCATGGCCGAGTCCATCGAGGAAGTGGTCAGCGTTCTTCGCGACACGGCTCGGGCGACGGTGGGTGCCGAGGGCATCGCGATCGTCATCGAAAACGGCGGGCACTGCACCTACGTGGCCGAGGATGCGGTTTCCCCGCTGTGGAGCGGCAAGACGTTTCCGATCGATCGCTGCGTGTCCGGCTGGGCGATGCTCGACAACAAGACCTACGTCATCCCGGACGTGCGGCTGGACCCGCGTATCCCGCGGGAAGCCTACGACCCGACGTTCGTGCGCAGCCTGGTCATGGTCCCGATCGGCAAACCGCTGGCGGTGGCCGCGCTCGGCGCGTACTGGTCGCAGGTGCGCCCCCATAACCGCGACACCATCGAACGCCTGGAAAGCCTGGCGCGTCTGGCCACCATTGCCATTGAAAACGCGCGTCTGACCCAGGCGCGCAACCGCGCGGCCGCCATCGGCGCTGCGCAGAACCGCATGCTGGCGCTGGCAGTGGCCGAAGGCAGCCTGGACGTCACGCTGGAAGCGATCGTGCGCGAGGTCGAGACTCTGTCCACGTCCGGTCTGCTGGGAAACGTCCTGCTGCTGGACGAACAGGGGCGGCACGTGCAGCGCTGCGTGGGCCCCAACCTTCCTGGTCACTACACCGGGGCGGTCGAAGGCCTCTGCGTGGACTTGGACGCTGGCAAGACAAGCACCGGCGACAGTTCGAACGACGTGTTGGCAAACCAGCTGGCAGTGCTGGCCAACGAGCATGGCTTGCAGGTGTGCTGGTCGACTCCGATCCGTTCCACGCAGGGCGCCGTGATGGGTGCCGTCGTGCTGTATCACACAGAGGTACGGCAGGCCGTTCCGGCAGACGTCGAGATCATCGATTTCGTCGTGCAGACCATTGGCCTCATGGTGCACCGCGCGCAAGTCGATGTCGCCGTGCGCACCAGCGAAGCCCGGTTGCGCCTGGCGGTGGACCACGCCGATGTCGGGTTCTGGGATGTGGACCTGGTGCAGAACACGCTGGTGTGGCCACCGCAGACCAAGGCGATGTTCGGCATCTCGGCCGATGTGTCGGTCACCCTGGAAGATTTTTATCAGGGTCTTCACCCTCACGATCGCAGGGCGACCATAGAGGCCTTCACAGCGGCCATGGATCCTGAGCGCCGGGCGCTCTACGATGTGGACTACCGTACCATCGGTCGCGAGGATGGTGTGGTGCGCTGGGTGGCGGCCAAGGGACGGGCCGTGTTCGATGAGCACGGACGCTGTCTGCGCGTCACTGGCACGGCGATGGACATCACCGCCCGCAAGAATGCCGATGAAAAGCTGCGCGAGCTCAATGCCACCCTCGAAGGGCGCGTGGCCCAAGCCATCGCCGAGCGTGAAGAAGTCCAGTTGGCTTTGCGGCAGAGCCAGAAGATGGAAGCCATGGGGCAACTCACCGGTGGCGTGGCTCATGACTTCAACAACCTGCTCACCCCGATCGTCGGCACGCTGGACATGCTCCAGCGTCGAGGCGTGGGCGGCGAGCGGGAACAACGGCTGATCTCAGGCGCCGTGCAATCGGCGGACCGCGCCAAGACGCTGGTACAGCGGCTACTGGCCTTTGCCCGGCGCCAGCCGCTGCAGGCGGTTGCCGTCAACGTCGGCAAGCTGGTCACTGACATGGGCGACCTGCTGGCCAGCACCACCGGCCCGCAGATCAAGGTCGTCGTCGATGCGCCGGAGCATCTGCCCGCCGCAATCGCCGACGTCAACCAACTGGAGATGGCGCTGCTCAACCTCTCCGTCAACGCCCGAGACGCAATGCTCGAGGGCGGAACACTGCGCATATCCGCCTGCACGGAATCGATTGAGGCAGGGCATCGGTCGGGGCTTGCCGTGGGCAACTACCTCTGCCTGTCCGTCGCGGACACCGGCTCGGGCATGGACGCCGCCACGCTGGCGCGTGCGGTGGAACCGTTCTTCTCCACCAAAGGCGTTGGCCAGGGCACCGGCCTGGGTCTGTCAATGGTGCATGGGTTGGCCTCGCAGTTGAACGGCGCGCTGACCATTCAAAGCTCACCGGGCCTGGGGACCAACGTCGAGCTGTGGCTGCCGCGCAGCGTTGCCCTTCCCGCCGAGGCCCTGCGCTTGGTCGACACGCCGGAGCTGTCCTCCAGCCGTGGCGTCGCATTGCTGGTGGATGATGAAGAACTGGTACGGGCGAGTACCTCGTACATGCTGGCCGAGTTGGGCTATTGCGTCATCGAGGCCGCGTCCGGCGAGGAAGCCATCGCCCTGATGGACACCGGCGAGGCCTTCGATCTGCTGATCACCGACCACCTCATGCCGGGCATCAGCGGCACCGATCTGGCCAGGCAAGTCCGCTGCTCCCGGCCGGGGACCGCGATCCTGCTGGTTTCGGGCTATGCCGAGCGCGAAGGCCTCGACCCCGACCTGCCGCGGCTGAGCAAGCCGTTTCGGAAAAATGAATTGGCGATGAGTCTGGCGCGGTTGGGGCGTGAGGGCTGAGCTCTATCTGCCGGAGGAACTGCCCGAAGGAACCCGAAAGGGGATTATTAAACAACTGGGGCTTTGATAGTGTTTTCGCTTTCCTGACAGCAGGACTATTACCCGGAGAACGAAGCCATGTATGACTATGCAATCAGATTTGAACAAGACTCTGTTCCGGGTCTCGCGGTCTACTGCAGAGACCTGCCCGAACTGAACAGCTTTGGGGAGGACGAACAGCACGCTGCCAACGAGGCCGTTGACGCAATAGAAACAACGCTGTCGATCTACGTTGACCAACGACGTCCAATTCCGCAGGCATCAGCGCCGCAACAGGGCGAGCGAATCATTCACCTGCCTGCTGTAACCGTAGCGAAGATTGTGCTTTGGAATACGATGATAGAGCGAGATATGCGCAAAGCCGATCTGTGCCGGTTGCTGGGGGTTCATCAAACCCAAGGGGATCGTCTGGTAGATTTTCTGCATACATCCAAGATGGAGCAGATCGAGACGGCACTGGCTGCCATGGGCAAGCGTCTCGCCGTTTCAGTTGAAGCTGCCTGATCATTTGGCAACGACGCTATTTGAACGAGCCGCGTCAGCGACCGTGCATGCAGAGGTCGACGGTCGCTTGGCTCTCTTAGGCGGATGGTGAAAAACTGAAAGCACTACTGATTAGCCTCCTCTGTGTACAGAAGCCGCGTAGGAAAAACGCTGTCATTTGCACCACTGGGTTTCGCAGGGAATGCCGTCATTGTTGCCATCCATTTTCATACCAGGGCAATTCTGCAGAAAAGCCATCGCCTCGGCACAGGACGTCATTTGAGAGCAGTACTGTCGACCATCACAATTGAATGGGACGCGGCTGGCCAGAGGCTTCAGCGGCGTTGGGGATACAAGGCCGCCTGAATTGGCTGAGGAATCGGAATTCAGCCATCCAGCGATCTGTGGGAAAAACTTCCAGGCGATAATGGCTGCAACCACCAAACAGACGAGAGTCTTCAATGTTTCATCCCTGATCAAAAAATCCAAGCCGACATTTTCAGAGCTCGAATCACAGAAAACAACCCCTGCCCTTCGCGGCGTCTGCGGGTGATCGGCGGGCAAAGCCATGTCCTGTCTGGGCTTCAGGGGCCATGAATTCGCGACCGGCCGCCGTACAACTACCGCCGTACCTATGCGACAATAGCCGCACTGTCCGGTCTGCATCCCGCCTTTATTGCCCGGCTCCAGCGTGTTATCGCGTCGGCCTCGAATCGGTATCGCCTGAACCCAACGCTCCCCCCAGTTATTGATAGGTAAGCTCCTTGATCTCCACAGCTAACATCACCATGCAGTTTGGCGCCAAGCCGCTGTTCGAGAACGTTTCCGTGAAATTCGGCAACGGCAACCGCTACGGCCTGATCGGCGCCAATGGATGTGGCAAGTCGACGTTCATGAAGATTCTGGGCGGCGACCTGGAGCCCTCGGGTGGGCAGGTCATGCTCGAACCGAACGTACGCCTGGGCAAGCTGCGTCAGGATCAGTTCGCCTACGAGCAGTTCAGCGTGATCGATACGGTCATCATGGGCCACGAGGAGCTGTGGAAGGTCAAGGCCGAGCGCGACCGTATCTACTCGCTGCCGGAAATGAGCGAAGAAGACGGCATGGCCGTCGCCGAGCTGGAAACCGAGTTCGCGGAAATGGACGGCTACACCGCCGAGTCCCGTGCCGGCGAGCTGTTGCTGGGTCTGGGCATTCCGCTGGAACAACATTTCGGCCCGATGACCGAAGTCGCGCCGGGCTGGAAGCTGCGGGTGCTGCTGGCACAGGCGTTGTTTTCCGATCCTGAAGTGCTGTTGCTCGACGAACCGACCAACCACCTGGACATCAACACCATTCGCTGGCTGGAAAACATTCTCACGGCGCGTAACAGCACCATGATCATCATTTCCCACGACCGGCACTTCCTCAACAGCGTCTGCACCCACATGGCCGACCTGGATTACGGTGAGCTGCGTCTGTTCCCAGGCAACTACGACGAGTACATGACTGCGGCGACCCAATCGCGCGAGCAGCTGCTGTCGGACAACGCCAAGAAGAAAGCCCAGATCGCCGAGCTGCAAACCTTCGTTTCGCGCTTCTCGGCCAACGCTTCGAAAGCCAAGCAGGCGACGTCGCGGGCCAAGCAGATCGACAAGATCCAACTGGCCGAGGTCAAGCCTTCGAGCCGTGTGAGCCCGTTCATCCGCTTCGAGCAGAACAAGAAGCTGCACCGCCAGGCGGTCACCATCGAGCGCATGTCCAAGGGTTTCGACGGCAAGCCGTTGTTCGAGAACTTCAGTTTCGTGGTCGAGGCTGGCGAGCGTGTGGCGATCATCGGCCCGAACGGGATCGGCAAGACCACCCTGTTGCGTACCCTGGTCGGCGAACTGACCCCGGACGCGGGCGCGGTGAAGTGGACCGAGAGCGCGGAGCTTGGCTATTACGCCCAGGACCACGCGCACGATTTCGAAGACGACATGAACCTGTTCGACTGGATGGGCCAGTGGACACAGGGCGAGCAGATGGTGCGTGGCACCTTGGGCCGCATGCTGTTCTCCAACGACGAGATTCTCAAGTCGGTGAAGGTGATTTCCGGTGGTGAGCAGGGGCGCATGCTGTTCGGCAAGCTGACCTTGCAGAAGCCCAACGTGCTGATCATGGACGAGCCGACCAACCACTTGGACATGGAGTCGATCGAGGCACTGAACCTGGCGCTGGAGAACTACCCTGGCACGCTGGTGTTCGTCAGCCACGACCGCGAGTTCGTCTCCTCCCTGGCCACCCGCATCATCGAGCTGAGCGCCAGCGGCGTGGTCGACTTCAGCGGCACGTACGACGACTACCTGCGCAGCCAAGGCGTGGTTTTCTAAACCCCAAGTCCCTGTAGCAGCGGCGCGAGCCGCGTCCGGGGGCGCTGCGTTTGCTCTGACCCTCCGCGTGCGCCGCCGACGCGGCTTGCGCCGCTGCTACAGGGGTGAGCGAACGTTTCCAGAGACGGTGCGTGCGCGATCCGTGTAGCAGCGGCGCGAGCCGCGTCCGGGGGCGCTGCGTTTGTTCTGACTCTCCGCGTGCGCCGCCGACGCGGCTTGCGCCGCTGCTACAGGGGTAAGCGAACGTTCCCAGAGATGGTGCGGGCGCGGTCCCTGTAGCAGCGGCGCGAGCCGCGTCTGGGGGCGCTGCTGCTACAGGGGTTCGGGGCGGCCGAGGAGGAAGCCTTGGGCGTTGGCGGCGCCCAGGCGTTTGAGTTGCGCCAGTTCGGCTTCGGTTTCCACGCCTTCGGCGACAATCACGCTGCCGGTCTCCCGGGCGAAGGCGATCAAGGCCGACGCCATGGCGCGTCGTTGGAAATCCTGATCGATACCGCGGGTCAGGCTCATGTCGAGCTTGATGATGTCCGGGCGCACCTGAAGGATGTGCCGCATGCTGGCATAGCCGGCGCCCGCGTCATCGATCGCCACCCGTACGCCTCGCACCCGCAATGGCTGCAACGCCACCTGCAACGATGCGTAATCCTGCACCACGGCATGTTCGGTCAGCTCCAGCACCAGGCGTTCGGCGGGATACTCCTGGAGAACCCCCAGCAAGACGCCGCTGAGCACCAGCTCCGGCGAGCAGTTGATGCTCAGGTAGGTGTCCGGCGCCAGCCGTGACAGCCCGGCCAGCGCTTCGCGGATGGCGAGGCATTCCAGCTCCGTTCCCAGCCCGACTTCGGCGGCTTCCTTGAACCACACGTCCGGAGTGCGTGCCGGTACGCCGCTGAAACGTGACAGGCACTCCCACCCCGCCACACGCATGGTGTGCAGGTCGAAGATCGGCTGATAGACCACTCGCGGCTGACGCGACTCGATGACTTCCAGCACTCGCGAGGTCTTGATGTCGTGGTCGCGGGCCCTCTGCAGATCGGTCTCGAGCCGCTCGGCGATCAGTTCGGCGAAGACGTTCATCATCTTCAGATCGCGCTCGCTCAGCCCCGGATCGGGCGTGTGGCTGAAGCAGCAAAAGGTCCCGTACAATCGGCCATCGCTCAAGTGGATGGGCACGCTCATGTGCGCACCGACCGGCAGGCCTGGGGTTTGGGGCACGGCCATGGCGGCCGGCAATTGACCGGTGTCACGAATCAATCCGGGCAGTTCGCCGCTGACAACGCCGCGACAGTAGCCAGCGCTCATCTCGAGCACATCCCCTGGGCTGAGCGGCACCGGGCTGGCGGCATCGACGTGAGTGAACACGCGGTCGCTGTCGCGAAAATGGGAAACGAACGCTACATCCATGCCTAGATGTGTGCGCATGGCGCGCAACACACGATCCACGCAGCCCGCCTCGGTGGCAGACAACGGCTTCAGCGCAACCAGGTCCATCAGGTTATCGGCTGTCATGACGCACTATCGCCTCCTAATGTGATAGTGCCATCAGTGTAGATGGACCTCCCCCCCTCCCTTCAAGTAAAAAACGACGAGACGCCCAACGGTAGGCTCGAATCGCTCCGCAACCGGCGGCGGCGAACGGGCGTGCCGTCCACCGCGGCACTGCTACACTTCGGCATCCAACCGTGCAAAGGACACCGTGCCCGATGCTTGCAATCTTCAACGTCGCCTTTCCAGTGTTCGGCTTGATTCTGGTGGGTTTCGTCTGCCGTCGGCGCAACGTTCTGGGGCCCAATGCCTCCATCGAGCTCAACCGATTCGTGATCTATCTGGGCCTCCCTGCCCTGCTGTTCGAAGCCATGGCGCGGCTGGGTACCTTGCAGGGTCTGAACCTGGGCTACGTGCTGGCTTTCGGCCTGGGCATGGGCATCGTTTTTCTGCTGACCCTGTGGCTGCGGTTGCGCGCCCACGCGCACTTTCTCGACGCCACCATCGACGCGCTGGGCGCCGGCTATCCCAATTCGGGATTTCTAGGCATTCCTCTGTGCCTGCTGACCTTTGGCGACCCCGGCATCGCTCCGGCAGTGATCGGCGCGGTGATGACCGCCTGCCTGCTGTTCGCCGTGGCCATCATCATGATCGAGACCTTCCAGCAGACCGAGAAACACCTGGGGCGCACGCTGCTCAAGGTCGGCCAGTCGCTGCTGCGCAATCCGATCATGGTGGCTCCGGTGCTGGGCTCGCTGGTGGCCTACAGCGGCCTGGTGCTCCCGGTGGGCGTTCGCCAGTTGTTCCAGTTTCTGGGTGCTGCGGCGGGGCCCTGTGCGCTGGTGTCGATCGGGCTGTTCCTGGCGGCGGAGAAATCCCAGAAAGCCGACAGCAAGACCCTGGCCATGCTGGTAGCGATGAAACTGCTGCTGCAACCGGCGCTGACGGCGTGGCTGGCGTTCTGGGTGTTCGACATCCCGGCGATGTGGGCCTGGGCAGCGCTGCTGGTGAGTGCCCTGCCCATCGGCAACGGGCCGTTCATGCTGGCCGCGTTGTATGGCCGCGAGGCTGATACCATGTCCCGTGCGATTCTGGTATCGACCCTGTTGTCGCTGGTCACGGTATCGCTGATCCTGGCGTTGATACCGGCTGCGGTGCAGCGCTAGTCGCGCATGTAGCCGCCGTCGACGTCCATGATCTCGCCGGTAACGAAGCTGGCGGCGTCGCTGGCAAGGAAGCACACGGCTGCGGCGATGTCCCGCGGTGAGCCGGCACGGCCCAGGGGCATGTCGGCGAGCACCCGGGCGCGTGCTTCGGGCGCCAGAGCTCGGGTCATCTCGGTGTCGGTCAAGGCCGGGGTGATGGCGTTGGCGGTGATGTTGAATGGCCCGGCTTCGCGGGCCAGGCCCTTGGTCAAGGCGATCACGCCGCCCTTGGCCGCTGCGTAGCAACTGTTGCCCAACAGACCACCGCCGCGTTTGCCGGCCACCGAGGCGATATTGATGATGCGCCCGGCGCGCCGCGCCATCATGCCGGGCAGCACGGCCTTGGCACAGAAAAACACGCTGGTGAGGTCGATGGCCAGGACCCGGTTCCATTCGGCGGCGCTGACGTCCAGCAACGGCCCGGTCGAGACGATCCCGGCATTGTTGACCAGAATGTCGATACCGCCCAGCGCTCGTTCGATGGTCTCGACCATGGCCTGCACCTGGCCTTCGTCGGCCACGTCCACGGCCACGCCGATGGCGTCGATGCCCAGTTTGCACAATTGCCCGGCAGCGGCGCTGGCGGCCGCGCCGTCGAGATCGGCAATCGCGACCCGTGCACCGCATTGACCCAGCGCCTGAGCGATGGCAAAGCCGATACCGCGCGCGGCACCGGTCACCACCGCCACCTGGCCGGTGATGGCAAGACTGATAGGGGCATTCATTATTGTTGTTCCCTTGGTTGAAGAGCCTGCAGCGCAAAGCGGGTCGTCAGGCCGGCTGGTAAACGCCCTGGGCGAGTTGGTCCTTGAGCGGCGGGATACCCAGCCGGCGTAATACCCGGTACAGCGACGGCCGACAGATGCCCAGGGCACGGGCTGCCGCGGACATGTTCCAGCGGCAGGCGTTGAGCACATCCAGCACGTCGGCGCGCTCGTCGACCGGCGTCGCCAGGGTTACCGGACGACGGATCGGCGTGACGTTGGCAGGCGCTGCCAGAGTAGACGTACCCTGTTGCGCAACAAAGTCCGCAGGCAGATCGCTGCGCTGGATGCGGCTGCCCTCCATCACCGCGCAGGCGTAGCGAATCACTGCACGCATCTGCCGCAGATTGCCTGGCCAGGGGTGATTGAGCAGCAGCGGCCAGACATCCGAAGCGATGACCTGCCGCGGGTCGCAGCCGGGCAGTTCGCTGGCCACCATCCGGCAGACCAGTTCGGCGCGGTCGGTACGCTCGCGCAGGGGCGGCAACTGTACGACGCCGGTGGCGATGCGATAGAACAGGTCTTCGCGAAAAGCACCCTGCTCGACCAGACCGGTGAGGTTCTGGTGGGTGGCGCAGATCAGCGCGAAGTCGACCTTGACGCTGCGCTCGGCACCCAGAGGGCTGACTTCGCGTTCGGCGATGACCCGCAGCAGGCGGGTTTGCTGTTCGAAGGGCATGTCGCCGATTTCGTCGAGAAACAACGTGCCGCCGTCAGCCTGCTGAACCTTGCCTTTCTTGCCGCAGGGCAACGCGCCGGAAAAGGCGCCGCGCGAGTAGCCGAACAGCTCGCTCTCGATCAGGCTTTCCGGAATGGAGGCGCAATTGAGCGCCACGCACTGGGCCCGATGGCGTTGGCTGTGGGCATGCAGGGCGCGGGCCAGCACTTCCTTGCCGGTGCCGGTTTCGCCCTGAACGAGCACGGCGATGCCGCGTTCCATCAGGCGCAGGGCGCGGCGGAAGGCCTGGCGCACCTGTGGGTCGCTGTCGTTGGCGATATCGGATTCGGGCAGTGGCGCGCAGGACAGTGCGGGCGAAGTGGTACGTGCAGTGTGTTCGCGAACGGAAGACATCGGCGTCACCTTTTATTGTTTTATAGCTCGTGACTATCTCGAGGTCTGGCGCTCGTGACGCAAGCCTCGACGCTGTGGCCATTTCACAATACGGCAGGCGGAGTTATGTTTTCCAATCCATAATCAGGTACCCACTGATACCTTTGCGAGCATCATGATCGAGCTCAGGCATTTACAGTATTTTCGTGCGTTGGCTGAAACCCTGCACTTTGGCCGTGCCGCCGAGCGCCTGCACATCTCCCAACCACCGCTGTCGCGACAGATTGCGCTGCTGGAGGAAGAGCTGGGCGTGAAGCTGTTCGATCGCTCGCGGCGCCATGTGGAGCTGACCGATGCCGGCCAGCGGTTCTATCTGGACACCGGCACGGTGTTCGCCGCGTTCGAGCAGGCCAAGCGCAATGCGCTGGCGGCGGCGCGGGGGGCGGCGGGTGAGCTGTCGGTGGGGTTCATGATGTCGACGGCCTACAGCGTCACTCCGGCCATCACCCGGCGTTACGCGGCGCAGTACCCGCAGGTGAACCTCAAGCTGACCGAAACCCTGCCCATGGACCTGGCCCAGGACATCAGCAGCGGCAGCAAGGATGTGGCGATCATGTACCGGCCGCAGGATTGCAGCGGGCTGGAAACGGTGACCATCTACCGTGAAGAGATGACGGTGGTGCTGCCGCCGGGGCATCGGTTGCTCGAACAGCCGCTGATCGATCCGCGCGACCTGGCGGCGGAAACCTTCATCATCGTGCCACGGCGTATCGCCCCGGCGCTGCATGACATGATCGTCAATTACTGCCTGCAGCATGGCGTGACGCCGAACGTCGGGCTGGAAATCAACATGCAGCAGACCATCGTCAACCTGGTCGGCGAAGGCCTGGGCATCGCCATCGTGCCGCGCTCGATGCGCAACATGCGCCTGACCACCACCACCTTCCGCCCGCTGGTGGCGCCGCCAGTGGTCGAGGTGGTCGCGGTGTGGAAGGCCGACAATCACAATCCCTGCATTGCCACTTTCGTGGAAAGCGCCATGCGCGCGGGTGAAGAGGCGACGCTGCAGGATCAGTGAGGGGCGATACATCCTGGAGGCTGACCCGGCAGGTGAGCTGACATTATGGGAGCGGTGCTTTTGTAGCAGCGGCGCGAGCCGCGTCGGCGGTGCATGCGATCTGTCTGATGTACCGAAGCGCGGCCTTCGCGGGCAGAGGGCTCGCCGCCTGCCCCGCTCCCATAGGAAGCTCCACTACCCCAGGGATTTTGACAAGTCAGCGTTCGCGCTCGCCGACGCGCTCAGATTTCCAGAATGCCGGACGCCATGTAGCCGCCATCCACAGGAATCACATGACCGCTGATGTAGGAAGCATCGTCGGAGGCGAGGAAGGCCACCGCGCCGGCCATTTCCGCCGGGGTGCCGTAGCGGCGCATGGGTACGGCGCGGGCATAGGAGTCGCGGGTGGCGCTGGAGTGCAGGCGCTGGGTCAGTGGTGTATCCACCGGCCCCGGCGCGATGCCATTGACGGTGATGCCGTACTCGGCCAGTTCGACCGCCATCTGCCGGGTCAGACCGATCACCGCGGCCTTCGACGTGCCATAGGCCGTGCGCCCCGTGCTCGCCCGCATGCCACTGATTGACGCGACGTTGATGATCCGCCCCCAGCCCTGCTCCTTCATCAGCCGCGCGGCCTGCTGACCGCACAGCAGCGCACCGGTCACGTTGATGTTCAACACCCGCTGCCAATCGGCCAGGTCGCAGTCCAGAAAGGCCTGGGTCCTGGCGATGCCGGCATTGTTCACCAGCACGTCGCAACGCGACAGACCGGCGAACACCTCGGCGATCGACTGCGCATCACCGATATCGATCACCACCGCCCGCGCCTCGATACCCTGGGCGTGCAAACCGGCGACCATTTCTTCGGCGGCGCCGCGGTTGATGTCGGCCACCACCACACTGTGGCCGTCCTCGCCCAGGCGCTGGGCGATCGCCGCGCCAATGCCCCATGGCCGCGCCGGTGATGAAGGCCACCCGGCCCTCGCCGCTCTTGCTGGGAAGCTGTCTGACTGCTTGGCTCATGACCAGGACTCTCTTAAAGGAAACCGATGGAAATCCACGGAAAACAGGCAACGATGACCAGCGCCACTACCAATGCTGCCAGGTAACCCCAGACGCGGCGGATGACATGGTCGGACGGCGTCTTGCTGATCGCACAGGCGGCGTAGAAACCCACGCCCAGGGGCGGCGCGAACAGGCCGATGCCCATGGCCAGGATCACCACCATGGCGTAGTGCACCGGATGAATGCCGAGCATTTCGGCGAGCGGGAACATCAATGGGCCGAACAGCACGATGGCTGGAATGCCTTCGAGCACGCTGCCTAGAATCAGGAAGGTCACGATGGTGACGAACATGAAGCCGATGGCGCCGCCGGGGATTTCGCTTATCAGGTCGACCAGATTGGCCGAGAACCCCGACTGGGTCAGTGCCCAGGCCATGGCCGAAGCCATGCCGATGATCAACAGGATCGCCCCGGACAACGCCGCGGCCTCGATCATCATCGGGTAGACCTTGCGGAACTCGATGTGGCGCATGAACAGGTGCATCACCAAGCCCACCAGCACCACATAGGCCACGCCGATGGTCGAGACTTCGGTAGCCGTGGCCGCACCTTCGAGCACCGCCACGCGGATCAGCAATGGCAAGGCCAGGGCCGGCAGCGCGACCATGAAGGTCTTCGCCACCACCGACATCGGTGCCCGCTTGACGGTGGGCATGGCTTCCTTGCGCGAGCGCCACCAGCAGACGATGGCGATGACCACGGTGGCCACCACCGCCGGCATCAGGCCGCCGATGAACAGCGCGGTGATCGAGACACTGCACACGGCGCCGATGGTGATCAGCACCAGGCTCGGCGGAATGGTTTCGGTCATCGCCCCGGTGGCCGCCAGCAGGGCGGCCAGCTCTTCGGGCTCGGAGCCGCGTTTCTTCATCTCCGGAAATAGTGCCGGCGCAACCGCTGCCATGTCGGCCACCTTGGAGCCGGAAATCCCCGACACCAGGAACATGGCGCCAAGCAGCACGTATTGCAGACCGCCGCGGACATGACCCAGCAGCGAGGCCATGAAGTCGATCAGCGTGCGGGCCATGCCCGATAGCTGCAGCACCACGCCCAGCAGGACGAACAGCGGCACGGCGAGCAGCACCATGTGCGACATGCCTTCGTCCATGCGCCCGACGACGATGGACAACGGGGCGTGAGTCGCCAGCGCCAGATAGGCCATGGTGGCGGTGCCGAAGGCGAACGCGATCGGGATGCCCCCGAACACGCAGGCGCCCAGCAGTACCAGGAAGAACACCACCAGGTTGTAGTTGCCGATCTCGGCGAGCAGCGGCTGGGCCAGCCACAGCGTACCGCCTACCACGGCGACCACGGCCACGCCGGCGACGAACTGGCGCAGGGTGGAATAGCGCGCCATGCGCGCGACCGCCGCCAGCAGCATGAGCATGGCGCCGACCGGCAGCGCGGCGGCGCGCACGCCGTCGGGAATGCCCAGGGCCGGCGTGGTGATCGCCATCTGTTCGTGGGAGTGGACCATCGCCGGGGTGATGATCATGGCCACGAACAGCACCACGATCAGCGCCGACAGGGTTTCGCTGAAACCGCGCCAGGCCGGCGGCAGCTTGTTGACCAGCGCCGACATGCGCATGTGCTCGCCCCGATCGAGCGCCAGCACGGCGCCGAACATCGCCAGCCAGATGAACAGCGACGAGGCCAGCTCGTCGGTCCACACCAGCGGGTTGTGAAACACGTAGCGCGAGACGACGCCGGCGAGCAGCACGCAGGTTTCCACCAGCATCAAGGCCACGGCAAGCACCTCGACCACGCGCATGGCGCAGCGATTGAGGCAGGTCAGCGCCCGGGCCGGCAGGCGCATGGCAACGGTTTCGGCCGGCATCGCCTCGGCGCTCATCATGCCAGCTTCCCGGAGTATTTTTCGAGGATGGCCCAGGCGGCCTCACCAAACTTCTCGTGCCAGTCGGCGTAATAGTTGGCGCTGCGCAGCTTCTCGCGGAACGCCTGCGGCTCGGTGTCGGCCAGCTCCAGGCCTTTTTCCTTGAGGGTGTCGCGGATGCTGCCCTGCAAGGCGGCCAGGTCGGCGCGCTGGCCCATGACCGCAGCATCGATGTGCTTGCGCACCACCGCCTGCACGTCGGCCGGCAGGCGGGCGAACGACTTGCTGTTGCCGAGCATCCAGAAGCCGTCCCACACATGGTTGGTCAGCGAGCAGTACTTCTGCACTTCATAGAGTTTGGCCGACGACACCAGGGTCAGCGGGTTTTCCTGACCCTCGACGATGCGCGTCTGCAGGGCCGAATACACTTCGGCGAAATTGATGCTGGTGGGCGCCGCCTCGAATGCCTTGAAGATCGACATGATGATCGGACTGGGTGGCACGCGCAGCTTCATGCCCACCAGATCTTCGGGCTTGAGCACCGGGCGGGTACTGGTGGTGGTGACGCGAAAGCCGTTGTCCCACATCTTGTCGAAGGCGAACAGGGTTTCGGTCTTGGCGATCTCGCTGCGCACGTGGGCGCCCAGGTCACCGTCCATCGCGCTCCAGACCTGATCGTAGTCCTTGAAGGCAAAACCCACGGCGCTGATCTGCACCGAAGGCACCAAGGTACCGAGGATGACCGGCGACAACGCGAACAGGTCCACCGCGCCGGAACGCACCTGGGCCAGGGTGTCGGTATCGCTGCCCAGCTGGCTGCTGGGGAACACCTGGATCTGCACCGCGCCGTTGGTTTCTTCCTTGATGGCCTTGGCCATTTCCCGCGCCCGCACGTTCATCGGGTGAATCATGGGCAGGTTGTTGGCGAACTTGAGCCTGAAATCCGCTGCCTCGCTGCGTGGGCTGAACAAGCCCAGCCCCGTGGCGGCAACGGCCGCCGATGCGAGGGTGGCGGTCTTGATAAAACGGCGGCGCGAGAAATCACTCATGTAGCTCTCCTGACCTTCTTGTTTTTATTGACCAGCTTTCATTCACCGGGCTGCCGGGGCAGGCGCTGGGGTACCGGTGAGAAAGCAAATCGGGTGCCACCCCTGCCCGACCCGCGGAAAAACCGTGCCCATCGGCGTGCAGCGGACAGCAAGCTGCTGTTTTGTCTGAACAAACTCGTACCGATGTGAATGTATCCGCAGATGTCAGGCGCCAAGCCCTGCCCGGCTCGATCTAACAGGTGTCTCCCTCAGGTGTCGCCCAGCACCGACGAAGCGACACCTGGGGCGACACCCGACGTCTGCGGGGTAACAGCCAGCCCGCCGCCGGCTGGCGTTTCAAGGCCTTGGCACCGCTCTTGCTATCGCCCTTGGCAAACAACATCAACAAGCCTTCAATCGAGGACACACCTCATGGGTTCGCCAGTCATCAGCGGTTGGTTCCACTCCCCCTTCGGCAAATTCGACCAGCTCGACCCCGAGCAGATGGTGGCCGATGCGGCCGTGGGCGCGCTCGAACATGCCGGGCTGGACGCCGAGCAGATCGATTCGGTCCACGTCGGCCATTTCAATGCCGGCTTTCTGTATCAGGACTTTCCTTCCGCGCTGCTCGCCAATCATATTCCGGCGCTGCGCTTCACCCCGTCGGTACGTCTGGAAAACGCCTGCTCCACCGGCTCGGCAGCCATCCACTCGGCGCTGCAGGCGGTGCTCTCGGGGCAGGCTCGGCACGCGCTGGTGGTGGGCTTCGAGAAGATGAACACGCTGCCCACCGACGAGGTCGGCAAGATCCTGCTCAAGTGCTGCTACGCCAAGGAGGAAGCGCAGATCGAAGGTGGCTTCGCCGGGGTGTTCGGCACCATCGCCCAGACCTACTTCGAGCGCTACGGCGACCAGTCCGACGCGCTGGCGATGATTGCCGCGAAAAACCACGCCAACGGCGCACTGAACCCCTACGCGCACATGCGTCGCGACCTGGGCTATGACTTCTGTCGCGAACCGTCGGCGAAGAACCCGTTCGTGGCCGGACCGCTCAAGCGCACTGACTGCTCGCTGATCACCGACGGCGCTGCCGCGCTGATCATCAGCCGCGACGACCACGCGCCCGGCCGGGGCCAGGCGATCAGCTTCAGGGCGGCGGTGCAGGTCAACGACTACCTGCCACTGTCGCGCCGCGACCCGACGGTGTTCGAAGGCGCCGCGCGAGCCTGGCAACAGGCGCTGGACACCGCGGGGCTGAGCCTGGCTGATCTGTCGCTGGTGGAAACCCACGACTGCTTCACCATTGCCGAGCTGCTGGAATACGAGGCCATGGGCCTGGCCGAGCGTGGCCAGGGCGCGCGGGTGATTGCCGAAGGCATCAGCCGCAAGGATGGTCGCCTGCCGGTCAACCCGTCCGGCGGACTCAAGTCCAAGGGCCACCCGATCGGTGCCACCGGGGTGTCGATGCACGTGATGGCGGCCATGCAGCTCAGCGGCCAGGCCGGCGACATGCAGTTGGCCAAGGCCGATCGCGCCGGCGTCTTCAACATGGGCGGCGCGGCGGTGACCAACTACGTGAGCATTCTGGAGCGCGTGCAATGACCGGCATCGACAACGTGATGAACCTGGGCGAACTGCTCAACCAGATCGCCCGGCGCTATCCGGACGCGCCGGGCTTCATTCGCGGCGAGCAGGTGCACACCTGGCGCAGCATTTCGCAACGGGTCGACAGCGTCGCCGCGGCGCTGCGCGCGCGGGGGGTGGGCAAGGGCGACAAGCTGCTGGTGCATTCGCGCAACAACCTGCCGCTGTTCGAAAGCGCCTGGGTGGCGTTCCGCCTGGGTGCGGTGTGGGTGCCGACCAACGTGCGCATTACCCCGCCCGAGGCCGCCTACCTGGGCAGTTCCAGCGGTGCGGTGGCGATGCTCTACGACGAGGGGCTGGCGCATTACGTGGATGCGGTGCGCGCCGAGTCGCCGGCGCTGGCGCAGGTGATCGCCATCGGCGAGCCGCGCGCGGGCGAACTGAGCTACGGGCAATTGCTCGACGAAGGCGCGCCACACGCCAGCACGTTCCGCGCCGCCGACGTCAATTACCATGACCCGCTGTGGTTCTTCTACACCTCCGGCACCACCGGTCATCCCAAGGCCGGTGTGCTCACCCACGGGCAGATGGCCTTCGTCATCAACAACCACATTGCCGACCTGATGCCGGGCCTCTCCCAGCATTCGCGCTCGCTGGTGCTGGCGCCGCTGTCTCACGGGGCCGGCATCCACGCGCTGGTCAACGTGGCGCGTGGCGCCGCCTGCGTACTGCCGGCCAGCGACCGGCTGGACTGCGACGAAGCCTGGCGCCTGGTACAGGAACACCGCGTCGACAACCTGTTCACCGTGCCGACCATCGTCAAGATGCTCACCGAAGACCCTGCCGTCGACCGCTACGACCACAGCAGCCTGCGCCATGTGATCTACGCCGGCGCGCCGATGTACCGCGCCGATCAATGCCACGCCCTGCGCAAGCTGGGCAAGGTGCTGGTGCAGTATTACGGTCTGGGCGAGGTCACCGGCAACATCACCGTGCTGCCCGCCGATTGCCACGACGCCGAAGACTCGCCCGCCGCCAAGGTCGGCAGTTGCGGCTATCCGCGCACGGGCATGCAGGTGGCCATTCTGGACGACGCCGGCAACGAGTTGGCCACCGGTGAGGACGGCGAGATCTGCGTACGCGGACCGGCTGTGTTCAGCGGCTATTACAACAACCCGACGGCCAACGCCAGTTGCTTCAAACACGGCTGGTTCCACACCGGCGACCTGGGCCATGTCGACGAACAGGGGTATCTGTTCATCACCGGCCGCGCCTCGGACATGTACATCTCTGGCGGCTCCAACGTGTACCCGCGCGAGGTCGAGGAAGCGCTGCTGACGCATCCGGCGGTCAACGAGGTGGCGGTGCTGGGCATGCCGGACGAGAAATGGGGCGAGTGCGGCTGCGCGGTGATCGTCACCACCGGCCAGGTCAGCGACGAGCAGTTGCTGGCCCACCTGGAGCCGCGCCTGGCCCGCTACAAGTGGCCCAAGCGCTTCGTGCGCTGGGACGCCATGCCCAAGTCCGGCTACGGCAAGATCGTCAAGAAGCAGATCCGCACCCTGCTGCAGGAACGCGAGGAGGTGGCCTGATGAATCCCCATTTCGAGGAGCGCGACGGCGTGCGGGTTTTCGTCCATGGCGGGCCGGCCCAGCAGCCGCGTCGGCTGGACCGCAGCGTGGCCCAGGGTGAAGAACTGCGCCTGGTGCTGCCGCTGGCGTGCAACGTCGGCGCAGGCGTACTGCAAGCCCTGCAGGGGCGTCGGTACGGCAGCGCCGTGGGCCGCATCCTGTGTGGTGGCGCGGCGCACCTGAGCTACCACCGCATGGTGGTCACCGACAAGCCGGAGCGCCCCTACGACTACGGCGCCCCGGTGGTGCTGGACGGCTACATCACTTTCATCAGCGGTGCCATCACCGTGGGCCGGGATGCGCAGAACAGGCCATTGCTGCACTGCCACGCCGGCTTTCTGGATCGCGACGGCGAGCAGCACGGCGGCCATCTGCTGCTCGACAGGCTGGTGGTCGGCAGCGAAAGCCTGGTGATCCGCCTGTGCCTGTTCGACCAGGTGGCCTACCAGGCCCAGCCCGACGCGGAAACCCATTTCAGCCTGTTGCACCCGATCGATCAGGAGGCCTCATGAACCCCAGCGCCGTACTCGAACCCGACCTGTCCCCTTCAACCGTCCAGACCGGCCGCCTGGGGCGTCTGGTGGTGGCGCGGCTCAAGCCCAACGAAGACATCGTCGAAAGCGCCGAAGCCCTGTGTGCCAGCCACGGCATCGAGCTGGCCGTGATTCGCGGCGGGTTGGGCAGCCTGATCGACGCACAGCTGGGCTATCTGGGCCGACAGGGCATGAAGACCCTGACCGTGCCCGGGCCCGGCGTGGAGATACTGAGCATCAGCGGCGAGATCGTCATCGGTGAGAGCCGACTGCAAGCCGTGGTGGCCGACGCCGACGGCAACATCTTCGCCGGACGCCTGGAGCGCGGCCGCAACCTGTCGTTCATCACCGTGGAACTGACCCTGCAGGAATGGCTGCCCGACTGAATCGGCGGCAACCCCCTGGACAAGAAACAGCCCCGTGCAAGAAGCAGTGGAAACCTGTGGGAGCGGGTTCTACCCGCGAAAGGGACGCCGCGGTCTACCAGATGCACCGCGTCGAGCCCTTCGCGGGCAGAGCCCGCTCCCACAGGAAACGGCGGTGGCCTTGTGGACAAGAGACGCTGGTGACCTGTGGGAGCGGGTTCTACCCGCGAAAGGGGTGCAGCGGTCTACCTGATGCACCGCGTCGAGCCCTTCGCGGGCAGAGCCCGCTCCCACAGGAAACGGCGGTGGCCTTATGGACAAGAAACAACGGTGACCCTGTGGGAGCGGGTTCTACCCGCGAAGGGGGCGCCGCGGTCATTCGTGCCAGTGGCGGCACTTCGAGGTCTGGCCGACACCCGGATTGAAGGCGTTGCACGGGTCCAGTTGCTGATAGAAGGCCTTGAGCGCGGGCTTGGCCGGGTACAGATGGCCGACGTTGTGCTCGGCCGGATACTCGGCGCCGCGTTCGTCGAGCAGGGCCCACATGCGATGCTCCACCGCCAGACAATCGCTGCCCTTGCGCAGGATGTAGTCCTGGTGGAACACGTGGCAGAAGAAATGCCCGTAGTAGAGTTTGACGATCATCTGCCGATCGATGTCTGCGGGCAGCGTCTCGAACCACTGCCGATCATTGCGCGCCAGGGCAATGTCCAGCGCCACGATATCCTCCACCTCCCGATCGTGCACGGCGCGGTAGCGCACCGCAGCACCGGCGGCAGCGAAGCGATGCAGGAAGGCCTTGCTGCCCTCTTCTGCGGTGCACCGGAAGAAATCACCGTCACGTCCGGCGAACAGCTCTTCCAGCAGCTTCTGGGTCGGCGCCACCGAGCCGGCGGACACCTTGAGCATCAAGTAGTGTTCATAGCGCTGACGGAACTCGCGAATGCGTGGCGGCAGGTGCTCGGGAAAGCAGCGCGCCGCCAGTTGCAGGACACGGTCGGCGAGGTTGGCACGCAGCCAGGGAAGGCGCTTGAGAAAAGTGTCGGCGCGGCTCTTCAAGGCGAACAGCTTGGGCAGGCGCTGGGTGCCCAGGTGGTGGATCATCAGAAACGTGTCCTTGCCGTATTCGGCGGCCACGTCGTAGGCGTCGCGGTGCATGTACTCGCCGGCGATCGGCAGCTCGTCGAACCGTTCGAGCATGTGCCGGCGGATCTGGGTGAGGTCGGCGGTGTCGTTGCTGCCGATGTAGAACACCGCGGTGTCGCGCTCGGCGGCGAAGGTGTCCAGGCGTACCGCGAACACCGCCAGCTTGCCGGCACTGCCGCTGGCCTCGTACAGGCGCTGGTGGTCGGCATTGAAGCGTGCGGGCGTGGGCGCGTCGACCTCGCGCACATAGGCGGCGTAGCAATTGGTCGGAGCCCAGCCCGGCGTCGGCCTTGATATCGGCGGCGGTGTAGCGCTGAGCGTCCAGGTTGCCGAGGATCTGCTCGGGCGTATCGCCCAGTTCGACGCCCAGGTGATTGACCAGTTGCAAGGTGCCATCGGCGCCGAGCTGGGCGTACACCGCCATCTGCGTGTAGGCCGGGCCGCGACGCACCAGCGAGCCGCCTGAATTGTTGCAGACGCCGCCGAACACCGACGCGCCGATGCACGAGGAACCGATCACCGAATGGGGCTCGCGACCCAAAGGCTTGAGGACCTTCTCCAGCTGATCGAGGGTCGAGCCGGGGAAGCAGATGACCTGACGGCCCTCCTCGATCACGTGCACCGTGCGCATGCGCAAGGTGCTGATGATCACCACTTCACGGTCGTAACCGCCGTCGGGGGTGGAACCTCCGGTCAGGCCGGTGTTGGCCGCCTGCATGATGACGATCACATCGGCCGCCACGCAGGCCTTGACCACCTGCCACTGCTCCAGCAGCGAGCCGGGGCGGACCACGGCCAGCGCGTTGCCACTGCCGAAGCGGAAACCCTGCCGAAAGCGTTCGGTCTCGGCCGAGTCGGTGAGCACATGGCTGGCGCCGACGATATTTCGGAGTGCGCTGATCAATTCGCTCATTGCGGCATCACCGCCACCGCATCGACTTCGATGAGCATGCCGTCCAGGGCCAAGCGTGGCACCGGGATCAAGGTGCAGGCCGGGGTCATGGCATCGCCCCACGCCTCGCGCAGGGTGTCGCTCCAGATGGCCAGGCGCTCATGGTCGTGGTCGACGATCAATACGGTCAGCTTGGCGACGTGGGCGTAGTCGGCACCGGCTGCACCGAGGGCGGTGCGCAGGTTGGCCAGGGCCTGCCCGGCCTGCAACTGAAAGTCCGCGGAAATGCTGCTGTCCAGGCTTTCACCGCCTTGCCCGGCGATGAACAACAACTTGCTGCCTCCGGCGACCTCGGCCACATGGGAGTAACCATAGGGCGCCGGGTCGAACAGGCCGGGCGGATTGCTGAGCTTGAGCGGGACGTGGTCGGGCATGGGCAGGCTCCTGTTGGCTGACAGACCTTACCCTAGCACGGCTTGCCGGGTGCATCGCGGCTTCTTCAGGCGTCTTTCGGCCAGCCGCCGCCGAGGGCCCGATACAGACGCACGCGGTCGATCGCCGCAGCGGTGGCGCTGTCCACCAGCTGGCTTTGCGTGGCCAGCAGCGCGCGCTGCACACCCAGGACGTTGATGAAGTCGGTCGCGCCCTGATTGTAGCGGTCGCGGGCCGTACCCAGGGCCACCGTGTTCTGCCGCACCGCCTCGCTCAGCGCAGCATGGTGCTGCTGTTCGGCGGCGTAGTCGCTCATGGCATCGTCGACCTCGTGCCAGGCGGCCAGCACCACCCGTTGGTAGTCCAGCGCCGCTTCCTGCTGCTGATGCTCGCGCAGCTCCAGGGTGCCGGTCAGGCGTCCGCCCTGGAAGATCGGCAGGTACAGGCTGGGGCCGAACGACCAGTTGCGCGAATCCCAGCCGCCCAGGTCGGAGCCATTCAGGGCCTGAAAGCCGAAGCTGGCGCCCAGGCTCACCCGTGGATAGAAATCGGCCTTGGCCACGCCGATGGCGGCCGTGGCCCGATGCAATGCCGCCTCGCTGCGCTGGATGTCGGGCCGGCGCTGGGCCAACTCCGAGGGCAGGCCCATGGGCACGTCCGGGGCCGGGTCGGGAATGGCGCGTGGAGTGCGCAGTTCGTCGGCCAGGGCGCGCGGCGGTTCGGCCAGCAGGTAGCTCAGCGCGTTGATCAAACGGTCCTGCTGCGCCTGCAGCACGGGCAGCGAGGCTTCGATGGTGGCCACCAGCGCGGCGGCGTTGGCGGTGTCCAGGTTGGTGGTGACGCCGTTCTCGTAGCGGGTCTGGGTCAGACGCTGGCTCTGCCGGGCGATCTCCAGGTTCTCCCGCGCCACGGCCAGGCGCGCCTGCACGCCACGCAGGCGGATGTAGTCGGTGGCCGTACGCGCGGCGATGCTCAGGCCGACCGCGTCGCGCTGGGCCTGGCTGAACTGGACGTCGGCCTCGGCCATCTCGACGCTGCGCTGGACGTGCCCCCACAGGTCGACCTCCCAGCTGGCGTCGAGCGCCCCGCTCCACAGCTCGAACGGTGCTCGGCCGCTCTGCCCTGACGGGTCGTTGAGGCCTTCGGCGCTGTTGCGCTCGCGCTGGTAGCCACCGCGCGCGCTGAGCCCCGGCAACTGCTCGCTGCCGCTGACCTGGCGCAGGGCCTGACTTTGCTGCACGCGGTTGGCCGCCGAACGGATGTCCAGGTTGGCCTTGGCAGCCCGGGTGACCAGCGCGGTCAATTGCGGGTCGCCCAGCTGTTGCCACCAGGCGCGGTCCAGCGCTGCGTCGCCGCGGGTACCGGCGCTGTCCTGCCACTGCGCGGGCAGCGCCGCTGCGGGGCGTTGGAAGTCCGGCCCGACGCTGCAGGCAGCCAGGCCACTCAGGGTCAGGGCAAGCAATGCACGTTTCATCTCAGGGCTCCTGGGTGGTATCGACCGACGCAACCACTGACAAGCCAACGCGCAGCCGGTCCAGATGGGGCTGATCGGTTTCGAACACCACCTTGACCGGAATGCGCTGGACCACCTTGGTGAAGTTGCCGGTGGCGTTGTCCGGGCTGATCTGCGCGAACGACAGACCCGTGGCCGGCGCCACGCTGTCGATGTGGCCGTGGAAGACCTGGTCGGGAATGCTGTCGACATGAATGTCCACGCGCTGATTGGCATGCATGTGCGCCAGTTGCGTCTCGCGGAAGTTGGCCACCACGAACGCCTGATGCAGCGGCACCACGGCCAGCAGGGGTCGACCGGGGGCGACATAGGCACCGACGCGCACCGAGCGCTGACCGATCATGCCGTCGGCCGGTGCCAGAATCTGCGTGTAGGACAGGTTCAGCTCGGCCTGTTCCAGCGCCGAGCGATCCTTGTCCACCGCCGCCTCGGCCACTTCCAGTTCGGCCTTGAGCACATCCAGGGTGCGCTGGGCGGCGACCCGCGAGGCGCCATCACGGTCGCGCGACGCTTCCCAACCCTGCAACTCGGCCTCGGCCTTCTGCCGCTCTTCCTGGGTGCCGGCGCCGGCCTGGGACAGGTTGCGGTAACGCTGAGCATTGGCCTGGGCGAACTTCAGGGAAGCGGCGGTGGCGCGCGTGGCAGCGCTGGCCTGGTCGATCACCGCTCCCTGCCGCTCGATGCTGGCGCGCAGGTTCTTCACCTGCGCCTGTGCGGCATCGACGTTGGCCCGGGCCGCCGCCACCGAGGCCGTGTAGTCGCGCGGGTCCAGGCGCGCGAGCAACTGCCCGGCCTTGACCGACTGGTTGTCCTGCACCAGTACCTCGGTGACCACCCCGGCCACCCGCGGCGCCACCAGCACCGAGTCGGCGCGGATGTAGGCGTCGTCCGTGCTCTGTACGCCGCTGCGGTGCAGCACCTGGTAGAGGCCATAGGCGGCGCAGACGAGGATGACAGCAACGATGAGGAAGACAGCGGTGCGATGTTTGATGACAGATTTCATGACGGTACCGGGGGTTGCGGTGGATAGGCGCGTTTGGGCAGGGTCAGCAACACCACCAGCAGCACGGCGATGAAGGCCAGCAGCGCCAGGAACGCGTCGCTGTAGCTGAGCACGAAAGCCTGGGCGCGAACGCGGCCGGCCAGTTCGGCAGCCGGCTCGCCGTAGAGCGGCAACAGGCTCTGGTAGCTGTTGCCGACCTGATCGAGCAAGGTGTTGGAATGCAGGTGCTCACGGGCGGTGACGAAGTTTTCCAGCACCACGCCGGCGACCACCGACGACAAGCCGCGCAGGGTATTGACCATGGACGAGGCGAACGGCCCCTCCAGCGGATGGATGACCCCGGTGGCGATCATCAGCAGCGGCACCACCACCATCGGCTGGCCGAAGGTGTGCAGCGCCTGCAACAGATAGAAGTCGTCGCGAATCCATTCGCCGGTGAGCTGCGAGCCGCCCAGCAGCGCCAGGGTCAGCAGGCCGAAACCTGCGGCCATCACGTAGCGCGAGTCGACCCAGTTGCGGTTGATGACGAACGCCACCAGCGGCGCGATGAGCAACTGCGGGATGGCAATGCACAACGCGGTGGGCATGGTCTGCAACGGCCGATAGCCTTGAATGTGAGTCAGGTAGCCCGCCGGAATCGCGCTGCCGGCCATGCCGACGAACAGGAACAGGCACAGCGTGGTGATGCCGAAGGCGAAGTTGCGCCGCCCCAGCAACTGCAGTTTGAACAGCGGCAGTGGATGAAACCATTCGTTGAGCAGAAACAGCGGCAGGCAGACACCGGCACCGATCAGCAGCAAGGCAATCAAGGGCGACTCCAGCCAGTCCAGCCGTTCGCCCTGGGTCAGGCCGATGATCAGCATGCTCAGGCCGGCCGTGCCCAGTAGTGCACCGCGCCAGTCGGCCTGCCTGAAGCGCTCCAGACGCAGTGGATCCTGCGGCAGACCATAAGCGATGCACGCGGCACCGATCAGGCACGCCGGGATGATCTGCCAGAACACCATGCGCCAGTCGCTGCCCTCGGTCCACAGCGCGGCGAGGGGCATGGCCAGGTTCGGTCCGAAGGTTGCGGTGAGCGCGTAGGCCGACAGCCCGTACAATTTGATGTGCCACGGCAGGAAACGCAGTGCGGCGGTCATCAGCAGTGGCGGCAGCGCGCCTCCGGCCAGCCCCTGAAGCACGCGCAACAGCAGCAGGCTTTCCAGGTTGGGGGCGAACGGGCACAGTGCACCGAAGCCGGCGAAGGCCACGGTCACCACAATAGCGAAGCGCCGCAACGAAAAGGTCACGGCCAACCAGGGCGCCAGCAGCATCGCCGAGACTTCGGCCGCCGCGTAGGCAGAGCTGATCCAGCTGCCTTCGTCGTGGCCGAAGCCATAGATCCCCAGCAGGTCCGCCAGAGTGATGTCGGTGACGCGGTCGTTGATGCCGGAGGTCAAGGCGGCGATCAGCACGCCGACCAGCCCGATGGCCAGGCGCCAGCCGAACGGCGCCGGGACCGGAGGTGAAGGTGGGGACACGGATGGGACCTGCTTGCTGCAAATGACGATGAACCACTAATTGCGATACACTGTACCGAACAGCGATACAAAAGGCAAATTGCATGACCAGCGACAACGACCGTAGCGGCATACAAGTCATCTCTCGGGCCGCGGCCATTCTGCGCTGCCTGGAAAGCGAGCCCGACGGCCTGAGCCTGGGCGCGATCGCCAAGCGCATCGACCTGCCCCGCTCCACGGTGCAACGGCTGGTCGATGCGCTGGCCCATGAGGAGCTGCTCAAGGTCCAAGGCGCCGGTGGGGTGTGCCTTGGCCCGGCATTGATGCGCCTGGCGTCGAACAGCCATGTCGACCTGATTACTCAGGTGCGTCCTTATATGGAGGCACTGACCGAACGCACCGGAGAGACGGCAGTGCTGGTCAACCGCAACGGCACTCACCTGATGCTGCTGCATTCGGTGGTGTCGCCGCAGCCCTTGCGAGTAGCGCCCTCCTCGGGCAGCTTCCTCAGTGTCTACGCGACTTCGGGCGGCAAGGCACTGTTGGCCAAGATGAGCGACGAGGCCGTGGTGCAACTGCTCGGCCCGGTGTTGGAACCACTGACCCCGAGCACCCCGGATCTGCCACGCCTGCTCGAACAGCTGGCCGAGGTCCGCGAGCGGGGTTATGCCTGCGACGCCAACGAGCACATGATGGGTGTGGGCGCCATGGCCGTGGCCCTGCAGACCTCGCAAGGTCAGTACGCGCTGGCACTGGTGGGTCCGGTATGGCGGGTCGAGGCGCAGCATGCGTTCTTCCGTGAAGCGCTGTTCGACACTCGCGAGGCCCTGGCCGGTGTCCTCAGCGCGGGCTTGCGTGCCAGCGAGCCATCGTCAATTTGAAACAAAATGCTATTACTTTGATCAGCGCGAACCGTGAACAAACGGGCAACATGACACTCAGAGAGTCGTCCCTGCCACTGGATAATGGGCAGGAAAAACAAAGACAGGGAGAGCCCAGGCGCCAGCGCGCGGCCGTCGGGTGTGTCAGCTAACCCAAGAGAGTTGAAGACCCTTCCTATGAAAATCCTGAGCAACTGTGTCCGACAGTTGAAACGCTCCTCCTACGCCTTGCCTGCGCTGCTGCTGGCGGGTACCTGCTCCTTCCTCGCCCTGGAAATCAGCGACAGCCGCGCCGAGTCGGTCGATGGCACGCAGACCTTGGTGTTCCTGCGTCACGCCGAGAAGCCCGCCGGCGGCCTTGGCCAGCTCAATTGCCAAGGCCTCAACCGCGCGCTGAACCTGGCCGAGTTGCTGCCGGAGCGGTTCGGCAATGCCGATTACGTGTTCGCGGCCGACCCCGGCCGGCACGTCGAGGAAGGCGAGAACGACGAATCCTACAGCTACCTGCGTCCGCTCATGACCATCAGCCCCAGCGCCATTAAGCTCGGCCTGCCGGTGAACATCGACTATGGCGCCAACGATACCCAGGACCTGGCCCGTGAGCTGATGCGCGACAAGTACCACAACGCGGTGATCTACACCGCCTGGTCCCATGGCTACCTGCCCGAGCTGATCAACGAAGTGGCCGGCCGCGCGGTGGGCCAGGAGATGAACATCACCGAAGACTGGGCCGCCAACGACTTCGATTCGGTGTACGTGCTCACGCTGACCTGGCACGATGGCAAGGCCAGCCTGCTCTCGCGCAACGTCAAGCAGGGCCTGGACAACGGCCACACCGCCTGCCCGGCCTAGCGGCGGGCCTGGGTTCACACGCAGCACCAAGCGTTGCAAGGGAGGCTCGGGTATACTGCCGCTCCCTTTCAACGTGCTGCCCCGGAGTCACCATGCCTGCCAACCAACATCCCGATGCCGAGCCGATCGTTCAGGACGCCGAAGTCGATGGCCAGGCAGCGATCCCGGCCTTTACGTTCCCGTTCAAGCCCGGCGCGTTCGCGACCAAGCAAGCGGCCAGCTACCCCGGCGCGGGCAAGTCCAACCATGACAAGACCCCAGGCCGCGCCCCGAACGGCACTCGCCGCTCCATGGGCAAGCGCTGATACCTTTCGTCAGGACGCCAGAATGACAAAGCCACCCGAAGGTGGCTTTGTCATTTTCAGGGTGTACCAGGTTCAGGGCTTGTCGCGCTGCTGCGCATATTGCCGCTGCTGCGAACGCTGGCGCAGGATGATCGGCAGGATGCGCCGTCCGTCGTTCCAATAGCGTCCGGCCAGGCGGCTCGGCTCGCTGAGAATGCGGTGCAGCCATTCCAGAGAGAGCTTCTGTACCCACATCGGCGCACGCTGGACCTTGCCCGACAGGAAGTTCAGCGCCGCACCGGTGCAAAGGCCCACGCCATGGGTACGACCGCGATCGGCGATCAGCTTGCACAGCATTTCCTGGCGCGGCGAGCCGACCGACATGATCAACAGCTGCGCCCGATGCTGCTCGACGAACTGCAAGGTGGCCTCCACTTCGGCAGGGTTGTCGATGAAGCCCATCGGCGGGTTGTAGTGCAGGAACGTCACCGCCGGATAGCGCTGGGTCAGTATTTCCACCACATCGGTGGTGGAGCCGACGACCGTCACGGTCCAGCCTTCGCGCTGGGCTTCGTCCATCACCGACACGGTCAGGGTGCTGCCGGGGATGGCCTCGGGCACGCCGGCGTCGAACTTGCGCAATACCGGCATCAATACCCGGCTGTCGCAGACCCGGTAGGCCGCAGCGTCGTAGGCACTGCGGAAGACCGAGTCGTTTTCAAGCAGCACAACGTGGTTGACGTTGGCGGTCACTACGTAACCAAAAGGCTTGTTCACGTCGCCCTTGATGGCACGGATCAGGTCCCTTTGGTCACCTTTGTAGAAATCTATCCCAAAAACTTTCATCCAGGCCGTCCTATCAGTTCTAGAATGCGTTAATGCAGCGCCGTAGAAAGGCTGCGGGAGCTTGGACGATTCGGCTTATTCGTCTGAAGCGTGGTAATCGATTGTCTTCTATCCATAGGCTGAGCCCATGAACATCAAAAGGTTGTATTCACGTGCAGTGTCCGGGCGCGCAGTACCTTTCGTGCCGAAACTCGATGCCTCACGCCCTCGCCGCACACTGCTGAGTGCGGCGATGGCGTTGGTGCTGGGCTCTGGCGCCGCATTCGCGGATGTGCCGATGACACAGGTCAACGTATCGGGGGCCGAGTTCTCCGAAAATGTGTTTCCGGGCGTGGAAGGTACGCACTATTTCTTCCCGCGCGAAGGCTTCTTTGCCAACTGGAAGCGTCGTGGCGTTCAAAGCGTGCGCTTCCCGTTCAAATGGGAGCGACTGCAGCCTACGCTGGGGGGGCCGCTGGACCCTGTCTACGCCAAGCTGATCGACAAGATGCTGGTGCAGGCCGCACAGGCCAACATGCAGGTGATCCTGGACGTGCACAACTACGGGCGCTACCGCGGCAAGATCATCGGGACCCGGGACGTCACGGTGGATCACTACAAGAACCTCATGAGTCAGATAGCGCGCCGCTGGAGTGGTTACAGCGCCCTGGCCGGCTACGACCTGATGAACGAGCCCCACGACGAATCCGACGCCATCTGGCCGACGGCCGCTCAGGCGGGCATCGACGCCATTCGGGCGATCGACAAGAACCGTCCGATCTACGTCGAGGGTCGTTCGTGGGCCAGTGCCGAGCGCTGGCCGAACTACAACAACGATCTGCTCAAGCTCAAGGACCCGTCCAACAAGCTGATCTTTTCCGCGCATATCTACCTCGATCCTGACGGCAGTGGTAACTACAAGAATCGAATTTCCGGCACATGGAATCCGGATATCGCCGTGAACCGGGTCAAACCCTTCGTCGAGTGGCTCAAGCGCAACGGCAAGAAAGGCCACATCGGCGAATTCGGCATCCCTGACAACGACCCGCGCTGGCTGGACGCGGCCGAGCGTCTGCACAAGTACCTGGCCCAGCAGTGCATGCCCCTCACCTACTGGTCGAGCGGCCCCTACTGGGGTGGTTACTTCATGGCGGTCGAGCCGATCAACGGCCAGCCTCGTCCTCAATGGACAGTCATGGGCCGGTTCCTCAAAGAGCCGAAGTGCAAGGCTATCGGCCCGACGTAACTGCAAGGCCCGCAGTATCGGCCGGTCGTCCCAGCGGACGATCGGCCGGTTGCGAAGCCGGCACCCTCACCTGCCCGTAATACACGAATGCCGCAACCGCGAGCGCTGCGATGTTGCCGTCATACATCATGGCCGGCGACAGGAACAGGTTGATCAGGTTGAAGCACATGTCGAGAACAAAGGCAGCGAGCAGGTCACCTTTGTTCCGGCACTGGCGACTGATTCTCCAGAATCCGACGAAATACACCAGAATGATCAGCGGCATGATGAAGCCGTAGCGGTACATCACGCCCAGCACACCCACGTCGGACAGGTAGAAGTAGGAGCTGTACAGGCGCGAGAAACCGCCCTGCCACTGCAGCGACAGTGCGCCCATCCCCACGTACCAGTTCGCGGCCGTATCGCGCAGGATGATCGCCGTTGTATCGGCACGCACCCCACCCGGCTCGGTCGCTTCCTGCACCAGGGCCATCAAACGCTCGTACTGGGCTTCGAACGGCGCTGGCATCACCATGTAGGCCACCCCGCCCACGACGATGATCGCCAGGCCCAGCTTGACCAGCACGTGCAGGTGCGCGCGAAAGATCCACAACGCGGCCAGGGTCCACACCAGCATGGTGTTACGCGTCTGCAGCACCAGCCACAGGTAGGCGGCGAACAGGCCCAGCAACAGCACCGGTACCAACTCGATACGGCGGCGCAGGCGGTACATCAGCATCATGGCGCACAGCGAGACGTAGGAGCCGCCAATGCTGAAGCGGTCCGGACGCAGAGGGTTGAGGCCGTAGTCCTTCTCGTCGACGTTGAAGGCGACCGCAGCGTTTTCCGGGACGATCTTGAAGTAGTAGAGAAAGCCGACCGCCACACACGCCAGGCCGCCGATCAGGAAGCAGCGCTCGAGCTGCTCCTGGGTTGGCTGCGCCTTGAGCATCAGGTACAGCGCCGGAAAGAACAGCAGGTACAGAAAGTTGCGGCGCTCTTCGAGCAGGCCGTAGAACACAGGCTGCTCGAAGTGATACCAGGAAAACAGTGCCGACATCACCGGCAGTGCCACGCCCATGAACAGGATCCACATACTGGCCCGCGACTGCCACGGGCGTTGCCACATGGCCAGCAGCAGCACGGCCGCGCCTACCACGCCGGCCAGGTACAGTTCGCGCAGGTACGGCAAGCCTGCCAGCTTGTTGTCGGTCAGGAAAAGAAAGCCGGAGTTGACCACCACCAGCAGGCACAACAACGTGCGCGGATTGAACAAAGCCTGGAGCATGTCCGTTACCTCGTGGACGATAGATCACTCAGCGCCATTTGAACGCCAAGCCCTCGGTGATGCCCTTGATGCCGAACTTGATGTTCTTGGCACTGCCGCGGTTCTGCAACACGGTGATCGCGCCCAGGGCGATCGCCGAGAAGAAGGTGCATGCGGTCGAATGGAAGCGCTTGTTGTACATGATCGCGGCGCGGTTGCGGTAGAAATGAAACATGTGGCTGCGGCCTTTGGTGCTGCCGCTGTCGCCATGACGGGCGAAACTGTCGAGGGCCACGCGGCCATGCCAGCCCACGGCGGCGGCACGACGTTCCCAGTCCACTTCTTCGGAGTACATGAAGTAGCGGTGGTCCATCATGCCGACCTCTTCGATCACCTCGCGGCGTATCATGAGGCTCGCGCCCATCAGGTAGTCGGGCTCGGGCAGGCCAGCCGTGGGCAGTTGCGCACGGTCCATGTTCTTGCCCATCAGCTTGGTCTTGCCCAGCCAGGGGAACAAGGTGCCGCCGCCGACGCACTGGACCACCTGAGGGCGGTCCGAGTACACCAGCACGGAGGCCGAGAAGCCACACTTGGGCGACTGTTCCAGGGTGTCACGCAGTGCTTCCAGGGCGCCGGGCTCGACGGTGACGTCGTTGTTGAGCAGCCAGATGTAGCGATAGCCTGCGCGCACGGCGTAGTCGATGCCCACGTTGTTGCCGCCGGCGTAGCCGTGGTTGCCTTCGTTGATGATCAATACCCGCTCGTGCGGTGTGTCATAACTGCCGGCTGCGCGCTCGTCGATGACTTGAACGTCCGGGCCGGTCGAGTCGTTGAGGAACTGCTTGAGGCGCGACACGCTGTCGTCCTTGGAATCGTTGTCGATCACCACCACCGGGACGCGGCAATGGGCATCCAGGGCACGGATGCAGTCAATGGTGGTATCGGCGCCATTCCAGTTGAGGATGATCGCGCACACATCGTTGTTGGATCGGGTCATGCTTGAGCCTCCTGTAGAGTGCCACTCTGGCGGTTCTGCCAGGCACGCGCCTTGAATACGACGATCGACATCATCGCCAGATAGATGAAAATGTTTGCTGCCGCGATAGCGATCACCACCGCCAGGGCCGAGCCGCCCCACAGGGCGCCGATGGCCACGGCGCCGAAGCGCAAGGAGGTGGCGAAGACTTCGAAGCCCAGGAAGTAGGCCTGCAGGCGCAACGCCGGGATGGCGACTTCGCACGGCATCGCTGCGAACCGGGCCAGTTCTGCCAGGGCCAGCCAGCGCGCGTATTCGCCCGCTTCGTGCCACTGGGCGCCGAAGGCCAGGGTGAACAGCCACGGCCCGGCGATGACCAGAATCAGAAAGCCTGATGCGCCGATCGCGGTCATCGCGCCGACGCCCTTGAGCAGCAGGCCGACCACCGCCTCACGAGCGTGCACCGCGGCGGCGATACGCGGGTAGAAAACGCTGCCCATGGCCTTGCCGATGAAATTGCTGGGCATGGCCAGCACTTGCAGGCACAGGGCGAAATAGCCCGCCGGTATGGCACCGAACAGCGAGGCCAATACCAGTGTGGGCATGTGCACCGACAGCGCGTTGATCAACACCTGCGGGGCACGGAAAAGGGGGAAGTCGCGGTATTCGCTGGCCAGTTGGCGCAGGGTCTTGCGCGGGGCCTCGTCGACCTCGGTCGCGTCGGCCGGTGCTGGCTTGCTCATGGCCATGCCGATCAGGATCAGCAGGCTGTGAACCACGTAGTACAGCGCGCTGGTGACCACCAGCATGGTCGCGCTGTTGTTGAACAGGCCGCCGACACTGCGCATGCCGTTGTAGACCAGGGCATGGCTGGTGGCCGCGCGGGCGGTCAGGCGGTAGCGGCCATGGCGATACAGCCACTGCTGGAGCACTTCGAGGACCGCCGAGCTGAACATCACCAGCGGCAGCAGCATCAGGTACGGGGTGAGCAGTTCCAGGTTCCAGCGCTCGGCCAGCATCGGCCCCCAGAACAACAGCACGACCGCCACCAGCAGGGACACCAGCAAGGCGACCACGGTAGCCAGCTTGGCCAGCCCGCTGGCGTCGCGATGGCGCTGCGGCAGGACGATGGCCATCGACCAGGTCAGGCTGCAGGCCGGAATCAGGATGATCGTCAGGCTGAGGAAGGTACCCACCACCCCGAACGCTTCGGGGCCGTAGATACGCATGATCACCGGGATCAGCGCCAGGTTGATCAGCTGCGCGCCGGCCGAGCCGCCGAGCGCTGTCGCCAGGTTTCGCACCATGCGGTTCTGGCGCAGCTGCTGGATCAGGCCGGGGGCCGCTGCCGGCCCCTGGCTCAAGTCGTGTTCCATCCCAGCCTCCGGGCTCAATAGATGTTCCGTGAGAACAAGGTGAACGGGGTCTTGATGAGGATCTTGATGTCCAGCCACAACGACCAGTGATTGATGTAGGCCAAGTCACGCTCCAGGCGCCCCTGCATCTTGTCCAGGGTATCGGTTTCGCCGCGGAAACCGCTGACCTGGGCCAGACCGGTGATGCCCGGCTTGATGCGATGACGCGCCATGTAGGCCATCAGCTTGTCGCAGTAGTAATGGTTGTGGGCGATCGCGTGGGGACGCGGACCGACCAGGGCCATTTCGCCACGCAACACGTTGATCAGTTGCGGCAGTTCGTCCAGCGACGAGCGACGCAGGAATGCACCCACGCGGGTCACTCGCGAGTCGTTGCGGGTGGCCTGCTTGACTTCCTGGTCGTCGTGCATGCGCATCGAGCGGAACTTGAAGACGTGGATCACGGTGCCGTTGCAACCGTCGCGCCCCTGGCGGAAGAACACCGGGCCTGGCGAGGACAGCTTCACCGCCACCGCGCAGGTGATCAGCACCGGAGCCAGGACCACGATCGCCAGCAGTGCCAGGCTGCGGTCGATCAGATCCTTGGCCATGGCGGCGGCCGGGTGCGAACTCAACGGGGTTTCGTTGAGGTAGATGGCCGGGAACTGTTCGATCTGCGAGATCGACTGGTTGAGCAGCATCATGCTGCCGAAGTCCGGCACCCAGACCACGTCCACAGCCAGGTCGAGCAGGTCGACGTAGATCGATTCGATCTGCACCATGCGATCCAGTGGCAAGGCGATGTACACCCGGCGTACCTGTTCGCGCTGGACGATGTCGCGCAGTTCGTCGAAACCACCCAGGTGCGGTACACCCGGCACCGGCACCCAGTCGGCATCGACTTCGGCGTCGGGAGCAATCACGCCCAGCACCGGAACGCGCGGCTTGAGCTGACGAGCCAGCTTGCCGGCCAGTTCCCCGGCGCCGATGATCACTGCCTTGCGTTCGTTCTTGAGCCGCTGGTTATGGCGGTTGAGCAGGAAGCGCAAGGGAATGAACGTCGCCGCCTGGGCCAGGAAGCCGTAGACGATCAGCTTGACGGCCATGCCGGGCGCCAGGCTCTGCGGACTGCCGCTGAGGTAGATGACCACGGCCAGCGCGGCGACCAGGGTCAGCCAGCCGCCGAGCAGGCGCAGCAGGCCGCTGAGGTAGTTCAGGCGTTTGTGGTAGACGTGCAGGAAGCTGTAGACCGGAACCGAGGCAAGCACCCCGATCATCATCAGCACGCGGTACTGCGGCGGGAATTCATTGAAGTGTGCGTACAGCACACTGAATGTGAGCGCGCATGCCAGAGCGGCACCCGCGAGCCACATGGTCCAGAACGTCAGGCCCCGGCGGTTTACCATCGGGTGCAAGCGAGGCGCAATCATGGAAGTTTCCTCAGCAGACAAATGCGGCGTGGATTGGCATTTTCCGTAACGCGGCCAGCCGGGCGCACTGCTCGCCCCAAGGGGTGAGCGGCGCGGCTGCAAGGTCGGAAAGGTTTATTGGGCCGGGGCTGCCGGCAGGTAATCGTAGTAGTGGTCGCGACGCTGACCGGGCTCGGGACGCGAGACCTGGTTGAGCACCACGCCGGTGATCGGCGCGCCGGTCTGCAACAGCTGACCGATGCTCTTGCGTACCAGCGGCATGCTCGTGGCCTCGGACTTGATCACGTAGATCACCGAATCGGCCATGCCGCACAGCAGTGCCGCATCGCTCACCGACTGGCTGGCCGGGGTGTCGAGGATCACGCGGTCGTAGCGGTGACGTGCCCACTCCAGGAAGGTCTGCATGCGCGTGCTGGCCAGCAGTTCCTGCGGGTTGTAGGGCATTTCGCCGGCGCAGATCACGTCCAGGCTACCGATGCTCTGCAGGCAGTCATCGACGCCCGCCTTGCCGGCCAGCAACTCGGCCAGGCCGATGTGGTGAGCGTCCAGGCCCAGGTTGGTGGCCACTTTCGGACGGCGCAGGTCGGCTTCGACCAGCAGCACGCGTTCGACGCGAGCCATGGCACCGGCCAGGTTGATGGCCAGGGTGGTCTTGCCTTCGCCCGGCGTGGTCGAAGTCAGTACCAGGGTCTTGCGACGGACATCATCGTCGTTGAGCATCACACCGGTGCGCAGGGTCCGTACGGCTTCGGCGAAAGCCGCGTCGTCGTTGCGCTCGAACTGGCGATGGATGCGCGAACGGTTGCGGCGCTTGAGCATCGGCACCACGCTGAGAACCGGCAGGTGCAGATTGCGTTCGACGTCGGCGCTGTTCTTGAAGCTGTTGTTCCAGGCTTCACGCAGCAGGGCAATGGCGCAACCGGCAATCAGCGACAGCAGTGCAGCCAGGACCACCAGGATGGCCTTGCGTGGCGTGGTCGGGAACAGCGGTGCGATGGCCGGATCGACCACGCGGGCATTGCCCGAGACCAGGTCGGCGGTCGCCATGGTTTCGCGCAGCTTGGTCATGAAGGTGTTGTACACATCACGGTTGCTGTCGACGTCGCGCTGCAGTTCACGCAGGGCGAACTCCTTGCGGGAGATGTCCTGGATTTCCTGCTTGTTGCTGTTGAACGAGGAGCGCAGTGCGTTCTCGTTGTCCTGCGCCAACTGATAGTTGTGCTGCAGGCCGGCGACGACTTGGCTCACCTGGCTGCGCAGGCTGGCCTGAGCGGCTTGCAGTTCGGAGCGTGCGGCAACCATCTGCGGGTGCTTGTCGCCGTAGCGCTGGCTGTATTCGTCGACACGCGCCTGGGCGGTGGCGGCGACGGCCTGGAACTGCTGGATCACCGGGTTGTTGATGACCGCAGGCACGCTGGACAGGTCCAGGTTGCCGCCGCGGGCCAACAGACCCTGCACCTGACGGTACTGGCTCTGGGCATCGGCACGTTCACGGCGCGCATCGACCAGACGGTCGCTGGTGCGAGCCAGCTCGTTGGCGGTGATGGTGGCAACGCCGCCGACGTCGACCAGGCCCTGGCCATCGCGGTAGGCCTGCAGCTTGCTTTCAGCCTGCTGCAGTTGGGTACGCAGTTCCACCATGCGGGTGTTCATCCAGCGGCTGGCGTTCAGCGATTCCTGCTGCTGCGAAGACTGGCGGCTGGCGAGGTAGCCCTGGGCCAGGGCGTTGGCGGTGGCCGCGCCGGTTTCGGCGTCGGCCATGGTCACGCCGATGCTGACCAGATGGCTCTTGCCGACGACCGTGACGCTGGTGCGCTGACGCAATTCCATCACCGCGCTGTTGAAGGCCTGCTCGTCGGTGTAGTTCAGCTCCTGGTGCCAGCTCTGTGGGAACCAGTCGGCATGCCAGTTGGACAGTTGCGCCTTGATCTTGGACAGACGCGAGGCTTTCTGCCGTGGGTCCAGTTCTTCATGGTGCGACAGGTCCAGCTCACGCACGGCGCGCTCGGCCACTTCGCGGCTCTGGATCAGGCCCATCTGGGTCTGCAGGTAGTCGCTGTTGGGATCCGGACGGTCCGGCGTCTGCTGGAACGTGATGACCTGGTTGCCACTGGGCTCGATCACCAGGGTGGCGACGGAGCGGTAGGTCGGCGTCATGTTCAGCGCGTAGATCACGGCGGCAGCGGTGCCTACGGCGAAGACGCCGAGGATCATGCCGCGGCGACGCCACAGCGTGCGCCACAGTTTACGTGAGTCCAGTGCGTCGCGATCTTCCGGCGCGGGCGAGGCCTGCCATGGGGCCATGCCCTGGCTGTTTCTTACGGCAATCTGGCTCATCTTAGAAGAACCCCTGATCAATAGTGATGGTGTCGCCCGGTTCTACCGGTGTTGCCAACTGGGCCGGCTTGGCGCTGCCGCCGCGGTTGATGTTGATGCGGTTGACCGAAGCACGCTCGGTCAGACCGCCCGCCAGAGCGATGGCGCGGTCCATGGTCAGGCCCGGCTTGTAGGGATACCCACCCGGCGCCTTGACTTCACCGCCGATGTAGAAAGGACGGTATTCGACGACGCTCACGGTCACTTTCGGATCCTTGAGGTAGTCACCGCTCAGGCCCTTGGTGATGACCCGCTCGATCTCGTCGGTGGTCTTGCCGAGCGCTTTCACGTTGCCCAGAAAGGGGTACGAAAAGGTCCCGGAGTCGTTGAGGTGGACTTCTTCGTTGGTCAGGTCAGGTTCACCCAGGACGGAGACCCGGATGACGTCGCCCGAAGCGAGTTTGTAGGCATCGGCCTGGGCTCCCAGGCTGAACAGTGCCAGTACGACGATCAATGCTTGCTTGAACATGGTGGCTTCTCCCCTTTGGGTCAGGTTCACAGGGACAGCTTGAGGCTGAGCAGGTAGATGTTGCGAACGTAGTCTTCGCTGTCCACGTTCGAGTTGTTGTCCACGCGGTTGTAGCCCAGGGAGACCTCGGCCCAACGGCTGGCGGTGTAGATGATCTCGGCACCGGCGGCGTTCTGGGTGTCGTCGCGACCGCCCGTGCCCAGGTACTCGCGCTGTGCGTGGCGATAGTTGACGTCGGTGGCGAAGAACGACGACCAGCTGTGGCGCCAGCCCAGGCGGCTGCTGGTCACGTGCACGGTGTTGGCACCGTCGTCACCTTCGTCGAAGGCGCGGCGCATGTTCACCGAGATGGTGGAATAGGTGCGTGGCTTGTAGTCCATGCCCACTTCCCAGGTGCCGCTGCCGTAGTCGTTGCTCTGCGAGCTTTCGAAATCCTTGCGCTCGTAACCGGCGCGGGCGGTACCGCTGAGTTTGGCGGTGACGTCGCGGTCGATACCGAACAGCACGCGGTTGCCCTTGCTGTTGCGGCGGTCGAAGTCCAGATAGTCGTAGTCGACGTGGTCCAGCTGGACCAGGGCGCGGGTGCTGCCGCCCAGACGATGGAACCAGGTACCGCTGACGCTGGTGGCGTCGTATTCCTTGTCGTCGTTGATGCCATCGGCGTTGCGATAGCGCTGTTGACGATAGCCGCCACCCAGCTCGATCTGGTTCATGGCGCTGAGGGCGCCGAAGGTGTACTTCAAGCGACCACCCTGGCGGGTGTACTTGTCGTTCTCACGCTCGTCGGCGGAGTCGACGGTTTCTTCGCCGCGCTTGTAATCGAGCGTGGCGTCCAGACGGTTGCGCGAATCGAAGGCCCAGATACCGCTGAGCTCGGCATCGTGGTCGATGTGGCTGGCGTCGGCGTGGTCCAGATAGGTCTGGCTGTCGGCCGAGTACTGGAACTTGTAGCCGGTGTTGCGGGTTTCGCGGGTAAACAACAGGGTCGGCTTGACCGAGGTGATCCACGACGCGTCCTCATTGCGATCCACGGCGCGAAAGTTGTCGTCGTAGCGTTCGCTTATCTCCAGTGTCGGAGTGAAGTTCACGGGGCCCAACTCGACCTTTGCCGGTTCCAACGCCCAAGCGCTCAAGGGCCAGGGCGCCAGCGCCAGGCATGCCATCCACTGTTGTTTATTCATATCCATTCCCACTGCGTAATTCGGGTAGACGCCAGAGGCGACTAGAAAGAAAAGCCGATTTCATTGCGTCGCAGATCGGCCTCGACCATCATCCGGCACAGCTCTTCGAGGCTGGTCTGCGGCTGCCAACCCAGCACTTCACGCGCCTTGGCAGGGTCACCGATCAACAGATCGACTTCGGCCGGACGGTGGAACATCGGGTTGACCTTGACCAGCACCTTGCCGGTCGCGCGGCAGGTGCCGCATTCCGAATCGTCCTTGCCCGACCAGTCCAGGCTGATGTCGACGGCCTTGAACGCCATGCTGACGAAGTCGCGCACGGTTTCGGTACGGTTGGTGGCCAGCACGAAAGTGTCCGGCTCATCGGCTTGCAGCATGCGCCACATGCCTTCCACGTATTCTTTGGCGAAACCCCAGTCGCGCTTGGCGTCCAGGTTGCCCAGTTCGAGCACGTCAAGCTTGCCCAGCTTGATCTTGGCTACGCTGTCGGTGATCTTGCGGGTCACGAACTCACGACCGCGCAGGGGCGACTCGTGGTTGAACAGGATGCCGCTGGTCGCGAAGATGCCGTACGACTCGCGGTAGTTGATAGTCATCCAGTGGGCGTACAGCTTGGCGACACCGTAGGGGCTGCGCGGGTAGAACGGCGTGCTCTCGATCTGCGGAATCGCCTGCACCTTGCCGAACATCTCGGAGGTGGACGCCTGGTAGAAGCGGATCTTGGGGTTGACGATGCGGATCGCTTCAAGCAGGTTCACCACCCCTACCCCGGTGATCTCGGCCGTGGTCAACGGCTGCTCGAAGGACACGCCGACGAAGCTCTGCGCCGCAAGGTTGTAGACCTCGGTGGCCTCGGTGTTCTGCAGCAGGCGAATGCTGGCCGACAGGTCGGTGAGGTCGTACTCGACCAGGTGCAGGTTGGCATGGGTCGCTACACCGAGCTCTTCCAGGCGCCAGAAGTTCACCGAACTGGTACGGCGGTAGGTCCCGTAGACGGTATAGCCTTTTTCCAACAACAGCTGCGTCAGATACGCCCCATCCTGGCCGGTTACACCGGTGACAATCGCTTTCATGCAAATCTCCAGAGTCTTTGGTAAGCAATAACAACCAGTGCAACGCCCGACGGTTCATCCTGAGGAGCTGACCTTGGACAAGCTATTGCAGCAAGGTTCAGTGCGGACATCGTATAAGCATGGCATTGGAGCAAAATAAATCAGGTACACGTCCTGCCCAGCACTGTGAGGCGCTGCAACTGTGGTGTACCCATGGCATTGGCGATCGTGTGCGTCCTGTTCGGTCGCTCTTTGTCAGTGCCGACTCTGGGGCGGCATCGGTAAGGCGAGGTGATACTAGGTGTCGAAACTCCGGCAGTGCAAGCTGAGTGCTATTACTGGCATCCAAATAAATAATCGAAAGCCTGATTTTTTATAAATCCCTTTAAAATCATAGACTTGTATATTCTGAAATGATGGCGCCAAATATCTGCAGGCCAATGGCGCTATTTTTATTGGCGCCAATAAAGGTTTCCCTGTCAGCGCAAGACGAAAGTCCGTCAACCGGCGACGGTTCATTGGCGAAAGCCTGGCAAAGTCTCACGACTCGATGGCGCAACCCAAGGTTCGCGAGGGTTCAGCCGATTGCAGCCGAATAGGATGTGCAACGCCTGCGAAACAGGTTTGTTAAGAAAAAGCGTCACCGGCACTGCCGCCGCTACGCATCAACGCCAGTAAACCGACTTACCGACCGATTTGTTGTCGGGCGTTGCAAAGCACCGCCGCTTGCTTCGCAACCGATGACATGCTGGTATCTGCACCCGTTTGGCCCCGTTATATAAAACAAGGAAGTCCCGTGTCATCGTCTGAATCTGTAAAACGCTGGTGGGTGCTGGTCGCGGTCATGATGGTGTTTCTGCCGGTGGTGCTGGACGTGACCATCCTGCACGTGGCCGTTCCATCGCTGACCCTGGCGTTGCAGGCCAGCGGCACCGAGGTGCTGTGGATCATCGACATCTATCCGCTGCTCATGGCCAGCCTGTTGATTCCCATGGGCACCCTCGCTGACCGGATCGGTCATCGCCAACTCCTGATCACCGGGCTGCGCATCTTCAGCCTCGGTTCGGTACTGGCCGCCTTTTCGCCCAGTGTCGCGGCGCTGATTGCCGCGCGGGCGTTCATGGGGTTTGGCTCGGCGATGATCATTCCCTGCACCTTGGCCATCATCCGCCAGACCTTCGACGACGAGCGCGAGCGCGCGCTGGCGCTGGGTATCTGGGGTGCGACGGGTTCGGCAGGCGCGGCCATCGGTCCGCTGGCGGGCGGTGCCTTGCTGGAGCATTTCTGGTGGGGCGCGGTGTTTCTGGTCAATGTGCCGGTGATGATGATCGTGATGCCGCTGGTGCTCAGGCACGTACCGCGCACCGCCATCACCGGCGACGGCAACTGGACCATTGGTCAGGCCTTGATCCTCATGCTGGGCATCATGGCCTCGGTCTATGCGCTCAAGTCGGGATTCAAGCCTGGCAGTTCGGCGTCGCTCACCACGGTGTCGGTAGTTTTGGGCCTGGGCATGCTGGGCTGGTTCGGGCACAAACAGTTGCACGCCGAGCGGCCGATGCTGGACCTGAGCCTGTTCCGCTCGCCGGCGATCAGCGCCGGGGTGGTCATGGCGCTGGTGGTGATGGGCGCCTTGGCGGGGGTGGAATTGATGCTGGCGCAGGAACTGCAATTCGTCCTCGGACAGACGCCGTTGCAGGCCGGGATGTTCCTGTTGCCATTGATGGTCGCCTCGGCGGTCGGCGGCCCCATGGCCGGGTTGCTGCTGCGGGCCATCGGTCTGCGCTGGGTCGGCAGTCTGTCGCTGGGTGCAGCCAGCGCCAGCCTGGCGGGCCTGGCCATGGCTGATCTGCACCACAGCGGATGGGCGGTGGTCGGGCTGCTGGTGGTGCTGGGCCTGTCCCTGAGCATCGGCCTGACCGCTTCCTCGGTGGCGATCATGAGCAGCACTCCGCCGCACAAGGCCGGCTCGGCCGGCGCACTGGAAGCCACCAGCTATGACCTGGGCACGGGCCTGGGGATCACCGGTTTCGGCCTCGTGCTGGGCAGCGGCTACACCCGTTCGATCCGATTGCCCGATGGCTTGCCGGCAGAAATTGCCGACAGCGCCCGGCAGTCGATCGGCGAAACCATGAGTGCGGCGAAGACCCTGGAAGGTCCGCAGGCGGCCGACCTGGTCGCTGCCGGTCAAGCAGCGTTCAGTACCTCGCACAGCCTGGTCCTGATGTCCGCCGCGACCTTGATCGGCATCTTGGCCGTGATCATCTGGGTAGCCTTGCAGCGCCATGGCCACAGCCACAGCCAGACTCCCTGACGACAAGGCACGCCCATCTACCGCGATCCGTGTAGCAGCGGCGCAAGCCGCGTCCGGCCTCACCGCGCTGCATCAGGCACACCGCCACCACCGCCAACGCGGCTCACGCCGCTGGTGGGAAGCTTTCTCTGCGTTGCAGATCCGGGTTCATCGGCGGATCGAAAACCGTCTTCGCGGGCAGAGGGGCCTGGCCTGCCTGCCACCTCTACTCAGACCCACACAGCATCCCAGAGCGGATAGTCGCCCAAACGCTCGACCAGTCCAGCGCGCAGCGGATTGGCCACCACATACCGTGCAGCGGCCACGACGTTCTCTTCGCGACGTAATGCGCGGTCATGGAAACTCGTTTGCCAGAGTGGTCCGGTGCGGCCGGTGTGCCGGTTGAAAGACTTCGCAGAACGGGATTTCACCTCGCGGATCACATTCGCCAGCGAGCTGGAGTGCAACTCGATCAGCCAGTGCAAGTGGTCGGGCATCAGTACCCATGCCAGCGAAGTTACACGCCCACTGGCCTGTGCCCGCCGTAGTTCGGTGACGACGTGCCGACCCAATGACCAGTCGAGGAAAACGGGCTGGCGTGCGAGCACGACGGTGGTGAGAAGATACGGACGTCCAGGCTCGGAATATCGGCCAAGACGTAGGCTTTTCGAGGTGTAGTTCGGCATGCCGGGCTCTTTGATGAAAAGCAGCAATGTATAGGGTCAGTGATGCTCGGGAACGGGTTGATGATCACTGGATGTGTCGTGGCCGAGGACGCTTTCGCGGGCAGAGACCCGCTCCCACATGGGCCAGGGGCGATCCGGGCGGTGTGGCTGTGGGATGCAGGGTAATGGCTACTGGATGTGTCGTGGCCGAGGGCGCTTTCGCGGGCAGAGACCCGCTCCCACATGGGCCAGGGGCGATCCGGGCGGTGTGGCTGTGGGATGCAGGGTAATGGCTACTGGATGTGTCGTGGCCGAGGGCGCTTTCGCGGGCAGAGACCCGCTCCCACATGGGCCAGGGGCGATCCGGGCGGTGTGGCTGTGGGAGGTAGGGTAATGGCTACTGGATGTGTCGTGGCCCCAGGGCGCTTTCGCGGGCAGAGACCCGCACCCACAGGGATGACTCCGCCGCACCAATGTGGGAGCGGGTCTCTGCCCGCGAAGGGGCCTGGCCTGCTTGACGCGTTTTCACCGGACTACGCCAACGCCAGCTCCTCGTCGTAGGGGTTCTGGGCCTGGCGGCTCCAGAGGCGGAAGTACTGGCCCTGCTGGGCCAGCAGGTCATCGTGGGAGCCGTCTTCGATGATGCGGCCGTCTTCGAACACCAGGATGCGGTCCAGGTGGGCGACCGTCGACAGCCGGTGGGCGACGACGATCACGGTCTTGTCCTGCATGATTTCGTCGAGTTTCTCCTGGATGAACCGTTCGGTGATCGAGTCCAGCGCCGAAGTCGCCTCGTCCATCACCAGAATGGGCGCGTTCTTGAGCAACACCCTGGCGATGGCAATGCGTTGCCGTTGGCCCCCGGAAAGCTTCACGCCACGTTCACCCACCAGCGACTCGGCGCCCTGGTCCATGCCGTCGATGAACGCGCTCGCACCGGCGCGGTGGATGGCCTGGGCCAGTTCCTGGGGGCTGGCATCCAGACGACCGTAGTTGATGTTTTCGGCGATGCTGCGGTGAAACAATCCAGGCTCCTGAGGGATCAGGCCGATCTGCTGGTGCAGTGAATGCTGGGTCACCCTGCGTACATCCTGGCCGTCGATCAATACCTGACCCTGATTGACGTCGTACAGCCGCAACAGCAGGTTGAGCAGCGACGACTTGCCCGAGCCGGAAGTGCCGACCAGGCCAACCCGCTGTCCTGCCGGGATGGACAACTGCAGGTGCTCGAAGACCGGCTTCTGCGGCGAGTAGCCAAAGCTCACATCGCGAAACTCGATGGCCCCGCGCACCGCGGCGAGCGGCTGCGCGTCGGGTTCGTCCACCACTTCATGGGGGCGGATCAAGGTGCGCACACCGTTGGCGATGTTGCCGGTGGCCTCGAAGAAATCCAGGAAGCGCCGCGACAGGTTGGCGACGTCGGTGATGATCAACAGCGACAGACTGGTGGCCATCACGAAGGTCGCGATGTCGATACTGCCCAGGCGCCAGAGGTACAGGGCGATCAGCAGCATGCCGACCTTGAGCGACATTCCGCAGATCGACTGGAACCAGCGGATCTTCTCCATGTAACCGAACGAGCGGCCGGCGGCCTTCAGCTCGCGGTCCAGGTAATCGCCCAGGTAGCGATGCTCGAACGAATGCCGGGCGAACAGGCGGATGTTGGTCAGGTTGGACACCGCATCCACCACCTTGCCGTTGCTGGTGCTGCGCGCCGCCGAGTATTGCTGGGACAGCGGGTGACTGCGTTTGGCCAGGAAATAGCAGACGGTGATGAACCCCACCGACCAGGCCGAGCATGAACAACGCCAGCCAGACCGACGCTGTGGCCAATACCGCCACGGCCAGGGTCAGGGTGACCAGCAGCGGAATCAGGTCGAACAGCAACAGCGCCAGCGCCTGGCCCACGCCCATGGAGACTTCGGAGATCTTGTGCGCCAGGGCGCCGGCGAATTCGCTGCTGACGAAGCGATGGGAATGCCGCTGCAGGGTGGGTCACGGTGCGCCGTTGCAGTGGCAAGACCCGGATGTGCGCGCCGGTGGCGCCGCGGGTACACAGCACTTCGAGCACCAGCAGGCCGGCGAACAGCAGCAGCGGCTTGCTCAAGGTCTGCCAGTTGAGGTTGTCCGCGCTGGCGGTGCTGACCACGCGGGTGATCTGCCCCAGCACCCAGGGCACCAGCACCGTGCAGATGACTGCCACCACCTGCAACAGCAGGATCGCCAGGTACCAACCCCGGAAATGGCCGACGAAGAAACGGGCGAAGGCGAAAGGTGTCTCCGGCAGCGAGTGGATGTTCCAGCTGCGCAGGGCGTGTTGACGTTCCTTGTACGAGTGCTTCAAACGGTAGTCTCCAAGTGTCAGCGGCGCGGGCCGCGTTTGGGGTGTTGCGTTTCTACTGGTGCACCGCGTATACCGCCGACGCGGCTCGCGCCGCTGCTACAGAGGAACGCGTGGACCGTGCGTCCGGTGTGCCGAGCGGATCCTGTAGCAGCGGCGCAAGCCGCGTCCGGTGTGCCGAGCGGACCCTGTAGCAGCGGCGCGAGCCGCGTCCGGTGTGCCGAGCGCGCCGTGTAGCAGCGGCGCAAGCCGCGTCCGGTGTGCCGAGCGGACCCTGTAGGGCTCGGCTCAGATTGCCAGGGGCAGATAGGTGAGCGCACGCAGGGCGCCGGTCTGCAGGGTCGGTACGGCGCTGAGCAAGGCTTGGGTGTACGGGTGTTGCGGGCGGTCGAGGACCTGTCGCACCGCGCCCGCCTCCACCACCTCGCCATCCTTCATCACCAGTACATGGTCACTGACGTGGTTGATCACCCCCAGATCGTGGGAAATGAACAGGCACGCCAGCCCCAGCCGATTCTTGAGGTCGTCGAGCAATTCCAGAATCTGCGCTTGCACCGACACGTCCAGCGCCGACACCGGCTCGTCGCACACCAGAATCTGCGGCTCGGCCGCCAGCGCGCGAGCGATCGCGATGCGCTGGCGTTGGCCTCCGGACAACTCGATAGGCCGCCGATCGAGTACCGCAGCGTCCATCTTCACCAACGCCAGCAAGTGCTGGGCCCGGCTCTCCCACGTTGCACGGGGATGACCCGCCACCTGCAACGCCTCGAACAGCACCTTTTGCACCGTGTAGCGCGGATCGAACGAGCTGAGCGGATCCTGGAACACCACCTGAATGCTGTGCCGAGCCTTCGCCTGCTGCGCCTTGTCGAGATCGGACCAGCGCTGGCCGTTGATCCACACCTGGCCGCTGTCGGGACGTTCCAGCCCCAGGATCATGCGCGTCAGTGTGGTCTTGCCCGAGCCGGATTCGCCGACGATACCCAAGGTCCGACCGCGCTCCAGGCGCAGGGACACCTCCGCGACCACCCTGCGCACCCGCCCGTCCGGACCTGGGAACGACTTGCTCAGGTGTTCGACGCGAAGCAGAACTTCGCCGGCTTGGGGTACCTCGGCAATGGCCGCGGAGTCACCGTAGGCGCGGCGAAAATGCACCGCGGTACCGGCTGACAGCAGGCTCTGGGTATAGGGATGGCGAGGGTCGCGCAGAATCTGGTCGACACTGCCCTGCTCCACGATCACCCCCTGATGCATCACCGCAATCCGGGTGGCCAGGCGTGCGACCACCGCCAGGTCATGGCTGACGATGAGCATGGCCGTGTCTGCGCCGCGCAGTGATTCGAGCAGGCTCATGACCTGCGCCTGAACGGTGGCGTCCAGCGCCGTGGTGGGTTCGTCGGCGATTAGCAGGCGCGGGTTGCAGGCGATGGCCGAGGCGATCAGGGCACGCTGGCGCAAGCCTCCTGACAACTGGCCCGGATGCTGGCGCGCACGCAGTTCCGGCTCGGGAACGCCCACCGAACGCAACAGCTCGATGACCCGCGCATCGCGCTGCTGGCGCTTCAGGTCGGTGTGCAGGCGCAGCGGCTCGGCGATTTCCTGGCCGACCCGCCGCAGCGGGTCCAAGGAACCCAACGCATCCTGCATGACGAACCCCAACTGGGCGCCGCGCAGTTGCAGCCAGTCCTTCTCGCGCAGCGTGCGCAGATCCCGCCCGGCGAACGACAGGCGCTCGGCGCGGACCTGAGCGTGTGCCCCTGTCAGCCCGGCCAAGGTACGCGAGGTCACGCTCTTGCCCGAACCGGATTCGCCCACCAGCGCCAGGCATTCACCGGCGTGCAACTGGAAGCTGATGCCGCGGATCACCGGTTGCGCCTGGCCGGGGAAGGCGACGTGCAGATTCTGTACATCGAGGACCGGCGGCGCTGGCTGGACAATGGCATTCATAAGCGTTTTCCTTCGCTGCGACGCAGCAGTTCACGGCCGATGGCGGTGATCGAAATGACGGTGAAGGTGATCGCCAGCGCCGGCCAGGCGACCAGCCACCAGGCGTTGGCGAGGAAGTTGCGGCCGATGGCGAGCATGGTCCCCCACTCCGGCGCAGGCGGCGGCGCACCGAAGCCGAGGAAGCTCAACGCCGCGCCTGCGGTGATGTTGCTGCCAATGCCGATGGTGGCCAGGATCAACACCGGCTTGATCGCATTGGGCAGCACGTGTCGCCCGATCACCGCGGCGCGCCCCAGGCCCAGGGTGGTGGCGGCTTCCACGTAGCCTGCGCCGCGCACCACCTGGGTCTGCGCACGCACCAGGCGAGCGTAGCGCGGCACGCTGGCGATGCCGACGGCGATGATCAGGTTCAGGGTGCCCTGGCCGAAGAAGGTGATGATCACCAGCGCCAGCAGCAGATCGGGGAACGCCAGCAGCACGTCCACGCTGCGCATGACCGCAGCATCCAGCCAGCGTGGACCCAAGCCTGCCACCACGCCCAGTAAGGTGCCCAGTGCCAGCCCCATGGCCGTGGCCGCCAGGCCCAGCAGCAGCGAGGGTCGCACGCCGTGAATCAGGCGGCTGAACACGTCGCGGCCATTCTCGTCGGTGCCCAGCCAGTGCAGCGCATCGGGCGCGCGATACGCCTGGCGCGCCACGGCATCGAGCGGATCGCTCGACGTCAACAGGCCTGGGGCGATGGCCGCCACCACCAGCAGCAGCACGAAGGCGCCGGCCAGCACCAGGCCTGGGCGCAACCGGGTGCGGGCGCGCCGACGGCCGATGCCGGCGTCCAGGGTGCCCGCCGGGACCGGGCCCAGCATCGTGGGCGATGAACTGATTGCCATGGACGATTCTCCGTACGGCAAGCGCCGATCAAGGCGCCGGGTTGGGGGTCGCGCGATGGATCTCGGCGATCTTGTCCAGCAGGGTTGGGCTGAACTCGATGTCCAGCGCACTGAAGTTCTCCTGCTCACTGTTCTGATGACCCCAGGTCATGGTGCCCAGGCCGAGCAGGCTGACGTTGAGGTCGGTGTTGCCAAGGGTGCGATAGTTCATGGTTCGAATCGGTCCGTTGCGGGCGAGAGAGGTTCAGGCGCTGTGTGCGTACTGGCTGGCCGGATACGGCAGGCCCAGGTGATCGCGCAGGGTGTGGCCGCTGTACTCGTGGCGGAACACGCCGCGCTGGCGCAGCAGCGGCACCACTTCATCGACGAAGATCTCGACGCCGGAGGGAAACATGTCCGGCATGATGTTGAAGCCGTCGGCGGCACCGGCCAGAAACCAGTGCTCCAGGGTGTCGGCGACCTGTTCCGGGGTGCCCACCACCAGGCGGTGGCCGACCAGAATTCGCCGCGACAACTGACGGATGCTGAGGTTTTCCCGACGCGCCAGGTTCAGCTGGGCTTCGAGAAACCCGTGCGAGCCGCGTTCGAACGAGGCCACCGGGCCGATCTTGTCCCAGGGCAAGGGTGCGTCGGGGTCCAGCTCGGCCACGCTCAGGCCGACGCGCGCCGCCACCTGATACAGCAAGCCTTCTTCGCCGTGGAAATCGTTGAGCCGATCGAAGCGCGCGTGGGCTTCGGCTTCGGTACTGCCGATCACCGTCGACAGGCCCGGCATGATCTTCAGGTGCGCCGGATTGCGCCCCCACTGCCGGGCGCGGTGTTTCATTTCCTGATAGAAATCCTGGCCGTCTTCCAGGGTGGTCTGGGTGGTGAAGATCGCATCGGCGTAGCGCGAGCCCAGCGCCTTGCCGCCTTCGGAGGAGCCGGCCTGCACCAGCACCGGTCGGCCCTGGGGCGAGCGCGGCAGGTTGAGCGGGCCCTTGACCGAAAAGTGCTCGCCGACGAAGTTGGGTGTGTGCACCTTGGTCGGGTCGGCGAAACGGCCGCTGGCGGCATCGCCGATGATCGCGTCGTCTTCCCAGCTGTCCCACAGCTTGAGGGTGATGTCGATGAATTCGTCGGCGCGGGCGTAGCGGTCCACATGCAGCGGCGCGCCGGCCAGACCGAAGTTCTGCGCGGCGGCATCGCCGGCGTTGGTCACCACGTTCCAGGCCGCCCGGCCGCCGCTGATGTGGTCCAGCGAAGAGAAGCGCCGCGCCAGGTTGAACGGATCGTTGTAGGTGCTGGACGCGGTGGCGATCACCCCGATGCGTTGCGTGGCCAGCGCCACGGCGGTCAGCAGCACGGTGGGCTCCAGGCGACCGGCCGGGTGCTGCGCCACGTCGCCGCCCAGCGCGGGACCGTCGGCGAGGAAGATCGCATCCAGCGTGCCGCGTTCGGAGATGCGCGCGATGTTGCAGTAATACTCGGCGTCCAGATAGGCATTGGCCGGCACCTCCTCCGCCCGCCAAGCGGCTGCGTGGGCGCCGAAGCCGAGGATGTTCATGCCGATGCTCATTTGCGGTTTGGGGCTCATGACGGTTCCTTGGAAACGGTTCAGACGGCGCTGGCTTCGTCGTGCAGCGCAGCGTCGGGTTCGGACTGGGCGGCGTCGTGCGCGGCCTGCGAGGCGCGCCAGGCGGCATTCGGGCTGATGCCGTTGAGGTAGTAGTTACCCAGCGCCCGCTCGCGGTAGATCGCCGGGTTGTGCGAGGCCAGCGTGCGGGCGTTGCGCCAGTGCCGGTCCAGGCGCCGCGACTGGCTGGTGGCCGAGGCGCCGCCGACTTCGAACAACAGCGTGGTGGCCTCCAGCACCTGCTCCAGCACGATCTGCTGAGCCTGAAAGGCGCGCACTTCGGCCTCGGTGTAATGGGCTTCACTGGCCTGCCCGGCACGTTCGGCCTCGTAGACGTTCTGCAACACCTGGGCGACCGCCAGCACCTGGGTCTGCGCGGCATAGGCCAGGCTCGACAGGCGACCGACGACGCGCTGTACGAGTGGATCTTCCTTGGGGCTGGACTGGCCCGGCATGCCAAAGGCGCGGGTCCGGCCCTGAACGAACTCGCTGGCATCGCGCAGCACCGCCCTGGCGATCCCGGCCAGGGTCGCCAGGTGAAACAGCTGATAGAACGCCGAAATGTAGGACTCGGGACGCTGCTCGCCGGCTGCATAGCGGCGCAACACGTACTCGGACGGCACCGGGACATTGTCGAAACGCGTGGTGCCGCTGCCCGACAGGCGCTGGCCGAAGCCGTCCCAGTCGTCATCGCGGCTCACGCCGGGCGCGTTGGTCGGCACCGAGACGCTGACGAAGTCCTCACCGGTCAGCGCCGACACGGCGATCCAGTCGGCGTACAGGGTGCCGGTGCAGTAGAACTTCTTGCCGTCCAGGCGCCAGCGCTGCTCACCTTCGGCCGTGAGGGTCACGCTCTGCTTGCTGGTGTCGGTGCGCTCGGCCATGGCGGCGCCCCACAGGTCACCGGCGACCACCTTGCCCAGCCAGTACGCCTGGGACTCGGCTTCGTCGCGGGACAGGCGGCCTTCGACGAAGCCGAAATGCGCGCGCAGGATGTGCGGCAGGTTGGAATCAGCCTCGGCCAGCTCGATCAGCAGCTCGAACAATTGCGGCAGGCTGGCGCCACCGCCGCCCTGCTCGTGAGGCACGCGCAGCGCGCCGAAGCCGGCCTCGCGCAGCCAGTTCACCGCATCGAAGGCCAGCTCGCGATGCTGCTCGCGGGCCAGCGCGGTGTCCTCGATGCGCGCGAAGATCTCGGCAAAGGGGGCCCGCAGGCGGGCGTAGTCGGAAGCCAGCGGAAAACCGCCGGTACGCTGTTCAACACTCATGATCATTCCTTGCGTCATCGGGCTGCCGAGCAGCCATGAAAATTCGGGTCATGCGGGCTTCACTCGCGGGTCGACCCAGTGGTTGATCAGGTCCACCACCAGGTTCACCGCCACATAGATCGCCGCCGCCAACAGGGTGATGCCCAAGACCATGGGCACGTCCTTGGCATTGGCGGCATCGAGCATCAGCCGGCCGATGCCTTGGCGGGAAAACAGCAACTCCACGATCACCGCCCCGCCCAGCAGGCTGGCGAACACGAAACCGGCCAGGGTCACCAGTGGCACCAGCGCATGGCGCAGGGCATGGCGCAGGCGCACGCCGGTTTCGGACATGCCCCGGGCGCGCGCCATGGCGATGAAGGGTTGGTCGAGGATGTCTTCCAGCTCCTGACGCAGCACCTGGGTCAGTACGGCGGCGAGTGGTAGGGCCAGGGCCAGGGTCGGCAGGATCAGCGACTGCCAGCTGCCCGACCCCGAAGGTGGCAGTACATGCCAGTGAAAGGCGAACACCAGCAGCAACAGGATGCCGATGACGAACGAGGGCGCCGACGACAGCACCAACTCGGTTCCCGACACCAGCGAGCGCACCCACGGGCTGCGCTTGGCCGTGGTGATCGCGCTAATGACCGACAGCAGCACGGCCACCAGCGCCGCGCAGATCGACAGCTGCACCGTGGCGCCGATCTGTGCGCCAATCGCCCGCGTGACCGGAATGCGCAGGCGATAGGACTCGCCCAGATCGCCCTGGGCCAGGCGAGCGATGTAGTGGCCGTACTGCACGATCAGCGGCTGATCGAGGCCATACTCGGCGCGCACCCGCACGATCATCTCCGGGGTCGGCATGGATTCCGGGCCGCCGAGAATGGCCAGTGCGGGGTCGCCACCGCTGAGGTTGATGGCCAGAAAGGTCAGGCTGGCCGCGCCCCACAGCACCCCGACACCGGCCAGCAGCCGCCAGAAAATCCTGATTGCGATACTGTTCATTCAGCCTCCGGTTGCAGCCACAGGCTGGGCAGGAAAACGGTGTTGTGGGAGGTGTCGAAGATCACCCCGGCAAGGCGTTTGGAATACGCCACCAGCACATGGCTCTCGAACGACGGCACCACCGGCACTAACTCGGCCAGACGCTGCTGTGCCTTGCTGTACAGCGGTTGCAACTGCGCCGGATCGTGACTGCGCCGTGCCGCGGCCAACAGTCGATCCAGCTCGGCATCGCGAAAGCGACCGGCGTTCTGGCCGATGCGTTTTTCCGAGGTGATGGAGTCGCTGTGGTAGAGGATGTACAGGCCGTCCGGCGTATTGGTGTGCCAGTAACCGCCGCCGATGATCTGGAAATCGCCGGCATAGCGGCGGTCGGTGGCCTGGGCCACCGGCAGCAATTCGATGCGCAGCTGGAAGCCGAGCTTTTTCAGGTCCGCCTGAATCGCCACCGCCACGGCGCTGGAGAAGCTTGGGCTCTCGGTGGCCAACAGCGTCGCCCCCAGCCGCTGCCCATTGCGGGTGCGATACCCCTCAGCGTCGCGCGCAGACCAGCCCGCCTCATCGAGCGCGGCGTTGGCCGCCTTGGGGTCGTAGGCCAGCACATCTTTGTAGGCCGGGTCGTAATAGCGCGTATTGGCGGCGAGAAAATCAGCCTTGGGCCGGAACTCGCCGAAACCGATGATCCAGGCCAGGCCCTCGCGATCGATCCCCTTGGCCACCGCACGACGCACGCGCACATCGTCGAACGGTGCCCTTTCCACGTTGAAGGTCAGGCTGCGAAACGGATTGCCCTTGCGAATGCGGCTGCGCAGGGTCAGCGCCGTCGACTCGCGAATGCCCTTGGCATTCTGCGGCGGCGCGTCCAGGGTCAGGTCGGACTGTCCGGCCTCCAGTGAGGTGAAGCGGATCATCGCCTCGGGCACGAAACTCAGCTCGATGCGATCCAGGTAGGCTTCGCCCTGGTGGCGTGTGACCGGCGGCGACCAGTCATAGCCTTCGCGGCGCACGAACACCGCGCCCTGGTCGCGGGTGTAGCTGTGCAGCACGAACGGTCCGGAGCCGACCGGATGCTCGGCTATCGATTTCGGCGCCTCGAGAATCTGCTTCGGCGAGATCATCCCCAGCCAGGACTGCGCCAGCACGTCGAGAAACGGCGAGTAGGGTTCGCGCAAGGTGGCCTCGAAGGTGTACTCGTCGAGCACTCGCCCCTGCACATAGGGCGCGATGTAGGCCGCAGCCAGCGGTGATTTGGTGGCCGGATCGCGCATGTGCTCGAGGTTGATCTTCACTGCCTGGGCGTTGAAGGGCTCGCCATCGCTGAAAGTCACGCCCTCGCGCAGGTGGAAGGTGTAGGTCAGGCCGTCGTCCGACACCTCCCACGACTTGGCCAGCCAGGGCGAGACGTTGCCCTGCTCGTCCTGATAGACCAGGCAGTCGTAGAGCACCCGCCCAAGCCACTGCACGTTGCCATGGGAAATGGAATGCACATCGAAGGTGCCGGTGTCGGCCGCGGTGGTCACCCGCAGGGTACCGCCGCGCTTGCCCGGCCCGGCTTCGTGGTAGTCGCTGGCGGGATAGCTGATCAGGTCGCCGTCGACGATACCATCGGTGCTGGGCGCGCGGGTGACCGGCGCACTGGGGGCTTCGGTGCCGGGTGAGCACGCCGAAAGCACGAGCATGGTGCCGACCAGTGCTGTTCTGAGAAACACGAAAGTCATGAGCGGGCAGCCATCAGAAGTTGTAGGTCACACCGGTGAACGCGCCGAAGCCATCCCCCGGATAGAGCGCGGCCGTGTCCTGCCCCTGCGCGTTGTAGCCGGGCACGATGGCGGTCACGTAGTCCTTGTCACCCAGGTTCTTCAGGTCCACGTAGGCCTGCCACTGCTTGCTCGGTGCGTCATAGCCCAGGCGTGCGCCGAAAATCGTGTAGGACGGCGCGTTGAAGGTATTGGCATAGTCCACCGCCGTGCTGGACACGGACCGGACGTTGACGCCTGCGTAGAAGCCGTTGGCGTACTGGTATTGCAGCTCGGCCTGGTAGATGTGCTTGGGCAAACCGGGGAGTTCGTTCCTGCTGAACGAGGGGTCGTGGCGATAGTGGAAGTCGTTCAGCGTGTAAGCCTGGCGCCAGCTCAGGACGTCGCCATTGCTGCCCTGCCAGAGCCGCGTGGTCAGCCCCGCTTCGATGCCCTGGTGAATGGTCGGGGTGGCGTTTGAGGTCGTGACGATCGCCGCAGTGTTGCCAGTGGCGGCGGCTATCTGGGTCGTCAGCAGTTCGTTCTTGATCCAGGAGCGGTACAGCACCAGGCTGCCGTCGAAGCGCTCGGACTGGCCGCAGATACCGAACTCCACGGTATTGGCGGTCTGCGGCACCAATGGCTTGATGTAGTTGTTGGTCACCCCGGAATTGGAGATCGACCACGAGCTGGGCGGGTCGATGGAGCGGCTGACGTTGCCAAACAGCTGCAGGTTCGGGGTCAGCTCGTAACGCAGCCCCGCCCGCGGTGCCAGGGACCAATCGTCATAGTCGTAGCGCGTGGGGAAGCCGCTGGTGTTGGCTCGGTCGCTGAACGTCACGTCGATGTCGCGCTCGATCTGGATCGCCGAAACGCCGGTGCTCAGGTACAACCGGTCGGTCAGCCCCAAGTCGTTGCCCACGGTGAAGACACGGTCGGATGAGCCGTCGTACTTGACGTTCTTCTGCAGGATGCCGAGGTCCTTGTCACCACGGTAGGTCTTGGCGCCCGCATTCAGGTGCTCGGTGCTGGTGAAGCCCAGCGTGGTGGTGCTGTCAAGCCCGAACAGTTGATCGTTGCGGGTGTATTTGAGCGAGGCGTTGAGGTCGCTCCAGTCCCAGTAATTCGGGTTGACCGGGCTGCGCCGATTGAGGATCTGCGGGTAGTCGTGGTAGCCGATGCCGAATTCCAGGGTCGCGTCGTCGTCGAAGGTGTAGGTGGTCTTGCTCGCTACCCAGGTCGACCCGCGTTTGGTGGAATCGCCGCGGCTGGTGCGGGTGGCCGCATTGGTCTGGGTGCTGTCGTGTTTGAGCTGGGCGCGGGTCAAGGCCCCGGCATTCTCGTGGAATTCCTCGCGGTAGCGCACGATCAGGCGGGTCTGCAGCTTCGGGCTGAAGCGGTAGCCGAAATTGCCCACCACGCCCTGGGACTTGCTGAAGGTGTAATCCTGATAGCCATCGCGTCGAGCGTTGTCGACGCTGACGAAGTAATCCGCATCGCCCACCACACCACCGGTGCGCAGGGTCTGTTTCTGCCAGCCGAAACTGCCCCCTTCGAGCTTGATCTGGCTGCCCGGCGCGCTGTAGCCGGTGTGGGTGATGAAGTTGATGCCACCGCCCAACGACAAGGCGCCGTACTCGAACGCATTGGCGCCGCGCAGGATCTCGGTGTACTGCAGGCCCTGCCCGTCCAGCAGTTCGTACGGCGTGCCTCCGGCGCCAGTCAGGGCCAAGCCGTCGAAGAGAAACTTGGTGCCTTCGCGAAAGTAGCCAGGCGAAGCATTCGCGCCGGAACCACGGATGGAAATCTTGATCGCGTCATTGCCCCCCGCCGACTGCGCGTACACGCCGGGCTGATAGGCCAGGGTGTCTTCGAGGCTGGCCGAACGGCCCTTGTTGACCTCGGCCTGGTCGACCAGGCTGGTGCTACCGGGCACTTCTGCAAGCCTGGCCCGCGCCTGCTCGACCGGTGTCGCCTTGGCCGCCTGCACGGTGACCGTTTGCAAGCGTTGCTCGGCCGTATCGGCCAGCGCCGGCGTGACGTTGAACAACAGGCAGGCACCCAGGCCTGAGGCAAGTTCGGTATAGCGAAAAGCGCTGCTGCGCCGATTGTTCCATGACGGCGTAAAGGCATGTAACTTCAACGGCGTTGCTCCCACCCAATGAATATAAGGCGAGCTTCTATTGGTATAGTCGGACTCGGGTGATGAAGTCTGCGACGTCATCGATAAAGTTATAGATTGCAGTGTTCGTGCCAATCACCAAGTGCCCTGAACAGGGAACTTTATTGATATCAGGTAGCGGCGGGATGTTTGAAATGGCCGCAACTGCTTAGTGACTGCTGCCCCAGCAACACTTTTGAGAAATAGCCCCCCGTAGGAGCGGTCCGTGGCCGCGAAGCGCGCGATTCGGTATGCCTGATACACCACAGCGCCCTTTTCGCGGCCGATGACCGCTCCTACGCCAGGCCAACGCTCCCGTAGGAGCGGTCCGTGGCCGCGAATGGCGCAATGCGGTATGCCTGATACACCGCGGTGCCCTCTTCGCGGCCAATGACCGCTCCTACGGTAATCATTGAATTACCGGAAGCTGTACTGCACCCCCGCATACGCACCTATACCATCCCCCGGAATGATCGCCCTGACATCGTTGCCGTTGGCATTGAACGTCGGGCTGATGGAGGCGGCGTACTTCTCGTCGGTCAAGTTGCGCAGGTCCAGATAGACATTCCAATCCTTCTTCGGCGAATCCCAGCCCAGTATCGCGCCCCACAGGTTGTAGGAGCCGGCGTCCTTGGTGTTGGCAAAATCCACCGGTGTCTTGGAGGCGTAGTACGTATTCACGCCCACATAAACGCCATTGCTGAAGTCGTAACGCAGTTCAGCCTGGTAATTGTGTTTGGGAATGCCGGGCAACCGATTGCTGCCGAACTGCTCATCATCGCGGTAGAAAAAGTCGCTGTAGGTATAGGACTGACGCAGGTGCAACGAATCGCCATCGTTCTGGTACAGCACAGAATCCAGACCCAGTTCCACACCCTGGTGAATGGTCTTGCTGGCGTTGTATTCGGAGGTCAGCGCATCGGCGGTGGACGTGGCCTCTCTGATGATCACCGAGAGCAGCTCATCCTGCACGTGGGACCGATAGAACGTCAGGTCCCAGTTGTTGTTGCCGAACTGCCCACGGGTGCCGAATTCCAACGTATCGGCAATCTGCGGTTCAAGTTTCTGTCCACCGGAGTTGAGTCCGGTGGCCGGCCCGGACGTGAACACCTGCGCCCCGGATACATAAGCCCACGACTGCTGGGCCTCGACCGTGCGACTGAGGTTACCAAACAGCTGCCAGTTGGGGTTGATCTGATAACGCACGCCCACCCTGGGCGCAAACTCCCAGTCGTTCTTTTCGATGGGGTTGTTGGGGTTGTCGGCCTCGCCGCCCACCGGATACGACACCTTGGCCTTGCGCTGGAACTCCACGGCGGAAAGGCCTGCGCTCAACCATAGTGTGTTGTCGATCCACTCGGTTTCATTGCTGGCGCTCAACACGGTGTCGGAGCCTTCGTACTCAGCCTTGCGCACCAACGCCCCGGACGGCAGGTTGGCGGTGATACCGGAAGGAATCCGCACCTTGGTCTTGGCGTATGCATTCAAATGCTCGGTCCGCAGGGCGTTGAATCGGGTGATGCTGTTCTTGCCGAACAACGTGTCCAGGCGGTCGTATTTCAAACTGGCGGAATAATCGCTGAAGCCCCAGGTCGTGCGGTTGACGCCCTGTCGCGCGTCGATTGGATAGTCGTGGTAGACCAATCCCACTTCCAGATTGGAATCGTCATCGAAGGTGTATTGGGTCTTGCTCGCTACCCAAGTCGAACCTGGCTGTTTGCGATGCGCGCGCACGTTCACACTAGCCGGGTTGGCCTGCTCGGGATCGTCCTTGAGTTGCGCGCGGGTGATGTAACCAGGCGTCTCGTTATCGGTGGTGCGATAGCGGTAGTAGAGACGGGATTTCAACTGCGGCGAAAACTGGTAGCCGACGTTGCCGGCGAAACCGGCGCTCTTGCCTTGGGTTTGATCCTGAAAGCCGTCCGACGCCGAGTCGGTGAGGCTGACGTAATAGTCGAGCGGGCCCAGCACTTGCCCTGAACTGATCTGACGCTTTTGATAGCCGTAACTACCGGCTTCATAGCGCACTTGCAAGGGCGCGGAATTGTAGCCGGTCTTGGTCACGTAGTTGATCGCACCGCCCAGATACAACGAGCCGATATCGAAAGCATTGCCGCCGCGCAGCACTTCGGTATGGCTCAGGCCCAGCGGCTCGAACAGTTCGTAGGGGGTACCGCCAGGCCCGGACACCGGCAGGCCGTCGAACAGGTAGAAGATGCCGGCGCGAAAATAACCCACGCCCTTGTTGATACCCGACCCACGAATGGAAATCCGTGTGCCGTCGTTACTGCCACCACCCTGCGTGGCGATTACACCGGGCTGCAGAGCGAAGATATCGGTACTGGTCGACACGCGCCCCTTTTCGATGGTCGCCGAATCGACATAGTTGACCCCACCCGCCACTTCCTTCAAAGCCGTTTCGGCGCGTTGACCCTCGTCCAGTCTTGCACCTTGAACAACTACGGTACTGAGTTGACTGGTCGGCTTCTGCTCGGCGGATTCGCTGACGGGTGCGGCATGAAGTTGGCCGATAAACAGCAATGTCGCCCCAGCGCCCAGCGCCGACGGCAAGCGACTGCGTGCCGTCGTTGTTGCAATGACTTCCCCGTTCATTCCCTGCTCCTGCTTGACTCATATAACACCGCCCTGAATAAAGACGGTGCTTATTTATTGGCAACAGGGTGATAGCAGAGAGCGTGCCAGATATTGAGCGGCTGAAACTCGTTAAAACCCTACATTTGAGCGGCGAAGTGGCTGCCAGCACACACTTGCTGATGGATAACTGCCTTGATTCGAACACTTGAAACTTCACTACAGCCCTGTCAACAAACACCTGATATCGATCATCCGTGGGAGCGGTCATCGGCCGCGAAGGCTTTACCGCAACTTGCCTGACACACCGCAGCGATCCTTTCGCGGCCGCGGACCGCTCCTACAAAAAATACAATCGCACTCATTGGCGGGCGTGATCATCGTCCGCGAAGAATTCTTCACCTATTTATCGTGAACAATAAGCGCCTGGAGTCGTCAGCATGCCTATCGTCAATTTGGAACCCGACGCCATCGACGGCGGGCTTCACCCTTACCAAGGAGGTCAACCATGCTCACCGATTGGGAAATGTGTATCCGCCTGCTGCTGGCTGCCCTGCTCGGCAGCCTGATCGGGCTCGAACGCGAGCGGCTGCTGTGGGCCGCAGGTCTGCGTACTCACATGCTGGTGTGCGTGGGCTCGTGCCTGCTCATGATCGTATCGTCGTTCGGCTTTCAGGATGCCCTGGCCATGGCGCACACCGAACTCGACCCCTCGCGGGTGGCGGCGCAGGTGGTTTCAGGTATCGGTTTCCTGGGCGCCGGCTCGATCCTGCTGCGCGGCGAAGTGATTCGCGGACTCACCACGGCGGCCAGCCTCTGGACGGTCGCCGCCATCGGCCTGTCGGTAGGCGGTGGGCTGTACGTGGTCAGCACCGCCGCCACCTTTATCATTCTGGTGATCCTAATCGCCATAAAACCCATGGAGCGGGTCTACCGCAACCGCGTGCAAGTCCACGTCATTAAACTGATCGCGCCATCGCAGACGCTGTCCCTGAAAAAGGTCAGCGAGGTGGTGGCCACCGCGCGGGCAAGGTCAGACAGTTCATCGTCGAAAAAGGCAACCGTGACGACACCGACAGCATTACCATCGAACTCAAACGTACTTCAGGCGCGCAGGCCAAGCAGATACTGGCGCAACTGCTGACCATCGACGGGGTTCAGGAGGATGCTTCCAGCCAATGATGTTCCTGGTCGTCAAATTGCGACGACGTGAACTTCAGGGTGAAGGCAAAGAAGCTTCAAGTGCAGCTTTGTCGAAGACCGGGACACCGAAATCTTCAAAGGTCAACAGGCTGCCGTTCGGCAGCTGCCATTGATAGAAATCGGCGAGATCTGCTTTGGCCAGCCCCCGAATCACCTTGGCGACGAAGCCATGCGCGACCAACAATACCGACTTGGACGGATATCGAGTTTCCAGTTCGATCAGGCCTGCCCTCACGCGGGTCACCACTTCCACGATAGACTCACCGTTGGTAGGCGCCCTGTCCCACCGCCGAGTAATGTTGCATGCCCAGAGTTGCGGATATCGCTCCATGGCCTCGGCTTGTGTCAGTCCTTCGAAGACCCCGACATCACGCTCTCGAAAGCTCTCCATGACTTCGGGCAAGAGCCCGAGCCGCTGATTGAGAATGCTCGCCGTCTGCACCGCTCTTACACGTGGTGAAGTAACAAGAACGTGCAGATTTTCAGGCAATTGCCTCTCCAGCGTGGCCGCCTGCTGGCGACCACGCTCGGTAAGTGCAGGATCCAGTGATCCTAGATACCGATGCTCGGCATTGGCCCATGTTTCGCCATGACGAACGACATACAACTGCATGAAACCTACCTCGCTCACTCAAAGACGGCCGCTGTACCGGACTTCTTGCAATTTCATCCCGCCGCGTTCGAGCGTCCGTCGTGTTTCCGGCTCCTCGGCAAGTCCAGCGGCTTGATAAAACCTGATCGCCCGTACGTTTTCGACCAGTACCCACAGCGTGACTTTTTCATAGCCCTGCTCGGCCAGCCGAGCAAGGGCTGCCAGCCATAATCGCCGCCCTACTCCGGAGCCCCAGTGTTCGGCCAGTACATACACAGCCATCACTTCGCCTACCCGCTGAGGGTCTGCATCGTGATCGCGGCTGGGCCCGAACGATATCCAGCCGACGACAGCGTCCGCCAACGAGGCGACCTGCACTTGCGAATCGTGCCCCGTGATGCTCTGTTCCCAGTGTGCCTGTCTCTGCAGCAGGGTCTGGTCCAGTCCGTCCAGATAAGCTTGACTCTCATCAAATCACGGTACGCCTGCTGCCAACTGCGAATATGCACACCGGCGATCTGCGCCGCATCTTCCAATGCTGCAGGCCGCACTACGGGCCAGTTGAACACCAGCGTGTCACACACCCCGAAGACATCGGATCGACGATCACCGACCAGGGTGCGAACCAGGCGAAACCCGACCGACTCCGCGAGCCGGCGGCTGGCGGCGTTGGCCGAAGACGTCGTCAGGTACAAACGTGTTCCAGGCAGCTGGGCGATCAGTGCCGTCAATGCTTCGCGCATCAAACCCCGGCCCTGGAGTGATTGGTTCGCCCAGTAGCCTATTTCGTGTGAGCCATCGGTCTTGGGGGTGAAGCCGATACACCCCACCAGTTGCTGCGGGTGCTCGCGAGTCAGCAGGAAGCACTTTTTCTCCGCATCGTCGCGGACGAAATCGCTCTGCGCTCGCTGCAGGGTGTCCAGCGTATCGGTCAGCTCCCAGCGGGGCCTACTCCAAACCAGAAACAGACGGTGGGTTTCGTAACTCGCGTTCAAGGCGTCCGCCAGGAGCTGTGCCAGGGCGGGCTCAGGCGCCACAATCTGAACACGGGCCGTCAGGAAAGGCAGCTGCCCCTCCGTGAATATGGCTTTGCCCTGGCTGCCTTGCAGTTCAACTGCTCGGAATTCCGTTTCCTGCATGTAATCGCCTCATCGTGGATCGGTACGTGTAAGGTTCCTTTGAGTGGCGCACCCTAGCCATTCGGAGCGGGATGCGTAATGCAGAATCGGTCACTCAAAACCGAAACGCAACGCCAGTCGTGACATTGAACGCATCCCCCGGGTAGAAATTGGCCGAATCCTGCCCGCGGGCGTCGTAGGTGGTGTTGGCTGCGGTGGCATAGCGTTCGTCGGTCAGGTTGCGCATGTCCAGGAACACGTCCCAGCGTTTGCTTGGGGCTTCGAAGCCTACGCGGGCGCCGAGGATGGTGTAGGACGGCGCGCTGAAACTGTTGGCGTAGTCGATGAAGTAACTGGAGGCCGAACGCAGGTTGAGTTGGGCGTAGAAGCCTCCGGCTTGCTGGTACTGAAGCTCGGCTTAGTACACGTGGCGTGGCAGGCTGGGCAGTTCGTTGCCGCCGAAGGTGTTGTCGTGGCGATAGTAGAAATCGTTGAAGGTGTAGGCTTGGCGCAGGTTCAGCGTGTCGCCGTTGTCGCCTTCCCACAGCAGCGCATTCAAGCCCGCCTCGACGCCTTGGTGAATGGTCGGGCTGGCGTTGGACGAAGCCACCAGTTGGTCCTGGCTGGCCGAGGCCTGACGCACCACCACGGACAGGATCTCGTCATCGATCCAGGAGCGATAGAGCGTCAGGCTGCCATCGAAAATCCCGGCACTGGCACGTACGCCCAGCTCGGCCGTGGTGGCCTTCTGGGGTTTCACGTTGCGTATGAACGGCGAACCGGTGCTGCCCAGCTGCCAGGTCACGGGCGGGTCGATGGAGCGGCTGACGTTGCCGAACAGCTGGATGTCGCGGCGTCAGTTCGTACCGCAGGCCCAGCCGCGGCGCAGTGTCCCATTCGGAGTAGTTCACGCCATCGGGAAACTCGCTGGTGTTCACCCCGGTGGTGTATTCGATCTCGGCCTTGCGCTTGATGTTGATGAACGAAAGCCCCGTGGACAGCCAGGTCCTGTCGTTGAGCTGTAGCTCGTTGCCCAGCGCCAGCACGCTGTCGCGCGAGCCGGTGTACTTTGTGTACTGCAACAGTTGGCCGGTGCTGCGGCTGTGGGATTTGACATCGCCCAGGTAGGCCAGGGTATTGCTGAAGGTGATGCTGCTATCGCTGGGCAGGCCGAACAGTTCGTCGTGGGCGCGACGATAGCGCAGCACCACGCTGGTGTCCTTGGAGCGCCAGTCCTGTGGCGAAACCGAATAACGCCAGCCGTTGAGCAACGGGTAGTCGTTGTACCCCAGGCCCACTTCCAGGGTCGAGTCGTCGTCGAACCTGTAGGTGGTATTGCTGCCCAGCAAGGTGGTGCCGTCCTTCTTGCGACCAGTGGGGACGTCGTTGCTGCGCGGATCGTGCTTGAGCTGGGCTCGGGTCAGGGTGTTGCCATTGGTGAGCTGTTCTTCCCGGTAGCGCAGGAAGAAGCGCGTTTCCAGTTTGGGGCTGAACACATGACCGAAGTTGGCAATCAGGTCGCGGCCCTTGTTGGCCGTGTTGTCCTGATAGCCGTCGCGTTCATTGTGCAGCACGCTGACGTAGTAATCGCTGTCGGCGACCACGCCACCGATGCTTAGTTGCTGTTTGCGGTAGCCGAAACTGCCCACTTCGAACCGTGCGTAGTTGCCTGGGGACGTGCGTCCGGTGCGGCTGACGAAGTTGATCGCGCCACCCAGCGACAGCGCCGTGTGCTTGAAGGCATTGGCGCCGTACAGCACTTCGGTGTGATCGACTGCGGCCATGTTCAGCAGGTCTTCCTGAGTCCCGCCTGGCCCGGTGATCGGCAGTCCGTCGTAAAGGAATTTGATGCCCAAGGCATAGCCCTGATAGAAGGTATTCAAACCCGAACCGCGAATCGAAATCTTGTTCGCACCGGTGCCACTGGTAGCCTGCGCGAACACGCCCGGTTGCAGCGCGAGTACGTCTTCGGCGTTGGAAGGGCGGCCTTTCTCGACTTCTTTCATATCGACGACTGCGGTGGTACCGGGAGTCTTGTCCAATTCGACCCTGGCCTTTTGCGCCTCGCTGCGCGCCGCGCCCGTCACCACCACCGTGGACAGCTGGGTGTCCTCGGCGTGGGCCAGACCCAAACTGGTGGCGGTGAGCAGTGCCACGCCGCTCGATACAAAAGCGCGATATGAACCACTGGGCTTGCGGCCCGATGTTGAATCCATGGATGAAGCTCCTGAACGCTACGAAAAGATGATGAGCCTCTATTCGTATAGTCGCGCTCGCAGGGGCTTGAGCAGCTATCGTGCCAAGGGTGAAACACCATAGGCAGGGCATTTGGCAGCAAAGGAGCGATCGTTATGATGCAACCTGTCGCTCCGCTGTTGGCTCAGCGACAGTACTGGCGGTGCAATGGGGTAGGTCAATACACATCCGGCACCAGAACGACACTTGACCCTCACGCAATTGAACCAGAAAATCCTCCCAAAAAGGGAGATCCGCATTTATCATGAGAGTCATCGCCAAGCGAACACTGCGAGAATTCTGGGAGCGGAACGGACACGGTGACGCGCAGCGGCCGTTGATCGAGTGGCACAATCTCATGATCAACGCCAGCTGGCTTTCCCCTCAGGCACTAAAAGCCGAGATCGGTACAGCAAGCATCATCAAAGCAGGCAGGGTCGTTTTCAACGTAGCAGGCAACAAGTATCGCTTGGTCGTAGCGATCGACTACAACCACCAGATTGCATGGGTTAAGTTCATTGGCACTCATGCCCATTATGACCAGATCGACGTGGAGACCATCTGATGAATCTCAAACCCATCCGTAACGAGACAGACCTTCAGAACGCATTCGCTCGCATGGAAGAGCTGTGGGGTGCGCAGCCTGGTACTGCTCGTGCCGATGAATTGGAAGTTCTCGCGATACTCATCGAGAAATACGAAGACCAGTATTACCCTATCGGTCCGTCCGATCCTATCGAGGCGATAAAATTTCGAATGCACCAGCAAGGCCTGAGCATGCGCGATCTGGAGCCCTTCATCGGCTCGAGTGGGCGTGTGTCTGAGGTATTGAACGCCAAACGCTCCTTGAGTCTTGCGATGATCAAGCGCCTGCATGTCGGGATGAACATTCCCTACGAAAGCTTGCTGGGCTGAGCCTTATTTAATCGAATGTCATAGGCTTCGAATCGCACAGTCGTAGCCAAAGAAAAAGCCCACGCTGACCTGATCAGCGTGGGCTTTTCTACAACCGTGTTGCGTGTGCGGATCGATTAGACCGCAGCAACGACCTTGGCAGGTGGCTGAGTACGACGACCCAGTACACCGGCACCGGCGGCTACCAGACCCGAGATCACCAGAGTGATCAGCAGAATCCAGGCGCCTTGCGAAACGCGCTTGGCGGCCACTTCGGCAGCTTCACGGGCTTTCTGCTCGGCTTGGGCTTTCAGTTCCTGATACTTGGCATAAGCCTGACGGTAGCTGGCCTGGGCCTGATCAACGATCTGGTTGGCTTCAGCATCGGTCTTGTTGCCACGTGCCTTGATCAGATTGACCAGTGCTTCGCGGTCAGCAGCATCCCAAGCCTGGTCGCCCTTGGCTTTGATGCGATCCATCAGGCCAGCCAGCTGGTTGTCGGCTTGCTGAGGGTTCTCGGCGCTGCGCTGAGCAGTGTTCTGCGCATCTTGCTGAGTCGCCTGAGCTTCCTGCTTGACGTTGTCGGGGTTAAGTTCAGGCTTGCCGGTCTGACGCATGGCCAATTCGATCTCGCCCTGGATATCGTCCAGGTTGAAGTCGATGCCTTGCTGACGCAGTTGATCCTGAATCTTGTCGCCCAGTGCAGGAGCGACTTGAGCAATGCCACTGCCCAGTGCGGATACGCCGCTGCCAGCCAGGTTCAGACCGCCACGGACAACGCCGGTGACTGCGCTGGATACCAGGTAGACAGTGATCAGCGAAACGCTCGCCCAGACCAGCAGACCGTGGAAAGCGCCTTCGCGCTGTGCCAGACGGCCAGCAGCCCAACCGCCCACGAACAGCGAGATGACTGCGCTAACCACGACCCAGATACCGGCACCGGTGCCGATGCCCGACAGCGGATTGGCTTCTTGCATTGGATCGATGGTGGCTGTACCGATGGCGGTACCCAACAGGTTGAGCAACAGCGAAACCACCATGGCAAGTACCACACCGGCGAGAATCGCACTCCACGAAATTCGCTTGAGCAACGGCGCGGTTGTGGCGTGGTCATGGTAGACCGGTGTGGTGTAGCCGTCTGGAGCGATACGGTCATCGCGGATCATGATTGTAGTCCTTTGGGTCAGTGGCAGAACGAGCAGGTGAACTCGCTTACAGCAATTGACCAAGGGCTTCGCGAAAAAGTTTTAAAAAAACATTGAATATCTTTTTTCGCCAGCTTGGACAGGCTTGATAGTCGCGACTGGCCGCACTCACCTTCGCTGGTTACTATGCGCCTACAAGCCTTTGAATCTTTCACGCATTGCAGCCATGAGCACACGATGAGCACAGACCTGGACACGCTGTTCGACCGCACCGGCACGGGCAGTACCAAATGGAGCCGCTACCCCGAAGATGTATTGCCGATGTGGGTCGCCGACATGGATTTCGCCGCACCGCCTGCGGTCATCGAACGCTTGCAGACGCGTCTGACCCATCCGGTCCTGGGCTACAGCGTGCCCTCGGACGAACTGCGTCAGGTGCTGGTCGATTACCTGCGCGAGCACTATGACTGGCAGGTGCAGAAGCAGGACATCGTGGTCCTGCCGGGTGTGGTGCCTGGGGTCAACATGGCGCTGCACGGTCTGGTAGCCGAAGGTGACGGCGTGGTGGTGCATACCCCCAACTATCCGCCGCTGCGCCAGGCGGCCGGCCACTGGAAAATGCGCAGCATCGAAGTGCCGTTGCAGGCCAACGCGCAAGGTCAGTGGGCGTGTGACCCGCAGCGGCTGCAACAGGCATTGGGCGACAGTTCGGCGTACCTGCTGAGCAATCCGCACAACCCGATCGGCAAGACCTATAGCCGCGACGAACTGCGCACGATCGCCGAAATTTGCGTGGCGCAGGATGTGTTGATCATCAGTGACGAGATCCACGCGGACTTGCAGTTCGATGGACGTCGGCATATCCCTGTTGCGTCGCTGTCGCCGGAAGTGGCCCAGCGCACCATTACCCTGATGTCCGCGAGCAAGACCTACAACGTGGCGGGGCTCAAGACAGCCTTTGCAGTGATCCAGAATCCCTCGTTGCGCGCCCGCTTCGATGCGGCACGGGTGGGCATGGTGGACAGCGTCAATCCCCTGGGAATGGAAGCCACCCATGCCGCCTATGCGCAGCCGGGCGAGTGGTTGGAACAGCTGAAAACCTATCTGCAAGGCAACCGCGACTACCTGCTGGAAACGATTCGTACGTGGCTGCCCGGCATCGTGGTCCATGCGCCACAAAGCACTTACCTGGCCTGGCTGGACTGCTCGGCTTTGGGTCTGGCCAATCCGCAGCGGTTTTTTCTTGAAGAGGCTCGAGTGGGCCTGAGCGCCGGCCCGGAGTTCGGCGAGGGCCTTGAACAGTTCGTCCGCCTGAATTTTGGCTGCCCGCGCGCGCTGTTGACCGAGGGCCTCGCCCGCATCGAACGCAGCCTGCAACACCGCACCCTGTAGCAGCGGCGCGAGCCGCGTCCGGGTTCAACGCGTTTATTCAGATACACCGCGCGCACCGCCGACGCAGCTTGCGCAGCTGCTACAGGGATTGCGACCGCATCCGGCCTCACCGCATTCCCCTGTAGCAGCGGCGCGAGCCGCGTCCGGGTTGAATGCGTTCATCCAGACACACCGCGGGTACCGCCGACGCAGCTTGCGCAGCTGCTACAGGGATTGCGACCGCATCCGGCCTCACCGGCCTCACCGCATTCCCCTGTAGCAGCGGCGCGAGCCGCGTCCGGGGTCGATGCGTTCATCCAGATACACCGCGGGTACCGCCGACGCAGCTTGCGCAGCTGCTACAGGGATTGCGACCGCATCCGGCCTCACCGGCCTCACCGCATTCCCCTGTAGCAGCGGCGCGAGCCGCGTCCGGGGTCGATGCGTTCGTCCAGATACACCGCGGGTACCGCCGACGCAGCTTGCGCAGCTGCTACAGGGGTGGATTTTCCGAAGGGGTGATGGTGCGCAGCGCGTCTCCTGTTGCGGCGCCGGAGGCGGTGTTGTCGAATATGCACCATACCTCGGCGTCGGTGGCGGCTTCGGCCAGGAGCAGGCGCAGGTGTGCCAGATATTCAGCACTGTACGCGTCGTGATAGATGCGCGGTGAACCGTGCAACCGCCAATAACGAAAGCCGCGCCAGCCTCCAGGGGTGGTATCGGTGGCGATGCGTGATGGATCGACAGCCGCCTGGGCAATGCGGTAAGCCTGCAGGATCGGCTCGGCCTCGACCCAGGAAGCATGGCGCGGTTCGAGCACCACATGACCTGCGAATCGCTCGCGCAAACAATGGAAAAAAACCTCGGCAACCTGCACTTCGAAAGCCAGAGACGGCGGCAATTGCACCAGCAGGCAACCGAGCTTGTCGCCCAGTTCACCGCATTGCGAAAGGAATTCATCGAGGGCCGTGGCGCAGTCGCGCAGGCGCTGCACATGGGTGATCTGTTTCGGCACCTTGACCGAGAAACGGAAGTCATCCGGCACCGACGCGGCCCAACGGGCATAGGTCTGTGGGCGATGCGGACGGTAGAACGAACTGTTGATTTCCACGCAACGCAACCGCGAGGCATAGCGCTGCAAATGGGTGCCGTCGCCCGTGAAGTGCTCAGCGTACTCGCGCGGCAGGCTCCAACCGGCGCAGCCCACGCGTACCCGGTCCATGCTCAAAACAAGGCTCCGCCGGCTTCGCGCATGAAGATCTCCACGGTTTTGGGCCCCACCCCATCGAACTGTGCCAACCTGCGTTCAAAATCCTTGCGATCGGCACTGGCCTCGCGCATCTGGCTGACACTGCCGCCGTACTCTGCAGCCAATGTCTTGGCCAACGCGCTCAGCCGCGTCGCCGTGCTCTCGTCATAGCGCACGTAATGCGCCTCGCCCAGCATGGCCACCAACTCGCGATGCGTGCAGTGGCCCAGCTTGCGCGGCGTATCGCGCCCATGTTTTTCGACCAGCACCCGATAGGCCTGAACGGCGATATCGGCCTGAATGCGCTTGCCCATCAGAAAGCTGGCCAGCAACCACTTGAACAAACCGTGCTGCTCGGTGATGTCGATGCCCAGATCCTGGGCGGTGATGGACTTGCTCATCGGCGGTATCCCTGATTGGCTGCGGCACGCACGCTGCCCGGTAGACGCCAGGCCCACTCGGCGGTTCGATCCGTCTTCCCGCAACAGACAAAGCTGCGACGCGCGGGCCGTGCCGTTCCGGTCATTCGCCGCTACAATGGCGACCTTGACCGTGATGACTCAGACCAGAAAAACATGTCCCTGCCCAAGCACCACCTCGAACTGCTCAGCCCCGCACGCGACGTTGCCATCGCCCGCGAGGCCATCCTGCATGGCGCCGACGCCATCTACATCGGCGGGCCCAGCTTCGGCGCGCGTCACAACGCCAGCAACGAGCTGAGCGACATCGCCGAGTTGGTGACCTTCGCTCGCCGCTATCACGCGCGGGTGTTCACCACGCTCAACACCATCCTGCACGACAACGAACTGGAACCGGCGCGCAAGCTGATCCACCAGTTGTACGACGCCGGCGTGGATGCCTTGATCGTGCAGGACCTGGGGGTCATGGAGCTGGATATTCCGCCGATCGAGCTGCACGCCAGCACCCAGACCGACATCCGCACCCTGGCGCGGGCCAAAATTCCTCGACCAGGCCGGCTTCTCCCAGCTGGTGCTGGCGCGGGAGCTGGATCTGGGCGAGATCCGCGCCATTGCCGCAGAAACCGATGCAGCCATCGAGTTCTTCATTCACGGTGCGTTGTGCGTGGCGTTTTCCGGGCAGTGCAACATCTCCCACGCGCAGACCGGGCGCAGTGCCAACCGCGGCGACTGCTCCCAGGCCTGCCGCCTGCCCTACACCCTCAAGGATGACCAGGGCCGCGTGGTGGCCTATGAGAAACACCTGCTGTCCATGAAGGACAACAACCAGAGCGCCAACATTCGCGCGCTGGTCGAGGCCGGCGTGCGTTCGTTCAAGATCGAAGGCCGCTACAAGGACATGGGCTATGTGAAGAACATCACCGCCTACTACCGCCAGCGCCTGGACGACGTGCTGGAAGACCGTCCGGATCTGGCCCGGGCTTCCAGCGGTCGCACCGCACACTTCTTCGTGCCGGACCCGGACAAGACCTTCCACCGCGGCAGCACCGACTATTTCGTCAGCGAGCGCAAGATCGACATCGGCGCGTTCGATTCACCCACCTTCACCGGCCTGCCGGTCGGACGCGTCGAGAAAGTCGCCAAGCGTGACATGCTGGTCGTCAGCGAGCAGCCGCTGTCCAACGGCGATGGCCTGAACGTGCTGGTCAAGCGCGAAGTCGTGGGTTTCCGCGCCAACATCGCCGAGCTCAAGGGCGAGTTCGACGAAGACGGTCAGAAGCGCTATCGCTATCGCGTCGAACCCAACGAGATGCCGGCCGGGCTGTTCCAGTTGCGCCCCAACCACCCGCTCAATCGCAACCTGGACCACAACTGGCAGCAGGCGCTGCAGAAGACCTCCGCCGAGCGACGCGTGGGCGTGGCCTGGCATGCACAGTTGAGCGAGCAACGTTTGCAACTGACCGCCACCAGCGAAGAAGGCGTGCGCGTGGATGTGGCGCTGGAAGGTCCGTTCGGACCGGCCAACAAACCCGAGCAGGCGCTGGATCAACTGCGTGACCTGCTGGGGCAACTGGGCACCACCCAGTACCATGCAACGGCCATCGATCTGGATGCACCGCAGGCGTTTTTCATTCCCAACTCGCAGCTCAAGGCCATGCGTCGCGAAGCGATCGAAGCGCTGACCACCGCGCGCGTGCAGGCCCATCCGCGTGGCAGCCGCAAGGCCGAGACGACGCCACCGCCGGTGTATCCGGAATCGCACCTGTCGTTCCTGGCCAACGTGTACAACCAGAAGGCTCGCGATTTCTATCATCGCCATGGGGTCAAGCTGATCGATGCCGCGTACGAGGCCCATGAAGAGCCGGGCGAAGTGCCCGTGATGATCACCAAGCACTGCCTGCGCTTCTCGTTCAACCTGTGCCCCAAGCAGGCCAAGGGCGTAACCGGGGTAAAAACCAAGGTCGCGCCCATGCAGTTGATTCATGGCGATGAAGTGCTGACCCTGAAGTTCGACTGCAAGCCGTGCGAGATGCACGTGATCGGCAAGATGAAGGGGCATATCCTGGACCTGCCGCAGCCGGGCAGTGGCGTCAATGTGGTGGGTCAGATCAGCCCGCAGGATCTGATGAAGACCATCCGCCGCGCGCCTCATTGATACGGTGGATTGATCGCGCCGTGTCAGGGCTGTCGCATCGGCGGCCGACGCGGCCACCCAATACCTGTAGCAGCTGCGCAAGCTGCGTCCGATGGCACTGCATGGGGTCAGATGATCCGCGTGGCCTGTGACGCGGCTCGCGCCTCTGCTACAGGGGAATGTAAGGCCGGATACTGATGCCGGCCCTGTTTCACAGCCGGAACTCAAACACCTGCAATGGATATCTTCACCCGCCTCTGGCCGACCCGCCAACCGATCAATGCCCGGGAAAAATGGCGTGCCTGCATCGGTGCCGCCCTCGGCGTGCTGGTGGTCGGCGTGCTTGCAGCGCTGGGCCTGCAGGGGCACTGGGCCGCCGAGCATGGCGCCCTGGGCCTGGCCATCGTGGCGCCCATCGGCGCCAGCGCTGTGCTGGTGTTCGCCCTCCCCGCCAGCCCTTTGGCCCAACCCTGGGCAGTAACCGGTGGCAATACCCTGAGCGCGCTGGTCGGCATTGCCTGCGCCAAATGGATTCCCGATCCGACCGTGGCCGCCGCCCTCGCCGTAGGCCTGGCAATCGCACTGATGCTCGCCGCCCGTTGCCTGCACCCACCCGGTGGCGCGGCGGCACTGTTGATGGTCGTGATGGGTTGCGAACACTTCGCCTATGCCGTGAATCCGGTCCTGCTCGATTCGCTGCTGCTGGTGGCCGCCGGCCTGCTCTACAACAACCTGACGCGTCGGCCCTGGCCCCATGTGCCTGCCACGCCCCAACCGTCGGCCACAGGGCGATTCAGCCGCGCCGACCTGGACGCCGCGCTGGTGCACTACAACCAGGTCCTCGACGTCGATCGCAACGACCTGCAGGCGTTGCTCGAACTGGCCGAAGCATCGGCCTATCAGCGCAACATGGGCGAGCTGCGCTGTGCCGAAGTCATGAGTCGGGAACCGATCACCGCACGCCAGGAGATGCCGCTACGCGAGGCCTGGGCACTGATGCGCAAGCACAAGATCAAGGCCCTGCCGGTAATCGACCGCCAGCGCCATCTGATAGGCATCGTCACCGTGGCCGATTTCATGCGGCAACTGGATCTGGACGCACACGACGGCGTGGCCTGGCACCTGCGCGCCCTGCTGCGACCCGGACGCAATCGGCCGACGACCAGCAGCGTCGGGCAGATCATGACTCGCTCGGTCCGCGTCGCCAGCGCCGATCGGCTGCTGACCGAGCTGGTGCCGGTGTTTTCGGAGAACGGCCATCGACACATTCCGATCATCGACAGCGAGCGCCGTCTGGTGGGCATCATCACTCAGTCCGACCTGATCCGCGCGCTGTACCGGGCGGTCAGCGCCTAGTTGGGGGGAGTACCGGGAAGCTGGATATCGGTCAGCCCCATCCGTGCCGCCTGCTCCAGAACCTGCTCATCACTGTCCTCGGCGGTGGGCATCACCAGGCTGTTTTCGCCGTCGCCAAAGTGCAATTGCAGCAGGTGCATCACCACAGCGTGGAGGCCTGGCTCGATCCGAGCCGGCGGCGTCCAGGTGCGCGGCTCACCGTTGAAGCGGTATTGAACGGATGCGGGTGCCATGGGACATCTCCTCTTGGTAGCGGACGGGTGGGCGCGCTCGGCCCTGCAGCAACTGACTGGAGTGATCCGCCAGCGTTCCTTCGGTTCGGCGCGAGAGGCGCCGGGGGATTGTCTTGAACGTCTGCGTGCATGTGCTTTCTGAACACTGTGCTTTCTGAACACTTTGCTTTCTGAACATGGAACCGGGCAATGCCGTGCATTGCATCCCCACACCTGCAGGAGAAATGTGCATGAAGATCTTGATGGTTCTCACGTCCCACGATCAGTTGGGCGATACCGGCAAGAAAACCGGCTTCTGGCTGGAAGAATTCGCCGCCCCCCTACTATGCCTTCATCGACGCCGGCGCCGATGTGACCCTGGTGTCGCCCAAGGGCGGCCAGCCACCACTGGACCCCAAGAGCGACGAGCCGGATGCGCAGACCGACGCCACCCGCCGCTTCGCCGACGATGCACAGGCCAAATCTGCCCTCGCCGACACCTTTCCGCTGAGCGAAGTCGACCCCTACGATTTCGATGCCGTGTTCTATCCCGGTGGGCACGGTCCGCTGTGGGACCTGGCCGAAGACACCGATTCGAAAACCGTCATCGAAGCGTTCTATGCCGCCAACAAGCCGGTCGCTGCCGTCTGCCATGCACCGGGTGTGTTCAAGAACGTGAAGTCGCCCGATGGCGATTCCATCGTCAAAGGCAAGAAGGTCACAGGCTTCACCAACTCCGAAGAAGACGCGGTCGGGCTGACGGATGTGGTGCCCTTCCTGGTCGAAGACATGCTCAAAGCCAATGGCGGTGAGTATTCCAAAGGTCCTGACTGGGGCAGCTATGTGGTCGAGGATGGGCACCTGATCACCGGGCAGAACCCTGCGTCCTCGCAAGCTGCGGCTGAGGCGTTGATCAAGCGCCTGCAGCAGGAAGAGAGTGCCTGATCGGTGACTGCCTGATACACGGCGCCGCCCTGTTCGCGGCCAATGACCGCTCCTGCAAGGAGTGCCGCGTAGGAGCGGTCCGTGGCCGCGAAGGGTCTCACCGGTTTCCCATGACACACCGTGGCGTTTTTTGCGGCCGGTGAACGCTCCCAAGAGAACCGCTCGCACAGCGGCAATTTCAAATTTACACGTTATATCGTAACATTCGCATCCCAATTCATTCATGGATGCCCGCCCATGGCCGACGCCGCTGCTTCGCCGCCCCTTACACGCACGCTTTCCACAGCCTCCACCCAAGCCCAATCGCGCACGCGCATGCTGGCGATCGATGCACTACGTGGATTGGTCATGCTGTTCATGCTCGTCGACCACGTGCGCGAAACGTTTTTCCTGCATGTTCAGGTCAGCGATCCCATGGATCCGGTCAACACGCCTCCCGAACTGTTCTTCACCCGCATCAGCAGCATGGTCTGCGCTCCGGTGTTCGTTTTCCTTACCGGCCTCTCGGCCTGGTTGTACGGGCAATCCCATAGCCCACGGGAAGTCTCGATATTCCTCCTCAAGCGCGGACTGTTTCTGGTGTTTCTGGAACTGACGCTGGTCAACTTCGCCTGGAACGCGACCCTGGTGCCCACCACCTTGTGGCTGCAAGTGATCTGGGCCATCGGCCTGAGCATGATCGCGCTGGCCGCGCTCATCCATCTGCCCCGTACTGCGCTGGCGATCGTGGGTGTCGTCATCGTCGCCGGCCACAACCTGCTGGACGGCATCGTTCTGAACGCAGAGTCGCCCTTCTTCGAGATCTGGTCGATCCTGCACCAGCGCGCGTTCCTGGAAATCACCGAATTCACCCGCGCGCGCACGACCTACCCCATCCTGCCGTGGATCGGCCTGATCGCCCTGGGCTACTGCGCCGGACCCTGGTTCGGTCGCGACGCCGACCCGGCACGGCGCCTGCGTCTGCTGCTGAACTGGGGTGTGGGTTTGCTGGTGGGGTTCATTGCCATCCGCTACCTGAACGGCTACGGCGAGAAGCCGTGGAGCGTGCTGGACGACAACGTCCGCACCTTCATGAGTTTCATGTCGCTGACCAAGTACCCACCGTCGCTGCTGTACCTGATGCCCACCATGGGCGCCGGCCTGCTGCTGCTTGCCTTGTTCCAGCGCCTCGAAGGCCGCCCGGTGCTCGAAGTGCTGTCACGCTATGGCGGCGCGCCGATGTTCTTCTATGTGCTGCACCTGCTGGTGCTCAAAGCCATGTACCTGATCGCGGTGCAGATCTGGGGCCTGAATCAGGGCAAGTACTACGGCTTCGACAGCCTGACCGGGATCTGGCTGTGGACCGTGGCACTCGCCGTCGCACTGTACTTCCCCACCCGCTGGTTCGCGCAACTCAAGCAACGCCGCCGTGACATTGGCTGGTTGAAGTATTTCTGAGCAAACCAGGGGAGCATGCAGGCACGACCGCTGGCGCCGGGTAGACGACCGTTGATCGCTGCCCGTCCCCGCCTGCCGGGAAATAAAAGGCGGTCGCGCAATTTAAATGCGTAGAGGGGGTCCGACCGGTAGGCGTAGTGCTAATGTCACCATGATGTCAAAATGACATGTCGTGACAGGAGGTCGCCGCTCCCCTCCTTGCTTGGATCCTTCATATGCTTGCAGCTGTTCCCGAAAACGCTACATCGAACACCGCTTTGAAAGGTCTGGTCCAGGCAGCGGCGGCCATCACTCAGTGTTGCGGCGGCCTGCTCATCGAGGGTCCACCCGGTGCCTGGCGGGTGACCGCCGCCTACGGTACGACACGGGACGTGCCGGTCGATGCCGCCACCGAGTCCTGGCTGCGCATGCTGATGTCCTACGGCGACGTGGTCGACATCGGCGACGGCTCGCCCTTCATCCACTCGGTGCCCGATTTCCTGGGGTCGCTCGCAGACACCTACCGTGTGTGCATCGCTGTAAAGGACAGCAGCGATGTCCTCGCCGGCATCGTCCTGCTGGCGCTGACACCGCCGTTCAAGTTGCTCAGCGCTGCGCAGATCTATGCGCTCAAGACCCACTCGGTCGCCCTGTACCACACCGCTCCGCCCCCGGCGGTCAGCAACGGCCCCACCGGGGTCATCGAGCGGCTGCGCCTGCTGGAGTCGGTGGTCGTGCATGCCAAGGATGCGATCCTGATCACCGAAGCCGAGCCGATCGACCTGCCCGGCCCGCGCATCGTCTACTGCAACCCGGCCTTTCTGGCGACCACCGGGTTCAGCCTGGAAGAGATCGTCGGCAAGACACCGCGCATCCTGCAATGCGAAGAAACCGATCGCAGCACCCTGGATCAGATCCGCGACGCGCTGACCCGGTGGCAACCGGTCGAGGTCGAACTGATCAACACGCGCCGCGATGGCACCCGATTCTGGGTGCAATTGAGCATCGTGCCCGTGGCCAACGAAAAAGGCTGGTTCACCCACTGGGTGTCGGTGCAGCGCGACATCAGCGAGCGCAAGGAAGCCGAAGAAGGCCTCAGGCAAGCCCAGATCGACCGTGAGGAACAGGTGGCGCTGCGTTCGCGCCTGGTGGAGCGCGAGCGGATCCAGGAAGAGCTGACCTACGCGGCCTTCCACGACGACCTGACCCGTCTGAAGAACCGCGCCTACTTCATGGCGCAGATCCAGGAGGTCTTCAATCTGGCCCAGGCCGAGCGCGATGCGGCGGTGCTGTACCTGGACCTGGATCGCTTCAAATACATCAACGACGGCATGGGTCACCGCGCCGGCGACATCCTGTTGCAGATCGTGGCGCAGCGACTGCAATCCTGCCTCACCGGCAATGCAGTCCTGGCGCGCATCGGTGGCGACGAGTTTGCCATCCTCCACACCGGCGAGGCGTCCAAGCACACGGCCATCGAGACCGCAAAACGCGTTATCCAGGCACTCGGCGTTGCCGTCGAAGTCGAGGGTCAGGCGATCTTCACCTCGTGCAGTGTCGGCATCGTCACCCTCGACGCCGCGCACACCGGTGCCGAAGATCTGGTGCGCGACGCCGACGTCGCCATGTATGCCGCGAAGAAGCAAGGCCCAGGCAAGTGGGCGCTGTTCGACCTGTCCATGCGCCAGGCGGCGGTGGACCTGCTGTTGATGCGCAATGCGCTGAAACACGCCTTGGCGCGCGAAGAGTTCTACCTGGTCTACCAGCCCATTTTCCACGCCGGCTCGCGCCGCATCGCCGGCGTCGAAGCGCTGGTTCGCTGGCAGCATCCGGTGCTCGGCAACGTACCGCCCGACGTGTTCATCGCCGTGGCGGAAGACATCGGCATCATCCACGAGATGGGCCGCTGGGTCATGCAGACGGCCTGCGCCGAGATCAAGCGCTGGGACGCCAGCCCCGCTGCGGGGTTGCGACTGAACGTCAACGTCTCCGGCGCTGAACTCAATCATGTGGGATTCGTAGCGAAGGTCGCGCAGATTCTGGAAAGCACGTCGCTGAGCCCACGCGACCTGCAAATCGAAATCACCGAATCGGTGTTTCTCAACGAACCGGAAACCGTGGCCATCGCCCTGGCCGACTTGCGCAAGCTGGGCGTGCACATCGCACTGGACGACTTCGGCACCGGCTACAGCTCGCTGGGCTACATCGACCGCTACCCGATCGATTCGATCAAGATCGACCGCTCGTTCGTCACGCGCATGATGACCCACCGCCGCACCATTGCGATCGTCACCAGCATCCTGTCACTGGGCAGCGCGCTGGGCGTCGACATCGTCGCCGAGGGCGTGGAAACCCAGGACCAGTTGGACCGTCTGCAATCGCTGGATTGCCCGTTCGTCCAGGGTTACCTGCTCAGCCCGCCGTTGCGGGGCGAGGAGATGAAGCATTTGCTGGCGCTGCGCAACGAGAGCTGAGCGCTCTGGTGCGCCTGGCCCTCCGCCGGTGAAGGTATGGGAATGAAACGTGCATGATCACGTCAGCCCGCTGTCTTTTCACCGAGGGACCCTTCCCCATGCGCCATCTCGACACAGACTGTCTTGCCGCCTTCGTTGCGGTCATTGATTACGGCGGTTTCACCGCCGCCGGTGAGCGGATCGGCAAGACACAAGCGGCCGTGAGCCTGATGCTCGGTCGGCTGGAGGCCAGGGTCGGCCGCAAATTGCTGGAGCGCTCACGTCGCGGAGTGACCCTGACCGAACACGGCGAACGCCTGATCGGCTATGCGCGGCGCATTCAAATGCTCGAAGATGAGGCACTCACGGCCCTCGAATGTGGCCAGGAAGCCACACGCATCCGCATCGGCATGCCGGATGATTACCTGGAGACCCTGGGCTGTGAACTGATGCAGGCGTTCACGCAGCGTCATCCTCATCTTCAGGTGGAGATCATCTGTGATTTTTCCTCGCGTCTGGAAGCGATGATTGCCGAAGGCAGCATCGATATCGCCATCATCACCCGTGCCAATGGCAAGCTGCAGGGCGAGCTGCTGCGCTGCGAACCGATGCTGTGGTGCGCATCGCCAGAACACTTCCCCGAACAGCAACACACCCTGCCGTTGTCGTTGTTCACCGACAGTTGCCGGGCAAGGCCGCAGATCATCGAAGCACTGGACCGCCTCGGTACGCCGTGGCGGGTGGTCAGTTCCTCATCGCATCTACCTGGCGTGATGCATGCGGTGCGCTTGGGTACGGCGGTCACGGTGCTGCCGGCGTCCGTGGTGCCGCCAGGCTGGCGAATTCTGCGTGGCGAGCAGCTTCCGGAACTGCCGAGCATTGAACTGGCGTTGCTGATGCCCGAGCATGCCTTGCTCAACACTCGCCGCCTGGCCCACTTCGTCCTTGACCGGTTCCGGGCGGCGATCGCGCCTCACAGCAAGGCGATTGCGGCCTTGTAGCCGTCGAGCAGCATTTGCAGGGCCTCTTCGTCGTGGGCGAAGGTCAGGTAGACCCGGCCAAAGGCGAACGGCATGGTCATCACGCCCTGGCGACGCAAGGCCTTGTGCAGGGCGAGGGTCCAGTCGCTGTCAGCCACCTGCACGGCTTCGGCGTAGGTGAGCGGTGGTGTTGCCGAACGCCACAAGGTAAACACCGAGCCGTAGCCGGTGGTGCTGACCGCTATCCCCTTCTGCGCGAAGGCAGCCACCAGATCGGCGCGCAGCTGGTCGCCACGCGCAAGCAAGGCCGGGTAGTCAGCGCTCGCCAACTGTTTCAACGTGGCCAGTACCGCTGCGCATGCCGGTGGCGCGCCGCTGTAAGTCCCCGCACGGATGATCTTGCCCTGCTCGAACAACCCCATGTACTCCGGCTTGCCCACCAGGGCGGCCACCGGCACCCCGCTGCCGATGGCCTTGCCGACGGTGGCCAGGTCCGCTTCGGCGCCCAGCAGGGTCCCGCTCAGACCAGGATGCAGGCGCAGCCCCATCAAGACTTCGTCGAGGATCACCAACGCGCCGTTGGCGTGGGCCAGGTCGCTGAGATGCTTCAGATAGCCTGGGGCCGGCACGATGCAGCCGGCATTGGCCAACACCGGCTCCACCACCACGGCGGCAATCTCGCCGCAGTCGCGGAACAACTGCTCGGCGTCAGCGAAATCGTTATAGCGCAACAGCAGCATGCCGTCCTGTTCAGGCCGCTCGGTACCCGCCATCAGCGCCGCCGGTTGCCCAGCGTTGCCAAAGGCCACCGCGTCGTACCAGCCGTCGTAACCTGCGGCGAACTTGGCAATGCGGGTGCGGCCGGTGGCTACCCGAGCGGTTCGGCAAGCCAAGTGCACCGCTTCACTGCCGGTGTTGACGAAGATCACCTGGCTGAGCTCGCCAGTGAAGCGTGCCAGCGCCGCGGCGGCGCTCTCCTCGTCGGCATGCGCGAACGAGGGCATCGGGCCATTGCGCAGGGCGGCGCTGCTGGCCGCGACGACCTGGGCCTGGGCATGGCCTAGCATCGTCGCGCCAAAGCCCATGGCGGTATCGACATAGCGCACGCCTTGCTCATCCCACAGCCAAGGCCCTTCACTGCGGCCGACACCGAAGGCCTGGCCATCGATTTCAGGCAAAGCGCGGCCGCCGCTGGAAATTCCACCGATCAAATGTTTCATCTGCATTTCTCTACACAATGAGGGGGCTCAGTAGCCCATGACACGTGGCAGCCACTGGGTCAGGCCAGGGAAGAAGACCAGTAGGGCGATGGCGAATGCGGTGGCGATCCAGAACGGAATCAGCCGGCGCGATACGGCACCGATTTCGATGCGACCGACGTTGCACACCACGAAGATATTGGTGCCGATGGGCGGTGTGAACAGTCCCCAGCCCAGCGTCATGGTGAAGATCAGGCCAATCTGGTACGGCTCGAAACCGGCGGCCTTCGCCACGGGGACCAGGATCGGCGCGAGGATGATCATTGCAGGGCCCAGATCGAGCCAGAAGCCCACCACCTTGAGCACCAGAATCACCAGCAGAATGGTCATCAACGGCCCGGTGTGCATATCGACGATCCACGACGCCACGGTGTGCGGTACCAGTTCGAAAGTCAGTATCCAGCCGAACGGCATGGCGACGGCCATGATGATCATCACCGAGCCGGTAATCGTCACCGCTTCGGTCACAGCAGGGAACAGATCACGCCAGCCCAACTGTCGGTAGATCACGGTGCCCACCGCCAGCGCGTAGAGCACCGACAACGAGGCGGCCTCGGTAGCCGTGGCAAAGCCGGTCACGATCGAGCCCAGCACCATGATCGGCATCAGCAAGGCCGGCAAGGCACCCAACAGGTCTCGGCGCAGTTCGGCCCAGTCCATCTTGCCCTCGACCTTGGGAAAGTGCTCGCGAACGCCGACCACGTATGCCGTGACCATGAATACCGCCGCCAGCATGACGCCCGGGATGACCCCGGCCATGAACAGGCCGCCGATGGAGGTGTTGGTCAGCACGCCGAACATGATCAGAATCACGCTGGGCGGAACGATGATGCCCAGGGTGCCGGACGCAGCGGTCACCGCGGCAGCGAATGCCCGCGGATAGCCTCGCTCCTCCATCACCGGGATCATCACCTTGGCCACGGTGCCCGTGTCAGCGGTGGCCGAGCCCGTGAGGCCGCCATAGACAAAGGCGGTGGCAACGTTGACCAGGCCCAGACCGCCGCGCAGCCGACCGAAGCAATGTTCGGCAACACGCATGATGCGCAGGGTGAGCCCGCCGCGGTTCATCAACTCGCCCGCCAGCAGGAACAATGGGATTGAAGCGAGGGTGGACGAGTCGGCGCCGCGCAGGGTTTGCTGGGCGAGCCAGGCCAATGGCAGGTGCAGATCGCCGAACAGCAAGGCGGCAATGGTGCCACCCGCCATGGCCCACACCACCGGTAGACCGGCGAGCAACAGGCACACGAATGCCAGGAACAAGATCAGGACGGTCATGGGCGAACTCCGCTACGAGTCAGGCGGATCAGGCGGATCAGCGCAAGGACGGCAAGCATGGCGGCGGCACTGACCAGCGCTGCCGAGCTCAAGCCCGCTGGCCAGCGCAGCACCGGCGTCGGCGCCCAACCGGTGCGCGCGATGAACGCACTGCCGCTGTACAGCAACCAGCCGCTGATGCACAGCAGAGCCAGGCTGGCGAAGGCGTCCAGGCCTCGCTGAACAGGGGCCGGCAACAGGTTGGCCAGGCCCTGGAAGCGCACGTTTTCATGGCGGATCTCGGCAATCACGGTGCCGATGAAGGTCACCCAGATGAAGCCGAGGGTGGCGATCTCGAATGACCACTCGAACCCATGCAGGTTGAAATAGCGCGAGAACACCCCGGCCAGGATGGCCAGGAAGGTCACGGTGAACATCACCGCACCGGCCACCGCCAACGTACGCTCCGGCCAGCCCTTGGGCGGCAGGTCCGGGTGTTGGGAAATAGACATGGTTACTGGCCCTGGGCGTCGCGACGCAACTGATTGACGAAGTCTTCACCCCAGACCTTGCCGAACTGGGCGTAGACCGGGCCGGCCAGCTCGCGGAACGGGCCGGTGTCGACCTCGTTGAACTTCACGCCCTTGGCTTCCATTTCGGTCTTGATCTTCGCGTAGACCGCTTCGAGCTGGGAGCGATACCAGGCGGTGGCGTCAACGACGGCTTTGTCCAGCGCGGCACGCTCGCTGTCGTCCAGGCCTTCGTAACGGTCTTTGTTGATGAACCAGAAGTTGGCAGACCACACGTAGTTCGACACCGAGACGTTCTTGGCCACTTCGAACCACTTCTGGTCGTAGAAATCGCGCAGCTCAGGCTCGACCCCATCCACCACGCCCGATTGCAACGAGGTGTAGACCTCGCCGAACGGGATCGACTGGCCCAGGGCGCCAAGCTGTTTGATGGTGGCCAGAATGACCGGGTTGGGCGGAGTGCGGATCTTCAGACCGTTGAGGTCAGCAGGCTTGAAGATCGCGGTGCTTGCTGTTGGCGAACTGGCGAAAACCCGAGTCCAGGGCCGAGAGCATTACGAAGCCATGGTCCTGACCCATGGTCAGGAATTTCTTGCCGGCCGGGCTATCCAGGTAGGCGTGGACCGCAGCGGCGTCCTTGAACAGGAAAGGTAGCGACAGGGCATTCAGACGCGGGTCGATGCCGTCGGTCGAACCGCCCAGGCCGATATCGATCGCTCCGGCGCCGACCGAATCGACGATCGGGGCCTCGTCACCCAACTGGCCGTCCGGATAGAGCTGTACTTTCAGCTCGCCTTTGGTCTGTTCACTGACCTGCGCGGCGAAACGCACCATGGCCTGGTTGATCAGGCTTTCAGAGCTCGATGCATGGGCCAGACGCAAGGTCTGCGCCGCCATCGCGCCGTCCGCGCCGATAAGCAGCGCCAGGCCGGTCAGGGCGCTGAGGGCTAGTTTTTTGCGGGGAAACGTTCCGAACATGGCAGCGACCTCTGGGTGAAATAGCGTCGAAGCTATTAACCACGACAGGTCGCCGGAGCGTCAATCGAGCGATGGCCTTTTGCGATTAAGATCTGAAATGTGACCATACGATTATTTATGAGACGGCGGGATCCCCCCGTAGAACCTGGTCCGATCGACCCCAGGCGCCAGACGCTTACCGGTCAAGCTCGCGGTGATCCAGCAGATGTAAAACCTCTATTACAACCACTTGAGTAACGTTTTCTGGTCTTGCCCCAGGCTCATTTCGCTGCAGCTCGGAGCCGGTCAGGATGGCAATCAATTCAACCCCCACCCTTTGATGATGGTTCTTATCTCGTTTAGATTAGCGTCTTTCTTTTCAGGACCCTTCCATGTTCGAGTTGCAGGCCGCGTCCTTCTGCATTCCCGAGTGCACCCTCCTGCACCCCCTCGACCTGACCCTGCCCCACGGCCAGATCATCGGCTTGATCGGGCACAATGGCTCGGGCAAATCGACCCTGATCAAGATGCTGGCCCGCCAGCAAGCCGCCAGCCACGGCACGGTCAAGCTCGATGGCGTGCCCCTGGCGGACTGGAAAAACCGCGAGTTCGCCCGGCAGGTGGCGTACCTGCCGCAGCAATTGCCGGCCGCCGACGGCCTGAGCGTCCGTGAACTGGTGCGCTTTGGTCGCTACCCGTGGCATGGCGCGCTGGGACGCATGAGCGAAGAGGACCATGCCCAGGTCGAACAGGCCCTGGAGCTGACCCACACCCGCGCCTATGCCGAGCGTCTGGTCGACAACCTCTCCGGCGGCGAACGCCAGCGGGTCTGGCTGGCCATGCTGCTGGCGCAGAACAGCCGCTACCTGTTGCTCGATGAACCGACCTCGGCGCTGGACATCGCTCATCAGATCGAAGTGCTGGGCCTGATCCGTGAACTGAGCCACAAGCTGGACCTGGGCGTGGTCGTGGTGCTACACGAGATCAACATGGCTGCGCGTTACTGCGATCACCTGGTGGCGTTGCACAGCGGGCGGCTACTCGTTCAGGGGCCACCGGCTGAGCTGATGAACGCTGAAGTGCTGGAGTCGATCTACGGCATCCGCATGGGAGTCATGGCGCATCCGGGCGATGGCTCGGCGATCAGCTTCCACTACTGAGTGCCGATGCCGAACTGAATCAGGCCGGTACCCTGGCGGGATTCACCTTCAGCGGGCAATTGCCGCACAGTTCGAGCTCGGGCAAGAGATAACGCACGCAGCAGACCTTGCGTTCGCGGCGCAAGGTGGGTTGGCCGCTGGCGTCGTCGATGGGCAGGTAGCGCACCGGCTGGAACAGCGGGTTGCGGGTGCCATCGGGGCGTGTCTTGGTTTCCAGCAGAGCGCGGCCCGGCGTCAGGCGTTCGGCAGGCATGCCGGCCTTGGCCATCAGGTTGAGCAGGTTTTCGAAGTAGTTGCCGGCGTTGCTCCACAGCACCTTGGGCGAGAGCCTGGTCTGGCTGGCCAGGGCCTGGAACAACGGCTGCAGGTGATCGTCGAGCAGGCCTGCGAACAGCTCGAACGGCTCGTTCACATCGGCGGCGAACGGCGCGCCTTTGTCGCTCAGACGAAAGCCTTGCGGCAGCGCGCCTTCGTCCAGCAACAAGGCCGTGTCGGCCAGCCCCAGCGGCAGGCGCCAGCGCAACAGCAACGTGGCGCCCATCACCGGCGGCAACAGCTTGACGATGTAGTGTTTGGCCCACAACGACACCCAGGCACGGCGATCATCGCCGCTGTAGCGCTGACCGAATCGCCGCTGAAGCTCGGCGAAGGCATCGGGCGCCAGCAGCTCGTCGTACACCATGGCTGGCCGCGGATCGTCGGCCAGCACCAACACGTCCCGGTAGGCTTCGAAATCGCCGCGAAACAGCGGCGCAAGCACGTCTATCATCAGCCCCTGGCACCTGTGGTCATGTGAGCAAGTGAATGAGAAACAGCATCATTCACCCAGCATATCCGATCCGCCGCTCCTGTTCAGCCATCACGCCGAGAGGCTTCGTCCGACCGCGCGGCGTGCGACGTTCGGGCGGGCCTGGTCGACGCCCTCCAGGCGCTGCTCCAGGGCAGCGGCGATCTCTCCCGAACGAGCCGGCAACACCGACAGCAGCGTATCGCTCAGGCCGTGGGAATGCTGGCTGAAGCCCTGGATGAAGACCGGCGTTTCAAGCTCCGGGCGGGCGATCAACTGGTAGTCGCGGTCGACCCGGAAGTCGTCCAGATAGTCCTTCAGTGGAGCGAGCAGCTCGCGATGCGAGCGACGCTCGTAACCGGTGGCCAGAATCACCGCATCGTAACGCCGCGCTTCGGTGCTGCCGGTGGCCAGGTCGCGCAGTTGCAGTTGCACGCGGCCATCGACGTCAGTGGCGCTTTCGATCATGCGTCGGCAGAGGAAACCATGGCGCTCGACGCCGGAGACTTTCTGGCGATAGAGCATGGCGTAGATGCGCTCGATCAGGTCCAGGTCCACCACCGAGTAATTGGTGTTGTGGTACTCGCGGATCAAACGCTCGCGTTCGGTTTCGGGCTGATTGAACACCAGGTCCGTGTAATCCGGGCCGAAGATTTCGTTGACGAACGGGCTGTCGTCCGCCGGCTTGAGCACGGCGGCGCGCAGAATCATGTCGACCTGAACGTTGGGGTAGCTGTCGTTGAGGTCGATGAACGCCTCGGCGGCGCTCTGCCCTGCGCCCACCACCGCAATGCGCATCGGCTCGCCACGGCTGCAGAGTTGAGTGGCCATGGCCGACAGGTAGCGGGCATGGTGGAACACCCGTGGGTCGTCCTTGAACGGGGCGAACGCCTGAGGGATCTTCGGCGTGCCGCCGGTGCTGACGATCACCGAGCGGGCCTGGCGCTGGACTTCGCGGCCCTGGTGCTGGCTGACCACGTTCAGGCGCTGCACCCGGCCATCCCCTTCCACGATCGGTTCGACCCGCAGCACCTGCTCGCCATAGCGGCTCTGCTCGGCGAACTGCTGCGCGACCCAGCGCAGGTAGTCGTTGTACTCCATGCGGCAGGGGTAAAAGGTGCCCAGGTTGATGAAGTCCACCAGGCGACCGTGGGCCTTGAGGTAGTTGACGAACGAGAAGCGGCTGGAGGGGTTGCGCAGGGTCACCAGGTCCTTGAGAAACGAAATCTGCAGTTCGCTTTGGGCGACCAGGGTGTTGCCGTGCCAGCTATAGTCGGGCTGACGCTCCAGAAACAGCGCGTCGAACGACCGGCCGCCCTGCTCTGCGCGCTCTTGCAAGGCAATGGCCAGGGCCAGATTGGACGGGCCGAAACCGATGCCGATGAGGTCGTGGGGAGCCGTCGGGGTAAGGTGCTGCGTCATGTGACCGATTCCTTCCAGAAGAGGGTGAGGGAGCGAAGGCCGCCGGGTTGCCTGCGGCCTTCGGGTGACGTGTTCCTAGAAGACGCTCGTGGCCTCGGCGAATTTAGCCACCTCTGGTCGCTTGCCCCTTTCGAGGGTCTTCAGGGCCTGCGCCAGATCGACCATGAAGCCGGGGTGACGGACGATGTCCAGGTGATGCGCACCCGCTACACAGCGCTGCTCAACCACCTCGACCAACCCGTTCCAGTCGCGCAGGCGCTCGCTACGGGTCAGGGAGTCCTCGGCCTGCCAGACGTGCGCCGCTATGACCAGGGGTTCGAGCACATGGCGCGCGGCTTTCAAGCGCTTGTCGAGCAATGCCCATTGCTCGAATTCGCGGGACAGCAGATCCGGTCCGTCGCAGGGCAACTGGCCCTCGTGGGCCAGTACGTGCTCGGCCAACGCGTCGCGTTCGCGCGCGTCCATCAGCGCGAACAACCCGCGCCATTGCGTCGCCATGGCCGAACGCGCCAGCCAGTGTTCCAGCAGCGGCTGCGCGCGATCCCGGGTGCCAGCGTCCAGTGGCTGGCGTGGATGAAAGGGCACCGATTCGAACACGTCTACCAGGCCGAGGAACTCGACCTGGGCGCGTCCTTGCAGCAAGCGTGCGGTTTCCAGCGCCAGTTCGCCTCCGGATGACCAGCCGAGCAAGGCGCAGCGGCCCCCCTTGACGGTACGGACGATGTACTCGGCGTATTCGCTGGCCAGCGCCAGCACGTGGTAGCCGCGCCAGCGCTGCTCGGTGTAGACATGGCTGACGAAACCATACACCGGCCGATCCTCGCCCAGTGCGGCCGCCAATGGCTTGAATTCGCTGCTGTTGACGATCAGCCCAGGCAGACAGAACAGCGGCGCGCCATGGCCGGAACGGCTCAGAAACACCACCTCGGGCTCGGCCACCGGCGGCGGTGTCAGGCGCTCCGCCAAGGCAGCAAGGCTGGAGGCATTGAGCACGTCCGCCAGGGTCAGCTTACGCTCGCCTTGCAGCCCCTGCTTGCGGATGCGCGCGAGCAGCTTGAGGCTGAGCAGCGAGTCGCCGCCCAGTTCGGCAAACGATGCGCTGCGTGGAATATCGCTGCGCCCGAGCAGATCGCACCACAGCTGCGCCAGGGCCTGCTCGGTCGGCCCCTGTGGGCCCTCGCGGGTCGGCAGCGCCGGCTCCACTGTGGGCAAGGCCCGCCGATCGAGTTTGCCATTGGCGGTGAGCGGCAACTTGTCCAACACGGTCCAGTGAGACGGCACAAGCGCGTCCGGCACCTGGCTTGTCAGGGACTGGCGCAACGTGGCCACGTCGGTCTCAGCCGTCAGCACCACATACGCGTGCAACTGGTGAGCGCCGTCTTCGCCAGCGACCGCGATCACCGCCGCCTCGCCGACGCCGGCCAAGCGGCGAATGGCCGTGGCGACCTCCCCCGGCTCGACGCGATAGCCGCGAATCTTCACCTGATCGTCGCTGCGCCCCAGGTACTCCAGGCTGCCGTCGGGCAAACGCTGGACGCGATCACCGCTGCGGTACAAACGCGCACCGGGCGCGCCATAGGGATCGGGCACATATCGCTCTGCGGTCAGCTGCGCACGCGCTGAGTACCCTTGGGTCACGCCAACGCCACCCAGGTACAACTCACCGACCACGCCGTCGGCCACCGGGTTGAGGTAGGCATCCAGCACACGCGCCTGTACGCCGGGCAGCGGCGTGCCGATGGGCAAGGTTCGCGCGCGCAGGCGATCGGCATCGGCGGCGTTCTGGCACAGCGCACCGACCGTGGTTTCGGTGGGGCCGTAGTGGTTGAACACACGCAGCTGGGGAGCAAGCCGGCGAATCTCGTCGAGCAGCGCCCAGGACGTCGCTTCGCCGCCCAGGATCAAGGTGTGCCGCGGCAACACATGCAGCGGATCGCGGGCATTGAGCAGGGCCTGCAAATGACTGGGGGTGATCTTCAGCACGTCGCTGCCCTGCTCGCTCTGCCATTGGGCGAAGGCATCGGGGTCGAAGGCCTGCTCTTCGTCGGCCAGGTGCAACACACCCCCCTGGCTGAGGGCGAGAAACAGCACCGTGTGGCCGAGGTCGGCGGCCACCGTCGAGACCATGGCGAAGCGGCTCTGCGCGGGCAACTGCAGGCGCTGGCCGACGCCTGCGACATAGGCGGCCAGGTTGCCACGGGTGGCGACGACGGCCTTGGGCGTGCCACTGGAGCCGGAGGTATAGATCAGGTACACCGGCAGCTCGGGCACCGTCCGCGGCCAGGGCAGCGGCGATGGCGACGGCGGCGCGTCCATGTCCAGATCGAGGGCCAGCCACGCAAGGCCCGGCACCTGGGGATCGGCGCCCAGCACCAGACAGACCCCGCTGTCGGCCAATATCGCCGCCTGCCGTTCTGTCGGCCAGCGCGGATCGACCGGCACATAGGCAGCACCACACTTGAGCACCGCGAGGATACCGACGACCATGGCCGGCGTGCGCGCGCTCAGCAGCGCCACCCGTGCGCCGGGCCCGACGCCCTGTGCGAGCAGACATTGGCCCAGGGCGTCGGCTGCGTGTTCGACCTGTGCGCGACTGAAACTCATGCCGGCACCGGTCAAGGCGACGGCATCCGGGTCGAGGCGGTGCTGGTGGTGCCACAGGCTCACTACGTCCTGGGCCTCGACCGCCGGTGCGCCCTCGTCGCTCTCGCATTCAACGGCCAATTCGAGCAGCCGCCGTTCGGGCTCATGGCTCACCGCTTCGGTCAGTGACAACAACCGAGCGGCGAAGCGCTCGATGCGCACGGCGTCGAACAGGTCGCAGGCATAGGCGATCGACACCTCGATGCCTTCGGCGCGGTCGGTGAAGTCGACGCTCAAGTCGAAATGCACCTCCCCTGCGGTCAAACCTTCCAGGCTCATGGACAGCTCGGCGAAACGCTGCGGACGGCTGGCCGGTTGCTCGGTGCACTTGACCTGAAACAGCGGGTGGGTGCCGGCCTCGCGCGGCGGTGCCAGCGCCTGCACCAGTTGGTCGAAGGGCAGCTGCGCATGTTCCTGGGCCTCGAACAGGGTGCTGCGCACTCGATCCAGCAGCGCGGTGAAGCTCTGCCGCTCATCGACGGCGGTGCTCAACACGCTCAGGGTGGTGAAGTAGCCCACCACGCGCTGGGTTTCGGCGCGGGTGCGGTTGGCCAACGGCGAGCCGATGCGCACGCGGTCGGCGCCGCTCTGGCGCGCCAGCAGCAGCTTGAGCACGGCCAGCATGGCCATGAACGTGGTTGCCCCCTGCGCCTTGGCCAGGCTGCGCAAGCGCGCGCTGGTGTCGGCGGCTACCTGCACCCGGACGCTGGCACCGCGGGCATCGCGCTGTGCACTGCGTGGACGGTCCAGCGGCAGCGCCAGGGGCGTGTGGTCATCGCCCAGTTGCTCGCGCCAGTAGTCGAGCTGGCGCGCTTGTTCGCCCGCCTCCAGCCAGCGCCGCTGCCAGCCGGCGTAATCGGCGTACTGCACGGCCAGCGCCGGCCATTGCGCGGGGTGGCCTTTGCAGCGTGCGGCATACGCGGCGGCCAGGTCTTCGATGATCAGGCCGATGGACCAGCCGTCGGCGAGAATGTGATGCAGCACGATCACCAGACGATGCTGCTGCGCATCCAGGCGATGCAGTTCCAGACGCAGCGCCGGGGCGCCCATCAGATCGAAAGGCTCCCGGGTCAATACCCGAGCCCGCTGCTGCGAGCCGGCTTCGTCCAGTTCCAGGCACACCAGGGCTTGGAACTGATGCGGATGAATGCACTGCTGCGGCTCGCCATCGGCATCCTGGGCGAACGAGGTGCGCAGCGCTTCGTGCCGGGCACGCAGATCGTTGCAGGCCTGCTCCAGCGCCTGGACGTTCAGCAGCCCGCCCAGGCGCAACACGCCCGCCAGGTTGTAGGCCGGGCTGTCGGGCTCGCGCTGCCAGGCGATCCACAGACCGCGCTGGGCCAGCGACAGCGGCGCTGTGGGCGAGCGCGGCACCGCGACCATGGGCAGGTCGGTGAAGCGCATGCCGTTTTCCTCGAGCCGAGCCAGGAAGGCCTGGCGACGCTCGGGGCTCAGCTCGGCAAACCGGTGGGCGATTTGATGCGGGTCGATACTCATCTCAAACCTCGAATTCATCCAGCCAGCGGGACATGTCGTTCAGCCGCTCGCGGTGATCGGCCGCTGCGGCGAACACGTCGCTGGGCAGTTGCCGGGCCAACTTCTGCACGGTGACGTGATCGAAGAAAGCGTTGATCGGTAGGTGACAGCCGTGACGCTGCTGCAACTGGGCGCGCACCTGCATGACGCTCAGCGAATGCCCGCCCAGCTCGAAGAAACTGTCGGTGACACCGATCTGCTCCAGCCCCAAGACCTCGGCCCAGATCGCCACGAGGGCGCGTTCTGCATCGGTGCTCGGCGGGACATGGGCACCGGAGCTGCCCTGCCCCTCGGGCTGTGGGAGGCGCTTGCGATCCAGCTTGCCATTGGCCGACAGCGGCATCGCTTCGAGTTGCACCAGTCGCCATGGCACCATGTACTCAGGAACGTGCTGGCCGAGGTGAAATTTAAGCGCGGCCTCATCGACGGCGTCGCCGACCCAGTAGCCCAGCAGTTGGTTGTCGCCGGCGATGACCACGCATTCACGCACCGCCGGGTGAGCCAGCAGCACCGCTTCGATCTCGCCCAACTCGATACGCAGGCCGCGCAATTTCACCTGATGATCGAGACGGCCGAGGTAGTCGATGGCGCCGTCCTCGCGCCAGCGCGCCAGGTCGCCGCTGCGGTACATAAGCGAGCCGGGCTCGCCGTAGGGGTTGGCAACGAAGCGCTCGGCGGTCAGCGCAGGGCGACCCAGGTAGCCGCGCGCCAGGTTGACGCCGGCGATGTACAACTCGCCCGCCACGCCGACCGGTACCGGATTGAGATCGGCATCGAGGATGTGGATCTGCGCGTTGGCGATGGGACGGCCGATGGGCACGCTGCTGCCGTCTTCGCGGCAGGCCCAGGCGGTGACGTCGATCGCCGCTTCGGTCGGGCCGTACAGGTTGTGCAGCTCGCTATTGGTCTGCGCCAGCACCTGGCGCTGCAACTCGGCCGGCAGGGCTTCGCCGCTGCAGATGATGCGCTTGAGCGAGGTGCAGGCCGGCAACTCGCCTGCCGACACAAACGCTTGCAGCATCGACGGCACGAAGTGCAGCGTGGTGATGCCGTGCTCGACGATCAGCTCGCGCAACGCTTGGGGATCACGGTGCGCACCGGGCGGTGCCATGACCAATGCGGCGCCGCTGAGCAACGGCCAGAAGAACTCCCATACCGATACATCGAAGGTGTAAGGGGTTTTCTGCAGCACCCGGTCATGGGCGGTAAGACCGTATTCAGCCTGCATCCATTGCAGTCGGTTGAGCAGACCCGCGTGGCGATTGCCAACGGCCTTGGGCTTGCCGGTAGAGCCCGAGGTGTACAGGCAGTAGACGAGGTTTTCCGGGTTGATAACGACGTTCGGCGAGGTGATCGATTGCGCGTCCAACTGCAGGCGCTCCAAAGCGTGCACCGGCACCCTGACTTCGCCCGACCATGTGTTCAACAGATGACTCTGAGTCAGCAACAACGGGCTACCACTGTCCTCAAGCATGCTCTGCAACCGCTCCCGCGGATGCTCTGGGTCCAGCGGCAGATACGCGCCACCCGCCTTGATCACACCCAGCAACGCCACCACCAACTCCACCGAGCGCTCGGCACACACCGCAACCGGCACATCCGGCCCAACGCCCTGCCCTCGCAGCCAATGGGCAAGCTGATTGGCGCGGGCATCGAGTTCCGCATAGCTCAAACGCGTGTCGCCGTGGACCAACGCCAGCGCATCGGGTGTAGCGCGCACCTGTTCGGCGATCATCGCCGGCAGGCTTGGATACTGCTGATACCCGCTATCGGTCGCGTTCCACGCCTTGATCTGCTGGACCTCGGCAGGGCTCAGCAAGGTCAGGCTGGCCAACGGACGCTGGCTGTCCTCAAACTGCGCCAACAGCCCGGCCAGGTGTTCGCTGAAGCGCAGGACATCGGCTTCGATGAACGCGTCCTGGCGATAGCTGAACTCGATCTGCAACTGCGCCCCCGCGTGGATCACCAGGGTCAGCGGATAATGAGTGGTTTCGTGACGCTGCACGGGTGAGAAACGCAAACCGCTGGCCTCGCCGAGGGCCTGTTCCACCGGATAGTTTTCGAACACCAGCAGCGTATCGAACAACGCCTGGCCACCCTGCCCGGCCCAACCCTGGATCTCGAACAGCGGTGTGTGTTCATGTTCGCGCAGCGCACTGTTCACGCCCTGCAACTGCCGCAGCCAGTCGCCCAGCGGCTGCCGAGGGAGCGGCGTCTGAATCACCGGCAATGTGTTGATGAACAGCCCCAACGTGCGTTCGGCCTCGGGCAACTGCGCCGGACGACCGGCCACCGTTGCGCCGAACGCCACCGTGGCCTGCCCGCTGTAGCGCTGCAGCAACAGGCTCCAGGCACCTTGCACCAAGGTGTTCAAGGTGACCCGCTTGCGGCGGGCGATGGCGCTCAGGCGTGCGGTCGTCGCCGCATCGCATTGCCAGAGGTGCTGGCGGTGACCCACGCCCTCGCCCGCGCCGCTCACCGTGCTGGCGAGCAAGGTCGGCTCGTGCAGATCGACCAGGCGTTCACGCCAGAACCGTTCGCGCTCGGCCAGATCGCGTTGCTGCAGCCATTGCACGTAGTCGACGAAACGCCCGGCCGGTTCGGCAGGCGGCGCGCCGCGATAGTGCTGCAGCACCTCGGCGATCAGCCGCGACGAACTCCAGCCGTCGAGCAACAGGTGATGGCTGGTGAGAATCAACTGGTAGCGTTGCTCGTCCAGGCGTACCAGCAGCACGCGAAGCAAGGGCGCCCTCGCCAGATCGAAACCTTCGTCACGCTCCTCCTTCGCCAACGCCTCGACCGCACCGTCGCCCTCGCTCCGGTCACGCCAGTCGAGCAGGCGCACCACCGACGGCACGCTGCGCCGCACGGCTTGCAAGGGCTGGCTCAACCCTTCCCAGAGGAACGCGGTGCGCAGCACGTCATGGCGAGCGACCGTGGTATCCCAGGCCTGTTGGAAGCGGGCTGCATCCAGGCCGTCGATGGCCAGGCTCAGTTGGTTGAGGTAATGGCTTTCATCGGGCGATTGCAAGGCATGGAAGAGCATGCCTTGCTGCAACGGCGACAGCGGATACAGTGCTTCGGTATCGACGGGCAGTTGCAGGCCATCCAGCGTCGCTTGATCCAGCCCAGCCAAGGCGAAGTCCGAAGGCGTGAAACGCTGTGCGTCCGGCTGCAGGCAATGTTCGATGAGCTGTTGCAACTCGTCGCACCAGGCTTGGGCCAAAGCCTCGATCCAGGCCGAGGCGAGCCGCGCGCCGCTGTACTGCCAGTTCATGTGCAGCTCACCCTGGCGCACCTGGGCATTGATGACCAGCTCATTGCCCAGCGGCGCATCGGGCGCCTGATCGTCGCCGCCACGCTCGCGGGCGAGGCGGAACAAGCCCTGGGCTTCCATGCCCAGATCGGTCTGGCCAAGGTAGTTGAAGGTGATCGAGGGTTGCGACCCGACAGCCAGTTCGGCGCGCACCTGCGGCTCGCCGAGGTAGCGCAGGATGCCGTAGCCCATACCGTGATCGGGAACCCGGCGCAGCTGTTCCTTGATGCCGCGAATCGCCACGCCGGCGTCCGCTTCGGGGTCGGTGTGCAGGCGCACCGGGTAGACACTGGTGAGCCAGCCGACGCTGCGGCTCAGGTCGACATCGCTGTATTGCGCCGGGACCTCGCGACCATGGCCTTCCAGAGCCACCAGCAAACTCTGACCGCCGGTGGCGCGCAAGACCACACGGGCCAGCGCGGTGAGCAGCAGTTCATCGACGCGGCTGCGATAGGCTTGCGGCGCCTGGGTCAGCAACTGACGCGTGAGGGGCTCGGCCAGGCGCACCTGACACTCGCGGACCTGGTCACGACGGCGGCTGCCCGCAGCGTCCAGCAGCGGCAGGCTGACAGCCCCGGCCGCAACCGTAGCGCGCCAGAAATCCAGCTCCGCCAGGCGCGCAGGCGCCTGCTCCAGGAGCACTTCGCCCCAGCGCTGGAACGCACTGGTCTTGTGCCCGAGGGTCGGCGTCCGGCCGGCCTGCAACTGTTCATACACACGTTGCAGATCATCGAGCAGGATGCGCCACGACACACCGTCCACCACCAGGTGGTGAGCCACCAGCAACAGACGCTGCCCCTGCGCCGTATCGAGCAGCAGCGCGCGCAGCAGCGGGCCTTCGCTCAGATTCAACAGGGCTTGGCTGCGACTGCACGCCTGGGTCATTTGCGCGCTGTCGGTAACCTGCAACTGGTCCAGCGGCACTGTGGCCGTTTCGGCGTGAGACTGCTGCCAGTGGCCGTCGTCGTCCTCGACGAAACGCAGGCGCAAGGCGTCGTGGTGGGCCACCAAGGTCTGCAGGGCCGTTTCGAGCAGCGTGGCGTTCAGGGGCTCGGTCGCCTGCAGCAGGACGGACTGGTTCCAGTGCTGCCGCGCGCTGATCGGGCTTTCGAAAAACCACGCCTGGATCGGCGTCAACGCCGCGGAACCGGTGACCGGCCCCTGCGCCTGGACGACACTTGCCTGGCGCTTGGCAACCTGGGCCAGGGCCCGAATGGTCTGCTGTTCGAACACCTGCCTGGGCGTCAGCAGCACGCCGGCCAGGCGCGCCCGGCCAACCAGCTGCAGGGACACGATGGAGTCGCCGCCCAACTCGAAGAAGTTTTCGTTCGCGCCCACGCGCTCCACGCCCAGCAACTGTTGCCAGAGGCCAGCCAGCACGATCTCCACCTCACCCTGAGGTGCAAGGAAATCGCCGCTCTGCGCGTGCCAGTCCGGAATCGGCAGCGCGGCCCGGTCGAGCTTGCCGTTGGGCGTTACCGGCAATTGCGGCAACCACAGCAAGCGGGACGGGATCATGTAGTCCGGCAACTGCTCGGCCAGCGCCTGCTTGACCCGAGATTCCAGAGTCGATTCATCTGCCGCCAACGTGGCCACGCCATAGGCGACCAGCCGCACGCCGGACGGTGAAGGCCGGGCCAGCACCACACAGTTTTCGACCTCGGGGTGCTGCTGAATGCAGGCCTCGACCTCGCCGGGTTCGATGCGATAGCCGCGAATCTTGATCTGCTGGTCGATGCGACCCACGTATTCAATGACCCCGTCGGCGCCCCACAGCACGCGGTCGCCGGTGCGGTACATGCGCGCACCGGGTGCGCCGAACGGATCCGGCACGAAGCGCTCGGCGCTGAGCGCCGGTCGGTCATGGTATTCACGGGCCAGGCCGCTGCCGCCCAGGTACAGCTCGCCGCTGACCCCGGCCGGCACCGGTTGCAGGCGCGCGTCGAGAATGTAGGCACGACGGTCACCCACCGGTCGGCCGATGGGGGCGTAGGCCGAGCGACAAGCTTGGCTCGCTGCGACCTTCCATACCAGCGGCGTGACCACGGTTTCGGTGGGCCCGTAGCCGTTGATCAAGGTGCGCGGCGCCAGGGTCTGGCGGATGCGTTCGAAGTTGGCCTGGGGCATGGCTTCGCCACCGAAGGAATACAGGTCCAACTTTGGCGCCTGCCCCTGCGCCTGGGCTTCGGCGGCGAGCTGCGTCAGGTACACCGGCGGGAAGCCGGCGTTGGTGACCTGCTGTTCGGCCAAGGTCTGCAAGGTGCGCGCCGCTGACCACAGTTCTTCGTCGCGCAGCACCAGGCTGGCGCCACAAGTCAGGGCGGTCATCCAGCGCTCGTGGGCGCCGTCGAACGCGAATGAGATGAAGTGGAATTCGCGGGAGGCCTCGCTCATGTCGTACAGCGGCGCGGTGGCAGCGCAATGCATGGCCAGCGGACCATGAGCGACCGCAACCCCTTTGGGCGTGCCGCTGGAACCTGAGGTGTAGATCAGGTAGGCGAGATTCTGCGCCTGCACACCGACCTCGGGGGCGTGCTCGCTGTAGTCGTCGAGCGCCTCGCGGTCGAGGTCGAGCAGCGGCAGTCCCGGCATTTCGGGCAACCTCTCGTGCGCCAGCTGCTCGGTGATCAGCAGGCTCATGCCGCTGTCCTGCAGCACATAGCCCAGACGTTCGCGGGGGTAGTCCAACGCCAGCGGCACAAAGGCGGCACCGGCCTTGGCCACGGCGAGCAACGCCACCAGCAGCCGATTGGAGCGCTGCAGCGCCACGCCGACGCGCATCTCCGCACCGATGCCGCGGGCAATCAGGGCATGGGCCAGACGGTTGGCCTGCCGCTCCAGTTCACCTCGGGTGAGGGTCTCACTGGCGCAGATCAAGGCGACGCGCTGCGGATCGGCAGCGGCATGGGCGGCGATGCGCTGCTGCACACTGATGAACGCGTGCGGTGCGTAGTCCGAGGTGCCCCAGGCCATGACCTGGCGGTATTCGCGGCTGCCGAGCGGGCTGATCGTCGCCAGCGGCTGCTGGGCGTCTGCGATCAGACCGAGCAGCAGGCTGTTGAGGTGCTGCACCAGCGCCTCGACGCGCGCCGCGGCAAACGCATCGCGGCGGTAGCCGAAGGTGATGTCCAGCGTCTCACCGGCGAAGATCGCCACGGACAACGGATAATGGGTGGCTTCACGCGTGCTCGATGCTTCGATACGCACGCCGCTGCGCTGGCGCATGGCGTGGTCGACGGGGTAGTTTTCGAACACCAGCAGGCTGTCGAACAGGCTTTGCCCGCCCAACCCTGCCCAACGCAGAATGTCCGCCAATGGCGTGTGTTCGTACTCCCCCGCGTCGGCGCTGCGGGCTTGCAGTCCACGCAGCCACTCACCCACTTTTTCGCCCGGCTCGCCACTGCCGATCACCGGAACGGTATTGATGAACAGCCCCACCACAGACTCGGCATCGTCGAGCGCCGTGGGCCGGCCCGATACGGTCGTGCCGAACGCCACCTGCGCCTGCCCGGTGTAGGTTTGCAGCAAGAGAATCCAGGCGCCCTGCACCAGGGTGTTGAGGGTCACCCGCTGGCGACGGGCAAATTGGCGCAGGCGCTGGGTGTCCTGGGCCGACAGGCCGCTGCGGATCACCCCATGACCGGTTACATCGCTCAGGCCCTGTGTGTCCTGGGCCGGCAGGCTTTGAGCGAGCAGCGTCGGTCCGTCCAGCACCGCCAGACGCGCCTGCCAGTACGCTTGCGCAGCCTCGCCGTCGCGGGTACCCAACCAGGCGATGTAGTCGCGATACTGGCTGCGCGGCGCCAGCGGCTGCTCGCCCGCGTAACGTTGCAGCACCTCGCCGATCAGGCGCGCACTGCTCCAGCCATCCAGCAGAATGTGGTGGAAGGTCCAGATCATGCGGCAACGGTTGGCGTCCAGCTGCAACAACTGCACCCGTTGCAGCGGCAGGCAGGTGAGGTCGAACCCTTTCGAGCGCTCTGCAGCCGCCCAGTCGTCCAGCGCCTGCTGGGTGAGCCCACGGGCATCGTCCACCTGCGCCACGGCCGGGCAGCGGCGCAGAACGGCCTGCAGCGGCACCTGCAGTTCGCCTTGCCCGAGGAACACGCTGCGCAAGGTGGCGTGCTGCTGCACGGTGCTGTCCCAGGCCTGCAGGAACCGCTGCAGATCCAGCCCTTCGAGCACCACATCGATCTGATTGACGTAGGCCGCCTGGGCATCGCCTTGCAGGCTGTGGAACAGCAGGCCTTGCTGCAGAGGCGACAGCGGATAGAGGTCTTCCACGTCGCGTGCGGCCAGGGGCAAGGCGTCGAGTTGAGCCTGGGTCAGTTCGGCCAGCGGTACGTCGGCAGGCGTCAGTGCCGCGTTCTCCGGGGCCAGGCAGTGGGCGGCGAGTAGGCTCAGTTCGGCGCGCAGATCGTCCAGCAGACACTCCAGTTGCGAGGGGCTGTAATGACTGGCGTCGGCCCGGGCGTCGAAGTGCAGTTGGCCTTCCACCAGGCGCGCATTGACCGTCAATGCATGGCTGAGCGGCGCCTCGTCGTCGCGCTGCCGGCCCTGCGGTTCACTGGCCAGGGTGAACAGGCGCTGAGCGTCGAAGCCGGTGTCGTATTGGCCCAAATAGTTGAACATCACCTGTGGCGAGGCCTGCTCGGCGAGCGACGCCTGGGCGGACGACGGGCCCAGGTAGCGCAGCGCGCCGTAGCCGATGCCCTTGTTCGGCACCTGGCGCAGTTGCTCCTTGACCGCCTTGATGGCGGTGCCCAGATCGCCCAGGCCCGGACTCAGGCGCACCGGGTACAGGCTGGTGAACCAACCGACGCTGCGCTCGATGTCCAGGCCGTCGCTGTAGGGCGCAGGCAAGGCGCCACGGCCATGGCTTTCGAGGGCCACGCTCAGCGAGGTCTGGCCGCTGTGTCGGCACAGCACGCGGGCCAGGGCCACCAGCAGCAGTTCATCCAGACGCGTGCGGTAGGCGCCCGGTGCTTCCTTGTGCAGGCGGCGAGTCAGTTCGGCCGGCAGGCGCAGCCGGTGTTCCACGGCCTGGCCTTCGCGACCCAGGGCCTGAGCCGGTTGCCCTTGCGTCTGCGCGCGCCAGTATTCCAGTTCATCGAGCAGCGCCGGGCTTTGCGCGAAGGCCAGCAGCCGTTCGCCCCATTGCCCGAAGCTGGCCCCCCCCGGCGCCAGCGTCACCCCCCGGCCGGCGCTGTGCTGCCGATAGGCGTGCTGCAAGTCCTCCACCAGCACGCGCCAGGACACGCCATCCACCACCAGGTGATGAATCACGATCAACAACCGTTGGCTGCCGTCGCTCAACGCCAGCAACGCGGCGCGCAACACGCGCCCCTCGTTCAGGTCGAGACTGGCTTGCAGGCGCTCGGCCTCGTGAAGGAAGGTTTCGGCGTCCGGGGCATCGATTTCCACCAGCAGGTCGTCGCGGCTGAACGCGGTGTAGCGTTGCTGCCAAGTGCCATCGGCACCCTGGTGGTAACGCAGACGCAGGCTGGCGTGGTGCTCGGCCAGAGCCCCCAGGCTGGCGCGAAGTGGCTCGGCCTGCAAGGCCTGCAACGGGCGCAGCAAGGCCGACTGGTTCCAGTGCTGAGGCTGGGCAATGTCCTGGCTGAAAAAATAGTGCTGGATCGGCGTCAGCGGCGCCGGCCCGCTGGCCACGGTCGGCACTCGCTCTACACTCTGACAGGCGCTGCGTGCGGCCTGCGCCAGCGCGGCCAGGGTCGGGTGCAGGAACAGATCACGCGGGCTCAGCTGCCACCCTACCTGTCGCGCCCGGCTGATCACCTGCAAGGACAGAATGGAGTCGCCGCCCAGCTCGAAGAAGTTGTCGGCGACACCCACCTCTTCGACGCCCAAGACCTCGGCCCAGATCGATGCCAAGGCCCGCTCGACCTCGCTGCGCGGTGCAATGTAGGCCTCGACGGCGACCTGCCCTTCGGGGGCTGGCAATTGCTTGCGATCGAGCTTGCCGTTGGCCGACAGCGGCATGGCGTCGAGCGGTACGAGGCGCCACGGCACCGTGTATTCGGGCACGTGCTGGCCTAGATGTGTCTTGAGCTCGGTCTCATCGGTACCGCTGCCCACCCAGTAACCGATCAGTTTTTCGTCACGAGCGATGACCACGCATTCCTGGACGTTCGGGTGAGCCAACAGCACCGCTTCGATCTCGCCCAGTTCGATACGCAGGCCGCGCAATTTGACTTGGTGATCGAGACGACCGAGGTAGTCGATGGCGCCGTCGGTACGCCAACGCGCCAGGTCACCGCTGCGGTACATCCGCGAGCCGGGCGCGCCGTAAGGGTTGGCGACGAAGCGTTCGGCGGTCAATGCGGGGCGGCCCAGATAACCACGCGCCAGGTTGACGCCGGCGATGTACAGCTCACCCGCCACCCCGACCGGCACCGGATTGAGATCGGCATCCAGAATGTGGATCTGGGTGTTAGCGATGGGACGGCCGATCGGTACGCTGTTGCCGTCTTCGCGGCAGGCCCAGGCGGTGACGTCGATTGCCGCCTCGGTCGGCCCGTACAGGTTGTGCACCTCGCTATCAGTCTGCGCCAGCACCTGGCGCTGCAACTCGGCCGGTAGGGCTTCGCCGCTGCAGATGATCCGTTTGAGCGAGGTGCAAGCCGGCAACTCACCCGCCGACACGAACGCTTGCAGCATGGACGGTACGAAGTGCAAGGTGGTGATGCCGTGCTCGACGATCAGCTCGCGCAGCGCTTGCGGATCACGGTGCGCACCGGGCGGAGCCATGACCAACGAAGCACCGCTGAGCAACGGCCAGAAGAATTCCCATACCGATACGTCGAAGGTGTAAGGGGTCTTTTGCAATACCCGGTCGTTGGCGGTCAGTCCGTATTCGGCTTGCATCCATTGGAGCCGGTTGAGCAGACCGGCGTGGCGATTGCCGACGGCTTTGGGCTTGCCGGTGGAGCCTGAGGTATACAGGCAATAGACGAGGTTTTCCGGGCTGATGACAACGCCCGGCGCATTCGCAGGTTGGCCGCTAAGCGGCAGAAGCTCAAGTGCGTAAACCGGTACGCGTGCCCAGGCGTCCATCAGGTGCTTCTGAGTCAGCAACAACGGACTGCCGCTGTCTTCGAGCATGCCCTGCAGCCGCTCCCGCGGATGCTCCGGGTCCAGCGGCAGATACGCACCGCCCGCCTTGATCACACCCAGCAACGCCACCACCAACTCCACCGAACGCTCGGCACAGACGGCAACCGGCACATCCGGACCAACGCCCTGCCCTTGCAGCCAATGGGCAAGCTGATTGGCGCGGGCATCGAGTTCGGCATAGCTCAAACGTGTGTCGCCATGGACCAACGCCAGCGCATCGGGTGTGGCGCGCACCTGTTCGGCGATCAGCGCTGGCAGGCTCGCGTAGGACGGATAGTCTTCCTGAGTGGCGTTCCAGGTGCTCATCTGCGCCTGCTCGGCCGGTGTCAGCGGCGCCAGTTCATGCAGCGCGCGCTCGGGCTGTTCCAGCACCCGTTCGAGCAGGTGCACGAAGTGCGCGTGCCATGCCTGCACGGTGGCAGCCTCGAGCAGGTCGGTGGCGTAGCTGAAGGTCGCGGTAATCTGGCCTTGGGGGTTTTCTTCGGTGGTCAGGGCCACGTCCAGCTGCGCGGTCTGGGCCGTCTGCTCCAGACGCTCGAACACCAGGCCGCCCGCCTCCACCTCACGGTCGCCACGCTGCAAGTGGTTGAACAGCACCTGAAACAACGGGTTGCGGCCCAGGCTGCGCGCCGGTTGCAGCGCCTCGACCAGGTGTTCGAAGGGCACGTCCTGGTGAGCCTGAGCCTGCAAGGCCTGTTCACGCACGGCCTTGAGCTGGTCGACGAAAGACGCTTGCCGCGACACCTGCAGCGGCCAGACCTGAGTATTGACGAAGCAGCCCATCAAACCCTGGGTGGCGGCGGACGTGCGATTGGCCACCGGAATGCCGATACGCAACTGCGACTGACCACACAGCCGGCCGAGCCACACCCCGTAAGCCGCCAGCAGGACCATGAACGGCGTGGCGTGCTGGGCGCGGGCGAACTGGCGCAGGCGCTGGCTGAGGGCGTCGGGCAAGGCTTTGCCGACCCGGGCGCCGCGGTAGCTGGGCAAGCCGGGCCGCAGATGATCCACCGGCAACTCCAGCACCGGTTCCTCGGTGCCCAGGCGCTCGCGCCAGTACGCCAGTTGCTGCTCGCCCTCACCCGCTTCCAGCCACAGGCGCTGCCAACGGGCGTAGTCGCTGTACTGAATCTCGAGGCTGGGCAAGGCATCGGCATCGCCCCGCAGACGGCGGGCGTAGCCGCTGGCCAGCTCCTCGACGAAGAGTTCGACCGAGACGCCATCGGCAACGATGTGGTGCAAGGTGACCAGCAAGGCATGCCGCTCGGTCTCACAATGCACCAGGCACAAACGCAGCAAGGGGCCTTGAGTGAGATCGAACGGTCGTGTGGCCTGCTCTTGCGCCAGACGCGCCAACGCAGCATCGCGGGCCGACACCGATACGTCGCTGAGGTCTTCGCGGGTCAGTGTCACGGTGCAGGCATCGACGTCGTGCACGCGCACCACCGGTTCGCCGTCCTGAGTGGGGAAGTCGCTGCGCAGCACCGCGTGTCGGGCCACGATGTCGGCAATCGCCGCCTGCAAAGCGGCCTCGTTCAGCTCGCCAGACAATTGCAGGCCACCGGTGATGTGATAGGCGCTGGCGGTCGGCTCCAACTGCCAGAGCAGCCATAGCCGCTTCTGACTGTAGGACAACGGTGATTGCGCCTCGGGAGGTGCCGGGACGATCGGCAGGCGACGGGCGTCGATGCCTTTTGCGCGCAGTTGCTGCAGAAATATCCGCTGCTTTTGCGCTGGAAGCGCGTTGAACCGTTCCGCCAACGGGCGCAACGGATCGTCACGCAGGCTAGGGCCGTGGGGTTGGCTCAGGTCGTTCATTCGATGCGCTCCAGTTCGTTCAGCAATTGGGTCATGGCGTCCACCTCCTCTTCGGGGGCGTGCGCCGGAATGTGCTCCAGGTGCCGAGCGAGCGCCTCGACGGTGGGTGTGTCGAACACCGCGCCGAGATGAATCTGTACGCCCAATTGGTGGCGGATCTGCGAAGCCAGACGGGTCGCGAGCAGCGAATGCCCGCCCAACTCGAAAAAGTCATCCGTCACCCCGACCCGCGCCACGCCCAACACTTCGGACCAGATCCTTGCCAGGTCGCGTTCGGCGTCAGTGCGCGGTTCGACATGCCCTTTGACGGCCTGAACCTCGATCTGCGGCAGGCGCTTGCGATTCAGCTTGCCGTTGGCCGACAGCGGCATGGCTTCGAGTTGCAGCAGTCGCCACGGCACCATGTACTCAGGAACGTGCTGGCCGAGGTGAAATTTAAGCGCGGCCTCGTCAACGGCGTCGCCGACCCAGTAGCCCAGCAGTTGGTTGTCTGCGGCAACCACCACACACTCGCGCACCGCCGGGTGAGCCAGCAGCACCGCTTCGATCTCGCCCAACTCGATACGCAGGCCGCGCAATTTGACCTGGTGATCGAGGCGACCGAGGTAGTCGATGGCGCCGTCCTCGCGCCAGCGCGCCAGGTCGCCGCTGCGGTACATGCGCGAGCCGGGCGCGCCGTGGGGATTGGCGACGAAGCGCTCGGCGGTCAGCGCAGGGCGACTCAGATAGCCGCGCGCCAGGTTGACGCCGGCGATGTACAACTCGCCCGTCACGCCGACCGGCACCGGATTGAGATCGGCATCCAGAATGTGGATCTGGGTGTTGGCAATGGGACGGCCGATCGGCACGCTGTTGCCGTCTTCACGACAGGCCCAGGCGGTGACGTCGATGGCCGCTTCGGTGGGGCCGTACAGGTTATGCAGTTCGCTGGACGTCTGCACCAGCACCTGGCGCTGCAACTCGGCCGGCAAAGCTTCGCCGCTGCAGATGATGCGCTTGAGCGAGGTGCAGGCTGGCAACTCGCCTGCCGACACGAACGCTTGCAGCATCGACGGCACGAAGTGCAGCGTGGTGATGCCGTGCTCGACGATCAGCTCGCGCAACGCTTGCGGATCGCGGTGCGCACCGGGCGGAGCCATGACCAATGAAGCACCGCTGAGCAACGGCCAGAAGAATTCCCATACCGATACATCGAAGGTGTACGGGGTCTTTTGCAGCACTCGATCATGGGAGGTCAGGCCGTATTCAGCCTGCATCCACTGCAGGCGGTTGAGCAGACCGGCGTGGCGATTGCCGACGGCTTTCGGCTTGCCGGTGGAGCCCGAGGTGTACAGGCAGTAGACGAGGTTTTCCGGGCCAATGACGACGTCCGGCGCGCTCATCGGCAAACCGCTCAGGGGCAGATCTTCAAGCGCATAAACAGGAACATCCGCCGCGCCCGGCCATTTTTCCATCAGGTGCTTCTGAGTCAGCAACAACGGACTGCCACTGTCTTCGAGCATGCCCTGCAGTCGCTCCCGCGGATGCTCCGGGTCCAGCGGTAGATACGCGCCGCCCGCTTTGATCACACCCAGCAACGCCACCATCAACTCCACCGAGCGCTCCGCACACACCGCAACCGGTACATCCGGACCAACACCCTGCCCTTGCAGCCAATGGGCAAGCTGATTGGCGCGGGCATCCAGCTCGGCGTAGCTCAAACGTGTGTCGCCATGGACCAACGCCAATGCATCGGGTGTGGCGCGCACCTGATCGGCGATCAGCGCAGGCAAGCTTGGATAAGACGGATACCGAATATCCGTAGCGTTCCAGTCCGACAACTGCCGTTGCTGCACCGCATCGAGCAGGCGCAGATCGCCCAGGCGTAGCGAAGCCGTGTCCAGCGCCGGGGCTGCCATCGTCAACAACAGGTTGCGCAAATGCTCGCCGATCCGAGCCACGCTGTCCGCCGCGAAAGCGCTCAGCAGATAGCTCAGTTGCACGTTCAGGGTATCGCCGGCATGGATCACCACGGTCAGCGGGTAATGGGTGGTCTCCCGCGAAATGACCTGGCCGAACCGCACGCCACTGCCGCTGCGCAAGGCGCTGTCCACCGGATAGTTTTCGAACACCAGCACGCTGTCGAACAGCGCCTGGCCACCCTGCCCGGCCCAGCGCTGGATATCGAACAGCGGCGTGTGCTCGTGCTCGCGAAGTGTCAGGTTGAGCGATTGCAGCTCGCGCAGCCAGTCGCCCAACAGACGCTGCGGGCCGGGCGCCTGAATGACCGGCAAGGTGTTGATGAACAGCCCGAGCATGCGCTCGGCATCGGCCAGCGCGGCTGGGCGGCCGGCCACGGTGGCGCCAAAGGCCACGCTGCGCTGCCCGGTGTAGCGCTGCAAAAGCAGGCTCCAGGCACCCTGCACCAGCGTGTTGAGGGTCACCCGCTCACGCCGGGCGAACGCCGTCAGTGTCGCGGTGGTCGCCTCGTCCACGTGCAGGCGCAGATCGCCATGTCCCGGCTGCTCGGGCACTGCCGGCAAGGCGTCGGCCAATCGCGTCGGCGCATCCAGGTGACGCAGCTGGTCGGTCCAGAACGCCTCGCTCGCCTGCCCATCCTGACGTGCCAGCCAGGCCAGGTAATCGCGATAGGCGCTCGCGCTCGGCACCGGCGACTCGCCGCGATAATGCAAGAGCACTTCTTCGAGCATTCGCGCGGTGGCCCAGCCGTCGAGAAGGATGTGATGGCGGGTCCAGATCAGCTGGTAATCCCGTTCGCCCAGGCGCACCAGCAACAGCCGTTGCAGCGGCGGTTGGCGCAGGTCGAAGCCCTGGTCGCGCTGGGCGTCAGCTAGTTCGGCCAGGTCCAGGCGCACCTGCTGCCCAGGGCGTGCGCGCCAGTCCAGGTGCTGCACCGGCGAAGGCAACTGGCGATGAATCCATTGCAGCGGCTGCGGCAGATCGCCGTCCCAGACAAAACCGGCGCGCAGGATCGCGTGCTCGCGGGTGACACGCTCCCAGGCCTCCGCAAAGCGCAGGCCGTCCACGTCGCTGAGCGGCACGCTAACCTGATTGACGTAGGTGCTGCGGGTGCCGCCTTGCAGGGCATGAAAGAGCAAACCCTGCTGCAATGGCGACAAGGGGTACAGGTCCTCAAGGTCGGCCGCGGCCACCGGCAGGGCATCCAGTTGCGCCTGAGTGAGCTGCGCCAGCGGAAAGTCCGCCGGCGTGACGCCCGCGACCCCAGGGCTCAGGCAATGGTCGATCAGCCCGGCCAATGTCGCCAGATACCGTTGCGTCAGGGCTTGCACCACGACCGTATCGAAACGCTCGACGCCGTAGCGCCAGCTCAGGTGCAGGCAGCCGTCACGCACCTGGCCGGTCACCACCCATTCGCTGTCGGCCTCGGCGCTGGGGTCCAGGGAAGCACCCAAGGGCTCATCGGCCCAGGCGAACAGTCCGCCGGCCGAACGACCCGGATCGAACTGGCCGAGGTAGTTGAAGGTGACCTGCGGGGCCGTCCGGGCCGCCAGTTGCTGTGCCAGCTCGCCCCGGTCGAGGTAGCGCAGTACGCCATGACCCAGCCCCTCGCCCGGCACCGCACGCAGCTGTTCCTTGATCGCCTTGATGGCTTGCTCCGGCGCGTCACTGCCGGGCGTGAGTTGCAGCGGGTAGAGGGCGGTGAACCAGCCCACGCTACGGCTCAGGTCCATATCCGCATCAGCATCGGATGTGCGGCCGTGACCTTCCATAAGGATGTCCGCCGCCGACTGACCACTCCAGTGGCACAGCGTTTGCGCCAGCGAGGTCAACAGCAGCTCGGTGATGCGCGTGCGATAAGCACCATTGGCAGCACCGAGCAGCGCCTGGGTGCGCGCCGCATCGAGTTGCACGCGCACCTGAGCGGTGTCAGCCAAGGCACGGCTGCCGTGCGGATGCTGCACGTTCAGCGAAGCATCCGGGGTCTGCGCATAGGTGCGCCAGTAGTCGCGCTCGGCCTCGCTTACCCCCAGTCGCGCCTCATTGACGAGGTACTCACCCCATGCCTTGAAGCTGGTCGTGCGCGAAGCCAGTTCAAGCGGCAAACCCGCCAGCGCCTGAGTGTGCAGCCGAGCCAGATCTTCCAGCAGGATGCGCCAGGACACCCCATCCACCACCAAGTGATGGGCGACCAGCAACAGCCGCTGGCTGCCGTCGCCCAGTTCCATGAGCACGGCCTTGAACAGCGGCCCCTGGTCCAGATCGAAGCCACGCTGGGCGGCTTCACACAGCGCAGTGATCGCCTCGGACCCGGCGTCGCCCAGGCTCTGGCACTGCAGCAGCGAGGCCGTAGCTTGCCCGTGGTGTGCGCGCCAGCGGCCTTCGACTCGGTGAAAGTGCAGGCGCAGGGCATCGTGATGGGCGTACAGCGCGGTCAGCGCCTTGTCCAGCGCCTGTGGCTGGAGTGGCTGCAACGGCCGTAGCAGCAATGCCTGATTCCAGTGGCCCGGGACAGGCACTGCCTGGGCGAAAAAATGCGCCTGGATCGGTGTGATCGGCGCCTCGCCCTGCACCGGGCCGTTGTCGACACGAGAGTGGTCCAAGGCCACCGCGACGGCTGCCAAGGCAGCGATGTGTTGATGCTCGAACACATCGCGTGGCTTCAATTGCCACCCGGCCTGCCGCGCCCGGCTGATCACCTGCAAGGACAGAATGGAGTCGCCGCCCAGCTCGAAGAAGTTGTCGGCGACACCCACCTGTTCGACACCCAAGACCTCGGCCCAGATCGACGCCAAGGCCCGTTCGACCTCGCTGCGCGGTGCGACGTAGGCCTCGACGGCGACCTGCCCTTCGGGCGTCGGCAATTGCTTGCGATCGAGCTTGCCGTTGGCCGACAGCGGCATGGCTTCGAGCTGTACGAGGCGCCACGGCACCATGTAGTCGGGCACGTGCTGGCCTAGATGGGTCTTGAGTTCGGCTTCATCCGTGTCGCCGCCTACCCAGTAACCGATGAGTCTCTCGTCACGGGCGATGACCACGCTTTCCTGTACGTTCGGGTGAGCCAGCAGCACCGCTTCGATTTCGCCCAGTTCGATACGCAGGCCGCGCAATTTGACTTGGTGATCAAGACGACCGAGGTAGTCGATGGCGCCGTCGTTGCGCCAGCGCGCCAGGTCGCCGCTGCGGTACAGGCGCGAGCCGGGCGCGCCGTAGGGGTTGGCGACGAAGCGTTCGGCGGTCAGCGCGGGGCGACCCAGGTAGCCGCGCGCCAGGTTGATCCCAGCGATGTACAACTCACCGGCCACGCCCACGGGTACCGGATTGAGATCGGCATCGAGGATGTGGATCTGCGTATTGGCGATGGGCCGGCCGATCGGCACACTGCTGCCGTCTTCGCGGCAGGCCCAGGCCGTGACGTCGATGGCCGCCTCGGTCGGGCCGTACAGGTTGTGCAGCTCGCTAGACGTCTGCGCCAGCACTTGGCGCTGCAACTCGGCCGGCAGGGCTTCGCCGCTGCAGATGATGCGTTCGAGCGAGGTGCAAGCCGGCAACTCACCCGCCGACACGAACGCCTGCAGCATCGAAGGCACGAAGTGCAGCGTGGTGATGCCGTGCTCGACGATCAGTTCGCGCAACGCTTGCGGATCACGGTGCGCACCGGGCGGAGCCATGACCAGCACGGCGCCACTGAGCAGCGGCCAGAAGAATTCCCATACCGATACGTCGAAGGTGTACGGGGTCTTTTGCAGCACTCGATCATGGGAGGTCAGCCCGTATTCGGCCTGCATCCATTGCAGTCGGTTGAGCAGACCGGCGTGGCGATTGCCGACGGCTTTGGGCTTGCCGGTGGAGCCCGAGGTGTACAGGCAGTAGACGAGGTTTTCCGGACTGATGAGAACGTCCGGCGCGCTCATCGGCAAGCCGCTCAGGGGCAGATCTTCCAGTGCATAAACAGGAACACCCGCCTCGTCCGACCATTTTTCTACCAACTCACTCTGAGTCAGCAACAACGGATTGCCACTGTCCTCCAGCATGCCCTGCAGCCGCTCCAGCGGATGCTCCGGATCCAGCGGCAGATACGCACCGCCCGCCTTGATCACGCCCAGCAACGCCACCACCAATTCCACCGAGCGCTCGGCACAGACGGCAACCGGCACATCCGGACCAACGCCCTGCCCTTGCAGCCAATGGGCAAGCTGATTGGCGCGGGCATCCAGTTCGGCGTAGCTCAAACGCGTTTCGCCATGGACCAAAGCCAACGCAGCGGGCGTCGCACGCACCTGTTCAGCGATCAGCGCAGGCAGGCTCGGATACTGCGGGTAGCCACTGTCGGTCGCGTTCCAGGCGCTCAATTGGTACAGCTCGGCAACATCCATCAGCGGCAGGCTGAATACCGACCGATCGGGCGCGGCGACCATGCCCTGCACGAGCTGAGCAAGATGCTGGCCCATGCGCGCGATGGTCGCGGCGTCATAGAGCGCGGTGACGTACTCCAGCCGGCAATCGATGCCGTCAGGGTTGGCAATGACATCGAGGGTAAGGTCGAAACGCGCACTCTCCAGCTCCACGTCCAACACCTGCACCTGCAATCCGGGCAGATGCAGGGCCTGGGCGTCCCGCGAATGGCGAAAGTTGAACAGCACCTGGAACAGCGCCGTGTGATGCAGATCTCGGCTCAGATTCAGGCCGTCCATGACGCACTCGAAGGGAAAATCCGATTGCTCCAATGCGACACGGCTTTGCTCGCGCAAACGGCGGCACAGCCCACGCGTGGTCAGCGCAGGCTCCAGCCGTGCGCGGTACACCTGGGTGTTGACAAAGAAACCAACGATGTTCTGCACCTGGGCATGGCTGCGCGCAGCGTTGGGCACACCGACGGCAAAGTCGCGCTGGCCGCTGTAGCGCGCCAACAGCACTTGCCAGGCGCCCAGCAACACCACGAAGGGCGAGCACTGCTGCAATCGGCAGAATTCTCGCAGTGCCTGGGCCGTGCTGGCCGGCAGGCGAAGGTCATGACGCGCCGCGTCCAGGCGCGGTTCGGCGCGACGCGGTCGGTCGCTGGGCAGTTCGAGCACCGGCACGTCCTGGCCCAGATAATCACGCCAGTAGGCCTGAGCCTGGCGGCCCGCCTGGCCGCCAACGTACTCGCGCTGCCAGGTCGCATAGTCGGCGTACTCCAGCGGCAGTGTCGGCAAGGCGCGGTCGTGGCCTTGCAGGGCGGCGGCATAGGCCTGGCCGAGGTCGGCAATCAGCAGCGGGTTCGACCAGGCGTCTGCAACGATGTGATGCAGGCACAACAGCAACACGGCACCGCCAGGGTAGCGCAGCAGACTGGCGCGCAGCAGAGGTGCCTGCCCCAGGTCGAAGGGTACGGCGACGCGTTGGCGCAGGGCTGCTTGCAACCCTGTGTCGTCAGGCAGGTCGACGCATTCCAGATGAAATTTCACCTCGGGATCGATGACCTGCAGAGGTTGCCCATCGACTTGCACGAAACGCGTGCGCAGGCTGGCATGGCGCTCGATCAGTCGGCGCAGGGCGGCCTGCAAGGCCGGGACATCCGGCTGGCCTTGAATCTGCAATGCACGAGCCGAGTTATAGGCCGGGCTGTGTACGTCATATTGTTGAAGAAACCACAAACGGCGCTGGGCGAACGACAGCGGCGCCGGTCCATCTTCGGTGCGGCGGACCGGCCCGCTGGGTGTGGCTGGCGCTGCATCGTCCAGTCCTTCGTCATCCAGTAACAGGGCAAGCAACTCGTCGCGGTCGATATCGGTCATGGTCAATCCAGTTCGCAAAAGAGGGGGCCGACCGGGGCCGGCCCGGTGTCAGTGGGCGGCCAACCCTTTGGCGGCCACGGCCTGGGCGCGCAGGTTGGCGCGCTCTTCGTCGCTCACGCTGTCCAGCTCTCGGCGCAGGCGGGCGATCTTCTCGAGGCGCGCCGGATCGGCGAGTTCACCAAGGGCGGCGGCCAGGCGGGCGGCGTCGGGGTGGTCGAACACCAGGCCCGGTGGCACCTCGAGCTTGAACAGGGTGCGCAGGCGCGCGACCAGCTTGATCACCAGCAGCGAGTGGCCGCCGGCCTCGAAGAAATCGTCGTCCACACCCAGCGTCGCAGGTGCACAGCCCAGCAGGTCGGCCATGGCATCGCGCAGGCAGGCTTGCAACTCGTTCTGCGGCGCCCGCGCCGGCGTCCGACGCAGCGGCTGGCCGGGATCGGGCAAGGCATGACGATCGATCTTGCCGTTGGCCAGACGCGGCAGGCTGGGCACCGCGAGCAGACGCGTCGGGCACAGTGCCTCGGGCAGGCGCTCGGCCAGTGCCGCGAGTAGCGGTTGCAGAACATCATCGGGCTGGCCTTGGGCGAGCACGACGTAGGCGATCAGGCTGGCCATGCCTTCACTGGGTGCCCACAGCCGCGCAACGGCCTGCTCGACGCCGGGCAGGGTCAGCAGCGCCGCCTCGATTTCGCCGAGCTCGATGCGCTGGCCGCGCAACTTGACCTGATCATCCCGGCGTCCCACCAGTTGCAGGCCACCTTCAGCGCGGTAGCGACCCAGATCCCCGGAGCGATACAGGCGCTGGCCTGGGTGGAGGGGATCGTCGATGAAACGGTCGGAATCGACCTGGTCCAGATAGCCACGACACAACTGCGCACCACCGATGTACAGCTCGCCCAGGGCACCAGTGGGCACCAGGCGCAGGCGCTCGTCGAGCAGATAGACGCGGTTGCCCGCGAGCACGCGACTCAGCGGGACCCGCTCATCGTGATCCGGCGCGTCCGCCCGCACCGGGTGGTAGAGCACACCGACGGTGGTTTCGGTCGGGCCATAGTGGTTGAACAGGCGCAACGACGGCGCGTGTTCGTACAGTTGCTCGACCAGCCTGCGCGGCGTGGCTTCGCCTCCGAAAATCAGCGTGCCGGGCAGCGGCGCCAAGCCGTTGTCCAGCAGCGCGGCAAAGTGCGACGGTACGAACTTCGCCACGTCCGGGCGTTCTCGGGCCAAAAAGCGGCCGAAGGCGGCGCCCTCGGCAAGATCTGCCTCACTGGCGATGACCAGCTCGGCGCCCACCTGCATTGCACCGAACAGCAAGGTATGGCCAAGGTCGACGCTCAACGGGCTGGTCAGCGCCAGACGCATGCCAGGCGCCAGGCCCAACGCTTCACTGGCCGCCTGGGCATAGTTGCGCAGCGCACCGTGTTCGACGAGCACACCCTTCGGCGCCCCGGTCGAGCCGGAAGTGAACAACAGATACGCAAGGTGCTGATCGGTGAGCTGCGGCGGCTGGAACGACAGCGGTTCTTCACTGCCCGCCTGCACCAGGCTCGCGCTCGGCCAAGGCCCCTTGGCGCTGCTCGATCCAGGATCACACAGCACCAGCGCCGGCGCCGCACGGCTCAGCAGGTCGTGGCGGCGCTCGGCGGGCCAGCTCGGTTCCAGCGGCAGGTAGTACGCGCCGACGCTGAGGACGGCGAAAATATGCAGCACGGCCTGCAGCGAGCGCTCGCTTTCGATGGCCACGCACTGGCCGACGCCGACCCCCTGCCCTTGCAGCCAGCCGGCTCGGTGAGTCACGGCCTGGTGCAGCGCGGCGTAATCGAGGGACTGTTGGCCATCACTGAGGGCGATGGCCTGCGGGGTCTGCCGGGCATGCCGAGCGAGCCGCTGGGGCAGCCACTCGCCCGCCGCTGCCGTCTCGTTGGGGGCCAGGGCCAACAGGCGATGGCGCTCATTCGTGCCCACCGGATTGAGATCGGCCAGGGCCACGGCGCCATCGACCGGCAGGGTGTGCAGCAAGGTGCGCAGTTGTTCCAGCAGCCCCTCCAGGCTGGCGACGCTGTACGCAGCCCCGCTGGCCTCGATGGCCAGGTGCAGGGTGCCGCCCCAGGCGCGTGCGCGCAGCAGCAGTTCGAAGGCCGGACGGCTCGGGTAGGCCAGCACCTGCTCGGGCGCAAGGCGGGCGTGCTCGAAGACGAACCCGGCCCGCAGTGGCGCGGTGCTGGTGGGTGACTGGATCGGGCAGTATTCCTGCCAGCCGAGATGATCGGCCAGACGACCTTCGGCCTGTTGCGACCATTGGGCGAAGAGCGCCGCAGGGTCGAGTTCGACACGCAGCGGCAGGACTTTTTCGAAAACCCCCAGGGTGTCTTCGAAGTGATCGTAGTCGCTGCGGCAATCGTGCAGCCAACCACCGACGAACGCCTGCTGCCCGCTCAAACGTCCCAACAGCACCCACCACAGTCCTTGCAGAACGAAGTCCAGTGGTTGCCCCAAGGCCTCCGCCACGGCCTGGGCGGCGCCCAGGGTCGACAGGGGTACGGCGAGCTGCGCGTCCAGGCGTGACGCCTGCGGTGTCGCCGGGCTGCCACGCACCCCCAGGTGCAGCGCGTTGCCGCGGGCAGGGTCGACCTCGGCATGCTGCCAATAGGCCCGACCCTGGGCAGCGTCTTCGTCGGCGGCCATGTCCTGGCGCCACTGCACATACTGCTCATAGTCCACATCGCTGGAGACCGGCGTGCGGCCCTCCACCGATGCCAGCACATCGGCGGCCAGCCGCTCCAGGCTGGGCGGATCGAGGGCCAGGGCAGCCGCCACGAATTCCACCTCGCAGCGGTCCTGAGACAGGGCTCGCCAACTGACCGCCAGCACCTCCCCTTCCTCCAGCGTCAACGCCGGCGCGGTGGCGTCCAGCTCCACCCAACGCACCGCATGGCCCTGGCTGGGGCAGGTCTGGCGCCAGCCGAGGAAGCCGGGCACCTGCAGCCAGCGCGTTCCGAGAACGGGCTGACCAGCCGCATAGCATTGCAACGCGGCTGCAAAGGTGGCCGGCCCCTGCGAGGCGTTCACGGCGATGCGCAGGCGATGGCTGCCCGCATCAGGGCGCGACGGATCGCGGCCCAGCAGGCACGCCTGCTGTTCGGGGCTCAGAGCAAAGGTGTGCAGCGCGCTTGAATCGAGGCTCAGGTCGGTCATTGCGAATATCCTTGAACAGAGAGGCCGGCCATCTGGCCCGAGCGCTCGTCGGTGTCTGCGGCAGCGCCATCGAAGACGCTGCGGTCGGTCATCTCGCCCATGGCCACGACGATTCGCCGCGGACCTTCGAAGGGGTCGCGGGCGTGAGCCACGAGCATGTTGTCGAGCATCGCCACGTCGCCGCGCTGCCACTGGAAACGCACCGCGCAGGCTTCGTAGAGCTGGCCCAGTTGCTCCATGATCCCGTCGTCGATGGGCGTGCCGTCGCCGAAGTACACCTGGCGGGGCATGTGCTCGGCGCCGACGATGCCCAGCAGGTCACGGCGCACATCGGCTTGCAGGCAGTAGTCGTGGTGCAACTGGACCTGGTTGAAGAACGACTTCTCCCCGGTGAACGGATGGCGGATCACTGCCGGGCACGGCGTGCGGGTCTGCAGGCCGCCGTTGGCCAGCCACTCGAACGCCACGTCCTGCTCGCGGCAGGCGGCCTCGACCACGGCGCGATCGTCGGTCTTGTAGAAGTCGCGCCAATCCACATCGAAACCGGGGGTAAAGGTGCGCACGTACAGCAAGCCCTTGCGCTCGAAGGTCTCGGCCAGCTCAGTCGGCAAAGCGCGGTACATGGCGCGGCAGTCGACGATCGGGGTGGCACCGCCCACGGGCGATGGCAGCTCGCAGAAGAACCACTGCTTGCGCGGCCAGCGGCGCAGGTGGGCGCTCTCGTTGTGAAAGAGGATCATCTGCCGCTCGGGGTAAGGCGTGGAGCGGTAGGTGTTGCGCCCGCCCTCCTTCTTCGGCAGGTCGCCATAGGCGCCATACAGACCCGGCTGGATGGCCTCGGCGAACGCCTCGAAGTCCTGGGCGGTGTGCAACCCGAAGCCTCGAAACAGCAAGCCGGCATGACGGCGCAGGTGGGTTTCGATGAACTCGCGATGCTGACTGGCCCAGGCACAGGGATCGAGATCGGCGCTGACCGGCTCGATCACCAGCGGGAATTCGCTGTCGGCCGTCAGCGGTGTGCAGCGTACCGCCGGCGTGGCTGCTGATGGCGTGGTCTGGCGGGTGAACGATTTGAGCTTGTCGCGCTTGGCTTCCAACCGCGAGCGACCGCTGGCCGGCGCGACGGGCGCAGGCTGCAAGGCACCCAAGGACAGCGCAGACAGGGGCTGCTCGGGTGCGTCGAGCACCTGCTCGATCAGGTCGATCCAGGCCGCGACCCAGGCGCGCACCCGCGCCTTGTCGAGGATCGCCGTGGCGAACACCCACTCCCCGCTCAGCCCTTGGGCATTAGGGGTGAGGAACAGGGCCATGTCGAACTTCGAGGTCTGCGCCGGCGCGGCCAGCAGCTGCGCGCTCAACCCCGGCACGGCGAACCGGCCATTGGGCATGCTGTGCAGCACGAACAGCGCCTGTACCAGCGGGTTACGCTGACGCTCGCGAGGTACGCCGCTGGCCTCCACGATCTGTTCGAAGGGCAGATCTGCCCGTTCGAAGACCGCCAGGGAATCCTCCCTGACCTGAGCCAGCCACTGACTGAACGGCTGCTGCGCATCGACCCGAGCGCGCAACGGGACGATGTTGACGAAAAAGCCAATGAGCTTTTCCAGCTCCGCCCTGGGCCGACCGGCGATGTCGGTGCCGTAGACCAGATCGTTTTGCCCCGTGACGCGATGCAGCAACCAGTCGAAGGCAGCACGCAGGACCATGAACAGGCTGGCACCGTGGGCCTGGCCGAGAGCTTCGGCACGGGCCACCTGCTCGGCGCTCAGTTGGAAGGTCACGCTGGCGCCGTCGCTCTGCGGCGTCGCCGGACGCGGGCGGTCGGTGGGCAAGGCCAGGTGCTGTGGCGCACGGCTCAGGTACTCCGACCAGAAATCCCAGTCCCGCTGGCGCTCGACGCTGCCTTCCTTGGCGTTCTGCCATGCCGCGTAATCGCTGTAGTGCAGGGTCAGCGGCGGCAACGCCGCTTCGCCACCGGTCAAGCGCGCCTGATACAAGACGCCCAGCGCCTGGACCAGTACGCCGAACGACCAGCCATCACCGATCAGGTGATGCAGGCTCAGCAGCAGCCGGTGCTCTCGATCGTTCAGGCGCACAAGGGTGACGCGCAGCAACGGCGCCTGCTGCAGATCGAAGGGTTGCCCGGCGGCTTCGGCTTCGGCCATGGCCAGGGCGGTGCTCTGTTCCGCATCGCGCAGCCCGCTCAGGTCGAGCAGCGGCAAGGCCAGTTCGAGGTGGTCGACGTAGTGCACGCGCGCCACCCCGTCGGGCCCTGGCACGAAGGCGCTGCGCAGGCTCGCCTGATGCTGCAGCAGATCATTCAAGGCGCCGTGCAGGGCGTCGGGTCGCAGCTCACCGCACAGCCGCAGCTGCGCAACCATGTTGTACGCCGCACGCCCCTGCTCGCCGCCCAACTGCTGGGCCAGCCATAAACTGCGCTGCACCGGCGACATGGCGTGGGGACCGCTGATAGCCAGGGGTTCCAGTGGCACCCCAGCCGCCAGGCGCGGCGCAGCGTCCACCATGGCTGCGACCTGGGCAAGGGGCTTGGCGGCAAACAGCGCACTGAGCGGCAGCTCGACGTCGAACTCACTGCGCACCCTCGCGACCACCTGCACCGCTGCCAGGGAATGACCGCCCTTGGCGAGAAAGACATCGTCGCGGCTGATCTCGCCCGCTTCGAGCACCTCGGACCAGATGGCGGCCAGACGCTGCTCGGTCTGGCCCTGGGGCGCATCTCCCGAGCCGCTTGCGCAGGTGTCCGTCAACGGGCGGTGGTAGACGTGATAGGCGCCCAGCTCGCCGGTTTCCAGGCGCTGGCGGCAGGCCGAGCGTTGCAGCTTGCCGCTGGTGGTCTTGGGCAAGGCCGCCGGTTCCAGCAAGGCGATGATGCTGGCTGGTTCCTGCTGGGTGTCGCTGACCACGCGGTCGATGGCCTCGATCAACGTCTGCGGGTCGAATTTCTTCTGCGTGCTGCGACCGATCTCGGCCGCGATACCGATGCACTCGCGGCCGTCGATCTGCACCGGGAAGGCCGCGACGCGACCTTTGCGCACCGCGTCGACGCCCTGCTCCACGGCTTTCTCGATGTCCTGCGGGTAGCGGTTCTGGCCACGAATGATGATCACGTCCTTGGCCCGCGAGGTGATGAACAGGCCACCGTTGTAGAGAAACGCCAGGTCGCCGGTGCGCAGCCAGCGTCCGTCCGGTCGATCGAGGAAGGTCTTCGCCGTGGCCTCGGGGTTACGCCAGTAACCGCGAGCGACGCTGGGGCCGCGCACCCAGATTTCACCGACGGTATGGTCTGCGACGGGCTCCAGCGTATGCGGATCCATCAGGCGCACCTGGTCGTCGAACAGCAAGCCCCCACTGCTGACCACTTCGGTGCCATCGGCGTCGGGCGCCACTCGACCCTGGGCGAGCGCTTCGTGGTCCACATGCAGCGTGTAGTAAGGCCCGCCGCGAATGTTGCTGGTGACCATCAGGGTCGCTTCCGCCAGCCCATAGCAGGGATGCAGCGTCGTCGCCGCCAGACCGGCCGCAGAGAAGCGCTCGACGAAATCGGCCAGGGTATCGGCGCGTACCGGCTCGGAGCCGCAGAACGCCACACGCCACCGGCTCAGGTCCAGCTCGGCGAGCAGGCTGTCGCGCACGCTTTCGGTACACAGGCGGAAGGCGAAATCCGGACCGCCGCTCAAGGTGCCGCCATAACGGTGGATCGCTTCCAGCCAGCGTGCCGGGCGCGCAAGAAAGTGTTGGGTGGTCAGCAACACCAGCGGCGCGCCGGCGTAGATCGGCTGCAGCATGCCGCCGATCAGGCCCATGTCGTGGTACAGCGGCAGCCAGCTGACGAACACGTCGCCCGGGCGGCTGCCGAACCCCATCTGCAGCAGACGCTGATTGTCCAGCAGGTTAGCGTGGGTGACTTCGACGCCCTTGGGCTCGGAGGTGGATCCGGAAGTGTACTGGAGCATGGCAATGGCCTCGCCCGATACCTCGCGCGGCTGCCAGCTTCGCCTCGGTTGCGACTCCAGGTCCTGGACGCTGGCGACCACCGGCGCGCTTGCCAGGGTCAAGCCATCGCGCAACGCCAGCGAGGCATCCAGTGCCGCCTGCTCGCACAGGATCAGCGAAGGCTCGGCATCCATGGCCATGCCTTGCAGGCGTTCGGTGTGGAACTGCCGATTGCGTTCCGGTGGATAGGCGGGCACGGCGATCAGCTCGGCATACAGGCAGGCGAAAAACGCCACGATGTAGTCCGGGCCGTTGGTCATCAGCAGCAGCACCCGGTCGCCCTTCACCGTGTGCTGGCCCAGGCAGGCGGCCAGGTGGCGGACCCGGGCATCGAGTTGGGCGTAGGTATAGAGTTCGGTGGTTTCGCTGCCGTCGCCGAGAAAGCGCAGCGCCAGTTGCTCACCCTGGTGTTCGGCGCGCTGGGCCAGCATCTCGATGAGGGATCGGGGTTGAGGCTGGTATGGGATGGCCATGGGGCGTCCTCCTGCAATCGCAAAAAATCGGGAAATCCGGGGGTGGCTCAACGCACGTCGGCACCGTGGGGCTCGGCCATGGCCACCACCACTTTGCGCGGGCCCTGAAACGGCGCTCGGCCATGGGCGGTGAGCATGTTGTCGAGCATCAGCACGTCGTCGTCCTGCCAGGCGAACTCGACCTGCTCCTGCTGCATCACACCGCGGATGTCTTCGAGCAGGGTTTCCTCCAGCGCGCTGCCGTCGCCGTAGTAGACGTTGCGCGGCAAGTCCTCTTCCTCGACCAGGTCGAGCAGGGTTTCACGCACTTCCTCGGGCAGGTTGGACACATGGAACAGGTGCGCCTGGTTGAACCACACCGCGTCACCGGTACGCGGATGAGTCGCCACGGCCTGACATATCTGTCGCGTGCGCAGGCCGCCATCGTCCTTCCATTCCAGGCCGATGCCGTGGGCCTCGCAGTAGGCATGCACGACGCTGCGGTCCTGGGTGTTGAACACCTGTTCCCAGGACACGTCCAGGCCGTTGCCGTAGTTGCGGGTGTACATGAGCCCCTTGCTGGCGAAGCGCTGACGAATCCGTTCGCCCACTCGCCGATAGATGGCCCGGCTGTCACCGATCGGCGTCGCCCCGCCCACCGGCGAGGCCTGCTGGCAGAAGAACCAGATCTTCATCGGCCAGTCGCGGGTGTAGGCCTGCTCGTTATGCAGCGGGATGTGCTGATGCGGCGGGTATTCGGTGGAGGTGTAGATCCCGCTGGTCACGTTGCTGCGTGGCGTGGAGCCGAATTCGTAAGTGAGCAGATCGGACCCGAAACCCACGGCGAAGCGGCGAAAGCGTTCGGCGTTCTGCACATCGAAACCACGCAGCAGGACACCGCCGGCCTTGAGCAGTTGTTCATCGATCAGCGTCTGCAGATCAGGCAGGCACGCGGCCAGATCGAGACCCGGCTCGCGCGCCTCGATCAGCAGGGGCAACGGGGTATCGGCGTGTCGCAGAGGCCGGACATCGAAGCGTGAATCAAGCATGGAAGACTCCGCATACAGAGGAGCGCGCTCAGGCATGACTCAGCCCGGCGCGCGCGAGGAAGGAAGAAGCAAGCGAGGGGCGATAGGCCTTGGCCAGGGTCACCAATCGGCGTAGAAAGTCGGCACGCTGGCGGTGCAGGAAGAAATGCCCGCCGGCGCACATTTCCATCCGGAACGGCCCTGTGCATTCCATTTCCCAGGCCGCCAGAGCGCCGACCGCGATGCTGTCGTCGCGCCCACCGAACACATGCAGCGCGCACGGCAGCGGCTCGCGGCAAGACGGCCGATGGCGCTCGCCCAGCAGGAAATCGGCGCGTAAAACCGGCAACACCATGGCCAGCAACTCGGGGTCGTCGAGCACGACCTGGGGCGTGCCGTCCAACCGCTGCAGCTCGGCGACCAGCTCGGCATCGCTCATGGGCTGCGCCTGCGGGTTGCCAGCACGCTGGCTGGGCGCAGTGCTGGCAACGGTGATGAGGGCGCTGGGCGCTTCGAGGCCTCGAGCGACCAACGCGTGGGCCACTTCCAGGGCAACCACCCCGCCAACGCTGTGGCCGAGCATCAGGTAAGGCCCATCGATCAAGGACGCCAGTTCGTCCGCCAGGGTGGCGGCCAGGCTCGGCATGTCCACCTGCAACGGCTCGTCACTGCGATGGCCATGACCGGGCAGCTCGACGGGCTGCACGTTGATCCAGGCCGGCAAGGCGGCACGCCATGCGGCGAACGGCATGGCGCTCGCCCCGGAACACGCGAAGCAGAACAGGCGGATGCAATCGGGTGGGACGGACACTGCGCGATCTCCTTAAAAGCAGTCGGCAAGCCGGAGTGGCCTTGCCTGGAACACTGCTGATAAGGACGAAACAAAACGGTGCAGAATTAAGCGTTATTGATAAAAATTATCATTTGCGGACGAGCAGGACAGGGATCGGGGCCTGTCCTGAGCAGCTGGCGAGACGTGTCAGACCACCGGCTGCAAGGCCGCCGCCTGGGTCGACGCCTCGCGATGGACGATCTGGCCGCGCTCGAGCTTGATCAACTGATCGGCCAGATGGAAATAGCGATCGTCGTGGGAGATGACCAGCAGCGTCTTGCCCTGGGCACGCAGCTCAGGCAGCAGCTCGCAGTAGAACACCTCGCGGAACGCCGGGTCCTGGTCCGCCGCCCACTCGTCGAACACGATGACGGGCCGGCCTTCCAGACAGGCAACGATCAGGGCCAGACGCTTGCGTTGCCCCTGGGACAGTTCTCGGGTGGAGAACGAACCGTTGCTGACACTGACCTTGTGATCCAGATGCAACTTCGCCAGCCACTCGCCGGCCTGGGTATCCACGCTGGCATCCGGCGCCTCGAGCAAGGTATCGAACAAGTGAAAGTCGGAGAAGACCGCCGAGAACAGCTGGCGATAGTCGTCCCACTCATCCTCCCCCACCGCTCGACCATCGACGCGTACCACGCCGCTTTCCGGGCGATAGAGACCGGCAATCAGCTTGGCCAGGGTGGTCTTGCCGCTGCCGTTGCCACCCACCAGAAAAGTGATTTCGCCGGGCTTGAGGGTCAGTTGCACCGGGCCGAGGGTGAACACTTCGTCCTCGCGCTCGCTGAAGTAACCATGGGTCAGGCCGTCGAGCGCCAGGGTCACGCCTTTGGGTGCCGGCATCGGTAGGGGGGTCTGCCGCTGAGTTTCAGCCTTCAGTTGGGCCAGGGTCGCTTCGATACGCGCACTGGCGACCCGCGCCTGACTCATCTGCGGCAGGTTCAGCAGCACGCCTTCCAGCGGGCCCATCATGTACAGAAACACCATCACGTAGCCGGTGATCACCGCCGCGTCGGAAGGAATCCACAAGCGCAGAAACAGCACCACACCGATCAGCACCAGAAACAGCAAACGTCCCCAGCCGCCAGTGATGGCAAACAGCATCAACCCCTTGGCACGGTTGTGGCGCACCTGCTCGACGGCGCTGACCAAGACCTCGTCGAGAAAACGCTGCGCCTTGGAGCGGTTGAGCTTGAGCTCCTTGGCACCCGAGACCATGGCGTCGAAATGACCGAAGAGTTCGTCCTGGCTGGAGCCGGCCTTGCGAAAATACTGAAGCATGTGCGAATGGCACAGGTGATAGCCCAGCGAACCGAGACCGATGGCCAGCACCGAGACCAGAAAGATCGCCCACGACAGATAGGCCAGGTAACCCAGACAACCCAGCACCACCACGGCGCTGGTCACCAGCATGGGAAACCCGGTGAAGAAGTTCGACAAGGTCGTGGTGTCGTCGGCCAAGGCCGCCTGGATGCGCCCGCGCCCCGCCGTTTCCAAGCCCCGCAGCGGCGCCGCGACCACATGCCGGGAGATGTGCAGGCGCAAGGTGGCCAGGCCTTGCTGGCTGAGGTGGGCGAACAGCGCCCGGGACAGCACCTGGCTGCCCATCACCAGGGCGATCACCAGCACGAAAGGCAGCGCGTAACCGGTGAGGTCTTGCAGCGATGCGTTCAGGGCCTGGTTGATCAGCGCCACCAGCAGCACATTGGCCAGGCCGCAGACCAGGCTCGCGCCGATGGCCACGGCCAACCGCGTGCGCGAAGCGCGAACCAGCATACCGAACAATGACATGGGGTCTCCTTGAGAGTCGGCGGGCGCAGGCATCACGCCTGTCGCCGTCGATAGTTGGGGTTACACAGGTAAACGAAGCCGGCGGTTGATTCTTTACCGCGATAAAGTCCATATGCCTACAGGGTATTGGGAAGCAAACGCAGTTGCTATAGACTCCCATTCTCGCCAGGAGGCGATCGTTCTGCTTCGGAGTCAGCCTGCAATGTCCCTTACCCGCCGTCGAGCCCTGACCGGCCTGGCGCTGCTGCCAGCCGCACTGTGCGGTTCGTCTCTGGTCGGCGCTGCCGACGCTGTCGTGCCAACCGCCGTAACCCGAGCAGCGCCGAAAGTCGATATCGTCAGCTTCGAGCCCGCCCTCACCGAAAGCCTGCTGGGCCTGGGCGTCGTGCCCCGTGCCGTGGTCAACGCCGGTTTCTATCGCGAGTTCGTCGCCCAGCCCTCCCTGCCCGACGATGTCATCGACCTGGGCCCGAGTATCGAGCCCAACCTGGAATACCTGCAACGCCTGGCACCCGGCCTGATCATCGGCACGTCCTGGCAGCTCGAGGGTACCCTGCTGCAGCGCATCGCACCGCTGCGCACCTTCGACATCTATACGGCGAATGCCCAACCCTATCGCAATGCCGGGCAAGTGTTGCTCGACCTCGGCGCGCTGGTCGACCGTCGCGCCCAGGCGCAAGCCTTGCTGGAACAGACCGACCAGTTGCTCGAAAGCCTGCGTGTCAGGCTCAGCTCGGTCAAGGATCGCCCGGTGTACATCGCACGGCTGAATCCGGATGGTCGTCACCTGCTGCTGTTCGGCGCCAAGGGCATGTACCAGGCCGTGCTCGACCGCCTGGGCCTACGCAACGCCTACCAGGGGCGAACCAACGCCTGGGGTGGCAGCCCGGCTGTGGGCATCGAGACGCTGCTGGAACACCCGGATGCCGCATTCCTCTACTACACCAACCCCCGCGAAGCGGTCGCGGCGCAGCGCCGCCTGGACAACAGCCCCATCTGGCGCGCCCTGCCGATGATCCGCGAGGGCCGCATTCGGGCGCTGCCACGCTTCTACCCCAGCGGCGGCCTGCTGACCGCGCAACGCCTGGCCCTGTCGATCACCGAGCAGTTGCTCGCCATGGAAGCCGACCATGCCTGACTCCCCTTCACGCCTGCGTCGCCAGCCCGCCTGGCTGGCCCTCGGACTGCTGCTGATCGCGATGGCCTTGAGCGTGCAGCAGGCCAGTTCACTGCTTGCACACGGGTCATGGGATCACGTATTCGGCTCGGTGATACCCGACGACTTCTCAGCCCTGCTGGTTCGGTACAGCTACCTGCCGCGCCTGGTCGTCAGCCTCGTGGTCGGCGCCGCATTGGCGCTGGCCGGGGTGATCTTCCAGCAAGTGCTGCGCAATCCGATCGCCGAACCGACCACACTCGGGGTTGCCTCCGGCGCCCACCTGGCCCTGGCCGCCTGCGCGATCTATGCACCAAGCCTGCTCGACGGCGGCCAGGAAGGCGTTGCCCTCATCGGTGCCGGACTGGGCATGCTGGCGGTGCTGGGCCTGGCCTGGAGCCGACGCATGTCACCGGTGGCGCTGATCCTGTCCGGGCTGATCATCAACCTGTACTGCGCGACGTTGAGCACCTTGCTGGTCTTGGCCAACCATGAGGTCTTGAACAACCTGTTCATCTGGCAATCGGGCTCGCTGAACCAGAACAGCTGGCAGGATGTGTATCACCTGGCGCCTCGTCTGGCGGCCGTGGCCGTGCTCGCCGCCCTGCTCGCTCGGCCGCTGGAAGTGCTTGGCCTCAACGATGCCACGGCCGGCAGCCTCGGCTTGTCGCCTGGACGCATGCGCCTGCTGGCCCTGAGCGTGGCCGTCGCCTTGAGCGCCAGCACCATCGCCAGCGTCGGCGTGATCGGCTTCCTTGGCCTGGCCGGCCCGGCCCTGGCCCGACTGGCAGGCGCCCGCATAGTGCGTCAGCGTCTGATCTGGGCGCCGGTGTTCGGCGCCTTGCTGCTGGTGCTCGCCGACCAGTTGGTCCAAGCCTCGGCGCGCGTGCTGGGCGCCGAAATGCCCACGGGCATCTTCACCGCCTTTCTCGGCGCGCCGCTGCTGCTGGTGCTGCTGAGTCGCCTGCATGAGACCCGCATCAATCCACCCGCCAACGCCGGTAACGTTCGTCTCCTTCCCCTCAAACGGACCCGTTGGGTACTGCTTGCGGTGCTAATCGTGTCCGTCTACGTCGCGCTGACCTGGGGGCGCGGAGCGGACGGCTGGTATTTCAGCAGCGGCGCGGCATTCGATGCGCTGCTGCCCTGGCGCGCGCCCAGGGTGGCCGCCGCGTTCGCCGCTGGCGTGCTGCTGGCCCTGGCCGGCACCCTGATGCAACGCATGACCGGCAACCCGATGGCCAGCCCGGAAATGCTCGGTGTCAGTTCCGGTGCGGCGTTGGGCGGCATTCTGGTGCTGGTCATCGTCCCCGGCTTCAACCCCTGGGTGCTGCTGGCCGCGGCCATCGCCGGCGCCCTGATCGCGTTGCTGGCCATCGTCGCGCTGAGCTGGCGCAGCGCCTTCGCGCCAGACCGCATGCTGCTCACCGGCGTCGCACTGAGCACCCTGCTCAATGCGTTCGCCGCCTTGTTCATGGTCAGCGGCGATTCCCGGGTGCTGCTCATGCTCAGTTGGATGACCGGCTCGACCTATCGCATCGACGCCGGCCAGGCGCTGGTCGTCAGTGCCCTGGCGGTGCTGTTCCTGCTGGTCACGCCGCTGTGCAACCGCTGGCTGGCGATCATGCCCCTGGGCGCCGAGCGCACGCGGGCGCTGGGGATATCCCTGGGCGGCAGCCGCCTGGTCCTGCTGTTGCTGACCGCCGTGATGACCGCAGCTGCCACGCTGGCTGTCGGCCCCTTGAGTTTCGTCGGTCTGATCGCGCCCCACATCGCACGGATGCTCGGCGCACGCCGGCCGATCGCGCAATTGCTGCTCTCGGCCATGCTCGGCGGCACGCTGCTGGTGCTGGCCGACTGGCTGGGCCGCAACCTGGTGTTCCCGTGGCAGATCCCGGCCGGGATCTTCGCAACCTTCATCGGCGGGCCGTATTTCATGTGGCTCCTGGTGCGCAAGCGCTGAACGGAGTCAGCAAGGAAGCAGGTAAAGATGGGAATCAACCTTAAATAATTACGATTCCCATTCGTTACAATTCTACCTAAGCTATGCCCTGGAACCGCCCGGCCGGTCAGTACCCGGCAGGTTCCTGCGCGCTGGCACACGCGAGAAGCCACTCACGGAGAAGCACCATGACCACGCCGAACTTCACCCTGCCCTTGGCCGACGGCCGCCACGTGATCGCCCAGGTGGCGGACGATGGCAACGGCAGTCTGACAATCGAAGGGATCGAACCGGTGCACTTTTTCCGCCAGGACGGCCATATACGGCTGGAAAACCTGCCCGTGGCGTTCCCGGTCCGCGGCCTGCTCGCCCTGCTCGGTCAGGTCTTCTGCAATTCGTCCCGCGTCCCTGAGCTGGAAGTCAGCGCCCCGCTGGCCCTCGACCGCGCGCGCGACGCGGTGCGCGAAGGGGTGTTCGATACCCTTCTGGGCCACGACGGCCGCACCGCACGCCTGGCCTGTGCCCGTAGCAGCTTCTGGCAACACCCACTGCCCTGGCTCACCACTCCATCGGCCGCCGCCATGCCGCTGCGCTACACGTTCAGCGGCGACAAGCGTCACCCACAGCGCCCGCCGATCCCGCACGGCGAGGTCTACCGCCGTGAACTGCCAGGCCTGAAGACCACGTTCACCCTGCGCACCGTCGACATCGGTCTGGACCTGGAACGCTTCAATCGCTGGATGAACCTGGAGCAGGTCGCGTTCTTCTGGGAGCAGACCGGCACCCCCGAAGAGCACGCCGAGTACCTGCAACAAATGCTCGATGACCCACGGGTGCTGCCGCTGATCGGCAGCTACGACGGCGAGCCGTTCGCCTACTTCGAGATCTACTGGTGCAAGGAAGATCGTATCGCTCCCTATTACGACGCCCAGGACCACGACCGTGGCTGGCACGTGGTGGTCGGCGAGAGCAAGCACCAGAGCGCCGGCAAGCTCAAGGGCTGGTTCCGCTCGCTCATGCACTACATGTTCATCGACGAGCCGCGCACCCAGCGCATCCTCGGCGAACCGCGGATCGACCACACCCGGCAGATCGGCTTCCTCGAATCCCAGGGCTACGGCAGGCTCAAGACCATCACCCTGCCGCACAAGCAAGCCGCCCTGTTGCGCCTGGAGCGCGAGACGTTCTTCGACGAGTACTGCCCGTAACCGCCGCCAATGGGACGCTCGCTGCTTGATGGGGATCATGCAGCGGGCGACATGACTTCAACTCACCAGAAAAACAACACTTCACACTCAGGAGCCGCCATGCCCGCAAAAAAAGTCTTCGTCTACCATCCGCTGACACTGGCGCTGTTGCTCGGTGGCTTGCCACTGAGTACAGCCTACGCCGCCGACAGCGCCAGCACTGCCGTCTCGAGCGGCACCCTGGAACTGCAGGAAACCAACATCGACGCCAGGGTCCTCGAGAACCCGACCGGGCAGATCCAGGGTCCCGTGGCCACGCGCAGCACTAGCGCGAGCAAGACCGATTCGGCGATCAAGGACATTCCGCAGTCGATTTCGGTCGTCACCCGCGACGAGATGGACAACCGCAAGACCGACACCCTGGCCGAGGCCCTGAGCTACACACCAGGCGTGATCGCCCAGCCCGGCGGGTTCAGCCGGGTTGCCGACGACTTCGTGATCCGCGGTTTCAACGTCGGCTCGGGCACGGGCGGCATTCTGCGCGATGGCATGAAACTGCAAGGCAGCGTGTATGACGGCGGCATCGAGCCCTACGGCCTGGAGCGCGTGGAAGTGGTCAAGGGCGCCTCTTCGGTGCTGTACGGCCAACTGTCGCCGGGCGGTCTGATCAACACCATCACCAAACGCCCGACCGACACGCCGCTGCATGAAGTCAACGTCGAGTACGGCAGCCATGCGCGCAAACAGTACAGCTTCGACCTGGGCGGCCCGATCGACGACGCCGGGCAGTTCTCCTATCGCCTGACCGGCCTGTGGCGCGACAGCGACACCCAGACCACCGACGCCGACGACGACCGCCGCTACATCGCCCCCGCCTTCACCTGGCGCCCGAACGACAGCACCTCGCTGACCCTCCTGGCCAACTACCAGGAAACCCGCACCGGCTTCGCACCGCCGCTGGATTTCGACCTGACCACTTCGTCCGGCACCCGCTACCCTAAGGTCGACCGCGACCTGTTCACCGGCGAGCGCGGCTTCGATCACTACAACAACTATTCGACCAGCATCGGCTACCTGTTCGAACACGACTTCACCCCCGACCTGAAAATCCGCCACTCGCTCCGCCACTTCGAGGCGGACCTGAGCTGGGACTACATGCAGGTCGCCGATACCGGCAGCGCCGCCCTGCGCAACCGTGGCCAGCTGGCGCGCCGACCCAGCATCCGCCGCGAGCGCTCCGAAGGCTGGACCAGCGACAACAACGTGCAATGGACCCTCAACAGCGGCCGCTGGCAGCACACCCTGCTGGCGGGCGTGGACTACTACCACAAGACCTACGACTCCCATCGCTTCGCCGGCGCCAACTCCATATTCAACCCGGCCAACCCGGCGTGTATGGCGTGCCAACCAACGCCACATCCGCCAACACCGGCTCGGACTTGCACAGCGCCCAGGCGGGCGTCTACCTGCAAGACCAGATCAAGTTCGACGACAAGTGGATTCTGCTGCTGGGCGGTCGCCAGGACTGGGCCGAAAGCCGCACCTACAACTTCGCCAGCGGCGCCCGCACGCCACGCGATGACAAGAAAGCCACCGGCCGTGTCGGCCTCGTCTACCAGGCGGACAACGGCCTGGCGCCGTACATCAGCTGGAGCCAGTCGTTCCTGCCGGCGAACGTCTTCAACGCCAACGCCAACACCTCGTTCGATCCGACCGAGGGCGAGCAGTACGAGATCGGCGTGCGCTACACCCCGCCCGGTACCACTGCCCTGCTGAGCGCTGCGGTCTACGACCTCAAGCAGAAGAACTCGCTGAGCACCGACCTCACCGGCAACACCGTGCAGTTCGGCGAAACCCGCGCGCGGGGTGTAGAGCTTGAGGCCAAAGCAGACATCACCCCGAACCTCAGCGCCACCGCCTCGTACACCTACACCGATGCGAAGATCACCGACGATGCCGTGTCCGCCCGCGTGGGCACGCGCATCGACGGCGTGCCTTATCACATGGCCAACCTGTGGGCCGACTACCGCTTGACCGCCCTGGGCCTGCCTCAGGTCGTGGTCGGCGGCGGCGCCCGCTACATGGGCACCAGCCGTACGTCCAGCTCGGACGCCAACGAAAAGGTCTCCGCCTACACCCTGTTCGACGCGAAAGTTACCTATGAAGTCGACAAGAACTGGACCGTGGCCATGAAGGCGCAAAACGTCGCCAACGAGAAGTACCTGTTCTGCAACGCCTCATGCCGCTACGGCGACGAGCGAGCGCTGATCGGCTCGGTCAACTACCGCTGGTAACGGCTGACCAGGCACACGGCGATCGGCCCCTTTGCCAGGTACCAGATCCATCTGGACCCCTAAGGAGCTGATCGTCGCCAAGACCCGCTTCACTTCGGCCACCTCACCTGGCCGGGGTCCCCAAAATGACGACGGCGCGTGACCCTGCCACGCGCCGCGCGGTCACGCGTACTCCCTCAAGCCCCCATCGCCTCACGCAAGCTGGCAGGGCGCATGTCCGTCCAGTTGGCTTCGATCCAGGCCAGGCACTCGGCCTTGGACGCTGCTTCCCTCACCGTTGACCAACCCGCCGGCACGGCCTTGAAATCGGGCCAGATCGAGTACTGCTGCTCGTGATTCATCACTACCAGAAACATCGTGTCTTCGCGGTCGAACGCCATTGCCTTGCCTCCTGAAAATTACCCAACGTACCTGCGCGTAGCACAGGCCTACCCCTGAAAGACGTCCCACACCCACCCAAAATTAGCCCCCATTTGACGAGCGGGCTAATTCCTTCACGCAATCCAGAAAACCTATGAATAGAACAATTTCTCATTTGACAATGAGAATCAACAACTCTACTTTGAGCGCCGTTACATGAGGACATACTTTCTGTCACTGCCCGCCGCAGGTATCAACATGCAGGATTCACGTAGCACGGATAACTCACTCCACGACCTCCCCTCGCTGCTGCAGACACTCATTTCGCACCGCCAGGGCCTGATCAAAATTGCCGCGCAAATCACCGGATGCCGCAGCCACGCCGAAGATGTCGTGCAGGATGCCTATCTGCGAGTGCGCAGAATGAAAGCCGGCATGCTGCCCTTCAACGCCCAGCTCAATTACATCTTCCGCATCGTGCGCAACCTGGCCATCGACCACTACCGCAAGCAGGCCACCGAACAGCGCTACTTCGTTCAGGACGACCAGACCCTCGACACAGTCCCTCAGATGTCCAACCCGGAGTCGATCAACGTCGACCGCCAGACCCTGGGCAAGGTCGACCGCGCCCTGGCCCAACTGCCCAAACGTGCCCGCTACGCCTTCCTGATGTACCGCGTGCACGGCAAACCACAGAAAGACATCGCCACCGAGCTGGGCGTCTCGCCTACGTTGGTCAATTTCATGATTCGCGATGCGTCGGTGCACTGCCGGAAGTTCGTGGGGGCCGGGGCGGGTTTCTAGGATTTGGAAGGTGTGATGGGCAGGTCATGTTCGTGGCGTTCGAACATCATTCGCAGGGCGCTTCAGGATCGCTTGCTAGATCGGGCTTTGTATCTGTCACTCACTGGAAACGAAAAGCGCAGGTGTACGGCACAAATGCCTATTCGAACCGAGCGTTCATTTCTTCCAGGCTCACGGTCACATCGCTGTCTATGCCAGGCAGGCGCTCGATGGCCAGGCGTTCAGAGCGCAGATCTTCAAGCTCATCGTGCAGCGCTTGATAAGCGTCGACGCTCAGCAGCACGGCGGCTGGCTCATGATCATCGATGATGACCAGATGCGAGACGGCGCCGCTGGTGACGGCTTCCAGGTGCACGCTGAAACACCCGGCCATCGCCGTAGCGGAGACCGCGTGCCGAACTCGGTTCGATGATGCACTCATGCGTCTTTCCCTTGTACCGATGATCCCGTTCCCTTTACCTGCAGAGTCGGTGGACAGACGTGTTCAGCTCGCCCGGCGCCTATTCATAAGCCCTGCAACCAGCAAAGCCACGCCAGGCACCAGCAGCCCTATGGACGTCCATCCAAAAGCCTCCTGACCTGAGGCGCCGATCGCTGCGAAGGCGCAGCCGACTGCGACCAGAGGGACGCTGGCGAAGTAGAACGGGTTGTTGGCTTTCTTGGCCATAGTGGATCCTCCTGATTTTACCGATTGAAAAAACTGTGTGCTTGCTGCTGAATTCTGACTCACGTTCCACTAGTTTGATAACTTCAAGCTTCTCATAATCTAAAGATCGCAGCGTCATCCCACTCAACAATCCTCCTGGCTCCAATCCAGCCTTGATCTCCGACCCCCTCCCCAGGGGTAGATCTAATAGACTTGCCCCTACCAGACCTATCCATCCCCTGCAATCTGACACAGCATCAAAATGATGAGGTACACATGGAAGTACGGCCTATCACACTCAACGATCTAAACGCGTTTTACGCCCTATTTTGTGAGGTAAGCGCTGAGGGCCTTTACTCGGCACGTTCAAGCCCGCCTCCTATTCAAGCAGTCGAGCGTGCGTTGACACAGGTGGTGGAAAATCGTTGGCCGGTTTATGTGATCGAGCGCGAAGGTCAAATAATCGGCTCAGCTGAAGCCTATCCAGATAGCTTTTGCCGGACAGGCGGCAGCGAGTTCGTTGGAATTCTGGGAATGCAGGTCAAGCGAGAGTACCGCCGGAATGGTTACGGATTCGCTCTTCTTTCAGTAGTGATAAGGCACTGTCGAGAAGCTGGTTTCAACTCTGTCGACCTCAGCGTTTTCACGTCAAACACGGCAGCTCGATCACTTTACAGAAAGCTCGGTTTCATCTGGATCGAAGAGCTTCCGCCTTGCACACTTCCATGCGGCAGGGTCGAAACCCCCATCAAAATGCGGCTCGCACTCTGATTGCAAGGTTACGGCGAATACAGCGAAAACGTTGACAAAGTGTCATGCCGACGCGTTTACGTATGAGTCAGCAATCGCTCAAGTCCATCCCACCTGCTGGGCACTGGTGCTCTGTCTCGGGGATCTGCCAGGCCAAGTTCCTCAAGCGTGTAGTTCATCTTCCCGAAATTGCAGGGGGCGCAGGTGACTACAGTGTTGCCGAGACTATTGTCACCTCCGCGAGCATGAGCAAGCACATGGTCGTACTGAGCCCACAGCGCTTGGAATGCAGCGTGCTGATCTCGGTTTGCATTTCCCCAAGAGAGCGATGAGGGATAGTGTCGTCTGAGTAGAGTCCGCACCTCGGGACGAATGACCGGCGCTTGGCAAAACCGACAATGGAAGCCGTCTCGCTGATGCAGAATCCTTTTTTCAGCGGCTGTGGGCATCCTCACCGGGATTCGATGTTCTTTGGCCAGCACGGGTGGCGCGCCTGGCACATCTTGCTTGCGAACATAGGGGCTCGCCTTGCCCCACAACGACTCTGTCCATTCGCGGACTTCAGGCATGTCAGCCGCTTTGATCAGCTCTTCGGCAAGGGCTCGATTCCCAGATATGTGTGCTGAGCAAGCGGCATCCAGATATCGTGCAGCATCAAAGACTGCTGGTACCGGAGGACGTATACAGAGGCGTCGTGATTGAATGGCTTCTGACATGGTAACCAATCCGTTGGCGAGGTTTTGGCCTTACCCTATCAGGCGGAGCGCGCTAACCGCCAGGCCCTAGACTGAAGGATTGAAGACGGCCTGAACAATGGCAGCGCTATTGACTGGCTTTACGAAATGCCTGGTCAGAACGACGGCACTACCTTCAGCGATCATCTTCAAAAACGACTACCTCATTACCCTCTTCTGCTTCATCAAAATAAAGCCCTCCCAACCTGTTTTCGCCCGAACGACCGAGCGTCTTGGTAGACTTGCTTCCCATAACGTTTCGTACAGATCCGACCTGTGTGGCATTCCCCTCGTCCGTCCGTTTTTCCTACGCGAACAATGGTCATGGCGAAAGCGGAAAAGGTCATAGTCAAGGTGGTACAACTTACCGCCCACCCCACGAAAAAGTCCGAAAACACCCGAAAACCGGCACAAAACGCGCAGAGTAAAATGGTACAGAATGTAGCTGAAACGCCCGCCACACCTCGCCTGGAGCCGTCTCGCCGCTTCAGCGTCGCACCCATGATGGATTGGACCGACCGCCACTGTCGCTACTTCCTGCGCCTGCTCTCGCGTCACACCCTGCTCTACACCGAAATGGTCACCACCGGCGCCTTGCTCAACGGCGACCACGAGCGTTTCCTGCGCTACGACGAGGCCGAGCACCCGATTGCGCTGCAGTTGGGTGGCAGCACGCCGGCTGATCTGGCGGCGTGTGCACGCATGGCGCAGGCGCATGGGTACGACGAGGTCAATCTGAATGTGGGTTGCCCCAGTGATCGTGTGCAGAACAACATGATCGGCGCCTGCCTCATGGCGCATCCGGCGCTGGTGGCCGAGTGCGTCAAGGCCATGCGCGATGCGGTGTCGATTCCGGTCACGGTCAAGCACCGCATCGGGATCAATGGCCGCGACAGTTATGAAGCGTTGTGCGATTTCGTCGGGCAGGTGCGGGAGGCTGGCTGCCGCAGTTTCACCGTGCACGCGCGCATCGCCATCCTCGAAGGGCTGTCGCCCAAGGAAAACCGCGATATTCCGCCCTTGCGCTATGACGTTGCCGAGCGCCTCAAGGCTGATTTTCCCGACCTGGAAGTGATCCTCAATGGCGGCATCAAGACCCTGGAAGACTGCGCCGAGCACTTGCAGACGTTCGACGGGGTGATGCTGGGACGCGAGGCCTACCACAACCCATATCTGTTGGCGCAGGTCGACCAGCAGTTGTTCGGCAGCGACGCACCGGTGATCAGTCGTTTCGATGCGCTGCGGCAGATGCGTCCGTACATCGCCGCACATATCGCTTCGGGCGGTGCCATGCACCACGTCACGCGGCACATGCTGGGCCTGGGCACCGGGTTTCCCGGCGCACGCAAATTTCGTCAGCTGCTGTCGGTCGACATCCACAAGACCAATGATCCGCTAGCGCTGCTCGATCAGGCCGGGGCGCTGCTCGAAGGTCGCTGATCGCTGGGCGGTGCGCCAGGGCCTGGCGAGGAGCGCATACTCGATCCATTGAACCGCCGCGCGACAAGACACTCGAATGTAGGTCTACCACCGCCCTTTCCCCTGCTGCACCCCGTTGGCCCTTGAGCCAGACGCAGCGCTCGGGTAACGTCATCCATTCGCAAAGGACAGAGCACGCACATGACTTCCAAGCTGGAACAACTCAAGCAAATGACCACCGTTGTCGCCGACACCGGCGACTTCGATGCCATCTCCAAACTCAAGCCGGTCGACGCCACCACCAACCCGTCGCTGCTGCTCAAGGCAGCTTCCCTGGACGGTTACAAGGACCTGTTGCAAAAGACCATCAGCGACAGCAACGGTGACGTCGGCCTGGCCTCGGACACCTTCGCGGTCGCCGTGGGCACCGGCATTCTCAAAGCCATCCCGGGCCGTATTTCCACCGAAGTGGATGCACGCCTGTCCTTTGACGAACAGGCTCTGCTGGCCAAGGCCAGCCAGATCATCGACCTGTACGAAAAGGCCGGCGTGGGTCGTGAGCGCGTCCTGATCAAGCTGGCCTCCACCTGGGAAGGCATCCGCGCCGCCGAGAAGCTGGAAAAAGCCGGCATCCAGTGCAACCTGACCCTGCTGTTCTCCTTCGCCCAGGCGCAGGCCTGTGCCGATGCCGGCGTGTTCCTGATTTCGCCGTTCGTGGGTCGCATCTACGACTGGTACAAGAAGTCCACCGGCCAGGAATACACCGGTGCCGAAGATCCAGGCGTGCAGTCGGTAACCCGCATCTACAACTACTACAAGGCCAACGGCTACGACACCGTGGTCATGGGCGCGAGCTTCCGCAACATCAACCAGATCGAACAACTGGCCGGTTGCGATCGCCTGACCATCAGCCCGGAGCTGCTGCACAAGCTGGCGGAAGATGAAGGCACTCTGGAGCGCAAGCTCAAGCCTGGCAATGCCAGCGAGCCGAAGCAGATCCTGACCGAGGCTCAGTTCCGTTGGGCATCGAACGAAGACGCGATGGCCACCGAAAAACTGGCCGAAGGCATTCGTCAGTTTGCGCGTGACCAGGAGAAGCTGGAAACCCTGCTCACTGCAAAAGTGTCCTGATTCAGCACGGCGACACATGAAAAAGGCGACCGCAAGGTCGCCTTTTTTGTGGCCGGAAGAACTGCCTGAAAGTCTCAGCTGCGCTCTAGGGCGTTGACCAGGTCGTGGAAGGCTTCACGGTTGGACTCGTTCAGGCCCATGAGAATCTTGTGCGCCTCCAGCACCTTGGACCTTACGACATCTTCGGAAAGGTCCTGCGAAGGCAGATCAGTAAGGCAGTCGGGACACGGGATCGGACGGCCGACGATGTTGAATACCTGATCGAATCCCATGGACTGCAACAGGCGCGTGATGTCCTCGTGGGTCGTCACCACGGTCGGCAGCAATCCCACTTTTTGACGGGACATGATCGACAGCTTGGCCAGCAAGCCCAACGTAGTACTGTCGATGCTGCGGGTTTCGGTCAGGTCGATGACGATGGCGGAAAAATCCAGGGCCGTGAAGATCCGCTCGATCGTCGCATCCAGCGCCGAGCAAAGCGTCAGGCGCACCTCTCCCACGAATTTCAACACGAACGTGCCGCTTTGTTCCGCAAACTGGATTCTACCAGTACTCATGCAAGGTTCCTGCTCAGCACCATCAGGGCGATATCATCCGGCATCTCCCCAAGTGTGGCCAGTCCAAACGTTTGCCGCAAGCCATCCAGGCTGCCGCCCGCTGCGCTGACGATTTCAGGCAATGCAGCTTCTTTTTCCTTCAGCGTCTCACCCGGCAACAGGTCCAGTATCCCATCGGAAAACAGGGTAAGGCTGAACTGCTCCGGCAACGCCATGACGTGATCGGTGTAGGTGGCTTCGTTGAACAGACCCACCGGCAGACCACGCCCTTCCAGATAACGCGTCCGTTCAGGGGTGTACAACACGGGAAGCGGCAGATGCCCGCCTATGCTGTAGGTCAGCAACCCGGTGTGCTCGTCGATCACGCCGCCGACCATGGTGACATGCTTGCCCAGGCGAGTGTTAATCAGACCACGATTGATATGGCCCAACACGTCCGATGGTTTGAACTCGGGCATCGAACCACCGCGCCGTGATTCGAACATGAGGCGCGTGGTCATGAATTTCAACAGCACCGTGACGAATGCCGATGAAGCGCCATGGCCGGAGACATCGGCGAGGTAGAACGCCACGCGATGCTCGTCGACCCTGAAGTAATCGACAAAATCCCCCGACAGGTACAACGACGGGATGATCTGGTGCTCGAAACTGAACCCGTCGGTGCTCCAGGGGTTCTGCGGCAGCATGTTCATCTGCACCTGGCGGCCTGCGGTCTGGTCCTCCTGCAACAGGTGCAGGCTGGCCTCCAGTTCACGGTTGGCCGTTTCCAGCTTCTCGCGATAGCGCCGGTTCTCCAGCAACAACCGGGAGCGATCCAGTGCGCGCCGAACCGAATGCTCCAGAACGGCGAGGTCTTCCAGGGGTTTGATCAGGTAGTCCGCAGCGCCCAGACGCAGCGCTTCGACGGCGTCGTTCATCACACCGGCACCGGACAACACAATGACGGGGATATCGGGCGACAGCTCGGTCACCTGGCGAATCAGGTCCAGGCCACCGACCTGCGGCATGCGCAGATCGCAGATGACCAGATCGGGCTGCTGTTGCTCGAATACCTGAAGGCCCTGCAGGCCATTGTTCGCCTGCAGCACGCTGAAGCTGCTGTCTTCGAGGTAGGCCGCAAGGCTTGCGCGCACCACATCGTCGTCATCGATGATCAGCAGCGTTGCACTGGTTTTCTGCATGTGGGCAAACGGCGCCAGAAATTGGTTGTCGTAAGTAGGTCAGCAAAGTAAAACCTGGCGAAGACAGCAATGGATCGCCTACCTTTACTTCTAGCCTCTCGCAGAGGCGAATACAAGCGCTGGGTGCCCTGCGCATGCGGATGCAGAGGTGCCTTGTAAGGCGCAGACGGTACTCCCATCCGGCAAGCGTTTCAAGGGTGTTGCGACACGGGCCAGAGCCACTTGCCCGGCAAATTACCCTTGGTTATAAAAACGTCAATAATAGCAACCAGATCGAAGGACAAGCCATGAGCGTCAATGATCGTGACTACAGTGAGAAACGTGATTTCATCCGCATGACCGTGGATGCCCAGGTCGACCTTCGGGTTGGCGACGTTGTAGTTCCCGCCGTATGCAAGGATCTTTCGAGCACCGGTATGCAGCTGGAAGCCCGCACCCAGTTGCGGGTCGGGGACCAGGTCAGCGTCCATCTGCCCTCGAACCACCCTACCCTCAGCGACCTGAACGTTCAGGCCGAAGTGATACGTGTGGAAGATTCGGGGCACGAAGGCGCGCAGACCATAGGCCTGCATACCCTCAGCATGGAGTGAATGCAGGGCATGAAAAAGGCGACCCTCGGGTCGCCTTTTTCATGCCTGGTTACAATTAAAAATCGTCTTCCACCTGGCCGTCTTTGACCCGGAACTCGCGGTTCTGCAGATAGGCATTGCGCAGGAAGATGTACTTGTCGCCGTTGATGAGCTTTTCCGCCGACAGCAGGCTGGCGCGGGTATCGACCACGTTCACGCCCAGTGTCGTGTTGCGGGTCGGTACATGGTCGATGTAGCGGTACGGCGAGGTGTAGGTGTCGGGGTACTTGGCGAACGCATCGCGAACGGTGCTCGGGCCCAGCAGGGGCAGAACCACGTAAGGTCCGCTGCTCACACCCCAGTAGCCCAGGGTCTGGCCGAAATCTTCGTCGCTGCGCTGCAGGCCCATCTTGGTGCCCACGTCGAAGAAGCCGAACAGGCCGAAGGTGGTGTTGAAGATCAAGCGCGCCGTATCGGTACCGGCCGCCGCAGGCTTGAGCTGCATGACGTTGTTGGCCAGGTTGCCGACATCGCCGATGTTGCTGAACACGTTATGGATGCCGTCTTCCAGAAACTGCGGGGTGATCCACTGGTAGCCCTGAGCCAGAGGCTTGAGTGCATAGGTGTCCAGGGTGTCGTTGACCCGGAAGATCGCACGGTTGACCGGCTCCCATGGATCTTCTTCCGCAGCCTGGGCGACCACGGGGGCCACGGCAAGTCCAAGGAGCAGACAGGCTCCAGCCACTCGGTCTATCACAGCTGAACCGGTCAGACGCATACAGGTTACTCCTTGAGATACGATTCGGTCGCAGGCGACCGTCCAAAAATTTGTGAGCCAGTATAAGGCGTCCAGACCCGATTAGGCAGTGCACTTGCGATCGTGGGTGGATGCCAGGTTCTGAACGTACCCATGCCAGACTTCCGGCTTGCCCTCAAGTTCACTCGCGGACGGGTTCGCAACCCTGCCAACCGCGAATCAGACAGGGTCGATACGGACCTTTGCGCACCGGGTGCGGTCCATGTAAGTGCCTATCACTCAAGGAGAACGTCATGCCAGCCCGCGAATTGCAAGAACAGCTCGATGAACTGCGCGAGCAACTGGACAAGAACCAGACGCTGTCGCTCGAGGAGCGCGAAGACATGCGCGCCTTGATGGAACAGATCAAGGCGCGCATGGAACTGGAAAACGCCACCGCCGACAACTCGGTCGCCGACAACGTGAACCTGGCCGTGGAGCGCTTCGAAGTCGATCACCCAGGCGTGGCCGGCGCGTTGCGCAACATCGTCCAGACCCTCGGCAACATCGGCATCTGAGAACGTCACCCCTGCAGCCGCCGTTCCCAGCGGCTGTCGAATCCCCTCGTTACTGACGCACGAGTCGGCCGTTGGCGAAATCCAGTGCTTCAGTGCTGCGGTAGGGGTTGATGTCCAGGCCGCCGCGCCGCACATAGCGGGCGAACACGGTCAGCTTCTGCGGCTGCAGCAGGTGCTGCAGATCAGTGAAGATCCGCTCCACGCACTGCTCGTGGAAATCCGAATGCTGGCGAAAGCTGACCAGGTAGGCCAGCACGCTGGCAGGGTCCAGCGCAGCGCCGGTGTAGGTAATACACACACTGCCCCAGTCCGGTTGACTGGTGACCGGGCAGTTGGACCGCAGCAGATGGCTGTGCAGGGACTCCTCGACAATCCTGGCCGGATCGCAACGCAGCAGTTCCGGCTGCGGGTGATCGTAGCTGCTGACCGTGATATCCAGATCATCGATGCACACCCCCGGCAGGCTGACCACGCCTTCGGCCTCCACCTCCTCCAACCGCCGCACCTTGACGCCCACCGGCTTGCCGGCTGCGCCGGACAGGTCCTGCACCAGCACCTTCTCAAGCGCGTCCACCGAGGCGAACGGCGTCTGGTTCAACGAGTTCAGGTACAGCTTGAACGACTTGGATTCGATGATGTTCGGCGAATCTGCCGGAATGCTGAACTCGCCGATGGCCACCACCGGTTTGCCCGAAGGCAGCAGCCAAGAAAGCTCGAAGCAGTTCCATACATCCACACCCGTATAGGGCAGCGTGTCGGCGCTCAGGCCCAGTTCGGCCCATTTTGCGGCGCGAGGAATGGGAAACAGCAAGGAGGGGGTGTAGGTGGAAACGTACTCGCTGGACTTGCCCAGCGGGGAATGTTCGGCTGCGGGGTGCATGACATAAACCTGACTGAATGAACGGCATCAGTCTAGCGAATTTGCCGCCGCCCTGCATGGCAACGGTGGCGCGGTTACAGGACCGCGCCACCGTTGCCATGGCTCATTCGTAACGCAAGGCGTGCGCAGGCTCGATCTGCGAGGCCCGATAGGCAGGATAGACGGTCGCGAGAAAGCTCAGCACCAGCCCAGCCCCGCAGATCAGCATGACATCGCCTGCCTGCAGCTCCGATGGCAGGTTGCTGATGAAGTACACGTCCGAGGTGAAGATGTGCTGCCCAGTGACGCGCTCCAGCCAGCCGACGATGGTGCTGACGTTGATCGCGGCGATCACGCCCAGCACGCCCCCGATCACCGTACCGGCCACGCCGATCACCGTGCCCTGGACCATGAAGATGCCCATGATCTGCCGCGGCGTGGCGCCGATGGTGCGCAGGATGGCGATATCCGCGCCCTTGTCGTTCACTACCATGATCAAGGTGGCAATGATGTTGAACGCCGCCACCGCGACGATCATCAGCAACAGCAGGCCGATCATGGTTTTTTCCATCTTCATGGCGCTGAACAGGCTGCCCTGGGTGTGAGTCCAGTCGTCGGCCTTGTAGCCCGTGCCCAGGCCCATGACGATGGCGGCGCTGACTTCAGGGGCCGTGTACAGGTCTTTCAGCTTGAGCCGCACGCTCTGCACCTGACCCGGCTGCCAGCGCTGCATCTCGGCCGCATCCGCCGCGTTGATCAGGCCCATGGAGCCGTCCAGTTCGGCGCCGACCTTGAACACCCCCACCACGTTGAGGCGCTGCATGCGCGGGGTGATGCCGCCGGGCGCGGTGCTGACTTCCGGCACGATGAGGGTGATCTTGTCGCCCACGTTCAAGCGGAAGCGCCTGGCCGTGATCTCGCCGATGACAACGCCAAACTCACCGGGCTTGAGGTCGTCCAGACGCCCCTGAACGATGTGATCGGCGACGATCGACACTTCGCCTTCGCGAGCCGGATCGACACCGCTGATCTGGATCGGCTGCATCATGCCCTTGTACGACAGCATGCCGTCGAGTTCGGTGAACGGCACGGCCGCCAGGACCTCGGGGTTTTTCATGGCTGCGGCAGCCACCGGCCGCCAGTCGTCCAGCGGTTTCACGCCCTGGATCATGGCATGGGGCACCATGCCCAGAATGCGTGAGCTCATTTCGCGCTGGAAGCCGTTCATCACCGACAGCACCACGATCATCGCGAGCACGCCCAGGGCGAGGCCGATCATCGACGTCATGGAGATGAACGAAATGAAGTTCTTGCGACGCTTGGCGCGGGTGTAGCGCAAGCCGACGAAGATTGACAAGGGTCTGAACATGCAGAGGTAACCCGTTAGAAAAAAGAAGCTAGATCGGCACCAGACGGCCATCTTCCAGGCGCAGCACGCGGTCCATCTGTCGTGCCAGGTTCAGATCGTGGGTGACCACCAGAAACGCGGTGCGCAGCGACACGCTGAGTTCGAGCATCAGGTCCTGAATGCCTTGCGCCGTGTGGTGGTCGAGGTTGCCGGTGGGCTCGTCGAGCATGACCAGGCCAGGCGTGTTCACCAGGGCACGGGCAATCGCCACGCGCTGACGTTCGCCGCCCGACAGCTCGGCAGGCTTGTGCTGCAACCGATGGCCCAGACCGACACGCTCCAGCAATGCGGTAGCACGCTGCCTGGCCTCGGGGATCGCAGTCTTGCCGATCAGCAGCGGCATGCAGACGTTTTCCAGCGCGGTGAATTCGGGCAACAGATGGTGGAACTGGTAGACGAACCCCAGAGCGCGGTTGCGCAGCAGGCCACGGGCCCGCTCGTTCAACGCCGAGAGCTCTTCCCCGGCCAGCCAGACACTGCCGCGGCTGGGCGTATCGAGCCCGCCGAGCATGTTGAGCAAGGTGCTCTTGCCCGAGCCGGAACTGCCGACGATGGCCACTCGCTCACCGGCGTGCAGCTCCAGTTGCAGGTTGTCCAGCACCACCACGGATTCCGGGCCTTCCTCGTAGGACTTGCCCAGGTTGCGACAACTCAATACTGCTTGTTCACTCATGCCCGACTCACTCATAACGTAACGCCTCCGCCGGCTGGGTACGCGCAGCGCGCCAGGCCGGATACAGGGTGGCGAGGAAACTCAGGACCAACGCCGCGCCGCAGACCATGAACACATCGTTGGCCATGAGTTGCGACGGCAGGTAATCGATGAAGTAGACATCGGCGTTGAGAAACTTGTGGCCGATGGCCTTTTCCAGCAAGGCAATGGCGGCGCTCACGTTCAAGGCCGCAAGAATGCCGACTGCGGCGCCGATCAAGGTGCCGACCACGCCGATCACCGTGCCCTGGACCATGAAGATGCGCATGATCTGCCCCGGCGTCGAGCCCAGGGTACGCAGAATGGCGATGTCGCCCTTCTTGTCGTTGACCACCATCACCAGTGTGGAAATGATGTTGAACGCGGCCACGGCGACGATCAGCAGCAACAGCAGGCCGATCATGGCTTTTTCCATGCCGATGGCCTGATAGAGATTGCCGTGGGTGCGGGTCCAGTCACGGGCATAGTAGGTCTGGTCGCCCAGTTGCTGGGCGATCTGCCAGGACACGCGCGGCGCCTGGAACAGGTCCTCGAACTTCAGACGCAAGCCTTGCACCTCACCGGCTTTCCAGCGGTGCAGCTTGCCCAGGTCTTCGAGGTTGGCCAGGCCCAGGTAGCCGTCCAGCTCGCCGGCGCCGACGTGGAAGATACCGGTCACGGTGAAGCGCTTCATGCGCGGGAACATGCCGGCCGGAGTGACGGTGACTTCCGGTGCCACGAAGGTCACCTTGTCGCCGACTCCGACGCCCAGCTTGGTCGCAGCCTTGTCGCCGATCATCAGGCCGAATTCGCCGGGCCTGAGGTCATCGACCCTGCCCTGCTTGACGAAGGCGTCGATGATCGAGACGTTGTGCTCCTGGGCAGGATCGATGCCATTGAGCAGAATCTTCTGGACCTGCCCGTCATGGGTCAGCAAACCCTGCATCTGAGTGAACGGCGCGACCGCCGCCACCTGCGGGTTCTGCCGGACCTGCGCGGCCAGGGCTGGCCAGTCGCCGATGGGTTGGCCGGATTCGACGGTAGCGTGGGGGACCATGCCCAGCACGCGGGTACGCATCTCGTGATCGAAGCCGTTCATGACCGACAGCACGACGATCATCACGACCACGCCCAGGGCGAGACCGATCATCGAGGTGAGGGAGATGAACGACACGAAATGATTGCGTCGCTTGGCACGGGTGTAGCGCGCGCCAATGAAAACGAAAAGAGGTCTGAACATGTCGGGGCTTGTTCGGGTGAAAGAGGAGACGTCCTGCTGGCAGGGCGTGACGAGCAGCTTTACACTCGGACCATCGCCTCTACCCCGGGTTCGTCATGACGACATCAGATGAAGAAGATCGCCGCGAATACTATCGCATCGATGACCGCATCGCACTGGAAATCACCATACTCCCGGAGGTCGAGACGGCAGGTGAAGACATGTTGCAGGATGCGTCGCCGCTATTCGACCTGCTCGGTGAAATGCACCTGGCCGAGTTCGAAACCCAGCACCTGCTGCGCCAGCTGAGCGAAACCAACCGCGCCGTGGAGGCTGTGCTCAAGGCGCAGAACCGGCGCATCGACCTGCTCGGCCAACTGGTCGCGCAGACCCTGCTGGAGCGTATCGGCGAACCTCGTCCAGTGGTGCTGTCCGAAGGTGGCCTGGCGTTCTTCCAGCAGCAGCCGATGACCGAGCGCACGCGCCTGACCCTGCGGATCGCGCTGATGCCCCAGGCGCTCGGCCTGTCGCTCAAGGCAAGCGTCACCAGTTGCACTGCCGTGGGTGATGACCAGTTCGAGATCGGGACCCAGTTCATCGACATCAGCGATGCCCAGCGTCAATTGCTGGCCCGCTACATCCTGCACAGACAGCAACTGCAACGCCGCCAGACGCGCGAGCGGCAAGCCCCGGCAATCGATTGACCCACACATTCATTCAAGGAGCGAACGTGACGCTTATCTACGGCCATCGCGGCGCCAAGGGCGAAGCCCCGGAAAACACCCTCGCCAGTTTCAAGCAGTGCCTCGAACACGGGGTGCGTCGATGCGAACTGGACCTGCATCTGTCCCGAGACGGCGAGTTGATGGTCATTCATGACCCGACCCTCAAGCGCACCACCGGGCGCGGCGGCAAGGTCGTCGAGCACGATGCCCAGGCGCTGGTCACCTATGACGCGCGCAAGGGCGGCCCGGGCTGGGTGTCGCCCTGCCCCATTCCACGCCTGGAGGAGCTGTTCCAGGCATGCCCGTTCGAGCACTGGCAGCTGGAGGTCAAGAGCGCCTCGCGCACCCGCGCGGCGACCACCGTGCTGGCCATCCGCGAACTGGCGCAGCGCATGAACCTTCTGGACCGCATCACCATCACCTCAAGCTCGCGGGAAGTGCTGCGCGCGGCCCTGGAATTGACCCCGGACGTGGCGCGCGGGCTGGTGGCCGAATATGCCTGGCTCGACCCGATCAAGGTCGCGCAGAGCTATGGCTGCGAAATGCTCGCGCTGAATTGGACGCTGTGCACCCCCGAGCGCCTGCTCAAGGCGCAGCGCCAGGGTTTGCATGTGTCGGTATGGACGGTCAACGAGCCTGCGCTGATGCGCAGACTCGCCGACTTCGGCGTGGACAGCCTGATTACAGACTTTCCCGGTTTGGCCAGCGCCACCCTCGGGAATCGCTGAAATCGGTCTCCCCGGCCGGCTCAGGCCACCGGCCGGAGCCGCTCAAAAAAGCCGGTTGAGACCGTCGTAGGCGGCCACTCGATAGGCTTCGGCCATGGTCGGGTAGTTGAAGGTGGTGTTGACGAAGTACTTCAGGGTATTGAGCTCACCGGGCTGGTTCATGATCGCCTGGCCGATGTGCACGATCTCCGAGGCCTGGTCGCCGAAGCAATGCACGCCCAGTACCTGCAGGGTCTCGCGGTGGAACAGGATCTTCAGCATGCCCACCGGCTCGCCGGAAATCTGCGCGCGAGCCATGCCCTTGAAGAACGCCTTGCCCACCTCGTAGGGCACCTTGGCCTGGGTCAACTCATGCTCGTTCTTGCCGATCGAGCTGATCTCGGGAATGGTGTAGATCCCGGTCGGCACATCGTTGACGAAGCGCCAGCTGCCGTTGTCGACCACGCTGCCGGCCGCCGAACGGCCCTGGTCATGGGCGGCACTGGCCAGACTCGGCCAGCCGATCACGTCGCCCGCACCGTAGATCGTCGGCACCGAGGTGCGATACGCCTCGTCGACACTGATCTGGCCGCGGCCGTTGACCTTGATGCCGATGTTTTCGAGGCCCAGACGGTCGGTGTTGCCAGTACGGCCGTTGCACCAAAGCAAGGCATCGGCCTTGATCTTCTTGCCGGACTTGAGGTGCAACACCACGCCGTTTTCCAGGCCCTCGACCTTCTCGTATTCCTCGTTGTGCCGCACCATCACGTTGTTGTTGCTGAAGTGATAGCTCAAGCCCTGGGAAATCTCGGCATCGAGGAAACTGAGCAATTGCTCGCGGTTGTCGATCAGTTCGACCAGCACGCCCAGGCCACTGAAGATCGATGCGTATTCGCAACCGATGACTCCGGCGCCGTAGATGATCAACTTGCGCGGCGTGTGGGTGATGCTCAGTACGGTGTCGCTGTCGTAGATGCGCGAATGGCTGAAATCGATGTCGGCAGGCCGGTAGGGGCGCGAGCCGGTGGCAATGATGACGCTCTTGGCGATGAGTTTTTCCTGCGCGCCGTTGGCGCAGATCACTTCGACCGTCTGCTCGTCGGAAAAACTGCCGGTGCCGAAGAACACGTCGACACGGTTGCGCGCGTAGTAGCTGGTGCGCGACGCCACCTGCTTGGCGATCACCCGCTCGGCGCTCTTGAGTACGTCCGGGAACGAGAACCAGCGCGGCTCGCCGATGGCCCGGAACATGGGGTTGGTGTTGAACTGGATGATCTGCTTGACCGAGTGGCGCAGCGCCTTGGAAGGAATCGTACCCAGGTGGGTGCAGTTGCCGCCGACCTGGCGCCGACTGTCGACCATGGCCACCTTGCGCCCGGCCTTGGCGGCGTTCATCGCCGCCCCTTCTCCGGCGGGGCCGGAACCCAGCACCACTACGTCGTAGTTGTAGACAGCCATGCGTACTCCTTCAAATCTGGCCGGGCGCCACGGCGGCGCCTGCGGCTGGCGTGCCCTCATCAGGCATCGAAAAACATGCGGTGCATTCTATAGGAAGCGCAGGCACCGCGGATGTTCACCCTTAGTCGGCGCGTAGCCTATTTTCCGTGGCCCGCAACGTCAACGATTGGCTGCGACATTTTGCCACTTGAGCCCGGTCGCAGGTCCCTTCCGGTGCATAGGATCATGCGATTGCTGCGGTGGATGCCGGGGTGCCGGAGCCGGTCGCGGTTGCCAGAGCACTTTCATCGAGCAGTTCGAGCATCGCCGCCAGGTTCGGCGAGCCGGCGCCACGGCGCCAGATCAGCCAGGTGTGCAGCCAGCGAAAATCCTCGGCCAAGGTCCATACGCTGACGTTGCTGCTGCCCGGCATGCTCTCCAGCATGCTGCGTGGCATCAGTGCCAATCCCGCTCCGGCGCTGACGCAGGCGAGCATGCCGTGATAGGACTCCATCTCGAAAATCTTGCCCGGCGCGGCGCCGTCGGCAACGAACCAGTTCTCGAAATGGCGACGGTAGGAGCAGTTGGCGCGAAAGGCATAAATGGTTTCGCCATTCACGTCCTGAGGTCGTGACACCGGCGCATGGCTGCGCGCGCTGACCAGGACCATCTCTTCGTCGAACACCACCCGTCCGTCGAGCAGCGGATGACGCAGCGGTCCGTCGACGAAAGCCGCCGCCAGGCGCCCACTCAACACGCTGTCGAGCATGTCGCCCGAAGGGCCGGTGGAGAGATCCAGTTCCACCTTCGGATAGCGGTGGTGATAAGCCGCCAGCAACGGTGGAATGCGCACCGCCGCCGTACTTTCCAGCGATCCCAGTGCGAAGGAGCCCTGGGGCTCGGTACCGGACACCGCCTGGCGCGCTTCTTCGACCAGATCAAGAATGCGCCGGGTGTAATCCAGAAAGCTCCAGCCGTTGGGCGACAGACGCAGACGCAGTTTCTCGCGGATGAACAGATCGACCCCCAGTTCGCTTTCCAGTTGCTTGATCCGCGTGGTCAGGTTCGACGGCACACGATGCACCCGTTGCGCTGCAGCGGCGATGCTGCCCTCCTCGGCCACCGCACGAAACAGCTCGAGCTGAGTCAGGTCCATACATTCTCCAAACGAGATGGTTTTGGTTATTATTATTCAGTTTTCATGATTAAACCACCCCCGTATCGTGGCTGACATCTTCCTTCGACAGGTGAACGCCATGACCCATGCCATCTCCATGAACCCCGCCACCGGCGCCGAGCTGCAACGCTACCCGTTCGACAGCGAGGCGCAACTCGAACAGACCCTGGCCGGCAGCTTCGCCGCCTTCGAACAGTGGCGCTACGTTGCGCTGAGTGAACGTTCCGCCGTCATCGCACGCATGGGCGACGTCCTGCGCCAGATGGGCGAACCACTGGCGCAGATGATCACCCAGGAAATGGGCAAGCCCATCACCCAGGCCCGCGCCGAGGTCGAAAAGTGTGCCGGACTGTGCCATTGGTACGCTGAGCACGGCCCGGCCATGCTTGCAGCCGAAGCCACCCAAGTGCCTGGGCAGAAAGCGCGCATCGAGTACCGCCCGCTGGGGCCGGTGCTGGCGGTGATGCCATGGAATTTCCCGCTCTGGCAGGTCTTGCGCGGGGCGATTCCCGTGCTGCTGGCGGGCAATGGCTATCTGCTCAAGCACGCGCCGAACGTCATGGGCAGCGCCACCCTGCTGCGTGATGCGTTCGATCAGGCGGGACTGCCCCAAGGCCTGTTCGGTGTACTCAACGTGGAGCCGGCCGGTGTGTCGCGGGCCATCGCCGACCCGCGCGTGGCAGCCGTCACGGTGACCGGCAGCGTCGGCGCAGGCTCGGCCATCGCCGCTCAAGCGGGCGCAGCACTGAAGAAATGCGTACTGGAACTGGGCGGTTGCGACCCGTTCATCGTCCTTGCCGATGCCGACCTGGAAGAAGCGGTCAAGGCTGCCCTGCTCGGCCGCTTCCAGAACACCGGTCAGGTCTGCGCCGCGGCCAAGCGCCTGATCGTCGAATCCAGCATTCTGCCGGCCTTCACCGAGCGCTTCCTGGCCGCCACCCGTGCGCTGAAGGTCGGCGATCCGCAGCTCGACGACACCTACATCGGCCCCATGGCGCGTTACGATCTGCGCGACGAGCTGGATGGCCAGGTCCAGGCCTCCATCGCGCAAGGTGCCGAACTGCTGCTGGGCGGGCACAAGCTCGCCGGCGCTGGCAATTTCTACGCACCGACGGTGCTTGGCAACGTGCAGCCCGGTATGACCGCCTTCGATCAGGAACTGTTCGGCCCCGTGGCGTCCATCATCGAAGCGCGCGATGCGGAGCATGCGCTGGCACTGGCCAACGACAGTGAGTTCGGGCTGTCGGCGACGGTGTGGACGGCCGATGCCGAACTGATCGAATACTTCACCGAGCGCCTGGAAACCGGTGCGATCTTCATCAACGGCTACGGTGCGTCGGATGCCCGTGTGGGCTTCGGTGGCATCAAGAAGAGCGGCTTCGGACGCGAGCTTTCACACTTCGGTGTGCGCGAGTTCTGCAACGCCCAGACGGTGTGGCTTGATCGCCGCTGAGCTGTTCAGGCAGCGGGCTTGTGCGGCATAGTCATGCATTGCATCGTCTACCCACGCGCCGAGGCCCCATGACCCGCACTGTTCTCCAGCAGTTTCCCGCGCAGCCCGACGACATCGGTGACCTGATCACCCGTCGCCCGCTGCCGGGCCCTGGCATCGAGCAACTCGATCCCTTCCTGTTTCTCAACCATCACGGCCCGCAGACCTACCCACGCAACAACCAAGGTCTGCCGTTCGGCCCCCATCCCCATCGCGGCTTCGAAACCGTCACGTTTATCCTGCAAGGCGAGCTGTCGCATCTGGACAGCGGTGGCCACGAGAGCATCATCGGGGCCGGTGGCGTGCAATGGATGACCGCAGGTTCCGGACTGGTCCATGCCGAGCTTTCGCCACAGTCGTTCAAGCGCGAGGGCGGCCCGCTGGAGATTCTCCAGTTGTGGGTAAACCTACCCGCACGCCTGAAGATGACTGCCCCGGCCTATGTCGGCCTGCAAGGCGCCGACATCCCCACGATCACTGAACCTCTGGCCGAAGTCCGCGTGATTTCCGGGGATTATGTTTCCAGTACACAGCATTCTGAGCGCGGGCCGATCGACTCGTTGACGGGTTTGTGTTTGATGACCGTGCACCTGCAACCTGGCGCCCGACTCTCGCTGCCAGCGCCGGTGGGCCATAACGTCTTTCTGTATGTGGTTGACGGCCAAGCCAGCATCGCGGGCACCGCGCTGCAGTGCCATCACCTGGTCAAACTCAGCGACACGCACGACAGCGTAACCGTCGAGGCCACGGCCTGCGCCACTCTGCTGTACGGCCATGGCGAACCGCTGGGCGAGCCAGTGGCCAGTTACGGACCCTTCGTGATGAACACCCGCGAAGAGATCCAGCAGGCGTTCGCCGATTATCAGGCCGGCAAGTTCGGTCACATCCAGGACTGAGTTCGTAGCGGTTTGCTGGAGCAAAACCTCATGAACAGGCCATACTCTGCATGAAGTCGACCCGATAATCACAAGAACCGGACTCATTCATGCAGAACAGCCTCAGCCCGATCGATCGGCGCATCCTGCGCCTGCTCCAACACGACGCCGACCTCTCGGCGGCGCAGGTCGCCGAACGCGTGGAGTTGTCCCAATCGCCGTGCTGGCGACGCATCCACCGCATGCAGGAGGAAGGGCTGATCGAGCGCAAGGTCGCCCTGCTCAACCCGAAAAAGCTCGGCCTGAGCATGACCATCTTCGTCAGCGTCAAGCTGTCGGGCCACGGCCGACGGCACCTGACCGAATTCGAGGAAGCCATCATCGGCTACCCGCAGGTGCTGGAGTGCTACACCATGGCCGGAGGCATGGATTTCATGCTCAAGGTGGTGGCCAAGGACATTGCCAGCTATGAGCGATTCCTGCGTGACCACCTGCTGCAGAAGCCCCACGTGCAGGAAGCCTATTCGAACATCGCGATGAGCGAAGTCAAACGCACGACCGAGCTGCCGTTGGAATGAAGGCTGGAAGGAGAAAAGAAAGAAAACGCAGACAAATCATTTGACATGCAAATGATAACGATTATTATTGAGCTCAACCGATCGAGAGATCGGTTGGATAATCCGAAGGGCCTTAGGTCGGACCTTCAGATTATCTCCTCATCAGGCTAATCACGGTTTTTGACCCGGCTTTTTGCCGGGTCTTTTTTTTGGCTCTTCAGGCTAATGAAGAGTGTTGCACGCCGTCGGTTTCGAACATCACCGACTTGAAGGCGCCACTGCAAAGATGGCGCGAATGATATCAAAAGAACATCGGAAAACGGAAGTCCGAACTCGCCTTCTCTCTACAGATGACCAGGATTCGCGCAAAAGGAGGTGTCTCCATGACCCCACTGCTCACGCCCTCTCATGATCTGTTGGACCTCATTCACGGCCAGCCGCACCGTCAACGCCTCTATCGGCAGTTGCGTGGCCTGCCGCGCCGAACGCAACAGGTGCTGCTCTACAGCCGTCTCGACGAACTGGACTACCCGGCCATCGCCCAGCGACTGCACCTGACCCTGGGCGACGTCGAACAGCGGATGCAGAGCGCGATGCGCGTCTGCTGCAAACCGCTTCTGCCGGGCCAGAGCCTGGCCATTCACTGGTACGTCAAACTGCAAAATCCGCTCACCACGGCCAGCGAGCGCATCGACTTCCGTCGCTGGCTCGACAGCGATGGCGCGCACCTGGCTGCCTTTCACGCCACCGAACTGCAATGGCGCCAGTTGCTCGCGCCCGCCACGCTGCTGGGGCATGACCGCTGGCACCACAAGGCTCGGCAAGGGCTGAGCCTACGGGGTTGGGCGACCGCAGGCCTGGCCATGGCACTGGCCCTGGAGCTCATCAGCCAGAGTCTTTGAGCTTACTGAAACAGGCCGAGCTGGCCGCCGATCAGCGTGTTGAAGTCGTCGTTGACGAACGGCAGGATCGCATCGGCAATGGGCTGCAGTTGTCGAGTCAGGTAATGGTCATAGTCGATGGGTGACTGTCGCGCTTCCAGAGGTTCGGGCCCCGCCACCGTCATGACATAGCTGATCCATCCGCCACGTTGATACTGCAGCGGGCGCCCTGTGGATCGGTTGTGTTCATCGGCGATACGCGCCGCTCGAACGTGAGGAGGAACATTGCGCTCATAGTCGTGCAACGGCCTGCGCAGCCGCTTGCGGTAGACCAACAGGCCGTCCAATTCACCTTCCAGGGTCCGTTTGACGTAATCACGCACATACGCCTGGTAGCCCTGGTGCCTGAAGATTTTCGAGTAGAGCGATTGCTGGAACTCGCGAGCCAGCGGCGACCAATCGGTGCGCACGCTCTCCAGGCCCTTGTAGACCATCTCGTCCTGGCCGTCGGCGCGCCTGACCAGACCTGCGTAGCGCTTCTTGCTGCCCTCTTCCGCGCCACGAATGGTCGGCATCAGAAAGCGCCGGAAGTGGCTCTCGAACTGCAATTCCAATGCACTGACGAGCCCATGTTCGCGCCGCAGATGATCACGCCACCACTGATTGACCTCGACCACCAGTTCCTTGCCGATACGAGCGGCATCAGCCTCGTCGTGAGCGCCGTTGAGCCAGACGAACGTCGAGTCGGTATCGCCATAGATCACCGGGTACCCGCGCGCCTCGATCAGCTCGCGCGTACGGCGCATGATCTCGTGGCCACGCAGGGTGATCGACGATGCCAGCCGCGTATCGAAAAAGCGGCAGCCACTGGAACCCAGTACGCCGTAGAACGCATTCATGATGATCTTCAGCGCCTGCGACAGCGGCGCGTTGCCCTGCGCCTTGGCCGCTTCGCGCCCTTCCCAGACACTTGCGACGATGGCGGGCAGGCAATGAACGGTGCGTGAGAAGCGCGCGCCGCGAAAGCCGGGCACCGAGTGCTCGTCGTCGGGATTGGCCAGGCCTTCGGCCAGACCCACCGGGTCGATCAGGAAGGTGCGGATGATCGATGGATACAGGCTCTTGTAGTCCAGCACCAGCACCGACTCGTATAGACCCGGCCGCGACTCCATGACGAAGCCGCCGGGACTGGCCTCGGGCGGACGACGGCCGAGGCTGGGCGCGACGAACCCCTGGCGGTGCATCGCCGGCAGATACAGATGGGTGAAGGCCGCGATCGAACCGCCGCTGCGGTCTGCCGGCAGGCCGGTGACGCTGGCACGCTCGAGCAGGAACGTGAGCAGCTCGGTCTTGGCGAAAATCCGTGTGACCAGTGCGCAGTCCTTGATGTTGTAACGTGCAAGGGCCGGCTTGTCCTCGGCGAACATGCGGTTGATCTCGTCCATGCGCTGGTACGGCGTGGAAATGTCCTTGCCTTCGCCCAGCAAGGTCTGGGAAACGTTTTCCAGACTGAACGAGGGAAAATTCCAGGTCGCCGAGCGCAAGGCCTCGACGCCGTCGATGATCAACCGCCCGGGCGCACCGGCGAAATAGTGGTCGTTGCCGCTGCCATGCTCGCGCCAGGTCATTTCGGCGCCCCCACGGCCCAACAGCAACGGCACGTTGAGGCGCCTGGCGTGCTCGTGCAGGACCCGCAGGTCGAACTGCACGACATTCCAGCCGATGATTGCGTCCGGGTCGTGCTCGGCGAACCAGGCATTGAGGCTCTGCAGCAGTTCCACTCGACTGTCCCGGTAGTGCAGAGCGAAATCCATCTGACGGGTATCGCCATTGGGCGGACCCAGCATGAACACGTCGCGCTGCCCGCAGCCCTCGATGCCGATGCAGTACAGCTCGCCCTGGGCTGTGGTCTCGATATCCAGGGATGCCAGGCGCAATTGTGGACGGTAGCCCGGCGCCGGTTTGAGCTTGGCCTCATGGTATTGGCCATCGGCCTGCACTTGACCGTCGAAGGCCACACCGGCCGTGATGAAGCGCTCCATCAGGTAGCGCTCATGGGGGCGAATGTCGGCCTCGAAGAGCTCTATCCCGGCTTGCCTGAGCACCGTTTCCACACGCTGCAACTGGCCGTACTGCCGACAGTACAGCCCGGCCACCGGGCGCTGGTCGAAATCACGCAGGGCCAACGGTTTGATCTCGACGCCCGCTTCTTCCTTGAGCAAGCGCCGCGCCTGCTCCTGGTGCTGCACAGGCAGGAACGCCACCGAGGGCTGCGCGGGCAGGCGCACGAGACGTGGGCCGGCGTCGGTCGCCAGCCACAGCTCGATCAGCGTACCTTCGGCGGTATCGCGCCAGTGTCGCGTCAGGATGAAGCCCTGTTGTGGGGTCACGGCAGCAGGCCTTTAACGGAAAATGTGGGCGCGGCAACGGCACGTCCGGCTCATATGAAGCAACATCATAAACTGTACATCCATACACATAAAGCTTGCCTGTGGCGGCACGTCTGGCATGCTAGACCTCTGTACAGCTTTTCGATCAGGTTCTCATGCGGCTGTTTCTCTGCGAAAAACCGTCCCAGGCCAAGGACATCGCCAAGGTCCTCGGCGCCACGCGTCGTGGCGACGGCTGCTGGCTGGGCAACGCCGTCACGGTCACCTGGTGCATCGGCCACCTGCTGGAGACCGCACCCCCGGACGCCTACGACGCCCGCTACAAGCGTTGGGTGCTGGCAGACCTGCCGATCATCCCGCAGCAATGGAAGATGCAGGTCAAGCGCAAGACTGCCAGCCAGTTCAAGGCGGTCAAGCGCCTGTTGGGTGAAGCTGCGGAACTGGTCATCGCGACGGACGCCGACCGCGAAGGTGAAATGATCGCCCGCGAGCTGGTCGAGCATTGTCGCTACCGGGGTCCGGTGCAGCGCCTGTGGCTCTCGGCCCTGGACGACGCTTCGATCCGCAAGGCGCTGGCGGCCCTCAAGCCAGGTGCCGAGACATTCTCCCTCTACCACAGCGCACTGGGCCGCTCGCGGGCCGACTGGCTGATCGGCATGAACATGAGCCGGCTGTTCACCCTGCTCGGGCGTCAGGCCGGCTACCAGGGTGTGCTGCCGGTAGGGCGCGTCCAGACGCCGACCCTGCGGCTGGTGGTGGACCGCGACCGCAGCATCGCCGATTTCGTCCCCGCCGCCTATTGGGCCATCGATGTGCAACTGCTCGGCGAGCAGACCGAATTCACGGCGCAATGGATACCACCGCCGGACAGCTGCGACGACCAGGGACGTTGCCTGAACCAGCTGTTGGCGCAACAGGCCGCTGCAGCGATGATGCAGGCAAACCAGGCGACGCTGACCAAGCTGCGCACCGAGCGCATGAAAGAGGCCGCCCCCCTGCCCTTCGACCTGGGCACACTGCAGGAAGTCTGCTCGAAGAAGCTGGGCCTGGGCGCCCAGGAGACGCTCGACGTGGCTCAGGCGCTGTACGAAACCCACAAGGTCATCACCTACCCTCGCAGCGATTGCGGCTACCTGCCACTCAGCCAGCATGGGGATGCAGGAACAATCATTGCCGCGCTGGGCCGCGCCGATCCCGGGCTGACGCCCTTGCTGCCCTACCTGGATGCCCAGCGCCGCTCACGCGCCTGGAACGACGCCAAGGTCGGTGCTCACCACGGCATCATCCCGACCACTGTCGCTGCAACGGCGGACAAGCTGCAAGGCAAATATCGCGCGGTCTACAGCCTGATCCGCGCCCGCTACCTGGCGCAGTTCCTGCCCAATCACGAATACGACCGTACCCAGGCCGACTTCGACTGCGCCAGCCACGCGCTGCGTGCGGTAGGCAAACAGGTGGTCGAGCCCGGCTGGAAGCGCGCCATCCCACAAGCGCTCGGCGCAGCCAAGGGCCGCGAAGCGCCGGCACCACAGCCCCTGCCACGGCTGACCCAGGGCCAGACCTGCGCGGTGCGCGACGTGAAACTCAAGGACCTGTGGACCCAACCGCCCAAGCCCTTCACTGAAGGCGACCTCATCAAGGCGATGAAGAACGTCGCCAAGCTGGTCGAAGACCCGCGACTGAAGCAGAAACTCAAGGACACCACCGGGATCGGCACCGAGGCCACTCGTGCCGGCATCATCCAGGGCCTGATCGACCGCGGTTATCTGACCAAACAGGGCAAGGCCCTGGCCGCCGCACCTGCCGCCTTCAGCTTGATCGACGCGGTCCCTCGGGCCATCGCCGACCCGGGCACCACCGCCATCTGGGAACAGGCGCTGGACATGGTGCAGAGCGGCGAGATGTCGCTGGAGACGTTCGTGGCCAAGCAATCGGCCTGGATGAGCAAGCTGGTGGAACGTTGTGCCGGGTTGCGCATGGTCATCAGCGGCCCGGCGCCGAAGGGTGCCACACCGTGGAAGAAGAAACGCAAACGCAAACCCTCCAAGGCGGCCTGAGCAGCAACCCGTCGCTTGAAGCGCTGATACGGTCGGCTTGCTTTGTGAAATGGCGCAACACCCGGTAGGCTGCGCCGATCATTTTCCGCCAGGCCTTGCCCTTGATCGTGCTGCATGACATCGCTGTAGCCAGCGACTTCGACCCTAACATCAGCTGTGACCGCTGCGCGGCCAAATGCTGCCGGCTGGAAGTCATGCTCATCACCGACACCGGCGTGCCGGAACGCTTCATCGAAGTGGATGAATGGGGATCGGAAACCATGTCGCGTCTCGACGATGGCTGGTGCGCGGCGCTGGACCGACGCACCATGAGTTGCAGTATCTACCTGAATCGCCCGTTGATCTGTCGCGAGTTCGACATGGGCGGCCCGGATTGCCAGGAAGAGCGGCTGCGGCCGTAGGCGTCCGCGCTACGGCTCAGATCACCTTGACCGCACGACCGATGAACTGGATGGGGCCGGTCGGTCGGCCCGTCGTCGAACCCGACTTGGGCTCCAGGGTCAGCTCGAACAGCTGGTTGTTTTCCAGCGGTGGCAGCTTGTCCAAGGGTACATGCACGCTTTGTCCAGGCTCCACCAGCCCCAGGGAGACAGGGCCTTGCCAGCTGTCGGCCTTGGTCCAGAACTGCAAGGCTCGATCCGGCGGTACCGCCGTCTCGCTGAGGGGGATCAATTGCACTTCCCTCGAATCGCTGGCCTGCACGACCCAGCCCGGTGCCTTGTCCTGGGGCGCGATGAGCACGACCACATAGGCCGGTCCCGGCACCGGCGCGCGGACGTTGAACAACAGGGCGCCGAGCACCAGGGTTGCTGCCAGCCCGGCGCCCGCCAGGCCCCGCCATACACCCAGGCGATTCCACCAGATGGGTACCGGCTGCGCCCCTGCGCTGTCCAGGCTGCGTTGGATGCGAGGCCACAAGGTCGCAGGCGTTGGTACTGGGGTGACGCGCTCAGCTAGCGGCAGCAACCGCGCTTCCCAGGCATCGACCGCGGCGCGCAGTTCACGATCCGTGGCCAATCGCCGTTCGACCTCTGCGCGCTGCGCGGCGTCGAGCGTTCCGAGTACGTATTCGCTGGCCAGTTCTTCAGTATTCATGGGTTCTACCTGCTCGCTTGGTTCGCTCATCCCATGCACTCACGCAGCGCCGCCAGACTGCGTTTGATCCAGGCCTTGACCGTACCCAGCGGCGTTTGCAGCCGCTGAGCAATTTCAGCATGTGAATAGCCATCCAGATAGGCGTGGTACAGGCATTGGCGGCGCTGCGGATCGAGTTGTTCCAGGCAGCCGTCGATTCGTGCGCTGCCCAGCACAGCCTCCGCTGGCTCCTCGGTCGCCAACCCGTCCAGATCTTCATCGTTGAGGGCTCGCACCCTGGCGTGGCGCCGAATATGGTTGAGCGCAAGATGCCGGGTGATGGTGAACATCCACCCCCGCGCCGAGCCTCGTTGGGCATCGAAACTGGCCGCCTGGGTCCAGATTCGCACGAACGCGTCGTGCACGATGTCCTCGGCCAGTGCCCGCTCGCCAACCAGGCGCAGGGCCACGGCGAGCAGGCGCCCGCCCTCGCGCTGATACAAGCCCTGCAGTGCCTGGCGATCGCCACGAGCACACTGCTGCAGGGCGACTTCGTAATCGAATGGATTTTCCGGCAAGGGACACGAAAGACCGCCATGGCAAGTGGAAGAATGAAGTTCGCTGGGCAGTGTAGACCAGACGCGCGGACTTGCCGTTCCGCGCGCCGCTGCTACGGCATCGTTACTTGGCGGACCAGAAAATGTAGTCGGCCTGGTATTTCACGGTTTCTTTCTGACCCTTCTGCGCGGTGGTGCAGGCGCTGGTAGGGGCCACGCCACCCTTGAGCGCGGTGCGCTGGATGTAGGTGACACCCTGCATGGCGCCTTTGCCTTCGGCAGGGTTGGCCTTGACCAATTGGTACGGCAGATTGCCGTCACCGGCTGGAGCCACGGCGACCTGGGTGCCGGTCACCTTGGAGCCGTCTGCCGACTGCCACGTGGCGGGCGGGCCATAATAGGTGCCCACCTGCTTGCCGGCACGATCATCGAGGACCGCCTTGGGTCCGACGAACGTCCATTCGGTCTGGCCGGCGGCATTGGCCTTGTCACGGCATTCATAGGTGATTTCACCCTTGCCGACGGTTTCCATGGCGACCTTGTTACCGGCCGGAACCTGGACCGGGGCAGGCAGATCCATTTGCGCCTGGGCAGTGGTTGCCAAAGCGAAGGTAGCGGCGAAGAGGACGTTGGCCAAGCAGAAACGGTGTGTGCTGTTCATCGCGTAAGCTCCAGATAAGGGATCGAGGCGGCAGCGCCTTGTGTGGCTGCTGTAGGTACTACTCGCGAGCCGAAGCTTTGGATGCACGAAAAAAAAAGATTTTTCCTATCGCGTCCATTTACATGCGGCGCAACCCCTGCCGCTTATTTGGGTCCATGCTTAAGCCTGCCGCAAATTCCCGAGAGCCCTATGCCTTCCAACACCGCCGCCAGCGACAGCTGGCCACAGCGATTTCGCGACAAACCCTGGTTATGGACCCTTACCGGCGTGCTATTGGCCGTCAGCGCCGTGGTCCTGGTGTGGAGCATCGTCAATGCCTTGCTGCATGCCGACCGTCAGCACGCCTGGTACGCCCTGCTGGGTGGCACCGGCGGTTTCGCGGCGACGGCACTGGGTGCGTTGATTGCCCTGGCGCTGCGGGAGATTTCCTCGAAGGTGCAGGACGTCATGCTTGGCTTCGCCGGAGGCATGATGCTGGCAGCCAGTACGTTCTCCCTGCTGCTTCCGGGTCTGGAGGCCGCCAATACCCATACCGACAGCCCTGCGCTGGCGGCGCTGGTGGTGATCCTGGGCCTGGGGCTGGGCGTCGGTCTGATGCTGGCCTTGGACAAGGTGATTCCCCACGAGCATGAGAACGCCGGCAGACACGGTCCCAACGCCGAGCGGATACACCGGGTATGGCTCTTCGTGTTGGCCATCACGCTGCACAACCTCCCCGAAGGCATGGCCATTGGCGTCAGCCTGTCCGATGGCAACCTGGCGGTCGGGATTCCGCTGACCAGCGCGATCCTGCTGCAGGATATTCCCGAGGGTCTGGCGGTGGCCATGTCGCTGCGGGCAACCGGCCTGAGTTCCGGCAAAGCCGCACTGGTGGCCATGGGCTCGGGCCTGATGGAGCCGCTGGGGGCGATGGTCGGCCTGGGGCTGTCGAGCGGCTTCGCGTTGTCCTACCCGATCAGCATGGGCTTGGCGGCTGGCGCCATGATCTTCGTGGTGTCCCACGAAGTCATTCCGGAAACCCACCGCAATGGCCACCAGACCCCAGCTACGCTGGGCCTGATGCTGGGCTTCGCCGTCATGATGTTCATGGACACCGCGCTAGGCTGATGGTGGAGCGCCCTGGACGAGCCTTTGCGCGATCTGGGGCAGCACCTGCTCGCAGGGATGTACGACCTTGACGCTGAGCAACCCATCGGCGCGGGTGCGTCCCAGGTTGATCGCGAGAAGACGCTTGCCCTGACGCGACATTTCCTGACACAGGCGAAAGCTTGAGTAGGCCATCAGCGAGGAACCGACGATCAGCATGCCCGGTGCCGACGCCACGGCTTTCCAGGCCGCCTGAGCGTGCGCAGGCTCCACGCCGCCACCGAAGAAGACCACGTCTGGCTTGAGCATGTCGCTGCCGCAACACGGACAGTGGGGCGTGCGAAAGGACTCCAGAAAGCGCGCCGCCAGTTGCGCGTCGCCGTCCGGCGCAAGTACCGCGTGAACATCCTGCAAGTAGGGGTTCTGTTCTTCCAGCAACAACTGGACATCGTCGCGTTGCAAGCGCATTCCACAGTCCAGACAGACCACCCGATGCAGGTTGCCGTGCAGCTCGACGACATTGCGGCTACCGGCAGCATCATGCAGCCCATCGACATTCTGGGTGATCACACCGCTGATCAGGCCCTGCGACTGCAACGCTGCCAGCGCCTGGTGGGCAGCATTCGGCGAAGCCTGGTGCACGCCGCGCCAGCCCACCATCGCCCTCGCCCAATAGCGCTTGCGCGTGGCGGCACTGGCGATGAAATCCTGATGCATGATGGGCGCGTTGCCGCGCCTGACGCCTTCGGTATCGCGATAGTCAGGAATGCCCGAAGCGGTACTGATACCGGCCCCGGTCAAGACCAGATAGGGCCCCTGCGCCATATGCTGGTACAGCGTATCGAGTTCGACCATGGCTGCATGCACCTCTGGTTGAGAGCTGTCGCCCGCACGGGCGCCACCGTTCAAGTTTGCGACAGCGTGACCTGACTGAGCAATTCATCTACCGCCCTGGCGCATTGAACGCGGTAGTCGGCGTGCAGCAGGCACAGCTCGGAGCTGCCCAGCAGCCGCAGCTTCGCTGCTTCGGCGACCGCTTGCATGTCGACGCCGCGCATCGCGAACTCTTCGAGCAGCGCCTGCATTGCATGGTGACGCTGGTCTGGACTGGACGTTGAAATCGACACGGTGGCTCCTCGGTGAAATCCTTGTTCGGGCTCATCCCACGACAATGACTGCCGGCGTCGAACAAATGCTTCGCCGCCGCGATGGACGGTCGTAGGCCAAAGGCCAGTTCTGCCATCGGGTTCACGCGCACGTCCCTGCAATCGCTTAGAATGACCGATGCGCATTGATCATCTATTTTGGAGCCCTACATGACCGCAGTCCCTACGAACACGCTTTGCATCTACCACGGAAACTGCGCCGACGGGTTCGGCGCAGCCTGGGTAGTGCGCAAGGCACTCGGGCCTGAGGTAGAGTTCTACGCCGCCGGCCACGGCCAGCTGCCTCCCGATGTCAGTGGTCGGCACGTGCTGATCGTGGATTTCGCCTACGATTACGCAACGCTCATGGCCATGGCCGCCCAGGCCTTGTCGATTCTGGTGCTCGATCACCACAAGACCGCCCAGGCAGACCTGCTCAAGGTGCCGGTGGCCGGGGCCTTCGGCGAACCGGTCGAGGGCGGCAACGTGCACGCCCTGTTCGATATGAACCGTTCGGGTGCGGGCTTGGCCTGGGACTACTTCTTCGCCGGCCAGCCGCGCCCTGCCCTGATCGACCATATCGAAGATCGTGACCTGTGGCGCTTCAAGCTGCCGGGTACCCGTGAAGTGCTGTCCAATCTGTTCAGCTATCCGCAGGATTTCACTGTCTGGGACACGCTGCTGGCAGCGCCGGTGGAGGATCTGCTGGCCGATGGCATCGCGATCGAAAGGCAGCGGCAGAAAACCGTGGCCGATCTGCTGCGGTCCACTGCGCGCCGCATGTCGATTGGCGGTCATGACGTTCCGGTGGCCAACATACCCTCGCTGTTCGCCAGCGATGCGGGCAACATCATGACCCAGGGCGAGCCATTTGCCGCGTGTTACTCGGACGGTCCCAAAGGCCGCTCGTTTTCACTGCGCAGCACGGATGAAGGCATGGACGTGTCCGAAATCGCCAAACAGTTCGGCGGTGGCGGTCATCGCAATGCGTCGGGCTTCCGCGTACCCTACGGCCATGAATTGACGCGTTGAGGCCAGGTGGAGTCGCCACCGTCCCCCGTTGTCTTGTTGGAGAGCGTCATATATGCCGCAGGAACGCCTGGATCTACTGAAGCTGCCCAAGGACGTGCGAGGTTCGATCAACGACTTGGTACGGGCACTGAATGCCGCGAGTACGAAAGCGGATGTCGAGCGCGAAGGCGCGCTCGAAATCGCACTGATTCTGGGGCTGGAACAATCGCGCAAGCTCAAGCCTGCCGACATTGAAACGCTTTACATGATTTTCGACGATGCCAAGGAAGCGCGGCTGCGAGCCCTGCAGGATTGACCACTCGCATCGCCAGTCAAGCCGCCGCGCTGCCTTCGAAGGGTGCCTGACGCAGGCAGTTGCGTCCGGCGTCCTTGGCGGCATACAACGCCTGGTCCGCCGCCCCGATCAGATTGTGCGCCGTGACATAGGGCGCAAGACCCGTCGCTATTCCCACACTGATGGTTACCCGCGCCTCCGCACCCAGGGCCGGATGGGGCAGCGCCAGATCCGCCACCGCCGTGCACAGGTCTTGCCCCAGCTGTCTGGCCTGCTGGCCGTCGACCCCTACCCACAACACCAGCATCTCCTCGCCTCCGAAACGAAACGGCAGAGCGTTGGCTTGCGCGGACAACTGCTTGATGGTGGCGCTGACCTGCTTCAAGCAGTTGTCCCCCTGAAGGTGCCCATAGCTGTCGTTGTAGAGCTTGAAATGATCGATATCGATGAGGATCGCCGTGACGCGAGTCGCCTGGGTCCCTGCGGCCTGCCATAGCTGGGCCATTACATCGCCCTGATGTCGGCGGTTGAACAACTGGGTCAGCGGGTCGGTACGGGCCATGTCGGTGAGCTGCACCTCCAGCAGGCGTCCGCGCAAGGCATACAGGTAGCTCAAACGGCTACCCCGCTCCAGAAAATACGATGCCATCAACAGCAATATGACCGTGGAGCCGTACAGAAAGGCATTGGCACGCCACGTGACCGGGTCCATGAACCCGGCAATGTGGGTGGTGACCAGCTGGATTCCCAACATGCTGGCCATGGCGGCTGCCGCAAAGCGAAACGGTAACTGCTGGATCATCGTGCAGTAGACCATCAGCAACAACATGCCTAGCTGATAGTGCAAGCGATAGGGGCTGTCGCTGTAGATCATCACCACCAGCGGCATCAGCGAGGACAATACCGTGGCCGTCGCCGAGACGGTTTCCAGCGCACGACGCGAGGTCAGGCGCTGTGCCAGCAGCAGGATGGCGATGATCATCGGGGTGATCAGCAGCAGGCGCCCTACGGCCACGTAGGCAAACACGTCCTGGAGGGCAAGCCAGTCGCTGATCAGAAAGAGGTTGTAGATGACCGCGCCGCAAATGCCTGTCGACGTCAGAAATTGCAGGCGCTGACGCTGCGTGTCCGTCTCGTAGCGACGCTCCAGAGCCGGCTCGAAGGTGAGTCCGCCCACCCCGCCGGCGATGGCTTGCTCGACCATTGCCATGGTGTGCGGCTCAGGGGAATGGGCCGGTTGGGCTTGAACGGCTTGCATGGGACACCGGAGATGTGATTCAGAATTTTACTAGACTGCGCAATGATATCTTAGTGCCATTAGTGCAGGGCGATTGTCGGGTACCAATGGCATGAACGGTAGTGGCAGCTTACGAGCGGTCCTGCGTAATGAATCTTCCCGTCAGCGCCGTGTCCGATTCGCTAACCAACCAAATGATCGCCGCCATGGAAACGATTGTCGTCGTCGAAGATGAAACCCTGGTCCTTGAACTCCTGGTGGAGATTCTCGAGGACTTCGGCTATCGCGTCCGCGCATTCGCCACGGCCGACGAAGCCTGGCAGCACATCGTCAACCGCCCCTTCCCGCTCAAACTGCTGATCACGGACCTGCAGATGCCAGGCGAGATCGATGGAGTGGAGTTGGTGAATCGCGTCCATACCCGCAACCCGGAAACACCAGTGATCGTCGCATCCGGTTTCCACGGGGCCGCGAACTCCCTGTGCGACAAGAAAGTGCATTGGCTGGGCAAACCTTTCTCGATGGATAAGTTGAAAGGCATCTGCGAAAAACTCGCACCTCCTACCCAGCCCTGAAGTTGCCAACGCCCATCCGGCGGCAGTGACGCAGGGCCTGTGTATTCTTACCCGGAGCAGTAATGACTAAACGTACTACCCGAGTGACCGACGGCTTCACGGGCGATATCAGCAAGTCTGATCACAATATCTTCTTCGCCGCTGTCGAAACCACTCGTATGCCGATGATCATTACCGACCCCAAGATGCCGGACAATCCGATCATCTTTGCCAACAATGCCTTCATCGAGATGACCGGTTATTCGTCAAGCGAGTTGCTCGGTCGCAATTGTCGCTTCCTGCAAGGCCCGGAAACCGATCCCGACACTATTGCCCAAGTCAGAGCGGCCGTAGAAGCCCGCCGGGAAGTGGCCGTCGAAGTCGTCAACTACAAGAAGGACGGCTCGAGCTTCTGGAACGCCCTGTTCATCTCCCCCGTCTACAACGAATCCAACGAGCTCATCTATTTCTTCGCCTCGCAGCTTGACGTCAGTCGTCGTCGCGATGCCGAAGATGGCCTGCGTCAGGCACAGAAGATGGAAGCTCTGGGGCAGTTGACCGGCGGTATTGCCCACGACTTCAACAACCTGCTGCAGGTGATGATCGGTTACCTGGACATGATCCAGCGCTCGGTCGACAAGCCGCAGTACGAACAAGAGCGCCTGCGGCGCAACGCCAGGCACGCCCGCGATGCCGCCGAGCGCGCGACTACCCTGACGCAACAGCTGCTGGCGTTTTCTCGCAAACAGAAGCTGCAGGGCCGCGTGGTGAATTTGAACGGCCTGATCGACAACTTCAAGGAAACCGCCGAGCGCACTCTGGCCGATACGCAGATCCGCTACAGCCTGGCCGAAGACCTGTGGAACTGCCGCCTGGACCCGACCCAGACCGAAGTCGCATTGCTCAACGTGTTCATCAATGCCCGCGACGCCATGGAGGGTCGTTCCCGTCGCACCCTGGCCGTCGATACGCAGAATGTCACGCTCGATCGGCAGGTGTCCTACGACGGGCTGATGCCTGGCCGCTACGTCAGTATCGCGATCACCGACAGCGGTCGCGGCATGCCAGAATCGATCGTCAACCGGGTCATGGACCCCTTTTTCACCACCAAGGAAGAAGGCAAGGGCTCGGGACTGGGGCTCTCCATGGTGTACGGATTCGTCAAGCAATCCGGCGGCTCGGTGCGCATCTACTCCGAAGAGGGCATCGGCACCACCTTGCGCATGTACTTTCCTGCCGATGACAGCCAACCCCATGCCCTGACGCCAATCGAGGACACCCACGCCTATCCCGGTCACGAGAAAATCCTCATCGTCGAAGACCGGCCCGATGTCGCCGAACTGGCGCAGACCATTCTCGAGGAATACGGCTACAGCTGCGCCATTGCCTACAACGGCAAGGACGCCCTCGAGCAGCTCGAGAACGACGACTTCGACGTGTTGTTCACCGACTTGATCATGCCCGGCGGCATCAACGGCGTCATGCTCGCCCGCGAAGCCAAACGCATGCGCCCCAGCATCAAGATCCTGCTCACAACCGGCTACTCGGAAAACTCCCTGGAGCGCACCGACGTGGGCGGCACGGATTTCCAGGTGATTTCCAAGCCCTATATTCCCAGTGAACTGGCGAAGAAGATCCGCCGGGTGCTGGAAGGGCCCAATGGGGTGAGCTGATCAAGTTACTGCGCCGCACCCTGCAAGGTAGGACCTGGCGTCGAGCCTTTGCGGCGTGTCAGGCGCTTGCCCAGCTGCACGCCCGGCATCTCGACGTACTTGTAGGTCAAGGTCGAGACCAGCAGGACCGCCGCCAGTTGCAAGACGACGATGCCGTTGTCGAGCCAGACACTGTGGGTCGAGATGTACTTGACCATGTTGGGCATGTCATGGCCCTGCAAGGTCTCTGTCAGGTCTGTGTGCAGCACTTTCGACAGAACGATGATGGCGCTCTTGAACACAAACAGAATGGCCGCGTGCGTCAAATAGATCGAGAACGACAAGGCGCCCAGCCAGACGAAGAAACGGTGGTGCAGCAGTCGCGAAACCACGCCGCGCTCGAACGAGAATGCCAGGATCAAGAGACAGAACAGCAGGCTGGCATACACGCCCTTGTGATCGATGTCCGATACCAGGAGGCGATAGCTGCCCAGGACCAGGGCAATTTCCAGCAGATTGAAGTCCACGGCGTCCAGGTCCAGGTCCTTGATACGATCGTAGATCACGTACAGGCAGGCACCGGCGAAGAAGCATGAAATACCGCGGAAGATCTCCAGCTTCAGCCAGGACTCACCGTTCCACAAGGTGATGAAGGCCGCCAGGGACATGACTGCGAAGATCTTGATCGTGCGGGTGCGCGCCAGCACTGCAATCACGCCGAATATCAAGTACAGGTAGTACTCGATGCTGATGCTCCAGGCCGGGTAATTGAACGAGCCGGTCATGGCACTGTTCAGCCAGGATTGCAGCAGAAGCAGGTTAGGCAGGAATTCGTGCATCGACGTAGCGCCACTGAATGCCGGTTCGTTGAAACTGAACCCTTTCTTCTCAGCCAATGAGCGGCCCAATTCCAGTGCTAGGTAGACGCCCAACATGGTCAGGTGCAGGGGATAAAGGCGAGCCGTGCGACTGATGAAGAAATCCTTATAATCAGTCGCGTTGTTCAAACGCTGGCCGTAGGTGTGGAACAACACGAAACCGCTGAGGATAAAAAAGAACTCCACGAACAGAAACGCGTGCTTGAAAAACTCGAGCTCGGCAATGCTTTGAACCACATAAGTGTGGAACAGCACGACAGCCACCGCACAGAGACCGCGGAAACTATCGAGCACGACGAATCTTTTCATGGTTGATCCCAGAGTGTTGTAACCGTTGCCATCCCGGTGTCATGCCAAGAGACATGGCCCGTTGCCATTACTGGCGCAAAGCTAAACCAATCCTTTGGCAGGCACAACCGCAATCAGGCGCGCGGTACCTCTGACGCGCAACTGACATTGTTGCAGACCAACAGACAACCACCGTAGAGGTACGTGCAGTTCGGGTACACAGGCTTTTTTCGGTCGCCCAAAGAAAAACCCCGCAGACGTTAATCTGCGGGGTTCTCAATGATGGAGGCCGAGGTCGGAATCGAACCGGCGTAGGCGGATTTGCAATCCGCAGCATAACCACTTTGCTACTCGGCCCCAAACGTGAAGCAAGAAACTGCTGCACGCAAACAAACTGGAGCGGGAAACGAGACTCGAACTCGCGACCCCGACCTTGGCAAGGTCGTGCTCTACCAACTGAGCTATTCCCGCGTCGTGTTGACGGGCGCCATTCTATCTAATCGGCGACACCCGTCAAGCCTTTGATTCAAAAATAGTTTTATTTTTTCTCGGCGGTCGTGCGCAAGTGTGGCCAGGCGGCGCGCAGGTATTGCAGCATGGACCACAGGGTCAACGCGGCGGCGACGATCAAAAGCGTATAGCCGACGATGACCCAGAAGGTCATGGCCTTGGGGTTGGCCAGCAGGATGACCAGGGCCAGCATCTGCGCAGCGGTCTTCCATTTACCCATGTTGGACACCGCCACCTGGGCCCGGGCGCCGATCTCGGCCATCCACTCGCGCAGCGCGGAAACGACGATCTCGCGTCCGATGATGATGGCAGCAGGCAAAGTCAGCCAGAAGTTGGCGTGCTCCTGCACCAGCAGCACCAGCGCCACCGCCACCATGAGCTTATCGGCCACCGGGTCGAGGAAGGCGCCGAACGGCGTACTCTGCTCCCACCGACGGGCCAGATAGCCATCCAGCCAGTCGGTGGCTGCCGCGATCGCGAACACCGTACTGGCTGCCATGTAGCTCCAATGGTAGGGCAGATAGAACAGCAGTATGAAGAACGGTATCAGCAGGACGCGCAGTACGGTAAGCAAGTTAGGGATATTCATCGGCACAACTGGCTGCAAGGTGAGATGGCATTCTACTCGCTGTGCAGGTTCGCATAAATCGACTCTGCCAGCTTTTTACTGATTCCCGGTGCCTTGGCGATTTCTTCGACGCTGGCGCGGGCGATTTCCTGCAGCCCGCCGAAATGCTTCAGAAGTTCGCGGCGGCGCTTCGGCCCGACGCCTGCCACCCCTTCCAGGGTGGACGTTCGTCGGGTCTTGCCACGCCGTGCGCGGTGACCGGTGATTGCAAAACGGTGGGCTTCGTCACGGATCTGCTGGATCAGGTGCAGCGCCGGCGAATCACCCTTGAGCGTGAACTCGTGAGCCACGTCGTTGAGGTACAGCGTTTCGAAGCCGGCCTTGCGCGTCGTGCCCTTGGCCACGCCGAGCAGGATCAGGTCGGGTATGGCCAGCTCGTTGAGGACGTCCCGGGCCATGTTCAACTGGCCCTTGCCACCGTCCACCAACAGCACGTCTGGCAGCTTGCCCTCGCCTGCCTTGATCTTGCTGAAGCGCCGCATCAGCGCTTGATGCATGGCTGCGTAGTCATCGCCTGCGGTAACGCCATCGATGTTGTAGCGACGGTAATCGGCCTTGATCGGCCCTTCGGGGCCGAACACCACGCACGACGCCACGGTGGCTTCACCGCTGGAGTGGCTGATGTCGTAGCACTCGAGGCGCTGCGGGGGCTCGTCCAGGTTCAGCACCTCGGCCAGCGCATCGAAGCGCGCGGCGACGTGCTGGCGGTTGGCGAGGCGTGCGCCCAGCGCCTGCTCGGCGTTGGTCACCGCCAACTGCTGCCAGCGTGCCCGGGTTCCGCGCACGCGATGGCTGAGGCTCAACTCGCGTCCACGCAGGGTGTCGAGGGCATCGAGCAACGCTTCGTGGTCTTCGGGAATGACGTTGACGATCAACTCGCTGGGCAGGTCGCGCTCGGAACTGCCCAGGTAGTACTGCGAGAGGAACGCCGACATGACCTCGGCGACCTCCTCTTCGATACCTACCTGGGGAAAGAAATTCTTGCTGCCCAGAACCCTGCCGCTGCGCACGGTGATGAGGTGCACGCAGGCACCGCCCGGATTGACGAAAGCGGCGATGACGTCGACGTCGCCGCTGCCGCCTTCCATGCTTTGCTGGTCCTGCACTCGGCGCAGCAGACCGATCTGGTCGCGCAGTTGCGCAGCCTCCTCGAACTGCAGGTCCATCGCCGCCTTCTCCATGCTGGCCGACAGCTCATTGGTCAGCTGGTTGCTGCGTCCTTCCAGGAACATCACCGAATGGCGCACGTCCTCGGCGTATTCGGGCGCTTCCACCAACCTGACGCACGGCGCCTTGCAGCGTTTGATCTGGTGCTGCAGACAGGGCCGCGTGCGATTCCTGAAATAGCTGTCCTCGCACTGGCGCACGAAGAAGGTTTTCTGCAGCAGGCTCAGGCTTTCACGGATCGCCCCGGCGCTTGGGTACGGGCCGAAGTATCGACCCTTGGCTTTCTTGGCGCCCCGGTGAATGCTCAGCCGTGGAAATTCGCCGTCGGACAGAAACACATATGGGTAGGACTTATCGTCACGCAGCAGAATGTTGTAGGGCGGCCGCCATTCCTTGATCAGGGTCTGCTCGAGCAGCAGCGCCTCGGTCTCGTTGGCGGTGATGGTGGTTTCGATCTGGTGGATCTTGCCCACCAGCGCGGCCGTCTTGGGCGCCTGGCCGGTCTTGCGGAAATAGCTGGCAAGACGCTTCTTGAGGTTCTTGGCCTTGCCCACGTACAGCAGGCGCATGGCGTCGTCGAACATCCGGTACACGCCCGGACGTCCGCTGCAGGTGGCAAGAAAGGCACTGGGATCGAATGGAGCGGTCATGGTCAAAGGTTGGTGTCTACCATGCCATGCCGGACCGCCAGCAAGGTCAATTCCACATCACTGGTCACGGAGAGCTTCTCGAAGATCCGGTAGCGGTAGGTGTTGACCGTCTTTGGCGACAGGCAGAGCTTATCTGAGATGATCTGGACCTTCTGGCAGCCAACGATCATCAAGGCAATCTGGATTTCCCGTTCGGACAACAGGTCGAACGGCGAATGGCTGGTCTGTGGCTGAAACGACTTCAGCGCCAGCTGTTGGGCAATCTGTGGGCTGATGTAGCGCTGACCGGCGAAGACCAGGCGAATGGCCTGAACCATTTCCGCCAGCCCTGCGCCCTTGGTCAGGTACCCCGCCGCACCTGCTTGCAGCAGGCGCGTGGGAAATGGGTCTTCCTCGCAGACGGTCACGGCCACCACCTTTATGTCGGGGTGGCTGCGCAACAGTTTTCGCGTGGCTTCGAGACCACCGATGCCGGGCATCTTGACGTCCATCAGGACCACGTCCGGCTTGAGCTCGCGGGCAGACTGCAGTGCCCCCTCGCCCGACTCCGCCTGGCCCACGACCTGCAGGTCGTCTATATCGGCGAGCATCCGGGTGATACCGGTGCGGACCAGGTCGTGATCGTCGACTACTAGAACCCGAATCAAACGGACACCTCGTAATAGTGGTCTCGGGGAATGCCGCCACAGTAGCAAACATTGCTCCTTTGGACCTAGCTCAAAGCGTCATGGATATGGGGTTGCACGTCGATGCGACAATCAATCCGGACGCTTTGCAGGCGCTATTTTTTTCTGGACCCTGCCGCGTACCGAATAGTTCGCCGCCATCTCGGCCATGCTGTTGGCCAGATTGCTCAGCGCTGCTTGCCCGGATGTAGGAAGTATCCGATATGTCTCTAGGACTTTTTCCTCGCCGCCGCTGAGTGCCTGCTCGGCGAGCGGTGTCCGGCGTCCCAGCACAACATACAGAACGTCGACGCCTATCGTCGAAACAGCCGCCAAGTAGTCGGCTCTGGGGGATCTTTCACCATTTTCATACTTGCCCTGGGCATTGGGTTCCACCCCGCCCACTTGGCCAAACTCTCGTTGCGTGAGCTCCAGACGCTCGCGCTCTTCCCTTAGTCGGGGACCGATTCCAGTCATTTGAATGTATAATCCTTTATCGAAACACCCGAAACGGTGCTGAAAAATACCACTTTGAACCATCTAAAACGGACTTGAACTATGCATGGTATACGGACTGCCGCACAAGCCAGGGCCTGGCTCGATCAGCAAGGGAAATCGGTACAAGAGTTTGCGCGTGAGCATGGCGTGGATCCCGCTACCACCTATCAGGTGTTGGCCGGACGCAAGAAAGGAAGGCGTGGCGAGGCACACAGGGTCGCCGTGCTGTTGGGCATGAAACTGGGTATCACCACTGTTCCTCTGGAGCAAGGCCAACGCTGACGGGACGCCACCAGAAACGCTGTCAGCCACCGAGCCGGGGCAGGACATGCTCCATGCGCAGGAAGCTGTCCTGCTCGCCCACCACTTCGAACCCGTGGCGGCTGTAGAGTCGCTGCGCGGGATTGTCCTTGAACACCATCAGTCGTATTCGGGGCAGGCGCTCGCTGCGGGCCAGCAATGCGACCTGTTCGAGCACCCATTGACCGACGCCCTGACCCCGATGCGCCGGCAACAGATGCAACTCGCGAATGAACAGGGCCTGGGTATCTCTGGAAAGGCTGATGTAGCCCAGCGATACCGTATCGCGGCAGATCACTCGGTTATCGCGCCAGTGCCAGGCCTGGTCGAAGCCGGCGTCGAGCCAGAGCAGGTCGTGCCGAGCGTAGTAAGGCAGCATCGCCTGCCGAGTGAGGTCCCGGGCGAACCGCAGATCGGCGTTGGCTGCAGGCCGTAGGTACAGAGTCATCGAATAGTCTCCACTGCAAGAATGGGCTTGAATCCTTCGCCACGGCTGAAGTAAGCTCCAGCCATCTATCGGAGACGCTCAATGTCGCACAACACCCTCAGCCCTGCATCCTTGCCTGCGACCTGCGCAGCAATGACGGCTGTGCGTGCACCGGTAAGCTTTTATTTTGGGTATTGGTTTAGCCACTGGCGCGCCTGATACCCATCTCGGCGCCCATTTCGTAGGGGTCGCCTGACAGAGAATTCTCAACCCCCGGTCGGCTCCCCGACCGGGGGTTTTTGCTTTTCAGGGCTTCACGTTTTTCAGCACATTCTGTTTCAACCGGCACTTTCGCCACGAATCGAGGAACGCTTCATGACCTACTTCACCTATTACCGTTTCGACACCTGCGACTTCTGGCGATTTAGCAACCTCCGTTCGGGCCAGCCTGCCGCCTCCGACCGGTCGTTCATGGGTGGCATGACCCTCAGTCCAGATTCCCCGGCACTTTGTCGAACACCTTGACAGGACAGCGCAAGCGGGCAACCACCCCGCCGCTGTCCAGGACCTTGATCATGAACAACAGCCTGACCGCTCTGCCTCGCACCACCCTCGTCCAGCCCCATGCGGTGAAGGACGCTGCCAATACATCGGCAACCCATCGCCTGCCCAGTCACTTCGCGCTCAAGCAGCAGTTGCCCGTACCGGACCCACTCGCAGCCCAAGTGCAGAACCACCGTCTTGCCATCCGCGCCATTCTCGAAGGCCGTGACCCACGCCTGCTGGTGGTGGTCGGCCCCTGCTCCCTGCACGATCCGAAGTCCGCGCTCGAGTACGCCCGCAACCTGAGCCAGCTGGCCCATGAGCTCAAGGGCGAAATGCTGCTGGTGATGCGCGCCTACGTGGAAAAGCCACGCACCACGGTGGGCTGGAAAGGCCTGGCGTACGATCCTTACCTGGACGGCACCGACGACATGGCGGGCGGCCTGACCCTGTGCCGCGACCTGATGCGCGAAATGCTGACCCTGGGCCTGCCGCTGGCCAGCGAAGTGCTGCAGCCAATGGCAGCGGGCTACTTCGATGACCTGTTGAGCTGGGTCGCAATCGGCGCGCGTACCACCGAATCGCAGATCCATCGCGAACTGGCCAGTGGCCTGGGCATCCCGGTGGGCTTCAAGAACGGCACCGACGGCAGTGTAGGCGTGGCATGCGATGCCATGCGCAGTGCGGCGCATGCTCATCGCCACTTCGGTATCGATCCGCAAGGGCATCCGGCGATGATCGACACCACCGGCAATCCCGATACCCATCTGGTGTTGCGTGGCGGCCACCGAGGCCCGAACTACGACCGGCAGAGTGTCGCCCAAGTCCACCACGACCTGGCCAAGGCAGGTGTGAAAGCGCGGATCATGGTCGACTGCAGTCATGCCAACAGTGGCAAGGACCCTTTGCGTCAGCCAGCGGTGTTCGACGATGTGCTGCAGCAGCGCCTGGACGGCGATCGTTCGTTGGTGGCGGTCATGTTGGAAAGCCACTTGCAGGAAGGCAATCAGCCAATCAGTGGGCACATGCGCTATGGCGTATCGGTCACCGATGGCTGCCTGGGCTGGGCGGCCACCGAGCAGTTGCTGCGCAAGGGTGCCCAGCGCCTGCGCGGGGTGGCCGACGCCTGAAGCATCAGCGCTTGCGCTTGCGTGTGCCGATCTGGATCCAGGTCGGCGCATGGTCGCTGGCGTGTGCCTCGTTGCGCACCCAGGCATCCACGCCGGCGTCCGTCAGGTACGGCGCCAGTGCCGGGTTGAGCAGCAGGTGATCGATACGCAATCCTGAATTCTTCTGCCAGTGCTGGCGAAAGTAATCCCAGAAGGTGTAAGATGCGCTCCTCGGGGTACAGCGCGCGTAGCGCATCGGTCCAGCCTTGCTCGAGGAGCCGTGCATAGGCTTCCCGACTTTCTGGTTGCAGCAAGGCGTCCTTGAGCCAGGACTTGGGGCTGTAGATGTCCTGGTCGGTGGGCACCACATTGTAGTCACCCGCCAGCACCACAGGATGATCGCTGGATTGCAGCGTCCTGGCATGCTCGATGAGGCGTTCGAACCAGGCCAGTTTGTAGTCGAACTTGGGGCCTGGCTGAGGGTTGCCGTTGGGCAGGTACAGGCAGCCGACCAGTACACCGTGCACGGCCGCTTCCAGGTAGCGGCTCTGCTGCTCGTCCGGATCGCCAGGCAGGCCACGGCGACTCTCCAGGGGTTGCGCGTCTCGCGCCAGGATGGCAACGCCATTCCATGACGACTGCCCGTGCCAGAGGGCACCGTACCCTACGGCTTCCAGCGCACTGGCGGGGAAGTCCTTGTCGGCTGCCTTGAGCTCCTGCAGACACACGATGTCCGGCTGATCGCGTTCCAGCCAGGCGATCAGGTTGGCCTGATGCGCACGGATGCCGTTGACGTTGAAGGTGGCGATCTTGAGTTTTTTCATCCGTGCCGGGCTCCCTTGGCTGACTGGCCTTGCATGTGACCCTGCGCAGTCGCAATAGGTCGCGGGACGACAGCGTACGGCAGGCAACCAAATGGATAGGTCCGAGTCCAACCTGCACGCCTCGAACATCGGAGATCACCATGAAAGTCCTTCCCTATACCGGCCTGGTGCTATGCCTGGCGCTGCTGCAAGGCTGTTTCGACAGCGCCGACAAAAGCACCACCAAAGGCAACAACGACGGCACACCGTCCTCGGTGCAAATGCAGAAACCGGATCAATCCAAGGATAAATAAGCGCCCGCGCCTGCCCGTGCGGGCGCTTTCATGAAATGATGACGACTTCCCCGTCCGCTTACTCTGCGCACAAGGATTGTTGCCCTCATGCCGTTGCAACTTGCCGCCTCCAAACGCCGCAACTCGCGCCTGCTGCTGCCCTGGTTGGCGGCAGCAGTGCCGCTAGTGTGTGGCGCGATCATCTTGAGCTGGGAAGCCGACCGCTCGCTCAATACGGCGGCGGTCCGCACCAGCCAGCTGGCAATCGAGCAATTCGAGCTCATCCTCGACAACGTGGCGGCTGCCGCCGATGCAGTCCTGCCGCTGTCCCGCCAGCCGTGCGCCCAGGTGCAACCGGCCCTGCTCGATCAGGTGACCCGGCGACCCTTCGTACGGTCGGTGAACCTGATCGACGCTGGCACACTGTATTGCAGCTCCCTGTCCGGCAATGTCAGCGAAGCAGTGGACCCGCTCGACTACGTCGATGGACAGTTGTGGCTGCTGGCGGGCAATCCGGTCACGCCTGACCGCGGCTTGCTGATCTATCGTGCCACCCGTGGCCAGGCCAGCGTATTGAGCACCGTCGACGGCTATCACTTGTCCAACGCCTTGCGAATGATGGGCTCGGCCAACGCAATCACCCTGCAGGTGGGTCCGAACTGGATCGAGGCCAATGGCAAGGTGCATCAAGGCACTGCGCCCGTGTCGGCGGTGGCCCACACGCAGTTGAAGTCTGCGCGTTATCCGTTCAGCGTCGTCAGTGGCTTCCCGGCCGGGGCTCGCTGGACCTTGATTCGTGAACAGTACATCGGGATGTTCTCCCTGCTGCTGCTGATAGCGGCGGTCGCCGGTGGGCTCTGCCGGTGGGCCATGAGCCGCTCCCCATCGCGCTACCAGGAACTGCAACGCGCTCTGGATGCCGGGGAATTCGTGCCCTTCTTCCAGCCCATCGTGTTCAGCCAGGGTGCCGCCTGGGCCGGTGTGGAGGTGTTGATGCGCTGGCAGCACCCGCGCGAAGGCCTGGTCCGTCCGGACCTGTTCATCCCCTATGCCGAAGACTGTGGATTGATCGTGCCCATGACCCGCCTGCTGATGAAGCGCACGGCGCAGCAGCTGGCGGCCTGCCTGGATCACCTGCCGGTGGGTTTCCATGTCGGCATCAATATCACCGCGCGGCATTGCCAGGACCCGGCACTGTTCGACGACTGCAAGGCGTTCCTGGAGGCGTTTCCGCAAGGCCGGGTCGCCTTGACCCTGGAGCTGACCGAACGTGAGCTGATCCAGCCCTGCGCCGAGATCCACGGGCTGTTCGACCGTCTGCGTGGACTAGGCGTGAGCATTGCGATCGACGATTTCGGTACCGGTCAGTCGAGTCTGAGCTATCTGCAGCAATTCAAGGTCGACCTCCTCAAGATCGACCAGAGCTTCGTGGCCATGATCGGCGTCAACACCCTTTCTCGGCATGTGCTGGACAGCATCATCGAGCTGTCGGCCAAGCTCGGATTGCAAGTGGTGGCCGAGGGCGTGGAAACCGAGGAGCAGCGTGCCTACCTGGCGGCACGCGATGTGAAGTACCTGCAGGGGTATCTGTTTGCCCGACCCATGCCGCCGACGGATTTCGAGCGAGCGCTGCGGCAGGGTTGAAAGCACGGCCTCTGAACGCACAGGTTGTACCCTGCTCGACCGCCTGAGATCATTGTCGGCTCAGTCAGGTTTTTTGCGTTTCGAGGCTCCCTTGTCCAAAGGCATCATCACATCAGTCACGGCGTCGACCCTGTTCGCCGTGATGTATTTCTATACCTCGTTGCTGGCGCCCCTGAGCGGCGAAGAGATGTTCGGCTGGCGCATGCTGCTGACCCTGCCCTGCGTGACCCTGTTCATGTGGCTCAGCGGCGATCTGCCGCTGATCGGCAAGGTCTGGCGTCGCATTGCCCAGCGCCCGGCACTGCTGCTCGGATCGATCGGTACCTCGGCGCTGATGGGCGTGCAGTTGTGGCTGTTTCTGTGGGCGCCGCTGCACGGGCGCAGCCTGGAAGTGTCGTTGGGGTATTTCCTGCTGCCGCTGACCATGGTGCTGACCGGGCGTGTAGTGTATGGCGAACAGCTCTCGCACCTGCAGAAACTGGCGGTGCTCTGCGCCGCCTGTGGTGTAGGCCACGAATTGTTCCAGCACGGCCGCTTCGCCTGGGAAACACTGCTGGTGGCGGCCGGCTACCCGGTGTATTTCGTGCTGCGACGCGCGTGCCGCAACGATCACCTGGGCGGGCTGTGGACGGACATGTGCCTGATGCTGCCGGCGGCGCTGTTGTTCATCGTGCAAGGGCATCTGTCATCGGCGGATATGGACACACGGCCGCTGCTGTACGTGTTGATCCCGGTGCTGGGGGTGATCAGCGCCTCGGCATTGATCTGTTACGTGATGGCCAGCCGCTTGCTGCCGTTCAGCCTGTTCGGGCTGCTCAGCTATGTGGAGCCGGTGTTGTTGGTGGGTGTGGCACTGTTGCTGGGCGAGAGCATCGCGCCAGACCAGTGGCTGACCTACTTGCCGATCTGGCTGGCGGTGCTGGTGTTGATGTTCGAGGGGGCCAAACATCTGGCCCGCTCGCGTCGCGCGGTGTGATACCGCGCTAGACGTCTACTGGCTGCTTACGCAGGAGCACCTGCTTGACCCGACGCTCCTCGACGGCGAGCACGGTCAGGCTCCAGTGCTCCCATTGCAGGGTGTCGCCCTGTTTGGGCAAGCGGTCGAGCAGGCTCATGACCATGCCTGCCAGGGTCTGGTAGTCATTGGTCGGCGGCGCGTCGAAGCCTATGCGTGTCTGGATCTGCCTGAGGTCCAGCGCCGCGCTGACGCGATAGCCATCGTCCTGCTCGACGATGTCCGGCGCCTGCACTTCGCTGGCGTCGGGCAGCTCGCCTGCGATCGATTCGAGAATGTCGGTCATGGTCAGAATCCCGATGAACCCACCGAACTCGTTGACCACGAACGCGATGTGCGTGGACTGAGCGCGCATCTGCTCCAGGGCGTTGAGGATGCTGAAGCTTTCGAGCAGGTTGATCGGCTGGCGCGCCAGGCTGGCCAAGTCCGGTGCCTCACCGGCCAGCAATTGCTTGAGCAACTCTTTCTTGTGGACGAAGCCCAGCGGCTCGTCGACCTGACCCTGAGCGATCAATGGCAGGCGTGAGTAGGACGACTGCATCAGGGTCTGCTCGGTGACTTCCCGCGACGCGTCCAAATCCAGACAGTCGACCTGGGCACGCACGGTCATGATGCTTCGGATGGGCTTTTCGGCCAGGTTCAACACGCCGCTGATCATCACCCGCTCGCGGCGATCGAACAGCGCTTCGCTCGGCTCCTCGCCCACCAGGTCTTCGATCTCCTCGTCCATGGCTTCGCTGGCCGGACGGCGACCGCCGAGCAGGCGCAACACGGCGTGGGCTGTGCGCTCGCGCATCGGTCGGTCCTGGTGCTTGTGTTTGCGCCGTGCCCGCGCGATCTGGTTGAACACCTCGATCAGGATCGAGAAACCGATCGCGGCGTACAGGTAGCCCTTGGGAATGTGGAAGCCCAGGCCTTCGGCGGTCAGCGCGAAGCCGATCATCATCAGGAAGCCCAGGCACAGCATGATCACGGTCGGGTGGCTGTTGACGAAACGGGTCAACGGCTTGCTGGCGACGATCATCAGGCCGATGGAGAAGATCACCGCGATCATCATGATCGACAGTTCATCCACCATGCCCACGGCGGTGATGACCGCATCCAGGGAGAACACCGCATCGAGCACGACGATCTGCGCAACGATGGGCCAGAACAGCGCGTAGGTCTTGACGCCGGCCCGCTGCGCGACATGCCCTTCGAGGCGTTCGTGCAACTCCATGGTGGCCTTGAACAGCAGGAAGACACCGCCGAACAGCATGATCAGGTCACGCCCGGAGAACGTCTTGCCGAACACCTCGAACAGCGGCTCGGTCAGGGTCACCATCCAGGAAATACTGGCCAGCAGGCCCAGGCGCATGATCAACGCCAGGGACAGGCCGATCACCCGCGCGCGATCGCGCTGATGGGGCGGCAGTTTGTCGGCGAGAATCGCGATGAATACCAGGTTGTCGATGCCCAGAACCAGTTCCAGGACGATCAGGGTCGCCAGGCCGAGCCAGGCCGTGGGGTCGGCTAGCCATTCCATGGAAGGTTACTCGTCAGGCAGGAGAAGGATGTTGCGGGGAGCGCGGGACTGCAGGGTTCCGGGAGGGGGTTCATAGAGGTCTTGAGTAGTTTCGGAATCTGATCCTACCGTTGCCAGAACAAATTCCTACAGCGGGAAAGTATTTCAAAGATTGTATACCTGTGCCGTCCGCGCCCAACCCGCCGTCGGGCCTCTATCGACGAGATCGATAGCAAGCTTAGTATCTACCTGAAAATCAAGCACTTTGTGCAGTGTTCATCATTCACGCTGATAGTTACCTTCGAACCATTCGATTCGTCGATGGTCGCGCCCGCGCCGCATCATCCGCCCCATCGTTAATGCTCCCTTAACTCAATTGGCGGATCTGCACATGCACCAGTCACTCACTCCGTTGCGTTTCCCGTTGGCGGCCCTTGCGCTGATGGTGATCAGCGCCTGCGGCAAAACGCCAGACGTTGCCCAGGCCCCGCCTGCTCCCAAGGTCACCGTGGCTCAGGTGCTGGAACAGCCGGTCAATGAATGGGACGAGTTCACCGGACGCCTGGAAGCGCCGGAAACCGTCGAGATCCGTCCACGCGTGTCGGGCCAGATTGACCAGGTAGCCTTCACCGAGGGCGCCCTGGTGAACAAGGGCGACCTGCTGTTCCAGATCGATCCGCGGCCGTTCCAGGCCGAAGTGCGGCGCCTGGAAGCGCAGCTGCAACAGGCCCGCGCCAATTCCGTGCGCAGCGACAACGAAGCCCAGCGCGGTCAGCGCCTGCAGGCGAGCAACGCCATCTCCGCCGAGCTGGCCGAGACCCGCAGCAGCGCCGCGCAGGAATCGCGCGCCGCGCTGGCTGGCATTCAGGCGCAGCTGGACCTGGCCCGCCTGAACCTGAGCTTCACCCGCGTGACAGCGCCGATCAGCGGCCGCGTCAGCCGCGCCGAGATCACCGCCGGCAATATCGTCACCGCCGACGTCACTCCGCTGACCAGCGTGGTTTCCACCGACAAGGTGTACGCCTACTTCGACGCCGACGAGCGGGTGTACCTCAAGTACACCCAACTGGCCCGGCAAGGTCAGCGTGGCCAGACCACCCCGGTCTACCTGGGCCTCTCCAACGAGCCCGGCAACCCGCACCTGGGGCACATGAACTTCGTCGACAACCAGGTCAACCCCAAGACCGGCACCATTCGCGGTCGCGCCGTGTTCGACAACAAGGACGGCAGCTTCACCCCTGGTTTGTACGCCCGCCTGAAACTGGTGGGCAGCGCCACCTACTCGGCCGTGCTGATCAAGGACGAAGCGGTGGGCACCGACCTGGGCAAGAAATTCGTGCTGGTGATGGACCCGGACAACAAGGCCGCCTACCGCAGCATCGAGCTGGGGCCCAAATTGGAAGGCCTGCGCATCGTGCGCAGCGGCCTGAACAAGGGTGACCGCATCGTCATCAATGGTCTGCAGCGTGTCCGGCCCGGTGCCCAGGTCGATCCCGAGGTGGCGCAGATGGCCAGCCCCGCCACCCTCGCCGCCCTCGCCGAACAGCGTCAGGCCCTGGAAGCCAGCAACACGCCCGCAACGCCGGTCAAGGTTGCCAGCGTTTCGACTCCACGCGGTTAAGGGATCACTGCGATGAACTTCTCTCAATTCTTCATCAAGCGGCCGATCTTCGCCGCCGTGCTGTCGCTGATCATCTTGATCGCCGGCGCTATCTCGCTGTTCCAGCTGCCAATCAGCGAGTACCCCGAAGTGGTGCCGCCGACCGTGGTGGTGCGTGCCAGTTTCCCCGGTGCCAACCCCAAGGTCATCGGTGAGACGGTGGCCGCGCCGCTTGAGCAGGCCATCACCGGTGTGGAGAACATGCTGTACATGTCCTCGCAGTCCACCGCCGACGGCAAGCTGACCCTGACCCTGACCTTCGCTCTGGGCACCGACCTGGACAACGCCCAGGTGCAAGTGCAGAACCGTGTGACCCGCACTCAGCCAAAGCTGCCTGAAGAGGTAACCCGGATCGGCATCACCGTGGACAAGGCCTCGCCGGACCTGACCATGGTGGTCCACCTGACGTCCCCGGACCAGCGCTACGACATGCTCTACCTGTCCAACTACGCCACATTGAACATCAAGGACGAACTGGCCAGGCTCAACGGTATCGGCGACGTGCAGCTGTTCGGCATGGGCGACTATTCGCTGCGTGTCTGGCTGGACCCGAACAAGACCGCTTCGCGCAACCTGACGGCCACCGACGTGGTCACCGCCATTCGCGAACAGAACCGCCAGGTCGCTGCGGGCCAGCTGGGCGCCCCGCCTGCGCCCAATGCCAGCAGTTTCCAGCTGTCGGTCAACACCCAGGGCCGCCTGGTCACCGAGGAAGAGTTCGAGAACATCGTCGTGCGCGCCGCCGACGACGGCGAGATCACCCGTCTCAAAGACATCGCCCGGGTGGAGCTGGGCTCCAGCCAATACGCCCTACGTTCGCTGTTGAACAACCAGCCGGCGGTGGCCCTGCCAATCTTCCAGCGGCCTGGCTCCAACGCCATCGACGTGTCCAATCAGGTTCGGGCCAAGATGGCCGAACTGAAACAGTCGTTCCCTGAAGGCATGGACTACAGCATCGTCTACGACCCGACCATTTTCGTGCGCGGTTCGATCGAAGCGGTGGTGCATACCCTGTTCGAAGCGCTGATCCTGGTCGTGCTGGTGGTGATCCTGTTCCTGCAGACCTGGCGGGCGTCGATCATTCCGCTGGTGGCGGTACCGGTGTCGCTGATCGGCACCTTTGCGGTGATGCACATGTTCGGCTTCTCGCTCAACGCGCTGTCACTGTTCGGCCTGGTGCTGGCCATCGGTATCGTGGTGGACGACGCCATCGTGGTGGTGGAGAACGTCGAGCGTAACATCGAGCTGGGCCTGGAACCGGTGGCCGCCACCGAGCGGGCCATGCGCGAGGTCACCGGGCCGATCATCGCCACGGCCCTGGTGCTGTGCGCGGTGTTCGTGCCGGCAGCGTTCATTTCCGGCCTCACGGGGCAGTTCTACAAGCAGTTCGCCCTGACCATCGCCATTTCCACGGTCATTTCGGCGTTCAACTCGCTGACCTTGTCGCCGGCACTGGCGGCGGTGCTGCTCAAGGGGCACGACGCGCCCAAGGACCGTTTCTCCCGGTTCCTCGACAAGCTGCTGGGTGGCTGGCTGTTCCGGCCCTTCAACCGCTTCTTCGAAAAGGCCAGCCACGGCTATGTCGGCACCGTCGCGCGGGTGATCCGCAGCAGCGGCATCGCCATGCTGCTGTACGCAGGCTTCATGGTGCTGACCTGGTTCGGTTTCGCCAACACGCCGACCGGCTTCGTGCCCTCGCAGGACAAGCAGTACCTGGTCGCCTTCGCCCAGTTGCCGGACGCCGCCAGCCTGGACCGCACCGAAGATGTGATCAAGCGCATGTCGGACATCGCCTTGAAGCAGCCCGGCGTGGAGAACGCCATCGCCTTCCCGGGGCTGTCGATCAACGGCTTCACCAACAGCCCCAACAACGGCATCGTCTTCGTCGCGCTCAAGGACTTCGATCAGCGCAAGGACGCCAGCCTGTCGGCCAACGCCATCGCCGCCGAGCTCAACGGCAAGTTCGCCGGTATCCAGGACGCCTACATGGCGATCTTCCCACCGCCACCGGTGATGGGCCTGGGCACCATCGGCGGCTTCCGGCTGCAGATCGAAGACCGCGGCAACCTGGGCTATGACGAGTTGTACAAGCAGACCCAGAACATCATCGCCAAGAGTCGCAGCGTGCCGGAGCTGGCCGGGCTGTTCACCAGCTACACGGTGAACGTGCCTCAGGTGGATGCAGCGATCGACCGGGAAAAGGCCAAGACCCACGGCGTGGCCATCAGCGATATCTTCGACACCCTGCAGGTGTACCTGGGTTCGCTGTATGCCAACGACTTCAACCGCTTCGGGCGCACCTATCAGGTCAACGTCCAGGCCGAGCAGCAGTTCCGCCTGGAAGCCGAGCAGATCGGCCAGCTCAAGGTGCGCAACGATCGGGGCGAGATGATCCCGCTGGCGACCTTCATCAAGGTCAGCGACACCGCCGGCCCGGACCGGGTGATGCATTACAACGGTTTCGTCACGGCCGAGATCAACGGTGCCGCAGCGCCGGGCTACAGCTCGGGCCAGGCCCAGGCAGCGGTGGAGAAGCTGCTCAAGGAAGAGTTGCCCAACGGCATGGCCTATGAATGGACCGAGCTGACCTACCAGCAGATTCTGGCGGGCAACACTGCGCTGTTCGTGTTCCCGCTGTGCGTGCTGCTGGCCTTCCTGGTGCTGGCCGCGCAGTACGAAAGCTGGAGCCTGCCGCTGGCGGTGATCCTGATCGTGCCCATGACCCTGCTCTCGGCGATTGCCGGGGTGATGATCGCGGGCAGCGACAACAACATCTTCACCCAGATCGGCTTGATCGTGCTGGTCGGTCTGGCGTGCAAGAACGCCATTCTGATCGTCGAGTTCGCCAAGGACAAACAGGAGGAAGGCCTGGATCCGCTGGCCGCCGTACTGGAGGCATGCCGCTTGCGGCTGCGGCCGATCCTGATGACTTCGTTCGCCTTCATCATGGGCGTGGTGCCTCTGGTGCTGTCGTCCGGCGCCGGCGCCGAGATGCGTCATGCCATGGGCGTGGCGGTGTTCTCCGGCATGCTGGGGGTGACCTTCTTCGGCTTGCTGCTGACACCGGTGTTCTTCGTGCTGATCCGTCGCCATGTCGAGCGTCGCGAGGCCCGCAAGGCGGATCGTGCGCTCACGCTTGAGGTACAACCATGAGTCATTTGAAACCCCTACTGCCCAGCTTGCTGGTGCTGGCCCTGGCCGCTTGCGCGGTGGGCCCGGACTATCGCGCGCCGCAGGATCTGCAGGCGAGCGTGGCGGCGGCCCAGGACACTCGCTACTACCGCGCCGAGGCGTTCGATGCGGTGTGGTGGCAGCAGTTCGACGACCCGACCCTCAACCGCCTGGTCAACGAATCGCTGCAGGGCAACCGTGAGCTGCGCGTGGCCTTCGCCCGCCTCAAGGCGGCTCGGGCCATCCGCGACGACGTGGCCAACGATCGCTTCCCGGTGGTGACCAGCCGCGCCAGCAGCGAGATCGGCAAGAGCCAGATTCCCGGCCAGACCAGTGACCGGGTCAATACCGAGCGCTACGACCTGGGCCTGGACATGGCCTGGGAAATCGACCTGTTCGGGCGCATCCAGCGGCAGTTGGAGGTCAGTGACGCGCAGCAAGGCGAAGCGGCGGCCGACCTGCAGCAGTTGCAGGTCACCCTGATCGCCGACCTGGTGGATGCCTACGGGCAACTGCGCGGCGCACAACTGCGCGAGAAGATCGCCCTGGCCAACCTGAAGAACCAGCAGGATTCGCGGGGTATCACCCGCAGCCTGCAGGAAGCCGGTGTGGGCAATCAACTGGACGTGGTGCGGGCCGACGCGCGGCTCGCGGCAGTCGAAGCGACCGTGCCGCAGTTGCAGGCCGAACAGGTGCGTGCGCGCAACCGCATCGCTACCCTGCTCGGCCAGCGGCCGGACCAATTGAGTGTGGACCTGAGCCCGGCGCAGTTGCCGGCCATTGCCAAGGCCTTGCCGATCGGTGATCCGACTCAGCTGCTACGACGCCGGCCGGACATCCGCAGTGCCGAACGGCGACTGGCCGCCTCCACCGCGCAGATCGGCGTGGCCACGGCCGATCTGTTCCCCCGGGTCAGCCTCAGCGGTTTCCTGGGCTTCACCGCGGCCCGCGGTTCGCAGATCGGCTCGTCCGCCGCCAATGCCTGGGGACTGGGGCCAAGCATCACTTGGGCCGCGTTCGACCTGGGCAGCGTGCGGGCGCAGATCCGTGCAGCCAACGCCGATGCCGAAGGCGCGCTGGCCAGCTATGAACAGGATGTGTTGCTGGCGCTGGAAGAGTCGGAAAATGCCTTCAGTGACTACGGCAAACGCCAGCAGCGCGTGCAGGCCTTGATGCGCCAGAGCGAGTCGAGTCGCGCGGCGGCAGCGCTGGCCTCGATCCAGTACCGCGAGGGCACGGCGGATTACCTGGTGCTGCTCGACGCCGAGCGTGAACGCTTGAGCGCCGAAGACGCCCAGGCCCAGGGTGAAACCGAGTTGTATCGCGGCATCGTTGCGATCTACAAGGCCTTGGGCGGCGGCTGGCAGCCCGATACGCTGGCGCAGCGCTAGCCAGCAGCGCCGGTGCAACGGCTGCAAAGCCTGCGGCGAATGATAGGATAGGCGCCGTCCCGGTCTCACGGGGCGGTTGCCGGGCGTGCGTGCCAGGCGACCGTCTTCGGCAGCCGATCCCGATCCGCAGCGAGCGCCCCATGATCACCATTCGCCCCATGACCTCTTCCGATTTCGACCGTTTCTGGCCCACCTTCGATGCGGTGGTTCAGGGCCAGCAGACGTACGCCTACGATCCGGCCATGGACCGCGAAGCCGCCGAACACACCTGGTTGAAGGTGCCCCTGCACACTTTCGTTGCCGAAGATGAACAGGGTCAGTTGCTGGGCAGTTACTACCTCAAGGCCAACGCGGCGGGTCCCGGCAACCACGTGTGCAACTGCGGCTACATGGTCAGCGAAGCGGCGCGCGGTCGAGGCGTGGCGCGGCTGATGTGCGAGCACTCGCAGCAGGTGGCGCGCGACAGCGGTTTTCTGGCCATGCAGTTCAATTCGGTGGTGGCCAGTAACGAAGTGGCGGTGGCCTTGTGGCACAAGCTGGGTTTCGAGACCGTGGGGCGCCTGCCGCGCGCCTATCGGCATGCTCACCTGGGGCTGGTCGATTGCCTGGTGATGTACAAGTGGCTGGCCGAAGAGCCCGCAGCGCCGACTCGATTGATCGGGCGCAAGAACATCGAGTCGGTGGTGTCCCGGCCGCGGCGTAGAAGCTGAATCGTTACTTGCATCACGGAAGTCGATGATCGCTATCGAAAAACGGAATTTTTCCTGAGGGGGCGGGATCAGCACTATAGGTCCCATTATTTCCCCTAGGATTTGTACCGATGAATATCAACCTGACCCTGTGCTGCATGATCGTCGTTTCGTTCGGAATTGCGCTGAGCCACGTTTGAGTGCTGCTCGCACTCGGCGGGCCATGCTCAGAGATTGCTCAGATGTTCGCGCAGGAAGTCGACCAGGACCTGCACCGGTCGTGACGTCTGCCGATGCTGCGGATACACGGCCGAGAGGGCCAGGGGCTCGGTAACGAACTCATCCAGTACGGTTTGCAGTTGCCCTGACGCCAGTGCGTGTTGAACGATGAATCGGGGCAGGTAGGCGATTCCCATACCGGCCACCGCTGCCTCGCATAGCAACTCGCCGTTGTTGGCGCGCATGCGCCCGCTCACACCGATCACCAGCGGCTTGCCGCCCATTTCGAAGCGCCATTGCACCTGCCGCGCGTGGCCGTAGGGCAGACAGTCGTGGGTGGTCAGTTCCTGAGGCGTGGTGGGTAGGCCGCGCGCGGCCAGATAGTCCGGGCTTGCGCAGTACACGCGGGCGATGGAAGCGATGCGCCGGGCGATCAGCGACGAGTCTTCCAGCGTGCCGATGCGCAGGACCAGATCGTAGCCTTCGCCGAGCAGGTCGACGGGGCGATCGCTGAGGTCGATTTCGACCTGGACCTGAGGGTAGCGTTGCAGGAATCGAGGCATGAGCGCGCTCAATTGCGCCATGGCGAACGACAGCGGCGCACTCACCCGCAACGTGCCGCGGGGTTCGGCGGCTTGGCCAGCAATGCCCTGCTCGACTTGTTCCACTTCAGCCAGCAGACGCACGGCAGAGTCGTAATAGCTCTGGCCAAGGGCCGTGACGTCCAGGCGGCGAGTGGAGCGATTGAGCAGGCGTGCGCCCAGGCGATTTTCCAGCTGCATCAAGCGGCGACTGATGTATTGCTTGGAAACCCCCAATTGCTCGGCGGCGGCCGTGAAGCTGCGCGAGTCCAGCACCTGCACGAAAAGCCGCATGTCTTCGAACGCGTTCATCGTCACTCCTTGGTTGACAATGCATTGTGGGTCAGGCGCAGCGCCCATACAACCGCAGCGCCCCCGGACGCGGCTCGCGCCGCTGCTACAGGGACCGCATTGCGCCTGTGGGAACGTCGCAGTGGCACAGTGGCAATCCGCGTCCGGGAACACACCATTGGCACCGTGGCAATCCGTGCCCGGGCACACACCATTGGCACCATGGCAATCCGCGTCCGGGCACACCGCATTGGCACCACCGCAATCCGCATCCGGGCACACCCATTGGCACCACCGCAATCCGCGTCCGGGCACACCGCATTGGCACCACCGCAATCCGCATCCGGGCACACCCATTGGCACCACCGCAATCCGCGTCCGGGCACACCGCATTGGCACCACCGCAATCCGCGTCCGGGCGCACCCCGTTGGCACCACCGCAATCCCCGTCCGGGCACACCCCATTGGCACCATGGCAATCCGCGTCCGGGCACACACCATTGGCACCATGGCAATCCGCATCCGTGCACACCGCATTGGCACCCCTGCACTCCGTGGCCCCGGAACACTGCAGGAAACCCTGTAGCAGCGGCGCGAGCCGCGTCGGCGGGCAACGCGGTGGGCCTGGAAAAACGAGCCAGAGAAAGGGTGAAACGGCGCATCGAGCGCAAGGATTTCGATCAGCGGGCGAACCTGCTCCCGGTTGCACAGTCACACCCTTTAGTCCGGCGCTGAAGCCCACCGTCGGTCGTGCGGAAAGCGATAGAAAAGCGCTTCTGCCCCCGTTTCCCACCGTCACCCTCGACGGAGCCGTCGGAGCAGCCTCTTGATGAACAGTCTTTCCCAGCAGGCCGTGCCTGTTACCCCTACGCACGACCTGCTGCAGCGCTTCCAACAGGTACGCCGCCACAGCGAACACCTGGCCAGCCCGCTCAGCGCCGAAGACATGGGCGCGCAGTCGATGCCCGACGCGAGCCCGGCCAAATGGCACCTGGCTCACACCAGCTGGTTCTTCGAAACCTTCCTGCTCGCTGAACAAGTGCCGCACTACGCCCCGTTCGACCCGGATTTCTGCTACCTCTTCAATTCCTACTACGAAGCGGTCGGCCCGCGCCAGCCGCGTCCTCAGCGCGGTTTGATGACGCGTCCGGGACTGGACCGCGTGCTGGCCTATCGCGCGCATGTCGATCGGCACATGGAAGCCCTGCTCAGCGGCGATCTGGACACTGAAGCCCAATCGCTCATCGAATTGGGTCTGTCCCACGAGCAACAGCATCAAGAGCTGTTGCTGATGGACATCCTGCACCTGTTCAGCGTCTCGGCGCTCAAGCCGGCGTACGACCCGGCCTGGCCAGCCGACACGGCCGGTCGCCGGGGCCGCTTCATTGGCCAGGCCGGCGGTCTGGTCGAGATCGGCCATGACGGTCACGGCTTCGCCTTCGACAACGAAGGCCCACGCCACAAAGTCTTCGCCCAGGCCTTCGAAATCGCCGACCGTCTGGTCACCAACGGTGAATGGCTGGAATTCATCGAAGCCGGCGGCTACACCCAGGCCGGCCTGTGGCTGGCCGACGGTTGGGCCACGGTTCAGAGCGAAGGCTGGTATGCCCCGTTCTACTGGCAGCAGGACCGCGCCGGTGCCTGGCACGAGATGAGCCTGCGCGGGCTGCAACCGCTGCAACTCGACGCACCCGTGGTGCACATCAGCTACTACGAAGCGGCTGCCTTCGCGCAATGGGCCGGCGCACGCCTGCCCACCGAAGCGGAATGGGAAATCGCCGCTGGCAGCGGAGAACTGCAGCAACTCGACGATGTAGCCTGGCAGTGGACGCAGAGCGCCTACAGTGCCTACCCCGGCTTCCAGCCTGCGGTCAGCGCGGTCGGTGAATACAACGGCAAGTTCATGATCAACCAGATGGTGTTGCGTGGCGGCGCCAGTATCACCCCGGTTGGACACACCCGCCCCACCTACCGCAACTTCTTCGGCCCCGGCTGCCGCTGGATGTTTTCCGGCGTGCGTCTGGCGCGCGACGTGTCGCCCTACAGCATCCGCAACGACGGCAGCGATGAGTTCGCCCGCGATGTGATCACCGGACTGTCGGCAGCACAGAAATCCATCTCGCCGAAGTACTTCTACGATGCCGAGGGCTCGCAGCTGTTCGAAGCCATCTGTACCCTGCCCGAGTACTACCCGACCCGTGCCGAAACGGCGCTGCTGACCGACATCGCGCCGCAGTTGGCCGAGTGGGTCGCCGACGATGCGGCGCTGGTGGAGTTCGGCGCCGGCGCCTGCGACAAGGTGCGTCTGTTGCTGGATGCGGTGCCGCAGATTGCGCTGTACGTGCCCATCGACATCTGCAGCAATGCGCTGGAAAGCGCGAGCGCCCGGCTGCGCCAACGCTACCCTGCCCTGCGCATCGCGCCGCTGGTGGACGATTTTACCCGTGCCCTGCACCTGCCGGCCGAGACTCAGGGTCATCCGCGCGTGGGCTTCTTTCCGGGCTCGACGCTGGGCAATTTCACCCGTCCGCAGGCCGTACGCTTCCTGCGTTCGGCGCGCGAGCTGCTGGGGCCCGATGCGCGCTTCATCATCGGCGTGGACATGGTCAAGGATGCGGCCACCCTGGAAGCCGCCTATGACGACGCGGCCGGAGTTACCGCACGCTTCAACAAGAACCTGCTGACGCGCATGAACCGCGAACTCGACGGCGATTTCGACGAGGCGGCATTCGACCACCTGGCGCTGTGGAACCCCGAGTACGAGCGGATCGAAATGCATTTGGTCAGCCAGAAAGCCCAACAGGTCCGGGTGGCCGGTCGCACCTTCGCTTTCAAACCCGGAGAACGGCTGCACACCGAGAACTCGCACAAGTTCACCGTGCAGTCCTTCACCGAACTGGCGGCTGCGGCCGGCTGGGACGTCAGCCATCAGTGGATAGGCGAAGCCCCGCAGGTGGCGCTGTTCTGCCTGCGCTGACACATCGGCAGCGCATCATGAGTGAGGAACACCATGACCAAGGCTCTGGAGGAATACAACCGCAAGCGTGACTTCGACGCCACCCCGGAGCCTTCTGGCGCCGGGTGCAGTGGCAAACGCGGCAAGGCGGCGCGGGCATTGCAGTTCTGCATTCAGAAACACGATGCCAGCCACCTGCACTACGACTTCCGCCTGGAACTGGACGGCACCCTCAAGAGCTGGGCAGTGCCCAAGGGACCGTCACTGGACCCCAAGGCTCGGCGCCTGGCGGTGCATGTCGAAGATCATCCGCTGGACTACGCCAGCTTCGAGGGCAACATTCCCGACGGGCACTACGGCGCCGGGGACGTGATCGTCTGGGACCGCGGCACCTGGATTCCCGAAGGCGATCCCCGCCAGGCCTATGAAAAAGGCAAGCTCAAGTTCGTCCTGCAAGGCGAGAAGCTGGGCGGCACCTGGAACCTGGTCAAGACTCATATGCCCGGCAAACGCGAGCAGTGGTTTCTGATCAAATCCAAGGACGATGCCGCACGCCCGTTGGCCGACTACGACGTGCTCGTCGCCGAACCCGACAGCGTCATCAGCGAGCGCACCCTGGTGCCGCGCAAGCGCACCACCAAAGCAGCGGCGAAACCGGTACCCAAACCTGCGGCCAAAGCCACGTCCAAAAGCGCCAAAAGCAAAGCCATCCAGCTGGAAGGCGCCAAGGCGGCCGCCTTGCCCGCCAGTCTCAAGCCCGAATTGGCCACACTGGTGGACTCTGCACCCGAAGGCGACTGGCGCTACGAGATCAAGTTCGACGGCTACCGCATCGTCGCTCGCATCGACGGCGATCAAATCAACCTCTTCACCCGCAACGGCCACGACTGGACAGCGAAGATGCCGCGCCAGGCCAAGGCGCTCGCTGCCCTGGGCTTGCAGTCGGCGTGGCTGGATGGCGAAGTGGTGGTGGCCAACGAGCACGGGGTGCCGGACTTCCAGGCCTTGCAGAACGCATTCGAGAACGAGCGCAGCGGCGACATCGTTTTCTACCTGTTCGACCTGCCCTACCTCAACGGTATGGACCTGCGCGCCGTGCCTTTGGAGCAGCGTCGCAGTGCCTTGGCCAAGGTACTGGAAACCAACACGGATGACGCGCTGAAGTGCTCCGACGACCTTGCCGGATCAGCTGACTCGTTGCTCGAAAGCGCTTGCCAGATGGATATGGAAGGCCTGATCGGCAAGCGTGTCGGCAGCCCCTATGTGTCGCGGCGCAGCAGCGACTGGATCAAGCTCAAATGCAAGCGCCGCCAGGAGTTCGTCATCGTCGGCTACACCGAGCCCAAGGGCAGCCGCAGCGCGTTCGGCGCCCTGTTGCTGGGCTTGCACGATGCCGACAGCGGCGAGTTGCGATTCGCCGGCAAGGTCGGTACCGGCTTCAGTGAAGCCACCTTGCGCACCCTGCTCGCGCAGTTGCAGGGGTTGGAGACTGCCCGCCCGGCGCTCGCCAATCCTCCCACGGGCGCTCAAGCCCGTGGCGTGCATTGGCTCAAGCCCACGCTGTTGGCGGAAGTGGCCTATGCCGAAATGACACGCGACGGCGCCGTGCGCCATGCCGTTTTCCATGGCTTGCGCACTGACAAGCCCGCCAAGGAGATCACCCCCGAAATGCCAGCGGCCAAATCCGGCACGTCCGCCAAATCGGCAAGCAAGTCAGAACGGAAGCCGCGCAAGGCAGCCACCAAGGCCGACGACGCCGACCTGGTCGGGCAGATGCGCATTACGCACCCCGAGCGGGTCATCGATGCCAACAGCGGCACCACCAAGATGCAGCTGGCCGAATACTACGGGCGCATCGCCCCGTGGTTGCTGCCGCACCTCAAGCAACGCCCCGTGGCGTTGGTGCGGGCGCCCGACGGCGTCGGTGGCGAGCTGTTCTTCCAGAAGCACGCCGGCCACCTGGCGATCCCACACATTCTCACCTTCGACAAGGACCAGGCGGGCCAGGCTGCCATGGTCATCAACGATGGTCAGGCACTGCTCGGCGCGGTGCAGATGGGTACCGTGGAACTGCACACCTGGAACGCGACCGCGAAGGATTTCGAACATCCCGACCGCTTCGTACTCGACCTGGACCCGGACCCTGCCTTGCCTTGGAAAAGCATGGTCGAAGCCACTCAACTGACTCAGACCCTGCTCGACGAACTGGGCCTTGCATCGTTCCTCAAGACCAGTGGTGGCAAGGGCATGCATGTGGTGGTACCGATCACGCGCAAGCTGGGCTGGGACGAGGTCAAGGCATTCAGCCGCGCGGTGGTGGAACACATGGCCAAGCTGATGCCGGAACGCTTCACGGCCGTCTCCGGCCCGAAAAACCGGGTCGGTCGGATCTTCATCGACTACCTGCGCAACGGTCTGGGCGCAACCACGGCCTGCGCCTATGCGGCGCGAGCGCGGGATGGCTTGCCGGTCTCGGTGCCGGTCACCCGGGAGGAAGTGGCGCAGATCAAGGGCGGCGACCAGTGGGACATCGACAGCGTACTCGAACGCCTGGCGGAGCTTGAAGACGATCCCTGGGCAGATTTCTTCAGCACCCGCCAAAGCATCACCGTCGCTATGCGCAAGAAGCTCGGGCTCAAATGAACCCATCAACTGCCACGGTAGGTGGAGTAGCTGTACGGTGAAAGCAACAGGGGCACATGGTAGTGCTCCTGAGTTACATCGATGCCGAACCGCAGGACGATTTCGTCGAGAAACGCCGGCGCCGTGGTGACAATACCGCGGCTGCGATAGTAGTCACCTGCACCGAAGTGCAGCTGATACACACCCGAACGGTAGTGCTCACCCTCCAGCAGCGGCACATCGCAACGCCCGTCGGAATTGGTCACGGCCGTTACCAGCAGTTCCAGCTGTTCCCCGTCGACGCGGTACAGACGCACTCGAATGCCGTTACCGGGACACCCATGTGCGGCGTCCAAAACGTGCGTGGTCAAGCGTCCCATGGTTGATTTCACCTGTTCAGGGGGCGCGCCAACGGCGCACCGTGGTGGAGCGCAAGCGTGCGGTACGCGCCGCAATGGGGCGTGGCACCTGACACGTCGCAAAAACAAAAGCCGCAAAACACGCGTCGATGCAGATTGCTGACCGATTGGGCAGGTTCTTTGCAAGAGCCTGCATCACAGTGTGTGCAAGGATACGGCCATCCAACGGCCCGAGACTCGAGCTTACAAATTGTCCATGCCGTTGTATACAATCGATTCAAGCCCGAAAACGCCTTCCCATGGCGCCTTTTCGAGCGCGTTCTGCCACGTATAAAAGGAAATCTTCGGTGAGCCTCGACTACCCCCGCGACCTGATCGGCTACGGTGACCAACCGCCCCATCCGCACTGGCCGGGCAATGCCCGTATCGCCGTGTCGTTCGTCCTCAACTATGAAGAAGGCGGCGAGCGTAACGTGCTGCACGGCGACAGCGAGTCCGAGGCGTTCCTGTCGGAGATGGTCGCGGCGCAGCCGTTGCAGGGCCAGCGCAACATGAGCATGGAATCGCTGTACGAGTACGGCAGCCGTGCCGGTGTGTGGCGCATTCTCAAGCTGTTTCGCCAAGCCGAGATCCCCTTGACGGTCTTCGCGGTGGCCATGGCCGCGCAGCGACACCCAGAGGTTATCCGCGCCATGGTCGCTGACGGCCACGAAATATGCAGCCATGGCTACCGCTGGATCGACTATCAGAACGTCGATGAAGCGGTGGAACGCGAGCACCTGCTCGACGCCATCCGCATCCTCACCGACATCACCGGCCAGCGGCCGCTGGGCTGGTACACCGGGCGCACCGGGCCCAATACCCGTCGCCTGGTGATGGAGGAAGGCGGCTTCCTCTACGACAGCGACGCCTACGACGATGACCTGCCCTACTGGCAACCCGGCGTGGATCGCCCCCACCTGGTGATCCCCTACACCCTGGACACCAACGACATGCGCTTCACCCAGGTGCAGGGCTTCAACAAGGGCGACGATTTCTTCGACTACCTCAAGGACGCGTTCGACGTGCTGTACGCCGAAGGCGCGGAGGCGCCCAAGATGCTTTCCATCGGCCTGCATTGCCGACTCATCGGCCGACCCGGACGTCTGGCCTCGCTCAAGCGTTTCATCGACTACGTCCAGGGCCACGAGCAGGTCTGGTTCGCGCGCCGGGTCGATATCGCCAGGCACTGGCAGCAGGTTCATCCTTTCCCAGGCAGCCCGCGCCCATGAGCCACTTTCGTACTCTGCAGCCTTCCCGACTCAACCGCGCCGAGTTCGTCGCAGCGCTGGACGACATCTACGAGCACTCGCCGTGGGTTGCCGAACAGGCATTCGAGCGGCTGGCGCCGGATCAGCGCGACGACATCGAGGCAGTGCATGCCTGCATGAGCCAGGTGGTGGCCGACGCCGACCGCACCACCCTGCTGGCATTGATCAATGCCCACCCCGACCTGGCCGGCAAGGCCGCAGTGCAGGGTGAGCTCACCGCAGCGAGTACTCAGGAGCAGGCCGGCGCCGGCATCAGCCAGTGCACGCCCGACGAGTTCCAGCGCTTTACCCGGCTCAACGATGCGTATCGGGCCCGCTTTGGTTTCCCTTTCATCATGGCGGTCAAGGGCAGCGATCGACGGCAGATCCTGGCGGCGTTCGAAACGCGGATCGATCATTCCCCCGAAGACGAATTTGCCTGCGCCCTACGCGAGATCGACAAGATTGCCCTGTTTCGCCTGCAAGCCCTGTAACCCCATAGCCCCGCCGCCGCACCCGCGGTGACGGACCGACTGTTCATCAACCCTCGTTCAAGGCAGATCCGTATTCATGAAAGCCTACGCCGCACCGTTCCAGAAGTACGTCAACCTGGCCGATGCCCGCCTCGGTACCCGGGCCATTTCAGTGACCGACGATTGGTTCGCCGACGTCAACCGGCTGTTCCAGCCCACCCCGGCGGTGTGGAAGGAAGGCGTCTTCGACGACAACGGCAAGTGGATGGATGGCTGGGAATCGCGGCGCAAGCGCTTCGAAGGCTATGACAGCGCAGTGATCCGCCTTGGCGCGCCGGGCTCGATCAAGGGCGTGGACATCGACACTTCGTTCTTCACCGGCAACTTCCCTCCTTCGGCGTCACTGGAAGCCTGTTTCATCAGCGAAGGCGAACCCGACGACCAGACCCCGTGGGTCGAAATCCTCAGCGCGGTCGAGCTGCAGGGCAATAGCCATCACTACCACAGCATCGACAACGACAGCGCGTTCAGCCATCTGCGCTTCAATATCTACCCGGACGGCGGTGTGGCCCGCCTGCGCGTGTATGGCGTGCCGTTCCGCAGCTGGTCGAGCACCAGCGACGAGGAGCAGATCGACCTCGCCAGCGCTCTCAACGGCGGACGCGCGCTGGCCTGCTCGGACGAACACTACGGGAGCATGAGCAACCTGCTCAATCCCGGCCGTGGCATCAACATGGGCGACGGCTGGGAAACCGCACGGCGACGTACGCCTGGCAACGACTGGGTCATCGTGGCCCTGGGGCATCCTGGCGTGGTGCAGCAGGTGATCGTCGACACCCTGCACTTCAAGGGTAACTACCCGGACAGCTGTTCGATCCAGGGTGCGTTCGTCAAGGGCGGGACCGACAGCCAGATCGAGACCCAGAGCCTCTTCTGGCGTGAACTGCTGCCCAGCCAGAAGCTGCAGATGCACCAGGAGCACAGCTTCGCGGAGCAGATCAAGGCACTGGGGCCGATCACGCACATCCGGCTCAACGTCTTCCCCGACGGCGGTGTGAGCCGACTGCGAGTGCTGGGCACTCTGGCCCGATAGCATCACTTCATAATAGGACCCAGCATGCGTACATTACCGATCGAACCCTTGACCAAGGCCGCGTTTGCCCCGTTTGGCGACGTGATCGAAACCGAGGGCAGCGCACACTTCCTGATCAACAACGGTTCGACCCAACGCTTCGATCGCCTGGCGGACGTGCAGCTGGGCACCGAGCAGGATCAGGCCGTGATCAGCATTTTCCGCGCCCGCACCTTGCCGATGCCGCTCACCGTACGCATGCTCGAACGTCATCCACTAGGCAGTCAGGCGTTCATTCCGTTGTTGGGCAACGCCTTTCTGATCGTGGTGGCACCAGCCGGCGACGTCCCGCGCAGCGAAGACGTGCACGCGTTCATCAGCGATGGTCGTCAGGGCATCAATTACCATAAGGGTGTCTGGCATCACCCGGTATTGGCGCTGCACGATCAGGATGACTTTCTCATCGTGGATCGCAAAGGCCCGGGCAACAACTGCGACGAGTTCTTCTTCGAGGCGTGCGACTTATTGTCGCTCGACCCGTCATTGTAACTTCCGGGGCATGACACAGGGCGCCTAACCATTATAAGGACGGCTGGCTTAGTTGCCCTGATCAAGACTGAAACCATAAAACCAATGCGGCTTGCCAGTGGCTACGCAAACCCCTACCCTGCGCCGCCGCTGGAAGGCGCGGCGTGCGAAGTGGCTGAACCGCGTTAATTGCTGCATCACTGAACACTGACGAATCTATCCGCCCGGACGAAAACTGGCTAACTCGGATGACCAGTCCGCGGACGCGTTGCGCGCGTTCGGCGGCAACTACAAGTTGACCTTCGGGACAAAAAAAGAGGCGCCACTAGAGTGCCCACACAACTACCACACTTATTTGACCTGAGAGCGATTGAATGAAAACCACACTACCGAGCCTGTTTCTGGCTGCCGGCCTGGCCCATGCCGGCACCGCGATGGCCGCTGGCGACTGGCTGCAGTGGCAGAGCAACAGCCTGACCTACCTGGTGGGCAAGGACTACACCGTCAACCCCAGCCACCAGCAGACCGTGACCTACGAACATGCCGATGCCTGGAAGTACGGAGACAACTTTCTGTTCGTCGACAAGATTTTCTACAATGGCGAAGCCGATGGTGCCAACGGCAACAACACCTATTACGGTGAGTTCAGCCCGCGCCTGTCGATGAACAAGATCTTCGATCGCACGTTCCGCTTCGGTCCGATCAAGGATGTGCTGTTGGCCATGACCTATGAGTTTGGCGAAGGGGATAACGAGTCATATCTGATCGGTCCGGCCGTCGACCTGGATCTGCCGGGGTTCGATTATTTCCAGTTGAATTTCTATAACCGTCAAACCGAAGGCAGCCGCGCCGGGGACAATGTCTGGCAGATCACACCGGTGTGGTCCTATACCCTGCCGGTCGGTCGTTCGGACATTCTCATCGACGGCTTCGCCGACTGGGTGGTGGGCAACGATTCGAACAAGCATGGCGAGTACCACGCCAATCTGCATTTCAACCCGCAGGTCAAATACGACCTTGGCAAGGCCTTGGGTCAAGGCGCGCAGCAAGTGTATGTAGGGTTTGAATACGATTATTGGGACAACAAGTATGGGATCAAGGACAGTCGTTATTTCGATACCAATCAGAATACGGCGAGTTTGTTGGTGAAAGTGTTCTTCTGATCGGGCGTTGGAAGTTGGGCCAGTGATGGGTCGAGACCGCGTGCATCGCCGACGCGGCTCGCGCCGCTGCTACAACGACCGCGTAGCCCAGTTCTGGCCTCACCGCGTTCATCCAGGCATACCGCACGCACCGCCGACGCGGCTTGCGCCGCTGCTACACTGACCGCGTGCCCCTGTTCCGGCCTCGCCGCGAACCCTAGTGCTCGAACGCGCGGCGGAGCCTGTGCAGGCCTTCGTCGATATCAGCCAACCCGGGGGCGGCGAACGACAGACGGATGCTGCTGGGGTCCGGGTCCTGGCCGTAGAAGGCGCTGCCGGGCACGAACAGCACCTTCTGCTCGATCGCCCGTGGCAGCAATGCCTTGGCGTCGAGGCCATGCAGGCAACGGCCCCAGACGAACATGCCGCCTGCCGGCGCACTCACCTGCAGATACTCCGCCAACGGCTGCAACCCAGCCAGCATGCGCTCGCACTTCTCCCGATAGCCCTGCGCCAGACCCGGCAGCGCCCGTTCCAGCGCCCCTGCCGCGAGGTAATTGGCGGCGATGCGCTGCGCCCAGGGCGAGGTGCACAGGTCCACGGTCTGCTTGGCCACCAGGCAGCGCTGGCGGACCGCCGCAGGCGCCACCATCCAGCCCACGCGCAGCCCTGGCGCGAGCACCTTGGACAGGCTGGACAGATGGATCACCCGCCCTTCGGCGCCCTCCACCTGCAGACTCAACGCCAACAGCGAAGGCACTTCCTCGCCGGCAAAGCGCAGCGCACCGTAAGGATCGTCTTCGACCACCAGAAAATCGTGCGCGACTGCCAGCTTCAGCAGCGCCAGACGCCGCGCCAGGGGCAGACAGGCGCCGGTGGGGTTGGCGAAGGTGGGCACGCAATAAACCATCGCGACATCGCCACGCGCACGCCCTGCCAGCTGCTGCGCCAAGGCATCGGTGTCCAGACCGTCGGCATCGGTGGCCGCGCTGAGCACCTGCGCCCCGGCCAGGCGCAACGCCTGGAGCGCCGCCGGATACGTCGGGCATTCCACCAGTACCGACGAGCCGGGGGCCAGCAACACCTTGAGCAACAGGTCGAAGCCTTGTTGCGAACCGGTCGTCACTATCAACTCGTCCGCCCCAACGGCCACGCCACGCCGCGCCATCAGACTCACCAACTGTTCGAGCAGCGCCGGCAAGCCTTCGGTGGCGGCGTATTGCAAACAGTCCAGGGGGGCTTCGCGCATGGCCTGCTCCGCGGCTTCGCGCAGGCCGGACTCGTCGAAGAACGCCGACGCCGGATAGCCACCGGCGAAGGAAATCATGCCCGGCACCGACAGGTACTTGAACAGCTCGCGTATGGCCGAGCCGGTGGGGTTTTCGAAGGCAGGCGTGAATCGGTAATCCAGGGCCATGACGGTGCTCGACGGCGAATGTGCCGAAAGTATCGAGTCTGGCGAACGCCGCTCACAAGCGAGATTATTTCCAGATGTCATGCCATTGGGTGCTGACAGGGTCCACGCCCGCAAACCACAGGCCGCGAATGACCTGGCTTCTATAGCTATCGCCAGACGGAACGCACGCCTTTATCATGACTCAGATACTCATGGCACCGCGCCACTGGACTAGACAGTTCGTGTCTAATCTGGGGAAATGCGCGCCCCTGACCTCAGGCTTTCATCTATGCCCATTGTCGAATGAACACCTCTTCCCGCTCGATCATTTGTGAACACTGCGATTCGCTGTTCGAATCGGTGGCCCTGACGCATGGTCAGAAAGCCGAATGCACGCGCTGTGGCGCGGTGCTCGAACGTGGCCAGCGCCTGAGCATCCAGGCGCTGTTCGCCCTGGCGCTGACCGCAGCCATGCTGTTCATTCTGGCCAACGCCTTTCCGGTGATCAGCATCAGCATGGAAGGGCTGAGCAATCAGGCCACCCTGCTCGCCTCGGTGGAAGCCCTGGCCCAGGGCCGCATCACGCCGATGGCCGCGGTGACCGGGTTGACCATCATTCTCGCGCCCCTCTTGCAGATCTGCCTGCTGTGCTGGCTGCTCGGCTTCGCCACCGCCGGCCGCGCCGCGCCCGGCTTTCGTACCTGCATGCGCGCGCTGGAACACCTGCGTCCCTGGAGCATGCTGGAAGTCTGCCTGCTGGGCATTCTGGTCGCCATCATCAAACTGGCGGGTATGCTCGACGTACACCCCGGCTTCGGCCTTTGGGCACTGGGTATGGTCACGGTGCTGTTGATCCTCATTTCCGGCAAGGGCATCCGCCGACTCTGGGACGATCTGGAAGGCCAGCTGCGATGAGCGAACCGGTCTACGCGCGGCAACTGGGCCTGGTGCTGTGCCACACCTGCGGGCATGTGTGCCAGGCAGGCGAGCACCATTGCCCGCGCTGTCACTCCACCGTCCATGCGCGCAAACCCGACAGCATCGCCCGGACCTGGGCGCTGCTGATCGCAGCATTGATCTTCTACATCCCGGCCAACCTGCTGCCGGTGATGCGCACCAACATGTTCGGCAACGCCAGCGAAAACACCATCATGAGTGGCGTCATCGAGTTCTGGCATGGCGGCTCCTGGGACATCGCCGTGCTGATCTTCTTCGCCAGCGTGGTCGTGCCCTGCATGAAGTTCCTGATCCTGGGCATGCTGCTGGTAACCTGTCAGCGCAAGAGCCACTGGGCCATGCGCGAGCGGGCCCGCCTGTATCGCTTCATCGAGCTGATCGGCTACTGGTCGATGCTCGACGTGCTGGTGGTGGCACTGGTCGCCGCGCTGGTGCAATTTCGCTCGCTGAGTTCCATCGACCCATTACTGGGTATCGTGTTTTTCGGTCTGGTGGTGGTACTCACCATGCTTGCCGCCATGAGTTTCGATCCCCGGCTCATCTGGGATGTAGAGGTTGAAGATGTCTGATCGTCCAGGTTCCACTCCCGCGTCCCCTGCCGCTGCACCGGCGGTCAAGACGCGTCGTTTCAATGTCTCGCTGGTGTGGATCGTGCCGATCATCGCGGCGCTGGTAGGCGCCTCGATGCTGATCAGCAATGGCCTCAATGCCGGGCCGCAGATCGAAATCAGCTTCGAGACCGCCATGGGCCTGGAGGCCAACAAGACCCAGGTCAAATACAAGAACGTGGTCATCGGGCAGGTGACCGCCATTGCCCTCAGCGACGACCGCAGCCACGTGGTCGCCACAGTGGACCTGAACAAGTCCGCCGAAGGCTTCACCGCCGAGGACTCGGTGTTCTGGGTGGTGCGCCCACGCATCGGCGCCAACGGCATTTCCGGCGTGGATACGCTGCTCTCCGGCGCCTTCATCGGCGCCGACGCCGGCAGCTCCGAAGAGCGCAAGCGGCAGTTCGTCGGCAAGGAAACACCGCCGGCGATCACCTACGGCGAGCAAGGCAAGCGCTTCACCCTGCACACCGAGGACCTGGGTTCGCTGGACATCGGTTCGCCGGTCTACTACCGCCGCATCGAAGTCGGCCAGGTGGTGTCCTACCAGTTGGCCGAAGACGGCAAGGGTGTCGATGTGGAAATCTTCGTCCATGCCCCCAACGACAAGTTCGTGACCACCGACACGCGCTTCTGGAACGCCAGCGGTATCGACCTGACCGTCGGTGCCAGTGGGCTGAAGGTCAACACCGAGTCGCTCTCGACCATCCTCGCCGGTGGTGTCGCCTTCGTCGAACCCAAGTACAGCCCCAACGCGACTCCGGCCACCGAGCGCTCGCGCTTCGACCTGTTCGCCGATCAGGAAACCGCCCTGGCGCCGCCCGATGGCGAACCGCGCTACATCAGCATGAGCTTCAACCAGTCGCTGCGCGGCCTGGCGGTCAACGCCCCGGTGGAGTTCCTGGGCGTGAACATCGGCCGTGTGGTATCGGTGAACCTGGACTATGACGCCAAGACCAAGAGCTTTCCCAGTGTGGTCGGCGCAGTGATCTACCCGGATCGTCTGGGCAAGGCCCACGAAAAACTGCTCAAGGAAATGGGTACCGAGGACGATGAGCGCTCGGCGAAGCTGATGTCGGCATTCGTCAAACAGGGTCTGCGGGCCCAGGCACGCAGTGCCAACCTGATTACCGGGCAGTTGTACATTTCCCTGAGCTTTTTGCCCAACGCAGCGCCAGTGGCTTTCGACGTCGCCGCCCGCCCTTTGCGCATTCCCACCGTGCCCGGCAGTCTGGACAAGGTGCAGGAGCAGTTGCAGGGCGTGGTCGACAAGATCAGCAAATTGCCGCTGGATGAAATCGCCAACAACCTCAACGGCAGCCTGAGCGAAATGCAGAAGACCCTGCGCCAAGTCAACGCCGAGGTCCTGCCGCAGATGCGTGGCACCCTGCAACAGACCCAGAAGACCTTGGCCGCGGCCAACTCCACCTTCGCCGACGACTCGCCGGAGCGCCAGCAGCTGAGCCAGGCCATGGACGAAGTCCAGCGCACCGCCCGTTCGGTACGGGTGCTGACCGATTTTCTCAGCCGCAACCCCGAAGCGCTGATTCGCGGCCGTACCAAACAGGGTGAACCGGACGCCTTCCGCAGCCCGGGCAAGACTTCACGTGAAATCCAACCGGAAGCTCAACCATGATCAAACGCAGCCTGATACTGGCCGCAGGCCTGGGCCTGGGTGCCTGCAGTTCGCCGGTCACCCACTACTACACGCTGCAGGACACTGCGCCGAGCGCACCCTCGCGCCTGGCTGCGCCGTCGTTCCAGTTCGAAATGCTCGCGGTACGCATGCCTGTGCAGGTCGACCAGCCGCAGTTGGTGGTGCGTCAGGACCGCGGCAATCTGACGATTCTGGAGAACGATCGCTGGAGCGCGCCGCTGGCCGATGAGTTTCACGACGCTCTGACCGATCGTTTGGAACGCCAGTTGGGGACGCGTGACCTGGCTGGGTTGCCCAAGGATGCGCAAAAGCCCGTGCTGTCCGTCCAAACCGACGTACGACGTTTCGATTCGCTACCGGGTCAGTATGCGCTGGTCGACGTGGTGTGGAGTCTGGGAATGCGCGGCGGTGCGCAGCCGCGCCGTACATTGACCTGTGCAAGCCAGATCCGTGAAACGGCGGGAGTTGAACTGAGCAGCTTGGTGGTGGCACATCAGCGGGTGATCGATCAATTGGCGAAGCAGATTGCAACCACCGCCCGCCAATGGGCTCAAGGCAACGGCGCCTGTCCTAGCTGACGGCGCGCGGCACGGTGCCCAGGGCCTTCTCGACGCCGTCGAGCAACTGGCCCAGGGTCCACGGCTTGCGCACGAAGCTCACCGGAATGGTGACACCAGAACTCTCGGGCGTTTCGTGACCCGACATGATCATGATCGGAATTTCCGGCCAGGTTTGCGCCGAGTAGTTCGCCAGCCCTGCGCCGTTCATGCTGCCGGGCATCAGGATATCCGTCAGCAACAGACCGACTTCGTTGGAACGCTTGTTCAGGAATTCGAGCGCGTGGTCCGCAGATTCGACACCCTCGGTCTTCCAACCTTCTTCGCCCAGCAGTTCGCAGACGAACTCTCGAATCAGCGCTTCGTCTTCGACCACCAGAACCAGATTCGCTCCCTTGGAAGCACTGTCGATGCGCGGCGAATCAGTCATTGCCAAATCCTTCTGTGTACTTGAATTGATTGAGGAAAGTTACCGCCGCGATGGCGACTCCCACACTCAGGTTAGGAGAGCGGAAAAGCTTGTGAATTCCATTTGTCGAGGTTGCGCCGACGAACGGTAATCGGGCGAGGCGGCGTTGCGGGGTCAGCGTGGATCAGGCCTGCTCATCCAAGATGATGCCGCTCTCGATCCGGGCCTGCTCAGCAGCGTGTTCCAGGCCTTCTGCGCTTGATGCATGGAGGAGGTAAAGTACGTCGCCCTGCGCCACCTGGGTGCCTAAATTGACCTTCAGATCCATGCCTGCAGCCTTGTCCCCAGGTGCCCCTGCGTAGCGGGCGAGTTCCGCCAGTCGCCAGCCGTCGAGCCGTGCGACCCGGCCCGAGCAGGGGGCGCACACGGCCCAGGTCGACGGACTGGGCACGACTGGCTCCCTGCGTCCCTGAACCTCGATGATGCGTTCAAAAGCCGCCAGGGCCTGGCCACCGTCCAGCAGGTACTCGGCACGTTCGCGCCCGGCTTCGACACTGCCGATGCGTGGGTCCCAGGCCAGGATGCGTGCGGCAAACGACAGCGCCTTCTCGCGCAGGTCGGCAGGCGCTTCTGCGGAGCCTTCGAGCACCCAGCGTACGTCGCGCACTTCCAGGGCCGGGCCGATGCCGCGCCCGACCGGTCGCGAGCCGTCGGTGGCAACGGCCGCGACGGTAAGGCCCAACAAAGCGCCAACTTCCTCGAACAGTTTGCCCAGTGTGTGCGCCTGCTCTGCGGTCGCCAATTTGGTCCGCGGCCCAAATGGCAGATCGACGATGACGTGGGTCGAGCCAGCGGTGAGCTTTTTCGAGAGGATGGACGCCACTGCCCAGCGCGTGGAGTCGATACCCAGCGGTCGGGTGATGGCGTTCATCACCTCGTCCAGATGGGAGTGGTTGAGGCGGCCATTCCAGGCGATGCAGGCGCCCGTCTGGGCAATGCAGTGCTGCACCTCTTCAGGCGTCAGTTCCACCTCGGCCAGCACCTCCATGGCATCGGCGGTGCCGGCCGCGGAGGTAATCGCCCGGGACGAGGTCTTGGGCATGAGCAGACCTTGCGCCGCGACGATCGGTACCACAATCAAGGTGATCCGGCTGCCAGGCACGCCCCCCATCGAATGCTTGTCGACCACAATCGGTCGATCCCAGCGCATGATCGGGGAAAACCGCGTCCGCACGCGCGCCAGGGCTACCACTTCGGCATCCGACAGGTGCTGGCTGGCACTCACCAGAAACGCGCGGATCTCGCTGTCGACATAGCCGCCGGCAATGATGTCGCCCAGCACCTGCTCGTACTGGACCTCGTTCAGTTCATGCCCCTGCAGCTTGCGCAGCAGCAGCGGATGACTGCTCGGCAGCGGCGCGTGGCGCTGGGCAACGGTTTCGACCGCATCGACGAAGCGACCGATGCCCTCGGCCAAGGTGCCGTCGTTGTCGACGCGCAGGGTTTCGATGTCGGCAGGCAGCGCGTCGACCTGACGCAGCACGCGGGCACGGGCCTGCTCGGCGGTCTCCCGACCGCGCCCCAGAATGCGCGCGGCCAGGACCTCTGGCGAGGCGGTGATTTCGATCACCACCAGATGCGGCACACGAGTGGCCGCCTCCCGGATCATCTTGCGCGAGCCGTTGGCGATGACATGACGGCCCTCCTCCAGCACTTGCAACAGCTCGGCGGACAAGCCATAGCTCAAGCCGTGAGCATGCCAGCTGAGCAGGAACGCCCCTGCCGCGACGTTGGCTTGAAACTGTTCGGGGGTCACGCCCGCGTGGTCTTCCCCCGGCGCTCCGCTGGGGCGCGTGATGGTGCGACGGGCGAACAGGTAGCGGCCGGAAGTGCCCAGGTCGGCGCGCGCGCCTTCGATGAGCGAGTCCTTGCCCGCCCCGCTCGGCCCGACCACGAAGAAGAAAATACCCTGCGCCATGAATATGCTCCGCCTTGCCCGGGCCGATGCCGACCGGCGTCTGGCCGGATCGAGCGTGTGAATGAACGCGACACGGTGCGCCCCCCGCACACCGAAGCCGGCAGTCTACGCCATTATTTGCACGTCAGTGCTGGCACCCATGCTGCATGGATCGAGCGCAGCGATTATCATCCCCGCGCCTGCATCCCATGGGACGCTTTCATCTGCGTAGGAGCGGTCATCGGCCGCGAAGCCGGCGCCGCAGTGCTTCAGGCACACCGCAGTGCAGCTTTCGCGGCCACGGACCGCTCCTACGGGGTTTGTGGCGGATCATCACCCTGTCTTCAACGCTCCAGGAGTTCTTGCATGTCGCCCACTTCCGGCCTGACCGAGCACGCCAGCGCTGACACGTATCGCAAGATCGTCTGGCGGTTGATTCCGTTTCTGTGCTTCTGCTACCTGGCGTCTTACCTGGATCGCATCAACGTCGGCTTCGCCAAACTGCAGATGCTCGACACCCTGCACATGAGTGAAACCGCCTACGGTCTGGGCGCCGGGTTGTTCTTCGTCGGTTACATCCTGTTCGAGGTGCCCAGCAATCTGGTATTGCAGAAGGTCGGTGCACGCCTGTGGATCGCTCGCATCATGATCAGCTGGGGCGTGCTCTCCGGGTTGACCATGTTCGTCACCACCGAGTGGCACTTCTACCTGCTGCGCTTTCTGCTCGGCGCAGCCGAGGCCGGGTTTCTGCCAGGGGTGCTGTTCTACCTGAGCCAGTGGTTTCCGTCGTACCGACGCAGCCGCATCATTGCCCTGTTCATGATCGGCCTGCCGCTGTCGAGCCTGATCGGCGGACCGCTGTCGGGCTGGATCATGGGCAATTTCGACGGTGTCAGCGGCCTGCACAACTGGCAGTGGCTGTTCCTCCTCGAAGCCATACCGACCGTGGTGCTGGGCGCGTTGTGTCTGGCCATCCTGCCCAATGGCATTGCCGATGCCAGCTGGCTCACCGAGCGCGAGAAAACCGAACTGCAAACCGTGCTGGCTCGGGACGAGAGCGAGAACCGAGGCGGCCACTCGTTTCGTGCCGGCTTTTTCGACATCAAGGTATGGATGCTGGGCGGTATCGATTTCTCGATTCTGTTGAGTGCCTATGCCTTGGGGTTCTGGCTGCCCACCTTCATCCGCAACGCCGGGGTCGGCAACCCCGGCGACATCGGCCTGCTGGTGGCCATACCCAGCCTCGCCGGACTGATCGGGATGCTGGCCATCGGCGCCAGTTCCGACAAGCACCGCGAGCGGCGCTGGCACATCATCGTGCCATTCATCGTCGGCGCGGCGGCCATGTTCCTCAGCACCTTCTTCACCCAGAACGTGGCGGTCACCGTCTTGCTGTTCTCGGTGGCCTCGTTGGCCATCATCGGTGCGGTGCCGGTGTTCTTCAGTCTCCCGGCGACCTTTCTCAAAGGGACTGCGGCGGCCACCGGTTTTGCCCTGGCCTGTTCGCTGGCCAACATCGCCGGGCTGGTCAGCAATTCCCTGATGGGCGTGGTCATGGACCGCTTCCACAGCCCGCAGATCGCCCTGTGGATTTTTGCCGCCTGCCTGCTGCTCAGCTGCCTGCTGGTACTGGCGTTGCCGGCCAGGACAGTCAATCGGTGAACGGCCTGAGTCGTGGCGCGTACTGGCAATCTAAGCTCAGATCCAAAAGGTATTTATAGTTGGTTTTTTAGATCATTTAGCATTGGGATCCGGCGTGCCAGCCGGCTCTCCCTTGCCGAGGACTGATCTTCATGACCCTGTTTTCCCGCCTGTCCACACCGCTGCTGGCCGCCACCGTGCTGCTTGCCAGCTTCGCCAGCGTCGCCCAGGCAGCCACCCCTGCCGAGGTTCGCCTGGACTACGCCTACTACTCGCCCACCAGCCTGGTCCTGCGCCATTTCGGCTGGCTGGAAAAAGCCCTGCCCGGCACCAAGGTCGACTGGGTGCTCAGCCAGGGCAGCAACCGCTCGCTGGAATACCTCAACGGCGGCAGCATCGACTTCGCCTCCACGGCCGGCCTTGCAGCGGTGCTGAGCCGCGCCAATGGCAGCCCGATCAAGACCGTGTACATCGCCAGCCGCCCGGAATGGACTGCCCTGGCGGTGCGCAAGGATTCGCCGATCAAGACCGTTGCCGACCTCAAAGGCAAGAAGATCGCTGCCACCAAAGGCACCGACCCTTTCCTGTTCACCCTGCGCAGCCTGCAACAGGCTGGGCTGAGCAAGGATGATGTGGAGCTGGTTCACCTGCAGCACGCCGACGGTCGCACCGCGTTGGAAAGAGGCGACGTGGATGCCTGGGCCGGCCTCGATCCGCTGCTGGCAGCCAGTCAGCTGCAAGCCGGCTCGACGTTGCTGTACCGCAACATCGAATTCAACAGCTATGGGGTGATCAGCGTCACGGAAAAATTCGCAGCCGAACATGCCGACACTGTCGCGCAGGTCATCAAGGCCTACGAGCAGGCCCGTAGCTGGGCGCGGGAACACCCGGACGATCTGGCGGCGCTGTTGGCCAAGGAATCGGGGCTGCCCCTGGATGTGGCCAAGCTGCAGCTCTCGCGGACCGACTTCAGCGATTCGCAGCCAGGCGCCAAGCAGATTCAGGCGCTCAAGGCCGCTGCGCCGATCCTTATCGCCGAAGGCTTGGTGCGCAAAGGCGTGGACGTCAACGACGTGGTCGATCAGCTGATCGAGCCACGCTTCGGCGCCCAAGTCATCGGGAAGCAGTGACTTCATGAGCGCGTCGGAAAACACCCTACCCAAGGCAGCGCCGGCCCCACGGCGCGCTTCACCCGCCTGGCGGCGCGGGGCCAAGGGCTGGTTGCTGCCGTGTCTGATCGTGATCGTGCTTGAGATCGTGGTGCGAGTCGGCTGGATTCCGGCCTACCAGATGCCGGCGCCCAGCGATATCGCGCTGACGCTGGTCGAGCTGGCGCAAGGCGCGCTGGGCAAGCACGTGCTGGCCAGCGTCGGTCGCGTGCTTGCAGGTTTCGTCATCGGTGCGTCCCTGGCCCTGGTATTTGCCGCCTGGGTCGGCCTGAGCCGGGAAGCCGAGGCCTACTTGGAACCCACCTTCGCCGGTCTGCGTGCCATACCCAGCCTGGCCTGGGTGCCGTTGCTGCTACTGTGGCTGGGCATCGACGAGACGTCCAAGATCGTGTTGATCGCCATCGGCGCGTTCTTTCCGGTGTACGTCAACGGCGTGGCCGCGATTCGCAACATTGACCGCAAGTTGGTGGAGGTCGGGCAGATGTATGGCTTCAGCGCACGTCGGCTGACCCTGCGCATTCTGCTGCCGGCCGCCATGCCGGGCCTGTTCACCGGCTTGCGCAGCGGGTTGAGCATGGCCTGGATGTTTCTGGTCGCCGCCGAACTGATTGCTGCCACCAAAGGCTTGGGTTACCTGCTCAGCGATGGCCGCGAAACCTCGCGGCCCGACATCGTGCTGGCGGCGATCCTGGCCCTGGCGGTGCTGGGCAAGCTCAGCGACGGCGTGCTCGCGGCCGTCGAAAGGCGCTGCGTCAGTTGGCGCGACACCTTCACCGGCGAGGCCACGGGGAACCGATCATGAACGATGCCTTGCTGAGCATTCACGTCCGGCGCAAGACGTTCGGCGAAACCCTGGTGCTCAAGGACGTGGAGTTGCAGTTGCAACCCGGCGAGGTCGTCAGCCTGCTGGGTCCCAGCGGTTGCGGCAAAAGCACTCTGCTGCGCATCGCTGCGGGCCTGGATCGGGACTACAGCGGCGAGCTGAGCAACGCAGGCGAGTCGGTGGCATTCGTTTTCCAGGAGCCGCGGCTGATGCCTTGGTTGAGCGTGGCGCGCAACATCGGCTTTCACGATGATGGGCACTATGACCAGGCCTGGGTACGGCAGCTGATCGAGGAAGTGGGCCTGAGCGGATTTGCCGAGGCGCTGCCCAAGGCATTGTCCGGCGGCATGGCACAGCGGGTGGCGATTGCGCGGGGCCTTTATTCCAGGCCAAAGGTGCTGCTGCTGGACGAGCCGTTCAGTGCAGTGGATGCGTTTACCCGGATGAAGCTGCAGGATCTGTTGCTGGATCTGGCACGACGGCATGACATTGCGCTGCTGTTGGTCACCCATGATGTGGACGAGGCGCTGTACCTGAGTGACCGGGTGCTGGTGATGGGGCATCGGGCCAGTGGGATAGGCGGTGGGATCGATGTGGATCTGGCGCAGCCGAGGGATCGGCGGGATCCGGTGTTGGCGAGATTGAAGGTGCAGGCGTTGACACAGCTGCATGCGGCGCATGTGGTTTGATCTTTGTGTATGGCTTGAGTGCCTCTTCGCGGGCAGAGCCCGCTCCCACAAGGACCGAGTGCGCTCTGGATTCTTGTGGGAGCGGGCTCTGCCCGCGAAGAGGCCGCCACTGCCTTACAGAATAGGCTTGCCCCCAGTCACCGCATAGCGCGATCCGGAGATGTAGCTGCTCTCATCCGACCCCAGCAGCACATAGATCGGCGACACCTCGACCGGCTGGCCCGGACGACCCAGTGGTGTCTCCTCGCCAAAGGTCTTCACCGCTTCCGGCGGCATGGTCGCCGGGATCAGCGGCGTCCAGATCGGGCCCGGTGCCACGCTGTTCACACGAATGTTCTTCTTGCCCAGCAACTGCGCCAGCCCGGCGGTGAAGTTGGCAATCGCGCCCTTGGTGGTCGCATAGGGCAGCAAGGTCGGCTTGGGCATGTCCGAATTGACCGAGCTGGTGTTGATGATCGAGCCGCCCGACGGCATGTGCGGCACTGCGGCCTTGCAGATGCGAAACATCGCCGTGATGTTGATATCGAAGGTGCGCACCCACTCCTCGTCCGGAATTTCGTCCAGGGATTCGTGGCTCATCTGGAACGCGGCATTGTTGACCAGCACGTCGATGCGACCGAAACGCTCGACCGTCTTCTCGACGATCGCCAGACACTGTTCCCGCTCGGCCAGGTCGCCCGGCAACAGCAGGCACTGGCGTCCGGCTTCCTCGACGTAGCGTGCCGTGTCCTTGGCGTCCTCGTGCTCGTCGAGGTAGGAGATCACCACGTCGGCGCCTTCACGGGCGTAGGCAATGGCCACAGCGCGACCGATACCGCTGTCACCGCCCGTGATCAGGGCGACCTTGTTGGCCATCCGGCCCGAGCCCTTGTAGCTGGTTTCGCCACAGTCGGGCAGCGGATTCATCTTCGACTGCGTGCCCGGCACCGATTGCTGCTGCGGCTCGAACGGCGGAGTTGGATAGTTGGCCATGTGTACCTCGAAAGTTGACGGAAAACCTTGGCCGATTCGACAGAGGCTGTACCTCGTTGCCGAAACGACACAGTGTGGAAAGTCGACTTCCCTGCCGGCGCAAAAGTTTGATTTTTCGCCCAGCTAATTCACCGTGCCCCGTGCAGACGCAAGGAATCTCTCGCGCCAGGCTGAGTCACAACCCTGTAAGCGATGCATTTTCATTCAGCAGCCAGAGAGGCATTCATGAGCAACGTCGAACTCGAGCACGAAGTACTCACCCGTTTGCTGCACGCGCATCCCCATGGCCTGGGCAAGGAAATCCTCGACAACTATCGCGGTGAAAAGGCCGTCGCGGGGATGATCAAGACGCTGCAGGAAAGAGGTCTGATCCAGGGCAAGCCGGTGACGGTCGAGGACCATGAACCGGCGCTGGAATACCCGATCAAGCTCAGCAGCTCGGGTGTTGAAGCCGCGAAGAAACACGACGCGGAGAAAGGCAGCAATCCGCACGCCGCCTCGTAGAAGGGCGTGATTGCAGAGGGCATCAAGTCAGCTTGATGCCCTTTTCATTCGTGATTTGGAAAAGCGACGCTGCCGAAAGGCGAACGCTCAGGCGCAGGTCGCGGCCTTGACGAAAATCAGCTGCAGAAAACGGCTGATGTGATGATCCTGCGCATAGGCATCGGCCAGGCACGCGCGGGCCTTGTCCAGATGCTCCTGCAGACGCCTCTTCACTTCATCTTCCCCGCACAGGGCCATGAAGGTCGACTTGCCATCGTCCTTGCCCAGGTCTTTCGCCGTGTCCGGGCTGCGATCGTGCAGATCGTCGTAGAGCTGGAACGCCTGCCCCAACTCCAGGGCGAAACATTGCAGCACGGCACGCGTGGGCGGTGGCGCATCGCTGATCAGATAGGCCATGTCCATGATTGCGCTGAACAGCACGCCCGTTTTCAGATTGTTGGTGGCGGCGATCTCTTCGGCAGTGCGCGGATGCAGCCCGTCACGCAGATCCTGCAACTGACCACGGGCCAGGCCATGGGCACCGATGGCGTTGGCCAGGATCTCCACCAGTTGCGTGCGAATCAACGGCTTCAGCCCCTCGATCCCCGCCACCACCGCAAAGGCCCGTGACAGCAGGGCCACGGCGGCCAGAATGGCGACGTCTTCTCCAAAGGCCAGGTGCGTGGTGACGCGACCGCGTCGCAGCTTCGCGTCATCCATGCACGGCATGTCGTCGAGCACCAGGGACGCGGCGTGCACCATCTCCACGGCGCAGCCCAAGTCCAGCGCCGCCTGGTCGCTGGCGCCCAGCCCGTTCGAGGCCAGGATCAACAGGATCGGACGCATCCGTTTGCCCGGCGCCAAGGCACCGTCGCGCATCGCCGTGGCCACCAGATCGCGCTCGTTGCACGCCACGGGCAGCAAGGCGTCCAGCCGCGCTTCGATGGTGCAGCGCAGCAAAGCCATGTGCTCGGTAAAACCAGTATCGCTGGTCGCGGGCGTATCAGCTGTCATCGTTCCCTCTATTGTTGTTTCGAGTCCTGCGGGGCAGCCGGGGACGAGGTTTCGGCAGGGTTGGGCCCGGGCGGAAACGTTCGCAAACAAGGAACGACTGCTCACCGCCGGTGCCTGAGCCTGTGAAGATGGACATACGTTATGCGAATATGAGCGCGCCGTACAACTCTCTACCATGGACAGACCGCAGGCAGCCGTAAATGATCCTGAGCAATGGAGCTGACATGAAGCCCGACGAGTTGAGTCGACGCAAGGATGACCATCTGGACATCGTCCTCGATCCGCTCAGGGCGACCACGCGCATGGGCGCGGGTTGGGACACTATTCAGTTCGAGCACTGTGCCTTGCCTGAGCTGGATCTGGCGGACATCGATTTGCGCAGTTCCCTGCTCGGCATCGACTTGCAGGCGCCGTTGCTGATCAGCTCCATGACCGGCGGCGCCTTTCGCGCCGTTGCGATCAATCGGCACCTGGCCGAAGCGGCGCAGGCCCTGGGCATCGCCATGGGCGTGGGTTCCCAGCGGGTCAGCCTGCAGACCGGCAACGACCAGGGACTCACCCGCGAGCTGCGGCGCATCGCCCCGGACATCCCGCTGCTGGCCAATATCGGCGCAGCGCAGTTGCTCGAGAACGGTGGCATGGACCTGGCCCAGCGCGCGGTCGACACCCTGGAAGCCAGCGGTTTGATCATCCATCTCAACCCGCTGCAGGAAGCCGTTCAGCCCGAAGGTGACCGTCACTGGCGCGGCGTGCTCGCGCAGATCGCCCGGGCGGTGACGGTGCTCAAGGTGCCGGTGGTGATCAAGGAAGTCGGTGCCGGGCTCTCCGCCAGCGTGGCGCAAACCCTGGTCGAGGCTGGCGTGCAGGTCATCGATGTGGCTGGCGCGGGCGGGACGAGTTGGGCTGCGGTCGAAGGCGAACGCGCAACCCAGGCAGCGGACCGCGCGGTGGCCATGGCCTTCGCCGGCTGGGGCATTCCAACCGCCACCTGCGTGCAGACGGTCCGTCAGGCGCTGCCCGACGTACGCTTGATCGCTTCGGGCGGCGTTCGCGATGGCGTCGATGCAGCCAAGGCCATCCGCCTCGGCGCCGACCTCGTCGGTCAGGCCGCCAGTGTGTTGCCGGGCGCCACGCTGTCCACGGAAGCTGTGATCGAACACTTCGAAGTGGTCATTCGCCAGCTTCGCGTGGCCTGTTTCTGCACCGGTTCGGCCAATCTGGCAGGGCTGCGCCATGCCCGCCTGCTCGATTCGCAGGCACTGTCTCGATGAGTCATTTCGGCGTTGTCGCGCCCGCCTACTACAGTCATTTTCACGCATTGCAGGCGCTGGCCCAAGAGCTGATGCAGCGCGGTCATCGAGTCACCTTCTTTCACCAGGCCGACGCCGCGCGCTGGGTCACGGCCCCCGGTATCGGCTATTGCGTGCTGGGCGCAGCCAGCCACCCGCGCGGCAGCCTGCAACGCAGTCTGCGCCTGGCGGCCAACCCCGGCACACCCTGGGGCCTGCGACAGATCATTGAGCAGTTGGCGGCCACCACACGCATGTTCTGCGACGAACTGCCGGCTGCACTGGAGCAGCACGGTGTCGACGCGCTGCTGTGCGATCAAATGGAAGCGGGCGGTGGCCTGGTCGCGGAAAGCCTGGGGCTGCCCTTCGTCTCGATCGCCTGCGCCCTGCCGGTCAACCGCGAGCCGGGCCTGCCGCTGCCGGTGATGCCGTTCGCCTACGGCATCGACGAGCGCAGCCTGCACATGTACCGCGGCAGTACGCAGGTCTACGACTGGCTGATGAAGCCCCATGCCCGGGCCATCCAGGGCGCCGCGAAAGCCCTCGGACTGGCACCGCGCAGCGCTCTGCACGAGTGCCTTTCGCCGTTGGCGCAGATCAGCCAGACCCTGGCGGGCTTCGACTTCCCGCGCCAGGCTGCGCCCCCGCATCTGCACGCGGTCGGTCCGTTGCGCAACGCCACTGCGGCCACCCGAGGCAGTTGGTCGATCAACCCAAGGCGCCCGTTCGTCTTCGCCAGCCTGGGCACCCTGCAGGGCCAGCGTCTGGGCATGTTCGAGCAGATCGCCAAGGCCTGCCGGCAACTCGACGCCCAACTGCTGATCGCCCACTGCGGCTTGCTCGATGCAGCGACCGAAAAACGCCTGGCTGCGCTCGGCACTACCTGGGTCACCGATTTCGCCCCGCAACAGTGGGCCTTGGAACAGGCCGATGCAGTGGTCACCCACGGCGGACTGAACACCGTGATGGATGCCATCGCCAGCGCTACCCCGATGCTGGTGATGCCCATCGCCTTCGACCAGCCCGGCGTGGCCGCGCGGGTCCGCCATCATGGCCTGGGCCTGCAATTGCACCGTCGCGCCCGCTCGCCGCGCATCGCCCAGGCGCTGCGTGAGGTCCTCGCCCTGTCGACCCAGCCCTTTGCCCGCTTGAGCGCGGAACTGGCCAGCGCAGGCGGCACGCTGAAGGCAGCCGACATCGTCGAAACCGCAATAAACACACGACAGCCCGTATTGGCCGGAGCCTTGGCATGACGTACGACCTGATCCTGGCCGGCGCCGGCCTGGCCAATGGCCTGATCGCCTGGCGCCTGCGCCAGGCGCGTCCGGAGCTGAACATCCTGTGCATCGATGCGCAGCAGAGTCTGGGGGGCAACCATACCTGGTCCTTTCACGACGGCGACCTCACCGCCGAACAGCATCACTGGATCGAGCCGCTGGTGGTCAAGCGCTGGCCCAGCTACCAGGTACATTTTCCCCAGGTTTCTCGGGTGCTCGACAGTGGCTACGCCAGCATCACCAGCGAGCGCTTCGCCGAGGTCATCACCCAGGCGTTGGGCGACCGACTGCGCCTGGGTGAAACCATCACCGAACTGGGCCCGCGCCACGTGCGCCTGGCCAGCGGCGAGACGCTGCAAGCCGGTGCGGTCATCGACGGTCGCGGGGTACGGCCCAGCCCACACCTCGTGCTCGGCCAGCAGGCGTTCGTCGGCCAATTGCTGCGACTGGAGCAGCCGCACGGGTTGCTCGGGCCGATCATCATGGACGCCCGGGTGGATCAGGGTGATGGCTACCGCTTCGTCTATGTACTGCCCTTTTCGGCCGATACCGTGCTGGTGGAAGACACTCACTATGTAGATCGCCACACCCTGAGCACCGAGCAGCTGCGCGAGCACATCGGCGAGTACGTGCGCTGGCAAGGCTGGACGGTCGCCGAGTGCCTGCGCGAAGAACAGGGCGTGCTGCCGATTACCCTGGCCGGCGACTTCGAGGCGTTCTGGCAGCAAGCGTCTGGCCAGCCGCTCTCCGGCCTGCGCGCCGGCCTGTTTCACTGCACCACCGGCTATTCGTTGCCCCACGCGGTGCGCCTGGCCCAGTGGCTGGCGCAACAGCCGGTCATGGACGCCGATCGCCTGTTCTCGGGCATCCGCGACCACGCCCGCCAGCAGTGGAACGACCAAGGTTTCTACCGTCTGCTCAACCGCATGTTGTTCCTCGCCGGAAGGCCCCAGGACCGCTGGCGGGTCATGCAGCGCTTCTATCGTTTGTCGCCCGCGTTGATCAGCCGTTTCTACGCAGGCCAAAACCACTGGCGTGACCGCGCCCGCATTCTCGTCGGCAAGCCGCCCGTGCCCGTCGACGAGGCCGTGCGCGCCGCCCTCAGATCTTCTCCCCGGCAGTTCGAGAACCCACATGAATCCAGCTAAAACCGCCATCGTCATCGGCGCAGGCTTCGGCGGCCTGGCCCTGGCGATCCGCCTGCAGGCCGCCGGCATCCACACCACCCTGCTGGAGAAGCGCGACCAGCCCGGGGGCCGAGCCTATGTGTATCGCGACCAGGGCTTCACCTTCGATGCCGGCCCGACGGTGATCACCGACCCCACGGCCATCGAAGAGCTGTTCACCCTCAGTGGCAAGCGCATGGCCGACTACGTCGACCTGCTGCCGGTCAAGCCGTTCTACCGCCTGTGCTGGGAAGACGGCACGAAGTTCGACTATGCCAACGACCAGGCCGAACTGGACCGCCAGATCCATGCCCTGAACCCACCGGACGTGGCCGGCTACCAGCGCTTTCTGGCCTACTCCCAGGCGGTGTTCAAGGAAGGCTACCTCAAGCTGGGTGCGGTACCGTTCCTGTCGTTTCGCGACATGCTTCAGGCCGGGCCGCAACTGGCACGCCTGCAGGCCTGGCGCAGCGTGTATTCGATGGTGTCGAGCTTCATCGAACACGACCAGTTGCGCCAGGCGTTCTCGTTTCACTCCTTGCTGGTGGGCGGCAATCCGTTTGCCACCTCCTCGATCTACACCTTGATCCATGCGCTGGAGCGCGAATGGGGTGTGTGGTTTCCCAAGGGCGGGACGGGGGCACTGGTGCAAGGCATGGTGAAGCTGTTCCAGGACCTGGGCGGCACCCTGGAGTTGAATGCGGAAGTGGCCGGCATCGACGTAGAGAACGATCGGGCCACGGCGGTGCATGCCCGTGACGGTCGCAGCTGGCGCGCCGATTGCCTGGCCTCCAACGCCGACGTGGTGCACACCTACGCCGACCTGCTGGGCAAACACCCGCGCGGTAAACGCGAGGGCAAGCGCCTCAAGGGCAAGCGTTTCAGCAACTCGCTGTTCGTCATCCATTTCGGCCTCAAACGCCCGCAGCCGCAGTTGCAGCACCACACGGTGTGCTTCGGTGCGCGCTATCAGGCGCTGATCCACGAAATCTTCAACGGCGCCGAACTGGCCTCGGACTTCTCGCTGTATTTGCACGCGCCCTGTGTGACGGATCCCAGCCTGGCGCCGCCGGGCTGTTCCAGCCACTACGTGTTGTCGCCGGTACCGCACTTGGGCAACGCCGCCATCGACTGGTCGGTGCAGGGGCCGCTGTACCGCGACCGCATTTTCGAATACCTGGAAGAGCATTACATTCCTGGCTTGCGCGAGGATCTGGTGACCTGCCGTATCTTCACCCCGGATGATTTCCAGACCGAGCTCAACGCGCACCTGGGCTCGGCGTTTTCCCTGGAGCCGGTGCTGCAGCAGAGTGCCTGGTTCCGCCCGCACAACCGCGACGCGCAGTTGAACAACGTCTACCTGGTCGGTGCCGGCACCCACCCCGGCGCCGGCGTACCGGGCGTGATCGGTTCGGCCAAGGCGACCGCCGGTCTCATGATCGCGGACCTGCATCCATGAGCACCTCGGCGCCGGATCCGGCGCTGCGCGAGCATGCCGAACAGAGCATCGCGGTAGGCTCGAAAAGCTTCGCCGCAGCCGCCAAGCTGTTCGACGAACGCACCCGGCGCAGCGCGGTGATGCTGTACGCCTGGTGTCGCCATTGCGACGACGTGATCGATGGTCAGCAGGCCGGTCACGACGCCGTGTCGATCACCCCGCAGGAGGCACAGCGCCGCCTGGCGCTGCTGCAGGCCCAGACCCATGCGGTCTATGCAGGCGTGCCCGCGAGCGAGCCGGCCTTTGCCGCGTTCGCCGAAGTGGTGCGCGAGCACGACATTCCCGAGCACAATGCCCTGGAGCATCTGGCCGGTTTCGAAATGGACGTGCTGGACCGCCGTTATCACACTCAGGACGACACGCTGCAGTATTGCTACCACGTCGCAGGCGTCGTCGGTCTGATGATGGCGCGGGTCATGGGCAGCCATGACCCGCGCACCCTGGATCGCGCCTGCGACCTGGGGCTGGCGTTCCAGTTGACCAACATCGCCCGCGATATCGTCGAGGATGCACGCATCGGTCGCTGTTATCTGCCGGCGCAGTGGCTGGAAGAACTGAACATTCCCCTGCAGGACCTGGCGGCGCCCGAGCATCGGCCGGCGGTGGCGATGTTGGCAAGGCGTCTGGTCGACCTGGCCGAGCCCTACTACGCCAGCGCCCAGGCGGGCCTGGCCGCCCTGCCCTGGCGTTCGGCCTGGGCCGTGGCGACTGCGGCGGCCGTGTACCGGCAGATCGGCGTCAAGGTGGTTGCGGCAGGCAGTCATGCCTGGGATACCCGTGTCTCGACCTCCAAGGCCGAAAAGCTGGCAGCGGTCAGCCAGGGATGGTGGCGTGCGGTCAGCGCTCGCTGGCGGCAGTGGCCGAAGCGTTCGACTCAGCTGTGGAACCGGCCTCGTCCGTCTTGCGCAGAGGCCCTTGGTGCAACGCCCGCAACTGAGCGCGCAAGCGCGTCGTAGACGGCGCGAACAGAAAGCCGAAGGACACGCAGCGGTCCTTGCCCTCGACCGCATGGTGCATCAGGTGCGCCTGGTAGAGGCGCTTGAGGTAACCCCGACGCGGCACCAGATGGAACGGCCAGCGCCGGTGCACCAGGCCGTCATGGACGACGAAGTACAACGCGCCGTAGGCGGTCATGCCAGCGCCGATCCATTCCAGCGGATGCAGACCTTGGGTCCCCAGGGCAATCAGCACGATCGCCAGCCCCGCGAACACCACCGCATACAGGTCGTTCTTCTCGAACCAGCCGGTGCGCGGCTCGTGGTGGGAGCGGTGCCAGCCCCAGCCCCAGCCATGCATGAGGTACTTGTGGGCCAGGTAGGCGACGCCTTCCATGGCCGCCAGAGTGATGAAGAAAACCAGGCTGTTGAGAATCACTGCTGCGCTCTGCCAAGACGGATAGACCGCCATCTTAACGCAACCAGCCCACCCGTGGCGTCACGCCGGCCGGCTGCTCATCGGCTGCTCAGCGCAGGCTCCACGAGACGCCGGCATAGACACCCCGGCCATCGCCGGGCGTGGAACGCGCAACGTCGCGGCCCTGGTCGTCGTAGCCGGGGGTGACCGTGCTGGCGTAGCGCTTGTTGGTCAGGTTGCGCAGGTCCAGCCAGGTCTGCCAGCTCTCGTCCGGCGCCGAGTAGCCCACGCTGGCGCCGAACAGTGTGTAGGCCGCCGCATGGTAGGAGTTGGCGTAGTCCACGGCGATGCGCGAGGCGTGCTGCACGTTGAAACCGGTGTAGACGCCGCTGGGGTGGTCGTAGCGCAGTTCGGCCTGATAGTAATGTCGAGGCAGGCCAGGCAGCCGGTTGTCGCCGAAGCGCGCGTCGTCACGGTAGTGGAAATCGCTGTAGGTATAGGTCTGGCGCAAACCCAGGCGTCCGGCCTGCTGCCCCACCCACAGCGGGCTGTCCAGGGCCAGTTCGACGCCTTGATGAACCGTCGGGCTGGCGTTCGCCTCGCCGATCACCTGCGAGGTGGTGGCCGTGGCAGCCTGGGTTTCGACACTGAGCAGCTCATGGCGTACCTGCGAGTAATACCAGGCCAGATCCCAGCGGCCGAACCAGGCATCGCCACGCCCACCCAGCTCCAGGGTGGTCGCGCTCTGGTTGTCGAGCTCCACGCCATTGCTCTGCAAACCCGTCGCCGCGCCGCTGCCCGGCGCGAAGTAGCGGTTGGAGCCCCAGATCATCGACCAGGGGTGTGGCGGTTCCACCGAACGGCTGAGGTTGCCGAACACCTGCACCTTCGGGCTGTAGTCGTAGCGCAGACCCAGGCGCGGTGCGTAGTCCCAGGCGTGCTGGCTGACCCGGTCATGGGTCACCGGGTAGCTGACCTCCGTCTCGCGACGGGTGTAGAGCGCGGCGAGCCCGGTGGTGAGCCAGAGATCGGGCACCAGTTCCAGCTCGTTGCTGACATACACCGTATGGTCGGAGCCTTGATAGCTGTAGTCCCGGGTGCGGGTGCCGGGCGCATACCCGGCCGTGTTGCCGACCGGTACCCGGACGAATTCCGACACGCCGGAGTTGGGCAATGCCTTGGTGCTGCGCCACCCCACGGTAGTTTTGCTGGCATGGCCGAGCAGCACGTCCTGGCGCACATAGTTCAAGGTACCGCTGACATCGGTGTAGGCCACCTTCATGCGGTTGGTGCCTTCGCGCAGGTCCATGGGATAGTCGTGATAGACCAGACCGGCTTCCAGGCGGGCATCGTCGTCCAGGTGCCAGGTGGTCTTGTTGGCCAGCCAGGTACTGCCCGGTTGAATGCGCTTGGAATCGCGTGCCAGGTTCAAGGCGTTGGCCGCGCGGGGATCATGGACGATCTGCGCCCGCGTCAGCTTGCCCGGGGTGTCGTTGTCGGTCTCGCGATAGCGGAAGAAGAAGCGCGTTTCCAACTGCGGACTGAAACGGTAGCCGAAGTTGCCTGCCGCACCACGGCTGCCACCCGCGCTTTGGTCCTGGAAGCCGTCGTAGCTGGAATCGGTCACGCTGAAATAGTAATCGGCATCGCCCAGCACCTGGCCGGAGCTGATCTGGCGCTTGCTGTAGCCATGAGTGCCGACCTCGTAGCGCAGCTGCAACTTGGCCGCATCGTAACCGGTGTGCGTCACGTAGTTGATGGCACCGCCCAAGGCCAGCGCGCCGCGATCGAAGCCATTGGCCCCGCGCAGCACTTCCACGCGGCTCAGCCACAAGGGCTCCAGCAATTCGTAGGGCGTGCCACCCGGACCGGTCAGCGGCAGGCCATCGAACATCTGGTACAACCCTGACGAATGCGCCCCCGGCCCACGGTTGATACCCGAACCGCGGATGGAAATCTTCGCGCCCTCGTTGTTGGCGGCGCGGGCGTAGATACCTGCCTGGTTGCTGAACAGATCCTCGTTGCCCGAGAGCCTGCCGCGCCCGACCGCTGCGGTGTCGATGAGGTTGCTGGCGCCTGGCACCGAACGCAGTGCCAGGTCGGCTTCGTCGATCTCGCTCAGGCGCGCCTCGTTGACTTCCACGGCCTGCAATTCCATCACCTGCGCCGCCAGGGCGGCGCTGGGGGCGCCAAACAAGGCGGCCAGGCCCAGAACCGGCCATGCCGGCGCGCGAGGCGTGGTACAGGTGGAAAGGCAATGCAGACGGCCCCGGACGCGAAGACGGGGGGCAGACGGTTGCGGCATGGAACACATCCTTGAAAAGCGGTACGCCCAGGCGTTCCGGGTCTGGCAGATAGCGTGGCCACATCTGTGGTGGCCATTGGGGAGGATTGACGTTCCCGCGAGCGCATTGAGCACATCGACGAGCGAAAAGGCCCGCGCCGATCACGACTCGCTGCGCAGCACCTTGAGGTAATGCGTGCCCTTGACGGTAAGGGCCAGCCGCGTGCGGCCGTCTCCGGTCACCGTGGTCACGATATAGCCGACCAGCAGCAGGGCGCGCAGCGCAAAGCCGTCTTCACTGGTGAAGGCTTGCCACTCGGCGCACTCTATCAGCGTCAGCAACCGCTTGTAGTTGGCCTGGTCTTCGGTCATCAGCGCCCAGCCTCCATTGCGTCCGTTGCAAGTGCGGCCAGCTTACTCAAAAGCATCGGCCAAGGCATCGAAAAACACTTCTGGATGTCCAACGGTGTAGCGATGAAAATGCGTAAAGGGAAGTTGAAAAACTAATGGCAATGAACAGGCGCTTTCAGCCACTATCAGCTATAGCTCTTACAGCCCCGGGCGTTTTGCCGGTTCCTCGCTGCCTCCTCAACACCGTCCGTCAAGGGTGATTCCATGGCTTCCATCGAAGCGGTACTCGCCGGGCTTGACCCGCCCCTGAAACACGAAACCGAACTCCACGATGGCCTGCTGAAACTGACGCTGACCGACCCCAACGTTCCAGCCCATGTAGAGCGCAGTCTTTCGCCGCGTGAATACGAAGACATCATTCTGTTTCGGCTGCTGGTGCTGCATGCGGTCAACGAAATTCGCGGCAAGGGTTCCCATGCGCCGCTGGAAGTCATGCCCGATATCGAATGGGCCGCCCGCACCTGATTGCAGAGGGCTTGCCAGGTATGCGGCAACTCGTCGCCGTCCTGCACATTTTCTGAATCTTTCCTGCGTGTCACAACTCAATGATGAGTCAACGCAGGAGATCACCATGCCGAACCCAACGCTGTTCATCATTGACTACAGGCTCCATGGAGCGGAAAAGTCGTTCATCATTCGTCTACCCACGCTGAACAATGCCGATGCCTGGCATTGGGCGAGCTGTGACGCAGGGGTCGGTGTCATCCCCAAGTTCGGCCGCGAACGGGTGCAGAAGGTCAGCAAGCCCAAAGCCGAGCAGTATGGGATTACCGATGTGCGCTGGAGGCCGTCCGGTCAACAGGCGCGCGAAGAAGCAGGGACCGAAGCAGCGCATTGAGTCGCACGATCTCCGCTTCGCCGCGCGCCTGCCGTCTCAGCCGCATCTGCATGACCCTGTAGGGGGGTTTGCCCACGCAGCCCTCCTCAGTCTCCCGGAAGAGTCTTACTCGTCCATCGTTTGCACCATTGAACCCTCCCAGCCTTCCGACCTCGATACCGCTGAGCTAGTCTGCCACTGACACGCTCATTTGCCGCATTGTCGAAAATGCCGCACAGGACACCTCGCGCCGCGACACGGCGCAGCCATGAGGCCTTTCATGCCAGGACGCAATCCGCTACATGCCACGAGCGACGAAAGCGCCGAGCCATTGTCTCGGCACGCAGGGCGCAATTCGGCCCTGTTTCGTCTCACCGTCACGTTCATCGTGCTGGTCATCTTCACCTTCACGGGCGTCGAAGGCTGGCGCGCCTGGCGCGACTATCAGCAGGCGTTCGCCACCGCACGCGATTCGGTCACCAACCTGGCCCGTGCCACGGCCCAGCATGCCGAAGATGCGATTCGCCAGGTCGACGTACTGACCGACGCCCTGGCCGAGCGCGTGCAAGGTGACGGCCTGCAGAACATGGACGTGCCGCGCATTCATGCGCTGATGCAGCAACAGGCGCGGATCATGCCGCAGTTGCATGGGCTGTTCATCTACGACGCCAGCGGACAATGGGTGGTGACCGACAAGACCGGTACGCCGGAGGCGGCCAACAACGCCGACCGCGACTACTTCAACTACCACCGCACCCACACCGATCCGAACGTGCGCATCAGCGACGTGGTGCGCAGCCGTTCCACGGACGAATACATCCTGCCGATCTCGCGCCGATTGAATAACCCGGACGGCAGCTTCGCCGGGGTGCTGCTGGGAACGATTCGGGTCAGCTACTTCGTCGACTATTACGGCGACTTCAAGATCGACGATCGCGGCGCGCTGGTCCTGGCGCTGCGCAACGGCCGGATCCTGGTGCGGCGTCCGTTCCTTGCGCCGGTGCTGGGCAAGACCCTGGAAGACAGCGAGATCTTCAAACGCTATCTGCCGGTGGCCGACGAAGGCGTGGTCGAGGTCAAGGCGGTGGTCGACAACACCTACCGCCTGTATGCCTACCGCGCATTGAGCAGCTATCCGCTGGTAGTGGAAGCCGGGCTGTCGCGTGAATCCTACATCGGCCCCTGGCGGCGCGACCTGCTCAAGACCGGCCTGGTGCTGCTGGTGCTGATCGCCGGTTTGAGCGGCTTCGGCATGATCGTGCTCAAGCAGCTGCGCGAACGCATCGCCATCGAGGAGGAACTGCGCCAGGCCCATCAGATCATGCGTGACATGGCGCTGACCGACAGCCTCAGCGGCCTGGGCAATCGGCGGCGGCTGGACATGGCCCTGGGGGCCGAAATCGGCCGCGCTCGCCGACAGCACGGCTGGCTGGCGCTGATCATGCTCGATGTCGACTACTTCAAGCGCTACAACGATCGCTATGGCCATGCAGCCGGCGACCGCTGCCTGCGCCAGGTGGCCGACGCCATCGTGAAGGTGCTCAAGCGCCCTACCGACCTGGCCGTGCGCTATGGTGGCGAAGAATTCACCGTGCTGCTCCCGGGTACCGATCTGGAAGGCGCGGGCGTGGTTGCCGAGGCGATCCTGCAGGCCATTCGCGACCTGGGCGTCGAACACCTGGATCATCCTGCGGGGCACGTCACGGTCAGCGCCGGCATCACCGCTGCCCAGCCGGCAGTGGAATGGGTCACGGCCGCGCAAATGCTGATAACCGCCGATGCCTGCCTGTACACCGCCAAACACAAGGGCCGCAATCGCTGGCACGCCTGCGCCACTCAGGGCGGAACGTGACGAGCGCCTCGACCCGATCCCGCGAACCCATTGGACACATCGGCTTGAACTTCCCGTGTTTCGTATACCTCTGCTACTAACACCCCCCCGATTCCGATCAAGAGGCTACGCGAACAATGAGAGCACTCACCTACCACGGCGCTCACGACGTCAAAGTCGACACGGTTCCCGATCCAGAGCTTCAGGATGCCGACGACATCATCCTGCGAGTCACGGCCACTGCCATCTGCGGCTCGGACCCTGCACCTATACCGAGGGAAGATTCCCACGGTCGAACACGGCGACATCTTCGGCCACGAATTCATGGGCATCGTCGAAGAAGTTGGCTCAGCGGTGACCGCGGTCAGCCCGGGCGATCGCGTGGTCATTCCTTTCGTCATCGCCTGCGGCAGCTGCTTCTTCTGCAACATCGATCTGTTCGCTGCCTGCGAAACCACCAACACCGGCCGCGGTGCGATCCTCAACAAGAAGTCGATTCCATCGGGCGCAGCGCTGTTCGGCTTCAGTCACCTGTACGGCGGCGTGCCCGGCGGCCAGGCCGAATACGTGCGTGTCCCCAAGGCCAATACCGGCCCGTTCAAGGTGCCTGGCACCCTGTCGGACGAGAAGGTGCTGTTCCTTTCGGACATTCTGCCCACCGCGTTCCAGGCGGTGAAAAACACCGAGATCGGCAAGGGTTCGAGCATCGCCATCTACGGCGCTGGCCCGGTCGGTCTGCTGTGCGCTGCCGTCGCACGCATGCTGGGCGCTGAGCGCATCTTCATGGTCGACCACCACCCCTACCGCCTGGCCTATGCGCAACAGGCCTATGGGGTGATCCCGATCAACTTCGATGAAGACGACGATCCGGCCGACACCATCATCCGTCAGACGCCAGGCTCGCGCGGCGTGGATGGCGTCGTGGATGCTGTGGGCTTCGAAGCCAAGGGCAGCACCACCGAAACCGTGCTTGCCGCCCTCAAGCTTGAAGGCAGCAGCGGCAAGGCGTTGCGCCAGTGCATCGCGGCCGTGCGCCGTGGCGGCGTGGTCAGCGTGCCGGGCGTGTACGCCGGCTTCATCCACGGCTTCCTGTTCGGCGATGCGTTCGACAAGGGCCTGACCTTCCGCATGGGCCAGACCCACGTTCAGCGCTACCTGCCCGAGCTGCTGGAGCACATCGAAGCGGGCCGCTTGACGCCCGAGACGATCATCACCCACCGCATGTCCCTGGAACAGGCAGTCGAAGGCTACAAGATCTTCGACAAGAAGGAAGAGGATTGCCGCAAGGTCATTCTCACACCGGGCTCGCCGACCATCGAAGCGCCCGTCGTCGAATCCACCGCCGGTGTCGTTCCGGCGCTCTGAAGCATCGCACCACGAGGCCGAGCTCTGCTCGGCCTTGCTTTGTCCGGCCCAAGGTGGGGGCCTGACTTGGTGATGCAAAGGCGGCGATACACAAGATACCGTCGTTCACATGAAATGAAACGAGCACTGCGAGCCGCTGTCTAGAGCTGTAACAACCCATTACCGTGAGTCATCCCTATGTTGAAGTTTCTTGGCAGCACCGTCGGCATCATCTTCCTGATCGGCCTGGTCGTGGTCATCGGCCTGTTCAAGCTGGTCTTCTGATTCCTGCCGGGGCGCTCATCGAGCGCCCCTGTCCGCCCCAGCTGCTCCTTTCAGCTCTGCGAACCCTGCTCCACCACGTCCAATACGTTCTGTACCGCAGCAGCCTCCAGCTGTCCCGGCGCCGATGCCTGGCCCAGGCTGGCATAGGTCAGGGCCGATCCGCTCAACTGCCCCGCCAACCGCGACAATACGCCCAACGGCCCCATCGACATGGTCAGCAATGGACGCTTGGCATGGTGAGCCTGCATGTGCTGACTGGCCGCCATCAGCGTCAACACGTCCGCCTTGCTGTTGGGCATCACGGCGATCTTGAGAATGTCAGCGCCTAATGTCTGTTGCCGACGCAAACGCTCGACGATCACATCGTGGCTGGGCGTCGCGTTGAAATCATGGTTGGACAGCACCACCGCCACACCCCGTTCATGGGCCAGCGTGACGATGTTCTCGACGGCCGCCTGTGGCTTCATCATCTCCACGTCCAACAGATCGACATGACCGGTGTGCAGCAGCTCGGCGTAGAGGTTGAAATACCTGGCATCGGCCAGCTCACGCTCACCCCCCTCCTCCTTGCTGCGCCAGGTGACCAGTAGAGGCTTGTCGTTCAGCACACCCACCAGACGGGCCAGCAACGGTTTCATCCGTTCGCCCAGGTGGCCCTGTGGATGATGATCCAAACGCAGTTCAGCCATGTCCACCTGTGACGCAGCGCCGATGTCACGGGCCTGATCAAGCGCTTCACGGTCGGTTGCGGCGGTGATGGACGCGATGATCTTGGGTGCGCCCTCACCGATCCGGAGCGATCTGACGGTCAGCACAGCGCTGCCCGGTGTCGCCGAGGGGACCTGCAAGGTCGCGGGCTGGGCGGCGAAAGCGACGGATGACAAGGGCATGCTGGCAGCGGCGACGGCGCTGCCCACGAGAAAACGACGACGTTGCAAGGCACGTCCTCCAGAACACCGGCCTTCCAGGCTGGAAGGCGCGCAATAGAGCATTCGAGAGACTCACCGCCTGGTGGTTCAAGAAGACTGCCGCTCAGGCCGCACCCGCCATGGCCACACCCTGCCGACCGTCGAGCTTGACGTGGTACATGGCCTTGTCCGCCGCCTTGAGCAACGTATCGAGGTCTTCCCCATGCACAGGACACAGGGAAATACCGATGCTGCCCGACAGCGACAACTGGCCTACGCAGGTGGCGATCGGCTGCTCGATTGCGTGCAGCAACTGCCGCGCTTTGAGGATCACGCTATCCGGGTTGGCCAGGTCCGAGACCAGCGCCACGAACTCGTCGCCGCCGTAGCGCGCCACCGTGTCATAGTCGCGAATCGCCTCGCGCATGCGCTTGGCCAACGTCTGCAAGACCTGATCGCCCACCGCATGACCTCGTTCATCGTTGATCTGCTTGAAGTGGTCGAGGTCGATCAACATCACCGCAAAGGGAATGCCCTGCTCCGTCCACTGGCTCAGCGCCTGGGCGAAGCGATCCGCCAACAGGTAGCGGTTGGGCAACTGCGTCAATACGTCGTGGGTCGCCAGGAACGCCGAACGCTCGTGTTCGAGTGCAGCCGCCTCGATGGCCGAAAAATGCCTGACCAGCACCAGCGGTACCAGTACCAGGCTCGCCAGGAGTACGCTGAGGATCACCAGTACTTCGGGGCCAAGCACATCCGCCAGGCTCAGTTGTCGCTGGAAGGTCAAGGACAGCGGTTGCGTCGGGCTGTCGACGAATACGTCATCGGTCAGCCGCGGCAAGACCAGTTCGTCCCACCAACGGCTCGGCGCTGCCTCCATGGCCACGACCTGGGTGTTGTGATCATCGCTGCGCAACCGTGCGCTGACAGCCACTCGCGGATCGCTGTTGCGGCGGACGATCGCCCCCAGCAGCGCGTCGGTCCTGATCACCAGCATGGCTACCATCGTGCTGCCGAAGAAGTTGGGCAGCGTGTTCTGAGCATCCTCTTCGGGGCGCAACACCGATTTCATCAGAATGTAGGCATCGCCACCTTCGTACAGAGCGAAAACGGGCGTCGCCACCGGCACGGAACTCTGGTGGATACGCACCAAGGCGTCGCTCAGATAGGGGACGGTCTCGAGCCTCACGCCGTAGATCACATTGGTCTCCGGCAACTGCGGCGACATGAAGAGGATCGGCCATGTCGTGTTCATGCCACTGCGGGAATCGACCACAGGCGCAGGCGGTGTGAAATCCTTCAGCTGGAAATCCGGCAACCAGGTGCGCCGCAGCAGGGCTGCGAAATTGCACTGCTCGTCCTGAGGCACACTGCGCGCCACTTCCAGCATATAGATGTGCGGATAAGCCGCCAGCACGGCAGCGCCATAGCGAGCGGCCGCGTCGGTATCGCTCTGCTTGACCGCCTGCAGGAACGCGGCAAACCCGGCCAGCACCGCATCGTTGGTGTCGAGCTGGTTGCGCACACTGCTCGCGATGCTTTGTACGTACTCCGAAAAGCGGGTTTCCTGCCGCTGGATTTCCGAGCGCAACAGAGAAAATGCCGAGAATGCGATCAAGCCGAACGCCAGGCCGATAAAACCTGCGAGCGATGGGCGGCGTCTGATCAACATCGTGGCAATATCCAGCGCACAAGCGTGCACAGACTGTAAGGGTGAGAATCGTCGAAGAGATCATGCTGGCGCACGACAGGCTCTTTCTACGACAGGCATGGCGGCGGATTGCATGAGCAGTCGCCCTTGCCTCGAAAGCTAGCAAATTGCCATCTTAGCGTCTACAGCGGCTGGTCACCCGTTTGCAATCAAAACGGCACAACGACAAACGCCCCGATGCGGTCAGTCGATGACCGCATCGGGGCGTTCGGGTATTACGTTGTTAACGACGCTTCTTGGTCGATGGCTTGGCCAGTTCGAACATCAGCACCGAACGCCCGGTAACGGCGTACTCGGTACCGAAATCAAACGACTCGCCTGCCTCGAAGTCGGTCTGGTTGGTATCCAGTTGCAGAATCCAACGCTTGCCTTCCGGTACTTCCGGCAGGGTGAAACCGACCACGTCATGGTGCGCGTTGACCACGATCAACAACGAATGGTCGACCCCGGCGCGGCGGATACCACTTGACTGAGTGCGACCGTCGAGCAGGATGCCCATGCAGCGGTTGCTGCCGTCCTGCCACTGCTCGACACCCATTTCGCTGCCGTTGGGCTGGATCCAGCTGACGTCCTTGATGCCCAGGCTTTCGTCGTAGGCACCGGTAAAGAAGCGATTGCGGCGCAGCAATGGGTAGCGGTTGCGCAGCTCGATCAGGTACTTGACGAAGTCCTGCAGCTCGGTGCTCTGCTCGCTGATGTTCCAGTCCACCCAGCCGATCTCGCTGTCCTGGCAATAGGCGTTGTTGCTGCCACCCTGGGTACGCGCGAACTCGTCGCCGGCCAGCAGCATCGGGGTGCCTTGGGCGAGGAACAGCGTCGCCAGCAGGTTGCGCATCTGGCGGTAGCGCAGAGCGACGATTTCCGGATCATCGGTCGGGCCTTCGACACCGCAGTTCCACGAGCGGTTGTCGGAGTGACCGTCGCGGTTGTCTTCGCCATTGGCTTCGTTGTGCTTCTCGTTGTACGACACCAGGTCGTTCAAGGTGAAACCATCGTGAGCGGTGATGAAGTTGACCGACGACGCCGGCTTGCGGCCGCGACGGTTGAACTGGTCGCCCGAGCCCAGGAAGATCTTCGCAAAATCGCCGAGCATCTCGTCGTCGCCCTTCCAGAACGCACGGGAAATGTCGCGGAACTTGTCGTTCCATTCCATCCAGCCCGGCGGGAAGTTGCCCACCTGGTAGCCGCCCGGACCGCAGTCCCAAGGCTCGGCGACCAGCTTGACCTTGGCCAGCACCGGATCCTGACGGCAGGCGTCGAGGAAGCCACCGCCTTCGCTGAAGCCGTGAGCTTCGCGGCCCAGAATGGTCGCCAGGTCGAACCGGAAACCGTCCACGCCCATTTCCGAACTCCAGTAGCGCAGGGAGTCGGTGACCATCTGCAGGACGCAGGGGTGGCTCATGTTCAGGGTGTTGCCGGTGCCAGTGTCGTTGATGTAGTAACGCGCATCGTCCGGCATCAGGCGGTAGTAGTTGGCGTTGTCGATACCCTTGAGCGACAGGGTCGGACCCATCTCGTTGCCTTCGGCCGTGTGGTTGTAGACCACGTCGAGAATCACTTCCAGGCCGGCCTTGTGGAAGCGCGAGACCATGACCTTGAATTCACCGATCGACGAACCCGCCATGTAGCGCGCATGGGGCGCGAAGAAGCCCAGGGTGTTGTAGCCCCAGAAGTTGTGCAGGCCCTTTTCCAGCAGATGATTGTCATCCAGGAAATAATGCACTGGCATCAGTTCCACCGACGTCACACCCAGGGAACGGATGTATTCCACCACGTCGTTCTCGTGGAAGGCAGCGAAGGTGCCACGCTCGGTTTCACGCACCGAGGGGTGACGCATGGTGAAGCCGCGCACGTGGGTTTCGTAGAAAATGGTCTTTTCCCACGGCACGTTCGGCTTGGCCGTACTGCCCCAAGTGAAGGCCGGGTCGATCACGCGGCAGCGTGGCATGAACGGCGCGCTGTCGCGCTCGTCGAACGACAGATCGCCGTCTTCGTGGCCGACGATATAGCCGAACAGCGCGTCGTCCCACTTCAGCTCGCCCGAAATCTGCTTGGCGTAGGGGTCGATCAGCAGCTTGTTGGCATTGAAACGGTGACCATTGGCAGGGTCGTACGGACCATGCACACGGTAGCCATACAACGTGCCCGGGCGCGCATCGGGCAGATAACCGTGCCAGATCTCGTTGGTGAATTCAGGCAACGCGATGCGTTCGATCTCTTCCACGCCATCGGCGTCGAACAGGCACAGCTCGACTTTGGTGGCATTGGCCGAAAAAATTGCAAAGTTGACGCCCGACCCATCCCAGGTCGCGCCCAATGGGTACGGCAAGCCCTCGCTCACACGGCTGGCGGGACGTTCCTGGCTCGACGCACTGTCATTCATTGATTGATCAGACATGATCAAACACTCCGGAAATAGGTTGAGCCTGAGCTCTTGGGTAGACGACCAAAACGGTCTATTGATAGAAGCGCGCGCCGCGTAACAGTTCAGGATATTTTTCAGACGCTCTTTATGCCCATTCCTGCAAGCCCTGATGCTTGATTGAACGCACGCGCGTAATGGTGCTCTTAGAACAAGCTTTGCAAGAAGAGCGCAAGCGCCCTTGAAGAGAATGAGTTAACCCAATGCGTATCCTGCTGATAGAAGACGATCCAATCCTGGCGCTGTTGGCCGAGATAGCGCTGGAGGAAGATGGCCACGAGATCATCGGCCCCGCGTATGACGTGGCTGGCGCGCTGTTGCTGGCGCAAAACCATGGCATCGACATTGCATTCGTCGACATCAATCTGGACGGTCACGACGAAGGTGTAGGCTTGGCGCAGACGCTCTACGAGCAGTTCAATATCCACTCGCTGTTCGTCAGTGGCCAGATCGATGTGGCCAAGGCCAACAGTGGCTATGCGCTCGGGCTACTGTCCAAGCCCTACAGCCCCAATGACCTGTCACGCAGCGCCCACATCGTGCACGCGCTGGTCCAGGGTGAACTGCCCTTGAACCGACCGCTGCCAGTGCCTTTGAAGCTCTTCACCGAATCGCGCGGCCTATATGGAAAGAAACATGAGTGAACCCACGGATCTCTTGCGCCCGGGAACAGGGCTTGGTGAAACCGAGTTCCGCGAGCTGGCCGACAACGCGCCGGTACTGATCTGGCGTGCCGGTGTCGACAAGCAGTGCGACTGGTTCAACAAACCCTGGCTCGATTTCACCGGCAAGACGCAGAAGCAACTCTGCGGATACGGCTGGAGCGACGATATACACCCAGAAGACCTGGACCTGTGTACACGAAACTATGAAGAGGCGTTCGATGCCCGCGTGTCTTTCAGCACGCCCTATCGCCTGCGCCGACATGACGGCGTCTACCGCTGGTTCCTTGACCACGGCGCACCGTTCTACCGCCAGGGCGAGTTCGCCGGTTACTTCGGCAGCTGCACCGACATCACCGCACAGAAAGAACTCGAAGCCCATCAGGACGTGCTGGTGTCCGAGCTCAACCACCGGGTCAAGAACAACCTGCAACTGATCATCGCGTTCCTGCAGATGTCGAAGTTGCGCGCCCAGGGCGACGAAGCTCGGCAGTTGCTCGAATCGGCCATCGCCCGTATTCAGGGGGTCGGTACGGTGCAGGCCGAACTGTATCGCAGTGCTTCGGGCACCGTGGACCTGGCGCATTACCTGCCCCATCTGATCCGTGCTTCGATCGAAGCGGAAAGCAATGACAGGATTCATTTCACCGCCGACGCCGACACCGCCTACGCGCCCTTCAAACTGGCATCGGACCTGGGGCTGATCGTCAATGAGCTGGTGGCCAACGCCATTCGCCATGGCAATCGTCACGCGACCCAGATCCATTTTTCACTCAAGCGCCTGCCAAGCGGCGAGCTGCAGTTGACGGTACGGGATCGTGGGCAAGGGTTTGCTGCGGCGCAGCTCAGCGATAGCGGCGCAACACGGCCCAAGCTCAGTGGCCAGGGCCTGATCGGCGCACTGGCCAAACGCTGCGGCGCAGTCCTGCACCGCAGCAACGCGGGCGGCGCCGTGGTGACGTTGACCTTGCCGCATCCCTAGGCCGACTGCAGGCGCCGCTACAACGGGCTGCCTTCGTCGGTCTTGATCAGCCCGGCCAGAATGTCGCTGCCATCGCTCTCTGCCAGCTGTGCGTACCATTCCCGGGTTTCGTCAGGCACTTCGCCATGGATGATCGCCGCCCGCTTGCGCGCCTTGGTCACCAGGTTCGCCACCCGATCGGCTCGCGCCGACTCATAGGCCGCCAGGGCAGCCGCCGGCGTGCGTTCGCGCTCGATGCAGCGGGCGAGCACCCAGGCATCCTCCATGGCCTGACAACCGCCCTGCCCGATGTTCGGCGTCATGGCATGGGCCGCGTCGCCCAACAGTGCGACCCGTGTACTGACCAGATGGGGCACCCGCGCGGTGTCGTGGATTTCCACACGGGCCACGGCTGCGGGGTCCAGACGCTGCAAAAGACGCTGAACCGGCTCGGGCCAATGCGCGAAATGCTGCTCCAGTTCCGCACGATGGTGCTCACGAACGTTCGGTGTGCCTGCTGGCAACGGCACGTCGAAGAAGAAATACAGTTCATCGTTGCCCATGGGCATCAACGACACCCGCTTGTGCTCGCCCACGTACTGAACCCATTCATCGGCAGGCGCCAGGTCCGGCGCTGCCTTGATCCTGCCGTTCCAGTTGACGTAGCCACAATAGCGTCTAGGAACCGGTTCCCCGGCGATGGTATCGCGCAGCAACGAATGGGTACCGTTGGCAGCGATCAACAGATCGGCCGTTACCGTTTCACCCGTCGACAACCTGACCTGCACGTGCGTCTCGTTTTCCTCATAGTCCACGCACGCAACGCCTAGCGTCACGTTCTGCATCCCGACCGATTCCAGCAGAATGTTTTGCAGGCGCGCCCGGGCAATGGGAAACGCCCGGCGTCGAGCGTAAGTGTACAAAGGCTGCAGGTCGAACCGCGTGAGCAAGTGGCCCTGATGATCACTGTAGCTCATGCTCTGCATGTGCCCGCCAGCCTGCTCGATGGAGTCTCCAAGGCCCAGTGCATCCAGCACGCGGACGCCGTTGGGCCAGATGGAAATCGCTGCGCCGACAGGAGCGAGTTCTGCCGCACGCTCGTAGAGGTGCACCTGATAGCCGGCCTGTTGCAAGGCAGCGGCGGCGGTCAATCCGCCCATGCCGGCGCCGGCAATGACGATGTTCAAGGATTCCATGGTCTCTCCGCTGAGATCGGGTTTGCCAATCACCGTGCAAAAAGCTGACCAAGTGATCAGGAACCTTCAACACCAGAGGTCACGTCCGCTGATGCAGCGAATGCGGCACGTTACCGGCGTCAAACCAGTGCGGCATCATTGGATGCGCACCGGTTTGCAGCGCCGAGCTTCAACGCAGGAGGTTGTTCTTGGCCAGGTTCACCAGCTCCTTGGCGCGCCCGTCGAGCACCGCGCGCATCATGAACAGGCCAAAACCCTTGACGTTGGCCGCGGTGATCTCCGGCGGCATGATCAGCTCCTGACGCTCGCTGACCACGTCCACCAGCACCGGGCCATCGTGCTCGAACGCCTCGACCAGGGCCGCGCGCAGATCCTGCGGCTTCTCTACGCGAATACCCTTGATGCCCATGCCTTGGGCGAACGTGGCGAAGTTGGGGTTCTTCAGCTCGCAGCCAACGTCCACCAGACCACTGGCCTTCATCTCCATCTCAACGAAGCCCAAGGTGCCATTGTTGAGCACGATCACCTTCACCGGCAGGTTGGCCTGGCTCAGGGTCAGGAAGTCCCCCATCATCATGCTGAAGCCGCCATCCCCGGACATCGACACCACCTGACGCTGCGGGTAAGCCGCCTGCGCACCGATGGCCTGCAACATGGCATTGGCCATCGAACCGTGGTTGAACGAGCCGATCAGACGGCGCTTGCCGTTCATCTTCAGGTAGCGTGCGGCCCAGGCCGTGGGCGTGCCCACGTCGCAGGTGAACACAGCGTCCTCGGCTGCCAGCTCACTGACCAGTCGGCTGACGTATTGCGGATGGATGATGGTGCTGTTCGGACCGCTCTCGGCCAGGTCATCGAGACCCTTTCGAGCGCTGTCGTAGTCCGCCAGCGCCTTGTTCAAGTGCATGGTGTCGGTGCGTTCTTCAAGGCGTGGCAGCAGTTGCTGCACGGTGTGCTTGATATCACCGATCAGGCCGATGGCCAGCGGGCAGCGGTTACCCAGGGCTTCCGGCTGCAGGTCGATCTGAGCGATGCGCGAATGTTCGGGAAAGAACTGCCGGTAAGGGAAGTTGGTACCCAGCATCAACAGGGTGTCGCACTCTTTCATGGCATTGAAGCCGGAGGCGAAGCCGATCAGACCGGTCATGCCCACATCGTACGGGTTGTCGTACTCCAGATGTTCCTTGCCACGCAGCGCATGCACGATCGGCGCCTTGAGCTGCTTGGCCAGGGCGACGACTTCACTGTGGGCGCCTGCGCAGCCGGCACCGCACAGCAGCGTCACACGCTTGCCGCCGTTGAGAAACTGGGCGAGTTCATCGATCTGGGCGGGCTCGGGCACCACGACCGGTTTCGGTGGCGCGATCCACTGGCTCACCGTAGCCTCAAGTGGGCTCAGTGCCACGTCACCTGGAATCACCACCACCGCCACACCGCGGCGACTGATGGCCACGCGCATGGCGCGCTCGAGAATCTGCGGCAATTGCTCGGCACGCGAGACCAGCTCGACATAGTGGCTGCAGTCCTTGAACAGTGATTCCGGGTGCGTCGCCTGAAAGTAGTCGATACCGATTTCACTGCTGGGGATGTGCGCCGCGATGGCCAGCACCGGCACACCGCTGCGGTGGCAATCGAACAGGCCATTGATCAAGTGCAGGTTGCCCGGGCCACAGCTGCCGGCACACACCGCCAGTTTACCGGTAAGGTGAGCTTCGCCACCGGCAGCGAACGCACCGGCTTCTTCGTTGCGCATGTGTATCCAGTCCAATCCACCCAGCCGACGCATCGAATCGGTAAAACCATTCAATGAATCGCCGACGACGCCATAGACGCGCTTGACGCCGGCTTGCTTGAGAGTATTGACCATGAAATCGGCTGCGGTAGGCATTCGGCGCTCCTTCGAAATATAAGTTCAAGGATCTGAGTACCGGCCTGCCGACGGTGTTCCAACCGATTTATTAACAAAAATATAGGATCGGCCCGTTCATTTCTCCGCACCGAGCTTTTATCACTGACACTAAAGGCCTGGGTCACCCTGAAGGAGAAGGGTATCCAAACGCAAGAAAGCCCGACAGATGTCGGGCCTTCTTAATAAGCGCTACGCGAAGCTTGAGCGAACTATCAGTTCAGCAATTCCGCTGGCACGGTGCCGCCGTTTTCGGCGAGCTTTTTCATCACAGCCGAATGCAACCAGGTGTTCATGGCCGCCGAGTCATCGGTCGAACCGGTGTAGTGCAATTCTTCGGCAAGTTCCTTGCGAGCGGTCAGGCTGCTGTCCAGACCCAGCAGTTTCAGCAAATCGACGATCGAAGTGCGCCAGTTCAGCGTCTCGCCGTGATTGGCGGCCAGCGCTTCGAGTTTTTGAGCCACATCCACCTGGGTAATCGGCGCAGCCGAAGGCTGGTTGGTCACGGTGGTGGTTGGAGAGGCACCTGGCGCCGGGGCGGCAGGGGTTTGCGTAGAAGCGTCTGCGTCCGGAACCGCGTGCTTGCCGATACCCAGTTTCTCGAGGATGCTGCTAAAAAAGCTCATTTCGTATCTCCAGATTTCTTGGCTGCTGCCGTGGATTCGACAGCCTACTTAAGACCTGACCCCCCGGGTTGCCGAAAAGTTTTATCGAATCGGCGACATTCCCCACACCCACCTCCCCTGCGATGTGACTTAAAGTGTTAAAACACGTTATTTAGTTGTGGCGTGAATGCGCATACTGCGCCAGAATCCTTCCTCGATACCTTTACCGTTCTTATCTACGATCCACACCACGATCCATGCCTGGGGATACCAATGTCCAAACTTGCTGAATACCGTCAACTCGAACGTCATCTGGCCGAACAACTTGCCGCACTCGAAGCCATGAAAGGCGACAAGGGTCTGGAACAGGAAATCGAGTTCGAAACCAAGTTGCGTGCGTTGTTGGGCGAATACAATAAAAGCCTCAAGGACATCGTCTCCATTCTCGATCCGCAGCATGGCGGCAAATCGACCAAAGCCCCTGCCGCACCCGAGAAGGCAACCCGCAAGCCGCGCTCCTTGAAGACCTACAAAAACCCGCATTCGGGTGAAGTCGTCGAAACCAAGGGCGGCAATCACAAGACGCTGAAAGAATGGAAAGCCGAATACGGTTCCGACACCGTTGAAAGCTGGTTGAGCTAGGGGAGCCTAAGTCACACCCACCGGCAGGCGGCGTCATGCGGCCCGCTTGCCGGACTGCCCCTTCCCTTCCGATACCCTCCCTTCCGAAGATTGCCGATGTATCCCACCACGCCCGATGGACGCTATTTCGTAGTACGCGGTCGGCTTTGGCGCTGCAGCAATCCTGCCCTTCCCGAAGACGTGCGCCAGCACTGGGTCAACGCGCTGATGGATGCCCGACGAGCCGTCAAGGCTGCCAAACAAGCCGAAGATCCCCAGGCACTGAAACAGGCGCGGGCGCAGGTCGACGCCGCCAAGCAGGCCTTGGGCGAACGGGGCGAAGTGTGGTGGACCGACGGCAGCGCCGACATGAATCGACGCATGGCGCGCAATACCGTTTATGCGGATTGGTATGCGGGGCTGGATGAGGCATCGCTGAAGTAACGCGCCACGGCAAGGCTGGACCGCGCCGAGAATACCCCGGCGCGGCATACAGCGATCAGACGCTGACGGTTGGGACGCCATCCATCAGCTTTTCCAGGGTGATCGGCAGGTTGCGCACCCGCTTGCCAGTGGCATGGTAGACCGCATTGGCCACCGCCGCCGCCAAACCGGTCACACCAATCTCACCGACCCCACGCGCACCGTACTCGTTGAGGTTGTAGTCCGGGTAATCGAGCAGAATCACATCGATCTCGGGCTGGTCGGCATGCACCGGCACTACATATTCGGCATAGTTATTGTTCACCGGCATGCCATTGCGCTCGTCGTAGTCGGTGGACTCGAACAACGCCATGCCGATGGCCATGACGATCGCCCCTTCGACCTGATTACGCGCGGTCTTGCCGTTGATGACCTTGCCGACGTCGATGGCGCTGACCACACGAGACACCCGCAGGCGCGAGATGCCCGGATCCCAGCGAACCTCGACGAAATGCGCGCCGAACGAACTGAAGGCGTGCTTCTTGGTGTCGGCCATGCCGGTATGGGCCTCACCCTCGGCACTGGCGATCTTGAGCTTCTTCAGCACTTCGGCGAATTCCAGGCTGGTCGAGCCATCCTGCAGACGACCGTTGCTCACCGTGATCGCTTCCGCCTTGGCATTGGGCAGCCCACCCTCCTCGGAAGCGGCAAAGCTCTTGAGTTGGGTAAGCGCTGCACGGGTGGCCTCGGCCACGGCGGGCAGTGCGCTGGCCGTCATCCAGGAGCCGCCGGAAACCGGCGCGGGTGGATAGGAAGAATTACCCAGCTCCACCGTGATCCTGTCCAAAGGCAGACCGGTGATGTCGCTGACACACTGGGCGAGCACCGTGTAGGTACCGGTGCCGATGTCCTGGCCCCCGCAATACACCACGGCACGGCCGTCGGCGGTCAGCGAAACCCGCGCCTCGCAGGGTGTGCGGAAGGCATCCCAGTTGCACTGCGCCATGCCGTAGCCGACGATCTCGTGGCCATCACGCATGCTGCCGATACCGGGCTTGCGATTGGCCCAGCCAAAACGCTCCGCACCTTGAGCCAAGGCTTCGCGCAAATGGTTGCCCGACCAGGGCAGGTTTTCCTGCTCGTTCTGCTCGGCCCAGTTCAACTGACGGAACGCCAGCGGGTCCATCTTGCAGCGCTCGGCCAGCTCGTCGATGGCCGACTCCAGCGCGAACAGACCAGGTGCCGCACCCGGCGCACGCATCGAGGTCGGTGCCCCGCGGTTGACCTGGACCGTGCCGTGGGTGACCTCGACATTGGCACACGAATACAGGCTGGCGCTCATGCCCCCGCAGTTTTCGACGTACTGGTCGCCGATGCCAGTGGTGTTGAGCGATTCATGCCGCAGCGACACCAGCTTGCCCTTGCCATCGGCGGCCAGGCGCATGCGCTGCCGGGTTTCCGGACGATGGCCTACGGTGGTAAACATCTGCGCCCGTGGAATCACCAGCTGCACGGGGCGGCCAACGACTTTGGCAGCGGCGCAGGCTGCGACCGAGTGTGGCCAGATCCACAGCTTGCCGCCGAACCCCGAACCAATGAACGGTGCGCGAACTTCTACGCGCTCGGTCGGCAGGCCGAAAATCTGCGCCAGCGTGTTGCGATGGACCACTACCGACTGGGTCGATTCGTACACCACCAACTTGCCGTTGTCCCACATGGCCACGGTGGCGTGCATCTCCATCGGGTTGTGGGTTTCCACCGGCGTCGTGTAGGTGGCGTCGACCGTCTGTGCACCACCGTCGAACGCACCGGCCGGATCGCCGCGCTTGTGACCCTGCCCACCATCGGCAGCCGCCTTGCGCTTCAGACCCTGCTCAAGATTGGCTGCAGCGGCACTTTCGCTGTAGCTGACCTTGACCTTGTAGGCCGCCTCACGGGCGTGCTCGAACGTGTCGGCCACGACCAGCGCCACGAACTGACCGGCATAGCGCACCACGTTGTCTTCGAAGGGCAGCCTTTTTTCATCGGTACGCGAGCCCGACAGCACGCCGGCCAGGGAAAACGGCACGGGCGAAGTATGGAACGCCTGGGGAAAATTGCCGTGGTGCAGAATTTCCAGCACGCCGGGCGAGCGCCGTGCAGCGTCGATGTCCAGGGACTTGATCGAGCCACTGGCTACGGTGCTGTAGACACCGTAGGCGAAAACCATGCCCTTGGGCTGATGGTCGGCCGCATAGTGCGCGGCACCGGTGACCTTCAGGCGACCGTCGACGCGGCGCGGGGATGCCCCCATGATTGACTCGCTCATGCGATGGCTCCTGTGCCCAGTGTGGTGAGGTTGCGCACGATGGCCTGCTGCCCCAGCGGGATCTTGTAGGCATTGTGGGCATACGGCTTGGCGCCTTGCAGGGCAATGGCCGCGGCCTTGGCAAAATTCTCCGGGGTCGCCGCCGCGCCACGCAGCGCACGCTCGGCTTCGAGCGCACGCCACGGCTTGGTGCCGACGCCGCCCAGGGCAATGCGCGCCTCACGGATGACCTGACCGTCCATCACCAGAATGACCGCGCTGGAGGCCAGGGCGAACTGGTAGGAAGCACGATCACGCAGCTTCAGGTAGGCGGATTTGCCGCCCGCCAAAGGCGCGTTCAATGTGACGTGCGTGATCAATTCGTCAGGCTGCAGGGCGTGTTCTTTCCAGGGCGTCGCGCCAGGCAGCAGATGGAAGTCCTGGAAGTCGATTTCCCGTTTGCCGTTGGGGCCCTGTACCTGAACGGTGGCCCCGATCGCCGCCATGGCCACGCACATGTCCGACGGGTGGGTGGCAATGCACTGATCGCTGGTGCCCAGTACGGCGTGCACGCTGCGGTTGTGCCCGCCGATGGCAGCGCAGCCGGATCCGGGTGTACGTTTGTTGCAGGCAGAAACGCCGTCGCGGAAGTAGTTGCAACGCACGCGCTGCATGACATTGCCGGCCGTGGTGGCCTTGTTGCGCAGCTGCGTGGTGGCTCCCGACAGCAGCGCCTGGGACAGCACCGCATAGTCGCTCTTGATGCGCGGATGATTGGCTAGTCCGGTATTGGTGACCATGGCGCCGATGCGGGTGCGACCGTCACTCAAGGTCTCGACCTGATCCAGCGCCAGGGCATGCACATCGATCACTCGATCGGGCTGCATGATGTCGATCTTGACCAGATCGAGCAGCGTCGTGCCACCGGCCAGAAACGCCGTGGCTTCGTTGCGGGCATGGGTGGCAACGGCCTGTTCGGGGCTGGTTGCGCGGGTGTATTCCAAGGCTCTCATCAGCTGGCTCCCTGTACTTTGCCACGGGCATCCTGCACGGCGGCAAGGATGTTCTTGTACGCGCCACACCGGCAGATGTTGCCGCTCATGGCTTCGCGCACGCTGGCGTCATCGGCACCGATGTTCGGGTCCTTGATGATCGCCGCGGCCGTCATCATCTGGCCCGAGGTGCAGTAACCGCACTGAAACGCGTCGTGGGCCCAGAAGGCTTCCTGAATGGGGTGCAGCTGACCATTGCGCTCCAGCCCCTCGATGGTGGTGATTTCGTCACCTTGGTGCATGGCCGCCAGGGACAGGCAGCTGTTCACCGGCTGGCCATTGATGTGCAAGGTGCAGGCGCCGCACTGGCCATGGTCACAGCCCTTCTTGGTGCCGGTCAGCTGCAGGCGATCGCGCAGCACGTCCAGCAGCACGGCATTGCCAGGCACATTGAGGGTGTGCGGCTGGCCGTTGACCTTGAGCGTGATCCGCTGCTCGCCCTTGGCCAGCGGCTTTTCGCTGTCATCGATGGGCGCCAGCTGTGCGGCCTGGGCCCAGACCGGCGCAGTCGCAGCCGCCATGCCCGATATGCCCATGGTCCGCAGAAAGTTGCGGCGCGACGGCGTGGTCAGTTCCTTGAACAGCTCGCCGGAGCCTTCGGGATCTGAGGAAGTCTTTTCGGTCGGATCGGTCATGTAGCGGTCCTCATCTATTTTTTTATGTCACGAATCACGGTCTTGCTGTGCCTAGGTGCAGACATCTGGAGAGCACCATTGGTTGATGTCGTACGTCAGGTCGGTTCGCGGTTTGGTTTCAAAGCGTGTCGCACGTCACGCGCCGCCGAGGGGACCGCGCCCGTCACAGTCCTGCGAACGCAATCAGCACAAAGACCTTCAGTATGCATTCGGCCACAACAAGGCCCTTGCCCAATCGAAGCGCGTTCTTGCCTATTCCAATGAAAGGAAGGAACGATACCCGCGCAGCGCCGGGCTAGCCCTCGCCACGCAGGACGGCGATGTCACGCTTGGGCGGCGCGCCGAACAGACGACGGTATTCGCGACTGAACTGTGATGGACTCTCATAGCCGACCTTGAACGCCGCGCTGGATACGTCCTGATGTTCATTGAGCATCAAACGCTTGGCTTCGTTGAGCCGCAGCCATTTTTGATACTGCAACGGACTCATCAAGGTGAGTTGCCGAAAGTGATGATGAAAGGTCGGAGTGCTCATCTGAACCTTTGCCGCCAGCTCGTCGACACGCAGCGGCGACGTATAGTTGAGTTTCAACCAATCGATGGCCCTGCCGATTCGATACCCCTGCCCATCCACCGAAGTGATCTGCCTGAGCCGTCCGGTCTGATCGCTCTGCAGCAGGCGGTAGTGGATTTCACGCTGTATCAGCGGCGCCAGTACCGCAATGGATTCCGGCTCATCGAGCAACGCCAGCAAACGTTCCAGCGAACCGAGCATCTGCACGGTCACCGACCCGATACCCACGCCCCTGACCCTGACCCTGACAGGAGTCCGATCGCGGGCTGCGGGCAGATCGCTCAGCGCGATCAGCTCGGCGAGCATGCGCACATCGAGCCTCAACGTCAGCCCCAGGCAGGGCTTGTCGGGGCTTGCGACGAGCACTTCGGAGTTGGCCGGCAGATCCAGAGACGTGATCAAGAACCTCGACGTGCTGTATTCGTAGCCCTCCCCGCCCACCCACAGACGCTTCTCGCCCTGCGCCACCAGGATGATGCTCGGCTCCACCATGCAGGTCACCGGCGGTGCGGGATGATCACGCCTGAAAAGCCCGAGTCCGGGAATGTCCGTGGGGTAATCACCTGGGCTGGCAATGCGCGAACCGATCATGCGGGCCAGCCTTTCTGGCGCCGATACCGGCTGGAAAACTGTGTCGACTGTGTGGGTCATATGCACCTCGGGCTCCTGCATCGACTTTAACCCGCCCTCGACTGTCCGTCCCGCCCCGCCCTGAACACTCATCGAATCAGGCAAGTAATCCAGTGAAATGCGCTACAGACCGTCTCATGAGCACAGGAGAATGCACATCCCAACACTCAGTGGAGAGGCAACATCGGATGGAAAGGTCTCCGACACCTGTCACCCAGCCCCCTCGATCCTGGGGCGCGGTATTCGCCATGTCATTGGCCGCCTTCGTACTGGTCGCCTCGGAATTCATGCCCGTCAGCCTGCTCACCCCCATCGCCTCGGACCTGCACATCACCGAGGGCCAGGCGGGTCAGGGCATTTCCGTATCGGGGCTGTTTGCCCTGTTCACCAGCCTCTTGATCGCATCCGTTGCCGCTCGAGTGGACCGCAGACCACTGCTGGTTGCCCTCACCGTGCTGATGATCGTCTCCGGCGCAGTGGTGGCGTTCGCGCCCAACTATTGGGTATTCATGATCGGCCGGGCCCTGATCGGCGTCGCGATTGGCGGATTCTGGTCCTTGTCGGCAGCCACCGCCATGCGCCTGGTCCCACAAGAGCAGATCACTCGGGCCATGGCCATCGTCAACGGTGGCAACGCACTGGCGACCGTAGTCGCGGCCCCTCTGGGCAGCTTTCTGGGCGCCCTGATCGGCTGGCGCGGCGCGTTCCTGTCGCTGCTCCCCATCGCCGTCGTGGCCTGTGCATGGCTGCTGGCAAGCCTTCCCTCCATGAAACCGCAAGGCGGATCGAGCGGCAGCAATGTGCTCCCCTTGCTGAAAACTGCACCCGTCGCCTTGGGCATGCTCGCGATCAGCGTGTTTTTCATGGGCCAGTTCATGCTGTTCACCTACCTGCGTCCGTTTCTGGAAACGGTCACGCACGTCAGCGTTTCCACCCTCTCATTGATGCTCCTGGGGCTCGGGGTGGCCGGGCTGGCCGGAACGTTCCTGATCGAGGCCTTCCTGAAGCATGGGCTGCACCGCACGCTGATCGTCATTCCCCTGCTGATGTCAGCGGTGGCCCTGGCGCTGGTTGCCTTCGGCAGCTCGACGACGGTAACCGCTGTACTGCTCGGTTTTTGGGGACTGGTGGCGACGGCCGCACCGGTGGGCTGGTGGACCTGGCTTGCGAAGACACTGCCAGACGACGCCGATGCCGGCGGCGGCCTGATGGTGGCGATCATCCAGTTGGCCATCGCCTCAGGCGCCATCGTCGGCGGGCTGATCTTCGACGCAAGCGGCTACCGTGCAACCTTCGAGTCCAGCGCAGCGTTGCTGGCAATGGCCGCGATTCTGGCGGCGATTGCAGGACGCGCCACATCCCGTGCATCGGCTTTCAGCCGCGCGGCAACGGACTAGGTGCCAGATCACTGCCCGCCCTTGCCCAGAACGCTTCGGCCGACTGGCCCAGATGGCCTTTTGGCCGAGTCAAATGAATCTCCAGCGGTATGTCCCAGTCTTCGCCGAGCGCCCTTACCAGGCGTCCTTCCAGAACTTCCTGCTCCGTCAGGCTCTTGGGTAGCCAGGCGACGCCTTTGCTTTCCAGCGCCATCGACATCAGGACGGCCGCGAGATGGCTGCTGAACAGAGGCTGCAGATGAAGGTAGTCCTCCTTGCCCCGAAGGCGGTGGGCAACGATCCGCCCCAGACCTGATTGATGGGTATAGGCCAGGTAAGGAAGTGCCGCCGGCGACGTACCGACATGAACGCCGGCACTGGCGAGCGGTACCAGAACATCCTCACCCACCTTCTTGCTGACGAACTGGTCGGGAGCCAGCAGCGGTGGGACGTCGGGGTGACGATGGCAGAGCAGAAACTGAACCTGGCCGTGTATCAGCATCTGCTCGCAGACGGCCATGCTGTCGGAATGAAGCTGGACCGCTTCGATCGGCGCACCGGTTTCGGAGCTGCGCAGCCACTTGGGAAAAAACGTGAACGACAGCGAATGGGTCGCAGCGAACTTGAGTGACCGGGCCGACACGCCCGCCACTTCCTGAGCCTCGTTGCGCAGCCGGTAAAGGTGCCGGGCCGCCTCCTGCGCGCCGGGTAGAATCTTGCGCCCTGCCTCCGTCAACGTTGCGCCATGGGGCGTGCGCACGAGCAATTCCACACCCATCCAGTTTTCCAGCGAACGGACCCTGCGGCTGAAAGCCGGCTGGGTGATGTGACGTGCTTCGGCGGCGCGCACGAAGCTGCCGTATTCGGCAAGCGCCGAAAGATCTTCAAGCCAGACGAGTTCCACGCGCCATGCCTTCTGTGCATAGGGTTCGGCATTAATAGCATTGGGCGGGTGACTGCGCAAAGCATAACGTGAGGCCACAACCAACAAGAGGAACCCTCCATGCGCATCGTGGACATTCGTGAAAAGACCGTCTCCATTGCCTCCCCCATTGCCAACGCCTACATCGACTTCTCCAAGATGACCTGCTCGGTGGTGGCCGTGATCACGGACGTGATTCGCGATGGCAAGCCGGTGATCGGCTATGGCTTCAACTCCAATGGTCGTTACGGTCAGGGCGCGCTGATGCGTGACCGCTTCCTGGCACGCATCGCCGAAGCCGATCCCGACACCCTGATCGATTCGGCAAACGACAACCTCGATCCGTTCGCCATCTGGAAAACCCTCATGACCAACGAAAAGCCGGGCGGTCATGGCGAGCGCTCGGTTGCCGTCGGCACCCTGGACATGGCGGTGTGGGATGCGGTCGCCAAGATCGAAGGCAAGCCGCTGTATCGCCTGCTGGCGGACCGCTACCGTAATGGCGTCGCGGACGACAAGGTCTGGGTCTACGCGGCGGGTGGTTATTACTATCCCGGCAAGGACCAGACCAAGCTCAAGGCCGAGATGCAAAGCTATCTGGACCGCGGCTACGACGTGGTCAAGATGAAAATCGGTGCCGTACCGCTGGATGAAGACATCCGCCGTATCGAAGCCGTTCTCGAGGTGGTAGGCGATGGTCGTCGACTGGCCGTGGATGCCAACGGCCGCTTCGATTTGCAGACCGGCATCGCCTATGCCGAAGCGATCAAGCAGTACAACCTGTTCTGGTATGAGGAAGTCGGTGATCCGCTGGACTACGCCCTCCAGGCCGAACTGGCCAATCATTACGAACTGCCCATGGCCACCGGCGAGAACCTGTTTTCCCATCAGGACGCCCGCAACCTGCTGCGTCACGGAGGCATGCGCCCCGATCGCGACTACCTGCAGTTCGACTGCGCGCTGTCCTACGGGCTCGTGGAATACATGCGCACCCTGAAGGTGATGGAAGAGCTGGGCTGGTCTTCGCGTCGGGTGGTGCCGCACGGTGGCCACCAGATGTCGCTGAACATCGCCGCCGGCCTGCACCTGGGCGGCAACGAATCCTACCCGGATGTGTTCCAGCCATTTGGCGGCTTCGCCGACGGCATCCAGGTCGAAAACGGTTATGTAGGCCTACCGGACATTCCGGGCGTCGGCTTCGAAGCCAAGTCGGCCCTGTACGCCGTCATGCGCGAACTGGGCGAAGGCTGACCGCAGCCCTTCTGCGGCCTGCCCAGAACAGGCCGCAGACGCCGGCGTCGGACACCGACGCCACGCCACACGCCCATCACAACAATAAAATGAGGTGCTCTCGTGGAAGTCTCCAGATCTCGCTGGTACGGCCAGCTGTATGTCCAAGTGTTGATCGGCATCGTCATCGGTGCCGCCATCGGCTATTTCGCCCCCAACATCGGCGCCAAGCTTCAACCCTTTGCCGATGGTTTCATCAAGCTGATCAAAATGCTTCTGGCACCCATCATTTTCGGTACCGTCGTCGTCGGCATCGCAAAAATGGGCAGCATCAAGGAGGTTGGCCGCATCGGCGTGAAAGCCCTGATCTACTTCGAGATCCTCTCGACCATTGCGTTGGTCGTAGGCTTGATCGTGGTCAATATCGTCAAGCCCGGCGTCGGCATGAACATCAACGTCAATGCACTCGACGCCAGTGCCATCAACAAATACAGCCAGGCGGCCAGCGAACAAGGCGGTACGGTCGAATTCTTCCTCAACATCATCCCGCACACCTTCGTCGGTGCGTTTTCCAACGGCGTGATGCTGCAGGTCATACTGCTGTCGGTACTGATGGGCATCGCGCTGGTTCAATTGGGCGAAGTCAGCAAGCCGCTGATCAATACCATCGATCTCTTCCTGCAAGGGCTGTTCAAGATCGTCGCCATGGTCATGCGCCTGGCGCCGCTCGGCGCAGGCGCCGGCATGGCGTTCACCATCGGCAAATACGGCATCGGTACCTTGCTGTCCCTCGGCCAGTTGCTGGTCGCGCTCTATATCACGACGCTGATATTCATCGTGGTCGTGCTGGGCGCGGTAGCCCGCTGGTCGGGGATGCCGTTGATGCAGTTTCTGCGCTACTTCAAGGACGAAATACTCATCACGCTGGGCACCTGCTCCACCGAGGCGGTGTTGCCGCGCATGATGGTCAAGCTGGAGAAGCTGGGTTGCAGGAAATCGGTCGTGGGCATGGTCCTGCCTACCGGGTACACGTTCAACGCCGACGGCACTTGCATCTACCTGACCATGGCAGCGATCTTCATCGCCCAAGCGACCAATACCCCCCTGACGTTCGCCGACCAGATGATTCTGCTGGCCGTGTTCCTGCTGACATCCAAAGGCTCGGCGGGCGTGGCAGGTGCCGGGTTCGTCACGCTGGCGGCTACGCTGACCACCATTCACTCCATTCCTCTGGTGGGTCTGGTGTTGCTGCTGGGTATCGACCGGTTCCTCAACGAAGCCCGCGCGGTGACCAACCTGATCGGAAACGGCATCGGCACCATCGCGATTGCAAAGTGGGACAACTCGTTCGACGCCGAAACCTGCCAGCGTGAACTGGCAGCCATGAAAGACGAAAAGGCCGCGAAAAAAGCGCTGCTGGCGCAAAAGTGAGAGGCCGTGCTCGCCACGTCCGGGCATCACGACTCATGGCGCAGGACCGTTGAGTACACCGAAGAAAGGTTGTTACAACCCACTAGGCCGTGACGGTCTGGCTTTTGGATGCCCTGAAAGGCTGACGACAGATAAACAATCGCACGTGAAAAATGGTGTCCCAGGCGGGGTTCGAACCTGCAACCTTCCCCTTAGGAGGGGGATGCTCTATCCAATTGAGCTACTGAGACACACAGCGGCGTACCGGGCGGCACGACGAACGGCATGCATGTTACCCAGCCAGGCCCGGTTTGTCATGCAGCATGGAAAGGATTTTGCCTTGTTGAGTCGCTGGAAAACCCAGCTTCAGCGTTCATGCATTTTGCAATACTCAACTGCACTCGGCAGTGCAGGATGCAATATCAAATTGCCCTGAGCACTGTGCATACCGCTGAAATCACTGGGTTTTTCCCAATCTCTGAAGTTGGCACGCCGCCTGCTACATCCGATGTTGAACCACGCTTCGACATTCAGGCTGCGGAGAATTTCAATGAACAGCGTCCTCTTGGTGCTCAACGCTATGACATTGGTCATCCTCATTGGCGTTCAGTTCCACAGCCAGACCACTGATCCTGCGCTGGTCCATGTCGATGCCGCCCGCTTCATCCCCGCCCCCATCGCTCGCGTTGCGTCTTCCAGCACCGAGGCGCCGCTCACGGCCGCCAAGGGCGTCAGCGAGCCCGCCACGACCCAGCGCACTGAACGCTATACCTTTTAAGGAGTTGCAGATGTCGAGATACGCCTTGGCATTCATGTTGATTGCCATAGCCTGTTGGACCAGCGCGTTCGCGTTCGGACAACACACGTCTGCCTTGGGGATCGCGTTGCAAGCCATGGGTGGTATCGCCAGTCTTGCGTTGTTGCTGGCGCTGATCAAAGGTCGCAGGATCAAATTCGATCCCCTGTTGCGCTAATCGCCCACAAGATCGACACCTGTCGACAATCAATGCTAGCAAATGGCCCAGATGTCACTATGCTACCCCCCAAGGTAGCTCGCGCGTGCTGTGCGCAGTATGCACAAAGCGGGTCAGAGCACCTCTTGAAGAGATCTCCACTCTGTATGTGAACGTGTCCTGGCAGATGCGGCCAGCCTGTGCAAAATACAGTGCAGGAGGGGCTGGCAAAATGCCACGATTCGGATCATTATTTGTCACAGAATTGGCGTCAAAGCTATGTCGCATTAGTGCATCATAGCGCCGCATCGGCAGGCTGGAACAATTTGCCGATCGGCGTGTCCTAACCGACATCCTGCGGCCTACTTCAAGAACCGCTCCCCCTGAACTTATCGGTCATCACTATGCGCCCACTCAAACAGGCTGTTTACTCCAGCCGCACGGCTGACAAATTCGTAGTACGTCTTCCTGACGGGATGCGTGAGCAGATTGCTGAGGTGGCTCGTAACCATCACCGCAGCATGAACTCTGAGATCATCGCACGCCTGGAACAGAGCCTGATCCAGGAAGGTGCCTTGGGTGAAGAGTTGAGCATGAAGATGGACAGCCCGGAATTGTCCTTGCATGAGCGTGAGCTCCTGCAGCGTTTCCGTCAGCTGTCGCACCGACAGCAAAATGCACTGGTGTCCTTGATCGCCCATGACGTCGAGGCCGCAGCCGAAGCGTCATGAACACCGCCGCAAAAAAAAGCCAGCTCTAGAGCTGGCTTTTTTGTGGGTGACGAAAGGCTCAGGCCGCAGCGTGAACGCGCGTGCCCAGCACACGATCGACTACCACCGCCACGAGCAGCACAGCAACCGACGGCACCAGCCAGGCCAGGCCTTGTTCACTCAGCGGAAGGTCGAGCAAGGATGCTGGCAACCACTGCGAAAGGCCCGCGCCCTTGATCGCATCGATGAGGCCGAAGAGCAACGAGACAAGCATGACCGGGCCAAGAATACGCGACTGCGAATACCACAACCCGGCGCAAAAGCTCAGCGCCACCAGCACGATGCAGGGCGGATAGATGGCGGTCAGCACGGGGATGGAAAAAGCGATCAGCTTGGTCAAGCCCAGGTTGGATACCAGCAGCGAGAACAGCGCCAGCAAGAGCACCAGCGTCTTGTAGGACAGTGGCAAGACTCGGCTGAAATACTCGGCGCAGGCGCAGGTCAGGCCAACAGCAGTCACCAGGCATGCCAGCGAGATCAGCACGGCCAGGAAACCACTGCCCAGCCCGCCGAAGGTGTGCTGCACATAGGCATGCAGAACCGCAGCGCCGTTGGTAGCACCGGCCGCGACGGCGTGGCTGCCCGACCCAAGACGAAAGAGACTGATGTACACCAGGGCCAGCCCTACTCCGGCAATCAGCCCGGCGATGATCGCGTAGCGCGTGATCAGCTTGGGCGACTCGACGCCTCTGGAGCGAATGGCATTGACGATGACGATGCCGAACACCAGCGCACCCAACGTATCCATGGTCAGGTAACCATTGATGAAGCCGAGTGAAAATGGCGCAGCGACATACTCGGGCACCGCATCACCGCTGGGACCTACCGGCAAGGCAAACGCGGCAATACCCAATACGGCCAGAGCGATGATTTTCAGCGGGGCCAGAAATCGCCCTACGGTATCGAGCAGGCGTCCGGGGTAGAGTGAAACGATGTACACCAGTAGGAAGTACACCGCGCTATAGAGAAACAGCGCCAGCGGCGTTTCACCGGTCAAGGGCGCCAGGCCTACGGCAAACGACACGGTGGCGGTGCGCGGCGTTGCGAACAACGGGCCCACCGCCAGATAGCACACGGCGGCCAACAGACCACCCGCCAGCTTACCGATCGGACTGCTCAGCGCATCCATCGAACCGCCGACCCTGGCCAGCGCCACCACGGTGATCACCGGCAGACCTACCGCCGTCACCAGGAAGCCCAATGCCGCCATCCAGACATTCGGCCCAGCCTGCAGGCCGACGAAGGGTGGAAAGATGATATTGCCCGCGCCTACGAACAAGGCGAACGTCATGAAACCAAGCGCCAGAATATCCTGGCCTTTAAGCACTTTCATTGGAAGGAAACCACGTCAATAGATTGGAATTGAGAGAGGTTTTCCCCATGGATTGAGGGAAACACGGTCGACCGGATGAGGCCAGACTGAATGCGCAGGCAGCTGCCTTGTGGGCGGGCCCGGCAAAATGGCGCGTAGAGTAGCGAAATTCGACGCCCCTCGCACTGTTGCAGTGCGAAGTGTCCGCTGAGTGCACCTGAGTGTCGCATCGGTGCAAGACTCAGCGGAAACGATACAGCTAGTTCCAGAAGCCTCAGGCGTGAGGCCCGGACTTACAGCGCCATGTCGGCCGCTGGGTTGCTTTCAGCTTTCGGTGCCGTCTGGCCTTCGATCGGGTTGGCAGCGGCAGCGGCCTGGTCGATCACAGGAGGAGCAACGGCCAGCTGCAGAATCTTGGCGGTGTAGTTCCACTCTTTCTGCACGGCTTCCGGCGAGTTGTTCAGCGCAGTACCGTAGCTAGGCACGATCTGACGCAGCTTGGCTTGCCACTCGGGCGTCGCGACCTTGTCCTTGAACGCCTTTTCCAGCACGTTGATCATGATCGGTGCTGCGGTCGATGCGCCAGGCGAGGCACCCAGCAAACCGGCGATGCTGCTGTCCTTGGAGACGACGATTTCAGTACCCAGTTTCAGCACGCCGCCCTTGTCTGCGTCACGCTTGATGATCTGCACGCGCTGGCCAGCCTGCCACAGACGCCAGTCTTCTTTCTTGGCGTTGGGGAAGTACTGCTTCAAGGCTTCGTAGCGATCATCATCCGACAGCATGACCTGACCGGCCAGGTATTCGATCAGCGGGTACTGCTCGATGCCGACCTTGGTCATGGGCCATACGTTGTGCAGGTTGGTGCTGGTCAGCAGGTCCAGGTACGAACCGTTCTTCAGGAACTTGGTCGAGAAGGTGGCGAATGGGCCAAACAGAACCACGCGCTTGCCGTCCAGGACACGGGTGTCCAGGTGCGGAACGGACATGGGCGGCGCGCCGGTCGATGCGATGCCGTAGGCCTTGGCCATGTGCTGCATGGCCACGCTCGGGTTCTCGGTCACCAGGAACGAGCCACCTACCGGGAAGCCACCGTATTCCTTGGCTTCTGGAATACCCGAGTCCTGCAGCAGATGCAGGGCAGCACCACCGGCGCCGATGAACACGAACTTGGCATCGGTTTCAGTCTTGGTGCCGTCTTTCAGGTTCTTGTAGGTCACGCGCCATGAACCATCGTCATTGCGCTTGATGTCTTCAACTTCGCTGGACAGCTTCAGGTCGAAGCCTTTCTGGCCCTTCAGGTGACCGACGTACTGGCGAGTGATCTCACCGAAGTTCATGTCGGTACCCAGCGGGCTCCAGGTGACGGCCAGTTTCTGATTGGGGTCGCGGCCCTCCATCATCAACGGCACCCACTTCTTGATCTGCTCGTGGTCCTGGGAGAACTGCATGCCGGCGAACAGCGGGCTCGCCTTCAGCGCTTCATAGCGCTTCTTGAGGAACTCGATGTTGTTGTCGCCCCAGACGAAGCTCATGTGCGGCGTGGAGTTGATGAACGTGCGTGGGTTCTTCAACACCCCCACCGTCACCTGGTGAGCCCAGAACTGACGGGAAATCTGGAAGGCTTCGTTGATCTCGATCGCCTTGGCGATCTGGACCTTGCCGTCCTTGTCTTCCGGCGTGTAGTTCAGCTCGGCCAGGGCCGAGTGTCCGGTACCCGCGTTGTTCCATCCATTGGAGCTTTCTTCGGCGACAGCGTCCAGGCGCTCGACCATTTCCATCGACCAGCTCGGCTCGAGCTCGTTGAGCAGCACGCCCAGCGTGGCGCTCATGACACCGCCGCCGATCAGCAGGACATCGACTTTCTTCGCTTCGGCCGCTTGTGCCGACACCATCCCGATGGACAGAGCCAGACCCAGCAGCGCTGTGTTCGCTTTCTTCAACATTCAGAAATTCCTAGGATAGAACGTCATCCATCCGTCGTCGCGACCCGGAACAGCCAGCATTCATTGGCAAATCCAGCGCAAACGGGCATTCAGAGGGACTGACGGGCAGACATACAAGACCGTACGACAGTGCTCGGTCTCACTTTCATGTCTCTCCTGCGCTGACTTCTTCTTGTTGAATATTGTCTTCAGCTACTTGAGCGACGCTGAATCCTGCGGCTGCCGAGGCAGGGCCGTACAGAATTCCACCAACTTGATTTGAACCGCTTGATTCGACCCACTTGACACAGACGTCAACCACGCTCGGAAGAGACGATTTAACGTTTCAGCGAGCTGCGACAATCTGGCGGGTCGACATAGTACATGAGGCTCGCTAACGCAACCATCCCAAAGTCGCAGAAAGCTTGTACTGCGCCTGCAACAATCGTCTCGATTCGTTGTCGCCGCGAACTCATCTTCCAGAAACACAAAAGCCACCCGAAGGTGGCTTTTGCGACTACGCGTGCAGGCAAGCGAAGCTTACTTGACCGCCCAGCCAGTCAGCTCGGCCAAGGCCTTGCCGATATCAGCCAGCGAACGCACGGTTTTCACACCAGCGTCCTGCAGGGCTGCAAACTTCTCGTCTGCAGTGCCCTTGCCGCCCGAGATGATTGCACCGGCATGGCCCATGCGCTTGCCTGGAGGGGCAGTCACACCAGCGATGTAGGAAACGACCGGCTTGGTCACGTGTGCCTTGATGTAGGCAGCGGCTTCTTCTTCGGCCGAACCACCGATCTCGCCGATCATGACGATAGCTTCGGTCTGTGGGTCTTCCTGGAACAGCTTCAGGATGTCGATGAAGTTCGAGCCCGGGATCGGGTCACCGCCGATACCGACGCAGGTCGACTGGCCGAAACCGGCGTCGGTGGTCTGCTTGACGGCTTCATAGGTCAGGGTGCCGGAACGCGACACGATACCGACCTTGCCTGGCAAGTGGATGTGGCCTGGCATGATGCCGATCTTGCACTCGCCCGGAGTGATCACGCCTGGGCAGTTGGGGCCGATCAGGATGACACCCAGCTCGTCGCACTTGACCTTGGCTTCCAGCATGTCGATGGTCGGAATGCCTTCGGTGATGCAGACGATCAGCTTGATGCCGCCGAACGCCGCTTCAAGGATGGAATCCTTGCAGAAAGGAGCCGGTACGTAGATGACCGAGGCGGTAGCGCCTGTGGTTTCCACGGCTTCTTTCACGGTGTTGAACACAGGCAGGTTCAGGTGGGTGGTACCACCCTTGCCCGGAGTCACGCCGCCAACCATCTTGGTGCCGTAGGCGATGGCTTGTTCGGAGTGGAAAGTACCCTGCGAGCCGGTGAAGCCCTGGCAGATGACCTTGGTGTCTTTATTGATCAGGACGCTCATTACTTGCCCTCCGCAGCTTTGACAACTTGTTGAGCAGCGTCGGTCAGGCTGGTGGCTGCGATGATGTTCAGACCGCTTTCCGCCAGTACTTTAGCGCCCAGTTCAGCGTTGTTGCCTTCAAGGCGCACAACCACCGGGATTTTAACGCCGACTTCCTTCACCGCGCCGATGATGCCTTCGGCAATCATGTCGCAACGAACGATGCCGCCGAAGATGTTGACCAGTACGGCCGCGACATTGGTGTCGGACAGAATGATCTTGAACGCTTCGGTTACGCGTTCCTTGGTAGCACCGCCGCCAACGTCGAGGAAGTTGGCTGGCTTGCCGCCGTGCAGGTTGACGATGTCCATGGTACCCATGGCCAGGCCGGCACCGTTGACCATGCAACCGATGTTGCCTTCCAGCGCCACGTAGTTCAGTTCGAACTTGGCAGCGTGCGCTTCACGCGGGTCGTCCTGCGAAGGATCGTGGAAACCCTTCAGCTTGGGCTGACGGTACATGGCGTTGGCGTCGATGTTGATCTTGGCATCGAGGCAATGCAGATCGCCGTCCGCCTTGATGACCAACGGGTTGACTTCCAGCAGGGCCAGGTCATGGTCCTGGAACAGCTTGGCCAGGCCAACGAAGATCTTGGCGAACTGGGCAACCTGCTTGCCTTCCAGACCCAGCTGGAATGCCAGCTCGCGGCCCTGGAACGGCTGAGCGCCGACCAACGGATCGATGGTGGACTTGAGGATCTTCTCGGGAGTGTCGTGAGCGATCTTCTCGATGTCCACGCCACCTTCGGTGGAAGCCATGAACACGATGCGACGGCTGGAGCGGTCCACTACGGCGCCCAGATACAGCTCTTTGGCGATATCGGTGCAGGACTCGACCAGGATCTTGGTGACAGGCTGACCGTTGGCATCAGTCTGGTAAGTCACCAGACGCTTGCCCAGCCACTGCTGAGCGAAAGCCTTGGCGTCTTCCTTGCTGCGAACCAGCTTTACACCACCAGCTTTACCACGGCCACCGGCGTGGACCTGGGCCTTGACGACCCACTCGCTGCCGCCGATCTTGTCGCAGGCTTCTGCGGCTTCTTCGGGGGTGTCTACCGCGTAACCCTTGGATACTGGCAGGCCGTATTCAGCGAACAGCTGCTTACCCTGATACTCGTGAAGATTCATGCTTATTACCGTCTTCGTTAGGTACTGCGCTTTTCGGCGCTGCGCTTCGTGATTGAAGTGCCGCGCCACCTGTGACTGCTACTCGCCGGTTGACCGACGAGGCGAGTCCGGCGGACGTTCCGCGGCACCCCTGCGTACAGGGCATGCGACGGGCAATCCACCGTGGTTTCTTATTGTTTAACGCTTCTTGCGGTTGGCGATGTGGATGGCGCCGCCATTCACGGCCAGGGCCGCTTCGTGCAGGGCTTCCGACAGGGTCGGATGCGAGAAGACCATCATGCCCAGGTCTTCGGCACTGGTGCCGAATTCCATGGCGATGGCGCCCTGCTGAACCAGTTCTGCGGCGCTCGGGCCGATCACGTGGACACCCAGTACGCGGTCGGTCTTGGCATCGGCGATGACCTTGACGAAACCGCCGGTATCGTTGGCTGCCATCGCGCGACCACTGGCCGCGAACGGGAAGCTGCCGACGTTGACTTCAACGCCTTCGGCCTTGAGCGCCTGCTCGGTCTTGCCGACCCATGCGATTTCCGGGTGGGTGTAGATGACCGATGGAATCAGGTCGTAGTTCATCACGGCCTTGTGGCCCTTGATGCGCTCGACGACCATGATGCCTTCCTCGGACGCCTTGTGCGCCAGCATCAGGCCACGGACCACGTCACCGATGGCATAGACGCCAGGGACGCTGGTCGCGCAGTAGTCATCGACAAAGATGAAGCCGCGCTCGTCGATGTCCACGCCGCTGTCCGAAGCCAGCAGGTCCGTGGTCACCGGACGACGGCCCACGGCGACGATCAGCTTGTCGAAGGTGATCGACTGCTCGCCATTGGCATCGGTGTACTTGACCACGACTTCTTCGCCCTGAACTTCGGAGCCGGTCACGCGAGCGCCGAGCTTGATGTCCAGACCTTGCTTGGTCATGGTCTTCAGGGCTTCCTTGGACACCGCGGTGTCGGCAGCCATGAGGAAGGTGTCCAGCGCTTCGAGCACGGTGACCTGGGCGCCCAGGCGCGACCATACCGAACCCAGCTCCAGGCCGATCACGCCGGCACCAATGACGCCGAGACGCTTGGGCACTTCCTGGAATTCCAACGCACCGGTGGAGTCGACGATGATCTTCTGGTCGACCGGCGCCGGTGGAATGTCGATCGGACGCGAGCCGGAAGCCAGAATGACGTTGTCGGCTTCGACGACTTCAACGCCGTTGGGGCCGGTCACTTCGACTTTCTTGCCAGCCAGCAGTTTGCCGTGGCCTTGCAGCACGGTCACGCCGTTGGACTTGAACAGGCCGGCAACGCCGCCAGTCAGGTTCTTGACGATGTTGGACTTGCGGCCAATCATCGCCGGAACGTCCATGGTCACGCCGGCATGGTTGATGCCGTGGACGGCGAAACCGTCCTGCGCTTCGTGGAATTTCCACGAGCTGTCCAGCAATGCCTTGGACGGAATGCAACCCACGTTCAGGCAGGTGCCGCCGAGGGCCAGCTTGCCTTCACCGTCTTGATACTTCTCGATACAGGCAGTCTTGAGGCCCAGTTGTGCGGCCTTGATGGCAGCGACGTAGCCACCGGGGCCTGCGCCAATCACTACCACGTCGAATTTCTGAGTCATAAAACAATTCCTATTAGCGGCATGCTTGAAGCCCAGCCAACGGGGTCCGGATCAAGCTGCGTGGGCTCGATGGCGGATCCCGCTACCTGTGGCTGCCTTGTCAGATATCCAGCAACAGACGAGCTGGATCTTCGAGCAGGTTCTTGATGGTCACCAGGAACGTCACAGCTTCCTTGCCGTCGATCAGGCGGTGGTCATAGGACAGTGCCAGATACATCATCGGGCGGATGACCACTTGGCCGTTGATCGCCATGGGACGCTGCAGAATGTTGTGCATGCCCAGGATGGCCGCTTGCGGCGGGTTGACGATCGGGGTCGACATCATCGAACCGAAGGTACCACCGTTGGTGATGGTAAAGGTACCCCCGGTCATTTCGTCCATCGACAGCTTGCCGTCGCGCGCTTTCTTGCCGAAGGTGGCGATGCCGCCTTCGATCTCGGCCAGGCTCATGGCCTCGGCATTGCGCAGGACGGGAACCACCAGACCTCGGTCGCTGGACACCGCGACACCGACGTCGGCGTAGCCGTGATAGACGATGTCGGAGCCGTCGATCGAGGCGTTGACAGCCGGGAAGCGCTTGAGCGCCTCGGTGGCCGCCTTGACGAAGAACGACATGAAGCCCAGGCGCACGCCGTTGTGCGACTTCTCGAACAGGTCCTTGTACTTGGAGCGCAAGGCCATGACTTCGGTCATGTCGACTTCGTTGAAGGTGGTCAGCATGGCCATGTTCGACTGGGCTTCGACCAGACGTTCAGCGACCTTGGCGCGCAGACGGGTCATCGGCACGCGCTTCTCGGTGCGGTCGCCGGTGGTCTGGACCACGGCGGCTGCAGCGGCAGGCATGGCAGGCTTGGCAGCCGGTGCCGACTTCTTGGCTTCGATGGCGGCAACCAGGTCTTCCTTGGTAACGCGACCGTCTTTGCCGGTGCCCTTGACGCTGATTCAGGTTGATGCCGTTTTCTTCGGCCAGCTTGCGTGCAGCCGGACCACCGATGGCGTCATCGTCGCCGGCAGCAGGTGCCGAAGCCGCCTGTGGTGCGGCGGTTTGAGGCGCGGCAGCGGCCTGAGGTGCAGCAGCGGGTGCAGCAGCGGGTGCAGCGGCGGCAGCGCCGCCCTCCTCGATGGAGCCCAGAACTTCGTCCGACAGAACGGTGTCGCCTTCGTTCTTGACGATCGCGCCCAGCACGCCGTCGGCAGTGGCCAGCACTTCCAGGACAACCTTGTCGGTCTCGATGTCAACGATCAGGTCATCGCGCTTGACCGCATCGCCCGGCTGCTTGTGCCAGGTCGCAACGGTGCCGTCGGCGACCGATTCCGGGAAGGTAGGGGCTTTGATCTCGATAGCCATTATCAGTAATTCCTTAAATTCGGTTTCAGGTGCGCGTTGGCATTAAACGGTGAAGGCATCTTGCAGCAGTTTGGCTTGCTGCTCGGCATGCATTCGAAGCGTAACCACAAGCCGGGGCAGCCGATGCGTCACGGCCGGCATACTCGAGGACCAGGGTCTTCTTGTGATTGCTCATGCTGCGGCGCAAGTGATGCTGACTGCTGTACCAGGCACCCTGGTTCATCGGTTCTTCCTGACACCAGACCACGTGCTCCAGATTGGTGTAGGCAGCGATCGCTTCCATCAAGTCGTCTTCAGGGAACGGATACAGCTGCTCGATACGCACGATGGCGACATCTTCGCGGCCTTCGGCGCGGCGCTTCTCCAGCAGGTCGTAGTAGACCTTGCCGCTGCACAGCACCAGACGCGTCACCTTGGCGGCGTCCAGGGTATCGATTTCCGGGATGACGGTCTGGAACGAACCTTCGGCCAGATCTTCCAGGGTCGACACCGCGAGCTTGTGACGCAGCAGCGACTTGGGCGTGAGCACGATCAGCGGCTTGCGCAGCGGACGGATCACCTGACGACGCAGCAGATGGTAGATCTGCGCAGGCGTGGTGGGCACGCACACCTGAATGTTGTGCTCGGCGCACAGCTGCAGGTAACGCTCCAGACGCGCGGACGAGTGCTCCGGGCCCTGCCCTTCGTAGCCGTGCGGCAGCAGCATGGTCAGACCGCACAGACGGCCCCACTTGTGCTCGCCGCTGGTGATGAACTGGTCGACCACGACCTGTGCACCGTTGGCGAAGTCACCGAACTGCGCTTCCCAGATCACCAACGCGTTGGGCGAGGTGGTCGAGTAGCCGTATTCGAACGCCAGAACCGCCTCTTCGGACAGGAACGAGTCGTACAGATCGAAGCGCGGCTGGCCGTTGTACAGGTTCTGCAGCGGAATGTAGGTCGCCGCATCCTTCTGGTTGTGCAACACCGCATGGCGGTGCGAGAAGGTGCCGCGGCCGATGTCCTGGCCGGTCATGCGGATCGGATGACCTTCGAAGGCCAAGGTGGCGTACGCCATGGTCTCGGCATAGCCCCAGTTGATCGGCAAGCCACCGGCCTGCATCTTCTGGCGATCTTCGTAGATCTTGGACACCTGGCGCTGCACCACGAAGCCTTCGGGAATTTCCAGCAGCTTGGCGGACAGCTCCTGCAGGGTCTTGAGGTCGAAACGCGTGTCGTGACGCGCCGTCCAGGCATGGCCCAGGTAAGGACGCCAGTCGACGAACAATTCCTTGTTCGGTTCCTTGACCAGGCTCTTGACCACGTGCAGACCGTTGTCCAGCGCATTGCGGTACTCGTCGATCTGGCTCTGCACGCTGCCTTCGTCGAGCACGCCGGCCTTGATCAGGCTTTCGGCATACAGCTCGCGGGTGGTGCGCTGCTTGGCGATCTGCTGGTACATCAGCGGCTGAGTGCCACTTGGCTCGTCGGCCTCGTTGTGGCCGCGACGGCGGTAGCACACCAGGTCGATGACCACGTCCCGCTTGAACTGCATGCGGTAGTCGATGGCCAACTGGGTGACGAACACCACGGCTTCCGGATCATCGCCGTTCACGTGCAGGATCGGCGCCTGGATCATCTTGGCCACATCGGTCGCGTACTCGGTGGAGCGCGCGTCGTACGGGTTGCTGATGGTGAAACCAACCTGGTTGTTGATCACGATGTGCACGGTACCGCCGGTCTTGAAACCGCGGGTCTGCGACATCTGGAAGGTTTCCATGACCACGCCCTGGCCGGCGAATGCAGCGTCGCCGTGCAGCGAGATCGGCAGCACCTTGTCGCCGACCGCATCGTTGCGACGGTCCTGGCGGGCACGTACCGAACCCTCGACCACCGGAGAAACGATCTCCAGGTGGGACGGGTTGAACGCCATGGCCAGGTGCACTTCGCCACCTGCGGTCATCACGTTGGACGAGAAACCCTGGTGGTACTTGACGTCACCGGAGCCCAGCTCGACCTTCTTCTTGCCTTCGAACTCGTCGAACAGGTCGCGAGGGTTCTTGCCGAAGGTGTTGACCAGTACGTTGAGACGGCCACGGTGGGCCATGCCGATCACGACTTCCTTGGTGCCGTAGGAGCCCGAGCGCTGAATCATCTCGTCGAGCATCGGGATCAGGGCTTCGCCACCTTCCAGACCGAAACGCTTGGTGCCGGGGTACTTGGTGCCCAGGTACTTCTCGAGGCCTTCGGCAGCGGTGACGCGCTCCAGCACGTGGCTGCGGATCTCGGCCGAGAACGAAGGACGACCGCGCACGCTTTCCAGGCGCTGCTGGAACCAGCTGCGCTGCTCGGAATCGGTGATGTGAGTGAACTCGGCGCCGATGGTGCGGCAATATGTCTGCTGCAAAGCCTCGAGAATTTCACGTAGGCTCGCCTCCTCCTTGCCGATGAACAGGTCGCCGGCACGGAAGGTCGTATCCAGATCGGCATTGGTCATGCCGTAATGGTTGATTGACAGGTCTGCCGGAGCAGGCCGTTGCCACAGCCCCAACGGGTCCAGTTGGGCTGCCTGGTGGCCGCGCATCCGGTAGGCCTGAATCAGTCGCAGCACTTCTACCTGCTTCTTTTCGTGCTCGCTGCTCACGCTCCCGGCGGAAACCGGTTGAGCACGGCGCTGGTTTTTGGCCAGCAGGACGAAATGATCGCGAATGGTGGAGTGTGCAACGTCGGTGGCAGTGCTGCCTTCGGCAGGCAACTTCTGAAAGTAGGTGCGCCATTCCTCTGGCACAGCGTTAGGGTCGTGCAGGTAAAGCTCATAGAGCTCTTCCACATAGGCAGCGTTACCACCGGATAGGTGGGCGCTGTTCCACATGCGCTGCATCACGCTTTCTTGCATGCTTGGTCACCCTCGGTTAGGGGACACCACCGGCGCTGACACCTTGGGCGTATTGACGCGGTCCGTGTAGAGCGACCGTGCAAGCCACCTCAGAGTTGTACGCTGGTAGTCCGGGTACCAGCCCGGAGCCCCTGCTGGTCTTGTTTCTTCGAAAGTAAAAGCGAAGCCATACGCAGCCGCGCTCGGGTTTTCGTCACAGCGCAGGATCGATCCCGCGCTGTGACGGCTTGCGGTGTAGCAGTTGAATCAGACGCCGTTGGACAACAGCATGTTCCGCACGTGGCCAATAGCCTTGGTGGGGTTCAAGCCTTTCGGGCAGACGCTGACGCAGTTCATGATGCCGCGGCAGCGGAATACGCTGAACGGGTCATCCATCGATGCGAGGCGCTCGCTGGTCCGGGTATCGCGGCTGTCGGCCAGGAAACGATAAGCCTGCAGCAACGCTGCCGGGCCCAGGAACTTGTCGGGGTTCCACCAGAACGACGGGCAGGACGTCGAGCAGCAAGCGCACAGGATGCACTCGTACAGACCGTCCAGCTTTTCACGCTCTTCCGGAGTCTGCAGACGCTCGATGGCCGGAGCCGGAGTGTCGTTCTGCAGGAACGGCTTCACCTTCTCGTACTGCTTGTAGAAGATGCTCATATCCACGACCAGGTCACGGATGACGGGCAATCCTGGCAGCGGACGCACGATCAACTTGTTACCTTTTACGACAGCGGACAGCGGCGTGATGCACGCCAGGCCGTTCTTGCCGTTGATGTTCATGCCGTCGGAACCGCACACGCCTTCACGGCACGAGCGACGATACGAAAAGCCTTCGTCCTGTTCCTTGATCAAGGCCAGCACGTCCAGCACCATCACATCCTTGCCACCGGTGTCGACCTGGAATTCCTGCATGGACGGCGCTGCGTCCTGATCCGGGTTGTAGCGATAAACACTGACTTGCAACATGACGGCCACCCTCAATAAGTCCGGATTTTCGGTTCGAAAGTCGGAACGGTTTTCGGCGAGAAGTTCACGGCGCGCTTGGCAACACGTTTTTCACCCGGGAAGTACAGGGTGTGGCACAGCCAGTTTTCGTCGTCGCGATCTTCATAGTCTTCACGGGCGTGAGCGCCGCGGGACTCTTTGCGATGCTCTGCAGCGATCGCGGTGGCTTCCGCCACTTCCAGCAGGTTCTGCAATTCCAGCGCTTCGATCCGGGCGGTGTTGAAGCCCTGGCTCTTGTCGTTGATCTTGACGTTGGCGATGCGCTCGCGCAGGCCGGCCAGCTGGTCGATACCTTTCTGCATGTACTCGCCGGTGCGGAACACACCGAAGTAGTTCTGCATGCAGCTCTGCAGTTCCTTGCGCAGGCTGGCGACGTCTTCGCCGGTAGTCCGTGCGTTAAGGCCGTCCAGACGCGCCAGGGCGACTTCCAGATCGGTGTCGCTGGCACGGCGGTAGTCGATGCCTTCGCTCAGTGCCTGCTCCAGGTGCAGACCGGCGGCGCGACCAAATACCACCAGGTCGAGCAGCGAGTTGCCACCCAGGCGGTTGGCACCGTGAACCGACACGCAAGCCACTTCGCCCACGGCGAACAGACCAGGGATGATGGCATCGTTGCCATTGGCATCCTGGGTGATTGCCTGACCGTGGATGTTGGTAGCGACACCCCCCATCATGTAATGACAAGTTGGCACGACAGGAATCGGCGCGGCGGCCGGATCGACGTGGGCAAAGGTCTTGGACAGCTCCATGATGCCCGGCAGGCGGCTGTGCAGCACTTCCTCGCCCAGGTGATCGAGCTTGAGCATCACGTGATCGCCATCGGGACCACAGCCATTGCCGGCGATGATTTCCTTGACCATGGAGCGCGCAACCACGTCACGACCGGCAAGGTCCTTGGCGTTCGGTGCGTAGCGCTCCATGAAACGCTCGCCGTGCTTGTTGATCAGGTAACCGCCTTCACCGCGGCAACCTTCGGTGACCAGTACACCTGCGCCAGCGATGCCGGTCGGGTGGAACTGCCACATCTCGATGTCCTGTACCGGCACACCGGCACGCAGGGCCATGCCGACGCCGTCACCGGTGTTGATCAGGGCGTTGGTGGTGGACGAATAGATGCGCCCGGCCCCGCCGGTCGCCAATACGGTGGCGTTGGCACGGATGTAAGAGGTTTCGCCGGTTTCGATGCAGATGGCGATCACGCCAACGATCGCACCGTCCTGGTTCTTCACCAGATCGACCGCATAGTATTCGTTCAGGAATACAGTGCCAGCCTTCAGGTTCGCCTGATAGAGGGTGTGCAGCAAGGCGTGACCGGTACGGTCGGCAGCAGCACAGGTACGTGCCGCCTGGCCGCCCTTGCCGAAGTCCTTGGACTGGCCACCGAACGGACGCTGGTAGATGCGGCCCTGCTCGGTACGCGAGAACGGCAGCCCCATGTGCTCGAGCTCGAAGACGGCCTCCGGGCCTACCGAACACATGTACTCGATAGCGTCCTGGTCACCGATGTAGTCGGAACCCTTGACGGTATCGTACATGTGCCAGCGCCAGTCATCGTTCGGGTCGGCCGAAGCGATGGCGCACGTGATGCCGCCCTGCGCCGATACGGTGTGCGAGCGAGTCGGGAAGACTTTGGTGACAACGGCAGTCTTGTGACCGCCCTGGGCCAGCTGCAGCGCTGCGCGCATGCCGGCACCGCCACCACCAATGATGATGGCGTCGAAGGAAAGCGTACTAATGTTAGCCATGAATCAGATACCCCAAAGAATCTGCACACCCCAGACGAAGTACGCGAACATCGCGACGCCGCATACCGCCTGGAACAGGAAGCGTATAGCCGTGGCCGACTTGCCGAATGACATCGGCGTCAGGTAGTCGGTGGCGATGGTCCACATGCCGACCCAGGCGTGGGCGCCCAGGGCGACCAGGGCCAGGAGGCTGAAGATGCGCATCCAGTTGCTGCTGAACAGCGAGTGCCATTGGGTGTACTCCATGCCTGGATTGGCAATGATGTACCCGATCAGAAACAGAAAATAAGCCGCGAGAACGACCGCAGACACGCGCTGTGCCATCCAGTCATAGAGGCCCGAACGCGAAAGGTTCGTAACGTTGGTTACCATACCCAAACTCCTGCCAGAACGATCAGCACCACCGAGATGATGAGAACGATTTTGGAGCCCAGCTTGCCGCCTTCCAGCGTCTCACCGATGCCCATGTCCATGATCAGGTGGCGCACACCGGCCACCAGGTGATACAGCAAGGCGGACAGCAGGGCCCAGATCACAAACTTGGCCAGCGGGCTGGTCAAATACGCCTTCACCTCGCCGAAGCCTTCCTCGGAGCCCAGGGATTTGCCCAATGCGTACAGCATGAGAGCGATGCCCAGGAACAGGATGACACCGGATATACGATGGAGAATGGACGTGTAAGCAGTGACAGGGAGTTTGATGGTCCTTAGGTCTAGGTTTACAGGTCGTTGGCTATTCACGGCTTTTTTCACACTGAAGAGCCCCTAGCAAGCAGGGCAAGTTGTAGGGAAGTGTACTGGTCAGGTACTCACCACCCAGGGAGTGACGACCCCGTCGAAATGGCTCGGAAAAGCCCCCGGCGGTCGGCTGCCGAGTATAGACAGTTAGGATACTAATGACAACGCACGCGCAGGCCTCGGACGGCGGATCGCACAGCCAGGGCAAAAGGTTTGAACGGGGCGGAATTTCGCGAAAAAAGCGCGCTCGAAGCCCTCTGGGGCCTCACTTTAAGCAAATTGACATTCGAATTTATCTCACTATAGTGGTGCGGGCCCTGCGTGGGGGGTCTGTCTGATGATTTCAAGCATTAATAGGAGGCCACATGGCTGACAAAAAAGCGCAGTTGATCATCGAGGGCGCAGCCCCCGTCGAGCTGCCGATTTTAACCGGCACCGTTGGTCCCGATGTAATCGACGTCAGGAGTTTGACTGCCACGGGCCGCTTCACTTTCGACCCAGGCTTCATGTCGACCGCTTCGTGCGAGTCGAAGATCACCTACATCGACGGCGATGCCGGAATCCTGCTGCACCGCGGCTATCCGATCGAGCAACTCGCCGAACAATCCGACTACCTTGAAACCTGCTACCTGCTGCTCAACGGCGAATTGCCGACTGCCGAGCAGAAGGCCAAGTTCGTCGGCAACATCAAGAACCACACCATGGTTCACGAGCAGTTGAAGACCTTCTTCAACGGCTTCCGCCGCGATGCCCACCCGATGGCCATCATGTGCGGCGTGGTCGGCGCACTGTCCGCGTTCTACCATGACTCGCTCGACATCAATAACCCCCAGCATCGCGAGATCTCGGCGGTACGCCTGGTAGCCAAGATGCCGACCCTGGCAGCCATGGTCTACAAGTACTCCATGGGCCAGCCCATGATGTACCCGCGCAACGACCTCTCGTATGCCGAAAACTTCCTGCACATGATGTTCAACACCCCGTGCGAGATCAAACCGATCAGCCCGGTGCTGGCCAAGGCCATGGATCGCATCTTCATCCTGCACGCCGACCACGAGCAGAATGCGTCCACCTCTACCGTACGCCTGGCAGGCTCTTCGGGCGCCAACCCGTTCGCCTGCATCGCTGCCGGCATCGCGGCGCTGTGGGGCCCTGCCCACGGCGGTGCCAACGAAGCGGTGCTGACCATGCTCGATGAAATCGGCGATGTTTCCAACATCGACGCCTTCATCGCCAAGGCCAAGGACAAGAACGATCCGTTCAAGCTGATGGGCTTCGGCCACCGCGTCTACAAGAACCGCGACCCACGGGCCACGGTGATGAAGCAGACCTGCGACGAAGTATTGAAGGAACTGGGCATCAAGAACGATCCGCAACTCGAACTGGCCATGCGGCTGGAAGAGATCGCCTTGACCGACCCGTACTTCATCGAACGCTCGCTGTACCCGAACGTCGATTTCTATTCGGGCATCATCCTCAAGGCCATCGGCATTCCAACCAGCATGTTCACGGTGATCTTCGCCTTGGCGCGCACCGTTGGCTGGATTTCCCACTGGAAGGAAATGCTCTCGAGTCCGTACAAGATCGGCCGCCCACGCCAGCTGTACACCGGCGAGAAAAGCCGCGACGTCACGGCGCTGGACGACCGCACCTAAGCGTTCACCTGGCAACGAAAGGCCGCCCTCGGGCGGCCTTTTGCGTTTCTATTGTTCCGCCTTGGTACGCAGCGCCTTGAGGGTATTGAATGGCGCATCCACGACGAACTTGTTGGCAAGCCAGGAAGGGACGCTGCCGCCAGGCTCGGTGTGCACCTGGTAGATCACCTGGGTCTGATTGGCACCCTGAGGCACCATCTTCCAGAAGCCTTCGACCTGAGCCACGCGCACGAAGCCCTTCTCCTCCGGCACATAGCTGGCCGCCCCGGCCAGGTTGCGGGTAACGCTGCCATCGCTGCCATCCACCGTGGTGATGTGCAACACCGAATCCCTCGGCGTCACCGGCCATGGCGTATTGAACTGAGTGTAGGTCCAGGTCTGGTCGCCCTGATGCTTGAGCAGCTTCTGCGCCTTGCACTCGTGAATCCAGGTGCACGCGCCCGCGACGTCTTCCTGCATCGCCCGCAGCTTCGCGACGCTGGCCTTGATGACGGTTTCGCCACGATAGGCCTTGTACTTGGAGCCTGCGACCTCGCTCAAGGAGACCTTGATCCCCTCCTCGTCCTTGGCCACCACCCACGGCTCCGCCTGGGCAGACATGTGGACGCTGCCCAGCAGGGCTACCAGCGCTATTGAATGCATCGCTCTCATTGTTGTTGTTCCTTGTTGTCGAGAATGGAGCCCTTGCCTATGCGGTCATCTGCTCCCACCAACCCAGAATGCGCACGGCATCCTGATCGCTGTCACCGCACACCTCGGGATCGGCATTGAACGCCGAGCACACTGCCGGCCGCTCGGGCAGGCCGAACAGGGCGCAGAGGTTATCCAGAGACAGCTGGACACAGCGCTGCCCTGCCGGCTTGCCCAGAGGCATGCCAGGAATAGGCGAACTGATGGAAGGGGCGATACAGCAGGCGCCACAGCCTTCGCGGCATTTCATGACGTCATGACCTCACAGGCACGAAAGGTTGAAGAAGCCCCATGGTAGTGACCCAACGAGCGTTTGAAAATGCCCGCGGCGATAATTCGATCAGCCAGACTGTAACGGGGACGCCGCTACCGGGCAGTGGTCACTGCTTGAAGTTGAAGTCCAGCGCCGCGCCCTCGACTTCACGACCGTCGCCGCGCCGCTGCAGTTGCATTTCGTTGTTCAGCAAACGGCCATTGAGCTGGAAGTCCTCGTTACCCTTGTCACTGAAGAAGGCGGGCAGAATGGGCTTGGGCGCACGCTCGGCGAGGGGCGCCGGCTGAACCGCAGCGTTGACAGGCTGAGTAGGCGGCTTGAGGTCCTTGACGATGTCCTTGGGCAAGGTCAGATCCAGCTTGGCCTCCGGCACCGGAGTGGCGATGACGTCCGACTCCTTGCGCGAACGGCTCTTGGCCGCTTTCTTGCGAACCGCCGGCTTTTTCGCCGCGGCCTTCTTTGCCGCAGCGTCGGCTTTGACCACAGGCTTTTCAGTCGCCGCCACGCGCATTGCGGCAGACGGAGTGTCCGCCGTTTGCGCTTGAACACAAGGCACTGCAAAGACGCCCAGATTCAAGCAGAAGACCAGCAATGCGAGACGGCGCGTGGCGTTCATAAGAGCACGGCAACAACGGAGAGACCCCTATGCTCCCCGTTCGGCGTCGAGCTGACAAGCCCCCTGAGCCGTTTCAATAGGAAACTCCCGACTCCTGACACAATTGCCGGGCCAGTACACCCAGCGTCGCCAGGGCGCGCTCGGCCTCGCGATTCCACGGCACGCCGCAATTGAGCCGAACGCAGTGGTTGAACTGCTCTGTATTGCTGAAGATCAGCCCCGGGGCAATGCTGATCCCCTGCTCCAGCGCGCGAACGTGCAGTTCCTGGGTATTGACCCGGCCCGGCAGACTGACCCAGAGGATGAATCCACCCGTGGGCCGCGTGATCTGCGTGCCTTCGGGAAAGTGTTGCTGCACGGCCAACTGGAAGGCACTGAGGTTCTTGCGGTATTCCTGACGAATGAAACGCAGGTGCCGGTCGTAGCCGCCGTTCTCCAGGTAGCTGGCCACGCCCATCTGCGTGACGCTGCAGGCCGAATGGGTGCTGAACGTCTGCAAGCGCTGGACCTCGGCCTGGTATTTACCGGCGATCATCCAACCGATCCGTACACCGGGCGACAGCGTCTTGGAGAAACTCGAGCAGTAGATGACATGCCCCAGCCGATCGAACGCCTTGAGCGCCTTGCTCTTGCCTTGCTCGAACATCAATTCGCCATAGATATCGTCCTCGACGATCTGGATATCGAAGTCCGAAGACAGTCGCAACAGCTGCTTCATGCGCTCCTCGGGCATGGTCCCGCCCAATGGATTGCTCAAGCGCGGCGTCAGCACCAGCGCCTTGATCGACCACTGATTGGCGGCCAGCTGCAGCGCCTCCAGGCTGATGCCCGTGGATGGGTCGCTGGGAATCTCGATCACCTTGAGCCCGAGCAAGTCCGCCAGTTGCAGCAAACCGTAATAGGTAGGCGACTCGGCCGCGATCAGATCACCGGGTCGGGTCAGTACGCGCAGGCTCATCTGCAACGCGTCGACGCAACCGTGAGTGATGACGATCTCCGAAGGATCGACCACCACGCCAGCATCGCGCATGCGGATCGCCACCTGCCGGCGCAGCGGCTCGAAGCCTGGGCTGAACATGTAGCTGAACGCGCGTGGACTCTGGAAGCGGGTGACCTTGGCCAATTGCTGGTGCAATGCCCGTACCGGCAGAAACTCGACGTGGGGTACTGCTGCCCCCAACGGAAACACGCCCTCGCGCCGGGACTCGTCGAGCACTTGCTGGATGATGCTGCTGCGTGTCACCAACCCCGGACGCTCTACCCGTGCAATGTCAGGCGTCGGCGCCGTCAGCGCGGGCGTCTGGTGCACGTAGTAGCCAGACTGTGGCCGCGCGCGGATCAACCCCTGATCTTCGAGGTTGGCGTAGGCCTGCAACACCGTGGCGTGGCTGACATTGAGCTGCGCGCTCATCTTGCGTACCGAAGGCACACGCTCACCTGGCTGATAGACCCCTCGACGGATGTCATCAGCCAACTGCTGGGCAATACGCTGGTAGAGCAAGAGGTTGGTCATGGCGGGACCTCAGATGTGCCACAGGACCCCTACAGATGCAAACTGTACGGGGACAGCTGGCAGGATAGCAGAGCTGATCCTGCAACTGCACTGTCCAGATTCACCTCTCCATCAACCGCGCGGCAACGCCATTTCCCCTTTTGCGTTGGAAAAGACGATCTCGACCCGACGGTTCTGCGCCCTGCCCCGCTCCGAAGCGTTTGCATCCACAGGATAGGCATCGCCGTAACCCTGCACCTGGATACGCGACTCATCGATGCCCAGGTCGACCAGGGTGTCGGCTACCGACTGCGCCCGGTCGGTCGACAGCTGCAGGTTGAAGGCTTTTTCGCCAGTGTTATCGGTGTAGCCTTCGATACGCACCACGCGCTTGGGATTGAGTTGCAGGAACTGCACGAGCTTGAGAATCGTACGGTTGGCCTGTGGCTTGAGCTGCGCCTCCCCCGTATCGAACAGCACGTCACCCAGTGTCATCACCAGGCCGCGGTCGGCCTCGACATTGGCCAACGCCAGAATCTGCTCTTCCAGCCACTTGCCCTGCTGCTGCACGCTTTCCAGCTTGGAGTCACGCAACGCCAGTTGCAGGCGCTGCTGGTCCATCTGCAGCTTGGTCAGGCGCTGCTGATTGAGCATCTGCTGACTGCGCTCCCGGGCGATCTCGCTGTAGCGCTGGCTCAGGTAGGCATAATGCTGAGCGTCGCTGCCGGTGCCCCAATAGCTGGCGAGCCGCTCAGCGCGGGCCAGCGATTCGCCAGCCCGAATGACATCCTTGGGCGCGCTGCGCAGCACGTTGGAATCATCGCGAACCGCTTGAAAGGCAACCTCGGCCCGCTGGACGGCCTCGCTGTTGGCGCGCTGACCGGTACAGCCCACTGTCATCAAACCGGCCGCCAGCACCAGCCCCATGCGCATTCCCGTCAACTGCTTCACTGCATGTCTCCCAATTGTTTACGCAGGCGCTGGATGCGAGCCTCCAGCACCTTGATCTGCTCCTGCCCCTTGGCAGTCAACAATTGATCTTCCGCCAGACGTGCATCCAACTCGGCCTGTTCGGCGTTGAGCCGGGCACCCTTGTAGTTTTCATCGACCATTTGCGCACGAGCCTGGGCAAGTTTGTCGACTGCCATCTTCATGGCCTCGTTGTCGTCTGTGGCGCCAACGGCGCGGGCCTGCTCGACGGTCTGGTCAGCCAGACGCAATTGCTGCGTAGGCGCCGGGTCGTTAGCGCAACCGGCAAGCAGCGCAAGCATCGCGCCTGCGGTCATCGTTTGAATGTTCACGAAAGATTCCTACTGTGGAAGTACTGCAGGCTTGAGCGATTGCTGGACTTTCCAACGCTCGACATTGCGGGAAAACACCTCGGCAGGTATGCCTGAAGCGGTCAATTCTGTCATTTTTTTCGCCAGCTGTCCGCGCAGCCAGGGATCGTTGCACGCGGAGTCGTGAGACAACGCCAGGTACAACCCCGGCCGGTCGACGGGCAGCTCACTGCTTTGCAGTCGATCGCCCAGGCCCTGTGCCTGAGCCATGGCCGCACCGGAATAGCGTCCGGCAATCACGTATTCGACCTGGCCAAGCACCAGCTTGTCGAAGGCCTGAATCAGATTGTCCGTACTGACCAGCTTCAGATGCTCGGCGGCCAGTGTGGCGAATGCCTGGGTCGGTCGCGCCTTGGCCGAGATCGCCCCGGCGTGGCCGTGTAGATCGGCAAGACTGCGGTAGGTCAGTGGCGTCGATCGCAGGGTCCATACCAGGTAATCGTTCGGGACCAGGGCAGGATGCACATAATCCAGGGAATCAAGCTCGCTGACGTTCAGGGGTGCATCCACCAGCAAGTCCATTCGCCCGCTACGCACCTCTTCCAGCGCCTGTGAACGCTTGCCGGCATAAAGAATGTCGACCTTGACGCCGATCTGGGTCGCCACCTGCTGCAACAGCTCGGCATTGACGCCGATCAGACGCTCCGGGTCCTGTGGATCCCGCCACAGATAGGGCGGCGCGTCGGGGCTGCCACTGGCAACCAGTCGCTCGCACTTGCCCGCCCCCTGCGCTGCCAGCGGTAGCAACGCCGCGACCATGCAAAAGCCCGCGCGGCGAAGTCTGCCTTGTCTGGTCATGCTCAACCTCTCCAGCCCATGTCACACGCAAATTCAGATGCAAAAAAGCCCGGTCCCCGCCCGCTGCCCTGTGGGCAACGGATGGCGACCAGGCTTGACTCGACCGCAGCGCAAAGCGCTGGATCAGACCAGCTTTTCCAACTCGGGAACGGCTTCGAACAAGTCAGCGACCAGGCCATAGTCGGCCACCTGGAAGATCGGCGCCTCTTCGTCCTTGTTGATCGCAACGATCACCTTGGAGTCCTTCATGCCAGCCAGATGCTGGATGGCGCCGGAAATGCCTACCGCGATATACAACTGCGGCGCAACGATCTTGCCGGTCTGGCCGACCTGCATGTCGTTGGGCACGAAGCCGGCGTCCACCGCTGCACGCGACGCACCCACGGCAGCACCCAGCTTGTCGGCCAGGGTGTAGAGGTGCTTGAAGTTGTCGCCGTTCTGCATGCCACGGCCGCCGGAGACGACGATCTTCGCCGCGGTCAACTCGGGACGATCGGACTTGGCCAGCTCTTCGCCAACGAAGCTCGATTTGCCGGTATCGTGAGCTGCACCTACCGCTTCGACAGTCGCTGAACCGCCTTCGGCAGCCACGGCGTCGAAACCGGTGGCACGCACGGTGATGACCTTGATCGCAGCGCTCGATTGCACAGTGGCAATGGCGTTGCCGGCGTAGATCGGACGCTTGAAGGTGTCCGGCGACTCGACCGAGATGATCTCGGAGATCTGGTCGACGTCCAGCGCAGCGGCAACGCGCGGCAGGATGTTCTTGCCGTTGGCGGTCGCAGCGGACAGCACGTGGCTGTAGCCCGAAGCCAGCCCGACGATCAGCGGCGCCACGTTTTCAGGCAGCTGGTGCGCATAGGCCGCATTGTCCGCCACCAGCACCTTGCTCACGCCGGCGATCTTCGCGGCGGCTTGCGCAACGCTGTCGACCTGCACGCCGGCGACCAGCACGTGAATGTCGCCGCCGATCTTCTGCGCGGCAGCCACGGTGTTCAGGGTCGAAGGTGCAACGCCAGTGTTCACCTGACCTTCGGTTACATAATCGGCGATAACCAGGATAGTCATTCAGATTACCTTCGCTTCGTTTTTCAGTTTTTCGACCAGTTCGGCCACCGACTTGACCTTGACACCGGCACTGCGGGTCGCTGGCGCCTCGACCTTGAGGGTCTTGTTGGTGGAGGTCAACGACACGCCGAGCGCCTCGGGCGTGAACGATTCGAGCGGCTTCTTCTTGGCCTTCATGATGTTGGGCAGGGAGGCGTAGCGCGGCTCGTTCAGACGCAGGTCGGTGGTGACGATGGCCGGCAGGGTCAGGCCAACGGTCTGCAGACCGTCATCGACTTCACGGGTGACATTGAGCTTGTCGCCCGCCACTTCGACCTTCGAAGCGAAGGTGCCCTGGGCGTAGCCGCTCAGCGCAGCTAGCATCTGGCCAGTCTGGTTGTTGTCGCTATCGATCGCCTGCTTGCCCAGGATCACCAACTGCGGCTGTTCCTTGTCGACCACCGCCTTGAGCAGCTTGGCCACTGCCAGGGCGTTCAGTTCCTCGGCGTGCTCGACCAGGATGGCGCGGTCGGCGCCCAGGGCCAGCGCGGTGCGCAGTTGCTCCTGGGCGGTGGCCGGGCCGATGGTGACCACGACGATTTCGCTGGCGATGCCTTTCTCTTTCAGGCGGACGGCTTCTTCAACAGCGATTTCGCAGAACGGGTTCATCGACATCTTGACGTTGGCAAGATCAACGCCGGAGTTATCCGCCTTGACGCGAACCTTGACGTTGTAGTCGACCACTCGTTTGACAGCTACAAGAACCTTCATGGATTCCTCGTTACTCTCCGGTGAAAAGAATGTCGCCCAGGCAGACCGGACGATGACGTGGGCGGCAAGGGCACCATTGAAACGTTTGCAGCATTGCGTAGTGCTGGCAAAAACCTGATTTTTCAAGACCTTGACCAACAAAACGGGGCAGCCTTCAACAAGTATGACGTGTAAACTCGACCCGATGGGCGTTCGACATGGATGAATGAGCCGTGCCGGGGTCGAGATTCGAGGCATCCCGTACTGCACACAGGCGCTGCATCGAACTTGAAGCTGGCCGTATCTTGACCGCTGAGCCCTGACCGGTCAATACGCGGAACTCACCGGTCACGCCCCCTGGCCACCTTGATTTTACTGGGCTGGAGCAGATTCAAACAAACGTTTGTATTGGACCGGCCAAGTGGTGTAGATATACTGCAGCACGCGCATGCCCTTGCCTGTAGCCGTCCAGACACGGTACTACACGAGCAGATGAACGCAGCACCCAACCGCGACACCCCGGATGACCGTTCCGGACGCTTCACCCATTAGAAAGGCCTGATGAGCCCTGAGTAGGAGAGAACCCGTGGAACGCGAATACATGGAATTCGACGTCGTCGTCGTCGGCGCAGGCCCAGCAGGCCTGTCCGCCGCATGCCGACTGAAGCAGAAAGCCGCCGACGCCGGACAGGAAATCAGCGTCTGCGTGGTTGAAAAAGGCTCCGAGGTCGGTGCTCACATCCTTTCCGGTGCCGTCTTCGAACCGCGGGCGCTCACCGAGCTGTTCCCGGACTGGAAGGCCCTGGGTGCGCCCCTGAACACGCCCGTCACCCGCGACGACATCTTCATCCTGAAGAACGCCGAGAGTGGCACAAAGATCCCCGACGCCTTCGTGCCCAAGACCATGCACAACGAAGGCAACTACATCATCTCCCTGGGCAATTTGTGCCGCTGGCTCGCCCAGCAGGCTGAAAACCTGGGTGTCGAGATCTACCCCGGATTTGCCGCACAAGAAGCACTGATCGACGAAACGGGCGTCGTGCGCGGCATCATCACCGGCGACCTGGGTGTGGATCGTGAAGGCAAGCCCAAAGAAGGGCTGTATACCCCAGGCATGGAACTGCGCGGCAAATACACCCTGTTCGCCGAAGGCTGCCGCGGTCACATCGGCAAGCAACTGATCGAACGCTTCAAACTGGACAGCGATGCCGACGCGCAGCATTACGGGATCGGCTTGAAAGAGATCTGGGACATCGATCCTGCCAAGCACCAGCCGGGGCTGGTGGTCCACACCGCCGGCTGGCCGCTGGAGGTCATGGGTACCGAGAACACCGGCGGCTCGTTCCTCTATCACCTGGAAAACAATCAGGTGGTGGTCGGCCTCATCGTCGACCTGTCCTACGCCAACCCGTTCCTGTCACCTTTCGACGAGTTCCAGCGACTCAAGCACCATCCGGTCCTCAAGCAGTATCTGGAAGGCGGCAAGCGCGTCAGCTACGGCGCCCGCGCCATCTGCAAGGGTGGCTTCAACTCGCTGCCCAAGATGGTCTTCGCCGGCGGCGCGCTGATCGGCTGCGACCTGGGCACCATGAACTTCTCCAAGATCAAGGGCAGCCACACCGCCATGAAGTCCGGCATGCTCGCCGCCGAGGCGGTGGCCGACGCGCTGTTCCAGGGCTCGGAAGGCGGAGACGTGCTCGACGGCTACGTGTCCGGCTTCAAGGCTAGCTGGCTGTATGAAGAGCTCTTCGCCAGCCGCAATTTCGGGGCTGCCATCCACAAGTGGGGAGCCATCGTCGGCGGCGCGTTCAACTTCGTCGATCAGAACCTGTTCAAGGGCAAGATCCCCTTCACCCTGCACGACAACAAGCCTGACTACGCCTGCATGAAGCTGGCAGCGGACAGCAAGCGCATCGACTACCCCAAGCCCGATGGCAAATTGAGCTTCGACAAACTCAGTTCGGTGTTCATCTCAGGCACCAACCATGAAGAAGAGCAGCCGTGCCACCTCAAGCTCAAGGATCCGATCATTCCCATCGGCAAGAACCTGCCGCTGTACGACGAGCCTGCTCAGCGCTACTGCCCGGCCGGTGTCTATGAAGTGGTCACCCAGGAAGACGGTGCCAAGCGCTTCCAGATCAACGCGCAGAATTGCGTGCACTGCAAGACGTGCGACATCAAGGATCCTTCGCAGAACATCGTCTGGGTAGCACCCGAAGGCTCGGGTGGACCGACCTACCCGAACATGTAACTTCTCACCCACGGCAGGAGCGAATATGCCCAAGACCACGATGTTCGACCTCGACGGCAGAATAGCGCTGGTCTCCGGCGCCAGCCGCGGGATCGGCGAGTCCATTGCCCGATTGCTGGCCCAGCAGGGCGCACATGTGATCGTCGTCAGTCGCAGGCTGGACGGCTGCCAACGTGTCGCCGACAGCATCAACGCTGGCGGCGACCAGGCTACCGCGATGGCCTGCCACATTGGCGTAACCGAGCAGATTCAGGACTTGTTCGCGAGCATCCGCGCAACCTTCGGTCGCCTGGACATCCTGGTCAACAATGCCGCCACCAACCCCCAGTTCGGCAGCGTCCTGGATGTCGACCTGGGCGCTTTCCAGAAGACCGTGGACGTCAACGTCCGCGGTTACTTCTTCATGTCGGTCGAAGCCGGCAAGTTGATGCGCGAACACGGTGGCGGCAGCATCATCAACGTGGCGTCGATAAACGGCGTGTCACCCGGTGTGTTCCAAGGCGTCTATTCCATGACCAAGGCCGCGGTGATCAACATGACCAAGGCGTTCGCCAAGGAATGCGCCGGCTTCAACATCCGCTGCAATGCGTTGCTGCCGGGCCTGACCGACACCCGTTTCGCTTCGGCACTGGTCGAGAACCAGGCGATCCTCAAGACCGCGCTCGCGCAGATTCCCCTCAAGCGTGTTGCCCAGCCTGAAGAAATGGCCGGGGCGGTGCTGTACCTCGCCAGCTCGGCTTCCAGCTACACCACAGGAACCGCCCTGAACGTGGACGGTGGTTTTCTCTGCTGAAGGCTCAGACCTTGGGATCCGTAGGCGCCTTCGCGGGCGCCGCGTACTTGGGCTTGAGGTGACCTTCGCCATCCAGTAACCAGGCATCCATGATCTCGCGCACCACGGGACCTGCGACGCGCCCGCCCGCCTCGCCGTTCTCGATCATCACCGCCACCACGATCTTCGGCCGGTCGGCCGGCGCAAAGCCCACGAACAGCGCGTTGTCACGGTTGCGCTCCAAGGTCTTGAGACGGTTGTAGCGCTCACCCTGCTTGATCGCGACCACCTGGGCCGTACCCGACTTGCCCGCGATGCGATACTGCGCACCGGCGGCAGCCTGCCGCGCGATGCCGCGCGGATCGTGCATGACGAGTTGCATGCCGTGGTTGACCTGATCCCATTCGCGGTTGTCACGCAGCACGATATTGGGGATCGGATTGTCGTCCACCGGCGCCAGCCCGCCTACGGTTTCAGCCAGGTGCGGCCGACGCCACACGCCCTTGCTGGCGATCAGCGTGGTGGCCTGGGCCAGTTGCAACGGTGTGACCTGCATGTAGCCCTGGCCAATACCCAGGATCAGCGTCTCGCCGGGGAACCACGCCTGACGTCGGGTCGCACGTTTCCACTGCTGCGACGGCATCAAGCCAGGCGCTTCCTCGAACATGTCCAGCGAAACCTTCTGACCCAGGCCGAAGCGGGTCATGTAGTCGTGCATCCGGTCCACACCCAGCTTGTGCGCCAGATCGTAGAAGTAGGTGTCATTGGAGCGCATGATGGCGGCATCCATGTCCACCCAGCCATCGCCCGTGCGGTTCCAGTTGCGGTACTTGTGGTCGTAGTTGGGGAGTTCGTAGTAACCGGGATCGAAGACCCGAGACTGCGGCGTGACCGCACCCGTATCCAGGCCGGCAATCGCCACTTCCGGTTTGATCGTCGAGCCAGGTGCGTACAGGCCCCGCAGGACGCGATTGAACAGCGGCCGGTCGATGGAATCGCGCAACGCCGCGTATTCCTTGAAGCTGATCCCGGTGACGAAAAGATTGGGATCGAAGCTGGGCTTGCTGACCATGGCCAGCACGTCGCCAGTTTCCGGATCGATGCACACCACCGCCCCACGTCGATCGCCCAGTGCCTTCTCGGCGGCTTCCTGCAGGTGCACATCCAGGCTCAGTACGATGTTCTTGCCCGGCACCGGATCGTGGTGGTTGAGCACTCGCATCACCCGCCCTTGAGCATTGGTCTCGACCTCTTCATAGCCCACCTGGCCATGCAGCTCCGTTTCATAGAAACGCTCGACACCGGTCTTACCCACCGACTGCGTGCCGCGGTACTGCGTCTGATCGAGCGTCTTGGATTCCTTCTCGTTGATCCGCCCTACGTAGCCGACCGAGTGCGCGAAATGCTCCTTGCGCGGATATTCGCGTACGAACTGAGGTTCCACATCGATGCCCGGCAGCAGAAATTGATTCACCGCGATCTTGGCGATCTGGTTCTCGTTCAGCTCATACATCAAGGTGACGGGTTCGAATGGATGGCGCACACGCTTCAAGTCCTTATCGAACTGCTTGCGCGCTTCATCGCTCAGCTCCAGCACCTTGACCACCTCATCGAGCACCTGCGCGGTATTACCGGCGCGCTCGCGGGTAAGGGTCAGATTGAAACTGGGTCGGTTATCGGCCAATACCACGCCATTGCGGTCGTAGATCACCCCACGCTCCGGCGGGATCGGCAGCACGTGCACCCGGTTGTTTTCGGATACCGTGGAGTTGTAGGCGAACTCGATGACCTGCAGGAAGTACAGACGCCCTACCAAGGCAATGCTCAAGGCCAGCACCAGCAACGCGCAGGCGATCAACCGACGGTTGACTAGGCCTTGTTCCTTGCCATGGTCTTTGAGAGGAATGGGCTGGGGCATGCGGACCGCTCTGAAAAAGCGCCGATGGTAACCAAGCAGGCCCCTGCCCTCAAGCGCCAACTCCCTCGGGCTGACCAAGGGAGCCGGGTAAGGCGTGTATCAGGTGCGGTCCTGAGGCAGACGCACCTGGCGCTTGGTACTGACGAAAATACCCCAGCTGGACATGAACAGCGCCGCAATCAACGGGCCGATCACGAAACCGTTGAGGCCAAACACCGCCAAGCCACCTAGCGTCGATACCAGAATGAGGTAATCCGGCATCTTTGTATCCTTGCCGACCAGAACCGGACGCAACACGTTGTCGACCATGCCGATCACCAGAATACCGAACAGGGTCAATGTCACCCCCTGCCAGATATAACCGCTCAACAGGAAGTACGCAGCTACCGGCGCCCAGACGATGCCGGCCCCGACGGCAGGCAACAGCGACAGGAAAGCCATGAGTACAGCCCACAGCAACGCGCTGGGAATATCGAGGAACCAGAAGATCACCCCACCCAAGGCACCTTGCGTAACGGCCACCAGCAGGTTGCCCTTCACCGTGGCACGCACCACACGGTTGAACTTCAACTGCAGACGGCGCTTCTGCTGTTCGGCCAGCGGAATGGCCGTACGGATCTTGCGCGACAGCTCAGGGCCATCACGCAGGAAGAAGAACAGCAAGTACAGCATGATGCCGAAGCTGATCACGAAATCCAGCGTGCCCTGGCCGAAGCTGAATGCCTGAGTCGCGAAATATTGACTGCCCTGCATGGCGCCCTTGGCAACTTTGTCACGCACGCCTTCGAGATCGCCCATGCCCATGCGATCGAGCAATTGTTGCCCGGAGGCCGGAAGCAGTTGCTTGAACTGATCGATATAACCCGCCACGTCCAGTTGGCCACTTTCGATATTCTTGTAAAGCACCGCGCCTTCTTGCACCAACAGCGCGCTGATGATGATCACCGGCAGGATCGCGATCAGCAGCGCCGTGGTCAGCGTGACCAGCGAACTGATGTTGCGACGCCGGTTCAACTTCATCATCACCAGTCGTTGCAAAGGCGCAAACACGATACCCAGAATCACGGCCCAGAATACCGCGCCGTAATAAGGCAGAAGAATCCAGATGAAAGCGATGGTGACGAGGATCAACAGTAACAACAGGGTTTTGTTTTGCAGGTTGGTTTCGTTCATGTCCGATCCATGTCGATAAGCTACAGAACCGTCATTCGGCCCTGTGGGTTAGTCCTCCCAGCCGCCTGCGAGTTTAGTCATCGGCAAGATAAATCCGCGTTAAACGCGTTTATCCAACTCGACCGCTACGCGCAGCCCACCCAGCGGACTTCCCGACAGCTGCAAACGAGCCGACCAGCTTTCCACGATGTCACGAACGATACCCAGCCCCAGACCATGCCCGTCGACCTGCTCGTCCAGGCGAGAGCCGCGATCCAGCACCGCCTGACGTGCGTCCTCGGGTATCCCCGGACCGTCGTCGTCCACCCAGATACTGTACCCCTGTGCGTGCTCGACGATGGTCAGGCAGACCTGCGCGTCCGCCCACTTGCAGGCGTTGTCGAGCAGGTTGCCCAACAGCTCCAGCACATCCTCGCGATCCCACGGTAGACGCACATGCGCGGCCACCTCGTAGCTCAGGTTCAAATGCCCGCCATGAATCATCTCCAGGGTCGCGAACAGACCCGGAATCTCTTCTGCGCAATCGAACTGAACACCCGGCAGCGCATCGCCTGCCAAGCGCGCACGATTGAGCTCACGGCTCAGCCGCAACTGGATGTGCTCCAACTGCTCACGCAACAGCCGACCAACTTCGGGATGGTCGCGCAGCCGCTCACTGCTCGCCAGACTCAACAGCACCGCCATGGGCGTCTTCAGCGCGTGGCCAAGATTGCCCAGGGCATTACGCGAACGCTTGAGACTGTCTTCGGTGTGCAGCAAGAGGTGGTTGATCTGCGCCACTAGCGGCTCAAGCTCTGCCGGAACTTCGCTGTCCAGTTGCGACCGCTGCCCGAGCTGCAACTGGGCAATCTGCTCCCGGGTTCGCTCCAGTGGCTTGAGCGAGCGTTTGACCGTGATGCGTTGCAATACAAGCACCGCAATCAATGCGGCCAGACCCATTCCCAGGCCAATCTGACGTACCCGCTGAAAGCTGGCACGAACCGGTGTGTAGTCTTGGGCCACGATGATGGACAGTGGCTGGCCGAGCCGACGGTAGTCAGCCCGCAACACCAGCAGCAGTTGACCTTCGGGCCCCAGCTTCAAACCTGAATACAACCCCGACTGCTCGGGCACCGGCAGCTCGAGATCCCACAGCGAGCGGGACCGCCAGTGGCCCTCGGGAAAGTCTATGCGGAAATAATGCCCGGAGAACGGACGTTCGTAGGCAGGAGAAATACGATGTTGGTCCAGCTGCAAACCCTGCGGCCCACGCTGCATGGCCACCAGAAGGTTTTCACTTTCGTTGCGCAGCCCCGCTTCCAGATAGCGCTGCAGACCCATTTCGAACAGCCACAAACTTAACTGCGCGAGCACCAGGCCAACCACGACCAGAACGCTGATCAGTCCGACGCTCAATCGCGCCTGGATGGATCTCACTGCACGATCCCGGCAAAACGGTAACCCTGCCCTCGCCGCGTTTCGATCACACTGCGACCCAGTTTGCGCCGCAGATGGTTGACGTGCACTTCCAGCACGTTCGAATCGCGCTCGGTTTCGCCGTCATACAGGTGATCGGCCAAATGGCCCTTGGACAGGATCTGGTCGGGGTGAAGCATGAAATAGCGTAGCAGCCGGAACTCGGCAGCAGTGAGCTGTATATCGACCCCGGCCTGCAATACGCATTGGCGACCTTCGTCCAGGTGCAGACCCGCCGCCTCCAGGCGCGGCATATTCGACAGGCCTCGCGCCCGCCGCACCAACGCCTGGGCCCTCAACTGAAGTTCTTCAGGGTGAAAAGGTTTGGTCAGGTAGTCATCGGCGCCTGCTTTCAACCCTTCGATACGCTCGGCCCATGAGCCACGCGCGGTCAGAATGAGCACCGGGGTGGAAAGGTTCGCCGCTCGCCACTGAGCCAACACCTCCAACCCAGGCAGGCCAGGCAATCCTAGATCGAGGATGATCAAATCATAAGGTTCGGACTGCCCCTGATAGACCGCGTCTCGACCGTCCGCCAGCCAATCCACGGCGTACCCCTGGCGACTGAGGCTGGCGCTCAGCTCATCGGCCAGAGGAACGTTGTCTTCCACCAACAGCAAGCGCATCAGTCATCTTCCTCGTCTTTGAGCAAATCACCTGTAGCCGCATCCAATTTGATCTCGCGAACGACACCTGCCGTGGTCAGCAACTCGACTTCATAGACCAGCTTCTGCTGCTTTTCTTCGAGTTCAGCCTCCAGCAGACGAGCACCGGGATAACGCGCCATGGCCTGGCCTAGCAGTTGTTCGAGGGGCAGGATCACACCCTCCTGTCTGAGTCGCAACGCCTCATCCTGGTCTAGATCCCGAGCCACTGCCAAAGAGCAGAACGCCAGCAGCCCGACCATCAGTGCGCGACCCGCTGGCGGTATGTTCATTAGGTATCCTGATGATCTTTGAGCACTTGGCCAGTAGTTGCATCAAGTTCTACATCCCACTCGACGCCCTTGCTGTCGCGCAGTTCGACTTGATAGATGTATTTACCGTATTCCTCTTCCAGCTCGGTCTCGTGAACAGTGCCGCCTGGATGTTTCGCCAATGCTGCAGCATTGAGCTTTTCGAAGGACTGGATGGTACCAGCATCGCGCAAGCGAAGCGCTTCGTCCGGGCCAAGATCTTTGGCCTGAGCACTGACGGCAACGAAACTCATGGAAGAAGCCAGAAGCAAAGCAGTCAACGTTTTCATTCGGTTCACCTTGTGTATGTGTGAGGTATGTATGGTTTACGAGAAACACAATACCGAAGGCGACTTAACTCAAACTTAATGGCACAACGCTAGCCTTCAAATGATCGCGGTGCTGCAGCAGGCTCTGCTCCACCGTGCGTCAGCCGGCTGGATCAATCCCACCACGCTCCCCCTGCGCACTTACCGTCCAGGGTGGACACCTGATAAACTGCAGTACTGACTTGCCTACAAATTGGAACAAACGTGGAAATTTTCAAGGAATTCACTTTCGAGTCTGCCCATCGGCTTCCTCACGTACCCGAGGGACACAAATGCGGTCGCTTGCATGGCCATTCCTTCAAGGTCGCGATCTACCTTAAGGGCGACGTTGATCCCCATACCGGCTGGATCCGAGACTTTTCCGAAATCAAGGCGATATTCAAGCCGCTGTACGAGCGTCTCGACCACAACTATCTGAATGATCTTCCCGGCCTGGAGAATCCCACCAGCGAGAACCTCGCCAAATGGATCTGGCATGAGCTCAAACCGCTATTGCCCGAATTGTCCAAGATCCGTATCCACGAAACCTGCACGAGCGGCTGCGAGTACACCGGCGACTGACCGGCATGCTACGAAAAACCACCCTGCTGGGTGGTTTTTTTTGCGTGCGGATCAGTGTTTTTTGCTTCGAGAAAGACAAAACCCCTACCTGCTCGCGCAGATAGGGGTTTCGGAATTGAATCTTGACGATGACCTACTCTCACATGGGGAAACCCCACACTACCATCGGCGATGCATCGTTTCACTGCTGAGTTCGGGATGGGATCAGGTGGTTCCAATGCTCTATGGTCGTCAAGAAATTCTGTAGCCGGGATGCCCTTTGGGAGGCACTCCAGCGAATCGGGTATGTGATATTTGTGGGTTGTCCTGCTGCGAACTTTCGGTTCGTGTCATCTCCACAGTCACCGCAATCTGGTCTTCGACGCAAATTGCTTGGGTGTTATATGGTCAAGCCTCACGGGCAATTAGTATGGGTTAGCTCAACGCCTCACAGCGCTTACACACCCCACCTATCAACGTCGTAGTCTTCGACGGCCCTTCAGGGAACTCAAGGTTCCAGTGAGATCTCATCTTGAGGCAAGTTTCCCGCTTAGATGCTTTCAGCGGTTATCTTTTCCGAACATAGCTACCCGGCAATGCCACTGGCGTGACAACCGGAACACCAGAGGTTCGTCCACTCCGGTCCTCTCGTACTAGGAGCAGCCCCTCTCAAATCTCAAACGTCCACGGCAGATAGGGACCGAACTGTCTCACGACGTTCTAAACCCAGCTCGCGTACCACTTTAAATGGCGAACAGCCATACCCTTGGGACCGGCTTCAGCCCCAGGATGTGATGAGCCGACATCGAGGTGCCAAACACCGCCGTCGATATGAACTCTTGGGCGGTATCAGCCTGTTATCCCCGGAGTACCTTTTATCCGTTGAGCGATGGCCCTTCCATACAGAACCACCGGATCACTAAGACCTACTTTCGTACCTGCTCGACGTGTCTGTCTCGCAGTCAAGCGCGCTTTTGCCTTTATACTCTACGACCGATTTCCGACCGGTCTGAGCGCACCTTCGTACTCCTCCGTTACTCTTTAGGAGGAGACCGCCCCAGTCAAACTACCCACCATACACTGTCCTCGATCCGGATGACGGACCTGAGTTAGAACCTCAAAGTTGCCAGGGTGGTATTTCAAGGATGGCTCCACGCAGACTGGCGTCCACGCTTCAAAGCCTCCCACCTATCCTACACAAGCAAATTCAAAGTCCAGTGCAAAGCTATAGTAAAGGTTCACGGGGTCTTTCCGTCTAGCCGCGGATACACTGCATCTTCACAGCGATTTCAATTTCACTGAGTCTCGGGTGGAGACAGCGCCGCCATCGTTACGCCATTCGTGCAGGTCGGAACTTACCCGACAAGGAATTTCGCTACCTTAGGACCGTTATAGTTACGGCCGCCGTTTACCGGGGCTTCGATCAAGAGCTTCGCTTGCGCTAACCCCATCAATTAACCTTCCGGCACCGGGCAGGCGTCACACCCTATACGTCCACTTTCGTGTTTGCAGAGTGCTGTGTTTTTAATAAACAGTCGCAGCGGCCTGGTATCTTCGACCGGCATGAGCTTACGGAGCAAGTCCTTCACCCTCACCGGCGCACCTTCTCCCGAAGTTACGGTGCCATTTTGCCTAGTTCCTTCACCCGAGTTCTCTCAAGCGCCTTGGTATTCTCTACCCAACCACCTGTGTCGGTTTGGGGTACGGTTCCTGGTTACCTGAAGCTTAGAAGCTTTTCTTGGAAGCATGGCATCAACCACTTCGTCGTCTAAAAGACAACTCGTCATCAGCTCTCGGCCTTGAAATCCCGGATTTACCTAAGATCCCAGCCTACCACCTTAAACTTGGACAACCAACGCCAAGCTGGCCTAGCCTTCTCCGTCCCTCCATCGCAATAACCAGAAGTACAGGAATATTAACCTGTTTTCCATCGACTACGCTTTTCAGCCTCGCCTTAGGGACCGACTAACCCTGCGTCGATTAACGTTGCGCAGGAAACCTTGGTCTTTCGGCGTGGGTGTTTTTCACACCCATTGTCGTTACTCATGTCAGCATTCGCACTTCTGATACCTCCAGCAAGCTTCTCAACTCACCTTCACAGGCTTACAGAACGCTCCTCTACCGCATCATCAAAAGATGATACCCGTAGCTTCGGTACCTGGTTTGAGCCCCGTTACATCTTCCGCGCAGGCCGACTCGACTAGTGAGCTATTACGCT
>NZ_JBEPNQ010000001.1:3597500-4335000 GCF_040546375.1 Pseudomonas sp. PvP001 | reverse complement strand
TTAACAAACCACCTACGCGCGCTTTACGCCCAGTAATTCCGATTAACGCTTGCACCCTCTGTATTACCGCGGCTGCTGGCACAGAGTTAGCCGGTGCTTATTCTGTCGGTAACGTCAAGACAGCAAGGTATTCGCTGACTGCCCTTCCTCCCAACTTAAAGTGCTTTACAATCCGAAGACCTTCTTCACACACGCGGCATGGCTGGATCAGGCTTTCGCCCATTGTCCAATATTCCCCACTGCTGCCTCCCGTAGGAGTCTGGACCGTGTCTCAGTTCCAGTGTGACTGATCATCCTCTCAGACCAGTTACGGATCGTCGCCTTGGTGAGCCATTACCTCACCAACTAGCTAATCCGACCTAGGCTCATCTGATAGCGCAAGGCCCGAAGGTCCCCTGCTTTCTCCCGTAGGACGTATGCGGTATTAGCGTTCCTTTCGAAACGTTGTCCCCCACTACCAGGCAGATTCCTAGGCATTACTCACCCGTCCGCCGCTGAATCAGGAAGCAAGCTTCCCTCAACCGCTCGACTTGCATGTGTTAGGCCTGCCGCCAGCGTTCAATCTGAGCCATGATCAAACTCTTCAGTTCAATACTGCAATCGGGTTTTGAGAAAACCCTATAAACTTGGCTCAGCAATCGCAAACTCGAACCCGAAGGATCGAGGTAACTCTTTGATTTCTCGTGGAGTCATTGTGATGCTGATAATCTTGTTGACTAACAGTCTTAACTCACAAGCACCCACACGAATTGCTTGATTCAATTGTTAAAGAGCGGTGGGTTGATTCTTTCGTCTCAACCGAGGCGCGCATTCTACGCTGGCCTCATATTCTGTCAAGCGTTTATTTCGAAGTATTTTTCCAGAAAACTGAACAACTTCAAACACTTGACTCGCTTCGATCACTCGTCAGCGGGAGGCGAATTCTACAGCGTTTAAAACCGCTGTCAACTGCCTTTTTCACCGCTTCCGAATTTGAAGATCGAAGCACTTCCTCACCACCTGAACGACTAACTCATTGATTAACAAGGCGTTTGTCGTTTCGGCTGCGCCGGAAGTGGGGCGAATTATAGAGACATTACGAAGCACGTCAATAGTCGAGGCTGTTGAAAGTTCAATAAATTTAAATGGGCAATATATTGCTCATTTCCTGCAGCTTAGCCATCATACGATCAATGCATACCTAACCTCTGCCAAGTAGCCACCTCATGACCCCGCCTTCGCTCACCTCCAAGCTCTACCCTATCGCTCTTCTTCTTATAGCCATGGCATCCATCCAGACGGGCGCCTCGTTGGCCAAGGGCATGTTTCCGCTGATAGGTGCGCAAGGTACGACCGCCCTGCGCCTGATATTCGCCAGTGTGTTCATGTTGATACTGCTACGCCCATGGCGGGCCCGCCTGACGTGGAAAACGTTGCAGACCGTCATGATCTACGGCATAGCCCTGGGCTGCATGAATCTGCTCTTCTACATGTCCCTGCGTACCGTCCCTCTGGGGATCGCCGTTGCCCTGGAGTTCACAGGGCCGCTGGCGGTGGCGATTCTGGCTTCGCGCAAAGCGATGGATTTTGTCTGGGTAGCACTTGCGGTCTTTGGCTTGCTGCTGTTGATACCCCTTGGCGATGCCCAGGCAGGTATCGATCCCGTGGGGGTCTGCTATGCGCTGGGTGCGGGGGTGTGCTGGGCGCTGTACATTCTTTATGGGCAGAAAGCTGGTGCCGACAATGGTGTGCAGACAGCCGCACTCGGGGTGATGATCGCTGCTGTGTTCATCGCACCTGTAGGCATCGTGCACGCCGGGACCGCTTTGCTCGATCTGGCGCTGATTCCGACGGCCATTGCCGTTGCGATACTGTCTACAGCACTGCCCTATAGCCTTGAGATGGTCGCGCTGACGCGCCTGCCGGCGCGCACCTTCGGCACTTTGATGAGTATGGAACCCGCCATAGGCGCACTGTCGGGGCTAGTGTTCCTGCATGAAGTGCTGAGCCCAACACAATGGCTCGCGATCGGCGCGATCATCATGGCCTCGGTCGGGGCAACGTTGACCATCCGCGCCGAACACGCCCCGGCTGTGGCGGCCGACTGATCCCCCGAGTCAGATCGGCTGCGTGCGGTCGCGCAGCCATTGCAAAGGCGCACCCTCAAGCAGCGGCGCCACTCTCATGGCAACTTCAGCGTGGTAGTCGTTGAGCCATTGGCGCTCTGCCGTCGACAGCTGGGCTATGTCGATGCATCGAGTGTCGATCGGGCACAGGGTCAACGTTTCGAAATTCAGAAACTGGCCGAAGTCGCTCTGCCCCGCTTCGCGGGTGAGCACCAGGTTCTCGATACGCACTCCCCAGTTCCCGGGTCGATAGGTCCCCGGTTCAATGGAAGTGATCATCCCCGGCAGCATGGCTGTCTGGGGCGTGGTGGGGGCCTGGTAGGCAATGACCTGCGGCCCCTCGTGAACGTTCATGAAGTAACCCACACCGTGGCCTGTGCCATGCCCATAGTCGACCTGGTCGGCCCAGATGGGTGCACGCGCAATGGCATCGAGCAAGGGCGAAAGAATCCCTTTTGGAAACGTAGCCCGTGACAGGGCGATCATGCCTTTCAGCACTCGAGTGCAATCCGCTTTCTGATCTGCCGTAGGCGTACCGACTGGGACCATGCGGGTTATGTCGGTAGTGCCGCCCAGGTATTGGCCACCCGAGTCGATCAACAACAGACCGTTGCCGTGAATGACGGCGTGGGCTTTCTCAGTGGCGCGGTAATGAGGCATGGCACCGTTGGCGTTGAACGCGGCAATGGTCGAAAAGCTCAGGGAGACGAAATTGGGCCGACGTGCGCGTGCGGCCGTGAGCTGCTCGTCGATGGTCAATTCGGTTATGCGCTCGCCTGCCCAGGCACCCTCCAGCCACGCGAAGAACTCGCACAACGCCGCGCCGTCCTGCTCCATGGCCTGGCGAATGTGCTCTGCCTCTTTTGCGGTCTTGCGTGACTTGCTCAGGGTTGTCGGGTTCAGCGCTTCTATCAGGCTGACACCGGTGTCGAGGTTTTCGATGATGCCCACGGTGACGCGGGCAGGATCGATCAGGAGCTTTTCACCCGCCGGTATCGCAGCCAGGGCAGCGCCGATCTCGGTGTAATCCCGGACGTCCACGCCTTCCTGAGACAAGCCATCGCGCAGTGTGGGATCGACTCGGGACAGTGCTGTGAACAAGGTTGCCGTGCCCTCGCCGATCAACGCGAAGGCGACGAAGACCGGATTGTAGGGGACGTCCGAACCGCGCAGATCGAACAGCCAGGCGATATCGTCGAGGGTTGCCAGCAAATGCCACTGAGCGCCCTGGGATCGAATCTGGTCGCGCAGCGCTTTCAGCTTTTCGGCGCGTTCGCGAGCAGCGTACGGCGGCAAATGCGCATAGACAGCTTGCTCAGGCAAAGCGGGACGATCGAGCCAGACCTCTGCAAAGAGGTCGAGGTCGGTACGCAGCGACGCCCCCGTGTGTTGCAGCTTTTCGCGCAACTGGCGGGCGGCAGCCACTGCCATGACTGCGCCGTCGACCGCGACCGTAGCGCCAGCGGGCATGTGCAAGCCCAGCCAATCCAGAGGACCCGGCTGCCCCGCCATCAGCTTGACCAGTTCGATGCCGCTTCCGGCGAGTTCGACCTGAGCTTGTTCCCAGTAGCGGCTGTCGGCCCAGAGTCCGGCGAAATCGGCGGTCACGATCAAGGTACCAACCGATCCATGAAAACCGGACAACCATTGGCGTGCCTGCCAGTGTTCAGGCAGGTATTCGGACAGATGCGGGTCCGCCGAAGGCACCAGCAAAGCGTCGATGCCCTCGCGCTGCATGATCGCGCGCGTCTGGCGCAGACGCTCGGAAACGGGGAAGTGGGCAGAAGGTGTCAGGCTCATTCGGGCTCCGGTTCGGATGCTGAATCGTGTGGATTGCTATTGTGGACCGATCATGGCGAATGCGGGCGCGCGGGGCAACCTTGGCAGGGAGGTGCATGGGGACGCCAGGCGGGTGCAGGCCTCGGTCGGCAGCTACCTTAGATAACGACGTTGCGCACGAAGCGCACCAATGTTTCGCTGTCGTTGCGATAGGCATAGGGCTGATTGCTGGGATAGACGAAGAACTCGCCGGCTGCCAGCTCATGGGAGCGGCCGTCCAGCAGGATGGTCAGTCGTCCTTCACAGACGTAGATCTGTTCGCTCCAGCCTTCGGCATCGGGCTCCGATGCGTAGGCTTCGCCGGGCTGCAGCAGCCATTCCCATAGTTCGACTTCCTTGCTGGCCACTGTGCTGGCCAACAGCACGGCCTTGCTGCCTGGCAGCGTACCGACCCAGGCCAGCTCGTTGATGCGACTGGGATCGCGATTCTCGCCGGGCTGGATGAGATCACTGAAAGCGACATCGAGCGCTTCGGCAATCCGGTCCAGGGTCGTCAGGCTGACGTTGTTGTCACCGGCTTCGATAGCCACCAGCATGCGGCGGCTGACCCCGGAGCACTCTGCCAGGGCGCTCTGCGAAAGCCCGGCAACCTGACGCAGGCGGCGCACGTTATGACTGACGTGCTGGAGAACCGAGGCTCTGGAAGTGGGGTCTTTGACCAAGGGGATCTGTGCTCGCTGGGGATAGTCCTGCTGATCGATACAATCGCGGCGGAGCTATCGATGGTAAAAAATTGTCATAAAAAAACAAGTCGTTATGGCGCGCCTGTACGATTCTGGCACAGCTTGCGGGTTGGTGATCACCCAGTGACACCGTATGATCCCTTTCAATATTCCTGCAGATTAGAAGCCTATGTCCTTGATAGTACTATTGCTTCTGCCCTTCGTAGGCAGCTGCGTGGCGGCTATTTTGCCGCACAACGCACGCAACGCAGAATCGCTTCTGGCCGGACTGGTTGCCTTGGTCGGCACGGTACAGGTAGCCATGCTGTATCCGCAAATTGCCAACGGTGGCGTGATACGCGAGGAATTCCTCTGGCTGCCCAGCCTCGGCCTCAACCTGGTGCTGCGTCTGGACGGCTTCGCGTGGCTATTTTCCCTGCTGGTGCTGGGCATTGGTGCGCTGGTCGCGCTCTATGCGCGCTACTACATGTCGCCGCAGGATCCCGTACCTCGCTTCTTCGCGTTTTTCCTGGCGTTCATGGGTGCGATGCTGGGCCTGGTGATCTCGGGCAACTTGATCCAGATGGTGTTTTTCTGGGAACTGACCAGCCTCTTCTCTTTCCTTCTCATCGGCTACTGGCATCATCGCGCCGATGCTCGCCGTGGTGCCTACATGGCGCTCATGGTGACCGGTGCCGGTGGTCTGTGCCTGCTGGCTGGCGTGTTGCTGCTGGGCCATATCGTGGGCAGCTACGACCTGGACAAGGTGCTGGTTGCGGGCGACGCCATCCGTGCGCATGGCCTGTATCCGGTCATGCTGACCCTGGTCCTGCTCGGCGCACTGACCAAGAGCGCCCAGTTTCCGTTTCATTTCTGGTTGCCGCACGCCATGGCGGCGCCGACGCCGGTTTCGGCGTATCTGCACTCGGCAACGATGGTCAAGGCCGGGGTATTCCTGCTGGCCCGGCTATGGCCTTCCCTGTCGGGCAGCGAACAATGGTTCTGGATCGTCAGCGGCGCAGGCGCCTGCACGCTCATGCTCGGCGCTTACGCGGCGATGTTCCAGAACGATCTCAAAGGCCTGCTGGCCTACTCGACGATCAGCCACCTGGGCCTGATCACGCTGCTGTTGGGGCTCAACAGCCCGCTGGCAGCGGTGGCTGCGGTGTTCCACATTCTCAATCACGCAACGTTCAAGGCGTCGCTGTTCATGGCTGCCGGCATTATCGACCACGAAAGTGGAACACGCGACATACGCCGCCTGAGCGGACTGTTCCGCCTCATTCCCTATACGGCGACGCTGGCCATGGTTGCCAGCGCGGCCATGGCAGGGGTGCCACTGATGAACGGCTTTCTGTCCAAGGAGATGTTCTTCGCCGAAACAGTTTTCATCAGCTCCACCGCCTGGGTCGAGATCGCCCTGCCGGTGGTCGCGACGCTGGCCGGTATCTTCAGCGTCGCCTATTCACTGCGCTTTACGGTTGACGTGTTCCTGGGCCCCAAAGCCACCGACCTGCCCCACATCCCCCACGAGCCGCCGCGCTGGATGCGTGCGCCCGTGGAGCTGCTGGTGCTGACCTGCCTGGTGGTCGGCATCTTCCCGGCACAGTCGGTGGCGCCCTTCCTGGCGGCGGCGGCGATACCCGTTGTAGGGGGCGATCTTCCGGAGTACAGCCTGGCCATATGGCATGGCTGGAATGCCCCCATGGTCATGAGCCTGATTGCGATGGGCGCCGGGGTGCTTCTATATGTATTGCTGCGCAATCAGTTCCGTCACGGTCGGCTGCGCTATCCACCGGTGATCGAGCGCTTCAACGGCAAGCGGCTGTTCGAGCGCTCGCAGGTGGTCATGATGCGGCTGGCGCGCAGAGTGGAGAGACTGCTTACCACCAGACGCCTGCAGGCCCAACTGTTCATGCTGGTGCTGGTTGCGGTGCTCGCAGGCCTGGCGCCGATGCTTTATAGCGGACTGAGCTGGGGGGATCGACCGAAGATCCCGGGATCGGGCGTCTTCGTGATTCTCTGGTTGATCGCCATTGCCTGCGCATTGGGGGCTGCCTGGCAGGCGAAGTACCATCGACTGGCGGCGCTGACCATGGTCAGCGTGTGCGGGTTGATGACCTGCGTCACCTTCGTCTGGTTCTCGGCGCCGGATCTGGCGCTGACTCAACTGGTGGTCGAGGTGGTGACCACGGTGTTGATATTGCTCGGGCTGCGCTGGCTGCCTCGGCGGATCGAGGATGTCGCACCCTCCAGGGCGACGCTGGACCGTGCCAAATTGCGCCGTCTGCGCGATCTGGTGCTGGCGGTGGTGGTCGGCGGCGGCATGGCGCTGTTGTCCTATTCGATGCTCACCCGCGCCACGCCCAACTTCATTTCCGAGTTCTACCTGAGCCGTGCCCTGCCCCAAGGCGGCGGGACCAACGTGGTCAACGTCATGCTGGTGGACTTCCGCGGCTTCGATACCCTGGGCGAGATTACCGTGCTTGCCGCCGTGGCCCTGACCGTGTTTGCCCTGCTGCGGCGCTTCCGCCCACCCAAGGAAAGCATGCAGCTGCCGGCGCAGCAACGATCGCTGGCACCCGACGTGGTCACCGATCTCATCAACCCGCGCGGCGCGGACGATACTGCGCTGGGCTTCATGATGGTTCCGGCCGTTCTGGTTCGTCTGTTGCTGCCAGTGGCGGTGGTGGTGTCGATGTATCTGTTCATGCGCGGGCATAACCAGCCTGGCGGTGGATTCGTTGCCGGCTTGGTGCTGTCGGTAGCGTTCATCCTGCAATACATGGTGGCGGGTACCCAGTGGGTTGAGGCGCAGATGCGCCTGCGACCGCTGCGCTGGATGGGTACCGGACTGCTTTGTGCCACTGTAACCGGGATCGGCGCCATTGCCTTGGGTTATCCATTCCTCACCACACACACTGCGCATGTTCATTTGCCGGTCCTGGGTGACTTTCATGTCGCCAGTGCCCTGTTCTTCGACATCGGTGTGTTCACCGTGGTGGTGGGATCCACTCTGCTGATGCTCACCGCGCTGGGTCACCAGTCGGTGCGTGCTCACCGTCCCTCGAGCCTGCCCAAAGGCATTGCCCCAAAAGGAGCCGTCTGATGGAAGAAGTGATAGCGATTGCCATCGGCGTACTGGCTGCATCGGGCGTTTGGCTGATCTTGCGTCCACGAACGTTCCAGGTGGTCATGGGCCTCTGCCTGCTGTCTTACGGGGTCAACCTGTTCATCTTCAGCATGGGCAGCCTGTTCATCGGCAAGGAGCCGATCATCAAGGAAGGTGTGCCGCAGGACCTGCTCAATTACACAGACCCCCTGCCCCAGGCACTGGTACTGACTGCGATCGTGATCAGCTTTGCGATGACTGCGCTGTTTCTGGTGGTTCTGTTGGCTTCACGGGGCCTGACCGGCACTGACCACGTAGACGGCCGGGAGCCCAAGGAATGAGCTGGATGCCCCATCTGATCGCTGCGCCCATCATACTGCCGCTGTTCACGGCGGCGTTGATGATGCTGCTCGGAGAGAAACACCGCTCGCTGAAAGCGCAGATCAACATCATCTCCAGCCTGCTGGGACTGGCGATTGCCTGTTACCTGATGTGGTGGGTCCAGGATCAAGGCCAGGCCGGTTCGATTGGCGTGTACCTGCCCGGCAACTGGCAGGTGCCATTCGGTATCGTGCTGGTGGTGGACAGGTTGTCAGCCTTGATGCTGGTGCTGACAGGCATCGTCGGCGTCTGCGCCCTGCTGTTCGCCATGGCCCGCTGGGATCGGGCCGGTGCGAGCTTCCACGCCTTGTTCCAGATCCAGTTGATGGGCCTTTACGGTGCCTTCCTGACCGCCGATCTGTTCAACCTGTTCGTGTTCGTGTTCTTCGAGGTGCTCCTGGCCGCTTCCTATGGCCTGATGCTGCATGGTTCGGGCAAGGCCCGGGTATCGGCCGGGCTGCATTACATCGCGATCAACCTGCTGGCCTCGTCGTTGTTCCTGATCGGTGCGGCCATGATCTACGGGGTCACGGGAACCCTGAACATGGCTGACCTGGCCCTGAAGATTCCGCTGGTGCCCGAGGCAGATCGCGGCCTGCTGCACGCCGGTGCTGCCATTCTCGCAACAGCCTTCCTGGCCAAGGCCGGCATGTGGCCGTTGAATTTCTGGCTGGTTCCGGCGTACTCGTCCGCCAGCGCCCCGGTTGCTGCGCTGTTTGCGATCATGACCAAGGTGGGCTTCTATACCCTGCTGCGGCTGTGGACCCTGATGTTTTCCGGACAGGCCGGTGCATCGGCGCATTTCGGCGGCCAGTGGCTGATCTACGGGGGCCTGGCGACCATCGCCGTGGCTGCCGTCTGCATTCTTGCCGCGCAACGACTGGAGCGCATGGCGAGCCTGAGCATCCTGATTTCAGCCGGCATCCTGCTGGCGGCGATCGGTTTCGGGCAGAGCGGGTTGATCGCTGCCGCGCTGTTCTATCTGGTCAGCTCGACCTTGGCACTCAGTGCGCTGTTCCTGCTCGCCGAATTGGTCGAGCGTTCGCGGTCTGCCAACGAGATTCCGCTGGAGTACGATGCCGACCCGCTGCCAGCTGCGGTCGAGGCATTGCATCCGCCCAAGGGTATCAACCTCGATGACGAGCAGAAGGCCGTGGTAGGCCAGGTGATTCCCTGGACCATGGCCTTCCTGGGCCTGAGTTTCATTGCCTGCGCACTGCTGATCATCGGCATGCCGCCGTTGTCCGGGTTCATCGGCAAACTCAACCTGATCGCCGCGTTGTTCAATCCACAGGGACTCGGGGTGGCCACCGAGCAAACCCCGAGCGCAAGCGCCTGGGTCTATCTGGCGTTGTTGATCCTTTCCGGACTGGCTTCGCTGATCGCTCTGGCGCGTGTGGGCATGCAGCGCTTCTGGACGCCGCACGAGCGGCCTTCACCGTTGCTGCGGCTCAACGAGTGTGTACCGATCATGGTCCTGCTGGGATTGTGTGTGTTGTTGGCGATGCGCGCAGAACCTCTACTGCGGTACACGGCCGATACGGCGGCCATGCTCGATGATCCCAAGCAATACGTGATGACCGTGCTGGGTGCCCAGCCGGTACCTGGTCCGACTACAACAAGCCTTGAGGGTGAACCATGAGTCGCCTGTTCCCTGCTCCGTTGCTGTCGATCGCCCTCACCGTCCTGTGGTTGCTGCTCAACGTCTCCATGAGTGCCGGCAACCTTTTGCTCGCCGTGCTGCTGGGATGGCTGGCGCCGCTGTTGATGTCGCCGCTGCGGCCTCAGGCCGTGCGTATCCGTAGGCCCATGGTGATACTGCGGCTGCTGCTGCGCGTAGGCGGCGGTGTACTGGTGTCGAACCTGCAGGTGTTCTGGCAGGTCTGGAGCATGGACGCTCGTCCGCCACGCTCGGCGTTCGTGGAGATTCCGTTGCAGTTGCACAATGCCAACGGGCTGGCTGCCTTGGCGGCAGTCGCCACCGTCATTCCAGGCACCGTATGGTCCGAGCTGGCGCTGGATCGCAGCGTTTTGCTGATGCATGTTCTGGATCTGGATGACGAGGCGCAATTCATCGAGGAATTCAAAGACACCTACGAACGCCCGCTGATGGAGATCTTTCAATGAGCGCATTGCTGTCAAACGCCATTGTCGCGAGCCTGTTCATATTCGCCCTGGCAATGTTGCTTACGCTGATCCGGCTGTTCAGAGGACCGTCGGCCCAGGACCGGGTATTGGCTCTGGACTACCTGTACATTCTGGCGATGCTGGTCATGCTGGTGCTGGGCATACGGTACGCCAGCGACACCTATTTCGAAGCGGCTTTGCTGATTGCCCTGTTCGGCTTCGTCGGCTCGTTCGCGCTGGCCAAGTTCCTGCTGCGTGGAGAAGTGATCGAATGAATTCACTCCAGGTTTTACCCTTCTGGGTAGAGGTGGCTACGGCCCTATTGTTGCTAGCCAGCAGTCTGTTCGCGTTCACGGGTGCCTTGGGGCTGCTGCGCTTCAAGGATTACTTTCAGCGCATGCATCCGCCGGCGCTGGCGTCCACGCTGGGCGCCTGGTGTGTGGCGCTGGCGTCCATCCTGTACTTTTCTTGGCTCAAGCATGGGCCGGTGGTGCATGCCTGGCTCATCCCCATCCTGCTATCGATCACCGTGCCAGTGACCACGCTGCTGTTGGCCCGCGCAGCGCTGTTTCGCAAACGCACGGCTGGAGAAGCGGTGCCTGCCGAGGTCAGCAGCCACCGCAGCGACAGCGGTCACTGACTCATTTCAGACTGGCGCTCACTTTGCTGGCTACGTCATCAGGCAGCCAGGTCTTCCAAACTTCGGGATGATCCTTCAGAAACGCCTCGCCAGCCTGGCGAGGCGAAGTGCGGGCTTCGCTCATGTTGGCCAGGGCCTTGTTCAGGGGATCGATAGGAAGATCGACCTTGGCGAAGAACTCGACCAGTTGCGGATACTCCTGCTGGAATGCCTTGGACACCCCGATCGACAGCTTCGATGGCAGCGAACGGGTAGGCAGCGGCGCGGGATTGTCAGCATCGGTCAGGGTGGCCCAGGCCTTGGCATCGAAAGGGGGTTCTTCGAGCTGGATCAGCTTGTAGCGGCCCAACAGCGGGGTCGGTGACCAGTAGTAGAAGAGCACGGGCTTGCCGCGCCGGATGGACGAGGCGATCTCGGCGTCCAGTGCGGCGCCAGAGCCCGAACGGAAATTGACGTAGTCGTCGGTCAGCTTGTAGGCCTTGAGTTTCTGCGCGTTGACGACTTCGGATGTCCAGCCGATCGGGCTGTTGAGGAAGCGGCCTTTGTCTGGGCTTTCCGGATCCTTGAAGACGTCCTTGTAGCGAGGCAGATCGGCGACGCTGCGCAGATCCGGCGCCAGCGGCTTGATACCTTTGGCAGCGTCACCCTTGATCACGTATTCAGGGACGAACCAGCCTTCGGTGGCGCCTTTGACAGTGTCACCCAAGCCGATCACCTTGCCCTCGGCTTCGGCCTTGACCCAGACCGGACTGCGGCCGGCCCACTCTTCGGCAATGACCTGGATGTCGTTCTTGGCCAACGCCGTTTCCAGGGTGATGGTCGTGCCAGGCTGGGTATCGGTGGGCAGGCCGTAGCCCTTCTCGACGATATAGCGCAACAGTTCGGTAATGAGGCTGCCACTCTCCCAGTTCAGGTCGGCGAACTGGATGGGCGTGGTTTGCGCGTGGGCCGGAAGTGTTGCGGTCGATAGCCAGAGGCCGGCGCCACAGGCGACCAGCCAGGCACGTAATCCTTTCATGCGGGGTTCCTCGGTAAACAGTCGATGACTTGGGTAAGTCACCTTACTGTAGCGCAGGTTCCCCGAAGCATTATTCGCTGGGTTTGAAGGTCAATTCGCCCTTGCGCCATTTGGCTGCCTTGGCGGTAGCCGCTTTCAAGGTCTTGCCCAGGTTTTCCTCGATGCGCTCGTGGGCAGCGAAGACCAGCATCACGGTCTGACCTTCCTTGAACACGATGCCTTCGCCCTGCGCCATGCTGACGAACGCATACTCGCCCAGTCCGTAGACAGTGAGTTTGATATCGCGAAACTTGAGTTCGAACTTGCCACCTTCGCGGCTAGGCAAAACCGCAGCGCGGAAGTGATCGCCTACTTTGAGTTCCAGTCGAGGTTTGTCGTCGACCACCAGCGCGGACTCGGTATCGAGTTCGGCCATGTAGATGCCTTCCGCGCTTTGCTCGGTGACATAGACGAAACGCGACTGAAAGAGTTTGACCAACTTCGCACGCAAATCGCCGAGCACGAACAGTGCGTGCATATCCAGATTAGTTACTGCCAATGAAGAATCCTCAAATCGAAACACAGACTACCGGACGCTGTTCGCGTGGTAATAACCTGAAGACGCGGGGAGCGCCGAACGGTCGGCAGCACGTGCAATGATTGCCGCCGACCTGCTAACGAAAGACTAAAGGATCGAACCTTGATCCGGGATGCGCAGCGTCGACCTGCTGCAGGGAAAATTGCCGAAGACCGCGAAGGAAAAAGGCAAGCCTGGACGTGTATGGCAGAGCGGCGCCACGGCCTCATGGGGAAGCTGGCGACCAACACGTGCAGGGCAGCGAAGCGCATGACGGTGATCTGGCGCGAATAGTACCGAATCGAACCCCGGCGCGGTCAAGAAGTTTGTTGGATGGACACGTTCAAAACAGGATCGGGGCAAAGCTCGATGCCCTGTGCCGTCCATTGCAAACAAACACGGTACTGCGAGCGAACTCTGGCGAGGCCGTCGCCTCAGATACAGGGTAACCTTTCAATCATGGCTGGAAACGGCCGCTGAGGAGTCAACATGGATCTGCCGAACCCAAGCCTTACTGGCCTTTTCGATCAACTGGGCCTGGCCAGCGAAGAGGCTGACATTCAGAAATTCATTGCCGAGCATCAGCTCGACCAAGACACCAAGCTGATCGATGCGCCCTTCTGGACTGATCAGCAGCGCAGCTTTCTGAAAGAGGAGCTGCACAGCGATGCGGAGTGGGCACCCATCGTCGATGAACTCAATGTGGCCTTGCATCCGCAGGCGTGAGAAACGCCTGCGGTCTATTGATCACGCTTGACGTTGATGCTTGTCGATCTGCTCGTGGCGCTCTTGCGCCTCGATGCAGTACTTGGTGGTAGGGCTGATCAACAGGCGCTTCAGGCCGATCGGCTCGCCACTGTCGTCACACCAGCCGAAGCTGTCGTCATTGATGCGGCCCAGGGCCATTTCCAATTGCGGCAGCAGGCGCTGGTCGCGCTCGATGACATTGACCAGCCAGTGACGCTCCTCTTCCACAGAGGCAGCGTCGGCAGGATCGGCGGGCGTGTCCAGGCTTTCAATGGCTACACGGCTTTGCTCGATGCGCTGCTGGGTCTCGATCTTCATGGCCTGCAACAGCTCGGTGAAGTAGGCCAGTTGCTCAGCGTTCATGTAGTCATCAGCCGGCATGGCCAGCAACTTTTCCTTTGTCATTGATTTCTCTGCAAACGAATAATGCGCTAGGGCAAAACAGGAAGCCCGCGACGCTGTCGGCGACGCAGGCAGAATTCTTCAAGCACCACACGGCATATGGTCAAGAGGGGCGGCAGTCTAAGGCCGGTTTACATGCGCAGCAACCCTAAATTTGGCAGGGGGCCGAGGGCCTGCTCGCTGGCGCAGGCGCGACCGCGCCACAGGCGGCGGCAGGCAGCCGTCTGGGCGGTTTTTATAGCATACTGGCCGTTACCGATTGCCTGGGGTTTATGCCATGACCGATGTTGAAACAACCGCTTCCGAACCCGTACGACTCGATGTCGTGGAGATTCGCGTACTCGGCGCACTGATCGAGAAACAGGCCAGCAATCCTGAGACCTACCCATTGACGCTCAATGCGCTGGTGCTGGCGTGCAATCAGAAAACCAGTCGCGAACCGGTGACCCAGTACACCCAGGGGCAGATCGGGCAGAGCCTGCGCGCGCTCGAAGGTCGGCAGATGACCCGTCTGGTGATGGGCAGCCGCGCCGATCGCTGGGATCACCGGCTGGACAAGGCGCTCGAACTGGTGCCCGCCCAGGTCATTCTGATGGGGCTGATGTTCCTGCGCGGACCGCAGACCGTTGGCGAGCTGCTGACGCGCAGTGCCCGCCTCCACGATTTCGAGGACGCCGAGCAGATCCTGCATCAGTTGGAGCGTCTTGCGAGCCGCGGCTTCGCGGTACATGCGCCACGCCAGGCGGGGCAGCGCGAGGATCGCTACAGCCATGCCTTGGGCGATCCTGCGGCTATCGACGCCATCTTGAGCGCCCGGGGCGTGCCGCCCGAGCGCAACGGTTCAAAACACGACGATACCCGCCTGGACGAGCTGGAAGCACGTATCGCTGCGCTTGAAGAGCGCCTGTCGCGGCTGGAATGACAGCCGTGTCAGCCGCGGGCGTACTCGGTGGCCAGGCGTAACTGCTCGGCGGTAGGGCGTACGCCGGTGTAGAGCACGAACTGCTCAAGGGCCTGGATGGCGATGACCTCGAGGCCGGTAATCACGGGTTTGCCTAGCTCAAGAGCGGCTTTGATCAGTGGCGTCTGCCATGGCAGGGCGACGACGTCGAACACCTGCTGCGCCGCCTCGATGGCGGCCCTGTCGAACGACAATTCCTCGGCCTGGTCACTGCCGGTCATGCCGACTGGCGTGACATTGACCAGCAGCTGTGGGCGCGAGTCGCCCAACTCGGCCTGCCAGGGATAACCGCAGGTATCGGCCAGCGCGCGTCCGGTTTCGTAGTTGCGGGCAATGATCAGGCCATTGCGCAGACCGGCGTCGCGAAACGCCGATGCCACGGCCTTGGCCATGCCGCCGCTGCCGCGCAGGGCGAAGGTGGTGTCGGGGTCGACGGCGTGCGTGTCCAGCAATTGGCGGATGGCCAGATAGTCGGTGTTGTAGGCTTTCAGATAACCGTTGTCGTTGACGATGGTATTGATCGATTCGATGGCCGAAGCCGATGCATCGAGTTCGTCCACCAAGGGTATGCAGGCTTCCTTGAACGGCATCGACACGCCGCAGCCACGGATGCCCAAGGCGCGAATGCCAGCGATGGCCGCCGGCAGATCGCTCGTGGTCATGGCTTTGTAGTAGTAATCGAGGCCCAACTGGTCGTACAGATGGTTGTGAAAGCGCACCCCGAACGTTCCGGGACGCGCGGCGAGCGACATGCACAGGATGGTGTCGCGGTTGGGAGCAATGGACATTCTTGGCCTCCGGCGGCGTGGGGCATGAAAGAAAGCAGGCAGACGACGCGCTGCCCTTACACAAAATTTACCCATCGACGGGGACGCTTTTGACGGTTTTTTTGTCATAGTCATGTCCCCGGCGAAATGATTTGACCCTATCGCAGGTTCGAACGCCAGGGCGCGAAACACGAGGAATCTATCATGATGCGTCAACTTCCCAAGATGGCTCTGCTGGTAGGGGCGCTGGCGATGGCCGGTCAGGCCTCGGCGCACGGCGGCGGCTGGCACGGTGCCGGGCCGGGTATATTGGGCGCGGTACTGGGCGCGGCCGTGGTAGGCGCAGTGGTCACTTCCAATGCGCCGCAGCGGGTCTATGTGGAGCAGCAGCCGGTGTATGTGCAGAGCCCGCCGCCGGTGTACGTGCAACAACCTGCCTATGTGCAGCAACCGGTGTATGTGCAGTCGCCGCCTGTGTATGTGCAGCCTTATCCGGTGTACGCAGCCCCGCCTCCACCGCGTGGCTACTATGGGCCGCCACCGGTGTACTACGGTCCACCACGGTGGTGAGTCGCCGCGGCAGGGCGTGATAGGAATCGTCGATGGTGACTATCGAGCAAGGTGATTTCTATGGGCCGCGGCGAACTCGTAAGGTGGCTGACAGGAACCACCGGAGGTGTCTCATGCCTGTATTAAGAATCATGTCGGTAGTCGGCAGCGCGGTCCCGGAAAAGTTGCGTGATCTGGGCCTTTTGGCGTGCTGGTACGTGGTGCGCGACGGCGAGCCTGTCAGTGGGCCCCTGCCCTCCCTGCCCCACGCCAAACAAGCCTTTGCCACGCTCAATGCAGCGCAGCCCCACTAGCCAGCGCACTGCATGGAATGGATCAAGCCCCGCTCTGCGGGGCTTTTTCATGGTGTTCGCGCTGGATGAGCTTTTCTTCACGCACCAGGCCTTGCCGGGCGCGACAATCGACAGGCGCTTTGCCATACTCGCGCCACGTGACAATCGTCACTTCGAATCCGCTTCACCCCAGGCCCGATCTACCTCTATTTCAGTGAGCGCTCCGCGTGAAGACCCCGCTATCTCTTTTCAGCCTGTTGCTGGCTTTGACCACTTTCGTCGCCACCCCAAACCTCGAAGCGGCGGAAAAAGCCGCCGTGCCACGGGATCCCTCGCAGTTGCACCTGGCTTCGGGCAGCGCTCTGCTGATCGATCTGCAGACCAATAAAGTGGTCTACGAGAACAACGCCGACCATGTGGTGCCTATCGCATCGGTGACCAAGTTGATGACCGGCATGGTCGTGCTGGACGCCAAGCAGTCCATGAGCGAAGTGATCTCGGTCGACATCACTCACAACAAGGAAATGAAGGGTGTGTTTTCCCGGGTCAAGCTCGGTAGCGAGCTGAACCGCCGGGACATGCTGCTCATCACCCTGATGTCGTCGGAGAACCGTGCAGCGTCGAGCCTCGCCCATCATTACCCCGGCGGCTACGGCGCTTTCATCGCGGCGATGAACGCCAAGGCTCGCGCACTGGGCATGACCCATACCCGCTATGTGGAGCCGACCGGCTTGTCGACCAGCAACGTGTCCACCGCCCGTGATCTGGCCAAGTTGCTGATCGCGGCGCAGCAGTACCCGTTGCTCAGCGAGCTGAGCACCACGCGGGAAAAGACCGTGGCGTTCAAGAAGCCCAGCTACACCCTGGGGTTCCACAATACCGATCACCTGATCAACAAGGATGACTGGGACATCAAGATCACCAAGACCGGTTTCACCAATATGGCCGGGCACTGCCTGGTGCTGGTGACGCGCATGGGTGGCCGACCTGTGGCGATGGTGATCCTCGATGCGTTCGGCAAGTACACCCACTTTGCCGATGCCAGCCGTCTGCGCAAATGGGTGGAAACCGGCAAGAGCAGCGCGCCGCCGGCCGTGGCGATGGACTACAAGGCGCAGAAAAAGCAGATGCGCCAGGCTGCCGACTGACCGCGTCCTTCAGGCACGGCGGGCGGCCCGCTTGCGGGCGTACATGGCACCATCGGCATCGGCAAGCAGACGCTTGACGGTGTCGTGGTGGGCCGGGTCGTATTCGATGCGGCCGACGCTGTAATCGATGGTGTAACGGCCCTGCAATCGAGCATTGGCCTGCGCCAGTGCCTCGTCCAGGCGAGTGATGACCGCATCGCTCGCGGCGGCATTGGAACCCAACAGCAGTGCGACGAATTCATCCCCGCCCATTCGCCCGATGATGTCCATTTCCCTGAGCACCTTGCGCAGCACCTGAGCGAACGTGAGCAACGCCCGGTCGCCTTCGGCGTGGCCGAAGGTGTCGTTGATGGCCTTGAAGCGATCCAGGTCGAAGAACAGCAGCGACGCGGGGGTGCCCATGCGTTTGCACATGCTCAGGGCGTGCTCGGCCAGGGCCTGGAACCCGCGACGGTTGGACAGTTGGGTGAGCTCGTCGATGCTGGCCAGTTGCAGGGCCGCGATCTCCCGCTCGGCCATGCTGGCCAGATCGCGCAAGAGGCTGCGCTCCTCGGCATCGAGCACGCGTGGCCGGGTGTCGAGCAGGCACAGGGTTCCGACGTTGTTGCCGTCGCCGACCTTCAGTGGGCAACCGGCATAGAAACGGATCCTGGGTTCGCCGGTGACCAGTGGATTGTCGTGGAAGCGCTCGTCGCTGCTGGCGTCCGGGATCATCAGGATCTGGTCGCTGAGAATGGCATGGGCGCAGAAGGACACATCGCGTGAGGTTTCGGTGGTCGCCAGGCCCTGGCAGGATTTGAACCACTGGCGATTGCTGTCGACCAGGCTGACCAGGGCGATGGGCACGTCGAAGAGTCGCTTGGCCAGACGTGTGAGACGGTCGAAACGCTCCTCGGGCTGGGTGTCGAGAATGTTCAGCGCATGCAGGGCGTGGACGCGTTCCTGTTCATTCGCAGGCTTGGCAGGCGCCAGCATTGGGAAGCTCCTCGTTGATTGCTGCCACTAGCCTAGCGTATGGGCCGGGAATTGACAGGGCATCAGGCGGTGGTACTGACCATGGAGCCGGCGGTGCTGCTGCCTGATTCCTGCATGGCTTGAAGCAAGGCGGCGGTAGCGGTCTGCAACCCTGCGGAGGTGGCGACGACCTGGGCCTGGATGGCGGCTACCGCAGCGGCCTTGCTCTCTTCGCTCTGCTGGCTGGCCTGGACACGAGCCATCTCCTGTTGTTGCTCTTGCAACTGTTTCTGCAGCTCGGCGATCTGCTTCTGCAGTTGCTTGATCGTGTCCGAGTTGCCACTGCTACTGCTGCTCTGACTGCCACCCGCCGCGCCAGGGCCACCGACCTGGGCGTCCGTCGGCGTTGCGGCCGGTGCGGCAGCGGCCTGCGTTGCATCGCTGTCGGCAGTGGCCGCGGGGGCGGCGGTGGTTGCGGCGAGCGCTGGGGTACGAATGCTCAGGTTGCTGGCGATGGTGCTCAAAGTGCTCATGGCGATCGTGTCCCGATAGGCTGTGACCGTTACATCGGCGCCGATCGGCCAGGCTTTAGGATGCGCCTGTGATTCGTCGGCCAATCGCGCGGGCAGGACGACTGGGCTCACGCCGATGGGGTCAGGTGGCGCAAGATGAAAAAAACTTCAACGAGCCCTGGGCCGATTGTTGTCACAATGCCGCCATCCTCAGCAGAAATCATCGGGTAGAGACCAACATGACTCGCGTACTGACCATCGAAGACGATGCCGTGACCGCCAGGGAAATCGTGGCGGAACTGAGCAGCCACGGCCTGCAGGTCGACTGGGTGGACAACGGCCGCGAGGGGCTGGTCAAGGCGGTGAGCGGCAACTATGACGTGATCACCCTGGACCGGATGCTGCCGGAGCTCGACGGACTGGCCATCGTGACCACCCTGCGCACCATCGGTGTGAGCACGCCGATCCTGATGATCAGCGCGCTGTCGGATGTCGACGAGCGAGTGCGCGGTCTGCGTGCCGGTGGCGACGATTACCTGACCAAGCCGTTCGCCTCGGACGAGATGGCCGCCCGAGTCGAGGTGCTGCTGCGTCGCAACAACGCCGTGGCCGCCGCCGACAACACGCTGCGCGTGGCCGACCTGACGCTGGATCTGATGACCCGCGAGGCGTGCCGTGGCGAACAGGCATTGAACCTGCTGCCCACCGAATACAAGCTGCTGGAATTCCTCATGCGCAATGCCGGCCAGATCCTCACGCGCATGATGATTTTCGAGGAAGTCTGGGGCTATCACTTCGACCCGGGCACCAACCTGATCGACGTGCACATCGGCCGCTTGCGCAAGAAGATCGACCCACCGGGCACCGCACCGTTGATCAAGACCGTGCGAGGCTCCGGCTATGTCATTGCCGAACCTGTCTAAAGGCTGGCGCTCGTCCAGCAGTCGGCTGCTGGCGCTCTACAGCTTTCTGTTCGTGGCCTGGAGCAGCTTGCTCATGGGCGTGCTGTACTTCGAGGTCTCGGCCTATCTGGCCGATCTGGCGCGGCATTCGCTGATGCAGCGTCAACATCTGTTTTCGCGCTTTCACGGCGAAGCATTGAACGAGGCGCTGGCTGCCAGCGAAGCCTTCGACGACCGTACCTTCGACGCCTATGGTCTGTTCGATCTGCAATTGCGGCCGTTGTCCGGCCAGTTGCTGCAGGTGCCGCGAGGTCTTCCACTGGACGGGCGCATCCATGACCTGAACAGTTGCGTGGACAGCGACAATCCGCAAATGCCGCAGAACAGCTGCGACGCGGTGGCGATGCGCACCCTGGATGGCCGCTGGCTGGTGCTGGTACGCGACAACGGCTCGTTGTTCGCGGTCACTCACATCATTCTGCGAGCGCTGCTGTGGGGCATTTCCCTGACGATCATTCCCGGCATTGCCGGCTGGCACCTGTTACGGCGCAGGCCGTTGCGGCGCATCCGCGCCATCGAAGCGAGCGCCGATGCAATCGTGGCCGGTGATCTGACTACCCGCCTGCCGCTGTCGGACCGGCGCGACGAACTGGACATGCTGGCGGCCATCGTCAACGCGATGCTCGAACGTATCGAGCAACTGATGATCGAGGTCAAGGGTGTCTGCGACAACATTGCCCATGACTTGCGCACGCCCCTGACCCGCCTGCGTGCGCAGCTTTACCGTATCCAGCAGGAGGCGCCGGCGGATTCGCGCCAGGCGTTGCAACTGGATGAGGTGATCGCTGAAACCGACACGCTGATGGCGCGATTCCGTGGCTTGTTGCGTATCTCCGAAATCGAGGACCACCGCCGACGTTCGGGCTTCATTTCCTTCGACCCGCAACCCCTGCTGCACGAGCTGCACGACTTCTATCTGCCCCTGGCCGAAGACGAGGGCATCAATCTGCGCCTGGACGTGCCGAACACGCTGCCAATGCTGCATGGTGACCGCGCGCTGCTGTTCGAGGCCGTGGGCAACCTGCTCAGCAACGCCATCAAGTTCACCCCGGCCGATGGCCTGGTGGTGCTGCGCGCCACGGCAGAGAACGGCGCCACGCGGCTGGAGATCAGCGACAGCGGGCCGGGCATCGCGCCCGAGGAACGTGAGGCGATCTTTCAACGTTTCTATCGCTGCGAGGGCGATGGCCAGCACAGCGGTTTCGGGCTGGGGCTGTCGATCGTCGCGGCAGTGGTGAAGCTGCACGGATTCACCCTTGAGGTGGGCAGCAGCGAACAAGGTGGCACGCGGATGACCCTGTGGTGCCGACAAAGCAAGGCATTGGTGTGACCATGAACCTGCTCTATATCAGCGATAAGCCCGATCCGACCCTGCAACAGGGGTTGGCGGAACACCCTACGGCCCTGAGCACGGTCGGCACGGCCGCCGCAGCGCAGGCACTGGCGCAGGAACGGTACGGCTTCATCGTCCTGGCGCTGGAACGATCCGGCGATGGCCTGCTGCAACATTGCCTGGCGAACCGGGGCGATGCTGCGGTGATGGTACTGCTGGCCGACGACGACCGGCTGGCGCGCATCGCTGCGCTGCGCGCCGGTGCCGATGCGTGCCTGGCGCAGCCGGTGGCCCCCGCCGAGGTGCTGGCGCGCCTGCAGGCCTTGGCTCGGCCGCGTCCCCGGGCGGCGGCGCTACCGCCATCGCGTCTGTGGCTGTCACCTTCGCGGCTGATGGTTGGGCGAGGTAAACGTCAACAGAGCCTGACGGTGAGCGAGCATCGCTTGCTAGCCATGCTGGCGAGCACCCCCGGCGCGGTCAGCCGGGAGTCCATCGAGCAGCAGCTATGGGGCACGGGCCTCGAGCCCAGGACCGCACTGATCGAGCGCCACGTGTGCAACCTGCGCCGCAAGCTCGCACAGCTGGACTGCCCGCAGGCGTTGCAGACCCTGCGCGGTTTCGGCTACAGCCTGGCCGAACCCCTGGTACTGCGCGCGGATTGAGCATGCCGATCAGGCTCAGCGTGCGCGGGCCATGCAGCGGGTGTAGCGCTCGTCGACGCGCTGGGCGAACCAGGCGGTGGTCAGGTTGCGGGTGATCTTCGGACTCTGCAGCTTGATGCCGGGCAGGATCGCGCGTGGTATCGGTTTGCCAGCGGCCTTGTCGGCCAGGGCAAAGGTACGCTGGTAAAGCGTGGTCTTCTCGAAATCCACGGTCTCCCCCTCTTCCAGAGCACGGCGAATGTCGCGGTCGCTCATGTTCAAGCGGTTGCCCAGCCCCCGCACGGCCAGCTCGGTATTGCTCGCGGCGCTGGAGTCGTAGCGGATCAGGTCACCGTCGAGCGCCAGGCGGCTGGCGGACAGCTGGTTCACGGCGTTCTGGAACGCGGCGTTGCGGCTGGCGTACCAGCCGGCGTTGAAGTCGGCGAAGCGATACAGCGGTCGTTCATAGCTGGCCGGGTAGCCGAGCAGATGGGCAATGCCGAAGTACATGCCGCCGCGCCGGGTGAACACTTCGCGGCGTATCGAGCCGTCCACCGTGTAGGGGTAGCCCGCCCGGTGTTTCTCGGCGAAGTCGATGCTGACCTGCATCGGCCCGCCGGTACGCACCGGGTTGAAGGTGCCGAACAGCTGTCGGCCCAGGGGCACCATGCCGGTGAAGTCATCGAAGATTTCGCTGAGCTGTTTCTCCGAGCGCGCGGCTTCCAGCCGCTGCGCATAGGTTTTACCGTCGCCCGAGCGGATGCCCAGGGCAGTGTCGACGAGAAAACCGGGCACATGCACGCGCCCTGCGCGGCGGTCGATTTCCTGGCGGGCGATCTTGCCCAGGCCCGGTACGCTGGGGTCGACCTGAAAGGTGGATTCCTGCTCAGCTACCGCCAGTATTGCGCAGAGGTTGTCGTCGGTGCCGGCGATGTCCTGCACCTTCAGGGCGGTTTCGATATCGGCGGCCCAGCCCTCACGGTCGGTGACCTTGCCGGGCAACAGCTGCACGAGCTTGGCGCGCACCTGCTCGGACGAAGGCGCCGGGGGTTGGCCGGCGCGCTGGGTGGAACAGGCGGCGAGCAGTACAAGGAGGATGCTCGGTGCGCCATGGCGCACGACGAGCCGACTTCTGGACATGTAAGGCCTTGGGAACGGATGAATTCGCGCCAGTATGGACGAGCACCCGGCCTGTCGACAGCCCCTGTGCAAATCACCTGCACCATGGCTATGCTGCGGGTCATGAACATGGCCCCTGTCGCTCGCCAACCCTGCCCACCCGGCGCTTGCATCTGCGAGCGCGAACGGCTGCACGCGTTACCCGACGCCGACTTGCGCATCCTGCGCCTGACTCGCGAGGAAGAGAAACGCCTGCTCGAACGCCTGGAGAACGTGGAAAGCCTGGAGGAGCTGCGGCGCCTGCAACAACGCATCTTCGAGCAGCTCGGGCTGCGCGTGGAAGTCACGCCAGGCGCGAGCACCGTGCGCAGCATGCGCGGCATTGCCATTCACATCGAGGCGTTGCCGGGACTGTGTCGCAAGACGCGGCAGTCGATTCCGGCGGCCATCCGTCGCGGCCTGGAAAAGAACCCTCAAGTGGCTTACAGGCTGCTGGACGCCCATGACCTGCTCGGTGGCTGAAGTCAGGCTGGCACGGAATCTGCTCTCTCCCCTCTCACTGATGACGAAGCGCCACGTTTTCGTCATTCATCTAGTTCAGACGGGGTTTGCATGGACACACGTTTTTCTTGCACCGGGTGCGGCAAATGCTGCAGCGACCACCACGTACCGCTGACCCTGGCCGAGGCGCGGCGCTGGGCGGAGGATGGCGGTCAACTGATCGTGTTGCTCGAAGCCTTCCTGGAAAACGGCCCCGGCCTGCACAGCCTCAACCTCAGCCACGCCCAGCAGGAACATGCCCGCCGTCGCTCGCTCCCGGTGCTGTGCGGCAGCGCGCCCGCCTACGTCTCGATCACCTTCGCAGCCTACAACCTGGGCCCCTGCCGGAATCTGAACGCCGACAACCGCTGCGGTATCTATGCCGAGCGGCCGCTGGTGTGTCGCATCTATCCGATGGAGATCAATCCGCACATCCCGCTGCGTCCGGACATGAAGGACTGCCCCAGCGAAGCCTGGGCCACGGGCCCTGCGCTGATCGCCGGCGGGCAGTTGGTGGACGCGCCGCTGGCGGCGCTGATTGAACAATCGCGCCAGGCCGACCGTGACGACATCGCTGCCAAGGCGCAGGTCTGCGCGCAGTTGGGCATTCATACCGCTGCGCTCAAGGGCGACGGCTTCACCACTTACCTGCCACAGCCCGCCGCGTTCCTTGCCGCGCTGCGCGAAGTCGACGATATGCCGATGCTGGAAGACAACTCGACGCGCTGGGACCTGCACATTCCGGACGAGGACCTGGCCCGGCGCCTGGCCGAAACTGGCGCGATGATCGCCGCCATCCTGGCCGACGACGCCATGTTCATCTCGCTGCGTCGCGCGGCCTGAATACCCGTTGTGGGTGGGTTCAGAGGTTACGCAACAGTACCCAGTAACCCAGGGCCATCAAGGCCCACCCCAGCAAGGGGTGAAAGATCAGGCGCCAGGCCCAGGCACGCGGATCGAAGCCGACCCCGTGCACGTATCCGGCGGCAATGCCCCACATCATCAGGCTCAGCAGGCCATGGCTGTAATGTCCCTGGGCATCGAGCAAGGCCACCGGGTGCAACAGCAACACCAGGCTGATCGGTCCGGCGAGCAGCAATGACAGCCAGCGCCAGCCGGGCGTGCGGAGCGCGGGCGCCGCTTCAGCGTTCATCCGCAGGGTCCTCGTCCAGGGCGTTGGAGGCTTCCAGCCACAGGGCGTTGATGATGCCCAGGCTGCACGCCAGCAGCACTCCCAGAATCCAGGCGAAATACCACATAGTCAGGCTCCTTCAGTAAAGGCTGTGCGCGTTCTGCTCGATCTGAGCGGTGGTGACCCGGCCCCACATGCGGCGGTAGCACCACAGCGTGTAGCAAAGGATCAAGGGCACGAAGATGCCTGCGGCGACCAGCATGATCAGCAGGGTCTTGTGGCTGGACACCGCGTCCCACACGGTCAGGCTCGACGCCGGATCCAGGCTGGAGGGCATGACGAACGGGAACAGCGCAAAGCCTGCGGTGCATAGCGTGCCGACGATCGCCAGGCTGCTGCCGGCGAAGGCCAGCGAGGCACGCCGGCCTGCGGCGGCCAACAGCGCCAGCACACCGCCAAGCATGCCCAGCACCGGCGCGATGGCCGTCAGCGGATGGCGCACGTAATTGCCCATCCAGCCTGGGTTGCCGCTGACGACCGTCTTGGCCAAGGGGTTGAGCGCCAGTTGCGGGTCCAGATTCGAACTGATCACCAGGCCTTGCACATGACCGCTCGCCAACCAGGCACCGGCGCCGCCGAAGGCCAGCACGAACAGTACCGCCATGGCCACGGCAGCCTGCCGGGCGCGTCCGGCGATCGCGCCTTCGGTGCGCATCATCAGCCAGGTTCCGCCGTGCAGGCTCAGCAGGCTCAGGCTGACCACGCCGGCGAGCACGCCGAAGGGGCTGAGCAGTTGCCAGAACGAGCCGTGGTAGCTGGAACGCAAGGTGTCGTCGAAGCGGAACGGCAGGCCCAGCAGCAGGTTGCCGAAGGCGACGCCGAACACCAGCGCCGGTACCACGCCGCCCACGAACAGGCCCCAATCCCAGCTCTGCCGCCAGCGCGTGTTGGCCAGCTTGCTGCGGTAATCGAAGCCCACCGGACGCACGAACAGGGCGAACAGCACCAGCAGCAAGGCCCAGTAAAGGCCGGAGAAGGCTGCGGCGTAGACCAGTGGCCAGGCTGCGAACAAGGCGCCACCGGCCGTGATCAGCCAGACCTGATTGCCATCCCAGTGCGGTGCGATGGTGTTGATCACCACACGGCGCTCGTTGTCATTGCGGCCGACGAAGGGCATCAGCACAGCGGCACCCAGGTCGAACCCGTCGGTCAGGGCAAAGCCGATCAGCAGCACGCCGACCAACACCCACCAGATCAACTTGAGATTCTCGTAATCGAACATCAGATGGCTCCCTGTAGCGGACCGTGGGGCAACGCCGCCCCGCGTTCGAAGTGATAGCGACCGGTGTGCAGGCTGCTCGGGCCCTGCCGGGTGAACTTGATCATCAGGTACATCTCGATCACCAGCAGCACGGTGTAGAACGCGGCCAGGGCCAGAAGCGATCCCCAGACGTCACCCGTGGAAAGACTCGACGCCGACAGGTGGGTGGGCAGCACTTCACCGATCGACCAGGGCTGGCGGCCGTGTTCGGCGACGTACCAGCCGGTCTGGGTCGCGACCCACGGCAACGGCAGGCTGAACAGCGCCCACTTGAGCAGCCAGGGTTTGCGTGTTTCGTCGCGGCGGATCGAGGCCCAGAAGGCGCAGATGAACAGCCCCAGCATCAGCACGCCGCTGAGCACCATGAGGCGGAAGGTCCAGAAGATCGACGCCACACCGGGGATCGAGTCCAGCGCGGCGGCCTCGATCTGCGCGTCGCTGGCGTCGACCACGGTGTCGGTGTACTTCTTCAGCAGCAGGCCATAGCCCAGGTCTTTCTTGACCTGATTGAAGGCGCTCAGGGTCTGTTCGCTGAGGTCGCCGCCACGCAGTTGCCCCAGCAGTGCGTAGGCCTGCATGCCATTGCGGATGCGTGCCTGGTGCTCGATCACCAGGTCCTTGATGCCGGTGACCTGCTTGTCCACCGAGCGGGTGGCGATGATGCCCATGACGTAGGGGATCTTCACCGCGTAGTCGGTGCGTTGTTCAGCCTGGTTGGGCAGGCCGAACAAGGTAAAGGCGGCTGGCGCCGGTTCGGTTTCCCATTCGGCTTCGATGGCGGCCAGTTTGGTTTTCTGCACGTCGCCGATCTCGTAGCCGGACTCATCGCCCAGCACGATCACCGAGAGGATCGACGCCATGCCGAACGCGGCGGCGATGGCGAACGAGCGCCGGGCGAAAGCGATGTCGCGGCCCTTGAGCAGGTACCAGCTGGAGATCGCCAGGATGAAGACCGCGCCGGTGACGTAGCCGGCGGCCACGGTGTGGACGAACTTGACCTGGGCCACCGGGTTGAACAGCAGGTCGCTGAAGCTGGTCAGCTCCATGCGCATGGTGACGAAGTTGAACTCGGCGCCCACCGGGTTCTGCATCCAGCCGTTGGCGATCAGGATCCACAACGCGGAAAGGTTCGAGCCCAGCGCCACCAGCCAGGTCACCGCCAAGTGCTGCTTGCGTGAGAGGCGGTCCCAGCCGAAGAAGAACAAGCCGATGAAGGTCGATTCGAGGAAGAACGCCATCAGCCCTTCGATGGCCAGCGGCGCACCGAAGATATCGCCCACGTAGTGGCTGTAATAGGCCCAGTTGGTGCCGAACTGGAATTCCATGGTCAGCCCGGTGGTCACGCCCAGGGCAAAGTTGATGCCGAACAGCTTGCCCCAGAACTGGGTCATGTCCTTGTACACCTGCTTGCCGGTCATGACGTAGACCGATTCCATGATGGCGAGCAGGAACGCCATGCCGATGGTCAGGGGCACGAACAGAAAGTGATAGAGCGCGGTCATGGCGAACTGCAGCCGAGAGAGGTCGACGACTGATTCGGAGATCATTTCAAGTTCTTCTCGAGAGGTGGGGAAGCGGAGCCGAGCACATGCTGGCCGACGGTGGTGCCGTCATCCTTGACGTCTACGCCCGCGTCGAACCACAGGCTGCGAATGCCCAGCAGCAGGACCAGCTTGATCAGCACAATCACGGCGATTTCCCGGGCGAGCGGTTTCTTGAGGAAGTCGAAGTGTCCGGACATGGGTGGCACTCGGTGTCGGGCGGGTCGGTAGGTGGGCGGATTTTCTGCCCGCACCGCCAGACGGCCATTGATCCAGATCAATGATTCTCGAGCGCCAAGCTGCGACCAAGCGCCACATCGGTTGGCTCAGGAAGGAACACCGCTTCCAGAGGATGTTGAAAAGAGCTAGGCAGTGGCGCAATTCATGACGTTATAATATAACTATAATCATCAATGGACTGCTGCACATGCGCTCACCTCGCTTCGCCCCCCTGGCCGGCTTCGCCTTCAGCGTGCTGGGCTTGCCCGCCTATGCCGAAACCCCGCCCGAGACCCTTGAACTGGAAGCCATCAGCGTGACCGCTGGCGGCGAGATGGAGACGGCCAATAGCCCGGTCACAGGCTACCGCGCCACGCGCTCGGGCAGCGCGACCAAGACCGACGCTGCGATCAAGGACATCCCCCAGGCCGTGAGCGTAGTCCCGGTACAGGTTCTTCAGGACCTGGGCAGCACCAACGTGGAGCGGGCCCTGCAATACGCAGGTGGGGTGTCCCAGCAGAACAACTTCGGCGGGCTGACCCTGTACGAATACAGCGTGCGCGGCTTCACCACCTCGGAGTTCTACCGCGACGGTTTCAGCGCCAACCGTGGCTACCCCGCTACACCGGACGTGTCTAGCATCGAGCGCATCGAGGTGCTCAAGGGGCCGGCCGCCAGCCTGTACGGGCGGGGCGACCCCGGTGGGACGGTCAACATCGTCAGCAAGAAACCGCAGGCCGACTCCTTCGCTCGCCTGTACGGCAGTGCCGGCTCATGGGATCGCTACCGCACCAGCCTGGACCTGAACACCCCGCTCGATGACGAAGGTCAGGTGCTCAGCCGCGTCAACCTGGCGGTGGAGGACAACCACAGCTTTCGTGACCATGTGCAGAGCAAGCGGTTGTACGTGGCGCCGTCGTTGAGCTGGCAACTGGATCCGGACACTTCATTGCTGGTGGAGACCGAACTGGTGCGGCATCAGTCGGTGTTCGACCGCGGTGTGGTGGCACCTGGCAACGGCTGGGGTGGCGGCTCGCGGCGGACCTTTCTCGGCGAGCCCAATGACGGTTTCATCGACAACGACAACAACCGTATCCAGGCCACGCTGGAGCACCGCCTCAGCGACGACTGGCAACTGCGCGTGGCCAGCCACTACAAACAGGGCGAGCTGAGCGGCGATGCCAGCGAGGCCCGCGCGCTCAACGCCGACGGACGCACCGTCAACCGCCGCTATCGCGAGCGCGACATGGATTGGCACGACAGCATCAGCCAGGTCGAGCTGCGCGGCTTTCTCGACACCGCCAGCGTGCAGCATGAACTGTTGATCGGCACCGAGTACGAGGATTACCGCAAGAACGAACGGGTGACCAACACAGCCGGTGCCTATCCCATCGACATCTTCAATCCGGTGTATGGTCAGGCCAAACCCACCGGCGCGCGTTCGGGCACCGACTTCCGCGAGCATGTGCGCAGCCACGCGCTGAACCTGCAGGATCAACTGGTCTTCAGCGAAAAGCTGCGCGGCATGCTCGGGGTTCGCTACGAGCATTTCGACCAGCGCATCGCCGACTACACCACTGGCAACCGCAGTACCCAGCGCCAGGACGCCTTCACCCAGCGTGCCGGCCTGCTCTACCAGCTCACGCCGCAATGGGGTGTGTTCGCCAATGCGTCCACCTCGTTCAAGCCCAACAACGGCCTGGATGCCAGTGGCAGGTCATTCGACCCGGAAGAAGGCATCGGCTACGAAGCCGGTTTCAAGGCCGAACTGTTCGACGAACGCCTGAGCGCCACCTTGGCAGCCTTCCACATCGACAAGGAGAACGTGCTGGCGCTGGACCCGACGAGCAACCTCAACCGGGCCATCGGCAAAGCCCGTAGCCAGGGCGTCGACCTGCAGTTCAGCGGCCAGCTGAGCGACGCGCTGCGTGTTATCGGCGCCTACGCCTGGATCGATGCCGAGGTGACCGAGGGCGACGCCAGCGTGCCCAAGGGCAGCCGCCTGCTCGGTGTGGCACGCAACAGCGCCAGCCTGCTGGGCGTCTATGAGTTTCAGGATGGCCGGCTGCGCGGTTCCGATATCGGTGCAGCGTTCACCTACGTGGGCGACCGGTCCGGGGAGTCGGGGGGCAATTTCGAGCTGCCCGCCTACCACACGGTCGATCTGCTGGCGCACTACAAGGCCAGCGACAAGGTCACCCTGGGCGTCAACCTGAACAACCTGTTCGACGAGAAGTACTTCGAGCGTTCCTACAGCAACTACTGGGCGATGCCGGGCGAACCGCGCAATCTGACCTTCAGCGTGGCGATGGATCTGTAGCCTGACGCGGCTCCTTCCCTGGAAGCCGTCGTGCCGGCGCTGGCCGGGTGGTCAGATGCGGAAACTGCCGACCAGCTGCTTGAGGCGCAACGCCTGCTGCTCGAGGTCGGCGCACGCGCGCAGAGTGGATTGCAGGTTCTCGACACCCTCCTGATTGAGGGTGTTGATCTCGGTGATATCGACGTTGATCGATTCCACCACCGAGGTCTGCTCTTCGGTGGCTGCGGCCACCGACTGGTTCATGCCGTCGATCTCGCCGATGCGCTGGGTCACGCTGACCAGACGTTCGCCGGCCTGGTTGGCGATGGTGACACTGGATTCGCTCTGGCCCTGGCTTTCGTTCATCAGGATGACGGCCTGGCGCGCTCCCACCTGCAACTGCTCGATCATGCCCTGCACCTGCTGGGCCGATTCCTGGGTACGGTGCGCCAGATTGCGCACTTCGTCGGCGACCACGGCGAAGCCGCGCCCTGCTTCGCCAGCCCGCGCTGCTTCGATGGCGGCATTGAGCGCGAGCAGGTTGGTCTGCTGGGAAATGCTGGTGATCACTTCCAGGATCTGACCGATGTTCACCGTGCTGGCATTGAGGCTTTCGATGTTGCCGCACGAGCCGCTGATTTTCTGCGACAGCAGATTCATGGCGCTGATGGTCTGGCCGACCACGGCCTGGCCATCGGCGGCCAGATTGCGCGCGGCACTGGAGTGCTGCGAAGCCAGGGCGGCGTTCTGGGCGATTTCCTGCGCGGCGGCGCCCAGTTCGTTGATGGCCGCCGCCACGCTGCTGGTGCGATTGGCCTGCTGATCGGAGTTGAGCATCGAAGAGTTCGAGGCGCTGACCACCCGCTGGGCCACTTCGTTGACCTGGCCGGTGGCCGAGGACACTTCGCGGATCGAGTCGTGGATACGCTCCACGAAACGGTTGAAGGACAGGGCCAGGGTGCCGAATTCATCGGCGCTGTGGATGCTCAGGCGACGGGTCAGATCACCCTCGCCCTCGGCGATGTCGTGCATGGCCCGGCCCATGGTATGAAGCGGCTGCATCAGCAGGCGAATCAGCATGCCCAGCAAGGCGATGATCAGGACCACGGCGACGATCGTGGCGATCACCGCCGAGCTGCGGAACTGGCTGAGCATGGCGTAGGCTTTGGCCTTGTCCATGCTCAGACCGATGTACCAGTCCACCGAAGGCAGGCCCTCGACCTTGGCGAAGGTGACGATGGAGACGCGGCCATCGCGTTCGACCTCGGTCACGTCATCGCCGATGCGCGGGGTGTGCTGCGGGTACACGTCCTTGAGAGATTTCATGACCAGCTGGCTGTCGGGATGAACCAGGATCTTGCCATCGCCGCTGACCAGAAAGGCGTAGCCACCGCCGTCGAAATCCAGCGAGTTGATGGTCTTGACCAGGGTGTCCAGGCTCAAGTCGCCACCCACGACGCCGACCGGCTGGCCGTTGCTGCTCATGGCGGGGGTAGCGATGGTGAGGATGGTCTTGCCGTTGGCGGCATCGATGTAGGGCTCGGTGAGAACGGTCCGACGCGCACTCATGGCATCGGTGTACCAGGGCCGCGTGCGCGCATCGTAGCCTTCGGGCATGGTGTCCGGTGGCTCCAGAAAGTAGTTGCCGGAGACGTCGCCCAGGTAGGCGAAATCAAAGTTGGCCAGCAGGGTTTTCTGCTTGAGCAACGCACCCACGGCCTCGGCAGTGGGGTTGAGGGCAACGCTCTCGGCCAGGGTTTCGGCCAGCAGAATACGACCCGAGAGCCAGTGCTGGATGTTGGTGGACGTGGCGCTGCCCATTTCGTGCAGGTAGCTTTCCAAGTCGTCGCGAATGGCGTTGCGCTGCAGATAATCGTTGTACAAGGTGAATAGCGCGAAGGCTGCAGTCACGATGAGCGAGGCGGCCAGGAGAATCTTGTGGCTGAATTTCAGGGTTTTGTGCATGGCCGATAGGTCCGCTGTGTAGTTGCAGGGGCTATCGGCACCGACTTGCCGCTATTGAATGAAATGAAACAGAAACGTAAATCGATTCATCTTTTCCGACTGGCGGTTATAGGGTCATCGGACAATGCCCGCCTGACCGGTACGCCGTTCGCACCACGGTATTAACGGACATACTATGACCCAGTGGGTGCAGCCGGTCGGCACGCCGACGTCGAGATACGTCCGCCAGGTGCGGCGCTTGAGGAAGTGAGAGGATGGTGATCGAACGCTACAACGGCTTCGCCCAGGCATTGCACTGGCTGACGGTCGCCGCGCTGTGCCTGGTACTGCCCTGTGTCTGGGTCGCGGAGAACTTCCCACCCGGCCCGGTGCGGGTGCTCTGGTACCTGGCCCATGAATCCATGGGCATCAGCGTCGGCCTGTTGGTGCTGATCCGGCTGACCTGGCGCTGGCGGCACCCAGCTCCGGCCTATCGTTCGGACATCGGCGCGTGCACCAGGATGCTCGCCCACTTGAACCATGGCCTGTTGTACGCCGTACTGCTGGCCATGCCGGTGACTGGCTACCTGATGGCGGGTAATGGCCAGGACGTGCCGTTCTTCGGCCTGGTATCGTTGCCTGGATTCGCCAAGAACGAGGACCTGGGCAAACTGGCCAACACCGTCCATGTGTGGGGCCAGTTTGCGGTGTACGGCCTGATCGTCATGCACGTGGCCGCCACGGTATGGCACGTGGCGGTGCGGCGCGACGGCATGCTCGAACGCATGCTGCCGCCGCAGCGCGACTGACGCTTGCGGCACCCCTGCCCTCAGCGCTGCCCCATGACGCCGACCTGGCCGAGCATCTGGGCGAATTGCTGCAGCGGCATCTTCTGACCGTTGAAATCCACCACGGCATCGCTGTAGCGCAGGGTAGCGCGCAAGTGTTCGCCTTCATCCTTGACCAGGCCCAGCATCTGCCCCAAGCCGGCAATGGTTGCAGTCAGATCACGTCCGGCCTGGGCCACCCGTGCCGGGTCGCTCTGCCCTTGCAAGCTGGCTTGCAGACTGCCCACGTCGGCCAGCATCGGCTTGGACACTTGCAGATCGGCCTGCAGACTGGCGATCAGCGCAGGCCAATAGGCAGGAGAGCCTGGTTGCGTCGGCGCCGGATTGGCCAGTTGCGCCGTCATGCTCAAATGGCTCTCACCGTGTTCGGTGGTCAGGCTCAACCGCTCCAGTTGCAAGCGGGGCTTGGCATCGAGCAGCCTGCCGATGACCGCGTCCAGTTGTTGGCGCTGTACCTGGGTCAAGCGCAGGGGCGGTAAGGTGCCATCAGACAGAGGTGTCTGCCACTGCGGGGCGATGACGGTTTGGTACAGATCGCCGAATTCGCGGCTGGCGGCGATGTCGAGGTTGGCCAGCTTGACGCTCATCTGCAGCGCGCCGACCGGGCGGCTGGCATAGTTCAAGGCGCCGACGCTGTAGCTGGCCTGGACATCCAGGTTGCCTTCGACTTCCTGCATCAGGCCGGAAGCGGAAAGATTTTCCACGCGTACGGGCGCAACATCGGCGCCTTGCAGGCTGGCCTGAGCCAGCTTGAGATCGGAGTGCCCCAGGTACAGGCCGGAGGCGCCCAGGGTGCCACCGGTGTCGAAACTCAGGCCTTTGAACTGCGCCTGGAGGCGTCCGGCCTGGCCTTCGATATCGGCGAGCAGTTCATCGCTCTGACCGGTCAGGCTGTAGCGGCTGGCGTCGGCGTTCAGCGTCAGGTGTGCATTCAAGCCGGAAAACCGGACGGTGTCATTGCCTTCGCGGGCGTCGAGCGGCAACAGTTGCAGGCGGGTATCGCTGGCACCGTCGTAGCCAAGGCTGACCTGACCGCGCAACGGCGACTGATTCCGGCTCATGGCGAACCAGGCCTGGGTATCGGCGTTACGCTCGAGCTCGAAGTTGCTGGCCGCCATCACCGGCATGAGCCTGAAGGCCTTGAGGTGCGACCATGGCAGTGGCCCGTGTTCGATGTGATCGACCAGCAACAGCTCGCGGCTTTCAGGTCCACTGTCGCCCTGCAGGTTGTTGAGTCTGATGCGGTAGTGCGCCGTGCTGGTGAAGAAACGTCGGTCCAGCGACAGCAGTTCGATCTGCATGCCGGGTTGGCCGTCGACGTTGAAGGACGCCGCCAATTCCCGGTTGGCTTGCGTGATGGCAGTGCTCAGGACCGGCTCCAGCTGAGTGCCGGTGTACCAGGCCCCACCCACGGTGGCGGCTGCGGCCACGACTATGATGCCAGCGAGGATGCCTGTTGCTTTGTTCATGATCAGACTCGTTCGAAAGGGTGCCGAGCCAACGGGGCTCTGGCGCAAGACAGTGGCGCGCTCGGCATGAGGTTAGCACCTGCGCTTGGTGATCAGCCAGCCAGCGAGGTGAGCGCTGCGAAGGCAAAGGATACCGCCGGTGACTTTATTCGACATCGTCGATTTGGGCTGAATCTCTTTGCATATCCGTTACTTGTACGCAACAGTTTATGCCCTTTCGTCAGTCTTTTTTTCTTGGCACAGAACCCTTTCAAGTTGTATCAGTCGACTGTGTAGCCGCTTATGCATCTTTGAAGGTACGCCCCATGCCCACCGCCTCCATTCTGGTCCTCGAAGACGAAGATCTTATCCGTGATCTGCTGACGACGGTACTTGAAGATGCAGGCTTCAAGGTCACGGCATTTCAGACGGCCGACCAAGGTTGCGACTTTCTGGAAACCCATCCAGGCGAGGTCAACATGGTGGTCAGCGACATTCGCATGCCCGGAAAAATGGACGGCTACGATCTGAGCATGTTGGCCGCCGAGCGCTGGCCTGCCCTGCCGATCCTGCTCACTTCCGGTTTCTCCGGTCGCGACCTGGTGTTGGGGCCGAACGTCGAGTTCTTGCCCAAGCCCTGGACGAGCGAGCGGTTGCTGAACAAGGTCAACAAATCGCTGCATATTCATTGATGTGAGCGGTGCGCGAGCGTCTTGGATTCGAAACGGTGACCGATCAGTGGCACCGCGGGGGTTGATGACGCGGCTTGCGCCGCTGCTACAGGGGGATGGGGCAACCGGTCAGATTTGTGAGTCCCTGGCGAATGTGGCGGCCTGGCGGGTCATGTGGTCGAGTTGCCGGTCACGCTTTTTTTCGGCTTCGAGCATGGCCTTGCGGCCGTGCTGATTGAGCAGATAGGCGTGAATCTGCCGTACTTCCAGTGACGCATAGATGGGCGCCACGTCCAGTACCGCAATGGGCTGATCGGTCGTTTCACCGTCACTGCTCAGCTTGACCTGCGGTCCTTGCGCGCCGATCACCTGAAACCCCATGTTTTCGAACCACGACACCTTGCTCACCACGCAGGCCAATTCCACATGGGCATGACGCTGCTTGATCACATCGAGCAAGGCCCTCGCCACGCCCCTGCGACGTTTCGATGCGCGTACTGCCATGTAGGCCACGGTACACACCGAAGGGTCGTGCTCGGCGCGCAGGAACAAGGCGAACCCGTCCAGCGTTTCCGGCTGCGCTTCGTCGAATGCCAGGACCAGTTCCGGTCGCGCCTCACGACCGCCCGACATCGCCTCCAGATACTGATGCACTTCGTAGCCGACACCGTACTGGTAGAGCTGATAGAGCGGATTGCTCGGGGTGATGCCCAGACTGCTGATGTCGGTGAGATAGTCGACGACCATCTGCAGCAGCTGACTTTTGATGTCCTCGGACGGCGCGGAACGGGAATGGTGGATCAGTGACATCGGTGGCAGGGCTCCGGCAGGATGCTCGCAAGTGAAAGAGCGCCATGATAAACCCTGATCCGCGCCGATCGACAGCGCAGCGAGACCGCCCGAATCGCGAGGAGGCGTTTCAGCCTCGCCCCACGAACGGCATATTGGTGGCCATCACGGTCATGTTCAACACGTTCGCCGACAGCGGCAGCTTGGCGATGTAACGAACTGCATCGACCACATGCTCCATGTCGACCATGGGTTCGACGGCGATGTCGCCATTGGCCTGGCGTACACCCTTGGTCATGCGTGCCGACAGTTCGGTCAGGGCATTGCCGATATCGATCTGGCTGCAGGCGATGTTGAACTCGCGGCCATCGAGCGCCAGGCTTTTGGTGATGCCGAGCACGGCGTGCTTGCTGGCGGTATAGGGCATGCTGAAACTGCGTGGCGTGTGCGCCGAAATCGAACCGTTGTTGATGATCCGTCCGCCTTGCGGTTGCTGGCGGCGCATCAGCCCGAACGCGGCGCGGCAGCATAGAAACACGCCGGTGACATTGGTCTGCAGAACGTCGGCCCACTTGACCACGTCCAGCTCGTCGATCGGCACCGCAGGGGCGCCAATGCCCGCATTGTTGAAAATCACATCGAGGCGCCCGTACGTCTGCTCGACCTTGGCGAACAGAGCGTCGACGCTGCCGCTGTCGCGGACGTCTGCCGCCACTGCCAGGGCTTCACCGCCCTGCTCTGCGATCTGCTGCGCCACCGCCTGCACGGCGTCCAGGCGTCTGCCCGCCAGCACCACACAGAAACCATCGGCTGCCAGCCCCAGGGCGGTCGCCCGGCCGATGCCGCTGCCGGCGCCCGTCACCAACGCTATTCTCTTCGACATGCTTGTTCCTCTGGTTTGGGGTCAGTTGCTGTCCGCCGCCCGCCCCTTGCGTTCTTCGATCATCTGCGCACCGCTCTGCTGGCGCTGCTGTTGCAAGGTGTCGGTCGTGTCCGACGGTGAGGAGGACGTGGGCTCTTGGATCGTACTCGAACTTCGGGTGGCCGGGGCGCGATTCATGCTGCTGGACGGGTTGCGTGTGGTATTGGCCTGGGGCTGCGCAGTGTTGGCTGCCGGGGCCGTATTCACGGTCGAACCGCCCCCGCCACCCGACGCAGGACTCGAGGCGCTGAGCCCGGTTGCGGCACCGACGCCGCATGAGGCCGACAAGAGCATGCCGATCACCCCGCTGTATTTCAGGGCACGAAAAAGCGTGTTCATGGGTATCTACCTTTGGCTGTGACGCGGTGGCTTTCCTGTTGTAGCTGAGCCCGTGGCTCATCCGTAGTTCCCCAAGCCCGATGGCGGTTGTTGGCCTGAGAGCGGCTGGCTGGGTTACCCTTGTCCCGTCACACGTACTTATCAAGATGTTTCCACAAGGATCGAACAATGTCCGAGCCGGCGAAAAACCGCGCCACTCATCAGACCCATTGCAAGGACTGCAGCCTGGCGCCCCTGTGCCTGCCCCTGTCGCTGGAACTGGCCGACATGGATGCGCTGGACGATATCGTCAAGCGCGGCCGCCCGCTGAAGAAAGGCGAGTTCCTGTTTCGCCAGGGCGAAGCCTTCGATGCCGTGTACGCGGTGCGTTCAGGTGCGTTGAAGACGTTCAGCCTGAGTGACAACGGTGAAGAGCAGATCACCGGTTTTCATCTGCCCAGCGAACTGCTGGGACTGTCCGGGGTGGACAGCCAGACGTACCCGGTGACCGCGCAGGCCCAGGAAACCACTTCGGTGTGCGAGATTCCCTTCGAGCGTCTGGACGAGCTGTCGGTGCAACTGCCGCAGTTGCGTCGCCAACTGATGCGGGTGATGAGCCGCGAGATCCGCGACGACCAACAGATGATGCTGCTGCTGTCGAAGAAGACCGCCGACGAGCGCATCGCCACCTTTCTGGTCAACCTGTCGGCTCGGCATACCGCCCGCGGCTACTCGGCCGTGCAGTTTCGCCTGAGCATGTCGCGCAACGAAATCGGCAACTTTCTCGGCCTGGCGGTGGAAACAGTGTCGCGGGTGTTCACCCGTTTCCAGCAGAACGGCCTGCTTGAAGCCCACGGAAAGGAAGTGCGCATCCTGGATGCGCAGCAACTATGCGCGGTGGCCGGTGGCACCCTAGGGTCTGTGTGAAAAGTCTTGAGACGAAGGTCAGGCAAGGCGAAAACAGCCGAGGAAGCGGAGTTTACGGGTTGTAAATGAGCATTCCGAGGCTGTTTTCAACGCAGCATCACCGAGTATCAAGGCTTTTCACACACAGCCTAGTCAAATGACCGCAGCCGGCGGGGCAGTACTGGCCAGCGGTGAAGGTTATACTGCGCCATCCCTGCCCTTCCAGAGCTAAGACCGATGGTTTTCGACGAACACAGCTTCAAGTCCCTGATCCGCCCCGTACCGGATTTCCCCAAGCCCGGCGTGGTGTTTCGCGACATCACCCCGTTGTTTCAATCACCCAAGGCCCTGCGCCTGGTAATCGACAGTTTCGTGCACCGCTACATCGACGCTCAGTTCAGCCACATCGGCGCGATGGATGCGCGTGGTTTTCTGATCGGCTCCATCGTCGCCCATGAGCTGAACAAGCCGCTGATCCTGTTCCGCAAGCAAGGCAAGCTGCCGGCGGACGTGCTGTGCGAGGGTTATCAGACCGAATACGGCGAAGCGTTTCTGGAAGTGCACGCCGACAGCCTCTGCGAAGGGGACTCGCTGGTGCTGTTCGATGACCTGATCGCTACCGGCGGCACACTGATCGCGGCGGCCAATCTGGTTCGGCGGATGGGCGCGGAGGTGTTCGAGGCGGCGGCCATCATCGACCTGCCCGAACTGCAAGGCTCGCAGCGTCTTCGGGACGCCGGAGTCGGTACCTTCTGCCTGACCCGCTTCGCCCTCGACGAGCGCTAGGCGCTCTGCGCAGCCGCGCTGCGACGTCCCACCACACGTAATTCGATGCAGTCCCCTGCGGGATGTTGCGGTCCAACGCCACAGCATCCATTCAAAACGGGAGACAACATGACTCATTCTGCATTGGTGGTAGGCGCCAGCGGCATCGTTGGCAGCGCGACTTCGCGGCTGCTGCTCGACCAGGGTTGGCAGGTTGCCGGATTGGCGCGCAAGCCAGCCGTGGCCGAGGGTGTCACCCCTGTCCAGGCTGACCTGATGGACCCGGCTTCACTGGCCACGGCGCTGGCCGGGCTCAAGCCCACCCACGTCTTTTTGACCACCTGGGCCCGCCAGGACACCGAAGCGGAGAACATCCGCGTCAACGCCGCCATGGTGCGCAATGTGCTCGACGCCTTGCGCGCGGCTGGAAGCGTCAAGCACGTGGCCCTGGTTACCGGTCTCAAGCACTACCTGGGCCCGTTCGAAAACTACGGCAAGGGCAGCCTGCCGCAGACCCCGTTTCGTGAGGAGCAGGGTCGCCTGGACGTCGAGAACTTCTATTACGCCCAGGAAGATGAAGTGTTCGCCGCCGCCGAGCGCGATGGTTTCACCTGGAGCGTGCATCGCCCTCACACCATTACCGGTGTGGCTGTAGGCAACGCCATGAACATGGCGACCACCTTGGCGGTGTATGCCGCCATCTGCAAAGCCACCGGCCGCCCGTTCGTGTTCCCCGGCTCGCGCGTGCAGTGGGACAGCCTGACCGACATGACCGACGCCCGTTTGCTGGCCAAACAGTTGCTCTGGGCCAGTACGACTCCCGCGGCGGCCAATCAGGCTTTCAACGTGACCAACGGTGACGTATTCCGTTGGAGCTGGATGTGGCAGCAGATCGCCGACTGGTTCGGTGTCGAGGCAGCGCCCTATCCGCAGCAGATCACGCCCCTGGCAGAGCAAATGACCGACGACGCCGAAGTATGGCAACAGTTGGCCCAGAAGCATGGCCTGCGCGAAGCGGATATCGATCGGCTGGTTTCACCTTGGCACACCGATGCCGATCTGGGCCGTCCGATCGAGGTGGTCACTGATGTGTCCAAGAGCCGTCGACTGGGCTTCACGGAATTTCAGGCCAGCGATCAGGCGTTCTTCGACGTGTTCGAGAAGCTGCGCAGCGAACGCCTGATTCCTTGAACGCTGTAGCAGCGGCGCGGGCCGCGTCGGCGACAGCTGGGGTATGCGCAGATAGTGCAGCACGAAAAAGCCCCCTGCAGCCTGGCTGCGGGGGGCTTTTTTTGCGCCTGATCCGTACAGCGCTCAGAGCATAGTGCCTTACGCCTTGCCCGAGCCCAGATCGGCCCCGGTGACTGGGTCCGCATCCGGATCGGACTCGGTGCGCAGCTTCATGGCTTCCAGTACATCCGCATCGTCTGCAGACAAGGTTACCGAAGCGCTGCCATCACCGCCGTCGACCGCAGGCTCGGGTGATTCGACGAACTCCCACTCTTCACCCTGATTCCACGGCCCACGTACGTTCGGCTCACCCGACATATTGAAATACTTGTTGGTGAATTCCGGCATGCCCGGCAACTTGCCCTGGGGAAAGTTGGGCTGAATGGAGTGCAAGGCTTTCTCGAATGACAATTGATGCGCTATTTCACGCGTCATCAAAAAGCCCAGCGCTTCTTTCACGCCTGGATCATCGGTCACATTCATCAACCGCTCGTAGACAATCTTCGCCCGCGACTCGGCGGCGATATTGGAGCGCATATCGGCAGTGGGTTCACCAATGGTATCGATATAGGCGGCCGTCCACGGCACACCGGCCGAGTTGACCAAGGGCGCACCGGCACCATAAAGCAGGCTGGTGATATGAGAGTCATTGCCAGCACCGTTAATGGCACGGTACAACTCGCCCTCTTCCTGCACGCCTTCGGCCAGTTGGCCTTTGGCGCCCTTGTTGAGCATGACGATGATCGAACCGACGATTTCCAGGTGGCTCAGTTCTTCGGTGGCGATGGACATCAGCAGGTCCTTGCGGCCCGGATCATCCTCGGCCAGAGCCTGGGTGAAGTAGCGCGCCGCAGCAGCCAGTTCGCCCTGTGCGCCACCGAATTGTTCCAGCAACAGGTTAGCCAGTCCGGGATTGGGTGCGGCAACGCGCACGGTGTATTGCAAACGCTTGTTGTGCAAGAACATTGTCAAATCCTCAGGCTATCTAATTATGCTATCGGGTCATGGATCGGCACACGGCAACTCCCGATAAACGAGAGCCACTGAAACAACGCCGTCCTAAGTAGGAAGATAGTTCGCCGAGTTAATGCCATTTATATTGGCCAGCCGGACGAAAGGTTATTTATAAAAGAATGACTGCTGGCACATTAGCATGGGTTTATCGTTTCAATAAGTGCGCAATGATAGTTATTCAGCCAGGCGCACACGTATTTATCGAACCCTTTAAATCAGGCATTCATCCACCGGCGTGAACTATTGAGAAGTAGCGGACGTCATCCGCTTGAGTGTCGCGGTAAACCTGTGCTCGGCAAGCTGTGCTTTGTGCCCTGTGCTCATTCCAATGATGGGAGAAAAGCAATGGATACGACGCAACGACCTGCCAGCGACGAGGCTGACGCCAATACGTCCGCAGGCAGCACGCCGCAAGAGCACCTGCAGGTGCTGGCCGACGAGGCTGGCGCTGCATTGAGCGACGCCAAGCAGCAGGGCGCCGAACAGTACGAACACCTGCGCGACCTGGCCACCGATCAGATCGATTCCCTGGTGGACAGCGCGCAATCGGCTGCTTCTGCGCTGGAGAGCAAGGACACCCTGGGTTTGTCGCAATACCTAGGTCAACTGGCATCAGGGCTTGGCACCTTTGCCGACCAGGTTCGCGACAAGAGCGCCGAAGAGCTTCTGCACAAGGGCGCGCAGTTGGCACGGGACAATCCGGCCGTGTTCCTGGCCGGCAGCGTGGCGATAGGCTTCGCGCTGTCGCGGTTCCTGCGCGCCAGCGCCAGCGCGCCGTCCACGCCAGGTTCGAGCTCGCCTGCGCCTTCCGACCTACCGCAATACCAGACCTCCGTGCCGCCATTGTCGGCCGATCCTGCCGCGGCCAGCGCCCCGGAACCGGCCACCCAGGCCGCCGTCAGTCCGCCGCTGGGCGGGACCACGCTGTACTCGACGCCCACGCCGCCACGGGAGGCTCTGTGATGAGCAACGATCCGTTCGACACACCCCAGGAACGTATGGACTCGGTCCGCCAGGACGATGCCTCCATCGGCGGCCTGCTGCGGCAGTTGACGCGCGAGGTGCCGGAGCTGTTCACCAAAGAGCTGGCACTGGCCAAGGCCGAAATGCAGCAGAGCCTGACCACGCTGAAGGCGGGCATCGCCGCCGTGGCGGGCGGTGCGATCGTGCTATTGGCCGGTTTCATCATCCTGCTGATGGCGGCCGTGTATGGCCTGGGTAACGTGATGCAACTGTGGCTCGCCGCGCTGATCGTGGGCGGTATCACCGTGATCGTCGGTTTCATCATGTTGCAGTCGGGCAAGAAGCAGTTCGAAGCGTCGCACTTCACGCCGGACCGGACCCTGCACGCCATGCAACAGGACAAGGAAGCATTGAAGAGGAAAGTCTCATGAGCAGCTCATTGAATAGCGATCTGGACAAAAGCCCGGAAGACCTGGAACGCGAGATCGACGCCAAGCGTGCCAGCATCAGCAATCTGGTCGATTCCCTGGAAAGCCGGTTCACGCCGGGCCAGTTGTTCGACCAGGCCCTGTCGTACACCAAGGGCAACGGCGGTGAGTTCTTCCAGAACCTGGGCACGACCTTGAAGAACAATCCGGTGCCCACGGTGCTCACCGGGGTCGGTCTGGCCTGGTTGGCGATGAATCAGAACAAGCCATTTCAGCCCGGTTCGATGTCGAGTGGGTCGGGGTTGGGCGGGAAGGTCAGTCAAGTGGTGGATCAGGTCAGCCAGGCGTTCTCGGGTGCGGGTGATCGCCTGAATGGCGCGGCCGATACGGCGCGTGACCACGGACAAAGCCTGCGCTCCAAGGCGGGTGACCTGTCTGACCGGGCCACTGATTCTCTGGACGCTACGGCAAGCCAGCTCACCGACAAGGCTCATGACGTCGGTCAACGCGTGCAGGAGCAGGCCAGCGAGGTGAAAGGTCAGTTCGAGCAACTGCTCAAAGAGCAGCCGTTGGTGCTTGCGGCCATCGGCATTGCTCTGGGAGCGGCGTTGGGCGCGGCATTGCCCTCGACGCGCAAGGAAAATGAGTTGATGGGACAGACGCGAGATGACCTGGCCGATACGCTCAAGTCCAAGGGGCAGGAAGCCTATGCGGTTGCCAAGGATACGGTGAAGCAGGCGACCGACAAGGCACCCGAACCGTCCGCCGCACCGTCCCCTGTCACGCCTGCCATGGCGAGCCAGGGTACGGACCTGTCCTCAGGGCTGGGCATGAAGCCCTGAACCCGGCAGAACACCAGGCAAACCCTGACGCGGCACCTGTAGCAGCGGCGCGAGCCGCGTCGGCGGTGGATACGGTGTAACAGTCGGACCGCGTCGTGGCCGGACGCGGCTTGCAGTGCCTGTAGCAGCGGCGCGAGCCGCGTCGGCGGTATATACGATGTAACTGTCGGACCGCGTCGTGACCGGACGCGGCTTGCTCCGCTGCTACAGGGGCTAGGATTTGCCGAAGAGCTTCTTGCCAAGGGTGACAACGGCCAGGACCACGGCGCCGGTAAGGATACCGGTCAGCGCGTCCACCAAGGTGCTGGCCACCGTGCCCATCACGCCACCACCGGCCAATGCCACCGCTGCTTCGCTGACGTGATGCACGAATGGCAGGCCGTGGGCGATGATGCCGCCACCCACCAGAAACATGGCGATGGTGCCCAGAATCGATAACACCTTCATCAACACCGGCGCCAGCCACAGCAGACCATTGCCCAACGCCTGGCTGGCCGATCCGGTTTTCTGCTTGAGGTACAGCCCCACATCGTCCAGCTTGACGATGCCGGCCACCAGCCCATAGACACCGACGGTAATCAGCACCGCCGTGATCACCAGCACGCCGACCTGGTCCAGGAAGGGCCGCGTGGACACCACCCCCAAGGCCAGCACGATGATTTCCGCCGAAAGGATGAAATCGGTGCGCACCGCGCCTTTGATCTTGTCCTTCTCGAACGCGACCATATCGACCTTGGCATCGGCCATGGCAGCCTTGCGCTGCTCAAGGTCAGCAGCCGAGTCCTTGTGCAGGAACTTGTGCACCACCTTTTCGAAACCTTCGAAACACAGATAGGCACCGCCGATCATCAACAGCGGCGTGATCAGCCACGGCGCGAACGCGCTGATCAACAGCGCCGCCGGCACCAGGATCGCCTTGTTCAGCAAGGAGCCCTTCGCCACTGCCCAGACCACCGGCAGTTCGCGATCCGCCTTGACCCCGGTGACCTGTTGGGCGTTGAGCGCCAGATCGTCCCCCAGCACCCCAGCGGTTTTCTTCGCGGCCAGGGAAACGTCGTCGAGCAGGGTCGCGATATCGTCGAGAAGCGTCAGCAAATTGCCTGCGGCCACGGGGAGCATCCTTATGGGTGAGTTAGGTGGCTGACGCATGGGACCCCGGCTTAGTTCCCCGGCGGGCCGTTGTTGAGCGCTCGGCAAGGCCGGTGCTACCATCGCAGACCCTCCGGCGCGGCCGGATGCCACTGCGCAGAAACAAGGATCTTTGCCCACCATGAGCAGTATTCGCGAGCGCAACAAGGCCCTCATCCTGCGTGCGGCGAGCGAAGAATTCGCCGACAAGGGTTTCGCCGCCGCCAAGACCCAGGACATCGCCAGCAAGGCCGGCGTGCCCAAGCCCAACGTCTACTACTACTTCAAGTCCAAGGAAAACCTCTACCGCGAGGTGCTGGAAAGCATCATCACGCCAATCCTGCAGGCCTCCACGCCGTTCGATACGGCCGGCGAGCCGCAGGCGGTGCTGCGCGCCTATATCCGCTCCAAGATCCACATCTCCCGCGCCCTGCCCTTCGCCTCGAAAGTGTTCGCCAGCGAAATCATGCACGGCGCGCCGCACCTGAGCGCCGATCAGGTCGAGCAGCTCAACGCCCAGGCATTGCACAACATCCAGTGTCTGCAGACCTGGATCGATCGTGGGCAGATTGCCCCAGTGGACCCTCATCATCTGATGTTCAGCATCTGGGCCGCGACGCAGACCTACGCCGACTTCGACTGGCAGATCGCTTCGATCACCGGCAAGGCCAAGCTCGACGACAGCGATTACGAAGCAGCCATCGACACCATCACGCGCCTGGTGCTCAAGGGCTGCGCGCCGGAATAGAACCTCCTCGCAACACCGGCGACGACGTCGGCGCACAGCCTTGCACCGACGCGGCAAAGCTCCTACGCTGTGCGCCTTCTTGGGAACCCCTTTGCCATGACCACTCTGCGTGATCGCCTGTACGTCGTCGTCTTCCAGAGCGACACCCCTGCCGGACGCCGCTTCGACAAGACCTTGTTGCTGATCATCCTCGCCAGCCTGCTGGTGGTGATCATCGACAGCGTCGAGACGGTGCACAGCCAATACGCCGACCTGTTCGCCTGGATCGAATGGGGCTTCACGTTCATTTTTGCCGTGGAGTACCTGCTGCGCCTGTACTGCTCGCCCAAGCCGCTGCGCTATGCGTTCAGCTTCTACGGCCTGATCGACCTGCTGGCGATCGTCCCCGGCATCCTGGCCATCTACTACAGCGACGCCCAGTACCTGATGATCGTGCGCGTGGTGCGCATGCTGCGGATCTTCCGCGTGCTCAAGCTCAGCCCGTACCTGAAGCAGGCCAACTACCTGCTGGCGGCCCTGCGTGGCAGTCGGCAGAAGATCATCGTCTTCCTGGTCAGTGTCAGCACCCTGGTCACGGTGTTCGGCACGCTGATGTACGTGGTCGAGGGCCCACAGAACGGTTTCGCCAACATTCCCACGGGCATCTACTGGGCCATCGTCACGCTGACCACGGTAGGGTACGGCGATATCGTACCGATCACGCCGATCGGCCAGGTGCTCTCGGCGATGGTGATGATCACCGGTTATTCGATCATCGCCGTGCCCACCGGCATCTTCACTGCCGAACTGGCCAACGCCATGCGCAGCGAAGGCCTGCAGCACGAGTGCGGGGTGTGCCACAAACGCAGCCACGAACAGACTGCCTCGTTCTGCTCCCAGTGTGGCAACGCGCTGTTCAAGAAAGCGCTATAAGCACCGCCCTTTTTGATCTAATCGCCCCCATAACGCCTGGCCGCGGGGCGCAGGCATAATGCCGCCTATTTCCAAGAACGCTCGAAGAGGGAACTGCAGTGAAAAAATTGATCGGTGCCTCGCTGTTGGCGGCAGGCTTGGGCCTGACCAGCCTGGCCCAGGCCGCGCCCAGCCTGCTCAACGTCTCGTACGACGTGATGCGCGACTTCTACAAGGACTACAAACAGTGCGTTCCAGAAGCACTGGCAAGCCGAACACAACGAAGCCATCACCGTGCAGATGTCCTTCGGCGGTTCGAGCAAGCAGGCGCGTTCGGTCATCGACGGTCTGCCGGCGGACGTCATCACCATGAACATGGCCACCGACATCAATGCCTTGGCCGATAACGGCAAGTTGGTGCCCGACGACTGGGTCACGCGCCTGCCGAACAACAGCGCACCGTTCACCTCGGCGACCGTGTTCATCGTGCGCAAGGGCAACCCCAAGGCGCTGAAGGACTGGCCCGACCTGCTCAAGGACGGCGTGCAGGTCATCGTCCCCAATCCCAAGACCTCCGGCAACGGGCGCTACACCTACCTGTCGGCCTGGGGCTATGTGCTCAAGAACGGTGGCGATGAAAACAAGGCCCGCGACTTCGTCGGCAAGCTGTTCAAGCAGGCACCGGTCCTGGACACCGGTGGACGCGGCGCGACCACCACGTTCATGACCAACCAGATCGGCGATGTGCTGATCACCTTCGAGAACGAAGCCGAAATGATCGCCCGCGAGTTCGGCCGCGATCAGTTCGAAGTGGTGTACCCCAGCGTTTCAGCCGAGGCCGAGCCACCCGTCAGCGTGGTCGACAAGGTCGTCGACAGAAAGGGCACGCGTGCCGCGGCCGACGAATACCTGAAGTACCTGTGGTCGCCGGAAGGTCAGGAAATCGCCGCCAACAACTACCTGCGTCCGCGTGATCCAGCGGTGCTGGCCAAATTCACCGATCGCTTCCCGAAAGTCGAATTCCTTTCGGTGGAGAAAACCTTCGGCGACTGGCGCAGCGTGCAGAAGACCCACTTCAACGACGGCGGCGTGTTCGACCAGATCTATACCGGCCAATAACCGCCGCGTTCAAACCTCAGGGATGCTTGCGCCCCAAGCCAGCCGGCACGCCGGTGGTGTCGGTGGCTTCCCATGGGCCTTTGGGGCTGGTGGCCCAGCTCCAGCCGTCGTTCCAGCGGTAGTAAGTGCGCTGGCGATAGTAGGTGTCAGGCTGGTCTTCGAGCACGTAGACGCCCAGGCTCGGGTCCCAATGACTGGCACCGCCCGGAGGCGGGGCGAAGCTGGCCGAGGTCCGCGGCATCGGCTTGGGCGCGGGTGGCGTGGGCGTCGCAGGTGGGGCTGGAGTGGGCGCGGTGCTCGGTCCTGTCGGTGGCAGGGTCTGCACCGGTGGCTGCGGCGCAGGTTCGGACGGGCGCTGCACGGCGCAGGCACTCATGCCCAGGGCCAGGCCGATGACGGCCATTCGAGCTAAACGGTTCATGGCATCTCTCTACAGGTCAGGGCTGTCGATCATCAATTGCTGCACGGCGGCGCTGTCGCTGGCGATCGGCGCACCTCGCGCCAGCCATTCGCCCTGCGTGGGCTGGCCGGCCCTGGATATCCGGGCGATCAGTTGGACTTCGGGAAAGTTCGACAGTTTCAGCTGCGGCATCATCGCATCGCTGTCCGCCAGTTCGACCTGGGCCGGCAGGTCGGCGACCGTCAGGCGCTTGACCGCCAGTGGCATGGGCGGCCCGGACACCGCGCGGGCAAAGACGAACACGCTGTCGCCCGGCTGGACCCTGGCCGCCACGGCGGGTGCCAGGGCCACCTGCACCTTCAATCCGGTGCGTGCCGAAGCGGGCTGGGAGACCGGTGACCTGCCAGCGGCGGCCAGTTGGCCACGAGCCCGTTCGATTCCGCCCTGCAATGCCGTGCGCGCGGGGTCCTTGTCCGGGAGGGTGGCCTGCAGGCGCTCCCAGTAAGCGATGGCCTTGTCGAAATCGCGCCCTTCGAACGCGGCAATGCCGACCAAGCCCAAACTGGTGGCTTCCTTCGGATCACCCAGCAGGGCTTCGTCAGTGAGTGCCTGGATCTGCTCGGACCATTTCTTGCCTGCAGCGAAATACAGCGCTTGCGCCCACTGCCCCAGTACCTCTGGCTGACGACCGCTGAGTTTTGCGGCGCGCTCGAACAATTCGGCTGCCTGCGCCGGCCGGTTCTGCGCCATGTAGGTCCGACCCAAGATGTACACCCCCTCCACAGCTTCCGGCTGCATCTGCACAGCCTGTTCCAGGCGCGCCGTCATTTGCGCCATGGAGGTCGGCGGTACGGCGAACTCGCGGCTCAACTCGACCTGGTCGCTGGCGCCATAGTGCAGGTACAACACGAGCCCCAGCACCGGCACCAGAACCGCAGCCACCAGCGGTATCGAGCGGCCCAGACGGGTGTCAGCGACCACTTCCCCGCCCTCGGTATCGGCCAGCAACTCGCGGGCGGCCTCGGCCTGGCCGCTTTCCAACTGAGCGGCTGTCAATACGCCTGCAGCCTGTTGCGTATTCAGTTCGGCCAGGCGCTCTTGGTACAGCGCCACGTTGAGGGCGGTGCGGTCCTGCTCGGGCTGGCTGCCACGGGCACGCAGCAACGGTATCAGCAGGAAACCCAGGGCGAGCAGCAGCAACAGGCCGGCAGCGAGCCAGAAATCGATCATGGGCGGTCTTCATCCAACGGTTTTTGAGCGAGCAACGTGGCCAAACGGGCGCGTTCGGCGGGGTCGAGATCCCGCGGGCTGGTGGCGGGTTGCCTGCGCCGACGTCGCAAGGTCAGCGCGATCACGCCCACGCCGACCACCAACAAAACTGCCGGGCCGAACCAGAGCAATCCGGTACGCGCGGTCAGCGCTGGCTTGTAACGGACGAACTCACCGTAGCGATCGACCATGAAGTCGATGATCTGCCCGTCATCCTTGCCCTCGGTCAACAGCCGATGGATCTCGCGGCGCAGGTCACTGGCGATGGGCGCATTGGAATCGGCGATGTCCTGGTTCTGGCACTTGGGGCAGCGCAGTTGCTGGGTCAATTGGTGAAAGCGCTCGCGCATCTGGTCGTTGGCGAACTGATAGGTATCGATGGCAGCCCGTGCCACGCCGGACAGGCTCAACAGCAGTATTAACAGCATCAGCCAGCGCTTCATGGCCGGGCCTCGTCGAGCAGCGCCTGGTACAACGGCGCCAGTTGCTCGCGCCAAACGGTCTGGTCGATGACCCCGACCCACTTGTGGCGAATCACGCCCCTGGCGTCGATAAGGAAGGTCTCCGGTGCGCCGTACACACCCAGGTTCAAGCCCAGGCTGCCGTCCTTGTCGTTGATGTCCAGCGTGTAGGGATTGTGATAATCGGCCAGCCAGCGCCGTGCTGCCACGTTGTCATCTTTGTAGTTGATGCCGTAGATCAGCACGCCCTGCTCGGCCAGCGTGTTGAGCACGGGATGTTCGACGCGGCAGGCCACGCACCAGGTCCCCCAGACATTGACCAAGGCCGGCTTGCCCAGCAGATCGGCTCGAGTCAGCGTTCGTTGGCCCTGAGTGTCAGGCAGGCTGAACTCGGGAAACGGCTTGCCGATCAGGGCCGACGGCAACTGCGCGGGGTCAAGATAGAGCCCGCGGTAGAGCAGCACGGCCAGCACCAGAAAAGCCCCCAGCGGCACCGCCAACAGCCAACGCTTCATGCCACGGCCCCTTTGCCCAATACGTCACGCACACGCGCCTTGACCTTGATGCGATAGCGCCGGTCCAGTGCGGCGAGGAAGCCGCCCAGACCGGTCATCAGCCCACCCAGCCAGATCCAGCGCACGAATGGCTTGACGTGGATCCGCACCGCCCACGCGCCGTTTTCCAGGGGTTCGCCCAGCGCGACATACAGGTCGCGGGTGAAGCCGGCATCGATGCCGGCCTCGGTCATCACCGATTGCTGCACGCTGTACAAGCGTTTTTCCGGATGCAGCAGGCTCACTTGCACGCCATTGCGCAGGACTTGAACACTGCCCCGCTGGGCGCTGAAATTCGGTCCCCGGTAAGGCTCGGCGCCCTGGAAGATGAACTGATAGCCACCCAGATCGACCGCATCGCCCGGCGCCATGCGCAGATCGCGTTGGGCACTGTTGTGGCTCGACAACACCACGCCCAGGGCACAGACGGCTATGCCCAAGTGAGCCAGCTGCATGCCCCAGTAGCTGCGCGGCAAGCCGGCAATGCCGCGGGGCAGGCCCTTGTGACGGGTCTTGTCGTGCAGGTCGCGCACCCCGGCCAGCACCACCCAGGCCGCCAGGGCGAACGTGCTCAGCACCTGCCAGGCGAAATCCCCCAGGCACCAGGCGGCCAGCGGCGCCAGCACGGCACTGCCGAGCAGTACCGGCACCAGCATGCTACGCAGCCAGGCGGTCGGCGTGTGTTTCCAGCGCACCAGCACGCCAACGGCCATGGCCAGCATCAGCATCGCCATGAGGGGCACGAACAGCGCATTGAAATACGGTGGACCGACCGACAGCTTGGCGCCGGTCAGCGCATCCAGCGCCAGCGGGTACAGGGTGCCCAGCAGAATCATCGAAGCGGCCACCACCAGGATCAGGTTGTTGCCCAGCAGCAGGGTCTCCCGCGACCACAGGCCGAAGCCCACATGACTCTTGACCACCGGCGCGCGCAGCGCGAACAGCGTCAACGAGCCGCCCACCACGAACAACAGGAAGATCAGGATGAACACCCCGCGAGTCGGATCCGAGGCGAACGCGTGCACCGAAGTCAGCACACCGGAGCGCACCAAAAACGTCCCCAGCAGGCTCAGGGAAAACGCGGCGATGGCCAACAGTACCGTCCAGCTCTTGAACACGCCGCGCTTCTCGGTGACCGCGAGCGAATGGATCAGCGCGGTGCCGACCAGCCAGGGCATGAACGAAGCGTTTTCAACCGGGTCCCAGAACCACCAGCCGCCCCAGCCCAGTTCGTAGTACGCCCACCACGAACCCAGGGTGATGCCGATGCCCAGGAAGCTCCAGGCCACCATGGTCCAGGGGCGCGACCAACGCGCCCAGGCGGCGTCCAGCTTGCCGCCCAGCAGCGCGGCGATGGCGAAGGCGAAGGCCACCGAAAAGCCGACGTAGCCCATGTACAGCATCGGCGGATGGACGATCAGACCGATGTCCTGCAGCAACGGGTTGAGGTCGCGACCGTTGGCCGGAATCTGCGGCAGCACGCGGGCGAAGGGGTTGGACGTGAGGATCAGGAACAACAGAAAGCCGACGCTGATCATGCCCATCACCGCCAGCACCCGGGCCAGCATGACCTGGGGCAATTGCCGCGAGCCGATCGACACGGCAAAGGTCCAGCCGCCCAGGATCAGCGCCCACAGCAGCAACGAGCCCTCGTGGGCACCCCATACGGCGCTGAACTTGTAGTACCAGGGCAATGCGCTGTTAGAGTTCTCGGCCACGTAGCGCACGGAAAAATCGTCGTTCAGAAAGCTTACAGCCAGGCACGCGAACGCCAGTACCAGGAAGGTGAACTGGCCCCAGGCGGCCGGCCGTGCCAGGCTCATCCACAGTCGATCACCGCGCCAGGCGCCCACCAGGGGCACGCTGGCCTGGACCAGGGCCAGACACAGCGCCAGGATCATCGCCAAGTGGCCCAACTCGGGCACCAGCAGAGCACCGATCATTGCGAAGCTCCCATTCGGCCGGAATCCTTCAAGGCCTTGGTGACCTCAGGCGGCATGTATTTTTCATCGTGCTTGGCCAACACCTCGTTTGCTTCCACAACGCCGTTGGCGTTCAAGGTGCCCAGGGCGACGATGCCCTGCCCTTCGCGAAACAGATCGGGAAGGATCCCGCGGTAGGTGATTGTGACGCTGTGCTGGAAGTCGGTGACCACGAAGCGCACATCCAGCGAGTCGCCGGAGCGTTGCAGCGAGCCCTTTTCGACCATGCCACCGGCGCGAATGCGCGTGCCCGTCGGCGCCTCGCCATTGGCGATCTGCGTGGGCGTGTAGAACAGGTTGATGTTCTGCTGCAATGCGCCAAGGGCCAGTCCGACGGCGAGGGCGACGCCGGCCACCAGGGCGAGGATCAGCGTCAGGCGTTTGCGCCGTTGCGGTTTCACGGTCGGCCCTCCCGGCGCAGACGTCGCACCTCTTCCTGCAGGTAGCGTCGCCGCGCCAGTAGCGGCCCGGCCACGTTGACGATCAGCACCAGCAGGCACAGGCCATAGGCCGACCAGACATAGACGCCATGGCGGCCCATGCTCAGAAACTCGGCGAACGAAGTGAAGCTCATGGGCCGACCCTCGGTTTCAGTTCACCGGCCAGGTATTCCTGAACCCAGCGGCTGCGGGCCTCGCGCCGCAGCACTTCCAGGCGCATGCGCAGCAGCAGTACTGCACCGAAGAAACAATAGAAACCCAGGACCGTGAGCAACAGCGGCAGCCACATCTGCGCGGGCATCGCCGGTTTTTCGGTCAGGCTGAAGGTGGCGCCCTGGTGCAGGGTGTTCCACCACTGCACCGAGTACTTGATGATCGGAATGTTGACCACGCCGACGATGGCCAGCACTGCGCAGGCCTTGGCCGCGTTTTCGCGATTGCCGATGGCCTGGCCCAGGGCAATGAGCCCCAGGTAGAGAAACAACAGGATGAGCATGGACGTCAGGCGCGCATCCCAGACCCACCAACTGCCCCAGGTCGGCTTGCCCCAGATGGCGCCGGTGGCCAGCGCCAGTAAAGTCATCCAGGCACCCACGGGCGCGGCGCATTGCAGTGCGACGTCGGCGATCTTCATCTTCCAGACCAAACCGACCACACCGGCCAGGGCCATCATCACGTAGCAGGACTGGGCAAGCATGGCCGCGGGCACGTGGATGTAGATGATGCGAAAGCTGTTGCCCTGCTGGTAATCCGGCGGAGCGAAGGCCAGGCCCCACACCACGCCTGCACCGATGAGCAGCGCCGCCGCCATGCCTAGCCAGGGCAGCACCCGCCCGCTCAGGGCATGGAACGCCTTGGGCGAGCCGAGCTTGTGAAACCACGTCCAGTTCATCACCTTGTTCTTCATGACCCCGTATTCAAAAGCATGAGCCAGTCGCACACCCGGCCTCGTCCGTTCATTCGCCGACACTGATCTTGAGCCCGGCCGCGATCGCGAAGGGCGCCAGGGTCACGGCCAGTGCCGTCAGGCTGCCCAGCCACAACAGGTAGCCAGCGGTCGGCAGCTGCTGCAACGACGCCTGCAGCGCGCCACTGCCCAGAATCAGCACCGGGATGTACAGCGGCAGGGTCAGCAAGGCCAACAGCAGGCCGCCGCGCTTGAGCCCGACGGTCAGCGCCGCCCCCACTGCGCCCAGCAAGCTGAGCACCGGCGTGCCGAGCAGCAACGAGGCCAGCAGCACCGGCAGGCACCGTTCGGGCAAGCCCAGCATCAGGGCCAGCAGCGGTGAAACCAGCACCAGCGCCAGCCCGGAGAACGCCCAATGCATCAGCACCTTGGCCAGCACCAACACTGGCAAGGGGTGCTCGGACAGTACCCATTGCTCGAGCGAGCCGTCTTCCAGATCGCTGCGAAACAAGCCGTCGAGCGACAGCAGCACCGCCAGCAACGCGGCCACCCACACCAGGCCTGGGGAAAGGCTTTGCAGCAGCTGCATCTGCGGCCCGACGGCCAGCGGGAACAGCGCAACCACGATGGCGAAAAACACCAGAGGATTGGCCAGCTCTGCGGGTCGCCGACAGAGCAGTCGCGCTTCGCGCTTGAGCAACAGGACGAAGACACTCATGCCGCGTTCGCATCCAGTTCCAGTCGCCGGTAGCGATTCGGCGTCCGCCCCAGCACATGGTGTGTGGTCAGCACCACCATGCCGCCTCGCTCGCAGTGGTCCACCAGATGCCGCTCCAGCTGCTCGACCGCCTGCGCATCGAGCGCGGTGAAGGGCTCGTCGAGAATCCACAACGGCGGGCCGGGCAGATACAGACGGGCCAGCGCCACGCGGCGCTGCTGACCGGCCGAGAGCCGTTGGCACGGCACGTCTTCGAAGCCGCGCAGACCGATGGCCGCCAAGGCCGCCCAGATACGCTCGCGGCTGGCTGGCGTATGCAGCGCGCACAGCCAGGCGAGATTTTCCTCGGCGCTCAGGGCATCCTTGATCGCCGTCGCATGGCCGATCCACAGCAGCTGGCGAGCTCGTTCGCTGCGCTGCACTGGGCTGGCGAAGGCGACGTGCCCTTCTGCAGGCTGCATCAGCCCGGCCAGCAGGCGCAGCAGACTGGTCTTGCCACAGCCGTTGGGCCCGCACACCTGGAGCATGTCGCCCGCGGCCACCTGGACCTGCAGATGCTCGAACAGCAGGCGCCCATCGCGGTCGCAGGCAAGATCGGTGGCGTGCAGGTATGGGGTCAAGAATCCGCCTCATCGGGTTCGGTCGCAGGTTACGGCACCGTGCCGCACTCAAGTTTCGCAGGGCAAGGCCGCTATACTTCCATGGCGCTGTGTAGCAGAGCCGGCCGCCGTGGCCGCGCATTATACATGCGCAGTCTCTGCCCAAGGGCGTAACCGACACAGGTTTCATCATGCCTGATCTGATCAGCAACCTCGCCGCGCTTCCCACCGCCAGCGGTGCCGCGCGCGCCAGTGCGTCGAACACCGAGACGGTGAAGATCACCCAGCCCCTGGACAGTTTGCTGGCCCTAGGCGAAACGGTCGATGCCGAGGTGGTGTCGGTCAAGGCCGGCGCGCAGGACTTTCAGTTGCTGTTGCGCCTGAGTCTGGCCGGCGGCGGCGTGGCGACGATCACCGCCAGCAGCCTGCAGCCCGTGCCGCAAGGCACCGCGTTGCTGGTGTCGCATCTGGCCGGGGGCGCGGCGCTGGTCACCACCCAGGAGCGCGGCAATAACGCACCGGTGACCCTGACGCGCATCGACACCCAGGCCCTGCCGGTCGGCACGCTGTTGCAGGGCAAGGTCAGCAGCAGCCAGATGCTGCCGCAGATCGCCGGGCAACCAGCGGTGTACAAAGCGATGGTGACCTTGCTCAATACGGCCCAGGCCGGCAACATTCTGGCCATCGAGAGCCCTCAGCCTCTGCGCCTGGGCAGTCTGCTCAGCGCCCAGGTGATGAGTGACCAGAGCCTGAATTTCGTGCCCTTGAGCGGGCGCATGGACCAACTGGCCGTGGCCCAGCAACTGGGTGCCCAGCAAGCCCGGCAGGGTTCGCTCGACAGCCTGCTGAGCCTGGTGCAAAACCTGAGCCAGAACCCCGACCTGGCGCCGCCGACCCGCGCCGGCCTGGAACGCCTGCTGGCCAGCCTGCCGGACGTGCAGCAGATGGCCGATCCGAAAACCGTCGCCCAGGCCGTGGTCGCCAGCGGCGCGTTTCTGGAAGCCAATCTGCTCAACGGACAACCGGCCCCCGATCTCAAGTCGGCGCTGCTGCGCCTGATGGCGCAGATCGCGCCGGGCGCGCTGCCCAATCCGGCAGCGCAACCGGCGGTGGCGGCCAATGTCCTCGCTCAGGTCCTGCCGGGACGGGTGCGCAATGCCTTGAATGCCTGGGGGCAGGTCAGCGAAAAGACCGTGCCGGTGAGTTTCCCCCTGCCTGCCCGCACCGCGCAGAAAGGCGAAGGCGAGGACGACCTCGAACACCTGCTGCGCCTGGCCGGTGCAGCGGTGGCGCGGCTGCAGAGTCATCAGCTCGCCGGTCTGGAGCAAACCGGGCGCACCCCCGATGGCGCCACGCAGACCACCTGGCAACTGGAGATTCCCATGCGCCATCTGCACGACTTCATCCCGCTGCAGGTCAAGGTGCAACGCGAAGATCCGCCACCGGACCAGCAGCCCCCTGACAAGAACGAGCCCAGGCCCGCCCAGGAAAAGATCTGGCGCCTGGACCTGGCCTTCGATCTGGACACGCTGGGCCCGCTCCAGGTGCAGGCGCAACTGGCCCATGGCAGCCTGTCGAGCCAACTGTGGGCACAGCGTCCGGACACCGCCCTGCTGATCGAAAACCAGCTGGACAATTTGCGCCAGCGCCTGCAAGCCACCGGCTTGAACGTGGCTGATCTGCAATGCCATCAAGGCACCGCACCGCAAGGTGCTCGTACCCGTCTGGAGCAACGCTGGGTGGATGAAACCGCATGACCGAACGAGCCCCGCGCCAAGCCATTGCCCTGCGCTACGACGGCCAGAAGGCCCCTACCCTTACCGCCAAGGGCGACGATGAGCTGGCCGAAGCGATCCTGGCGATGGCCCGCGACTATGAAGTGCCGGTCTACGAAAATGCCGAGCTGGTGAAGATGCTGGCACGCATGGAACTGGGTGACAGCATCCCTCAGGAGTTGTATCTGACCATCGCAGAGATCATCGCCTTCGCCTGGCACCTGCAAGGCAAGACGCCTTCCGGGTTCGAGTTCGCGCCTATGCCGAGCGAGCGCGATATCACCCCGAAGGCCCCGTAAAGCCTGGGTCCGAAGGCCGCTTTCCACTCCTCGGCGCGAGCCTCCGGCGGCCGCCTCGCCGGCCTGCTTTGGGTCGGTTCGCCGCCGACCCCGGCAGCCGGCGCCCTACATAGTTACCACGTCCACCGACTGCGCCGAACGAATCATGGCCCGGCACGACTTCCCGTGCCCATAGAGGAATACCGCCATGACTTCCCCATTCATCAGTAGCCAAGGCGTTCAAGCCGTCCGTGATTCCCTCAAGGCGTACCCCAGACCCGACCGTGCCGCCGCCGATGCGGTGCACCAGTGGGCAGCGAAGCACGGCCTGGACCTGAATCCCGACAAGGTCGACGCCGTCACCCTGCACTATCAGATCAAGGGGCAGCGCTGCATTGCCCGTGTCGTGCAGAAGCTCACCATGACTCAGGCCCTGCTGTCCAACTGGCAAGGCGAGTCGGACAACAACCTGATCGGCGCTGCACTGCATGAGGCCTGGGCGGGCAATCCGCCGCCCTACCCGATCACCCTGGTCGACCATCTGGACGAACACAGCCTGTTCAACAACAGCGCGCCGTATCAGGTGTACAACGGCCTCTACCGACAAGTGACGCCGGCGAGCTATGACCAGGCCCACCATGTACGCATCGGCGCCGAAGCGTTTCAAAGCTTCATCTGGCACCTGGACTTCCAGAAGCCCTACAAGCAGATGCTCAAGGCGTACTGGAAAGACGGGCTGCAGGCCTACCGCGATGCGGCCAAGGTCAATTTCATCGCCGCCTGCAACCGGCAGATCAGCCAAGGCAGCCTCACCGACGCGGGACGCGTGCTGGCCTGGCAGGTCGCCGGCCTGCAGACGCGCGCTCACGGCGTACACGTCGCCTGCCTGAACGTCTACGGTTATGTCGCCACCAACCTGCTGTGCCTGAAAAACAGCAAGACCGGGCTGACCCTGCTGTACATCCCCGGCAACAGTTCGCCGTTCCACGAGTTCGCCGACGAATCGTCGATGAAGCGCTGGGTGGCCGATCAGTGCAAGCACCCGCACACCCGTCAAGCGTTGGAGGCGCATTTTCCACCCGGTGACGAAGCCGACACGCTGGGCTTCAGCGGCCTCACTACCGCGCTGACGGGGCTGGGTTTGTACCCCGAATATCACCATTTCGACCCTGACAAGCACCCAGGCTTCGCCACCAGCGGCCTGTGGGTGCCGCACGACACGGTCAACTATCGGACAAGCAAATACAGCCCGCCCATCGACGGCGACCTGTTCATGGCCATGGCCCGCCACCAGAAACGGCGCAGCGAGCAGGATGCCGACTTCATCATCAACACCGACAGCTCGGTCACCAAGGAAAAATGGCGCGGCTACTTCGTCTCGGCGATCAATACCCTCGCACCGATCGCGATGGTGATACCGGAACTGGCGCCGATCTTTGCCTTGGGCGGCGTCGTTCAACTGGGCTTGGCGCTGGATCAGGCGATCAACGGCAAAACCCTGGAAGAGCGGGCCGCAGGCGCCGAGGATGCCGTCTGGGGCGTGCTCAACGCGGCGCCCCTGCTGCACGTGGATATCCCGGAAAACCCGACGATCTTCCGCTTCAAACGGCCCGAGTTCATCGTTCCGGCACGCATCAACGACCAGATCGGCTATCCCTTGAGCCCGCTCCAACCCCCTCGCCTTCCAGCCCTGGAACCGATCGTGGAACAGGCCTTCAGCCTGCCGGCTGCCATGGCACCCGCAGCCGAAGCCGGTCCGAGCATCGCCGATGCCGTGATCAGGGTGCCAAGCTACAGTGGCCAGAGAGATACCCTGGAATGCGAGATCGATGGCTACATGGCCCACGTGCATTACGACCTGCAACACGACGCCTTCATCAACAATGCGGACCTCAACGAGCTCGATCCGCCCTACTACATCGGTCCGCGGCCCGGTCAACGATCCATGACCCGGCTGGAGAACGTCGAGCGTCCCGTGACCGATGCACAGCGGATGGAAACCCTGCAGGGCCTGGGGGTGGACTTGATACTGCCCATGAGCCTGGGTGAATTGCGTCCGCCCTCGATGAAGCCCATTCCGAAGTCGATCTCCTGCATCTGGGTAGGCAACAAGTTGATCAGTCAGACGCTTCTGGAGAATGTGGGCCGCAACGCGGGCCTGTTGCTCGAAAGCGATTACACGTACCAGCTGTACCTCTCAACCGCCTCGCCCAAGGCCTATGCGCGCAATGTACAGTTGCTGACCAAGTACGCACCATCCATGGACGTCCTGCCCCTGGAGTCCCAACCGTTCTACGCTGAATTCAAGCGCAGCCGCTACTACCGTCAGTACCACGCTGCCATCGACGGCAATGGCGGTGCGGGCACCAACTTCGCTTCGGCCTCGGACGTGCTGCGTTATCGAGTGCTCTACAGCCAGGGCGGGCTGTACATGGACATGGATGACAGCATCCTGCAGCCTGGGGAGAGAACCCCGCTCGGACAGCCCGCCGAGCACATCGACAACGTGCCATTGGAGACCTCGGACCGAGGCCTGATTCTCTCCGTACCGCTGTCCAACGAAACTCTGGACATGAACATCCAATACAACAACAGCATGATCGGCAGCCACCCAGGCAACCCGACCCTGAATGCGATATCGGACAAATTGCTGGAGCGCTTCGAGGCGCACCCGGACTTCTATGACAGCCGTCCGGATGCCCTGCAGGATCTCGAAGGCTTCCATCGCTATGCCATAGCCTTGAGTCACATCAGCGGTCCGGGCGTGCTCAACGAAGTCATCACCGATCGGCTGCTCGAACTGGCGCAGTACCGCGAAGTTTGGAACATCACGGCACTGCCGGTACGGGACAGAACAGGGGTGCTCAATTGGTCCGGGTACTTCGAGGCGGCCAACGCACTGACGCCGCTGTCTCGCTTTTCCCAGGTCGGCAGCAACTTGAGCTGGACCCACACGTGATCCGCATCACGCCTACATAATCACCGCGCATGCGGTTTCGCCAACGCCAACCTCCAGGGCCTCTACAGCAGGCCTTGGAGCCCTCCATGCACACCAACGATCTCTCCATCAACGCCCAGGCCTTGGCCTTGGCATTTGCACGCGCGCTCGTGCCTTAACGACCTGGAGCGGTGTCATTTTCAGGCTCTGATACAGGGTCGCCAGATGATGGACGAGGTGCCGCCGCCGGCCACTGCCAGCCTGCGGCAACGTGAAGACACCCTACGGACGCTGGGCGTGGACCTGAGCTGGGCCTCTACCTGAGACAGGCGTCACGAGGGCACCGCGACCGCACCGGGGGTGGCAGGTAAAGGCCTGGATCGAATCAACCGCGGTGCAGCTTGCTCATCAACTCGGCCTCGGCCTGCGTCAAGCCGCAGGCCTGGGTCAGCTCGTCCACCGAGGCGCCCATGGCCACCAGCTTGCCGGCCTGAGCGAACGACAGGCTGCCGGGGTCGCGTTGCTCGAGCTGCGCCAGCTTCTCAGGCAATGGCCCGACCACTGCACGCAGTTCGTGCAACGCCTCGCCAAGGCGCACGTTGAGGTTCTGGTAGTCGTCCAGGCGCTTGCTCAGCTCGCGCAGCCGCTGATCGCGCAGTGCGTCGCCAGCCGCCTGTTCGGCGGCCAACTGGCGCTGGCTTTTCTGATAGGACAGGAACAACGACACCGTTCCGACCCACAGCACCGCCAGCAGGACTACAGCGACCTCGAAGATCACTCAGATATTCTCCAGCTCGGACCACTCTTCCTCGGACATCATCTTGTCCAGCTCGACCAGAATCAGCAACTCGCCGTTCTTGTTGCACACGCCCTGGATGAACTTGGCCGACTCGTCATTACCGACGTTGGGGGCGGTCTCGACTTCCGACTGGCGCAGGTAGACGACTTCGGCGACGCTGTCGACCAGAATCCCCACCACCTGCTTGTCGGCCTCGATGATGACGATGCGCGTATTGTCGCTGACGTCGCTGGACTGCAGACCGAAACGCTGGCGCGTGTCGATCACCGTGACCACGTTGCCGCGCAGGTTGATGATGCCCAGCACGTAGCTGGGTGCTCCGGGCACCGGCGCGATCTCGGTGTAACGCAATACCTCCTGCACCTGCATCACATTGATGCCGTAGGTTTCATTGTCCAGGCGGAAGGTGACCCATTGCAGAATCGGATCTTCGGAACCTTGGGCAGACGACTTCTTCATGCTACTAACCCCTCAAATGCCATGACGGCGGCGTGTTCATTCAATTCTTGATGACAGTGTTGGTGATGGTGGCAGCGGTGCGCTTGCCCGGCGCCGAGTCCACCGCGCGCAGATGCCGTGCGCCGCCACTGGCGATCAGCTCGGCCAGTTCGGCGACGTCCAGCAGCGCACACATGTGTTCGATGACCGTTCCTGCCAGCCACGGGCGCTGGCCGCGCTGGCTGCGCCACTTGATCTCGCCGGGGTCCAGGCGCAGCGAGCGGCTGACCTGATGCACGGCCAGCCCCCACTCGTAGCCCTGCACCGAGATCACGTACTGCAAGCCGTCGCGAAAGTCGTCGCGATAGCGGTCGGGCATCACCCAGCGCGCGGTGTCGAGCACCTTCAGGTTGCCGCTGTTGCTGGGCAGGATGCCAAGAAACCAGTCGGGCTGGCCGAACAACGGCGTCAGGGTCTGGCCGGCCAATGCGTAGATCGAACCCAGGCACACCAGCGGTACGGCCAGGGTCAGGCCGGCCACGTCGAACAGCAGGCACTCGAACGGCTCGGCGGCCCAGCTGGGGCGGCCATCGACCGCCGCCAGCAAGGGGCGCGTGCCCACCGCCGGCAAATGCACGTCGGCCACGGGCGAGACGCGTTCGGGCTCGGCGGTGGGCAACGGATCGGCGACCGGCATGGGTGCCGGGGCTGCCTGGAATGGCGCCGGCTCCGATTCCGGTACGATCAGTGGGGCCGGTACCGACCGCAGGCTGACGGCATCGCGCGCCTGCTCTTCGAGCACGGCGGCCTGGAACTCGTCGAGGCGGTCCTGGCCGGGGTCGAGTTCAAGCTCCAGGGCTTCGGTGGCTTCGTGCAGCAGGCTGTCCAGGTAGGACTGCAAGGCCACCTGTGGCCGCTGGGCAATATCGACGGGACGGTTCATCAGGCTACCTGCGCGACAAGTTGTTGAGCCAGCAAATGCTTGAGCAAGGCACGGTAGGCGACCACGCCGCGGCTTTTGCCGTCGAAGCGCGAAGGCGTCTGCCCGGCCCGGCTGGCATCGCGCAGACGGGTGTCGACCGGGATGTAGCCCGGCCACAGATGTTGCGGGTAATCGTCGCGCAGGGTGCGCAGGGTGCTCAGCGATGCCTGGGTACGCCGGTCGAACAGGGTCGGGATGATGCTGTACGGCAATGCCTGGCGCCGCGAACGGTTGATCATGGTCAAGGTACTGACCATGCGCTCCAGGCCCTTGACCGCCAGGTGCTCGGTCTGCACCGGGATCACCAATTGCTGGCTGGCCGCCAAGGCGTTGACCATCAGCACGCCCAGCAACGGCGGGCTGTCGATCACGGCGTAGTCGAAATCCTGCCACAGTTGCGCCAGCGTCTTGGCGATTACCAGGCCAAGCCCGCTCTGCCCCGGTTGTTGCCGCTCCAGCGTGGCCAGTGCGGTGCTCGACGGCAACAGCGAGACGTTGGCCTCGCTGGTCGGCAGCAGCAACTGGTGGGCGAGGCCTGCGGGCACCGCCCCCTTGTGCTGGAACAGGTCGAAACAGCTGTGCGCCAGCTCGTCCGGATTGTGCCCGAAATAACTGGTCATCGAGCCGTGTGGATCGAGGTCGACCACGACCACGCGCTTGCCTGCCTCGGCCAGCAAACCCGCCAAGGCGATCGAGGTCGTGGTCTTGCCGACCCCGCCTTTCTGATTGGCTACTGCCCAGACTCTCATGATGGTGGTTTCCCCTCGGTCAACGGCTACCGAGACAGTGATGTTTCAAGTTATGGGCCGGGCGGCGGACTTTTGACAGAGCCAGCCGCCGACGGCGCGTTTAGCGGCGTCAGTGCAGTTTGTGTGCCAGCACGACGCAACGCCGCATCCGGCTGCGCATTGGCACTGCCGGAACTGGTGATGCTGCGACGTACGTCAAGGTTGCGCGAAATGACCAGCACCACCCGACGATTGCGCCCTCGCCCATCGGCGGTGGCGTTGTCGGCCACCGGCTGAAATTCGCCGTACCCGACTGCGGCCATGCGCCGTGGGTCGATCCCTTCCAGGGCCATCATGCGCACGATACTCGCCGCCCGCGCGGTCGACAGTTCCCAGTTGGTCGGGTACTGCGCCGTGCTGATGGGCTGGTTGTCGGTGAAACCCTCGACATGCACCGGGTTGTCGAAAGGCTTGAGAATGGTTGCGACCTTGTCGATGATCGAAAACGCCATGTCGCTGGGCATGGCATCGCCGCTGCCGAACAGCAGGCTGGACTTGAGCTCGATCTCGATCCACAGCTCGTTGCCGCGCACCGTCAGTTGATCCGAGGCGATCAGGTCGCCGAATGCCTGACGCACATCGTTCGCGATGGTCTGCAGCGGATCGGCCGCCTCGCCGATGGCCGCTTGCGACTGCTCGCTGTCAGTCACCAACGGCTGCGCCGGACGGGTCGTCAAGGGCCGCTCCTCGCCGATCGGGATCGGTCGGGTGCTGCGGTCCGGGTCGTTGAACACACCGACCAGCGCTTGTGAGAGCACCTTGTACTTGCCTTCGTTGATCGACGAGATCGAATACATCACCACGAAGAACGCGAACAGCAAGGTGATGAAATCGGCATAGGAGACCAGCCAGCGCTCGTGATTTTCCGGCTCTTCAACGCGACGACGACGGGCCATGGCATGCTCTCCTAGTCGAGGTAGCCTTGCAGCTTCATTTCGATGGAGCGCGGATTCTCGCCCTCGGCAATGGACAGCAGCCCTTCGAGCAGCATTTCCCGATAGGCCGCCTGCCGCTGGGCCAATGCCTTGAGCTTGTGCGCCACCGGCAACAGCAGCAGGTTGGCGCTGGCCACGCCATAGATGGTCGCCACGAACGCCACGGCGATGCCATTGCCCAGCTGGCTGGGATCGGCCAGATTGCCCATGACGTGGATCAGCCCCATGACCGCACCGATGATGCCGATGGTGGGCGCATAGCCGCCCATGCTTTCGAACACCTTGGCCGCTTGCAGATCACGGGTTTCGCGGTTGTACAGATCGACTTCGAGGACGTTGCGGATGGTCGCCGCCTCGGCGCCATCGACCAGCAGCTGCAAGCCCTTGCGGGCATAGTCGTCGGGCTCGGCTTCAGCGCTGGCTTCCAGGCCCAGCAAGCCTTCCTTGCGCGAGACCAGGCTCCAATTCACGACGCGATCGATACCGCCGGCCATGTCGATCCTGGGTGGAACGATGATCCAGCGAACATTGTGCAGGGCGCGCTTGAACGCGCTCATGGGCGACTGGATGAGTGCCGCAGCCAGGGTTCCTCCGACCACGATCAGCGCTGCCGGACCGTTGAGCAGAGCCGACAGGTGGCCGCCTTCGAGAAAGTTGCCACCGATGATGGCGACGAACGCGAGGATGATCCCGATCAGGCTCAAGACATCCATCAGCCGCACGCCTCGACCAGGTGTCGACCGATGTCGTCGAGGCTGTAGACGGCGTCGGCCAGGCCGGCCTTGACGATTGCCATGGGCATGCCATAGATGACGCAACTGGCCTCGTCCTGAGCCCAGATCTGACTGCCGCCCTGCTTGAGCAGACGCGCGCCCTCTCGCCCGTCGGCGCCCATGCCGGTGAGCACCACCGCCAACACCTTGTCGCCGTAGGACTTGGCCGCCGAGCCAAAGGTGATGTCGACGCAGGGCTTGTAGTTCAGCCGCTCGTCACCCGGCAGGATCTTCACCGCGCCACGGCCATCGATCATCATCTGCTTGCCGCCGGGCGCCAGCAAGGCCAGCCCGGGACGCAACACGTCACCGTCCTCGGCTTCCTTGACGGTGATCCGGCAGAGCTTGTCGAGGCGCTCGGCGAAGGCGCGGGTGAACGCGGCCGGCATGTGCTGGACCAGCACGATAGGCGTCGGAAAATGCGCGGGCAACTGGGTCAGGACGCGCTGCAGAGCCACCGGGCCGCCGGTGGAGGTGCCGATCGCCACCAGCTTGTAGGGCTTGCGCCGCGGCGTTGCGCTGCTGGCCGTGGGCGCCGGAGCGCGTGCAGGCGTGGCTGGCGCGCTCGTGGCAGGCGATGGTGACCGGCTCGGCGCTGGCCGCGAAGACGTCGCTGCAGTACTTGCACCTGGCGTGACCGCAGGTGCGGCCGGCGCAGCGGGCGCCGTGAAATGCGCCCCCAGACGGCGATTGCTGCGCGAGATCGTATGGACCTTCTCGCATAGCATCTGCTTGACCTTCTCGGGGTTGCGAGAAATGTCTTCGAAATTCTTCGGCAGGTAATCCACTGCCCCCGCGTCGAGGGCGTCGAGGGTCACCCGCGCGCCTTCGTGGGTCAGTGAGGAAAACATCAATACCGCAGTGGGACAACGCTGCATGATGTGACGCACGGCGGTGATGCCGTCCATCATCGGCATTTCGTAGTCCATGGTGATCACATCAGGCTTGAGCGCCTGGGCCTGATCGATCGCTTCGCGGCCATTGGTGGCGGTCCCGACCACCTGGATGGTGGGGTCCGACGAGAGAATTTCCGAGACGCGGCGGCGGAAGAAACCAGAATCATCCACCACCAGGACCTTGACTGCCATAAACACTCCACTACGATCAGATACGCCGCGCGGCGTAGCGCTTGAGCATGCTCGGTACATCGAGGATCAAGGCGATACGGCCGTCCCCGGTGATGGTCGCGCCGGACATGCCCGGCGTGCCCTGCAGCATCTTGCCCAATGGCTTGATCACCACTTCTTCCTGGCCGACCAGCTGGTCCACCACGAAGCCGATGCGCTGAGTGCCCACCGACAGAATGACCACATGCCCCTCGCCCTGCTCCTCGTGAGCGGCGGACTTCACCAGCCAGCGCTTGAGGTAGAACAACGGCAGCGCCTTGTCGCGCACGATGACCACTTCCTGGCCGTCGACGACGTTGGTGCGCGAGAGGTCCAGGTGGAAGATCTCGTTGACGTTGACCAACGGGAAGGCAAACGCCTGGTTGCCCAGCATCACCATCAGCGTCGGCATGATCGCCAGGGTCAACGGCACCTTGATGACGATCTTGGAACCCTGGTCCTTGGCCGAGAAGATGTTGATCGAGCCATTGAGCTGGCTGATCTTGGTCTTGACCACGTCCATGCCCACGCCACGGCCCGACACGTCGGAGATTTCCGTCTTGGTGGAGAAACCCGGCGCGAAGATCAGGTTGTAGCAGTCCGATTCGCTCAGGCGGTCGGCCGCATCGCGGTCCATCACGCCCTTTTCCACGGCCTTGGCACGCAGGACCGCAGGGTCCATGCCCTTGCCGTCGTCGCTGATCGACAACAGGATGTGGTCACCCTCCTGCTCTGCCGACAATACCACCCGCCCGCCGCGCGCCTTGCCGCTGCGCTCGCGCTCTTCGGGCGTCTCGATGCCGTGGTCGACGGCGTTGCGTACCAAGTGCACCAACGGGTCGGCCAGGGCCTCGACCAGGTTCTTGTCGAGGTCGGTTTCTTCACCGACCAGCTCCAGATGGATTTCCTTCTTCAACTGCCGCGCCAGATCACGGACCAGGCGCGGGAAGCGCCCGAAGACCTTCTTGATCGGCTGCATGCGCGTCTTCATCACGGCGGTCTGCAGGTCGGCGGTGACCACGTCGAGGTTGGAGACCGCCTTGGACATGGCCTCGTCGCTGCTGTTGGCGCCCAGGCGGACCAGGCGGTTACGCACCAGCACCAGTTCGCCGACCATGTTCATGATTTCATCGAGGCGCGCGGTGTCGACCCGCACGGTCGTCTCGGCTTCGGTGGCAACCGGTTTCTCGGCCACCGGCGCACGTGCCGGGGCGGCCTCGGCCTTGCGCGGGGCCGCAACCGGCGCCGCTACGGCAGAAGTCGGCTGGGCGTCGGGCAGGCTGGCGACATCGCTGAACTTGCCCTTGCCGTGCAGCTGGTCGAGCAATGATTCGAATTCGTCGTCGGTGATGTTATCGCTCACCGGAGCCGGGGCTTGCACTTCGGCAGGCGGTTGCGGCTTGACCGCATCGGCGGTGAACGCACCCTTGCCATGCAACTGGTCGAGCAGCGCCTCGAACTCGTCGTCGGTGATCTCGTCGCCCGGTGCCGGGGCAGCCGTTGAAGCCGTTACGGTATCAACGGCTGGCGTATCGGCAACTTCCGAGGCAACCGGCGCTGTGGAGGCAGGCGCCAGCGCGTCGACGGCGAACTGACCCTTGCCGTGCAGTTGATCGAGCAGCGATTCGAATTCGTCGTCGGTGATCTCGTCACTGACCGGCACATCGGGCACAGCAGTGGCTGGCGCAGCAGCCTGCGCCTTGGCAGCACCCAGAGAGTCGAGCAACTGCTCGAATTCGTCATCGGTGATGTCGTCGCCAGGCGTCGAAGCCGGTGCAACCACCGGTGTCGCCACGGGCGGTGCAACCGCAACGACGGGCGCTGCCACGGCCGAAGCGGGCTCGGCCAGACGCGCCAGCGCATCGAGCAACTGCGCACTGGCCGGTGTGACCGGGGCGCGCTCGCGCACCTCGGCGAACATGCCATTGACCGCATCCAGCGCCTCGAGCACGACGTCCATGAGCTCCGAGTCAACCCGGCGCTCACCCTTGCGCAGGATGTCGAAGACGTTTTCGGCGATATGGCAGCACTCCACCAGCTCGTTGAGCTGGAGGAAGCCGGCGCCGCCTTTTACAGTGTGAAAACCGCGAAAAATTGCGTTGAGCAAGTCGGCATCATCGGGACGGCTTTCCAGCTCGACCAGTTGTTCGGACAGTTGCTCGAGAATTTCGCCGGCCTCTACCAGGAAATCCTGAAGGATTTCTTCGTCGGCGCCGAAGCTCATGTGGATGCTCCCTGGAATACGTGATTAACGGTCAACACAGTCAGGCGCAGGCGGTGGCCTAGAAGCCCAGACTGGACAGCAGATCGTCGACATCGTCCTGACCGGATACGACGTCTTCACGTTTATCGGCATGAATCTGCGGACCTTCACCCTTGGCAGGATGTTTTTCTTGATCTTTTTCGGCACGAAGCTTTTCGTGGTCGTGCTGGATGCCGGCGAAGCGGTCCACCTGGCTGGCCATCAGGACCAGTTTGAGCAGGTTGCTTTCCACTTCGGTGACCAACGCGGTGACGCGCTTGATGACCTGGCCGGTGAGGTCCTGGTAATCCTGTGCCAGCACGATGTCGTTGAGGTGGCTGGCCACTTCACGATTGCCCTGCTCGCTGCGGGTCAGGAATCCGTCGACCCGGCGGGCCAGTTCGCGGAACTCGTCGGCGGCCACTTCGCGGCGCATGAAGCGCTGCCAGTCGGCGCTCAAGGCGCTGGCTTCGGCACTCAGGGTATTGAGCACAGGCGTGCTCTGCTCGACCAGGTCCATCGTCCGGTTGGCCGCACTCTCGGTCAGGCGCACGACATACGACAGGCGCTCGGTCGCGTCGGTGATCTGCGACACCTCTTCGGCCTGGGGGATGGTCGGATCGATCTGGAAACTGACGATGGCGCTGTGCAGCTCGCGGGTCAGCTTGCCGACTTCCTGATACAAACCGCGATCGCGGGTCTGGTTCAGTTCGTGGATCAATTGCACCGCTTCACCGAAACGGCCTTTTTCAAGGCTGTCCACCAGCTCGACGGCGTGTTTCTTCAGGGTCGACTCGAAGTCCCCCAAAGTGCTTTGTTTGTGGTCCATTGCGCCCCCATTGCAGACTTCAGCTATTGACGCGCTCGAAAATCTTTTCGATTTTTTCTTTCAGCACTTGCGCAGTGAAAGGCTTGACCACATACCCGTTAACCCCGGCCTGGGCGGCTTCGATGATCTGCTCGCGCTTGGCCTCGGCAGTCACCATGAGCACCGGCAGGTGCTTGAGGCGGTCGTCGGCGCGCACCTGGCGCAGCAGATCGATGCCCGACATGCCCGGCATGTTCCAGTCGGTGACGAGGAAATCGAAGTTACCGCTGTGCAACATCGGCAAGGCGGTATTGCCGTCGTCGGCCTCGGCGGTGTTGGTAAAGCCCAGGTCACGCAGCAGATTCTTGATGATGCGCCGCATCGTCGAGAAATCGTCGACGATGAGGATTTTCATGTTCTTGTCCAATTAGACCTCCAGCAGTCTTGAACACGCCCAGCCTCTGAGCGTGCATAACAATCGAATTCGCCTGAGCCACTTGCCGCTGCAGATCGCCTACACGCGCTACGCCTGCAGGCCTCTTCGCGGGCAGAGCCCGCTCCCACATAGGTCGAGACTGTGGGAGCGGGCTCTGCCCGCGAAAAAGCCCGCACCGATCTCGCCGTTCCTTCAGCGTGCCCGCCATTCCCCCAGGCGCCCGCGCAGTCGCGCGGCGCACTGGCTGTGCAACTGGCTGACGCGCGATTCGCTGACACCCAGTACCTCGCCAATTTCCTTGAGGTTCAACTCTTCGTCGTAATACAGCGACAACACCAGTTTCTCGCGCTCGGGCAGGTTGGCGATGGCCTCGGCCAGCGCACCCTGGAAGCGCTCGTCCTCCAGATCCCGCGAGGGCTCCAGCGAACCGCTGGCGCCGTCTTCGTGCAGCCCCTCGTGTTCGCCGTCCTGCAGCAGGTCGTCGAAACTGAACAGGCGGCTGCCCAAGGTATCGTTCAGGATCCCGTAGTAATCATCCAGACTCAGATTGAGTTCGGCCGCAATCTCGTGATCTTTAGCGTCGCGACCGGTTTTTGACTCGATTCGGCGAATGGCATCACTGACCATACGGGTATTGCGGTGCACCGAACGCGGTGCCCAGTCACCCTTGCGCACCTCGTCGAGCATCGCGCCGCGAATACGAATGCCGGCATAGGTCTCGAAACTGGCCCCTTTGCTCGAGTCGTACTTGGTCGAAACCTCCAGCAGGCCGATCATGCCGGCCTGGATCAGGTCTTCCACCTGCACGCTTGCCGGCAGTCGCGCCAGCAGGTGATAGGCAATGCGCTTGACCAGCGGCGCGTATTGCTCGATCAGCTGATGCTGCTGCGAGTCGCGCGACGCCTTGCTGTACATACGGTATCCGCTGGCGCTCATGATACGGGCCCTGCACTGGTTTGCTGCACCAGGCGTTCGACGAAGAACTCCAGGTGGCCGCGGGGATTGGCCGGCAATGGCCAGGTGTCTACCTTCTGCGCGATGGCCTTGAAGGCCAGCGAGCATTTGGAACGGGGAAACGCCTCGTAGACGGCGCGCTGCTTCTGCACGGCCTTGCGCACCGACTCGTCGTACGGCACGGCGCCGACGTACTGCAGGGCCACGTCGAGGAAGCGGTCGGTCACCTTGGTCAGCTTGGCGAACAGGTTGCGGCCTTCCTGAGGGCTCTGCGCCATGTTGGCCAGGACCCGGAAGCGATTCATGCCGTAGTCGCGGTTGAGCAGCTTGATCAGGGCGTAGGCATCGGTGATCGAAGTCGGTTCGTCGCACACCACCAGCAGCACTTCCTGGGCCGCGCGCACGAAACTCACCACGGAGTCGCCGATACCGGCAGCGGTGTCGATGATCAGTACGTCGAGGTTGTCGCCCACGTCGCTGAAGGCCTGGATCAGGCCTGCATGCTGGGCCGGGGTCAGGTGCACCATGCTCTGGGTGCCGGAGGCCGCCGGCACCACGCGAATGCCGCCAGGGCCCTGCAACATCACGTCACGCAGTTCGCAGCGGCCTTCGATCACGTCGGCCAGGGTGCGCTTGGGGGTCAGGCCCAGCAATACGTCGACGTTGGCCAGGCCAAGGTCGGCGTCCAGCAACATGACCCGGCGGCCGAGCTCGGCCAACGCCAGGGACAAGTTCACTGACACATTTGTCTTGCCGACGCCGCCTTTGCCGCCGGTCACCGCGATCACCTGTACGGGATGCATGCTGCCCATGTTCGTTCTTTACCTTGTCTAGACCGAGGCCACACCAGTGGCTGCCAGTTCGATTGCTCGAGTAATTCCTGGCAACCCTACGATGCAGGAAGATTGTGCTTGCCTAACGTTCTTCACCTCAGCCAACTCGCTTGTCGGGGCTGTGGTAGAGACCTGCGAACATATCGGCCATGGCCTCTTCGCTGGGCTCTTCTTGCATCTGCACGCTCACCGCGCGGCTGACCAGCTGGTGCCGCCGCGGCAGATGCAAGTCGTCGGGAATGCGCGGCCCATCGGTGAGATAGGCAATCGGCAGTTCCTGACTGATGGCCAGGCTCAGCACTTCGCCGAGACAGGCCGTTTCGTCGAGTTTGGTCAGGATGCACCCGGCCAGACCGCAACGTTTGTAGCTATGGTAGGCCGCGGTCAGCACCTGCTTCTGGCTGGTGGTCGCCAGCACCAGGTAGTTGCGGGCGTTGATCCCGCGTCCGGCCAGGCTTTCGAGTTGCATGCGCAGGGCCGGATCGCTGGCCTGCAGGCCGGCGGTGTCGATCAAGACCACGCGCTTGCGCAGCAGCGGCTCCAGGGCCTGTACCAATGACTGGCCCGGATCCACCTGAGTCACCGAAACGTTGAGAATGCGGCCCAGGGTCTTGAGCTGTTCCTGAGCACCGATACGGAAACTGTCCATGCTCACCAGAGCCACGCTCTGCGAGCCGTACTTGAGCACATAGCGCGCCGCCAGCTTGGCCAGGGTGGTGGTCTTGCCCATGCCGGCCGGGCCGACCATGGCGATCACGCCACCTTCTTCGAGCGGTTCGACGTCCGGCGTGCGAATCATACGCGCCAAGTGCGCCAGCAGCATCCGCCAGGCCTGCCGTGGCTCGTGAATTTCACTGGTCAGGCTCAGCAGTTCGCGAGCGATCGGGCCGGACAGGCCGATGCGCTGCAGGCGCCGCCAGAGATTGGCCTGGGCCGGCTTGCTGCCCTGCAGCTGCGTCCAGGCCAGGGAGCCGAGCTGCACTTCGAGCAACTGGCGCAGACCGTTGAGTTCCGAACGCATGGAATCGAACACGCGCTGATCGACCGCAGGCTGAGGCGCCGGTGCAGGCTGGGCACGCACTGGCTCTTCGCGACGCGGCTCCACCAACGGCTCGGCGGCGGTCAAGGGCAGGCCGGCGACCAGTTGACGGTTGGTGGCGGCGTCGGTCTCGCCACGAGTGCTCAGTTCGGCCTGGGCGGAGACGATGCGCGACTGGGTCTTGCGCAGCTCTTCTTCCAATTCCAGGTTGGGCACGCGCGGGGCCAGGGCCGACAGCTTGTAGTCCAGCGCAGCGGTCAGCTCGACGCCGCCGGCGATGCGACGGTTGCCGATGATGGCAGCGTCGGCACCCAGCTCATCGCGGACCAATTTCATGGCCTGACGCATGTCGGCGGCGAAAAATCGCTTCACTTGCATAACCCACTACCTCAGCCGTTGGGCCCTACTGTCGCTACGATGGTGACTTGCTTGTTATCAGGGATTTCCTGATAGGCCAGTACGTGAAGGTTGGGGATCGCCAGGCGACCGAAGCGTGACAGCATCGCGCGGACCGGACCGGCCACCAGCAGTATCACCGGTTGGCCCTGCATCTCCTGCCGCTGCGCTGCATCGATCAGGGATCGTTGCAGCTTTTCCGCCATACTCGGTTCCAGCAAAACGCCTTCTTCCTGACCCTGACCAGCCTTCTGCAGACTATTGAGCAATATCTGTTCCAACCTTGGTTCCAAGGTGATAACTGGCAGCTCCGGCTCAACGCCTACAATGCTTTGCACGATGGCACGGGACAAACCGACCCGTACGGCCTGGACCAGCGCGGCGGTATCTTGACTCCGATGAGCGTTGTTGGCGATGGCTTCGGCGATGCTGCGGATGTCGCGCACGGGCACCTGTTCGGCCAGCAGCGCCTGCAACACCTTGAGCAGTGAGGACAGCGAAAGGATGCCCGGAACCAGCTCTTCAGCCAGCTTGGGCGAGCCTTTTGCCAGAACTTGCAGCAATTGTTGCACTTCTTCGTGACCGATCAGCTCATGCGCATGTTTCTGCAGAATCTGATTCAAATGCGTGGCCACTACCGTACTGGCATCCACCACGGTGTAGCCCAGGGATTGCGCCTGACTGCGCAGGTTGACGTCGATCCACACCGCGTCCAGGCCGAACGCCGGATCCTTGGCGGTGATGCCGTTGAGCGAGCCGAACACCTGACCCGGGTTGATCGCCAGTTCGCGATCCGGGTAGATCTCGGCTTCGGCCAGGATTACACCCATCAGCGTCAAACGATAGGCGCTGGGGGCAAGGTCGAGGTTGTCGCGGATGTGAACCGTCGGCATCAGGAAACCGAGGTCCTGGGACAGCTTCTTGCGCACACCCTTGATCCGCGCCAGCAGCTGGCCACCCTGGTTGCGGTCCACCAGGGGGATCAGGCGATAGCCGACTTCCAGGCCGATCATGTCGATGGGCGTCACGTCGTCCCAGCCCAGTTCCTTGGTTTCCTGGGTGCGCGTGGGCGATGGCAGCAGCTCCTGCTGACGCTGCACTTCGGCCAGGGCCTGAACCTTGACGTCGTTCTGCTTCTTCCACAACAGGTAGGCAGCGCCACCGGCGATGGCACCCAAGGTGATGAAGGCCAGGTGCGGCATGCCGGGCACCATGCCCATGATGGCCATCAGCGCGCCGGAAACGGCCAGCGCCTTGGGCGAGGCGAACATCTGCCGCTGGATCTGCTTGCCCATCTCCTCGGAGCCCGAGGCACGGGTGACCATGATCGCGGCTGCGGTGGAGAGCAGCAGCGAGGGCAACTGCGCCACCAGGCCATCACCGATGGTCAACAGGGCATACACCTTGCCCGCTTCGGCGAACGGCATGTTGTGTTGCAGCATACCCACCAGCATGCCGCCGATCAGGTTGATGAAGAGAATCAGCAAGCCGGCGATGGCGTCGCCGCGGACGAATTTGCTGGCACCGTCCATCGAGCCGTAGAACTCGGCCTCGGCCGCCACTTCGCCGCGACGCGCCTTGGCCTGGTTCTGATCGATCAGGCCGGCGTTGAGGTCGGCGTCGATGGCCATCTGTTTGCCGGGCATGGCGTCCAGGGTGAAACGCGCGCTCACTTCCGAGATACGCCCGGCACCCTTGGTGACCACCACGAAGTTGATGATCATGAGGATGGCGAACACCACGATACCGACGATGTAGTTACCACCGATCACCACTTCACCGAAGGCCTGGACCACTTTGCCCGCAGCGGCGTGGCCTTCCTGGCCGTGAAGCATGATCACCCGCGTCGACGCCACGTTGAGCGCCAGGCGCAGCAGCGTGGCCACCAGCAGGATGGTCGGGAACACGGCGAAATCCAGCGGCCGCAGGGCGTACACGCACACCAGCAGGACGACGATGGACAAGGCGATGTTGAAAGTGAAGAACACGTCCAGCAGCAGAGCCGGGATCGGCAGCATCATCATCGCCAGCATCACCAGCAACAGCAGCGGCACCCCCAGGTTGCCGCGGCCAAGGCCAACGATGTTGCTACGAGCGGTGTTGATTAATTGAGAGCGATCCACCGGCATTCCCCACTTCCCCAAGCGAACTTTTGACGCGCCAGGCGTCCTGCCAGGGGGCAGTGCAAGAAGGGGTCCAACTTTTGTCGGAGGGGGTTAAAGATTCTCGCCTTGTGGTCGAGTGCTGGGTGTCAGGCGATTCGGCGGTGTGCCCTTCGCGGGCAGAGCCCGCTCCCACAGGGTTGGCACTTGTGGGAGCGGGCTCTGCCCGCGAAGGCCGCGGCGCGGTCTAACTGTCTCGCTGCAAATCCGGTGGGATCGGCAGGTCATGCAGCGGATCCGGCCGCTTGCCGCGTCCGGCCTGGTATTGGCGGATCTGGTAGACATAGGCCAGCACCTGCGCCACCGCTAGGTACAGCCCGGCCGGGATCTGCTGCTCGATGTCCGTGGAATAGAAGATCGAGCGTGCCAGGGCCGGCGATTCGAGCACCTGGATGCGGTGCTCGTTGCCTATTTCGCGAATCTTCAGGGCAATGAAGTCCGAGCCCTTGGCCAGCAGCACCGGCGCATTGCCCTTCTCCGGATCGTACTTGAGCGCCACGGCGTAGTGGGTCGGGTTGGTAATGATCACGTCCGCCTCGGGAATGGCCGTCATCATCCGCCGCTGCGACATCTCGCGCTGCAACTGACGCACCCGCCCTTTCACCTCGGGACGGCCTTCGGCGTCCTTGTGCTCGTCCTTGACCTCCTGCTTGGTCATCATCAGCTTCTGCTTGCTGCTGTACAGCTGGAACGGCACGTCCACGGCGGCGATCAGCGCCAGCCCGCAGGACATCCACAAGGCGCTCCAGCCCACCAGTTGCACGCTGTGGATGATCGCCATTTCCAGTGGCTCATTGGCGATGGCCAGCAGGTCGGCGCGGTCCTTGGCCAACACCATGATGGCAACGATGAGGATGATGGCGAACTTGGCCAGGGCCTTCAGCAACTCGGTCAGCGCATGCATGGAAAACATGCGCTTGAGGCCCGCGGCCGGGTTCATGCGGCTGAACTTGGGCGCCATGGAGCTGGCGGCGAACAGCCACCCGCCCAATGCGACCGGCCCGATCAGGGCTGCGAGCAGCATCGTCACCAGAATCGGCTGGGTGGCCAGGATCGCCACCTTGCCCGACTGCAGCAGAAAGATGCCCATGTAGCGCTCGTCGAGCAGCACCTCGCGGCTCAGGGTGAAGTTGCTGCGCATCAGCTCCAGCAGGCTCTGCGCCAAATGCCCGCCGAACGCCAGCAGCGCGCCGCACCCGGCGACCATCACCGCCAGGGTGTTGAGCTCCTTGGAACGGGCGATCTCGCCTTTTTCGCGCGAGTCTTTCTTGCGCTTGTCCGTGGGGTCTTCTGTCTTGTCGGCACCGCTTTCGCTTTCGGCCATTGCCTACTCCGCTCGCGCCAATTCGCGCAGCCACTGCAAGGCGTTGGTCGCCAGCGGCTGATACTGGTTGAGGATATCGCCCAGGCTGACCCAGAGGATGAACATCCCCAGCACCAGGGTCAGCGGGAAACCGATGGAAAAGATGTTCAACTGCGGCGCGGCACGGGTCATCACGCCGAAGGCGATGTTGACCACCAGCAAGGCAGTGATGGCAGGCAGCACCAGCAGCACACCGGCACCCAGCACCCAGCCCATGCGCAGCACCACATCCCAGTAATGCGCGGTCAGCAGCCCGCCGCCGATGGGCAACGTGGTGAAGCTCTCGGTCAGCACCTCGAAGATCACCAGATGGCCGTTCATGGACAGGAACACCAGGGTCACCAGCATGCTGAAGAACTGGCCGACCACCGCTACCGATACGCCGTTGGTGGGGTCGACCATGGACGCGAAGGCCATGCCCATCTGGATCGCCAGAATCTGCCCGGCGACCACGAAGGCCTGGAACAGGAACTGCAGGGAGAAGCCGAACAGCGCGCCGATGATGATCTGTTCGGCCACCAGCAGCAGCGCCTGGACACTGATGGCGTCGACCGTCGGCGCAGGCGGCAGCCCCGGCACGATGACCACGGTGATGGCCACGGCGACGTACAGGCGCACTCGCTGCGGCAGCACCTGGGTGCCGAAGATCGGCATGGTCATCAGCATCGCGGCAACCCGGAACAGCGGCAGGATGAAGCTGGCCACCCAGCCACCGATCTGCGCGTCGGTCAGCTGCAGCAATGGCTGCATCAGCCGATCACCTGCGGGATGTTGGAGTACAGGGTGGTGATGTACTCCATGAAGGTGCGCACCATCCACGGCCCGATGACGATCAGCGTCACCAGCATGACCAGCAGGCGTGGCAGGAAGCTCAGGGTCTGTTCGTTGATTTGCGTGGCAGCCTGGAACATGGCGATGATCAGGCCGACGATCAGGCTCGGCAGCACGAGGATCGCGACCATTACCGTGGTCAGCCACAGCGCTTCGCGAAACAGGTCGACAGCGACTTCCGGGGTCATGGGTTCAGGCTCCTGGGCAAGGCAGATCTGGCTTCTTCGCGGGCAGAGCCCGCTCCCACACGATTGGTAGCGCCGCGACTGATGTGGGAGCGGGCTCTGCCCGCGAAGAGGCCCTCGACAACACAGCACATCGCAAAGTCAGACACCACCGAAACTCCCCGCCAGGGTACCGATGATCAGCGCCCAGCCATCGACCAGGACGAACAGCATGATCTTGAACGGCAGCGAGATGATCAGTGGCGAGAGCATCATCATACCCATGGCCATCAGCACACTGGCGACCACCAGGTCGATGATCAGGAACGGAATGAAGATCATGAAGCCGATCTGGAACGCCGTCTTCAGCTCCGAGGTGACGAAGGCCGGTACCAGGATGGTCAGCGGCGCCTGGTCGGCACTGGCGATGTCGGTGCGTTTGGACAGCCGCATGAACAGCTCAAGGTCGCTCTGCCGAGTCTGCGCCAGCATGAAGTCCTTGATCGGGCCTTCGGCGCGGGCGACCGCGTCCTGGGCGCTGAGCTGTTCGTTCAGATAGGGTTGCAGGGCCTGCTGGTTCACCTTGTCGAACACCGGCGCCATGATGAACATGGTCAGGAACAGCGCCATGCCGGTCAGCAACTGGTTGGATGGGGTCTGCTGCAGGCCCAGTGCCTGGCGCAGGATGGAAAAGACGATGATGATGCGGGTGAAACTGGTCATCAGCATGACGAACGCCGGGATGAAACTCAGCGCGGTCATGATCAGCAGGATCTGCAGGTTGACCGAATACTCCTGCTGGCCGTTGGCGCCGCTGGTCATGGTCAACGCCGGAATCTGCAGCGGATCGGCGGCCAGCGCCAACGGCGCCGCCAACATCAAGGCCAGGGGCAGGACTACGCGCAACGCACCCATCACTTCTTATCCTTCTGGTCCTTGCCCAGCAGTTCCATCAGGCGCTGGGCGAATTCGGGTGTGGCCTGCGTGGTTCGGTCGGGCGGCATGACCGGCGTGTTCATCACGTGCAGGGCGCTGATGCGACCGGGGCTGACGCCCAACAGGATCTGCTCCTCGCCCACCTGCACCAGCACCAGCCGGTCGCGCGGACCCAACGCCTTGGCGCCGATCACGTCGATGACCTGACCTTGGCGCGGCGCGACCTGCTGCACGCGGCGCATCAGCCAGGCCAGACCGAAGATCAAGGCCACAACGGCCAACAGCCCCAACACCGTCTGGGTCAATTGACCGGCCAGGCCAGTTCCACCGGACGCCACCACCGGCGCCGTTGCCGGCGCCGCTTCGGGCGCCGCCAGGACGACCATGGGCAGGAGCAGCAGAGCCCACAGAAAGCGGCCCATCACCGCAGCTTCTTGATGCGTTCGCTGGGACTGATCACGTCGGTCAGGCGAATGCCGAACTTCTCGTTGACCACCACCACTTCGCCATGGGCGATCAACGTCCCGTTGACCAGCACATCCAGCGCTTCGCCCGCCAGCCGGTCGAGCTCGATCACCGAACCCTGGTTGAGCTGGAGCAGGTTGCGGATGCTGATATCGGTCGCCCCGACCTCCATGGAAATGGTCACCGGAATGTCGAGGATCACATCCAGATTCGGTCCATCGAGGGTGACCGGGCCGTTGCCCGACTTGGGCGAACTGCCGAACTCTTCCATGGGCAGGCGCGAGGAGGCGGAGCCGCCACGGGCATCGGCGGCCAGCAGCGCGTCGATGTCGTCCTGCCCGGCATCCCCGGACTCACCCAATGCAGCCGCCCATTCATCGGCGAGCGCCTGGTCTTCGGCGGAAATTGTTTCATCTTGATCAGCCATCAGTGGTCCTCGACGGGCATCTAAATCATCGGATTGAAGCGATCAGCGACGCTCGATCGGTTCGATTACTTGTAAAGCCAGGTTGCCCTTGTGCGAGCCCAGCTTGGCCTTGAACGAAGGTACGCCATTGGCGCGCAGCACCAGCTCTTCGGGCAGTTCCACCGGAATCACGTCGCCGGGCTGCATGTGCAGGATGTCGCGCAGCTTCAGCTGGCGCCGCGCCACGGTGGCGCTCAATGGCACGCTGACGTCCAGCACGTCTTCGCGCAACGCCTTGCTCCAGCGCTCGTCCTGGTCGTCCAGGTCGGACTGGAAGCCGGCATCGAGCATCTCGCGCACCGGCTCGATCATCGAATACGGCATGGTCACGTGCAGGTCTCCGCCACCGCCATCGAGCTCGATGTGGAACGTGGACACCACCACCGCCTCGCTGGGGCCGACGATGTTGGCCATGGCCGGGTTGACCTCCGAGTTGATGTACTCGAAGTTGACTTCCATGATCGCCTGCCAGGCTTCCTTCATGTCGAGGAAGGCCTGGTCCAGCACCATGCGTACCACGCGCAGCTCGGTCGGGGTGAACTCGCGACCCTCGATCTTGGCGTGGCGACCGTCACCGCCGAAGAAATTGTCGACCAGCTTGAACACCAGCTTGGCATCCAGAATGAACAGGCCGGTGCCACGCAGCGGCTTGATCTTCACCAGGTTGAGGCTGGTGGGGACGTACAGCGAGTGGACGTACTCGCCGAACTTCATCACCTGCACGCCGCCAACCGCCACATCGGCGGAGCGACGCAACAGGTTGAACATGCTGATACGGGTATAGCGGGCGAAACGCTCGTTGATCATTTCCAGCGTGGGCATGCGCCCACGCACGATGCGATCCTGGGTGGTCAGGTCGTAGCTCCTGATGCCTCCAGGTTCGCCATTGCCTTCGGTTTGCACCAGGCCATCGTCGACACCATGCAGCAGCGCATCGATCTCGTCCTGGGACAGCAGGTCCTGTACGGCCATGAGTTGTTCCTACTGCAATACGAAGTTTGTGAAGAGCACCTGGTCGATGACTGGCTTGCCCACTTCTTTCTGCGCCACTTCCTGCACACTTGCGGTCGCTTTCTGGCGCAGCATTTCCTGGCCGATCGGCGTGGTCAAGGTATCGAACGGCTGGCCGGAGAAGAGCATGACCAGGTTGTTGCGGATCACCGGGGTGTGCACCTTCAAGGCCTCCATGTCGGCCTTGTCCCGCGCCTGCAGGACAATGCTGACCTGCATGTAGCGATCACGGCCGTTCTGCTTGAAGTTGACCACGAAGGCGGGCGTCAAGGGCTCGTAGATTGCCGCAGGCTTGACGTTGGTGGCTGCCGCCGGGGTTTCCGCGGCGGGCGCACTGGCGGATTTGTGCATGAAGTACCAGGTGGCGCCCACAGACAGGCCGACAGCCAGCAACAGGCCTACGACCACCAGGATGATCAGCTTGAGTTTGCCCTTGCCTTCCTTGGCTGCGGGGTCCTTTGCTTCTTCGGTCTTTGCCATGCCAATAATCCGTCACCATTGAGGGGTAAGCGTACCCATGGCGACGATGGAGCAAGGGTTATGCCAACACTCCCGGCGACGTGCCTGCGCGGCAGGTCGCCAGGATCAGACGGCTGGATCAGGCGTAGTAATCCACCGCACTGCTGCCCAGCACCGTGCTGGAAATCACGGGCTGGACAGCGGCCACCGCGGGCTCGCCGGTGTCGATCGCGTCGCCGGCGGGGCGCTCGCCAGTGCTGCGGCGACTCTGCTGTGCCTGCTGCTGCTCGCCCTGGGACTGGCGAGACTGGTCGGATACGTTGACATCCAGCTGCCCCATGCCCTGCTGGTTGAACATGTCCTTGAGGCGATGCTGCTGGCTTTCCAGCGCCTCGCGTACACCGATGTGAGCGCTTGAGAAGGTCACCTGCGTCTGCTGGTCGGGCGTGATGTCGACTCGAATGTCCAGACGTCCCAGCTCTGCGGGTGTCAGCTGGATATCCGCCGATTTGAGGTTCTGGCTCGACAGGTACATGACCCGATTGACCAGGCCTTCGGTCCAGCCCGATTGCTGCATGGCCAGCGGCTGGCCCAAAGGACTGGCCAGCGGCGCCGCACTGCCGGCCTTGGCCGTGGCGGTCTGAGTCAGGGCCTGCAGGCGATCGGCGAACGTGTCGACGCGGCTGTCACCGGCGGCCGCATCGGCGTCTTTCGGAGCACTGTCGAGCAAACCGGCAAAGCCGGTATCACCGCCCTCGCCCGCTTCACCGGCCTGCTCCTTGCCCATCATCGCCGCCAGACCGTTGACGAAACTGCCCTCGATGCCACGTTCGTTGGTGGCCGCCGGGTCTGCCGATGACGTTTGGCTGGCATGTGCGGAGGTGGTGCCATTGTTTTTGGCGGTCTGCTCAAGCGCCAGGCGCAGTGCAGGCAGGTCAGCCAGGACGTCCTGGGTCGGATCGAAATCCTCGGCTGGGGTATCGGTGTCGCTGTCGGTAAGACTGGCAGCGGTCAACGCCGCAGGCGGAGCCTGGACCAGCGCAGGGTTGCTGGCAGGGTCGGCAGGGACCGGCGCAGCCGCGGGATCGACCGGTGCAGCGGTCGAGGCGACGGCAGGATCATCCTTGTCGTCGGCACCGGTGACCTTGTCGTCGTCCTTGCCGGCAACCTTGTCGGCCTTGTCGGGCTTGTCAGCCTTGTCGATCGTTTCAGGTTTCTCCGGCTTGTCCGCCTTGGCCACTGGCAACTTCTTGCCGCTATCGGCAACCGGAGCGCTGGCCCCGGCCGCTTTGCTGGCAGGGCCAGCAGCCGTTTCCCGGGTAGCCGCGGGCGCAGGATCGACCTTGGCCTTGACCGCGGTCGCGTGGTTCTGACGGGCATAGAGATCGGCAAAACGCGGTGACGAATCGGTGTCCACTGCAGCGGACTTGGCCGCGCCGGTGGCGGAGGCCGCGCGTGCGGCGGCGCCCAGTTGCAGCAGCAGAGGGTTTGAAGCGACAGCCATGAAGATCTCCCCGATACGGTGGCGTTAGCGCTGATAGCCTGGGAGAAAGCAAGTATCGGGCCATCGGCAGTCAACGGCTGAAGGTGTCGCTCAGTCGGGGAACCGTGCACGCTCTTCGGAATACAGTTTCAGGACCAGCGCGAACTCGCTGTCGATACGCTGCACATAGGCATCCACGCCATCCGGCGTGCCCTGACGGCAGTACTGCTCCAACTCGCTGCACAGTTGCGCCAGGCGCATGGCGCCCATGTTGCTGCTGCTGCCCTTGAAACTGTGGGCGGCATGGCTGAGCTCGACCAGATCATGGGATCGATGCAGTTCGTTCAATCGCAGCTGCGAGTCACTGAGGAAGGTATCGAGCAACAGGGGGTATTCATCTTCCATGACATCCTCCAGAGCGGCCAGGGCCGTGGGGTCGACATGGGGTTTTTCCGGCTGTTCATGGGTCGGCTTCTGCACCGTCAGTGGTTCGCCAGCTAGATGTTCAATAGTCACTTGTTCACTCCTTGATCAAGCCAGTTACGCTTGAGACTCCCAGGTAAATTCAACGTGGACACTGCGCCCGTCCTCCGACCACCCCGCGCTGCTGCTGAGCTGACGGACCAGGTTGACCCCGCGCCCCGACAAACCGTGCACGCTGGGCGTTCTTGCCAGCACCTTGGCCGGATCGAAGCCCTTGCCACTGTCTTCGACCACGATGCGCAGCACCCCTCCGACACCTTGCGGGCGTACCTGCAAGTGTAAGCGGATGTAGCCGTCTTCCAAAGCGGCCAGACGCTCGTTGCGCAGCGCGTAATACCGGGAGAAACCAGCGGCGTCGCGCTTGAGTGCGGAATCGAGCTCCAGCACACCATGCTCCAAGGCGTTGGAGTATAGCTCGGCCAACACGCTGTAGAGCTCACCACTCTGCGAGCGCAGGCCGTGAATCTCCTGCAACAGTTGCAGGATGTAAGGCAGCGGATTGAAACGACGCAGGGTGTCGGCACGAAATTCGAACATGGCCGACCAGTCCAGCGGACTGGACTGACCACTGTCGGAATAGATCAGGCTGGCCGGTGGCTGGCGTTGGGCGTCGATCAAGGCCAACTGCACCATGCTCACGTCGTCGCGCGATTCACCACGAAAATCCTCAAGGGCCTGCAGAATGCCTTCGAACAGTGACTCGGGGTTTTTGTGGGTGTCGAACACCCGTTCGAGCCGTTCCACACCGAAGGATTCGTCCTGCGCATTGCTCGTTTCGATAACGCCGTCGGACAGCAGCAGCACCCGATCACCCGGCGCCAGCGGCCAGACTTCGGTCTGGTCTTCGAAACGGGTGGCTGGCAGTACGCCCAGCGGTAAATGCCGCGATACCAGCGCCACGCGCTTCGAGCCGTCGTGGCGGTGCAGGTAGCCATCGGGCATGCCGCCGTTCCAGACTTCCACGGTGCAACGCTGAAAGCTCAGGCGCAGCAGGGTTGCGCAGCAGAACATGTCCACCGGCAGGATGCGCTTGAGCTTGGCGTTCATCTCGCGAAGGATTTCCGCCAGCCCGTATCCCTTGGCAGTCATGCCGTAGAACACTTCGGCCAGCGGCATGGCCCCCACCGCTGCCGGTAGCCCATGGCCGGTGAAATCACCGAGCAGCACATGCATGTCGCCCGACGGCGTATAGGCGGCAAGCAGCAGATCGCCGTTGAACAGCGCGTAGGGTGATTGCAGGTAACGCACGTTGGGCGCATCGAGACAGCCGGAGTGGGCGATCTGATCGAACACCGCCTTGGCCACGCGCTGCTCGTTGAGCAGGTAATCATGGTGACGGGTGATCAGGTCACGCTGTTCCAGCACCGTGGCCTGCAGACGGCGCAGGCGATCCATGGCCTTGATCTTGGCGGCCAGAATCACCTGGTTGTAGGGTTTGGCCAGAAAATCGTCGCCACCGGCGTCCAGGCAGCGGACCAGCGCCTGTTCTTCGGTCAACGACGTCAGGAAGATGATCGGCACCAGGGCCTCACCGGCCAATTGCTTGATCGTGCGCGCCGCCTCGAAGCCGTCCATCACCGGCATCATGGCGTCGAGCAACACCAGTTGCGGTCGTTGCTGGCGAAACAGCTCGATGGCTTCCTGACCATTGCTGGCGGTGATCACCGCGTGGCCCTGCCGACGCACGATGCTCGACAGCAGCATGCGGTCGGTCATGTTGTCGTCGGCGATCAGAACCGTCAGTGGTTCCTCATTGACGGGCGGTTTCAAGGGATCTTGAACAACTTGTCGAAGTTGGAGATCGCCAGAATCTTGCGCACGTCGGAGGAAATGTTCGACAGCGTGATATCGGCGTGGTCACCACCGGCGTGGTCGCGCAGCAACAGCAGCATGCCCAGTGCCGAACTGTCCATGTAGGTGGTCTCGTTCAGATCGACGACATAGCGGGTGGACTTGCCCTCGCGCTCGTAACTTTCGCGAAATTGCTGATGCAGGCTGAAGTCGAATCGACCCTTGACGGCAATCGATGAAGTATTGTTTTCGCCGTTGTAACTGTGGCTTACCGAACTCTGGGTTACAGCCATGTAGTGATGCTCCTTGGGTTTGCCGTGCAGGCAAGGTTTAACACTGCATTACGGGGGCGTTCAACTGGGTACTGACAAAATCTGACTAGAAGCTGTCGTGCCTGGGCAATCGCTGGGACAGCTCGTCGAGCAGGCGCTGCTCACGCTTGTCCTCCAACTGCCGGGCCTCGAGGATATAGCGCTGGACCAGCTTGCGCAGCCCCTCCACACGGGCATAGGCCTGCTGCCAGGTGGCGCGCGCATTGTTCAGGTTGTTCTGGTGCCACGCAAGGCTCTGGCGCTGCTGACCGACGGCCGTTTCGAGCTGGTTGAGAAAGCGCTGGTAGTTCATCAGCCACTGGCCGGACACACCGCGGCTGCCGTTGTTGATCCACTGCTGCTGATAGTCGTTGCGAAAACGCTCGAGCTCCGCCAGCTTGGCTTCGGCCAGGTTCACTTGCCCCTGAAAATGACCCAGGCGCTGGGCAGCCTTGCGCTCGGTGCTTTCGGCCATCTCCACCACGGGAGCCAGGCGCGCTGCGCGACTCATTGCCATCCGCGCTTACCCCGGCGCCACAGGCGTGAACACCGCTGCCAGGCGCTCGGCGCTGGCCTGCAGGCTTTCATTGTCGTTGAGGCCCTGGCGCAGGTAACGCACCAGCTGCGGTTGCAGGGCAATGGCCAGGTCGGTCTCGCGATCCCCGCCCGCCACGTAGGCGCCGACGCTGATCAAGTCGCGGCTTTGCTGATAGCGCGACCACAGTTGCTTGAACTGTTGTGCCTGGCCCAGGTGCTGGGGGCTGACCACGCTGGGCATCACCCGGCTGATCGACGCCTCGATATCGATGGCCGGATAATGCCCCTCTTCTGCCAGGCGCCGTGACAGCACGATGTGGCCGTCGAGCACGCCTCGCGCCGAGTCGGCGATGGGATCCTGCTGATCGTCGCCTTCGGACAACACGGTGTAGAACGCGGTGATCGATCCGCCACCGGCCTCGGCGTTGCCGGCGCGCTCGACCAGCTTGGGCAGTTTGGCGAACACCGAAGGCGGATAGCCCTTGGTCGCCGGCGGCTCGCCGATGGCCAGGGCAATTTCCCGCTGGGCCTGAGCGAAACGGGTCAACGAGTCCATCAGCAGCAGGACGTTCTTGCCCTTGTCGCGAAAGTATTCGGCGATGCGCGTGCAATACATGGCGGCGCGCAGGCGCATCAACGGTGCTTCGTCAGCCGGTGACGCCACCACCACCGAACGGCGCAGGCCCTCCTCGCCCAAGGTATGTTCGATGAACTCCTTGACCTCGCGGCCACGTTCACCGATCAGGCCGACGACGATGATGTCGGCTTCGGTGAAGCGCGTCATCATGCCCAGCAGCACACTCTTGCCCACGCCTGGTACCGGCGAACAGGCCCAGGCGCTGGCCACGGCCTACCGTCAGCAGGCCGTTGATGCTGCGAATGCCGACATCCAGCGGCTGACTGATGGGGTCACGCTTGAGGGGGTTGATGGTGGGCCCGTCCATCGGTACCCAGTCCTCGGCCTTCATACCGCCCTTGCCGTCCAGTGCCCGCCCGGCGCCGTCGAGGATGCGCCCGAGCATGCTCATGCCCATCGGCAGGCGCCCGGTGTCGGCCACCGGCACGACCCGTGCACCCGGCGCGATGCCGCTGACGCTGCCCACGGGCATCAGGTAGATCTTGCTGCCGGAAAAGCCCATGACTTCGGCTTCGACCTGCACCGGCTGGTCGCTGTCGTCGTTGATCACCACGCAGCGGCTGCCCATGGCCGCGCGCAAGCCTTCAGCTTCGAGGGTCAGCCCGACCATGCGCAGCAGACGACCTTCGACGATCGGCTGGCGCGGCAGGTCGATGGCCGCCTCGTAGGTGCCCAGGCGGCTTGCCGAAGCTGGTGCGATCAAGCTTCATCGGGCGCGTCCAGATCGACGGTGATGTCGGCCGGGGCCGGGTGCATGTTCTGCTCGTGCAACTGATCGAACAATTGCGCAATGGCCTGGGTAATGCGCGTCTCCATGCTCGCATCGATGCGGCTGTGTTCGGTTTCGATACGGCAGCCGCCGGGCTGTAGCGAGTCGTCTTCCTGGATTCGCCAGTTTTCCTCGTGCTTCTCGCGCAGCGACTTGATCTGCTCGAAGTCCTGAGGATTGATGAAGATGCGAATATTGTTGGCGCCCATGGGCAGCAACTTCAGCGCTTCGCGCAGGACTTTTTCGATCTGGCTGGAATCGGTCACCAACTCGCGGCGGATGACCTGGCGGGCAATGTGGCCCACCAGCTCGACCAGGGACTTCTCGATCTGGGTGTCCTGATCGGCAATGGGCGTCAACAGGTGCCCCAAGAGCCGGTCGAACTGGGCAAGCTTGCCAGCCAGCGCCGCTTCGGCTTCCTGACGAACCTTGAGCTGGGTGCTGTGAAAGCCCTCCTTTTCACCGGTGGCGAAGCCCTCGTTGTAGGCCTCCTGGCGAATGGCTTCCAGCTCTTCCAGAGTGATGGGCTGCACCTCGTCGAGGGGCACCTCTTCGATTTCCTCGACCGACACGGGCTCCGGCATCACCTCTTCGGCAGGTCGCTCGGGATCGAAGCTGGGCAACGCCCACAGGTCGGCACTGCGCGCGTCGACGGCGCGAATCAGTTCACTGACGGGTTCTTGGGTGGGGCGGGACATGGCTTGCGATTCCTGACGCCTGGGTGCGAAGTGGGGTCGCTCGGAGCCGACCACCCCAGGGCAGCCGGCCTCCACGACAGAGGTCTGGGAGAGGGATGATTAGATCATCTCTTCCCCACCCTTGCCACCGAGCACGATTTCGCCGGCTTCGGCCATGCGCCGAGCAATGGTGAGCACTTCCTTCTGCGCCGACTCGACATCGCTGACTCGCACCGGCCCCTTGGCCTCGAGGTCGTCCCGCAGCAGCTCGGCCGCGCGCTTGGACATGTTCTTGAAGATCTTCTCGCGCACACCCTCGTCGGCGCCCTTGAGGGCCACCACCAGCACGTCCGAGGAAACCTCGCGCAGCAGTGCCTGGATACCGCGGTCGTCGACATCCTTGAGGTTGTTGAAGACGAACATGAGGTCTTCGATCTGCCCGGACAGTTCTTCGTCGACCTCGCGGATGGAGTCCATCAACTGGCCTTCGGACGAACTGTCGAGGAAGTTCATGATATCGGCAGCGCGCTTGACCCCACCCAGGGTCGTCCGGGTGGCGTTGGAATTGCCGGAGAACTGCTTCTCCAGAATGGTGTTGAGTTCTTTCAGCGCTGCCGGCTGTACGGTGTTGAGCGACGATACGCGCAGAATGATGTCCAGCCGCGCCTTGTGCTCGAAATGCGCCAGCACTTCACCAGCCTGGTCGGGGTCGAGGTAGGCCACGACGATCGACTGGATCTGCGGGTGCTCGTAGCGAATGACGTCGGCCACGGCGCGGGGCTCCATCCACTTCAGGCTGTCCAGGCCGCTGGTATTGCCGCCCAGCAGGATGCGGTCGATCAGGCCGTTGGCCTTGTCTTCGCCCAGCGCCGAGGTGAGCATCTTGCGGATGTAGTTGTCGGAACCGACACCCAGACCGGTCTGATCGCCGACCACGGTGACGAATTCGCTCATCACCTGCTCGACCTGCTCACGGTGCACGTTGCGCATCTGCGCCATAGCCACGCCAACGCGCTGGACCTCCTTGGGGCCCATGTGGCGAAGCACCTGCGCCGCGTCGGTTTCACCCAGCGACAGCAGAAGGATGGCGGCCTTGTCGACCTTGGTCAGCTTGGGGGTGACGGCTTGTGAACTACTCATCGGCATTGATCCACTCTTTCACGACCTGGGCGACTCGGCCCGGGTCTTCGGCCACAAGACTCTTGATTGCATTCAACTGGGCGTCATAGCCCTCGGTCGGGCTGGGCAGCAGAATGCTCTGCGGCCCACCCAGGCTGACCCGATCGTTGGCCAGCTCGCCGTCCATGCCCAGGGCGGCCACACCGCCCATCGCGCCGGCGGCGCCGAGTTCGGCATCGCCCGCCTTGCCCTTGCCACCGCCGGTGATGTTGTTCAGCACCGGACGCAGCACGCCGAACACCAGAACCAGGATGAACACCACGCCCAGCACCTGCTTCATGATGTCCCAGAACCAGGGTTCCTTGTAGAACGCAGGTTCGGTGATGACTTCGGCGGAATTGGGCGCAAACGGTACGTTGATCACGGTCACGCTGTCGCCGCGGCTGGCATCGAAGCCCACGGCGTCCTGCACCAAGCGGGTGAAACGGGCCAGTTCCTGGGCGTTCCACGGTGTCATGGTCACGGTACCGTCGGCCGGGTTGACCTTGGCCTGATCGTCGACCACCACCGCCACCGACAACCGGGTGAGACGACCCTGCTGTTGCTTGGTGTGGCTGATGGAACGGTCCAGTTCGAAATTCTTGGTTGACTGCTGACGCTTGTCGGCCGGATACGGTGCCAGCATCGGTTGGCCGGTGGCCGGGTCCATGATCTGCTGGCCGTTGGCGTCGAGCAGCGGCTGGCCCGGCTGGACGGCGCCTGCGGCGGCCTGCCCTTGAGCGGCATTCTGCGGCGCGGTGGCCGGCCCCGGAGGCTGGTTGCTCAAGGCCCCCGGCACGCCCGAAGGGCCCGAACCGCTGGAACGCTGCTCGCTGGTGGACTGCTCGCTGCGCAGTGCCGGCTGGTCCGGGTTGAACTGCTCGGACGTCGATTCGACAGCGCTGAAATCCAGGTCTGCCGAGACTTCAGCCTTGAACCGATCGCTGCCCACCACCGGCTGCAGAATGTTCTGCACCCGCTGGGTCAGCATGCTTTCCAGGCGACGGCTGTAGTCGTACTGCTTGCCGGCCATGGTCAACGCGTTGTCTTCCAGCTGCGCCGAGAGCAGCGTGCCCTTCTGATCGACGACCGACACGTTCGACTTGTTCAGTTCCGGAACGCTGGTCGCCACCAGATTGACGATGGCCGCCACCTGACCGGCGTCCAGGGTACGGTTGGGGTACATCTCCACCAGCACCGAGGCGGTGGGTTTGCGCTCGTCGCGAACGAACACCGAGCTTTTCGGAATGGCCAGGTGCACGCGAGCAGCGCGGATGTTGTTCAGGCTACCGATGGTACGGGCCAGTTCACCTTCCAGGCTGCGGCGATACCGCGCGGTTTCCATGAACTGACTGGTGCCCAGGCCCTGCTCCTTGTCGAGCGATTCGTAGCCGACATTGCCGTCGCTGGGTGCCACGCCGGCCGAGGCCAGGGCAATGCGCGCGCGCGACTGATCGTCGGCCTTGACCAGCAAGGCACCGGAGTTGGGTTCCACGGTGTAGGGAATGTTGGCAGTGGTCAGGGTATCGATCACCTGCTTGGTGTCCATGCCCGCCAGGCTGCCGTACAGCGGACGATAGTCGGGCTGCTGCGACCACAGGACCACGGCGAAGCCGATGGCCACGCTGGCTGCCAGGCCGACCAGCAGGCCGACCTGACGCAGCATGGTCATCTGTGACAGATTCTGCAGGACGGACAGACCCATGAGCGGCGATTTGTTGCCGCTCTTGGCCGGAAGATTGTCGGTGGTCGCTTCAGCCATGACTCAATTCGTCCTCAGACCGGCATCTGCATGATGTCTTGGTAAGCCTGGACCAGCTTGTTGCGCACCTGGGTCAAGGCCTGGAAAGAGACGCTGGCTTTCTGCGAGGCGATCATCACGTCGGTGAGGTCGACACCGCTCTTGCCGATCTCGAAGGCAGTGGCCAACTGGCTGGAGGCACCCTGTACGTCGGCGACCTTGTTGATCGCGCCGCCGAGCATGTCGGCAAAGCTGCTGGCGCCGACTTCCGGCGCCGCAACCGCCTTGGGTCTGGCCATGGCGTCCGCCTGCATGGCGCGCATGTCCAGCATCAAGCGGTTGAATTCAATACCTTGGCTCATGGGTAACCCTCTGCGACGACCTGCGTTTTTTTGACACTGCTGCATTCACTACAGAGGTAGTAGCAAGGAGGGTGCCAGTTGCAGTCGCAGGGTGGCGAAACGGATCGGCGGCGACAAATCACCGCACCGACCGTCGCTCATCGGACGGCCTTCAAGAGGCGAACAGGCTGGCCTCCACGTCCATTCCGGCATCGCGCATCTGGGCCAGCTTGTAGCGAAGGGTCCGCGGGCTGATACCCAGGCGCTCGGCGGCTTCCTTGCGCCGACCGCGCTCGCTGCGCAGGGTATCGATGATCATCTCGAATTCGCGTCGGCGCAGATCGTCCTCCAGCACGCCGGGCGGCGTCTGTGGCTCGACAGGCGCGGACGCCTGCACCACCCGCCCCAACGGTGCCGACGGCGCTGCACCGGCGGGCCCGACCAGGCAGAAGTCGGCGGCCTGGATCAGGCCACCGTGCTGCAGGATCAACGCGCGCTGGATGGCGTTGTCCAGCTCGCGGACATTGCCCGGCCAGGGATGATCGAGCAGGCACTGTTCGGCCTGGGGCGCGAAGCGCACCGGCGCGTGCTTCATCTTGTCGATGTGACGGGCCAGCAACCGTCGGGCCAGCGGCAGAATGTCGCCACGCCGTTCGCGCAGCGGCGCCCAGGCCAACGGGAACACCGAAAGCCGATAGAACAGGTCTTCGCGGAAACGCCCCGCCGCCACGTCTTGCGCAAGGTTGCGGTTGGTGGTGGCGATGACCCGGATGTCCAGGGCAATGGGCTTGCGCGCGCCGACACGTTCGACTTCGCGCTCCTGCAGCACACGCAGCAGCTTGGCCTGCAGCCCCAGGGGCATTTCGGAAATCTCGTCGAGCAGCAGGGTACCGCCATCGGCCTGCTCGAACTTGCCGGCCTGGGCCGCAATGGCGCCGGTGAACGCCCCTTTCTCGTGGCCGAACAGAGTGGCTTCGAGCATGTTGTCCGGAATCGCCGCGCAATTGATGGCAACGAAGGCCTGCTGCGCACGGTTCGACTGTTGATGGATGTAGCGCGCCAGCACTTCCTTGCCGGTACCCGACTCACCGGATATCAGCACCGTGGAATCGCTGCGCGCGACCCGCGCGGCCAGCTCGAGCAGAGCCTGGCTCGCCGGCTCAAGCGCCACCGGCCCCTGCTCGGCGCCCGCCGCAATCAGACCGCGGCCATGCCGGGTCACCAGGTCGAGGAGCGCGCTCGGTTCGAACGGCTTGACCAGATAATCGGCGGCACCCTGGCGCATGGCATCCACCGCTCGGTCGACCGCGCCATGGGCCGTCATCAGCAGGACCGGCAGTTGCGGTTGGCGAGCGCGGAGCAAGGCCAGCAACTGGTGCCCATCGATTCCCGGCATATTGACGTCGCTGACGACAATGCCGAAAGGCTCACGCGCCACCGCCAGCAACGCTTCCTCGGCACAGGTCACCGCTTCGAAGTCGAAACCGCCCAACTCCAGGGTATCGCCCAGCGCCTCGCGCAAGGCACGGTCATCCTCGACCAACAGCACCTTGATGTTCATCGAATACCTTCCTGCCGAGCCACCAACGGCAACGTCAACGTCGCACAGGTGCCACGACCCACCGTGGAGCGCAGGGTCAGGTCGCCCTGATGGGCGCGCGCAACGGCCTTGACCACCGACAGGCCGAGCCCGGTTCCGGTGGGCTTGGTGGTGAAGAACGGCTCACCCAGACGCGCCAGGATCGCCGGCGCCATGCCAGGCCCATCGTCGCTGACGCAGAGGCGCAGCGTATCGCCGCGGCTATACAGGTGGATTTTCAGACGGGCCTGACCGCTGCTGGCCTGAATGGCGTTATTCACCAGGTTGAGCACGGCGCCCACCAGGGTGTCCTTGTTGCACAGCAGCTCGCCGGCGTGGCTGTCGCATTGCCAACGCACAGGCACGTCCTGCATATGGGGTTGCGCGGCAGCCTGCAAGGCCTGCAGCAATTGTCTGGGTGCCAGGCGGTCCGGCAGCGGCAGCTCGCCGCGGGCGAACACCAGCATGTCGCGGACCTGATGTTCCAGCTCGTGCAAACGTTCCTTGAGGCGACTGGCGAACCGCTGCTGGGTCTGGACCGGTAAAGGCTTGTCGGTCAGGTGACTGGCGTACAGCAGCGCGGCCGACAAGGGTGTGCGGATCTGATGAGCAAGCGAGGCCATCATCCGGCCCAGCGACGAAAGGCGCTCACTGCGCGCCACTTCGCTTTGCAGTTGACGGGTTTCGGTCAGGTCGGTGAGCAATACCAACTGGCCAGGTTCGGCATCGAGCGAGCGAGTGGCGATCGACAGACGTCGTCCATCGATCAAGGAGATCTCATGGCCGTCGTCCCGGCGTGGCGCGAAGCTGCGCACGATCACGTCCCGCCACAACTCACCTTCCAGGGGCGCCCCCAGCATCTGCAAAGCTGCCGGGTTGGCCTCGCGTACGTGACCTTGGCCGTCGATGACGATCACCCCGCCGGGCAATAGATCGAGCAGATTCTGCAAGCGATTGGCGAGGCGTTCCTTTTCCGCAAGCTCGGCCAGGCGCTGGGCGCTGACCACTTCCAGTTCCCCCTTGAGCGCTGCCACGCGGTCTTCGAGCATGCTGTAGGAGTCGCTCAGACGGTCGGACATCTGGTCGAACAGGGCAAAGGCCTGGTTCAGACCCTGCTGGCCGCCGATCTGCGCTGCCGATGCGCGCGCGTCGCTGGAAGGCTGGGGAACGGACGGCTGGATAGCGGCCTGTGGCATGACTGTCTCTCACTTGGCTCACCGTCAAAAACGGTATCGTGCCAAGGGCAAAAGCAATAGCCGTGCCGGATGAAACTCGAAGGGCGAAAGTGGGCTTGAAAGAAGCGCCAGGTGTGGCGAGGAACTGCTTTGATTTCGGTGACTTGGCGACTTCGCAGCGAACGGGCAGGTGTTCAGTGAAGCGTGGCCGCTGCCTTGCAAGCAGCGGCCAGCGCAGCCACAGGCGTCAATCGTCTGCCTGTTGCTCCTCGCCCTCACCTTCGCGCCGGCTCATGCCGTACTTGCGCATTTTTTCCACCAGCGTGGTGCGGCGGATGCGCAGGCGTTCGGCAGCCCGGGCGACGATACCGTTGGCGTCGTCGAGCGCCTGCTGGATCAAGCCCTGCTCCAGACCACCGAGGTAGTCCTTCAGATCAAGGCCTTCGGGCGGCAGCATGGCGCTGGAAGCGAAGTCGGGCGTGTGGCCGTTGATCGCCACACGTTCTTCCAGATCGCTGCGCAGGCTGTCGACCAACTGCTCGTCTTCGTCGTCCACATAGCGGAATTTCTTCGGCAACTCGACCACGCCGATAACGCCGTACGGGTGCATGATCGCCATGCGCTCGACCAGGTTGGCCAGCTCACGTACGTTGCCCGGCCAGCCGTGGCGGCACAGCGACATGATGGCCGCCGAGTTGAAGCGGATCGACCCGCGCTTTTCATGCTCCATGCGCGAAATCAGCTCGTTCATCAGCAGCGGAATGTCTTCCACCCGCTCACGCAACGGCGCCATCTCGATGGGGAACACGTTCAGGCGGTAGTACAGGTCTTCACGGAAGGTGCCGACCTCGATCATGCTTTCCAGATTCTTGTGAGTGGCGGCGATGATGCGCACGTCAATACTTTGGGTCTTGTTGCTGCCCACACGCTCGAATGTCCGTTCCTGTAACACTCGCAGCAGCTTGACCTGCATCGGCAACGGCATGTCGCCGATCTCGTCGAGGAACAGGGTGCCACCGTTGGCCAGTTCGAAACGACCAGCGCGACTGGTGATCGCGCCAGTGAACGCGCCCTTTTCATGGCCAAACAGCTCGCTTTCGAGCAACTCGGCGGGAATGGCGCCGCAGTTGACCGGCACGAACGGCGCATCGCGACGCTTTGAGTGGTAATGCAGGTTACGTGCAACCACTTCCTTGCCGGTACCCGACTCGCCAAGGATGAGCACACTGGCGTCGGTATCGGCCACTTGCTGCATCATCTGCCGCACGTGCTGGATCGCGCGACTGGTGCCGACCAGACTGCGGAACAGGTTGGGTTCGCGCTGACGGCCGCGCTCGCGGGCCTGGTCGTACATCTCGCGATAGACCTGGGCGCGGTGCAGAGAATCGAGCAGCTTGCTGTAGCTGGGCGGCATTTCCAGATGGGAAAGCACGCGACGACGCAGGTCGTCTGGAAGCTCGACGGTACCTGGCTCGCCCAGCAGCAGCACGGGCAGGAATTCGTCCCAGTTGGCGAGGGTCTTCAGCAGCCCGGCCAGATTGCCCGAAGACACATCCCCCACCAGGACGCAGAGAGCCTCGCGGCTGGACGACAATGCGTCGACCGACATCTGCCAGTCGCCGCTGCCGCAGGCCAGGTTCTCTTCGCCAAGAAAGTTCAGGATGACCGCCAGATCCCGGCGGCGAACGCTATCGTCATCGATCAGCAGAATTTTCGTTTCACGCCACATGCAATAGCAACTTCCCTAGTCAACTCGAAGCCCGGAGGGCGCTCTCGACGTTTTTGGCCATGGTTTCAGCTAACAGACGCCAGACGAATCACAACAGCCACTAGTAAAGGCAAAAAAATCGACTTAGTCAAATTTATGGCGCAATGGCTGTCAACGGAACAGATGGTAAACCTTTGCAGCGTTCTTCGCTTGGTTGAACTGTGACATTTCGTCGACAACCGACTGACGCGCTAAACGAGTGACGTTGAGTAATTGACGGTAGACCTCGAGCAGATCTTCCAGGTGGCTGCGCAACTGGGAAGGGTCTTCCGGGACTTCCTGCAGCACGCTGTCGACGCAGGCACGGCACTCGATGTCCAGCACGCCGATCGCATCCCAGTCTCCGGCCTGCATGGCGTCTACCAGGGCGTGGCGAGTCTGCTGAATCCGCTGTAGTGCACTCATGACGAACTCCTCAGGCCGGCAGTGCCGATTCGTGGCTGGCGATGGCATCCCAGCCGCTCTTGACGGTGATCATCAGACGAGCGACTTCGTCGATCAGCTGTGGATCGTTCTTGATATTGGCTTCGGTCAGACGTCCGGACATGTACGCGTACAGATCGTCGAGGTCCTTGACCGACTGTTCGTTGGCCGCCTTGGTGGCATCCAGCCCCTGGCGCAGGCCGCCGATGATGGCGACGGCCTTGCCGAGCATCTCACCCTTCTGCGCTACCTGACCGCGGCTCAGCGCGCCCTTGGCCTGGGCCATGCGATCGAGGCTGCCCTGCATCAGCATCTGCACCAGCCGGTGCGGCGTGGCTTCGGATGTCTGGGCATGGGAATCGACCTTCTGGTATTGGCTCAGCGCTCTCATGGCGTTCATTGCGGTGGACCTCGTCACACAGTATTTGATGTTGTATCGCTTGGTTACTATGTCGTCGCGGGCGGGGAAAACTTTAGCGGGCTTGGGGGAATATGCGCATGAAACTGAGATCAGGCCGATAACGTCGGCGATATGGTGGCATTCGTGAAAAGGCTGGACACGCAAAAGCCCGGTATGAACCGGGCTTCTGGATGTTCACGAAGCATCAATCGCTGTCGGTTTTGTTCAGCGCATTGAGCGTGGTCATGATGCTTTTACTGGTGGCGTTCAGCTGCGCGACGAGGGTGTCCATCGCGGTGTACTTGGCATTCAAGGTGTCGGTCAGGTTCTTGATCCGACGATCCAGGGCCTGCTGCTGCTCGGTCAGTTTGGTCAGCGTGCCGGAGAGCGAGTCCGACCGCGCGGCAAGAATGCCGCCTTTCACTGCATAGGAGTCGGTCGCTGTGGTCATGCGCGAAAGCAGGCCGTCCTTGCCCGTGAACATGTCCTGGATGGCAGCCACGTTGGCGGTATCGGCCATGGCCGTGGTCCACTTGGCGTCGTCCATTACCAGCAGTCCGGTCTTCTGGTCGGTGTTGATGCCGAATTGAGACAACGTCAGCTTGCTCGAACCCGAGGGGGTGACCAGCTCGTTGCGCATTGACTGGATCAGGTGGCGCACGGTGGAGTCGCCGGTCAGCCCTCCTCCACTGGTCGTGCCGTCGGCCGCCGTACTGACCTTGGTCAGCGTGTTGAGCTGGGTCATGAGCGCGTTGTAGGCGTCCACGAATCCAGTGGTGGCTTTTTTCAGGGTGTCGGTGTTGGTGGTGACGCTGATGGTCGTCTTTTCACCGCCGGCCTCCAACAGTTTGATCGACACGCCACTGATGGCAGCTGCCACCGTGTTGGTCGACGACTCCATCTCGATGCCGTCGATCTTGTACTTCGCATTGCCTGGCGCGGTGACGGTGGTGGTAGCGGTCAGTTTGTCGAGCCCGCTGCCGGCATTGGCCGACATGGAAATTTCGGTGCCCGAGCCTGTGGTCGACGAACTGAGCACCAGACGCGAGCCGCTGGCGTCGGTCAGGATGTTGGCACTGATGCCTCGGCTGGCCATCTGGGTATTGATCAGATCACGGGTCTGCGCCAGCGTGGCACCTGCCGGAATGCTGATTTTGGTGTCCTTGCCCGATTGAGTGATCGTGAGGTCCTGAGCGGACGACGTGGCGTTGACCACCGCCGCGCTCTTGTCGGTATACACGCCGGAAGAGATCTTCGAGGCGCTGGCAAGGCTGGTCACCTCCAGCGAGTAGGTACCGTCGGAAGCGGAATCGGTCACCGTCACCGACGCGGTCTTGTCATTGGACGAGGTGCCGGTCAAACCGCTGAAGGCCGAGGCCTTGTTCATCGCCGCGACCGCAGTGCGATAGGTCTCCAGCGCGCTCTTGACGGTACCTACGGCGGTCAGCGTCGTGGTAGTGGTCAGCGTCTGGGTATCGATCTGCTTCTGCTTGGGCGCCTTCTCGGCGTTCACCAAGGCCTTGACGATGGCTTCGGTGTCGATGCCCGAGCCCACGCCGCTGGACTTGATCGCGCCACTGGTGCTGGTCGAGCTGGTGGTGCTGCTGGTACTTGCGGTGCTGGCAGCCGTAGTCGTGGCTGTAGTGCCGGTAGTGGAGGAAACAGTAGCCATCGCAATCTCCTAAATCGAGTCAGGCGTGTTTTTGACGGATACCGCCCCAAGCACACCCAGCTACATTTTTCGTGCCAGTTCAGATCTTGGCGTCGAACAGACCGCTGCGGCCATCCGCGAGGCTTTGCGCCAGTTTGAGCGCAGCCTCCGTCGGCAACTGACGAATGACTTCACCGCTGTCCGTAGCGATGACCTTGACCACGACGTCATGCGTCGAGTCGTCGATGGAGAACTCCAGGTTGCGCTGTGAGGTGTTCACATACGTCTGGATATCCTTCACCGCTTGTTCCAATTCGGCCCGCTCGGGTGCAACGCGTTGCACTGGGGGTTCATCTTGCGTGACCTGCCGGGCAGGCAGGGAGGCGGCGCCGGCTGGCGCTGACGTGACGGCAAGAGGCGGTCTCGCTGTAACGCTCATGTCCATGTTCATCACCCCGGAAATCAAAAAACGGAAGGGCGCGTGGGCACCCTTCCGTCAGTCAGCCAAGGGCCGAATTACTGAAGCAGCTTCAGTACCGACGATGGCAGCTGGTTGGCCTGGGACAGGATCGCGGTGGATGCCTGCTGCAGGGTCTGCTGCTTGGTCAGCTCAGCGGTTTCCGAAGCGAAGTCGGCGTCCTGGATACGGCTACGAGCGGCCGAGGAGTTCTCGGAGATGCTCTGCAGGTTCGACACGGTGCTGTCGAAACGGTTTTGCACCGCACCCAGGTCGGCGCGCTGGGCGTCGATGTTGGAGATGGCCTTGTCCAGTGCAGCGATCGCGTTCTGAGCGTTGAAAGCGGTAGTGATGTCGGTTTCGCTGACCGAGGTCAGGTCGGAAGCCTTGCTCGACGAAGCACCGGCAGTGCCAGTGGCGAACAGGCCGGTAACGCCGACACCAGCGACCGAGTAGCCTTTGGCTGAATCGAGCGACACTGCACCAGTGGCGATGAAGGTGTCTGCGATGCCTACCGCAGTACCCGGAGTACCGCTGGCGTTCTTGGTGGCTACAGTCACGGTCGCAGCGGCGGCAGCGGCACCAGTGACTGACGTATCAACACCAAACACGATGTTTTCACCGGTGTCGGATTTGACCGACAGCGTGCCTGCCTTGCTGTCGTAGCTGACACTGATACCCAGCTTCGCCGCGTTCGAATTCAACTGATCGGCCAGCGAGGCGGTATCGGTCACACCAACCATGCTGACGGTGTCACTGCTACCGACCTTCATGGTGAAGGTCGCCGGAGTGGTTGCTGCACCTGCGCCCACGACGAAGGATGCCTCGGTGCTTGCCTTGGCGGTCAGGCCGGGTACTGCACCGTTGAGCTGGCTGGCAATGGTCTTGGCTGACGCTTTAGCGTCAATGGTCACATCTTTGGTAGCACCCCCGCCGGTAACCTTGATTGCACCACCTGCGACCCCGGTGGCCGACACGGCTACACCGATACTCTTGACCTGCTGCGAACCGATGGCGCTGGCAGACACGTCACCCAGGGTCACGTTGATGGTTTCGTTGGCGTTGGCGCCGATCTGGAACGCGGTGGAACCGAATGAGCCGTCAACCAGGTTGCGACCACCGAAAGTGGTGGTGTTGGCGATACGGGTCAGCTCGGAAGTCAGCTGGGTGTATTCGGACTGCAGCGAAGTGCGGTCGTCGCTGCTGTTGGAACCGTTCGCCGATTGCAGAGCCAGTTCACGCATACGCTGCAGGATGTTGGTGGATTCCTGCATCGCGCCTTCAGCGGTCTGGGCGATGGAGATACCGTCGTTGGCGTTCTTGACTGCAACCGACAGGCCGTTGATCTGGCTGGTCAGACGGTTGGAGATCTGCAGGCCGGCGGCGTCGTCCTTGGCGCTGTTGATTTTCAGGCCCGAGGAAAGACGGGTCATCGCGGTGCTCAGCGAATCGGAAGCCTTGTTCAGGTTTTTCTGAACGGTCAAGGAAGCGGTGTTGGTGTTTACGGATAAGGCCATGACAAATTCCTCGGGGTTGTTAGCTGTGGCTTCCGGCCCTGGCGAGCGCCGGGTGTGGCCTAGAGAACCTTCGTAGTAGTTATCGTCGGTTCAGCGCTTTGCTTGAGGGTGATTGCAATGTTTTTTCACCTTCAAGCCGCTGTAGCCGGAAAAAGCAAGCGTTGGCTTGATCTCTCTTGATAACTATTTCGTCCGGGGAAGGGGGAACTTGAGGGAGATGCGTGGGAAAAGCGGGGATTTCTGGCGTCAACGGATAGACGGTCGCGGTGGCGGGTGCGGCAGTGTGTATGGACGACCGCGGCGTGGCCGGACGCGGCTTGCGCCGCTGCTACAGGGATTGCGGTGTTCGCGTGGGCGGGTAGCGTAGTGCGGATGGACGACCGCGGTGTTTGCGTTGGCGGATACGCGGTGTGTATGGACGACCGCGGCGTGGCCGGACGCGGCTTGCGCCGCTGCTACAGGGATCGCGGTGTTCGCGTGGGCGGGTAGCGTAGTGCGGATGGACGACCGCGGTGTTTGCGTTGGCGGATACGCGGTGGGTATGGACGACCGCAGCGTGGCCGGACGCGGCTTGCGCCGCTGCTACAGGGGTCGCGGTGTTTGCGTGGGCGGCCCAGGTTTTGTAGCAGCGGCGCGAGCCGCGTCGGCAGGCGGCGCGGTGGTCAGGGGCGGTAGATGAGCGCGGAGCCCCAGGACAGGCCGACGCCGAAGCCGCTCAGGGCGACTCGTTTCCAGGAGGAATCGAGGATGTGCTTTTCCAGCAACAGCGGAATGCTGCTCGATACCGTGTTGCCGGTCTCGACCATGTCCTTGATGAACTTCTCCGGCTCTTCCTCGAACCGCCGCGCCACGGCGTCGACGATCGCCGCGCTGCCTTGGTGGATGCAATACGCGTCGACATCGGCGCTGGTCAGTCCCGATTCGTCGAGCAGTTCATGCAAATGTGCCGGCACCTTGAGCAGCGCAAAGTTGAACACCTGACGGCCGTTCATGAAGAAAACGCCATCGGTCACTTTCAAATGCGGCGCGCCGGAACCGTCGGTGCCGAACTTGGCCTTGCCCAACTGCCAGGGCGCGTCTTCACCCATCCAGGTGGCGGTGGCCGCGTCGCCGAAAAGCATGGTGGTGTTGCGGTCTTCAGGGTCGACGATCTTGGAGTACGGGTCGGCGGTGATCAGCAGACCGTTCTTCAGGCCGGCCGCTTCCATGAAGCCCTTGAGTGCATAGATGCCGTATACATAGCCCGAGCAACCCAGGCTGATGTCGAACGCTGCGACGTGGGTCGGCAGGCCGAGCTTGTCCTGAACGATGGCGGCGGTGTGCGGCAAGCCCTCCTCGTCTCCGTTCTGGGTCACGACGATCAACGCGTCGATGGACTCGCGCAACAGCTGCGGATTGCTGGCGAACAGCGCGTTGGCCGCTTCCACGCATAGGTCGGAGGTTTCCTGGTCGGCAGCCTTGCGCGGCAGGAAGGCCGAGCCGATCTTGCCGATGATGAATTCTTCATCCTTGGCGAATTTGGCACCTTGGGCGTAGTTGTCCAGGCCTTCGGCAGGCACGTAACTCGCGATGCTTTTTATGCCAATCATTGTGGCTTCCCAATACAAAGGTAGCTGGAGGTCATCACGCGGGGCATTTGCGCGATGCCATCGAAAAGGGTGTCAGGCGGCGCCGACCTCTGCGGGACGGGGCCAGCGCTGCCGAAAAACAAGCAGCTGCAGGCCGCTGATGCAGCGACCTGGCAATACATAAGGGTGAAGATGCACGATCCGACTCATTGGTCACAGGGATATTGTGCCATAGGCCGTAGGAAATGGCGCGACGCGGGGTGGTAGAGGGAAGACGGGGCTTGCGCCCCGCCGCTCACAGCTTGTTGAACAGACTGAGCTGGGAGATCTTCGCGAAGGCCAGCTGCGAGGCTTGCAACATGGTCTGTTGCAGGCTCAGGGTGACCGATGCCGTGGCGAAGTCGGTGTCCGCTATCGCCGACTGGGTGCCCTTGTTGGCAAGAGCCAGGCTGACGTTCTCGTCGTTCTGAATGGCCAGCGAATTGAGTCGTGCACCGATCTGCCCGCGGGAGATGTCGATGTTCTCGTTGGCGCTGGCCAGGTTGCCCAGCGCCGAATCGGTGGCATTCTTCAGCGCCAGCGCGGAATTGGCGTCCGTCACCGGTATCTCCAGAGCCGACTTGAGCTGGTGCAGGGTGTCCAGCACGTTCTGGGTCTTGTGGCTGTTGGCGTTGACGCTGAAGCTGTCACCTGCACCGGCTTCACCGGAAAGCTTGAAGGTCACGCCTGCAGCCGTGATCGTGCTGCCATCGGCGCCGACGGCCACCGTACCCCTGCCGATGGCCCGACTCGAATCGGTCAACGGCTGGGCGTAGAGCTCGTACTCGCTGCTGCTGGTGAACTTGATCACTGCCCCGCCGGCCGGGAAACCTGCCGCATAGCCCTGGGTATCGGTCACGGTGGCGCTGACCAACTGCGCCGTGGAGGTATTGGCCGCGTTGCGCGTCGAACTGATGCTGTCCGGCTTGCTGCCCAGGCTGAACGTGCGTCCGGCGATGTCGGCATCGGTGACGGTGCCCAGCTCGCTCTGCTTGGTGGCCACGTTGATGTCGAACTCCACACCGTACAGGCTGACGGTGGTGCCGCCGTCGGCCTTCGGGTCGAAGGTACCGTTGCCGCTGACCTGGGATGTCACATCCTTGCCGCTGCTGTTGGTGAGGGTGAACTGGGTGCTGCTGGTGAATTTCAGAGTGTACGGCTGGCCATCGGTGAAGGCCTTGTTGTAGGTGGTCAGCGATTCCAGGCGGCCGTCGGACACCGTGACCCGGCCGTCGTCGACCACCGCGCCGTTGGCATCCACGGGTGCGGTCATGGTGGTCTGGGTGCGGCTGGTGTTCACCGTCGTTTCCAGAATGCTGTAGCCGGTGTCGTTGGTGGCCAGTTGCAAGGTGTCGGACACCTGCAGGCTGAGCTGGGTCTGATCGCCCTGATAGGTGTAGCTGCCGTCGCTGTTCTGTATGTAGGGCGGCGTGCTGGTCTTGGAGCCGGAGAACATGTACTGGCCGTTGGAGTCCTTGGTGTTGAGCAGGCCCAGCACGTTCTTTTCGATCTCGCCGATTTCGCTGGCGATCGACGTCCGGTCGGCGTCGCTCAGGCCGCCGTTACCGGCCTGGATGGTCAATTCCTGCGCGCGCTGCAAGGCCGTCGTGATGCTGTCGAGCACACTCTCTTCCTGGGTCAGCGAGTTGGTGACGCTGGTCATGTTGCCGCTGTACTGGGTCAGCAGGCTGCTCTGCTGTTGCAACTGCAACAACTTGGCCGCGCCGACCGGATCGTCACCAGCGCTCTGGATGCGGTTCCCCGAGCTGATCTGTGCCTGGGTCTTGGCGGTGTCCGAGAAATTCTGGGAATAGCCGGTCGCGCTGGTCTCGAAGTACTGAGAGGTGGAAATTCGCATGGTCGACTATTCCTTAGAGGGCATTGATCAGGACGCTGAAGGTTTCCTGAGCAGCCTTGATGATCTGCGAGGACGCGGTGTAGTACTGCTGGAACTTCACCAGGGATGCCGCTTCGTCGTCCAGGTTGACGCCGGATACCGAGTCGCGATTGGTCTTGGACTGGGTCAACACGGCGCCGGTGGCTTTGGTGTCGACGGTGGCCTGGCTGGCCTTGGCGCCGACACGTTCCACCAGCGAGGCGTAGGCACTGGTGAAGCTCATGCCGGGGTTGCCCGCCGTGGCGCCCACCGTCGCCTTGGTCTGCAACGCCAGCAGTTGCGTGGCATTGCGGTTGTCGGATTTGCCGTCGGCGTTGAACGACACGGTGTAGCTGTCGTTGACCGCAGGCGAGCCACCCACCGTGGTTTCGAAGGTGAAGGTCAGTTGCTTGCCGTCGGCGCCGTTGACCGGTTGGCCATCGGTACCCACCACCGGCACGGTCAGGCTCAGGTTGTTGCTCTGGCCAGGCACGATCGTGCCGCTGCCGATGCTGGCTCCCGAGGCATTGAACAGGCTGTAGCTCTGCGCGCCGTCGGTGGTCTTGCCGAACACCAGCTTGACCGGCGACGAGGTTTCGATGCCGCTCTGCAACTGGCTCAGGGCCGTGCCGCTGTAGATGTCCAGCTTGCTGCTCAGTACCGGCTGGGTGAAGGTGCCGGTGCCCGAGTTGCCGACGGTCGCCGTGCCGGTGAGCGGCGCGGCGAAGGCCAGCTTGTTCGAGTCGGTCAGTGTATTGGTGATAGCGCTCGCGCCGCTGCGGGTCGGCGTGACCACGAAGCTGTCGCCAGTCGCTACAGTGCCTTTCAGACCCAGGGTAACGCCATCGATCACCGGCGCAGGGTTCGTGCCCAGGTCGAAATTGCCCATGGAAGTGCCGTCGGAACGGGTCACGCTGTAGGCAGTGGCGCTGCTGAACTTGACGTTGTAATCGTAGATGGTCAGCTTGCTGGAGTCGGCCACGGTGACGCTGAGGTTGCCCGAACCTGCGCTGTTGTTGGACGACGCCAGGCTGCGATTGGCAACGGCGGTTGCGCTGTTGATGCTGGAAAACAGCGAGGAGCCGAAGTCACCGTTGAGGTCGATGCCTTTGCCCAACTGGCTGTTCAGGCTGTCGGCGACGACGATCGCCGTGCGCCCCAGCTCGTTGATCGCCGGGTTAAGGGCGTCGCTGCGAAAACGCAACAGGCCGCCGATCTCGCCGCCGGTGGTCACCGAGGTCACGTCGGTGCTGTAACCCTGGTACTGGATGGTCAAGCCGTACTGGCTCTTGTCGGCTACGCCAGGCGTTGCCACCAGCGAGTTCGCCGAGCTACCGGTGACCAGCGACTGCCCCGAACCCAGGTAGACATCGTAGTTGCCGTCGCGCTGCTGCACGGTCACGCCGACCAGCTCGTTGAGCTGGCGGACGTTCTCGTTGCGCGCATCGATCAGGCTGTTGGGCGTGGAACCGCTGCCCGACATCTCGGTGATCTGCCGGTTGAGCTCGGCGATATTGCCGCTGAGCTTGTTGACCTGCCCGGTCAGGGTGGTCAGCGAGGCATTGATGCTGTCGTTCTGCTGACTGAACTGCGCGGAAATCGAGTTGAAGCGATTGCTCAGGGTCTGCGCCTGGGTCAGCAGCAACTGCCGCGCCGAGGTATCGCTGGGGTTGGCCGATGCGGTCTGCACGGCGGAAAAGAAGCTGCTGAGCACGGCGCTGATACCGGTGCTGCCATCGGACAGCAACTTGTCGATGCTGTTGATCTGGGTGCTGTACGCGGTCGCGTCGGCACTCAGTGCAGTGCTGGTCTGCAACTGGGTGTCCATGTAGCTGCTGTAGATGCGGCGCACGTCGGAAATGGTGGTACCGGTGCCCAGATAGCCCACGCCGATGTTCTGCAAGCCACTGGCAGTATTCACCACCGACTGCCGGGAATAGCCGGCGGTCGCGACGTTGGCGATGTTGTTACCGGTGGTCGCCAGGGATGCCTGGCTGGACGCCAGACCGGACAGCCCAATGGAGATCAGATTCGACATGGGTTCAAACCTTATAGATTCGTGGTAGCGCTGGTGCTGCTGCGAGCGTAGTTCTCATAGCCTTGCATCTGCTTGGCGATCGAGGAGATCTTGCTGGCGTAGTTCGGGTCGGTGGCGTAGCCGGCCTTCTGCAGTTCCTTGACGAATTGTTCGGGGTTGTCCGCGGACTTGACCACGCCCTGGTAGCGGTCGTTGTTCTGCAACAGGCTGACCAGGTCGTGGAAGCTGTCTTCGTATGAGTCGTAGGAGCGGAAATCGGCGGTTTCCTTGACCATCTGGCCATCACGGAACTCGCTGGTGATCGCACGGGCGTTCTCGCCCTTCCAGTTGCCGGTCGCCTTGATGCCGAACAGGTTGTGGCTGTTGCTGCCGTCGTCGGCACGCATGATCGATTTACCCCATCCGGTTTCCAGCGCCGCCTGGGCCACCAGCACCTTGGGATCGACACCGATCCGCGCAGCGGCTTTTTCGGCCATGGGCAGCATGGTCGCGATGAACTCGTCGGACGAACCGAAGGCGCGCTTGGCCGGCGCCAGGGGCGGCTGGGCGACGCTTTTCGCCAGGCTGCTGGCTTCGACCGCGGCACCGCTGCGCACGGCATTGGCGATGCTGTTGGCCGGTGCGCTGGCCGGGACGTTGATGAGGTTCTTGCTGGATGTGGCAGCGCTCGCCTCGGTCGCCGCCGACGGCACGATGCCGGCCACGAGACGGTCGGCCAGCTTGCTCGGCAGCGACAGGCGCCGCTGGTTCAGCAACGCCATGTCGTTGTGCGCCGTGGTGCCGGCAGCCTTGGCATCGGCCGAGGCATCGCGGGTGGCGCCCAGCGGCTTGGTCAGGCTGTTGTCGGCATGGGCGAACGGATTGGCACCGGCACGCTCCACGCCCTTGGTCTTGGACAACTGGCGCATGAGCACGTCCTGCAGGCCAATGCCGCCGCCTTCCTTGGACAGGGTCACGGACAGCTGCTGGTCGTACATGGACTGGTATTGCTTGGTGGTTTCGGTGTTCAGCGGGTTGTCCTTGGCCAACACGTCATTTGCCGAACGCATGGACTTGAGCATTTCGCCGAGGAACAGCGACTCGAATTCCTGGGCCACCTTGCGCAGGTTGGCCTCGCTGTCGCGATCCCCGACTTTCAACGAGCTCAGGCGATTGAGGTCTGTGTAAGCCCCCGAATCCCGTGTTCCCGATACTCCGCCATTCGGCATTTCCATCAGCTGCTACCTCAAATCACGATCAGGTCGGCCTGCAAGGCGCCGGCCTGTTTCAGGGCTTCGAGAATGGCCATCAAGTCACCGGGCGCCGCGCCTACCTGGTTGACCGCGCGGACGATCTCGTCGAGCGTGGTGCCAGGGCCAAACTTGAACATCGGTTTGGCTTCCTGCTGGGCGCTGACCCGCGAACGTGGCACCACCGCCGTCTGGCCGCCGGACAGAGGCCCGGGCTGGCTGACGATCGGATCTTCGGTGATGGTCACCGTCAGGCTGCCGTGGGTCACTGCCGCAGGCGATACCTTGACGTTCTGGCCAATCACGATGGTGCCGGTGCGCGAATTGATGATCACCTTGGCCACCGCCTGGCCCACGTCGACGTCGAGGTTCTCGAGAATCGACAGGTAGTCCACACGCTGGCTGGGGTCGACCGGTGCAGTGACGCGTACCGAGCCCCCATCGACAGCTTGTGCAACTCCCGGGCCAAGTAGCTCGTTGACCTTGTCGACGATGTGCTTGGCCGTGGTGAAGTCAGGCCGGTTGAGGTTCAGCGTCAGGCTGTTGCCCTGGTTGAAGCCACTGGGCACGGAGCGCTCGACGCTGGCACCGCCAGGAATCCGTCCTGCCGACGGCACGTTGACGGTGATTTTCGACCCGTCGCGGCCTTCGGCGTCAAAACCACCGACGACCAGGTTGCCTTGGGCAATGGCGTAGACGTTGCCGTCGATACCCTTGAGGGGAGTCATCAGCAGGCTGCCGCCGCGCAGGCTCTTGGAGTTGCCGATGGACGACACGGTGATGTCGATCACCTGCCCCGGCTTGGCGAATGCAGGCAGATCAGCGTGGATCGACACCGCAGCGACGTTCTTGAGCTGCACGTTGCCCGAGCCAGGCGGCACCTTGATACCGAACTGGGACAGCATGTTGTTGAAGGTCTGCAGGGTGAACGGGGTCTGGGTGGTCTGGTCGCCGGTGCCGTTGAGGCCCACGACCAGGCCGTAGCCGATCAGCTGGTTGGTGCGCACGCCGGAAATGCTGGCGATGTCCTTGAGACGCTCGGCCTGAACGCCGAACGCGGCGGACATCAGCAGTGCAGCGGCGATCAGGTGCTTGAAGTTGAGCATGGACGGACGCACTCAGAAAGGAAACAGGGGGCTGGCGAAGAACCGGTCGAACCAACCCGGCTGACTGGCTTCGGCGAAGGAACCGGTGCCCGAATAGGTGATGCGTGCATCGGCCACGCGTGTCGAGGACACGGTGTTGTCGGTGGCGATGTCATCGGCCCGGACCAGCCCTGCAATGCGCACCAGCTCTTCGCCGGTGTTGAGCGTCATCCACTTTTCTCCGCGGACCGAGATGATGCCGTTAGGCAGCACGTCGGCCACTGTCACCGTGACCGAGCCGGTCAGGCTGTTGTTCTGCGCCGCCGCGGCGGTGCCGTTGGTGGCGCGCGTGCCGCTGTAGCCTGCGTTGAGGCTCAGATCACCACTGCCCAGCGGGTTGTTGGTGTTCACGCCGGCGCCGAACAGCGAGGTCAGACCCAGGCTGTTGCTGCTGTCCTTGCCGACCTTGGAGTTGGCACTCTTGCTGGCGCTGGTCCGCTCGTTGAGGGTGATGGTGATGATGTCGCCAACGCGGAACGCCTTGCGGTCGCTGTACAGGTTCTGCTCGAAGCCGGCCTGGTAGATCGAGCCGTTGTTGGCGGCGGCAGGCATCGGCGTGCGCGGCAGCACCGGGGCATAGTACGGGTCGTTGGGCTTGGCCGGTGGCGCGACGCAACCGGTCAGCAGGGCCATTCCACTCAGGGCAAGAACAATCGAGACACGACGCATGACACAGACCTCACGGTGTAGCCGGCGCACACGGCGCCCAGGTAGCTTGGGGGTTACGGATAGCCCAGGGTTACAGGTTCTGGGTCAGGTTCTGCAGCATCTGGTCGGCGGTGGAGATCACCTTGGAGTTCATCTCGTAGGCACGCTGGGTGGTGATCATGTTGACCAGTTCTTCCACGGTGCTCACGTTGGAGTTCTCAAGGGTGTTCTGCAGCACGGTGCCCGCACCGTTCAGACCGGGGGTCGCTACCTGCGGCGCGCCGCTGGAGGCGGTTTCCAGGAACAGGTTGCCACCGATGGCCTGCAGGCCGGCCGGGTTGATGAAGTCGGCGGTCTGCAGGTTGCCGATCACCTGCGAAGCAGGGTTGCCGGCGGTGGTGATGGAGACGGTGCCGTCGGTGCCCACGGTGAAGGTCTGGGCGTCGTTGGGGACGACGATGGCCGGTTCCAGGGCCAGGCCCTGAGCGGTGACGATCTGGCCGTCGGAGTTCAGGTGGAACGTGCCGTCTCGGGTGTACGAAACGGTGCCGTCAGGCTGCATCACCTGAAAGAAACCGCGACCGTTGATTGCCATGTCCAGCGGCTGCTCGGTGGTCTGCAGGCTGCCGGCGGTGAAGTTCTTCTGGGTGCCGACGATGCGCACACCGGTACCGACCTGCAGACCCGACGGCAATTCGCTGTCCTGGGTCGACTGGGCGCCGGGCTGACGCTTGATCTGATAGAGCAGGTCCTGGAATTCGGCGCGATCACGCTTGAAGCCGGTGGTCGATACGTTCGCCAGGTTGTTGGAAATCGTGGTCAGGTTGGTGTCCTGGGCCTGGAGGCCGGTCTTGCTGACCCAAAGTGCTGGAAGCATGTGTCATCTCCTGGAGCGCCTGGTTTACGGCGCGATCGCTACGCTGAAATTAGATTTGCAAGACCCGGGCCATGGCCTCGTCGCCTTCTTTGGCGGTGCTCATCATCTTGATGTGCAGTTCGAACTGCTTGGAGAGCGCCAGCACCGAGGTCATCTCCTCGACCGCGTTGACGTTGCTCGCCTCCAGGAAACCGGACTCGACCCGCACGGCGGCATCGGCGGGCGCCGGCTGGCCGCTGGTGGTGTGGATCAGGCCGTCCAGCCCCTTGGTCAGGGTTTTCACATCGGGATTGACCAGCTTGATGCGGTCGACCTGGGCCATGACGTTGGGTGCCTGTCCCAGACCGCGAATGCTGATGGTGCCGTCCATGCCGATCTCGATTTTCTCGTCCGGCGGAACGGCGATCGGACCGCCATTGCCCATGACCGGCAAACCGTTGCCGGCACGCAGCACACCGAGCGCATCGACGTTCATGCTGGCGGTACGCACATAGGCTTCGCCGCCGTCAGGTGTCTGTACGGCGATGAAACCGTTGCCGCCCACTGCCACGTCCAAGTCTCGGCCGGTTTCCTGCAAGGCACCGCCGCTGAAATCGGTCGCCGGGCGTTCGGTAAGCGCGTAGGCCCGCGAAGGAAAGGTGTCGCCGAACACCGGCATGGAACGCGCCTGTTCCAGGTCACGCTTGAAGCCGGTCGTCGAAATGTTGGCCAGGTTGTTGGCATGGGCCTTCTGCGCCAGCGCGTTCTGGCTGGCACCGGTCATTGCCACGTAGAGCATCTTGTCCACAGGTCTCTCCATCGACGGGCGAATGCCGTCTACTGCTGTACTGAGAGAGGTAGAGCAATATGCGGGCCAACTTTCGACAGATGCCTGCAGCCCCTCTGGGCCGGGGCCTGCAGCGATTCGGGAGAGACTAACTGGAAGCTTGACGCCGAAAAGTCGGCGCGACATTGCCGCTAGCGGCAAGGGAGGAAAGGATTTACGTCACCTGCCACGGCGGAGCGTGGCAGACGCACGGTCAACGCCGGCAACCGGCGTTGCCGAAAGGCCCGGCAAAGCGGCGGTAATGGGGGCCGGGGTCGACCTGACTGCACAGGTACCGACCGGTCGCCAGGCTCTGGTATTTGTACCAGGGCGCTGGCGCAGCGACCGCCATCGCGCAGGTTGCCGCGATGACCAGGGCCGCACACAGACACCGCATCACTGCCCTGCCCTCATCAGGTCATCTGAATGATGGTCTGCATCACGGTGCTTTCGGTGGAAATGGTCTTGGCGTTCGCCTGGTAGTTGCTCTGCGCCTTGATCAGGTTCACCAGTTCAGCGGTCAGGTCGACGTTGGAGTCTTCCAGCGATTGCGATTGCAGGTTGCCCATGACGCCGGTGTCCGGAGTGCCAATCACCGCGGTACCGGACGCGAACGACTCCTTCCAGTTGGTGCCGCCGTTGGGTGCCAGACCCTGCATATTAGCGAAACTGGCCATGGCGACCTGACCGATGACCTTGTTCTGGCCGTTGGTGAAGTTGGCGAACAGGTTGCCGGTGCCGTCCACCGACAGGCCGGTGAGCTCGCCGGTCGCATAACCGTTCTGAGTCTTGGCCGAGGTGGCGGAGGCCGAGTTGTATTGCGTGGTCGCCAGCATGTCCAGAGCCACGCCGCCGGCATTGGCCGTTGCGCCGTTGGGCGTCCAGGTACCGTCGGCGCCCTTGGTGGCAGGCACCCAGCCGGCCAGGTTGAAGCTCTTGTCGGCGTTGATGCCCAGGCCGCCGGCTACCGGGCCCTGATCGGGAACGATGAGGCTGCCGTCGGATTTGAAGGTCAGCTTGTTCACCAGTGGTGTGGTGGACGTGGCATCGGCTGGATTGCGACCGTCGATGGTGGTGTGCATGGTCCAGTTGTTGGCCACCTCGTCCTTGACGAAGTACTGGTTCATCTGGTGCGCGTTGCCCAGGCTGTCGTAGACGTCGGTGTTGAAGGTGTAGTTGTAGCTGCTGACGTTGCTCGGATCGAACGGCGTGATGGTCGGCTGCGCAGCGCTGGAATTCAGGTTAACGGTTTCGGCGATCTTGGAAGTGGCCTTGGGCTGCAGGTTGGACGAATCGATTTTCAGGTTGGTCAGCACGCCGGTCTGCACCACGCCGTCTTGTGCGTTGTAGCCCTGCAGGTTGTTGCCCGACACGTCGACGACGTTGCCGTCCTTGTCGCTGTAGAAGGCACCGGCGCGGGTGTAGAGTTTCTGGCCGCCGTCGTTGAGCACGAAGAAGCCGTTGCCGTTGATGGCCAGGTCCAGGCTCTGCCCGGTCGAGGTGATGTTGCCCTGGGTGAACTGCTGCGATACGGCCGCGGTGGTCACACCGCTGCCGACGCTGGTCTTGCCGGCCGTGGCGCGGATCGACGCGGCGTACTGGTCGGCGAACTCGGCGCGCGAGGATTTGAAGCCGGTGGTAGCGACGTTGGCGATGTTGTTGCCGGTCACGTTGAGCGCCTTGTTGGCTGCCGAAAGACCGCTCAAGCCGATGTTGAAAGTCATGCTGTACTCCTGCGCCGAACGAAGCGGCTCAAATTCCGATGGTTTGGACTTTCGACAGCGCGACGCTACCCAGTCCAGCGAGGTTGAGGGTCAGTTCACCGCCATTGGTGCCCATCGTGACGCTGTTCACCGTGGCTGGCAGGTAAGTGCTCATGGCCGTGGCGGTACCGTCGACGGTGGCTGCGGCCTTGAAGGTGTAGGTGCCGGCGGCGGCGACCGCGCCGTTGCTGTCCTTGCCATCCCAGGTGAAGCTGGCGTTGCCGGCCGACTGGCTGCCCAGATCGATGCTGCGCACCAGGTCGCCTTTGCTGTCGTAGACGCCGACCGTGGTGTTGCTGCTCGACGAGGTCAGCGCCACGGAGCCGGTGAGGCCCTTGGTGGGGTCGACCACGGCGGTGTCGGTCTGGGCAATGACCGAGCGGCCGACCAGGGACGAGGCCTGCAGCGCCTGGGACGATTGGTAGTTGTTGGCGATGGTGCTCACCGACGAATTCAGGCTCTGCATGCTTTCCAGGCTGCTGAACTGCGCGAGCTGGGCGACGAACTCGCCGTTGTCCTGGGGATCGAGCGGGTTCTGGTTCTGCATCTGGGTCACCAGCAACTGCAGGAACGCGTCCTTGCCCAAGGCACTGCCGGCGGTGCCGGTCGAGCTGTTGGTGCTGCTGGTGGTTTTCTGCAATGAGTCCAGGACCGAGGAGCTCACGCCGGTAGTACTGCTGGTAGTCGTCATCTGCGCTCGCCTCTATCACTGACCCAGGGTCAGGACCTTCTGCATCATGGTCTTTGCGGTGTTCATCAATTCAGCGTTGGTCTGGAAGGAACGGCTGGCCGAGATCATGTCGGCCATTTCCTCGACCACGTTGACGTTCGGGTAGTAGACGTAGCCGTCCTTGTTCGCCGCCGGATGGTTGGGCTCGTAGCGCGCCTCGAGGTTGCTCTGGTCCTCGACCACGCCGGTGACCTGCACGCCCTGCCCCGCCGAGTCCTGGTCCTGGAACAGCGAACCGCTGTCGCCGTTCTGCTGGCCCTGGAGCATGGTGGCGAACACCGGGTGCCGCGCACGGTAGGTCTGGTCGATGCTCGACGACACCGTTTCGGCGTTGGCGATGTTGCTGGCCACGGTGTTCAGGCGCGTGGTCTGGGCACTCATGCCGCTACCGGCGATGTTGAAGACACTGGCAAGGGACATGGCTTACTCTCCGCGAAGGGCCGATACCAGCCCTTTGAACTTGCTGTTGAGCAGGGTGAAACTGGCCTGGAAGTTCACCGAGTTCTCGGCGTAGTTCGATTGCTCGATCTGCGCATCGACGGTGTTCTGGTCCAGCGATGGCTGGGTGGAAACGCGGTACTGCAGCTCCTCGTCACCCGAGCTGAATCCCTGGGCGGCGATGTGCTTGCCGTTGGTGGTCTGCAGGCCGAAGGCACCTTTGCCGTTCTGCTCGCTCTGAGCGGCCAGCACCGAGGCGAAATCCAGGTCACGAGCCTTGTAGTTGGGGGTGTCGGCGTTGGCAATGTTGTTGGCCAGCACTTCGGCGCGCTTGGCGCGAAACCCCAATGCCTGCTCGTGAATGCCCAGCGCTTTGTCGAAACTGATGCTCATGTTGGTACCTATGCGGCAGACCAGATGGTTCGTGCAGGATAGATAGCAATGACTGTGCCAAGTCCCGAAATGCCCGCCCTGTGCGGGTTGCGGGCCGGTCAGCCGACGGGTGATGCCAGAAAAGCGGCAAGAAATTTCCGCTGGAGGGGAAAAGCGGCAACGCCGGCGTCAGAAAAATTGCCGCATGGCGCTGCAGTGGCGCACCTCGTCGGACGAGGCACGGGGTCACTTGGCCTGATAGATGATGCCGGGGCTGCACTGCACCATCTGGTAGAGCTCGGGCAGACCGTTCAAGGCTTCGGATGCTCCGAGAAACAGGTATCCGCCTGGCTTGAGGGTGCCATGGATGCGGGTGAGGATGTCTTTCTTCACCTGCGCGGAAAAGTAGATCAGCACGTTGCGACAGAAGACGATATCGAACTTGCCCAGGGCGGCGTAGCTGTCGAGCAGGTTGAACGCGCGAAACTCGACGCGACTGCGAATCGGCGCCTTGACGGCCCAGCGCCCTGGACCCTTGGGATCGAAGTAGCGTTGCAGACGTTCCTGGGAAAGGCCGCGACCGATCGCCAGGCTGTCGTACTCGCCGCTCTTGCAGTTGGTCAACATGCTGCCGGACAGGTCGGTGGCCACGATCTGCACGCCCGACTTCAACTGGCCCAGATTGCTGCGCTCGAATTCGTCGATGGTCATCGACAGCGAATAGGGTTCCTGGCCCGAGGAGCAGGCCGCCGACCAGATGCGCAGGCGCGCGCCGGGGCTGGCCTTGATGCTTTCGGGCAGGACCTTGTTCTTCATCACTTCGAACGGGTAGGTGTCGCGGAACCACAGGGTTTCGTTGGTGGTCATGGCGTCCACCACCTGCTCGCGCAAACCGCTGCGCGGCTGGTTCTGGATGCGTTGCACCAGCTCGCCCAGGGACTTGATGCCCTGCTGCTCCATCAGCTTGTTCAGGCGGCTGGCAACGAGGTACTGCTTGTTCTCGCCCAAGAGAATGCCACAGGCTTTTTCCAGGAAGACCCGGAACTGATCAAAATCCAAATTACCCGTAGACACGGTGCCGCCTCTTGCTGGTTCGGTAGGCCGGGCGCTGGCGCCCGGCATTCATACTGCTGCCTTGATGCGATCGACGACGCGAGCCGCCAGATCGTCGGGGCGGAACTTGGCCAGGAAATCGTCGGCGCCGACTTTCTTCACCATGGCCTGGTTGAACACCCCGGACAGGGAAGTATGCAGGATCACGTGCAGTTTCTGCATGCGCGGGTCGCTGCGAATCTCGGCGGTCAAGGTGTAGCCGTCCATTTCCGGCATCTCGATGTCGGAGATCAGCATCAGGAACTCGTCTTCCGGACGCTTGCCCTCGTCGACCAGCTTGCGCAGGTATTCCAGCGCCTGTCGACCATCGTTGAGCGCCACCACTTCCACGCCGACCGTCTGCAGGCAACGTGTGACCTGCTTGCGTGCCACCGATGAGTCGTCGACGGTCAACACGCGCAGGGACACGGCCTTGCTGTGGGTCTCTTCGTCGACCACCCCGACCGAGATCGCCTCGGAGGTCGGCGCCACTTCGGCGAGGATCTTCTCGACGTCGATGATCTCGACCAGCTGGTTGTCCACGCGGGTGACGGCGGTCAGGTAGTGATCGCGGCCGGTGCCCCTGGGTGGCGGATGGATCTCCTCCCAGTTCATGTTGACGATGCGTTCCACCGAGTGCACCAGAAAGCCCTGAATCTTGGTGTTGTACTCGGTGATGATGACGAAGGTGTCGGTGGATGCCTCAAGCCCCACGGAGCCTGTGGCCATGTCCAGATCGAGGATCGGAATGGTCGCCCCGCGTATGTTGGCCACACCGCGAACCACCGGGTTGGACTTAGGCAATACCGTCAGTTTGGGGCATTGCAGCACCTCCCTGACCTTGAAGACATTGATCCCGTAGAGCTGCTTGCCATTTAGGCGAAACAACAACAACTCGAGGCGATTCTGTCCAACCAGCTGCGTGCGCTGGTTCACCGAATCCATAACACCGGCCATGCCCAAACTCCTCTCGCGACCCGGACGATATCGGCACGGGCCTTGCTATTAGCACTGCATGAACGCAAAAACGACGGTTTCTCGACACATCGCTGCGTATTTATTCTGGGCCGTTGCCACGGTGGGTGGCGCGGTGCTCGGCAGTACGGCGCGCGCCGACAATGTCACATTGCCCGAACAGCTTATCGGTGTCACCCAGGGTTTTCTTGAGTTCACTGTCGAAGATTATCTGGCGACCTCGCAAATCCAGGGTCGCTACGAGATCGAGGTGAACAATCTCGATCCGCGTTTGCGCATGCCGGGTTGTGATCGGCAGCTGTCGGCGACCCTGGAAAGCCCGGCGCAACCCTTGGGCCGGGTGACCGTGCGCGTGCGTTGCGAGGGCGGCGCGCCATGGACGGTATTCGTTCCGGCCCAGGTCCGGCTGTTCCGCGAGGTGGTCACCACCACCCGGCCGCTCAAACGCGACAGCGTACTGACCGAGGCCGATGTGGCGTTGCGCGAGCGGGACATCGGGGCGATGGGGCAAGGCTTTCTGGTTTCGCTGGACGAAGCGGTGGGCATGAAGTTGATCCGACCGACGGTTGTCGATCAGGTGCTCACGCCGGTGTTCCTTGAACAGCAGGCACTCGTGCTCAAGGGTGACCAGGTGGTGATCATCGCCCGCAGCGGCACCCTGGCGGTGCGCATGCCGGGTGAGGCGCTGGCCCAGGGTGGCATGAGCGAGCAGATCCGCGTGCGCAACCTGAACTCCAAACGGGTGGTCAAGGCACGGGTGACTGGCCCCGGACAGGTGGAAGTGGCGATGTAAACGCTGGTCGGCGAAGCGGAGTTTTCCTACACTAGGGGGCTATACAAGCCCGTCGCCGCGGCATCGGGCATTTGCGAAATAGCGCCTAAAGTTAATCGGGATTTGGCCGAAAACAAGGCAAGCGTCCAAAATACCCAGAGGTTCAGAACAATGGTTATCGACTTCAACCGAGTAGGAAACTCGCCGTCAGTGCAAGGTACGCCACGTACCGGCGCTGCCAAGGAAGTGGCCGCCGACACGCCCGTGCCAAGCACGCCAGCCGTGAAGAGCGGGGAACCGGTCACCTTGAGCGATCAGGCCCAGCAAATGCAGAAAATCACCGACAAGCTGAGCGATCAGCCAACTGTCGACAGCGCCCGCGTCGCCGAGCTCAAGCAGGCCATCGCCGAGGGCAGCTACAAGGTCGACAGCGAGCGCGTTGCCAGCAAAATGCTCAATTTCGAAGCCCAGCGCTAGTTCAGTCTAGGCGCCGGGGCTTCTGGACGCGTCAACGCCAGGGCTCACCATGCACGATCAAACGCTGTTGCAGCTGATTGAAGAAGACCTCCCTTACGCAGGGCAGCTGCTCGAGCTGCTGCGCGATGAGTCGCTGGCTTTGCAAAGCCGCGACATGGAGCTTCTGGAAACGATTCTGGCGCAGAAGCAGTCGTTGATCGTGTTGCTGGAACAGAATGGGCGGCGGCGCAGCCAGTTGCTGATGCAGCTCGGCCTGTCGGCCGATCGCGAGGGCTTGCAGGCGCTGGCGCTTCAGTCGCACCTGGGCGATGCGTTGCTGGCCCGGGGTGATGCGTTGAGTCAGTTGCTGGCGCAGTGTCAGGCGATCAATGCCCAGGTCGGTCAAGGTATCGCGCGCCAGCAGGTGGCAACCGCCAACCAGATCCGTATTCTCACTGGCGCGGAGCCACCGTCGCTCTACAACAGCCGTGGGTCGACCGCGAAGATGGCCACCTACCGGGCGCTCAGCCAGGCGTAATAAGCGCGTCGCCCCCGGACGCGGCTCGCGCCGCTGCTACAGGGATCGCGTACACCCACGCGATGCACACCGCACGCCTCCGCAACGACGTCGCACATTGCGTCGGCGGTACACACGGTTCCCGTGACAACGGTGCACATTGCGTCGGCGGTGCACGCGGTTCCCGTGACAACGGTGCACATTGCGTCGGCGGTACACGCGGTCCCCGTGACAACGGTGCACATTGCGTCGGCGGTGCACGCGGTTCCCGTGACAACGGCGCACATTGCGTCGGCGGTGCACGCGGTTCCCGTGACAACGGTGCACATTGCGTCCGCGGCACACGCGGTTTCCGGAACAACGGCGCACGATGCGTCGGCGGTACACACGGTTACCGTGACAACGGCGCACATTGCGTCGGCGGTACACGCGGTTCCCGTGACAACGGTGCACATTGCGTCGGCGGTACACGCGGTTGCCGTGACAACGGCGCACATTGCGTCGGCGGTACACACGGTTACCGTGACAACGGCGCACATTGCGTCGGCGGTACATGCGGTCCCTGTAGCAGCGGCGCGAGCCGCGTCGGCGGGCGATGCGGTGCGTGTTGGCACAACGCAATGCGCGCGCGTCATCTTTAAACCTTTTCAACGAGCTGGCAGAATGCCGCACCTGCGCAGTCGGCGCGATCCGGAGTGGACAAGAACGTGTCAAACGCATCGAACCTGGAAGACGCTCCGCAACCGCCCAAGGTACTGGCTACACCTCTGGAAGTCGCCGCCAACCTGCGCCTGCTTCAGGAAAGCCATGACCCCCTGATCATCACCTTCCAGGACCGCCCCCTGCGCTGCCAGAGCTTCCTGGTGGAAGTGGACCGAGACAACCTGCGCATCGTGCTCGACGAAATGATCCCTCGCGAAGGCGAAAAATACCTGGAGGCCGGCGAGCCGTTCAAGGTCGAAGGCTTTCATGACGGTGTGCGCGTGGCGTGGCAAAGCCATGGCAACTGGACCATCACCCAGAAGGAATGTGGCCGCTGCTATGTCGGCGCGCTGCCGGGTCAAGTGGTCTATCACCAGCGACGCAACGCCTTTCGCGCCGCACTCAAGCTTTCGCAACTGGTGGACGTCGAGATCGCCGGCAGCCGACTCAAGAACACCCTGGTCGGCAAGCTGCTGGGACATCTCGGCCCACGGTTGCAAACTGCGCTTCGAGGGCGACATCAGCGAGCGCCTGCAACTGGGGCAGATCTACGAGCGTTTCATGGCCGCCCTGCCCTTCGGCGCCATGACCACACCAGTCGAGCTGCGTCACCTGCATTTCGAGGAGCGTATCGACACCACCTTCGTGGGCGTGCGCTTCCACAACATTCCCGGCCTGGTGCAGCGCCAGATCGAACGTTTCGTGCATCAATTGCAACGCGAAGCGCAGCGCTTCGACAGAGACGACTTCTGAAACAAGGCCGCGCGCCATGCGCGGCCTCGCCAATCCCTAGACGGGCTTGACCGGCTCCTCGTCGGCAGGCTCGGTGTTCTGCATCTGCTCCTGCACCAGGTGCTCGTCGACACGGGGATCCAGGGCCGCGGCCAGCGGCGAGTTGGCCGCCGGCATGGCGACGTGATGCAGCGGCGCATCGTCCACCACATGCAGGTTGGTCACCGCCTTCGGCCGGATGCGCCAGACCAGCACCACGGCGAAGAAGCAGAAGAAGGCATACAGCATCTGGCTGCCGAACTGCTTCATCAGCACGCCGGCCACCAGCGGGCCGACACTGGCACCCACCCCGTAGGTCACCAACAGCATGGCGGTCAGCGACACGCGCCGGTCGGCTTCCACGTGGTCGTTGGAAAACGCCACGGCCAACGGATACAACGAGAACTGCAGCAGCGACACGAGGAAGCCGGCGGCGAACAGCACCTCGAGCGGCACGCTGGGAATCAGCGCCAGAGGCAGCGCAGCAATGGCGATACCCACGGCCACGCAGCGGATCAGCAGAGCACGGTCGTAGCGGTCCGACAGCCAGCCCAGCGGCCACTGCACCAGCAGGCCGGCAAAGATGCACGAACCCATGAACAAGCCCACCTGCTCGGTGCTCAACCCTTGCTGCGAGGCATACAGTGGGGCCAGGCCATAGAACGAACCGACGATCAGACCGGAGCCGAGCACGGTGCTCAGCGACTGCGGCACCCGACTGAGAAAGAAGCGCGGTTCCATGGGCGCCGGGTGCATCGGCGCCGGGTGAATCCGTCGCGTGAGCGCAACCGGTACCAGGCACAGGGCGAAGCACAGGGCAACCAGCATCAGCAGTTCAAGGCCCAGTTGCGGGTGCACTACCAGAATCAGTTGGCCCAGCACCAGGCCCAGGTAGGAGGCGATCATGTAACCGCTGAACACCGCCCCACGCTGCTTGGTGTCAGCCTGCTCGTTGAGCCAGCTTTCGATCACCATGTACTGGCACATCATGCCCAGGCCGACGATGACCCGCAGGAACAACCAGGCGGGCAGGTAATTCACCAAGCCATGGCCCAGCACGGCCGCGCCGACGATACCGGCGCAGGTGGCGTAAGCGCGTATATGGCCTACGCGGGCGATCAGCCTGTGGCCGATCTTGCCGCCCAGGGCCAGACCGAAATAGTTGGCTGCCATCAGGGCACCGACCCACAGGCTGTCGACCTGCTCGGCCGACAGGCGCAGGGCCAGGTAGGTACTCAATAGACCAGAGCCGATCAGCATCATCAGTGAGGCGAAATACAGGGCTCGAAAGTTTTTCCAGATTTGGCGCATTGCAGGTCCGCGGTAAAGGGTGTCGGAACGATCAGGTCACGGGCGACGGCCCTCCCGCCACTTCGGCGGACCGCTGCGGGAAAGGAGCGTCACCTGCATCAAGCTGTTGCAGGATCAAGCCTGGGCCGCCAGTACCCGGCGCTCCCAAGGGGTGATTTCATCGAAGAAACTCGCCAGCTCCAGGGTCTTGGTCGCGATGTAGCCTTCGATGAACACATCGCCGAACAGTTCCCTGGCCAACAGGCTTCGTTTCAGACGCTCAAGAGCGGCATGCAAGGTACATGGCAAGGACAATTCATCGGGCACCGCGAGGTCACCCTGCATGGGCGGGGATGGCTCGAGTTGCTGTTCGATGCCGTGCAGACCGGCGGCAAGGCTGGCGGCGATCGCCAGGTAGGGATTGGCATCGGCACCCGGCAGGCGGTTCTCGACCCGTCGCGCACTGGCCGCACTGGCAGGGATGCGCAGCCCTGCGGCACGATTGTCGTAGGACCAGCAGGCATTGTTGGGCGACGCATACGGCTGGCAAAGGCGCTGGTAGGAATTCACGTTGGGCGCCAGCAGCGCGGTGAAATCGGCCATGGCCGTCTGTTGCCCACCGATGAAGTGGCGGAAGGTATCGGTGGGCTGGTCGTGGGCATCGCTGAACACGTTCAGGCCGCTGTCCACTGCCACCACACTCTGGTGTATGTGCATGGAGCTTCCGGCCACCCGCGCCAGCGGCTTGGCCATGCACACCACGCTGAGCCCATGTTTGAGCCCGACTTCCTTGAGCAGATGCTTGAACAGGAAGGTCTGGTCGGCCAACAGCAGCGGATCGCCATGGAGCAGGTTGATTTCGAACTGGCTGACGCCCATTTCGTGCATCACCGTGTCGCGTGGCAGGCCCATCGCCGCCATGCTGCGATAGACCTCGGTGAAGAACGGCCGCAGACCGTTGTTGGAGCCTACGCTGAACGCGCTGCTGCCGTCCTCCCGTCGACCGTCCAGGCCGATCGGCGCCTGGAACGGCAGCAACGGGTCGGGATTGGCGGCGAACACGAAAAACTCAAGCTCGGTGGCCACCACCGGCGCCAACCCCAGACGGCCATAGCGAGCCAGGACTGTCTTGAGCAGGCCGCGGGTCGACAGCGGAGAAAAGCCACCGCTCAGCTCCTCGGCATCGCAGACCACCCAGGCGCGGGGCGGCTCGCTCCACGGCAGGCGGTGCAGCCGAGTCAGGTCGGGCACCAGCGCGACGTCGCCGTCATCGGCGCCGTAGTAGCGGCTGGGCGGATAGCCGCCCATGATGCATTGCAGCAACACGCCGCTGGCCAGTTGCAGCCGCCGCCCCTCCTGAAAGCCCTCGGCGGTCATCACCTTGCCGCGCGGCACGCCGTTGAGGTCAGGTGTGACGCACTCGATTTCATCGACACCGCGCAGGTGCTCGGCGACCGTACGCGGTCCTTCGATACTCATGTCTCTGTCCTTGACGTTGAATGCCGCACGCGGCGATGGGCACAAAATACGCAACGCAACAGGCGCGTGACAAGCCATCGGCAAGCAGAGCTACGACCAAAGTCGCTTGCCGATAGCGTAGCGCCAGTACACAGTGTAACGACTTGGATAAAAGCAGCTCGATGCTGCGCCTTGTTCGCCGGCTCGGCGGACATCAGGAATGATACACATGGATGTTTTTGCTGCACTGTTTCACCCGCTCGAACCACGCCTTCTCATGCTCTGCAGCGATACTTCACGGACCGATTCGCTCGAGCGCTACCTTCAAGACCTTTCTCTACCCGTCGAGGGCCTGCAGCCGGAATTGCAGCCAGCGTACGACTACGAAAAAAGCCGGCACAAGGTCATTCTCGTCGAGCCTGGCCGTGGTGAACGCCAGAAAGGCGTGCGCTGGGTCGATGATATCCGCCGCGGCAACAGCTGGGCTTCGATACTGGTGGCCTTGACGGGCGCCGATGCGGCCATTCGCCAGGACTATCAGCAGGCCGGAGCCGACCATGTCTTGCGCCTGCCAAGCACGGAGCCTGCGCGCGAGACGTTCTACGTCGAACTGTTCCAGAACCCGGACTACTGGAATCTGACGCCGCCGGTGGTGGACCCCGCGCGTCTGTGTCTGGAGGATGAAACCCGGCGGCTGGACCTGACCTTTGCGCAGGTTCAGGTCGTCCTGGCGCTGCTGTACGCGCCGCATCACCAGTTGAGCTTCGACGATCTGGCGCAACTGCTGGGGCTGAATCTGCGGACCTACGACATGCGTGTGGTGGAGAAATTCGTCAGCCGCCTGCGCAGCAGCATCCGTCAAGTCTTCGGCACCAACGTGATCCAGAGTGTGCGCGGCAGTGGCTACCGCCTGAACCGTGGGTGCATCTCGCCGCCGCCCAGCGCTTTCCACTGAAAGGCGGTTTTCACCAGACCGATGGCCATTGGCGGTTTTTTCACGGCGTACTAGGCTTGGAGTTATACGACAACTGTATCCAGCTCTACGTTTTGAAGGAACGACCTCATGCCTACGGATCTTGGCGACAAATTTTCATCCATCAACAATCAGCTCCACACAGCCCACCAGACAACCGACGAAGCGCAGCTGGCGCGTGGTTTCTGGTGGTTCAATGACGTCGACTGCACCCTGACCCAGAACGGTATCACCGTGGGTCTGACGCGCACCGAATGTTGGCTGCTGAGCCTGCTCGCCTTCAGCAGCGAGCGGGTCATCAGCAAGGAAGCGCTGATTGCCGGACTGGACAAGGACCCCAGCCACTACAACGGCCTGGAAATGTCCCTGAGCCGCCTGCAAAGCAAGTTTGGCCAATGCAGCGGTGGTGAGCGGCTGATCCGCTCGGTACGCAACCGAGGCTACTGCCTGGCCCAGGTGGTGCGTGCGGCCTATGGCCCGAGCTGGAAATCGCCGACGGGCCTGGCTGGCAAGCCCCCCTGCTGCTGCTAGCGTTCGCGCAGCGCTTCCTTGGCCCGGTTCAGTGGCTTGATCAGGTAATCCAGTACCGTCTTGTGTCCCGTGGTGATGTCCACCGTGGCGATCATCCCGGGGACGATGGCGAAGGTCTTGCCGGCCTTGTTTTCCAGCGAGTCGGAATCGGTGCGGATGAACACGCGGTAATAGAACACTTCCGGTTTGACCTCATCCTGAAGGGTGTCGGGCGAGATGGTGACGACCTTGCCGTCGAGCCCGCCGTAGATCGAATAGTCGTAGGCGGTGATCTTCACCTTGGCCTGCTGGTCGGGGTGAATGAAGGCGATGTCGCGAGGCGAGATGCGCGCCTCGATCAACAAACGCTCGTCCAGCGGCACGATTTGCATGAGCTGGCCGTTGGGCGGCACCACACCGCCGATGGTGGTGACCTCGATATCCTTGACGATGCCCCGTACCGGCGAACGCAGGGTCAGGCGCGAGACTGAATCGGAGCGGCCCTTGAGCACGGCGGTGAGGGTTTCGACGTCGGCGTTGGCCTTGGCCAGTTCCTCGCGGGCACGCACCATGTAGTCGGAGCGCGCCTCGGTGAGCTTGAGTTCGAGTTCCGAGCGCTGCCGATTCAGGCGCAAGACTTCCACGCGGCTGGCCGCCCCGGTCCTGGCCAGGTTATCGGTGATCTGCAACTCGCTGCGCACCAGACGCAGCGACTCGTTGATGCCGGTCAGGGAATCGTCCAGGCCACGACGGCGGGCGTTGTACAGCTCGGTTTCAGCCTTGAGCAGTGCCGGGTAGGCATTGAGCTCGGGAGGAAATTTCAGCGGCTTGAGACCGACCTCGGCCTGCAGCCGGGCGACGCTGGCCAACGTGGCCCGATATTTGGCTGCGCTTTCGCCGAAGTTGGATTCGGTCTTGGTCGGATCCAACTGGGCCAGCACTTGCCCGCGCTCCACGATCGCCCCTTCGGTCACATTCATTTCGGCGATGATCCCGCCTTCGAGCGACTGGATCACCTGCTCCCGCGAGCTGGGAATCACCTTGCCGGTGCCGGTGGAGACTTCCACCACTTCGAAAAAGAAGGCCCAGACGAAGAATGCCAGGAGCATGGCGACCGATACCCACACCACGCGGGTGGCGCGCACCACGGTGGCGTCGTCGACACCGTCCTGATAATACGACTGGCCGGGCGCACCGTCTTCGCTGAGCAGCGGAATGCGCTTGAATTCACCGGGGCCCAGCACCTTGAATCCCTTGCCTGTGTCCATTTGCCCTGCCCTCCTTGATTAAGCCGCGCCCTTGGGGCGCGACAGTGTGGCGATGGCGTTTTCCTTGGTGTCGTCGATGACCACCTGGCCGTTGTCGACCACGATGATCCGGTCGACCAGCGCCAACACGCTGGTGCGGTGGGTGGCAACGATGATCGTGCGCCCTTGCCCCCAGGTGGCCAGGTTGTGGATCAGCCGGCGCTCGGTGGTCTCGTCCAGGGACGCTGTGGGTTCGTCGAGCAGCAGGATGTGCGGCTGACGGATCAACAGGCGTGACAGCAGCAGCGACTGGCGCTGGCCACCCGACAGGCCTAGGCCGCCTTCCAGAATCAAGTGATCCATGCCGGTCGGGCACTGGCGGACGAAATCCAGAGCGCCGGTGATCTCCAGTGCGGCGATGATTTCCTGATCCGAGGCCTGTCCGGCGCCCATGATCAGGTTCTCGCGCAGGCTGCCGTGGAACAGCCGCGAATTCTGCGTGAGCAGACCGATGTCGCGGCGCACGTCGGCCGGATCTATATGCCCCAGGGCCACACCGTCGAGCGTGATACTGCCGCCGCTCAGGTCCAGGCCACCGGCCAATGCCTGGAGCAGGGTCGACTTGCCTGCCCCGTTGCGGCCCAGCACCGCGATGCGTTCGCCCGGTGCGATGGTCAGGTCGTTGACGGTCAGCGCCGGGGTGCGCGATTCCTCGCTGTATTTGAAGCTGGCGCGCTTGAGCGCGTAGCGCCCGCCGATGACCGGCAGGTGCACGCGCTGGGCGCCTTCGGGGTGATCGACAGGCAGCAGCATGAGACGGTTGAGCCCTTCCAGGGCCACCTTGGCCTGTTGCCAGCGCGTCAGCACGTGGGTCAGTTGCGACACCGGCGCCATCATCCGCGAGGCCAGGATCGAGGCCGCCACCAGGCTGCCGGTGGTGAGGTCACCGGCGATCACCATGGGAGCGCCGAACACGATGACGATGGCGAACACCGCGCTCTGCACGTTCTGTGTCCAGGCCACCAGGCCGTTGGTCAAGGTGCGCAGGCGCAGGCTGCTGTCCGCTGCCACGGCATTGTAGTGGTTCCACTGCTGCTGGAAGCGTTGTTCGGCCTGCAGGCTCTTGATGTCGTCCATGCCCTGCACGGTTTCCACCAGCATGGCGTTGCGCAGCGCCGACTCGCGCATGGACTCGTTGGCCAGACGCGCCAACTTGCGCTGGGCCAAGAGCCCCGGCACCACCATGGCAACGAGCGCGCACAAGGGAATCAGCACCAGCGGCCCGCCGATCAGGTAGAACACCACCAGGAAGATCAGGAAGAACGGCAGGTCGGCCAGCGCCGTGGCGGTGCTGGAGGTGATCAGGTCGCGCAGCGATTCCAGCTCGCGCAACTGCGAGATGAACGAGCCGGTCGACTTGGGCCGCGCCGAGTTGCGCAGGCGCAGGGCGTGACCGAACACCAGGTCGCTGACCCGCAGGTCGGCACGCTTGCCCAGCAGGTCGGTGATCTTCATGCGCATGATGCGCATGATGAAGTCGAAGACGATCGCCAGCAGCACGCCGCCGAACAGCACGTACAGCGTGGGCAGTGATTCGGCCGGGATGACCCGGTCGTACACCTGCATGGAGAACAGCACCCCGCCCAGCCCGAGCACGTTGGCCACCAGCGAGGCCAGCATGACGTGGCCGTAGGGCCGCAGGTCGCGCAGGACGATCTTGCGGAACCAGTGCTCGTCGTAGGGTTTGATGTAGTCGTTGGTGCGCACGTCGCTGACCGGCCGAGCCGGACGCAGGATCACCGTACGCAGCGCGTTGTCTAGCAGAGTCTGGCGGTCGATGCTGCTCTGCAGCCCCAGGTCGCCGCTGTAGGCGATGCCGATCTGCTCGTCGTCGCCCAGCACCTGGATGATGCCCACCTGACCGTCCTTGAGCTGTACCACCAGAGGCGTGCGCCACTGGGTCAGGGTGGTGGGATCGTAGTGCGCGAACTTGATGGTCAGGCCGGCCTGACGGGCCATCTGCCGCAGCACGTCCTCGACGCTGGAATCGTCGGCGCGCATCGACGCGATGCGCACGTTTTCGGCCGAGCATTCCAGGCGGTAGTGGCGCGCCACCCCCAGAATCGCGTCGAGCCAGACCTGGTAGTCCTGGCGCGAAAAGGTTTCGTGGGGTTGCGCCGTTTCCGGGTCCAGCGGCAGGTTCACGGCATCGTTCATGGCAGGATCTCCACGCCTTGGATGGTGCTCCGATCGATCCGGTAGGCACTGCGCAGGGCGCCGGTGCTGTACAGGCAGTCCACCTGCAGGCGGCGCAGGTCGGCCTCGGTATTGGCCAGGTCAAAACGCGACTGGTGGATTTCCTGCTCGGCGTTGAGCAGGTCCAGCAGCGGCCGCGTGCCCAGTTCCAGGTACTGCTGGCCATACAACTCGCGGGCTTCGACGATGCTGGTCTGGCGGTACTGCAGCGAACCGAGTCGACGGTCCAGGCTAGCGGTCTGCGCCTGGGCTTCGAACAGCCCCTGGCGCGCCTGCAGCCTTGCGGCGTCTTCGGCCGAATCGGCGGCGGTCAGGGCGTAGGTGGCCGCTGCGGTGCGCGCGGTGGTGGCGCCGCCCTGGTAGAAAGGCACGTCGAGGTTGATGAAGATGCCGGCCTGGGTCCGGTCGATGTTGGAATTGTTGCTGTTGTAATTGCTGTCCAGGTAATGGTTGAGCGTGGGGTCGACCGACAGGGTCGGCAGCCCGTCGGCGCGGGCCTGGCGGATGGCCGCTTGGGCTTCGACCCGTTGCGCGTTGGCCACCAGAATCCCCGGCAAGGCATTCATGTCCGGCTCGGCGGTGTTGCAGGAGGCCAGCAATGAGGACGGGAAGTCGTCGTTGACGTCGAACGGCGCGGCGCGCCCGACCAGATTGATCAGGTTGGCCCGCCAGCGGTTGTACAGCGCCTCATACTGCAGCAGCGTGGCCCGCGCGCCGTCTTCGCGCGACTTGGCCTGGACCACGTCGGAACGGGTCGCGGCGCCCATGTCGCTGCGCTGACGGGCGAGTTCGGCGATGCCGGCGATGCCCTTGATCTGCTCGCGGGCGATCTCGAGCAGGCGCTTGTAGCGCTGCACCTCGATGTAGGCCTGGGAGGTGTCGCGCGCCACTTGATCGATGCTCAGCAGCACCTGCGCCTGGCTACGAGCGACCCGCGCCTTGGCTACATCGACGGCGCTGTCGACCTTGCCGAAGTCATACAGCATCTGCTTGAGCGAAATGTTCACCGCCTGACTGGTGCCGTTGCCGCCGTAGGAGCTGTCGAGGCCACCACGCAGGCCGCCGGTGATGCGCGGGTAATAACCGGCGCGCGCGACGTTGATGCCCTCGCCCTGCTGGTAGAGGGTGCCGATCGCTTCAGCGATGCTCGGATGCCATTCCACCGCCAGGCGAACCGCCTGGGCCAGGCCCAGCTGGCTGCCGGCTATCGGCGCAGCCAGGTCGGTGTCATCCCGCTGAGCAGGACCAGGCACGGCTGCGGGCCGGGCGGTGGGGCGTGGATGAAGCCCGACGCGCGAGTCGGGGCGGGTTTCCAAACGGCTGGGGCTGATGACCCGCAGTTCGGGTTCGACGGTGTCTGCGGCCTGTGCCGACAAGGTGTACAGCGTTGTGCCACTCAAGGCCAGAACGGCCACCGAAAACTGTGCTGCCAAAAAGGTCCACTTCAAGCCAATCCTCCACTTCCTGTTGTTCCTGACACGCCCGAGACAGGCGACGTGCGACTTCCTGCCGCAACGCCAGGCCCGAAGGCCTGACGTGGATTGCGAGTATCAGACGACACTGATACCGCTCTGCACCCACAGATGGTGCGATGGATCCTCCTGCGCAGTGTAGACGTTGTACTGCACGCCATTGTCGGTCTGGATGGCGCCCGGAGCCCAGGTCGCGCCGGTCATGTGCACGGTGTCGTGGCTGTCGCCCAGAATCAGCAGCTTGTCGGTGCTGGCGTCGGTGACCGACAGCAGATCGCTCAAGCTCAAGGTCAGGTTGACCTTGCTCGACTGGTTCAGGTCGATGACCTCGATGTTGTTGATGCGCGCGGCCAGATTGCTCAGGTCGATGTCGGCATCGCCGCCATTCCACTTCAGGGTATCGATCCCGGCACCCCCATCCACCGAGGCGAAGGCCTGGTCGTAGATGACCAGAGTGTCGTTGCCTTCATGCCCCTGCAGGGTCAGCGCACCGCCCTGGGCTCCATCGAGCACATCGTCGGCCGAAGTGCCCTGCTGGTCGTGCAGGTCGCTGCCGGCAGCGGCGACGTGGACGGCGCTGGCATCGTCGCTGTCGAACGACGCCAGGCGCGCGAAGCTGGTCGGCGCAGCCGCGTTGCTGAGGTTGATGGTCAGGGTCGCGGTATCGCTGGCCCCGGTCGGATGGTTGAGCTGGTAGGTGAACACGTCGCTCTGCCCCACCGCCGTGCCGCTCTGGTTCAAGGTCGGCGTGTAGGCGTAGCTGCCGTCGGCGTTGACCAGCAGCGAGCCGTGGGCACCGGCAATGCTCACCCCGTTCACCCCCGGCAGCACGAAGGCCCCGGCGCTGAGCACGCTGAGCGAGGTGTAGGGAGAGCCCACCACATCGGCGCCTACACCGGTCAGCAGGTTGCCCGTGGCAGTGGTCGCGCTGCCGACGACGAAGGTGTTGGTCGAGGTGGCCTCCTGGCGAACGTTGGCGGTGTAGCTCGACGCCACACCCAGGCCGCCGTTGATGATGCTCAGGCGGTAGGTGCCCGCCGTCTGGTCCTCGACCCGCACTCCCAGGCCTGCGCTGCCGACCGCGATCAGGTTGGCGCCCGAGTAGGAGCCCACCTGCACGTAGCTGCCGTTGGCCTGCAGCTTGGACAACACGAACGTGACCGGGGACAGCAACGATAAACCACTGCCGGTGACGGACAAGGTCAGGTCGCTGGAAGTGTTCGGCGCTACGTTGAAGTTGAAATCGCCACGCCCGCCAAGCAGTCCGCTGTCGTAGCGACCCACTGTAGCCGTGGTGTCGGTGAACTGACCAACCAGACTCAAGGCGCTTGTCGCGGTGTCGTTGACGGCATCCACCAGCGTGGCGTTGGCGGCCAGGTTGTTGGGGTTCCACACCTCGGTGACGTTGGCGCTGTCGATGCGCACATACAGGTGAGCACTGGAAGTCAGGCCGTTGGGGTGCACCAACTGGTACTGGAAGTCCTCGACCTTGCCCACGCTGGCGACGGCCCCGCTCGGGTTGTAGGTGTACTTGCCGGTGGCATCGATGGTCAGTTGACCGTACAGCCCCTGCACCACAGTGCCTGCACCGGCGCTCACGTAGGTGCCGTTCTTGAGCACCTGCAGCACCGCACCATTGTCCGGGCCGGTGCGGTCGGCCAGGCCGTTCACGCCGGGATCGGTGACGACGTTACCGTTGAGCGCGGTGGGCGTGCCGGTGAACTGGGTCAGGCTGGTGGTGGAGAACTGGATCTGGGTGCTCAGGCTGTCGAGCAGCGACACCAGATTGCTGGCCACGGTCAGCCGGTAGTTGCCGGCTTGCAGCGGGCTGATGTCGGCCTGGACCTGGTTGGTGCCCAGTCCAATCAGGTTGAGCAACTGCGGATTGGTGACGCTGTTGGCCAGGGTGACCCAAGTGCCCGCAGCGTTCTGCACCTCCAGGGCGAAAGCCGAAGCGGGCAACACACCGAGCGCCGCATTGTTGGTCACTGTGATCAACGGATCGGTCACGGTACCGGGGGCGACAGTGAAGCCGAAGGCTTTGACTTGGCCCAGCAGCAAGCTGACGCTGGTGTTGGTGTAAACGCTGTCCACCGTTACCGGGGTGATGTTGACGGTTGCCGTCGCCAGGTTGCTGGTAGCGATGACCGGTTCGTTGACATCGATGTCCGGTGCCACCACCGCTGCACCGACGCTGACGTTGCCGCGTGCATCGGTCAGGGTGACGCTCAGGCGCTCGCCGTTGATCTGCGCGGCGTTCAAGGCCACGGTGAACGTACCGTCGATGCCGACGGTGACTGGCGCGACATTGAGCACGACGCCGTTGGCGGCCTTGACGCTGACGGTGGCGCCCGGCTCGCCGGTGCCGCTTAAGGTCAGGCCATTGCCAGCCACGGCCAGCCCGGTGGCCACGTTCGGCGGGGTCAGGTCCGGCGCCGTGGTGGTCGTCGTGGGCGAAACGTTGGCCGCAGCGTCGGCCTGACTGACGCTCAGGACCTGGCTGTTGATCTGCGCGGCACTGAGCGTAACGCTGTAGGTGCCGTTGGCAGCGACCACGGCGCTACCCAGCACGCTGGCGCCGCTGCGCACGGTGACCGTGGCACCCGCCTCGCCTGTGCCCGAAACCACGGTGCCGCTGGGACTGATGGTCGCGGTGGGCGCAGTGGGTGGTGTGGTATCGGCCACACCCAGTTGACCCGCAGCGGACACGTTGCCAGCCGCGTCGGTCAGCGTCACCCGCAAAGCACCGCCGTTGAGCTGCGGCGATGCCAGGGTCACGCTGAACAGGCCCAGGCCACTCACCGGCCCTTCGGCCAGCAAGGCATTGTTGGCACCGTAGACTTTCACGGTGCTGTTGGCCTCACCCACACCCGTCAGGCTGACGCCACCAACCAGCACCAGTGCGGTCGGTGCATTCGGCGCGGTCGCATCGCGCGCCGTCAGCGCAGTGATCGGCGATGTCAGCCCGGCGGCATCGGTCTGCACTACAGTCAATTGCTGACCATTGAGCTGCGCAGCGCTGAGGTTGACGCTGAAATTGCCGCTGGCATCGACCACGGCAGTGCCCAGAGCCACGCCACCGACGCTGACGGTCACCCGTGCACCCGCCTCGCCCTGCCCGGTCACGGTGCTGCCACTGGTCGCCAGGGCCACATTGACCAAGGCAGCAGGAGGCGTGGTGTCGAGCGTCAGGAACGGCGTTGCCAGCGACACGTTGCCCGCCGCGTCGGTCAGCTTGACGCTGAGCAACTGCCCATTGAGTTGTGGGCTGCTCAACGTCACCGCGAAGGTGCCGTCGGGCTGTACGGTGGTGGTGCCGATGGCCACGCCTGCCGCGTTGTAGACGGTAGCAGTGGCACCCACTTCACCGGTGCCGCTGAGGGTCAGCCCGGCATTGCCCAGACCGGTCACCACCGGCGCAACGGGCGCGATGATGTCCGGTGCAGGGACCGTCACAGCGGTGGAGACGTTTTGCGCCGCATCGACCTGAACCGCCGTGAGTACGCCACCGTTCGCCTGTGCCACCGGCAGCAGCACGGCGAAGGTGCCGTTCGAGCCAACCAACCCGGTTCCGACCACCACGCCGGCGCCATTGCTGACCCGCACGGTAGCGCCCACCTCGCCGCGACCGGTGACCACGGTACCGGTACCGTTGACGTTCAGTTCAGTGATCGGGACCGGCGCGGTGCTGTCCACGGCAGTGAAGAAGGTCGCCACCGACGTCAGCGCGCCTTTGGTCGCGTGCAGTTCCAGCACCTGGCCGTTGGCTTGCGGCGGGTTCAGGGTCACGGTGAAGGTGGTACCGGTGGCGACCGCGCTGCCCAATACGGTTCCACCGGCGTTGCGCACGATCACCGTGGTGCCCGCCTCGGTGGTGCCGGTCAGGGTCACACCGTTGCTGGTGATGGCGCTTGCCAGCGGCGCCGCGGGTGGCAGCTCCAGTGGAATGTTCAACGCAGCGCCCGCCGACGGATTGCCTGCCGCATCGGTCTGGATGACCGTGAGCAATTGCCCGCCCAGCGCAGCCGGCACCAGCGGCACCTGAAAGTTGCCGTTGGCATCGACCACAGCGGTGCCCAGCACGACAGGCGTCTGGCCAACCACCAGGCCGACACTGACGGTCGCCCCGGCCTCGCCCTTGCCGGTCAACAGGGTACCGTCGGCATTCACCACCAACTGCGTGGCCAGGCTAGGCGGGGTGATATCGGGAACGCTCAAGCGCGCCAGTGCCGACTTGTTGCCGGCGGCATCCTGGGCATACACCTCCAGGGTCCCGCCGTTGAGCTGGGCCAGGCTCAGCGGCACGCTGAAGGTGCCGTTGGCGTCGACCAGGACATTGCCCAGCGACGCACCCTGCGCGTTGGTCACGAACACCCGCGCACCGGCTTCAGCCGTGCCGTTGAACACCAGCCCGTCGACGCTCAGACCCAGGCCGGTCGGCAGTGCCGGTGGCGTGAGGTCCGGGGCATTGACGGTGACACCGGTGGAGACATTTCCCGCAGCGTCGCGCTGAACCAGCAGCAAGGCCTCGAAGTTGGTCTGCGGCGTGCTCAGGGTCACACTGAACGTACCGTCGGCGGCCACGACTGCCGTGCCCAGCGATGCGTTGAGCGGGCCGGTGACGCTGACCGTCGCGCCGGCCTCGCCACGCCCGGTGACGATGCGACCGTCGGCGCTGACCGCCGCCAGCGTCAGGGCCACAGGCGCGGTGACGTCGGGTACCGTAAAGTTGACCGGCACCGAGACGTTGCCGGCCACGTCGGCCTGGGTCACGACCAGCAACTGACCGTTGAGCTGCGGGGTGGCCAGATTGACCGTAAAGAGGCCATTGGCATCGGCGGTCGCTGCGCCGATCTGCACGCCCAGCACGTCCTTGACCACGATGCGCGCCAAGGCTTCACCGCTGCCGGTGAGTTGCAGACCGTTGCTCGACACCGTCAGATTGACCAAGGCGCTCGGAGCCTGGAGGTCGCTGGCGGTGACGGTAACGGCCACCGAGGCATTGCCTGCGGCGTCGACCTGGCGGACGCTGAGCACTTCGCCATTGATCTGCGGCACGCTCAGGGTGACGCTGTAGGTGCCGTCGGCGTTGACCGTACCGGTGCCCACCGAGACGTTGAGGTTGTTGCGGATCACCAGCTGTGCACCGGGCTCGCCGGTACCGGTGAGCAGGGTACCGGTCGCATTCAGCGCAAGAATGGTCGGCGCGGCCGGTGGTGTCACGTCGGGAGCCGTGAAGCTGCCAGGGCCCGAGACATTGCCAGCCGCGTCGGTCAGGGTCACCACCAGCGATTGCCCGTTGAGCTGCGCCGGCAGCGTGACCTGGAAGGTGCCATCGGCGCCCACGGTGGTCGCCGCGCCCAGCGTTGCGCCTGCCGCATTCTTGACGATGACAGTGGCGTTGGCTTCGCCCAGCCCGCTGAGCACGGTACCACTGCCACTGAGCGCCAGTTGCGTGGGGGCAGCCGGAGGCGTCAGGTCAGGCGCGAAGATCGGCGTGCTCGCGCCGACGTTGCCGGACAGATCCGTCTGCGCGACGGTCAGCGGTTGGTTGTTGATCTGCGCTGGCGACAAGGTCACCACGAAGCTGTTGTCGCCCGCCACCTGCGCGGTGCCCAGCACCACGCCCGCGGCATCCTTGACCGTCACGGTCGCCCCAGCCTCGCCACGGCCGGTCACGGTCGCCCCGGTGGTGAGGTTGATCGCCACCTGGGTCAGCGGATCGGGTGCAGTGGTGTCTGGCGAGTTGATCGTCGCGATCGGCGAGGCGTTGCCCGCTGCGTCGATCTGCACCAGGTTCAGCGGCTCGCCAGTAGTAACCGCCGGAGTCAGGGTGATACTGAAATTACCCGCAGCCGACACGGGGCCATTGCCCAACACGGTCCCGTCGACCCGTGTCACGGTCACCACGGCGCCGGGTTCTCCCTTGCCACTGAGCAGACTGGTCAAAGCGCCGTCGTTGCTGATGGTGATGTTGGTCAAGGCCACCGGAGCGGTGGTGTCGCCGGCCAGCACGGCGCCTGGCACCGACACGTTGCCCGCAGCATCGGTCAGGGTCACGCCCAGCGCCTGGCCATTGACCTGCGCCTGGCTCAACACGACCTGGAAGCTGCCGTCGAGCAGCACCGTACCCGTACCCAACACGATGTTCTGAGCGTTGCTGACCGTGACCTGCGCACCGGGCTCCCCGCTGCCGGTGAGTACCAGACCTTGGTTGATCACGGCCAGATCGACAGGCGCCAACGGTGGCGTGCGGTCGCCGGCCAGGGTGACGAGCGCAGCCGAGGTGTTGCCGGCCGTGTCGGTCTGCACCACGCTCAAGGCTTGGCCATTGAGTTGTGGCGTGTCCAGGTTGACGGTGAAGATTCCGGTCACGGCCACTATGGCGGTGCCCAGAATGACATTGCCGGGGCCCGTGACGACCACGGTGGCGCCGGCTTCGCCACGACCGGTCAACAGCGTGCCGTCGAGGCTGACCGACAGCTCGGCGAGGTTGGTCGGCGCCGTTACGTCCGGCGCTACCAATTGCGCGGGCAGCGAGGTCAGCGCGCCGTCAGCGGCAGTGACCTGAAGGATCTCGCCATTGAGCTGCGCGGTGGCAAGCTGGACCTGGAAGGCCCCGTTGCCATCGACGGTGGCCGTACCCAGCACGGTGCCTTGCAGGTTGCGCACGGTGATCAGGTTGCCGATGTCACCCTGGCCGACCACCTGCAGACCGTCGGTGCTGAGCACCAGCGCCGTCGGCACGTCAGGGCCATTGATGTCAGGCGTGGTGACGGTAGCGATGGCTGAAACGTTGCCGGTCTGGTCGGCCTGGGTAACGCTGAGCAGGGTGCGGTCTGCGGAAACCGGATCGAGGGTAACCGTGAAGTTGCCATTGGCATCGACCGTGGCCGTGCCTACGGACAGACCCCCCGCCCCCAGCACCGTGACTCGGGCACCGACCTCGCCCTTGCCGGTCAACAGCGCACCGTCGGCGCTGACCACCAGATTGGTGACTGCGTCGGGCACCGTGGTGTCGGGCGCGATTACGACCGTGGTCGAGGACACGTTGCCGGCTGTATCGGTGGAGGTGACCAGCAGCGTCTGCCCATTGGTCTGCGCCGCATCGAGCACGACTTGGTAGGTGCCGTCGGAGGCAACCGTGGCGGTCCCCAGGACATTGCCTTGGGCATCGCTGACGATCACCGTGACCACGCTGCCCGGTTCGGCCGTGCCCACCACGGCGTTGCCGTTGAGCTCGACGGTGGCGCTCGGCGCCACGGGCGGTGTGCTGTCCACCGCAGGCACCAGCGCCGTCGGCGAAACGTTGCCCGCCACGTCGGTCTGCGACACCGTCAGGTTGCCGCCACCCAGCTGCGGCACCGTGAACGGCACGGTGAAGGCGCCGGTGACACCGATGACCACGCTGCCCAGAACATTGCCGTCGGGGGCAAGAACGGTGACCGTCGCGCCCACTTCGCCACGCCCGCTGAGTTGGGTGCCGTCGGCACTGGCGACCAGAGCGGTCAGCGCACCCGGCGCGGTCAGGTCATCGGCCTGCAACTGCGCAGGCACCGAAACCTGCGCCCCCAGGCTGGCAATCACTTCCAGTTGTTCGCCGTTGAGCTGCGCGGTCGCCAGATCGACGGTGAACGCGCCGTTGCCATCAGCCACGGCCGTGCCCAGCACTGCCCCGGTGCTGCTGCGCACGGTCACGGTATTGCCGGGGTCGGCCACGCCGCTCAGTTGCAGACCGTCGACGCTGAGCACCAGAGCACTGGGTTGATCCGGACCGGTACCGTCCGGTGCCGTGATCTCCAGGCTGACGGAGACATTACCGGCGACATCACGCTGCTCGACTGTGAGGACGGCACCTGGGGCAACGGGCGTGGTCAGGTCAACGATGAAGCTGCCGTTGGTACCGACCACGGCGGTGCCGATCGGCGTGCCGGCTGCATTGCGCACGGTCACCTCGGCACCCACCTCGCCACGCCCGGCCAGCAGCTCGCCGTTCGGGCTGATGATTAGATCGCTCACCTGCGCAGGCGGCGTGGTGTCGCGCGCAAGCAGTGTGGTGGTGGCGGACACGTTGCCCGCCGCGTCGGTGGAGGTCACCAACAAGGTCTGGCCGTTGGCCTGGGCTGTGTCCAGAATGATCTGATAGCTGCCATCGGGTGCAACGACAGTGGTGCCCAGCACGTTGCCTTGCGCATCGCTGACGATGACCGTGACCACGGTACCGGCTTCGGCGATGCCGCTGACCGCAGTGCCGGCAGGGTTGAGCACCGCTCCGGGAGCCTGAGGCGAGGTGCTGTCGCGAGCGGTCACGGTGACCTCGGCCGATGCGTTGTCAGCGCCGTCGACCTGCACCGCCTTGAGCTCCTGGCCGTCGGTTTGTGGCGGGTTGAGCGCTACGGTGAACGTACCTGTGACGCCGACTGTTGCCCGGCCCAGCACGATATCGTCAGGGTCGCGAATGGTCACGATGGCCCCGGCCTCGCCACGCCCACTGACCTGAGTGCCATCGAGGCTGACCGACAGATTGGTGAGGCTGTCGGGAGCGCTGGTGTCGGCCACGGTGATGCGCGCCGGCAACGACACCAGCGCGCCACTGGTGGCGACGACTTCCAATGTCTCGCCGTTGATTTGCGCCGCGCTCAGTGCAACCTGGAAGTTGCCGCTGGCGTCGACCACCGCCGTACCCAGGATCACGCCGGTGACACTGCGCACGGTAACGGTGTTGCCCACATCGCCCTGCCCGCTCAAGGTCAGACCGGCGTCGCCCAGGACCAGTGCGGTGGGTTGATCAGGACCGTTCACGTCCGGCGCCACCACGGTGGCCGCTGTCGAAACGTTGCGCGACACATCGGTCAAGGTGACGTCGAGCACTTCGTTTTCGGTGGCGGCGCGATCGAGCACGACACTGAAGGTGCCGTTCGTATCCACCGTACCGATGCCGAGCAGGTCGCCGTTGGCAGCGCGCACGTTGACAGTGGCGCCAATCTCGCCCTGGCCGACCACGGTCAGGCCATCGAGGCTGACCACCAGTGCGGTCGGTGCATCCGGCGCGGTGAGGTCGGCGGCGATCACGGTGACACTGGTCGAGGTGTTGCCGGCGGCATCGGTAGAGGTCACCAGCAAGGTCTGGCCATTGTTCTGCGGGAACGCCAGGTCGACCTGGAAGGTACCGTTGGCAGCTACCGTGGCGCTGCCCAGCACATTGCCCTGGGCGTCGCTGACCACCACCGAAACCACGGTGCCAGGCTCTGCCTGGCCAATGACCGCCCCACCCTGAGGACTGAGCACGACATTGGTCGGTGCGGGCGGCGCTTGCAGGTCCGGTGCGTTCAGGGTGACGTTGGCGGAGAAGTTGCCTGCCCCATCGACCTGAGTGACGGTCAGCTGCTGCAGGTTTACCTGCGCGGTGTTCAACGTGATCGAAAATTGACCGCTGGCGTCGACCTGGGCGCGGCCCAGTTCGGTATTCCCGACCAGTACGCGAACCAGCGCACCGGCCTCCCCGCGCCCGGTGACCACCTCACCATCGCCGCTGATCAGCACAGCGCTGAGGGCCGTGGGCGGTGTGATGTCCGGCGCGGTGAGCGCCACGGGTACCGAAGCATTGCCGGCGGCATCGGTCTGCAGCACGTCCAGGAGCTGGCCGTTGGCCTGCGCCGGGTCGAGCGCCACGCTGAAGGTGCCGTTGGCCGCAACCAGGGCCGAGGCGAGCACGGTACCGCCGACGGTGGTGACCGTGACGGTCGCACCCGCCTCGCCACGCCCGCTGATCAAGGTGCCGTCGGCGTTGATCACCGGGGTGACGACAGCGACCGGAGCCAGGGTATCGCGACCGATCACGCTGCCCGCCAGGGACACGTTGCCGGCGGCATCGCTCAGCGTGACCCGCAACGCACCGCCGTCGATCTGCGGGGTGTCCAGGGTAATCTGGAAGCTGCCGTTGGCGCCCACGATGCCTGCGCCGACCTGGGCGCCCACGGCATTGCGTACCACTATGGTGGCGCCCGCCTCGCCGGTGCCGGTCAAGACCGTACCGACATCGTTGAGCAGCAGGGCGACCGGCGCTTCGGGCGCCGTGAGGTCCGGTGCGGTCACGGTCACACCCGGCGACAGATTGCCGGCCGTATCGGCCTGGGTCACGTTGAGCACTTGCAGGTTGGTCTGGGCTGGCGTCAAGGCGACCGTGAACGTGCCGTCCGCTGCCACTGTGGCCGTGCCCACCGACTGGTTCAGCACATCGCGCACCGTCACTTGCGCACCCGCCTCGCCCGTGCCGGTGATCAGGGCGCCATTGGCGCTGATCTGCACGTTGGCCAGGGTATCGGGCGCAGTCGTGTCAGCGGCCGCGAAAGGTACCGCAATCGACACGCGGCCGATCGCGTCGCTGGCTTGCACGCTGAGCACTTCGCCGTTGCGTTGCGGGGTATCGAGCAGAATGCTGAACGCACCCGACCCATCCACCGTGCCACTGCCCAGCAGCACGCCGGTCGTGCTGGTGACACGGATGATCGCACCGGCCGAACCGGTGCCGGTGAGAATGGCGCCTTCCAGCGTCAGCAGCAGGTTGGCCGGTGCGCTCGGGGCGCCGGCGTCCGGGCCATTGACCTGGGCCGGCGTCGATGGATTACCCGCCGCATCGGTTTCGACCACGGTCAGCACATCGCTGAGGGTGGCCGGCCGGTTCAGGGTGATCAGGAAGGTGCCACTCGCGTTCACCGTGCCGGTGCCGAGCAGATCGCCATTGGCGGCGGTGACACGCACCGTGGCATTGGCCTCGCCCGAGCCGCCGAGCACGTTGCCGTCGGCGCTGACCACCAGATTGCTGACCGCGACCGGTGGCGTGGTGTCCGCCGCGAGCAACGTGCTGGCCGCCGAACTGTTGCTGGCCGCGTCGGTGGCCACGGCCTTGAGGCTCTGGCCGTTGGTCTGCGCGGCGCTCAAGGTGATGCTGAAGGTGCCGTTGGCGGCGACCGTGCCTGTGCCCAGCAGCGTGCCCTGAGCATTGGTGATGCGCACCGTGGCACCGGCCTCGCCGGTACCGGTCAGCACCAGACCACTGGCGTCCAGCGCCAGTGCAGCCGGAGCACCGGGCGGGGTGATATCCGCGGCCGTGACGAAGGTGGTCGGCGACAGGTTGCCGCTGGCATCGGTCTGGGCGGCGCCCAGCCGTTCGCCATTGACCTGCGCACTGGCCAGCACGACGCTGAATGTGCCGTCGGCCCCCACTACAGCGCTGCCGAGCACGGCGCCATTGGCCGCGCGCACCGTGACCGTGGCACCGCTTTCACCGGTGCCGGTCACGTTCAGTCCGTCCCGACTCAACGCCACATTGGCCAAGGCAACCGGCGCCGTGCTGTCGCTGGCGATGATCGTCACGGGCACCGAGGTCTGGCCAGTGCCATCGGTCTGGGTGACTTCGAGCAATTGGCCATTGGCCTGGGCTGGGACGAGGGGTAGCTGAAAGGTGCCATTGGCGCCGACCACGGCAGTGCCCAGCACGACGCCATCGGCATCGACTACGCGCACCGTGGCGCCCGCCTCACCCACACCGCTGAGCACGGTGCCGCTGCTGTTGAGCTGCAGTGCGCCAGGTGCGGCGGGAGCCTCGATGTCGGGCGCCTGGGCAAGCGCGATGGGCGACCGGTTGCCAGCGGCATCGCTCTGGCTGACGCTCAAGCTCTGCCCATTGGTCTGAGCCGCGCTCAGGGCAACGCTGAACACCCCGTCGCTGCCCACCGTCGCCGTGCCCAGGGTTACGCCGTTGGGGGCCAGCACCGTAACCGTGGCGCCGACCTCACCGCGTCCGCTCAGAGTCAGGCCGTCATTGCTCACGGCCAGTTGCGACAACGCGCCCGGCTCGGTCAGGTCCGGCGCAAGCAGGTCGACGGCGGTGGCGCTGTTGCCCGCCGCATCGGTCTGCGTGATTTGCAGTAACTGGGCCTCGAGCTGCGCGGGGTTCAACGTGATGCTGAAGGTGCCATCGGTGGCCACCGTGCCCGTGCCGATCACGCCACCGTTGGCACCGCGGACGGTGACGAGGGCGCCCACTTCACCGGAACCGGTCACGGTCGCACCGTTGGCGCTGATGGCAACGCCGCTGACAGGGTCGGGCGCGGTCGAGTCGAACGCGGTGATTTCGACCGGCACCGAGTCCTCGCCCCGTGCGTCGGTGGCGACCACCGACAGCACTTCACCGTTGGTCTGACCCGGGTTCAGGGTGATGACGAAGGTGCCGTTGGCGGCCACGGTGGCCGTGCCCAACAAGGTGCCCTGCGGGCCGAACACACTGACGGTGTCACCGGCACTGCCGGTGCCGGTCAATTGCAGGCCGTCACGGCTCAATGCCAGATCGCCAGGTGTGCCGGGACCGACGGCATCGGGTAACACGGTGGTTACCGGCAAGGAGACGTTGGAAGCCGCATCGGCCTGCACAGCGCTCAGCAGAGCACCCTGGACCGCGGCCGGGGCCAGCGCCGCGCTGAAATTGCCGTTGGCACCCACCGTAGCGATGCCGAGCACCACGCCTACGGCATTGGTGACAGTGACCGTGGCGCCGGGCTCGCCGCGCCCGGTCAGGGTCAGGCCATCGGCGCTGATCAGCAGATTGCTGACGGCGTCCGGGGCCGTTGTGTCCGGTGCGGTGAACGGCACCGCTGCCGAGCTGTTGCCGGCAGCGTCCACAGCCGTCACCGTCAGTGCCTGGCCATTGGCCTGCGCCGCCGAGAGGGCAACCTGGAAGGTGCCGTCCGCAGCGATCAGCGCCGTACCCAGTACCGTGCCGGCCGCATTCTTGACCGACACCGTGGTACCCGCCTCGCCCACGCCCGAGAGCACCGTGCCGGTGACATTCAAGGCCAGGGTGCCAGGCGCCACCGGTGGCTCCAGGTCAGGCGCGGTCAAGGCGACATCGGCCGAGGCATTGCCCGCTGCATCCTGCTGACCGACGCGCAGCGCCTGACCGTTGGTCTGGGCTGGATCCAGGGACAGATTGAAGGTGCCATTGGCAGCGACCACACCGCGAGCCAGGACGACCCCACCCACGGTGCTGACCGTGATGGTATCGCCTGGCTGACCGCGACCGCTGATCAGACTGCCGTCGGAACTGATGATGACCTGGGTAAGGTCCACGCCAGCGGTGATATCCGGCGCGGTCGCTTGCACGACGGCCGAAAGATTACCGGCCGCATCCGTTTGCGTGACGCTGAGGAGTTGTCCATCCGCCTGTGCAGGTGCCAGGGTCACGACGAAATTGCCGGCCTGATCAACCGTGGCGGCGCCCACCACGTTACCCTGTGCATCGCGCACGGTGACCCTGGCGCCCGCCTCGCCGGTGCCGGTCAGCGTCGTACCGTCGGCGCCGAAGCCGAGGTTGCCGACGGCATTGGGCGGGGTGCTGTCCGCTGCCACGAATGGCACCGGAACCGAGGACTCGTTATCGAAATCAGTGGCGATCAGCGTCAGTGTCTCGCCGTTGGTCTGGGCCTGGCCGAGGATGACCGAGAACGTGCCATCGACATTGACGATGGCACTGCCCAGCAACACGCCCTGGCTGGTGAAGACGCGTACGGTGTCGCCGGCACTGCCGGTACCGGTCAGGGTCAGGCCGTCCTGGCTGAGGATGAGATTGTCCGGAGTGCCGGGGCCGATGTCATCGGGTGCCAGCGCGCTGAGCGTGGAGGTGATGTTGCCATTGTCATCGGTCTGCGTGGCGGTCACAGGCTCGTTGGGGGCCAGGCGCAGCGCGAAGCGAATGAAGAACCGACCGAAGGCGTTCACCTGCGTGGTGCCGATCACATCGCCGGCGGCGTTGGTGATGGTCAAGGTGTCACCCGCCTGGCCGCGACCGCCGCAGGAGAACCCATCGGCGCTGATGACGAACTCGGAAATCGGTTCGGAAACCGTCAGGTCCGGCACCTGCAACTGGCCAGGCAGCGACGGATTGCCCGCCGCATCGGTGGCCACCACGCTGAGGGTTTCACCGTCGACCTGGGGCGTATTCAAGGTGATCTGGAAACTGCCGTTGGCAGCGGCCGCGCCCGAGCCGAGCACAGTGCCCGCCGCATCGCGCACTACCACCGTGGCACCGGCTTCGGCGCGTCCGCTGAATACCAGGCCAGTGCCATCGATGCTCAGGTCGGTAGGTGCTGCAGGCGCTTCGATGTCCGGCGCGACGACGTTGCCGGGCGCCGAGACATTGCCCGAGGCGTCGGTCAGGGTCACCTCCAGCCCCTGGCCATTGGCCTGGGCCGGATTGAGGTCCACGCGGAAGTTGCCATTGGCGTCCACGGTCCCGGTGGCGATGAGGTTACCAGTGGCATCGGTGACGTTGACCACAGTGCCCGCTTCACCAAGGCCGATCAGTACGCCGCCGTTGGCACTGACCGCAAGGCCCGTCGGCACCGTCGGAGCGGTAGTGTCGGGCGTTGGATCGGGTGTAGGGTCTGGTGTCGGATCTGGGGCGGTGTCAGGTGTCAGATCGGGTGCGACCAGACTGACGGTCGACGAGGGGTTGCCCGCTGCATCGGTCTGCGTCGCGCTCAACGCTTCACCGTTGATCTGCGGCGGGTTCAGGACCAGGCTGAACGAACCATCGGCCGCCACCACCGCCGAACCCAGCACCCCGCCCGAAGCATTGAGCACGGTGATCGTGGCACCAGGCTCCCCCGTGCCGGTCAAGGTCGCGCCGTCGCCGGTCAGCGCCAGCCCGGCGGGCGCTGCGGGCGCCGTGGTATCAGGTGCGGTGATCACCAGCGGATCGGAGCTGTTGCCTGAAGCGTCGGTGATGACGACCTGCAACGGCTGGCCATTGGTTTGAGGCGCAGGAAACGCCACCTGGAAATTGCCATCGGCATCGACCGTACCGCTGCCCACGACATTGCCCTGAGCATCGCGAACAACTACGGATGCGTTGCTCTCGCCGCGGCCTGAAACACCACTGCCATCGGGCGCAAAAATGAGCCCGGTGGGCGCGCCGGGCGCCGTAGCATCGGTCGGTGGCACCGGAGTGACGGGTGATGCCGCGCCCCCACCGCCGCCACCGCCGCCGCCACCGCCCGACACCGCGGCACCCGTGGCACCTACGCCGGCCAGACCGAACGCGGCCAGCATCCAGCCAGGCGTGGAACCGCTGGCGGCCGCGCCGGCCAGGAGCAATTCATCGGCGGTCGAGGCTTCCGAAAAGGTAAAGCCGGTGAAGGGCTCGCCGTAGTTGGCCTGCCAGAGAAAACCATCCTGGCCTTCGAACACCAACTCGCTCTGCTGACCCGCCGCATCGACCTTGAAAAAGTCGCCGATGGTGACTTGTTCGCCAGATTTGAGGGTGACGATCAGGTTGTTGCCGGAACGCGCAGTGGAAGCGACATCGCTGGGGTCCACTGGCAGTTTGACCAGACTGGTATCCAACAGCTTTATATTGCCCCACGCCATTTCCGAGGTGCTTTGCGCCGACTTCGCAGCAACAACGATACTGTCCATATTTGCTCCTAGCAGATTCTTGCAGTGCACTACAGGGCACCGCACACGCAACTTCACCCGCACTCGGCGTTTGCCGACGCCAGTGATTCAAGGTGTATTCCAATAAGTATCCCGAACGGGAAATCGCTAGACGAAACGATTCATCCGTAGCAATCCCGCTGCATGATGAATAATTGACATGATTCCATGGCGAGCCCACCTTAAACTTCTAACTACCTGTCTCAGATCGACTTTTCTGCAAGCTTGATATGTTGGCGACGTTATGGCGCTGCGCCATATAAGCAATAGGCTAGTACGTCGCGACGCTCAAGGGCTGACGATTTATAACAATTTCACGATATCAGACCGCTATCACCCGACAGGTGTAATCCGGAAAAAAACGGCACGGCATTAGTTTGCGCAATAACTAAACAGCCGTATTCGACTTGCTGGCCGCCTACTATTGACCACAACTTCAAGTTGCACGAACCACCCCTGAACCGACCTGTCATCGATTCAGCGACGCCGCACCTCATTACGAAACCCATGAAAGAAGTTGCTGCGCTAGTTGCGGAATGGCCCACTGCTCGGTGTACAGTGGCGGTACAAGAATTCAGGTACAGGAACACGACCGTGACTCGCCCCTCCCCGCAGATCAGTGCCGACTTCGACAGCGGCAACATCGAAGTCATCGACGCACGCGATCCGCTCGACGTACACCTGGCGATCCGCCCGGACCGTGAGAGCGCGCACTTCCAGTGGTTTCACTTCAAGGCCGCAGCGCTGCAGGTTGGCCAGCGCTACGAATTCAGGTTGCAGAACGCCGCGCAGTCTTCCTACGGACACGCCTGGCACGGCTACCATGCCGTAGCCTCTTGCGATCAGAAGCACTGGTTCCGCGTGCCCAGCACCTTCGACGGCCAGGCCCTGCGCTTCGGTCTGGAAGCGCAGAACAGCGACATGTGGTTTGCCTACTTCGAGCCTTATAGCCGCGAGCGCCACGACGCCCTGATCGATCGCGCCGTCATGCAGGCCGGTCTGCAACTCCTGGCCGTGGGGCAAAGCTGCGAAGGGCGGGAAATACCGCTCCTGCGCAAGGGCGATGGTGCGCCGGGCAAGCGTCGGCTGTGGCTGATCGCCCAGCAGCATCCGGGCGAGCACATGGCCCAGTGGTTCATGGAAGGGGTGATCGATCGCCTGCAGGCCAATGATGCCGAGGTCCAGGCGCTGCTGGAGAAGGCCGATGTGTACCTGGTCCCGAACATGAATCCCGATGGCGCCGTGCACGGTCATCTGCGCACCAACGCCCGCGGTCGGGACCTGAACCGTGCCTGGCAGGATTCCAGCGCCGAATACACGCCCGAAGTGTTCTTCGTTCAGCAGCAGATGGACAAGCACGGCGTCGACCTGTTCATCGACGCCCACGGTGACGAAGAAATCCCCTACGTGTTCACCGCCGCCTGCGAAGGCAACCCTGGCTATACCCCACGCATCGCCCAACTGGAACAGACCTTCCGCGACCTGTTGTGCGCCCGTACCCCTGACTTCCAGGCAGTACACGGCTACACCCGCGACAAGCCGGGCGAGGCCAACATGACCTTGGCCTGCAACAGCGTCGGCGAGCGATTCGACTGCCTGTCGCTGACCCTGGAGATGCCGTTCAAGGACCACGACGACGCACCGGACAGTCATACCGGCTGGAACGGCCAGCGCTCCGCGCGACTGGGCGGCGATGTGCTGAGTGTGCTTGCGCAAATGGTCTCGGGTCTGCGTTGACCCACGGTTCGTCATGGAGCACCCCGATTGACCGCATTACCGTCGCTGCACGCCCTGTACAAACGCCTGTTCAAACCCGAGCCGAAGGCTGAAACCAGCGACGAGGCTGCAGCGTTGCACGCTTGGTTCGATGAACGGGCCAGGCAATCGGGCTACACCCTGGGTGCCGATCAAACGCAGGTCATCGCCAGCATGGCCGAGCGAATGCCTGCCTTGCTCCAGGGCACGGCGGTGCGCAGTCTGTACCTGCATGGCGCCGTGGGGCGCGGCAAGAGCTGGCTGCTCGATGGGTTGTTCAGGGCGGCTCCTCTGGAAGAAAAACGCCGCCTGCACTTCCACGATTTTTTCGCCCAGTTGCATCAGGGCATGTTCCGCCATCGGCAGGCCGTCGACCCATTGGCAACCGCCCTGGATGAGCTGCTGGAGAACTGCCGTCTGCTGTGTTTCGATGAATTCCATGTGCACGACATCGGCGACGCCATGCTCATCACGCGGCTGTTCAAGGCGCTGTTCGAACGAGGCATCCTGCTGGTCGTGACCTCCAACTACCCGCCCGAAGGCCTGCTGCCCAACCCCCTCTATCACCAGCGCTTCCTGCCCGTTATCGAGCTGATCAATGCGCGCATGGATGTGCTGGAAGTCGGCGGCGCCACCGATTACCGCAGCCTGTCCCAGGACCGACCGCAACAACGCTTCACCCGCGGCCACTATGTATGGCCCGGCACCGCAGCGCAGCGGGCGCGGCTGCAGCTGCCGCCAGCGAATCTGGAGCCGGTGCCGCTGGACGTCGGCAACCGACGGCTGCGCGCGCGCCTGATCGACGACGACCGCGTCCATTTCACCTTCGCCGACCTCTGTGAAGAACCCACGGCGGTCATCGACTACCTGGCGCTGTGCAAACGTTTCGAGCGGTGGAGCATCGACCATCTGCCGCTACTGGACGAGTGCTCGACCGCTGTCCAGCAACGCTTCATCAACCTCATCGACGTGCTGTACGACCAGGACAAGACCTTGATACTGGTCGGCGAACGCCCGCTGGCCGAGAGCCTGGCGGGTTCGGTCATCGACCTGATGCGCACACGCAGTCGACTGGGGCAGTTGATCGTGCTCGATGAGCAACCGCCCCGATAGCGGCTCGGCTAACGCGCAGCGAGCACCTGGGCGATCTCCTCCAGTATCGCCGGGTCGTCGATGGTCGAGGGGGCGACGAACACTTCCTGCGCCGCAATCTTGCGCAGCACCGCGCGCAGGATCTTGCCAGAGCGGGTCTTGGGCAGGCGCTTGACCACCAGCACCCGTTGCAGGCACGCCAGCGCGCCAATGGATTCACGTACCTGCGCCACCAGTTGCGCCTGCAGCACGCTGGGGCTCACGTCACTGCCGTCCTTGAGCACCACCAGCGCCAACGGCACTTCGCCCTTGATTTCATCGCTGACGCCGATCACGGCGCACTCGGCCACGTCGGCATGGCGGGCAACCAGGTCTTCCATTTCACCGGTCGACAACCGATGGCCCGAGACATTGATGACATCGTCGGTGCGCCCCATGATGTGCACATAGCCGTCGGCGTCCAGGTAACCGCCGTCGCCGGTGTGGTAGTAGCCGGGGTAGCGTTCCAGGTAGCTTTGCAGGTAGCGCGAATGATCGCCCCACAGGGTCTGGCTGCACCCCGGTGGCAACGGCAGCGCGATGACGATGGCGCCCTGCTCGCCCGGCGCCAGCAGCTCGCCCTGCTCGTCCAGCACCTGCACGTGATAGCCCGGAACCGCCCGGTTGCTCGAACCCACACGCACTGCCGAACCCTCCAGGCCCATGCAGGGCGCGGTCACCGGCCAGCCTGTTTCGGTCTGCCACCAGTGGTCGTGGACCGGCTTGCCAGTCTGCTCTTCCAGCCACCGGTGAGTACTGGAATCGAGCTTCTCGCCGGCCAGGAACAACTGGCGCAACGAGCTCAGGTCATAGTCGCGCAACAACCGCCCTTCCGGGTCTTCCTTGCGAATCGCGCGCATGGCGGTGGGCGCGCAGAACAGCGCATTGACCCGGTATTGCTCGATCACGCGCCAGTAGCTGCCGGCATCGGGCGTGCGAATCGGCTTGCCCTCATAGAGAATGCTGGTGCAGCCGCACATCAAGGGTCCGTAGACGATCAGCGAGTGGCCCACCACCCAGCCGACGTCGGAAATCCCCCACCACACATCACCTGCGCGCATGCCGTAGATGGCGCCCATGGTGAAAGTCAGGGCGACCGCGTTGCCGCCGGTTTCCCGGACGATGCCCTTGGGTTTGCCGGTGGTGCCGGAGGTGTACATCACGTACAGCGGATCGCCGCTGGCCATGTCCACGGCTGCAACCGGCTCGGCATCCTGCAACTGTGCCTGCCAGTCCAGATCGCGCCCCTCCTGCAGTTGCGCCAGGGCCTGCGTGCGTTGCAGTACCAGCACTTGCTGCGGCGCGTGACGTGCCAGGCTCAGGGCCTTGTCCACCAGAGGCTTGTAGGCAATCACGCGGTCGAATTCCACACCGCAGGAGGCCGTCAGCAGCAGCTTGGGCCGGCAGTCGTCGATGCGCAGCGCCAGCTCGTTGGCGGCAAAGCCGCCGAACACCACCGAATGCACCGCGCCGATCCGCGCGCAGGCCAGCATCGCCATGGCCGCCTCGGGCACCATCGGCATGTAGATCACCACGCCATCACCCTTGCCCACGCCCAGGCGAGTGAGCACGCCCGCCAGCCGCGCCACGTGGTCGAGCAGCTCCTCATAGGTAAAGCGTTGCTGGACCCCGGTCACCGGTGAATCGTAGATCAGCGCGGTCTGCGCGCCACGGCCGAGTGCCACCTGCCGGTCCAGGCACAGATAGCTGGTATTGAGACGGCCGTCGGCGAACCAGCGATGGGTGCCGTCTGGCTGTACATCGAGCACGTGCCGCGGAGGGTGCGACCAGGCGACTGACCGTGCCTGTTCTGCCCAGAACCCGGCCGGGTCGGAAATGGAGCGTGCGTACGCTTGCTGATAGTTCATCGATAGCCAACCCTGGATTGTTGTTATTGAAGGGCGAGCATTGAGTATGGCTGGCGTTGGCCGAGCTGCCAGCCTACCAAGGTCGAACGGCGAACGTGGCGTGACGCCCACGAACCGCTATGATGGCCCCCGCGATTTCCTTGACGACGGTTGTCCCATGAATACCCTCGAGCTGCTCGAAGCCGGCCAACTGGCTGGCACCACCCGACTGGACCTGTCCTGCGGCCTGACCGAATTTCCCCAGGCCATCTTCACCCTGGCCGACAGCCTGGAGGTGCTCAACCTCAGCGGCAACGCGCTGACCCGCCTGCCCGATGACCTGCACCGGCTGCACAAGCTCAAGGTGCTGTTCTGCTCGGACAATCCCTTTACCGAATTGCCCGCCTGCATCGGGCGCTGTCCGCAGTTGAGCATGGTGGGCTTCAAGGCCAACCGGATCGAACACGTGCCGGCAGAAGCGCTGCCTGCTCAGTTGCGCTGGCTGATTCTCACCGACAACCGTATCGAACACTTGCCCGAAGCACTGGGCAACTGTCGGCAGATGCAGAAGCTGATGCTCTCGGGCAACCGTCTGCAGGCCTTGCCCGATAGCCTGGCGCAACTGGAAAACCTCGAATTGCTGCGGCTGTCGGCGAACCGTCTGCCGGCCCTGCCCGACTGGCTGCTGCGCCTGCCGCGGCTGGCCTGGCTGGCCTATGCCGGCAACCCGATGAGCGAAGCCTTCACCACACCGCACAGCGAAGGCACGCGCGGACACATCGCCTGGGACGACCTGCGCCTGGACGCGCAGCTGGGGGAAGGCGCTTCGGGGATCATCTACCGCGCCCATCTGGACAGTGGGCAGCCGGTGGCCGTGAAGCTGTACAAAGGTGCGATGACCAGCGACGGTTCACCGGTCAACGAAATCAACGCCTGCATGGCCGCGGGTGAGCATCCGCAGCTGATCGATGTCCTGGGCCGGCTGAGCGGGCATCCCGACGGTACCGCCGGGCTGGTCATGGCCCTGATCGACCCTTCGTTTGCCAACCTGGCGGGACCACCCAGCCTGGCGTCCTGCACGCGCGACATCTACTCGGCCGATTTCGCCATCGACCGCGATGCCCTGTTGCGCCTTCTGCGGGGTATGGCCGGAGTCGGCGCCCATCTGCATGCGCGCGGGATCAACCACGGTGATTTCTACGCCCACAATGTGCTGTGGCAGGAAAATGGCGAGTGTCTGTTCGGCGATTTCGGCGGCGCCTCGTTCTACCCCGGCGACAGCGGCGAGGTATCACAGGCACTGGAGCGCATCGAAGTCCGCGCCTTCGGCTTGCTGTTCGAAGAGTTGCTGACGCGTTGCAACGAAGTGGACGACGACCTGTGGGCGCTGCAACGCCAGTGCGTCCAGCCCCAAGTCCTGGCCCGCCCCAGCTTCGCACAGATCACCCAGCGCCTGGATACCTGAGTCCAGCCCGACCTACCGCGCCGAACCCGGACGCGGCTCGCGCCGCTGCTACACCGGCGGCGCAAACCCACGCCCACGGCATGCGCCGATCCCACCGCGGCGCAAATCCACGCCTACCGCATGCGCCGATTCCTGTAGCAGCGGCGCGAGCCGCGTCGGCGATACATGCGATCAACCTGATGCACCGCAGGCGCCGATTAAATCAACCGGCCAGGCCGACGTAGACGTTCTGCACGTCATCGTTACCGTCGATGGCATCGAGGAAGTCTTCCACTTCGGCCAGCTGCGCGGCATCGTCCAGGGTCACCGGGTTCTTCGGCACGTAGCCGATCTTCGCCGACACCACAGTAAAGCCCTGGCCCGGCAATGCCTTGCAGACAGCGTCCAGATCGGTGGTTTCGGTCAGGAACAGGAACGCGCCCTCGTCGGCCGCCTCGACTTCCTGGGCACCGGCTTCAATGGCCGCTTCCTCGGCATCGACATCGGCCGAATCAGGTGTCGCCTCGATCATGCCGTAGTGATGGAAATCCCAGGACACCGAACCCTCGGCGCCCAGCGTGCCCTTGCGAAACAGCACGCGAATCTGCGAAACGGTGCGGTTGACGTTGTCGGTCAGGCACTCGACGATCACCGGCACCTGGTGCGGCGCAAAGCCTTCGTACTTGACCAGCGTGTAGTTGACCGCATCGTCGCCCACGCCGGCGCCTTTCTTGATGGCGCGTTCCAGCGTCTCGCGGGTCATCGAGGCCTTCTTGGCCTGTTCGATCACCAATCGCAGGCGGGCGTTGGTGTCCGGATCGGTACCGGAACGTGCCGCGATCGAAATTTCCTTGGACAGCTTGCCGAAGATCCGCCCCTTGGCGTTGGCTGCTGCTTCACGATGTTTAGCTTTCCACTGTGCGCCCATTTACCCGCTCTCTTGTTCGCTTGACCCATGCGCGGGCGACTGCTGCCCGCGCGTTGCGGCGCAGTTTACCTGCCCGCCGGGAGCGGATCGACCAAAATCCGCCGGGCCCGCCATCAAGCCACGCGTTCAACCCAGCGCCCGAACGCATCGATGAAACCCTGCAGGAATGGCCGGCTCTTCTCCACCACCTGCCCGTTCTCGTCGAACAGGCCACCGGCGTGCCCCAGGTAGGCTTCGGGCTGCTGCATCATTGCCACATCGAGAAACACCATGCACTGGCGCAGGTGTTGGTTGGCCCCGAAACCACCGACGGCGCCGGGCGAGACGCTCATCACCGCGCCTGGTTTGCCGGTGAAGTGGCTCTGGCCATAGGGGCGCGAACCCACGTCGATCGCGTTCTTCAACGGCGCCGGCACCGAGCGGTTGTACTCGGGCGTGACGAACAGCACGGCATCGGCTTCGCCCAGCGCCTGGCGAAAGGTGTTATAAGCAGCGGGGGGCGTGACATCGATGTCTTCGTTGTAGAGCGGCAGATCGCCGATTTCGACGATCTTCAGCGCCAGGTTGTCAGGCGCCATGGCCTGCAGCGCCAGAGCCACCTTGCGGTTGATGGAATCCTTCCTGAGGCTGCCGACCAGTACCGCAACCGAATAGACCTTGCTCATGTCGTTACCCTCGTAGTGGATTGATCGAGGGGTAGTTATAGATGACTTGGCCCGGTTTGTCCGCCACCAGTCCGGAACCCGCACTATTTTTCCTCGCTGGCAAAACTACCTGAATAAACAGAGGTCTACAGTGCCAGCGAGATAAGCGCAAAATTCTTCAGAGGTTGGAAATAAAATGGCTGCAGTGCTGGTTGGGCAATTTCATGCACGCGATGCGGAAGGTCGCATCTACCCGGTGCATGAGTTTCAGGAATCGACCCCGGCGGTCGAAGGCAGCGCGCCGACCTCCACCTACAAGCTGGCCATCGGCGATCGCGTCAATCACCTGGGCGAAGACCGTTTTCAACTGGTGCAGAGCGGCGTGGAAATCATCCGAATCCCTTGATCGTCCGTGCACCGATTTGCGTTAGCATACCTTCCGAACCCTTAGCTGGTACGGACTGCGCATGAGACTGCGCCACATCGAAATCATCCAGGCGCTCTGCCAGACCGGCGAACTCAAGAGCGCCGCGCAGATGCTCGATATTTCCACGCAAACCCTTGAGCAGACCCTGCACGATGCCGAACGGCAACTGGGGTTTCTGCTGTTCGCACGGGTCCGCGGCCATTTCCAGCCCACGCCGGAAACCCTGCGCATGCAGGCCGACATCGCCGCGGTGCAGACTCAGGTCGAACGTTTGCAACGCCTGGCCGACGGTTTGCGCGAGCACCAGGACCCTGGTTTGCATGTGGTCTGCACGGCGTCCCTGGCTCACCAGCTGTTGCCGCAGAGCATCGCGACCCTGCGCCGACGCTTCCGTGAAACGCCATGCACCCTGGGGGTCCAGAACACCGAGGAGATGGTACGCAGCCTGCTGCTGCACCAGACCGACGTCGGCCTGAACCTGCACTGCCCCCAGCATCCCTCCATCAGCAGTCAGGTCCTGGCCGAAGGCAAGCTGCAGCTCCTTGCTCCCCAGGGATGGCTCTCTCCAAAACATCGCTATATCGCACTGCATGAGCTGGCGGGACAGGCCATGATCGGCCTGGAAGGGGAAGATCCGCTGAGCCTGGTGCTGGAGCACAAGCTGCAATCGCTCAATCCGCCGCCGCGAATCCACACGCGGGTGCAGACCTATCCGATGATGCGCAGCATGGTCGCAGCCGGTGAAGGCTTGGCCATCGTCGATCCGTTCACTGCGGCAGACGCGCGTGATCAGGGGCTGGACACCTGCCCATTGTCACCCGCCGTGCCGGTGACCTTGTACGCCCTCACGCGCAACGCAAGGTCGAGCTCGGCAGCCGAGAAGACCCTGCTGGAAATCATCGCCCACAATGCTCAGGCGCTGCTCTCACCCGTCCGCGAATAGCCGATACCAGAACAGCGCCGTCTCGTGGCTGGCCGCATCGATCGCCTGATAACGCAGGTAGTCGATGCCGCCCAGCCGGAAACCGCAGCGCTCGTACAGACGGCAGGCCGGCAGGTTGTTGTTCTGGGTTTCCAGCATGATGCCCGGCAGGCCTTGCTTCACGGCCCAGAACCGCACCACGTCCAGCAGCGACCTGGCCACACCCAGGTTGCGCGCCGAAGCATCGACGGCCAGCTCGTCGACATAGGCGAGGTTGTTCCAGTGCCGACTGACCACCACATGACCGACCGCTTTCTCACCCAGCCAGGCCATGAAGATGGCGCCGCCAGTGTCGGGCTCGCGATAACGGGCGAACTCGGCCGGATCGATGCCATAGTCCTTGCGATAGGCCCGTATGGACCTCAGGGGCCAATCGGCTACCGGTCGATTGAACTCGGGCGAGGCGTAGCCAGACACCTGGGCACTGAAATCGGCACCCAGTACATAGTCGTCGAAGCTGGCGTCGGCCAGTCGGATGCACACTTGCGCAGAGAACGTCACCGAGTGCGCCGAGGTGGCCTATGAGCCCAGTTGCGTCCAGAGCGCATCGGCTCCGGCGGCTTTGGCGATGATCTGCAGGCGCGCCATGTGCTCGTCGAGCTCGGCCTGACTGGCGCGGATGATAGCCGTCTGCCGACGGTCCGCAGGCAGGCGACGAATCTCGCTGCCCTGCTTGCTGCTGCTGTCGCCATCGCTGGCGTTGCCGGCCAGCGACAGACTGGTCTGCCCCCCGGTCATGGCCAGGTAGACGTCCGCAAGGATCTCCGAGTCGAGCAAAGCGCCGTGCAGTTCGCGCCCGGAGTTGTCGATGCCGTAGCGCTTGCACAGCGCGTCGAGGCTGTTGCGCTGCCCTGGATGACGCTCACGCGCCATGGCCAGGCTGTCGATCACCGTGCAGTACTCGGCAATGTTGGCGCGCTCGGGCATGCCGGCGATCTTGAACTCGTTGTTCAGGAAGCCGACGTCGAAGGTCGCGTTGTGGGCGATGATCTGCGCGCCCTGGATGAACTCGTAGAATTCGTCGGCGACTTCGGCGAACCGGGGCTTGCCGACCAGAAACTCGTCAGTGATGCCGTGCACGCCAATGGCGCCCTCGTCACTGGGTCGGTCCGGCTGCACGTAGACGTGAAAGTTGCGCCCGGTCAACCGGCGTCCCATCAATTCGACGCAACCGATCTCGATCACGCGATGGCCATCGGTGACCGGCATACCGGTGGTTTCGGTGTCGAATACTACGGAACGAACGGCCATGGGCAAAAACTCTCGAACGGGTGAGCGGAAATCGGGGGTAAAACGAAGAGCTGTCGGTTCGAGAAGATCGAACCGCGGGCGGTGAAACTCTAGCACAGCACGGCAGGCGCTCCCAGCGACCTGCCTCGGGCTACCTGACCGGCTGCGTGGCTACGCCTGACGCATGCCCCGCACTTCATCGACCCCGCGGTTGGCCAGGTCATCGGCGCGCTCGTTGCCCGGATGGCCATTGTGCCCGCGGACCCACTGCCATTTCACTTCATGGCGATTGACCTGTTCATCGAGCTGTTGCCACAGGTCGGCGTTCTTGACCGGCTGCTTGGCGGCGGTCTTCCAACCGCGTTTCTTCCAGTTGACCATCCACTCGTTGATGCCTTTCATCACGTATTCGGAGTCGGTCACCAGCAGCACGCTGCAGCCACGCTTGAGCTCCTGCAGGCCGCGAATGGCAGCGGTCAGCTCCATGCGGTTGTTGGTGGTGGTGCTTTCGCCGCCCCACAACTCTTTCTCCACGCCCTTGCACACCAGCAACGCACCCCAGCCACCCGGGCCCGGATTGCCCTTGCAGGCGCCGTCGGTGAAGATTTCCACAGTGTCACTCATCAGGCTTTTCCATCGATGTTCGGATTGTCTCGGTTGACCTTGGCCATTGGCAGCGGCAACAGCTTGCCCATGGGCTCGCGGCGTTGCTGCACCAGTGGCCGCAGCCCCACCACCATCTTGCGCGCGACCAATATATAGAAGCCTCCGCCGCCGCTCTGCCACTTGCCGGCAACCCGCTCCAGACCGGCGAGACGCGCCTGCCAGCTGGGCGAAGCAAGCGGCGGACGATAACACCCGAACCGGCGTTTCTCCAGCCCGAAGCCCAGCAGGTTGAGCCAGTCGGCGACCCGCGAGGCGGAGAAACAGCGGGCCTTGTGCAGGGCGTCCTTGGCGAACACCCGCCGTGCGCCCCACGCGCTCCACGGGTTGATGCCGACGATGAGCAGGTGCCCGCCTGGCCGTACCGCGCTGGCCGCCTCGCGCAGCAGGCCATGGGGCGACAGGCTGAAATCCAGCCCGTGCTGCAGCACCACGACGTCGGCGGCGTGTTCGCCCAGGGGCCAGGCCTGTTCCTCGCAGACGATCTCGACCCCAGGAAACGGCGCGCCCATGCGCACGTTGCGGTGGATCTGCCCGGCCACCGGTGGCGGCTCGGCGCTGGGGCCGTAGTGCACCAGGTAGCCACCGAAGAAACGCGCCAGCTCTTCCTCGAGCAGGCGCTGCTCCTCACGCAGCAGCAACTGGCCATGCGGCCCGGCGAACCACTCGCGGGCCTGGCCGATCAGGTCCAGCCACTGTGGGTCGGCCTGGGCAAAGGCGGTATCGGTCATGACGATCTCCCACGCTGAGGTTCACCTAATGCCGACGCGGCACTAAGATGGACCATTAATCGAAATCAAGCGAACCGAGCCATGATACAGATTCAAGCGCTGAACGCTTTCTCCGACAACTACATCTGGTTGTTACAAGACACTGCGGCGGGCGAATGTGCAGTGGTGGATCCGGGCGACGCCGGGCCGGTCGAGCGATGGCTGGACGCCCACCCCGACATGCGCCCTGACCGACATTCTCATCACCCATCACCACAATGACCATGTGGGCGGCGTCGAGGCGCTCAAGCGCCGCACCGGTGCCCAGGTCAGCGGGCCCGCCCAGGAATCGATACCGGCCCGCGACCGCGCGCTGCACGACGGCGACACCCTGGACGTGCTCGGCCTGCACCTGCAGGTGCACGACGTACCGGGGCACACGGCAGGCCACATCGCCTTCTATCACGCCAGCGATACCCAGCCCCTGCTGTTTCCGGGCGACACGCTGTTCGCCGCCGGCTGCGGTCGCCTGTTCGAAGGCACGCCGCAGCAGATGCACGCCTCGCTGTCGCGCCTGGCCCAACTGCCCGACGACACTCAGGTCTACAGTGCCCACGAGTACACCCTGAGCAACCTGAAATTCGCCTTGGCGGTCGAGCCCGGCAATCCCGACATCGCTCAACGGCTGCAAGAGGTCACCGCGTTGCGTGAGCGCAACGCTATCACCCTGCCCACTTCGATCGGCCTGGAAAAGCGTACGAACCCTTTTCTGCGGGTCGCTGAAACATCCGTTAAACAAAAAGCGGACGAACGGGCCGGAACGGCTCATGGCACGGCGCAGGCGGTGTTCGCAACCTTACGTAGTTGGAAAGATAAGTTCTGAAGGCCGCTGATTTGTGTCGGAAATTTCTCAAAGGTTGACCGACCTTCGGTCACTTTCTAGAATCGCCCGACATTTTCGCGCGGAACTATCCTCCAGCCAATGTCGTCATCCATACGCACAACCCTCAAGTCCGACGCATTGACGCGACTGGCCCAAGCGATCGCGGTCACCCTGTGCGCCGGTCTGGCCGGTTGCCAGAGCACGGCGAGCGTCTCTTCAGGCACTGGCCAGGACGCCCGCCCCCATGCGCTGACCGCCCACGTGCGGCCCAAGCCGATCTTCGTCAACCAGGCCCAGGCCAAGAAGGCCCCGCACGACGTGTGGGAGCGCATTCGCGACGGTTTCCAGCTGCAAGACAGCATTGCCATGAACCCGCGCGTCGAGCAGCAGCGTCTGTGGTTCGTCAGCAACCCGTCGTTCCTGGAAAGCGCCAGCGGTCGCGGCAGCCTGTACATGCACTACATCGTCGAGCGCCTGGAAGAACGCGACATGCCGTTGGAGCTGGCCTTGCTGCCGGTCATCGAAAGCGCGTTCAACCCCATGGCCTACTCGCGCTCCGATGCCTCCGGGCTGTGGCAGTTCATCCCCTCCACGGGTCGCTACTTCAACCTGCGCCAGACCAACTTCTACGACGGCCGTCGCGATGTCACCGCCTCCACCGGCGCGGCATTGGACTACCTGAGCAAGCTGCACGAGATGTTCAACGGTGACTGGCTGCTGGCCCTGGCGGCCTACAATGCCGGTGAAGGTACGGTCAGCCGGGCCATGGAGCGCAACGAGAAACTGGGCCTGCCCACCGATTACTGGAACCTGCCCCTGCCGCAGGAAACCCGTGACTACGTGCCCAAGCTGCTGGCCCTGGCCGAACTGGTGCAGTCGCCCCAGGCCTACGGTGTGAACCTCAACCCGATCGCCAACCAACCGTACTTCGATGTGGTGGAGGTCAACCAGCGCGTCGACCTGTCTCGCGTCGCGGCACTGGCCGGCATCGACGAAGACGAGATGTTCCAGCTCAACCCGGCGTTCAAGAAGCGCGTGACCATGGAGCCCACCCAGCACCTGCTGGTGCCCACGGCCAAGGCGCAATTGCTGACCGCCAGCCTGTCGAACATGAAGCCCGAAGAACTGCTGACCCTGGCGCCCGCCCAACGCGTCTTCGACGAAGTGGCAGTGGTGCAGCCCAGCCGGCCCAAGTCGTACACCGTGCGCCGCGGCGACAACCTGGCGTCGATCGCCAAGGCAAACAAGGTCGACACCCGCGACCTGCAGCGCTGGAACCGCCTGACCGGCAAGAACCTCAAGGTCGGCCAGACCCTGGTGATGCAGGCCGAGACGCAATCCAAAGGCCGGGTGGTAGCCAAGGCCGGGTCGGCCGCCAGCGATGCGCAGAAAACCACCACCTACAAGGTGCGCAAGGGTGATTCGCTGTACCTGGTCGCCAAGCGCTTCAATGTCGAGATGCAGCACCTCAAGCGCTGGAATCCGCGCAGCGGACATGCGCTCAAGCCCGGCCAGACCCTCACGGTCTACCTGAACCGTCGCTGAGTGCGCCTGACCCCGCAACGATCCGCCCTGGCGGACGTTGCAGGGCCAGCCGAATGCCACCACCACTCTTCTTCCTGCTGAGACAAACTGTTACTGTAAGCGCAACAAAGCCATTGCCGACCGGTTCGGATTCATGAATTGATGCGTCCCCTCCTTCTCAGCCTGCTGGGCCTTGCGTTGAGCACCTGTGCCAACGCGACGATCACCCAGAGCCACGGCTATGCGCAATTCGGATCGCTCAAATACCCGGCTCGCTTCAGCCACTTCGATTGGGTCAATGCCGAAGCTCCCAAGGGCGGCACCTTGCGCACGATGGCCTTCGGCACCTTCGACACGCTCAACCCCTACACCTTCAAGGGCATCAGCCCGGTCCAGACCGCCAACTTCCTGCAGTACGGCATCAGCGAGCTGAACGAGCCGTTGATGGTCGGCACCGGGCAATACGCGCCTTCGGGTGATGAACCCACCTCCAGCTACGGCCTCATCGCCCAATCGGTGGAATACAACGAAAGCCGCAGCTGGGTCGTGTTCAACCTCAGACCGCAGGCGCGCTTCAACGACGGCCATCCGATCACCAGCGCGGACGTGGCGTTCTCTTACCGAACGCTGTTGAGCCAGGGTCATCCGATGTACCGGACCAACCTGCAGGAAGTGCTGCGGGTCGATGTGCTGAGCCCGACGCGGATCCGCTTCGTGTTCAAGCGTTCGGGCAACCCGCTGCTGATCCTGCGCCTGGGCGAGTTGCCGATCCTGCCCAAGCACTACTGGCAAGGCCGGGACTTCCAGGCCACCACCTTCGAGGTGCCGGTGAACAGCGGCCCGTATCGGATCACCCAGGTGGTGCCGGGCAGAAGGCTGGTGCTGGAGCGGGATCGAAACTGGTGGGGCAAGGACCTGCCGGTCAATCGCGGCAAGTACAACTTCGACCGCATGGAAGTCGAGTTCTACCGGGACAGCGACGTAGCCTTCGAAGCGTTCAAGGCGGGCGAGTTCGACATCTACATCGAGCACCAGGCCAAGAACTGGACCAACGGCTACGACTTTCCAGCCGTGCGCCGCGGGGAAGTGATCAAGGCGCAGATCCCCCACAAGATCCCGACGCAGACCCAGGGCCTGTTCTTCAATACCCGTCGCCCGGCCTACAGCGATCCACGCGTGCGCGAGGCGCTGGGCCTGCTGCTGGATTTCGAATGGACCAACCGCGCCCTGTTCAGCGGCGCCTATCGGCGCACCGAGAGCTACTACCCCAACAGTGAATTCGCCGCCACCGGCCTGCCCAGCGGCAAGGAACGGCTGCTGTTGTCGGCGTACAAAAGCGCGCTGAGCCCGGCCTTGTTCCTTGAGGCGCCGAGCATGCCCGGCACCGACGGCAACGGCATTCCCCGGGCCACACTGCGCCAGGCGCTGCACCTGCTTGGCGAGGCCGGCTGGACGTTGCAGGGCGACCGCCTGCGCAATGCCGCTGGGCAGCCGCTGCGCCTGGAGATCCTGCTGGTCAATTCCAATCTGGAGCGCATCCTGGGCCCCTATGTCGCCAACCTGGCCAGCATCGGCGTGCAGGCCAACCTGCGCAGCGTGGACCGCGCGCAGTACAAGCAGCGTCTGGACCAGTTCGATTTCGACATGATCTCGCTGACCCTGCCGCAGACCCTGAGTCCAGGGCTCGAGCAATGGCAGTACTTTCACTCCAGCCAGGCTGCGGTGCGCGGCAGCAAGAATTACGCGGGCATCGCCAACCCGGTGGTCGACCGTCTGCTCGAACAGTTGCTCGCCGCCCAGAGCCGCGACGACCAGGTGGCCGCCGCCAAGGCGCTCGACCGCGTGCTCCTGTCGCAGCACTACATGGTTGCCAACTGGTACCTGGACTACCACCGCCTGGCGTACCGCAGCCGGTTGGCCTTCGTCACTACCCCGCCGTACACCCTGGGCCTGAGTGCCTGGTGGATCAAGCCTACGGAGAAGATTCGATGATGCCCTTACGTGCCCTGAGCAAGGCCCTGAGCGCTGTCGCGCTGTGCATCGCCGCCAGCGTGGCGCATGCCGCGCCGCAGCATGCACTCACGCTGTACGACGAAGCGCCCAAATACCCTGCGGACTTCAAGCACTATGACTACGTGAACCCCGACGCGCCCAAGGGCGGTACCTTTCGCCAGAAAGGCGTGGGCAGCTTCGACAGCCTCAACCCTTTCATCAGCAAGGGCGTGCCCGCCGACGACATAGACCTGATCTACGACACCTTGGCACGGCGGAGTCTGGACGAGCCCTTCACCGAGTACGGCCTGGTGGCCGGCCGCATCGAGAAAGCCCCGGACAACAGCTGGGTGCGCTTCTACCTGCGTCCCGAGGCGCGTTTCCACGATGGCCAGCCCATGCGCGCCGAAGACGTCGTGTTCAGTTTCCAGACCCTGATGCAAAGCGGCTCGCCGCTCTACCGAGGCTACTACGCCGATGTCGCCGACGTCGTCGCCGAAGACCCGCTGCGGATACTGTTCAAGTTCAAGCACAGCAACAACCGGGAACTGCCGCTGATCCTCGGTCAACTGCCGGTACTGCCCAAGCATTTCTGGCAGGGCCGGGACTTCACCAAGGGCAGCCTGGACATCCCCCTGGGCAGCGGTCCCTACAAGGTCGCCGAGGTCAAGGCGGGTCGCTCGATACGCTACGAGCGGGTCAAGGACTACTGGGCACGCGACCTGCCGATGAACCGCGGGCTGTTCAACTTCGATGTGCTCGATATCGAGTACTACCGTGACAGCACCGTGGCCCTGCAAGCCGGCAAGGCCGGGCAATTCGACTTCTGGCTCGAAAGCAGCGCGAAGAACTGGGCCACCGCCTACGACATCCCGGCGGTTCGCGAGAGACGCCTGTTGCGCGAGGAAATCCCCAACGGCAACCCGACCGGCATGCAAGGCTTCGTCTTCAACCTGCGCAAGCCGCTGTTCCAGGACGTGCGCGTGCGCGAGGCCCTGGCGTTGGTGTTCGATTTCGAGTGGACCAACAAGCAACTGTTCAACGGCGCCTACCTGCGCACCGACAGCTATTTCGAGAACTCCGAGATGGCGGCTTCCGGCCTGCCCAGCCCGGCCGAACTGAACATCCTCGAACCGCTGCGCGGACAGATTCCCGAACGCGTCTTCGATACGCCGTTCAGCAACCCGGTCACCGACGCCAGCGGCATGCTGCGCGAACAGCAACGCCAAGCCTACAAACTGCTGCAGGAGGCCGGCTGGCGCATCGTCGACGACAAGATGGTCGATGCCCAGGGCACACCGGTGAAGATCGAGTTCCTGCTGACCCAGGCCGACTTCGACCGAGTGCTGCTGCCCTACAAGCGCAACCTGGCGGATCTGGGCATCGAACTGGTGATCCGGCGTGTCGATGTCTCGCAATACGTCACTCGGGTGCGCTCGCGCGACTTCGACATGATGGTCGGCAGCTTCGCCCAGTCCACCTCGCCCGGCAACGAGCAGCGCGAGTACTGGGCCAGCTCCAGTGCCGACAAGCCCGGTAGCCGCAACTTCATGGGGCTCAAGGACCCGGCCATCGACAGCCTGGTGGAGGGCCTGATCAATGCGTCCTCGCGCCAAGACCTGATCGACCACACCCGCGCCCTGGACCGGGTACTGCTCTGGGGCCACTACGTGGTCCCCAACTGGCACATCAAGACCTGGCGCGTGGCGTACTGGAACCACATCGGCCACCCCGCCATCACGCCGCGCTACGACATCGGCGTGGAAACCTGGTGGAGCAAGCCCCAGGCCACGCCTGCGGTCACCACCACGCCTTCAGGGACGCCATAAGATGCTGGCCTACATCCTGCGCCGACTGCTGCTGATCATCCCCACGCTATTGGGGATCCTGATCATCAATTTCGCCATCATCCAGGCCGCGCCCGGCGGGCCGGTGGAACAGATGATCGCCAAGCTCGAGGGATTCGACGGCGCCACCAACCGCATCGCCGGTGGCGGCGCCGAAGTAGCGGTCGCCGGTTCCAGCTACCGCGGTGCACAGGGCCTGGACCCGGCCCTGGTGCAGGAAATCGAGAAGATGTACGGCTTCGACAAGCCAGCGCCCGAACGCCTGTGGATCATGATCAAGAACTACGCGCGGCTGGACTTCGGCAGCAGCTTTTTCCGCGACGCCAAGGTCATCGACCTGATCGTGGAAAAGATGCCGGTGTCGATCTCGCTGGGCTTGTGGAGCACCTTGATCATGTACCTGGTGTCGATCCCCCTGGGCATCGCCAAGGCCACCCGCCACGGCAGCCATTTCGATGTCTGGACCAGCTCGGCGATCATCATCGGCTACGCCATTCCCGCGTTCCTGTTTGCCATCCTGTTGATCGTGGTGTTCGCCGGCGGCAGCTACCTGGACTGGTTCCCGCTGCGCGGCCTGACCTCCAACAATTTCGAGGAGCTGAGCTGGGGCGGCAAGGTACTCGATTACTTCTGGCACCTGGTGCTGCCGGTCAGCGCGCTGGTCATCGGCCACTTCGCCACCATGACGCTGCTGACCAAGAACAGCTTCCTCGATGAAATCGGCAAGCAATACGTGGTCACCGCCAAGGCCAAGGGCCTGAGCAATCATCGTGTGCTGTACGGCCATGTGTTCCGCAACGCCATGTTGCTGGTGATCGCCGGCTTCCCCTCGGCCTTCATCGGGATCTTCTTTACCGGCTCCCTGCTGGTGGAGGTGATCTTCTCCCTCGACGGTCTGGGCCTGATGAGCTTCGAGGCCGCGATCAACCGCGACTACCCGGTGGTGTTCGGCACCCTGTTCATCTTTACCTTGTTGGGGCTGGTAGTGAAACTGATCGGCGACCTTACCTACACCCTGGTCGATCCACGCATCGACTTTGGCCACCGGGAGCATTGAGATGAACCTGTCTCCCCTCAACCGACGCCGCTTCGAGCGGTTCAAGGCGAACAAGCGTGGCTGGTGGTCGCTGTGGCTGTTCCTGGTGCTGTTCGGCCTGAGCCTGGGCGCCGAGCTGATCGCCAACGACAAACCGCTCGCGGTGCGCTACGACGGCGAATGGTATTTCCCGGCCTTCAAGCGCTATCCGGAAACCACCTTTGGCGGCGAGTTTCCCCTGGAAGCCAACTACAAGAGCCCCTACATCCGCGAGCTGCTGGCGGCCAAGCAGAGCTGGACGCTGTGGGCACCGATTCCGTTCAGCTACCAGAGCATCAACTACGACCTCAGCGTACCGGCACCGGCGCCGCCGTCCGCGCAGAACTGGCTGGGCACCGACGACCAAGGCCGCGACGTGCTCGCGCGGGTGATCTACGGCTTCCGCATCTCGGTGCTGTTCGCCCTGACCCTGACCATCGCCAGCTCGGTCATCGGGGTGATCGCCGGGGCGCTGCAAGGCTTCTATGGCGGTTGGGTGGACCTGGCCGGCCAGCGTTTTCTGGAAATCTGGTCCGGCCTGCCGGTGCTGTACCTGCTGATCATCCTGGCCAGCTTCGTGCAGCCCAATTTCTGGTGGCTGCTGGGCATCATGCTGCTGTTTTCCTGGATGAGCCTGGTGGATGTGGTACGCGCCGAGTTCCTGCGTGGCCGCAACCTGGAGTACGTGCGCGCCGCCCGCGCGCTGGGCATGCAGAACGGCGCCATCATGTTTCGCCATATCCTGCCCAACGCCATGGTTTCGACCATGACCTTCATGCCGTTCATCCTCACCGGTGCGATCGGCACCCTGACCGCGCTGGATTTTCTCGGCTTCGGCCTGCCTGCCGGCTCACCGTCGCTGGGCGAGCTGGTGGCCCAGGGCAAGTCCAACCTGCAAGCGCCCTGGCTGGGCATCAGCGCCTTCACCGTGCTGGCCCTGATGCTCAGCCTGCTGGTGTTCATCGGCGAATCCGCCCGTGACGCCTTCGACCCGAGGAAATGACATGCGCCAGGACAATCTGATCGAGGTCCGCGACCTGGCCGCCGAGTTCGTCGCCGGTGAGAGCCGCCAACGCGTGGTCGAGAACATCAGCTTCGATATCCGCCGGGGCGAAACCCTGGCGCTGGTGGGCGAAAGTGGCTCGGGCAAATCGGTGACGGCGCACTCCATCCTGCGCCTGCTGCCCTACCCGCTCGCCCAGCACCCCAGCGGCACCATTGCCTACAATGGTCGCGATCTGCTCACGCTGCCGGAAAAACAACTCAGGCAGATTCGCGGCAATCGCATCGCCATGATTTTCCAGGAGCCGATGAGCTCGCTCAACCCGCTGCACAACATCGGCAAGCAGATCGGCGAAGTGCTGGCCCTGCACAAAGGGCTGACCGGAGCAGCCGCCACCCAGCGCACCCTGCAGTTGCTGGAACTGGTCGGGATCGGCGAACCGCACAAACGGCTCAAGGCATTGCCCCACGAGCTGTCGGGCGGCCAGCGTCAACGCGTGATGATCGCCATGGCCCTGGCCAACGAACCTGAACTGCTGATCGCCGACGAGCCCACGACCGCGCTCGACGTTACGGTGCAGCTGAAGATCCTCGAATTGCTCAAGGAACTGCAGGCCCGACTGGGCATGGCCCTGCTGCTGATCAGCCACGACCTGAACCTGGTGAAGAGAATTGCACACCGGGTATGTGTCATGCAGCGCGGTCGCATCGTCGAACAGGCTAGCTGCGAAGAATTGTTTCGTGCACCACAGCATCCGTACACACAGGTGCTGCTGGGGGCCGAACCCAGCGGAGCGCCTGCGGCAACGCAGATCGGCGAGCCGATTCTGTCGGTCGACGACCTGCGCGTCTGGTTTCCCATCAAAAAGGGGTTTCTGGGTCGCACCGTGGATCACGTCAAGGCCGTGGATGGCATCCAGTTCGAGCTGCCCCGTGGTCAGACCCTGGGCATCGTCGGAGAAAGTGGCTCGGGCAAGTCGACGCTGGGTCTGGCCATCATGCGCTTGATCGCCAGCCGTGGCTCGATCCGCTTTCAGGGTGAGGCCCTGGACGGCTTGCCCCAGCAACAGGTGCGCCCGCTGCGCAAGCAGATGCAGGTGGTGTTCCAGGACCCCTTCGGCAGCCTCAGCCCACGGATGAGCGTGAGCCAGATCGTCGGCGAAGGCCTGCGAATACACAAGATCGGCAACGAGGCCGAGCAGGAACAGGCTATCATTGCCGCGCTCGAAGAGGTTGGGCTGGACCCACAGACCCGGCATCGTTACCCTCACGAGTTCTCCGGCGGGCAGCGGCAACGTATCGCCATTGCCCGGGCCTTGGTTTTGAAACCGGCGTTGATCCTGCTGGACGAGCCCACATCGGCGCTCGACCGCACCGTTCAACGCCAGGTAGTGGAGCTGTTGCGTTCACTGCAACTGAAATACAACCTGACCTATTTGTTTATCAGCCATGATCTGGCGGTAGTCAAAGCGCTGAGCCACCAGTTGATGGTGATCAGGCACGGTCAGGTCGTCGAACAAGGGGCGGCGCGGGATATCTTTGCCGCGCCGCAGCACCCTTATACACAGCAGCTGTTGGAAGCAGCCTTTTTGGCCCCAACGGCTGTCGATTAACCTGAAGAGGAACAACACATGGGTTTTCTCGCCGGTAAGCGCGTCCTGATCGTCGGTGTCGCCAGCAAACTGTCCATCGCATCCGGCATCGCTGCCGCCATGCATCGCGAGGGTGCTGAACTTGCCTTCACCTACCAGAACGAAAAGCTCAAGGGCCGCGTCGAGGAATTCGCCGCCGGCTGGGGCTCCAGCGCCGATCTGTGCTTCCCCTGCGATGTGGCCAGCGATGCTGAAATCGCCTCGGTCTTCGAAGCCCTGAGCAAGAAGTGGGACGGCCTGGACGTCATCGTTCACTCCGTCGGCTTCGCCCCGGGCGACCAGCTCGATGGCGACTTCACCCAGGCCACCACCCGCGAAGGCTTCCGCATCGCCCACGACATCAGTGCCTACAGCTTCGTGGCCCTGGCCAAAGCCGGTCGCGACATGATGAAAGGCCGCAACGGCAGCCTGCTGACCCTGTCGTACCTGGGCGCCGAGCGCACCATGCCCAACTACAACGTCATGGGCATGGCCAAGGCTTCGCTGGAAGCCGGCGTGCGTTACCTGGCCGGTTCCCTGGGCCCGGAAGGCACCCGCGTCAACGCCGTATCGGCCGGTCCGATCCGCACCCTGGCAGCCTCGGGCATCAAGAACTTCCGCAAGATGCTGGCCGCCAACGAAGCGCAGACCCCGCTGCGTCGCAACGTCACCATCGACGAAGTCGGCAACGCCGGCGCGTTCCTGTGCTCCGACCTGGCGTCGGGCATCAGCGGTGAAATCATGTACGTGGACGGCGGCTTCAACACCACCGCCATGGGTGATATCGAAGAGTAAGCTGGCTTCGGTCGGTTGAAGAAACGCCGCTGATTTCAGCGGCGTTTTTTTATGGCTGGGTTTATCGGTGGCGCAAGGAGTAGTGGTGACATGTGGGAGCGGGCTCTGCCCGCGAAGAGCCCCTGAATCCACCAAAAAACAAAAGGCCGCATGCGCGGCCTTTCGTTCAAACATCCATCACCTCAATATTTGGTGATGTCCGCCTTGGTTTCCAGCAGCTTGCGGTACGCCGCGAAATCCTGCTGACCCATGCGCGACGCCAGGAAGCGACGGTACTGGGTCTTCTCTTCATCGCTAGGCGCTGCAGCTTCGTTCACGCCGTCCAGGCGCAGAACCACGAAGCTACCGTCCTTCAGCGTCACGCTGCTGAACTCGGGCTTGTCCTTGGCCTGCGGTTTGGGCATCCGGAACAACGCCTGCAGCTCGGCCGGCTCGATGCCGTCCTGACCGCGGCTGACCGCCTCCAGCACTTTCCACGGCTGACCTTCCTGACTGGCGCGCCAGCGGCACCTTGCCATCGCGCAGACCGGCCAGCAGCGCTTCGCCCTTGGCCTTCACCTGGGCTGCGGCATGCTGCCTGGCCAGCTCGGCACGAATCGGTCCGGCCACGGCTTCCAGCGGCAGTTGCTCAGGCTTGCGATGCTCCTTTACGCGCACCACAACCATGGTTTCCGGGTCCAGCTCCAGCGCAGCGCTGTTGGAACCCTCCTCCAGCACTTCAGGGCTGAATGCGGCCTGAACCACGGCACGGCTGGCAGTCACGCCCTGGCTGCCGCCTTCCTTGCCGAACGGCTCGGAAGTGTGGACCTTGAGGCCCAACTCCTGCGCAGGCTGCCCCAGGTCCGAGGCCTCGAACGCCGAATCTTCCAATTGCTTAGTAGCGGTCACGAAGCGCTGTTCAACTTCCTGAGTCTTCAGGTCGCTGGTCAGCTTGGCCTTGAGGCTGGCGAAGGTCGGTACGTCCGGAGCCTGCACGTCTTCAAGCTTGATCAGGTGCCAGCCGAAGTCGGTGCGAACCGGCGCCGAGACCTGGCCCTTGCTCAGGGCATTGAGCGCGGTTTCGAACGCTGGGTCGTACACGCCATTACCAGCGAAACCGAGGTCACCGCCATTGCTGGCCGAGCCTGGATCCTGGGAGACTTCCTTGGCCAGCTTGGCAAAGTCCTCACCCTTCTCCAGACGTGCCTGCACTTCCTCGATCTTGGCCTTGGCCTGCGCGTCATCGAGCTTGTCGTTGACCTCGATCAGAATGTGCGCGGCACGACGCTGCTCGGACAGGTTGGCGATCTCTTTCTGGTAGGCGTCCTGGAGATCCTCGTCCTTCACGGTGACCTGGTCGAAGAACGAAGACTTCTTCAGCTCGACGTAGTCGATGACCACCTGATCAGGGCTCATGAACTCCTTGGCGTGTTCGTCGTAATGCGCCTTGACCTCGTCGTCGGTGACCTTGGTCGTCGACGGGTCCGCCTTGAACGTCAGCGAAGCGAAATCACGGGTCTGCTTCTCGAGGCGAGCGAACGCGGCAACCTGCTCGTCGGTCACAAAGCTGCTGCCCGCCAGGCCGGCACGCAGCTGGCCGATGAGCATCTCTTCGGAGAGCATCTGACGGAACTGCAGACGGCCGTAGCCCATCTGGCGAATGACCTGATCGAAGCGTTCGGCGCTGAACTTGCCGTCGACCTGGAATTCAGGCGTCTGCAGCATGATCTGGTCGAGCGCGCCCTCAGAGAAGGCGAACTTGGCGTCATGGGCGCCTTGCAGCAGCAGCTTGCGATCGATCAGGCCCTTGAGGGCCGCTTCGCGCAGCATCTTGTCGTCGAGCAGGGCTGGATCGAAAGCCTTGCCCAGCTGTTGCATCAGTTGGCGACGTTGCATCTCGGTTGCCTGACTGAGTTCGTTCAAGGTGATCTCGTCACCGTTGACCTTTGCAGCGTCCTGGCTATGGCTGGCGGCCTGGAAGATCGCGTCGAAACCGGTCAGCGCCATCAATACGATGATCAAACCGATGATGGTCTTGGCAATCCAGCCCTGGGAGTTATCCCTGATGTTCTGCAGCATGCATCCCCCGAAAACGGCCGTACAGATAGAGCGACCGCGGAGAGTAATAGGAATCCGGATAGAAGAAAGGCGCATCCGAGGATGCGCCTTCTCGTAACTCGCGGAGCTTGCTCAGCTCCACTCCTGCTGCCGGCATTGCCTGGCAGCAGGTAGCAAAGGCGTGGCCGAAGCTTAGTTGACAGCTTCTTTCAGGGCTTTACCGGCTTTGAAGCTGGGCTTCTTGGCGGCCGCGATTTCCAGGGCCTTGCCGGTTTGCGGGTTGCGACCGGTACGCGCCGGGCGATCAGTCACGGAGAACGTACCGAAACCTACCAACACAACCGAATCACCGGATTTCAGGGCACCCGTCACGGATTCGATCACGGCGTCCAGCGCCTTGCCAGCTGTAGCTTTGGAGATATCAGCAGATGCGGCGATTGCGTCAATCAGTTCCGACTTGTTCACTATAAGTCCCCTTATATCGATATTTTGAGTTGTTTCTAAGTATGTGGTGAAACGTGCGCCGGGTGGCTGTCGACACAGCAAGTGCCGATTTATAACAAGGGCTTAAAAAAGCTGTCAAGAAAGCCACCCAGTCAAATCAAGGCTCAATGCGTGCTGATTCGTTCCTTGGAATCCGTATCGCGTTTCTCATCCTTGGCGACAATCTCGGGAGCCACATCGGGCAAGGGCTCCGGCGCGTATTGCAGCGCAATTTGCAGGACTTCGTCAATCCATTTAACAGGTTTAATCTGCAGATCCTGCTTGATATTGTCGGGAATTTCCTTGAGATCGCGCACGTTTTCTTCAGGGATGATTACAGTCTTGATTCCACCACGATGGGCCGCCAGCAACTTCTCCTTCAGCCCGCCGATGGCCAATACCTGGCCACGCAAGGTGATTTCGCCGGTCATGGCGACATCGGCGCGCACCGGAATCTGGGTCAGTGCCGAAACCAGTGCGGTGCACATGCCGACACCGGCGCTCGGGCCATCCTTGGGGGTAGCGCCTTCGGGCATGTGGATGTGCGTGTCGTGCTTCTCGTGGAAGTCCGCTGCAATGCCCAGGCTTTTGGCACGGCTGCGCACCACCGTCTGCGCCGCGGTGATGGATTCGACCATCACGTCACCCAGCGAACCGGTCTTGATCAACTGGCCCTTGCCTGGGATGACCGCCGCTTCGATGGTCAGCAACTCGCCGCCCACCTGAGTCCACGCCAGGCCAGTGACCTGACCGACCTGATCCTGCTGCTCGGCCAGACCGTAGCGGAACTTGCGCACGCCCAGCAGGTGATCCAGCGAATCGGGCGTGACCTTGACCGTGAATTTCTTCAGGTGCGCATGCTCTTTCACCACCTTGCGGCAGATCTTGGCAATCTGACGTTCCAACCCCCGCACGCCCGCCTCGCGGGTGTAGTAACGGATGATGTCGCGAATCGCATCGACCTCGATCTCAACCTCGGACTTCTTCAGGCCGTTGGCTTCGATCTGCTTGGGCGAGAGGTACTTGATCGCGATATTGATCTTCTCGTCTTCGGTGTAGCCCGGCAGACGGATGACTTCCATGCGGTCGAGCAGCGCCGGCGGGATGTTCATCGAGTTCGAGGTGCACAGGAACATCACGTCGGAAAGATCGTAGTCAACTTCAAGGTAATGGTCGTTGAAGTTGTGGTTCTGCTCCGGATCCAGCACTTCCAGCAAGGCCGAGGCAGGATCGCCGCGCATGTCGCTGCCCATCTTGTCGATTTCATCGAGCAGGAACAGCGGGTTGCGAACGCCCACCTTGGTCATCTTCTGGATCAGGCGGCCGGGCATCGAGCCGATGTAGGTGCGACGGTGCCCCCGAATCTCGGCCTCGTCACGCACGCCACCCAGGGCCATGCGCACGAACTTGCGGTTGGTGGCATGAGCGATGGATTCGGCCAGGGATGTCTTGCCCACACCCGGCGGCCCTACCAGGCACAGCACCGGACCGCGGATCTTCTTCACCCGCTTCTGTACGGCGAGGTATTCGAGGATACGTTCCTTGACCTCTTCCAGACCGTAGTGGTCGGCATCGAGAATGCTTTCAGCGCGCGCCAGGTCCAGACGCACCTTGCTCTGCGCCTGCCACGGCACCTGCACCAGCCAGTCGATGTAGGTGCGCACCACGGTCGCTTCCGCCGACATCGGCGACATCTGCTTGAGCTTGTTCAACTCGGCCGTGGCCTTGGCCAGGGCGTCCTTGGGCAGGCCCGCGGCATCGATGCGCTTCTTCAGCTCTTCGACTTCGTTGTGCCCTTCCTCACCGTCGCCCAGCTCTTTCTGAATGGCCTTCATCTGCTCGTTCAGATAGTACTCGCGCTGGCTGCGCTCCATCTGCTTCTTGACCCGCCCGCGAATGCGCTTCTCGACCTGCAGCAGGTCGATCTCGGCATCCAGCAGGGCCAGCACGTGTTCGACACGCGCAGGCAGCTCGATGATTTCGAGTATTTCCTGCTTCTGTTCGATCTTCAGCGCCATATGCGCAGCCATGGTGTCGACCAGGCGGCCGGGCTCATCGATGCTGTTGAGCGAGGACAGCACTTCGGCCGGAACCTTCTTACCCAGCTGCACGTACTGCTCGAACTGGCCCAGCAAGGTGCGCACGAACACTTCGGACTCGCGGTCCGGAGCATCGATCTCGTCGATCAACTGCACTTCGGCACGAACGTGGCCGTCGATCTCCAGGAACTGCTCGACACTGCCGCGCTGCTCGCCTTCGACCAGCACCTTGACAGTGCCGTCGGGCAGCTTGAGCAACTGCAGGACAGTGGCGACAGTGCCGACACGGTACAAGGCGTCTTCACCTGGATCGTCATCGGCGGGATTCTTCTGCGCGAGCAAAAGGATCTGCTTTTCGCCCGACATCGCCGCCTCGAGGGCTTCGATGGACTTCTCACGACCCACAAACAGCGGGATAACCATGTGCGGATAGACGACGACATCGCGCAATGGCAGGAGAGGCAATTCGATGGTTGTCTTCATGATTTCGCCTCTACAGCGGCCCCGAAGGCCGTAAACAGATGGAATTGAACATGCCTTCAATGTGGGGGCTTGCCCGGCAAAAAACAAGTTCGCTGTCTGAAAAACGAAAAGGGCCCGTAGGCCCCTTCCTTGTTTCAGCTCAGATTTTCGATCAGGCGTCGGGTGCAGCCTTCGCCGGCGGCTCGCTGTTTTCGTAGATCAACAGCGGCTTGGACGTCCCTTCGATCACGCTTTCGTCGATGACCACTTTGCTGACATCCGTCTGCGAAGGAATCTCGTACATGGTGTCGAGCAGAATGCCTTCCAGGATCGAACGCAGGCCACGGGCACCGGTCTTGCGCTCGAGCGCGCGACGGGCAACCGATTTCAACGCGTCGGTACGGAACTCGAGATCCACACCTTCCATTTCGAACAGCTTGCCGTATTGCTTGGTCAGCGCGTTCTTGGGTTCGGTGAGAATCTGGATCAGTGCCGCTTCGTCCAGCTCGTCCAAGGTGGCCAGCACCGGCAGACGACCGACGAACTCGGGAATCAAGCCGAATTTGACCAGGTCATCGGGTTCGACTTCGCGCAGCGACTCGCCAACCTTCTTGCCTTCCTGCTTGCTGCGCACCTGGGCACTGAAACCGATACCGCCCTGGGTGGAGCGATTCTGGATGACCTTCTCCAGGCCGGAGAATGCGCCACCGCAGATGAACAGGATGTTGCGCGTGTCGACCTGCAGAAACTCCTGCTGAGGATGCTTGCGACCACCCTGAGGCGGTACCGAGGCAACCGTGCCCTCGATCAGCTTCAACAGCGCTTGCTGCACGCCTTCGCCCGAAACGTCACGGGTGATGGACGGGTTGTCCGACTTGCGCGAAATCTTGTCGATTTCGTCGATGTAGACGATGCCCATCTGGGCCTTCTCGACATCGTAGTCGCACTTCTGCAGCAGTTTCTGAATGATGTTCTCGACGTCCTCACCCACGTAACCGGCTTCGGTCAGGGTGGTGGCATCGGCGATGGTGAATGGAACGTTGAGCAGGCGAGCCAGGGTTTCGGCCAGCAGCGTCTTGCCCGAACCGGTCGGGCCGATCAGCAGGATGTTGCTCTTGCCGAGCTCCACGTCGTCATTCTTCTTGTCACGCTGGTTCAAGCGCTTGTAGTGGTTGTACACCGCTACTGCGAGAACCTTCTTGGCGCGCTCCTGGCCAATCACATACTGATCCAGGATGCCGCTTATTTCTTTGGGCGAGGGCAATTTATGCGCGCTGCTCTCGGCCTGGGCTTCCTGCACCTCCTCGCGGATGATGTCGTTGCACAGGTCGACGCACTCGTCGCAGATAAAGACCGAGGGGCCGGCAATCAATTTGCGCACTTCATGCTGGCTTTTGCCACAGAAGGAGCAATAGAGCAGCTTGTTGCCGTTGTCCTCGCCGTTGCGGGTGTCAGTCATTCGATCGATCCAAATCCGATAGGCTTGCAACACAAGATGAAGGCTATTGCGGGCTTTTTCAAGCCCGGCAATGGTCGGGCATGCCAACCAGCCCTATTTTGAGCGGCTTATGTTAAGCGGGGCGACGGTCAATCACTTTGTCGATCAGGCCATAGGCTTGCGCAGCTTCGGCACTCATGAAGTTGTCGCGGTTGGTGTCGCGCTCGATTTCTTCCAGGGTGCGCCCGCTGTGCTTGGCCATCAGCGCGTTGAGACGCTCACGGATAAACAGGATTTCCTTGGCATGGATTTCGATGTCCGACGCCTGGCCCTGGAAGCCGCCCAGTGGCTGGTGAATCATCACGCGTGAGTTCGGCAGGCAGAAACGCTTGCCTTCGGCACCGGCGGTCAGTAGGAATGCGCCCATGCTGCAGGCTTGGCCAATGCAGGTGGTCGACACGTTCGGCTTGATGAACTGCATGGTGTCGTAGATCGACATGCCTGCAGTGACCGAACCGCCTGGGGAGTTGATGTAGAGATGGATGTCCTTGTCCGGGTTTTCCGCCTCAAGGAACAGCAGCTGCGCACAGATCAGGTTGGCCATGTAGTCCTCTACCGGGCCAACCAGAAAGATCACTCGTTCCTTTAGCAGGCGTGAGTAGATATCGTAGGCGCGTTCGCCACGAGCGGATTGCTCGACAACCATCGGGACCAGGCCGCCAGCGGCCTGGATATCAGAGTTCTGCTGAATATAGGAATTACGGAACATGCTCTGCAGTTACTCCCAAATAGTCATGTCTTGAAAACGCACAAGCCAGCGCGAGGCTGGCTTGTGGTTGAATTTCCAACGAGTTGGACAATCAGTCGGCTTGTGCTGCTTCCGCCGGTTTGACTGCTTCTTCGTAAGAGACCGCTTTATCGGTCACCTTAGCCTTCTGCAGAACAGTATCCACAACTTGTTCTTCCAGCACAACCGAACGGACTTCGTTCAGCTGCTCGTCATTTTTGTAGTACCAGGCTACAACCTGCTCAGGCTCCTGGTAGGCCGAGGCCATTTCCTGGATCAGCTCGCGTACGCGTGCTTCGTCAGGCTTGAGCTCGTTCTGCTTGACCACTTCGGCGACGATCAGACCCAGCACGACGCGGCGCTTGGCCTGTTCGGTGAACAGCTCCGCCGGCAGTTGGTCCGGCTTGATGTTGCCACCGAACTGCTGAACGGCTTGAACGCGCAGGCGATCGACTTCGTTGTCCAGCAGCGCCTTGGGCACTTCGATCGGGTTGGTCGATACCAGACCGTCCATGACCTGATTCTTGATCTTGGCCTTGATGGCCTGACGCAGCTCGCGCTCCATGTTCTTGCGAACTTCGGCGCGGAAGCCGTCGAGACCGGTTTCCTTGATGCCGAACTGACCGAAGAACTCTTCGTTCAGCTCAGGCAGCTTGGCTTCGGAAACGCTGTTGACGGTGACGGTGAACTCGGCGGCCTTGCCGGCCAGTTCGAGGTTCTGGTAGTCCTCGGGGAAGTTCAGGTTCAGCACCTTCTCTTCACCGGCCTTGGCGCCGACCAGACCGTCTTCGAAACCGGGAATCATGCGGCCCGAACCCAGTACCAGCTGGGTACCGCTGGCCGAACCACCGGAGAACGCCTCGCCTTCGATCTTGCCGACGAAGTCGATGTTCAGCTGGTCTTCGGTCTGGGCAGCGCGCTCGACCTGCTCGTAACGCACGTTCTGCTTGCGCAGCACTTCGAGCATGTTGTCCAGGTCGCTGTCGGCGACGTCGGCGCTCAGGCGCTCGACTTCGATGCTGTCGAACGCGCCGACTTCGAATTCGGGGAACACTTCAAAGGTAGCGATGTATTCCAGATCCTTGCCCTTCTCGAACACTTTCGGCTCGACGGCGGGTGCACCGGCTGGGTTGAGCTTCTGCTCGACCACGGCTTCATAGAAAGAAGCCTGGATGACGTTGCCCAGAGCTTCCTGGCGCGCGTCAGCCTCGTAGCGCTGACGGATGACGCTCATAGGCACCTTGCCTGGACGGAAGCCCGGGATCTTGGCGTTACGGGCGGTCTGTTGCAGACGCTTGTTGACTTCGGCCTCGATGCGCTCGGCGGGAACACCGATGGTCATGCGGCGCTCGAGAGCGGAAGTGTTTTCAACAGAAACTTGCATGGATTTTCCTCGTTGCACAGACGTTAGCCGGCCATTTCCGACCCCAGATCAAGGGCAAGCATTCTAGTGGCTCGAACTCAAGAAGTCACCCTATGCACATGGATGCGCGGAAAGTCGCTGCAGAAACCGTCCAACGGCAGCAAAACAAGGCCTGTTCAGGGATGAAAAGTGATCTCTCGGACAACTTTTGCAAGACAATGATGGGCCCGCTGGTATTCTGTCAGCGGATAAAGTCATTACCTTGCACCTCTATGCGGAGAGCACGACCATTCTGTCGTTTCCGGTAACAATGCCCATCATCGCAGGACCTTCATGGCCATAAACCCCGTGCCGCTGGTTTCCCTCGCCAATTGCGAGGACGAGCCCATCCATCGGCCGGGCGCGATCCAGCCTCATGGCGCACTGATCGCGCTGGATGCCGAAGGTCGCGTATTGAGCCGCAGCGCCAACCTGATGGCGACCATCGGGCTGGATGTACTGCCGGGCAGCACGCCGGACGGCGAGTTGCTGGGCGGCGATGTCCTGGCGCTGATCGCCGAGGGGCTTGCCAGCAGCGATCACTGGGCCAACAGTGTCGAAAGCGTGCTGCTCGGCCGCCTGTTCGACGTGGTTGCCCATCGCCATCTGCAGATCCTTTATCTGGAGTTCGAGCCGCGCCGTACGGCCAGCGGCTCCTTCAGCCAGTTCGCCCTGTACGCGCAACGCATCATCAGCCAGATGCAGAACCGCCACGACATCGATGCCCTGCTGAGCCGCGTGACCCAGGAAATCCGCAACATGACGGGCTACGACCGGGTCATGGCCTATCGCTTTCGTCCCGACCTGTCCGGCGAGGTCATCGCCGAGGCCCATCGCGAAGACCTCGAAAGCTATCTGGGCCAGCGTTACCCGGCCTCGGACATCCCTGCCCAGGCTCGCCTGCTCTATATATTGAATCCGATTCGCCTGATCGCCGACGTGACCTATGCGCCAGCGCCACTGATCCCGTCACTGGATCCGCGAACCGGCCAGCCGTTCGACCTGAGCTTCAGCACCCTGCGCAGCGTTTCACCGATCCACTGCGAGTACCTCACCAACATGGGCGTGCGCGCCTCGATGAGCGTTTCCATCGTCGTGGGTGGCAAGCTGTGGGGGCTGTTCTCCTGCCACCACATGTCGCCCAAGACGATGGCTCACCCCTTGCGCATGTCGTTCCAGGTCATCTCGCAGGTCTGCAGCGCACTGGTCGAACGCCTGGAACACAACCTGGCCACACAGACCCTGAAGCAGGCAAGCGACCAGCAACAGAGACTCATGACCCTGGCCCGCGACTCCGAAGATCTGGTCAGCGCCCTGGCGGGTGATCCGGACAATATTGCCTCGCTGATTCCCTGCGATGGTGCTGCAGTGGTGATGTCGGGACGTACCCAGAGCATCGGCGGGCATTTCGACGCCCTGTGCCGCCAGGTGCTCGAACACGTCGAACAGGACCCGAACCTCGAGGTGTTCCATACCGAGCATTGGCAAGGCTCGGCAAGCGAGCGCAACACCAGCGGCTACTGCGGCATTCTGGCGGTCCGCTTCCACCGACAGGAATCGGGTTGGGTCATGTGGCTGCGCAAGGAAGAAATCAACAACGTGCGCTGGGGCGGCAAGCCGGAGAAGATCATCAAGGTCGGGCCCTCGGGCGCCCGGCTGACACCCCGAGGCTCGTTCGAAGCCTGGGAAGAAGTGGTGCGCGGACGCTCGGCCAGCTGGGGGGATACCGACATCGCCATCGCCGAGAAGCTGCGGCGTGACCTGGTCGAGTTGTGCCTGAGCCGTGCCAGCGAGATTGATGGCATGCGCCAGCGCCTGATCGCGATGCTCGGTCACGACCTGCGCAACCCCGCTGCAGTCCATTTCCATGGCCGCCGCCATGCTGTCTTCGAACGAGACGCGCGACACCGAACTGCGCAAGCACATCAGCCACTCCAGCGGTCGCATGGAACGGCTGATCAGCCAGATCCTGGAGATGAGTCGCCTGCAGTCGGGTCTTGGCATCATGGTCAATCGGGTCGACACCGATCTGTCGACACTGGTGGAAAGCATCGTCCACGAAACCGCCGTGGCTTTTCCCGGCCTGACCATCGAAGCCCGCATCGAGCCGGACGTACGCGCCATGGTCGATCCGGATCGCTACGCGCAGGTCATCACCAACCTGCTGGGCAATGCTCGCTACCACGGCACGCCCGACACACCGGTACTGATCAGCTTGAGCACCGAACAGCAGAACACGCGATTGTCCGTGCTCAATCAGACCACTCCGGTGGCGCCCGAGCGACTGGCGACGCTGTTTCAGCCGTTCAAGCCGCACAGCGCCGAGAACCTGCGCAACAAGAACGGCCTGGGGATCGGACTGTACATCTCCCAGGCAATCGCGGTGGCTCACAGCGGCAACCTGAGTGTGGAGCAGAACGGCAATGTCATTACGTTCAGCATGGTCCAACCGGTGGAGGCGTGAAGCCTTGAGCGGGTGAAGCGCTCGCCAAATCGCAGACACGAAAAAGCCGCCCTGAGGCGGCTTTCACGTTGAGCGGCAGGCCTGGACCTTGCCATTCTGGTTGGTGCGGACGAAGAGACTCGAACTCTTACACCTTTCGGCGCTGGAACCTAAATCCAGTGTGTCTACCAATTCCACCACGTCCGCGTGTAGCTTTTAAAGCAAAGGCGCCGGATCGGTAAGAATCGGGCGCCTTTCGGAATATGGGGTGGACGATGGGGATCGAACCCACGACAACAGGAGTCACAATCCTGTGCTCTACCAACTGAGCTACGCCCACCATATTGCGTTTACTGCGTTACTTGTGCCAAAGCTGCCTAATGGCGCACCCGGCAGGACTCGAACCTGCGACCATCCGCTTAGAAGGCGGATGCTCTATCCAGCTGAGCTACGGGCGCTTTTGAGTCTGTAGTCCTTGCAGATTACAAATCCAGAGCTTCAGTCGGTGATGACAAACAAGCTTTGAAACCGCTTGCTTTGCCCTACCTTCTTCACCAGTGCTAGGCCCTGCCCGACAAGTGCGACGAATGTTATAGACGAGCCTTGGGGTCGTCAACTCTTTTTTCAAAAAAATTCATTTAATTAAAGGGCTTAGGAGGTTTCGCGAAGCAAGCGCCTTTGCCCTGGGCGTGCGACATGCGAGAATGCGCGCACATTTTCATTCCTTTTCGATGGTTAATCACGCGTCATGACTGCACAACTTATCGACGGCAAGGCGATCGCCGCCAACCTGCGCCAGCAGATCGCTCAACAGGTTGCCGAGCGTCGTCAGCAGGGCCTGCGCACGCCAGGGCTCGCGGTGATTCTCGTGGGCACCGACCCCGCTTCCCAGGTCTATGTATCGCACAAGCGCAAGGACTGCGAAGAAGTCGGATTCGTTTCCCGCGCCTTCGACCTGCCGAGCACGACCTCGCAGCTGGAGCTCGAGACGCTGATCGACACCCTCAATGCCGATACCGATATCGACGGCATCCTGTTGCAGTTGCCGCTGCCCGAGCACCTGGATGCCTCGTTGCTGCTCGAGCGCATCCGCCCGGACAAGGACGTCGATGGTTTCCATCCTTATAACGTCGGTCGCCTGGCCCAGCGCATTCCGTTGCTGCGCCCCTGCACCCCCAAAGGGATCATGGCGCTGCTGGAAAGCACCGGCCAGGATCTGTACGGGATGGACGCAGTGGTAGTGGGTGCTTCCAACATCGTCGGTCGGCCCATGGCCATGGAACTGTTGCTGGCAGGCTGCACGGTGACCGTGACGCACCGTTTCACCAAAGATCTGGCGGGCCATGTAGGCCGCGCCGACCTGGTGGTGGTCGCTGCCGGCAAGCCGGGGTTGGTGAAGGGCGAATGGATCAAGGAAGGCGCGATCGTGATCGACGTGGGCATCAACCGTCAGGCCGATGGCAAGCTGGTGGGCGATGTCGTGTATGAAACCGCCCTGCCCCGCGCCGGCTGGATCACGCCGGTGCCAGGCGGCGTAGGTCCGATGACCCGCGCCTGCCTGCTGGAAAATACCCTCTATGCAGCACAGGCCTTGCACAAGTGATGTGAGCCTTGTTCGCGGCCAATGACCGCTCCTACGGATGAATCGATGTCCTGTAGGAGCGGTCCGTGGCCGCGAAGCAGGCGCCTCGGTTCATCAGACGCACCGCAGCGCTGCTATTTCCTTGCATCCTCCCACGACTTGACCAGTTCGGCGTAGCCCACGGTCTGGCCCTGGGGTTTTTCGTTGGCCAGTTTGGGCTTGGGCGCGCCGGGTTGGTCGAACCAGTACTGGGCGTCGCGCTCGGGGTTCATCTTCGGCCCACACACCGGCTGCACCTTGCTGCGTTCCAGGCGGGTCATGATCGCGTCCTGATCCTTGGCCAGGCCGTCGAGCGCCTGCTGCGGGGTCTTCTCGCCGCTGGCCGCCTCGGAAATGTGACTCCACCATAGCTGCGCCAGACGTGGATAGTCAGGCACGTTGGTGCCGGTCGGGGTCCACTGCACGCGGGCCGGGCTGCGGTAGAACTCCACCAGACCACCCAGCTTCGGCGCCAGATCGGTCATGGCCTGGGAGTTGATGTCCGATTCGCGAATCGGGGTCAGGCCGACGATGGTCTTTTTCAACGACACCGTCTTCGACGTCACGAACTGCGCATACAGCCAGGCAGCCAGACGCTGCTTCTCGGGGGTGGACTTGAGGAAGGTCCAGGAACCGGTGTCCTGATAGCCCAGTTTCATCCCCTCCTCCCAGTACGGGCCCTTGGGTGATGGCGCCATGCGCCACTTGGGCGTGCCGTCGTCATTCATCACCGGCAGGCCGGGCTTGGTCATGTCGGCGGTGAACGCGGTGTACCAGAAGATCTGCTGGGCGATGTTGCCCTGGGCCGGTACCGGTCCGGATTCGGAGAAGGTCATGCCCTGGGCTTCGGGTGGTGCGTAGGCGCGCATCCAGTCGACGTACTTCTGGGTGGCATACACGGCGGCCGGGCCGTTGGTGTCGCCGCCTCGGGTCACGCTGGAACCCACCGGATGGCAGTCCTCCACGCGAATGCCCCACTCGTCCACCGGCAAGCCGTTGGGCAAGCCCTTGTCGCCACCACCGGCCATGGAGAACCAGGCATCGGTGAAGCGCCAGCCCAGTGAAGGGTCTTTCTTGCCGTAGTCCATGTGCCCGTAGATGCGCTTGCCGTCGATTTCCTTGACGTCTTCGGAGAAGAACTTGGCGATGTCTTCATAGGCGGACCAGTTGACCGGAACCCCCAGCTCATAGCCGTAGATCTGCTTGAACTTGGCCTTCAGCTCGGGCCGTTCGAACCAGTCGGCGCGGAACCAGTACAGGTTGGCGAACTGCTGGTCGGGCAACTGATAGACCTTGCCGTCGGGTGCGGTGGTGAAGGAGATACCGATGAAGTCTTTCAAGTCCAGGGTCGGCGAGGTGGCTTTCTTGCCCTCGGGGCTGGCCATCATGTCGGTGATCGACTCGCTCTTGCCGTAGCGAAAATGCGTACCGATCAAATCCGAATCGTTGACCCAGCCGTCGTAGATGTTCTTGTCCGACTGCATCTGGGTCTGCAGCTTCTCGACCACGTCGCCTTCCTGCAGCAGGTCGTGGGTGAGCTTGATCCCGGTGATTTCGCTGAACGCCTTGGCCAGGGTCTTGGCTTCGTATTCGTGGGTGGTCAGCGTTTCCGACACGACGTTGATGCTCATGCCGCGGAAAGGCTTGGCCGCCTCGATGAACCACTGCATCTCCGCCATCTGTTGCTCGGGCGTGAGGGTGGACGGCTTGAATTCGGCGCCGACCCATTTCTTCGCCGCGTCCTCGTAGGCATCCGCCCATGCTGCGGCGCTCAGGCCAGCGCACGCCAGTGCGGTCGCCAGGGCAATGCTATGTCGCAATTTGTTGTTGTTCTTGTACATAGTGACCTCCTGTTTGAAATTTTCGCGCTGCGCAGATCCGCATGGCTCAGCCCCAACGCATTACCGCCAGCAACCACACCAGGGACAGCGTCGAGGCGACCCAGATGTTCCAGTCGGTCACGCCGATCACCAGCAGGTGCAGGTAGGCGCTTCCGAGAAGACCGATGAACAAGCGGTCGCCACGGGTGGTGGCGATCGGCAGAAATCCGCGCCGTTCGGTGCAGGGCACGCGCAGTTCGTAGAACGTCATGCCGGCGAGCAACAGCGCGATGGCGCCGAAGAACAGGGCAGTCGGTAGAGTCCAGGCCATCCACTCCATCACAGGCTCCTCATACGCGGCCCAGGGCGAAGCCCTTGGCCACATGGTTGCGAACGAACCAGATCACCAGCATGCCGGGCACGATGGTGAGCACGCCGGCTGCGGCCAGCACGCCCCAGTCGATACCCGAGGCGGAAACCGTACGGGTCATCACCGCCGCGATCGGCTTGGCATCGACCGAGGTCAGGGTGCGCGCCAGCAGCAGCTCGACCCACGAGAACATGAAGCAGAAGAAGGCCGTCACGCCGATTCCCGAGCCGATCAGGGGCATGAAGATCTTCACGAAGAATTTCGGAAAGCTGTAGCCATCGATGTAGGCGGTTTCGTCGATCTCCTTGGGCACGCCGGACATGAAGCCTTCCAGGATCCACACCGCCAGCGGCACGTTGAACAGGCAGTGCGCCAGGGCCACGGCAATGTGGGTGTCGAACAGGCCGATGGAGGAATACAGCTGGAAGAACGGCAGCAGGAACACCGCCGGCGGGGCCATGCGGTTGGTCAGCAACCAGAAGAACAGGTGCTTGTCGCCCAGAAAGCGGTAGCGCGAGAAGGCATACGCGGCCGGCAGCGCAACGCTGAGCGAAATGAGCGTGTTGAGGCTCACGTAGTACAGCGAATTGATGTAGCCGGTGTACCAGCTCGGGTCGGTGAAGATCACCCGGTAGTTGGCCAGGGTGAACTCATGGGGAAACAGCGTCAGCCCGCCGAGGATTTCGCCGTTGCTCTTGAACGACATGTTCAGCAGCCAATAGATGGGCACCAGCAGGAACAGGATGTACAGCAGCAGGGGGATCAGTTTGCGCTTGTTCATGGCCGCCTCAACCTTGCTTGTCGTTGTGGGTCATGGCCGTATAGAACAGCCAGGACACCAGCAGGATGATCAGGAAGTACACCAGCGAGAAGGCCGCGGCCGGGCCCAGGTCGAACTGCCCCACGGCCATCTGGGTCAGGGTCTGGCTGAGGAACGTGGTGGCGTTGCCCGGCCCGCCGCCGGTCAGCACGAAGGGTTCGGTGTAGATCATGAAGCTGTCCATGAAGCGCAGCATCACCGCGATCAACAGCACGCTTTTCATCTTCGGCAGCTGGATGTGACGGAACACCGCCCAGTTCGACGCACGGTCGATGCGCGCAGCCTGGTAGTACACGTCGGGGATGGCGCGCAGGCCCGAATAGCACAGCAGTGCCACCAGCGAGGTCCAGTGCCACACGTCCATGATCAGCACCGTGACCCAGGCATCCAGGGTATTGGAGGCATAGTTGTAGCTGATTCCCATGGCATTGAGCGTGTAGCCCAGCAGACCGATGTCGGCGCGGCCGAAGATCTGCCAGATGGTGCCCACCACGTTCCACGGAATCAGCAGGGGGATGGCCATGACGATCAGGCACAGCGACGACCAGCGGCCCTTGGCCGGCATGGTCAGGGCGATGGCGATGCCCAGGGGTATTTCGATCAGCAGCACGCAGGCCGAATAGATGAACTGGCGCAGCAGCGAGTCGTGCAGGCGCGGGTCCTGCAGGACCTGGCGGTACCAGTCGGCGCCCACGAAATAGCGGCTGGATTGATCGAAGATGTCCTGCACCGAATAGTTGACCACGGTCATCATCGGGATCACCGCGCTGAAAGCCACCAGCAGGAACACCGGCAGCACCAGCCACCAGGCCTTGTTGTTCTGGACCTTGTTCATGGGTGCACCTCCAGCAAGCGATCATCGGCGTAGACCATCAGCCACTGCGCGGGGAAGCTGATGAACACGGTGCCTTCCGGCACGGCGCGGTCCTCGGGCAGGCGCACCTTGAAGGTCTGCCCGCCGAGCGCAAGGGTCAGGATCTTGTAGGTGCCCAGGTCTTCCAGGTGCACCCGTTCGCCGTGCAGGGCGGCCTCGAAGCTCTCGTCCCAGACGCGGATGAACTCGGGGCGAATGCCGATCTGCAGGCGTTGCCAGCCGCCCAGGGCGATCCGCGCCTGCAAGGCTTCCGACAACGGCACGTGAATGCCGCCGAAGCCGACGCCGCCACGCTCGGGCAGCACGTCGACCAGGTTCATGCCGGGGCTGCCGATGAAGTAGCCGACGAAGGTGTGCGCCGGTCGTTCGAACAGCTCGCGCGGGGTGCCGAACTGGACGATCTGGCCGCCGTACATCACGGCGATCTTGTCGGCGAAGGTGGAGGCCTCAAGCTGGTCGTGGGTGACGTAGACCATGGTGATGTTGAACTGCTCGTGGATCTGCTTGAGCTTGCGTCGCAGTTTCCACTTCAGGTGCGGGTCGATGACCGTCAGCGGCTCGTCGAAAAGGATCGCCGACACGTCATCGCGGACCAGGCCGCGGCCCATCGACACCTTCTGTTTCTCGTCGGCGCTGAGGTTGCGCGCCTTGCGCTGCAGCAGTCGCTGCAGGTCCAGGACTTCGGCGACTTCCTGCACCCGGGCCTGCACCTGCTCGGGCGACTTGCCCTGATTGCGCAGGGGGAAGGCCAGGTTGTCGAACACCGTCATGGTGTCGTAGACCACCGGGAACTGGAACACCTGGGCAATGTTGCGCTGCTCGGGCGGCAGGTCGTTGACCACCTTGCCGTCGAACAGCACCTGCCCGTGGGACGGGCTGAGCAAACCGGAAATGATGTTGAGCAAGGTCGATTTGCCACAGCCGGACGGGCCGAGCAAGGCATAGGCGCCGCCCTGCTCCCAGATGTGATCCATCTCGCGGATCGCATAGTCTTCGGGCGCCGACGGGTGCGTGCTGTAGCTGTGCGCCAGGTGCTGCAAACGGATCTCGGCCATCAGGCAGCCCTCGCCACACGCAGGCCGGGGGCCTGGACCAATTGCCCACCGGGCTGGAACACGAACAGCTTGTGGGTCGGGATGTATACCGGTATCGCCGCGTCCACGGCGTAGTCGTGGACCCCCGGCAGGTGCAGCACCAGGGAGAAATACTCGTTGCGTACGTGCAGGAAGGTCTCCGAGCCGCTGATTTCCGCCAGCTCCACGGTCACCGCCAACTCCAGGTCATCGTCGTTGCTCGGCGTCAGGCCGATGTGGCTGGGTCGTACGCCGAAGCGGTAGTCGCCATCCGGGACGGCGGACAGATCAACGTTGCGAGCGAAGTGGACGAAGTTGGCGAAGCTGACTTCCTGGCCGCCGATGCGGCCATCGATCAGGTTGATCGGTGGCTCGGAGAACAGTTCGGCCGCCAGCACGCTGGCCGGCCGGTGATAGACCTCAGACGTCTTGCCGCTCTGGATCACCCGCCCTTCGTGCAGGATCGTGGTCGTGCCGCCCAATGCCAGGGCTTCGTTGGGTTCGGTGGTGGCATAGACGGCGATGGTGTGGCGAGTCAGGAACAGTTCGCGCATTTCGAAGCGCAGTTCTTCGCGCAGCTTGTAGTCGAGGTTGACCAGGGGTTCGTCGAACAGGATCAGCTCGGCATCCTTGACCAGCGCTCGGGCCATGGCCGTGCGCTGTTGCTGGCCACCGGACAGTTCCAGTGGATGGCGCTTGAGGAACGGCTCGATGCGCAACATGCGCGCGGTCTGCAGCACCCGCTCTTCGATCTGCTCGCGGGCCATGCCGGCCTGGCGCAGCGGTGAGGCAATGTTGTCGAAGACGGTCATGGTCGGGTAGTTGATGGAACTGCTGGTAGACCATGGAGACGTTGCGTTGGCGTACGGGCTTGCCGGTCACGTCCACGCCGTTCATCAACACTCGGCCCTGATCGGGTTTGTCGAGGCCGGCCATCAGCCGCATCAGGCTGGTCTTTCCGGACAACGTGCGTCCCAGAAGGACATTGAACGAACCGGGTTCCAGTACCAGCGATGCGTTGTCGATGTACAACTGGTTTTCCACACGACGAGTGACCTGCTCGAGCACAAGGGACATGGCGGCGCCTTTTTTATTATTGGAAGCGGTTGCAGCTTTGCGTCGGTACGACTGCTGGCAAACCCAGAGCGATAACCGTGCCAATTGCCGTGTGCCATGCCGGCAGGCGCGAGCCAAACGGTTCGGGCGCAGGTGTGGGCCGGAGGTCAGGTTCGCCCCTGAACAAAAATGAACGCCTGGCGCATTGACAATGAACAACCGTGAACAACACTGCATGAACAAAAACAACAAGGCCGCGCGCCGGGATACCTGAACCATGTCCGTATCCAACCCAACCCTCGCCCACGATCAACTCATTCAACGCTCCTGGGCGCGCTGTCGCGAAGCGGGGCTGGAGCATCATCACGTACCGCGTTTCGAGCCATTGGCGCGCGTTGCGCTGCAACAGATGCTCGACGGTCACCAGGCCTTGCTGCACACCACCCACCGCGAGGTGTTGCCCTATTACGAACACATCCTGGGCAACTCGCGTTGTCTGATCCGCCTGGCCGACCCGCAGGCCCGTCTGCTCAGGTCCTGGGGTGCGCAGCCCGGCGCGGGTGCCGGTCATCTGGGCCATGCGCCTGGCGCCTGTTGGCTGGAAGCGGCCGCCGGGACCAATCCGATCGGCACCGCGCTGGCCTGCCGCCAGGCCGTGCATGTCGAGCCGGACGAACACTTCCTGCTGGCCAACCGCCTGATGAACGGTTCGGCTTCACCGATCTTCGATGCCCAGCGGCAGATGGTGGCGGTACTGGACGTCTCCAGTGACAGCCACCTGCCGCCTTCGCATACCCTGGGGCTGGTGAAGATGATGAGCCAGACGGTCGAGAACCGCCTGATCCTGGAGGCGTTCGCCGATCGGCATCACCAACTGATTTTCAACACCGGGGTGAACAACCTCGACAGCCAGTGGGCCGGGTTGCTGGTGTTCGACGACAGCGGTCAAGTGCTGGCCGCCAATCGTCGCGCCGACAGCCTGCTGGGTGCCGAGTTGCCTGGCCTGACCCTGCAACAGCTGTTCCGACTGACGCCCCAGGCTCTGCTCGACCATCCGCCGGAGCGCACCTTTGCCCTGCAACCGCCAGGACGCAGCCGCCTGCAATGCCTGCTCAAGAAGCCCGCCCTGCGTCCTGCGCCGCCCGCCGCGCGACGGGGTTCCGACCCGCGCCTGGACAAGGCCTTGCAACAAGGGCTGCGCCTGCTGGAGAAGGATGTGCCCTTGCTGCTGCGCGGCGACACTGGCACCGGCAAGGAGGTGCTGGTCAAGGCCTTGCACCGGGCCAGCAGCCGCGCGTCGTGCCCACTGATTGCGGTCAATTGTGCGGCGATTCCCGCCGAACTGGTCGAGTCGGAGCTGTTCGGCTACGAACGTGGCGCCTTCACCGGCGCCAGCCACAAGGGCAGCCCCGGCCTGGTGCGCAAGGCCGACAAGGGCATCCTGTTCCTCGACGAGATCGGTGACATGCCGCTGCCCACCCAGGCGCGGCTGTTGCGCGTGCTGCAGGAGCGCTGCATCCAGCCGCTGGGGGGCGGCGATCCGATACCGGTCGATATCCGCCTGGTTTCCGCGACCCATGAAGACCTGCGCCAACGGGTGCAGGCCGGGTTGTTCCGCGAGGATCTGTACTACCGCCTGGCGGGCATGACCTTGCACCTCCCGACCCTGAACGAACGCAGCGACAAGCGCGAACTGATCGAGCAGGTGTGGGAAACGCACCGCGAAGCGCAGCAGACCGCCGGTTTCAGCGACGATGTGTGGGCGGCCTTCATGGTCCATCCCTGGCCGGGCAACGTGCGCCAGCTGGCGGCGGTGGTCAAGGTGGCGCTGGTGCTGGCCGATGAGGACGTCATTGGCCTTGAGCATCTGCCTGAAGATTTCCTCCTCGAAGCCGGCCCGCAACCGGCGCAGGCATCCGTGCTGGCATCCGCCCCGGCACGGCCACTGCTGACCCTGGCCAAGGTCAGCGACCTGGGTGAGCTGCTGCAGGCCAGCGACGGCAACATCTCCCGCCTGGCCCGGCGCCTCGGTGTCAGCCGCAATACCTTGTACAAGCGCTTGCGCGCGCAGGGCCACGCGCTATGAGCTGTGGATTCAGCTCTTGCCGAAAGTCTGCGACGGTCGGCGCAGGGTCGGGTCGAAGGGGTTCAGGCGCGGGCCGATGGCGGCGGCCTCGCGCTTGAGCAGTTCGACCACCGTGGGCAGTCGGTCGGGGCCGAGCCGGTCGCTGATGGTGGCGACGCTGAGGGCTGCGACCGCATGGCCGTCGCGGTCGAGTATCGGCACCGCCAGGCCCGCCATGCCAGGCAACACGCCGGTGTTGCGCGCGGCATAACCGAGCTGGCGCACGCTGGAGACCTCCGAACGCAGCAGCACTTCGTCGTACAGGTGCAGGTCCCTGAGCCGCGGCAGGTTGTAGTGGATCACGGTTTCGCGCTCGTCTTCGGGCAGGAACGCGAGGATGGCCAGACTGCCCTGGCCTACCCCCAGTGCGACGCGGCCCCCGATGTCGCCGGTGAAGGTCCGAATCGGATAGGGCCCTTCGCTGCGGTCCAGGCAGATCGCGTCGAAACCACTGCGCGCGAGCAGGAACAGCGAGTCACCCAAAGAGGCCGACAACCGCAGCAGGCTGGGCCGTGCCAGCTCGCGCAGGTTGCTGCCGTTACCGGCACGCGCGGCCAGGGCGAAGAATTCCAGGCTCAGCCGATAGCGTTTGCTGCGGGCATCCTGCTCGACCATGCCCTCCTCCACCAGCCCGCGCAACAGCCGATGGGTGGTGGGTTGCGACAGACCGATGCGCTCGGCGAGCTGGATCACCCGCTCACCCTCGGCTGGCGCAGCCGACAAGCCACGCAACACGGCGAACAGCCTGGACACACTGCCTACACCCGGCTCGGTATTCCGTTCAGTGGAATCATTATCCATAACTTGAGCACCTGATTTCATTGAAAGGATTAATTCGAAAATACCTACCCGCTCAGTGAAATAAGCGCTTTCGCCATCCTAGCCTTCGTCCTACTCTTCGTCCACGGGGCGAGACCAACAATAGCCGGCAGCCGACTCAGATCGAGCGCCACCCCACTGCAGGACCCCTTTCGCCTCTGCCCTCGATCAACGCACCGCACATGCGGCCGACAATGACAGGTAGAACGCAGCCATGGCCTTTCTCGAACTTCAAGCACTGTGCAAACGCTACGGATCCGTACAGGCCGTGGTGGCGACCGACCTGAGCGTCAGCCAGGGCGAGTTCGTCTCGCTGCTCGGCCCTTCGGGCTGCGGCAAGACCACCACGCTGCAGATGATTGCCGGTTTCGTCGACGTGACCAGCGGCCGGATCGTCCTCGACGGACGCGACATCACCCACGCCAAACCCAGCAGCCGCGGCCTGGGCGTGGTGTTCCAGAGCTATGCGCTGTTTCCGCACATGAGCGTGCGCGACAACGTCGCGTTCGGTCTGAAGATGCGCAAGGTGAGCAATAGCGACATTCGCACCCGCGTCGACCAGGTGCTGGCGCTGGTGCGCCTGACCGCGCATGCCGAGCGCTATCCGCGGGAGCTTTCGGGAGGCCAGCGCCAGCGCGTGGCCCTGGCCCGTGCCCTGGTGATCCAGCCGCCAGTGCTGCTGCTCGACGAGCCGTTGTCCAACCTCGACGCGAGCCTGCGCGAGGAGATGCAGTTCGAGATTCGCCGCATCCAGTGCGAAGTCGGCATCACCACCCTGATGGTGACCCATGACCAGGCCGAAGCCCTGTCCATCAGTGACCGGGTGGTGGTGATGCAAGCGGGCCAGGTCACTCAGATCGATGAACCCTACAAACTGTACGAGCACCCGCGCACGCCGTTCATCTCCGGCTTCGTCGGCAAGGCCAACCTGCTGCCCGGCGAATACGACGCTCTGGGCCAGCCACAGGCGCTGGCTCAGGCAGGGGACGGCGAACTGATGTTGAGCCTGCGCCCGGAGAAGATCGACATCTGCAACGCCGGCGAAGGCCGTATTCAAGGTCGCATCGTCACCCGCTACTTTCTGGGCAGCCAATGGTTGTACCGCCTGGACACCGCCTTGGGCGAGATCACCGTGGTGCGCCGCAACGATGGCAGTGCACCGCTGGCAACCGGCATCACTGTCGGCCTCGACTGGCCGCACGAACTGCTTCGCGTCCTGGATCACGAGGTCTGCGCATGAGCCGCGGATACCTGCTGTCGGCGCCGGCGCTGGCGCTGTTCGTCGCCCTGCTGATCGTGCCGCTGGGCCTGACGCTGGTGCTGTCCTTCAACCTGTTCGACTACGAGGTGGGGGTCAAGAGCGACAGCTATACGCTGGCCAACTACGCCAGCCTGCTCAGCGACAGCTACTTTTACGAAATCTTCTGGCGGACCTTCTGGATCAGTGCGCTGGTGACCCTGCTGTGCGTGGTGATCGGCGTACCGGAGGCTTACATTCTCAGCCGCATGGGTACCCCGTGGCGCTCGATCTTCCTGATCCTGATCCTCACGCCGCTGCTGATTTCAGTGGTGGTGCGCGCCTTCGGCTGGAGCCTGCTGCTGGGTGCCGACGGGCTGATCAACCAGGCCATCGCCGCGCTGGGCGGACGCCCGCTGAAAATGCTCTACACACCGTTCGCGGTGATTCTGGCGCTGGTCCACGTCATGCTGCCCTTCATGATCATCCCGGTCTGGACCTCGCTGCAGAAGCTCGATCCGGCCGCCGAGCAGGCTGCGCAGTCGCTGGGCGCAAGCCAGGCGAAGGTGATGCGCAGTGTGGTGCTGCCGCAGATCATGCCTGGGGTGCTGTCGGGCACGCTGATCGTCTTCGGCCTGGCGGCCAGCTCGTTCGCCATCCCCGGCCTGCTGGGTGGCCGACGCTTGAAGATGGTCGCCACGGTGGTCTACGACCAGTACCTCTCGGAACTCAACTGGCCCATGGGCGCGACCATTGCAGTGGCGCTGTTGCTGGCCAACCTGCTGATCATGCTGTCCTGGAACCGCCTGGTCGAAGGTCGCTACAAGAAAGCCCTGGGGGAATGATCGATGTCCAAGAACGGTCCGTTGGCCCTGTCGTTTCATGCCCTGGTGGTGGTGTTCATGCTGGCTCCGCTGGTGGTGGTGTGCCTGGTGGCGTTCACCCCGGAGAACACCCTCACCCTGCCCACCTCCGGCTTTTCCCTGCGCTGGTTTCGCGCGGTGTTCGAGCGCGCCGACTTCATCGACGCGTTCTATAACAGCCTGATCCTGGCAGTGGTGGCCGCGACCCTGGCGACCTTGATCGCCGTACCGGCGGCGCTGGCGATCACCCGTTATCACTTTCCGGGACGCAACTTTCTCAATGCGCTGTTTCTGTCGCCGATCATCATTCCGCACCTGGTGCTGGGTGTGGCCATGCTGCGCCTGTTCGCGCTGATGGGCGTCAATGGCAGTTTCGTCTGGCTGATGCTGGCTCACGTGGTGGTGATCACACCCTATGTGCTGCGCCTGGTGATCGCCGCCGCCATCGGTATCGATCGCAGCGCGGAACAGGCGGCGGAGTCGCTGGGCGCAAGTCGGTTCACCCTGTTTCGGCAGATCACCTTGCCGATGATCCTGCCGGGGGTCGCCGGAGGCTGGTTGCTGGCGTTCATCAACAGCTTCGACGAGGTGACTCTGTCGATCTTCGTTACCTCCCCCGCGACCCAGACCTTGCCGGTGCGCATGTACGTATACGCCACTGAATCCATCGACCCGATGATGGCAGCGGTGTCGGCGCTGGTGATCGCCCTGACCGCCGCGACCATGATTCTGCTCGACCGGGTGTATGGGCTGGACCGCGTACTGGTGGGGAAAAACTGATGGCCTTGTTCAAGCGTCTGACCGAACTCGATCGGCCTTCGGTGCCGTTCACCCTCGACGGACAGGCCGTGAGCGGCCTGGCAGGGGATACCCTGCTCACCGCCGTGCTGACCTGCGCCGACCATGTGCGTGGCAGCGACTTCAGTGCCCAGGCCCGTGCCGGCTTCTGCCTGATGGGCGCCTGCCAGGACTGCTTGGTACGGCTGGGTGACGGCCGCAGGGTGCGTGCCTGCGCCACGCCCCTGGAAGCGGGCATGCAGGTCGACCGCGACCTGGGGCGGCGCTCGTGAGCGCGGTGGTGATCGTGGGCGCCGGACCGGCTGGCATCCGTGCGGCGCAGACCCTGGCTGCCCACGGCCTGCGGCCGTGCCTGGTGGACGAAGCCCTGCAGGGTGGCGGCCAGGTCTACCGGCGTGCGCCGGGTAATTTCCAGCGCTCGGCCAGTCAACTTTATGGCTTCGAAGCGCGCAAGGCTGGGGCGGTGCATCAGGCGCTGGACGCGCTGCGCGCGCAGATCGACTACCGCCCCGACACGCTGGTGTGGAACGCCGAGGATGGCCACCTGCACACGCTCAGTCAGCAGCGGGTCGGCACTATCCAGTACGACCACCTGTTGATTGCCACCGGCGCCACCGACCGCATCCTGCCAGTACCCGGCTGGACCTTGCCCGGCGTGTACAGCCTCGGCGCCGCGCAGATCGCGCTCAAGGCCCAGGGTTGCGCCATCGGCGAACGAGTGGTCTTCGCGGGCAGCGGGCCGTTGCTGTACCTGGTGGCCTACCAGTACGCCAAGGCCGGCGCACGGGTGCTGGCCGTGCTGGACAGCTCGCCCTTCGGTGCCCAGGTCGCTGCCCTGCCACGGCTGTTGCTTCAGCCTGCGAACCTGGCCAAGGGCCTGTACTACCGGGCCTGGCTGACTGCCCATGGGATTGCCGTGCATCAGGGCGCGACCGTGGTCGAGGTCGTCGGCGAGCAAAAAGTCGAAGCCGTCACCTGGCAACGCGCTGGCAGCCGACACAGCCTGGCCTGCGATGGACTGGCCTTCGCCCATGCTTTGCGCAGCGAAACGCAACTGGCGGATTTGCTGGGCTGCGAATTCAGCTGGAGCCCGCTCAACCGGGCTTGGCTGCCAAGCCGCGACGAGGCCGGGCGCAGCAGCGTGCCGAGCGTGTACCTGGCCGGCGACGGTGCCGGGATCATGGGCGCCGATGCGGCGGAAATGGCCGGCGAGCGCGCAGCATTGGCCCTGCTCGAAGACATGGGCATCACCATTGACAGCGAACGTGGCCCACAGCTCGAGCGGCAGCTGGCGCGCATCCAGGGGTTTCGCGTCGGCCTGGAAGCCGCATTCCCGTTCCCCGAGCAGTGGGCCAGCCTGGCCCCCGACGACTTGATGCTGTGCCGATGCGAGGAAATCAGTGTTGGCGAGATTCGCCAGGTGGTCGCCCACGGCCACACCGATATCAACCGGGTCAAGGCCCATTGCCGGGTCGGCATGGGCCGGTGTCAGGGGCGCATGTGCGGCAGCGCAGCGGTGGAAATCATCGCCCAGGCGGCCGCGTGTTCACCGCAGCAAGTCGGTCGCCTGCGCGCCCAGGCGCCGATCAAGCCGTTGCCCTTCGGTGTCGAGGTGCAGCCATGAGCCGCGTCGCTGAAACCGATGTGATCATCATCGGCGGCGGGATCGTCGGTGCGTCGGCGGCTCTGATGCTGACGTTGCACGGTCAGCGCGTGGTGCTGCTGGAGCGCGATTTCTGTGGATCGCGCTCCAGTGGCGTGAACTACGGCGGCGTACGCCGTCAGGGGCGTTCGCTGGTGCAACTGCCCCTGTCCCAGCGTGCCCATGAACTGTGGAGCGACCTGCCCGGTTTGATCGGTATCGATGGCGAGTATGTCCGTTCGGGCCATCTGAAGCTGGCCCGCAGCGACACCGACATGGCCAAGCTGCAAGCCTGGGCCAACGCTGCCGCTGATTTCGACCTGGGTGTGGAGTTGCTTGACCACGGTCAGCTGCGCAAGCGGTTTGCCTGGGTCGGCGACGTGGCGGTCGGCGCTTCGCTGTGCAGCGGTGATGGGCATGCCAATCCGCGCCTGGTGTCGCCGGCTTTCGCAGCCGCCGCCCGGCGGGCCGGTGCACGGATCGTGGAGCAGGTTCAGGCGCTGGCCTTCGACCATGACGGCCACGCGTTCGAGGTGTCCTGCAGCAATGGCGAACGGCTGCGCGCGCCCTGGCTGCTCAACTGTGCCGGGGCCTGGGCCAATCACATTGCCGAGCAATTCGGCGAGCACGTACCCATGACCAGCGGGCACCCGGCCATGCTGGTCACCGAGCCGCTACCGGTGGTCATGGACGTCAGCACCGGTGTCGAAGGTGGCGGTATCTATGCTCGCCAGGTGGCACGGGGTAACTGCGTGCTCGGCGGCGGGCAGGGTTTTGCCCTGGACCCCTTGCGGGCGCGACCCGGCCAGCTGGCCACCCTGGATATCCTGCGCAACGCCGTCGAGTTGTATCCGTTCCTGCACGGTGCACAGGCGATCCGTACCTGGAGCGGGACCGAAGGTTATCTGCCCGATCGTGAGCCCGTGATCGGACACAGCCAGGTACAACCGGGCCTGATCCACGCCTTCGGCTTTGCCGGGGCCGGTTTCCAGATCGGCCCCGCCGTCGGTGAAGCCTTGTCGCAACTGGTCGTCGAGGGCCGCAGCCAGGCGCCGATCGACGCGTTTTCCATCCAACGCTTTTCTCCCCTTGAACTGCATAAAGGAAGGTCGCTTTCATGAAGCCAGTCAAACGTACGGTTCACGCACTCTCCCTCGCCGCCCTGCTGGCCGCCACCGGCGCCCAGGCCGGGCCCACGCTGTACCTGGGCATGAACGGCGGCACCATGGAACGCCTGTACGCCGACAAGGTGCTGCCGGCGTTCGAACAGGCCAACGACGTGAAGGTGGTCATCGTGCCCGGCACCTCTTCGGACATTCTCGCCAAGGTTCAGGCGAGCAAGGACAATCCGCAGATCCACGTGATGTTCCTCGATGACGGCATCATGTACCGCGCCATTTCCATGGGCTTGTGCGACACCCTGCAGGACAGCGACGGCCTGGCCGCGATACCGGCCAAGGCGCGGATCAAGGACCAGGCGGCCGCGGTCAGCCTGGGGGTGACCGGACTGGCCTACAACACGCGCCTGTTCAAGAAGAATGGCTGGGCTGCGCCGACTTCGTGGATGGACATGGCCGACAGCCGCTTCAAGGACAAGTTGGTGTTCCAGTCGCTGGCGTCATCGACCTTCGGGCTGCACGGCTTCCTGATGTTCAACCGGCTGCAGGGTGGCAGCGAAACCGACGTCGAGCCGGGGTTCAAGGCGTGGCCGAAGACGGTGGGCCCCAATGTGCTGGAGTACATCGCCAGCTCCGCGAAGATTTCCGAGATGGTCCAGACCGACGAAGCGGCGCTGTTCCCGCTGACGCCGACTCAGGTGACGGCCCTGAAACTGCGCGGTGTGCCGGTTGAATACGCGCAGCCCAAGGAAGGCGCGGTGGTGCTCAACGTGGCCGAGTGCGTGATTGCCAAGAACGATCAGCCCGAGCTTGCGCAGAAGCTGGCGGCCTATCTGCTGAGCCCCGAGGCGCAAGCGCCGGCGCTGGAAGAAGGCGACCAGATACCGTCCAACCCCAACACGCCGACCACCGAAAAGACCCGTGGTCAGGTGCAGGCGATGGAGAAGTACCTGGAGACGGCAGTGGCCATCGACTGGGACCAGGTCAACCAGCTCCGCCCCGCCTGGAACGCCCGCTGGAGCCGCTCGATCGAGCGCTAGGGGAAAACCGCTTTGCCTGGTTCGCGGCCAGTGACCGCTCCTACGCAAGATCCGCAGGAGCGGTCACTGGCCGCGAAAGCCGCAACGCGTTCCAACCCAGACACCGCAGCGTCTGGTTCGCGGCCGACGACCGCTCCTACGGGGAATGTGCTTTATCAGTCCGCCAACCGCCAGGTCGTGACACCTTTGCTGTCTTCCAGCACCACACCCATGGCCGTCAACTCGTCGCGGATGCGGTCCGATTCGGCCCAGTCCTTGTTGGCGCGGGCCGCCAGGCGTGCGGCGATGAGGGTGTCCACCTGGGCCGCATCGACGCGACCGGCTGCGCCGGCTTGCAGGAATTCGTCGGAGTCCAGCTGCAATACGCCGAGCAATCCACCCAATTCGCGCAGGCGGCCGGCCAAACCCGCGGCAGCGTCGACATCGCTGTCGCGCAACCGGTTGATCTCGCGCACCAGATCGAACAACACCGCACAGGCTTCCGGCGTGCCGAAATCATCGTTCATGGCATTGGCAAAGCGTTCGACGAATGCCTCGCCACCCGCCGCCGCCACCTTGGGCAAGCCCTTGAGCGCATGGTAGAAACGCTCCAGCGCGCCCTTGGCCTCTTTGAGGCTGTCTTCGGAGTAGTTGATCGAACTGCGGTAGTGGCTTGAGACCAGCAGGTAGCGCACCACCTCGGGCTGATACTTCTCCAGCACATCGCGGATGGTGAAGAAGTTGTTCAACGACTTGGACATCTTCTCGCCATTGATACGGATCATCCCGCAATGCAGCCAAGCGTTGGCGTAAGGCTTGCCGGTGGCCGCCTCGCTCTGGGCGATCTCGTTCTCGTGGTGCGGGAATTCCAGATCGTTGCCACCGCCGTGGATGTCGAAGGTGTCGCCCAGGCAGCAGGTGGACATCACCGAGCACTCGATGTGCCAGCCCGGACGGCCAGGACCCCAGGGTGATTCCCAACTCGGTTCGCCAGGCTTGACGCCCTTCCACAGGACGAAATCGAGCGGATCCTGCTTGGCCTCTTCCACTTCGATGCGCGCACCGATGCGCAGGTCTTCGATCTTCTTGCGCGACAGCTTGCCGTAGCCCTGGAACTTGCCGACCCGGTAGTACACGTCGCCGTTGCCCGGCGCGTAGGCGTAGCCCTTGTCGATCAAGGTCTGGATCATCGCCAGCATGCCCGGGATGTGGTCGGTGGCACGCGGCTCCTGGTCCGGCTTGAGGATGTTCAGGCGCGCTTCGTCCTCGTGCATCGCATCGATCATGCGCGCGGTCAGGGCATCGAAGCTTTCGCCGTTGTCCCGCGCACGGTTGATGATCTTGTCGTCGATGTCGGTGATGTTGCGCACATAGGTCAGCTCATAGCCGCTGTAGCGCAGCCAGCGGGTGACCAGGTCGAAGGCGACCATGCTGCGCCCGTGGCCCAGATGGCAGTAGTCGTACACGGTCATGCCGCACACGTACATGCGCACCTTGTTGCCGTCCAGCGGCGTGAAAACCTCTTTGCTCTTGCTCAGCGTGTTGTAGATATTCAGCACAACGATTCCTCAACTTGGCCTGGCGAGGCTCAGCCCCACGAGTCACGCAGGGTGACGGTACGGTTGAACACCGGACGACCGGGTTGCGTGTCGGCCAGGTCGGCGCAGAAATAGCCTTCGCGTTCGAACTGGAAACGATCTTCCGGCGCGGCGTTGGCCAGCGACGGCTCGGCGCGACAGCCACGCAGTACCTGCAGGGAGTCGGGGTTGATGTTGTCGAGGAACGTGGCGCCGTCTTCGGCCTTCTCCGGGTTGGCCGAACGGAACAGGCGATCGTACAGACGCACTTCGCACTCGACGCTGGCGGCGGCCGGCACCCAGTGGATCACGCCTTTGACCTTGCGCCCTTCCGGGTTCTTGCCCAGGGTGTCCGGGTCGTACGAGCAGCGCAGTTCGACGATGTTGCCGTCGGCGTCCTTGATCGCTTCGTCGGCACGGATCACGTAGCTGCCGCGTAGACGCACTTCACCGTTGGGTTCCAGGCGCTTGTAGCCCTTGGGCGGCGCTTCCATGAAGTCATCGCGATCGATGTACAGCTCGCGCTCGAAGGGCAAGGCGCGCACGCCCATGTCTTCCTTCGGATGGCGCGGCAGTTCGAGGTGCTCGACCTGGCCTTCCGGGTAGTTGGTGATCACCACCTTGAGCGGACGCAGCACGCACATGGCGCGCGGTGCCGTGCGGTCGAGGTCGTCACGGATGCTGAATTCGAGCATCGACATGTCGACCACACCGTCGGAACGGTTGGTGCCGATCATGTCGCAGAAGTTGCGGATCGACGCCGGGGTGTAGCCGCGACGGCGGAAGCCGGAAAGCGTCGACATGCGCGGATCGTCCCAGCCGTGCACGTGCTGCTCGTCGACCAGTTGCTTGAGCTTGCGCTTGGAGGTGATGGTGTAGTTGAGGTTCAGGCGGCTGAACTCGTACTGGCGCGGGTGCGCCGGCACCGACAGGTGGTCCAGGAACCACTCGTACAGCGGCCGATGGCCTTCGAACTCCAGGGTGCAGATCGAGTGCGTGATGCCTTCGATGGCATCGGACTGACCGTGGGTGAAGTCGTAGTTGGGATAAATGCACCACGCATCGCCGGTCTGGTGGTGGTGCGCGTGGCGGATGCGATAGAGGATCGGGTCGCGCAGGTTCATGTTCGGCGAGGCCATGTCGATCCGGGCGCGCAGCACGCGCTCGCCGTCCTTGAATTCGCCGGCCTTCATGCGTGCGAACAGGTCCAGGTTTTCCTCGACGCTGCGCTCGCGGAACGGGCTGTTGCGGCCCGGCTCGTTGAGGTTGCCGCGGTATTCGCGGGCCTGCTCCGGGGTCAGGTCGCAGACGTACGCATCGCCCTGCTTGATCAGCTCGACGGCCCAATCGTGCAACTGGTCGAAGTATTGCGAAGCGTAACGCTCTTCACCGGCCCACTCGAAGCCCAGCCACTTGATGTCGCGCTTGATGGCGTCGATGTATTCCTGGTCTTCCTTGGCCGGGTTGGTGTCGTCGAAACGCAGGTTGCAGACACCGCCGAATTCCTGGGCCAGGCCGAAGTTGACGCAGATCGACTTGGCATGGCCGATGTGCAGATAGCCGTTGGGCTCGGGCGGGAAACGAGTGACGATCTGGCTGTGCTTGCCGGCGTCCAGGTCGGCCTGGATGATCGGGCGCAGGAAGTTGGTAGGCACGGCAGGGCCATTGCCTTTGGAGGTGGGAGCGTTGTCGGCGGTGGGCTTGCTCATTGGAATCCTTGAACGAACGATGCGGCGGCAGCCAGGGTAGGCCGACCAAATCAAAGCGCTTATCATAGCCGAAGCGGTCAACCGGCTGACAGGCCAGCCCCGACAAACTATCGGGTAAATCCTGCAGCATGGAAAAAAACAGCCTTTGAATGGCTATCGGCGCCTGTAAACTGGGCGCCGTCGTTATCGGATGCTCGACAGAGCGTTCCCACAGAACATGCTTCATAGACAGAGAGAGCCCCATGTCCAACGTCAAACTGACCACCAACCACGGCGACATCGTGCTGCAACTGAACGCCGAGAAAGCCCCGCTGACCGTGGCCAACTTCATCGAGTACGTCAAAGCCGGTCACTACGAGAACACCGTGTTCCACCGCGTGATCGGTAACTTCATGATCCAGGGCGGCGGTTTCGAGCCAGGCATGAAAGAGAAGAAGGACAAGCGTCCGAGCATCCAGAACGAAGCCGACAACGGCCTGCCGAACAAGAAGTACTCGGTGGCCATGGCGCGCACCATGGAGCCGCATTCGGCGTCGGCGCAGTTCTTCATCAACGTGGGCGACAACAGCTTCCTCAACCACACCTCGAAAACCACCCAGGGCTGGGGCTACGCCGTGTTCGGTGAAGTGATCGAAGGCCAGGACGTGGTCGACAAGATCAAAGGCGTCTCCACCACCTCCAAGGCAGGTCACCAGGACGTGCCGGCCGAAGACGTGATCATCGAGAAAGCCGAGATCGTTGAGTGATACTGCTGATCTCCGATCTGCACCTGCAGGAAGAACGCCCGGACATCACCCGGGCGTTTCTGGATTTCCTCGGCGGGCGCGCGCGCTCGGCCGAGGCGCTGTACATCCTGGGCGACTTCTTCGAAGCCTGGATCGGCGACGACGCCATGACCCCTTTTCAATCGTCCATCTGCGCAGCGCTGCGTGCGCTCAGCGACGGTGGCACGAAGATCTTCCTGATGCACGGCAACCGTGATTTCCTGATCGGTTCCACGTTCTGCAAAAAAGCCGGCTGCACCCTGCTGGCCGATCCGAGCGTGGTACGCCTCAATGGCGAACCGGTGCTGTTGATGCACGGTGACAGCCTGTGCACCCTCGACCAAGGCTACATGCGCCTGCGTCGCGTGCTGCGCAATCCGCTGACGCTGTTCGTCCTGCGGAACCTGCCGCTGAGCACCCGTCACAAGCTCGCCCGCAAGCTGCGCAGTGAAAGCCGGGCACAGACGCGAATGAAGGCCAGCGACATCGTCGATGTGACGCCTGAAGAGGTGCCACGGGTGATGCGCCAGCACGGCGTATCCACCCTGATTCATGGGCACACCCACCGCCCGGCGGTGCACGCGGTGCAGATCGGTGATCTACCGGCGCGGCGTATCGTGCTGGGGGACTGGGATGCGCAGGGCTGGGTGCTGCAGGTGGATGAGCACGGTTTCGACCTGGCGCCGTTCGATTTCACTGCGCAGCCTGCCTGACGCACCGCGCCGCCCTGTTCGCGGCCACTGGCCGCTCCTACAGATACCGCGCCACCTGCGGGAGGCACTGCGCCTCATCCGTGGGAGCGGTCAGTGGCCGCGAAGGTGCACCCCCGATCTCAATGTCCACCCCCGGCCGCCGGTCCCGCCTTGGCGGTGAACGGCGGCTTGGCCAGCCACACCAGCAGCACCAGCCCGGCGAAGATCCACCCCATCAGGGTGAAATAATCGACCGTGCTCAACATGTAGGCCTGGCTGTTGACCATCTGCTCCATCCGCGCATACGCCTGAGGCGTACTGCCGCCCATCTGCTCCAGTGCATGGCGGGTAATCGGATCGTAGGTGCTGATGCTCTCGGTCAGGTAGGCATGGTGCTGATCGGCCCGGCGTATCCAGATCCAGGTCGTCAGCGAGGCGGCGAAGCTGCCGCCCAAGGTGCGCAGAAAGGTCGCCAGTCCCGACCCGTCGGCGATCTGCTGCGGGGGCAGGTCCGACAGCAGAATGCTCAAGGTGGGCATGAAGAAAAGCGCCACCCCTGCCCCCATGAACATCTGCACCAGGGCCACGTGCTGGAAATCCACCTGGCTGTTGAACCCGGCGCGCATGAAGCAACTGGTGCCGATGGCCACGAACGCCAGGCCCGCAAGCAGGCGCAAGTCGAACTTGTGTGCGTACTTGCCCACGAAGGGCGACATCAACACCGGCAGGATGCCGATCGGTGCCACGGCCAGGCCCGCCCAGGTCGCGGTGTAGCCCATCTGGGTCTGCAGCCACTGGGGCAGGATCAGGTTGATGCCGAAGAATCCGGCGTAGCCAAACACCAGCACCAGGGTACCGATGCGAAAGTTGCGGAACGCGAACAGCCGCAGGTTCACCACCGGATGCTCGTCGGTCAGCTCCCAGATGACGAAGGCCGTCAGGGCCACCGCCGAGATGACCGAACCGATAACGATGAAACTGGACTCGAACCAGTCCAGGTCGTTGCCCTTGTCCAGCACCACCTGCAAGGCACCGACGCCGATGATCAAGGTGATAAGCCCGACGTAGTCCATGGGCTGCCGGCTCAGGTGCACAGGCCGTTTCGCCATCTGCTGGCGCACCACCGCACAGGCGAACAGCCCGATGGGGATATTGATGAAGAAGATCCACGGCCAGCTGTAACTGTCGGTGATCCAGCCGCCCAGGATCGGCCCGGCGATCGGCGCCACCACCGTGACCATGGCCAGCAGCGCCAAGGCCATGCCGCGCTTGGCCGGCGGATACACGGCAATCAACAGGGTCTGGGTCATCGGGTACAGCGGCCCGGCGACCAGGCCCTGCACCACGCGAAAACCAACCAGCTCGGGCATCGAGGTGGAAATGCCGCACAGGAACGAGGCCAGCACGAACAGCATCGTGGCCCACAGGAACAGCTTCACTTCGCCGAAGCGCCGGCTCAGCCAGCCGGTCAGCGGCAAGGCGATGGCGTTGCTCACCGCGAACGAGGTGATGACCCAGGTACCCTGCTCGGAACTGACGCCCAGGTTGCCGGAAATGGTCGGCAGGGCGACGTTGGCAATGGTGGTGTCGAGCACCTGCATGAAGGTCGCCAGCGACAGGCCGATGGTGCAGAGCAACAGGCTTGGCGGCGTGAACGAGGCTTTGGAATCCATGATCCACCCTTTGCAATGCGAGACCGCGCCGACCCGTGACGGGCCGGCTCGGGTAGATCAGCGGGTGGCCGTGGTGCCGGACGCTGCGCTGTTGTCGTGGATCAACTGGGCGATCATGGCATCCGCTTCACCCAACTGCTTGTCGTAGACGTTGGTGGTGAAGGACGCCTGCTGCGGCGGTTGCTGCGCCAATACCGGCCCGCTCTGGTCGTGCAGGTCGACATCCACCACCGTCGACAGGCCGATGCGCAGCGGATGCTCGCTCAACTGTTGCGGATTGATGTGCACCCGCACCGGCACCCGCTGGACGATCTTGATCCAGTTGCCCGTGGCGTTCTGTGCCGGCAGCAAGGCGAAGGCACTGCCGGTGCCCGCACCGAGGCTGTCGATGGTGCCGCTGTACTTCACCTCGTCGCCATACAGATCGCTGGTGATGTCCACCGGCTGGCCGATGCGCATGTGGCGCAGCTGGGTTTCCTTGAAGTTGGCGTCGATCCACAACTGGTTCAGCGGAATTACCGCCATGGTCGGCGTTCCCGGCTCGATACGCTGGCCCAGTTGCACGGTGCGCTTGGCCACATAGCCGGTCACCGGTGCGATCAAGGTGGTGCGAGCGTGGGCCAGGTACGCCTGACGCAACTGCGCAGCCGCCGCCCGCACGTCGGGGTGGTTGGACACCTGGGTGGCATCGACCAGCGCGGTCGAGGTCGCCAGTTGCTGCTGGGTATTACTCAGCGCGCTCTGCGCCGAAATCAAATCGTCGTGGGCGTGGGACAGCTCTTCCTGGGAGATCGCCCCGTCGGACGCCAGGTTCTTGCGTCGGCCATAGTTGTCCTGGGCGCGCTGCACTTCCGCCTTGCGCGCAGCCACCTGGGCCTTCATGCCGTCGACGTTGCTGTACAGGCCGCGCACCTGACGTACCGCCTTGGCCAGATTGGCCTGGGCATTCTGCAGATCGATCTGCGAATCGTTCGGGTCGAACTGCACCAGGGGCTGGCCTTCGTGCACCAGATCGCCATCGTCGGCACCGATGCTGATCACCGTGCCCGTGGTCAACGGCGTGATTTCCACCACGTTGCCGTTCACGTAGGCATCGTCGGTGCTCTCGTTCCAGCGCCCGTACAGGGTGTACCAGGCCCAGACGCCCAGACCGCCCAGCACCACCAGGGCCAGCAGGATGAACAACCAGAGTTTGCGCTTGCGTCGATTGGCCGGAGCCTTGTCGTCGGCCGCCGGCGCTGCGGGCGGTTGCTGGGAAGCATTGGAATCAGTGGCAGTGGCCATGGCAGTTCACCTGAAAGGGTTCGGTCGGTGTTGCGTCGAGCAGATCGGTCGGGGCGCTGACGTCGGAGTATTCAGCCGGCGGCAGCACCCAGCGCCAGCAGCGGATCCCCGGAAGCTTGCAACAGCTTCTTGAGAATCCGTTCCAGCTCGACGATCTCTTCACGATCGAGCATGCCCACCAGCTCGTTCATGGCGTTGGCGCCAATGACCGGCAGGCGCGCTGCCAGTGCCTGGCCTTCATCGGTCAGCACCAGCTGCACCTGGCGTCGGTCGGCGGCGCTGCGCTGGCGCCGGATCAATTGCTTGTGTTCCAGCCGGTCGAGCATGCGCGTCATCGAACCGCTGTCCAGCGACAGGTAGCGCGACATCTCCGCCGGCGTGTCGATGCCGAAACGGGCATTGATGATCAGCACCTTGAATTGCGCTGCGGTCACGCCGTAGGGCACCAGATGCGTGTCCAGCAAACGATCCTTCAACGCCGATCCGCGGCCCAGCAGCAGGCCCAGGTTGCAGGTATGGAAGTTCTCGGGGGTGTAGTGATTCATGGGCCGGAAGCTGTCCACCTGTTAGCCGAATGCATGTCTGCGCGTGTGCATGGATACGATTTGTACATCATTCATACGTCGTCGAAACATAATGTTACTGCTTAGGCAGACAATGTCAAGGCAATGGTTAGCTTGCTAACATTAAGGTCGATCGGTCGCTTTGATGGGAAAAATTCACTCCATCCCGGTGCCCGCTGGCCAAAGCAGGCAGCGCTTGGGGCATAATGCTGGCGGTTTCACCCGTAGTGGGGGTCTTCATCTACCTATATGGCCCTCGTTTTCGTCACCCCTCGCCCGCAGGGTTTTCAAGCACATGATCAAATCTCTTCGTCCACTATTGCTCGCCGGCCTGATGCTGCCCCTGGCCCTTCCCCTCTGCGCTGCCCCCCTGAACACCACACTGCCGCCCAAGGTTCAACAGGCCATCAAGGCGAGCAAGCTGCAGAATGACGCCCTGTCTCTGGTGATGCTTCCGCTCACCGGCCCCGGCAGCCCGACCGTGTTCAACGCCGACGTATCAGTGAATCCGGCCTCGACCATGAAACTGGTCACCACCTACGCGGCCCTCGAATTGCTGGGCCCGACCTATCAGTGGAAGACCGAATTCTTCACCGATGGCACCCTGAGCAACGGTGTGCTCAACGGCAACCTCTACCTCAAGGGTGGCGGCGATCCCAAGCTGAACATGGAAAAGCTCTGGCTGCTCATGCGTGACCTGCGCGCCAACGGCGTGCGTCAGGTGACCGGCGACCTGGTGCTGGACCGCAGCCATTTCATCCAGCCGCAGTTGCCGGCCTTCAACGATGACGGTGGCGATGAAAACGCGCCGTTCCTGGTCCGCCCGGACTCCCTGCTGGTCAACCTCAAGGCCTTGCGCTTCGTCACCCGCAACGACACCGGCAAGGTGCTGGTGTCGGTCGAACCACCGATCGCCACCATTCGCATCGACAACCAGGTCAAAGCGCTGCCAGGAACCAAGTGCACGGGCGACGTGCGCTACAACCCGATCACCCAGGCCGACGGCATGACCGTCGTGGTCAGCGGCCAGTTGGCCGAAGGCTGCAGCTCGCAGACCTACCTGTCGCTGCTCGACCACCAGAGCTATGCCGCCGGCGCGGTCCGCGCGATCTGGAACGAACTGGGCGGCACCATCCAGGGCGGCGACCGTGTCGGCACCGTGCCCAAGACCGCGCGCGTACTGGCGCGGGCCTTTTCGCCGGATCTGGTGGAAATCATTCGCGACATCAACAAGTACAGCAACAACACCATGGCCCAGCAGCTGTTCCTGAGCCTGGGTGAACGCTATCGCAACGAGGCCGACGGCGACGACGCCAAGGCCGCGCAGCGCGTGATTCGTGGTTGGCTGGCGAAGAAAGGCATCACCGCGTCGCACCTGGTGATGGAGAACGGCTCGGGGCTGTCCCGCGACGAGCGCGTCAGCGCGCGGGAGATGGCGACCTTGCTGCAGGCCGCCTGGAAAAGCCCTTACGCCGCCGAGTTCATGGCGTCGATGCCGATCGTGGGCATGGACGGCACCATGCGCAAACGCTTGAAGCGTACGGCGCTGCAAGGTGAAGGCCACATCAAGACCGGCACCCTCAACACCGTACGCGCCATCGCCGGCTACAGCCGCGACAGCAATGGCAACACCTGGGCGGTGGTCGCCATCCTCAACGATCCGCGCCCATGGGGCGCCTCATCGGTTCTGGATCAGGCGCTGCTGGACCTGTACTCGCAGCCAAAAGCCGCGTCTACGTCGCCCAACATCCAGTAATCATCCAATACGTGTGGGAGCGGGGCGGGCGGCTGAGCCCTCTGCCCGCGAAGGCAGCGCCACATCTCCTCAGTGAGTCACCGCGCCTGGATCTTCCAGGCCCGGTGAATCTTGCCGTTGCGGGCAAAGTCCTGATCTACCGTCTGCGCCGTGATTTCCTCCACTGCATAGCGCTCCGCCAGATTCGCATCGAGCTGGAACTTGCGGAAGTTGTTGGAGAAATACACCACGCCCCCCGGTGCCAACCGAGCGACAGCCAGGTCCAGCAGCTCGACGTGGTCGCGCTGTACGTCGAACACCCCTTCCATGCGCTTGGAGTTGGAGAAGGTCGGCGGGTCGATGAAGATCAGGTCGTACTCTTCCCGATTGGCCTGTAGCCAGGCCATCACATCGCCCTGCTCCAGGCGGTTCTTGTCCGAGAAACCGTTCAGGGACAGATTGCGCCGTGCCCAATCCAGATAGGTCTTGGACAAGTCGACGCTGGTGGTGCTGCGCGCCCCGCCCTTGGCAGCGTGGACGCTGGCCGTGGCGGTGTAGCAGAACAGGTTGAGGAAGCGCTTGCCGGCCGCTTCTTTCTGAATGCGCAGACGCATCGGCCGGTGGTCGAGAAACAGACCGGTGTCCAGGTAGTCGGTCAGGTTGACCAGCAACTGCACACCCCCTTCCTGTACCTGGGTGAACTGGCCCTGGGCACTCTGACGCTCGTACTGGCGAGTCCCGCTCTGGCGCTCGCGGCGCTTGATGATGACCCGACTCTTGTCGATGTTCAGTGCCTGCGGAATGGCCGCCAGGGCGTCGTACAGACGCGCCGAGGCCTTCTCCGGGTCGATCGACTTGGGCGCGGCGTATTCCTGCACATGCACCCAGTCGTGGTACAGATCGATGGCCATGGCGTATTCGGGCATGTCCGCGTCATACACCCGATAGCAATCGATGCCCTCGCGCCGTGCCCATTTGCCCAAGGTCTTGAGGTTCTTCTGCAGGCGGTTGGCGAACATCTGCCCGCCTTCGCTCAGCCGCGCCTGTTCGACCACCGGCGCAGGCGCCGGTGCTGGCTTGACTGGGTTGCCGTTCTTGTTGACCCGTGCGTACGGATCGGCCACCGGTGGCGTGGTATCCATCTGTTCGGCCTGCTCGCGCGCCGCCTGGCGCTGCTCGGGGGTACGGCGCTCACCGGTGACGAACTGGTCGGGCGTTACCTTGATCAACAGCAGCTTGCAGGGCAAGGCACCGTTCCAGAACGAATACTGTTTGTGACTGCGGATGCCCATGCGCTTGCCCAAATCAGGCGCGCCGGTGAACACCGCCGCTTCCCAGTTCAGGCAAGCCTGACGCAGGCGCTCGCCCAGGTTCTGATACAGGTACAGCAGACTGGCTTCGTCACCCAAGCGCTCGCCGTACGGTGGGTTGCAGATGACCAGGCCTTTCTGATTCTGATCCGGACGCGGCTCGAAGGTCGCCACCTCGCCCTGATAGACCTTGACCCAATCGCTGAGGCCGGCTCGCTCGACGTTGTTGCGCGCCGGCTGGATCAGCCGCGGATCGGCCTCGTAGCCACGAATCCAGGCCGGCGTCTTGGCCAGGCCGGCCTCGGCGCGAGCCAGTGCTTCGTCGTGCAGCTTGCGCCACATGGCCGGGACGTGGCCCAGCCAGGCGCTGAAACCCCAGCGGGTACGCTTGAGGTTGGGCGCGATGTCGGCAGCGATCATCGCCGCCTCCACCAGAAAGGTGCCTACACCACACATCGGGTCGGCGAGGGCGCCGCCTTCGGCAGCGATGCGTGGCCAGCCAGCGCGAATCAGAATGGCAGCGGCAAGGTTTTCCTTGAGTGGCGCGGCGCCCTGCTGCAGGCGATAGCCACGCTGGTGCAGGCTGTGCCCGGACAGGTCGAGCGAGAGAATGGCTTCACCGCGATCCAGGCGCAGGTGCACGCGCAGGTCCGGATTGAGCTTGTCGACGCTGGGACGCTCGCCACTGGGCGTGCGCAGCTTGTCGACGATGGCATCCTTGACCTTCAGCGCACCGAAGTGAGTGTTGTCGATGCCCGAGCCATGCCCACTGAATTCCACGGCCAGGGTGCCATCGGGCAGCAGGTGGTCCTGCCACTCGACATCGAGCACGCCGTGATAGAGCTCTTCAGCGTCTTTCATGGCAAAGCGCTTGAGCACCAGCAAGACGCGGTTGCCCAGGCGCGACCACAGGCACAGCCGGTAGGCGGTTTCCATGTCGGCCATCCCGCGCACGGCGGAAGTGTGTTCGCGGGTTTCTTCCAGCCCCAGGGCGGTGGCTTCCTCGGCCAGCAAGCCTTCGAGACCCTTGGGGCACGTGAGAAACAGTTCAAAACGGTCCGACATGGTATTTCCTGGCCCTTGCGGGCATCGATGAGAGGGCAAGCGCATTGCCCTTTCGAGGTTCAACCAGGCGCTTTACGCAATAGAGCGCCCGAACGACACCACCATGGTGTCAGCCCACCTCACCCGTTGCCCAATACGCCGCAAAAGATGAGGCAGAACGTGATTCTGCTGAAAAAAGGGCTGCTCAGGCGACCCTTCGTCGATTTAATGCCACATCGAAATCGAGATGATTCGCAATGGCATAGTGATCTCAAACTACGCTGCAGGCCCTGCACACGACGGACTTGCAGACCTCGGGCGCCAGAAGCACCTGCTTACTTATCGCCCATACCGCTAAATCGTTACGTGCTTATGACAAAACGATCATTCACATGACGCGGTTCAACGTTTAGAAATCATCTCAGGTCGTCGCTGCAATGGCGATGACATCACTGCTCGCCACGCCGGCAGCGAGCGCGATACCGGCAGACCATCTGCCTGGCCTCAGACGAGGCCGACGGGACATTACAGTCAATAGACAGAGGGCAACACCCTATGAGAAGACTTAAGCGTGATCCGTTGGAACGAGCATTTCTACGCGGATACCAGTATGGCATCCATGGCAAATCCCGCGAGCTTTGCCCTTTTACTCTACCGTCGGTACGCCAAGCCTGGATCAACGGCTGGCGCGAAGGACGCGGCGACAACTGGGACGGTATGACCGGCACTGCGGGAATCCATAGGCTCAACGAACTTCACGCCGTCGGCTGAAAACCTTTTTTACCTGTTCACCATGCACGCCCGACCAGGGCGGCGGGCTAGCGCCCAGGGGCCTCTTCACGGGGCCCCTTTCGCGCCTGGATTCAGCGAGTCGCCTGCAGCGCGGCAATGGCGTCTACCGATTCCCGGATCAATGCCGGCCCCTTGTAGATGAACCCCGAGTAGATCTGCACCAGGCTGGCACCGGCGGCGATTTTCTCAGCCGCATGGCCTCCTTCGGTAATACCGCCCGCCGCAATGATCGGCAACTTGCCACCCAGGGTCTGGGCCAGCACCTTGACGATGTGCGTGCTCTGTTCGCGCACCGGCGCCCCTGAAAGCCCCCCAGCTTCCTCCCCGTGCACGAGCCCCTCGACCCCAGCACGGCCGAGTGTGGTGTTGGTGGCGATCACCGCATCCATCCCTGCATCGACCAGCGCCTGAGCCACCAGCGCGGTTTCTTCGTCACTCATGTCCGGGGCGATCTTGATCGCCAGGGGAACGTGACGACCGCTCTGGCCAGTCAACACCACACGGCGTTCGGCCAGGGTATCGAGCAGCTGCTTCAGCGAATCGCCGAACTGCAGGCTGCGCAGCCCGGCAGTATTGGGCGAACTGATGTTGACCGTGATATAGCTGGCGTGGTCATAGACCTTGTTCAGGCAGATCAGGTAGTCATCGACGGCCTGCTCGACCGGCGTGGTCAGGTTCTTGCCGATGTTGATACCCAGCACGCCCCGATACTTGGCGGCTTTCACACGCGCCACCAGATTATCGACGCCCAGATTGTTGAAGCCCATGCGATTGATGATCGCCGTGGCCTCCGGCAGACGAAACAGCCGGGGCTTGGGGTTGCCTGGCTGCGGACGCGGGGTCACGGTCCCGATTTCGACCGAACCGAAACCCAGTTGCGCGAAACCGTCGATGGCCGCGCCGTTCTTGTCCAGCCCTGCCGCCAGCCCGACCGGGTTATCGAACTGCAGACCCATGACCGTCACCGGCAGGCGTGCCGGCGGCTTGGTGAGCAGGCCGTTGAGGCCCAGGCGGCCACCGGCGCCGATCAGGTCCAGCGACAGGTCGTGGGAGGCTTCTGCGGACAGTTTGAATAACAGCTGGCGGGCCAGAGTGTACATAGGCGGGCTTGGCTCGGTGGAGGCGATAGAGGGCTGCGATTGTGCCAGATTCGGACCCGGTTAGGTATGCCGACTCCCCTGCCAGCCACCAAATCGCAGGCAAAGAAAAGCCCGGCCTGAGCCGGGCTTTTCGTTGAAGCGGTCGCTAATTACTTAGCTTGAGCTTCTACTTCAGCTTCTACGCGACGGTTTACAGCGCGGCCAGCATCAGTGGCGTTGTCAGCCACTGGGCGGGTTTCGCCGTAGCCAACCGACTGAACGCGGTTGGATTCAACACCGTACTGACCGGTCAGCACTTGCTTGACAGCAGCGGCGCGACGCTCGGACAGCTTCTGGTTGTAAGCGTCAGGACCGACGGAGTCAGTGTGACCTTCAACAGTGGTGGTGGTCTGTGGGTACTGCTTCATGAAGTCAGCCAGGTTCTTGATGTCGCCATAGCTGTTGGTCTTCACGACCGACTTGTCGAAGTCGAACTTGACGTCCAGCTCAACGCGAACGGTTTCGGCAACGGCTGGGCAGCCATCAGCGTCAACGGTAACGTTGGCAGGGGTGTCAGGGCACTTGTCGACGTTGTCGCAGACGCCGTCGTTGTCGGAGTCAGCGCAAACTTCAGCTACTGGAGCTGGAGCAGCGACTGGAGCAGGCTTGGAGCCGCCACCGAAGTTCACACCAACGCCGACGGCAGGAGCCCACTCGGTGTCGCCCTTGTCGATGTTGTACAGAGCTTCAACGCCGGCACGGGCGTAGAAGTTCTCGGTGAAGTAGTACTTGGCGCCGCCACCCAGCTTGGCGAGGGTGGAGTGGTCACGACCACCGCTGTCCTGGCCAATGCTCTGGTGTGCGAAACCAGCGGAGACGTACGGACGCAGACCGGCGCCTGGAGTACCGAAGTGGTAGAAAGCATCCAGAGCGGCATCAGCGCCCTTGATGTTTTTGCCAGCATCGCTACGGATGTTGTGGACTTCGTCGTAGGACAGAGCCAGTTCAACGTCGTCGGTCAGGAAGTAGCCAATCGAGCCACCGAACAGGTTGCCGTCGTTCTTGTAGTCACGGGCGCTGTCAGTCATGTACTTCTTGGCGAAGCCTTCCACCTCGACTGCGCCTTGGCCTTGTGCCAATACGCCGAACGAAGTCACGGCAACAAGAGAACCAATGGCAAGGCCCAAGGTGTTTTTCAGTTTCATCCGTTAAATCCCCATCTGGTGATTGTTAAGCGCCCCTAATCCAGGGGCAGCTCGACGACAAGTCTAGCAGACCTTGCCGATACGTTAGAGACCTTTACGCCGAACTAAGTTTCGGACAGGTCTGCAAATTTATCGCGGAGCTTATCTAAAGCCCGCTTGTACCGCATTTTGGTGGCGCTCAAGCCCATGTGCATGATGTCGGCGATCTCCTGGAACTCCAGCTCCGCGACGAATCGCAGCACCAGAATCTCCCGATCGATCGGGTTCACGTACACCAGCCAACGGTCGAGACCACCGCGCTCCTCCGGCTTGGGCGCCTTCTCTTCGGATGCCTCCTCGAGCGGATCGAGACTCAAGGCATCCATCAAGCGGCGCTTTCGCCTTTCCTTTCTGTACTGCGTGATGCATTCGTTATAGGTGATGCTGTAAAGCCACGTCTTGAATTTCGACTTTCCCTCGAAATTCTTTAGCCCGTACAGCACCTTCAGCATCACTTCCTGACAGACATCGTCAGCGTCACGATCGTTCCCTAAATATCTTGCACAGACGTTGAAAAGGGTTCGCTGGTAGCGACGCATCAACTCTTCATACGCCCGTGTGACATGGAACAGCTCCTCGTGCGAACGCGCCACCAACTCCTCGTCAGAGAGCTCGCGGGGGTCGTAGCGCACGGGCAGCGTATGTACTTTATTCAAAACAGGTCGGCCCGAAGGTCAGGTCAGTGTCCGCCACGGCATGATCGCTCAGCCTTTTTGCGGCGGCATACATTAGCAAAACGTTGACCTATCGGCTACTCACCCGCTGCTCCAGCAACTCGCGGTTGGACATCGAGACCAGTTCGCCGTCGTCGGTCAGGACCGTCGTCTTGACGGTGCCGATCGCCTCGATCTGCCCCTCGACCTCGCCAACCTGCACCTGCTGGCCTACCTGAAACATTTCCCGCACATAGATTCCGGCCAGTATCTGACTGGCGATTTCACGGCTGCCCAGCCCCATCGCCAGTGCTGCGGCCAGACCAACGGTAATCAACGCGATGACGATCACATGGTTCAGCAGGTCGGTCTTGACCTCCAGCTGACTGATGGCCACCGAGATGCTGATGATGATCACCAGCCACTGAGCCACCCGACCCAGACCTGCAGCATAGTCGAGCCCGACCCCTTCGGCCGCGCCGCGCACCACGCCGTTGACCAGTTGCGCCAGCAGCACGCCTACCAGCAGCACCAGGGCGGCACCGAACACCTTGGGCAGGTACAGCGCCAGCATGTCCAACGTCGCCGACACACGCTGCAGCCCCAGCGACTCTGCGGCCGACACCAGGAAGATCAACAGCACGAACCAGTAGACGATCTTGCCGATCAGGGTCGAGATCGGCACCTTGAGGCCGCCGCGGCCCAGCAACTTGGTCAGGCCCGTACCGGCCATCAGGCGGTCGAGGCCGAACTTGGCCAGCAGCTTGGACAACAAGGTATCGAGCAGCTTGGCCACCAGGAAGCCCAGGATCACCACGACCAACGCACCGAAGAGGTTGGGGATGAAGTTGGCGACCTTGGTCCACAAGGCGGTCATCGCCGCAAACAGGCTTTGGGTCCAGGGATCCAGTTCCATCGATCAATCAGCCTTATCCGCAGCAGCGGCGGAGTTTTTACGACGCGACACCGGCGCGATATTCGCCGAACCACTGTTCACCGCGATCATGAACGCCTGCCCCCAACGCCCCATGAGGCTGAAGAGGTCACCTGCGCCGACCTGCCGATTGGCAGTCTTGAGCACCCGCCCCAGCGCGGCGCGATCGTCGCGCCCCGGCGCCTGGGCGTTGAGCATGTCTCGCAGGGATTCTTCGAACGGATCAGGCATGCACACCTCGCGAATTTCATTCAAAGACGAGACCGTTGCACGGTGAGTCACAACGATCGTCCCGCGCAGAGGTTAAATTCTCGATCAGACCCAGCGCAAGCGGCGAAACAACAACCACTGCCCCAGTGCCACCACGACCATCAATCCGCAGGCCATGGTGAAGCCATAGGGGTTGTCCGAACCCGGTATTCCGCCGACGTTGATGCCCAGCAGACCGGTGAGAAAACTCATCGGCAGGAAGATCCCGGTGATCACCCCGAAGCGATACATGGTGCGATTCATCCGCTCGCTCTGGCGCCGGTCTTCGGCTTCGAGCACCAGCCCGACACGCTCGCGCGCCAGTTCGAGCTCTTCCAGGTAGCGGGTCAGGCTGTTGTTCAGCTCGTTCCAATAATCGGCGTCATCGTCGACGAACCACGGCACCTTGTTGCGCGCCAGCTGGCCATAGATATCACGTTGCGGCGCCAGGAATCGCCGCAGTCCTGCGGCACGACGTCGCAGTTGCAGAATGCTGCCGTGCTCGGGCGTGTACCGCTCGTCGGCATCGAGCTTGTCTTCTTCCAGATCGACGGTTTCGGAGAGGCCCTCGACCAATGCCTGGACCTTTTCGGTCAGGTGCTGGGCCAGGTAGAGAATCAGCTCGGACGCGGTCTTGGGGCCCTTGTACGCTGCAAACTGCTCGAGCAGATCGTCGGTTGCGCGGAGCGGTCGCAGGCGCAGGGAAATGATCCGCTGGGCCTGGGCGAAGATGCGCACCGAAACCATGTCCTCGGGTTCGGCGCCGGGGTTGAGATTGACCCCGCGCAGGAACAGCAACAGTTCGTCGTCCGGCAGCGGCACCAGGCGCGGACGGGTGTTTTCCTCGAGCAGCAGGTCGCAGCTGAATTCGCTCAGTCCGCTGCTGCTACGCAACCAGCTGCGGGTCTGGGGGTGGCTGCGGTCCCAGTGCAGCCACAGGCTCTGGTGAGGCTGCAGCTGCAATTCATCGATTTCGGTCCGGGCAATCGAGCGCGCGCCGCCTTTGCCGTCCAGCACCAGGGCATGCACCAGCCCCCACTGCGCGTTTTCTTCCTCGAACATCGTGTCCCCGTTACTGATGGAAAATTCTCATTCAGGCATGGTCAGTGCCTTCGGCGAGACGATGATGCCGTTGTTGTCGGCATACAGATAGTGGCCGGGAATGAAAGTTACGCCAGCAAAGCTGATCTTCACGTCGAGATCGCCCAGGCCGCGCTTGACGGTGGGCATCGGATGACTGGCCAGGGCCTGAACACCGACATCGGTTTGCGCCAGCATGTCGACGTCACGCACGCACCCATAGATGACCAGACCTTCCCAGCCGTTCTCGGCAGCTTTCTGCGCGAGCATGTCGCCCAGCAACGCCTTGCGCAGCGAGCCACCTCCGTCGACCACCAGCACCTTGCCGGTGCCATCCAGCGCGACCTGCTCGCGCACCCGCGAGTTGTCCTCGAAGGTCTTGATGGTGACGATCTGGCCGCCGAAGGAGTCGCGGCCGCCGAAATTGCTGAACATCGGTTCGAGCACTTCGACGTCGGGGTAGGCGTCGCACAGGTCGGGTGTCAGATAGTGCATGGCGTTGCTCCTGGGGCGAGTGGCGGCTGCAAGAGCCGGAAGGCTGCGCCGGACGCGGCGCGGCCATCACAGCCTAGACCATGCTCAGGTCGCCGCCAACGGGGTCGCACCTGGCAGCAATGGCCGGTAGGGGTCGCTCAGCCAGGTGCCGACCAGCGGCCAGACCTCGGCCTGGGCCTGGGGGCTGACCAACATGCGCACGTGATCGAAATCGTCGCCGAAGCCCTCGCTGCGGCCCAGGTTGACGAACTGATTGTGGCTACCCGCGAACTGCTCGAAGAGGTCCCGGCAGGCCCAGCTCGGGTCCTGCAGGTCGCCCGCGGCGGCCACGGCCAGGATCGGCAGCTTCACCTCGTGCAACCCTTCCCACCAGTCACGCTGGCTGTCGCCGAAACGGCCGAACAGGCCTTTCCAGCGCAGCCATTCCAGGCCGACGCCCACGGGCTCGTCTTCCGGACCGCGCTTGAGCCGGGCGCCGGAAATGTGCGGATAACGCTTGAGCAACAAGCGACCGGCCCAGTTCAGGGGTGGAATCCGCAGCGGCCAGTGGCGGCGACTGACCTGCGCGCCGAACAGCGCTGCGGAGGCGGCCAGGTCACCTTGCAGATAGCCGCCTCCAAGGGCGGCTGCCAAGGTGATACCGCCGAGCGAATGCCCCACCCAGTGGGGCGTCTGGGCGCTGACCTCGGCGACGAACGCACCGATCACCGGCAGATCGTACTGGGCATAGTCGGCCACGGTGTTGCTGGCGTAGTGCTGATTGCGCGGCGACAGACCGTGCCCACGCATTTCGGCGATCCACACATCGAAGCCACGACGCGCCAGCCAGGGCCCCAGGCCGATGCCCTTGGGCGAGTACCAGAAGCGCCGGTTGGAAAAGCTGCCATGCAGGAGGATCACCGGCACTCCGCGGGCGCCGGGCTGATCGGCCAGGCCCAGGCGCGTCAACGCCAGCTCGACGCTGGGGTCGGGGCTGTTGGCGGCCTTGATGCGGTAGATGTCTTCGCTGAGGTCGCCGCGACGCTCGGCACTGAGCAGCGCGACGGGAAAGAGGGTACTGCTGCTTTGCATAGGGCACTTGCATCTGAATGAATGAAACCGTAGCAGCGGCGCACGCCGCGTAGCTGTTTGATTTGCCTTTGAAAAGCAAGATCAAAAGCTACGCGGCTTGCGCCGCTGCTACGGGGGACCGGGTGTGTGGGAGGACACACCGGTCTGGGTGTTGCGGTGCTTAGGCGACGCCTTCCTTTTCAGCCAGGAAGAACCAGGTTTCCAGGACCGAATCCGGGTTCAGCGAAACGCTTTCGATGCCCTGCTCCATCAGCCACTTGGCCAGGTCGGGGTGATCGGATGGCCCCTGGCCGCAGATGCCGATGTACTTGCCGGCCTTGTTGCACGCCTGGATGGCGTTGGCCAGAAGCTTCTTGACCGCCGGGTTACGCTCGTCGAACAGGTGGGCGATGATCCCCGAGTCGCGGTCCAGACCCAGGGTCAGCTGGGTCAGATCGTTGGAACCGATCGAGAAGCCGTCGAAGAACTCGAGAAATTCGTCGGCCAGGATCGCGTTGGAAGGCAGCTCACACATCATGATGATGCGCAGGCCGTTGTCGCCACGGGCCAAGCCGTTCTCGGCGAGCAGGTCGATCACCTGCGACGCTTCGCCCAGCGTGCGCACGAACGGCACCATGATCTCGACGTTGGTCAGGCCCATTTCGTTGCGCACCCGCTTCATTGCCCGGCATTCGAGCTCGAAGCAGTCGCGGAACGACTCACTGATGTAGCGCGACGCCCCGCGGAAGCCCAGCATCGGGTTTTCTTCTTCGGGTTCGTAGAGCTTGCCGCCGATGAGGTTGGCGTATTCGTTGGACTTGAAGTCGGACAGCCGGACGATGACCTTTTTCGGCCAGAACGCCGCTGCCAGGGTGCTGATGCCCTCGACCAGCTTGTCGACGTAGAAATTCACCGGGTCGCTGTAGCCGGCCACGCGCTTGTCGACGCTGTCCTTGATTTCCAGGGTCAGTGTGTCGTAGTTGAGCAGCGCCTTGGGGTGCACACCGATCATGCGGTTGATGATGAACTCCAGGCGCGCCAGGCCGACACCGGCGTTGGGCAGCTGGGCGAAATCGAAGGCGCGATCCGGGTTGCCGACGTTCATCATGATCTTGAACGGCAGCTCGGGCATGGCATCGACCGAATTCTGCTTGATGTCGAAACCCAGCTCGCCCTCGAAGATGTAACCCGTGTCGCCTTCGGCACAGGAAACCGTCACGCCCTGGCCGTCCTTGAGCAACTGGGTGGCGTTGCCGCAGCCCACCACAGCGGGAATGCCCAGTTCACGGGCGATGATCGCCGCGTGGCAGGTGCGCCCGCCGCGGTTGGTGACGATGGCGCTCGCACGCTTCATCACCGGTTCCCAGTCCGGGTCGGTCATGTCGGAAACCAGCACGTCGCCGGCCTGGACCTTGTCCATCTCGGAGACGTCGTGAATGATGCGCACCTTGCCGGCGCCGATGCGCTGGCCGATGGCCCGGCCTTCGACCAGCACGGTGCCCTTTTCCTTGAGCAGGTAGCGTTCCATGACGTTGGCGCTGGAGCGGCTCTTGACCGTCTCGGGCCGTGCCTGAACGATGTACAGCTGGCCGTCGTCACCGTCCTGGGCCCACTCGATGTCCATCGGCCGGCCGTAGTGCTTCTCGATGATCATCGCCTGCTTGGCCAGCTCGCTGACCTGCGCATCGGTCAGGCAGAAGCGCGCACGTTCGGCCTTGTCGACGTCCACCACCTTGACCGAGCGACCGGCACGGGCTTCGTCGCCGTAGACCATCTTGATCGCCTTGCTGCCCAGGTTGCGCCGCAGGATGGCCGGGCGACCGGCTTCCAGGGTGTTCTTGTGCACATAGAATTCGTCGGGGTTGACCGCGCCCTGCACCACGGTTTCACCCAGGCCATAGGCGCCGGTGATGAACACCACATCGCGAAACCCGGACTCGGTGTCCAGCGTGAACATCACCCCCGCGGTACCGGTTTCCGAGCGGACCATGCGCTGCACACCGGCCGACAGGGCGACCAGCTTGTGGTCGAAGCCCTGGTGCACGCGGTAGGCAATGGCACGATCGTTGAACAGCGAAGCGAACACTTCCTTCGCGGCGCGAATGACGTTGTCGACGCCGCGGATGTTGAGGAAGGTTTCCTGCTGGCCGGCGAAGGAGGCATCGGGCAGGTCTTCGGCGGTGGCCGAGGAGCGCACGGCCACGGCGATGTCCGGATTGCCCTTGGAGAGTTCGGCGAAGGCGATGCGGATCTCTTCGTTGAGGCGCTCGGGGAACTCGGCTTCCATGACCCACTGGCGAATCTGCGCGCCGGTACGGGCCAGGGCGTTGACGTCGTCCACGTCCAGCGCATCGAGGGCGGCGTGGATCTGCTCGTTCAGGCCGCTGAGCTCGAGGAAGTCGCGATAGGCCTGGGCAGTGGTGGCAAAGCCGCCGGGGACCGACACGCCGGCACCGGCCAGGTTGCTGATCATCTCGCCCAGGGACGCGTTCTTGCCCCCCACGTGTTCCACATCATTATTACCAAGCTTATCGAGGGAAACTACGTACTCTACCAAGGTGATCTCTCCACTGACTGGGTTGGAAAAGCTCGGGTGCCCGGCGCGAATGAACGCACACGGGGGCTGTGGCCGCAGCCCTGGAAATGAACGAGAATGCCTGGCAATGCTGGCCATCAATCGGGCCTATCATATCCAAGAATCGTCAGTTGCTTAAGGGCCGGGGCGCACAATGAAACGATCTGCATTCTTCATCTCCGACGGTACCGGCATTACCGCCGAAACGCTGGGGCAAAGTCTACTGGCGCAGTTCGAAAACATTACCTTCAGCAAGTTCACGCGGCCCTATATCGACAGCGTGGACAAGGCTCGGGCCATGGTACAGCAAATCAATAACTGCGCTGACAAGGACGGCGTGCGACCGATCATCTTCGACACCATCGTCAATCAGGACATCCGCGAGATCCTGGCCACCTCCAACGGCTTCATGATCGATATTTTCTCGACCTTCCTGGCGCCGCTGGAAATGGAGCTCAGCGCCCATTCCTCGTATTCGGTCGGCAAGTCTCACTCCATCGCCCACAACGCCAACTACATGGAGCGCATCGAGGCGGTCAACTTCGCCCTGGACAACGACGACGGTGCCAGGACCCACTACTACGACAAGGCCGACCTGATCCTGGTGGGCGTTTCGCGCTGTGGCAAAACTCCGACCTGCCTGTACATGGCCATGCAGTTCGGCATCCGCGCCGCCAACTATCCATTGACCGAGGACGACATGGAGCGCCTGCAGCTGCCGCCCGCGCTCAAGGCTCACCAGCACAAGCTGTTCGGCCTGACCATCGACCCCGACCGGTTGACCGCGATCCGGCACGAGCGCAAGCCGAACAGTCGCTACGCCAGCTTTGCCCAGTGCGAATTCGAGGTGCGCGAGGTGGAAGGCCTGTTCCGCCGGGAGAACATTCCCAACATCAATTCCACGCATTTTTCGGTGGAGGAAATCTCCGCGAAGATCCTCGTCGAAAAAGGCGTCGAACGGCGCTTCAAGTAGCTATCGCCACGCACACCGGGCAGGCGCTCGGCGAACTTTCGGATCGATCCAGACTCCAAGGCCTCGCCTGGCGGTGCCTGCGCTGGCGGCATGAAAGCACCGTGCTAGAATGCAGCGCTCCCTTCCTGTTACCCGCGGAACGTTTTCGCGGTGTCCGATTCGGTATTCATAATTTCAATTCATGACTCTCAAGCCCCTCTCCCGCCTGCTCAGCCTCCTCTTCATTCCGGGCCTGAGCCTGGCCGCCGAAAAGACCACCTACGGCTTGAACGAATACGCACAGCTGACCGACATAGACCTGCGGGTCGCGGCCAAGCTCGACACCGGCGCACTGACCGCCTCGCTCAGCGCCCGTGACATCAAGCGCTTCAAGCGCAACGGGCAATCCTGGGTGCGTTTCTATCTGGCCATCGACAACGCCCATTCCCACCCCATCGAACGGCCGCTGGTGCGCATGAGCTCCATCAAGCGCCGTGCCGATGACTGCGAATGCAGCGCGCAGGAACGCAAGACTCACACCCAGCGACCGGTGATCGAACTCGACGTGTGCATGGGCCATACCCAGCGGCGCATCGAGGTCAACCTGACCGACCGCACCGCATTCGACTACCCGCTGCTGATCGGCTCCGACGCGCTGACCCGCTTCGACGCGCTGGTCGACCCCAGCCGCAAACACGCTGCCGGCAAACCTGCCTGCGCCACTGTCGCCAAAATCGCAGAGTAATTTCAATGCGCGCGCTAACCCTGCACCTGAAGATCCTGATCACCGCGCTGGTGGCTCTGGGCATCGCCATCACGGCCTATCAGATTCTGGTCCTCGGCATTCCGGTGACCGAAGACGAAACCGACGACCTGTGGAACATCGATGCCAAGGTCGAGTTCGTCGCCAGCGCCAAGGACCCGGTGAAGGTGCAGATGTTCGTGCCGCCACTGAGCCGTGACTACGTGAGCCTCAACGAGAGCTTCATCTCCAACAACTACGGGGTCAGCGTCAATCGCCTGGACGGCAACCGCAAGGTGACCTGGTCGGCCCGCCGCGCCTCGGGCAACCAGACACTGTATTACCGCCTGGTGCTGACCAAGCGCTACAGCGGTGAAAAGCCCAAGGTCAAGGGGCCCATCTTCCGCGACAGCCTGGCCGTGGAAGGCCCGGAGAAGATCGCCGCCGAGGCACTGCTGGCACCCATCCGCCAGCATTCGGCGGACGTCGAAACCTTCGTCGGCGAAACCATCAAGCGGGTCAACAACCTGGCCGACGACAACGTCAAGCTGCTGCTGGCCGGTGACACCTCGACCCTGCACAAGGCGCGGATCGTCGACCTGCTGCTGTCCATCGCCCACGTGCCGATGGAGAAGGTCCACACCGTGCGCCTGCTGGCCGATCAGGCGCAGACGCCGGAACTGTGGCTGCGCAGCTTCAACGGCAGCGACTGGCTGTACTTCAACCCTGATACCGGCGAACAGGGCCTGCCCGAGGATCGCCTGCTCTGGTGGACGGGCGACGAGAACCTGGTCAGCGTGGAGGGCGGACGCAAGGCGACCGTGACCTTCACCATGAACAACAGCGAGATGAACGCCATTCGCCTGGCCAAGCTGACCGACGAAAACACCGACGCCGACTTTCTCGAATACAGCCTCTACGGCCTGCCGCTGCAGACCCAGCAGACCTTCATGATCATGGTGATGATCCCGATCGGCGTGCTGGTCATCCTGATCCTGCGCAACCTGATCGGCATCCAGACTCTAGGCACCTTCACCCCGGTGCTGATCGCCCTGGCGTTCCGCGAAACCCAGCTGGGCTTCGGCATCATCCTGTTCACCGTGATCACCGCCCTGGGGCTGTCGCTACGCTCGTACCTGGAACACCTGAAGTTGCAGATGCTGCCCAGGCTGTCCGTGGTGCTCACCTTCGTCGTGGTGCTGATTGCCGCCATCAGCCTGTTCAGCCACAAGTTGGGCCTGGAGCGCGGGCTGTCGGTAGCGCTGTTCCCGATGGTGATCCTGACCATGACCATCGAGCGCCTGTCGATCACCTGGGAAGAACGCGGCAGCGGGCACGCCCTGAAGGTCGCCGTGGGCACGCTGTTCGCCGCGTCCCTGGCGCACATCCTGATGAGCGTTCCGGAACTGGTCTACTTCGTGTTCACCTTCCCGGCGATCCTCTTGATTCTGGTCGGTTTCATGCTTGCCATGGGCCGCTATCGGGGCTACCGGCTGACCGAACTGGTCCGTTTCAAGGCATTCCTCAAGCAGGCCGATTCCTGATGTTCGGTTTGTGGAAGACCTGGAAGGCGCTGGAGGCCCGCGGCATCATGGGCATCAACCGGCGCAACGCCGACTATGTGCTCAAGTACAACCGGCGCAGCCTCTACCCCATCGTCGATGACAAGATCATCACCAAGGAGCGCGCCATCGCCGCAGGCATTCACGTGCCTGAGATGTTCGGGGTCATTTCCACGGAAAAACAGATCGACCGTCTGGACGAGATCATCGGCGGGCGCAGTGACTTCGTGGTCAAGCCTGCCCAGGGGGCCGGCGGGGACGGCATCCTGGTGGTCGCCGACCGCTTCGAGGAGCGCTTTCGCACCGTGTCGGGCAAGATCATCAGCCGCGCCGACATCGAGCACCAGATCTCCAGCATTCTCACCGGCCTGTATTCACTGGGTGGGCACCGCGATCGCGCGCTGATCGAATACCGGGTGATTCCCGACCAGATCTTCAAGAGCATCAGCTACGAAGGCGTGCCGGACATCCGCATCATCGTGCTCATGGGCTACCCGGTCATGGCCATGCTGCGCCTGCCGACCCGGCAATCGGGCGGCAAGGCCAACCTGCACCAGGGTGCCATTGGCGTGGGCGTCGACCTGGCCACCGGGGTGACCCTGCGCGGTACCTGGCTCAACAACATCATCAGCAAGCACCCCGACACCACCAACGCGGTGGACGGTGTGCAACTGCCCAACTGGGACGGTTTCATGCGTCTGGCGGCGGGCTGCTACGAGCTCTGCGGGCTGGGCTACATCGGCGTCGACATGGTCCTGGACCAGGAAAAAGGCCCGCTGATCCTGGAGCTCAACGCCCGCCCCGGGCTGAACATCCAGATCGCCAACGATTGCGGCCTGACCCTGCGCACCCAGGCCGTGGAAAAACACCTGGAAGAACTGGCCGCCGAAGGCCCTCGTCGAAACCGTGGAAGAACGCACGCGGTTCGTCCAGGCGCTGTTCGGTCACGTGCCTGCCGTGACGAGCTGAGACCGGACGCCACGCCGCCCGCACACGAGCGGCCGGGTGCATTACAATCCCAGCCCCGCCACTGGCCACCGATCTATCATGCCGACCTGCTTGCTCCACGCCCTGCCCTACCTGGCCGATCCGGCGCCCTATTTCGCCGTGGTCCGCCACGCCCCCGGCGCGGTACTGCTCGACAGTGCGCAGCCGATTGCCCAACGCGGCCGCTTCGACCTGATCAGCGCCTGGCCTCTGCAGACGCTCAGCGTTCAAGCCGATGAATCCGGCCAGCAGTATCTGCACCGTGCGCGCCAGGCATTGGCCGGACTGGGTCAGGCGCAATTGCCCGATGGCTGCGAACTACCGTTCGCCGGTGGCCTGATCGGCTACCTGAGCTACGATTTCGGCCGCCGGCTGGAGAATTTGCCACACCCTAACCACGACGATCTCGACCTGCCGCACGCCAGCCTCGGCCTGTATGGCTGGGCCCTGATCAGCGACCATCAACGGCAGACCAGCCACCTGATGTTCCATCCCGCGCTGCAGGCATGCGAACGGCAACGCCTGACCGACCTGTTCGACCGACCGGCCCGAGACCAGGCGCAGCCCTTCCGCCTGCAGTCGCCGATGACACCGGATCAGACCTCAGAGCAGTATCGACGGGCATTCGAGACGGTGCAGGCCTACATCCAGGCGGGCGATTGCTATCAGGTCAACCTTACCCAGCGCTTTCGTGCGGCCTGCGCCGGGGATCCCTGGACCGCCTATCAGGCAGTACGCGCCGCCTGCTCCACGCCGTTTTCCGGCTATCTGCAACTGAGCACCGGCGCGGCCCTGTTGAGCTTCTCCCCGGAGCGCTTCATCAAGGTCACGGCCGGCCAGGTGGAAACCCGGCCGATCAAGGGCACCCGCCCGCGCAGCCTCGACCCTGATGAGGATGCACGCCATGGCCGCGAACTGCTGGCCAGTGCCAAGGACCGCTCGGAAAACCTCATGATCGTCGACCTGCTGCGCAACGACCTGGGCCGCACCTGCCGGATCGGCTCGGTACGGGTGCCGCAGCTGTTCGCCCTGGAAAGCTACCCGAACGTGCATCATCTGGTCAGCGCCGTCACCGGTGAGCTGGCAGCGGACAAGGACTGCCTGGACCTGATCGCAGGCAGCTTTCCCGGTGGTTCGATCACCGGCGCACCGAAGATCCGCGCCATGCAGATCATCGACGAGGTGGAACCGACCCAGCGTGCGATTTACTGCGGCTCGTTGCTGTACCTGGATGTGCGCGGCGAAATGGACAGCTCGATCGCCATCCGTACGCTGCTGATCAAGGACGACCAGGTGTGCTGCTGGGGCGGCGGCGCGATCGTGGCCGACTCCCAGTGGCAAGCCGAATACGAGGAATCGATCTTCAAGGTCAAGGTCTTGCTGGACACCCTGGCCGGGCTCTGATCCCGGCCATGCCGCTGGGTGTTTTTTGTTACCATGGCGCCATATAGAGCGCCCAGCGCCACTTTGACCAGGAAGCCGCCTGATGAGCCAGCCCTTCGATGTCGCCGAAATGGCGACGACCTACGCCAACAAGTCCTCCCAGGACATTCTCAAGCTCGCCTTCGCCCACTTCGGCGACGACCTCTGGATTTCCTTCAGCGGCGCCGAAGACGTGGTGCTGGTGGACATGGCCTGGAAACTGAACAAGAACGTCAAGGTGTTCAGCCTGGACACCGGTCGCCTGCACCCGGAAACCTACCGGTTCATCGAACAGGTGCGCGAGCACTACAAGATCACCATCGAACTGGTCTCGCCGGACAATGCGTTGCTGGACCCTTTCGTCAAGGAAAAGGGCCTGTTCAGCTTCTATCGCGACGGCCACGGCGAGTGCTGCGGCATCCGCAAGATCGAACCGCTGCGGCGCAAGCTCTCGACCGTCAGCGCCTGGGCCACCGGCCAGCGTCGCGACCAGAGTCCCGGCACACGCAGCCAGGTCGCGGCAGTTGAAGTGGACGGCGCGTTCTCGACGCCCGAGCGCACCCTGTACAAGTTCAACCCCCTGGCGCAGATGAGCAGTGAAGAAGTATGGGGTTACATCCGCATGCTGGAACTGCCCTACAACAGCCTGCACGAGCGCGGCTTCATCAGCATTGGCTGCGAGCCGTGCACGCGGCCGGTCCTGCCCAACCAGCACGAGCGCGAGGGGCGCTGGTGGTGGGAGGAAGCCACGCAGAAGGAATGTGGGCTGCACGCAGGGAATCTGATCACCAAGGCCTGAGCATCGCAGGCACATGGGCCTGCAATGCTCAGGCCCGTGGCGTGATCAATGCTCGGGCAGCTCGACGCCTTCGAACAGGGCTTCGAGCTCCTGCTTATTGTGGCACTGGATAGCCTTGGCCATGACCTCGCGGGTGAGGTGTGGCGCGAATTTCTCGATGAAGTCGCACATGAAGCCGCGCAGGAAGGTGCCACGGCGGAAGCCGATACGGGTCACGCTGGATTCGAACAGATGGTCGGCGTCGAGCACCACCAAGTCATTGTCGAGCTTGGGATCGACGGCCATCTTGGCCACGATGCCCACGCCCAGCCCCAGACGCACGTAGGTTTTGATCACGTCGGCATCGGCCGCGGTGAACACCACTTTCGGCGCCAGGCCGCGGCGCGAGAACGCTTCGTCCAGCTTGGAACGGCCGGTGAAACCGAACACGTAGGTGACGATCGGGTATTCGGCGAGCGCTTCCAGGGTCAGTTTCGGCACCTTGGTCAGGGGATGCCCCTGGGGCACCGCGATGCAGCGGTTCCAGCGGTAGCACGGCATCATGATCAGGTCACCGAACGAATCCAGGCCTTCGGTGGCAATGGCGAAGTCGACGGTGCCGTCGGCAGCCATTTCGGCGATCTGCATCGGTGAGCCCTGGTGCATGTGCAAGGCGACGTCCGGGTACTGCTTGATGAAGCTGCTCTGATCACCGTTGGCAGGGCATAGCGCGCCTGGGTATGGGTGGTGGCGATGGACAGCGTGCCCTTCTTCTCGTTGGAGAATTCCTGGGCGATCTGCTTGATGCTTTCCACCTTGCGCAGGATTTCACCGGCGGTGGTGATGATGCGCTCACCTGCCGGCGTGACGCGGGTCAGGTGCTTGCCGCTGCGTGCGAAGACTTCAACACCCAGTTCGTCTTCCAGCAGGCGGATCTGCTTGCTGATACCTGGCTGCGAGGTATACAGGCTTTGCGCCGTGGCGGAGACGTTGAGGTCATGGTGCGCTACCTCCCAGATGTAGCGCAGTTGCTGAAGCTTCATATGAATCCCTCACACAGGAAAACCGCCAGTCGTCGGCGAAGGGTTATAACTATATTAAAGGTCTAGGCAATAAATCTAGAACTTTTTATTAAATTTGTAGGAAAAATAACCAGCTTATCGCCTAGCTCTTCAGGCGGCTGCGTTGCTCTGTGAGGGGTACCAGATAGACCGGCGCCGGGGACAGCTGCAACACGCGGGTAGCCGTGCGGCCCAGCGAAACATCGACGGTAGCCACCTGACTGTGGCTGCCGAGCACCAGCAGGTCCACTTTCAGGCGCTGGGCCTGATCGAGAATGACCTCGGCCGGATCGCCCTGAAGCACCCGCACGGCGCGGATCAAGGCAAGGTCTGGCTCGTCGTCGCCCAGGTCACTGCGCAGGCTTTGCAGAACCTTCGTTTCAATCCCCGCCATTACGGCGCTCAAGCCGTGGTTGTGCAAGCGATCCAGGGTGGACTCGTCCAGATAGCTCTGCAGCACCGATTCGGCGATCAGGCCCATGGGCTCGACGGCATGGATGACATACAGCTGCGCATTGAAGCTGCGCGCCAGGGCGACGGCGTGCTGCATGACGAATGGGGCGTACACCCCCAGGTCAGTGGCGTACAGCATGGAGCGGATCATGCGACCTCCGAAGTGGCCAAGGCGACAGGGCACACTTGAGCGTAGCAGCGCCGTTCGCAGTGCACCGGTCGTCGGCAGAGCGATGGCACAAATCCGTTGTCTGCATGCGCTCTAACGCGCTAAGGTTCGACTCCCCCGCCGCTCATAATCATGCTGTGCCTCGCCGTGCGGGGTTCGCTGGCGGCCGGCACCCGTGACCTGACGAGTAACACGATGGCTGACCTACCGATCGACGACCTTAACGTCGCCTCCAATGAAACCCTCATCACGCCTGCCCAGCTGAAGCGGGAAATTCCGCTCAGTGCCGCTGCGCACAAGACCGTCGCCGCCGGCCGTGAAGTGGTGCGCGATATCCTCGATGGGCGCGATCATCGCCTGTTCGTGGTCATCGGCCCCTGCTCGATCCACGACATCGATGCGGCGCACGAGTATGCCCGGCGCCTGAAGGCGTTGGCCGCCGAAGTCTCGGACACCCTGTACCTGGTGATGCGCGTGTACTTCGAGAAGCCGCGCACCACGGTCGGCTGGAAAGGCCTGATCAACGATCCGTACCTGGATGACTCGTTCAAGATCCAGGATGGCCTGCACATTGGCCGGCAATTGCTGCTGGACCTGGCCGAGATGGGCCTGCCTACCGCCACCGAAGCCCTTGACCCGATCTCGCCGCAGTACCTGCAGGACCTGATCAGCTGGTCGGCCATCGGCGCGCGCACCACCGAATCCCAGACCCACCGCGAAATGGCTTCGGGCCTGTCTTCGGCCGTGGGCTTCAAGAACGGTACCGATGGTGGCCTGACCGTGGCCATCAACGCCCTGCAGTCGGTGTCCAACCCTCACCGCTTCCTGGGGATCAACCAGGAAGGTGGCGTCTCCATCGTCACCACCAAGGGCAACGCCTACGGCCACGTGGTTCTGCGTGGTGGCAACGGCAAGCCCAACTACGATTCGGTCAGCGTGGCGGTGTGCGAGCAAGCGCTGGAGAAGGCCGGCATCAAGGCCAACATCATGGTCGACTGCAGCCATGCCAACTCCAACAAGGACCCGGCGCTGCAACCACTGGTGATGGAGAACGTGGCCAATCAGATTCTGGAAGGCAACCAGTCGATCATCGGCCTGATGGTGGAAAGCCATTTGAATTGGGGAAGCCAGTCGATACCCAAGGACCTGGGCGACCTGCAATACGGGGTGTCGGTCACCGATGCGTGCATTGACTGGGCCAGCACCGAAAAGACGCTGCGCAGCATGCACGCCAAACTCAAGGATGTGTTGCCAAAGCGTACCCGCTGACCGTCAGTACCGGGTCAGTCGAGCCTTCGCTGCCCCGGTACTCGGGGCACAGCGTTACAGCTTTGCCGCACGACGCTGATGGCGCTCCATGTAGCGTTCAACATACGAGCAGGACGGAATCACCGTATAGCCATGGCTTTCGGCATAGTCCAGGGCCTGCTCGGTCAACGCTGCAGCGATCCCGCGCCCGCGCAGGGCGTTGGGGACGAAGGTGCGGTAGATGTCCAGGGTCTGTTTGCCCAGGTCCATGTACGTCAGGTACGCACGGTGGCCGTCGATGTTGGTTTCGAACTGGTGACCGGCCTGGTCGTGGTGGATGGATAGCGCCTCGCTCATGGCAATTCCTCGCGGGTCTTGGATTTTGATCTCTACCTTACCGCTCTTTGTACGACTTAGAAACAGTTGTGCCGACTTGTGCTGTTTTTGTCATCAAGGCCGGGCGAAGCCTGCGCGTTCGACGTGATAAATATCGTCGCTCGGCTTACGTTTGGCTTAGTTGTCTCGCATCGTGCTAAATCAAGGGCCGCTTTCTAACCCTTCTCGATTGACCCGCAGAAGCGGACATGTAAAAACCGCCTTAGTTCATGTCTGCGACAACTAAACCGCGCACTTGCGATAACCCTCGACCCTTGCGCAAGCAGCGCTAGACCGCGCTTTGCGGGTTACGTTCCGCCATCCTGGGCACGCATGGATTTTTTTTCATCTCTTGCGTTGCGTCCGTTTACTTACTACAAGTAATGAGTACTATGTACGGCGGCCAGTTTCTCATTCATGAGAAATGGCTACTTAAAAGAATGTCCTTCGAAGGGGAACACAATGAACAACGCTCTGAAATTCTCTGCACTGGCCCTGGCCGCCGTTCTGGCTACCGGTTGCAGCAGCGCATCCAAAGAAACCGAAGCTCGTCTGACCGCTACCGAAGACGCCGCTGCACGTTCGCAAGCCCGTGCCGACGAAGCCTACCGCAAGGCTGACGAAGCACTGACCGCTGCTCAGAAAGCTCAGCAGACTGCCGACGAAGCCAACGAGCGCGCCCTGCGCATGCTCGACAAGGCCAGCCGCAAGTAACAGCTTTTCGAGGCTGTAAAAAAACCGACCCATTGGGTCGGTTTTTTTATGCCTGATGAAGACCGCGCTATGGCGCCGGCGCCGTGTCGGGTGCGCTGCTGATCATCGGCGCGCCGGAAACGGCGATCTCGACCGGCAGGCCGTCTTCGGCAGCGACCACATCGCGGACCACGTCCCAGTTCATCTTGATGTCCGGGGCGAAGTCCCTGCGGTTGAGCAAGGCGTTGATCACGGCGGTGTGCCTGTCCAGGGCCACCGGGTCACCCTTGTCGGTCAATTGCGCGTGGGCCTCGAGGTACACCTTGCCACCGCTCATGCCGAACTTGTATGACTCGTTCATGATGCGCACGCTGGTGCCCACTGGCACCATGCTCGCCAATTCCAGCACGTTGTCGTTGTACATGCGGAAACAGCCATGACTGGTGCGCATGCCGATGCCGAACTGCTTGTTCGAACCGTGAATCAGGTAGCCCGGCAGGCCCAGGGTGAACTTGAACGGCCCCAACGGATTGTCCGGACCGGCCGGGACGACGTTGGGCAGCGGGTCGCCGTCCGCAGCGTGCTCGGCCTTGATCGAAGCCGGTGGCGTCCAGGTCGGATTGGCGGTCTTGGCGATGACCTTGGTCTGCGCGATGGGCGACCCCCACCCTTCCCGACCTATCCCCAGTGGGTAGGTACGCACGACGTTCTCGCCCTTGGGGTAATAGTAGAGGCGATATTCGGCCAGGTTGATGACGATGCCTTCGCGCGGGCCGGGGGGCAGAATGAAGCGGGTCGGCAGGACGATCTGCGTGCCGGCACCCGGCAGCCAGGGATCGACACCGGGGTTGGCCGCGACCATTTCCAGATAGCCAAGGTCGTTGGCGGTCGCGATATCGGCGAAGGTGTCTTCGTACTTGGCGGTGATGGTCTGCACCTGGCCAATGATGTCTTCACCCGGAGGCGGCAACGGGAATTCCAGCGCCATGACCGGCGCCGCAGTGAACGCGGCGGCCAGCGACAGGCAGCGAGTGAAGACGGAAAGGCTCGGCGGCATCCAGGAAATCCTTGATCGAACTGAACGGGACAATGCCGCGATTGTACGCGCAGTTGCCGGGCGCGTGTAGCCGAAGACCCTCGGCGCGCCGATCAGGGGATCGACTGCAACTCGGGCCATACCGGCCGCGTGCCTTTGCGCTGGGCGAACAGAATGGCCCGGCACAGTTTGCACAGGCGCTGATCGCGGAAGATCTGCTTGTGCACCTCCAGCCAGCGCGGCTGGGCCGGCAGCAAGGTGCCGCACAGGGTGCGGTCCACCGAACCACCGAGCTCCAGTTGGCGCGCCACCAGATGCACCCGGCTTTCCTGGCAGGCGAACAGGTCCAGCTGATCGTCGGGTTCGATCAGTTGGTAGGCAAACAGGGACCAGGCGGGACGCGGCATCGGGGGCTCCAAACAGGGGGCGCCACATTAGCCGAAAGCCAGCATCCAGAAAAGCGTCAAAGCAACGGTTTGAGCGTCGGCCAGACGTTTTCCAGCAGTTTGCCCTGGGCACCGGCGGTGGGATGGACACCGTCGGCCTGCATCAATGTCGGAACGCCGCCAACCCCTTCGAGCAGGAACGGCACCAGGGCCACTTTTTTCTCGTCCGCGAGTGTTTGATAGACCTGGGCGAACGCCTTGGTGTACCGCGCGCCGTAGTTGGGCGGCAATTGCATGCCCAACAGCAGTACCTCGGCCCCGGCCTTGCGAGAGAGATCGATCATCGACGCAAGATTCTTTTGCAATTGCGCGACAGGCATTCCGCGCAGGCCATCGTTGCCGCCCAACTCCAGCAGAACCAGGTCCGGCTTGTGCGCTGCAAGCTGCGCGGGCAGCCGCGCCAGGCCATTGGCCGAGGTATCACCGGTGATCGAGGCATTCACGACTTTGTCGTCGAAACCCTGTTGCGCCAGGCGCTTTTCGAGCAGTGCTACCCAGCCGGCGCGGGTATCCAGGCCGAAAGCCGCGCTGATACTATCGCCAACGATCAGGACGGTACCTGCCACTGCACTCTGGGCGGCCAACATCAGGCCCAGGCCAGCACTCATCAACCACATTCGCATCGGGACTCTCCATGGGCGCAAGCATTCTTACAGCGCGGAACCTTAGCAAAGTGGTCACCAGCGCGGAAGGTGAACTGACCATACTGCACGAACTCTCCCTGCAATTGGCGAAAGGCGACAGCCTGGCGATCGTCGGCGCCTCGGGTTCAGGCAAGTCCACCCTGCTCGGCCTGCTGGCCGGCCTCGACCTGCCCAGTGCGGGCAGCGTGACCCTGGCCGGCCAGGACCTCGGCACCCTCGACGAGGACCAGCGGGCTCGGGTGCGCGCCGAACACGTGGGGTTCGTGTTTCAGTCGTTCCAACTGCTGGACAGCCTCAATGCGTTGGAAAACGTGATGCTGCCGTTGGAGCTCGACGGCCGCAAGGATGCCCGGGAGCATGTGCGCAACCTCCTCGAACGGGTTGGCCTGGGCCAACGCCTGACACACTCGCCGCGCCAGCTCTCGGGCGGCGAACAACAGCGCGTGGCCATCGCGCGCGCCTTCGCTGCCGAACCCGACGTGCTGTTCGCCGACGAACCCACCGGCAACCTCGATAGCCATACCGGCGAGCGCATCAGTGACCTGCTGTTCGAACTGAACAAGGAACGCGGCACGACCCTGGTACTGGTAACCCACGACGAGCGTCTGGCGCATCGCTGCCAGCGTTTGATCCGCCTCGATGCCGGGCGCCTCGTCGCGCCTCTGGAGCCCTGATGGTCGGCTTGCCGATGTTCCGCCTGGTGGCCCTGGCCGCCCGGCAGTTGTTGCGTGACGCCCGCTCCGGCGAGCTGCGCGTACTGTTCTTTGCCCTGCTGGTGGCGGTCGCTGCCAGCACTGCGATCGGCTATTTCGGGGCGCGCCTCAATGGCGCGATGCAACTGCGCGCGACCGAGTTCCTTGGCGCCGACCTTATCCTGCAGGGCAGCAGCCCGGCCCGCCAGGAGCAGATCGATGCCGGCACCCAGGCGGGGCTCGAGCATGCGCGCGTGGTCGAGTTCGCCAGCGTGATCGCCGCCGACAACGGCATCCAGTTGTCCAGCGTGAAGGCGGTCGATGAGGCATACCCGTTGCGTGGTGAGCTCAAGAGCGCTGCGCAACCCTATGGCGAAGAAACCGCTGGCGGCCGGCCCGGCGCCCGGTGAGGCCTGGGCAGAGTCACGCTTGCTGGCAGCGCTGAACCTCAAGGTTGGCGACACCCTGGATGTGGGCAGCAAGACCCTGCGCCTGGCACGCGTGCTGACCTATGAGCCGGACCGAGCCGGCAATTTCTATAGCCTGACGCCACGGGTGATGATCAACCTGCAGGACCTGGCCGCTACCAACGTGGTGCAGCCAGGCAGCCGAGTGACCTACCGCGAGCTCTGGCGTGGCACTCCCGAGCAACTGGCCAGCTATCAGCAGCGACTGGAGTCGGCGCTCGAGCCCAACCAGCGGCTGCGTGATTCCAAGGACAGCAACCAGCAGATCGGCGGCGCGCTGGGCAAGGCCGAACGCTATCTGAACATGGCCAGCCTGGTGGCGGTACTGCTGGCGGGCGTGGCGGTGGCCATGTCGGCCAGCCGCTTCGCCGCGCGACGTTTCGATGCCAGTGCCCTGCTGCGCTGCCTGGGCTTGTCACGCCGCGAAGTGATGCTGATGTTCTGCGTGCAACTGGCCCTGCTCGGTGTGCTGGCGTGCCTGAGCGGTGCGCTGATCGGCTGGTTGGCGCAACTGGTGCTGTTCCAGATGCTCCATGGCTTGTTGCCTGCCGTGGTTCCGGCCGGGGGCGTATTGCCCGCGCTGGCCGGCATCGGCACCGGGCTGGTCGCCTTGGCCGGGTTCGCCCTGCCACCGCTGGCAGCCCTGGGTGCGGTACCCCCGCTGCGCGTGCTGCGGCGCGACCTGCTGCCGGTGCCGACCAGCACCTGGCTGGTGTACGGCACTGCGCTGCTGGCGCTGGGCCTGATCATGTGGCGGTTGAGCCTCGATCTGGTCCTGACCTTCGCCTTGCTCGCCGGTGGCCTGCTGGCCGCGCTGATCCTGGGCGGCCTGTTGCTGCTGGGCCTGAAAAGCCTGCGCCGGCTGCTGGCCCGTTCCACCCTGCCCTGGCGTCTGGGGCTTGGGCAACTGCTTCGGCATCCGCTGGCTGCGGCTGGCCAGGCCCTGGCCTTCGGCCTGATTCTGCTGGCCATGACGCTGATCGCTCTGCTGCGTGGCGAGTTGCTGGACAACTGGCAGAACCAGTTGCCCAAGGATGCGCCGAACTATTTCGCCCTGAACATCCTGCCGGACGAGCGCGATGCCTTCGCCCGTCACCTGCAGGACGCCGGCGCCCGTGCGGCGCCCCTGTACCCGGTGATGCCGGGACGTCTGGTGGATATCAACGATGCGCCGGTGCAGGAACTGGTCGAGAAGGATTCCCGCGGTGAACGCGCGGTGCAACGGGACTTGAGCCTGACCTGGGCCGAACATCTGCCCAACGGCAACCGCATAACCGCCGGGCAATGGTGGAGCGATGCGCAGAACCAGGACCTGCCCGGCGTGTCGGTCGAGGAAGGCGTTGCGCAAAGCCTCAAGCTCAAGCTGGGCGACCGCTTGACCTTCAACATTGGCGGCTCCAATCGCGACGCGGTGGTCACCAGCCTGCGCACCGTGGACTGGAACAACTTCCAGCCCAACTTCTTCATGATCTTCCAGCCCGGCACCTTCGATGACCTGCCGACCACCTACCTGACCAGCTTCTACATCGCTCCTGGGCACGATTCACAGGTGGTCGAGCTGTCTCGCGCCTTCCCTGCGGCGACCATCCTGGGGGTCGAGGCACTGCTGGAACAGCTGCGCAGCATCCTGGCTCAGGTCACCCTGGCAGTGGAATACGTGCTGCTGTTCGTGCTGGCCGCGGGCATGGCCGTGTTGTTCTCCGGGTTGCAGGCGACGCTGGACGAGCGCATTCGGCAAGGCGCGCTGCTGCGGGCGCTGGGTGCCGAGCGGCGCCTGCTGGTCAAGGCACGGCGCATCGAGTTCGGTCTGCTGGGTGCCGCCAGCGGTGTGCTGGCGGCGTTGGGTAGCGAACTGATCAGCTTTGTGCTGTATCGCTACGCATTCGACCTGGCCTGGACCCCGCACCCGTGGTTGCTTTGCTTGCCGCTGATCGGTGCACTGCTGGTCGGTGGGGCCGGCGTCTTCGGCACCCGTCGAGCCCTCAATGCAAGCCCGCTGCAGGTGCTCAGAGAAGGCTGACGCGCTACCCGCCAATCAGCGAAGGGTGATCAGCCCCTGCCGGGCAATGCGCACGGCATGGGCAATCACCTCATGGGCATCCTGCGCCGACGGTGCCTGGATCACGGCCAGTTCGAAGCTGTTGTCGGGCAAACCTTTCAAAGCGCTGTGCTGGTCGATGAAGCGAGCCACGAAAGCGCCGGGCTTGCCACGACGGCGAGGCCAGCCATCGAGGCTGCGCAGCAGGTTCGGTTGGTGCTGGCCCACCAGCAGGATGCGCGGATTGCGCAGGGAAGGACTCGCCGGGATCGGCGCCAGGCAAACGATGGGACGGGGACAGTTCATGATGGTGTTCTCAGCCTCGACCGCTTCATGTGGGAGAGCTGGACAGCGGTGGGAGGCATCACCGAACCAGCGCTTTAGCGCGTATTTCGAAGGCTCGCAAGAACCTCCAGGCGCCCCGCAAGTAGCTGTCTAAATCGGCGCATGAGGGGTAATCCTATTGAATCGGTCGGCAGGGTGTCAACCGCCTGGTGCACACCTCAGGCCGGCTTGTAGCGGATCTGATTGATATACCACAGCGCCTCGCCATCAGGGATCTGTACGACTATTTCGTCGCCTTCCTGCTTCTTCAGCAGCGCGCGGGCCATGGGCGAATCAATGGAGATATAGTCGTTGCGACCATAGATTTCGTCATAGCCGACGATACGAAAGGTCTTGGTCTCGCCTGCGTCGTTTTCGATCTCTACCCAAGCACCGAAGAACACTCGGCCTTCTTGTTCGGGCGAATAATCGACGACCTTGACGTCTTCCAACCGTTTGCGCAGATAACGCACCCGACGGTCGATCTCACGCAGCAGCTTTTTGTTGTACTGGTAATCCGCGTTCTCACTGCGATCCCCCAAAGATGCAGCCCAAGCGACCTTCTGCGTGATCTCTGGCCGATAGACGCGCCACAGATGATCGAGCTCTGACCTCAGCGCCTCGTGCCCCTCACGCGTAATGATGTTCGTTGCCAATGCGGCCTCCGGCCAGACATAAAAGCGTAGCCTACAATAAACACCCTGCCCTGCCAGCAAGGCTCATGATTCAACGCGCCGACGCCAGCTTGCGCGCGCCCGGCTCCAGCGAATCGCGTTCGCGGGCGAACGCCAGGTAGTACTTGTTCACGCTGTTGACGTAGCTCACCGAGGCCATGCCCATCTGTTCCATGGCGATGCGCTCGGTCTGGAAGAACCATTGGTCGGGGTTGAGGCCACGGCGGCGGGCTTCCTTGCGCATGGCTTGCACCCGTTCAGGGCCCATGTTGTAGGCGGCCAGGGTGAAGGCCATGCGTTCACGCTCGTTGAGCTTGTTGCTGGAGAAGAATTTGCGGCGGATCATCGCCAGGTACTTGGCCCCGGCCTGGACGTTGTTGTCGACGTCCTGGATGTTGCCCACGCCTACCCGCCGGGCGGCCGAGGGGGTGATCTGCAGCAGGCCGGTGGCGCCGCCGCCACCGCGCGCCGCCGGGTCGAGCTTGGACTCCTTGAAGGCCAGCGCGGCGAGGTTGAGCCAGTCCATGTGTTGCTCGCGGGCGTGGCGCTGGAGGACCGGACGCAGTTTTTCCAGCCGCTGACGATCACTGCGGGCCAAGGGGTAGTGAACCTTGTACAGGCCACGGTAAACCTTGACGAACGCGGCGTCCTGGTCGCTCGGCGCCTTATAGGACGCCAGGAAGCGATCGACGCTGGCGCCGAGCTGCGGTGCGTCGCGGCGCACGTACCAGCTCACCGAGCCGGGCGCGCTGAGCACCACACGGCGGTCCACCCGCAGCCGTGGCATGACCTTGGCCCAGCGTTCGGCGATGGGCAATTCGACCACGGTCAGCGGGTAGATCCCGGCTTGGACCATCTCCAGCACGTCTTCCACGGCCAGGCTGGGGTCGACCCATTCGATGTCGATGGGCGCCAGTTTGCGCAGGGCCAGCTTCTGATTCAGGCGTTCGATGGCGGCGCCCGCAGCGCTGCCATTGGGCAAGGCGAGGGTTTTGCCCGCCAGTTGCTCGACCCGCACCGGGCGCCGCCCGCCTTTGCCGCTGACCAGCACGAATGGCACGTTGGCGATCACGGCATCGCTGGCCGCAACCTTGCTGGCGGGATGCAACTCCATCAGTTCACCCGGCGCGACCAGATCGCCTTCGCCGCGCTGCAGGGCGCCGAGCAGTTGTTCCTTGGCTCGCGGAATGATCTTGAGTTGCAACGCCTGACCTTTGCCGGCGTGGGCATTGAGGAAGCTCTGGAAGGCCTGCAGACGATGGTATTCGACGCCGATGGCCTGGCCGCGGACCTGGCCGGAGCTGTTGCGGCTCTGATTGACCAGCACGCGCAACACGCGGCTCGACTGGATCTGGGCCAGGTCGCGGACCTTGGCCGGGTGTGCCGCCAACGGGGGACCCGCCGGACGAGCGGCGGCTGCCGAGGGCAGTCCGAGGACCAGACACAGCATGACAATCAGTGATCTTGCGCCCATGGTTCCCCGGCAAATGTCTCGAGCAGCCCTCAAAGACCGCCATAACCTTTTGAAGTTCTTGGTTTTCTTGCCCATCACCAAGCTCTGGTATGCTTTTCGCCTCCTGCTTTGAGGTAGCACCATGCAACTCATCGATATTGGCGTCAACCTTACCCATGAGAGCTTCGCGCAAAAGCACGAGGCCATTCTGCAGAGGGCCTACGCCGCTGGCGTCTGTCAGTTGGTGCTCACCGGCACGAGTGTCGAGGGCAGCGAACAGGCCTTGCAGCTGTGTCAGCAGTGGGACGAAGCCGGTGAGCGCTTGTTCGCCACCGCCGGCATCCACCCGCACAGCGCCAGTGAGTGGAACGGCGACAGTGCCACGCGTTTGCGTGATCTGCTGAGCCAGCCACAGGTCAAGGCAGTGGGCGAATGCTGGTCTGGATTTCAACCGCGACTTCTCGCCGCGACCACAGCAGGAGAAAGTGTTGCAGGAGCACCTGGCCTTGGCTGTCGAGCTGCAACTGCCGGTGTTTCTCCACGAACGCGATGCGCCTCAGCGCCTGCTGGACATCCTCAAGGACTACCGCGACCACTTGCCGGCAGCCGTGGTGCACTGCTTCACGGGCGAGCGCAAGGCTCTGTTCGGTTACCTGGACCTGGACCTGCACATCGGTATCACCGGCTGGATCTGCGATGAGCGTCGCGGCACGCACCTGCACCCACTGGTGGGCAGCATTCCCGCCTCGCGGCTGATGCTGGAGAGTGACGCGCCGTATCTGTTGCCGCGCACCTTGCGGCCCAAGCCCAAGAGTGGCCGCAACGAACCGGCCTTTCTTACCGAAGTGCTGCGCGAGGTAGCCCTGCATCGGAATGAAAGCCTGGAGGATCTGGCGTGGAGTACGACCGCTTGCGCACGGGCATTTTTTGGCCTGCCTGAGATCGGCACGGGCGCGCCCGCTCTCTATGACGCTGATAGCGAAGCTTGATTCGCGGGCGATGCGAGCGGTGACTATTATCGTTCTCAACCGATCCGGATCTGGATCTGGCTTGAACAATCGGCGGTTGGCTGGACTCTACAGCTCATGCCACCCGCCTTGCCGAACCCAGGTCCTGTTGCACCATGCCTATGGAGCATTGAGCCATGAACGATATGAACGCCCTGAACATCGTCAACGACCCGAACAACGGCATCCGCGTCTCGCGAGCCATCGCCCTGCCGTTGCTGGCCCTGTCTGCCCTGATGCTGGTCGATGCGGCTGCCTGCTCCAGCATTGCCGAGGCTGCCATCGGCGTGATCGGCCTGGTTGCCGCCTTCGCGCTGGGTCGTCCGCAGCACGCGCTCAGCCAAACACCGTCACCGTCTGCCGGCTGATCGCCAACAGCTCGCCTTCCGGGTTCCACATGGCTGCGGACGTGTGGCCATAGCCGTCCCGGGCATGTTCGATCACGGCCTGGTAGCGGCACCAGTCCAGGCTTCCCATGGCGGGCATGGGCTGGATGAATTCGATGGTCCAGGTCAGGCTGCTGCCAGGCGCTGGTTTGCTCAGATAAGGCAGCAGTGCGGGTGGCCAGGCGTCTCCCAGCACCAGCAGCAGTGCTTCGGTGATGGGCTCGTCGACCTCATGTTCGCGTAGCTGCATCCACCCGCCGATCCCGGCAACCGGTGTATTGCTGAACGGCAGCGCACCGATGCCCCATCGCATGTCCAAGTGTCGAATGTACTCCGGGGTAACGCCCGGCAGGTACGGCAGCGGCGTCGATTCGGCCAAGGGTTTCATGGGCGCTACCGGCATTGCGCTGATGTCGATTGCCGATTGCCGCGCCAGACCGAAACTGGCCTGGACCAGAGTCATGGTGCGACCGTGCTGAACTGCACGGGCCAGCACCGAGGTGACGGCACTGCCCTCGCGCAGTATTTCCACCTGCAGATCGATGGGCACGTCCAATTCGGCGGGGCCCACGAAGGTAATCGCCATCGAGCGGACCGGGCGGTCGGGAACGTGCGCCGCCATGGCCTCATGCAGCAAAGCAGCCATGAGCCCGCCGTAACAGGCGCGGCCCTGGCTCCATTCGCGAGGTACGGTGACACTGTGGGGTGGACGTCGTGCGCTTGCTAGCAGGTCGCGAAGGTTCATGGGCCGGCCTTGAGGATGAGGGTCGATGGGCTAGATGGTAGCCAGCTCGGCGCCCGACCGCAGGTTTCATATCGGCCAATTTACAGTTCGCTCAGCTTTCGTGGCGATACGCCGCTAGCGGGGCCCTGGGCCAGGCGCGTTCGCCAGTTGTCGGCGCAAGGTCGTCAACGCAGCGCGCAGTTGCTCGCGGGAAACCGGTCGACCGGCGTAGCGCTGTGCCATGAAGGCGTAGGCGAAGGCCAGGATGGCTTCGCTCTGCTTGGGCAAACGAGCAGCTGCGCGCTCGGCGAATGCCATGGCCCCTTCACCGGTATGCCGCACGAGGCCGCGCCGACGCAACAGACGCTCGAAGGCGACGAACTCCTTGAGCTGGGGATCTGTCCGACGCTGCCACGGTTTGAGCAGCCAGACACTGGCCAGCACCATGAACAACAACCCACCGACTGGCAGCGCCCAGCGTTGCAGGCCCTGGAACCAGCGCGCGAGAAACTCGATCTGGCGCTCGCCCTGATACTCCAACACCCAGCGCTGCCAGCCGTAGTTGAGATTGTCCCACTGCAGGCGCAGGTCGTTGAGCCACGTCAGATGCGGGTAGCGCAAGGGCGAGAACGGTGAGCCGGCGAGAAATTCCTCATCTGCCGAGAGCGCCTGCTGCAAGCCTTGTTCGACCCGCGCGGGTGCCACTGCGGCAGTGGGATCGGCCCGTTGCCAGCCGATGCCTGACTGCCAGTACTCGACCCAGGCATGGGCTTCGAATTGACGCACGGTCAGGTAGTTGCCTGCCGGGTTGACCTCGCCGCCCTGATAGCCGGCCACCACGCGCGCGGGCACCCCGGCCACGCGCAGCGCGTAGACCATGGCGCCAGCGTAGTGGGCGCAGAAGCCCCGGCGGCTGTCGAAGAGGAATTCGTCGATGCTGTCGCGGCCCAGCACCGGAGGGTTGAGCGTGTAGTGGAAGGGCAGCTCGCGAAACTGTCGGAGCATTTCGTTGACTAGTGCCGGTGCCGTGCTGAAACGGGCGTGCAGGTCTTGCGCCCACTGGCGCGTGCGCGGGTCGCCCTGCGCCGGCAATTGCAGCGCCGTGCGCAATGCGGGTGGTGCCAGCTGGGGTTCGCGGATCACCTGCGGCCAGGAGGTGACCGCGTACATCAACGGCTGGTCGACCGGGCGACGACGCTGCAGGCGTCCGTCGCTGAGCTGGCGCACGCCGGGCAAGGCGGTGCGCGCGACGTCCAGGGCGAACAGCCAGGGCTTGCCGCTGGGCTGCTGGATGACCTGATAGGTGAGCGAAGGTCCGGTCGGTTGCCACAGCGCTGCCAGTTGGGTCTGGATCCAGGGCGACTGGCTCCAGGTACGGCCGTCGTACACATCCAGGCTCAGCGCGCGCCAGTACAGGTCGCGCTTGGGCGGTATGGCGCCCTCGAAGCTGGCACGAAAGGCCACCTCTCCGGACTGGCTGAGGCTGGCCACGTCGGCCGGGCTCATGCTTTCCGACAAGCCGGTCACGCCCTGCCCCGGCGCAGGCAGCGGCAGCGACCAGAGCGGTTCCAGGCGCGGAAAGAACACGAACAGCAGCAGCATCAGCGGCAACGCCTGCAACATCAGGCTACCGGCCAGTTTCAGAGTGGCCATCGGGCGTGCGATGAGTGAGGTCTGCTGCAATCCGATCAAGGCTGCGAGCAGCGCCAGCAGCGGCAGAACGCTGTACAGCGCCCAGCCCAGGCTGGCATCGAACAGGTAGGCCACTGCCAGGCAGAACAGGCCGAGAAAGATCACCACGCGGGCATCGCGGGCGGTCTGCATCTCCAGAAGCTTGAGCAGGAACGCCGCCACCAGCAGCGCGGCGGTGGCCTCCAGGCCCACCCAGGTGCCGCTGGACAGATACACCCCGGCGGCCACCGCAAGCATCAGCGCGACCTTGATCAGCCGTCCAGGATAGCGCGCACGCATGCGAAACACCTGGACGCGCCACAGGGTGCAACCCAGCCACAGCCCCAGCAGCCATAACGGCACGTGCCACCACAGCGGCAGCAGTACCAGCGACTGCGCCAGGAGCAGCCAGGTCAGGCTGACGCGCGGAATCGCGGCGGGCGTGCTCATGGCTGTTCTCCAAAAAGTGCCAAGGCACGCAGACAGGCCTCGCGGTGTGCGTCGCCGCTGTCGGTGTCCAGCCGATTGCCGGGCAACTGCAGGGCGAAAGGCCGCTGCTCGCGGGACAGGGCCAATACCCAATAGCACAGGCGCGAGAGGCGCTGTTCGACATCGCCGCCAAGCGCGACGAAGTCCAGGCACAGTTCCTGGCCGCGCAGGTCGGCGAAGTCCTTGACCAGCAGCCCTTCGCCACGTGAATAGGCCTTCCAATGCATGCGCCGCCAGGAATCGCCGGGCTGGTATTGCTTGAGGCCCTGAAAATCGTCCACGCCCTGGCCGTGCAGGCGTTGCGCCTGGTCTTCGATATCCGCCGACTCGCTGTGCAAGGTCGGCACTTCGCCCTGCAACGGTTGCGGATAGACCAGCACTCGCTGGCCCAGGTCGACCCAGGTCCAGGCGGTGAGCACGCCGAGGGGAAAGCTGGTCTCCACGCGCATGCGCGGTGCTGGAAGCCAGCCGCGGCGCTCGGTCGGCAAGCTCAGTTCCAAGGCCTGTACGTGATCGGGGGCGACGTCGCTGCGTTGCAGTTGCTGCGCGTTCCAACCCACACCGATGGCCTGGTGCTCCTTGCCGCCGCTTTCCAGGCGCAGGCCGAAGCGCGCCTGCTCGCCGACGAACACGGAGGTGGCCCCGTTGCCGCTGACCAGCAAGCCGCTGAGGTTGCGGTAGGTGTGCAGAATGGCGACGACGAACACAGAGCCCAGCAGGAATACAAGGGCATAGGCCAGGCTGTTCTGGTAGTTGATGGCGGCGAGGAAGATCAACAGCAGCACGACGATGAAACCGGTACCGCTGCGGCTGGGGACGATGAAGATTCTGCGCTGGTCCAGCTCGATGCGCGGCGCTGCCGGCAAGCGTCGCGCCTGCCAGCGCCGCCAGCGCTCGCCGAGCAGCCGCCTCACAGCGCAGGCACCTCCCGCAGCAGCCACTGCACCAGCGCTCCTCCGCCCTGACCGGTGGGGTCGGCTCGTTCGCGCAGGCGGTGGCTGACGACTGAGGGCAGTACCGCTTGCACGTCTTCGGGAATCACGTAGTCGCGATCGAGCAGCAAGGCCCACGCCTTGGCAGCGGCAAGCAGCGCCAGGCTACCACGTGGCGACAATCCATAGGCGAACTGCGGCTGGGTGCGGGTGGCTTCCACCAGGCGCAGTACGTAGTCCACCAACGCGTCGCTGGCCCGCACTGCACGGGCCTGGGCTTGCAATGCGGACAGCTGCGCATGGTCGAGTACGGCGCTCATGCGCGGCAGCAGATCGCGCCGCGACTCGCCCATCAGCAAGGCCTTTTCGGCGGCCTTGGCCGGGTAGCCGAGCGACAGGCGCATGAGAAAACGGTCCAGTTGCGACTCGGGCAGTGCGAAGGTGCCGCCTTGGGTGGTAGGGTTTTGCGTGGCGATCACGAAAAACGGCTGGGGCAATGGACGGGTGGCGCCCTCGATGGTGACCTGGCCCTCCTCCATGGCTTCGAGCAGGGCACTCTGGCTCTTGGGCGTGGCACGGTTGATTTCGTCCGCCAGCACCAGTTCGGCGAAGATCGGTCCGGGGTGAAAGACGAAACGACCGCTGTCCTTGTCGAACACCGACGTGCCGAGGATATCGCCGGGCAGCAGGTCGGAGGTGAACTGGATACGTTGGAAACTCAGGCCCAGAACCTTGGCCAGGGTATGACTCAGGGTGGTCTTGCCCATTCCGGGCAAGTCCTCGATGAGCAGGTGGCCATCGGCGATCAGGCAGGTCAACGCCAGGCGAACCTGGGTTTCCTTGCCCAGCAGGACTTCATTGACGGCTTGCAGGCATTCATCCAATCGGCTGCGCATGGCAGACACTCCTTGTCGATACTACGTCTGCTGGCCGTCTGCCGGCCCGCTGTCAGGCGGCTCTGGGCGACCGAAGTGCTTCAGCGTCCGGCACGCGACTCGCGGATATAGAACCGCGCTTTTTCGGCCTTGTTGGTGCAGCCCTCGAAGGCTTCGAACTGCTGCTGGGTCTTGGCCCCGGTGAGCAGTGACAGCGCCTTGGAATAGCTCACGGTGCCGGCCAGGCCTTCGGCCTTGGCCAGGTCAAGCTCGTGCCAGGCACCATCGAGCTGCGTGGCGCAGCTGTCACGGTAGGCGGTCTTGCCGGCACAACCGCTCAAGGCCAGTGCCACCAGCGGCACACAGATCCAGGCTTTCATCGATGACACCTCGGGAAAAACGTCAGGGTAATGCTGGGTCAGACGATGTGCCATCTAAAAAGTGCCGTTGTGTGGGAGCGGGTTCCTGTGGGAGCGGGTTCCTGTGGGAGCGGGTTCTACCCGCGAAGGCGTCGGCACTGGCACCGCTGGATTCGAATGTAAATCCGGGATTGGTGGTGTAGGGGCTGGCGTCTTCGCGGGTAGAACCCGCTCTCACAGGGGGACGGCTTGCGTGCTGCGGGATTGGTGGTGTGGGGGCTGGCGTTTTCGCGGGTAGAACCCGCTCCCACAGGGATAGCTCCCACAGGGGATAGCGACCTCAGGGGATAGGTGTGGGCTGGGGAGCGGCGCGTCAGTCGGGGCTTGCCAGGCGGTAGCCGACGCCGGGTTCGGTGATGAGGAAGCGTGGGGCGGCGGGGTCGTCGCCGAGTTTGTGGCGCAGGTGGCCGACGACGATGCGCAGGTAGTGACTGTCGTCGAGGTGGGTCGGGCCCCAGATGTCCTTGAGCAATTGCTGCTGGGTGATGACTCGCCCCGGATAGCGCGCCAGCTGTGCGAGCACGGCGTACTCCTTGCGGGTCAGGGCCACCTCGACGCCATCGAGGGTGACCCGGCGCGATGCCAGGTCGACCTGCAGCGGACCCAGTTGCAACGCCGCTTCGTGGACCGGGCTGCCGCTGGCCTGGCGCAACAGCGCACGCACCCTGGCGAGGAATTCCTGGATGCCGAAGGGCTTGGTCACATAGTCGTTGGCGCCGTTGTCCAGGGCCTGGACCTTCTGCGCCTCGCTGGCGCGCACCGAGAGTACCAGCACTGGCACCGAGCTCCACTGGCGCAACTGCTCCAGCACCTGCTGGCCGTCCATGTCCGGCAGGCCCAGGTCCAGCACGATCAGGTCCGGACGCAGCAGCGCGGCCTGGCTCAGGCCCTCGACGCCGGTGCCCGCTTCGATCACCTTGTAGCCCTGGGAGGGCCAGGCTGATGCGCAGGAACTTGCGGATCTGCGGTTCGTCGTCGATGACCAGCAAGGTGCTGGCCAGAGGAGGATGGGTAAGGCTCATGCTCAGGTATCCGGATCGGCGCCCGGTTGAGCGCGCAGCGGCAAGCATAAGGCGATGCAAGTGCCATGGCCATCGATGCCGCTGCCGACTTCCACGCGACCGCCATGGGCGCCGACCATGCCCTGGCAGATCGCCAGGCCCAACCCCGTGCCCTGCCCGCCTCGATCACCGCGCGCGGCGGTGTAGAACATGTCGAAAATCTTCGCCCGCTCGGCTTCGGGAATACCGGGGCCTTCGTCGCTGACCGCGAGCAGCAGGCTGTCGTCGCGCACACGGGCCGACACTTGCAAGCGACCGCCCACGGGCGAGAACCGCGCGGCATTTTCCAGCACGTTGACCAGGGCCTGTTCGATCAGCGCCGCATGCACATACAGCAAGGGCAGTTGCGCAGGTACCTGCACCTGGACCTGCAACGGTGCCAGCGGCGCGCGCAATCGACTCACGGCGCTGGCGACGATATCCCCGGCCGCCACCCAGTCCCGCGCCAGCTTGAGGGCGCCGTGGCCCAGGCGTGTCATGTCGAGCAGGTTCTGGATGTAGCGGTCCAGGCGCTCGGCTTCGTCACGGGTGACCTCGAGCAAGGCCTGGCGATCGTCCGGCGCCAGGGCCGTGCCCAGTGCCAGCAGGCTGTCGATGCTGCCACGCATGGCGGTCAGCGGCGTGCGCAGGTCATGGGACACCGATGCCAGCAAGGCACTGCGCAACTGTTCGGTTTCACCGTGCAGGCGCGCCGCTTCCAGGTCATGGGCCAGGTCCGCGCGGGCCAGGGCCTGCGCCACCGGCTGCACCAGCGCGCCGAGCAGGCGTCGGCCGGGGTCGTCGAGCCGACCGGCCTGCTGTTCGGCCACCGCGAGCAACGCCAGCACCTGGCCCTCCCACGTTACCGGCAACCACCACCAACGCCCCGCCGGCAATGTGGTGGTGCCCAGCCCGGCCGGTTGCGCGTGGTTGCCGGCCCACTGCGCGGCCGCCAGTTCGGTGGTCGAGAACGACACCGCCGCGCCCTGGGCCACCTTCCAGCCCTGCTCGCTGCGCTCGAGCAGACAGATGTCCAGCCCCGGCCAACCCTGCAAGTGCTGCGCGGCTGCACTGAACACCGCCTGGCGGTCGGTCGCCGCAGCCAGCAGTCGGGACAGCTCCAGCAGTTGCGCGGTGTGCGCCTGGGTCTCGCGCAAGGCGCTGAGCTGCTGGCGCTGGCGCGCGGCCAGGTTGCCCGTGAGCGCTGCCATCAGCAGAAAGAACAGCAGGGTCAACACGTCTTCCTGACGCTGGATGCTCAGGGAGAAATTGGGTGGGATAAACAGAAAGTCGTACGCCAGAAACGACAGCGCGGCGCAACTGAGCGCCGGCCCCGGGCTGCTGCGGACCGCCACCAGCAGCACGGCGGCGAGGAACACCAGGGAGATATTGGGCAAGTCCAGCACCTGTGCCACGGCCCAGGCCAGCCCGCTGGCCAAAAGCGTGGCCAGCACCGCCAGGGCATACTCGCGCCAACGTCCGACGGGCCGCGTGCGCGGCGTTGGCGGTGACGGCACCTGAGCTCGCGCCAGCACGTTGATTTCCAGACCGCTGGGATGGCGCAGCAAGCGCTCGGCCAGGCCCGCACCGAAGCGGCGCCGGCGCGACTGGCCGACCAGTACCAGGTTGGCGCGACGGTCGGCGGCGTGTTGCAGCAAGGTCCTGGCCACTTCCGCATCGCGCAGCTCCACCACCTCGCCGCCCAGCCGTTCGGCCATCTGCTGGGCCAGTTTCAGGCGCTGACGCCCTGTTTCATCGAGCAGCGAGCCGTCATCGACATGGACCACGGACCAGGGCAGATGACGACGGCGGGCGACGCGGCTGGCGTGGCGCACGAGGCGCTCGGCCTGCTCATCGGCGGCGATGCCTACCAGCAGTCGCCCGCGCACGCTGGGCGCCTGCTGGCCGAGGCTGCGGTAGCCTTCGTGCAGATCGTCGTCGACCTGGGCGGCGGCCGTCTGCATGGCCAGTTCACGCAGGGCGCTGAGGTTGGTCTGGGTGAAAAAGGCGTCGATGGCGGCCCGGGCCTGCTCCGGCACGTACACCTTGCCCTCGCGCAGGCGTTCGAGCAGCTCGCGCGGCGGCAGGTCGATCAGCAGCAGATCGTCGGCCTCCTGCACCACCCAATCGGGCAAGGTTTCGCGCACCTGCACGCCGGTGATCGTCTGGACCTGATCGTTCAGGCTTTCCAGGTGTTGGACGTTGACCGTGGTGTACACATCGATGCCGGCGGCCAGCAGTTCCTGCACGTCCTGCCAACGCTTGGCGTGTCGGCTGCCAGGCGCATTGCTGTGCGCCAGCTCGTCGACCAGGACCAGGGCCGGGCGGGCAGCGAGCACGGCATCCAGGTCCATTTCCTCGAGGGTCACGTCGCGGTATTCGCAGCGCCGCAATGCCTGCTGGGGCAGACCGACCAGCAGCGCTTCGGTTTCCGCGCGGCCGTGGGTCTGCACCACGGCAGCCAGTACCTCGATGCCCTGACGCTGGCGAGCGTGGGCGGCCTGGAGCATGGCGTAGGTCTTGCCGACACCGGGCGCGGCGCCGAGAAACACTTTCAAGCGACCACCCCCGCTGCGGGGCAAGGCGGCCAGCAGGGCATCGGCGCGGCCGGAATCACTCATGGTCTGGGCTCATGGCATCGCCTCGTGGTCATCGGAACTGTGACGTTAGCCGATCCAGCGCCTGGTTCAAAGCCAGCACGTTGACCACCTCCGGGCCGATGGCGGGCGATCGGGTCTGCGCCTGCACCAACGCGCGCAGAGTCGACTCGGGCAGGCCGCGTTCACGCGCCACCCGGGGGACCTGATAGCTCACCGCTGCCGGTGGCAGATCAGGGTCCAGGCCACTGGCCGAGGTGGTCAACAGCGCCAGCGGAACCGGACCTTGCTGCGCATCGAACTGTTCATCGGCCTGCGCCAGCACGCGAGTGCCCAGCGCAGGATTGCTCGGCGCCAGGTTGCTCGCACCACTGGCCAGGGTCGCGTAGTCGGCTGCCGAAGGCCGAGAATGAAACCAACGCTCATCGGTGAAGGCCTGGGCGAGCAAGGCGGAACCGCGCACCTGGCCCTGCGCGTCGTGCACCAGGCTGCCGTTGGCCTGGGCGGGAAAGGCCCACTGCCCTACCGCCCACACCAGCAGCGGATAGGCACCGCCGGTGAGCAAGGTCATCAACAGAATCAGGCTCAAGGCCGGACGCAACAAACTGTTCATCATTCAAGCTCCAGAGTCAGACCAGGTGCAAAGCGGTGAGGACGATATCGATGGCCTTGATGCCGATGAAGGGCACCACCAAACCACCCAGGCCATAGATAAGAACGTTGCGCCGCAGCAGTTGCGCGGCGCTGTCGGCCTGCACCCGCACGCCGCGCAGGGCCAGGGGGATCAACACGATGATGATCAGGGCGTTGAAGACGATGGCCGAGAGGATCGCGCTCTGCGGGCTGGCCAGGTTCATCACGTTGAGCACGCCCAGGGATGGGTACACCGCAGCGAACAGCGCCGGGAGGATGGCGAAATACTTGGCCACGTCGTTGGCGATGGAGAACGTGGTCAAGGCGCCGCGGGTGACCAGCAGTTCCTTGCCGATACGCACGATGTCGAGCAGCTTGGTCGGATCGCTGTCCAGGTCGACCATGTTGGCTGCCTCGCGCGCGGCCTGGGTGCCGTCGTTCATCGCCACGCCGACGTCGGCCTGAGCCAGCGCGGGGGCATCGTTGGCCCCATCGCCACACATGGCCACCAGGCGGCCGTCGGCCTGTTCCTGGCGTATGCGCGCCAGCTTCTTCTGTGGCGTGGCTTCGGCCAGCACGTCGTCGACCCCGGCTTCGGCAGCGATGGCGGCGGCGGTCAGTGGGTTGTCGCCGGTCACCATCACGGTGCGGATGCCCAGTTTGCGCAGTTGCTCGAAGCGCTCGCGAATGCCGGGCTTGACCACATCCTTGAGGTGGATGACACCCAGCAGTTGGCGGTCGCGGCACACCAGCAGCGGTGTGCCCCCACTCTGCGCGATGCGCTCGATGTGTTCGGCCAGCGCGGGCGCAAGCTGCGCCCTGGACTGGCCGATGAACGCCAGCAGCGAGTCCACCGCGCCCTTGCGGTAGCTCTGCTGGTCGAGGTCGACGCCCGACAGCCGTGTCTGGGCGCTGAACGGCACCGATTGCCAGCGCTCGGCGGCCGGCTCGTCGATGCTGAACAGCGGCCGGATAAACTCGACCACCGAGCGCCCTTCCGCCGTCTCATCGCCCAGCGAAGCCAGCAGCGCACCTTCGGCCATCTGTGCGTCGCTGACGCCAGGCGCGGCATGCAAGGCGCTGCAGCGGCGGTTGCCGAAGGTGATGGTGCCGGTCTTGTCGAGCAGCAACACATGGACGTCGCCGGCCGCTTCCACGGCGCGGCCGGACTTGGCCACGACGTTGAGCCGCACCAGGCGGTCCATCCCGGCGATACCGATGGCCGACAGCAGGCCAGCGATGGTGGTCGGGATCAGGGTCACCAGCAATGCCAGGAGAAACACCAACGGCAGGCTGTGCCCGGAGAAGCGAGCAAACGGCTGCAGGGTGACCACCACCAGCAGGAAGACCATGGTCAGGCCGATCAGCAGGATGTCCAGGGCCACTTCGTTGGGCGTCTTCTGCCGCTTCGCGCCTTCCACCAGAGCGATCATGCGATCCAGGGTCGACTCGCCGGGGTCGGTGCTGATCTCGATCAGCAGCCAGTCCGACACCACCAGGGTATTGCCGGTGACGGCCGAGCGGTCGCCACCCGATTCACGGATCACCGGCGCCGACTCACCAGTGATGGCGGCCTCATTGACGGCGGCGATGCCCTCGCGCACCTCGCCGTCACCGGGAATCATCTGCCCGGCTTCGACGCGAACCACATCGCCCTTGCGCAAGGCGGTGGCGGCAACCGTCTCGAAGCTGCCGTCGGCACGTCGCCGGCGAGCCTGCAGGCCTTGGCTGCCGGCCTTTAGGCTGTCGGCGCGGGCACGGCCACGGCCTTCGGCCAGTGCTTCGGCGAAATTGGCGAACAGCAGGGTAAACCACAGCCACACGGCAATCTGCACGGCGACCGAGGCCGACACTGCCGGGTCGGGCAGCAGGCACAGGCCGGTGGTCAGTACGGCGCACAACTCCACCACCAGCAGCACGGGGCTGCGCAGCAGTCGCCGGGGGTCGAGCTTGACGAACGCCTGCAGCAGCGCGGGTCGCCACAAGGCACTCAAGGTGGCCCCGGCAGGCGGTGAGGGTTGCGTGGCAGCGGCAACGGTCGATCGGTTCATGGTCCAGGCCTCAGAAATGCAGGTTCAAGTGCTCGGCGATCGGCCCCAGGGCCAGCACCGGCAGGAAAGTCAGGCCACCCACGATCAGCAGGGTCACGGTCAGCAGGGTGATGAACAGCAGGCCGTGGGTGGCGAAGCTGTCGGCGCTCGGCGCGCTGGCGTTCTTGCTGGCCAGGGCTCCGGCCAGGGCCAGCACCGGCAGGATGTAGCCGAAGCGGCCAAGCAACATGCCCAAAGCCAGCATGAGGTTGTGAAAGGCCGTGTTGGCGGACAGGCCGGCGAAGGCCGAACCGTTGTTGGCGCTGGCCGAGGTGTAGGCATACAGCAGCTGAGTGAAGCCATGGGGGCCGGGGTTGCTCACCGCTGCGGCCGGCCCCGGCAGGCTCACGGCGATGGCGCTGAGCACCAGCACGCCCACGGGCATGACCAGCAGGCTCGCCACCAACCAGCGCACCTCGCGCGCCTGGAGTTTCTTGCCCAGGTACTCCGGGGTTCGACCGATCATCAAGCCGGCCAGGAACACCGTCAGCAGCACGTTGAGGAGCATGCCGTAGAGACCGGCACCGACACCGCCGAAGATCACTTCGCCGAGCATCATGTTGACCAGCGCAACCATCCCGGAGAGCGGATTGAGGCTGTCGTGCATGGCATTGACCGAGCCATTGGAGGCGGCCGTGGTGGTCACCGACCAGAGCACGCTGGCGGTGGTGCCGAAGCGGCTTTCCTTGCCTTCCAGCGGCGCGGTCTGCTCGACCATGGCACTGGCCAGCGATGGGTTGGGTTGCTGCTCGGCGTACAGCGACAGCCCCAGGCCCAGCAACAGCAAGGTCAACATGCAGGCCAGGATCGCCCGGCTCTGGCGCAGGTCTTTCACGTAATGGCCAAAGGTGAAGACCAGGGCGACCGGGATGGTCAGGATCGCGACCAGTTCGAACAGGTTGCTCCAGGCCGTGGGATTCTCGAACGGATGGGCCGAGTTGACGCCGAAGAACCCGCCGCCATTGGTGCCCAGCTGTTTGATGGCGATCTGGCTGGCCGCCGGGCCGAGGGGGATGGTCTGTGGGTTGCCCTGCAAGGTCAGCGCGTCCACATAGGGCGCTAACGTCTGCGGCACACCCTGCCAGACAAGGAAAACAGCGAGCAGCAAGGCCAGCGGCAGCAGCCCATACAGGGTGGCACGGGTCACATCGACCCAGAAGTTGCCCAGAGTACTGGCCGAACGGCGACTGATGCCACGGCACAGCGCCACCAGCACCGCCAACCCGGTGGCTGCACTGAGAAAGTTCTGCACGCCCAGGCCAGCCATCTGGCTCAGGTAGCTGAGCGAAGTTTCGCCGCTGTAGGCCTGCCAGTTGGTGTTGGCCATGAAGCTGACGGCGGTGTTGAACGCCAGGGTCCACTCCTGGCCACGCAGGTGCTGGGGATTGAGCGGCAGATATCCCTGCAGCATGAGCATGGCGAACAGCAGGCCGAATCCGGCCAGATTGAAAACCAGCAGCGCCAGGGCATATTGCTGCCAGCTCTGCTGCTGTTGCGCATCGATACCGGAAAAGCGGTAGCACAGCTTCTCCACCGGTTGCAGCGGTACGCTGAGCCAGGTGCGCTGGCCTTCCATGACCTTGTAGTAGAAACGTCCGAGCCAGGGCGCCGGCAGCAGAATCAAGGCGAGAAAGGCCGCTATCAGGGCGAAATCGTGACTGTTCATCAATGACTAGCCTCCACTGGCGCGCAAGAGGGCAACGAGCAGGTACACGAACAAACCGATGGCCAGCAGCAGGAACAGGCCGTCCAGAACAGACATGGGAATATCTCCAGGCGCGGCGGCTGCCGCTTGCCGACATTCTCCGAGGCCAGGGTGTAAAGGCGCGAGATCGATACCCGGGCCTGGCCGTAAAGAAAGCGTAAAAATCGGTTCGTCACATCCCGCCACGAGCGGGCGCATGGGAAGCGCGGGACCGAACGGCTATCATGGCGGCCTTCCCTGCCCCCTGGAGCCTTCATGCGCCTGTTCCACACCTCCGACTGGCACCTCGGCCAAAGCCTGCACGGTCAGGAGCGCGACTTCGAACACGCAAGCTTCCTGCGCTGGCTGCTGCGTCAGCTCGCCCAGCGCCAGCCCGACGTGCTGCTGGTGGCGGGCGACATCTTCGACACGGTCAATCCGCCCGTGCGGGCGCAGGAGCGGCTGTACAACTTCATCGTCAGCGCCCACGAGCAACAACCGCAGCTGACCATCGTGATGATCGCCGGCAACCACGACTCCGGTTCGCGCATCGAATTGCCCGGGCCGTTGATGCGCCGCCTGCGCACCCATGCGCTGGGCCGGGTGATGTGGCTCGAAGACGGCCGCCTCGACAGCGAGCGGTTGTTGCTGCCACTGCCCGATGCCAGTGGTGAGGTGCAGGCCTGGTGCCTGGCGCTGCCCTTCCTGCGCCCCGCCGAGGTGACCGGCGCAACCCTGGGCGAAGATTACCTGCAAGGCATCGCCCGGGTGCACGAGATGCTGATCGCCGCTGCCAATGCCCGACGCTCGCCGGGGCAGGCACTGATCGCCATCAGCCACGCGCACATGGCGGGCGGTTCGGTGTCGATGGAGTCCGAGCGCAGCCTGGTGATCGGCAGCGCCGAAGCCCTGCCGGCCAGCCTGTTCGACGCCAGCATCAGCTACGTCGCGCTGGGCCATCTGCACAAGCCGCAGAAGGTCAACGGCGAATCACGCATTCGCTACAGCGGCTCGCCCATACCGCTGTCGTTTTCCGAGATCGAGTACCCGCACCAGATCCTCGAGATCGAGTGCGCCGGCGAGCAACTGGTGAGCGTGGAACCGATCCTGATCCCGCGTGCGGTCGATCTGCTGCGCATCGGCCCGGCGCCGTTGCCGCAGGTCCGTGAACAGTTGCAGCAACTACCGGACGTGGACCTGTTGGCCGATGTGCTGGGCTACCCCTGGCTGGAAGTGCGGGTGGTACTCGACGAGCCGCAACCGGACCTGCGCCAGCACATCGAAACCGCGCTGCAAGGCAAGGCTGTGCGTCTGGTGCGGATCGCTGCCGAGTACGCCGGGCGGGTCAACGCCGACAACGAGGATGTCGGCGCCCTGATCGAGCTGGACCAGCTCAGCCCCCACGAACTGTTCAGCCGCGCCTGGCTCGACAGCTACGGCAGCGAGGTGGACGAACAGACCCTGGACGACTTCGCGCAGTTGTTGCAGGAAGTGCAGCTGGAGGGCGAAACCCCATGAAGATTCTGGCCATCCGCCTGAAGAACCTCGCCTCGCTGGCAGGCCCGTTCGAACTGGACTTCACCACCGAACCGCTGGCCAGCGCCGGTCTGTTCGCCATCACCGGCCCCACCGGCGCGGGCAAGAGCACCCTGCTCGACGCCCTGTGCCTGGCGCTGTTTGGCGCCGTACCGCGCCTGGGCAATGCGTCGCAGAGTGCCAAGGTGCCCGACGCCGACGGTGAAATCGGCAGCTACGACCCGCGCACCCTGTTGCGTCGGGGTACCGGGGCGGGCTATGCGGAAGTGGATTTCCTCGGCGTCGACGGTCGTCGCTATCGCGCGCGCTGGGAGGCCAACCGGGCACGGGACAAACCGGCGGGCAAGTTGCAGAACAGCCGGCAGTCGCTGCGCGATCTGGACAATGACCAACTGCTCGCCAGCCAGAAAGGTGAATACAAGCAGCTGCTGGAAGCCCGCCTGGGGCTGAACTTCGAGCAGTTCACCCGTGCGGTGATGCTGGCGCAGAGCGAATTCAGTGCCTTTCTCAAAGCCGACGACAACGAACGCAGCGAACTGCTGGAAAAGCTCACCGACACCGCGCTCTATACGCGCCTGGGCAAACGCGCCTTCGAAAAGAGCCGCGACGCCCGCGAGCAGCTCAAGCACTGGCAGGACCAGGCCACCGGTATCGCGCCACTGGCCGCCGAAGCGCGCGAAGCGCTGGATCTGGAATTTCACACCGCCAGCGAGCAACTGCGGCAGCACCAGGCGCATCTCAAGCAGGTGGAACAGCAACAGCAGTGGCACCGCGAAGACCGGCGCCTGAGCGACGACTGCCAGGCGGCACGGCAGCAGGTGCAAGACGCATCCCAGGCATGGGAAGCAGGCGCGCGAGCAGCGTTTGCAATTGCACATGCTCGAACAACTGGCACCGCAACGCTACCTGTTCAGCCGCGAGCAGGAAGTACGCACCCAGCTCCGGCCCCTGGCCGAACGTATCGAGCTGTCGCGTTCGCGGCAGCAACGGCAGGCGGTGCAGCAGCAACACCTGGACGAGCAACGCGAGCAGGCCGGGCGCACGCTGCAACAGGCGTTGGCGCAACAGGCCCAAGCGCAGCCCCGGTTGCAGCAGGCCTTCGACGAACAGTCAAACCGGAGCCGATTGCAGGCCGAGCTCGAACCCCTGAGTCCGGCGCTGGCCGATTCCGAGCGGCAGCTTGCGTCCGGGGCGCAGGCGTTGCTGGGCATGGAGCAGCAACAGGCCGACAGTGGCGAACGCCTGCAGCAGGTCTCCGACGCGCTCGAACGCAGCGCCGAGCTGGCGCCGCTGGCCGCCACCTGGAGCGCCTACCTGCCACGCCTGCAGCAAGTGGTGACGCTGAGCAGTCGCCTGCGCCAGGGCCAGATCGAATTGCCAGAGTTGCAGACGCAGGCACAGGCCACAAAGACGAGCCTGGAAGCGCATCAAAGCGACCTTGCCCGCGTCTTTCAGCATGCCCCATGCCGCGCCGAGGAACTGCCCGAGCGCTTGCAGCAACTGACCCAGCGCCTGCAACAGCAACGCCTGGCACTGCATGGCGTACAGGAACTGGAACGGCTGTGGCAGCGGCGCAACGCCGTTCAGGAACGTCTCGAACAAGGGCGCCAGCAGCAGGCCACCTTGCTGGCCCGGCGCGAGCAATTGACCGCCCAGGGGCTGGAGCTCCGCGCAGCCCATGAACAGGCCGAGCAAGCCTTGAAGGTGACCCTGCAACTGCTCGAACGCCAGCGCCTGGCGCGCAGCGAAAGCGTCGAACAGTTGCGCGAACGCTTGCAGCCCGAGCAGCCCTGTCCGGTCTGTGGCAGTGTCGAGCACCCCTATCATGCTCCGGAGGCGCTGTTGCAGGCGCTGTCGGCGCACGATGACGACGAAGAGCAACGCGCCCGCGCTGCGTTGAAGCCATTGTCCGAACGCCTGGTCGAGCTGCGTACCGAAGTCGGCGCGCTGATCGAGCAGCACAAACAGCTCAAGGCGCAGGAGCAACAATGGCTCGACCAGCCAGGTGACGCCGAGCTGGCCCGGCATCCGCTCTACCCTGCCCTGAGCGACGCCGAGCAGCCGGCGGACTGGCTGCGCGACACCCTGGCCAACCACACGCGTCTGATCGACGAGGATGAACGTCAGCAGAACAGCCTGCTGGCCTTGCAACAGCAGGCGACCGCCCTGCAGCGCGCCGTGGCGCAGGCCAGGGAAGCCAGCCAGCAGGCGCAGCAGACACTGCAGGCGCATCAGTCCCACCTGGACGCCGACCAGCAGCGGCTCGACGACGAGTTACAGGCGCTGGCCAGTCAGTTGCCCGCCGCTCGCCTGCAGGCCCTGCGCGAACACCCGGCGCAGACGTTCATGGCCTTGGAGCAGAACATCGTCGAGCGCCTGGCCCAGATCGAGCTGCGCGATGAAGAACAGTCGGAATTCGACGCCCGTGCGCGACGCATCGAACAGGCCCGCAGCGAGCATGCGCGGCAGCAGACCGACTGCGAGCAGCAACGCCAGCGGGTCGAGGCGCTGTCCACGCAACTGCAGACCTGCGAGGCACGGCTACGCGAATTGCTGGGCGAGCATGCCCAGGCGTCCGCCTGGCAGACGGCCTTGCACGATCAGGTCGAGACGGCGCGCGAGCAGGAACGGCAGGTCGACCGCCAGCAACAGGATCTCCGAACCCAGACAGTGCAGACCTCCAGCGCCCTGGAGGCCGACACTGCGCAGCAGGCCCAATTGCAGCAAACCCTGGCTGACGTGCAGCAGGCCCTGCACGCCTGGCGCGAGCAGCGTCCGCACCTGGACGATGACGGGTTGCAGGCACTGCTCGCCATCGATGAACCCCAGGTCGATGAGCTGCGCAGCCGCCTGCAGACCACGGAAAAAACCCTGGAACAGGCGCGCATCCGCTTGCACGAACGCGAGCAGCGCCAGCAGGCTCATCGGACACAGGTCGACGCGATCGCCAGTGCCGAGGCGCTGGACGCACAGCACGCCGCCCTGCTGATGGACGTCGAACGGCAGGAGCAGCAATGCGCCGAGCTGCGCGCACAGCAAGCCGAAGACCAGCGTCGGCACAGCGCCAACCAGGCCCTGCAAGCGCAGATTGCCGAGGCCGATGCGCACTACCAGCGTTGGGCACGCCTGGCGGCGCTGATCGGTTCGGCCGAAGGCGATCGCTTCCGCAAGATCGCCCAGGCCTACAACCTCGACCTGCTGGTGCATCACGCCAACGTGCAATTGCGTCAGCTGGTGCGCCGCTACCGTCTCAAGCGCGGCGGCAGCATGCTCGGGCTGTTGGTGCTGGACACCGAAATGGGCGACGAACTGCGCTCGGTGCATTCGTTGTCGGGCGGGGAAACCTTTCTGGTGTCGCTGGCACTGGCCCTGGGGCTGGCCTCGATGGCGTCGAGCACGCTGCGCATCGAGTCGCTGTTCATCGACGAAGGCTTCGGCAGCCTCGATCCCGAATCGCTGCAACTGGCCATGGATGCGCTCGACGGCCTGCAGGCGCAGGGGCGCAAGGTGGCAGTGATTTCCCACGTGCAGGAGATGCACGAACGCATCCCGGTGCAGATTCAGGTGCGGCGTCTGGGCAATGGGCTGAGCAGCGTCGAGGTCAGCGGCTAGCGCCCTGACCCGGACAACGCGGCATGCCTGGCACGCCGGGTTGCCTGGAGCGGGTTACTGAGTCAGGAATTTCAGGTCCGACGGCGCGTCCTGCTTGAAGCTCTGTACCGTCTCACCCAGCATCCCGGTGCTGGCGTCGCGCTTGAGCACGGTGATCTGGTTGCTCTTCTGGTTGGCGATCAACAGGAAGTGACCGGTGGGGTCGAGGGCGAATTCGCGTGGGTGATCGCCGTCCACATGCCGACGCTGGATCTCCTTGAGATGGCCAGTGCCAGGGTCGACGCTGAACACCAGCATCTGGTTGGCCGTACCACGGTTGCTCACGTAGAGGAAGCGACCATCGGCAGACAGGTGCAAGGCGCCGCTGGCGCTTTCCTTGCCGACGGTGCCCAGTTCGAGCAGCTGCTGGCGTACCAGGTTGCCATCTTTGACATCGAACATGGCCAATTGACCGCTCATTTCCAATGTCAGGTAGGCGTGCTTGCCATCACGACTGAACAGCAGGTGACGCGGACCACTGCCGTCCGGCAGTTGCACCGAGGCCGGTTGAGCGGGCACCAGTGGACGCTCGGCGGACTTGGGCTCATAGCGGTACACGTAGACCCGGTCGGCGCCCAGGTCGCTGGCGTAGACGTAGCGGCCCGAAGGCGGCAGCGACACCACCGAGTGCACGTGGGGCCCGGCCTGGCGCTCGGGGTTGACCTGGCTGGCGACGTGCTTGAGCTCCTGCACGACGTTACTGAGGGTGCCGTCTTCGGCCACATTCAGCACGCTCAGGCTGCCGCCCGGATTGGCACTGACGGCATAGTTGGCGACGAACAGGTGGCGCCCGTCCTGGCTCAGGCTGGAATGGGTCGGCTCGTCGCCGCTGGTGGCCACCTGATTGACCTGACGGATATCGTGGGTCTTGTCGTCCACAGTGAAGCTGGTGACCTTGCCAATCACGTCTTTCTGGCCGGGGCCGTTTTCATTGACCACGAACAGGCGGCGCTGGTCCTGGGACAAGGTCAGCCAGGACGGGTTGGAACTCTTGACCGTCTGCCGAGGCTGGGCCTCGATCTGGCCGGTAGTGCTGTCGAAGGCATAGCGGTAGATGCCTTCGCTGGAACCCTGGGTGTAGGTGCCCACCAGCAGGTCATATTTTTCGGCTGCAGCGGCGTGCAGGGATGTCAGGGCCAAGCCGTTGACAAGCATGGATAGCAGAACTCGCTTCATGAAGGTTTCTCCGAAGCCTCTTGTGTGTGGCCGATCTTGCATGGCGCTGAATGTTGTTGCGGCAGCAGGAGCGAACGTGGATCGGACTTTACAGACCACCGTGTTCACGCCTGGGTTTCATCGTCTTCGTCGCGGGCCGAAAAGGCACTGAGGCAAGTCAAGGTGTGGGACGTGCCGTCGCGAGTGATAACGAAGCTGTCGGGCTCGGCACCTGGCTGAGCCGCTTGCTGCTCAGCCAGGGTAAACGCCCAACGCTTGAGCTCGCGGCCGTCCATGCATTCGATGTGCAGGGTCTGCTCTTCGTCGAAGGAGAAGTCGAAGGCATGCAGCGTGTCGATCAGCAGCATGTCGCAGGTTTCTAGCGCGGTGGGCAGGGTCATGGTCGGACCTCCTGGGTAAAGTCGGACCATGATACCTGCGATGCATCCTTCTGGCCTGCTGTCGCGCCCCTACAGGACGCCCACGGTGCCTGGAGCGAACGCTTGCTCTGCCTGGCCAACGCTGTTCACCAACGGTGCGCCGAACTCCGGCAGACTGATTTCGAAGCGATCACCCACCTGGGTGGCGAGGCCATCGGCGAACGACAGCGTGGCCGTGCCGAAGAAGTGAATGTGCACGTCGCCGGGATTGAGGAACTGCGCGTACTTGAAATGGTGGTACTCGAGGTTGTCGAAGCTGTGGCACATGTTTGCCTCGCCACTGAGAAATTCCTTTTCCCAGATCACCTCGCCAGCACGCCGGATACGGCTGGTGCCGGACAGGTGCTCGGGCAGCTCGCCCACGCGCAGCTCCGGACCATAGCTGCAACTGCGCAACTTGGAATGGGCCAGGTAGAGGTAGTTCTTGCGTTCCATCACATGGTCGGAGAATTCGTTACCCAGGGCGAATCCCAGGCGATACGGGCGGCGATCCGGGCCGATCACGTACAGCCCGCCCAGCTCGGGCTCTTCGCCGGCGTCTTCGGCAAAGGGCGGAACGGGGAACGCCTGGCCGGGCCGCACGACGATGCTGCCGTCACCCTTGTAGAACCACTCCGGCTGCACGCCGGGCTGGCCCGCGGCAGGCTTGCCGCCCTCCACGCCCCACTGGAATATCTTCATGCTGTCGGTGACTGCCGTGTCGGCGCTGTGCTGGTGCATCTTGTCCCGGGCGGCGGCACTGCCCAGGTGGGTCAGGCCGGTGCCGGTCACCAGCATGTGCGCCGGATCGGGGTGATCCAGCGGCGGCAGAATGCGCCCCTGCTCGAGCAACTGCGGGTAGTCGTGCTGCTCACCCAGACCACAGCCATCCACCGCCTGGGCCAGGCCATGGCCTGCGGCGATGGCGGCCAAAGCCAGTTCACGAACGCTGTTCGCGCCGCGCACTTCGTGGATCCGATCGCCGTCGACCAGACCGACCCGACGTTGACCGTTGTTCAATTCAAATTGCACCAGATGCATGACGAGCTTCCTTTTGCTGGGTTCAGGAACGGGCGCTGGCGGCGAACGCATCGGCCGGCAGCACGTGACGGCGCTCCAGCAACTGGTAGACCACTGCGGTCAGCACCAGCCCGAACACCATCACGCCGCTGAGAAAATACAGGCCGCTGGCCAGGTTACCGGTGTACTCCTTGAGCGCGCCGATCACGAACGGCCCGATGTAGCCGCCCAGGTTGCCCACCGAGTTGATCAGGGCAATGCCGGCCGCCGCACTGGCCCCGGCGAAGAAGCGGCCCGGCAGGGTCCAGAACACCGCCGTGCAGGAGAACAGGCTGAACGCCACCAGGCACAGAGCTGCCAGTTGCGCCGCCGGCAGGCTCAGCCAGGCGCTGAGAAACAGACCGATTGCGCCCAGCACGTACAGCACCGCCAGGTGGCCGTAGCGGTCGTTGAGACGATCCGAGCTGCGCGGGATGAGCAACAGGCCGATGATGCCGAATACATACGGCACCGAAGACACGAATCCGGTGGTCAGGTCGCTGCCGCCGAATTGTTTGATCAAGGTCGGCAACCACAGGCCCAGGCCGTAGATGCTCAAGGTCACCGGCAGGTAGAACAACGCCAGCAGCAGCACGCGAAAATCCTTGAGCGCATGCAGCGGGTTGCCGTGGCGGGTCTGGCCATAGGCTTGCAGGTCATTCTGCAGTTCAGTGGCCAGCCAGTCTTTCTCAGCCTGGTTCATCCATTTGACCTGCTGCGGGCCATCGGGCAGCCAGCGCAGCACCGGCCAGGTCAGCAGGATGGCCGGCGTGCCGATGACGATGAACAACCACTGCCAGCCGTGCAGGCCGAGCACGCCGTCCATGCCCAGCAGAGCGCCGGACACAGGCCCGGTGATCATCATGGCGATGGGTTGGGACAGAATGAACAGACCCAGGATCTTGCCGCGGTGACGGACCGGGAACCACTGCGTGATGTAGTACAGCACGCCGGGAAAGAAGCCGGCTTCGGCCGCCCCCAGCAGGAAGCGCATGACATAGAAGCTGTGCGGACCCTGCACGAACGCCATGCCGATGGTGATGGCGCCCCAGGTGATCATGATGCGGGCGCGAACCAGCGACGGGCGCCGAAGCGTTCGAGCATCAGGTTGCTGGGGATTTCCAGCAGAAAGTAGCCAATGAAGAACAGCCCTGCACCCAAGCCGTAGGCGGCGTCGCCGATGCCCACGTCCGCGCCCATGTGCAGCTTGGCGAAGCCCACTGCGGAGCGATCCACGTAGGCGATCAGGTACAGCAGAATCAGGAACGGGATCAATTTGAAGGTGATGCGGCGTATAAGCCCGAGTTCCTGGCTCATGGGATCGATCTCCACTTTCTTGTTTTTATGCTTGTTTTGGGTGGGAAGGCCACAGCGCCCCGTCGCCCTTTTCGGGGGACCTGAAACGACGCTCAACCTTCACTGAAATCGACTTTATAGTATTACTATTTGCTTCACAAGCTCTTCCAATCGACGATCCAATGGCCTATTTTGAGGGCATACACAAAAACAAGTCTTACAATAAGAGAGCCCTCATGCCTGACAATAAACCCACCCTGCGCTCGGCCCAATGGTTCGGTACGGCTGACAAGAACGGCTTCATGTACCGCAGCTGGATGAAGAACCAGGGCATCGCCGATCACCAGTTCAATGGCAAGCCGATCATCGGCATCTGCAACACCTGGTCCGAGCTGACGCCGTGCAACGCCCACTTCCGCACCATCGCCGAACACGTCAAACGCGGCGTGATCGAGGCCGGTGGCTTCCCCGTGGAGTTCCCGGTGTTCTCCAATGGCGAGTCCAACCTGCGCCCCACGGCGATGCTCACCCGCAACCTGGCCAGCATGGATGTAGAGGAAGCGATCCGTGGCAACCCGATCGACGGCGTGGTACTGCTCACCGGCTGTGACAAGACCACCCCTGCCCTGCTGATGGGCGCGGCCAGTTGCGACGTGCCGGCCATCGTCGTGACCGGCGGGCCGATGCTCAACGGCAAGCACAAGGGCAAGGACATCGGCGCCGGGACCATCGTCTGGCAGATGCACGAGTCGTACAAGGCCGGCCAGATCAGCCTCGACGAATTTCTCTCGGCCGAGGCCGGCATGTCGCGGTCGGCCGGTACCTGCAACACCATGGGCACCGCCTCGACCATGGCCTGCATGGCCGAAGCGCTGGGCACGTCGCTGCCACACAACGCCGCCATTCCCGCAGTGGACTCGCGTCGCTATGTGCTCGCGCACATGTCGGGCATGCGTGCAGTGCAGATGGTTCGTGAAGACCTGCGCCTGTCGAAGATCCTTACCAAGGAGGCGTTCGAAAACGCCATTAGGGTCAACGCGGCCATCGGCGGCTCGACCAATGCAGTGATCCACCTCAAGGCCATCGCCGGCCGGATCGGCGTGGAGCTGGAGCTGGACGACTGGACGCGCATCGGCCGCGGCACCCCCACCCTGGTCGACCTGCAGCCGTCGGGGCGCTTCCTGATGGAGGAGTTCTACTATGCCGGCGGTCTGCCGGCCGTTCTGCGCCGCCTGGGGGAAAACAATCTGATCCCCAACCCGGATGCCTTGACCGTCAACGGTCAGACGTTGTGGCAGAACGTGCAGAACTCGCCGATCTATGGCGAGGACGAGGTGATCCGCGCCATCGACAACCCCTTGGTGGCCGACGGTGGCATCTGCGTGTTGCGCGGTAACCTGGCGCCGCTGGGCGCCGTGCTCAAGCCCTCGGCCGCCACTCCTGCGTTGATGACCCATCGCGGTCGCGCGGTGGTGTTCGAAGACTTCGACATGTACAAGGCGCGCATCAACGATCCAGACCTGGACGTGGACGCCAGCTCCATCCTGGTCATGAAGAACTGTGGGCCCAAGGGTTATCCGGGCATGGCCGAGGTCGGCAACATGGGTCTGCCGGCCAAGCTGCTGGCGCAAGGAGTCACCGACATGGTGCGCATTTCCGATGCGCGCATGAGCGGTACCGCCTACGGCACGGTAGTCCTGCACGTGGCGCCGGAAGCCGCCGCCGGCGGGCCGTTGGCAGTGGTCCGCGAAGGCGATTACATCGAGCTCGATTGCGCCAGCGGGCGCTTGCATCTGGACATCCCCGACAGCGAACTGCAGGCCCGCCTGGCTGACTGGCAGGCACCCGCGCAGTCGTTGCTGGTGGGCGGCTACCGGCAGTTGTACATCGACCATGTGATGCAGGCCGACCAAGGCTGCGACTTCGATTTTCTGGTCGGGTGCAGGGGGTCCGAGGTGCCGCGGCATTCGCATTGATCGATGCTTGCGCACGACATCAAAGGCGCGCAATCAGGGGTCGGTACCCGGCTTGAGGCGGATGTATGCCTGGGTACCGTCCACATAGATGCTATAGAACAGGCTATCGACGGTAGGCGGTATGCCAGTCTGCACCTTGTGCCGGACCGCCTCGGCCTGTTCGGCAGATGCCGCTGAAACGTTGGTGATTCCGGCGGCACGCGGGAAGGTTTCAGGCAGCCAGATGAAGTCGATGTTGACCACGTACTTCATCACTGGCATCAGGCTGAACGTGCCTTCGGCCCCCGGCAGCCACCCTCGCGTATCGGCCTGCACCGCGTAGTACCGTTCGATGCCGCGCAGGCCCGTGTGGGAAGCCACGTCATAGGCCACATGCTGAAGCACACTGTTGGAGTAGTCCTTGTGCAGGTTCAGGACACGCCCGTAGGCGAAGGAAAACGAGAGCAAGGCCAGGATCGGCACGATCAGCAGCCGGCCTAGTCTGGCATCGAGGGTCGTCAGCGCCACACGGCTCAGATAGAAAACCAGTACCAGAGCAGAAGACAGGCCCATCATCAGGCGGGCACCGTCCTGGTAGGGGGCGAAAAGGAACATCAGGCCGGGAATCGACACCACCGCCGTACCCCCTGCACTCACACAAGCCAGCGCCCTCACCCACTTCGCCAGGCCACTGGACGCCTGTCGCACCGTTCGCCACACAATCAGAAAGAATCCGGCCAAGGCGCTCGCCAGTACCGCCCAGCACAGCCACGCATTGGCACTGGTGTACAACGCGGCAACACGGTGCGCTGCCGTTTGCGCATCGGATAAAAGCAATGAAACCCAGCCCGGATCGAGCGTTCGCAACGCCGTGCGCTCTTGAGTCAGGAATTGATACGCGGTGAGCCCGTACACCAGCACCCCGGCGGCAAGATGCACTGCCTTGTCGACGATCAGGCGCATCAACTGGCGTGTCGAGGCACCCTCGCCGGCAGCGCGGATCAGCTCTACACAGCACAGCCCGACATAGATATTGATCACCATCTGATAGAGGCTCAGGCCCGCAGCAATGCAACACGCCGCGATACCGGTCTGAACCATGAACGAGGGATGACGCCAGGTCGTTGCGTAGATCATCGCCACGACCCCCAGTGCCATGGCCGGTCCGTCGTATTGATAGGAAAGGTTCTGCAGAAAGAACGGGCTGTACCACAGTGGCAGTACCACGAGGCACGCAGCGATGGTGGGCGTGGGAAAGTACAGAGTGGCAAGCGATCTGAGCGCGTAGGCCATGGCGACCATGGCGATCAGCAGCGGCAACGGGAACAGATTGGGCGCACCACGGGTGAAGGACAATCCCTGGTGGAACCACTCGATCAGAATGCGCCCGCTGCCCTTCCATTCCATCCCGGCCACCTGGGCTCGCCAGTTGTCATCGATGTAATAATGATCGGCGAGGATCAATGGCAATCCGAACAGCATCACTGCCAGCAGAAAGAACAGCAGCATCTGATGCGGGGTCAATTCACCGTCAACGGTTCCTTTCACCACTGACCTCCGTGAAGGAGGGGTCGTGGATAGGCTGCAAATGCCTTTCTCGCTCATGGGCAGTCGCTTTGTGCCGCTGGCTGACCACGTTCTTGATCACATAGCGGGGTCGACGCTTCGTCTCCATGTACATGCGGCCCACATACTCGCCCAATATACCGATGCCTATCAGTTGCAAACCGCCAAGAAAGGCCGCTACGGCGATCAATGGATAAAAGGCCGATACGCGGCCGTCGAACAACAACGTGTCCAGCAACAGATAGCCACCGTGGAGAAACCCCAACAGCGCGGCAACGGCGCCCACATAACTCCACACGCGCAACGGCAGCGTGCTGAATGAAGTGATTCCCTCAAGCGCCAGGTTCCACAACTTCCACACATTGAACTTGCTCAGGCCAGCGGCCCGCGGCGCTCGGTCATATTCGACGATGGCCACATCGAACCCGGCCCAGGACAACACGCCCTTCATGAACAGTTGCTGTTCAGGCAGCGCCTTGATCACATCGACCACGCGCCGATCCATGAGGCGGAAATCGCCGACGTTTTCCTCGATGTGAGGGCTGGCGATACGGTTGAGCAGGTGATAGAACAGCGACGCCGTGTACCGCTTGACGTAGTTGTCACTGGAGCGATCCCGCCGTTTGGCCAGGACCACGTCGGCGCCCTCGCGCCAAGGCTGAATCAACCGCGCAACCACCGCTACCGGGTCTTGCAGGTCCACGTCCATCGGCACCACGGCCTCGCCGGTGGCATACTCGAGCCCGGCAAACAACGCGGCCTCCTTGCCGAAATTGCGGGAAAAATCGATCAACAGCACATGGGCGTCGCTCACCGCAATCTGCGCCGCACAGTGAGCGGTACGATCGGTGCTGCCGTCATTCACGAAAACGACTTCCACACAGTAAGGCCGCAGAGAAGGCTCTGCACGTACGGTGCGATAGAACAGTTCCAGCGCCTGCTCTTCGTTGTACACCGGCACCACCAGGGAAATCTTCATGGCGTTGCCTTGCGAAACACCAGCCAGTTGGCCAGTGCAAAGCCGACGAGCAAACTCACAATGGAAAACAGCGAAACCGTCGCCAGACCAGGCCACTGCCACCGGTCCGCTACATTGCCTACCCCCCAACTCAGACCGCCCATGCACAGCATGAAGGTTGCATAGCGAAGCAGAGACGCCGGCACGGCGAAGTTGAAAAACGCATTCAGGTAAAACGACCCGGACGCCGCGATCAGAAACGCCAGCACATTGCCCGTCGCTTGCGTGGTATGGAACAGTTCGCGAAAGACGAAGAACAACTGCCAATGGATCAACGTATTGGCAATGCCGATCACGCCATAGGTAAAAAACGCCTGCCCTGTTTTCGTCATTGACCTTCAACTCGGGTTGCCGGACATCAACATGCTCCCCAGCAGGCTAGTTGAATCCAGGCCGAAAAAAGGTGATGACTTCAGTAAATGTTTTTCCGCATCAAAGGCTTGTGTATGTTTATGCACAGCGCCTTGGAATCATTGGTCTTGCATGACTGCCCGGCAAAAAAAAACCCGACTCAAGGTCGGGTTTTTGCATCGCTATCAAGCAGGCATGAAGCTTACTTGGCGCGACCTTTGTACGAACCGCCTTCACGGGTGTCGATCTCGATCATGTCGCCGATCTCGATGAAGTCCGCAACGCTCAGCTCGGTACCGTTCTTCAGTTTGGCAGGCTTCATGACCTTGCCCGAAGTGTCGCCGCGAGCGGAACCTTCGGTGTAGTCGACCTGACGCACGATGGTGGTCGGCAGTTCTACGCTGACCAGACGCTCTTCGAAGAACACGGCTTCGCAGACGTCGGTCATGCCTTCTTCCACGAATGGCAGAACGGCTTCGATGTCTTCGGCGTTCAGTTCATACATGGTGTAGTCGGTGGTATCCATGAACGTGTAGCTGTCACCGCTGATGAACGACAGGGTCGCTTCCTTGCGGTCCAGGATCACGTCGTCCAGCTTGTCGTCGGCACTGTAGACGGTTTCGGTCTTGTAGCCGGTCAGCAGGTTCTTCAGCTTGGTCTTCATGATCGCGCTGTTACGGCCCGACTTGGTGAATTCAGCTTTCTGAACCAGCCAAGGGTCGTTGTCGATACGGATCACGGTACCGGGTTTCAGTTCTTTACCAGTTTTCATTACGAATATCCGAATTTGGATGGTGATTTACAAAAATCTAGGCCGCGTATCATAGCCAATTTCGGTAAAACTGCACCAGCGCCGTCGCAAGATCAGCTTGTGCGGCCTGTAGCGCGCACCATTGACGCGCATGCGCGACCAGTTCCGGCCAGTGTTCGAGGGCCTCGCGCCACGCCGGGCCGATGTCGGCGCCCTCCACGCTCTGGTTCCAGGCCCGCCACAGTCCGCGCAGCGCCGCATAGGCCGCGGGCGACAGGCCCTCGCCGTAGCGATCGAGGAACGCTTCGAGCTTTTCCCAGTGGGCGTATTCTTCCTGCACATAGATGTGCCAGACCATCGGCGCGGCGGCCCACTGGGCGCGAACGAAGGAATCTTCGCCGCGCACGGCATTGAAATCGCAGCACCACAGCAGCCGGTCATATTCGCTCTGGCGGACGAACGGCAGCACCTGGACCTTCAGGCTGCCTCGTTGCACCTGGCTGCCCACCTCCAGGGAGGCTTCACCCAACCATTGCCGCACATCGGCCAGTACTCGTCCTTCGGGGACCAGCAGATGATTGCTGCGCGTATCGTCAGCCAGCGCGTCCAGCCATGAGGCCAGGCCGCTGTGCTCGTAGGCGAACAGGGACAGCAAGCGCGCCCCCGGTTCGGGCTCCACGCCCATTCCTGCGAGAAACGCCTGACGCGCCGCAGGATCGGCCTGGAAAGCCTCGCGCCGCTCGATCAGCCCGGCTTCGCGCAACAGGCCACCGGTCCCCGTGGTGAAACCGGGGAAGAAGAAGTACTTGCGCAGCCCGCCCGGCTGCGGCGACGGCAGGCCGTGGCAGCCGTCGACCCAGGTTTCGGCGCTCAGGTAATCGAGGTTCAACCACAACGGTGACGGGCTGCGAGCCGCCATCGCGTCCACATATTCGGGCGGTAGCTTGCAGGCGAAGGCCCCCACCACCACGTCGGCGACCTCGGTCGCTTGCCATTCGCCACTCCAATGCCGGACTTCGACGCCGTCGTGCCACTGCTGCGCCTGTTCGGCGTTCGCCGCGGGCCACAGGCGGGCGAACGGCACCAGGTCGTCGACCCACAGACGAACCTGCATGCCGTGCTCGACCTGCAGCTGCCGGGCCAGGCGCCAGGTGATACCAATGTCGCCGTAGTTGTCCACGACCGTACAGAAAATGTCCCAGGTGGCCTTCATGGCTGACTCCAACGCAAACGGTTACACAAAGCGCGCTATTGTCCGCATAAACACCGGTGCACAGAAGCACTAAAGGCGGTTCGTGCGACAATCGTGCGCTCGCCCCAACCATCAGTCTGCCCATGAACAAGCCTGCCCTGCTGCAATCGATCATCGAACGCCTGACCCTGGACCTGGACGTTGCCCAGCGGGCCGCCCAGACGGCCTATGAAACCGCCACCCACGAAGAGAACGTGGCCGAGAACAAATACGACACGCTGGGGCTGGAAGCGTCCTACCTGGCCACCGGACAGGCGCGACGGATGGAGGAGATTCGCCAGGGACTGGCGAAGTTTCGTGCACTGCAGTTGCGTGATTTTCGGGCGGGAATCGAGCTGGGCGCGCTGGTGACGCTGGAATCGGCAACCGGTGCGCGCCAGTGGTTTTTCCTGGGTCCGGATGCGGCGGGGTTGAAGCTTGAGTTCGAAGGCTGCCCGATCATGGTCATCACCCCACGCTCGCCGCTGGGGCAAAGCCTGTTGGGCAAAGAGGTGGACGATGAGGTCAGCATGGGCGGCACCGTTCAGGTCATCACCGAGGTGATTTGACGCCCGGAGCAAGTAGACACACCGCGTGCGCCGCTGCTACAGGGATGGTGCATGCCGCGTCTGTGTGCGACGCGGTTTGTTTGGCACACCGCGTGAGACATTGACGCCGCGATCCCCTGTAGCAGCGGTGCAAGCCGCGTCCGGCATCGACGCGGATTGTCTGATACACCGCATGCGCCGCCGACGCGGCTCGCGCCGCTGCTACAGGGATTGTGCATACCGCGTCTGGGTGCAATGCGGTTTGTTTGGCACACCGCGTGAGACATTGACGCCGCGATCCCCTGTAGCAGCGGCTGTGGGTGCTACTTCTTGTCGGGCAGGGCGTAGGCGATCACGTAGTCGCCGCGGTCTGGCGACTGGCGGGCGCCGCCAGCGGTGATGACCACGTACTGCTTGCCAGTCTTGGGCGAGACGAAGGTCATCGGGCCACCCTGACTGCCAACCGGCAGACGCGCTTTCCAGGCCTCTTCACCGGTGGCCGAGTTGAACGCCCGCAGGTAGTAGTCCTGTGTACCGGCAATGAACACCAGGCCACCCTGGGTCGACAGCGTGCCACCCAGCGTCGGCATGCCGATCGGCAGCGGCAGGTGCATCTTCACACCCAGCGGGCCGGTGTCTTCCACGGTGCCGACCGGTACTTGCCACGCGACTTTCTGAGTCTTCATGTCGATCGCGGTCAAGGTGCCGAAAGGCGGCGCCTGGCACGGGATGCCTGCGATGGACAGGAAGCGGTTCTTGTTCACGGCATACGGCGTGCCCTTGAGCGGCACCGCACCCATGCCGGTGTTCAGCGCTTCGCCACCCGAAGAAGCCTTGGCATCCTTCTGCTGGGGCACCATCTGCACCCACAGGCCCAGACGCATGTCGTTGACGAAGATGAAGCCATGCACTGGGTCGGTCGACAAGCTGCCCCAGTTCATACCACCCAAGGAGCCCGGGAAGCTGAGCGACACATCGGTGCCCGGCGCGGTGTAAAGGCCTTCATAACGCATTTTCTTGAACGAGATGCGGCACAGCATCTGGTCGAACGGCGTGGCACCCCACATGTCCGATTCGCTCAGGTGTTGCGCGCCGATCTGCGGCATGCCCACCGACAGCGGCTGGGTCTTGGCATAGGGTTCGCCGGGAATGTCCGAGCCCTTGACCGGAATGTCCTGCACAGCGGTCAGCGGTTGACCGGTGGCGCGGTCCAGCACATAGATCTGCCCCGCCTTGGTCCCGATCACCACCGCCGGCACGCTGCTGCCGTCAGGCTTGGGGAAGTCCATCAAGGTGGGCTGCATCGGCAGGTCGAAGTCCCACAGATCGTTGTGCACGGTCTGATAGACCCACTTTTCCTCACCCGTGGTCGCGTTCAGCGCCAGGATGGAAGCACCGTAGCGGTGATCAAGCGCGGTCCGCTCGACACCGTAGATGTCGGTGGACGAGCTGCCCATGGGCAGGAACACGGTGTTCATCTTCGGATCGTACGACATCGGCGCCCAGCTGTTGGGCGTGCTGCGTACATAGGTGTTGTCGCCGGTCGGCGCCTGCTTGTCTTCAGGGTTGCCCGGGTCGAAGGCCCAGCGCATCTCGCCGGTGATCACGTCGAAACCACGGATCACGCCACCGGGCATGTCGGCTTGCACGTTGTCGGCGACACGGCCGCCGACCACCACGGTAGTGCCCGCCATCAACGGCGCGGACGACAACTGATAGTAGGAATCGGGAACCTTGCCCAGACCGGCTTTCAGGTCCACCTGGCCATTGTTGCCGAAGCCCTGGCAGAACTCGCCGGTGTCGGCGTCCACGGCAATCAGGCGGGCATCGATGGTGTTGGTCAGCAGGCGACGCTGGCAGTTGGCGCCGGGTGCGACCGACACCGCCTTGACCGGCGTGTTGCCTTCACTGGACTCAACCACCGGGCTGCTGGCATCGAAATACGCCAGGCCACGGCAACGCTGCCAGACCGCAGCCTGGGCATTGATCTCGTTCTTCCACAGCTCTTTGCCGGTGTCGGCATTCAGGGCGATGATGTTGTTGTGCGGGGTGCACACGAACACCTTGTCACCCACCTGCAGCGGTGTGGCCTGATCTTCGGCGCCGTTGCCGTTGCTGATGGCGACGTCACCGGTGTGGTAGGTCCAGGCCGGTACCAGGCTGGCGACGTTGTCACGGTTGATCTGGTCCAGGGCCGCGAAGCGATTGCCGCCTTCGTCGTTGCCGTAATGGGCCCAGTCTTTCTGCGCATTGGCCGGGTTGACCTGGGTCAGGCCGGGGCCTTCACCGGTCGGCGCGACCGAAGGGTGTGGCACGAACATGCCAGCGCCGCCGGCAACCACCGCCACTGCCAGCACGGCGCCGAGCACATAACCAGCACGGCCGCCATTGAGGCCATTGGCCCGACGCAAGGTCGGGTAGGCCAACGCCACCACCAGGCTCAGCACCGCCGGGGCGAACAGACGGGAGATCTGCGGCCAGAAGTTCAGACCGGCGTCGACCAGGGCCCAGATCACCGACAGCACCATGACCGCGGCAAACAGCCAGGCGCCCAGCAGGCGCGACTTGAACAGGGCAATGGCGGCGACGGTCATGCCCAGACCGGCCAGCAGGAAGTACCAGCTCCCACCCAACGCGGCGAGGTAGCCACCGCCAGCAAGATAGAGCAGTCCGAATACGAGTACGCCCAAGGCAGCGACCCAGATGGGCCAACGGCGCACCGCTGGCGAAGGTTGAGGCTTAGTCATGTTGCATGATCCTGTTGACGCATGAACGTTTCTGGAAGGTCGAACACAGTGTAGGCAAGCCTGTACGACACGCTTGTCAGGACACGATGGGTGACGCGGTTCCACGACCTGCACGGCCTCCCGTCAAAGCTCCCGGCAGGGAAACGGGTGCCGCCACAGCATTAACTAATTAGTTAGTTACGCAACGATATCAAAAAAATCCTGCAGCTGCGACAAATCGCCATAGCGCAGCGCGGTGAAACACTGTTGCACGGGCGGTAATACTGACCAGGTTTTGTCGAGACTGCAGGTAGGCTCAGGCCACGTTCTTGAAGAAGGCATGACCACCCAGCACCACGGTGCGGGTAGCGTCCTTTGTCCAGGCTGGCGGTGGGCAGAGGTGCGTGGCGTGGTAATGGGTGGCGCCGCCGGTGGGGTCTGCCACCTGGCCGGCCACCACCTGTTCGGCTACTGTCAGGGCTTGCGCCAGCTGCGCCGGGGGAATGGGACGAGCGCCGCTGACATAGGGGTAATTGGGATCGCGAAGGTTCCAGCAGCTGAACTGCCAGGGCTTGCGACACACACCGATGTAGCCCTCGCCCCACCATGACCGTGGCTGGGCGTCCTGAACGCGGTTGCGGATGACCCAGGCCACCGCGATTTGTCCGCGGATGCCTTCGCCACGGGCTTCACCCCATAACGTTCGCGCAACGACATCGTGTACCTGTTGAATGTGTGTCATGGTGATCTCTGCTGATGAACGGTCGGGCGAGGCCAGATTGCTGAGCTGCGCAGGGGTTTGCCAGTCGGCAACGATTCCCCACCGGCAGCGGCGTGGCGGTAGTTTGCCGATCCGAATAAAGCAGCCCAAGGCTTGAGACTTGGCGGTATTGGCTCTACAAATGACAGACCCAGCCTTCGCCGCACACTCACCCGCCCCTCGATCGCCCATGCCACCACGGAGGCCCGTTACCGATGCACGCACCTGACGACGACCTGGACATCGGAACCCGCACTTCCGATTGGGGATTGAGCCGTCTGCATGCCGCGACTTCGGTCAGGTGGGTGGCCAAGCTATTGGCCTGGGTGGCGCTGCTCACCGGTGCCGCAGCGCTGTGCGAATACGGGCTGGGTCGACCCCTGCTCGATCACTTGGCGCCAGCCCTCACGGGGATGTCGCCACTGACGGCCATGGCCCTCGCCGCGCTGGCGCTTTCCTGCCTGCTGGGACGGCGTGCGCGCCCCAGTTGGCTGCTCGCCGGAGTCGCCGCGTGCATCGCCTTCGCCTTGCTGGGCGCGCACTTGCTCATTGGTCATGACGTTTTCAGCGGCCCGGTGAACGCGTGGTTGTTTGCCCCTTCGCCGCTCGTCCACGGCAGCGTTTCCCCGGCCACGGCGAGCTGCCTGGCCCTGCTGAGCGTGGCGCGCATGGCGCAACTCGCCGGTCGACACAAAGTCTGCGATGTCCTCGCCCTGCTCGCCTTCGCCGTGGCCGGCATTGGCCTGCTGGGTTATGCCTACGGCGTGAAGGACCTGTACTCGGTGCTGCTGTTCAATGCCATGGCGGTGCACACCGCCTTGGCGCTGGTGTGCCTGGCGGTGTCGATGATGCTGTTCCAGGCCGACCAGGGCTGGTTGAACGTGGTCACGCTGAGCAATCGCGCCGGCGCCGCGACCCGCCGACAGCTGCTGCTGACCGCCATCCTGCCAGTCATCGGCTGGCTGCTGCTGTCGGCCGTCAACGCCCGTGCCATCGGTGCGCCTGCCGCACTGGCCCTGGTAGTGGCAACGGTGTTCATGCCGCTGGTGATTCTGATCATCAAGGATGGCCGGGTGACCGCGCGGCTGGACCTGCAACGGCACAAGCAACGGCGACTGGAGACCACCATCAGGCAGCGTCTGGAGCTGGAACTGGACGAGAAGCGGGCCGAGCTGGAACAGGAATCGGCGCAACGCATCGTCGCCGAACAGGCAATGAACCGCGCTCAGCGTCTGGATGCGGTAGGCCAATTGACGGGCGGCATCGCTCATGATTTCAACAACCTGCTGATGGGCGTTTCAGGCAACCTCGAACTGCTCCATCGTCACCTCGTAAGCGATCCCAAGGCGCTGAAGTATGTGACCAGGGCCACCCTGTCCACCGAGAAGGGCATTCGCCTGACCGGGCAATTGCTGGCCTTCTCACGCACGCAACGCCTGAACGTATCGGCGGTCAATCTCGCCGATAGCGTCAACGCTGCCTTCGAACTGGTGGGTAACGCACTGGGCCCTGACATCAACATCGACATGCAGACGCCGAACCGTCATCTGTTCGTCAGCACCGACCCATTGCAACTGGAGATGGCCATCCTCAACCTGGCGCTGAACGCCCGAGATGCCATGCCCGATGGCGGCTGGTTCACCGTCAAGTGCTCGCCCACCGAGCCGTCGAGCACGCCGCCCACGGTATCGATTCACGTCAGCGACAGCGGCACGGGCATGTCGCCCGAGGTGCTGGCCAAGGCCTGTGAACCCTTTTTCACCACCAAGGAATCGGGCCGCGGTACCGGCCTGGGCCTGGCTCAGGTGTATGGCCTGTGCCGTCAATGCGGCGGGGATCTGAGGATCACCAGTGAACCGGGCCAGGGCTCGACTTTCGAGCTGGTGCTGCCTGCGGCCGAGCGACCGCAGGTGCCCTCGCGCGGCGTGGTGCAGCCCATGACGACCGCGCCGGCGATACCCTTCGCCCAGCCGGTGCTGGTCGTCGACGATGATGATGCGGTACGCACGGTGCTGGTCGATGACCTGCGCGCCCGCGGCTACCAAGTGATCGACGTCGACCGCGGCAGCAAGGCATTGGCGCTGCTGGGAAACACGCGCTTCGCGGTAGCCGTCATCGATTTTCTGATGCCGGAAATGAACGGCGCCGAGCTGGCGCGCAAGGCCCGCCAATTCGTTCCGCAGTTACCGATCATCTTCATCAGTGGCTATGCCGACACCCTTGCGCTGGATGCCATCGCCGGCGCAGTGGTGCTGCGCAAACCCTTCGAACTCGATCAGTTGGACCGACTGGTCAGGGAGTTGGCCAACACAACCGGACCGAGCGCCTGAGTTTGCTGGGCGTTGGCAGGTGTCGAGGCGTCTGGCAGAGGACCTGTGTGCGAACGCTGAAAGCTCATTTTCAAAAAAATCGGAACCTTCGGTACAACCGGGCGCCCTAATCACAGCGTACGTACCATGCATACGCCATGGCTGCCTCTTGGGTCTGAGCCAGACCGTCCATCACGGAGATTTTGAAATGACCGACACTCATAAAGAAACGATCAAGGTACTCAACGACCTCATCGAGACATCGAAAGATGGTGAGGCTGGTTTCAAGGATCTCGCCGAGAACACCAATAACGCCGAACTCAAGGGCGTCTTCACTACCGCTGCTGCCGACACCGCTTCCGGCGCTGCCGAGCTGCAAGCCTACGTCCGTCAACTGGGCGGCGAAGCTGAAACCACCACCAGCGTCGCTGGCGATCTGCACCGTCGTTGGGTCGACCTGAAGTCGGCCATCACCGGTAAAGACGATGTTGCCCTGCTCAACGAAGCCGAGCGTGGCGAAGACGTTGCCAAGAAGAGCTACACCAAGGCCCTGGAAAACAAGGATGTGACCCCTGAGGCACACGCTTTGATCCAGAAGCAGTATGAAGGCGTAATGCGCAACCATGACAAGATCAAGGCCCTGCGTGACGCAGCTCGCGCTCAGAAATGAGTGAAGGGCTTGGGCGGCTGCCAAGGCCGCCCGAGCCGTGCTTTTCCCGCCACGTCCCCCGCCTCGACAACTCCCCTGCCCTCGCGCGACCCACTCAACGTATCACGTAGCCTGCAACCGGGGCCGGTACCTTGACGTCACCCTGAAAGCGCCGCCATTCCTTCTCGATTTCCTTGTAACCCATGAACACGCTCACACGCTTGGCATCGGCCAGGTCGCTGTTCGTCAGGTTTTGGGTGTAGTGCGTGGGCACGAATGCCACCGTCATCCCGACCACGGAGCCGTCTTTGCCATACACCGGCCCGCCGGACATGCCTACGGCGCTGGGACCATCGTGGATGGAATAGAGCACGCCATCATTGAGGTTCTGGAGCAGCAGCTTGCCTTCCTTCACCTGACCGCTGCCTTTGACGGGCATCAGCAAAGGGCTGAAACCCACAGCGGTGACGCTTTCGCCCACCGATGCCTGACGCCAGTGCGGCGCCGAAGTGGCTTTGCGCTTGATGAAGACCACGTCGCCGCGACCGCGGTACGCGACATCACTCAGATAAGGCGTGTGTTTGGCGGAAACTGCATAGTCCTCGTTCCATTGCACGGCCGAGGCTTGATACAGAAGAGGGGCGGGAAGACTGGAGGTGACCATGAAAGCGTCTTTGTAGGCAGCATCGCTTACAAAGGGAGTCGGGATGCCATTACAGCCGGAAAGGAGCAGACCGAGCGTCAGGCAGATAGATCGATTCATTGTGTTCCAATGTAGCAATCCCATTTCTGGGATTATAAAAGCAACCTTGCTTGCGTGGTTCTCACCCCTCTGGATGAGAATAGGTTCGCTTGCGCGAGTGTTTGTAAAGACCCTGGATACCGGCGCGTTCATAGGGCGCTACGCGGTGATCCAGGCCGCCATTGTTCCCTGGCGATCCTGTCGGATCGTGACTGACAGCATGATCGGGTGTCGGTCGGCATGATCGTGAAGCTCAAGAGCTGCACGGGGCATGTCGAACCAACCAAGGCCATAAAGCCCTGGATAAAAGGACGCAATGACCGATGATGACATTGTGCCATCACTTGTTGCGGACAAGCAAATTTGATGATGGCTTTTGGCCCTCATGTGTTCGCTTGTAATGGGGGTATCGGTCGAATTGTCAGAGACTTTAATATCACAGTGACACTACTGTGACGTGGTTCCGCTTTGCGTGCCAAACGATCCACCAGGGACCGTTCACAACGCCCAGAGCGGCCCACTGGCAAACCTGGATTCGATCCATGCCTTGAACGCCAGAACAGTGGCCGCCGGAAATTTCGAGGACGGCCGTATCAGGTAGACCCCGCCCACTGAATCCAGTCGCCAGTCGGGCAGTACCTGAACCAGTTCGCCCGACGCCAGCTCACGGCTCATCAGCCACTCGCCGGCGCCGAGAATACCCACGCCCGCCAATGCGGCGCTGAGCAGGGTTTCGCTGTCGTTGGAGGTCAGGGTGCCCTGGGTCGTCACGCTCTCCTGCCGCTGTGCATGGTGCAGCCGCCACTCCGGAAACGACGCCAGCCCACTGAAGCGCAGGCAGTTGTGCCGGACGAGGTCGCTGGGGCTGAGCGGCATGCCGAACCGTTCGATGTAGGCGGGAGCCGCGCAGAGTATGCGGCGATGGTCGCAGAGCTTGTTGGCGATCAGCCGGCTGTCGTCCAGCTCGCCGATGCGCAGGGCCAGGTCATAGCCCTGCTCGATGATGTCGACGACATGCTCGCTGTAGTCGGCAATGATCGAAACACCAGGGTGCGCGCTTAGAAATTCGGGCAACAACGGCGCCACCCACAGGCGCCCCATGGCCGCCGGCAGCGCTAGGCGCAGGACGCCGCGCACCTGCGCGACGCCCGAGGTGGCCTGCTGCTCGGCTTCGGCGATCTGGGACAGCGCCGAGCGCAGGCGCTGCTCCAGCTTCGCGCCGACGTCGGTGATGCGCACCTGGCGGGTCGAGCGCTCCATGAGTCGCACGCCCAGCCGCTTTTCCATGGCGGCCAGGCGTTTGGAAATCACCGTGGGATGACGCTGCAGCAAGCGCCCGGCGGCGACGAACGAGCCCTGGCTGGCGACGGCCAGGAAGGCGGCGATCTCGTCGCTGTGCTGACTGTCGAGCAGGTCCGGGGTCATGGCGTCAGAACGATCGCCCCGCCCGACTGCCCCGACTCGAGTGCCTCATGGGCACGCGCTGCTTCGGCCAGCGGATAGGTCTTCCAGATCCGCGGCGTGATGATCCCCGCCTCGACCGCTGCCAGCACGTCGGCGGCGCGCTCCTGATACTCGGCGGCGGAGGCCGTATGAGCCACGATCGACGGCCGGGTCAGGAACAGCGAGCCCTTGCCATTGAGGGTGGACAGCTCGACCGCCGCCGGAGCGCCCGAGGACGCGCCGAACGACACCATCAGGCCCCGCGGTCGCAGGCTGTCCAGGGACGCCTCGAAGGAGATCCGTCCGATCGGGTCGTAGACCACGTCCACCTTGCGCCCCTGGGTCAGCTTCGCCACATCCGCAGCCAGCGTGGCCGCATCGAACACCAGCACCTCGTCGCAGCCCACGGCCCTGGCCCGCTCGATACTTTCGGGCTTGGACACCACACCGATGACGTACGCGCCCAGGTGCTTGGCCCACTGGCCCATGATCTGCCCCAGGCCACCGGCGACGCCGTACAGCAGCATCGTCGTTCCGGGGCCCACGGGGTAGGTGGATTTGAGCAGGTATTGCGCGGTGATGCCTTTGAACAGCACCGCCGCCGCCTGCTCGAAGCTGACGCCAGCGGGCAGCTTCACCAGACGTTCCGCAGGATAGAGCCGCTGCGCCGCATAGCCGCCCAGCGGGCCTGTGGCATAGGCCACGCGGTCGCCCGGCTGCACGTTGGTGACCCCAGCCCCCACCGACACCACGGTGCCGGCACCTTCCAGGCCGAGGCCGGACGGCAGCGGCACCTTGACCGCACCGTTGCGCTGGGTGACGTCGAGATAATTCACGCCAATGGCCGCCTGCTGCAGCCACACCTGCCCCTCCCCCGGCGCCTGCTCGGCCTCAGTGTCCTCCCACAGCACGGAAGGTTCGCCCGGTTGATTGAAACGGATCACTGCGGCCATGTCGTTCTCCAGTCGGTCAGTAGTGCGAGTGAGTATGGAAACTCGCTCGGGGTTCTACAAGACGGTGGATTTGCAGTATATATCTGCATGGGGTGCAGCAATCTTCAGCGGATAAACGGCTCAGTCGCCGCCACCATCGAGCTGCCAGACCTGAGGCCCGACAAAAAAGGCGCGTGCATTGTCCTCAAGGGATTCCAGGTGGTAGCCACCCTCCTGAACGATCACGCACGGCAGACCGAGGCTGCGCACCCGCTCGCCCAATCGAGCGAAGCCTGCGGTGGTCACTGCCACCTTGCTTTGCGGATCCAGTTCATAGATGTCGAAGCCCAACGACAGCACCAGCACGTCGGCACCAAACCTGGTCACCGCGTCGAGTGCCTGCTCCAGCTTGTCCATGAACACCGACTCGGTCGAGCCATGGGGCATTGGCAGATTCAAGTTGAATCCCTCGCCCGGCCCGGCGCCGCGCTCATCGTCGAAACCCGCAACACCGGGGTAGAAGTTGGTCGGGTCGCCATGGATCGATACGTAGAGCACGTCATCGCGCTCGTAGAAGATTTCCTGAATGCCCTGCCCATGGTGCATGTCACTGTCCAACACGGCGACCTTGGCATAACGGGCAAGCAGCGCCTGGGCTGCCACGGCGGCGCTGTTCACGTAGCAGAAGCCACCGGCGGCCTCGGCCCGCGCATGGTGCCCAGGTGGGCGGCACAGCGCATAAGCGGCGGGTTCTCCGTCGAGTACGGCCTGAGCAGCAGCCACGGCACACTGCGCCGACCAGTAGGCTGCGCGCCAGGTATGCTCGCCAACCGGGCAACTGCCATCAGCCAGATAGCGCCCCGCTTGCGCGAGGATGCCGCGCAGGGCATTGGGCTCGCGAACGAAGATGTTCGACATGACTTCATCGCCCCAGTCCTCAGGCACCTCTTTCCAACGCTGGTGTGCCTCCTGCAGGAATGCCAGGTACGCGGAACTGTGCACGGCCAGCAAAGGTTGCAGACCGAAATCGCTAGGCTGCTCGATGGCAAAGCCCAGCGACTCGGCGGCCTTCACCAGGTTCAAGGCACGCTCGGGGATTTCCTGCGGCGTGCGCATCTGACCTCGGGAGTAATAGCTGCGCGGGTGATGAAGCAATTGTTCTGGGTGAAAGAAACTGCGCATGACGGGTTCTCCGAAAAATTGATGGGCTCAGCGCGGTTGCGTGACACCGGCCATTTCAAGGTCGTGAGCGGCGGCGTGACGGCGCGCCAGCGCCAGGACGCATACCAGCGAGGTGCCTGCGATCAAGGTGTAGAACACTGCCATCGGCCACCACTGACCGGCATAGGTATGAGCCAGCCAGGTACCGATCAAGGGAGTAAGGCCGCCCGCAACCGCGCCGCACACTTGATAGGCCAGGGAAATGGCGGTGTAGCGCACGCGGGTGGCGAACATGCCGCTGACGAAACCGGCAATCACGGCGTAGAACGACGCCATGCAGATCACCGCCAGGGCAATCCCCAGGATGATCTTGCCGGGCTCGCCACTGCTCACCAATACGAACATCGGGTACGGCGAGGCCATCGCCAGGGTCGCCACCAGCGCCAGAAACCGTGTGGCACCGATTTTTTCGGCGATCCACGCCGCCGCGGGCTGAATACAGAACTGGATGACCGAAACCACGAACAGGCACTCCAGAATGAGCGAACGCGGCAAGCTCAACTGCTGGGTTGTGTAGGCGATCATGAAGGTGTTGGTGAAGTACACCCCGGCAATGCCCAAGGTGTTGGCGCCGATGCACAACAACAGCGGTCGCCATGCTGTTTTCAAGACCTCCACCACCGGTGCCTGCTCGGTGTGGCCTGGCACACTGCGAGCGTGTTCGGCCTTGGCCTTGTCGTCGAGAAACTCGGGCGACTCGTTGACGCCCAGACGAATCATCAAGCCTACGATCAACAGCAGTGAACTGGCCAGGAACGGCAGCCGCCACCCCCAGCTCATCAGGTCGGCTTCGGGTAGCCGGGTCACCGCGCTGAATGCCAGCAATGACAGGATCAGGCCCGCCGGGCTGCCCAGCTGGGCGAACGAGGCGAAGAAATTCCGTCGCCCCTTGGGAGCATGCTCGCCGGCCATCAGCACTGCTCCGCCCCACTCGCCGCCCACGGCGATACCCTGGACGATCCGTAGCAGGATCAACAGTACCGGCGCCGCAACGCCGATCTGTGCGTAGGTCGGTAGCAGGCCGATGCAGACGGTGACCACGCCCATCATCAACAGGGTAATGACCAGCGACTTCTTGCGCCCGATCCGGTCACCGACATGGCCGAAGATGATGCCCCCCAGCGGTCGCGCAAAGAAGCCCACCGCAAAGGTCCCGAAGGCCGCCATGGTGCTGAACAAGGCATCCGTGGAAGGAAAGAACAACTGGCCGAACACAAGCGCGGCGGCCGTGGCGTAGATGTAAAAGTCGTACCACTCGATCATGGTGCCGATGAACGCAGCGGCGGCGGCCCGTTTTGGCTGCGCTTGAGCAGGACGGTTCATGGAATTGAGACTCCCGTAGAGGTTGTTGTTTTGGCAGGAGATAAACGACGGTCGCTGCGCTCTGACGGCGCTTGCTGGAAATGATTTTTCGGCGCAGGGCTATGATTAGTCAATGTTCTATTTATTATGCATATTATAAATCTGAGTGATAATTGGACGAACGATGGAAGAAGGTCGCCGCGAACTCCCCCTGCTCAACGATCGTCTGGACTGGAACCTGCTGCGTACCTTCAGGGTGATCGGCCAGGAGCTGAGTATCAGCCGCGCTGCCGCACGCCTGCACTTGACTCAACCGGCGGTCAGCCAGGCATTGAAGCGCCTCGAAGAGCAGTTGGGCTATCAGCTCATCGCTCGCCGGGGACCGCGCTTTGACTTGACCGAAGCCGGTCACAAGATCTTCGCCACCGCCGGCGAGATGTATGGCCAGGTTTCGCAGATGAGTCAGACCCTGGAGCAGCCGGGCGATGATGTAGTGGGCAAGGTGCGGATACTGATGGTCAGCCGCATCGTCAACACCCGCTTCGACCAGTACCTGGCCACGTTCCATCGTCAGCATCCCAGGGTCGATTTCGAGATCGACGTGATGCGCAGTTCCGACATCGTCAGCGCGCTGTTGGAAAAGACCGCCAGCTTGGGTGTCAGTCTCAACCGCCGAGTGCAGCCACGGCTCGAACAACGCCTTTTTCAGCGTCAGCGCTACATGTTCTATTGCGGCCAACACCACCCGTTGTACGGCCAGGCCGGGCTGACGCTGGAGCAGTTGCAGGCGGAGAACTTCGTCAGTTTCACCAGCGACCAGATTGGCGGCATGCTCTCGCCACTGACGATCTTCCGCGACCAACAGGGGTTCAGCGGCAGAATCGTCGCCTCATCGCCAAGCCTCGAAGAAATTCGTCGTCTGGTCATCGCCGGCATGGGCCTGGGTTGCCTGCCCGAGCATGTGGTGGCCGAGGATGTCGGCAATGGCCTGCTGTGGCAACTGCCGCCCTATGAAGGCGTGGCCGATGTCGATATCCACCTGCTGTGGAACCGCGACCAGCGCAGGACACGGGCGGAAACGGTGTTCACCGATGGCCTGGTGCGCTGCATGGCCGAGCCGGCCTGATCCTCAGGCCGAGTCCACCTGCAAGCCTTCGATCGCCTGCTCGAAGGCTTGCAGGAATACGGTTTCGGCGCGACTCATGCGCTGGTCGCGGTTCCACATCAGGAACACGTCGACATCGACCACGCCTTCGGCGGGCGGCAGCCGCCAGATCAATCCGTTGTGCAGGTCGATGTCCACCAGATGTTCGGGCAGGCAGCCCACGCCGTAGCCGGCGATGATCAGCCGGCGGATCTCCTCGAAGCTGGAGGACGAGGCGACGATCTTGCCGGTAACCCCCTGCTGGTCGCGGAACATGGTCAGCGGCGAGAGATTGCCGCCCACCTGATCGCTGGTGAAACTGACGAAATTCTCGCTCTGCAGCGCTTCGAGGGGCAGCTTGCGCTGACCGAACAGGCGATGGCGCTTGCCGCAGAAAAACGCATAGCGCTGGCGCAGCAGTCGTCGACGCTCCAGCTTGGCTTGCGGAAACCGGCACAAGCCCAACCCCACGGTGGCCGTGCGCTGGCTCAGCGCGCTCTGAATGTCGGAACTGCCCATCACTTCGACCTCCAGTTCCACTCTGGGATGGTCACGATGGAACTGCACCAGAAAATCATCGTACAACGCCGACTGCACCTTGCTGATGGTCAGGATACGAACCTTGCCGACCACATCGTCCTCGGGGCTCTTGAGCGTCGCTGACAAGCGCGCAACGTTGCCGTAGATCTCTTCGGCGATCCGCAGCACTTCTTCGCCGGCCGGTGACAGATCGAAGCGTGGCCCACGCCGCAGGATCAATGGACACTCCAGTTGTTCTTCCAGGCGTTTGAGCGACTGGCTCACCGCAGATTGGGTGAGAAACAACCGGGCGGCCGCGCGGCTGATGCTTTTTTCCTGGCCGATGACCAGAAAGGCTCGCAGCAGATTCCAGTCGAGCCGATCGCTCAATAAACGCCGAGCATGCCAGTGCTTGGGACTGTCCTCGGGATTCACATTGTTCATCGCTCACCATCAGTAACCTGGCTAATAATCAGATTAAGTATTAGCAAATTGATTAAACATTCAGGTTAAGGGATAAAACCAGCCAGCGCCACAATCCGGGACCTGACAAGGAACTCACATGCAAAAGCTCGACGACATCGACCCTGTAGAGTGGCAGGCACGTTGCGAATTGGCGGCCCTGTATCGGCTGGTCGCGCACTTTCGCATGACCGACCTGATCGATACCCACATCACCCTGCGCATCCCAGGTCCGGAGCACCACTTTCTGATCAACCGCTACGGTGTGATCTTCGAACACATGAAAGCCAGTGATCTGGTGCGTATCGATCAACACGGCACTGTCATCAACGCGGATCCGTCGATCAGCCGGGTCAACGCGGCCGGCTTCGTGATCCACTCGGCCATCCACATGGCCCGTCCCGATCTGAACTGTGTGATCCACACCCATACCGCCGCCGGCATGGCCGTTGCCGCGCAGGAGCATGGGCTGTTGCCGATCAGCCAGCACGCACTGCGCTACTACGGCAACCTGGCCTATCACACCTACGAAGGCATCGCGCTGTCACTGACCGAACGTGAGCGTCTGGTGGCAGACCTGGGCCCGCACAAGGCGATGATCCTGCGCAATCACGGTCTGCTGGCCGCCGGCATCAGCGTTGGTCACGCGTTCCAGGAGATCCACTTTCTGGAACGCGCCTGTCAGGCGCAGATTCAAGCCCTCTCTGGTAACAGCAAGCTGGTGTATCCCAGCGAAGAGGTATGCCGGCTCACAGCCGCACAGTTCGCTCGCGACGAAGCCGACGAGATTACCCACCTCGGCTGGCTGGCGGCCCTGACCCTGATCGAAGACCAGCGCGAGGTCTACTGCTCATGACCACTGTCGTGCTGCTGAGCAAGGACCCCAGCTTGCTGGTGCAGTTGCAGCAGGCGTTTGCCGAGCACGCGCCCGAGTTGCGGGCGGTGCTTGCCGATGATCCTGCCGCAGAGCAGGCGATCGTCGCCGCTTGCTGGTACCCACCGGCCGGCAGTCTGGGGCGCTTGCCCGACTTGGGCCTGGTGCATTCGGTGGCCGCCGGTGTCGATCACCTGCGCACCGACCCCAGCGCTGCGGACCTGCCAGTGTGCCGAGTCGTCGACCCCGATCACCGCCGTGGCATGATCGAGTACGTGCGCTGGACAGTGCTGCACTATCACCGCGACTTCGATCGGGCCATTCACCAGCAAAGGCAAGGTCAGTGGCTCCGTCACCCTCAACGCACGGCTGGGCAGTTCAAGGTCGGCGTCATGGGTCTGGGCTCACTGGGCGCTGCGATTGCCGCAGACCTGGCCGGCGCAGGCTATGCCGTGCGTGGCTGGGCACGCAGTGAACGGCAGTTGGCCGGAATCGCCTGTCATCACGGACCCGAGCAATTCGACGACTTTCTTCAAGGCCTGGATCTGCTGGTCAATCTGCTGCCGTTGACCGATGCCACCCACGGCATTCTCGATCGGGACACTTTCGCGCGCCTGGCGCGCGGTGCTGCAGTGGTCAACGGCGGACGCGGCCAGCACCTGGTGATCGACGATCTGCAAACAGCGCTGGCCACCGGTCAACTGCGCGGGGCGGTGTTGGATGTGTTCGAGCAAGAACCATTGCCCAGCGATCATTCCCTGTGGCAGATGCCTGGGGTGGTGGTCACGCCGCACATGGCATCGGCCGCCTCCCATCCCTGCATCGTGCGTCAGGTCGCCGAAAACACCCGCCGGCTGCTCGCCGGTGAAGTCCTGAACCATCAGGTCGACCCATCGCTGGGCTACTGAGCACCTACCTGGTGTGACCCACCTGTTGAAACCGGTCTGTAGAAACCGGCCCGGATGAACAGAGCCAAAAGAGAGATTCCATGAACGTATTGAAATGCAACGGCGAACGGCTATGGCAGAGCCTGATGGACATGGCCAAGGTAGGCGCCACGGACAAGGGCGGCAACTGTCGGCTGGCCCTGTCGGAGGAAGACCGGGCGGGCCGCGAGTTGTTCATCGGCTGGTGCCGCGAAGCCGGCATGAGCATCACCTTCGATGCCATCGGCAACCTGTTCGCCCGGCTTCCCGGCTTGAATGACCAGCTACCGCCGGTCGTCATGGGCAGTCATCTCGACACTCAGCCCAAGGGTGGGCGGTTCGACGGTATCTATGGTGTGCTCTGTGGCCTGGAAGTAGTGCGCAGCCTTGCCGATGCGGGGGTCCGCAACAAGCGCCCGATCGAGATCGCCGTATGGACCAACGAAGAAGGCGCACGCTTCACGCCCGCCATGTTCGGCTCTGCCGTGTTCACCGGCAGCCTGGCGCTGGACGCCGCGCTGAACGCCTGCGACAGCGAGGGTGTCAGCGTGCGCCAAGCACTTGAGAGCATCGGTTATGGCGGCGATGCGCCGTTCCAGCGCCCTTTCGATGCCTACTTCGAAGCTCATATCGAGCAAGGCCCGATTCTGGAAGACAACGGGCTGCCGGTCGGTGTGGTCACGGGCGGGCAAGCCATCTGCTGGCTCGATGTGCAGGTGCAGGGCCAGAGTGCCCATGCCGGCACGACACCCATGGCATTGCGCAAGGACGCCTTGTTCGGTGTTGCCGAAATGGCCGGGCAACTCGAAGCGCTGGTTGCGCAGTTCAATCCACAGGGTTTGGTGACGATCGGCCAAGTGAACATCGCCAAGTCATCGCGCAACACGATCGCAGGCAGCGTGACGTTCACCGTCGACCTGCGCCATCACCAGGATGAGCAGATTGACCTCATGGAACGGCAGGTCCACGAACGCTTCCAGCAGGTCGCCGATGCGCGCGGCCTGGCGCTGAGCATCGAGCGCCACTGGCTCAGCCCCGCTACCCCTTTCGACGGCGACTGTGTCGAGACCGTGCGGCGTGCGGTGCATGCGTTGGACTACCCCCATCAAGACATCGTCAGCGGCGCAGGCCACGACGCCATCCTGCTCGCGCGACATTGCCCCACCACCATGGTGTTCATTCCCTGCATGGGCGGGCTGAGCCACAACGAAGCCGAAGCCATAGACCCGCAGGATGCGCGCAAGGGCTGCGATGTGCTGCTCAATGCCGTGACCGAACGTACACAACGCTGAGAACACTGCAGGTGCCGCCTCGATGGCGGCCGTGCGACGAGAGTCCGTCGAGCCTCCGTTTCTATAACAAGCTTCACCCATAAAGCGCCCGGACGCGGGCGCCGCATCACTCGCTATCTGCCGCCCTAAACACATTCCGTTGTGCAACGGCTCATTTTGGAGACAGGCATGAACAGTTCTGCGTGCGCACCCGACTACCTGGCTACACCGCAAGCCCCGGTCAACATGAGAAAGGTCGCTGTTGCCAGCGTCATCGGCACCACCGTCGAATGGTACGACCTGTTCGTCTTCGCGACCGCATCGGCGCTGGTGTTCAACAAGATCTTCTTTCCCGCGTTCGACGCACTGGTCGGCACATTGCTGGCCTTCGGCACCTTTGCCTCGGCATACGGCGCACGTATCGTCGGGGCAGCGCTGTTCGGCCATTTCGGCGACCGACTGGGGCGTAAATCGATGCTGCTGATCTCGCTGCTGGTCATGGGCGCTGCGACCTTCGCCATCGGTCTGCTGCCCGATTACGCCACCATCGGCATATGGGCGCCAATACTGTTGTTGACGTTGCGCATCATCCAAGGCCTGGCGCTGGGCGGCGAATGGGGCGGTGCGGTGTTGATGGCGGTCGAGCATGCCCCGGCGCATCAACGCGGCCTGTACGGTTCGTGGGTCCAGATCGGTGTACCGGCCGGCACCATGATCGCCAACCTGGCATTTCTGGCAATCGCCAGTTCACTGTCTACCGAAGACCTCCTGGCCTGGGGCTGGCGGATTCCCTTCCTGGGCAGTGTGCTGCTGATCGCCGTGGGCCTGTACATCCGACTGAACATCACCGAAACGCCTGCCTTCAACCAGGCCAAGGAGCGCGACCAAGAGGTCAAGGTGCCGCTGGCGGAAATCTGCCGCAAGTACTGGAAACAGGTGCTGCTGGGCGGTATCGCCACGATGTCCACCGGTTCGTCGTTCAACATCATCGTCGCGTTCGGCCTCACCTACGGCACCCAGACCCTGGGCTTCACCCGACCTGTGATGCTCAGCGTGATACTCGCCTCCTGCGCCCTGTGCATCTTCCTGCTGCCGGCTTTCGGCGCGCTGTCCGACCGCTGGGGCCGCAAACCGGTGATCATCGGCGGCATCGTTGCCGAAGCCTTGGTGGCATTCCCGATGTTCTGGTTGATGGACACGCGCGAGCTGCCGCTGGTGTTCCTCGGCTACATGCTGCTGATGACGGCGTTCGCCGCCAACTATGGCCCCATCGCCACGTTCCTGGCCGAACTGTTCGGCACCAAGGTGCGTTATTCCGGGCTGTCGGTGGCCTACATGCTGTCTGGCTTGCTGGGCAGTGCGGCAACGCCCATGGTCACTACGGCGCTGCTGAACTGGACCGGCAAGGGCTCGTCGGTGGCCTGGTACCTGATCGGGTCCGCGTTGCTGTCGCTGATCGCCTTGCTGCTGTTGACCGAAACCTTCAAACGCAACCTGACCACCGCTGGACCCAAGTCCAACTAAGCCAATGTCTGGCCCCGTGCAGGTGGCCAGGCAATTCTTTTCCAACCCGTGCTCGAACGAGGTATGACATGAAGCGCATAACTGCCGCCCCAGGCACGATCGGTCCGGTCGGCCCGTACTCGCAAGCGGTGATCAGCGGCAATCTGGTGTTCACCGCCGGGCAGATTCCCGCTCGTGAAGATTTCGATTTACAACCTGCCGACTTCGAGGATCAGGTTCGCCAGACCTTGCGCAACCTCGAAGCGATATTGATCGCCGCAGGTTCGGACTTCGAACATGTAGTCAAGGTGAACGGGTACTTGACCGATCCGGCGCAGCTGGAACCCTTCAACCGTGTCTACACCCAGGTGCTGGGCCATGCGCCACCAGCGCGCACCACCGTGTGCGTGTCGCTGTGGGGAGTGGCGCTGGAAATCGACTGCGTCGCCGAACTGATCGACAAAGAGGCAACGGCATGAGTGATGAACAGCAACTCGAAGCAAAACTGCAGCAGGTGAGCTTTGCGACCTTGGGGCATTTTCTCGAAGAAGGCTTTGTCAGCTACGCCATCGCCTCGCAGCTGAGCGGCGTCAAAGTGGTCGGCCGAGCGCGCACCCTCAAGGTCGCGAACGCCGATGCCCTGGCAGTGAATCAGGCCCTGGTCGACCTGCAACCCGGTGAGGTACTGATCATCGATATGCAAGGCGACCACCACCACGCCTGCGTCGGCAGTGTCACCTGCTGCGCCGCCATGGCAAAAGGTGCTCGGGGTCTCATCGTCGACGGCGTGGTCACCGATATCAATGAGCTGCGCACCGCCGGCCTGCCTGTCTTCGCCCGCGGTACCAGCCTTTTGACCACCAAGTTGCGAAGCGATCCCACCAGTGCGCAGAACGTGACCGTGCAGTGTGGAGGCGTCAGCGTCAGCCCAGGCGACTGGGTACTGGGGGATGACAATGGCCTGCTGATCACCACTGCTTCGGCATTGACGGCGGTCATCGACATTGCTTTGGCCAGCGATGCTGCGGAACCTGCCCTTTTGCAGCGTCTGCAGAGCGGTGAGCCTGTCGAGAGCGTATTGCGCTTGAGCTGATCGGCCCAACACGTTCGTGTTACTTGGGTAGGCTGCCCTGCACGTTTTGAGTGCAGGGTTCCCAACTGAGTGCACGGCTGGTTATTGCACTTGCAGCTTGCCAAAGTAAATTTCAAGCCTGAACAATGGTTTACCTGCAATGGCCTGATACTTGCTCTGCGTATCGGGTCACTCCCCACGTGACACCAGTTTCCCCCAGCGCCCCCGCGCCCTGGGTGACCCGGCCCCAACGATGCGGCCGCGGTTCACAAGCGAAACGCTCGACACCCATTCAGCCGACAGCGTCGTCGGTCACGTGAAATCAGGCCCCACCTTCCCTCGCCTGCATTTCATCCAGCCCCACTCCTCCCCTTTTCCGGTTTGCACGGCGGCCCGTTCGGCTGTCCGCGATCCGGCTGGCGATGGCATGACGGGGCTGGTTTCAGGAGCACTGAGCATGGCTATCAATCGTCGTACCTTCCTGCGTTCGTCCGCCATTTCCGCTGCCGCATTGTCGGCGTTGAGCTTCAAGAGCCTGTCGGCCTTCGCCGCCGACGACGCGATCAGGATCGCCTCGCTGTACGACAGCTCGGGCGGCCTGGACATCTATGGCAAGCCGATCGTGGATGCTTTGACGTTCGCCACCGAAGAGCTGAACGCCCAGGGCGGCCTGCTCGGCCGGCCGCTGAGCCTGATCAAGTACGACACCCAGTCCAACATGCAGCTGTACGCCCAGTACGCCCAGCAGGCGGCGCTCAAGGATCGGGTGGCGGTGGTGCATGCGGGCATCACCTCCGCCTCCCGTGAAGTGGTGCGTCCGGTGCTGGACCGCTACAAGACGCTGTACTTCTACGACAACCAGTACGAAGGCGGCGTGTGCGATCGCAACTTCTTCGGCACCGGCGTGACCCCAGGCCAGACCGTGGAGAAGCTGGTGTCCCACGTGACCCAGAAATGGGGCAAGAAGGTCTACATCGTCGCGGCGGACTACAACTACGGGCAGATCGTCACCGCCTGGGTGAAGAAGTACGTCGAGCAGGCTGGTGGGTCGAGCGTGGGAATCGAGTTCTTCCCGCTGGACGTGACCAACTTCGGCGCCACCATTTCCAAGATCCAGGAAGCCAAGCCGGACTTCGTCTGGTCGGCTCTGGTCGGCGGCGCTCACATGTCCTTCTATCGCCAGTGGAAGGCTGCCGGCATGACCGGCAAGCTGCCGATCGCTTCGACCACCTTTGCCGGGGGCAACGAGCACATCGTGCTCTCGCCCGAAGAGTGCAACGGCATCCTGATCTGCCAGAACTACGTACAGGAACTGCAGACCCCACTCAACACCGCGTTCGTCGAACGCTTCCACACCCGCTTCGGCGCCGACTATCCGTACATCACCGAACTGGCGATGGGCGCGTATCAGGGCATGATGCTGTGGGCCGAGGGCGTTCGCCAGGCCGGTTCGATCGAGCGCATGGCGGTCATCGAGGCGCTGGAGAAAGGCATCAGCCTGGACCTGCCCAGCGGCAAGGTCAGCATCGACCCGGCCACCCACCATTGCATTCTGGATGTGCACATCGCCGAGGTGCGCGATCGCCGCCTGGAGGTGGTGCAAAGCTTCGCCCAGCAGGCTCCTTCGGACACCGCCGCGGTCTGCGACCTGGTCAAGAACCCGCGTGATGCCAAGCAATACAGCATCGCGCTGTAAGGAGACGGACATGGATTGGGCCGCGATTTTTTCCCTGCAGATCGTCGGCGCCATCGCCACGCTGGTGCTGCTCAGCATCGGTCTGGCGGTGGTGTTTGGCATGATGAAGATCATCAACCTGGCGCATGGCGAGTTCATGATGCTCGGCGGTTACGTCGCCGTCCTGGCAACCCACCACCTGCATGTGCCGATCTGGATCTCGATCCTGGTGCTGGCGCCGCTGACGGTGGGCCTGTTCGGCATGCTGGTCGAGCGCTTGCTGATACGCCACCTGTACGGCCGCATGATCGACACCATGCTGGCCACCTGGGGCTTGAGCCTGGCGTTGACCGGCACGGCGACCATGCTGTTCGGCAACACCACGGTGGGCATCAGCTCGCCGTTGCCGGGTATCACCCTGGGTGCCTATCAAACCAGTGGCTACGGGCTGTTCGTCATCGCCGTGGCCGTGGCGGTGTTGCTGGGGATGTGGGCGCTGCTGCGCTTCACCCAGTTCGGCCTGTGCGCCCGGGCGACCATGCAGAACGCCAAGATGGCCGCCGCCCTGGGCGCCAACCCCGGACGCATCTACAGCCTCACCTTCGGCTTGGGCGCGGCCCTGGCCGGGCTCGGCGGCGCGGTCCTCGCACCGCTCACCGGGGTGATCCCGACGCTGGGCGCCAGCTACATCGCCAAGGCCTTCATCACCGTGATCGGCGGCGGCAGCGCCGTCATCACCGGCACGCTGAGTGCGGCCGGTGCGTTCGGCGTCATCAGCCAGGTGGTGACCTTCTTCAGCACCCCGGTGTTCGGTGAGGTGGCCCTGTTGCTGGCCGCCATCGTGTTGATCCGCGTGTTGCCTCAGGGCATCACCGGTCGTTTCTTTCGGAGGGCGTTCTGATGCCTGTCGCATTTCGTGATCTGCTGCCGGTGCTCGGCTGCGCGCTGGCCGCCGTGCTGGTCGGCGTTCTGCCGTATTGGCTGGACCTGTTCACCCTGCTCTCGCTGACCATCTACCTGGTCATGGCCCTGCTGGCGCTGAGCCTGGCGTTCATCTGGGGCTTCGGTGGCATCCTGTGTTTCGGGCAGGCCGCGTTCTTCGGCCTGGGGGCCTATGCCTATGCGGTCGGTGTGCTGAACATTGGCGACAGCACCTGGCCGGTGCTGCTGGCCATTGCCGTGCCCGCGCTGTTCGCTGCGGCCATGGGCTACTTCATGTTCTACGGTGGCATCAGCGATGTGTACCTGGGCGTGATCACCCTGGCGGTGACGCTGATTCTGTTCAACGTAATGAACTCCACCTCGGGCAGCGAATACCACATCGGCAGTGCGCTGCTCGGCGGTTTCAACGGCATTCCAGCGATCCCGACGCTCAACGTGCCGTTCGATCCCGAGCGCGTGCTGGAGCCCGAAACCTTGTTTCAGGTGATCGGCGGCGCCTTGATCCTCTGCTACCTGGGCCTGCGCGCACTGCTCGCCAGTCGCTTCGGCAAGGTGGTAGTGGCCATCCGTGAAAACGAGCAGCGCGCCGGTTTGCTCGGCTATGACACGCGCCTGCACAAGCTGATCGTCTTCAGCCTGGGCGGCGGTATCGCCGGCCTGGCCGGGTGCCTGTACGCCAACTGGGGCGCGTTCGTCAGCCCGGGTGTGTTTGGCCTGGCGCAGTCGGCGCAGATCATCATCTGGGTCATCGTCGGCGGTCGCGGTACCTTGTTCGGGCCGATCCTGGCCTGCATCGGCCTGCAGGCGCTGATGGCACGCCTGGGCGAACAGCAGACGGTGGACAGCGGCCTGGTGCTGGGCGCGATTCTGCTGACCTTCGTCATGTTGCTGCCGCGTGGCTTGCTGCCCAGCCTTGGCACGTTGGCCGGGCGCGTGTTCAGGCGTCGTCCCGCTTCCACCAGCGCCGTGCCACAGGAGGGCGCCGTATGAGCGTGCTTCTGCAAACCCAAGGTCTGGGCGTCAGTTTCGGCGGCGTGCACGCCGTAAAAGCGGTGGATTTCACCCTGCACCGCGGTGAACTTCGCTGCCTCATCGGTCCCAACGGTGCCGGTAAAAGTACGTTCTTCAAACTGCTCAGCGGGCAGCTGAAGCCGACCCACGGCAGCTGCCACTTCCAGGCCGAGCGCATCAGCGGCCTGCCGCCGCACCGTATCGCGCGCCTGGGTATCGGCATCAAGACGCAGACACCCAGTGTGTTCGACGGCCTCGATGTACTGGAAAACCTTCGCCTGGCCGCCAGCCGCAACCAGAGCGCCGCGCAGGCCCGGCAAACCGCCGAGCAGACGCTGCAACGCATCGACCTGAGCGAACACCGCCACCGTCTGGTGGGCGACTTGGCCCACGGTCAACGGCAATGGGTCGAGCTGGGCATGATCCTCGCCTCGAAGCCGACCCTGGTGCTGCTGGACGAGCCCGCTGCCGGCATGACCTATCAGGAAGTGCGCAAGACCGCCGCCCTGATCAAGGAGATCAACGCGCACAGCACGGTGGTGGTGGTCGAGCACGACATGGAGTTCATTCGCCTCATCGCCGGCACGGTCACCGTATTCAACCAGGGCGCGGTGCTGGCCCAGGGCAGCTTTGCCGAGGTGACTCAGAATCCGTTGGTGCGCGAAGCCTATCTGGGCAAACAGGAGATCAAACATGCTTGAAGTCAATGGATTGTGTTCCGGCTACGGGCGCGTGCCGGTGCTGCGCGACATCGCTCTGCGCGGCGCCACCGACAGCTGCATCGGCGTGCTCGGGCGTAACGGCATGGGCAAGACCACCCTGCTGCGCGCGCTTATCGGCGAGCTGCCGGCGCTGTCGGGCAGCGTGCAGTTCGCAGGCCAGGACCTGAGTCGTGCCGACGCCAGCCAGCGGGCACGGGCCGGCATCGGCTACGTGCCCCAGGGCCGGCAGATTTTCCCGTTCCTGACCGTCGGCGAGAATCTGCGCATGGGCTGCGTGAAGCACTTCGCCCAGGCCCCGGCCACCATCGAGCGGATCCTGGCGTATTTCCCGCGTCTGCAACGGCTGCTCGACCAACCCGGTGGCGCTTTGTCGGGCGGCGAACAACAACTGCTGGCCCTGGCGCGCTGCCTGTGCGGCAACCCGAAGCTGATCCTGCTCGACGAACCCACCGAAGGCATCCAGCCCTCCATCTGCGACGAGATCATCGAAACCCTGCAACGCCTGCGTCGCGAACAAGGCCTGGGCATCATCCTGGTGGAACAGGACATCGACTTCCTGACGGCGCTGGCCGATCGCATCCTGATCATCGAGAACGGCCAGTTGGTCGATGAAGTCGACCCCGCCAGCACCACCGCCGAAGCGCTTGCCGAGCGCTTCATGGGCTTTCATTCCTGAGGATTCATCGTCATGTCCATTCAACGTCCCACCCAGGCCGAGCTCGCCGAAACCGGCCGCCAGCTGGGTCTGCACCTGCAAGCACCGTTACTCGAGCAATACGCCGACATCCTCGAAGCCGTCTGGCAGGACTATGACCGCCTCGACCAGTTGCAGCCTGCCAGCGTCCCGCAACGCTACCCCAGAAGCGCCGGGCACCTGCCGACGCCTGCGCAGAATCCCTACAACGCCTGGTACATGCGCACCGATCTGCATGGGGCGGCGGGCGGCAAGCTCAGCGGCAAGCGCGTCGCCCTCAAGGACAACATCTGCCTGGCCGGGGTACCCATGATGAATGGCGCCTCGACCCTGCAAGGGTACGTGCCGGACGTCGACGCCACCGTGGCCACGCGTGTGCTCGACGCTGGCGGCAGCATTCTGGGCAAGGCCCATTGCGAGTTTTTCTGCGTGTCGGGCAGCAGTCATACCAACGCCACCGGCGCGGTGCACAATCCGCGCAATCCGGGCCACTCGACTGGGGGGTCGTCCTCGGGCTGCGCCGCGCTGATCGTCGCGGGCGACGTGGATCTGGGCATCGGCACCGATCAAGGCGGTTCGGTGCGCATCCCGGCAGCCTATTCCGGCATCTACGGGATGAAGCCGACCCACGGGCTGGTGCCCTACACCGGCATCATGCCCATCGAAATGACCCTGGACCACGCCGGCGTGATGAGCGCCACGGTGGCCGACAATGCCCTGCTGCTCGAAGTGCTCGCCGGTGCCGATGGCCTGGATCCGCGCCAGGATCGGCAGATGCCGGTGCAGGCCTACACCCAGACGCTCGGCGCGGGTGTTTCGGGGCTGCGCATCGGTATGGTCCGCGAGGGCTTCGGCCACGCCAATTCCGAAGCCGACGTCGACGCTGCAGTGCGCCGTGCCGCCGGTCTGTTTGCCGAATGGGGCGCGCAGGTGGAAGAGGTTTCCATCCCCCTGCACGCGCTGGGTCATGCCATCTGGACGCCAATTGCCGTGGAAGGCACCACGCAGCTGCTGCGCGGCTACAATTACGGCTCCAACTGGAAGGGCTTGTACGTGGAGAGCCTGATGCGCGCGCAACACGACTGGCAGCAGCAGGCCGACGCGTTCCCCCATGACCTGAAGACCTGCCTGCTGGCAGGCCACTATGCCCACCAGCGATTCGGCGGCCAGTACTACGCCCGGGCACAGAACGCCGCGCGGCAGCTGCGTGCCGCCTACGACGAGCAGTTCGCCCGCTACGACCTGCTGCTCATGCCGACCGTGCCACTCAAGGCGCCGAAACTGCCGGCCGCCGATGCCACACCTGCGACCTGGGTCACGCGCGCCTTGGAAATGAACGCCAACACCGCCCCGTTCGATGTCACCGGCCACCCGGCCATGTCCATCCCCTGCGGGCTGGCGGCAGGGTTGCCGGTGGGCCTGATGCTCATCGCCCGTGACTACCATGAGGCGACCCTCTACCAGGCCGCGCATCACTTCGAACAGCACATCGACTGGGAAAGCCTGAGCTCATGAACGGCGACGATTACAAGGTAGGCCTGCTGTTCTCCCGCGCCAGCCTTACGGCGGCGTCGGAAACCGCGCAGGCCAACGCCACCCACCTGGCCATCGCCGAGGTCAACGACAGCGGCGGGATCAACGGCCGCCGCGTGACCGCGATCGATGGTGACCCCGGCGCCGATCCGAACGATTACCGCGACAGCGCCCTGCACCTGTGCGACCACCATCAGGTGCAGGTGCTGTTCGGCACGCACATGTCGAGCACGCGCAAGGTCGTGCTGCCGGTGGTCGAAAGCCGTCGGCGCTTGCTGTTCTATCCAACGCTGTACGAAGGTTTCGAATACTCGCCGTACTGCTTCTACACCGGCTCGGCGCCCAACCAGAACTCGCTGCAACTGGCCCGCTACGTCCTGCAGACCTATGGCGGGCGCGTGCTGTTCGTGGGCGGTTCGTATGTCTATCCCTACGAATCGAACCGCATCATGCGCGAGCTGTTCGAGCAGGTGGGCGGCGAGATCGTCGACGAGATCTACCTGCCGTTCCACGCCACCGCAGAGGACTTCGAGCGGGTCATGCAGCGGGTGCGCGAGACCGCACCCGACGCCATCTATTCGACCATCGTCGGCAGCGACATTCCCTCGCTGCACCGGGCCTACCGCCAGGCGGGCTTCGATCCTGCACGCGTGCCCATCGTCAGCCTGGCCACCAACGAGGTCGACGTGCAGGCCATGACCGACGAAGAAGCCGAAGGCCACATTTCGGCCGCACCTTGGTTCTCGACGTTGCAGACGCCCGCCAGCCAGGCGTTCGTCAGCCGCTATCGCGCGCGCTTCGGCGAAGGTGCAGCCATCACTTCCGGCGCCGAGGCCGCCTATTTTCAGGTGCACTTGTTCGCCCAGGCCGCGCGCCGCGCCGCCGACGATTCGGCGCAGGCCCTGCGCGAAGCCCTGGCCGGCGCTCGTTTCGATGCACCTCAAGGCACTGTGCAGATCGACCCGCAGACCCAGCACACCTGGCTGTGGCCGCGCATTGCCCGGCTCGACGACCGACGCCAGTTCCAACTGGTGCTGGAGAGCGCCGAAGCGGTGCCGCCGAGCCCCTACATGGTCGACTACCAGATGGACGCACAGCCATGAGCTGCCGGAGGCCGAGATGACCAGTGCGCCGTCCCTGCTGCGCGAACTCAAGGGCCTGCGCGTGCTGGTGATTCACCCCCAGGACGGTGAGGCCCGCATCGTCCTCGACCAGTTGCAGCGCATCGGCTGCATCGTCGAACAGCGCTGGCCGGTGCCCACGACGTTGCCCGAAGGGGTCGACGTGGTGCTGCTGGCCGTGGAACTCAGCCAGCGCAGCCATACGCAGACACTGGTGGAAAGCCTGAGCGAACAGGCGCCGCCGATCATCGCCGTGGTCGGCTACGAGAACCCGTCGATGCTGCAACTGGTGCTGGAAACGCAACCGGCGGCGGTCATCGAACGGCCCTTGCGGCCGTTCGGTCTGTTGACCCAATTGCTGATGGCGCGCGCCGCCTGGCGGGCGCGCATCGACATGCTCGCCGAGCTGCGCAAGCTGCAAAGCCGGCAGCCGGCAGTGTCGAAGATCTCCATGGCCAAGGCGCTGTTGATGGCCCGCCATCGCCTCGGCGAAAACGATGCCCACCGGCGCCTGCAACGCGAAGCCATGACGCGCCGGACCAGCATGGAAGCCATCGCCCAGCAGATCATCGATGCCGATCCACCGGCCGAACCCGAACAGCCGCCGCCCCGGCCAGGTGCGGAAAACAGCTCCCCCCCATGACAAGAATACGAGGTTAACCCCATGCAAGGATTCACCTTCAGCAGCACTGCCCACCTCATCTGCGCCACCGGTAGCGCCGCCGGCCTGGCCGAACAATGCGCCAGCCGCGGCGCCCGGCGTGTATTGCTGGTCACCGACGCCGGTATCCTTAAGCACGGCCTGCTCGACAGCGTGCTGCCGGGCTTCGCCAGCGCCGGTATCGAATACGCGGTGTACAGCGATGTGCTCGCCGACCCGGCAGAAGCGTTGGTGCTGGCCGCCACCGAACAGGCCCGGGGCATGAACGCCGACCTGATCGTCGGCTTCGGCGGCGGCAGCTCCATGGACACCGCCAAGCTGGTCGCCTACCTGGCGCACCCCGCACAGCAACAGGGCCTGACCGACATCTACGGCGTGAACCAGGCCACCGGCCCGCGCCTGCCGTTGATTCAGGTGCCCACCACTGCAGGCACAGGATCGGAAGTCACGCCCATCTCCATCGTCACCACCGCCACCGGCAAATCCGGCGTAGTGGCGAACCAGCTGTTGCCGGACCTGGCAATTCTCGACGCCCAACTGACCATCGGCCTGCCCGGCCCGGTGACTGCCGCTACCGGCATCGATGCCATGGTGCATGCCATCGAGGCCTACACCAGCAAACACCGCAAGAATCCCCTCTCCGACCTGCTGGCGCGCGAAGCCTTGCGCCTGTTGTCGACCAACCTCGAACGCGCGGTCAACACGCCGCACGACCTGGAAGCCCGCCAGGCCATGTTGCTGGGCGCCTGTCTGGCCGGGCAGGCGTTTGCCAACGCGCCGGTCGCCGCTGTGCACGCATTGGCCTACCCGCTGGGCATCAGCTTCCACCTGCCCCATGGCCTGTCCAATGCGCTGGTTCTGCAACAAGTGCTGCGCTTCAACCTCTCCGCTGCCCAGGACCTGTACGCTGAACTTGCCCCCGTGGTGCTGGGCGAACGCCTGCAATCGGGCGCCGCGGCCCAGCAATTCATCGACGAATTGCTCAGGCTGCATGAAGCCACCGGCCTGCCGCTGCGCCTCAGCGAAGCCGGCGTGACCCGCGAAAGCCTGCCGGAACTGGCTCGCAGCGCGATGCTGCAGCAACGGCTGCTGGTCAACAATCCGCGCGAGGTCAGCGAAGCCGATGCGCTGGCGATCTATACCGCCGCGTTCTAAATCCTCGGCAAACAGCGCGCCGTGGCAGGGCGCGCTGTCCATCGCATCAAATACATCGATGTTAACTATCGTTAAACAACGCTTCACATTCCCCTTGCCAGACGCTTAGATGCGCGACTTATAGACATCGTCCCGCTTTGGAGCTTCACGTGTACGCCCGCCCCGATTTGAAATACCCGCTCCTGTTCGCCCTGGCCAAATGTTCGGTTGCCGTTTTGTGTTTTGCCATGGTGTGGCTGGACATTGCCGTGTTTCATACAGAAATTCTGGAAATGTCATTCACCGAGATCACCCAGGAACTGATGCTTGCGCTGTGCGCCCTGCTCTTTTGGACCGCCCCGGGAACCGGCCGCAAAGGCGGCTTCGAATTTCTCGCTGCAGGCTTCTTCGCCTGCCTGCTGACCCGCGAGCTGGACGGCCTGTTCGACCCCATCAGCCACAGCGCCTGGCTGTGGCCTTTCCTGGCCATCGCTGCGGTGGCCATCGGTAACGCGGCACGGGCAACACACCGACGGCAAACGCTGCAATCCCTGGGTGCGTTCATGCGCACCCCGACATTCGCCGCATTGGCGACGGGCTTTGCGGTACTGATCTTTTCCAGGATCTTCGGCATGGGCTCGTTCTGGCATCAGGTCATGGGCGACGGTTACCAGCGCCTGGCCAAAACCACCGCCGAGGAAGGCGTGGAACTGCTCGCCTATGGCATCTGGCTCTGCGCCAGCTTCGAGTACTGGGTCAAATGCCGGCTTGGTGAAAGCTGGAGTTCTCAAACCGCAACTTCTTGATGTGGAGCCCGCCGATGACTATTCCATCGCCCGTACTGTTCGTTTCCCATGGCTCTCCCATGTTCGCGGTCCAACCTGGCCCTGCAGGCAAGCACCTGGCCGAGTTGGGGCGTGAGCTGACACGGCCTCAGGCCATCGTCATCGTGTCCCCGCACTGGATGACCCGTGGCGAGATCGGCGTGACCGCAAGCGCAGCTCCGGCCACTATTCATGACTTCGGCGGCTTCCCCGACGCGCTGTACAAGATTCAATACCCGGCGTCCGGCGCACCGGCCTTGGCCGCGCAGATCGTCGACATGCTCAAGACTGCCGGCTGGAGCGCCCGCCTGGATGCCGATCGGGGTCTGGACCATGGCGCCTGGGTCCCCCTGCTCTACCTGGCGCCAGCCGCGGACATCCCGGTGATCCAGATTTCCATGCCGGCGTCGCTCGACACCCGCGAGGCGTGGAAGCTGGGCCAGGCGCTCAAGCCACTGCGCGACATGAACGTGATGATCGTGGCCTCGGGCAGCCTGACGCACAACCTCTACGAGTTCCGCGGCGCCACGCCCCACGGCGCTCAATACGTCAAGGATTTCGCCGCCTGGACGGCCAAGACCCTGGCCTCGGGCAATCTGGAGTCGCTGCTTGACTACCGGCAATATGCACCTTCGGCCGAGCGTGCACACCCCACGGACGAGCACTTCCTGCCCCTGTTCATCGCCGTCGGCGCGGCGGGTGAGCAGTATGAAACGCGGGTGATCGAAGGTGGCGTGGAGTATGGGGTGTTGGCGATGGACAGTTATTTGTTTACGTAGAAAGTCCCTCATGGCCAGGCTGCGGAAAGCCTGGGTGTACTGGTGAATTCAACATTGTCTGTACGGTATCGCTGGCCGGGTCGTGAGGTACTTTCACTTCCACAACATCCCAGAGACCATACGGACATGCTCATCGACCTGCTGCCTGCCTTCGCCCTCTTCGCTCTGGTGTCTTCAATCACTCCAGGCCCGAACAACACCATGCTGCTGGCCTCGGGAGTGAATTTCGGTTTCCTGCGCACCATTCCCCACGCCCTGGGCATCAGCCTGGGGTTCATGCTGCTGGTGCTGGCGGTCGGACTGGGCCTGGGTGAAATCTTCACCGCCGTGCCTTGGACCTATACCGCCCTGCGCTGGATAGGCGCGGCCTACCTGCTTTACCTGGCATGGTGCATCGCCACCTCAGGCAGCGTGAGCGAAGCAGGAGACCAGGACAGCACGCCAATGACGTTCCTCGGCGCCGCCGCCTTCCAATGGGTCAATCCCAAGGCCTGGGTAATGGCGGTTGGCGCCATCACCACCTATGTGCCGGCGCAGGGCTACGTCTATAACGTGATGGTCATCGCTGCGGTGTTCGCACTGGTCAACCTGCCCAGCGTGTGCGTCTGGGCCGGCTTCGGCAGCGTCTTGCGCAACGTGCTGCGGGTGCCGCGCTGGTTGCGGCTGTTCAACTGGAGCATGGCGGCGTTGCTGGTGCTGTCGTTGTACCCGTTGCTGCAGAGCCCGGCGCCGGTGTGAGGTGCCTATTCGACTGACTGAAACAGCGGATTGGATGCTGTTGAAACAGACACGGCTTGCTGCCCTTTTGGACACGCCGACGGCGTTCGGCGTGAGCTATCAGACTGCGGCTAAGTACACCGACGAGCAGTGGAAAGAGCGAGCGTCGTCCGCTGGAACCGCATTTTGGCTGGCGTTCGACGGTGACCGACCGATCGGGATGGTGGGTGCGGCCGTTGATGGTGGAGGTCGTTATTGCTTGATCGGCATGTGGGTCGAGAGAGCTGTGCGGGGTTCTGGAGTGGCTGCTGGGTTGGTTGATGCGGTGAAGGCTCGTGCCGAGGTGATTGGAGTGGATGGGGTTTATCTTGACGTTTGTCCAGAAAACGCACGGGCTGCGAATTTCTATCTCAGGCAGGGTTTTGTGTTTCTGGATGAATGGGAACCACTGGAAAGTCATCCGCATATCTGGGTTCGGGCGATGTATTGGGCTGTTGGGTGATGGCCTAGCCTTGGAATGTGCGGGATGCTTTTAGTGTTGCGCACGTTGTGATGCACTAGTTGCTCGGGGCGCTTTCAGCCAAAAGTAGCCATTCGCCATGAGCAGTTCTCGGGTGCTTCCATCGGTATAATCATCCGCCCGATTCGATACAGACGCCTATTCCCACCGCTGAAAAAGGGATCGAAGGTAATGAAAGTCAAGCGAGTGGACTGCGTCATGATAGTGACATCGCTCGAAGCGATGAACAGTCATGGGGCCGTTGCAGCCTTCAAGTAATAGTGGGACTTACCCATAAAGAGTCCTCGCCGAATATAGCTGTCACTCTTATCAAAATATACAGCAAAAGCAACTAGACCTATTTAACTAGATCAAAAGTTGCTCCGCCAAGTGCACACCTACATACTAAATAGTATTTGCCCAAATTTTTAATGCAGAGCACCCGATCATTCTTCCAGGCACTAAGTCATCTCGAGGAGAAGCTTGGCCAACGTATCGAGCAAAATCAATTCGCTCGACAATTTCGGCATTAATTATGAAGCCGTTTTGAATCGCAAATCTACAAAGAATCGCGTAGAAGCCATTTTCTTCCATAACTCCTCCCCTTTCCAGTATGTAAAGCGTGGAGTTTTGGTCCGTACCACTCTCAATTGTGGGAATGACGTATTCAAGTTCACCCGGAAGATAGTTATCTATAAATCCCGAATGCCGCTCTCTTACAACCGTAATGACTATTACGCTATTACTAAAATCTTGATATTTCAAAGGGACATATAATGGCCCTTCTTCCGTGAGGCGCTTCAATATCTGCGTTAAGTCTTTCCACTCCTGATCGAGACGCATCATTAAGATTGGAGTGGCGTCCCCACCAAAGTCAGACACACGCTGTGCAATATAAATTCGATTTGGAGTTTCCGTACCTGCATCACGATGCCGTATTGCTTGATCAGATGCCCACTCCTTGAGGAGCTCTCCAGCTATGGGGGTGCCGCGACCTCGTCTAGGATCTTCAGGTTCGTAGTCGATCACTCCGGCGAAATTATCACTGAAAGCGTTAAATACATTGCTTGCTCTGAGTGTGCCGACAGTTGAAACACCGCCCCCCGGGTTTCCTGAGATGCACGCCAAACCTGCACTTGGTTCATCTTTATTAATAAAGGTTAGAAGCGGGGCCGAAGTAGCCAGATGCTTATCAAGATGCTCATCGGCACGTGCATCAGCGGCAGTGACCCGCCTCAACCAAGACAGACGGTCTTCCTCCATCCATCGTCGTTTGTGCACCAAGCGATTTTTACCCTCCTGCTCAACGCAAACGTCTGCGTCGAGCATTGGGCATAGAGCTCCGATCAAGCCCGTAAGGCTTATGGGGTGATGCTCATGTCCACCCATGGATGGAAATTTCAGCAACTGGGTGCATTGATCGGCCGAGAGTCTTAGCCGCACACGTGTTGACGTAAGAATGCTCAAATCGACTGGTTGGTTGTTGAGCAGAAGAGGACGGTGTCCGAGACCATCTCGGAAGTGAAGGGTGCGAAGTTCATCCCGTCCAGTATCGAATGGCCTAGATGTAACGAGCACTTCATCGGCGATCATGAAGCTAGAAAAAAAACCAATGCCGAATCGGCCTATTCGCTTTTTGCCTTTTGATAACAACCCTGGGCGTTCGTATTTTACTAACGCCGAAGACATGTAACTAGAACCGAAGTCGATAAGAGGGCCAGTTAGAACGGCCTCTGACATGCCTAGCCCGTCATCTTCCACATCTAGCCAGTGGAAATTAGTATCGTCTTCACATTCATTGAGTCGAATTGTGATTCGGCCCTCATAGGAGGACCCAAGGGGTTCTAATTCACGCCGAAAGCGAATCGCGTCTGCCGAGTTCTGAATTAGCTCGCGTAAAGCTACTGAAGGATCGCGACCATAGAGCTGTTCACCACCGAACATCTCAACAACTTTACCTATTTCAGATATTTTTACCTCTGCTTGGATAGGTAACCATCCTTTGACAGCCACATATCGTGATAGGGCTGATGGAGAGAGTGCTCCTTCTACGCGGCTGACAGCAAAGTGAGGAAGTCTCAGATCACGGAGAAGCGCATTTGATGCCTGAAGTTCTCGGTTCGCGACCTGGATGGCGTCATGAGCAATCCACCAGGCATCGGAATCTTCGGGGCCAAATGGCATGGTTGAACTGAAAATCAGAGCTGTTGAGTCGTCAGACGAGACGACGGGCGTGGCCAATCTGTTTTGCGCACGCCAGTGGAGTTCAGACACTCCGCGTAGGCGCAACATTGCATATAGAAAATCGGGGGCGCGTATTTGATCTAACTGCGCTGCGTCTGCGCAACGGAGAAGGCAAGCGAGTAGTACAGGTCTTATCGCCCAGCTTGATGGCATGTTCGCCAGCGCACCGCGGATTGGAGGCAGGCGCGAAGAAAGCGTCGTGATGTCCCAATGATGACTAGCTGCGATCTGGCCCATTACTTCACCGACATGGGTTCGCAGTTGATCATCTTCAATTAAATGGTAGGTCTGCCCTCCAGTTTTGAAGGTCAGGCCCGCCAGCGTGCACGCACGTTCAGCATGTAGGCTACGAAGAACTTCGAATAGGATTGCTGACGACGCTTCGGGTGGAAGCGTTTCAGCGGCGGCTGGTCTGCCATTCCTTTCAGCCCACTCCATAGCTGCATCTTTCCATTCAGCAGTGTTGCGTAGTGCTTCCAGCCCACCTTCAAATGCGGCGAGCGAGTTGGCATTGTCGTGCAATAAGATCGCACCACCCAATACGAAAATCTCGAGTGGGGTGAGAACGAGATCAGGCCCTGCAATTTGGTCAACTCTGCTCCACAAGGCATCAAAATGAGCTTCGTCGTGCAACGTCAGGTTTGGGACGTCACGCTGTATTTCATTGGACAGAACAATCGCATTTTTCCAAAACGCTCGATATGAAGTTCTTAGCCGCTCAAGTTGAGCGCCCCCCGTCACATCCGCATTGTTATCCAGTGACCTCAACCAAATATTCGTATGCTCAAATGTGCCCATGATTTTTATGATCTGTGTTGAACTACAGCGGGTTCATAGAAGCGCTAGAAGGCATGAATGCCGCCGATCAGGAGCTCTATTCAGGAGCTAGCGCTGGTAAGGTGTATCACTGGATAGTATCGGTTCGAGTAGTGCTGGTCGACTGAACACACCCAACTGCCCGAAAAATCATGCCAGTCATTATAATCGGACGTAGTAAATAGTGAGTCAGTAGAGGGCAGCAATGGGACAATTTCGACCGGTTCCGACAGGTAGCTATTGGCCGATAGCTGCCCTCGGACGCCCGCATCCGGCCAACAGCCGTCATTGACGCCACGGCCTTGGTCCATGAGATCGCGCCTATTTCTTCTCATCCAGTCTGCTTCTGGTCAAGCAATGCATCCTTCCAAGTACGCCTAATCCATTGCAGCAATACACCGCTCCCCCAAACGCTCAACCAGTCTGATTAGATAGCCATCAGGATCTTGAACGATGAACTCTCGCTGCCCAACCTCGCCCTGGTCCACCCGATACCAAGTGTCCGCACATTCGCGGTAAAGCGCGTATCCGGCTTGGCGAAGCTTGTGAATAATCGGCGCAACAGCGACGACATCGATCTGCAGATTGATCCCCCTTCCAAAAGGCTTGCTCAACGGCGCAGTGAGCCATTGGCCGGCGTCCGGGTCTGCCTGTTCGAGCATCACTTGAGCGCCGTTCAGATCGAGGTAGGCAAAGCCATCCTCTGGACGTTGATAAGCTACTTCGAAACCCAGGCAAGACACCCAGAACGCCAAGCTGGTATCCAGGTCAGTGACCATCAATTCAGGGACCAGCTTGTTACGTTCCAGCATGATGAATTCCTTTTCAGCAGGGCTTGAGCCTGGGTAGCTCATCAGGGTATCAGGCCTTGTGCTTGTGCTGCGAAGGTGAACTGCCGACAGCGCTGGCCCTCCCTCGGGAACCGGTCGATGCACCTTGCGGCCTAACCCTACCGACACCCACCGGCCCACACTGGATACACTCATGAAATACAGCATCCTGGCTTCGCTATTGGTTTTGAGCCTGAACGCCTCGGCCGCTCAGCAGAGTCTTGATCTACCAAGCTGCAACATCAAAGCCCAACGCGAACTGGTGGGCGAAACAGGCGGAAAGATCACCGACCCCCGACAAGCCCACATCTCGGTTCGAGCCAACATTCTGAGTGCGGACATCGGCACCACGCGAAAAGCCCGGAAGATCACTCAGACTCAAGCTGACCAAATGATCGAACGCGTTGCAGCCATCCGTCGTCAAACCGACCAATTTGTACAGCAGCAGGGTTTCTTGAGCGCTGCAGAAAACGCCAGTTTCGACCGGGAATTCGACGGCATCGCCCTACAGCTTTGCAAATCGGAAAATCCGATCAAATGAAGTGGGTCTCCCTCTCAGGATGAGAGACGTCCAACTCACAAACCAGCAAATCAACCATTCACCCCACACCACCCAAGGGCGATTTCCTTCAATACGGGCCCAGCAATGATCTTTACCGTCAGTGCTCCGTTACCCATATTGAAGGTGCCTGATGAGTATCGTCGTTTCCATGGCCGTTTTTGCGCTGGCCTCCTCCATAAGCCCCGGCCCGGTCAACCTTGTCTCCCTGAGCTGTGGCGCACGCCACGGCGTGCGGGCCGCCCTGCCCCATGTCACGGGAGCGACCCTGGGGTTCATCCTGCTGCTGTTGCTCATGGGCCTGGGACTGCACGAAGTGCTGAACCGCTGGCCATGGCTGACCCAGGTCATTCGCATCGCTGGCGTGATCTTTCTGCTGTACCTGGCCTACAGGCTGGCAACCAGTGATGGCCGAGTGGACTCCGTGCAGGCGCAGTTGCGCCCTTCTGCCTTCACGGGCGCGCTGATGCAATGGCTCAATCCGAAGGCCTGGCTCGCGTGCCTTGCGGGCATGGGCGCGTTCGTCGCCGATGGCGATGTGCAGATGGTGTGGGTCTTCGCGCTGATCTATCTGGTGGTCTGCTGGCTATCACTGGCTAGCTGGGCCTGGGCCGGTGCTTCGTTGCGAGAGTATTTGAACAGCAGCACCAGAATGCGCGGCTTCAATCGGATCATGGCCGCGCTGCTCGGGGGTTGCGCCGTGTATCTGCTGCTTGAGTAGGCACGCCGCGATATTGTCCGGGCGTGGTCGCCAAGGCGCGCTTGAACAAGCGCTGCAAGTGCGCCTGATCCGCGAAGCCCATGCGCGCGGCGACTTGGGCAATGCCCTCCCCCTGGCGCAAATGGTCGCGGGCAAGTTGGAGGCGGCAGTCGATCAGGTAACCATGAGGCGTGAGCCCATGGCACGCCTTGAAGGCACGGATCAGGTAAGAAGGCGACAGCTGTACGGCTGACGCGATGTCCTCCAGACGCAACTCACTGGCGCAATGTTCGCGGATGAATGCCGCTGCCTGGGCCATTTTGTGCGGCTCACACCGGGCGTCCTTACTGGCAGGTTGCAGCCTTGCTATCAGTTGCTGGAAAAAACTCAGCGCCGCGCCCTGCATGATGTTCGGCGCGCAGTCGTCGGCGGTGAGCGTGTGGTACAGATCGTCCAGATCGTCGAACAGGCTGACGTCGGCGCTATAGGTCTGCGCGAAAGGCACGAAGCCTTTTTGTGTGCGCGAACGTTGTTGCTGTTGCAGCGCCGCAAGCCACTGGGCATCCACGTAGAACATGCGGTACGCCCAGGGCTGTTCATGAACGGGATTGCAGGCATGCACTGCACCGGGGTTCATGAGTACTACACTTCCGGCGCCGATCAAACGGCTACTGTCGCCATTGAGGTAAGTACTTTGCCCCTGCGTAATCGCGCCAATCGAGAACGTCGAATGTGAATGGCGCGCGTGGCTGAAACGGCGACCGTCTTCGACGTTGCGGATTTCCAGATGCGGAACAGCAGGATGGCGCCAGTAGTGAGACATGGGTCCTCCAGTCACGCGACGTGAATGTATCCGATTGCTCTGGGCGGACCATCGACGAGCTGGCCGTTCTGGAACTCGGACAAGGCATCAGCATCGAAGTCTGTGTTTACGCAGATAACTTCGCACATCCAGAACAAGGTCGACTTCATGAAACTGAAAACTTTTTACTATGGCGCTGCGTTTCTGTGCGCCGCCACGTTGGCCGGTTGCTCCACCAACACCGTCGTCACGTTGCAGGATGGCACACAGTACATCACCAAGGATGTACCTGACACCAAAACGAAAGATGGCTTCTATGAATTCGAAGACGTTTCGGGCAAGCAGGTAAGAATCAAGGCGGATGAAGTCGCTACCGTGAAGGAAGAGGATTGATCCGGCCATAACGCCTGGCGCCGGCGACACACAGGATCACCGCAGCGGTGACGCCGAACATGCCGAGGCTGACTTGTTCGTGCAGGAGTGCGGCGGCCAGCGCCAGGCCAAAGAACGGTTGCAGCAACTGAAGCTGCCCGACCGCTGCGATGCCGCCCTGCACCAAGCCGCGATACCAGAACACGAAGCCGATCAGCATGCTGAACAGCGACACGTAAGCCAGGCTCAACCAGGCCGGGGTGCTGATGCGCGAAAACGACACGGGCGCCAACCACGCGGTCAAAGGCATCACGACCGGCAGCGACAACACCAGTGCCCAGCAGATCACCTGCCAACCACCCAATGCTTTGGAAATCTTTGCCCCTTCGGCATAGCCGAGACCGCAGGCCAGAATGGCCAGGAGCATCAGAATGTCGCCGGTCGGCGAGGCGGTCAGTCCCTGGCTGACGGCGAACCCGACGACCAGCAGACTGCCCAGCACCGAGAAAAGCCAGAACGCCGGCCGAGGACGTTCGCCACCGCGCAGGACACCGAACGCGGCAGTGGCCAGCGGCAGCAGGCCTACGAACACGATGGAATGGGCCGACGTCACGTATTGCAACGCCAGGGCCGTCAGCAGCGGAAAACCGATCACCACGCCCATCGCCACGATGATCAACGACAGTATCTGCCGACGGGCCGGTCGCCGTTCCCTGAACAGCAAGAGCAGGCACAGCGCGAGCACGCCGGCGATGGCTGCCCGCGCCACGGTGAGAAATACCGGGTCGAATTCCAGCACCGCGATACGCGTAGCAGGCAGCGAACCGCTGAAGATCACGACACCGATGAGGCCATTGATCACACCGCTCGCGGGTTTCTCTGTTGCCGTGTTCTGGTTAGAGGTGCGTTCCATTGTGCGTCCACTCTGCGCTGGGTTGCGTGCAGCGCATCCTATGACCGACTATCACGACAATCAAAAAATTGTCATGGATACATTTTGAAATGGCGAGCTCCCGGTACAAGTCGTTGGTGGACACCTTTGCAGCCGATATCCGCGCCGGGCGTTTGCCGCCGGGTACGCGTTTGCCGACCCACCGCCAACTTGCGGCCACCCATGGCTTGGCCTTGGTCACCGCCAGCCGGGTGTATGCCGAACTGGAGGCCATGGGACTGGTCAGCGGGGAGACCGGGCGCGGGACGTTCGTGCGCGAGACGTCGTTGCCGCCCGGACAAGGCATCGATCAGCCGGACGTTGCGGCGGGTGTGATCGACCTCAACTTCAACTATCCGGCCATGCCGGGGCAAGCCGACCTGTTGCGCGGCGCCCTGCGCCAACTGGCGCTGTCCGGCGACCTGGAGGCTCATTTGCGTTATCAGCCACATGCGGGCCGCTTGCATGAACGGGCTTCCATCGCCCGTCATCTGCTCCAGCGTGGCGTCACGGTCGATGCCGAGCAGATTCTGATTGTCAGTGGCGCCCAACACGGTCTAGCGGTGAGCCTGATGGCGTTGCTGCAACCGGGGGACGTGATTGCGGCCGATGCGCTGACCTATCCGGGGTTCAAGCTGCTGGCCAAAACATTGCACCTTGAAGTGGTGCCCATTCCTGTCACGGCCAAAGGACCGGATCTGGATGCCCTCGCCTCGCTCTGCCGCCGTCGTCCGGTGCGCGCCGTGTACACCATGCCCACGTTGCATAACCCATTGGGTTGGGTGTTGCCGACCGATCAACGCGAGCGCCTGGTGGCGATCGCCCGTGCGCATGATCTGATAATCATCGAAGATGCAGCCTACGCGTTTCTGGCGCAGGATCCGCCGCCGCCGATCATCGAGTTGGCGCCTGAAAGAACCCTTTATGTGTCGGGGTTTTCCAAGAACATCGCCACTGGATTGCGCGTCGGCTACGTCGCAGCGCCGATGGACCGATTGGACGCCTTGAAGCGCACGGTCAAGGCCACGACCTGGAACACACCCGGCGTCATGACGGCCATCACCTGCGCCTGGCTCGACGATGGCACGGTCGCCGCACTGGAAACGCAAAAGCGCGCAGATGCCCGAGCCCGGCAGGCGTTGGCCGACTCGCTGCTGTCAGGGTTGCCCGTGATACGTCATCCCGCTTCGTACTTTCTGTGGCTGCCGCTGGCGGAGGACGCAAGAGCGGACCAGGTCACCCTGGAACTGATGCGCGAGCACGTGTCGGTTTCGACAGCCGAGCCGTTCTGCACCTCGGCCCATGTCCCTCATGCCATACGGCTGGCGCTCGGTTCGGTGAGCATGGAGACCCTGCGTGAAGCGCTGACCACCGTAAAGCGGGTGGTCGGAGCCTATGTTTGATCTCGGTTCACTCAGGTACGAAAACGAGACACGAGGTCGTTCAACTCGACCGCCAGACGCGACAACTCATGACTCGCCGCATTGGTCTGCAAAGCGCCCGCCGCAGACTGCGCGGACAGGTCACGAATGGCGACCAGGTTGCTGTCCACTTCACGGGCGACCTGAGCCTGCTCTTCCGCGGCACTGGCGATGACCAGATTGCGTTCGTTGATCTGGCCGATGGCAGCAAAGATGTCTTCCAGTACCGCGCCGGAGGCTTGAGTGATTTCCAGAGTACCTTGCGCGCGCAGGGTGCTATCGCGCATCGAGTCGACAGCTTGCTCGGCGGTGGTCTGCACGCTGCCGATCATCTGCTCGATCTCGCGGGTGGACTCCTGAGTGCGATAGGCGAGCGTGCGTACCTCATCGGCGACCACAGCAAAGCCGCGCCCCGCCTCACCGGCACGGGCGGCCTCGATGGCGGCATTGAGGGCCAGCAGGTTGGTCTGCTCCGACACCGCACGGATCACGTCCAGTACCTTGCCGATGTTGCGCACTTCGCCGGCCAGGTGCTTGATACGCTCTGCGCTGCCCTGGATTTCAGTTGTCATCAACTGAGTACCGGCGATGTTTTCGCGAACCTGTTGACGGCTTTTCTCCGACAGCGTGTTTGACGCTGTCGCCGCTTGCGAAGTGGACACGGCATTGCGCGCGACCTCTTCGACGGCGCTGGTCATCTGGTTGACTGCAGTGGCGGCTTGTTCAAGTTGCATGTCTTGTTGCTGCAGGCCACGGTTGCTTTCCTCGGTCACTGCGTTGAGCTCTTCGGCCGCCGAGGCCAGTTGGGTCGCGGAACCGGAAATCAGGATCAAGGTGTTGCGCTGGCTGGCTTGCATGCGCTGAAGCTCGACGAACAAGTCACCGATCTCGTTGCGGCCCGGGGCCACGACCTCCTGGGTCAGGTCGCCGTTGGCGATGCGTTTGAAATGCTCACCGGCTTCACGAAGCGGGCGCAGTACACGGCCGGAGATGAACATCCAGCAGATCACCGCCAGCGCCAGCGTGATACAGGCCAATGCCACGGATAGCCGCTTGGCGGTTGCCAGGCGGTCACTGGCGTCCTGGTTGATCTCAGCGGCACGAGCATCCAGGGCGCCGACCAGATTCACCCGGATTTCCTGAAGCTTGGTCATACCCTTGCCAGCGCTGATGTTGACCACAAAATACTGGTCCGCGGAGCGTGCACGGGTGGCGGCGCGCTGGCCGACGATGGCGGTGCCGTACTCGGCGAACGCGGCCTTCAAGTCGTCGGCGAGCGCCTGAAGTTTCGGGTCGCGAATATCGGCCGTCGAGGTATTGAGTTTGGCAATGGCATCGTTCCAGATGCCTTCACTGCGCACCAGCCGGGCTTCCGCATCCTCGAATCGACCGCCCACGGTTTCGATGAAGGCCGATGACACATTGGCACTGGTACGGATGGCCAACAGCAGCGAATTGTTGATACCGTCAATCTGTTGTGAAGTATGCCTGAGCTCGTCGACCTGGCCGTAGCTGCGCACCGCCGATGACCAACTGTTGACGATCGAGAACATCAGCGCGATGACGAATAACACCAACACGCCGATCATGCCTGTGCGGACTTTCAAGTGGGCGAACATGGAGAAGCTCCGGACTGCGAATAGATTGTTGTAATACGCTATCCACGCCAGGCGTTGAAACTTGAGCGGCTTGCAGAGAAGCTGGGCGATCAGCGCACAGTTTGGTGCAAGCTGGCCCTGTATTTTTTGAGTTCGCTCTCGGCACAGGTTCATTCGCCCCAGTGCCGTCACTACACGTCGAAGAGAAAGAGCAAATGAAGCTGATCGCCGCGCAAATCCGTCCCGTACCGGGCGACTGTGAAGCAAACATCGCCAAACATATGGCTGCCATCCAGCAGGCCGCAAATCTGGGCGCCAATCTCGTACTCTTTCCCGAGCTTTCCCTCACCGGTTACGAGCCAAAGCTGGCTGATGCCTTGGCGATGGATGCGAGCGACAGCCGTCTTGATGAGTTCCAGCGACTGAGCGATCGATATGGGATGCTCATCGCCGTGGGTGCGCCCACCAAGGGACGCGAGGGTATCGAAATCAGCATGATCAGTTTCCAGCCTGGACAGCCGCGTACCTGCTACTCAAAACAGATTCTGCATGCCGACGAATTACCGTTCTTCGCCGCCGGCAGCCGCAAGCTTGTGCTGAATCACGCAGATGTCATCTTGGCCCCCGCCATTTGCTACGAATCACTTCAGCCAAGCCACGCCGAAGAAGCTGCACAGTCGGGTGCTCAGGTGTATCTGGCAAGCGTAGCGAAGTCTGAACGCGGGACTGCCTTGGCAGAAGCTCATTATCCGATGATTGCTAAAAAGCATTCCATGACCGTGGTGATGGCGAACTGCGTAGGGGCTGCCGACGACTATGTCGCGGCGGGACGCTCGGCCATTTGGAACAACCAGGGTGAAATCCTGTGCAGTGCAGATGCCGTTCAAGAAGCATTGGTCGCTTATGACACGCAGACTGGGGAAACAGGAGTTTTCAGTCTGATTTGAAATCCGCCCATTCACTGGCCGGTACAGGAATGGCCGACGGCTATGGGTCAATAGCCGCCGACGCGATAGAACCATCTGCTGGGCATCTGGCTCAGCAGGCCAGCCCATGAAGTAACGATATCGATTGCGTTCAGTTCTTCAGCGAGATCTGCTTGGCATCGATATTCAACTCGCTCATACGTTTGAGCAGCGCTGTAATGTTCGCCCGAGCGGAGCCTTCGTTAGCCAGGCGTAAACGCTTGATACCGATCAGAGAGTCACCCATGCCCGCCGTGAATGGTGTCCGGATGATCTCGCGCCAGAGGACATTGCTGGTACGCGACTCGACCAAGGTATATTCAACCTCACTCGTCACTTCGAAACTGAACCCGATGATAGGCTGATCCACGCGCAGCAGATTGGCGCGCAGCAGATAAGGCGCCGACACATCGCCCAACAGATTGGCATTGGCCAAGGACTGTTTGAGTGCAGCACCGAAGTCCGACCCTTCGATTTCCGACGTCCATAGCGGATTGGTCTTATCTCCGCCATTCACCTCGGAGACTTGAACATTGTGTTGCAGGCTCGAGTTGTGACCGGCTGCCATGGCCTGATCGGCTGCGACCGACATTCCAGATATCTGAGCGGGCGATGCACAACCAGCACAAAGCGCAATGAGTGCTGACGCGAGAAGCAAGCGAAGAGAAGTCATCCAGCAAATCCTTTTGAGTAGTTCGAGGGGCGCGGATCATAGCGGAATGACAATCCTTTGACGAGTTGCAGACCTGCTCAATTTGTTTCGTATTAGCCAGAGTTGGCGCGGAACAACGGCAAGCTCGCCGCGAGCCGTGAGGTACGCGTGTTGATATCTGGAAACGGCTGCAAACACTGCGCATCGTGGGACTTTGACCATCCGGGTCAGACTCCTCATCAATGACGAACACCAAACCAGTCATCCCCATAATCAGGCATCTTTGGTGCGAGCGCTGTGCGCGATAGCTGCTCTCAGCGAATCAGCTCAGAGGCATGGACCGCCGCGCACAGAAATGTTACGATATAACATCTATAAACGACGTGAGATCCCGACCATGAAACCTGGCATTCACCCGGACTATCGGATAGTCCTGTTCCACGACACAGCCGCCGACGTTTATTTCCTGATCGGCTCGACCGTGGAAACGACTCGAACCGAGACGCATACGGATGGCAAAGCGTACCCGTATGTTGCCCTTGACGTTTCGAGCGCTTCACATCCCGTCTACACCGGGCAAGTCCGAAAAACACAGGCGGAAGGACGGATTGCCGGCTTCAACAAGCGCTTTGCCGGTTTCACTTCCACCAAATAAACCCAAGCGATGGCGGGTGAAGTCAGTGCGTGCTACTGACTTCACGCTTGGCAACGTAACCGCGGTCGCAACAACCCGCGCCGGTCCTGCGATTGGAACCTATTGCCGGTCGGCTTGGGGTTCTGAAATCGGGCATATTGCTGTGCTGCGCGTTGCAGTGGAGCGCGACATGTTTGCAATGCGACCCTCTGGCTGAACGCCTCACCGTTGGAGATCAGTATCGATCCAGATCAGGTATCGCACGCGGCAGTCAAATGCGCTTGATCGCATATAAAAACGCAAAAACGGCCAGAATTTTGAAGGTCGCCAAAAGCCCTTTGAAAGCCAAAGAATACCACTCTGTTCCTTCAATGCAGTCCATGCACTGCAGCGACGCAGGAGAACTTCCTGACTTGGTGAACTCCAGTTCGCGGCAATAGCCGTAAAACATGAATGACCAAAGCAGCATGACCGCGCCCAATGCCTTGACCTTGTCCCTGGAGGAGTAGTTGACTTCCGGCTCAACAAAGTAAACCACCCCAGCCAAGACAAAAATGAACATGCCGACATAAGCCATTTTTTTTCGGCACCTTGGCGACGCCCGAAAATTGTTGAACACATCGAAGGGATGAAATGTATGGTCCCTCTGTAACCTATCCTCGACAGAAACCAGATAGCCCGAGCAAAAAGCCAACATCCCGATAATAAGAACAAGGATCATATGAAGCCCCGCATTGGCAAAACCGAGCAGGGTTGATGCGCGCCCTCGGGCGCGCCCATGCAAAGTGTCAACCCTTGGACCTCGGCCCTTGATATCAAACCGTGAACCTGTTTGTCATCTCCTGCAAACGCGCACTGACCCTCGCCAACTCGGTGCTTGAGTTGGCCGTTTCTTCAGAAGCGGCTGCGGTCTGGTCCGAAATATCTCGAACGTTGATGACGCCTCTGCCTATTTCTTCACCGACGCTGCTTTGCTCTTCAGTGGCTACTGCAATCTGTTCGTTCATCGACTCGATCTCGCGAACGGATGTGGTGACGCCGAGCAGCATTTGACTCGCCTGTCTCGAGAGCGCTGCGCTGCTGTCTGTCAGCAGCAGGTTTTGCTCGAGAACCAACGTCATGTTTTCAGTGCTCGTGTGTAGCTCATTGATCAGAAGCGCGATTTCGTCGGTCGAGGTACGCGTACGTACGGCCAGTCCTCTGACTTCGTCTGCAACCACGGCGAAGCCACGCCCGGCTTCACCTGCACGGGCCGCCTCGATGGCGGCATTGAGCGCCAGAAGGTTGGTCTGATCCGCAACCTGCTTGATAACGTCTAGTACGCCACCGATGTTCTGCGTATTGGCTCTGAGCGCTGTCATCGCTTTCTTGGTAGCATCCATTTCGCCGGCCAGTGACTCTATCTGCGAACACGTCTTCTCAACGACCAGCCCCCCTTCTGTCGCCAATCGGCTGGCATTCTGTGCGGTACTTACCGCCTGCGCCGCATTCTTTGCAACGTCATGGGTGGTGGCAGTCATCTGCTGCATGGCCGTGGCTATCTGCTCTGTTTCCTGTTTTTGAGCATTGACGCCAGCACTGGTTTGCTCGGTAACTGCGGAGAGCTCCTCAGCCGCACTCGCCACCTGTACGACGCCGTCTTTCATTTCCCCTATCAGGTCCCTGAGTGCCGACGTCATACGCAGCATGCTACTTTGCAAAACGCCCAGTTCATCTCGGCGTGCTACCGCTGACCGATAGGTGAAGTCACCGCGTGCTATCTTTTCCACAATCACGACAGTTTCTTGTAGCGGTTGAACGATAGAGCGAGTGATTACCCAAGCTGCCAGCAATCCAAGGATGACTGAAAGAATGAGCCAGATGACGATTTTCTGCTGAGCGTCGGCGGCATCCGACGCCCGTAGCCCTTGTTGTATTTCAGTCATCCTGTCGGTGATCTTGAGGATCGCCGTGATGTTCGAGGTAATGCCCTCCTGCGCATCATCTACTCGGGTCTGAACCGCAACCAGGGAGGCCAGCTTGTTGTTGTAATCCGCGAACGCATTCGCCAAGGCTTGCACTTCGCGCTCTGGAATGCTTGTAGTTCTGAACGAGCCGAGTTGATTGATGACGACCTCAAGAGATTGTCGGATAGTGGCTTCGGTATTTTTACTTGGCAAAACGGCGTAAGCGCGGAAACTGGTGCGCATCTTCTGAACGGCGATGAACAGCGATGCCAGCTTCTGCCGAGCATCCAGACTCCCTTCATCGGAATTGACGACATCCGCAAACTTCAAAAGCAGTTCGTTCGTGGCGTCGGCCGATGATGCAAAACCTTCACGCAGTTTCTCTCGCTCCAGCGTCGCGGCGGTAGCTTGCAGGTAGAATCCGCGGTAGCGCTCCATGACGCTTGCCGCCTCCTTGATAAGCTCGACGTTCGCCGGTGATTTGAAACGCGGGGCAATGGCCTTGACCTGGGATTCGGTTTTTTCCAGCGCGGCCAGCCACTTTGCGGCTTGAGCATCATCCGCCTTGACGAAAAACACCAACCTTTCGATGCGCATATCGCGGGCAATCGAACTAAGATTGGACACATCTTCACTTCTATCGCCACGAGACTTCAGCACTTCTGTCGCCGTCCAGCCTGTATAGGCCATCAGCAGAATCATGCACACTAGCGAAGCGAACCCCAAGAGCAGCTTGTTTCTGACTTTCAGGTTGCTCAAGAAAGACGTTGTGGTATTCGACATGGATCAGCCTAGTTTATCTATTGTTTTGAATATCCATCTGAGATCAAGTTCTTTGATGCCAAACAGATCGGAGTGGGTCCAGCGTTGCCAAATGCCAGTACAGGATTGGGAAGCTGGGGATGATCTCGAAACCCGCCGTTATTCAGGGCACGGATGGGCAATGCGGCGGTGACTGCCATACCTGATCGATACAGGGCAGACGACTGTGTCGTCATATGACTTCGAGAAGACATGCGAGGGGGGTTTGCTGACCATAATGGATATGCTCTTGGTAGAATTGCTCTACCGATCCATGGCTAAGTGCCACCTATATCGGCTGGCTTTCCATGACTTTAGCGCCGGCACCCGCAAGCCGACAGACGGTATCCACGCTCTTCGGGACCCGTCTGAAAAACACCGGTGAAAGGACGGATCGCCGTCTTCAGGCTTGGCAAAACGCCGTACCCAACACGTGGGACACAGCAATCATCGTACTCCCCGTTGATTGACGGTTGCATTCATCTGATTGCCATACTGCTGAACACTCACCGTTCCGATGACCCGTTAAGACATGGTAGCCAACTCTCCACAGCTCCTTTTCAAAGCTTTATATTTGTCGTATTCCCACCAGGAATACCCCCATGAAAATCATCGATTTCCCTATTCCTGTTCCCTCTCGTAGTGTGTTTCCTTCTGCATAAGGAGGTCACTCGTGAACCCACCACGCTTATACGTCGATTCGCAGTTCGCCAGCCCCTACGCCATGTCCGTCTTTGTCGCACTGACCGAGAAAGGCATCGACTTCCAGATGAGTACCGTGGATTTGCAGGCCCTCGAAAACCAGACAGAGGCCTACACGGCCCTCTCCCAAACTCAGCGAGTTCCAACCCTGGTTGACGGCAACTTTGCCTTGTCCGAATCTTCTGCAATCACCGAATACCTCGAAAACGCTTACCCCCAAATCCCGATCTATCCGCACGACGTGCGGCTGCTTGCAAAAGCGCGGCAGGTTCAGGCGTGGATCCGCAGTGACCTGCTGCCCATTCGGCAGGAGCGCTCCACGCTAGTCGTCTTCTACGGCAAGAAATCAGGGCCTTTGTCGCCAGCTGCTCGTATGGCGGCAGACAAGTTATTCCAGGCCGCGCAAGCACTGCTCAAGGAGGGTACGGAACATTTGTTCGGCCAATGGTCGATCGCCGATGTCGATCTTGCGCTGATGCTCAACCGGCTGATACTCAACGGCGATGCAGTGCCCCAGGTTCTCGTGCACTATGCGCAGCGTCAGTGGCAGCGCCCTAGCGTGCAGGCGTGGGTGGGGCTGCAACGACCAACGGTCTGAGCCTGTGCTGGCGGGAGCCGCTTGAGGAGGCGACTCCCCCTTTATGTCTGGAAAAGGTATGAACCATAGGGTGATAGACGCTGTTGGCGACTAACTGCTATCGAACCATAGCTGTCAGTCAGCAATACCTGAACTTGACCGATCGCTACACCTTCGCCAAGGCAGTCATTCAGCCACTGCCGCCAAGCATCAAGGGTAACGAACCACTCACCCTCATCTTCGTCAAACCACTGCCGATTCAATCCTTCTGGAACGCCAGGCATAGGCCAACACCATCAGCAGCCCCAAAGCGGCCATCGCCGCTCCGGCCAGGGAAATCGCCGGATAACCCAAACCAGCGTTGATCACCGCTCCGCCCAGTGCTGCGCCAATCGCGTTGCCGAAATTGAAGGCGCCGATATTCACCGCAGAGGCAAGGTTGGGGGCGTCCTTCGCTGCTTCCATGACGCGCATCTGTAACGGCGGCACCAGGGCGAAACTGGCGATACCCCATATCAGGATGGCCAGAGCAGCCGGCACTGCCCACCGCATCAGCACGGTGAACGCCAGTAAGACGAGAATCAGAACACCTAGCGAGACGATCAAGGTGCGATCTACCGAGCGGTCGGCGGCCTTGCCGCCCCACATGTTGCCCAGCGTCAACCCCACACCGAAAAGAACCAGCATCGCGGTGATGTAGGCGGTGGAACCGTGGGTCTCGCTGCTGAGGATGGGCGCGATGTAAGTGAAGACGGTAAACATTGCGCTCGATCCGACTACGGTCAAGGCCAACGCGCCCAGCACCGGACCACGTCCCAGTACCCGAATTTCGGCCATTGCACCGACGCTCTGCGACGTCTTCAGGTTGGGCAGGGCGAACCACAATGCGGCCATGGTCAGTACGCCGAGGCCGGTAATCCCCCAGAAAGCGGTGCGCCAACCGAACAGTTCACCAAACCAGGTGGCCAGCGGTACACCGCCGATGGTGGCCAGCGTCAGGCCCATGAACATCGCCGCGACCGCCCCGGCACGTTTCTGCGGGGCAACTACGCTGGCGGCGACGATGGAACCCACGCCAAAAAATGCACCATGGTTCAGTGAGGTCACCACCCTGGCGACCATGAGGCTGTAGTAATCGGTGGCCAGGGCTGACATCAGATTACCCAAAGTGAAAATGGCCATGAGTCCGATCAGCAGATAGCGTCGGGGAATCCTGCCGGTAGTCAGGGTCATCAGCGGTGCGCCGAGCAATACGCCCAGCGCATAGGCACTGACCAGCAAACCGGCGGCGGGAATGGAAACGCCCAGATCCGCAGCGATACCCGGCAACATGCCCATGGGGGCGAACTCTGTTACGCCGATGCCGAAAGCACCGAAGGCGAGCGCGACAAGTGGTGGATTGATACGCATGAAAGGCTCCTTATCTATGCCGCCAATGCTACGATCCAGTTTTTTAACGCGGTAGATAGCATTTTTGGCAATCACCTATGCGCAGGAGGCACAAGTGGATTTCAACGGCAGGTCAGGTGAGATGTGTGTGTTCACCACCGTGGCGCAGGAAGGCAGCCTATCGGCCGCCGCGCGAGCGCTGGGCCTGACACCCTCGGCAGTCAGTCGAATCATCACGCGAACCGAGCAACGTCTTGGCGCCCGCCTGCTGCTGCGTACCACCCGAGCGATCGCCTTCACTGCCGAGGGCGAAGCGTTCCTGCGCGGCGCCCGACGTATCCTGGCCGACATGGACGAGGTCGAAGAAGCGATCGCTGACCAGGGCGTACCCAAGGGACGATTACGGGTCAGTGCCGCCCTTGGCCATGGGCGGCTGGCGATTGTTCCCCTGGTTGCAGCATTCAGCGCCCGTTACCCGAACATCGTCGTCGACCTTAGCTTGGGCGACGAAGTGGTCGACATCCTGGGTGGGCAGGCCGACGTAGCGATCCGTTTTGGCCATCTCCCCGACAGCCCGCTGACCGCGCGCAGGATCGGCGACACAGGTCAGGTGGTGGTCGCATCGCCCGAGTACCTGCAGCGCCACGGTATCCCCGAGGCGCCGGAAGACCTGTTGCGGCACAACTGCCTGCGCTTCAACTTCCGGCGTGCCGAACCCAACTGGCCGTTTATCCGCGATGGAAAAGAGTTTTCCCTGAAAGTCAGCGGCAACATCGAATGCAGCAGCGGTGAAGCGCTGGCACAACTCGCGCGAGTAGGTGCCGGCATTGCACGCATCGGTGAGTTCAGCGTGAGTGAGGATCTGCAGCGCGGCGCCCTGATTTCGCTGTTGGAAGCTTGGAACCCTGGGGACCAGGAACCGATTCATGCGGTATTCGTCGGCAGGGCGGCAATGCCGGCGCGGGTACGATTGTTCGTGGACTTCCTGCTGGAACATCATCGAATGTAGAGCGAATAACGCATCGACCTTGGATGGCAAATCATCCGACAGAAGCGTCCCAGGGGATGACCCATCGAATTATCCAGTAGAGGAAAGGCATGGGGATGGACGGCACGGATTGGCGGATTCTTGAGGTACTGCAAAAGAATGCACGACAAAGCCTGGCTTCCTCGGGAAAGCGCATTGGACTTTCCCATGCATAAGATTCGTATCTTCAGCCCCCACGAGCCCCAGGCATCACCCTCAACAGCTTCGCATCGACCCCATCGGTAAGCACATAGATCGACCCATCAGGAGCCACCTTGACGTCTCGCATGCGCTCGTCCAGTTCGCTCAGCAGCAGTTGCTGATCCACAATCTGCTGCCCATTGCGCACGACCCGGCGCACGGCGCGGTCCTTGAGTGCCGGGACCAGCAGATCCCCGCGCCACTGGGGAAACAGCGGGCCGTCATAAATCGCCAAGCCTGAAGGGGCAATCGACGGTGTCCACTCCAGAACCGCATCTTGATAGCCCGGCAGTTGGGTGAACGGCGTCACCTTGGCGAACGGATAGTCGATGCCAGCGGTCACGACAGGCCATCCGTAGTTGCCGCCTGGCACGATCCGGTTGATCTCGTCACCGCCGCGCGCGCCATGTTCGGTGATCAGCAGGTCGCCCGTTGTCGGATCCACGGCGATGCCCTGGACATTGCGATGGCCGAGGCTGTAGATCTCCGGGGCCGCACCGGCTTTGCCGATGAAAGGATTGTCCGCCGCAGGCCTGCCCTCGCGGTCGAGCCTGACCAGGGTACCCAGATCGTTCGCCGGGTTCTGCGCTTCCTCACGTCGCTCGCTGCCGTCTCCCAGGGAAAGCACCAAGGTTTCGTCACCGAGAAAGGCAATGCGCCCACCGTTGTTGCCCGTGCGAGGTTTGAGCGTGGAGCTGAACAGGACTCGGACCTCCTCGATCCTGTCGCTCTTCAGCGTGGCCCGTACCAGGCGCGTGCCGTTCGCAGCGGCTTCGCCGTAACCCATCGTCAGGTACAGCCAACCATTGCGCTCGAACTGTGGATCCAGCGCGACTTCCATCAGTCCTGTGGTGCCGCCCTGCTGGAAGATGGGCGGGAGCCCGTCGAGCTTGATCTGCGAAGCTGCGCCATTCGTGTCGATGACCAAGAGTCGCCCACCCATTTCAGTGACCAGCACACGGCCGTCCGGAAGAAACGCCACCGACCACGGACGGTTCAGCCCCGTCGCGACGGTTTGCACGTCATAGCTGGCCCGATCCACTGTCGCCGGCTTGTCGGGGGCGCCTGGGGCCATGGCGAAAAACAGCATAGCCGGTGCCGCCAGCAGAACCGCCACGACGGCCGCCTCGCGCCAGCGCCCTCCTCCGTCTGGAGAATCACTCCGTTTGGAGGAACTGGTCAGACGCGCATAGAGCCACCCGCCGACGATCCCCGTCAGCGACATCAGGCCATGGCCTACAGCCGTGCGGGTGCCCGGCAGCGCGGGCATGGGGATCACCGAGCGCATCAGCCAGAAGACGAAAGCCAGACCACACACGCTGGCCGCGATGAACATGAACCGGCGCCAGGAAGGCGGAGCGAAACGCAGCACCCAGTGGCCTGCCAAGACCGCGAGCAATAAGGCTGCCGCAGCGATGCCAAACATGACCGGACCGAACCGTGCGAGGTCTTCGAGCGTCGTCCAGAGCCGAACCGATGAACTCACCGGCGCCCCGAGGCGGAGCAGCTCGCCTAGATTGAGCTGGGTCTGCACGATACTGGCGATGGCGCCAGTTGCCAGCGCGGCGACAAGCAGCGTCCTGATGGTGCGAATCATGGCCGTCATTCGATTTCGTCTCTGGCTGGCTTCCACGTTTTGCAGAATCCCCACGCGTCCTGACCTGAGACACTTCCCCTGGAAAATTCGCTCATCGAGTGTGCTACCAGTTCTTACAGACGAACTGCCCGCGGTTCACCGGAGTTTCACGCCCCCAAACAACATACCTTCGTTGGCTTCGGCACCATCCCAGGCCTGGATGACCATAGCAACCTGCGACCTCAAGACCGCTTGCCCATCAGAACTGGTATTTAGCCGTGACCATGAGGTTGCGTGGGTCGCCGTAGTAACCGCCGAGGAAGGTTTCATCCAGTGAGCTCAGGTACTTCTTGTCGAACAGGTTGTTGACGTTGACCAGCGCAGACAGGTTGTCGGTGAACTCGTAGCGGGCCATCAGGTTGAAGACCGCGTAGTCGTCCTGCCTGGCTTTGACGGTCTTGCTCAACTGCCACGGCGTGGTGCTGAAGTGGATGCCGCTCTGCCAGTTGACGCCACCGCCCAGGGTCAGCCGATCCAGTTCATTGGGCATGCGGTAGGTGGTCCAGAACTTGACCAGCTCGGCGGGCGCAACGGTATTGATCCGGTCGCCATCGGCATTTTCCGTCACGGCGTGGGTATAGCTGGCCGCGACTTTCCAGCCGGGCTGGATCTCACCGTCGATCTCCGCATCGAAACCGCGGGTCTTGGCGCCGTTGACCGCACGGTAGGCTCGTTCGCTGAGGGTGCCGCTGACGATCTGTCCTGGATCAAGCTCTGCCAGGTTGTCTTGCTTGGTCATGAACACGTCGAAGCTGGTGGTGATGCGACCGTCGAGAAACTCGCTTTTGACGCCAACCTCGAACGCATCGCCGGTACGCGGCTCCAGGGACTTGCCGTCCCGATCATGCACACTTTGCGGCTTGAAGATGCTGGTGTAGCTGGCGTAGATCGAGTGCTGGTCGGTCAGGTCGTAGACGATACCGGCGTAGGGGGTGAACTCGCCGTGCTCCTGGTAGTGGGTATCGCTACTGTTGGCGGCGTCTGCCGGCGCCCGGTAATGGTAGTAGCTGTCGTATTTATAGTTGCTGGCCCGCCCGCCGAGGATGATCGACACGTCGTCGGCAGGGCGCAGACGCACGGCGGCGTAGGTGCCCAACTGGCGAATGGTGGTGTCGTTATCGAACAGAATCTGGCCGTTGCCCTGAGGTTCCTCGGTACGGTTGTTCCACGTGTAGTAGTTGATGGAGCGACCTTCGACATCTTCGCCCGCGGCAGGATCGTTGTGGTCTTCGAACTTTGTGTAGGTCATGCCGATAACGAGTTCATGCTCACGCCCGAACAACCGGAACGGGCCCTTGGCGTTGACATCAATCCCGGTCTGTTTTTGCCAGCCGGTCGAAGAGCCGCCATAGAGCTGCATGCCGTCACCGGTAGCTTCGTCGATAAACCCCCAACTGGCGGAAGCCAGTTTCGAATCGCGCTTGCTGTACATCTGATTGACCGAAGCCTTCAGCGCCCAGTCATTGGCCAACTGCTGTTCCAGCGAGTAGAAGACATTCAGCGTGTCCTGCTGGCGCCTGCTCCAGCGCGACGCCGGGTTGGTGGAGCGGGAAAAATCGGTCTGCCCGCCCTCGCTGTTGAACAGCGGGAAACTGGCGAAGGACACCCCGCGCGGGTCTTGTTTCTGATAGTCATAGCCAGCGGTCAGCAGCAGGCTGTCGGTCAAGTCGGCCTCGACGATGCCGTAATGGATCTGTTTCTCTGTCTGGTAGTGATCGATGTGGCTATTGCCTTGCTGATAGGCGTTGACCATGCGCCCGCGGATGTTGCCCGTGGGCGTCAAGGGTCCGGAAACGTCCATCTCGGTACGGTACTGATCCCACGAGCCGAGGCCTGCGCTGACATAGCCCTGCAATTGATCGGTGGGGCGCTTGCGCACCAGATTGATGGTGCCCGAGGGATCGCCGGCCCCGGTCAGCAGCCCGGATGCACCGCGCAATACTTCGATACGATCATAGATCGCCATGTCGGACAGGCTTTGCGGGGTGGCGCTGGTGGAAACCACCAACGTGGTAGGTACGCCGTCGTACTGATAGCTGTCGATACCATAGCCACGGGAGTAGATGTTCACCCGCTCCGAATCCAGCGGTTGCAGAGAAATGCCCGGGGTTTGCTCCAGTACTTTGGCCAGGCTCGTGAGGTTCTGGTCATCGAGTCGCTGGCGAGTGATGACGCTGACGGTCTGCGGCGTTTCACGCAACGACAGGTTCAGACGTGTCGCGGTCGTGGTCGCCGTCGTGGTGTAGGACCCGGAACCGTCGCTGGTAAGGCCCAGGGTTCGCGCATCGATACTGGTGGCTCCGAGCTCCACGGCGCCCTGCTCTTCGACGACCTGGTTCAGCAGGTAATTGCCCTGCGAGGTTTTCACCACAGCAAGGCCCGTACCCCTCAGCAAACGGGCGAAGCCCTGTTCCACGCTGAACGAACCTTGCAGACCGGGACTGGACAGGCCGGCGGTCAAACGGGCATCCGCAGACAGGGGAATTGCCGCCTGACGCCCAAACTGGCTGAGTGCCTGATCCAGCGGTCCGGCTGCGACCGAGAAACTGACCGACGCCAAGGCCGGCGCAGGCGGATCCTGGGCGTACACCCCAGAGGCGGCCAGCGTTGCGCCCAACGAAAGACTGCTGGCCAGCAGCAACTGCAAAGACCAGACGCGGGTTTCTTCGATGGTGTGGCCAAGGGCCGGGCGACGGTGATGGCTAGGATGCTTCATGCAGTGTTTCCGGAAGGGCTGAAAAGGCCGCCTACATGGCGGGGATATCCACAGGCCAATCGAGAATCGAAAAACTGCCCCCCGTTTGAAAAAAAATCAGGCTGAACCCCGTGCCGTCACGGTGACCCAGTAGCGCGTGCGGCGCACGATGCTCACCGGCAGGCTGTCCTCGAGCAGCGAGAGGATCCGTTCGCTGTCGTCCAGTGGGTAGGAGCCGGTAAGCAGCAGATCGGCCACCTGCGGATCGCAGCGCAGGACACCGCTGCGATAGCGCGCCAATTGCGCCACGAAATCGCCCAGCCGCATGCGCTCGGCCACGATGAAGCCGTCGATCCAGGCAAGGCTGGCCGCGTTGATCGGCTGGGGGTGGGAAATGCTTCCGCGAGTGATGCGGGCCTGATAACCCGCCTCGACGATCTGCTCCGCCAGGTTGCCGGGCATGGACGCCGCCACGCGACCGCTGCTCACTGACAGCAGTGTGCCTGATCCCGCCTCGTCGCAGCGTACGGTGAAGCGCGTGCCCAACGGACGCAGTAGAGCATCACGCGTTTGCACGAGCAGAGGTCGCAGAGCCGAATCGCTACCGGTGAGAATATCCACCTCACCGTAGCGCACGAGGATGCGCCACTCATGAGCGTCAAAGCGGATGTCCACTGCGCTATCGGTGTTGAGCCACAACTGTGTACCGTCGGCCAGCCGGTGGCGGCGGCGCTCACCGGTTGCCGTGCTCAGATCGGCCAGAGCCGATTGCAGCCAATGGCCGTCCTTTGTCTGCCAGCCGACTGCCCCCAGTAGCCCGGCCCCGATCAATATTTTCAATGCCTGGCGTCGGTCGCCACTGACGTAACGGGTCTGTTGCAAGGCGCGGCGCGCGACGGGGCTTTCCAGCGCCTGGGCGCGGTTCTTGATGACATCGGTCAGACCTGTCATGCGCTGCCAGGCGCGCTCATGCTCGCTGTCGCTTTGTCGCCAGCGCTGCAGTTGCTGTAGATCGGTTTCACTGATGTCGCCGGATTGGCTCAGGGTGAACCAGGCAAGTGCTTGATCTCGCACCTCGGCACGGATCGGCGACTCTGAGGTGCGGCGTGCAGACACGGGCTTCACTCGAACAGACTGGCGTAGCAGCGGCTGAATGCCTTGAGCATGGACTTCTGCACCTGATTCACGCTGAGCCCCAACTGGGCAGCGATCTGTTTGTAGGTCATCCCATCCAGCTGCGAGAGCAGAAAGATCTCCCGGACACGTGGCGACAGACCCTGCAGCAGTGCGTCGATTTCGGTGAGGGTTTCGATCAGCAGGTAGCGTTGCTCGGCAGACAGCTCGACGTGCTGGGGCTGTGTGGCGAGCGCTTCGGCATAGGCGCGCTCGACGGCCAGGCGTCGCCAGCGATTGACCAGCAGGCTGTTGGCAATCGTCGCCAGGTACGCCAGCGGCTGCTTGAGTTCATCGACCGGATTGCGGGAACGGATGATCCGCACAAAGGTGTCCTGAGCCAGGTCATCGGCATCCGCAGCCTGGCCCAGACGGCGTTGGAGCCAGCCCTTGAGCCAGCTGTGATGTCGCACATAGAGGACTTCGACATCCTGTTCGAACGAGTTGTGCGTCCCCATCAGCCAGTACGCCTATCCGTAGATGATAACTATTCGCAATATTAGCGAGAAGTCTCGGCTGGCTGCAACGTGTAACTCGGATCGCGCACGCGAAACTGCTTCGGCGACTGCCCCGTGCCGCGCTTGAAAAAACGCGAAAAATACGCGGGATCGGAAAACCCCAGGCGGTCGGACACCTGGCCGATGGTCATGGTGGTGTACACCAGGTCGCGCTTGGCTTCGAGCAACAGGCGCTGGTTGATCATCTGCAATGCGGATTGCCCTGAAAGGCGCCGGCACAGGGCGTTGAGGTGAGCGCTGCTGATCCCCAGGGTGGCGGCATAGTGGTCGATGGGCAAATGCTCGCGAAAGCGCAGTTCCAATGCCCGGGTGAAGTCCTGCAGATACTCCCGGCCCCGGTCCGGTTGCGCGGCGTGCGACAAGGACAGCGCCTGTTTGCGGCGACTGAGCCAGATCGACAGCACGGTGATCAGCGATTGCAGCATCGCGTCGCGGCCGGCCTGCTGTTGGCTGTATTCCTGGGCCAGGGTTGCAAACAGGGTGTCCAGATAGCGGCGGTCAGTACCGATCGGATAACAGGCCGCAGTGGTCAGCACCGGACTGTTGAGCAAGCTGCCCAGTTGCTCGGCCAACGGCTGCGCCAGACTGAGTACGTAGCCCTGAATGTCTTCGGAGAACTTGAAGGTGTGCACACTCAGCGCCGGAACGACTTGCAGAGCAGGCGAATCGACGTGATTGATCACCTCCTCCACTTTCAGGCTCGCCTGCCCGGCCTGCACGTACAGGAGCTGCACCAGATCACCGTGTCGATGAGGCTTTATTTCCCAGCCGTGAAGCTGGCTGCGCGCGGGTATCGACTCGCAGTGAATCAGGTCGGGCGTCGGCCAGGCGCCGGTTTCGCCATACAGTTTGAACACCGGGACAGGTATCGCTGAGGATTTCGACATCGCTGGCTTTGCCTTGGGACGATCCACCGAAAGTCCATGGAATATGCCGAATATTGCCTTCTTATCTCAAGTTCAGTCATCAAAAATACCGGAGACAACAATAAAAAGTGCGCTGTGAGGCCTCGTGCCCCAGTGGCACACCTGAGGACAGCTCTCCATGAAAACCCAAGTCGCTATCATCGGCTCCGGCCCGTCCGGCCTTTTGCTCGGGCAACTGCTGCATCGTGCTGGCATCGACAACGTCATCGTCGAACGCAAGAATCCCGACTACATCCTCTCCCGGATTCGGGCCGGGGTGCTGGAGCAAGGCATGGTCGACCTGCTGCGTGAAGCAGGGGTCGGCGCGCACATGGACGCCCGCGGCCTGGTCCACGACGGCTTCGAGCTGGCGTTCGACGGACGCTGTGAACGCATTGATCTCAAGGCGCTGACAGGGGGCAGAACGGTGATGGTCTACGGCCAGACCGAGGTCACCCGTGACCTGATGGAAGCCCGCGCCGCCGTGGGCGCGCTGACGCTCTACGATGCCGACGACGTTCAGCCCCATGACATGAAAACCGACAGCCCTTATGTGACCTTTCAGCGCAACGGCGAGACGGTTCGCCTGGACTGCGATTACATTGCCGGTTGCGATGGTTTTCATGGCGTGTCGCGACAAGCGATTCCAGCCGAGGCGCTGAAGATTTTCGAGCGGGTTTATCCCTTCGGGTGGCTGGGGATTCTCGCCGACACCCCGCCGGTCAATCATGAGCTGATCTACGCCAACCACGAGCGTGGCTTCGCCTTGTGCAGCATGCGCTCAGCCACCCGCACGCGCTATTACGTGCAGGTCGGCGCCGAGGAAAAGGTCGAGGACTGGTCGGACGCGCGCTTCTGGGACGAGCTCAAGCTCCGCCTGCCGCCGCCTATCGCCGAGCGGCTGGTCACCGGCCCCTCCATCGAAAAAAGCATCGCGCCGTTGCGCAGCTTCGTGGTCGAACCGATGCAGTACGGTCGCCTGTTTCTGCTCGGCGACGCTGCCCACATCGTTCCGCCCACCGGCGCCAAGGGTCTGAATCTGGCGGCCAGTGACGTCAGCACCTTGTATCGCATTCTGCTCAAGGTGTATGGCGAGGGGCGCACCGATCTGCTGGAGAAATACTCGCAGATCTGCCTGCGCCGGGTCTGGAAGGCTGAACGCTTCTCCTGGTGGATGACATCGCTGCTGCATCGCTTTCCCGATACCGATGCTTTCGGCCAGCGCATCCAGCAAACCGAACTGGACTACTTCGTGGGGTCGGTCGCTGGACGTCAGAGCATCGCCGAAAACTACGTCGGCCTGCCCTATGAGGACATCGAGTGAACGCGCTGAGCCACCCACTGAACTGACACGCGGGGGCTGCTAGTTCTTTGGAAGTCGGTCCAGATCTGCGGGACCGAGTTCCACCCTTGCCCCCTCCCCTTCAGGTTCGGCTTCTCGACTGACACGCTCATCATCCGTGAGGCCTTTGCCAACTTCCTTCTGCACGATCGGATCGTTTGGGGTATTTGGCGCGTCAGCGTTCTCGGCGTTCTTGTCGGTTTCTGTGTTCATGTCAACCTGCCTGATGAGTCAATCGAAACGAAGGGAAAAAGCGCTATCTGTCGATGATCGGGAAGGTAACGGTGAATTGGCTACCCCGCCCTGGACCGTCACTGTGCGCAGTTATACGCGCACCGTGCGCATCCACCAGTTCCCGAACCACGGTAAGCCCGATACCCAAGCCCGAGCCGTCGAAGCCGATGGCTTCCACGTCCTGGACATAGGGATCGAATATACGAGGCAGCAGGCTCGACGGGATGCCTATGCCATTGTCCGATACAACGACGGCAAGGTTTTTTTCGGCCGGTGTACATATCAACGCGATCATTCCGTTTCGCGGTGTGTATTTCGCCGCATTGGTAATGATGTTGGTGAAGATCTGCATGATGCGGACACGGTCGCCGTTCACCATGACTTCCGTCGCCGGAAGTGAAACATCGAATGTCAACGTCTTGGACAGTATCAGGGAGGCACAGCTGTCGACGGCTTCCTGAAGGATGGGAACGATATCGACCGGTGTGCAATTCAGGCTCAGCTTCCCCCTGCTTACCGCGGGAGATATCCAGCAAGTCCTCGATCATCCGTGACAGGTGCTTGACCTGATTTTCGATCAGGACGCCCATCTGCGGAACATCACAACTGGGCGTCATGCGCATGCGTTGGGCCAGCATACTGATCGGTGTCAGCGGGTTGCGCATTTCATGCACCACCGATGTCAGCGCATTTCTCTGCTGCGACAATGCGTGTTCAGCATCGGCCTGAAGCTTTTGGGCCCTGAGCGCCGCCAGGACCAGGTGTTCGTTGGCTTCCTGCATTTCTTGCTGCAGGCTTTTGAGTGTGGCGGGTTCCTGCACCGATGGAAGATCAGGCACTGCCAGGGCGGCGCGGACCAGCCGTTGGTTGGCCTCCACCAATAGCTGTATGTGCACGCCATTGCCAGCAACCGTTTCTGCTTCAAGAAGTTCGCGCTGCAGCGCAGCCAGATGGGCAAGCACCTGGCGCTTCTTCCTTGGATCGGTGAAAGCTAGCTTATGAGCCTCGTCCTTGTTTTCACGCGCGTCTGCTCCCTTCGACTCATTCACTAGGTGCTCTCATGAGATATCTTCTCCAGCAGGTGACGTCGAACAATGGCGTCGAGTCGGCCGGCCACCCAGCAGTCCCTCCTGGCCTTGGACCCTACCCCCGATTTGCAAGCCGTTGTCATCGATGCGATACATCCGCAGCTCGTCCGAATGCGCACTGGCCCTGACCTTGACCACGGCCATGATGCGCTGCAGACGACTGTCGACTTCGATATACCGCTGCACGATGATTGCATCGGTCAGAAACGCCGTTCCGTAAGGACTGAATCTGAGATCGTTGTAGCGATCTTCAAGCTCGGAAGTCATCAACACGGTGACCCCGGTCGAGGTGAGCGCACTGACCATGCGCGACAACGACTCGCGGAAATCCTCCCGGAAAGCCGGGGCAACGGCGAGTTCGAACCCTGACAACGAGTCGATGACCACCCGGGTCGCACCCAACCGCTGAATCTCACTGAACAGTTGCTGCACGATTTCATCGATGGACAGATCCGGCACGCGTCGATCGACTACGCCGACCTGATCGTTCTGGATCAGGCGAGTCAGTTCCGCGCTGCGCAGGTGGCTGGGCCGTTGTTCGAAGACCGCCATGACACCTTTCTCGCCACAACGCGCGCCTTCCTCGAGGAACGCCGCCGCCAGCAGGCTCTTGCCTGAACCCGAAGGGCCGGCAACCAACAGGGAGTAGCCCTGAGGAAGGCCACCGCCCAGCATCTCGTCCAGATGGGCCACGCCCATACCCAATCGTTGCGCGACGCCACCCTGGAAGAGCGCATCGTTTTGCTGGTTGCCTACCGAGGCCGGTGGAAACACAGTGACGCCGCCCTGGCCGATACGGAACGTATGCAAACCCGGCAGCGTCGGTTGCCCGCGCATCTTCATGATTTCCATCTTGCGCACCATCGAGTTGCGCTGGACGCTTTGGCGAAGCCAGATCAATCCGTCGGCCACGGTGAAGATGGGGTTGCTGTCCAGCTCGTTGAAGTACTCGCCCAGCAGAAACGTCGTGGCATGCCAGGTGGTCATCAACATGCCCAGCTGTTGCACGAACTGAGGCAGGTTGTTGTTCGGATTGCATTCCGTTTCGCTGGCCAACACCACCGACCGAAACGAATCGACGAACACCAACGCAGGGGAATGGGTTTCCACCTCGCTGACAATGCGTCGAAGGACCTCGTCCAGGTCACCGGCGAGGGTATCGTCTGCCAGGTTGACGTAGCGGATCGACGTATTGACCGCTTCCTCGTCGAAGAAATCGAACTGCTGCTGATAGCGCAGCATCTTGAGCGGCGGCTCGCCCAGCACGGTGAAGAAAATGGCCGGACGTTCAGGCGTCGCCAAGGCAAACATCATGTGATGCGCCAGCGTGGTTTTCCCGCATCCAGGTGGACCTGCGATCAGGTTGAACGAAAACTCGGGTAGCCCCCCGCCGAGGATTTCATCGAAGCCTGGCACGCCGGTCTTGAGGCGGTTGATGGTGACTTTGGTACTCATTGTGGTGTGTCCTGCGGAGCTGGGCCGCTCAGAAAATTTCCCCACACGTCCAGTAGCAATCGTGCAGCCAGTGATCGTCCGATCAGGGTGGCGAGGAGCTCGTAGAATGTCTTCAGCAATTGCTCGCTAAACATGACTGCATCTGTCTTTTCTTGCTCGCTCAGGAGTGAACGTAGTTGCGTCAGGTTCATCGCAGCTGCGAGTCCCTTGTATCTTTCTGCATAATCCGGATGCGTCGACATGCACAAGAACAGGCTGCGACGGTATAAAGCAGCAACGCCTTTCGGCCCAATGATTGGCGTGAGGGTGGCATCGATATCCTCGAACATGGAAATGATCGCATCGGCGATTTGAAAATTGTCAACGAGGCTGCCAACCCGATGCGCCAAGGCTGCTGAGATCTTCTGGCTCGCTCCGGTTTCAGGTGACATGAGTGTAGATTCTGATAAATGTGTGTTAAGGGTACACCTTTCAGGCCACCAGGGTTGAATAAACAAATTCTATCTGATGAAAAGTCCCGACGGGTTGATTGCTGTTCGCATCGCTCTTGACATGTAACAGCTTCAATACAAATTCTTATACAAGTTGTTATACAGGTTAATCCTGATTGAACAACTTAGTGCGCAGCTTCGTACTTCTAAATGATTGTACCGCCACGCAATCATTAGCGGTACTGCATGACCCTATGGCACCGGGCGTTGGTCGACAGTGCCGGTTTCAGGCGTATGGCAGGCAACACAAGGCCTTGCGCATGGGCGTCCATTTCCACCCACCGCTCGCATGAACTCGGCCGATCGGTACGAAAACTGCATCGGTCCGGTTCGCCGCCAATCCTATGACACCAATATGAAATTACGTCACTTCACCCCCGCCAGACTTTCGCCGTCGTCGCTGAGCAAAGCCTTGATCGGTTTCATTGCGCTGGTGTGCCTGTCCTTGATCCTGGCGACGGCCTGGCAAATGAACCTGTCCAGGCTGGAACGTCTGGCGACCGCCAAGGTGGCCGTGTCGAACGTCGTTCGTGCCGCTGAACAGCAAGCACAGGATACCGTGCGCCAGGCCGACAATACCCTACGCGATCTTGTGGAACGCGTGGAGCACGACGGCCTGGCCATTGGTGAGCGAGATCGCCTGGCAAAGCTGATGGCTCAGGACGTGGCGGACATGGAATCCATACAGGGGCTTTTCATCTACGACGCCCAAGGCAACTGGATAGTCAATTCGTTCTCCCAAGGACTGCAAAGCAACGACAACAGTGATCGATCGTATTTCATCTATCACCGCGACCATTCGGACAGGTCGGTTCAAATCGGCTCCATCGTGAAAAGTCGCCTCACCGGCGACATGGTCATCCCGATCAGCCGACGCATCGATGGTCCGGACGGCAGTTTTGCCGGCGTGGTACTGGCCACGGTGCCGGTGGCTTATTTCCAGAACTTCTTCGAGCGAATGGACGTAGACGATCAGGGCGTGATTTTCCTGGCGCTCAACAACGGCGATCTGCTGGCTCGACGCCCGACCCTCACCGCGCTGATGACCACCAATCTGGCCAAGGGCGAGATTTTCTCGCGCTACCTTCCCCAGAGCGACAGCGGTATTGCCGTGACCAAATCGCTGGTGGATGGCGTGGAAAGGATCTATGCCTACCGTCGCGTGGCCGGTCTGCCCATGGTCGCGGCTGCCGGCGTGTCCTCTCACCACGTCTTCGCGCCCTGGTGGGCGTATGCCTATCGGTCGGTGGGGATACTGGCCCTGATCTGCCTGGCGCTGATCGTGTTGAGCGTATTGTTGTACAAGCAGATCCAGCAACTGATCACCGCGGAAAGCGAGTTGCAGAGCGCCCAGAACGAACTGGAGATCATCGCGCAGACCGACAGTCTGACGCACCTGGCCAATCGGCGCCGCTTCGACGTTGCCGTGCAACAGGAATGGGGACGCGCCAGCCGCAATCGGTCGACGCTCGCCATCATCCTGTTGGACATCGATTGGTTCAAGCAATACAACGACCACTACGGGCATGTCCGGGGTGACGACTGCCTTGTGGAGGTGGCCAGCCTTATCGGCGCCGCCGTGCAGCGAGCGGGCGATCTTGCAGCGCGGTATGGTGGCGAAGAGTTTGTGATCCTATTGCCCGAAACGGATTTCGCCGGCGCGCTCAGCGTGGCCGAAAAGGTCAGGCAGTCCATCTTCGATGCCCGCATAGCGCATTCAGCCAGCCCGCTGGGCAACGTCACGGTAAGTCTGGGCGTCGTGGCAATCACTGCACCGAAACAAGACGCCTACACCGCCGCCCTGAAAGAGGCGGATCGGCTGCTCTATCGCGCCAAAAAACGAGGTCGAAACTGCGTCGAGGCCAACGAGCTGCTCGGTATGCAAGCAAGCAGCCCCTACACGACCAGCCCGGTGATCTGAATACTCGAGGATGCGGCCTGCACCCACGGAGGCAGGCCCGACCTTTACACCTTGAAGCGTCGAACGACCGCGATCAGATTGGCGTTGGACGCGGCGAGTGCCGAAGTGCTGCTCTCGCTCTGCGCGCCACCGGCGACCAGTTCATCGACGATCTGCCGCACCGCCACCATGTTGCGGTTGATCTCTTCGCTGACAGCACTTTGCTCTTCGGCTGCCGTGGCTATCTGAGTGCTCAGGTCATTGATGCGCACCACCGACTCGGTCATCCCGTCCAAGCCTTCGTTGACCCTGGACGTCTTGTCGACCGTGGCCTGGCAACGCTCCTTGGTGTTCTCCATCGCCACCACTGCGGCACTCACACCGTGCTGCAGACGAGTGAGCATTTCGTTGATCTCCGAGGTGCTGGTCTGGGTGCGCCCCGCAAGCGCCCTGACTTCATCCGCAACCACGGCAAAACCGCGCCCTTGTTCACCTGCCCGTGCCGCTTCGATTGCCGCGTTGAGCGCGAGCAGATTGGTCTGCCCTGCAATATCGCCGATGACGCCTAGCACGGAGTTGATCCGCTGGGCATCGTGCTCCATCGCCCTGACCTTGCTGGTCGCCTCTTCGACTTCCGAAATCAGTTCGCGAACACTGCTGGACGCATCCTCCACCACCACTTTGGAATGGCGAGCCTTTTCGCTCGCGACCTGCGTCATGCTCGCCGTTTGCGCCGCATTACGGGCGACGTCATCGGCGGTCGAGCTCATTTCGGTGATGGCGGTCACGGCCTGATCGGTTTCGCTGGCGTGGCGAGTCAGGATGCTGTTGGTGCCACGGGACTGCCCGCGCAGTTGTTCGATCCCCTCGGCGATCAACGAAGAAGAGTCCGACACTTCTGTGATCATTTTCTGCAAGTAGACGATGAAGCGGTTGATGGAGTGGCCTACCGCGCCCACTTCATCCTCGGCGCGGATCACAATGCGCTTGGTCAGGTCGGCATCACCCGCCGACAACGTATCGATATTGGTCTTGAGAACCGCCAACCGGTTCATCAGTTGCCTGAGGGCAAAGACGATCACCAGCAGCATGATGACCACCATCGGTATCTGCAGCATAGCCAGGGTCTTGAGCACATGGCTGCTCTGCGCCGTCAGCACCTCGGTGGGCTGCGCCACCGCCATCTTCCATGGCGTGCCTTCGACAGGCAGGAGGAACAGGGTGTACTCCTTGCCACTGCTGCCCGTGAACGTCGAGCGCGTGGCACCCGGGGTTTTCAGCAAGCCTTGCAAGGCCGCGGCGAAAGGATACTGGCCGGCCAGGTCGCCGAGGTTCTTGAGTACGATGTTGCCGGGGATCTCCGGCTGGTTGCTCAGGACCTTGCCGTCGCTTTCAACGATCATCAGCTCGGCGTTGATCTCGCGTTCTTTCTGGGCGATCAGGTCATTGAAGAAGCCCAGTGTCACGTCGACGGTCGCCACGCCATAGGCGGCGCCCTCCTTGGTGATGGCCATCGCGCAGTTGGTGCGCGGCTCGGGGCTGGCGTCATCCTGATAGGCGGCCGCCCAATTGCACTGCCCTGCGGGGGCCTTGAGCCCACCCAGATACCAGGACTGCTCGAAGTAATTCTGCGATTCGGGCGAGTTCCAGTGCGTATTGACGATGAGCTTGCCGCTGGCATCTCGATGATAGAACGTACTGTGCTTGGCCCGGCCCTCGGTACGCTTGTTCGGCAGAGGCCAGATGCCACCGCCGAATACCTTCGACTCTCCGTACTGGTTGACCATGCTGGGTAGCAGGCGGTCGATACTGTCGCTGTCCAGTTGCGGAACCGTTTCGGTGATCACGCGCTGCTGCGCCTGCACCCGTGCCAGTTCACCCTTGATCACGGCACTGATTTCCCCCGCTTCAGTGACCAGCTTGCGTTCATCGGTGCTCGTCAGGCTGGGCGTGATCAAGTAGTTGATACCGACCGCCGTGAGCACGGCGATCAGCAGCACGAAGCCGACGAAGGTAGCGGTATAGCGAGCTTGAATGGTCTGCAGCATAGGGGATGCATCCGCAATGTTTGGAATTGTTGGTCTTGTAAGACTTTATCGGCGCGGAGTGCTGCTGCATGAGGGCCAGTTTTCAGAAATACCCTGGTGTCGAAAGTGTTCTACCGAATGATTGCGCAAGAACCCATGAGGGTTTGTAGGCGCCCACTATTGTCAAGGCGATCAAGGCCACGGGCCGCAAGCAGATCATCATCGCCGGCGTGGTTACCGATGTGTGCGTGGCGTTCCCGACCTTGTCGGCGCTGGTTGAAGGTTTCGAGGTGTTCGTGGTCACCGATGCCTCCGGTACTTTCAATACCACCGTGCAACAGGCTGCCTGGGCCCGCAGGAGCACCTGCTCAGTCAACGATCACTTGAATATAACGTTGAAGGGCGCACACTCGACCTTAACAAATAACGTTAAGCATTCAAGCCATGATCCGAAGCTTTGCATGTGCCGACACGTAAGCGCTTTTCACCACTGGCAGAACCAGGCGTCGGCCCGACATCAAGCAAGTCGCGAAGCTAAAACTGGCTGCACTGGTTGCAGCAAACGAGCCTCGAGACTTGCGGTCACCGCCTGGAAATCGACTTCACTCCCTAGAGGGTGACAGACGGGGACAGCACAGCATCAGTATCAACATGCAATGGCGAGTCTGTTTCACGTGGACCGAAAGCGGCCCCGCAAACGTTGAAATTGTCGATTATCACTGAGGTGCATCATGTTCAAGAATGGCATGCGACCGGTACATCCTGGCGAGGTTCTTCGCGAGGACTTCCAGAGCGAGATGGGATTTAGCGCTGCTGCCTTGGCCCGTGCTTTGAATGTCTCCACGCCTACCGTAAATAACATTTTACTTGAGCGAGGCGGCGTTTCTGCTGACATGGCTCTGCGCTTGGCCATCTGCCTGGATACCACTCCAGAGTTCTGGCTCAACCTACAAACAGCGTACGAGCTACGCAAGGCAGAGCAGGAGCACGGAGATGAGATCGCCGCTGCGGTACATCGCCTGGTTGCCTGAGCGCAAACTCAATGCCCGCCGAGTGTGGGCGTTTTGCGCTTAAGCTTACGCAAGATCCGGATTGTTGATAAAAGCCGACATAAACCAGATCCCCGGGCTGCCAGCCTGTAGATCTGGTTTTTTTATTCCGGCACATCCGCGCTCACTGTCATCAGGCCTACGAACATCTACCTGCTTGTACGATGTCTTATCAGAGGGTATTACTGCACATCCATAAAAATAAGATCATGGAGATCGCCCAGATGGACTTATCACTGCCTGCCCACTCCGAAACCTTTCCGATTGAACGCGAACGCGCCAGTGGCCCGTGTGTTTTGCGCACTGAAAACACTTTGTCCGTCGTCGAATCGTGGGTCACTCCATGAACGCACCTGCCGCACGCAACGTATCGCAGTTTCTCTCAGACCCTAAAATCGTACTGCTTCTGGCCACCCTTTGCTGTGCCTTGTGGGGCAGCTCTTACCCGGCGATCAAGAACGGCTACGAGATGCTCCAGATCGCTCCGCACGACGTGTCGTCCAAGCTCATTTTCGCCGGCTATCGTTTTCTGCTGGCCGGCCTGTGCCTGTTGCTGCTCGCCGCCATCATGGGCAAGCCGGTCTTGCGCCTGAGCCGACACACGTTTGGCCAGGTGGCCCTGCTGGGTATCCTGCAAACGGGCCTGCAATACGTGTTCTTCTACATCGGCCTGGCCTTTACCACGGGCCTGCGCGCGTCGATTCTGAATGCCACCACCACCTTTTTCAGTGTGCTGCTGGCGCACTTCGTCTATCAGAACGACAAACTGTCCACGCGCAAAAGCGTCGGCTGCCTGCTCGGTTTTGCCGGTGTATTGACCGTCAACGCCGGCGCGGGTCCGCTCGATGCCTTGCCGTCGCTGCACGGTGAGGGCTTCATCGTGATCGCCGCGTTCGTGCTGTCGGCCGCGTCCATCTATGGGAAATACGTCTCCCACCGCATGGATGCGATGGTGATGACCGGTTGGCAACTGGCCATTGGCGGCATGGCTTTGCTCATGGGTGGCTATGCCACTGGCGGCACTCTGGGTGACATGACACCACCCTCCACCCTCCTGCTCGTTTACCTGGCCCTGCTGTCGGCAGTGGCATTCACGCTGTGGAGCCTGCTGCTCAAATACAATCCGGTTGGCAGGGTCAGCGTGTTCGCGTTTCTGGTGCCGGTGTTTGGCGCCGCGCTCTCGGCACTGTTTCTGGGCGAGAGCATTTTCGAATGGAAGAATCTGGCCGCCTTGGTGCTCGTGTGCGCCGGTATCGCACTGGTGACACGGGCACAGATGCCCAGCGTCGTGGCATCCAAGGCGACCTAATAGGGAAGCAGTGGTTACCAAGGCTCGTGGAAGGGGCGTACCTCTGCTATGAACGACCACGCATCTTTGGGTTGATGAGCCAAGTGATGGACCTCGCCGGCGATCGATGCCGGGGAGATAAAGAAATCATCCGGGGCTTCAGGACGCAGTTCGCGCTGCCAAGGCACATCGATTACGGCATCGATGATCAGGTAGGCGACATGGATACCCTTGGGCCCCAGGTCTCGGGCCAGGGACTCGGCCAGAATGCGTTGAGCTGCCTTGGTTGGCGCAAAACCTGCGAAGGCTGCTTTGCCACGCAGCGCAGAGGTATTGCCGGTGACGATCAGAGCACCCCTGCCTGCTTCGATCATGGCCGGTGTCGTCAGTCGTGCCAGGTGAAAGAGCGCCATGGTGTTGATCTCGAAGTTGCGCTGCAGGACGTCTGCATCGACCTCGGTGAATGTGCCGAAAGCCCCGCCCACCGCATTATGGATCACTACATCGGGATTTCCGATCCGCTGGATGGCGCTCGCCAGGTCCTCGTGATGGGTCACGTCGCACGGGACCGCGATGGAATGTGGAATCTCGCGTTCCAACTGCGCCAGTCTTTCCGCATTTCTCGCCAGCATGGCCACGCGATAACCCGATTCGGCAAAGCGTCGGGCAATCGCCGCTCCCGTACCAGGGCCGACCCCGGTCACCAAGGCCAATGGCTTGTTCGAATTGCTCATGAGTAGCTCCTTTTGCAGGGAAATGAAATGGGGGTGCTCAATGCTCCGAACTGTCGCTACGGGTGCCGATCCAGCCGCTCAAGACGGCTGCCGTGGTCACGGGTCGACGGGGTACAGACTCGCCACTCCCTACCCCAGGCCCGAATTGGGCTCGCAAGTCGCCGGGGCCGAGCACGCGGCCGTCATCCGCGCAGATGGACACTGGCCTGATACGTTTGCCGTTCTGGGAATCGGTGAAAACAATTCGCTCACCTTCGGCGTGTGGCATGTGCTGCTCGCCCCATTGCGTCATGGCAACGAGGATCGGCTGCAGCGCTGCGCCCTTCTCTGAAAGCCGGTATTCCGGATGACCCGGACCCTCTGATTTCTGAAGAACGCCCTCATCGACCAGCTTTTTCAATCTCAGGGTCAGCACGTTTCGTGAGATCCCCAGGCTCTTGTGAAACTGATCGAAACGGGTAAGACCGAAGAACGCATCCCTGATGATCAGAAGCGTCCAGTGCTCGCCGATCACCGACAGGGTTTGCGCCAGGGAGCAATTGAATTGCTCGAAGGATTTCAACTTCACCGGAGGAACCCTGATTGATTTAGTCCTTTGATGCTACTAGGATCAGTCCTGTCAAACAACTAAATCAAATGGAAGTATGTTCTATGCCGTGTACTACGCTTGAGTCGCTGATCATTGGTAGCCACCGAAGCCCAGACAACATCGCACGCAATGCCGCACGCCATCCGCGTGAAACGCTGGAGTTTTTCGGCCTGCAACCGGACATGACCGTGCTGGAAATACTGCCGGGCAAAGGTTGGTACACAGAGATTCTGGCGCCCTATCTGGCCGAGAATGGCCGGCTGTATGCGGCGCATTTCTCGCCCGATGGCGTCGAGTCGTACATGCCCGTGATTCTGGAGATGTTCGAGGATCGGCTGGTCAACGAGCCTGAAACCTTCGGCAAGGTCATCGTTCGGCATATCAACCCGCCAAGGGAGATCAGTGTGGCGCCTGCCGGGAAGGCTGACTTGGCGATGACCTTTCGTAACGTGCACAACTGGATAATGGCGGGCCAGGAGCATGAGTATGTCGCCGCGTTCTTCAAGGCGGTCAAACCCGGGGGCATCTTTGGCGTCGAGGAACACAGGGCTCCAGAACATGCTGACATGCACAGCATGCGCACCACGGGTTATGTGACGCAAGCGTACGTAATCGAGCTGGCAGAGCGCGCCGGTTTCGTTCTCGAGGCCAAGAGCGAGATCAATGCCAATCCCAAGGATACGAAGGATCATCCCAAGGGCATATGGTCCCTCCCGCCGTTACTCATGTCAGGTGACGTCGAGAAATACCAGGCGATTGGCGAGAGCGATCGAATGACCCTGAGGTTTCGCAAACCGCAGTGAGGATTCGTGCGTTAAACGGGGCCGCAGTCGTAGCGGTCCTGGGTCTGCATTCTTCACCATGGGAATAACCTGAATCATTTCCCTGGAAACCAAAAACCCCCGAAACGCTAAGCGCTCCGGGGGTTTTTGACGTATCGAATATGGCGGTGAAGAAGTCCGCCATCGGCTCATCCTGTTTTGTCCCACAATGTCCGAGGAAGCGAGGTAAATCGGGCCTCTCAGCCTATCATACCGTCCGAGGATGTCCGGTAAGATATCACTGCATCCATCTAAAAATGTGGGAACAAATGGGGGAACGATTCTCCCGAGCTTGTAGGAATGTGAGTACAACGTCATGGGTAAACTCAACCCGAAGCAAATCGAAAACCTAACGACCTCAGGGACCTACGAAGATGGCGAAGGTCTCAGAATGGTTGTCAAACCGACCGGGAAGAAGTACTGGGTTCTGAGGTACCAACTGGCGGGTAAACGACGGGAAATGGGCCTAGGCAGTTTTCCTACGATCACGTTGAAGAAAGCGCGAGAAGCTGCGGCCGAACATCGAAAAATGCTTAGCCAAGAGATCGATCCGCTGGTGAGCAGGGATGCTGAACGCAAAGCATCGCGACTTGCCGAGGAAGCTCGGCAGGCGCGCGCTATCAGCTTCAGAACGGTAGCAGAAGACTATATAGCGGCACATAAAGCGGGATGGAAGAATGCGAAGCACAGTCAGCAATGGCTGAATACGCTGACTACCTATGCTTTTCCGGTGATTGGGGGCACGCCAACGGAAGAGGTCACAACTGAGCAAATCTTGAGGATCCTTACCCCTATCTGGCACACCAAGCCTGAAACTGCGTCAAGGGTTCGTAACCGAATGGAGATGGTGCTTGATGCAGCAAAGGCAAGGCGCCTCCGAGACGGTGAAAATCCAGCCCGCTGGCGCGGGCATTTGGACAAGCTTCTTCCACCTCGTTCAAAGGTGAAAGCGGTCGTACATCATCCTGCTTTGCCATGGCGCGAACTGCCGGGTTTGATCAGCCGCATCAAGGCTAGGCACGAGCCCACCTACAAAGCAATGTTGCTGACCATTTTGACGGCGTGCCGAACAAATGAATGCTTGGCAGCAACGTGGGATGAGATTGACCTGAGGAATGCGGTTTGGAAAATACCAGCTCATCGCATGAAGGCTGGCAAGGAGCACCGGATCCCCTTGAGTCAGCCGGCATGTGACGTATTGCGCAGCTTGATAAGGATCAAAGACAACCCCTACGTGTTCCCCAGCACCCAGAAAGGGAAGCATCTCTCGAATATGGCTATGCTGATGGGGCTACGGTATCTGGAACGTGGAGACCTCACTATCCATGGATTCCGCTCGACCTTCAGGGACTGGGCGGCAGAATCGACTAGCTACCCTCGTGAAGTCTGTGAGCAAGCGTTAGCGCATAATCGACAAGACAAAGCGGAGGCAGCTTATTTCCGAACTGATCTTTTTGATAAACGTAGAGCGATGATGGACGAATGGGCTAAGTACGCCTGTTTAATAAAGGCAGAAAGCAAGCAGACCTCTGGGCCATAGGCCTAGGGATCTGCTTTCTTTTTTGTTTTGATCCGATCCGTTCCGAGAGGTATGGGCAGCCCGACAAGCAGCCGAATCGGTACAGTCATTAGCGATAGGCTCCTATTGGCCGAAAGCTGCCATTTGCTAAACCACCGGTCTAGACGAGTCACTCGGATCCTAGTCCCCCTCAGCAGCAGCTAAGCACGCTTGACTACTGCAGAGTCCGGCGATGCATCCGATGCCCTTCACAAAGGGCAAAGGACGTCAACGCAACCATCGGACAGCAGCAGCTATTGCTGGGACGGTGTCGCGAAAGCGGTCGGGCTGCTAAACATCGCTTCGAAACGAGGTTTGTTGGCGACGTAGTACTCTGCAACGACCTTGTCTGCCGAACTGTCGCGGGCGCTCGACATCAACTTCTCAAGGTCGGCCTTGGGAATCTTGAAGTTGGCGAAGAAGTGTGCGACATCAGGATGTTCGGCGCTGAAGCCTTTGCGGGCGATCGCGTGAATTTGTTCTTCCCCACCGAAAACCTGCTTTGGATCGTCCAGGTAGCGCAGTGGCCACTTGGCGAACATCCAGTGAGGGCTCCAGGCGTTTATCAATGCCCATTTGTCACGCTTGAGGTTGCGATCCAGCTCGCTCAACATGCCAGACTCTGAAGAGGCGACCATCTTGTAGTCCTCAAGCTTGTATTCCTTGATGGCCTTTTCCGTGAGTTTGTATTGGCCATTGCCCACTTCCGAAGTCAGGATCTTTCCGCCGAGTTTTTCCCGTACTTCAGGCTTGTTGAGGTCTTCAACACTGGCGAGTTCGCTGGTAGGAATAGAGGTTGGCACGGCCATGCCGATACGACCTTCATACAGCACGCCGAGGTCTTCGAGCTTGTTCTGGTATTTGTCGTAGAACGCCTTGTGCGTGTTCGGCAGCCAGACCATCGGGATCAGGTCGATATTGCCGTTGGCCAAGGCCTGGAACTGAATGCCAATGTCGGCGAGCACCAATTTGACCGGTTGCTTCAAGTGGTCGCGCAATGCAGTATCGGCCAGCTTTACAGCTATTTCCGTATCCGACCAATTCACCCACCCGATACGGATAGGCGCAGGTTCCTCGGCCTGGGCCATGAGGCTGCCGGCGGCCATCGCCAAGCCGGCAAACCAGCCGATATAGGTTTTACTGGACAACTTCATCATGATGCATCTCCGCGTACTGTATTAATAGTTATTGGCAGGGCAGCAGAAGAATTAACGTTCCCTCATCGGAGCAGGGATTTACTGTTATGCATGGATAAGTTCTAGTTATTGGATAACCCTTTATGTATTTTTGTCCTTCGGCCCTCCTCCGCCTTTGGCGGAACTTATAAATCTGGGCACTCACAATGCTTTTTTTTCGAGCGCCGGCAAGGCCTCGAATAAATCCGCTGCCCACATGTAATCCGCCACCTGGGCGATCGGCGATTCAACGTCCTAGTTGATCGCAACGATGATCTTTGAATCACTCATGCCTGCCAGATGTTGAATGGCGCCACTAATACACGCCGCGATGTAGAGCTCTGGCGCGACGATTTTCCCCGTCTGGCCGACCTGCAAATTGTTGGGCGCAAACCCCGAATCTACTGCGGCACGCGAGGCCCCTACGGCACCGCCCAGCTTGTCCGCCACTCGCTCGATCAGGGCGAAATTTTCTTTGCTCTGCATCCCACGGCCGCCGGACACCACGACGCGAGCGCTCGACAGGTCGGGTCTTTCGCTGGCCGTCAGTTGTTGGCTCACGAAGCGCACGTTGCTTGCGCTTTGACCGACCTCCACCGCCACCACTTCGCAGCGATGCTGATGGGACAAGGCCTGGGCGAAGGCCGAGGCGCGGACCGTGAGCAACTTGATCGGATCGAGGGACTGCAGCGTGGCGATGGCATTGCCGGCATAAATGGGCCGCTGGAACGTGTCCGTCGAAACGACGTGGGTGACGTCGGACAGCATGCCGACATCCAGGCTGGCTGCGACCCGTGGCAGCACATTGGGGCCCATGCTGCTGGCGTCGGCAACGACGTGTGTATACCCCTCGGCCACCAGTGAAGTGATCAGCGGTTGGACATTTTCCGCCAGAGCGTTTCCGAACATCGCCCCTTGTGCGAGCAATATCCGGTCCAGGCCCTGGCCCAGCGCCGCGTGATGCGCGACTGCCGATGCGTCCTTCCCGCCCATCACAAGCAAATCCGTCTCGGCACCCAGGGCCAATGCGGCGGTCATGGCACTCCACGTACCTGCCGTCAACTCGCCGGCGTTGTGCTCGGCGATTACCAATGTGCGCATCAAATCACCCCCGCAACGTTTTTCAATCTATCCACCAACTCGGCCACCGAACTGACGTTGATCCCCGCTTTGCGCACTGCCGGCGGAACAACTCCTAATAAACGAGTGTTCGCAGGTCACCACGGCCGGCATCGCGAGGGCAAGCACCTGACTGCCACCGTCGACCTCACGCTCGACCACCCATTGCCCGTCGACCTGATTGACAGCAGAGGCGTAAGTGGCCTGTCCACTGCCGATCAACTGCGCGACCATTTGCCCAACCCGGTTGTTTTCCTGGTCGATCGCCTGTTTGCCGAATAGGATAAATTGCGGCTTTCCCCGAATGATCACTTTGCTCAGGTACTTGGCGACGTTGAGCGGCTCGAGGACCGCACTGGTCTCGACCAGCAGCTCCCGGTCAGCACCGAGTGCCAGTGCCGTACGCAGTTGTTCCTGGGCGGCCGAAGTGCCTACCGACACTACCACCACTTCAGATGCCAGCCCTTTCTCCTTGAGGCGAATTGCCTCTTCCACCCCGATCTCGCAAAACGGGTTCAATGCCATTTTCACGCCATTGAGCTCGACGTCTGAACCGTCGGCTTTCACCCGAACTTTCACGTCCGGGTCTATGGCGCGCTTTACCGCAACGAGTACTTTCATGGTTCTTCGCACAGCCCCCCTCGCACTTTGGATCAATGCGGAATGCCCGTCCGCACAAGCCGGACCGCCCCTGTTTCGACTGGATGGTAATCCCGGCTTTTCCGCCACGCAAGGAAAATGTACACGTGTGTCTCTTGCGTTGACATACATGAACATTCGACATACCGTTATGTCAAACCAAGCCTGATGTTCTGTTCCCGGAGCGCACCAACATGTCCAGCGATCCTCTGTTGCAGCCCTATAAGATCAAACACCTGACCCTCAAGAACCGGATCATGACCACCTCCCATGAGCCCGCTTATCCTGTCGACGGCATGCCGAAGGATCTGTACCGCGCCTATCACGTCGAACGCGCCAAGGCCGGCGTGGCGCTGACCATGACCGCGGGTTCCGCCGCCGTTTCTCGGGACAGCCCGCCGGTGTTCAACAACGTGCTGGCGTACAAGGACGAAGTGGTCAAATGGATGAAGGACCTGACTGACGAATGCCACGAACACGGCGCGGCGGTGATGATCCAGCTGACCCACCTTGGGCGGCGCACGCGTTGGGACAAGGCTGACTGGCTGCCGGTCGTCTCGCCGTCCCATCGCCGTGAAGCGTCACACCGGGCTTTCCCGAAAAAACTGGAAGACTGGGACATCGACCGGATCATCAAGGATTACGTGGATGCTGCCGAACGTATGAAAGCCGCCGGTCTCGATGGCCTGGAACTGCAGGCCTACGGGCACCTCATGGATCAGTTCTGGTCGCCACTGACCAACGATCTCGACGGTCCTTACGGTGGTTCGCTGGAAAACAGAATGCGCTTCACTTTTGATGTGTTGCGCGGCATCCGTAAACGTTGCGGCGAAGACTTCTTGCTCGGAGTGCGCTACACCGGCGATGAAGACCTGCCCGGTGGATTCGGTGCCAGCGATGGCCTCCAGATTTCCCACATGCTCAAGGACAGTGGGCTGGTGGACTTTCTCAACGTCGTGCGCGGGCACATTGATACCGATGCCGGCCTCACCGACGTGATCCCCATCCAGGGCATGCGCAACTCGCCGCATCTGGATTTTGCCGGTGAGATTCGCTCGGCCACCGGTTTCCCGACGTTCCATGCGGCCAAGATACCGGACGTCGCCACGGCTCGACACGCCATCGCCTCCGGCAAGGCGGACATGATTGGCATGACCCGGGCGCACATGACCGACCCACACATCGTGCGCAAGATTATCGAGAAGCGTGAAGAGGAGATCCGCCCCTGCGTCGGCGCCAACTACTGCCTGGACCGCATCTATCAGGGCGGTGCTGCGTATTGCATCCACAACGCCGCCACCGGGCGCGAAACCACCATGCCCCACGAAATTCCCAAGGCGCCGGTCAAGCGTAAAGTGGTGGTGATCGGCACCGGCCCGGCGGGCCTGGAAGCGGCACGGGTCGCCGGTGAGCGTGGCCATGATGTTACGGTGTTCGAGGTGGCTGACCAACCTGGCGGCCAGATCCGCCTGACCGCGCAGAACGAACGTCGCCGCGAGATGATCAGCATCATTGATTGGCGCATGACGCAATGCGAACGGCTGGGAGTGAAGTTCCATTTCAACACCTGGGCCGAGGCCGAGACAGTCATGGCCGAAGCACCGGACGTTGTGATCGTCGCCACCGGCGGCTTGCCACATACCGAGGTGCTCAAGCAGGGCAATGACTTGGTAGTGTCGACCTGGGACATCATTTCCGGAGACGTCAAGCCAGGCCAGAACGTGCTGATCTTCGACGATGCCGGCGACCACGCGGCGCTACAGGCGGCCGAGGTCATCGCCAATAGCGGTGCCAAACTGGAGATCGTGACACCGGACCGGTCGTTTGCGCCGGAGGTGATGGCGATGAACCTGGTGCCTTACATGCGCAGCCTGCAAGACCTGAACGTCACCTTCACGGTCACCTATCGGGTCGATTCAGTAGAGAAACGCGACGGTCAGTTGCTGGCCAACTTCGGTAGCGACTATGGCCAAGTGCACAAACAGCAGGTAGTCGATCAGGTAGTGATCAACCACGGCACCCTGCCTCTGGACGATTTGTACTTCGAGTTGCGCCCGCATTCGAGCAATAACGGCGCGGTGGAACAGCACGATCTGATCGCCGGAAAAACCCAAAATATCGTGACCAACCCTGAGGGCCGCTTCCAGCTATTCCGGATCGGCGACGCGGTGTCGGCACGTAACACCCACGCGGCCATCTACGATGCGCTGCGGTTGCTCAAGGACATTTGACCGCATTTCCGCGATTACATATTCCTCCGAACATCCCAATAGCCCATAGAAAGGAAATCACGATGTCTGTTTTTACCCACGTGACCGTTGGCACCAACAACCTGGCAAAAGCACGTGCGTTCTATGACGCCACCTTGAAAGAGATCGGCCTCACGCGTGTTGCCGATCTCGACGATGCCGGCTCCATCTGGGGCGTCGACAAGCCGTCGTTCTTTGTCCTCAACCCGGCCAACGGCAGTGCGGCCACCATCGGCAACGGTGTCACAGTGAGCTTCGAAGCACCGAACCGCGCTGCGGTCCAGGCGTTCCATACGGCCGCCTTGGCAAACGGCGGCGTCTGCGAAGGCCTGCCTGGCCCTCGTAGCTGGGCTGAGAACGCCTACGCCGCCTACACTCGTGACCTGGACGGGAACAAGCTGGCTGTGTACTGCTTCAAAGCGGAGTAAATACACCGCTCACCGAAGTCTCTGTGAAGGGGCTTCGGTTCATTAGGCTTCAAGTCCTCGGCGGGCAACGGCAGCACCTTCTCGCAGCGCCTCGCCGATCTGCTCCTCGAAGTGCCCATGGATCATCACCTGCAAGGCAGCGGCCGTCACCCCACGGTAGGCTACCAAGGCGTCGATCATCTGTTGAGCATTGTGACTGACCAGCAATTGACTGCTGTTGACCACGACATTTTTCGCGGCGAGTTGCGCGATATCGGCGGGAATACCGGCTGCCATTGCCTGATTGGCCAGCGCCGTCATCAACAAGGCAGGGAAAGCCGGGCCCGTGCCAGAGAGCGCCGATAGGTAGTCGATGAAGTCTTCTTGCTGTACCTCTGCCGCCGTGCCCACGCATTCGAACACGCTCTGGACGAAGCTTTTCGTCGTTGCCGCTACCTCTGCAAAACAATACCAAGGCGTAAAGGATTGCCCAATTTCTACCGCCGCGTTGGGCATCGCTCGCATCACCGCCGAAGTCGAAGTCTGTGCGGCAATTGCCTGTGCGCTAATCCCGGCCATCAAAGAAATAACGGTTTTACCCGTCGCGTTGATATTCAGACTGGCAAAATGCTCGGGGCGCACTGCGATGATCACTACGTCGCTGCGATCCACTAACGCCTGGTTGTCCGCGACCAGGCAAGCGCCTTGTTCAGCCAACGGATGGTTGCCCGAGCGATTGGAAATGATCAGACTTGCCGCTGGCACCAGTCCCTTCACCAGGACCGCTCTGGCAATCGCGCCGCCCAACCAGCCGGTGCCGCCAATAATCCCCAAGGTGTTATTGATCATCGCTATTGCTTTCGAAAGTGTCCGTCAAGGGAACGAAGAGCCCAGGCTCTTTTTCGGCATATCCGAACTTCCCGTAGAACCGATCCAGCTCACGCTGCTTGGGGGCTTTGCCAGTGAAGATGCTCACGTAATGAGGGATGCGCTCGAAGCGTACAGTGATCAGCTCTGTCGTGTTCATGGTGATGTAACCGATCTGCGTCAGATAGATCGTTCGGGCCCGAGCGTCAGCGCCCTCGCTGTCATAGCCAAAGCGCTTGAACATGTGTGCCAAGGCGTTCATTCGCTGTTCGTCAACCACAGCCACTTCCTGGGCCACTTCAGCGGACTGAAGCGCCCAACTGCGCACGGCAAACTCGAATTGCGAGTCGAACAATTGCGGGTTTAGCCAACACTCGAACACATTCAGGATCGCCTCGGAAATGCTTTCGGCATAGCTTTCACTTTGACGTATCAGCCCCCCTGTATTGGTTTCCCGCCAACGCGACAGCAATGCCGCCAGCAGTTGCTCGCGGTCCTCGAAAAACCAGTAAAAGCTGGTGCGTGACAAGCCCAGTTGCTTCGCCAGCGGCATAACCCGAACCGCATCGATGCCCGACTCCTTTAGAGCCTCATAGGCCGCTTCCAGCCAGCCCTCCGGCGAACCCCGCCAGCCCGCGTCCTGGGCCTTGCCGCGTGCCTTTCCTAACTGAGGCATTCTGTTTACCTTCTTTCAATAATGCGTGGCGTAAATGTACGCTTATGAGTGCCAAATGTACACCGAAGTACATTTAATCGACTTATTTCTTTCGGAAGTGACAAATGATTAATGAGAAAAACTCATGAGACACTGACATAAAATGGTTTGTCAGCAAAAAGCACTTGGATAATTATCTCCCCAGGCAACGGACTCCAAACCAAAACAATAACGAGCTGCCACTATGAATCCTGCAATGCACACCTGCGAAAGACCTTCGACATCCGGCCCAAGAGAGCCGGGCCGACTCGCGTTTTCACACATATCTTCTGTTATTCATCTCCTGCCCAAACTTAGATAACTGCTTACGCGGCGCCTCGCAAAGTGGCTTTGTGTTGCCTGTAAACCTGGCGCACGAAGCTTCGCCCGGGCGATTGCTTGAGTGCTGTTTCTTTCCTTCAGCAGGACGAGTGATATGTGGCTTACACAAGATAAGCTTCCACTAGGCGAACATATCGCCCGGTATGTGGAATGGTTGACTCAACATGGCGCCGGTATTTTCGACGCCATCTCAATGTCGCTGTCTGGCGTCATCACTGCATTGACCAAGACGCTCTTCTGGTTCAACCCCTTGGTGTTGATCGCTGTATTTGCCCTGCTTGCGTACTACATCCAACGCAAGGTGAGCCTCACCCTTTTCGTTGCGTTCTCGTCCCTGCTGATCCTTAATCTCGGCTATTGGCAGGAGACCCTCGAGACCCTCGCACAGGTGAGCTTCGCCACACTGGTCTGCGTGGTCATCGGCGTACCGCTGGGCATTGTCGCGGCACATCGACCCTGGTTCTATGCGACCCTGCGGCCCATCCTCGACCTGATGCAAACCGTCCCCACCTTTGTCTATCTGATCCCTACCCTAACGCTTTTCGGCCTGGGGGTCGTCCCGGGGCTGATATCCACGGTGGTCTTCGCCATCGCCGCGCCTATTCGCCTGACCTACCTGGGCATCTGTGACGTACCTGAAGCGTTGATGGATGCCGGCAAGGCTTTTGGCTGTTCGCGCCGCCAATTATTTGCACGTATCGAACTGCCCCACGCCATGCCAAGCATCGCCGCCGGCATTACCCAATGCATCATGTTGTCGCTTTCCATGGTGGTGATCGCCGCCCTGGTGGGGGCGGACGGGCTTGGCAAGCCGGTGGTCAATGCGTTGAACACCGCCGATATCTCGATGGGTTTCGAAGCGGGCCTAGCGATCGTGCTGCTGGCGATCACGCTCGACCGCATCTGCAGGCAACGTGAAACCCTGAGAAGAGGTGACGCATGAGCATCATCCGTTTTGAAGACGTCGACGTCATCTTCGCTGCCCGTCCGAAGCCGGCCCTTGATTGAGATGACTCGCGGGATCATAGCGAGTAACCAGTCGCCTTGGGCTTAGCTTGGGCGGACCGGACGGACAGCTGACCATTAGCCGGTTTTCATCAAGCTGGTTGGTGCAGAAGTCAATACGAATGCTGGAGGTGCGCAGGCTCAGCCTAAGGTCCTTAGCAGCATGGCTGAACAACCACATTTTGCCTGCCATTGGCAAAAAACCGATCAGCGAGATCAAGTTGGAGCACGTCACTACGATCATTACTGAGTTGCGCCGTCAGCACACCGTGGCCATGGCCCGGCGCGTGCGTACCATCATCCGCGCCGTTCGGGGCTTTGCCGAAGGTCGCGGCAGGTTAGAGCGCAACGTGGCGCTCAGCAACATTGAGGATTTGAAGATTCGCCACATCGTGACCAGCAACCCGGCGATCGAAAAGCCATCCGACCTGGGCAGGCTTCGTCTACGCCTTGATGACTGCAACGACGGCAGCAGTGCAACCGCAATGCGCCTGCGGGTCAGTTTGCAGGTCCGCCCAGGCGAACTGGTCTAGATGCGCTAGGAAGATGTCGACTTGGTGGGCACCGATTGGCGTTATGTGGTGAGCAAGACCAAGCATCTGGACAAGAGCAAACACATCGTGCCGCCGCCTGAACAAGCCTTGGTTCTGCTACGCAAACTACCTAAAACATGCGTGGTGAATGAAGGGGCCGGGTGTTCGTCTCGCCGGTCTATCCGGGTCGCCCCATCAATCCGACCCCCATGCTCAAGTCCTTTCAGCGTATCTGGCCGGAGTGTGACATCACTGCTCACGGCTTTCGTGCCACGTACCGAACCATCGCTCACAAGCACGTGCGTATTGACCCAATCGTGCTCGAACTCTCGCTATCTCACCGTATGCCAAGTGCGCTGGAGCTGTATATCCCCGCACTCAAATGCTAGTGCGACGCCGGGAGGCGGCTCAGCAATGGGCGAACTACGTAAACCAGTTGCGGCAAAACGCGGCGCGAGCCCCCATCGATTGATGATACAGATAAACTATTAGAAAGTTGGGAACGAGGTTCAAATCTAGTGTCCGATCTGTTGAAATCTAGGTGGTTTGTTATCTTGCCGAGGCGAGTAATGACCTAATTCTTTACTTGTTTTTTTAGGGTATTAAGAGGCCGGCGCGTAGGCTTCGGACTAGGTAATCTGCTTCGACTCAAAGCCAACTGGACGCAATCAATCTTGCAAAACAAAGCATGTCGAATCGGTACATGACCCAGACTCCGAAATACAAGCCACCATATGACGGTGCCTCTCTTCGCTAGATCCGAGTTTTTATGGCTCTAAAGGTTGCCATTTGCTCAATAAAAGCATTCGTGTGAGACCGCTTGTGGCCGATTCAATCCTCCTCTTACGATGACATCGCGCTCCATAGCGTTGCACTTCATCAACACCCCCATTAATTCGTCAGTACGCTGTTGAAAGTTCGACAATTCGTTACAGTGTCTCCAATTAATAGCTTGAATCAAAGGCCAGGTCGGAGTACTGAGTGGACTGAGCTGCTGGCAAGACCATTCTGATGTACTTCGATGTCTTCACCATCACCGGTCGGTTTTTCCGGGCCACCTGATGCTCAAACGCCCGCCAGATATCGCTGAACGTCATACCAGACAAGGGATGAGTATCGTGAGGAGCTAGCATGGAAATCGGTAGCATGACGTAGGGACTTTCGACAAGATCACGTCTCGGCAAAACGCCCCCTTTGAACTCACCGACGTAACGGCCATATAGAAGTACGTCAATATCAATAGGCATTACCAGGTATGGCTTGCATCGACGTAAGTATTTCGACTCGAAACGCTTGATCAATCGAGAAAGTTGTTCCAGCGATAAATCAGTTTTTCCGCACATCACCAGATTAAAAAATGCACGACCGCGTACACCCATCGGCGCTGAGGCGTACACCGGAGAACATCGTCCATCACTCAGTAATGCACAGAGAAAATCCAGTGCGTATTGCAGGTTCAACTCCCGTTCGTGATTACTCCCCAACCCTAGATATACCAACGTCGACATGGCTGTGAAAATCCTTTGTAGCTGCGAGGGTACTACTATTACTTGCCCAGCCATTGATTCAGCGCTTGCTAAACCCATCGGTACACAGCGGCCATACAACAACCGCTGCGATGTAATCGATTAGTTTTTCCACTGCTCACGCTCCCTTGTGCCATTCATCTGCACAGGTTAGCGCTAGCTTGTCAGCACTTGATGTTTGTCATCTCTGGATCATAGAAAGCGCGCAGGCTCGCTTCGACCTCATATTTTTGCGCCGCAATTTCAATTGCGTACTTGCCCTCCTTGACCCAATCAGCGCTCACACCTGCATCATTACACACATACCCCATCGCTACGTTGCCGCCGATAAAATGACCGTACATACCGGACGTGGTGCGGCCGACGATTTCTCCATTTCGGAAAATCGGCTCTTCGTGGTAACTGGTAGCCTCGGGGTCCAGGAACTTGAACAGCACCATACGTTTTTTAACGCCCTCGGCTTTCTGCTTGAGCAACGCTTCCTTGCCGATAAAACCACCCTCCTTATTGAAATCTGAAGCGAAGGACAGACCAGCCTCAAATGGAGTGTCCTCCTCCATTACGTCATGACCAAAGTGGCGATAGCCCTTCTCGATGCGCAGCGAATTCAATGCATGGTAGCCACAGAGTTTCAGCCCGTGCGGCGCACCGGCAGCAACGATTCGGTCAAATACATCAGGTGCAAACTCGGTAGGAATATAGAGTTCCCAGCCCAATTCTCCGACGTAGGTGATACGCGAGGCACGCACTCGGGCGTAGCCCAACTCGATTTCTCGGGAGGTTGCGAACGGGAACCCGTCATTGGAAAGGTCATCGGTGGTAAGCGGTTGCAAGAGATTGCGGGCGTTGGGGCCCATGATGCTGATTACCGCCATGGACGAGGTGACATCAGTAATCACCACGTTTGCCTGCGCCGGCGTATTGCGCCGCAACCAGTTCAATTCACGAGTCTGTGTCCATGGACCGGTGACGATCAGGAAAGATTCTTTCTCCAGCCGTGTGACGGTCAGATCCGCTTCGATGCCGCCCCGCTCGTTGAGCCATTGGGTATAAACGATCCTGCCGACCTCAACATCGATATTGTTACTGCAGATTCGGTTCAACACCGACATCGCATCGCGACCTTGCACCATGATTTTGGCGAAGGAACTTTGATCGAACAACCCTACTGCCTTGCGCACTGCCAGGTGTTCGGTTGCCGACCAATCGAACCAATTCTGTTTGCCCCAACTGTATCCGTATTCAGGCTTGACGCCTTCAGGGGCGAAAAAGTTTGCGCGCTCCCAGCCCACGACTTCGCCGTAGCAGGCATTCGCTGCGACGAGGCGATCGTGGAGAATACTTTTGCGGGCGTTCCGTGCAGTTTCAAACTGACGGAATGGCCAATGCATCGCATACAGCAGACCCAGGCCTTCAGTAGTGCGGTCATACAAGTATTGTGAGTTGCCCTGGAACGGCATATTGCGCTTGATATCAACGTCCCAAAGATCCATCGGCGCATGGCCTTTTGCGATCCACTCCGCCAGGACTTTACCGGCACCACCTGCCGACTGAATCCCGATCGAGTTGAAACCGGCAGCGACAAAGTAATTACGCAGCTCAGGCGCTTCTCCCAAGTGGTAGCGATCGTCCGGGGTAAAGCTTTCCGGTCCGTTAAAGAATACTTGCAGACCGGTCTTTTCCATTGCTGGAATACGCCGGATGGCCGCTTCAAGGTAGGGTTCAAGATGGTCAAGATCAGGAGGCAATTCATCAAAGCAGAAACTGTCGGGAATGCCCTCATGACCCCAAGGCTTGGCGTTGGGCTCGAACGTACCCACCAGCAGTTTGCCGGCATCAGTCTTGAAGTAGTTGTAGTTGTCCAGGTCGCGCAGGGTGGGCAGCATGATGCCGTTGATTTCCGGCATTGGCTCGGTCACAACGTAATAGTGTTCCGCCGCGTGCAGAGGGATGTTTACCCCCGCCTTCTTACCAAAATTGCGCGCCCACATGCCTGCGCAATTGACCACGAACTCCGCGTCTATATCGCCTTGGGCAGTTACTACCCCTGCAGCTTTCCCGTCCTTGATCTTGATGTCCAGAACCTGTGTGTTCTCGATGATGCGCGCACCGCCCAGGCGAGCGCCCTTGGCCAGCGCCTGGGTCACGTCCACCGGATTCACCACGCCGTCCAGTGGCAGATATACACCGCCAACGATGTCATCAATGTTCAGCAGCGGCCATAGATCCAGCGCTTGCTCAGGATTCACCACCTCGCAAGGGAAGCCGCATAATTTGGCCATTGACGCACCACGTTTGAGTTCGGTGAAACGCTCTTGGTGAGTAGCGATGCTCAGCGAACCATTTCGAACAAATCCCGTTGCTTGTCCGGTTTCCGCCTCAAGACCTTCATACAAACCGGCACTGTATTTGGCCAGCATGCTCATGTTGTAAGTGGCCCGCAGAGTCGGCACCAGGCCGGCCGCGTGCCAGGTGGTACCGCAGGTCAGCGTTTTGCGCTCCAGCAATACCACGTCTTTGATACCCAATTTGGTCAGGTGATAGGCAACACTACAACCGATTACCCCACCACCGACGATGACTACGCGAGCTGAACTCGGGATGCTATTGCTCATGTGAAACTCCAAGGCCTGTTGCCGAACCGGCAACCGACTCGATAGTTGGGTTATAAAACGACGGTTTTATTGCCATACACCAGCACGCGGTCTTCAAGATGGTTTCGAAGCCCCCGCGCCAATACAGTCTTCTCGACGTCCTTGCCAAGCCTGACCAGGTCATCGACCGTTTGCTCATGGCTGACCCGGGCAACGTCCTGCTCAATGATCGGCCCCTCATCGAGGTCCTCGGTGACGTAGTGACAAGTCGCGCCGATCAGCTTCACGCCGCGTCGAGAGGCCTGGTGGTAGGGCTTGGCACCGATGAATGACGGTAGAAAGCTATGGTGAATATTGATGACCTTATGCCGGTATTTTTCGCATAGGTTCTGAGGAAGAATTTGCATGTAGCGCGCCAATACAATGCAGTCGGCGCGGTATTCATCAATCACACGTTCGGTCCGGGCAAAGCCTGCTGACTTGTTTTCCTTGTCCACTGGCACGTACTCAAAAGGAATGCCGTACCACTCCACCAGGCTGCGCAAGTCTTCGTGGTTTGAAATTACGCAAGCGATGTCACAGACCAAATCTCCGGTCTTCCAGCGATCCAACAAGTCCGTCATACAGTGCGAGCCCTTGCTGCACATCAAAACCACACGTTTATGCTGATCACTGTCCACCAGCCGCCAGTTCATGTTCATTTCCAGAGCAATCGGCTCAACCTTGCTGCGCAACACCTCCATATCAAAGGGAAGCGAATCGGCGCGCACCACCATGCGACTGAAGAAGCGGTTACTTTCCTCATCGGAAAACTGAGACGCTTCTTCAACCCAACCGCCGTGATTGGCAAACAGCCCGGCTGTGCGAGTAATGATCCCTACACGATCAGGACAATCGAAGGCGAAGGTATAGGTACGCTTTGTACTCATTTCAGGGTCCTCAAGACAATGCAGCTTCAAGCGCAGGAACAGCTTCGAAAAGATCGGCAACCAGGCCGTAATCGGCGATACGGAAAATCGGGGCGTCTTGATCCTTGTTGATCGCAACAATGATTTTTGAATCCTTCATACCCGCCAAATGCTGGATGGCCCCTGAGATACCCACCGCGATATACAGCTGGGGCGCGACAATCTTGCCGGTTTGTCCGACTTGCATGTCGTTGGACACAAATCCGGCATCGACAGCGGCCCGGGATGCTCCAACCGCCGCGCCTAGCTTGTCGGCGACACTTTCCAACAGTGCGAAATTTGCCCCGCTGCCCATCCCGCGACCTCCCGAAACGATGATCTTGGCGGAGGTCAACTCAACCCGCTCACTCACACTGAAGTCGGCGTTGACGAATCTGGAGAGGCCAGTTTCGTGGGCAAGTGTCAGTGCAGTGACTGCAGCACTGAAGCCTGATTTTTCGGCTGCTGCAAATGCCGTGGTGCGTACCGTCAGAACCTTTACGGGATCAACACTTTCAATGGTGGCCAAGGCATTACCGGCATAAAACGGACGAACAAAGCGACTGTTTGAGATGATATCCACCACGTCGCTGATCTGGGCCACATCAAGCAATGCCGCGACGCGCGGCAACAGGTTTTTGCCATAGGCTGTCGAAGCGGCCAGTACATGGCTGTAAGTTGATGTGTTCACCAATTCGGTCACCAACGCCGCCACATTTTCGACCCCCTGGTCTGCATAGGCCGGTGCATCAGCGATGAACACCTGATTGACCCCGGTGTAAGTTGCGATTTCTTCCGCGATACGACCTGCGTGCTTCCCGGCGACCAGCACTGCAACTGAACCATCAAAGCGCGCGGCGGCGGTCAATGCGTTCAAGGTTGCCAGCTTGAGCACGCCATCGTGGTGCTCAGCAATCAACAAAACAGCCATCAGATCACCCCCGCTTCGTTCTTCAGCTTTTGAACCAGTTCTTCCACACTGCTCACGAGAACGCCAGCCATGCGCTCTTGCGGTGCGCTCACCTTGATGACTTTCAGTCGTGGAGCGACGTCAACGCCCAGCTCATCGCCTTGGATAATTTCCAGCGGCTTTTTCTTGGCTTTCATGATGTTGGGCAGCGACGCGTAGCGCGGCTCGTTCAGGCGCAAGTCAGCTGTAATGACGGCCGGGAGCCGAAGACTGCGAGTTTCCAGACCGCCGTCAACTTCCCGGGTTACGTTGACCCACTCCCCAACCACTTGAATGTTGGAGGCGAAAGCGCCTTGAGAACTGCCCATCAAAGCGGACAGCATCTGGCCCGTCTGATTGTTGTCTCCATCAATAGACTGTTTGCCCAGCAGCACGATGCCGGGTGCTTCGCGCTTGACCACCACGTTGAGCAACTTGGCGATGGCCAACGGTTCAAGATCACTTTTGGATTTGATCAGCACGGCGCGGTCCGCCCCCATTGCCAGCGCTGTACGCAACTGTTCCTGGCAAACATCGGGCCCCACCGATACTGCGACAACTTCACTGGCTTGCCCCCTCTCTCTCAGTTGCAACGCCGCCTCGACCGCGATCTCACAAAAAGGATTGATCGACATTTTTACATTGCTCAATTCCACGTCAGATTCATCCGCCTTAACCCGGACTTTGACGTTGGCGTCCAACACCCGCTTCACCGCCACCAGCACCTTCATAGCTACCTCCGAATAAGACCAAAACTGCCTTGGACGGATGTTAGAAGCCTCAATAACCCCTTACAAACGATCTATCTACTGCCTACAGATAAGCGTTACTTATCCGTACGAGAATGAACAGTCGGCTTTTGCTGAAAAAAAACCCGGCATATGCCGGGTTGAAAGTCATCCAATCATTTTTACGACTCGTAATTCGCAATGTACGAAAACGTCTGACTTGCTTACATGCTGATGTAGTTAGGACCTCCGCCTCCCTCTGGGGTCCGCCAGATAATATTCTGGCTCGGATCCTTGATGTCACAGGTCTTACAATGCAGACAGTTCTGCGCGTTGATCTGAAAACGCATCTGTCCCCCCTCCTCTACCACCTCATACACCCCTGCAGGACAGTAGCGCTGCGCTGGCTCGGCATAGGTCGGGAGGTTGAAAGCGATCGGCAATTGCGGGTCTTTGAGCATTAAATGGCAGGGCTGATCGTCCTCGTGGTTGGTGTTAGACAGGTAAACCGAGGAGTTCCTGTCAAAGCTCAGCACATTGTCCGGCTTGGGGTAATCAAGGATCTTCGCTTGATCGGCGCTGACCATGGTCGCGTAATCGGCATGCGTATCACGCAGTGTCCAAGGCGTTTTTCCCTTGAGCAGGTTCAGGTCGAACCACGCATAAGCGGCGCCGCCAAGGCTGCCGAAGCGATGTAATGCGGGGCCGAAATTGCGCTGCCGGTGCAGCTCTGCATGGATCGATGACTGTTTGAACCGGGCTGCGTAGCCCGCGAGATCCTGGCCAAACGCGTCATCGACCAACAGCGCATCGAAGATTGTCTGCGCGGCAAGAATTCCGGACTTCATTGCGGTATGCGAGCCTTTGATTTTGGCGAAATTCAAAGTGCCGGCGTCACAACCGATCAATAGGCCACCCGGAAAGTGCATTTTAGGCAATGACTGGAGTCCGCCTTTGGCGATTGCCCGTGCACCGTAGCTAATGCGTGACCCACCCCGCAGGAATTGTTCGTAGAGCGGGTGGTGTTTGAGTTGCTGCAGCTCGTCAAAAGGAGAGAGAAAGGGGTTGCGGTAATTGAGGTCCACGACTTGGCCGATGACAACCTGGCGGTCCTCCAGGTGATACATAAATGCGCCACCTTGCGCGCCGCTTGCGGTCAACGGCCACCCCGTGCTGTGAATGACCAATCCCGGAACATGTTGTTCGACCGGAATTTCCCAGACTTCCTTGATGCCCAGACCGTAGTGCTGCGGATCAGAATCAGCGTCGAGCCGATATTGCTGGATAAGTTGTTTGCCCAGGTGACCTCTGCAACCTTCTGCAAATACGGTCTGCTTGCCAATCAACTCGATACCCGGGGTGTAACTACCTTTGTGGTTTCCGGACCAATCAACTCCCATGTCAGCAGTGATCACGCCCTTGACTCTTCCCTGCTCGTCATACAGAACTTCAGAAGCGGGAAAGCCAGCGAAAATATCCACCCCCAATGCTTCAGCTTGCTGGCCGAGCCAGCGACAGACGTTGCCGAGACTGACAATGTAGTTACCGTCGTTGTGCATCGTCTCGGGTGCAAGAACACCCGGCACCTTGATGGATAGCCGTGACGACGGCAGGTAATAAATCTCGTCCGAACTTACCGGCGTTTGCAGCGGCGCCCCCATTTCGCGCCAATCGGGAAACAATTCGTTGAGCGCTGAAGGTTCGAACACAGCGCCGGACATAATGTGTGCACCGATCTGCGCACCCTTCTCCACCAGGCATACCGACAACTCTCGTCCAGCTTCAAGCGCCAGTTGTCGCAGGCGAATCGCGGTGGACAACCCTGCGGGTCCACCGCCCACTACGACTACATCGAATTCCATCGAATCACGTTGCATAACAACCTCCATCGGCGTTGAATCGTGCCCCTGGAGTTCATGCTACGAGCGCGTCTGACTTTGCGGCAAACGATCTATCCATCACCGTTTTATAAGGGGAGCTAATTCGTCAATGAAGTTCAGATTCCAGCCAAGTACAAAATGCCTGCGCCGCTCCCGACAGCGGTTTACTAAGGGGCTTGAGCAGATAGAACCCCGCCAGGCTGTCAATGCTCTGGTCCAACGGTGAAACCAGTTGCCTGCCAAGCCTGGACTTTTCGACCAGCTCTTCATTAAGCAGACACACACCTGCGCTCTCGATCGCCATGCTTGCGGCGATGGCGTAACTGTCGACGTAGAACCGCTGATAGTTTTCCCCCTCACCCTGCGGGTGCGAGGCTAGCCAATCGCTCCAACCGCTGGGCGTTCCCAGCACGTCGATCAGCGCCAGACTCAATAACCCTCCCGCGTTGCGGAGTTTGACCGCGACTTCCAGGGAACAGTAGGGGCGTAATTCGGTGGAAAGCAGTTGCTGGACATCATATTGCTGCCAGTTACCGGCGCCGTATCGTATCTCAAGCTCCGCGCTACTTGGCGGCGCATCGGCCTCCCAATTCACGCCATACATGCGCAGTGAGATCTGCGGGTAAAGCTCGGCAAAACGCTCCATTCTTGGTGCGAGCCAGAGCTGGGCAAATGAGTTATTCACGCTGATTTCAAGCACCCCCTGCGCAACCGAGCTGAAAATATTGTTCATGCCCTGGTGCATGTGCCAGAGACCCTCTCTAACCACGGTCAAGTACGCCCGGCCCGACACGGTCAGCTGAATCGAACGGGTTTGACGCTGAAAAAGTAGCTTGCCAAGTTTGTGCTCCAGCAATTTGATCTGCTGGCTTACTGCCGACTGACTCATATTCAGCTCGATGGCCGCTGCGGAAAAGCTCAGATGCCGGCCGACAGACTCAAACGTTCGTAGCCAGTTCAACTGAAGGTTGGTCAATGACATGGATAGCTCCGCATAAGCCTTACTTATAAATATAGGCCGCATACATCGTTTGTAGCGACTACTCAAGCACCTTAGCATTCATCGCACCTGGCGTGAGCCCAGCCAGGTTGCCCGACTGCCCTTTCAAACGGATGGGGTCGAGGGCGCTGGAGGCGCGGCAAGGAATCTTGTTGCGCAGACACTGAGGGAACATCCGGCGCAGATTGGCGTGGCTGCCTGAATGACTCAAAGGGCGATTGCCTGAATTTTGGACGCCGTTTCTTCTGACCGCTGACAGGATAGAACGATATGACGATGACTCAACAACTGGATCAAATCCTTTGCACCCAGGCCCGCATTATCGACGGCAGGGATTTTGCTGAAACGCTGCGCAAATCAGTTGCCCTGGGCGCCCGGGCATTTCGCGAAAAGCACGGCAAAGCCCCAGGCCTTGCCGTCGTGCTAGTGGGTCAGGATCCTGCCAGCCAGGTCTATGTCAAAACGAAGATGAAAAAAGCGCTGGAATCCGGCATTGACTCATTTCCACACTTGCTTGACAGCAGTACATCACAAGCCGAATTGCTGCAGCTGATCGACAAGCTGAACAATGATCGCTATGTACACGGGATCCTGGTGCAGTTACCCCTACCTGCCCACATCGATGAGTCCAAAGTCATTACTGCCATCGATCCAGCCAAAGACGTGGATGGTTTCCACCCCATCAATGTTGGGCTGCTAACCCAAGGTAAAGCTTCGCTCGTCCCCTGCACACCTTTGGGTTGCTTGATGATGTTGAAGGACCAGCTCGGCAACCTGAGCGGAAAAAAAGCCGTCGTCGTGGGCAGGTCTAACATTGTCGGCAAGCCAATGGCCAATCTGCTTCTTCAGGAAAACTGCACCGTGACAATCGTGCATTCCCGAACTCAGGACCTCAATAACGAATGCCGTCAGGCTGACATTCTTGTCGTTGCTATGGGTAAGGCAGAGTTCATCAAAGCCGAGGCTATCAAACCCGGCGCTATCGTCATCGACGTGGGTATAAATCGTGTCGAAAAAGACGGGCGTTCAATGCTGGTGGGAGACGTGGATTTCGCGGCTGTCAGCTCCGTCGCAGCCGCCGTTACACCTGTACCGGGTGGCGTAGGCCCAATGACGGTGGCTTGTTTAATGCGTAACACGCTGATAGCGGCTGACGCTATCGAAAGCGACAAAGCTCACCGCTATGAATAGTACTTGTGCAAAGCGCTATCCAGAAACGTTGCCACTAAGCACTTCGGTGGCCAATGTGATGGCAACGTTGATCTTGCCTTAGCGCATCGACTGCTGACGGAGTCCGTTATGTGAGGAGATGCACGGAGTTACGTGTGGTTGTGCGACAAATCCCGACGTCCAGTGCCGACGTCGGTTGGGGCGCGAAAAAAATCACTGTGCTTAGGTATGCATCAGTCCCCATAGCGCCAAGAATGGTCCGGTGCCAGACTGCACGGCGTGCAATATCGATTGCGGGTTGTAAACCAGCCCACCGGGCCCGGGCCGAAACCAACCGCAGCCCTCCTGGTACCACTCCCCCTCTGATAGCACGATGTAAAACTCTCTGGGGGGATGGTGGTGAAAGGGATAGCGGACGTCGGGTGCCATGACCATCAGCCCCAGCGTTAGCGAGTCACACTGAATCCGGCTTCCCTTGCCAATGAGCAAGGCGTGCCGATGCCGATCAACAAAGTCAGCGTCTTCATTCGGGGCCGCATGGCGCTTGATCCATACCGCATCCGGTAGCAGCCTGCCGATGCGTTCTACCAGAGCACCGTCGACCAGCGAAGAGGCCGCCGCATTGGCCAGGCTTTGCAGCAGCCAGTCGTGGATACATTGATCGTCTTCGATGTGCGCCTCAATACCTGCATTGATTGACAGTTGCGCGGACTGAACAGATCGGCGGCTCGCCGATATTTCATCAGTCCAGTCCTGTCCTTGGTAAGAGCCAAGATTTTCAGCAACCTGAACCAACAGTTGTTGAGCCTGTTCAAGTTGCGCAGCCTGTTGCCAAAGCGATTCAGAAAGAGCCATACAAACCTCCATGCTCGGTGCATTGAGAAGCAGGTGACGGCGTCGACGATCAAAGGTCGATAACCAGGTCAGACGTTGGTCGACTGCAACAAAGTAGCCGAAATCCTTTATCAATTTCTCTCTGTCGGATGCCTCCATTCGCGTTCATGTCAACAGAGCCCTCCAGCACCGCGGTTTTGCAGGTACCACAAATACCTTGGCTGCATGAGCTGGGAACCACCGCTCCAGCGCGCTTGGCTGCGGCAAGGATCGTTTCGCCGCCGCCCATCTGAAAGGTTTTGCCAGACTTTGCCAGGGTGATAGTAAACCCATCGTTTGATGCAGCCGGCAGCGTAGCTACAGGCACCACCACCGGACTTGATGGATCACCCAGGTCAAAGCTTTCCTGGTGGTAATGCTCCATGTCGAAGCCTGCCCCGGCGAGCAGCGCTTGCACGGCGTCCATGTAACCTTTTGGTCCGCAAGTGAAGACCTCGCGCTCCAGAAAATCAGGCACAGAGTGACGCAGCATCTCAAGGGTCAGGCGCCCGACAGGGCCACTCCACTGTGGTTCGGTCTCGGTCGTTTCGCAAACCGCAAACACTCGAAGGCTGGGTTTGAGTGCCTCGAGCAAGTGAAGCTCTTGCCTGAAGACGATATCGACCGGAGACCGAGCGCTGTGGACGAAGGCTATATCAACGTCGGCCGCAAGATCGTGACTTGCGCGAGTCATCGACATCAGGGGTGTAACCCCCGACCCGGCCGAAAGATACAGCAGCTTGCGAGCGTCGCTGCAAGTCGAAGTAAAGGCTCCAGCCGGGCCGTATGCAGTCAGTTGATCACCCGCATGCAAGTGTTCGTGCAACCAGTTCGACACCAATCCGCCAGGTACCCGCTTCACCGTGATCGAAAAGGTGAACGGCCGCGCCGGGGAGGATGAAAGCGTGTAACAGCGTGAAATTGCCTGCCCATTGATAGTCGGCACGATTGTGATGAACTGCCCCGGTTCGAAGGCGAGTGCCTGGAACTCATCGCAGTGAAAGGTGAAGGTCTTCACATCGTGGGTTTCATCCCGGACATCACAACATTTCAGGCGTTTAGATTCGCCGCTGCTCCAACCGGTATCGAAAGCTGACCACACTTCTGCGTCATTGAAGCGTAGCTTTTTTACCGATACAGGGACTGTCAGGCAGATACTCATCAGACAGCTCCGGTTCAGGCGCTATGCGCGATGAGGCGTGCGGTGTACCAGCGAGTGAACTGGTGAACGTAGGCTTCAACGAGGTGCGAAAACGGGCCTGGTATGTAAGCTGGGTCCTGAGTACCGCTGTAGGTGATTTTGACCAGACCGGCATCCTGCTGATTGGTCGCGATCCACACTTCGGTCAATCGCTGCAGGTCGTAATCCTTACCTTCGACGGCATCTTTGTGCACGAGCCACTTGGATCGCACAAGTGTTTTGCCAGGCGACAGCGGGATCAGCCACGAAATAACCGCGTGGTCGCTCATCACATGGGTCCACGAGTTATGCGTCCAGAAGTGGGTGTCCCCCAGATCCGGGCGGCTCAGCTCACCGAACAGTTTTGTGCAGGCGACTCGGGTGTCCAGAGTCTGCGATTCGCCATGCCCGGAAATCACCAACCGTTGCGCCCGGAATTGAGTGACAGCGTCCTCGTCCAGATATTCGATGGCGTCACAGACCAGACCTTCGCTTTCCCAGCTCTCTTTGGCGATTACGCTTTTCGCCTTGTGCGCTTCCAGCACACGAAGTGATTCCTCAGTCATGCCTTCAGTACTACCCGCAAAGTCCTCAGGCAGAAACGAGACATTGAGCTCTGGATGGCCCGCCGCGCAGTGATAGCACTCGCGATTGTTCTCGATCACCAGCTTCCAGTTACCCTCCTCGATGATCTCCGTTTCATAGGCGATCCTGGTGTGGGTCAAGTTGTAGGGAGCAAAACGCGGCGCCATGTTCTCGACCAGATAATCGATATCGGATGGCGGGTCATCGCTGAGGCAGACCAGAATATGTGCGCCCACGACGCGGCAGGCTACCGGAATGAGACTGCGGCATGTGGGGTCAAAGTCTTTGCCCATATCACGCGTATGCTTGAGTGACCCGTCGAGATCGTATGTCCATTGATGGTACGGGCACACCAGCATCCCGACAGTGGAAAGACCCGCTTCCTTTAGGCGGGCACCGCGATGTCGACACACATTACGAAATGCCACGACTTGTTCATCATCATCTCTAACTATAATGATTGATGACTTTCCAATGTCGACGGTAGATACATCACCGGGTTCGGGGATTTCTGTGGTGACACCAACAACGATCCAGTGTTTGTGAAAAAATATATCCAGGTCATTCTCAAAGATATCTTCGCGACCAAATACCGCGCCATCCAGAGCGGTCCACTGAGCGCGCTCCTTTACAACTTCAAGATGGCTTTTTTGTTTTAAGTTATTCATAGGCACCTCACGAGCAGGCTGTATTGCCAGCGATGGGTGACAGTATCTGAACAGCAGTAAACATTGGTCAATGCGGTATATTTTCAAGCGGCCATGACTCAAGGTTATGAGTCACCTGCGATCTTGGTGCGGCTCGATATGGTCGGCACGCAGGCAATCTATCAACTGGTAAATAACGTGTGTTTCGGGGCGTCCTGCGGCGAGAAAGATGTAGTAAGCATCTGTTGGCACAATGACGTGACTGGAGACACGGACCAGTCGACCGGACGCCAGGTAGTTCTCAAGCAGCCGCCCCCAGCCCAACGCAATACCGTGGCCCTGAACCGCAGCAAGAATGGCGTCGCCGTACATAGCGCAACGCAGGCTGAACTCAAGCTTGGGCGGTATATAGCCCTGCGCACGAAACCAGGTACTCCAGGTCATCCATCCCTCCAGCGTTGCAGCAGTGTCAATCAGCTGGTTTCGGGCAATCTCCTCCAGTGAGACCGGCGTCCCGTTGCGCGCAAGCCAGGATGGAGAGCACACTGGGAAAATCTCCTCGTCGAAGAGAAACAGTGCCGCGCCGTCATCCCATTTTCCGTGACCAAAGCGGACTGAAAGATCGGCATCACGATCCGAAGGTGTCGTCAGGCGCAATCGGAGTTTCGGCAATTGATCCCTCAGAAGATGCAATCGCGGCATGATTCGCAGGTTTGAGAAATCTGCGGTACTCGCCAGTGCAATAGCGTGTTCGCCTTGTCCTTCGGCATACTTGTCAAACACGCCGGCAATGCGTTGCATTGATTCTGACATAGCGTCATAAAGCGCTATGCCTTCTGTTGTCAATTGATTGCAACGGTGAAGTCGATAGAAAAGCTGCGTTCCGAAGGTCGTTTCAAGAAACTTTACGTGTTTGCTGACTGCAGCCTGGGTGACGCCAAGCTCCTGCGCCGCAGTAGTGAAACTACCGTTTCGGGCGACCGCCTCAAACGCCACAAGCGCGTTCATCGACGGGATGATTCGGCGATATCCCTTATGTTGTCGAGTTTTTAACAACTGATTCATTTTAGCTCCCACTGATACCTGCGAACCGGCGCCTGTAATGTGACCTCTCAAGGTGCCTGGGTAAAGGTAAAGTTCCGATAAGTTCGAGACTTGGCGTCCATCGTAGGCCGTGGGCCTGAGCTCACTGTCCAACGATACCGCCTCAATCAGACTGATGCCGATTTTCAAGCTGCCAAACGCCTGCCAGCGATATAAGCAAGGATTGAGTATTGCCTACAGGGCCGCCGCGATCTGTGATCAAAGGAGTATTTTATGTGGGCTCATACGGCAACCGTCATGTCATCCCCTGACGTTATGATTACTGTGCGCCAAACCACAAGACGAGGCCGCATGACCTCGCCTTGCAGGTGAAAATCGAGCACGAGCTGCACTTCTACGTCACGCAGTATCAGGCCCGGGCTTTATCACTTCCCGGACATGATTGCCCAATGGTCGATCAGTTTGGTGTTGGCGTCCCACCACTTTTGCACCGCTTGCTCAACGGTCATTCCGTCATTGATCGAAACGTTCATTGCAGTAACTTCGTCGATCGGTACGAATACACTTGCCACCGTTTCCCGGGCCCGGGAGTTATCGTTGGAAAAGCCCTTTTTGGCTATCCAGTAATAGCTTTGCGGGGCAGGAAATACGCCTTTTGGATCTTCCAGGTAACGAACCTTGAACTTCAAGTCCATCCAGGACGGCTGCCACAACATCGTTACAATAGGTGCCTTGCGCTCAATGGCGGATTGCAATTGAGCGACCATGGCGGCGGTACTGCCGTCAACCAGTGTGTACTGCAAGTTGTACTGTTTAATCGCGTCAGCGGTTTGCTGCATGAGGCCCGCACCCGACTCGATACCTATGATCTTGGCACCCACCTGATCTTTGATTGCATTCAACTCATCAATGCTTTTGATCGGCATGTAATCAGGCACAACAATTCCCTGACGCAAGCCATGAGAAACAACCGAAACCTTTTCGAGGCGCTGGTAATTTTTCTTCCAATAATCAGCGGTAATGTTATTGATGTGCGAAACCATCAGATCCACATCCCCCCTGGCAAGGGCAGCAAATGCTATCCCCCAATCCGGAAAGGTCGTCAGCTCGACGTTATACCCCTGCTTTTCCAAAAGCTTTTTAGTTATTATGGACATCGGCACGATATCTTCCCAGGGGAGCGTACCGATCTTGATCGTGGTTTTCTCTGCTGCGTGGCTAAAGCCCGCGAACAGACACATCAATGAGACGGCGAGGACCTTCAACAGCTTGTGCATAGTTTCACCCTTCTTTCGTGTATGAAATATAAGCGCAGACGCTTCTGCAGCTATTGGCTTCGTTTAGCGGTGCTGTCCCTATCCCTATATAACAATGGTTGCACGAACGCGATCTGTGATGCCGCATGCAGCGCCGATTGCATCACTTCAAGAGGTGACGGGTTGCGCCTTCCTGCCACCGTATGTGCATTGAGCGCCGGCAACCCATTGCCGATACCGCGAAGCACTTACCGCTAGCGATTCATCGCTGAGATTTTCTGACCCACTTAGAAAGAAGCCAGGCTGATAGAGCATTTCAACTCTAAAAGCCAGAACTTCAAATGGACTGGTCAACTCATCAAGCGTGCGTCCATAACGGCCGTCTTTTTCATAGTCGGACGCCTTGGAGTAAGTAGAAACAGCAATGCACAAGGTCTTTCCCGCAACGGCTCGACCACCACCGTAGGCCCAGCCAGCAGCGAAGACATCGTCGATCCACTGCTTGAGTAATGGCGTGCAGTTGTACCATTGCATCGGGAACTGCAAGATGATGCGATCATGCGCCGTAATCAATTTTTGCTCGGCACCGATGTCGATCTTGCCAGTTGGGTATCGTCCGTAGAGATCATTGACGGTGACACCCGCGAGACCTTCGATGGCTTTGCACCAAGTTGCGTTGATACGTGAACTGGACAAGTCGGGGTGCGCCACGACAACCAATGTGTTTATCAAAACTTACCTCCTCGATTAAATCGTCGCCAATTTTTCAGCCGAATCAATCTGGACCGCCGGTTGGCGACCACAACGGTGTAAAACTTATTTTATATACCAACCCCAAGGATCCGGGCTCACGTAGGCGGTAACCTGCTTGGTTTCGAGGTAATTATCCAGACCCCACTTGCCAAGCTCACGACCGATCCCGGATTGCTTATAACCTCCCCACGGCGCCTCGGTGAAAGTCGGCTGAGAGCAGTTGATCCAGACGATGCCGGCACGCAATGCAGCCGACACTCGGTCAGCCCGCACGTCATCTTTGGTCATTACCGCAGCAGCCAGGCCAAAACGACTGTCGTTGGCCAGACTCAAGGCTTCACTTTCGGTGGCGAATCGACGAACACAGACCACTGGGCCGAAGATTTCTTCCTTCCAAGCGTCGCTGTCCAGCGGTACCTCGGTAAGGATCGTCGGCTGGAAGAAATAACCCTGAGTCAGCTCCTCAGGTCTGCGACCGCCAGCGACCAGTCGCGCCCCATCTTCCTGAGCGCGCGCAACAGCAGCAACGACCTGTTCATGCTGTTGCTTGGACACCAGTGGGCCAAGAAGGACGCCCTCTTTCAGCCCGTCACCCAGGGTAATCTTGTTAGCTTCCTCGATCAGACGTGGAAGCAGTTTTTCGTAAACGCCATCCTGCACCAGCACTCTTGATGTAGCTGAGCAGACCTGACCCTGATTCCAGAAAATACCAAACATGATCCATTCGACGGCACCCTCGATGTCGGCATCATCAAACACTATCAGGGGAGATTTACCGCCCAGCTCAAGGCTTATGCGTTTGATGTCCTTCGCAGCCTCAGCCATGATGTGCGAGCCGATACGGCCTGATCCCGTGAACGCCAGCTTATCCACCAACGGATGACTGACCAACGCCTGACCGGCCTCACCGCCAAGACCTGTCACAATATTCAGGACCCCTGCCGGTAGCTCCGCTTCTTGTGCAATCGCCGCAAGTTCCAATGCGGTCAACGAAGTATTTTCTGCTGGCTTGAGCACAATGGTACAACCGGCTGCCAGAGCCGGAGCAACCTTCCAGGATGCCATCAACAACGGGTAGTTCCATGGGATGATCGCGCCTACCACGCCCACCGCTTCCCTGCGCACCTTGGTCCGGAAACGGTCATCGGAAATAGCAACATCTACATCATTGGAATCGTCGAGTTGCTCGGCAAGGCCCGCGTAGTATTCAAAACAACCCGCCGCGTCACCAATGTCCCAGCGCGCTTCTGGCAACGGTTTGCCATTGTCGAGCACTTCCAGGCGGGCCAGATCCTCGGATCGCTCGCGGATCAGTTCAGCAATGCGGCGTAAATAGGCGCCGCGCTGGGCACCTGTCGTGTTTGGCCAGCCGTCGTCGTCAAATGCTCGACGGGCCGCATTGACGGCCAGGTTGATATCCCCAGCGGCGCCTTTGGGGATGGCATGAATGACTCGCTCGGTGGACGGGTTGATGACGTCCAGACTGCCTTTGTTGACCGGGTCGATCCATTGACCATCAATGTAGAGTTGAGTACGCATGCTTTCTCCAGACTTTTTGTGTAGTGGCAACCACTGCTACGTCGATCCAGCAATGATCAATGCTTGAGAAACCGTGCAGGAACCGTCCCGCGACATACCCGGTCAATGATCAGTGCAAGGACTACGATGGCAAGACTCGCGCGTATACCTAGTCCAAACTCCATGCGGCTAAGCCCGCGCGTCACCTCAGAACCGAGCCCGCCTGCGCCTACTAACCCGGCCAGTACTACCATCCCCAGCGACAACAGAACGCACTGGTTGACGCCTACCAGCAAAGTCGGCAATGCAGAAGGGAGTTCGATTTTCCACAAGACCTCCCGTGGGCTTGCGCCAATCGCGGCGCCAAGCTCAAGTCGATTTCCAGGGATTTGACTCATTGCCAGGATGGTCAGGCGAATCATTGGCGGGATACCGAAGATGATCGTGGCCAGCAACGCGGGTACGGCGCCGAGGCCAAACAGCACTACTGCGGGCACCAGGTAAACCCATGGCGGCATGGTCTGCATGACATCGAGAATTGGTCGCGAGAAAATTTTCAGTCCCTCGCTGCGCGATAACAGGACCCCCAAAACGATTCCGATCGACAGCGAAAACGCCACCGCGATAATAATCAACGCAATCGTATGCACTGCCGCAGGCCACATCCCCAGAACCAGGCAACAGCCAAATCCAATAAGGGACATCAGCCCCACCCGCCAACCGGCGACCAGCAAGCACATTAAGGATAAACAGCCAATGACGAGTTCCGGCGAACCCAATGAGAGGAGCGCGACTATGCCGCCAATCAGCACATCAAAGAACTGCGAAATGGCCACGAACACAGCATGAAAGTTGCTGTTCAGGTAACTGAGAAATGGCGCGACGACGGAGCCGGGGGAGATGTTTGAGTCCATCACAGTGCTCCTTTTTGAGTGCTGCATACGGCTTGCGAGATGCGGTCGAGAATGATCGTCAGCACAACGATAGCAATACCTGCATTGACGGCCAGGTCAATCTTCAGCGTTCGCACTGCCTCATATATGGTCTGACCAAGGCCGCCGGATCCTGCAATGCCGGCGATGACGACCATGCCAAAACTCAACATCAGACTCTGGTTGATGCCCGCCAGGATCGAAGGGAGCGCGAATGGCAGTCGAATCTTCAAAACCTGCGAGACAGGTTTCATGCCCACAGCCGAGCCCAGTTCGCAATACTGCGTCGGGGTCATGAAAATGCCGTGTGCGGTAAGACGCAAAGCGGGTGGAATCGCAACCAGGCAGGTCGCCCAGATTGCCGTCGCCGGTCCATACCCGAGTAAGGCGATACCTGGCAGCAAGAAGATATACGGTGGCATGGTCTGGATGAAGTCCAGCACTAGCTCGGCACTGTGCTTCCATTTTGCCGACAACCCCACCAACACCCCCAGTGGGATAGCAATCAAAAGGGCCAGCAAAGTTGAGCTGAACACCAGAGTGAGCGTGGCAATGGTTTCAGTCCACAAGCCCATGGCATGGCACAACCAGAGGCCAGCGGCGGCGGCAAGGGCAAACAACACACCATTCACTCTCCAGCCGACCAGCGCCACAATCAGCACCAGCACCCACCAGGGAGCAAACATCAGCAGGGTATTAAAAGCACCATAGGCAGCTTCCATACCGGTGCTGATCGCCGCAAAGAATCCGGATGCTTCGTCGATCAACCAGGCAAGAGCTGTATCGACAACGGTGTCGAATGCCTCAATGACTGTATTCATACTCTCCCCCCATAACGCGTTCCAGGCTTCATGAATCAAGCCAGGTCGAGGCCGCGAACGGCCCTGAGCAAAGTTTCACGGCAAAACGGTGCCTACTATCTGGCCATCCTGCTTGATAGCTACCACGTCTTCCCGTTTGCCAACGGCTACATCGATAAGCGTCTCGAGATCGGCATCGATGTCGACGCTGGCCAGAGCGTCGAGCGAACGTCCGCCAAACTGGGAGAGGTCCTGACTGTCGATACGCTTTAGCATCGAGCGCGCCTTGAGCAACTTCAGCCGAGAGATACCTTCCATAAAACTGGCGACGTATTCGTCAGCTGGGTTGAGCACTACTTCTTCAGGGGTACCGATCTGGATGATCCTGCCCTCTTTCATGATTGCGATGCGATCACCGATACGGATGGCTTCATCGATATCGTGAGTAATGAAAATGGTGGTTTTACGCAGCTCAGATGAGAGCTTTTTGAATTCGATCTGCAGTTGTTTGCGGATTAAGGGGTCAAGCGCGCTGAACGGCTCGTCCATCAGCAGTACATCCGGATCGGCTACCAATGCTCGCGCGATCCCCACGCGCTGCTGCATGCCTCCGGAAAGCTCTTCCGGGTATCGATTGGCCCAATTGCCCAAACCAACCTTGTCCAGAGCCTCCTGGCTCTTGCGCACACCATCGGATTTATTGATGCCTTGTACCTCAAGGGGTAACATCACGTTCTCCAACACAGTGCGATAAGGCAACAGAGCAACGTTCTGAAATACCATTCCCATTTTCCGGGAGCGCAAGTCTCTCAGGTCGCCAGAGGCCATTTTGCAGATGTCTTGCCCATGGATGAGTACTTCACCGCAGGTCGGGGCGATCAGCCGGTTGAAATGCCGGATCAACGTCGATTTTCCGCTACCGGACAAGCCGATGATGCAAAACGTCTCTCCTTGCTGCACGGCAAAAGTCGCGTCCGCTACCGCGACGACCGAGCCATGCTGTCTCAGTAACGCGTCCTTGCCTTCTGTAAAGCGCTTGGCGGCATCTATTGCCGCAGCGCTCTGATTGCCGAATATTTTCCAAACGCCGCGACACTCCACGATTGGCGCTGCGACTGTGTGAGAAGGGTGAGTAATCATATTCATAGGCCTATCCGGAAGCTGATTATTGTTTCGGCCGAGCGCCTTCATCTGCGCCGACCGGGCATCGTCTATTGCCTGACCTGTACGGCCACTTTCCGGCGAATTCCCCGCTTATCCTTCCACCCGGTATCAGACGTCTGTTTCTTTATAGTCAATCGAAGAGTCTGACGAACAATTACAGACCCTGGCACCGACTGAAGCCCGCATCGTCATCGGTATCCACACGGCTAAATAGCCGTAGAAATCAGCACTGCAAACAATTTCCTGAGAAGGCAAAAATGATCGCAGAATCAAGACGCGGGGCCGATGTCAGGTTTTACACTCCGCGAGTCAGCCGTTGATAAGTGGTTCAAGGGCGGCTTTGAGCACCGTTGCTTCTTGCTCGCTGATACACCGTAGTGGCTTGCGCAAATTGCCAGTGCCGAAGCCGCGCAAGTGAGCCGCGTACAGCACAGCCGGGATATAGTTTGTAGTCTGAACCAGCAGCAACGACGGCAGCATGCGGCTCCACAACGCGAATGCGTCGTCGTAGCGCTTTTCCTGAACCAGGTTGTACAGATCCACCGCCTCGCGGGGCATATAATTGGCCGCGCCCCAGATAGCCCCTTTTGTTCCCGCCAGTAAAGCGTACAACGTGATGGTGTCGGCGCCGTTCAATACGCCGCCCCCACTTTGGAGGTACTGCTGCTGAATGGTGAAGTCGCCGCCGCTATCTTTAATATAGTTAAAGTTTTTCAACTGTTGCAGACGGCCTAAGAGCGGCGGGGAAATCGAGATCTGCGTGGCGTATGGAATATTGTAACCGATAATATCGATATTTACAGCGGCGTCGATTTCGCGATAAAACTCAAACAGGCCATCCTCATCCCTCGGACCTTCCAGATACGGTGGCAAGACCATTAGCGCGTCGGCGCCTATGCCTTCGGCGTGCTGAGAGCGGCGCACCACTTCATCGATGTTCAATGCCGAGGTCTGGCAAATGACGTTGACACGGCGGTTGATCCGCTTGACGCCAACTTCATAAAGCTTGTTGCATTCAGCTTCTGTCAGATACGGGTGTTGACCTGTACCCGCGCCGAGCACCAGCCCATGCACGCCCGCCTCAATATATTGCTCGATCAGTATCTCGAACGCGGTGTAATCTATTTCGCCACGATCATTAAACGTGGTTTGCATCGCAAGATTGATGCCGGCCAGATTTGCCATCGCAAGTTCTCCTATTATTAAATTTCTTGTCCAGCTTCTTTGAATCGACGCCCTGTTACGAACTTCACACCCAGGGACGTGATGATTTCCGGATACGCTCGTGAGGGAGCCTTACGGCGCTTGAGAATTTCAATCGTGGTGGAGTTCATGCCTGAGGCCAGCTCAGCGAGAGCTTTCCCGAAAGCGGTGCCGCGCGATACGCCAGTGCCATTGCAGATACCCGAACCGTAAACGTTTTCGGCCAGTTCACCCCAGATCATTCCGCCGTTCTGGGCCAAGGTCAGCAACCCTCCCCAGCTGTAGTCGAATCCCATGGAGGCGAGTTCTGGATAACGCCGGTCAAACGATATCTGTTGTTGAAAACGCGCCTGATTTACGTCGTCTGTGGTCGTTTTGTATTTCTTGGCGTACGAATAGACGTTACGGAATATCAACCTGTTGTCATTTGTGCGGCGTACAGTAGTACCAAAGCTATTGGCCGGGATCAGACCAAACGCGCCAGACCCGCAGGTTGAGATTTCCTTTTCAGTGAGCTCACGCGTCATACTGGCAAACGTGTAAACCGGAATGGCGGAATTCTTATAGAAGCCGAAATTTGTCAGATATCCTGAGGCACAGATGATTACTTTCTGCGCCCGGATGACGGCATTTGCGGTTTCGAACACGTGATGGGGTTTGCCAAATTTGGCAGACGTCACAACTGTGTTTTCATGAACCCTGACATTTTTCGGAAGCGCGCGCGCCGCATTCATCAGGTATTTTGCAGGCTGAAGAAGAACAGTACCGGGGTGATGCAATCCTTTGAGGTAATGCTGACTGCCTGTCAAGTCACGCATCCCTTCGGCGTCCACCCAGCTGTACTTCTGCCCCATAGCGTCAAGGGCCTTGGAAAAATGCACGAGGTCGGCCACGCCACCCTCTGTCGCCGCACTGTGATATTTCCCCTGGGGATCCCAGTCACACTCCACACCGGCCTCAACTGCACTCTTCATATATGAGGTGCCTTCGAGGTTTACGTGAAGCTCTTCGTGGTTGCCTTTCAAGTCCTCGACAAAGTCACGCTTGCGGGGATTGTGTGCCAGGTCGATGGCAAAGCCCATGCATCGACCGGACGCATTATTACCAATTCGACCCGCATCAACTAATACAACCTGGGCATTGGAATTGAGTTCAGCGTAGCGACGTGCGGCATGTAATCCCATCCAGCCCGCACCAATCACCAGGCATTCACAGGTTACATCGGCGGTAAGAGGATTGAGCGCCAAGCCTACTCCGCTCGCCCTATACCAACCCGAATCGGTCGGTTCAATCTGCGGCGGCGTCACGTCAATACGTTTATCGGATGAGGAAGCCAACTTAGGTATCTCCTGAAATAGAAAAACAGTCGTATGACATCTGCTTGATCAGATTTTCAATCTCGATCCGAAAACGGAGTTTTATTTGGACTCTACCCTGCAGTGTCTGCTTTTTCACACCTTCACGCGCAAGCTATTTATTTCAGACATGGACCTTGAAGATTTTAGTCGCGCCTCAAGACTCAGCTAACGACTGAGCACACTCCAGGTCTGCAACCCCACGCCACTAGAAATTCATGGTACAACGGATTCTTAGAGCCCCCGGTCATCGAGGGAGCAGTATTCAGTAAGTCGGCGGAGCAATGACCCAGAGAACTTTAACCTCACCATCGCCGGTATTCACCCACCGGTACGACTCACGCACAATTCGAAAACTATCACCTGCTTTCAAGCTGAATTTATTCTTGTCTATCCATATATCGAACTGCCCACTGATAACAAAAATCTCTTCCTCAGTATTACGGGGCGTTGCGGAAGGCCGTGTAGCACCTTTAGCAAACGTGGTGAGGAACACTTCGAACATCCCACCGATGTCCGGCGACAAAAGCTCTTCGGTAATACCATCGAGAAATCCCCCTAACCGCCGACGACTGTCTGCACGCACAACACGCCCTGTTTCCGCAGTAGGTCTGCTATCGGCGGTAAAAAACCACCCTACGGTAACCCCCAACACTGCTGCGAGCTTTTTCAGGTCGGTTATGGATATCTCGGTATTACCGCGCTCAAGTTGGCTGAGAAAGCTAGGCGACCGACCTGTTGCCAATGCGAGTTCGACAAGGGTCTTGCCCCGTGCTTTTCGCAGCTTGCGAATTTCGTTGCCCCAAGCGAAGGGGTTTCCAGGCATTTCAGCCCCGAGCTCCATTCTGGCTATGTCAGCGACGTCGTTCACGATTAATCCCCAAGACCGAGTGCAGTTTTTTCTCAGATATTTTCTTGGTAAAAATATTACAACATGATTATGCACATAAGAATAATTTTTGCACTTATTTTTTTTGTGGATCCGTCGTGGATTGATAGTCATGATCAATGGAGACGATTTGGCAGGGTTTAGGCGCCTGACGCAGGTCGTATGGGCAATCGACGAAGCGTTGACATTGATACCGGGTTTTTTCAGGGATACGGCTGCTTGAGGGATACGGAACATCTCGCGGCGGACCACCGCGGAGCTGCCGAGTCGCGCTCACCCATCGAAACCCATGGGACACGCCCACAGCCAAGGCTCGATTGATAAAGGAAGCGCAATGAGGGGTAAATCGACTGGACTATTAACTCAACCTCATATCAGCATGAGCCTGATAAATACCAAGGTTTTCTCTACCCTCCTCGGTTCAGCTAGAAGGCTGGGGGTGCGATGACCCAAATGACAACGGCGTCAACCTCGCCTGGGTTTTCCCAGCGATACGGCTCATTGACGATACGGAAGCTGTCTCCCGCATTCAGGCTAAAAGGGTGCTCGCCTATCCACAGATTCAGCTGTCCACTAATCAGAAAACCTTCTTCTTCGGTTCCGCGGGTGGTCTTGGCTTCGAAGCTGGCGCCGGAGGCCATCGTGCTCAAGAACATCTCGAACGCTCCTCCGATAGTAGGTGATAACGATTCTTCCGTAAGCCCTCCTGTCAATGATCCCAACCGCCGTCGGCTAGCAGCACGAATCACTCTCCCGGACTCTGCTGTTGGTTGTCCATTCACCATGAAAAACCAATCCAGCGGTACACCAAGAGTAAGCGCGATGCGCTTCAGATCGGAAATTGGAATCTCGGCGCGACCACGTTCAAGCTGGCTGATAAAGCTTATCGACCGTCCAGTTGCCAATGATATTTCTGCCAGGGTCTTCGAGCGAGCTTTGCGCAGCTTGCGAATTTCTTCGCCCAAAGCAATGCGATCCCTGGAGGAATCAGCAGCGCCGCTCTCTAGACCAACGTTGTCGCTGGGCATTTGTATCTCCATATGATCTTGCGATGTATTTCACAGAAAATTAGTAGCTCATTATCCTCAAATAAAAAATAAATACTAATTTTTTGATGAGCCGTCTATTTTTGAACTTCGTAGGTCGCCCGATAACTCCCGGGAGCAGCGTCAAAGAAATCGCGAAACCGCCGGTGGAAATGCGGCATGCTCACAAATCCGGTCGCCATGGCGATGTCCGTTATGGATCGATTGGTTTGCAGCACCAATTGCCTGGCCCGGGTCAGTCTCAGTTCGAGATAGTAGCGAGCGGGCGCTGCCCCGACAAAGTGGAAAAAGCGGCGCTCCAGCTGTCTTTTCGAGATCCCCCCACACGCTGCCAGATCATCAAGGCTCAGTGGCTCCTCGATATTTTTCTGCATCAGCTCAAGTGCCACCTTCAAGGCCTGTGGCAAAGTGGGATCCGAGTCGACAGAAACCGTCGATACCCCAGAAACCTGTTCCTGTTCGTCACAACCCAGGATTTCCTCTACCGCGGGGGCCAGGGAATTGCCGTTTGTGACGCGGATGTATTCCAGCATCATGCGCAACGAGCTGCTGGCACCCGCGCAGGTCACCCGCTTCAGATCGACCACGTAGCTTCGGTCAGAGATTCTCAGGTTGGGAAAGGCATCGGACATCAGGGCCCCGTCCAAATCAGGTGTAACCTGATCGCTGCGCTGCATTTCGTAGAGCCTTCCGTACGGAGCAAGTTCACGATACGCCGTCTCAGTATACTGAATCACCGGTAATGCATCTAACAGCGCCTGAGCCCTTTCCGCTATCGTGATACCGGACGCGCACACTTGCACGGCTTCGGCCACGTCGAAGGTCGGTAGCGGTAAGCGGATCATGGATTGCTACGCCTGATGACCAACCCTCGGGCCAGTGCTTGCGCCTCTGCTCCCAATTGTCCACCAAAGTGCCGCTCAACTGCCTCAAACGAGGTTCCCGGCTGGTTCGAGACGGCTGCTATCAGTTGATGGAATCCGGAGTTGGAGACCTCAAGCCCAAATACTTCTCGGGTCAACACCCCTGCACTTTCACCAAAGGTTTCGATAGAGGGGCGCTCTACAGCCGCCAGTGCTCTGGTGCGTCGCAGCATCCACACGCAGCTTCTAGGCACCTCCTGCAGTACAACCGGAGAATGAGTAGATATCAACGCAAATCCGTTTCTTGCGACCAAGAGGTCTGCGATGGTACGGATGAATGCTGATAGCAAACGGGGGTGTAAATGTCCCTCGGGCTCATCGAGCACGACTAGCGTCTGCTCATCGACTAACTCAACAAGGCGCGTGGTCGTCAGTAGCACAATCGCGTGCCCAGAACTAAGCAGCTTGAAGAAACGCCTGGCTCGTTCCTGCCAATCGAATTCATGCTCAACCAAAGTTTCCACGCCTGTTTCACCGAAAAGCGGATCAGTAGAAAGCGTTTGAATCGCGCGCAGCCAACGATCCCTTCGGGGGCCGTTACGGCATACAGACAAGCTGTCCACAAAATCTGTAGCCAGTGCGTCAGGCGTCTTGAGCTCATCAAGCATCTTCCCATCTGATGGTCGCTGGGTTCGAAGGCCAACAAAGGTAGCTGCTGTGCGCTGCTGGCCGACTGGCGGGAGCTCGAAACTGTCGAAGGCGCTGAATGAAACGGACACCAAGCGAGAAAATGCCCACTCTTCTTTATTTTCCCCTAGACGCATCAATTGCCCGCGAGGGGCCGTGTCGCTATCTCTTTCAAGAATCGTATTGATTATGCTTTGGATGCAACGCGTTTTCCCTACACCATTGCGGCCAACCAGCACGTGCAGATTTGTTGGGGGTTCCGAGTTAGGGATTACATTGAAGTTCATAATCGGCGGAATGCATGGAATCTCGTTTTCACCCAGCGGAGCCGGCGGAAACGTGAACTGAAACTCAAACTTGGTCAGTATGGGGTTGCCATGAGCGAGTCGATGCAGCCGATTGAGAACCGACGACTCGTGCACAGATCGCAACAGGGAAACGGACATAACATCTTCCCCCTTGTGACGCCGAAAAATGCCCAAATCATAGGCACAGTCACACAGTGCCCTGAGCACCTTCACACCAAACCCGTAGGAGAGACCTGTCAGTGTTTCGTAGTAGTCCTCGTCTTGGCCAAGTGAAAAGTGCACCGAAGGATCGAGCTGGCTGAAGTGGTCAGTAAGCGTTGGAAAGCGTGTGCCTCGCGGGGTTTCCGGGCCGCCAGGTCCTCCAACTAACCCCACTTCCCCAATTTTTACAGAGCCTGGCCTATGGCGGACGCCAGCTCCGTCGAATACGAACAGAGTGAACATCGTTCGATACGCGAACCAATCGTCCCAATTGTCGCAGACGAGGTAGGCCTGAAAACGGCCTTGATTGGGAAGCGATTGCCCAGGGCGAATTACTGTAAACACTGGCGTTGAACCTATTCCTTGGTTGAAGGGATCTCGCAGCTTTTTATCGCAACCGTGGCCTCACGCGTGTCCTGAGATACTCATCTTATAAACCCTGGCAGGCTGCGTAGAGTTAGCCCCGGACGCCTCAGGATAAGAATGGCAACGGTCCACATAGTAAAACAATTCAAAGATATCACGGAAGACAAGGCCACGTTGGGCCGCAGCTGGCGATGCGCAAAAACAGTCTGCGAATTCATCAGCGCAAAGCTACAAATTTCGATTGGCACCGATGCGGACCGGGTAGCGGGATCATTACCGTTCATTACCAAGGACGGGCCAACGTGTTGCATGCTGACCCAGCTATCGTGAGCTATTTTTGAGCGAACACTACAAGTACGGCTGCCACTCTGAAAACTGGGCGCAAGCAAGGGTATGGATTACTTTAACGATTTTTGCGTTGTGATATGGTCGGGTGTCTGGAAAGACTATGTGGCTGAGAGGCTACATCAGGCCAACCCGCAAACTCGCAAAAAAACTGTACGTAGCCCGCACCAAGGCCCAAGGTGATCTGTATTGTCTTGCCCAAGAAGCTGCTGAAGGCAATGAAGCAGGGAAAATGGGTGAATCGGGCCATATTGGTAGATACACTCGATGACCGCTCTTGGCCGAAGTCGATCGTCTGTGGCCGAGGTAGTCACATTATCAGCCATATTGTAGAGCGGCATAATTTTACCTTAGAACAGCGAAAACGTACTGCTACGGCGGATAACGAGCTGAATATCTTGGGCAAGCTTTATCCTCTGCACAGGCCAGTTTACCGCAAGGCAAAAGCTGAGTAGGGCGACACCGCAGTTGTTCGACGATCAATTTGATCCGAGCAGCGCCTAGTGATTAGTACTCAGCGTTTACAATTATTAAAATGCAACTATATCGTCACGATACTCTATCTTAGCTAACGGCGGATTTGGTACTGGCAATTTAATGGACTGGATTGCCGCTATGGTGGTTTTCTCAGTTTCTAAAACAAAATCCAGTCCAAGGATCGAAACCTTATTTTTTGCATTGCCCAAGTTCACTTTCCATCTGGTTTCGAGAAAATCTAAAAGATATAATCCGCGACGAAGGATTTCTATTGCGGTCCAATCTTTATTTGTCGAAACCTGAATTTCGGAAAGACAACCATACATATATCCTACTTGATGAGCTTCATCACCTTTTTTCAAAATAAAAGATTTATTACTCAGTGATGAGTTTTTTCCATGCGACACGGGGAGAAGGTTGCCTAAAGAATTTTTCAGTAAGTTTCTTTGTTTGATGCTATATTTTGAAAAGTTTTTAGACCAGGCATTTCCATCGCCTTTTTGAGGATAGATGTGCTCGATTGTTTTATGATCTTTTTCGAAATTTTCTCGACCTAGATCTTCAGACCATCGAAGTAATTGCCGGCTTGTTTTTGATTGTATACGAAGCTCTTGCTCGTACTCATACATAAAATAACGTAGTTGTCTCCAGCCATAGTATCCACCACCAGAAGGCTTGCCGATCGAGATTATAGCATCCTTGAGTTCTTTGGATTTGGCAAAGCTATCTCCAGCATCCATAAAAGCTTTGGTAATGGGACCAAAACCGACTTTTCCGGAAAATAGATTTACAGTCATTCCTATCATATCGAAATCAAAGAAATACCTACGTAGTTTAAAAAGAAATCCCACCCTTTCTATAGCCATCAAAGCTGCAGCTCTAGCATCAGACTTTTCAGTTTATGCATGATAGCAGCGCACAACATCATTAGGCTTTTTTCCTCTAACCTATTGATTTGGCTCAATTTTAACTTTTCATAGTCCGTCCAATCGCTATCGTTTGGATGGGCAACAAAATAGTATGTTTTAACTAGACTTTTGATGCTTTGCGAATATCCGTAAACGTCTGAGATATCGAGAGTATTATTTACTTTTTTGTCAATTTGATTGCCGTTACTTTGCGTGTTTGAAACCTTTCCACGGTTGAAGCTGCTATTGAGAACTTTTTTTGGTGTAAATATGTCATTTAATAAATAATCTTTATACGATTCTTCGTAGTCTAGGTAACTACTTACATCTTTGCTATTTTCTGAGGTATCCATTAGCTTAGGACCGAAGTAGCTTATAAAGTGCGTGCGTAAGAACTCATCATCATCAAGCTTGCGATGATTGGTTTTCCCTAAATAATGATATATAGACTTCCAGCTCTCATTAATAGCTTTGCGGAGATGATTGCTTTCTGAAGTTTCTACTTGAAACTTCGTGGAAAGATAAATAAGGCGGTTCTTCATCAATTCAAGATGAGATAGTGGTTTGCCTCTATTGTTCATTGTTTCAAACGTTACAAAAACATCAAGGTCTTTTTCTATGTAAAATATATTAAACTGTAAGTGCTGCGTTAAGGTCGTGAAAATATATTCTAGATCATCTATGGACAGATCGCTCAGCTTGCTACTGAAAAATTCTTTAGCGGCGACTAGGTTTTTAGTATATATAGTTTCTTCAGGTAGCCCGTGTAATACGGATTCATCGCCGAAAATCTTTTGCTTAAGGAACTCATAGCTAGGGTTGTCTTTTTCATATCCAAATATATACGATTTGGATATCCCTTTTCCTTTAAGCTCACATATATATTTCTTCCGAATTTCACTTTTTTCGGTAAAATTAAGCAGTTCGTCTTCTGGCACTCTTTCTAGTATGCACTGCATTAATATAATGGCAGTAGTTAAACGCTGTTGGCCATCCACTACATACATAGGGCTATAGTGCTTGGATTCAATTATCCATATATCGTCTTCCCACTTTTCATAATTGTCTTCCGAAACTGGCTCTAGAGTAAGTACTCCCGTTTAGTGACTTTTGTTGTCTGGTAGCTGTTCTATGTCATTCCAAAAATCTTTTAAGTGCTTTGATTCCCAAGAATAACCTCGTTGATAGTCGGGTATCCTAAAAATAACCTCTGAAAAAATTTTCGAGAGTGACTTGAGCTCTGATTGCATCGTGGAAATCCGACAAGGAAAAATACAAGTTTAGTAGCAAATCACTGTTTGTGCATCGCACCTAAAAATCTTTGTTTTTTGCCCACTCCTATGTGGTTTGTGTAACGCAGAGCACGGCTAAGGAGCTCGTTTTCACGTACGCACCTCGTTATTTTCTCGGTCAGTTGGGGTCAATATCGAATCTTATACGTGGGTGAGTCCTCCGGCCGGTTCTCCCGCCGATCGTAGATCTTGGTTGTACTGATGTTGGCATGCCCCAGCCAGGCCTGCACCTTGGCGATGTCAGCCTCATGCTCCAGGGCATTGGTGGCCGCTGTAGCACGCAGGCCATGGACCCCAAGTCCATCGACCTGGATGCCAGCCTTTTTTGCGTATGCCTCTACCAGTGTGTAGATACCATTGGCCGTGACGCCTAGGCCCCTTGCCCAGTGCCGCAATGGCACGAACAGCGGCGCCTTTGGATTGGCCAGCCCATGCCCTGAACGTTCCAGATAAGCATGAATTCGATCCGCTGCCACGGGATGCACCGGGAGGTATCGCACCTTGCCGCCCTTACCGTGCACCATGAGGTGTCGAATGCCTCGACGTTCGACCAGGTGATTGACCTGCAGCTGCGCAGCTTCTTCCCGGCGCAGGCCGTGGTACAGCAACACGGCCAGGATGGCCCGATCGCGCAGGCCTTTCAGCGACGTCTCATCCGGCGCATCGAGCAGTGCCTTGGCCTGGTGATCGCCCAGGGCCGGTGTCTTGCCCTCATTGGTTTCGATCCGGGGCCGTTTGACGCCATGCACCGGGTTGCCACCGGCCACGGCGTTGCTGTCCAGGAGGTGATCGAACAGGCTGGCCAGCGCCGCGAGTTTGCGGCGAATGGTAGCTCCTGCCAGGCCGCGCCCTTCCAGATCCGCACGCCAGGCCAAGACATGCGATCGGGTGACCTGGCGAAAGTCATCGGCACTGGCCAGCCCTATAAAGGAAGAGAAATCCGTCAGGTCATTTTGATAGGCACGGCGCGTGCGTGGATTGTCGATGTTGGCAAACCATTCGACCGCGGCCGGTACCGCGGCCAGCTGCTGAAACTCGATCGCAGTCAGCCGCCTCTCCCCTTCTCGCACTGCAACAACGTTACTCTGAACGTTCACCATGTTTTTGGTCATCTGAGGAATCCTCACCGCAATTGGGTCCTTGCCAGGACGTTTTGGCGCCTATTCGTCCACTTTACCCGAAAACGGTTTATTACTGGTGATAACCTATTTTATCACCAGTAACACGTCAAAGGATCTGTCCAGACTCTCAAGGTCATTAATCAACCTAATTTGCAGTTTTAGTCTTGACAGGACGGCATAAATAAAATCGCTCCTGATCATGCGCTATCATAAAAATATGTGTATATTCGAATACACACATATAAACATCTTTTAGGATTGCTCATGGATTTGTCACCGGCGACCGTCTTTAAATGTCTTGGCGACGAAACGCGCACACGCATCATGCTCATGCTCGCTGGCCAAGACGAGCTCTGTGTCTGCGAGCTGATTTGGGCGCTGGATGATAGTCAGCCGAAAATCTCTCGGCATTTAGCCCAACTTCGTAATTGCGGGTTATTAGCGGACCGCCGTCAGGGGCAGTGGATTTATTACCGCTTGCATCCACAGTTGCCCGAATGGGTTTTGCATGTGCTCCAGATAACACGCAGTGCTAATCAGTCCTGGATTGATCAAGACGTAAGCCGTCTTGCATCAATGGAAGGTCGTCCGGTCCGTCAGGCCGCATGCTGCTGATTTCGCCGGAGCGTCTCCATATGGTTGCTGCAATCACAATATTCGCTTTGACACTTATGTTGGTCATCTGGCAGCCGAAGGGATTGGGCGTAGGCTGGAGCGCCGCTGCCGGCGCAGTACTGGCTTTGCTTACGGGTGTGGTTGGTCTAGGCGACGTACCTACGGTATGGGCCATCGTGTGGTAAGCGTTCAGCAAACTCACACTGAATTGGATGTGATTTCGAGGCTTTCAGCCCCACTCACCTCAAAGTCTTCCACAGTCCGTAAGAAAACCTCGAGAAATCGAGAAATAAATTTTTCGCGGTGATGCACGATGTGGATCTGTCGCTTATGACGCGGCAGGTCATGGTTCAACAACCTCAGCTTACCTTCCGCGATTGCATCGCTCACTACCCAGTAAGACAGACAGCTGATTCCGATTCCGGAAGCGACCATTCGCTTAATGGCTTCAGAGCTACCGATCCGGCGAGCGTCGCTCCAGGCGCCAAGGTAGGGAAGTAGCCATTGAAGCACCTCATCAGCAGTTCCTGAGCCGTCCTCGCGAATCAGTCAGGTAGCGGCATTGAGGTCGTCTGAAGTGACCTTTTCCTGAGCGGCAAGGGGATGATTTGAGGCTGCGATGATCGCTAGTTCGTCCTCAAACCATGGACGAATCGTCCGCTCGGGTTGGCGGCACGGCCCCTCAATCAAGCTGATATCAATCGAAAGCTGTGCGGCTTGCTTGGCGATATCTGCACTGTTGCCCATGATGACATCGACTTGAATGCCCGGCGCTCGCGCAGCCAAACGTTCGATCAGCAGGGGCATGATGTAATTGCCAATTGTAGTGCTGCAACCGATCCTCATCCGAGCCGTCGTGTCCTTTTTGAAAACCTTCTTCAATTTGTGCCGCCGCTTCCAGCAGCCGGATGGCCTGAGGTAGAAGCGTTTGCCCGTTTTCATTCAGCACTAGGCGTCTGCCGACCCGATCAAATAACTGGGTGCCCAGCGCGCTTTCCAACTCCTGGAGGGCAGCGCTCGTAGCTGACTGAGACAAAGCCAGTGACACGCCCGGGTCGTGGAGCCCAGCTGAGCGATGCCTCGAAAAATGTCCAGCTGGCGGAGAGTCAGCTTCACGAACTTACCTATTAAGTGGGTATGGCATAGAGAAATTACCCGTTTTCCTAGATAAATTCACCCCGCTATTCTGTAGGCACTGCTCCGATGAAGTACGCCGTGGAGGCACCATGCGAGACATCAGCTTGTCAAAAGTAATGCAAGGAGGGCAGCCGCTGTCGGCGCTCTCAAATCCAAGGGAAGCGATCCGGCAGTTCACCCCGAACTGGTTCGCCGCCACGATGGGTACGGGCATTCTGGCCCTGGCATTAGGACAGCTTCCAGGAGATATCGCGCTGCTGTCATACGCGGGAAAAGCACTTTGGCTGTTCAACATTGTGCTTTTCAGTGCCTTTACGCTTATGTACGCGGCACGTTGGGTTTTCTTTTTCAACGAAGCCAAGCAAATCTTCGGTCATTCAACCGTCTCTATGTTTTTCGGCACGATCCCGATGGGGCTGGCAACCATCATCAACGGCTTGATGCAGTATGGCGTACCTACCTGGGGTGATGCTCTAATACCATTAGCCCATGGCCTGTGGTGGCTAGATGTCGCCATGGCACTGGCATGCGGTGTTCTCATTCCATTCATGATGTTCACGCGGCAAGAGCACAGCATCGACCAGATGACTGCTGTGTGGTTACTTCCCGTTGTCGCTGCGGAAGTCGCTGCCGCCAGTGGTGGGGTGATCGCTCCACATTTAGCCGACGCGAGCGCGCAGTTCAATATGCTGATTACCAGCTACGTGCTATGGGCCTATTCCGTCCCTGTAGCCTTGAGCATTCTGGTGATCCTGGTGCTACGCCTGGCGCTTCATAAACTGCCTCACGAGAACATGGCTGCATCATCGTGGTTATCGCTGGGGCCTATTGGAACAGGAGCGCTGGGCATGCTGGTTATCGGCGGCGACGCCCCTGCCATCTTTGCCGCTCACGGCATGGCTAATGTTGGAGCCGTGGCAGCAGGGATTGGCCTGATCGCTGGCATTTTGTTCTGGGGCCTTGGCTTGTGGTGGATGCTCTTGGCACTGCTTATCACTGCCCGATATGCGAAAGGTGGTATTCCATTCAACCTGGGCTGGTGGGGCTTCACATTTCCTTTAGGCGTCTACGCCGTGACCACTCTGAAATTGGGCGTGATCTTGGACTTGGCTTTTTTTGACGTTCTGGGTGTGATTTTGGTGTTGATGTTGGCGGTAATGTGGTTGGTGGTGGCGGCGAAGACCACCATAGGTGCTTACCGAGGGAATCTGTTCGTATCCCCGTGCATTGCTTCTCTCAAGGCAAAGCAGGCCCAGCGTTAATTCAAATCATGTAGCCGCCTTGATGCCCGCGACAGCGTCACAACGATAGCCTTGGCTGCGTTGGGATTTGTACACACTGAAAGCGGGCTCGGATGTGGCATTTCGAACAGGCCCAGGTGACCGCCTGTTACTTCATGAATCGGGGTCTGACTTGCTCATTTTGGTTCGTCCTCCTCGACTTTTTTCGGGGCGCTCACGGCGTTGCGCTGAGAGTGAAATTTATTGATGTCCGAAAGACGGATATCAGTCGGTAGGGCATGGCGGTGTTTGCTGTGGCCCACGCGCTGGGCGTGATAGATCCCGGTATGGCCGGACACTAGATAACTGGCGATACAGGCAATCGCGGCAAGTGGAGCAATCTCTGGGCCGAACAGCTCCATGGCCATGACGATGGTCGCCAATGGTGTGTTGGCGGCGCCGGCGAAGACTGCGACGAAGCCGATACCGGCGAGCATCGAGAATGGGAGGTGTAGCAGCGGCGCAAGCGCGTTGCCCAGCGTCGCGCCGATATAGAACAGCGGCGTGACCTCGCCACCTTTGAAGCCTGTGCCGAGTGATGCGACGGTAAACGCGAGTTTGCCGAACCAGTCCCATGGCGCAACGGGGGCGGCAAAGGACTGGACGATGCTCGGAATACCTAGGCCGACGTACTGATAGGCATCCAATGCCCACACCGCCGTGGCCACCACTATCCCGCCGAGAACAGGGCGCAAAGGCGAATAGGGAATCAGCTTTTTTATCCACGCCCCGAGGGTATGGGTGGCGGTGGCGAACAGCAGCCCCGCGAGTCCGAACACGATGCCTGCGACAACTATTGCCACCACTGTCCAGAACTGCACGGGCGCGATCTCGCCGATGACGTAGTGGGTGTGGACGACGCCCCAGAGCAGCCCGACTTGATCGGCGACGATCGCGGCGACCATGCATGGAAACAACGCGTCGTAGCGCATGCGGCCAATGGCGAGCACTTCAAGGCCGAACAATGCTCCCGCCAGCGGGGTGCCGAAGACCGAAGCGAAGCCTGCGCTGATGCCTGCCATGAGCATGATTCGGCGATCTTCGGGGCGCAGTCGGAACAGGTGGGTTATCTGATCGGCCAGAGCACCGCCCATTTGCACGGCGGTGCCTTCGCGTCCGACCGATGCGCCAAACAGATGCGAGATTAGCGTACCCGCAAGCACCAGAGGCACCATGCGCAGCGGCACGGTTTGCTTCGGGTCGTGAATCTCGTCGATCAGCAGGTTGTTGCCCGCGTCAACCGGCTTGCCAATCAGGTGGTAAACCAGCCCTACACCAAAGCCTGCCAGCGGCAGCAGCCAGATCGCCCAGCGGTGGGTCTCGCGCCATTGAGTGGCGTGATCGAGGGAGAACAGAAATAGCGCGGATGCCGATCCCGCCAAAAGTGCCACGGCGCTGGCAAGTACCAGCCATTTCCCGATGTAGGGAAGCAGAACGAGTTGTTCAGGTTTTCTGAGTTTTGACATAGGGTCGGCCACACAAGGAAAGTGAGCCTGACCAAAAAGGAATTTTTTCGCGCGAACGCCTACAGTCCTGTCTTGATCAGGTGTCTGTAGGCATCATCAGCTGCTACGGGCGCAGCGGTTGGTAAGTGGAGGAATGCCATCTCCAGGGCCCGAATATAGCGATCTCTCCCGGAGATGTAAACTTGGTCATCAGGTAGAAGGACGAATAGCTTTCCTAAAAGCTTGTCATGAGTGACAGGAGCATCGAGTCGCATCTCACTCGTAAATTCAAGTGTCTGCTTCAGCCGATCTCTATTGGTCAAGGCGAGTCCCTGCCCTGATTAAGTCCATGCAATGTAAGCGGCAAGCAAAAAAACCTTGCACAGATCAGGCGGGCATCCACTGATGCGGCAGCAGCTGCTCGATCTCGCTGGCCTGCTGCGTCGGCAGCCGCGTCAGCACATCCTTGAGATAAGCATACGGATCATGCCCATTGATGCGCGCCGACTGGATCAGGCTCATGATCGCTGCCGCCCGCTTGCCGCTGCGCAGCGACCCAGCAAACAAACAGTTCGACCGCCCGAGCGCCCACGGCCGGATCAAGTTCTCGATCTGGTTGTTGTCGATGAGCACAGCACTATCTTCCAGGTAGCGCGTCAGCGCTACCCAGCGTTTAAGGCTGTAATCCAAGGCTTTAGCCGTCGCTGATCCGTTGGGCACAAGATCGCGCTGGGTCAACATCCAGTTGTGAAGGGCTTTAGCCATCAGGATCTGCCGAAGGCCATTTGACGGTGATGGTTTGCTGACCGAAAGGGATCTCGAGACTCACCAGCAATGGCTGATCGGGCCGAGCTATGGGCTCCATTTTTATTGGAACGAAGGCAGGTAACGCCGGAGCCTGAACATCATGATAAAGAGGTATCCAATTTCGAGCCAGATTGGCATTGATGCCGTGGCGCAGGGCAACACTGGCCATGGACACGCCAGGTTGCAGGCATTCTTGGACTATCTGGGCTTTGAGGGGTTTGGGATAAGAGGTTCTTTGGCGCATGGGAATCCTGACGATAAGAGTGATGGTGTCCACGTATTTTTAGGTGGAGAACATCGCCCTTATTGCTGGGTTCGGATACCGCGAGCCTACCGATGGTGGTGTCCAACCTAGTCAATATCGTGTCAGCGGATTTCTTCCGAATAGGCTTCGCTGAATATGCTTCGGTGATGTGGCCCGTGAACATAGTCAGCGTGATGGCGACCTTGTTCATGCTGTGGCTGTGCTATCGGCGCGACATCCCTACTACCTATAATCCACAGCAGCTTCATGCGCCTGAGACTGTCACCCGTGACAAGGCTACCTTCGTCGCCGGCTGGTGGGCCTTGGCGTTGCTCCTTGTTGCCTGTTCGCGCTGGAGCCGTTGGGGATCCCCATCAGTGCGGTGGCAGCCAGCTGCGCACTCATCCTTCTGGTGATCGCCGGCAAAGGCTGCGTTATTTCTACCCGTACGGTTATCAAAAATGCACCGTGGCAGGTTGGTGTTTTCGCTAGGGATGTACCTGGTGGTCTATGGGCCGCGCAACGCGGGGCTCACGGACGCTCTCACGTCTCTGCTCAATGTCTTCGCTGAACAGGGCCTGTGGACTGCAACTATGGGTACCGGCGTGGTGGCTGCATTGCTGTCGTCTGTTATGAACAACATGCCCAGCGTGCTTATCGGTGCCCTATCGATTCAGGCCAGTCAGGCCACAGGCGTGGTCCATCAGGCCATGGTGTACGCCAACATCATCGGCTGCGACTTGGGGCCCAAGATCACTCCGATCGGTAGCCTGGCCACGTTGCTGTGGCTTCACGTACTGACTCAAAAAAACATCCGCATCATGTGGGGATACTACTTCAAGGTTGGCAGCCTGCTGACCATCCCTGTGCTGCTTATCACCCTGGCCGCACTCGCCCTGCGGCTCAGCATCCAAGCCTAGGACAATATTCCGGCGATTTCCCGAGTAGTCCAAGCCGCCTGACAGGTTCTGATCATGGAGTACTTGGCCTCCGAGAAGGCCTTGGCTGTGTCAATCAGTCGGACGTGAGCGTAGATACAACCTTGTTACTGGCGAGGTCGACTGTGGAGATGCTCAGATCTTCATTGAGCACATAAGCCTTCGACTTATCTTTGGTGAAGACGATAGCTTGGCGAGGTGCCTTCAAACCGGTCACCGTGGTCGTCACTTTCAGCGTTTTGGTGTCAATCACTGAAAGGCTATTGTCGCCTAGGTTGCCTGTGTAGACCTGCAAGCCGTCTGGCGTCAGGGCTGCACCGTAGGGGTCTTTGCCCACCATAACGGTGGTCGTGATGACGTGCTTTTGAGTGTCAACAATGGCAATGCTGTTACTGCCGCTGTTGGCCGCGTACAAGGTGTTACCGTCGGCAGAAATAGAGATGGCCCGCAGCTTATTGAAACCAGTAATTTCACCTTCGATCGCATTAGTCTTGCTGTCGACCAGGGTGATCTTGTCACCCAGAAAGTTGGTGACATAAACGGTTTTACCGTCAGGGCTCAACCGGATGCCCTGGCGCGGTTGAGAGAAACCGGGTACCACGGCGACAGGACGCTGATGCTCCAGGTCGATGACCGACAGCGTGCTGGCCGCTTGATTGTTGACGTAGAGCAAGCTGCCGTCCTTGTTGAGCGTGGTACCAAAAGCACCTGCGCCCAACGGCAGGTCTGCAATGACTTTCAAGGTTTTGGTGTCTATCTTGCGTACTACTCCCAAGCTGCTGTCGGAGAGGTAGAACACATCACCCTTTGGCGAAAATACAATGTTGCGCGGCGTGATGTAGCCGGTGAGAATCTGACGAACCTTACCAGTTTTCAAATCGTAGACCACGACGTCAGGACGCTGGCTGTAGGAAGGCCACCGCCGTCGTTTCATCCGGGCTGATAGCCAGCGAGTTGTTGTGAATAGCGCCGTCGAAGGTCCAGCGATCTTCCGCTGCCAAGGCGCTCAGCGATGTTGCCAAGGTAATACCCAGCGTAAGGGCAGTTATTTTTTTCTTCAGTACATTCATCAAAGATTCCTCATCAGGGTCGGCCAGGCATGGGATAGCGCCTTGGCAAATGCAACTCGTTGGTGGCATGTGGCAACGAGCTGACCTTATGCGTCTCTTCTAAGTTCCGGAAACAACTTGTTAAGGTATCACCTACCTATTTTCTACATAGGTCCAGAAAGGGTTGGTTCGCAAACTGGCCACAGCTCTCCCAAAATCGACCGAGACCCGGTGAAATGAATTTGTCCCGGTGACGGATCAAGAAAAAGCGTCGGGTTAGCATAGGCAAGGCGTGCGGCAGTTCAATGAGCTCTTGAGAAACCAGCAGATCCCTCACTACCCAGCGCGACAAGCAGCTGATGCCGATGCCTTGTGCAAGGGTATGCTTGATGGCCTCTGAACTACCGATCTGGTGGGTTTCAGCAAGATTATGCAGATGACGCAGCAGCAACTGTTCGACTTCTTCACGGGTACCGGACCCTGGCTCGCGGAGTAGCCACTCAGCGGTCCGAAGGTCATCAAGCGAGACCTGTTGCCTGAGCGCCAAAGGATGTCGCTGGCTTGCGACGATGAGCAACTCATCCACAAGCCATGGCTCGGCATTCAATTCGGGCAGGTGACACGGTCCTTCGATCAGGCCCATGTCGATCTCGAAATCAGCGACTTTCCTTGCAATAGCCATGCTGTTCGCCATGTCCACATCGACCCGTAAATGCGGCGCCGATTGGCGTAGCTCACCAAGGATCAATGGCAGAACATAATTGCCAATGGTGGTACTGCAGCCCACTCGCAAGCGTGTCTTCAGCTCGGCATGCCCTGGAAGGAAACGGGTCTCTATTTGTTGTGCGTTCTCCAGCATCCTTCTGGCCTGAGGCAGTAAGGCCAAGCCGTTATCGTTCAGCACCAGGCGCTTGCCGACGCGGTCGAACAGCCGAGTACCCAGCGCGTTTTCCAGTTCGTTAAGTGCAGCACTGGTGGCCGACTGCGAAAGTGAAACCGCAATGGCGGCGCTGGTGGTACTGCCCTGTTGCGCAATGGCGCAGAAAATTTGCAGTTGACGCAGACTTAGCTTCAAAGGATCTACCTTGTTGATAGGTAACCAAAACCCATATTATCCGTTTTTACCGCTATGTTCATCGAACTACACTTCAGGCATGCCACATCGAATGAATAACGAAGCGGGAGTAACACTATGAGTGACACACGACTCGCAGCGATCATGGGCGGCAGCCATCCACTGGCTGCCCTGTCCAATCCGCAGGAAGTAATCCGGCAATTCACACCCAACTGGTTCGCCGCCACGATGGGGACCGGGATTCTGGCTCTGGCGTTGGGCCAACTGCCATTCGCTGCACAATGGCCCAAAGCGTTAGGGCAAGCCTTGTGGTTTTTCAATATCGCGCTGTTTTGCCTGTTCACAGTGATGTACGCGAGCCGTTGGGTTCTGTTCTTTGATGAGGCCAAACAGATTTTCGGTCACTCCACCGTATCAATGTTTTTCGGCACTATCCCAATGGGGCTAGCGACCATCATTAATGGCTTCTTGCTTTATGGTGTACCGCAGTGGGGAGATGGGGTTGTCGCTGTGGCTGAGATGCTGTGGTGGATCGATGTCGCCATGGCATTGGCCTGCGGGGTATTGATCCCATACATGATGTTCACTCGCCAGCAGCACAGCATCGATCAGATGACAGCGGTATGGCTACTGCCTGTGGTGGCGGCCGAGGTAGCCGCCGCAAGTGGCGGACTCCTCGCGCCGCACCTCGCTGACGCGAGTGCACAGTTCACCCTGCTTATCACCAGCTACGTGCTATGGGCTTACTCGGTGCCGGTCGCCTTGAGCATCCTGGTGATCCTGCTGCTACGCATGGCGTTGCACAAATTACCTCATGAAAGCATGGCGGCATCGAGCTGGTTGTCGTTGGGGCCGATCGGCACCGGTGCTTTGGGGATGTTGGTGCTAGGCAACGATGCTCCGACGATCTTCGCTGCCCATGGAATGGCCAGCATCGGTGCCGTCGCCGAGGGCATCGGCCTGATCGGTGGTGTGCTGTTCTGGGGGCTGGGATTGTGGTGGATGGTATTGGCGCTGCTGATCACGGGGCGTTATTTCAAGGCAGGCATCCCTTTCAACCTTGGCTGGTGGGGCTTCACCTTTCCACTGGGGGTGTACGCCGTGACTACCCTCAAACTGGGTTCAATGCTGCACCTCGCTTTCTTTGACATCATGGGCATGGTGCTGGTGTTGCTGCTGGTTGTCATGTGGATCATCGTCGCGGCCAAAACCCTGGCGGGAGCCTATCGCGGCAACCTGTTCGTGTCGCCTTGTATCGCCTCGCTGAACAAGGCGAGCAAAGCCTGAGCCTTTGGCTACTCAACCGACTGTTTGGCGTGAAACAGTGCGGACAGGATGCGTTGCCGGACACTTGGGTGAGTGCAAACAGAAAGCGGACTGGGATGGGGCATTTCCAGCAATTCGAAATCAGGAAAGGCTAACCGGATACGCGGCATTGCCTGCTGAGCGACACGCCCTGCAAACACGACAGTGACGAGATCTGGGAAACGAGGCAGCAGGGTGATCAGCATCTCTATACCCTCGTCAATTTGCGCTCTGCGGAGCGCACCCTTGGTTTTTTCGAGGTTGGGCAGCCAAGGGTACAGATTCCAAAGGACTGTCTCTTGGCGTGCCAATCCAGCCTGCTCCATGAAACCCTTGAGGTTGCGTTGTGCGGGCCCTGGATTGTCTCGTGAGACATACCGTGGACGACTGACCGTTCGAGCCGGCGATTCCAACAAGATCAATACTCGGGCGAAGACCCCGCCATCCAACGGATCGAAATACGGCAACGTTTTATTGTCCGTGGACTGGGAATTCACCCAGCGTGTCAATTGCGCAACGTTCGGCAACAGCAGAAGGTCTTCGCGCGCTTGTAACGAAATTTCCTGCTGCGCGGTGATTTGATTAGGTAACACTGCTTGCACGCACCCTTCTATTGTCAAGAAATTGCCATTCGAAGGCCCGCTATGTTTGATTTGCAGGCTTTAGACCTCGCGCTGTCAAATTGCGATGCCTATGATGCAGGCATTCTATGCGATGGAAACTCTCCGAAGTACGACACACCTCGCCTGTTACTCTGTAGTGGTTTACTAACCCCGGACACGTTTTTAGGCGAAAATGGTCGCCACAGAGAGGTGTCTGATGACCAAGCAACGCCGTACCTTTTTCGCCGATTCCAAGTCCGAAACCGCCAGCTTTGTGCGCAATCAAGGCTGCATTCTTCCCTTGCCAATCGATCTAAAACCGTTTAGGTCATCTATAGCAGCCGAATGCAGATGATCGATATGCTATGCCCTACCACCGCACGTCCCAATGGGAACAACGTATTTTATCACCAGTAACAGCGTAAAAGCCTGCGTATGTCTCGAAAGTCATAAATCAACCTAATTTGCGGTTTAAGTATTGACAGACAGGAAAAAAAGAATCCTTCCTGTGGCGTGCGGAGTCAGAACAATATGTGTATATTCGAATATTCGAATACATGCATATCTAGGAACGCTCATGGATCTGTCACCGGCGACCGTCTTCAAGTGTCTTGGCGACGAAACGCGCACACGCATCATGCTCATGCTCGCTGACCAAGACGAGCTCTGTGTCTGCGAGCTGATTTGGGCGCTGGATGATAGTCAGCCGAAAATCTCTCGGCATTTAGCCCAACTTCGTAATTGCGGGTTATTAGTGGACCGCCGTCAGGGGCAGTGGATTTATTACGGCTTGCATCCACAATTGCCCGAATGGGTTTTGCAGGTGCTCCAGATAACACGCAGTGCTAATCAGTCCTGGATAGATCAAGACGCGAGCCGTCTTGCATTAATGGAAGATCGTCCGGTCCGCCAGGCCGCGTGCTGCTGATTTTGCTGGAGAGTGTCCATATGGTTGCTGCAATCACAATATTCGTTCTGACACTTGCGTTGGTCATCTGGCAGCCGAAGGGATTGGGCGTAGGCTGGAGCGCCGCTGCCGGCGCAGTACTGGCTTTGCTTACGGGTGTGGTTGGTCTAGGCGACGTACCTACGGTATGGGCCATCGTGTGGAATGCAACTGCCACTTTTATCGCTGTCATCATCATTAGCCTGTTACTGGATGAGGCCGGATTCTTCGAGTGGGCTGCCTTGCACATGGCACGGTTGGGCCAAGGCAAGGGCATCCGGTTGTTCATCCTGATGATCCTGCTGGGCGCCGCTGTTTCAGCTTTGTTTGCAAACGATGGCGCCGCGTTGATCCTGACCCCCATCGTCATTGCCATGCTCACAGCCTTGCGCTTTAGCCCGGCGTCTACTCTGGCCTTTGTCATGGCTGCAGGCTTCATCGCCGATACCGCGAGCCTGCCCATGGTGGTGTCCAACCTGGTCAATATCGTGTCGGCCGATTTCTTCCAGATTGGCTTTGCTGAATATGCCGCGGTCATGTGGCCTGTGAACGTTGTCAGCGTAGCGGCGACCTTGCTCATGCTGTGGCTGTGCTATCGGCGCGACATACCCACCATCTACGATCCGCAGCAGCTCGATGCACCTGAGACTGTCATCCGTGACAAGGCTACCTTCGTCGCTGGCTGGTGGGTCTTGGCACTACTGCTTGTCGGCCTGTTTGCGCTCGAGCCGCTGGGGATCCCGATCAGCGCGGTGGCAGCCAGCTGCGCACTCATCCTTCTGGTGATCGCCGGCAAAGGTCACGTGATTTCTACCCGTACGGTTATCAAAAATGCACCGTGGCAAGTCGTGGTGTTTTCGCTAGGGATGTACCTGGTCGTCTATGGACTGCGCAACGCAGGGCTCACGGGCGCTCTCACGTCTTTGCTCAATATCTTTGCCTGAACAGGGCCTGTGGACTGCAACTATGGGTACCGGTGTGGTGGCTGCATTGCTGTCGTCTGTTATGAACAACATGCCCAGCGTGCTCATCGGTGCCCTATCCATCCAGGCCAGTCAGGCCACAGGCGTGGTCCATCAGGCCATGGTGTACGCCAACATCATAGGCTGCGACTTGGGGCCCAAGATCACTCCGATCGGTAGCCTGGCCACGTTGCTGTGGCTCCACGTACTGGCTCAAAAACACATCCGCATCACGTGGGGATACTACTTCAAAGTTGGCAGCCTGCTGACCATCCCTGTTCTGCTTATTACCCTGGCCGCACTCGCCCTGCGGCTCAGCATCCAAGCCTAGGAGCCACCGATGAAAATCCTTTTCATGTGTACCGCTAATAGCTGTCGGAGCGTGCTTTCTGAGGCGCTGTTCAACCACTTGGCCCCTGAAGGCATCACAGCAGTAAGCTCCGGCAGCTTTCCGAGCGGACGACTTAATGCTCGGGCGGGTCAGTACCCTCCAAGCGCTCGGCATCGATACGTCAGTGCTACATAGCAAGGGTTCAGAGAGCTTCCAGGATAATCCCCCTGACGTTGTGATCACCGTCTGTGACAAGGCTGGAGGCGAGCCCTGCCCCGTCTATTTTGGCCCAGCTATCAAGAGTCATTGGGGGCTGTCTGACCCCTCGGATGTCATTGGCCGCGACGAGGAGAAGCAGGCAGCCTTTGATGCCACCGTGACAACTATCCGGAACCGATTTACGGCCTTCTTTGCTTTGGATTTGGATGCGCTCAGTTCAACAGAGCTCAAGCATGCGTTGGACAGGATTGGAGCGCTGTAATGATCGAGCCTACATCCGAATATCCGGAAGACTTTCCCAGCCTGGACCTAACCCTGCTCGATGTGCCTACGCCTGAGAAGCTTAGCCAGGGTATGCAGCCCGATCACAAGCCTCGCATCCTGTTGCTTTATGGATCCACCCGTGAGCGCTCGTTCAGTCGGTTGCTGACCCAGGAGGCAGCGCAACTCCTAAACCTCATGGGCGCAGAGACGGCCATCTTCGACCCTTCAGGTCTGCCGTTACCTGATGATGCACCGGTGGAACATCCAAAAGTGCAGGAACTGCGCGACCTGGTGTTGTGGTCCGAGGGTCAGGTGTGGTGTTCGCCGGAACGGCATGGGTCGATGTCGGCCGTGTTCAAGGCGCAGATCGATTGGATACCTTTGGCGTTGGGCGCAGTACGACCCTCGCAAGGCAAGACATTGGCTGTGATGCAGGTATGTGGTGGATCCTAGTCATTCAATACGGTCAATCAGCTTCGTATCCTGGGGCGCTGGATGCGTATGGTCACGATCCCGAATCAATCCTCGGTACCCAAAGCCTTCCTTGAATTTGACGAAGCCGGGCGCATGAAGCCGTCTGCCTACTACGATCGGGTAGTGGACGTGATGGAGGAATTGGTGAAATTCACGTTGTTGGTACGAGGTCGAGAGACTTACCTGGTAGACCGCTATTCGGAACGCAAGGAAGACGCCGAGGCCCTTTCCAAACGGGTGAACCAGCGTTCTATCTAGACAAACATTTTGCCAGATAGGGCTCATCTCGATCCCAATGTTGAGTGCTGAGCTTGCTCCAAATCCGAGTGGATGGAATTCAGTAATCCAATGGCATCAGCTACCGTGGAGCTTGAGTATTGTCAGCAGAAAACGGCACGAAAGTGATAAGACCTGATTCCGCCTGGTCAGTGTTTCTAGTGTTCTTACGCTTGGGACTTACGTCTTTCGGAGGCCCGATTGCGCATTTGGGGTACTTTCGCGAGGAGTTTGTTGTTCGACGGCAATGGCTTAGCGATCGCAGCTATGCCGACCTGGTCGCGCTTTGCCAATTTCTTCCAGGACCTGCGAGCAGTCAAGTTGGCATAGGATTGGGGCTATCGCGTGCCGGTTTGTCAGGTGCCATTGCTGCGTGGGCCGGTTTCACATTGCCATCAGCTATCATCCTGGTTTTATTTGCTCAGGGTATGGCGACGTGGGGAAGCACTTTCCCAAGCGGCCTATTGAGCGGACTCAAAATCGTCGCAGTTGCGGTCGTTGCTCAAGCAGTCTGGGGTATGGCCCGCAATCTTTGCACCGACGTGCCCCGCGTAACCATTGCCGCTTTTTCGGCATGCGCGGCGCTTTGGTTGCCCAACGCAACAGGACAGCTTGGTGTGATGGTCTGTGCGGCTGGAGTCGGTTTGGTGTTTTTGAAACCTGTTCAAGGCCTAGTTACAGAATCGTTACCGATCGCAATCAGCCGGAAAGTGGGTGTGGTTTCATTGGCTTTGTTTTTCAGCCTATTGGCAGGCCTTCCATTACTACTGCAGGCCTTGCCCTCCCAAACACTCGCCATGTCGAACGACTTTTACCGGGCTGGCTCATTGGTATTTGGCGGCGGGCACGTGGTTTTGCCGTTGCTGCAGGCGGCAACGGTACCCAACGGCTGGGTAGCCAACGATGCGTTCCTGGCAGGATATGGCGTAGCGCAGGCGGTACCTGGTCCGCTTTTTACCTTTGCAGCATTTCTCGGTGCGTCTATGAACGTCCAGCCCTCAGGTTGGACGGGCGCATCAATATGCCTCATCGCTATTTTCGCGCCTTCATTCCTTCTCATACTCGGCGTGTTGCCATTCTGGGAACGACTGAAGCATAGCGTTCGCATCCAGGCCGCGCTTGTAGGCGTCAACGCGGGAGTGGTCGGGCTACTTTTGGCGGCTTTGTACAACCCGGTCTGGACAAGTGCCATATCAAAACCCGCGGACTTCGGATTGGCGCTGATGGCTTTTGTTGCCCTGATGTTCTGGAGGGCCCCACTTTGGCTGGTTGTCTTGGGTTGCGGCTTAATCGGAAGGCTATCAGCACTGGTCCTATAAGCATCAAGCTGAGCCTTGCGATGCGTCGAAGGAGCCCGAGATATCGATTATTGGTGCCTCTTGGACTCGGAAAATCCCCAAGCATACGTAAATCGTATCCATCCATACCCCTATCAAATCCATAACCGCAGCTGCATCTAGCCACCGTGTCTTCGTCATGAGCCTGCCTCTGTGACAGATCGCTGCACCACCCTGGTTATATTGATCAGAGAAAACAGGCTTCTCTCTCCTCGCTTCTTCCCGGTAAGGCTAAACCTAAACCGCAATAGAAAAACTCTTAAGCCACTGATATTTATGAATAAATAAATTTAGGTAACGTATTTTATCACCAGTAACGTCACCCAACTGCGTGTAGCTAGCGCCTTACGTCTTTGCAACGATGTCGGCTAGCCGCCAAAACAATCGATCTATATGTTGCAATTGGCCGCCTTCAATATTATGTCAGTACCGGGCGTATTGGCGCAGCTGTTCTTGCGAATGAGCACGATGAGGCAGGTGAACCTAAAGCAGCCACCCGAACCATCAACGGTGTCGGACTCAAAACGCCCCACACAGGATTTGCGGGTGATCAGCGTGCCAACAAAACTGAGCATCGCGTCCAGGCACTGGCAAAGATTGAACTGCTCGCACGGCACCAGCGCCGGCATGGCCCAATTGGTATCGCCTTGGCCAAGCCTAAGTAGCGTAGCGCTATGCCAAATGAAGATATCTCGAACGCCCGAGCAGCGACGGTTCATCTGTAGTCAGGGATGAGCAGTTTTCAGAGCTTCGCGCCCCCCCTCATGATCCGCTCGAAACATACCGCAGCAGCAGAGAAACCCAGTAGCGTGCCATCATCAACTGCATCACCGGCAGCGCTTAGGATCTTGGTGATGCCGTTCCCGGCGGCGAGGATGAACATCACAATAGGCAAAGCATCATGCCAATAGCACGCCGCCTCGATTGACTGATAGGCTGGACCGCTGTGCTTAGTTGTTGGCTTTCGATACTGATCACTTATCCCATACCTCCTCGAACACCCGCATCCAGTTCGCCCCCATGATCTTGCCCACTACTCGCTCCGAATGACCACGCTTGAGTAACGTCTCAGTGAGATTAGGGAAGTCGCCCACGGTACGCATACCGAGCGGATTGATGATCTCGCCGAAGCGAGTCAGGCGCCTTGCATACCCTTTGTCATGGGTCAGGTATTCGAAGAAGTCCTGACCGTGACCCTGAGTAAAATCGGTGCCAATACCAACTGCATCTTCGCCGACAATATTCATGATGTACTCAATGGCTTCAGCGAAATCATCTATGGTGGCGTCCACGCCCTTGGCCAGGAACGGCGTAAACATAGTCACGCCAACAAAACCACCGTGATCCGCAATAAACTTTAATTCCGCATCGGTTTTGTTCCGGGGATGCTCCTTCAGTCCCATGGGTAAACAGTGCGAGTACGTCACCGGCTTGCTCGAAGTCAGAATTACCTCCTCACTAGTACGTGAGCCAACGTGGGACAAATCGCACATGATCCCAACGCGGATCATCTCAGCGACGATCTCTCGGCCGAATCCCGATAGTCCACCATCACGCTCGTAGCTACCCGTCCCCACCAAGTTTTGCGTGTTGTAGCACAGTTGTACGATACCCACGCCCAACTGCTTGAATATCTCCACATAGGCGATCTGGTCCTCGAAAGCGTGGGCGTTTTGGAAGCCAAAAAGGATGCCAGTCTTGCCCAGTGTCTTCGCCTTGCGGATGTCCGCAGTGGTCCGCACTTGCATGACCAAGTCACTGTTCTCCCGGATCAGCTTCTGGCTAGCAGCGATGGTATCTATAGTCTTTTGGAAACCTTCCCACACAGAAACCGTGCAATTAGTAGCCGTCAGACCGCCTTTGCGCATATCCTCAAACAACTCACGACTCCATTTAGCGATCACCAAGCCATCGATCACAATGCTCTCATCGTGTAATTGGCGCGCGTTCATGCCGCATCCTCCTTTTCAATGGATACGCGTACCAATCGCGCGCATCGTTGCTCAAAATCAACCTGCACGGCTAATAACCTTCAATCCACACACCGGCTTCTCTCCCGGCTCTTCGTGCAAGGAAATACGCGAGGTTTCCGGTAAGGACAACCCGCCTAGTAACGCCAGCAGGGCGATTAACACAAGGTAAAAGGCCGGCGCCAAGCTACTACCGCTGTGGTCGATCAGCCATGTAGCCACCAGCGGCGCAGTACCGCCGAACAGCGTGTAGGCAATGTTGTATGTGATTGCCGAGGCGGTGTACCGGGTACGAGTAGGGAAAACCTCGGAAAGTAAAGCGGCCGTGACTACTCCTGACAGCACAGCGCCTACCGCTAGCAAAATTACCCCGACGATCGCCGCGTAAAATTGACCGGAGCTAGCCAGCCAGTAAGCCGGAAACACCGTTAGAATCACCCAAAAACAGGTGACGGCTACTGTCCGGCGCCGGCCGAATCGATCAGAGAAAGCCCCTGCCGCCGGGCATGCCCCGGCCGCAAACAGCAACGCCATCGTTGAAACCATCAATGACTGCGCACGACTCAGATGCCCGACGACCTGCAAGTATGTAGCGAAGTACGTGGTGAACATGTAGAAGGACAGCGCAGTCAGTGAGATAAAAGCTCCCGCGGATTCAAGGTGCCGACTGCTGCGGTTACATCGTTTCCGTGGGACAAGACGTTGCAACTTCACGCATTGGCGAACGCGTGATCGTCAGCAATCTTCTGCGTACCTATGTGGACTACCGGCCCTTCGAGTGCTGGACATTTGGCAGCGAATGCGACGGCGGGTTTGCACAGTTTGCCGTGGCCCCCTCCAGAGAGACGCTCAAGGTGGAGTGCGAATGGACCGATGCGGAACTGGCATCGCTACCCTGCTCCTATTTCACCGCGGAAAACATGCTTCACAGACTGAAACTGGGCAAAGAAACCGTCTTGGTCACTGGCGCCTCGGGTGGCGTGGGTTCTGCAGTAGTCCAACTGGCCAAACGCCGTGGCGCAACGGTAATCGCGCATTGCTCTGCCTCTAAAGCGGATGAGGTCAGGTCGTTAGGCGCTGATCGCATCATTGATCGCAGCGCCGACCTGGTCTCGGTACTGGGCGAAAACTCGGTGGATGCGGTGGTGGACGTGGTGGGTGGTGATCATTGGTCGGACCTATTACGCGTGCTCCGGCTGGGCGGCCGCTACGCCATCGCTGGCGCAATTGCGGGTCCCATCGCAGAGATCGATCTCAGAACTCTTTACCTCAAAGACCTGACGCTCTTCGGTTGCACGTTCCAGGACGATGAAGTTTTCACCAATCTGATTTCATACGTCGAGTCGGGTGAAATACGTCCGGCTGTAGCCAAAACGTATCCGCTAAGTGAAATCCATCAAGCGCAGCAAGACTTCTTGAATAAAGCGCACATGGGCAAATTGGTACTGATCATTCCGCAGGTAACGCCATGAAAATTGCCAGTATTGATGTCTACACCCACGAATTGCCTGTCGTGGATGGCCCTTACACAATGGCCAACCGCATCGTCTATTCATTGACGACCACACTGGTCAAAATCGTTGCAGACAACGGACTTGTCGGGTGGGGCGAGACCTGCCCTGTCGGCCCCATTTTCGCCGAATCCCATTCTCTGGGTGCCGTAGCGGCCCTGACCGAAATGGCCAAGGGGCTCATTGGCACTGAACTGCTCCCAGTGCCCCTGCACCGCCGCATGGACAAGCTGCTCAAAGGTCATCACTACGCCAAGGCGGCGATCGATATTGCCGCGCACGACGTGTTGGGCAAGCATCTGAGTTTGAGCGTTTCTGACCTGCTGGGTGGGGCGCTGACCGATCGCGTGCCCTCCTACTCTGTTGTTGGGATCAACGATCCCGACGAATCCGTTCGCCTGGCTATCGACAAACGCGACCAAGGGTTTCCCCGTATTCAAATGAAACTAGGGGGTAGGCCAATCGAAGAGGATATCGCGGCAATCAATAAAGTCTGGGAAGCCGTGGGAAGTTCACGTATCAAGCTCGCCGTGGACGCCAATCGAGGTCTGAACACGCGCGATACATTGAGGCTCTGCCGCGAGTGCGCACACGTGCCTTTCGTCCTGGAACAGCCTTGTGAAACCATTGAAGACTTCCAGAAAATCCGTCCGCAAATCAGTCATGCCATGTACATGGACGAAAGTTGCACAAGTATAAATACGACGGTCACTGTAGCGGGAACGGGATTGGTCGATGGTTTCGGCATGAAGGTCACTGCTTTGGGTGGCTTACATCCGATGCGAGCGTTTCGCGACATCTGTGCGGCCCGCAACTTACCTCATACCTGCGACGATTCATGGGGCGGAGACCTGATGGCAGCCGCCTGCACGCACATTGGTGCTACCGTCTCTCCCGAACTGTTGGATGGCGTTTGGATCGCCGCGCCCATGATCGAAGGTAACTTCGACTCGAAGAATGGTGTATGCATAGAAGATGGCCATATCAGGCGCCCCTCAGGATCCGGCTTGGGCGTTGTGCCAGAAGATGGCATTTTTGGCGAACCAGTAGCGTCGTTTTAGATTCACTCCCCTGCAGACGCTTGGCGGCAGTACCAAGCGTCTGGCGAAATAGCCTGCAGTAATCATTGCCTGCAGGCTGTTCCTTAATTGCCAACTCGGCACATACGCAATGGCCAAACCTTCCATGAGTTGTCCCGATCGTTATAGGGCTCATCATCCTGCCGATGCGATAGTGCGGAAAAAGAAGGAAGTGGCATCAATGTACAGAAATACATCCACTCCGGCCGACGACAATGGCTGTGGCTGGTTTCACCTCAGCCCGTCACGCAACCCGCGGCCCGCCCACAGCGGCCGCACCAACGCACGCTGGGTGGTATTGGGCGCGGGCTTCACCGGGCTCGCCGCCGCGCGCCAATTGGCCCTTAAATTCCCCCAGGACGAGATCGTGCTGATCGACGGGCAGCAGGTCGGCTACGGTGCCTCTGGGCGTAATTCCGGCTTCGCCATCGACTTGCCCCATGACATCGGCGCCCCGGACTATATCGGCGATCCAGCCACGGCGCGGATGAACCTGAAGCTCAATCACTTCGCCCAATCAATGATTCGCACGCTGGTCGCGGACTGTTCTATAGACTGCCAATTGCGCTCGGACGGCAAGTACCAGGCCGCCGTAGAAGACAAAGGTCTGGCGGTATTGCAAGCCTACCGGAGCGGCCTGGACAAGCTCGGCCAGCCCTACGAAATCATCGATTCCCGCGATTTACCGGAGCATCTTGGTACGTCGTTCTATCGCCAGGCGCTTTACACCCCTGGCACGATGCTGTTGCAGCCAGCGGCATTGGTGAGAGGGCTCGCCGACAACTTACCAGCGAACGTCAGCCTGTACGAAAACACCGTCATCACCGGTATCGAACGGGGAGACAAAATCACGCTGCGCCACGCCGACGGTGAATTTGTGGCGCACGAACTGCTGCTCTGCAATAACGCCTTCGCCTCACATTTCGGATTCTTGCCGGGCCGTCTGCTACCGGTTTTCACGTATGCCAGTATGACCCGGCCGTTGACCATCGAGGAGCAGACACGCCTGGGCGGCAAGCAGACCTGGGGCATCATCCCTGCCGACCCTTTCGGCACCACGTTGCGGCGTACACCCGATCAGCGTTTGCTGGTGCGTAACAGCTTCAGCTTCAACGCCAATGGGCAGGCACAGCAGCGCTTCCTGGACCGCGCCGCACGTCACCACCGCACGTCGTTTGACCGGCGCTTTCCAATGCTGGCGAACATGCCCTTCGACTACACCTGGGGCGGGTCCATGTGCATGTCGCGCAACCATTCGTCCTACTTCGGCAGTTTGGCGCCGAACGTCTACGGGGCTCTGTGCTGCAACGGTCTGGGTATCACGCGTGGCACCGCAACGGGCACACTGCTGGCCAACTGGCTGGCAGGAGAGCAGGACGAGTTGACGGCCTTCCTGCTCGCCTCGCGCGGCCCCAACCGCAATCCGCCAGAACCGTTACTCAGCCTGGGAGTGAATCTGAACCTCAACTGGGGCCAGCACCGTGCTGGCCTGGAAGCCTGAAGGAGACATCATGCAGAGTCTGGGCATCCTGGGAGTGGGTGAGTTGACCGAAAAAGTCGTGCACGGCCTGCGCCGTAGCGGCTTCGACGGCGTTATCCTGTTGTCACCGCGCAACACTGAGCGTGCTCAGGCACTTGCCACTGAATGCAGTTGTGAGGTCATGCCGAGCAATCAGGCGTTGGTGGAAGAGGCCGGCATACTCTTGCTCGGGGTACGGCCAGACAGCGTTGCGCAGTTGGCCGCAGAGATCACCGTCAAACCCGGCCAGCACTTGCTATCCTTGGTCGCCGGGCTGCACTTGAACACGCTGCAGGCGACCTTTCCCACAGCTGTGTGTATACGGGTGATGCTCTCCTACACCGCGCAGTTCAACCAGTCGACGGTGGTCGTCTATCCGCCCGACGAAACCGCCCAGCAGTGTCTCGGCCCGCTGGGTTCGCTAGTGTTGGTGGACAATGAACCGGCGTTTGAGCTGGCCACTGTGGCAGCCTGTATGAATGGCTGGTTCTATTTCCTGCTCCATGACCTGCAACACTGGCTCGTCGACAAAGGCATGCCTGCCGAACAGGCGCGCACGCTGGTGCTGGGTAATCTGGAGGACTGTCTGTTCAGCGCCCGCGCGCATCCGGAGCGGAGTCTCAAGGCGTTGGGCCGGGCAATCGCCACACCGGGTACATTCACGGCAACCGGTCTCGAAGTGCTCAATCACCAGCCAGGCAGCGCTACATGGGGCGCTGCCTGCGAGGTCGTATTCGATGCTTTGCTCACTCGCTCGCCGCCCCCATCGCCTTAAAGCTCCGGGTCCGCCCTGACGCTCTTACCGAGGCTGTCACTGTTGAAACGTTCCACTTCATGCCGGCGCTTGCGGAAGCTGTAGGGCGTTTCACCGTACTGCTTGCGAAACCACAGAATGAAGTGCGAAGCGTCGGAGAAACCGCTGGCCAAAGCGATAGTGGTGACGTTGTGGCTGGTATTCACCAGTAGGCGACGGGCGTGATCCAGACGCAACTTGCGCCAGTAGTTGGCCGGAGCTTCCTGAGTATTGGCCACGAATTCACGGTGCAGTTGCCGGGGATGTGTACCCACCGCCTCTGCCACTGCCTTGAGTGAAAGCGACACATCCAAATTGTCACGCATGAATGCGATGGCCTGCTCCACCCGCTCGTTCTGGTAGATCCGATGAGTCTGCTCGTGATCTTCGGCGCGATCTTCCACCAACAGGTACTCCAGGCCCTTCTGCGCCCGCACCTCACCGCAGTGACGGCGGATCAGGCTGGCAGCCAGGTCGATGGCGGTGCCGCCCGGGCAGGTGATGATGCCGCGGTCTTCCACGTAACTCTTGTCGATCACCGAGTTCGCCAAGGGAAACAACGCTTCGAACTCTTCGCGAATGGTAAAATGCACGGCGCACCTCCGGCCATCTAGCAGCTTGGCCTTACCCAATACGAAGGATGCCGAACACAGCGCAATTATCGGGATATCGGCAGCATGCACATCAAGCAACGCATCAAGCAGCCAATCGGGCGGGTTGCGTGTTTCTCCCAGCAGACCTCCGGCGATGACGATGTAGTCGTACCGGGCAAATAGATTCAATGGGCGGGTAGGCGAGATCGGCATGCCACAGCTAGCGTGGATCGGCTGATCATTGCAGGTCATCCAATCCCACTGACAGTACACCTGCTGGCTGCGAAACGACTTATCAGCGGCAAAACGCAAGGAATCGACCAAACCTGCCACCGGCACCAGCGTGAACTGATTCATCAGCACGAACCCGACACGCAGGTCCGGCTTGATCTCGGCGGGCTGAGTGATCATGTCTCGCGCTCCAGTGCAGCCGGGGAATGTTCGGCAAGCTCAGTATACGACTGGCAATGCGTCCGAAATATAATACAAAGACAGCTATATCCTAGATTCAAGACAAGCCAGGCGCTGAACGGTCCCAGTGTTCTATCAATTGTCTTGCCCGTGATAGCGGGCACCGGCGTGCGCTAAGCATCATGCAGGCAAACCCAAGAATAAAGGATTCGGTCTGCATGAACCCCGTCACCAAAAGCAGCTACGTCAACGGCGCCTTCGCTCCTCTCGACAACAGCAACGAGTTGCTGGAAAACCGCAACCCGTCCAATCCGCAGGAAGTGATCGAGCGATTTGTACGCGCCGACCAGGCCCTGACCGAACACGCCATCGGCGCCGCTCGCCGGGCCCAGCCAGAATGGGCGCGCAGCAACCCGCAGCTACGCGCCGACGCGTTGGACTTTATCGGCAGCGAAATCCTCGCCCGCCGCGAAGAGTTGGCCATCCTGCTCGCGCGCGAAGAGGGCAAAGTAGTGCGCGAGGCGCTGGGGGAAGTGGACCGCGCCGGTCGCTCGTTCAAGTTCTATGCGCAGGAAGCGCTGCGAGCCTCTGGCGAGAAATACGAATCGGTGCGTAAGGATGTGGGCATCGACGTCATCACCCAGCCGTTGGGCGTGATCGGCATCATCGCACCGTGGAATTTTCCGATTGCCATCCCTGCCTGGAAGATTGCGCCAGCACTCTGCTTCGGTAACTGTGTAGTGTTCAAACCCGCGGAGCTGGTGCCATCCTCGGCATGGGCATTGGCAGAAATCATCTCCCGAGCCGGCCTGCCAGCAGGAGTGTTCAACCTGCTGATCGGGCCGGGGCGCAGTGTCGGCGATACCCTGATTCGCTCTCCACAGATCGATGGCATCAGCTTTACCGGCTCCGAACATACCGGCCGGCAAATCGCTCAGCTCGCGGCGCAAGGCATGAAGAAGGTACAACTGGAGATGGGCGGCAAGAACCCGCTGATCGTTCTCGATGATGCCGATCTGGAACAGGCGGTCGAGGTGGCGCTCAACGGTTCGTTCTACAGCACCGGCCAACGCTGCACTGCAAGTTCACGGGTGATCGTCACTGCAGGTGTTTATGATGCATTTGTGGCGCGGCTGGCCGAGCGCACCCGTGCCCTGAAAGTCGGGGACGCGCTAGAATCCGCCACCGACATCGGCCCGGTGGTGGATGCACGACAATTGGAGCAGAACCTAGCGTACGTGGCCAGCGGCCTTGAGCAAGGCGCAACGCTGGTATGCGGTGGCCAGCGCGTTGAAAACCCGACAGGTGCGTACTTCTTCACGCCTGCGCTGTTTACCGACGTGAACCCTGACATGCGCATTTACCGCGAGGAGATCTTCGGGCCAGTGTTGAGTGTGCTGAAGGTACGCGATTACGAAGAGGCCTTCGCCGCTGCCGAGGACACCGTGTTCGGTTTGTCTGCGGGCATCGTCACTACATCGTTGCGTCATGCCGAACACTTCAAGCGCAATAGTACGGCGGGGATGGTGATGGTCAACCTGCCGACCGCCGGAGTCGACTATCACGTGCCGTTTGGGGGCAATGGTGCATCGAGCCTGGGGTCGAGCGAGCAAGGCACCCATGCGCGGCAATTCTTTACCCGGGTCAAGACTACTTACCAGTTGGCTTAAGAACTGACGCTGACGAGCCTGCTCATAGAAATCAGTGACGCGTACACTCTATGGAACGAGCTCGTCGTGTGACCGGCTTGCCTGCACATGAGTAAGAGAAACAATGAAAGCTCAAGAAGCCAGCCCCCGACACAAAGGTTACCGGCGGATCATTCCGTCGATGACCGCCCTTCTCCAGTTTGAATCCGTCGCCCGCCTGAAAAGCTTCACCCAGGCAGCGAAGGAACTGGGGGTCACCCAGGCGGCCGTTAGCAAACAGGTCAAGGTGCTTGAGGAAAACGTCGGGGCTCAATTGTTTCACCGCTTGCACCGCAGCATCCAACTGACCAATGAGGGTCTGGCCTTGTTCGCGACCATTTCCGAATCGCTGCAGAAAATCGCTACAGTATTCGACCAGATCAACCAGGAGGGCGGTCGACGGGAAATCATTCTTGGCGTCACTTCGTCCTTTTCGCAGTTTCAGCTTCTACCTCGCCTGTCCCGCCTGCGCGATGGGCTGCCGGACATCCAGCTGCGTCTGGTCACGCAGATGTTTACCGGTGACTTGCGCACCCAGGAAGCTGATCTGTACGTACGCTACGGCAATGGTCAGTGGGATGACGGCGAAGTGATCCTGTTGTTCGACGAAGAAATCTTTCCCGTTTGCTCGGCTGAATGGTTGGCCCGAAACCCCAGGCCCGAAACCCTCGAAGCATTGGCTGCCACCGGCCTGCTGGACTCCGACTCTACCACCGAAGGCTGGATGACCTGGCAAGGCTGGTTCAAACAATTAGGGCTGATCACACACAAGTTGCACTATACCCTGCGCTGTAACCTGCATGCCGATGTGGTACACGCTGCACTCCACGGCTACGGCATCGGCCTCGGCTGGGGGCGTGCAGTTGAACATCTAATAGCCAGTGGCGAGCTGGTTCGACTCGAGCCTTATTTTGTCCGCCCCACCGATGCTTACTATGCGGTCATCCCGGACGGGCGCATCGCAACGCCTGAAGTCTGGGCAGTGATCCGTTGGTTACAGGACCGTAAACCCTTGTCGGAATAATCGAAAGCACGCTCATAACTTAATGTAATGCGAGCCGTAAAAATAGGCGCATTGACGGTATTTTTAGCCACTCAGATAATCCTTCCACACGCATTGGTAATACTTAAAATAAAAATGCCTGAGGAATAATGATGAGCACTGCGCCGATTAAAACGCACCGTGAAGTGATCGAGTCTCGAGAACCCAATTGTGGTCTTCCGGGTGAAATCTTCAGTCGACAGGATATATTCGAAACCGACGTTGATATATTTTTCACCCGGCATTGGATATTGGTGGCGGTGACCGCAGACGTTGCCGAGCCAGGCGATGTCTTCACCACCGATATCGGCAAATCGTCGATCATGGTGCTGCGCGACGATGATGAACAGATTCGCGCCTACCGCAACGTCTGCCGCCACCGCGGTGCGCGCTTGAAAGCGCCCGGCAAATCAACTGTCGGCATGCTAGTTTGCCCCTACCATCAATGGACCTACGACCTCGACGGCAGCCTCAAGCACGCCGCGCATATGGGCAAGGGCTTCGATCCAACATGCCGCAGCCTGATCCCTGTGCACTGTAAAGTCATCGGTGCGCATGTATTTGTGTGCTTGAGCGAGGACGCCCCAGCAGATATTGCCATTCAGGAAGAGGTCATTGGTGCACGCTTTGCGCCATATGAGCTGACCAAGACGCGCATCGCTTACGAACTTGACTATATCGAGAACGGCAACTGGAAACTGGTGATGGAAAACAACCGCGAATGTTATCACTGCGCGGCCACTCACCCGGAACTGATCGTCTCTTATCAGTCCGAAGATCTCGGCGTCAGTTTTGAAGAAATGAGCGAAGACGCGCGCGCATCCTATGATGCCTATCAGATTCGCAAAGCGGGGATCGAAGCCAACTGGGAAAGCGAAGGTCATCTCCATACCACTGTGGAGCACTTGGACGGCGATACTGCTACCCAGTTCCGCACCCAGCGCATGATTATCGCCGGCAGTGGAGAGTCCCAGACGCTCGACACCAAGGTCGCCTGCACCAAACTGCTGGGCAACCTCGCCCGTCGCGACCTCGGCGACACGCACCTGTGGGGCAATAATGGCTGGGCTCACGTAATGAGCGACCATGCGATGATCAGTTGGATCATCCCCCTGGCGCCGGATCGAACCTTGGTGCGCACCAAGTGGCTGGTGCATCAGGATGCTGTCGAAGGCGTCGATTACGATCTCCAGCGCCTGACCGAGGTCTGGGTTGCCACCACCCAGCAGGATGCCAACTTGGTTGCGATTACCCATAGCGGCACTCAGGACCCTGCTTACATCCCCGGCCCTTATTCAGAGTTCACCGAGACGTACGTTGACCAGTTCGTCCGCTGGTACGACGCCCGTCTTGCAGTGCATGGAGTTTAACGATGATGAGCATGCGTGAAAACATCGCCAGCCTGCGTGCTGACCAGCGCTTCGTCGACACTGATCACTGGGCCGCCCACGGCGCCCAGTGGGCCAGCGGCGAGAGCAAACGCATCGAATGCCTGAGCGTGGTGGCCGAGACCCACGACGTGAAGACGTTCGTTTTCCATTCCCCAGATTACCCTGCCCTCGCCTACGAACCCGGCCAGTTCCTGACCGTGTCCCCCGTCATCGAGGGCCAGAGCATTTCGCGTTGCTACACGCTGTCATCCACACCGACCCGGCCGTTCACCTTCTCGATCACCGTTAAGCGTGTACCGGGTGGTGCAGTGTCCAACTGGCTGCACGACAATCTCCAGGCGGGCGATGCACTGGCGGCCTCCGGCCCGGCGGGTATTTTTACGCCTGTGGCAGGGCCGGCGCGCAAGTTGCTGTACCTTTCCGCCGGTTCGGGGATTACTCCACTGATGGCAATGACCCGTGCCGCGGGCGACTTGCACGCAGACCTGGACATTGTCTTCGTGCACAGCGCGCGCACGCCCAAAGACATTATCTTTCGCGAAGAGCTGGCCCGCCTCGAACGCTCCATGCCGCGCCTGCGCACCCTGTTCTTCTGTGAGGGCCTTGGCGATGAGCCGAACTGGGCCGGCCCAATCGGACGCTTGTCGATCGATGAGCTTGAGCAGCGAATCCCCGACTTCATGGAGCGCGCAGTCTTCACCTGCGGCCCCAAAGGGTACATGGATGCGGCCAAGGCACTGCTTGGCAATGCTGGTTTCGACATGACGAGTTATCACCAGGAAAGCTTCGACATAAACGCCGAAATCGTGGTCGAACCGACGCCAATCACTGCCCACGCTCAGGTACAGGACACCTTCACCGTACGCCTGGCCCGCTCGGGTAAAGAATTCACCATGACCGCCGAACAGACCGTGCTATCGGCGGCAAAAAAAGCCGGCGCGGTGGTGCCCTCTTCCTGCAGCCAGGGTGTGTGCGGCACGTGCAAAACTGCCGTGCTCGAAGGCAGCGTCGAGATGAAACACAATGGCGGCATCCGCCAGCGCGAGATCGACAAAGGCTTGCGCTTGCTATGCTGCAGTCGTCCGACTTCAGATCTGGTTATCGACCTTTGAGATGGCGCCTTCGGGCGTCTTGTCAGATATCACCTTCGCGCCGCATTTGCCCTGATGAACACCCGCGGCCGGCGTAACAATACGCCAGCCTTCGCGACATCAGCGCCGGAGCGAGTAGAGCCCACCCAGCACCACCAGCACCGCGCCCACTACCAAGGTGGTCTCCACCGCCTCGCCAAACCACACCACACCCAGCACTGATGCGAACACCAGCAGCGAATAGTTGAACGGCTGCAAGGTTATCGCCGCCGTAAAGTTCAGCGCCTGGACTAGTAACATCTGGGCCATTACCCCACTGATCGAGAGCACCAGCATCAGGACCGCTTGCTGCGAAGTCGGCGTCACCCACTGAGGCAGACCGATCACCGTCGACGCGACCGCTCCCCATAAGCCCATATACAACATGTTGGTGCCAAAGCTGTCGGCGCCGCTGATCCTGCGCGTGAGCACACTGAAGCAGGCAAACATCAATGCCGCCAGCAGTGGAATCAGCGAAGCGGGGCTGAACACACCCATGCCGGGCTCGAGGATTATCAAAGTGCCGACGAAGCCGATTACCCCCGCCAGGCACTGGCGCAGGTTGAGTCGCTCACGCAACAACACGGCGGCCATGGCCATGGTCAAAAGCGGGAAAACCGCGTAAATCGCGTGGGTCTCGGCCAACCCCAAGTAGCGTAGCGCCAAGCCGAAGACGACGATCTCGAAAACGCCCAGCAGCGAGCGTGCCATTTGCAGCCAGGGATGAGCGGTCTTCAGCGCGCTGCCAATGCCACCCTTCATCTGCACAAAACATAACGCGAACAGCAGGAACACCCAATACCGCACCATGACCAACTGCGCCACCGGCAGGTCTCTTACCAGCGTCTTGGTAATCCCATCCTGGGCTGCGAAGATGAACATCGACAGCAAGCACAGGATGATGCCAATACGTGCCCCGTTAGCCCGCACGGCATCACTCATTAGTTGAACCGTTGTATTCATGATAGCACCCCCCCAGGCAGATTCATTAGCCCCACACCTCGCCGAACACTCGCATCCATGCGCATATCTTCGAACGACCCCTAGTCCCATCTATCAATGATCTGGCAATGACCAGACCATAACTCACACTACTACCGTCGTGCACGTCACGCGCATTCATCCCGTGTGTCCTTTTTTTATGTAAATGTGGTCCAGTTGCCACGCAGGACAAGCGCGCGCAGTGATAAGCTGAATATCATCATAAGCACGCTGATTCAGGGCGACCAGACTTGCTGATCACCTAGGTAATCGGCGTTTTTACACTCATAAAGCTCGGAGAGAAACGATCGTTATGCGCGAAGAAGATTGCCTCGATTCCGAATATCTTCTTCATCATTTACCCGTCGCCGTGATCATTGCTCGCCATCGTGTGATCCTGAATTGCAATGCCCTCGCACTGACCCTGTTTCGCGCCAGCGACGTGCAACTCGTCGGCGCGTCGTTCGCGATGCTGTACCCCCAACAGAAAGACTTCGAAACGGCTGCCGAGCATTTCGCCCCCCTGCTCTCGCGACATGCCGATTTCCATGACGACCGCTTGATGCGCCGCCTGGACGGCACGCACTTCTGGGTGACCGTGCGGGGTTACGGCTTCAACCGAAGTAATCCTTATGAGTTGGCCGCCTGGGTGTTCACCGAGGCGGACTCCCCGGGACGCGAGGGTTTGAGAGGGAAAGTGAGCCTCACCGCACGTGAACGTGAAGTTGCTGCACTACTTGTAGACGGCTTGACCAGCAAGGAAGCGGCGAAAAGCCTGGGCATCAGCCCCCGGACTGTGGATATTCACCGCGCCAGTTTGCTGCGCAAATACGCCGTCAATTCCACACCCGAACTGATCCGGCAGATCGTCAACTAACCTGTGACGCCAGGCATCGCAGTACGTACTGACAAATTGTCAAATCCAAATGCGCACCGCCAGCATTCTTGTACAGAGTGATATCGTCCGCACCGCGCAGGATTTCGCCCGACTGACAGATCTCGAAAAGGTCGGCATCGATACTTTCTTCGCCAATAAGCCCGGCCAGCAAGGGAATACTTAGGTCACCTGAGTTAAGCGCACTTTTGCGATCATCCACATACAGCCTGGCACGCCTGACCAGATCAGTGTCGGCCTCCTGCATGTCAGGCCTGAAGCCTCCGACCAGGTCGACATGCGTGCCGGGGCGTACCAGACGACCCTTGATCAGAGGCTCAGACGACGCCGTCGCCGAGACAATGATATCCGCACGAGCGACAGCCTCGTCCAGGTCCGAGACCAGGGTGGTCTCGATACCCCGCTCACGAAGTTTGGCAGCAAAGGGCTCTAGTTTCGGCAACGTCCTGTTCCACAACATCACCTGGCGGATGCCCGGCCGGATGTGCAAATAGGCCTCGGTCAACGCACGCGCCACTGGCCCCGCGCCAAGCACCAGCAAACCGCTGCTGTCCTCGCGACTCAGACGCTCCCCCGCGAGCGCAGAATCCCCGGCGGTCTTCCAAGCCGTAATCGCCGAACCATCGCAAATCGCGACCAGTGCCTTTGTATGCTCGTCGATCACTACGAACAGCGCCTGCTCGGCCGGCAAGGATGGCGTTGCCTGGTGGTTGCCGGGAAAGATCGAGACAATTTTCACGCCGCCGCCAAGGCCCGGCAAGATCACACCCCTGCTGAACAGACCACACTCGCCGTCACCTAGGAAAAAATCGTCAATCTGTGGCCGTGAGCCAAAATGCATGCGCCACAATGCATCGAGCACACCGGCCCAGTTCAGAACGGCATTGATCTGTTCGGCAGAAACAAGCTTCATCTCAGGCAAACGCTCCGTCTGTTCTGGAGGTGGTGAGATCCGGGCCGCGAGTAACACGGCCCGGACCGGTTTCAGGAGAACGTCTTGTGTGGGTCTATGACGAATTTCTTCGGCACGCCCGCATCGAACTCACCATAACCCTTCGGCGCGTCATCCAGACTGATAACCTGCACACCGACTACTTTAGCAATGTTAATGCGGTCCCACATGATCGCCTGCATCAGTGCGCGGTTGTATTTCATTACCGGCGTCTGGCCCGTATGGAAGCTATGGGACTTGGCCCACCCCAGACCAAAGCGAATGCTGAGTGCACCGATTTTTGCTGCTGCGTCGACCGCACCTGGGTCTTCGGTGACGTACAGGCCGGGGATACCGATCTTGCCGGCAACCCGTACCACACCCATCAACGAATTGAGTACGGTGGCCGGGGCTTCGTGCTTGGCACCTTCATGGCCATGGCCACGGGCTTCAAACCCCACGGCATCGACCGCGCAGTCGACTTCCGGCTCGCCTAGCAGGCTGACGATCTGCTCGTGCAGTGGCGTGTCCAGGGACAGGTCTGCGATCTCGAATCCCTGGGCCTTGGCGTGGGCCAGACGCGCAGGGTTCAAGTCACCCACAATCACCACCGCCGCACCGAGCAGGCGCGCAGAGGCCGCGGCCGCCAGCCCGACCGGGCCGGCACCCGCGATATAAACGGTACTGCCCGGACCGACGCCGGCCGTTACGGCACCGTGATAACCGGTCGGCAAAATGTCCGAGAGGCACGTCAGGTCACGGATCTTCTCCATGGCCTTGTCGCGGTCGGGCAGCTTCAGCAGGTTGAAGTCGGCATACGGCACCAGCACGTATTCGGCCTGCCCGCCGGTCCAGTCACCCATGTCGACATAACCGTAGGCACCGCCGGCGCGCGCCGGGTTGACGGTCAAGCACACACCGGTGTGCATTTCCTTGCAGGAACGGCAACGACCGCAGGCGACGTTGAACGGCACCGAGACCAGATCGCCGGTCTGCAGGTGCTCGACGTCATTGCCCTTCTCGATGACAACACCGGTAATCTCATGCCCCAGCACCAGGCCAACCTGGGCGGTGGTACGGCCGCGGACCATGTGCTGGTCGGAGCCACAAATATTGGTAGCGACCACCTTTAGGATCACCCCGTGCTCGATCTTTCTGCCACGCGGGTCCTGCATCTTGGGATAGTCGATGTTCTGCACCTCAACCTTGCCGGCGCCCTGATAAACCACACCTCTGTTGTATGCACTCATGTTTGTCTACTCCTGTGACAGCTACGTGTTTAATCCTGCAGAAAACTGCTCTCGAACGGGTAGCGGGTCAGCACCTCGCAACCGCTCTCGGTCACCAGTAACTGATTCTCCAGCTTGATGCCATCGCGACCGCCCACTTCGCCTATGTAGGCCTCGACGCACAGTGCCATACCCGGTTGCAGCACGCCCTCATAGCCATACGAATCGACATCTTCCGGGTAGCGGATGCACGGATACTCATCGCACAGCCCCACACCGTGGAACATTACGCCGTATCGCTGGGCGCGACAGGACTCAGGCAGCCGGTGGCCGAGGGCCGTCAGCTCGGTGAAGCCAATGCCAGGGCGGACCAGCCCGGAGTTGAAGCTGACGTGTTCGTGGGCAATGCGGTACAGGCGCTTCTGTTCAGCGCTGGGTTCTCGATCCCCACAAATCCAGCTACGCGACATGTCCACGCACATGCCGTAGACGCCGATCAGGTCGGTGTCGAACGACAACAGGTCGCCGTCGCTGAGCACCCGCGGGCCGGACTCTTGATACCAGGGATTGGTGCGTGGGCCGGAGCTCAAAATGCGCGTTTCGATCCACTCGCCTCCGCGACGAATATTGCCAGCATGAAGTGCCGCCCAGACATCGTTCTCGGTAGCGCCGCTGCGCATCGCCAGGCGCATTTCGGCGATTGACGCCTCACAGGAAGCCACCGCGCAGCGCATGGCCTTAATCTCGTCCGGGCCTTTGATCACTCGCGCAAGCTCGGTGATTTCTTGGCCGCTCTGGACCTCCACACCCAGGGCGTCGAGCGCGCGCAGGCCGGCGATTTCGATACGGTCCACGGCCAGCCTGCGGTTGCCGCCGCCATGGGTTCGCAGCAAATCATCTATCTGTGCGGCGAAGCGTGCGGCGTGCTGCTCAGTGCGCTCGCCGGTTTCAAAGTAAAAGAACGAAGCGCCACTGCGCAGTTCACTCACCAATGGCAGGTGCCTGGAAAGATGGTCGCAGCCGTGAAAGTCCCACAGCACCACATGCCCGCTGGCCGCGACGAAGCAGGCACGCGCGGGGTTATGAGTGGTCCACAGCTGCATATTGGTTGTGTCGGTGGCGTAGCGGATGTTCAACGGGTCGAACAACAGGATGCCTGCAACATCGCGGGCGACCAGTTGGTCCTTGAGACGCTGCAGACGATACTCGCGCATCGCTGTTAGCAGAGGTGCCTCGAGACCCAGCTCGGACCATTCCGCGAAAGCCAGTGGGTTCGGGCCGATTTCGGTGCGGTCGTTGTCATCAGGTGACCCGTCGGCCTTGAGGGAGCAGCGGCGAGATGGATCGATTCGACGGATGTGAGCGGTGATGGGGAGTGAAGAGCTGTTCATGTTAGTCCGGTCACTCTGACGTCTGTTTGGCGAGGTACGGAACGGGCTTCTGTCAACTCAGAATACCGTTCCGTCGGCGGTGAGAGTCAGTTTCTCGCCTGTGCTCCTGTTGCCCGCGCAGCCTTGACCCAGCCATCGAACTGTACCTGATGCGCAGAGATCCATTCTTCAGCATGACGCTGGATATCCGCCCTGGATTTCTCGCCTTGCTGCATTTTCAGGTTTTGCGCACTTTCGTCGGCTGCAGGAATCTGTACCAGCGACAGATATTTCACGGCAGCCGGGTTTTTCTCGGCAAATTTGCGGTTGATGAGCGCCTGCACGGTGTCGATCGCGAAGCCCAGGTTTTTACCCTGATACATTGTGCTGACCGTGTTGTCGCCGCCCGGAAGATCAGTCTTGGGCACCTCCAGCCAAACCACGTCCCGGCCATCAACCAGCACCCCCGCAACCCATTGCGGCGTCCAGGTGAAATAGAACACTGGCTTGCCTTCTTTGAAACGCGTAATCGTGTCGGCCATCAAGGCGAAGTACGAGCCCTGGTTGACGTGTATCGACTTCTGCAAGTCGTAGGCTTTCATATGGTGTTCAATCACCAGTTCACAGCCCCAGCCCGGGTTACAGCCAGTCATGTCCGCCTTGCCGTCGCCGTCGGTATCAAACAGCTTGGCGATCTCCGGCTTCTTCATGTCGGTGATGTACTTGATGTTGTATTTATCTGCGGTTTTCTTGTCGATCACGTAACCCTGCAACACGCCCGGCAGAATATTGCCGACTTTCAGCATGCTTTCGTCGCCACCTGCTTTCTGATAGAAGCTCGCATGCAGTTTGTCCCAGAAGCTGACTGTGAAGTCCGCGTCACCGAAACCGACCGCCAGGACCATCGTGGCATATTCGGTTTCCTTTGGAGTCTGCACTTGGTAGCCCAGCTCACGTAATCCGGCCAAAGCGATCTCGCCACGGAAGCGCTCTTCATCGACAGACGGGAACGCCGGGGTGATCTTCACGCCATCCCCCGGTTTGTCCACCGAAGCGCTGGCGCCCAGGCAAACGATGCTGAGGGCCAGCGCACAGGCGCTTTGCAGAAAACTCCGGGTGAATGTAGATGCGTGCATCTTCGCGTACCTTTTTCTGGTTATTGTGTGGGTGGCGTCAGCTGAAGCGGAAAATCTCAGGCGGGCTCGCGCGGCGTTGTGGGCTTCCCGGCCCCGACCAGGCGCATGAACACGCCTGCAGGGCCGGTGTGAAACCAGCGAAGGCTTGGGTCGGCATTTGTGCGGGCGCCCATGGCCTGCGTTAGTCGGTCGAGGAAGATCGCCAGCAGCACCAGGCCGACACCGCCCACCGTCGCCAGGCCCATGTCGAGCCGACCAATGCCGCGCAGGACCATCTGGCCCAAGCCACCGACGGAAATCATCGACGCGATCACCACCATGGACAACGACAGCATCAGGGTCTGGTTGAGCCCAGCCATGATGGTCGAACTGGCCAGCGGCAACTGCACGCGAGTGAGCATCTGCCGCGGCGTGCAACCGAAGGCGCGGGCGGCCTCGATCTTGTCTTCTGGCACCTGGCGGATACCAAGGTTGGTCAACCGCACCAGGGGCGGCAGGGCAAAGACGATCGTGACCAGCACGCCCGGCACATTGCCGATACCGAAGAGCATCACCACTGGCACCAGGTAAACGAACGCAGGGAGGGTCTGCATGGCGTCAAGCAGCGGTCTGGTTACCCGCTCCAGCCTGTCACTGCGCGCACACAATATGCCTAATGGGATGCCGATCAGCGCGCAGAAAAACACCGCGGTGAGCACCAACGCCAGAGTTGTCATTGATTCCGACCAGACTCCGATCATGCCCAGAAGGGTCAGGGTTACGAAGGCCAGCAGCGCCATACGTTTGCCGGCAAGCTGCCAGCCCAGGAGTGACGACAGCAGAATGCCAATAGTCGGCGGAATGCTCTGCAAGGTGAACTCGATCCCATTGAGCACCTGGTCAATAGGCCAGCGAATGGCCCGGAATACATCGCGGAAGTTGTGAACCATGTAATTCAGCACGCTTTCAACCCACGTACCTAGGGGGATCGTCGCTGACTGGAAGGGATCGAGAAAACTGAAATCGGACATCGGGACGTACCTCTTGTGCCAGGTCGCTCAGTGAAAGCTCGGCGTTTGTTTCAGTTCTTTTTGACAGATACCGCAAACCGCGGCGCTATCGACCTGCGCAACGTCGTCGGGTTTGAGTAACCTCGACACGTCGAAGCTTTTGAAAAACGCGCGCACATAATCGTTGGCGGGCTGGTTGATCAACTCCAACGGAGTACCGATCTGGACGATGCGTCCGCCCTCCATGATCGCAATGCGATGGCCGATGCGAGTAGCTTCCTCGATGTCGTGAGAGATGAAAATGATGGTCCTTTGCTGCTCGGCCTGCAATCGGATCAGCTCGCCCTGCATCTCGTGACGGATCATCGGGTCGAGAGCGGAAAACGCTTCATCCATCAGGAGGATAGTCGGGTCATTGGCTAAGGCCCGAGCCAGGCCGACACGCTGCTGCATGCCGCCTGATAATTGATGGGGATAGCAGTATTCCTGACCGGCCAGGCCTACCTGGGCCAGGGCCTCCCGGGCGCGTAGATGGCGCTCAAGTTCGCCCACACCCGAGATTTCAAGACCGAATGCGGTGTTTTCCAGCACGCTCATGTGCGGCATCAGGGCGAAGGATTGAAACACCATGCTCATGTCCTTGCGGCGCACATCGAGCAGGGCCTTGTCGCTCAACCCGGTGATTTCCCGACCATTGAGATGAATGCTGCCGGAAGTGGGTTCGATCAGGCGGTTGAACAAGCGCACCATAGTAGACTTGCCGGAACCGGAGAGGCCCATGATTACGAATATCTCGCCACGCTTGACGGAAAAGCTGGCATCGAACACGCCGACGACATGACCCGTTTTCCTGAATATCTCTTCCTTGTCGGCTCCGCTGTTCAACATCTTCATGGCAACGTCCGAATCAGGACCAAAGACCTTGTAGATGTTCTTCACCGAAAGAATGTCATCGGTATGGTTCATACAACCCTCTTCTTATATTTTTAACCGAACAGACTGAACTCTATCTTGGTCGTTACGCCCTGAATTGTATGAGAGGGTCAATTTGTATTATCCCGGCACCGGAATACCGTGACGCGCTGCGCTACGCCCGATGACGGGTCCTTTCTGTTATATGCACGCTGCCCGCTCCAGTGCAAAAGTGGCCCGTGTCGCCATTACCCCTAATCCAAACACAACGCCTGAGGGAACCCATGAGCCACATTCTGACTGTCGTGCGCAACGCTGCGGCCTCCCCTCTAGGGGAAGCCGCACCGGCACGCTTGCCGATCGGCGAACCGATTGCCCTCGCCGCTACGGGCCAGGCACAAAGCGATGACGCCGTTGGCGCGAGTATTGGTGTCTGGGAAAGCAGCCCAGGTGTGTTCCGCCGTCACCTCAAGAACCGTGAGTTCAGCCACATCGTCAGCGGCTGGTGCATCTTCACGCCCGACGGCGGCGAACCGGTGGAACTGCGCGCCGGCGATGCGGTGCTGTTCCCCGAGAACTGCGAAGGCGTATGGGACATCCGCGAAGCCTTGCGCAAGACTTACGTACTGTTTTAAGGAGCGAGTGATGATTGAACGTATCAACATTGGCCCACGATCCAGCCAACTGGTACTGGTGGACGGCCGTATCGAAACCAGTGGCATCGTCGCCCTGGCGCCCCAGGAGGCGATTGCCGAGCAGACCCGTTGTGTGTTGCAACAGTTGGAGCAGTCGCTGGCCCAGGTCGGTGCGGGCAAGGCAAACCTGACACGCATGCAGATCTGGCTGGCAGACATGAGCGAGTTCGCTGCGATGAACGAAGTGTATGACGCTTGGGTTGGCGAACAGCCGCCCGTGCGCGCGTGTGTCGGGGCCGCGCTTGCCACGCCGCACTACCGCATCGAGATCCAGGCGTTCGGCCAGATCTGACGCCGCCTTTTACATCCTTCAAGCTGTCGCGGACCTATTGGCTTGCGTCAGCTTTTTCATTATGTGAACCCGCGTCAGCGTTCTTCTATCAATTGTCTCCTGCGTCATAGCGGATTGTCGGCACCACTGCGCACCATACGATCACAAAACAACATGCTCGAAGGCACCCCTTATGTACCGTGGACTCTGGTATGCCCAGGCGCTGGACCTGGACAACGATCTGGCCCCTGCCCTGCAGGAATCTGTTAAAGCGGACGTGTGCATTGTCGGCGGTGGTTACCTCGGCCTGTGGTCCGCCATTCGCATGAAACAGGCGAATCCGGAAAAAGCTATCGTGATCGTCGAGCGCGACCGCTGTGGGGCCGGGGCCAGCGGCCGCAACGGCGGTATCGCTACCAACTGGTGGGGCAAGTACCTTTCATTGCGAACCATTTGCGGTGACGTCGAGGCGCGGCGTATCTGCGAAGCGGCGGAGTCGGCGATCAACGAGATCGGCAGCTTCTGTAAGGAGCACGACATCGACGCGCAGTATCGCAAGGACGGTTGGCTGTGGACGGCTACCAACCAACGCCAGATGAACTCCTGGCGGGTCCTGACTGACGGCCTGCAGAGCCTGGGTGTCAACCCATTCCAGGAACTGGAACGGCAGACCATCCAGAGTCGAGTCGGCTCGCCTCTGGTGCTGGGCGGTATCTACGACCCGAACGCCGCCACGGTACAGCCGGCAATGCTCGCCCGTGGCCTGCGCCGTGTCGCACTGAAATTGGGCGTGAAGATTTACGAGAAGACTCCGCTCACCCGCCTGGAGCAAGGCGCGAACCCAGTGGTACACACCGAGCATGGCACCGTGCGAGCCGAACGCGTGGTGCTGGCGATGAATGCCTGGGGTGCACGCTTCCCTGAGTTGCGTCGGATGATTGCGATCATGTCCAGCGACATGGTGGCCACTGCACCAATGAAGGCCAGGCTGGATGCCATCGGCTTCAGTGGCGGTGAATGCATGACGGATTCGCGCACGGTGCTCAACTATTGGCGCAACACCCCGGATGGCCGTATCGTTTTTGGCAAGCCTCTGGGGCAGTTCGCCTACGCCGGGCGTATTGGGAACCTCTATGAAAAACCTTCGCCGGCGGCCAGCAGGGTAGCCGCCGAGATGCGTCGCCTGTACCCACAGCTGTCCGACGTGCCGATCGTCAGCAGTTGGACCGGCCCGATTGACCGCGCGATGAAAGGCTTGCCGAACTTCGGCTACCTCGACCACCACCAGAACGTCGCCTACGGAATCGGGTTTTCCGGCAATGGCGTGGCTACCACAGTATTCGCCAGCCGTATCATCAAGTCGTTGGTCGAACATGCCAATGACGAATGGTCCAACTGCGGCCTGGTCAACCAAAGCATGAAGTTGCTGCCGCCCGAGCCGTTCCGCTTTTTCGGTGCTCACATGGTGCGTGACGCGCTGGTACGCAAAGAGTCTCTGGAAGATCACGATCAGGACGCCGGCTTCGTCACTCGCCAATTGGTCGCCATGGCCCCAGCCGGCTACGTGCCGGCACAAAAGAAATAAGGATGTGATCATGACTGAACAGATCGTCTTCCTCGACGACGAGGGGTTGGCGTCCTCCACGCGCCTGAAACGCCCGGATTGCGAGCACAGTTGGCAGCAATTCGCTTACACCCGCCCTGAGCAGGTCATCGAGCACCTCAAGGACGCGACCGTTGCGCTAACGTGCAGCGTGCCGCTGCGCGAAGAACACCTGCGACATTTGCCCAGGCTGAAAATGATTTCACTGGCCCTGACCGGGCGAGACATTGTCGATGTCGACTACTGCGACGCGCATGGCATCGAGGTGTCCAGCGTGCCTGGATACGCTGCCAATACAGTGGCTGAACACAGCTTGGCGATGATTCTGGAACTTTTTCGTCGCCCAGCCGCATTCACCCGGCTGATGCGCCAGGTGAGCGTCGGCGAGGCGCCCTACCAGAATATCTACTTCAACCATCGCATCCGTGATGTACGTGACAAACAACTGGCGATCATCGGCAGCGGACCGATTGCCATGCGCCTGGCGCATGTAGCGCGAGCCTTTGGCATGCAGGTGCTGTTCGAGGATCGGGGTGGCAAACGCCTTGGCCCGGACTGCCGTCCACTGGCTGAATTGCTGAAGAGCTGTGATGTGTTATCCATCAACTGCCCATTGACGCCTGAGACGCACAACCTCATTGCGGCAGAAGAGCTGGCGCTGATGAAGCCAGATGCAGTGGTGGTGAACACCGGTCGGGGTGGAGTCATCAATGAAGCGGCGCTGATCGATGCATTGCATAACGGCAGGTTGGGGGGCGTGGCGCTGGACGTGGTCGAGCATGAGCCGTTACACCCTAGTAATCCTCTTTTCTCATTAATTGATCGAGATGATTTTCTGCTTAATCCGCACATTGCCTGGAGCAGTGAGGATGCCATGCAGGAGCTGATGGACAGTGCGGTGGACAACATCAGTGATTTCGCTGCCCGGCAATGGTCGGCCAAAAAGGTTAGCCTCCCGCTTGATACCGAGCATTAAGGCTACTGGAAGCCCTAGAATTACGGTGCCGACGAAGTGACCGAATTCCTGGAAGATTAACGCCCAATTAGAAGCAAATATTACGGGGAGCGACCCCCTACTACCAAACCGAGCTTAGCAATGAAAATCAAGAGCGCGGGTTGAAGGATGGATGCTGCGCGTAGCTGAGTTCTGGTGTCGATCCCAATAGCGTTCGGCAGTCGCTTACTTGCGATTCCCACTGCTGCCCCTAGCAGTAGAGACCACACCATGGGTAGCAACACGATCTTTCTAGAACCGAGAGGAATGCTGACTGATCCGATCAATTCGGAAAAGATGAGGATAATTGCAGCCCAGATGTAGAGCTTGGCTGTAGCTGACACTGCTCCGTTGTCACCTAGAAATGACGCATGAGTGTATTGCATGTTTCTCCCCTAGCCTGCTGATAGCCGTGGCGGCCGAATCAAGAGTTTTTGTGTTTTCAGGGTGTGTCGAAGACATCCAGGGCAGATTCAGAGTCCATCTGATCGATGTTCACGCGTAAGGCGATTTTAGTTTCGAAGGCGCGATTACCTCAAGGTAATTCGACGGCCCGCCGCATAGCAGCAGCGTCACATAACCACTCATTTCTCAACACCGGCTCTACCGGCGTGAGTGGAGTATGCATCCGGTATAAGAGCGAACCAACACCACCGATTTTATTTATAGTTGCGCTTGGGTGAACACTGAAAGCAGCGAGGTTGCAGCTCTAGCGAGTTAATGATGGCGTATCGACATACCTCAAATATGAAGGCAGAGCTAGGGACACAATTTGTGAAGTGGATCATGCGCATGAAATAAGGGATCGTCTTGGCTTGCTGCCTCGCTATCCTTTCTACACTTTGATTCGCGGACAAATACGTCGGCAGATACACTCGTTCGAATGGCACATATGTGCAAAGACACATGTACTCAAATGCTGATAGCAGCTTTGGGAACATTCATTCGACCAACGGCAGCATTAATCAGTACATAGGCAAGCGGGAAGGAAACTTCGCCATACGAATCCGGCACTTACGGACTTCCACCCGCTGGATACCAGAGCGTTCAGTATAACAATCTAGCCGCATTGACGCTGCCCCAGCCAAGGCTAGTCGCAAAGCTCGAGCGCTGAAGGTCTATAAGAACCCGCACAACGGTGAGGTAGTCGAAACCAAGGGCGGTAATCACAAGACCCTCAAAGAATGGAAGGCTGAACATGGCTCGGACACAGTCGAGTCCTGGTTGTCCTGATCGCATCTTCTAGGCCCGTAGGCGCTGTCAGTGCACCTACGGGCTCAGCCCAGCTTCCGAATGCGGGTTGAGAACTCGGTGACCTGCTCGGAAGATAAGCATTCGAGGCTCCCGAAGTGTTGAAGGTGCTGAACCATGATCTCGCGGCTTCCCGGTTGGCCGCTGACAATACGTCTGCAGGTCTTCTCCAAAATCAACCTGGCGAGCTCTGGATTGTCGATTTTTGACGCGTCAAAAGCTAAGGCAACCGCGCTAGCCAGCTCCCCTAAATCCGGGTTCGCTCTGGGCAAGGCGCGTAGGGCGTTTAGTTGCCTAGCTGTGATCGGTAACGACATAAACCCTCTATGATCAACGTGTAACCAGCACGCTTGCTACGTCCTTTAGACATTTGCTCCAAGCCTTAAACAACAACTAACAAGGTTAGTCTATAGGTTTTCTTTCCGTCAAGGTCATGGCCATCCGCCCCTGCTAGGCGTGTGACGAACTCAGTTTCGCTATCTTCTGTCTAGACATTCGGTTGTGAGAGCCACCGCGATGACCAACGTAAGAAATTTGTGGGCGTATCAAGATCTTGCTATCACCACCCACAGGCATAGTGCCTGGTAGAACGCGGACATCTTCCCTCTCATAGGTACATTGGCCCTGCAGAGGTAAAGGCAGATAGCTTGATTGATCCTGCCTTCCGGGCATAGGGATGAACAGTCAATCGCCAACCTGAAATGATCGGGAACTTGCGCAGACCGGTGACTTTCTTCTGTAGGTGATCCCTAAGGAGTGATGAACCGTGGAAACCTCAACTTTCTGGACGGCGTCCGCTGTGATCGTCTTGCTGCTAGACATCTGGGTACTGACAAGCGTGTGGCGAAGCACCAAAAGCTCTGGTACGAAGCTAGGCTGGACGGTGTTGATCTTCATATTGCCGGTTGTTGGACTCGCTATCTGGGGCATTGCGGGGCCGAGAGGTGTTGCTATCCCCCCAACATCTGATAGTCATAGCAAGGGCTGAAACCAATCACCTCAAACCTGTAAAAAGCTTTCATTGGAGGTAACCATGTCAGATTCAAATTTGAAAGATATAGCCGATAGTAACCAGTTCCGTCCTGAAAATACTGATCCTCTTAGCCCCGGTCGTACTGACTTGAATCCGAGTGATGAGGCAGGCATTGATGAGCTGCCTCACAACGAAGTCGATGCGCCAAGCGATGAGTCAACCAATCCCTACGAGAAGGGCGTACCTGATATCGATCCCAACAACGCTGAAATGGATGACCAGCCAAACCCCCGATAACTTGATCGGCTCACTGAATGTCCCGCTGTGATCCGAATTCGGGGTCATACTAGAAATGTGGATCGTTAGCCGAGCGGTAAGGAACGTCCCTAACCGGGGCACTCCGACGATTCACAAAGGTGCCCTCAAGGGCTGAAACAGTTGCCCTAGAGCCTGTGTTTACACAGCGGTGACGCTTAAAACGCGTAGCGGAATGTCTGCTCGATGCAGGTTTCAGGGCTTCAGAACGACTTGATTTGGGTAGGGGCTTTTTCGCCGCATCTTGCAAGGAATGGATCATTGAAGCGAATCATCACGGGTGGTACCCCCAAGGATGTACATCCTGAAGACCCATCTAAAATATTCGTGACGGTACGCGACCGATTGGATTTCTATCGGAACGAAATACAATGTGAAACAACTGTTCTGTCTGACCGCAGTAATGCCTACCTAGGTGCACAGTCGTTTTTGGTAGTTGTCTATGCGTCGACTATGGCGAACTTGAATTCAGAATGGGGCAAATTCTTCACACTGGTGCTACCCGTTCTCTTAGCCTTGTTTGGAGTGTTGCTTTCGATTCAGGCTTGGCCGGGACTCAAATCGTCTTACGACGTTATCGACCATTGGTACTCCAAGCAAACATTCATGTTGCGCAACGAACCGCTAGCAAGTCTTGATCGCGATGGCGCTCCTCTTTTTCATTATAGAGAAACAATGAAAAACGGAAACAACAAAGCTCTCGCCTTTTCAATGCGCACGCCATGGATCTTCGGTAGCTTATGGGTTTTACTAGGTTGCTTTTCAGTGTATGTGCATTTTTGAAATCTAAATAACTAGTGACGCATGCTGGGCCTGCGCTTTTCTAAAACAATCTCGAACGTTCATCTAAAGGCATTTTGTTACCTACTGGTTGAGAAGCAGGGTTGCAATCACTCCACCACGGATGGATTTTCGTAAGAACACTTTGCAGCTATTACCAAAGTCCATAGCAACGGCTCCGCCTTGGTGGAAAAAAAGGTCTGTCGTTGCCAACCAGGCGCACAGGGCACTGACACTGAAGAACGGAAGATGGAAGCCCGATAGGCTGGAGACATGCAGTAGCTCGGTTTACTACAGCTGTTCGACGCGGCCCGTCCAACTCCCAGCCGCAGTGACGGTAAGCACGACCAATTGCAGCGTCTTGCTCACACGAAGGTAAGTAACTCCGTATCCCATAACTTTGGCTAATCTCACCAATCTGGTAGAATGGCATAAGCATTTGTAACCTAAGAAATCCGAGACTTTACATGAGCTCAGAACTTACAGAAGAAGAGATGAGACGTGCGCTATTCGGCGGCGCCGAGGTCTCTGCGCCTGCGACGTCTGCAGAAGCGTCAGACCCTGCTCCAGAGATCGGGGTCGAGCTTCCTCCAAAATCCTCAACCAAAAGGACATCAGCAAATGCTTTCACACCTAGGCTTAGAGTCATCCTGCGAGTAGGGAATGATTTCGAAGGCCATACCCAAGAGATGACCCATGAGGCTGATACCCTGAGCACGCTCCTGGCAGAACAAGAAGCTACCAAACTGGCGAGAAAAGAATTTCAAGTATGTCGAAGTGGTTTCAGTTAAGCCTATCTGATTCCATCAAGCCAACTGCACGCCTGCGCCACCGTCAGGCGTGCCATACAGGACAAGGAAAACCAACGTGGCTTCAGTCAAACACACTGCCATCATCGACGCAGACCCTCAGACAATTTGGCACGTCCTCAGAAAGTTTGACAGTATCGCTGAGTGGCATACTGGAGTAGCACACTGCACTGTTGAGGGTGGGAAATCTGCGGACATTGGTGGCTCCATCAGAAAGCTTACTCTTGCCGACGGGGGATTTGTACGTCAGAGACTTCTGTCCGTCGATAATGACCTGATGGAATTTTCATATGGCCACGAGGAATCAGAGCTTTGTATTATCGATTTTCTAGCTGCCGTAAAGGTTAGGCCAGAAGGAAATGGCTCACGAAGTACGGTAACGTGGCAAGCGCATTTCGATATGATCGATCAGGACGGAACCTATCATTCGATTGTCAGTGCCTTCATTATCGAGGGCCAGCAAAGCTTGGCCTCAAAGCTTATGGCTAGCATAACAATTACAGACTGAAGGCATGAATTTGACATGTGACGTCTAACGTCGTCTGGTCAGCTTGTCGCCTTGGATCCCAACGTTCGGTGAAATATGATATTCGTTAGTCCAAGGCCGCGAGCGACCCCTTTTATGTCTTGCTGATCTCGTGTCCATCTTAGCTGATCCGCTTTTTTCGCTGCGCCAAACTGCAGGAGGGCATACGAACCGCCGCATGACCAGTAAGGTGATCCACGACTAAACGCGTAACCACGCGCTTTCCTCGATAGGTGTAACAGATGGTGAACGTTAAAAAGGCCGTCAAACTTTGCCTCGGTGACTGACTTCAGCGGACTAAGCAGGCCGTAGCCCACGTTGTTCACCAAGCCTGCGAGCACTGTCGGGCCCCAGACTTCCTGAATGACCGTGTCAAAGTGCTGCGAAAACCCTGGAAGCTGCAAACGTCGGCGACATCGAGTTTGAGCCCAACGGCTTTACCGCCAGACTGCTCAATGCGCTGCATGACCGCCTGCGCAGCCTCTGGGTGAGCGTTGTAAGTGAGGACGAGGCCCATGCCGCGTTACGCTGCGTGTTCTGCTGTACTGGCCTATACCTCGGCTGCCACCGGTGATGACGATTACGCCCATGACCATCTCCGCTGCTCGTTGAATGAGCCTCCACGGTAAGGGACTGGGGCTTGATGAGCGCGACGGTTCCTGCTTCAAACCTGCCTGTTTCTGCTTTCACTTAGACTGCGCGCAGAGCCACGTCAGCATGCCCGGCATGAACAGCAAACTGAATGAACTGCGCACCCTCGCCGCCATTGCCGAAAACCGTCGCACCAAGACGGGCATCCCGCGCGTTGCTATGGTTAAGGGCAAGATCCCGGAGCACATGCTCGCTGCGGTCTACGACCCGATGATCAACCTAATTTTGCGGGGCAGTAAAACCATGAAGGTGGCGACCGTACGTTGCGGTACGACCCGGCCACTTAATTTCGTCATGTCCATCAAGCTACCAGCCGTGGGCGCTGTCCACCCTGCCGTCACCGGCGAGCCATACCTGGCGGTCAGCTTTACGCTCGATCCCATGGTGCTTACGACACTGCTGGCGGACCTGCTCAAACCTGCCGGGCGACACGATAACGATCCAGGCTTTTCGGTCGCCGCTACCACACCCGAGTTAATGGACGCCTGGGTGCGGATGCTGCGCTTGATGGCAAGCCTGACGACATTGAGGCCTTCGCTCCTGCATAAGAGCGCGAGATTCTGTATCGCGTGTTGCAAGGGCCCCATGGCTCGATGTTGCGGGATATCGCGGCGCCCGACACGGCCATGGCCAGGGTAAACCAGGCCATCCAATGGATTCGTCGTGACTACGCCGAACCCATCAACGTCGAGAGCCTGGCGCAGCGAGCAGCTATGAGCGTCTCGGCGCTCCATCGTCATTTCAAGGTAGTGACTACGTTAAGCCCTTACAGTATCAAAAGCGCTTACGCCTGCTGCAAGCGCGCATGCTGATGATCGCCAGTGCCAAAAGCGTCACGTAGGGGGCATTCGAGGTGGGTTATAAAAGTGCGACCCAGTTCAGTCGAGATTACGTACGAGTGTTCGGATTACCTGCAGCGAGGGACGCGGGCAGAATCCTCGAAGCGACAAAGCCTAGGATTACTGCGAGTACAGTTGTGGCTTCCTAGGTGACAGCCATACCCGCCACGTTAGCGGAATTGTAGTGGTCAACAATTCCCGGACACTAAATTGAGTTTTTCCTCAGCGACCGCAGGCGCTAGCCCTTCGTTGAACTGATGCGGTCGCCGCCAGTTGTATCGCTCCATCAGGAACCGGCCGATGTCCTGTTGCGCTAGCGCAGCGCTCATGTAGCCGACCGTCGGTATCCATTCAGTTTTCAGGCTGCGAAATAGCCGCTCCATCGGCGCGTTATCGTGGCAGTTGCCGCGCCGACTCATGCTCTGTGTGAAGCGGTATCGCCATAGTCTTTGGCGGAAACTCCTGCTGCCATACTGGCTGCCCTGATCGCTATGAAACATTACGTTTTGCGGCCTGCCCCGCTGCTCGTAAGCCATGTCCAACGCCTTGATCACCAAGTCGGCGTCGGGCTTGGATGAGAACGCCCAACCCACAACACGGCGGGCACAAAGGTCGATGACAGCCGCCAGGTAGTGCCATCGACCCTCAGCCCAAACGTACGTAATGTCACCGCACCAGACCTTGTTCGGGGATGTAACGTTGAAGCCCCGATCAAGCACGTTCGGAATATCAGGCCGCTCCACAGTAGCCTTTTTGTAGGCATGTGAGCCCGGCTGTTTGCTGATCAAGTTCATCTCGCGCATCAACCTACGTACCTTGAATCGCCCGATCTGCATGCCGTCCTCTTTCATCATCAGCATGATGCTTCGGCTGCCCGCAGCGCTTCGGCTTTGCGTGAACAGCTCGTTCACGCGACTACGCAAAACCACCCGTTCGGCATCCGGATACCGACGTTTTCGGCAGTACGCGTAGTAGCAAGATCGGGTTACTTCAAATACCGAGCACAACAGATCAATCGGCTCTTGAGCCCGCAGTTGATCGATTAACGCGAACGCTCGTGTTCCTCGGCCATCAAGAGCGCGGTGGCCTTTTTTAAGATCGATTTTTCCCGTTCTAGCCGATTGATACGGGCTTCGAGTTCCTGGATTTTTTGCTGCTCAGGCGTCAGGGCTTTGCTGGTCGGAGTAACACCGCCACGCTCCTGCTGGACCTGGTTCACCCAACGACGCAGAGCCGACTCAACCAGCCCAAGCGAACGGGCTGCTTCGGTATGGCTGTAGCCTTGATCGAGCACCAGGCACGCCGCCTCGCGCTTGAACTCAGGGGTAAAGGCACGACGTTGCTTGGTCATCAGACACCTCTCTGTGGCGAGCATTCTCGCCTAAATGGGTGTCCGGTTTCATTAGACCACTACAGCGCCTGATGGAAGGAAGACCGGTGAGGTGCCGTATCACGCCGGGCGTGTTAACGGGGTAGTGAGGGTATGGGATGCTGGCACCGGTCATTTGATCAAGGAAACCACATTCAAAGATGGATCTCCGGACGGCCCTACCAAGGAATGTTTTGAGAATGGCGAAGTGATGAAGGTCGGCGAGTACAGAAATAACGTTTTCTACGCTGCTCCCGCCATCAGCCAACCGGACAGCAGCGAGATTGATAGCTGCGTTAGTGACTACATCGACAAGTTCCAATCCACTAACGGCGCGGATGCCCCGATCAATAATGAGCAGCTTGGAGAATGGGAAAAGTGGTGCAGCAAAGGACATCGCTCGAACTGAGCTATCAACCTAGAAGCCAGCGAAATCGCTGGCATTCATGCAGGCGTTGATTGGTGGTCACTAAAGCCCCCGCCGGTATTAGCTCAACCATTGACTGTCACCTTTGCCAGGGGAGCGAGGCCGCCCGGGTCTCGGCCTCGATGGTGGCTCTGAAGCGTGTCCCTTCCAAAGAGATCTGATGCCCGGGACTGAGAGCCTCAACAATTCATCCGGTTCGGTGATGTACTTCGCAAATTTCTCCAGACCCACACGGGCATCGCCGTCGGTGTGGTGGATAAGTCCTAGAAAACAAATATTCTTTTCCTGGTATCGCTCCTTGCGGGCATTGCAGTTGTAGTGGCTTCCTATGCCTTCCGTGATGACCTTGTCCCAATGCTGGCCGATCTGCATGGCGACCTCAGTATCCATCCAGTTTCCGTTACCGTCGAAGAAGATAACCCAGTGGCTGTGATAGCCCTTGCGCATGCCCATCTCTAGCCTAGCGGCATAACCTTGCATAGGACCGAACGTGCCTGCGTTGAGGTCCCTTAGCATAGCCTGTCGGTGCTGGATGACTGTCTCTGGTGTCATTCCACGCCGGTACTGTTGCTTGTAGGAGAGGTCTAGACGGATGATCATCATCCTCGAATGCCTGCCAAAGAGACGTTTGAAGTACTGCATGAGGCTCTCGTAATTTTTCTTGATGGGCCTTCGGTAATCCCTCAAGCGTCTTCGGAAATCAGGACTCAGGAACTCTTGACGGATCTCACCCACGCATTGGTTGAGCCGGTTGACCAAATGCGGTACGTTCTCTCCCCGGGCAGTTCGGATATGAAATTCACCCAACATCATGCCATGGCGGTTCACGGCCATAAGGAAGGTGTCGAAATAGGGGTTGAATTTCGACAGCGGGAACATCTCGAAGATGTCCATTATCTCACTTCTTAGGCAGCGAAGAAACCATCCACCGAAGCGGGTTACCTTCACCTTATGCTCTCCAACGCGGGCTTTCTCGACACTGAACAAATCATGCACAGTCTTCTTTAGCTTTTCGAGCATCGGTTTCACCCGATACACGAGTGTCATCCTGACCTGATGCTCCTCATCGGGTGTCAGCACCCCGTGCTCGTCAGAAGCTAAACTTGCTGCAAGAAATGAGGGGATTGCACCCTCCATGGCGTCAAGCGCACCATGGTCGTCAGATAGGTTCATCGGTTGACCTTGATAACCAGAATGATAGGTTTGCAGGCAGCAGTCGTCGGCTCGGTATTCGCGCGAGTGCTGTTACCCATATGGAATTGGCGGCTAGTAGATTTCTGCAGGGGGCTAGGGATAGATCCGAGCGATCAAAGAGCCCGTCTGACTGATGCGTAGAGTTGATTTTGGATTGTATTTATTCTGCTACTTCGGATTCGATTCTTTAGGTATACGAAATCCAAGCTGATCCAAAGCCAAGATCTGTCTGGCTTTGACGCACATTTCTGTGCTGGAAACTAGTACGCTAGCCGTAGCCGGCCACGAGTTCGTCGCCGGTGCACGGATCGGACAGTTTAGGGATTTGAAACAGAAGCTATTGATGCGTCAGAACGGCGGCCTCCATACCAATGTCTCGCTCTTCGATGCGAGCTAGTAGCCAATCATAGACCTCGCTGTCTACCCACCCAACGCACCGGTCGCCGAGCGTCACGGGCCGTGGAAAAATCCCGTCGGCTATGTATTTGTACACCGTAGATCGGGACAACCCTGTCGTATCAATGACGTCTTTCAGGCGCATTACTCTCATAGCTGCGATCCTCTGTTATTCGCAGAGGATCAGGTACAGCAGTATTTCTTCCGGACGATCACTTACTCGCCTTTGAAGCACTGTGCAGTCCAGACCTAAACTTCGGCCAAGCCCGAAGCGGATTGGCTAGATAGCCAGTAACTATCCATGGCTTCGAAGTCAGAGGGTGGTGAATCAGGCTAGGGTAGCGGCTATTGATGTGCATGGCATTTGTCGTTAGCACGGCATAATTTTCGGAATCCCTCGTCTTAGAAAACGAGCTTTCAGTCAAGTGTGCTGGCCGTAAACAAAATAGCCATCCACCCTCCTCGACATATGCTGGCGTACGCCCCTTAAAAAGTTCATCCAGGATATTGCTGGCAATCCTCAAAAGCTCTCTCAAAAACCATGTTAGATTTTCGTCCGAGATGCCGGAGGGTGCCAAAGCGCTAATCACCCGAGCCCTCAGCCGAGGGCTTTCCACAGGAATTGCGCTAGGCATCGACATCATTTCCGAAATCACTAATAGGAAAAAATTATCACAAAAAGCCCGTATTTCCTGCCTACTGGTGATCTCACCTATTACGGTATGGCATAGCCACCTACGGCCAACGGCCTCACCCTCGCCGGTAACACGCTTCCAATCTGCACGAGTAATCGTAACTCCACTCCAAGATGGGTATAGCCCCTGCCAGCAGGGATGAAGAAGATTTAGGTAAACACAGCTTTTTGTAGTACGAAAGACACTACGTCCCGTAACGCCAGGTACGACGAGGCCAACGAACCCAAGCTCCTGCAATCGCTGCATTTGCGTCTTCAGCTGATGTTTAGGGTTAAAACCGGTGAGCCTGCTGAGCATCCGGTCACTTACTGCAGACACACGCCCATCCGCCCCAGCTAGACACAATAGAATTCCCAAAAGCAGCGCGTTGTTTTGCTTCAAAACCTGACCTGCAAAAGCTACCAACACCATTGCGAAACGATCATTGTAGGTGAGCGTATGCCTAATGGCATCGATGTTGGGCACTCGGATTGGTGATAACGTTACATCCGGGTCAAAGCGGCCATCTCTGATCCATCCGCAAAGCTCCAGATCTCGAAAAGCGCGAAATTCCTTTCGCCGGGAGATGCCAACGCTTTTACAGAGTTCTGCACTTGGGGACCGGCCTACAGGTCCGGGCTGTCCGAGAAGCAAAGCAAGCCTTAACGCTAACCACTTCGCGTCACCAGAAGATAGATGCTTCCGAGCTGTGCACCGGCTGGTTGCGGAAATCGGCGTACGTAAGATCCCTTGCAGGACAGCCCCAAGCCATTCAGCGTCCATGACCACCTCGCCTAAAACCACAAAATACCGCCTGGTATAGTGACATGTCACGATCTATCTCACAGCACATGTCACGCCATTTATCTGATTTTTACCCAACCCTTTTGACGAGCGTATCTTACGGATGCTATCAAGGCTTTTTCCACAGCCGGAGGTCTTATGGGATCAGCTTATGAATCACTGTCAAGCTGGATCAGAGATGGCGGTCCGGCAAAGGCAGCTTGGGCGCTAAAATACTTTCAGAAAAAGTTCGGCCCTCAGATACTATCTCTCGATAATGTGACCTCTTACATTTTGTATCACAGCAACCCTAAATCAGTCATTGACGCAGCGAAAGTTGCATGGCGGCAGGCCAAAAAAGCACAGAAGCTTAAAGAAATAGATAAAAAACCCCTGCAAGTTTACTTAAAAAACGACTCGATCAAAAAAATAGATAAACATTGCCGGTGCTTAAAAGTTAACAGAAGCCACTTGATCGAGTCACTAATCTCCCAATTTGATCAATTAAGCCAAAATGAGCGCACAGTTATCTTTGCGCAAATTGATAAAAAGCACTATGAAGTAGAACTACTAAAGGCCAATTGCAGGCTTCAGAACTTAACACTGAAATCTGAAGCCATGGCTTATCCATACAAGCATCCAGAATCGATCGAAGAGGATGCAGTGAATAGAAACCCAGGATACAGCGGTCGAATTTACTAATTATCCAATAGCTTTTTTGATTCTGCGACGCTCAATTACCTAACCACATATTATCCGTGGTGATGAATTGTTATTATTAAGCAAACCCCAAATCAAATTGTGACTGCAGCCATTGACGCTAGTTAGACTATAACAATATTAAATATACCTCAATTATACTTATAAAGCAAAAAAAATAAGATCTATATAACTAAGGCGACCAATCATTCTGGAGTCGCCATGCCGATCTCATGCCCGCAATGCCAATCCCGAAAAACCGCCTCTATAAAAACTACGCGACGTCTAGCGTTGTGTGCCGAGGCCGTTAACGTGCTCATTCTTAGCCGCCTCCAGGCGCGTTATCCGGCCGTACCAAAGTCCGCTGCTTACATTACGCTCGAGAAGCTTTCTCAGAACCTAGTGGCGCCGCTCGCGAGCTCCGTTCAGCTCAAGCTTAGAAATATACCGAGCGTGGGCTTCCATACCCATGTTTGCCTAAGCTGTGGGTACATGTTCGATCCAGTGATCAAAGCGGTTCAATATCCAAACAATCGGAATTAATCTAACTCTGCCTAAGGTAGTTAATCATGGCTCATGAAGTGAAGCAAATGGCGTATGCCGGCGAAACACCTTGGCATGGTTTGGGGAATCGTCTCTCGCCCAACCAATCGCTTGAGATATGGCAACGCGAAGCAGGTATGGACTGGCGGATTGAATCCAGCGCCGTTCATTTCAAGTCTGCTGGATCAAGTTTATTGGCTCCGATCCATACTTTCCCTGAGCAGAAGGTGTTGTACCGTTCTGATACACAAGAGCCACTCTCAGTCGTCTCGCAACGTTACCAGGTCGTTCAGCCTAACGAGGTATTAGAGTTTTATCGGGACTTGACTGAAAAGTCAGGCTACGAGCTCGAGACCGCAGGCGTGCTCAAAGGGGGGAAGAAATTCTGGGCATTGGCGAGAACTGGCCAGTCAGTCGCTTTGAAGGGGGGTGACGAGGTGGGCGGCTATTTGTTGCTCGCCACATCTTGTGACGGCACGCTCGCCACCACTGCGACCCCCACCACCGTTCGAGTCGTCTGCAATAACACGCTGGCATTATCGCTCAATGGCAGTACGACCGCTATCAAAGTCCCCCACAACACACGTTTCAGCCCTGACCTCGTCAAGAAGCAGTTAGGCATTGCAGTATTACGCTGGGAGGAATTCATGTACGAGATGCGGATCCTCAGTGAGCGAAAAGTCTCACGCAAGGAAGCCGAGGTGTTCTTCAATCAGGTACTCAGCGTCGCCAGCACCAGCGCCTCTCCACAGGGCCAACACAACAACCGCCACGCCATTGCGAGAGCAAACAGTTTATTCGACGGTAAAGGCAAGGGATCAGACCTGACATCAGCCAAAGGCACCGCATGGGGGCTGCTGAATGCGGTGACCGAGTTCGTTGATCACGAAAAACGAGCTCGATCCGCCGACTACCGGATGGACTCCGCCTGGTTCGGCCAAGGCGCCGCCCTCAAGCAAAGAGCTCTTTACAGCGCATTAAGTTTAGCGGCGTAGCAAGAGCAGACCACCAACCGATACCTGCTCGCCATGTGGCGGGCTCTATGTGGCTGCTGCAGATGAACATCAGCTCAATTACGTGAGAACCAGAATGCACAAACTCAAAATCGTATGCGCACTGCTCACGCTCGCAGTCGCACTGTACTCGGCGACCCTGGTCGTAGCGGTGAAGATCAACCTAGCACTCGCAGTGATGTGCTGCGCAATGCTGATCGCGTTGCTCTGCAGCTTTATAAGCGCTCTGTCCACGCCACCTGAAACCTGTGAGGACTTTCGCTCCTCTGCAGCGCTGTAAGCACATAGAGGTTCGCGGAGACGCGACATTGAAGTGGGGGACCGGATGGGGGAATAACAAACCTTGGAAAACAGAAAGCCCCGCATAGCGGGGCTCTCTGGGTATAATATGGCGGTGAAGAAGGGATTCGAACCCTTGATACAGTTTCCTGTATACACACTTTCCAGGCGTGCTCCTTCAGCCACTCGGACACTTCACCGTTTCTCGTCAAACCTGTTCGATCTGTCGAGGCGCGCTAATGTATTCGAAAGCGTTCGTGATGGCAAAGCTTTTTTGCAAGTTTTTCATGCGCTTAAGCATAGCGCAGGATTTCTGCAGACGGGTTGACGTGACTGGGCAGTCAGTCACGGCGCTTTACCCAGCCGGCGAGGCTGGGTAACGTCGGCGCCACAACCTCATAAAGGAATAACGCATGAACGAGCTGGTCGATTACCGATTCGAGGACGGCATTGCCACCTTGACCCTGAACAACGGCAAGGTGAATGCCATCTCGCCCGAGGTCATTGCAGCGTTCAACGACGCGCTGGACCAGGCCGTGCAGGCGCGTGCGGTGGTGATCATCACCGGCCAGCCCGGCATTCTCTCGGCGGGCTACGACCTCAAGGTCATGACCTCCAGCCCGCAGAATGCGATCAGCCTGGTCACCCAGGGCTCTACCCTCGCCCGCCGACTGTTGAGCCATCCGTTTCCGGTCGTCGTCGCCTGCCCGGGGCACGCGGTGGCCAAAGGTGCGTTCCTGCTGCTGTCGGCCGATTACCGGATCGGCGTCGAAGGGCCTTTCCATATTGGCCTGAACGAGGTGCAGATCGGCATGACCATGCACCATGCCGGCATCGAGCTGGCGCGGGATCGACTGGGGCGTGCGGCCTTCGAGCGCTCGGTGATCGGCGCGGAAATGTTCGACCCGGCCGGCGCGTTGCAGGCCGGTTTTCTCGATCAGATCGTCGCGCCCGAGCAGTTGCAGGCAGCTGCGCTGGCTGCCGCCCAGCGGTTGCAGAAGCTGAACATGAAAGCTCACGCCAAGACCAAACTCAAGGCACGTCGCGCGTTTCTGGAAACCCTCGACGAAGCGATCCTGCTCGATCAGGAGCAAGGCTTCTGACAGCGAGCGGCACGCCAGACCCGCAATTGCCGATAGGGGTGCACGACCGTACACTGATGTTTTCCATTCAAGGTATTGCGCAGGATGCTCTACGCCGTTCGTCTCGTGTTGTTGGGGCTGCATTTCATTGCAGTGGGTGTGCTGGGATTGTTGCTCGGGCTGTGTCGACCGTTTCATCCCGACAACACCCGGCTGTTTGCCCGGCTCTATTCACTGCCCGCCAGACGGGTGCTGGGTGTAGAGGTCGAGGCGCAAGTGGATTCGCTGAACGCGCAGCCGCCCGGTTTCGTCATGGTTGCCAATCATCAGTCCAACTACGACCTGTTCCTGCTCGGCGGTATCGTGCCGCCGCGCACGGTGGCGGTCGGCAAGAAGAGCCTGGGGCTGATCCCGCTGTTCGGTCAGTTGTTCTGGCTGGGCGGCAACATCCTGGTCAATCGCGAGAACGCCCGAGAGGCCCGCCGCTCGTTGCAGCTCACGTCGAAAACCCTGCGTGACCGCAGCACCTCCATCTGGATCTTTCCCGAAGGCACCCGCAACGGCACAGATGAACTGCTGCCGTTCAAGAAAGGCGCCTTTCACATGGCCATCGATGCCGGCGTGCCTATCGTCCCGGTGTGCATCAGCCGCTATCGGCGCACCCTGCGCCTGGGCCGCTGGCGCAGTGGCCAGGTGCGTGTACGGGCGCTGGCGCCCATCGCCACCCAAGGCCTGACGCACAAGGACACCGCCGAGCTGTTGCAACGCTGCCGCGCCCAGATGCAGCAGACGATCGATGAACTGGACCACGAACTGCGCCGCGCCTAGACACTCCTATCCACAGCAGACCCATACCGGGCCGCCCCGCCAACCGAAGAAGTGAACATCATGGGCCGAGTGGTCGCCGCCGCCGTATACAGCGCGGGCAAGAAGATTACCGATATCAATCTCGACGAAGGCGCGCAGTGGGCACGGCGCCCGGGGCATTTCGTGTGGATCGGCCTGGAGCAGCCCAGCGCCGAGCAGATGAGCCAGTTGCAGAAGCAGTTCGACCTGCACGAACTGGCCATCGAAGACGCCCTGGAGGTGCACAGCCGGCCCAAGCTGGAGACCTTCGGCGATGCGCTGTTCATCGTCACTTACTCGCCCATTCGCCGCGACGACAAGGTGGAGTTCGTCGAGACCCATATCTTCGCCGGGCGTGGCTACATCATCACCTGCCGCAATGGCCATTCGGCGTCCTATGCCTCGGTGCGCAAGCGCTGCGAGGCCCGACCACTGCTGCTGGATCACGGTGAGGATTTCGTTCTTTATGCGCTGCTGGATTTCGTGACCGAAAACTATCAGCCAGTCAGTGAGACCATCCACGCCGAGATCGAAGCACTGGAACGCAGGGTGCTCGGAGGTTCGCTCAACGAGGCCGACATCCAGCACCTGCACGGGCTGCGCCGCGAGCTGCTGCGCATGCGGCGCTACGTGGCGCCCATGGTCGAGATCAGCGAGGAGCTGCAACGGCTGGACTTCCCGTTCATCGACAAGAACATGCGCCCCTACTTCCGCGACGTGCAGATTCACGTGACGCGGCAGATGGAAGACCTGGGTACCATGAGCGACATCGCCACGCAGACCATCGAGATCGGCCTGCTGCTGGAGTCATCACGACAAAGCATCACCCAGCGCAAGTTCGCCGCCTGGGCTGCGATACTGGCCTTCCCCACGGCCATTGCCGGCATCTACGGGATGAACTTCGAAAACATGCCCGAGCTGAGTTGGCACTACGGTTACTACATTGTGCTGGGCGTGATCGTGTCCGGCTGCAGCGGCTTGTTCGCCGGCTTCAAGCGCGCCGGCTGGCTGTAGCCCGGCGCAAAAAGCCTTCACCGCAGCCCGTTCCCCTTCACTGGGCGGGCTGGGTACCCTGCGCCACGAAACGCATCATCCACTCCGCCACGGTGACGCCGTGGTGATCGCGGTCGAGGCTGGCAATCGCCTGCTGATACACCGGCTCGCCCAGGTGCTGCTGACGAATGTCGAGCAGCGCGCGGGAGTAGTCGTGGATGAACTCCGGATGACCCTGGAAGCACAGCACCTGATCACCGATCTGGTAGGCCGCGAACGGGCAGAATTCGCTCGACGCCACCACCGATGCGTCCTTGGGCAACGAAGTCACCTGATCCTGATGGCTGATGAGCAGGGTCAGGGTCTCGATTTCCGGGGTCATCCAGGGCGCGCGATTGGCCAGGCTGTACTGATGGGTTCCCACGCCCCAGCCTTGGGTGGCGCGCTCGGCCTTGCCGCCCAGCAGCAGCGCCAGCAGCTGATGACCGAAGCAGATGCCCAGCAGCTTGTCGCCACGCTGGTAGCGCTCCAGCAAGAACGTCTTCAGCGTCTCGATCCATGGGTCGGTGGCAAACGAGTCCGCTTTGCTGCCCGTCACCAGATACGCGTCGTACTGGACATCGGCGGGCGGATACTCGCCATTCATCACGTTGAACACAGTGAACCGGGCGGGAATGGGTTGGCTGGCAAACAGCCTTTCGAACATTCGTCCATAGCCATGGTATTGCTCGACCAGTTCGGGCCGCAGGACGTCGGTTTCCAGAATGCAGATGTTGAGGGTCATAGGTCACTCGAAGAAGAGGGAACGCAGGTGACAAGCCTGCCCGTTAATCGATTCCGCTGGCAAGTGAAGCCGCTTCGAATTTAGCCGATGAACGGTAGATCGCCTCTGCACACGGGCATTCCCGATCTCGGCTGTCTAGCCCGGCATGTTCGAATTTAGCGGAAGAGTTCCTTAGTCGAACTCGATTCGAAAAACCCGCCCAATTGCAGCAAAGCGTTCTAAGCCGCGCCAATCAAGGGTTCTAAGGTAAAAGCATGACTATTGATGCCGCCGATTGCGTGCATCGAGTCGTGGGGGTGCACCTTTTCGCCAAGCTCAACCCAGGTTGTGGCACGCGTTGGCGCCAGGAAGAACATAACTCATAGGCAGTCTGCCATGTTCAAACATCCGAAAATCCGTCAGGCCGGACTCATCGTGTTCACCATGACCCTGGTACTGATTCTGCCCAATCTGGGCAGGTTGTTCAGTTGAACGCTGGGAGCCAGGCATGAAACCGTCTTCGAGCCCGCAGCCCAGCGATGGCGTCGATTGAACGCCTAGCCTTGGGTCTGGCTCTGCGATTGGGGCTGACCGGCCACGCTGACGACAGGCGCACTCGGCGCGACCAGGACCTTGGCGTGCATCTGTTCGAAACCACCACCGCGACGCATGCCGCGCACCGGGCAGGCGTCCAGGTAATCCAGGCCAACCGCCAGCTTCAGGTGACGTTCGGGACGCGCGAGTTGGTTGGTCACGTCGAAGCTGTACCAGGCGTCGTCCAGCCAGGCTTCGGCCCAGGCGTGGCTAGCCATGTGCTCGGTGTCCTCGGTGAACAGATAGCCCGACACATAGCGCGCCGGGATGCCGAGGCTACGAGCGCAGGCAAGAAACGCGTGGGTGTGGTCCTGGCAGACTCCGGCACCGCTGGCAAAAGCTTGGGCGGCACTGGTGTCCACGGCCGTTGCGCCGCTGGTGTAGGCGATGCGCTGGTGCAGGCCTTGCATCAGGTCGATCAGGCCATTGCGATCGCGCCGGGTGGGGCACTGCTGGGCGGCGAAGGCACGCAGGGCATCGTCGGCGTCGGTCAGCCGAGTGAAGCGCAGGAACGGCAGAGGTGATTGCGTTTCGTGTTCGGCTTCACGGGTCTCATCGATTTCGACCTGGCCACGCGCGCCGATGATGATCGCATCATGGGGATCGTCCAGGGTCAGCACGTGCAGGATGTTGCCGAACGGATCGAGCTGGGCCCGCACGGGACGCGGCAGGTCCAGTTGCCAGCTCAGGATGCGCTGGCGCTCGCTGTCGTGAGGTGTCAGCCGCAGGTACTGGATGCTGGCCCGCACCTCATCATCGTAGTGATAGGCGGTTTCATGACTGATGTTGAGCCTCATACAGCCTCCAGATAGGAACTGTGAATCGCGTTGCCCAGCTGGCGCACCAGTGGGATCTGTTCGTTCAACCACTCATGCAGGCCCTCGTCGAGGATCTCGCCAATGCCGGTGTAGCGCAGACGCGCGTCCAGCTCGGCCGCCAGACGCTGGGCCGGGCGGCCGTTGGCACCGGGCAGGTCGGCGAGGATCTGGTTGATCTCCTCGGTACAGGCGCGCAGCGAGCGCGGCACGTCGGCACGCAGCAGCAACAACTCCGCCACCGGCTTGGCCGCCGGCGCGTCGCGGTAGATCTCGGTGTAGGCTTCGAAACTCGACAATGCACGCAACAGCGCGCTCCATTGGTAGTAACCCCGTGCCGAGCTGTCGTCGACCGAATAGGCCTCATCGCCGAGCATTTCGTAACGTGCATCGAGCAGACGCAGGGTGTTGTCGGCACGCTCGATGAAGGTACCCAGACGGATGAAGCGGAAGGCATCGTTGCGCATCAAAGTGCCGTAGGTGGCGCCGCGAAACAGGTGGGCGCGCTCCTTGACCCAGTCGCAGAAACGGCTCATGCCGTAGCGACCCACGCCCTGCTCGGCAATGCCACGAATCTCCAGCCAGGTGGAGTTGATGTTCTCCCACATGTCGGCGGTGATGCGTCCACGCACCGCATGGGCGCTGGCACGCGCCGCCCCCAGGCAGCTGTAGATGCTGGCCGGGTTGGCCGGATCCAGGGCGAAGAAATGCAGCAGGCGCTCGGCGTGCAGCTTGCCATGGCGTGCCAGGTAGTCTTCCAGGGTGCCGGTGATCAACAGCGGCATGGCGATTTCATCCAGGCCGTCACCCCGGCCGTCCTGGGGCATCAGCGACAGCGAATAGCTGACATCGAGCATGCGCGCCAGGTTTTCGACGCGCTCCAGATAGCGCGACATCCAATACAGATCAGAGGCAGTTCTACTTAGCATTGGCAGGCATCCTTAATCCTCGACCACCCAGGTGTCTTTGGTTCCGCCGCCCTGCGACGAATTCACCACCAGCGAGCCTTCACGCAAGGCCACACGGGTCAGGCCGCCGGGCACCACGCGGGTTTCGCGGCCGGCGAGGACGAAGGGGCGAAGATCGATATGGCGTGGCGCTATGCCGTTCTCGACGAAGGTCGGGCAGGTCGACAACGACAACGTGGGTTGGGCGATGTAGGCATGGGGCCGGGCCTTGATGCGCGCCCGGAAGGTCTCGATTTCCGCGGCACTCGCACACGGGCCTACCAGCATGCCGTAGCCACCCGAACCCTGGGTTTCCTTGACCACCAGATCCGGCAGGTTGGCCAGCACGTGGGAAAGCTCCGAGGGCTTGCGGCACTGCCAGGTCGGCACGTTCTTGAGGATCGGTTCTTCGTCGAGGTAGAAGCGGATCATGTCGGTCACGAAGGGGTAGACCGACTTGTCGTCGGCTACGCCGGTGCCGATGGCATTGGCCAGTACTACGTTGCCGGAGCGATACGCGGCCAGCAGACCTGGCACGCCCAGCATGGAATCGGGGTTGAAGGCCAAGGGGTCGAGGAAGGCGTCGTCCAGGCGACGGTAGATCACGTCCACCGGCTTGGGTCCGTCGGTGGTGCGCATGAACACCTTATCGTCACGCACGAACAGGTCGGCCCCTTCCACCAGTTCCACACCCATCTCGCGCGCCAGAAAGGCGTGCTCGAAGAATGCACTGTTGAAGCGACCCGGCGTCAACACGACCACGCTGGGGTTGTCGATGGCGCTGGAGCTTTTCAGGGTGTCGAGCAGCAGATTGGGGTAGTGATCAACAGGTGCGATGCGCTGCGCCGCGAACAGCTCGGGGAACAGGCGCATCATCATCTTGCGGTCTTCGAGCATGTAGCTCACACCGCTGGGCGTGCGCAGGTTGTCTTCGAGTACGTAATAGGTGCCATCACCGTCGCGCACCAGGTCGACACCGGAAATGTGCGAGTAGATGTCGCGGTGCAAGTCCAGGCCTTGCATCGCCAACTGATACTGCTCGTTGGCCAGTACCTGCTCGGCAGGAATGATGCCGGCCTTGATGATGCGCTGGTCGTGGTACAGGTCCGCCAGAAACATGTTCAGTGCCTTGACGCGCTGAATGCAGCCACGCTCCACGATCCGCCATTCGCTGGCAGGAATACTGCGCGGAATGGTGTCGAAAGGAATCAGCCGCTCAGTGCCCTGCTCGTCGCCGTACAAGGTGAAGGTGATACCGGCGCGATGAAACAACAAATCGGCCTCGCGTCGACGCTGGGCAAGCAATTCCTGCGGCGTCTCGGCCAACCAACGGGCGAACTCCCGGTAATGCGGGCGAACCTGGCCGTCGGCATCGTACATCTCATCATAATAGGTGCGGCTCATGCCGTACTCCTTGTCACCCGGACCCAAGAGCCTTCGCAAGGCCCGTGCCATCGGCATATGTGCCATTAAATCAAGTGCTTGGGATCCCTGATCGAGAACCGTGCACCGTTCTTGTGCGGCAATGTCCGAACGCCGATGACTTGCGCTTCATTGCGAAGCGGATTGTTCAAGCGGCTTGACTCTATGACCAGCATAGACAGAGTTGAATTCAATAGCTTGCGGCGTTAGCTGATAATTATTTCATCGAAACCGGCAAAAGCTTGGCGCTTGCTGGAATCCATCGAATTCCCATTCGCCGCTCCCTTGAGAGCGGCTTTTTTTTGCCTGTCATTCGCTGGAAAGAGTGAACCACCGCACCGCCGTGGTTCACTCCGGCTCAGGCCTGAGGACGCCTGACTTCGTGCTTGACGCCCCAACCTTCGATCTCACCGCCCAGGGGTTCGACCACGGCTTCGAAATCCTGCTCGAATTCACCGATGCCACCGTGGGTGGCGTACATCAGTTTGCTCAATTCCAGGTGCCAGGCACCGTCGTCGCGCTCACTGATCTGGGCGTTGAGCGACTCGCCGCGAAACTTGCCGGCAGCCGTGCGCGCCCGGTCTTCGTCGGGAAAGACCGCGTAGAACTCGATGGGATGGATGCGGGCGAAATCGAAGCCGCCCTCTTTCATGCGGCGTAATACATTGCTGCTGATGTCTTCTTGATAGGTTGTGCTCATGAATCGTCTCCCTCAGCAATAACGACGGATAGACTTTCAGTACTTCCAGAACCTCCTCGGGACAAGGAATGGGTGCGGTGCAGCGTCAGTGACGCAGCGCCTGGAATCGAGCGTGTTGCAAGAAGCGGGATATAAAGACGAGCAGCGAGATCCGCGAGGACCTCGAGCGCAGAGTAACGCGAAGGCCGGGCCTGTGCCAATGGCCCGGATCACTCGCGGTTCACACGACTTCGGTGATGGCAGTGATTTCCACGCTGTGCTGAGACTTGAGCGTCTTGGCGACCGGCGAGGCTACGGTATCGGGAAGGTTGACTTCATCCAGCTCGGCTGCGACCGGGTACAGCCTGGAGCGCACGAGGGTCGCCGCCTCTTCGATCGACGGGCAGGTGTCAGCATTGATCGCCATGCTGTCCAGGACGCCATCCTTGTTGAAGAAGCTGATTTTCCACTCTTTCATTGTTGTACATCTCCTCGACGCAATTCAGGCAGGAAGCTGCTGGATAGGCTCACTCAACGTTGACTCGCAACGCCCGGCATTCGTTCCGGACGGCAGATTGCCGGAGGTGTGCCGGAACGGGCTCGATCACCCCATGAAAAAAGGCCCCGAAGGGCCTTTTAACAGAGCGTCGGGTACTTACTCCTGCTTGCTCTCCACGGCACCTGCGGTGTTGTCGAGCAGGCTCTTGGTCGCGGTCTGGATGAACGAGTCCAGCTTGGCCCGCAACTGCGGCACATCGGCGGCGTTGGCGTCGGTATCGGGGATCAACTGGGCGCCGAACTCGCGGCCCAGCTGGTAGCGATACAAGCGGGTGTCCATGTCGCGCGGCTCGACCAGAATACGGTCGCCCTTGACGATGGCCACGGTCTGCTCGCTGCCCGAAGGCTTAATCACGGCGAAGCCGGGATCGCCTGCCGGCAGGTTGAGCAGGTCACGCCCCCAGCACTGGTGCTGGCTGGCGCCGCCCAGGCGACCCATGATGGTCGGTACCACGTCGGGTTGCGAGCCGACGGTGTGGTTGACCTTGCCGAACTTCTCCTGGATGCCGGGGCCGATGAGCAGCAACGGAATGTTGAAGCGACCCAGGTCCATCTCGGTGATCTGCTGCTCGTTGCCGAAGCCATGGTCGCCCAGCACGATGAACAGGGTTTCCTTGAAGTATGGCTCCTTGCGCGCCTTCTCGAAGAACTGGCCCAGGGCCCAGTCCGAGTAGCGCATGGCGGTCAGGTGCAGGTCCAGGCTGCCACGACCGGTGACCTTGTCCACCGGCAGTTCGGCCGGCAAGGCATAGGGCACATGGTTGGACAGGGTCTGCAGCAGTGCATAGAACGGCTTGCCGGCAGCGCCGCGCTTGGCCAGTTCTTCATTGCCACGGTTGAACATGTCCTGGTCGGACACGCCCCAGGTCGGGTCGGAGAACACCGGATTGACGTAATCGTTGCGGCCGATGAACGTGGTCATGCCCTGGTTGCTGAAGAAACCGGACTGGTTGTCCCAGGCGAAGTCGCCGTTGTAGACGTAGACGTCGTCGTAGCCGCGCGCGGCGCTGAGCATCTCCGGCAGGCCGGACAGCTTGTGGCTGCCCTCCGGGGTCTGCATCAGGTATTCGAAACCCGGCAGGTTGGGGAAGCAACCCATGGTGGCGAACATGCCTTGATGGGTGTGGGTGCCGCTGGAGAAGAAATGGTCGAACAGCAGGCCTTCCTGAGCCAGCTTGTCGAAGTAAGGCGTGATGTTGCCTTCGGCGCCCAACGCGCCCACCGAATGACCGGCGAAGCTTTCCATCAGGATCACCACGACGTTCTTGATCGGCAGGGTGTTGCCCTGAGGCGGCTGGAAGTTGCGGCGCACGGCGGCGGTGTCGCTGTCCACCAGGGTGTCATGGGGGGTAAGCAGCATGTCCCGCACGGTGGTCTGCGCCTGATCCTGCGGCAGGGTCGCCTTCCAGATGTTGTCGCGGTCCTCGGACATACGGCTTTTAGCGGCAGCGATCAGCGTCAGCGAACCGTTGAGGCCCAGCTGGTTGGCGAAGTTCGAGTCGGTGGTGTAGGCATCACCCCAGCGCAGCGGCGGGCCCTGGCGCAAGGTGCCGCGAGCGGCGACCACGGCAATCAGCAGGATCACCACGAACACGCCCACCCGTGCGTACCACGGTGCGACCGAACGGCCGGCATTGGCGGGCGCCGCGACCCGCGGACGGGTCAGGCGATCGAAGCCCTTGAACACCAGGCTCAGCAGCCAGGTGACGAAGGCCCAGGCCAGCAGGTAGCGCACCACCGGATAGCCGTACCAGATCATGCTCAGCACGGTCTTGGGGTCTTCCTTCACGTACTGGAACACCAGGCCGTTGAGGCGCTGGTGAAACTCGCGGTAGAAGTCCATTTCCATCAGGCCGCACAGCAGCACCACGCTGGACGCGATGGTCAGCCATGCCCGGAACAGCCCGCGCCAGCGCATGGCGCGGGCGCTGAGCACGGCCAGCAGCAGTGGAATCAGCAGGTACACCACCAGGCGCAGGTCGAAGCGCAAGCCATTGAAGAAGGCTTCGACGAAGGTGCTGGTTGGGGTATCACCGATCATCTCGCGGTTGTACATCAGCAATGCCAGGCGCAATCCGCTGAGCATCAGCATGATCGCCAGGCCGCTGAGCAGCGTGTAAGCCAGGTGCGATTTGACGGTCGGTTGCAGTTTGCCGCGCGCGGCCTGCTTTTGACTCAAGGCGTCCGGAGTAGCCATGTGTAGGAAAGGTCCGTTGAGGTCTATTGTTGGGATCTGTTGGAAGTGCGTAGGATAAATCTGGGCGCGGATTGTCCGTGAAGACAGGTGAAAATTCCGTTCAGATGCTACGCATCGGCCGCGAAACGGCGGTCGGGCCGAGGATGATACGTCGCCGGGGCAGGCAGGTCGAACCCGTTGCGGGTTCGACCTGTTTGATTCAGACCCGCACGTTGCCGCGTGGACCGGCGATGGCCCAGATGATCAGGCCCAGTACCGGCAGCAGGATGATCAGCAGTACCCACAGGACCTTGGCCCCGGTCGAGGCACCACTCTTGATGACGTTGATGACCGCCCAGATGTCCAGCGCGAGGATGATCAGGCCGATCAGGCTATTGAAAGTGGAACCCATGTGATACTCCTTGTGGATGGCATGCATCAACTAGGATAGCGGCGTGTCGCAGGGGTTCCGTGGCCGCCGTGCGAAAGGTGAAGGCTGCGTTCAGACGTGCATCGCCACGCGCAACGCTTCCAGGGCGGGCACGGCCCTGATGTGCAACTCGGCCCCCAGTTCCGCGACCCGATCGGCATCCTTGCCGTACACCAGCACCATCTGCAATTCATCATCCAGTGGCTGGCTGAAATCGAACAGCACGTACCCTCCCTGATCCTTGCTCATGGCAGCCAGTTGCACCTGGATACGATTGAGTGCGGTCAACGCGTCGATCTTGTTCAGCTGCTTGGGCTTGATGTTGAACGTGACGTCGGGCCCGAACGAATCGATGATCTGCTGCAGCAGCTCGGGGTAGGTATCGGCCTGGAAGATCACCGTGTCGGGCAGGCTGCCCACCACGACCCATTCGCCCAGGGGAATCGGAAAGCTGTCGTCGTAATTGATGTCGGGATTGGCAGTGAGGAACGCCTGGGGGTCGGCGTAGGCCTGGGCGGCCTCATCGGCGATGCGACCGATGTCGTCATCGCGCATGCAGCCGGAACTGATTTTGCCGATGAGTTCGACAAGTGACTGTTTCATGAGGCAACCCCTGCGGCGCTGGAAAAATGGCCGCAAGGATAGCCGCAAATCAGCCAGACGGGTATCAGGCGGCCAGCTTCTCCAGCTGTTCGATGGTCAGCTTGGCACCCATGGCGCGTGCGGCGCCCAGCGCATTGATGCCCTGAGCATCCACCGCAGCCGGGTTGGCCCCTTGCGCCAAGAGGTACTCCACCATTTCCGTGCGGTTGAACATGGCCGCCATCATCAGCGCCGTGCGTCCGTCAGCCGAAGCGCCATCGACGGGGGCGCCCTCCTCTATCAGCAACTGCACGATCGGCAGGTTACCCTTGAAGGCGGCACCGGCCATGGGCAACTGGTTCTTGTCATTGGCAATCAACGGATCCGCCTTGTACCTGAGCAACACCCGTGTGGCATCGAGGTGACCATGATAGGTCGCCAGCATCAACAAGGTGTCGCCGTTATGGTTGCGCAGATTGGGAGGAAGGCCTTTTTCCAGCAGACGCTCGAGCATCTGTGCGTCACCGTTGCGGGCAACATCGAACACCTGTTCGGCGAACTCGGCGGCTTCTTCATCGTTCATTTGGCGAGCTTCGGGCTGGGTCATGGAAACCTCCTGGCAATGGATCACGGTAGACAGTGTTCCCGCTTGGGTTCAAGCCTGCAACAGAGCCTGGCTATCACCCGCGAATCGGGAATTTATTGGCGATTTGTGGTCATAGACAGTAGCGCCATGGGAAAAAATCCATCGCGCGCGCCTCACTCCCTCGCAACGACTCATCGCTCGCCTTACTCCGCCGCGCAAAATGCAGCATGCCAAATGGCCGTTCATGCAAATTGCACGGAGGGCAAAAAAAGCCTAATTCTCAAGTTGCTGATTTATAAGGATTTTATTTTTAAAGAGACTTGGCACACTCGCTGCAACTACCTAGACATGCCTGCCAACTTGCTAGGAGCTGCACATGAACTTCCTCCACGAAAAATTCGTTTCCGTTTTCTCCGAGTACGAAGTGACCACCCAGCCACGCCCGGATGGTGCGGTCCTGCTGACCCTGCGTGACACCGATGGCAAACAGATCAAGCGTTCGATTTCCTACGCTCAACTGCACACCCCTGAGCAACTGACCTGGGTCATCAGCGCCATCCGCCGCGATCTGGCCGGTGAAGCCAGTCAGCTGCCAGCGATCAACATGCTGCAAAGTCAGAACCGCTTCGCCCTGCCGACCTACCATTCGGCCTGATCAGCGCAGCTGATCTACCTGGCAAGCTTGGCTTGGCCTGACTGATACACCTCTGTTTCCTCTGCTCTGTTTATTGCAAAACCCGATACCTGGCGCATCCTGGTACCGGGTTTTTTTTTGCCTGGACGAAACCGGAATCAGTGATCCAGCTGCGGAAACAGGTCATTCACAGGCTGATCCACGTAATCGGGTCGCCAGCCATGGGAATCGGAGAGGATACGGAGGCCGAGGAACCGTGCACGTTCGCCCAGGTCCAGCCAATGCGCCACGCCTGCCGGTACCGTGATCCGGTCGTCACGTTCGCAGAGCACGGCATACACGTAGTCACCGGCGTGCACGCTCAACTGGGCACGCCCGGCCACCACGCACAGGACCCACTCTCCCTCCAGCCGGTGCTCACGCAGAAGCTCGGCCTGACTCGAGGCCTGCGGACGGTGATCTTCGTCAATGCTGACGACGTCTACGCTCATGTAGCCACCCTTGGCCATCCAGGCATCCACTTCACTGCGGCAGGTCGCGATGACCTCTTCCGCGCTCGCCTCCCAAGACACGGGAAGCGTCGCTTCGGCGCGCTCGAAGCCGATGCCCAGCTCGGCCAGGGTCGCGGCGATGTCTTCAGGGTGGCTCAACACCTTGTTGGGGATGTCGGGCGTGCTACGGTGGTAGACGGTCAGGCGGCTCATGCAGAATCCTCGAATGGGTGTCAGTGGCTGGCTGCGGGCGGGAGCGTCGCAGGCGAGCGTTTGAGCATGATCAGGGCGGCGGCGAATGCGGCAAGGCTAGCCAGGGCAAACGTGCCGGTGGCACCCAGCGGTTGCCACAGGTAACCAGAGTACAGAGCACCCAGAGCGCCACCGACACCGGCCAACGTTGCGTACAGGGCCTGCCCCTGCCCCTGTTGATGGATGCCGAAGCTGCGTTGCACGAAATGGATAGCCGCGGCATGGAAGCTGCCGAAGGTGGCCGCGTGCATGAGTTGGGCGAGCACCAGCAGCCACAGGTGCTCGGCGAAACTGCCCAGCAACAGCCAGCGCACCGCAGCCAGCAGGAAACTGGCGACCAACACGTGGCGCAGGGAAAACCGCGCCAGGATCCGGCTCATGGCCAGGAACATCAACACCTCGGCCACCACGCCGACCGCCCACAACATGCCGATCACCGCGCGGCTGTATCCCAACTGTTCAAGGTGCAGGGTCAGAAACGTGTAGTACGGACCGTGGCTGAGCTGCATCAGCCCCACGCATCCGTAGAACGCCAGTACGCCAGGGCGAACCAGTTGCTTCATGAAACCGTCCCCCGGCGTCCGACGCGGGCCGTCGCCAACCGGCGCATCGGGCACCCAGGCACTGGCCACGACGATCCCGGCCATGATGGCCAGCAGGGTATAAGGATAGGCATCCAGACTAAGGCTTTCGAACACCCGGCCCAAGCCGACGACGGTGAGGATGAAGCCGATCGAGCCCCACAGGCGGATCTGGCTGTAGCGCGCCGTCTGGCCCTGCAGATGACCCAGGGTCAGGGTTTCGAACTGCGGCAGCACCGCGTGCCAGAAGAAAGCGTGCAGCGCCATGACCAGCGCCAGCCAGGCGTAGCTGGTGTCCAGCAGGATCAGCGAGAAACTGGCCAGCGTACACACCGCGCCGATGCGCACGATGGCCAGTCGCCGACCGGTGTAGTCGCCCAGCCAGCCCCAGAGATTGGGCGCCACGCAGCGCATGAGCATCGGAATCGCCACCAGCTCACCGATGCGCGCGCTGTCGAAGCCCAGGTGATGGAAGTACAGCGCCAGGAACGGCGCCGTCGACCCCAGCAGGGCGAAGTAGAACAGGTAGAAGGTGGACAGTCGCCAATACGGGACTGCATGTCCCGCAGGCGACGGCACGGCGCTCAAAGCTGGCCCAGCACCGGGGTGTCGACCTTGACGTCGGCATTCTGCCCACGATGACGCAGCAGGTGGTCCATCAATACGATGGCCATCATGGCTTCGGCAATCGGCGTGGCGCGGATGCCTACGCACGGGTCATGGCGGCCTTTGGTGATGATGTCGGCCGGCTGGCCGTGCACATCGATCGAGCGTCCTGGCGTGGTGATGCTGGACGTCGGCTTGAGGGCCAGATGAGCGACGATGGGCTGCCCCGAGGAAATGCCGCCCAGCACCCCGCCTGCGTGATTGCTGAGGAAGCCCTCGGGCGTCATCTCGTCGCGGTGCTCGGTGCCACGCTGGGCCACGCTGGCGAAACCGGCGCCGATTTCCACACCCTTGACCGCGTTGATGCTCATCAATGCATGGGCCAGATCAGCGTCCAGACGATCGAAAATCGGCTCGCCCAGACCGGGCATCACACCTTCGGCGACCACGGTGATCTTCGCGCCGACCGAGTCCTGGTCTCGGCGCAACTGGTCCATGTAGGCCTCCAGCTCCGGCACCTTGTCCGGGTCGGGGCTGAAGAAGGCGTTGTCTTCCACGCCATCCCAGCTCTTGAAGGGAATCTGGATCGGGCCCAGCTGGCTCATGTAGCCACGAATCAGGATGCCCTGGGTGGCCAGGTACTTCTTGGCGATCGCCCCGGCCGCCACACGCATGGCGGTTTCGCGCGCCGAACTGCGGCCACCACCGCGGTAGTCGCGCTCGCCGTACTTGTGATGGTAGGTGTAGTCGGCATGGGCGGGACGGAACAGATCCTTGATTGCCGAGTAATCCTTGGATTTCTGATCAGTGTTGCGGATCAGCAGGCCGATGGAGGTACCGGTGGTCCGCCCTTCGAACACGCCGGAGAGGATCTCGACCTCGTCGGGCTCCTGGCGCTGGGTGGTGTGCCGGCTGGTGCCCGGCTTGCGGCGATCCAGGTCGCGCTGCAGGTCGTCCAGGGAGATCGCAAGGCCTGGCGGGCAGCCGTCGACGATGGCGACCAACGCCGGGCCATGGCTTTCGCCAGCGGTGGTGACAGTGAACAGCTTGCCGTAGGTATTGCCGGACATGCAGGGCGCTCCGCGAAATCAACCGAATCAGACAGGGCGCCAGTATACGCAGGGTCGACGGCCAGTTCATCCCTGAACCTTAGCCAGACGCCCCAGTCCAAATCGCACTTCCCTGGATAGTGGCTCGATGATGTTGCAGATGATGTTCCGATTGCTTGCCGTGTTCCTGTTCGCCAGCAGCGCCGCTGCACTGGCCGCCACGCCCGACATCGCCAGGCGCCCGATCGAGTTGCAGACGGCTCAAGGCACGTTGTACGGCTCGCTGCTGGTGCCCCGCGCCGACCGGCCGGTCCCTGTTGTGCTGATGATCTCCGGTTCCGGCCCCACCGACCGCGACGGCAACAATCCCGAAGCCGGGCGCAACGACAGCCTGAAGAAGCTTGCCCTGCTGCTGGCCCAGAACAACATCGCCAGCGTGCGCTACGACAAACGCGGTGTGGCAACCGGCCGCAAGGCCACGCCCGACGAGCGCGACCTGAGCGTGACGGGCTACGTCGACGATGCGGTGGCCTGGAGCGCGCTACTCAAGCGCGACCCGCGTTTCGGCCCACTGGTCATTCTTGGTCACAGCGAGGGTGCACTGATCGCCACTCTGGCGGCTCAACGCGCCGGCGCCAACGCGGTGGTGTCGCTGTCGGGCAGCGGCCGGCCCCTGGGTGAAGTGCTGCGCGAACAGATCGGCGAGCGTCTGCCGGCCGAACTGCAGCCGCGCAGCTATCAACTGATCGAGCGCCTGGAGGCGGGACAGTTCGACCCGGACGTACCTCAGCCCTTGCAGGTGCTGTTTCGCCCCAGCGTGCAGCCCTACCTGATTTCGCTGCTGCGCCAGGACCCTGCGCAAGCCTTCGCTGCATTGAAGATCCCGGCGCTGATTGTGCAGGGCAGCCACGACATCCAGGTGGGCGTCGGCGATGCGCAGGCACTGCAGCGCGCCAAGCCCGATGCGCAGCTGGCGATCATTCCCGGCATGAACCATGTGCTGCGCATCGTGCCGATGGACCTGCCGTCCCAGCTCAAGTCGTACCGTGACCACAATCGGCCGCTGGCAGCAGAACTGGGCCGCGTCGTCGTGCCCTTCATTCAGGGTCTTTGAGCGGCGTTCTGCGCCGGGCGCACTCAAGAGTGGGTCGAGGTAGCCGATACAAGGTGCGTGAAGAGGATCGCGCCATGACCGAACAAGACCCGCCAAACGCCGACATCGATGAACCCGCGCAAGTGCCGCGGCCATGGGCCGAGGTCACCACCGAGCAGTTCAGGATGCTGCGCCTGGCGCCCCTGCCCGCCGACCGGGCGACCGGCCCACGCCCGCTGCGTTTCGTGCAGTTCGGCCTGGCCGAGCGCCACGACCCGGCCCTGAGCCTGCTGCGGCTGGACATCCAACTGCCCGGCCAGCGTGTGCGCAAGGAACAGAACCAGCTGGACGTATGGGTCGATCACCAGCTCAAGCAGGTCACTCTGGGCAGCGAAGCCGGTTTGCAACTGGAGCCGGTCAACCGCGGCCTGGGCCGTTTCGTCATGGCCCAGGCCACCGTCTGGCTGCAGCGTCACTGGCCGCACTACACGCTGCAGGGCGCCGCGCTGTCGAGCAAGGAAGCACTGCAACCGGCAGGCCTGGATCGCCGCGATCACGCCCTGCGCACCCAGGGCCTGAACGTCGAATACGCCGACGTGCAACGCCTCAAGGGGCGCTATCACCCCATCGCCGTCAGCCAGTTGCTGAGCACCTGGAACCCGGAAAAGGTCCAGGTGGTCGAGGTGCTGGCGGCCAGCGAAATGCTGCAACTGGCCGAACAGCAGTTGCAGGAGATGGAGTTGAAACTGCACACCCAGCAGGAGCGCATCGGCAAGTTCTCGCGCGAGGAAGGCGGCCTGCGCTTCACCATCGCCTGCCTGATCGCGTTCGCCGTGTTCCAGGCCGCGTTGCTGATCTGGATCGCCACTCACCGCTAGCATCAGCCGGGGTGAAGTGGGCGTACGCGATCAGATCCGCGAAACGAACAGCGCCTGGTGCTCGCGGCACTGCTCGGCGCTGAGCATGAACACGCCATGCCCACCGCGCTGGAACTCCAGCCAGGCAAAATCCACTTCCGGATACAGCGCCTCGACGTGCACCTGGCTGTTGCCGACCTCGACGATCAGCAGGCCTTTGTCGGTCAAATGATCCGCCGCCTCGGCCAGCATGCGTCGCACCAGGTTCAAGCCGTCATCGCCACAGGCCAGGCCCAGCTCCGGCTCGTGCTGATACTCGGCCGGCATGTCGGCGAAATCTTCGGCATCGACGTAGGGCGGGTTGGACACGATCAAGTCGAACCGCTGTCCCGGCAAACCTTCGAAACCATCACCCTGCACGGTGTAGACGCGTTCTTCCTGACCGTGCCGCTCGATGTTCTGATTGGCCACCTCGAGCGCCTCGAAGGACAGGTCGGCCAGGATGACTTCAGCGTCCGGGAAGACATCGGCGCAGGCGATACCGATGCAACCCGAACCGGTGCACAGGTCGAGGATCCGCGCCGGCGGCTGGCTCAGCCACGGCTCAAAGCCGTTTTCGATCAACTCGCCGATCGGTGAACGGGGCACCAGCACCCGTGCGTCGACGATGAACGACATGCCGCAGAACCAGGCTTCGCCGATCAGGTAGGCGGCCGGCACGCGCTCTTCGATGCGCCGCCTGAGCAGGTGTTGCACACGTACGATCTCGTCCTCTTCCAGACGGCAGTCGAGGTAGCTGTCGGCGATTTCGTAGGGCAGGTTCAACGCGCCCAGCACCAGCAGACGGGCCTCGTCCCAGGCGTTATCGGTGCCGTGGCCAAAGAACAGTTCTTCGCCATGAAAACGGCTGACGGCCCAACGGATGTGGTCGCGCACGGTGCGCAAGCGGGAAGTGATCACAAAAGCTCCTCGGTCGAATCAAGCCGGGATATTAACAGAGGGCCGCGGGCGATTTTCGCCATGTTCGCTCAATCCGATTCACAGAACGGCTCGAGCAGAGGACAATGCGGCAAAAGCCCTAGCCAAAGGAGCCCCCGATGTCCGTTCCAAAGACGATGTTCCAACTCAGCGGCCGCGGTTTCCCGCCCACGCGGATCGCCAACGCCAGCCTGATCATCATCGATGCACAGAAGGAATACCTCAGTGGCGACCTGGCCCTGTCGGGCATGGACGAGGCGCTGGCCAACATCGCCAAACTGGTGACTGCGGCACGCGCAGCCAAGCGTCCTGTGGTGCACATCCGCCATCTGGGCACCGTGGGTGGGTTGTTCGACCCCCAGGGCGAACGTGGCGAGTTCATCAAGGGCTTCGAACCCCAGGGCGACGAAGCCGTGGTCGAAAAGCGCATGCCCAATGCCTTCAACAACACCGGCCTGCACGAACTGCTGCAGAGCTACGGTCATCTGGACCTGATCGTCTGCGGCTTCATGAGCCACTCCAGCGTCAGCACCACCGTGCGCGCCTCCAAGGACTACGGCTATCGCTGCACGCTGGTGGCCGATGCCTGCGCCACCCGCGACCTGCCCCAGGGCGATGGCGTGCTGGCTGCGGCCAAGGTGCAGGAAGCCGAAATGGCCATCATGCGCGACAATTTCGCTGCGGTCGCCATGACCGGCGATCTGCTCTGACCTCCCAAGCCGGCCCGATCGCCATCGAGGAATCAATGAAGTCATCCCAGGGTTTCAATGCGCGCAGGCTCAGGAAGCGCAGTTCAGGTGGCTGGCGTTACCGTCTCGGCGCAGCGCTGGGTGCCGTGCTGTTGACCCTTGGCCTGCTGCTGGCCATGGCCGGCATCGCTACCTTGCTGGGGCATCCGCCCCAGGTGACCGGACTGGACACCACGACCACCGGCGCGGCCATCCTGACGGGCATCGGCGTGCTGGTTCTGTATCTGGGCCTGTGGTTCTGGCGGCGCAGCCGCCGCGGGATGCGCCGCAGCCGTGAACTCGATCTGGCCCCGCATCTGATGAAAAAGCACGATTGAGTCGCGTAGACTAGCGCTCCCGTGGTGGAGGCCTTCATGCAAGACGACGAATTTTCCCTGTTCAAGGACCAGATGCGCGGCGTCAAGCCGATCCGGCACGACCGTGCCGACACCGGCAAGCCCAAGGCCGACAAGGCCAAGCTGCAAGCGCTGCGTCAGGCTGCGACGGTGGGGACCAACGTCACGACCGTCGACGGCCTGTCCGATCAGTTCGTCATCGACGTCGGCCCCGAGGACGACCTGCACTGGGCCCGTGATGGTGTGCAGGAAAGCCAGATGCGCAAGCTCAAGGTCGGCCAGATTCCCTTCGAAGGCAGCCTGGACCTGCACGGCATGACCGTGGAAAAGGCTCGCGAAACCCTCTGGGCGTTCCTCGCCGAAGCCACCCGGTTCGAAATCCGCTGCGTACGCGTGACCCACGGCAAGGCCGTGCGCCTGGACGGCAAGCGGCCGATGATCAAGAGCCACGTCAACACCTGGCTGCGCCAGCACCCGCAGGTGCTCGGCTTCACCTCCTGCCAGCCCCGCCACGGCGGCGCCGGCGCGGTTTACGTGATGCTCAAGCGCACCATGCTCGAAGGGCGTGACGAATAACGCTTCGCTTGCACCCGTGCGAGCGGAGCCGTACCCTTCGCGTCTGCGAAATATTTCCCCACAGGTTTGATCATGTCCCTGGAACAGAACTACACCGAGATCCTTGGCCAGCTGGGCGAGGACGTCACCCGCGAAGGCCTGCTCGACACGCCCAAACGCGCTGCCAAAGCCATGAAGTACCTGTGCCGCGGGTACGAGCAGACCCTCGACGAGGTCACCAATGGTGCCCTGTTCAGCTCCGATGCGAGCGAGATGGTGATGGTCCGGGATATCGAGCTGTATTCGTTGTGCGAGCATCACCTGTTGCCGTTCATAGGGCGCGCCCATGTCGCCTATATTCCCAATGGCAAGGTGCTGGGGCTGTCCAAGGTCGCGCGGATCGTCGACATGTACGCCCGCCGCCTGCAGATCCAGGAGAACCTGGGCCGGCAGATCGCCGATGCAGTGCAGCAGGTCACCGGCGCGCTGGGTGTCGCGGTGGTCATCGAAGCCAAGCACATGTGCATGATGATGCGCGGTGTCGAGAAGCAGAATTCCTCGATGATCACCTCGGTGATGCTGGGCGAGTTCCGTGACAACGCGGCGACCCGCAGCGAGTTTCTCAGCCTGATCAAATAAGCCGTACCCCAATCTCGAGGACTGCCACATGTTGATGAAAGCCTTGCGTATCGGACTGGGCCAGGTAATCGTGGCGGGCGACCTGCTCACCCGTCCACCGCGGCGCAAGCGCACCGCCGAGGCCCAGGCCGAGGTGGACCGCGCAGCCAGCGGGCTGACGCTCTATCAGTTCCACGCCTGCCCATTCTGCGTGAAGACCCGCCGCACCCTGCACAAGCTCAACGTGCCGGCGAACCTGCGCGATGCCAAGAACGACAGCGTGGCTCGGGAAACCCTGCTGGCCGAAGGCGGCAAGATCAAGGTCCCGTGCCTGCGCATCGAGGAGGCCGGCAAGGTCACCTGGATGTACGATTCCAAGGTGATCATCGATTACCTGAACGAGCGCTTCGCGGCAGCCTGATCGCTGTCGCCCAGCTGTATCGTCGATTGATCGCGCCGCTGTACCGCTGCTGGCCGGACACCTTGGCTTACCCTTGACCGACGCTGTTCAGGACAAGGATCCGACCGCCATGCCCAACCCCATCACCTCTGCCCCACTGCGCCCGCTGGCCGACACTGCCCCCTCTGCGGTGGTGGCCGGCTTCATCGCCATGATGACCGGCTACACCAGCTCCCTGGTGCTGATGTTCCAGGCGGGTCAGGCTGCGGGCTTGACCACCGCGCAGATATCCTCCTGGATCTGGGCCCTGTCGATCGGCATGGCAGTGTGCAGCATCGGCCTTTCCCTGCGTTACCGCACGCCCATCACGGTGGCCTGGTCGACGCCGGGTGCGGCCCTGCTGATCACCAGCCTGGGCGGCGTCAATTATGCCGAAGCCATCGGCGCGTTCATCACCTGTGCGGTGCTGGTCACGATCTGTGGCCTGACCGGCAGTTTCGAGCGCCTGCTCAAGCGCCTGCCGGCATCGCTGGCCGCCGCGCTGCTGGCCGGCATCCTGTTCAAGATCGGCAGCGAAATCTTCGTCGCCGCGCAACACCGCACCGCCCTGGTGCTGTGCATGTTCTTCACCTACCTGATCGTGAAGCGCCTGTCGCCACGCTATGCGGTGCTGGCAGCGCTGGTCATCGGTACGCTGGTGTCCGGGCTGCTCGGCCTGCTCGACTTCAGCCATTTCAGCCTGCAAGTCGCCCAACCGCAGTGGACCACCCCGTCCTTCTCCCTGGCCGCGACCATCAGCATCGGCATTCCGCTGTTCGTGGTTGCCATGACCTCGCAGAACATGCCCGGTATCGCCGTACTGCGCGCCGACGGTTACCAGGTGGCGGCCTCACCGTTGATTTCGGTGACCGGCATCGCCTCGGTGCTGATGGCGCCATTCGGTTCCCACGGCGTCAATCTGGCTGCCATCAGTGCAGCCATCTGCACCGGCCCACAGGCTCACGAAGATCCGGCCAAGCGCTACACCGCGGCGGTCTGGTGCGGTGTGTTCTACGCCATTGCCGGCACCTTCGGCGCCACGCTGGCTGCGCTGTTTGCCGCACTGCCCAAGGAGCTGGTGCTGTCGATCGCAGCGTTAGCGCTGTTCGGCTCGATCATCAACGGCCTGACTCAAGCCATGAGCGAGCCCAAGGAGCGCGAAGCGGCCTTGGTCACGTTCATGGTGACCGCGTCAGGGCTGACGCTGTTCTCGGTGGGCTCGGCGTTCTGGGGCATCATCGCCGGGGTCTTGACGCTGCTCATCCTCAATGCGCGCAAGGCCTGACGCCTGAAGCATCATTAAAGGATTGTCATCAAGCCGAATGAACCGCACCTGCGGCGACGCTTTCACACCTGTAACTCCACATCACAGAGGACACAGGCATGAATCGTTTCCAGGACAAAGTCGTGATCGTCACCGGCGCGGGCTCCGGCATTGGCGCGGCCACCGCGCTGCGCTTCGCCAAGGAAGGTGCACGCGTCGTGTTGGTGGGGCGCAACGCTGAAAAATTGGAAACCGTAGCCAAGGGCATCGGGCCTGGCCAGAGTCTGGTCGTCAGCGCCGATGTTTCGAAGTGGGAAGACGTGCAGCAGTTGGTCAAGCGTGCAGTCGAGCATTTCGGCCAACTGGACGTGCTGGTCAACAACGCTGGTGTGGCACCATCGGGCGCCTTGACCGAGGCCTCGCTGGACGACTGGCGCAGCGTGATGTCGATCGACGTGGACGGTGTGTTTTACGGTTGCCGCGCCGCCATGCCGCATTTGCTCAAGAGCGGCGGTAGCATCATCAACGTGTCGTCGGTATCGGGCTTGGGCGGCGACTGGGGCATGAGCTTCTATAACGCCGCCAAGGGTGCGGTCACGAACTTCACCCGCGCCCTGGCGCTTGAATACGGCGGCCAGGGTGTACGCGTGAATGCCGTATGCCCTGCCCTGACCAAGAGCGAGCTGACAGCGGGCATGGCCGACGACAAGGCCCTGATGGACAAATTCGCCGAGCGCATTCCCATGGGTCGCGCTGCCGAAGCACAAGAGGTGGCGGACGTCATCGCCTTCCTGGCCAGCCACGACGCGCGTTTCGTCAACGGTGTGAATCTACCCGTCGACGGCGGGCTGCACGCCTCCAACGGTCAGCCCAAGCAGGCCTGATCAGGCGTTGATCTGCGCCACGACATCGGCCAGCGCCTGGGCAGGATCGGCGGCCTGGCTGATCGGACGGCCGATCACCAGGTAGTCGGAGCCGGCGTCCAGCGCCTGGCGCGGAGTCAGGATACGGCGCTGGTCATCCTGGGCACTGCCCGCCGGGCGAATGCCGGGAGTGACCAGCTGCAGAGCGGGATGCGCAGCCTTCAAGGCCTGGGCTTCCAGTGCCGAGCAGACCAGACCGTCCATGCCGGCCTTCTGCGCCAGCGCCGCGAGACGCAGCACCTGCTCCTGTGGTTCGATGTCCAGGCCGATGGCAGCGAGGTCTTCGCGCTCCATGCTGGTCAGCACGGTCACGCCGATCAGCAACGGCTTGGTACCGGAGCGCTGTTCCAGCACTTCGCGACACGCCGCCATCATGCGCAGGCCGCCCGAGCAATGCACGTTGACCATCCAGACACCCATTTCCGCCGCAGCCTTGACGGCCATGGCAGTGGTGTTGGGGATGTCGTGGAATTTCAAGTCCAGGAATACCTCGAAGCCCTTGTCATTCAAGGTTTCGACGATGCCCGACGCGCTGCTGGTGAACAGTTCCTTGCCCACCTTGACCCGGCACAACGCGGGATCCAGCTGATCGGCCAGCTTCAGAGCCGCCTCGCGGGTCGGGTAATCCAGGGCGACGATGATGGGAGTCTGGCAGGCGGACATGGCGGGCTCTCTGAAGGCGGGTCGAAATCGGCGCGCATTGTAGCGGATTTTGCCGGCTCAGGCGCGCGTCCACGCCAACATCGGGTGGCATCGCCCCAAGGCCGGAACGGGCTATGATGGAACCACTGCGACACCCTGTCGCTCCAATCTCTACAAGCGCCGCGCATCTTCGGCGCACCGTTCAAGGAGTGTCCTCATGCCCTGGTATGCCTGGTTGATCTTGTTGGTGGCCATCGGCTCGATCGTCGGTGGATTGCTGGTGCTCAAGCAAAGCGCGCAGAAACTGCCGTTGACCGACGAGCAACTCAAGAAGGTGCACGAACGCAACGCCGAAATGGATGCCAAGGACGCGAAAAACCGCTGATAGGTACTTAACCTCCCAAGCTTATCTGCGCTTGGGAGGCTGTTGAATCACCCCGTTGGGTTATCCAAGAAAAAGCTGCATGAGGCTGTGCATAAGCTGGGTGCAATACCCTGCAGGCCACAGCCCGCCAGCGTTTCCGGCCTTCGCTTAAAAAACGAGCAGTTTCAAGGGGTTGTACACATTCGGCGTGCACCTGCCTGTGGATAAGCTTGGGAGAACACGCTGCAGGCCACAGGCCGCAAGGCTCAGCGAATTCTGATCATTTTTTGATCAGTTATTTTCTCCGCCCCACCCATCCTTGGCTGCGCCCTTGATTGCCTCAAGCAGCATGGCGAACGCTGGATTGTCATTGCTCTCGCGCCAGATCAGGTGCAGTTCGCTCTGCACACCCTCCCCCAGATCGATATCGCGGAACACCACATTCTTGAAGACCACGCTGGTGGCGCAGCGCGGCACCAACGCCACTCCCATGCCAGCGTTGACCAGCGCCAGGATGGTCAGCGACGAACCCAGCCACTGCACGTATTGCGGGGTCACCTGAGCCGAACGCAGCATGCCGGTGAGCAATTCGTTGAACGGTGGATAGGCGGCGTGCGAGTACATCAGGAAGGGTTCGCCGTCCAGATCCTGCACACGTACCTGGGCTGCATTGGCCAGCCGATGGGTGGCCGGCGTTGCCAGCACGAATGGTTCGCGCACCAGGCATTCGGTAAGGTAACCACTGTCGAGCAACGGCGCGCGGGCGATGCCCAGATCGATACGCCGGGCACGCAAGGCCTCGTGCTGCTGGTAGGTGTTCATTTCGGAAAGATCGATCTTCACCTGAGGCTGCTTGAGCCGCGCTTCGGCGATGACCTTGGGCAGGAATTCGTACACCGCACTGCCGACGAAGGCGATGTTCACCGAGCCGATGTCGCCATCGGCGAAGCGACGTGCCGACACCGCAGCCTGCTGGGCACGCTCCAGCAGATTCTGCGCCTCGATGAAAAAGGCCCGACCCGCCGCCGTCAGCGCCACGCTGCGCGTGCTGCGGGTAAACAGCTCGACGCCCAGGTGATGTTCCAGCAGCTGGATCTGCCGACTCAACGGCGGCTGCGTCATGTTGAGGCGCTCGGCGGCCCGACGGAAGTTGAGTTCCGTGGCCACGGTGGTGAAGCAACGGAGCTGGCTGAGTTCGAACATTGATTCAACCTCGGTATCAATCAAGTGCCAACTTGAATTGGACTGAAACAATACCCCAAGTCCATGATCGAGCCCTCCAAAAAAAACAACGATCGGAGTGTCGCCCTTGAACGTTCAATCCGGTGCCGTCGACCCCAGCGTGCTCGCCAGCGCAGTGGCCAAGGTCAAGCGGCACGTGCTTCCGCTGTTCGTCGTGATGTTCATCGTCAACTACATCGACCGGGTGAACATCGGTTTCGTCCGCACCCACATGGAAACCGACCTGGGCATCGGCGCTGCGGCCTATGGTCTGGGCGCTGGTCTGTTCTTCGTTGGCTACGCACTGTTCGAAGTGCCCTCCAACATGCTTCTGCAACGTTTCGGCGCCCGTGCCTGGCTGACCCGGATCATGTTCACCTGGGGCCTGGTGGCCATGGGCATGGCCTTCGTTCAGGGCGAGACCAGTTTTTATGTCATGCGCTTCCTGCTCGGCGTCACCGAGGCAGGCTTCTATCCCGGCGTGCTCTATTACTTCACCCAGTGGTTGCCTGCCAGCGAACGCGGCAAGGCCATGGCGATCTTCCTCAGCGGCTCGGCGATCGCCTCGATCATTTCCGGCCCCATCACCGGCGCCCTGCTGAGCGTGACCGGGCTGGGCCTGCATGGCTGGCAGTGGATGTTCCTGATCGAAGGCGGTGCATCGGTGGCGCTGTGCGGGTTCGTCTACTACTGGCTGCAATCGCACATCCATGAGGCCAAGTGGCTCACCCCTGCCGAGCAAACGACCCTGAGCGGGGTGATCGCCGAGGAACAGCGCGCCCGTGAAGCCGAGCATGTGGTCAAGCCGTCGATCTTCAAGCTGCTCGCCGACACCCAGATCCTGGTGTTCTGCTTCATCTTCTTTTCGGTGGCGCTGACCATCTATGGCGCCACCTTCTGGCTGCCGAGCATGATCAAGAAAATGGGCAACGTCTCGGACTTCGAAGTGGGGCTGTTCAACTCCATCCCCTGGATCATCTCGATTGCCGCCATGTATGGCTTCGCAGCCCTCGCCGCCCGCTTCAAGCATCAGCAGGCGTGGGTGGCGACGACGCTGATCATCGCGGCCGGGGGTATGTTCATGTCGACCTATGGCGGCCCGGTGTTCGCCTTCGTCGCCATCTGCTTCGCTGCAGTGGGGTTCAAGGCGGCATCGGCGCTGTTCTGGCCTATCCCGCAGGCCTATCTGGACGCCCGGATCGCTGCCGCCGTCCTGGCGCTGATCAACTCGGTGGGCAACCTGGGCGGCTTCGTCGCGCCCACCGTGTTCGGCTTTCTGGAAGAGAAGACCGGCTCGATCCAGGGCGGCCTGTACGGCCTGGCCGCGACCTCGGTGCTGGCCGCGATCGTGGTGTTCTTCGCCCGCACCCGGCCTCGCGGGCAGAAGCCCGATGACAAGCCACTGCAACCTGCCGCCGCGCACTGACCGCCGTGTACTGACCGCCGTGTACTAAAAAGGAACGGTCCGCGCTGGCGGGCCTGCACCCCGAGGAGAACCTTGTGAAGATCAAACGTGTCACCGTCACCCCCATCGCCTTCCGCGACCCGCCATTGCTCAACGCCAGCGGTATCCACGAACCCTATGCCTTGCGCTCGATCATCGAGGTGGAGAGCGACAACGGCTACGTCGGCCTGGGTGAAAGCTACGGCGATGCCCCAGCCCTGGCTATTCAGATGGCCATCAAGGATCAACTGCCGGGCCTGGACCCGTTCAACCTCAACGGCCTGCGCCAGATCGTCGCCAGCACCGTGGCCCGGCACAAGCCGGCCAGCGTGAGCGGCGCCGAACTGGCACCCGGTTCACATGCCAGCAAGGCCGTGACCAATGCCTACTCGGCCTTCGAAGTGGCGCTGCTCGATCTTCAGGCGCGGTCGCTGAATCGGCCACTGGTCGACCTGCTCGGCGGTGCGGTGCGCCATGAAGTGCCCTTCAGCGCCTACCTGTTCTTCAAGTACGCCGAGCACGTCGACTCGCCCTACTCTGCGGACAACTGGGGCGAGGCGTTGAACGAGGAGCAGATCGTGGCCCAGGCCAGGCGCATGATCGAGCAGTACGGTTTCAAGAGCATCAAGCTCAAGGCCGGGACCTTGGAACCCGAGCGTGAAGTGGCTTGCATTCTGGCGCTGAAGAAGGCTTTTCCCGACCATCCCTTGCGCATCGACCCCAACGGCAACTGGTCGCTGGAGACGTCGATCAGGATGGCCGAATTGCTGGGCGACAGCCTGCAGTACTACGAGGACCCCTGCCCCGGCCTGGACGACATGGCCCAGTTGCACAAACGCACCGGGCTGCCGCTGGCGACCAACATGGTGGTGACCGACTTCGCCGAATTCCGCCGCAGTGTCGAGCGCAACAGTGTGCAGATCGTGCTCGCCGATCACCATTACTGGGGCGGGCTGCGCGATACCCAGGTACTGGCGAGCATGTGCCAGACCTGGGGACTGGGGGTGTCGATGCACTCGAACTCGCACCTGGGTATCAGCTTGATGGCCATGGCGCATGTGGCCGCGTCGGTGCCGAATCTGGACTATGCCTGCGACACCCATTATCCGTGGCAGGAGCCGGACGAAGAGGTGATCAAGGGCGGCAAGCTGTCGATCGTCGATGGCTGCGTGACGATCAACAAGACCCCTGGGTTGGGTCTGGAGCTGGATCGCGACCAGTTGGGCATGCTCCATGAGCAGTTCCTGCGCTGCGGGATTCGTTCACGGGACGACGTGCGGCAGATGGCTCGGTACAAGCCTGATTGGAAGGCGGTGAAGCCGCGGTTCTGAGGGTTTGATCCAAGGGCCTCTTCGCGGGTAGAACCCGCTCCCACAAGGACCGCGGTGCATGTGGGAGCGGGGCGGGCGGCGAGCCCTCTGCTCGTGAATGCTTGCAGCGACTCGGAAATCCGTCCATGGCACCCTTGGATATTCGGATTCCCGAACGATCCTCTTATCCCTCTCCCTCCTCAAAAGTGCTGCCCGCCCCAGCCGACCTGGCTCTGAGCCACTTCCCCCGCCTTGGCATGACTCATGCTCTACACTCTTCAACGAAACCGGCGCATACCAGCCGCCGGAGTTCGCCGTACCCCGAGGGCCTGCGGGCTCGATAAAAAAAACAAAGTCGAGGATTCACTGATGCGCATCGTTCCAAAACTCCTGAGCGCCGCCATTGCCGCCGCTCTGATCAGTACTCCAGCATTGGCCGCCGAACTCACCGGCACCCTGAAGAAAATCAAGGATTCGGGCACCATCACCCTCGGTCACCGCGACGCCTCCATCCCCTTCTCGTACATTGCCGATGCGTCCGGCAAGCCGGTCGGCTATTCTCACGACATCCAGCTCAAGGTGGTCGAGGCCCTGAAGAAAGACCTCGACATGCCGGACCTGAAGGTCAAGTACAACCTGGTGACCTCGCAGACCCGTATCCCGCTGGTGCAGAACGGCACCATCGACCTGGAATGCGGTTCCACCACCAACAACGCCGAACGCGCTCAGCAGGTGGATTTCTCCGTCGGCATCTTCGAGATCGGCACCCGTCTGCTGAGCAAGAAAGAGTCGGCCTACAAGGATTTCGACGACCTGAAAGGCAAGAACGTCGTCACCACCGCTGGTACCACCTCCGAGCGCATCCTCAAGTCGATGAACGCCGACAAGCAGATGGGCATGAACATCGTCTCGGCGAAAGACCACGGCGAGTCCTTCCAGATGCTCGAATCGGGCCGCGCCGTCGCCTTCATGATGGACGACGCCCTGCTCGCCGGCGAAATGGCCAAGGCCAAGAAGCCGACCGACTGGGAAGTCACCGGTACCCCGCAGTCCTATGAAATCTACGGCTGCATGGTGCGCAAGGGCGATGATCCGTTCAAGAAAGCCGTCGACGATGCCATCAAGGCAACCTTCGCCTCGGGCGACATCAACGGCATCTACGACAAGTGGTTCGACCAGCCGATCCCGCCAAAAGGCCTGAACCTGGGCTTCCCCATGAGCGACGAGCTCAAGGCGCTGATCGCCAACCCCAACGACAAGCCGGCTCCCGACAAGAAGTCGTAAGCACCACCCTGATTTCACCCGAACGCCGCCCGGCGTTCGGGTGAAAGCCTGTGCCCGTGAATCAATTTCCGAGGGGTATTCCCCATGAATTACAACTGGGACTGGAGCGTCTTCTTCAAGTCCACTGGCGTCGGCAGCGAGATCTACCTGGATTGGTACATCTCTGGCCTGGGCTGGACCATCGCCATCGCCGTGGTCGCCTGGATCATCGCCCTGCTGCTGGGCTCGGTACTGGGTGTCATGCGCACCGTGCCGAGCCGCTGGGTCTCGGGTATCGCGACCTGCTACGTCGAGCTGTTCCGCAACGTACCGCTGCTGGTGCAGCTGTTCATCTGGTATTTCCTGGTACCCGACCTGCTGCCCGAAGGGATGCAGGAGTGGTACAAGCAGGACCTGAATCCGACCACCTCGGCGTTCCTGAGCGTGGTGGTCTGCCTGGGCCTGTTCACCGCCGCACGGGTCTGCGAGCAGGTGCGTACCGGTATCCAGGCGCTGCCGCGCGGCCAGGAATCGGCCGCCCGAGCGATGGGTTTCAGCCTGTCGCAGATCTACTGGAACGTGCTGCTGCCCCAGGCCTACCGCATCATCATTCCGCCGCTCACCTCCGAGTTCCTCAACGTGTTCAAGAACTCGTCGGTGGCCTCGTTGATCGGTCTGATGGAGCTGCTGGCGCAAACCAAGCAGACCGCGGAGTTCTCGGCCAACCTGTTCGAGGCCTTTACCCTGGCCACGCTGATCTACTTCACCCTGAACATGAGCCTGATGCTGTTGATGCGGGTGTTCGAGCGCAAGCTCGCCGTGCCTGGGCTGATCTCCCTGGGAGGTAAATGATGGACTTCAGTGGAATCATTCCAGCCCTGCCGGGCATGTGGAACGGCATGGTCATGACCTTGCAGCTGATGGTGCTGGGCGTCATCGGCGGCATTGCGCTGGGCACCGTGCTGGCCCTGATGCGCCTGTCGTCGAACAAGCTGATGTCGCGCTTCGCCGGCGCCTACGTCAACTACTTCCGCTCCATTCCGCTGCTGCTGGTGATCACCTGGTTCTACCTGGCGGTTCCTTTCGTGCTGCGCTGGATCACCGGCGAAGACACGCCGGTGGGCGCCTTCACCTCGTGCCTCGTGGCCTTCATGATGTTCGAGGCCGCGTACTTCTGTGAAATCGTGCGCGCCGGTGTGCAGTCCATTTCCAAGGGCCAGATGGGCGCCGCGCAAGCGCTGGGCATGAACTACGGTCAGACCATGCGCCTGATCATCCTGCCCCAGGCGTTTCGCAAGATGACCCCGCTGCTGTTGCAGCAAAGCATCATCCTGTTCCAGGACACCTCGCTGGTCTACACCGTCGGCCTGGTGGACTTTCTCAACTCGGCGCGTGCCAGCGGCGACATCATCGGTCGGGCCAACGAGTTCCTGATCTTCGCCGGCGTGGTGTACTTCGTCATCAGTTTCAGCGCCTCCCTTCTGGTCAAGCGTCTGCAAAAAAGGTTAGCCGTATGATCTCCATCAAGAACATCAACAAGTGGTATGGCGACTTCCAGGTGCTCACCGATTGCAGCACCGAGGTCAAGAAAGGCGAAGTGGTCGTGGTGTGCGGGCCCTCGGGTTCGGGCAAATCGACCCTGATCAAGTGCGTGAATGCCCTGGAGCCTTTCCAGAAGGGCGACATCGTGGTCGACGGCACCTCCATCGCCGACCCCAAGACCAACCTGCCCAAGCTGCGCTCGCGGGTGGGCATGGTGTTCCAGCATTTCGAGCTGTTTTCCGCACCTGACCATCACCGAAAACCTGACCATCGCGCAGATCAAGGTGCTGGGCCGCAGCAAGGAAGAGGCCACGAAAAAGGGCCTGCAACTGCTCGAACGCGTCGGCCTGTCGGCCCACGCCCACAAGCACCCTGGCCAGCTGTCCGGTGGCCAGCAGCAGCGTGTGGCGATCGCCCGTGCGCTGGCGATGGATCCGGTGGTCATGCTGTTCGACGAGCCGACTTCGGCGCTCGACCCGGAAATGGTCAACGAAGTGCTCGACGTGATGGTGCAACTGGCCCACGAAGGCATGACCATGATGTGCGTGACCCACGAGATGGGCTTCGCGCGCAAGGTTGCCAACCGGGTGATCTTCATGGACCAGGGACAGATCGTCGAAGACTGCCCCAAGGAAGAGTTCTTCGGCGATGTCAGCGCGCGCTCCGACCGCGCTCAGCAATTCCTCGCCAAGATCCTGCAGCACTGATGACCGGCCGTCCCGCGCCCGCGCTGTCGGGCGGCGGGACGCTGGCTGCTTGAAGGCGACTGTGATGAAATGCCTGCCCGCCACAAAGCCTGACCTGATCGTGAAGCCCCGCCTGATTCGCCAACTGTTCCTCCCGCCCCTGATCCTGCTGTTGACGCTGGGCCTGGGCTACGTGGGCTTTCTGGTGAGTGAGCACAACAGCATTCGTGCCTTGTCCGAGAACGGCGAGCGGCAGCTCGAACTGCACGCGCGTGCGGTCGAAAGCGAAATCACCAAGTACACCTACCTGCCCAGCCTGCTGGAGCTCGAAGACAGCGTCTCGACCCTGCTCAACGACCCCGACGGCGAACATCGCCAAGCGGTCAACGACTACCTGGAAGGCCTGAACCGGCGCAGCCGCAGCCGCGCCATCTATGTGCTCGACACCACCGGCCGCGTGCAGGCCACCAGCAACTGGCGCGATGCCGACAGCTTCCTCGGCGAGGATCTGTCCTTCCGCGGTTACTTCCAGGCGGCCATTCGTGGTCAGCCCGGTCGCTTCTACGGCATCGGCAGCACCACTGGCGAGCCTGGCTATTTCCTCGCCCATGGCCTGGAGGAACACGGCAAGCTGATCGGCGTGGCAGTCATCAAGGTGCGCCTGGAGGCGCTGGAGGAACGCTGGCAGAAAGCTCGGCTGGAAGCCTTCGTCAGCGACGAGAACGGCATCATCATCCTGTCCAGCGATCCGGCACGGCGGCTGAAGTCGATACGCCCGCTGACCCCGGAAATCAAGGAGCGCCTGGCGCGCAGCCTGCAGTATTACTGGTGGCCGCTCAACGAGCTCGAACCCCTCGCCCGCCAGAGCCTGGCCGATGGCGTCGAGCTGCTGACCTTCGCCACCCACACCGACAAGCCGGGCAAGGACATCAACGTCACCTACCTGTCGCAGTCGCGGCGCCTGGCCGACACACCCTGGCGTTTCACCCTGCTCACGTCCCTGCAGGACCTGCGCCACGAAGCCATCGTCCAGGGCGTGCTGGTGGCCGTGGCGTTTGCCTTGCTGGCCTTCCTGCTGATCGCCTGGAACGAGCGCCGCAAGGTGCTGGCCACCCGTCTGGCCGCTCGTGAGGCATTGGAACAGGCCAACAGCCACCTGGAGCGCCGCATCGCCGAGCGAACCCAGGACCTGCGCGCCAGCAACGAACGGCTCAAGGGCCAGATCCGTGAACGCCGTCAGGCCGAGGAAACCCTGCGCAAGGCCCAGGATGAACTGGTCCAGGCAGGCAAGCTGGCGGCCATCGGGCAGATGTCGACCAGCATCGCCCACGAGCTCAACCAGCCGCTGGCAGCGCTGCGCACCTTGTCGGGCAATACCGTGCGCTTCCTGGAGCGCGGTGCGCTGGACACGGCCAGCACCAACCTGAGCACCATGAACGAACTGATCGATCGCATGGGCCGCATCACTGCCAGCCTGCGCTCCTTCGCTCGGCGTGGCGACGACAAGGGTCAGGCCAGCCTGGGCAAGGCCCTGGACGGTGCGCTGCAGGTGCTGGCCAGCCGCATCGAGGCCAGCCACCTGAGCGTGGAACGCACGTGCGCCGAGCTGCAACTGGCGATCGACCAGACCCGTCTCGAGCAGATTCTGGTCAACCTGATCGGCAACGCGCTGGATGCCACCGCCGGCGCATCGGAACCGACGCTGTGGCTGGACGGCCGCATGGAGGGTGAACGCTACGCCCTGCGCGTGCGCGACAACGGCCACGGCATCGATGTCGAGACCCGCAAGCACCTGTTCGAACCTTTCTTCACCACCAAGCCCGGCGATCACGGCCTGGGCCTTGGCCTGACCCTGTCGGCCAGCCTGGCGGCCGCCGCCGGTGGCAACCTGGCCGTCGAGCACCCGGCCGACGGTGGCACCACTTTCATTCTCAGCCTGCCGCTTGCGGCAGCGTCGCCCAGCGAGTCGCCATGAACGCCTTGACCGTCCTGATCGTCGAAGACGACCCCCATGTACTGCTCGGCTGCCAGCAGGCCCTGGCGCTGGAAGACATACCCAGCCAGGGCGTGGCCAGTGCCGAGGCCGCGCTGGCGTGCATCGGCGACGACTTCGCCGGCATCGTCGTCAGCGACATCCGCCTGCCCGGCATGGACGGCCTGGAACTGCTGAGCCAACTCAAGGCGCGTGACCCCAGCCTGCCGGTGGTGCTGATCACCGGCCATGGCGACATCTCCATGGCCGTGGGTGCCATGCGCAGCGGCGCCTACGACTTCATGGAAAAGCCCTTCTCGCCCGAACGCCTGGTGGACGTGGTCCGCCGCGCGCTGGAGCAGCGCGGCCTGGCCCGCGAGGTCAGCTCGTTGCGTCGGCAACTGGCCGAGCGCAGCTCCCTGGAAGGTCGCATCATCGGTCGCTCACCGGCCATGCAGAACCTGCGCGAGCTGATCGCCAATGTCGCCGACACTTCGGCCAACGTGCTGATCGAAGGCGAAACCGGCACTGGCAAGGAGCTGGTCGCCCGCTGCCTGCACGACTTCAGCCGCCGTCAGCCACAGCCGTTCGTGGCGCTCAACTGCGGCGGGCTGCCGGAACAGTTGTTCGAAAGCGAGATTTTCGGTCACGAGGCCAATGCCTTCACCGGTGCCGGCAAGCGCCGCATCGGCAAGATCGAACACGCCGACCAGGGCACGTTGTTCCTCGACGAAGTGGAAAGCATGCCCATCCCCTTGCAGATCAAGCTGCTGCGGGTGCTGCAGGAACGCACCCTGGAACGCCTGGGTTCGAATCAGAGCATTGCCGTGGATTGCCGTCTTATCGCTGCCACCAAGTCGGATCTGGACACGTTGAGCCGGCAGAACCAGTTTCGCAGCGACCTGTATTACCGCCTCAACGTGGTCACGCTGGAGCTGCCGCCGCTGCGCGAGCGCCGTGAAGACATTCTCGAGCTGTTCCAGCATTTTCTGCAGCTGGCCGCCTTGCGCTTCGACCGCGAGCCGCCGGAACTCGATGCGCAGACCGTGTCGCGCCTGATGAGCCACGACTGGCCCGGTAACGTCCGCGAACTGCGCAACGTGGCCGAGCGCTATGCGTTGGGCCTGCCGGCCTTCAAGAAGAACGGTGCGGCCAGCGTGGTCAGCCTGGGCTTTTCCGAAGCGGTGGAGGCGTTCGAGCGCAACTTGCTGACCGAGGCTCTGCAGCGAACGGCGGGCAACCTCAGCCAGGCCAGCCAGGAGCTGGGCATGGCCAAGACCACCCTGTTCGACAAGGTCAAGAAGTACGGGTTGAACTGATAGGTGTGATTGGCTTGCGGGCCTCTTCGCGGGCAGAGACCCGCTCCCACAGAGACCTAGTGAGCCTTTACTTGTGGGAGCGGGTCTCTGCCCGCGAAGAGGCCCCGCCTGACACCCCACAACCCACTACAACCCCGCCAACACTCCCTCCCGCTGCCGCTGCTGCGCCAGGTACGGCAACACCGCCCCCAACAGCGGCGCCTTGAAGGCCTCCTGGAAGCGATGCGCCAACCCCGGTATCAGCCGCAACTGGCTGCCCTTGATATGCGCCGCCAGATGCACCCCATGCATCACCGGCAGCAGCGGATCGGCCGTGCCATGCACCACCAGCGTCGGCACCCGCAGGCGGTTGAGCAAGGCCACCCGGCTGGGCTCGGCCAGAATCGCCATGATCTGTCGCTGCACCCCCAGTGGATTGAACGCACGGTCGTATGACACCTGCGCCTGATGCAGCAGCTCGGCGCGATCATCGGCGATCTGCGGGCTGCCCAACGCTGCCAGCAAGTCAGCCTGCTGCTGCAGCGCCAACTCCCGGCTCGGCGCGCTGCGCTTGGCCAGCAGCTGAAGCAAGGCCGGACGCGGCTCCGGCAGGCCCGGCGCGCCCGAACTCGACATGATCAGGGTCAGGCTCTGCACCCGCTGCGGCGCACGATCGGCCAGGTGCTGGGCGATCATCCCGCCCATGCTCGCGCCCAGCACGTGGAAGCGTTGCACCTGCAGCGCATCCATCAATTCCAGTGCGTCATCGGCCATGTCGGTCAGGCTGTACGGCGCCGACACCGCCAGGCCCAGCTTGTAGCGCAGCACCTCGAAGGCCAGGTTGGCCGACGGCGGCGGCTGCGACCAGGTCGACAGGCCGACATCGCGATTGTCGTAGCGAATCACCCGAAAGCCCTGCTCACACAGGGCGCTGACCACTTCATCGGGCCAGTCGATCAGTTGCCCACCCAGCCCCATCACCAGCAACAGCGCTGGGTCCTGAACGCGACCGATACTTTGATAGGCCAGGCTGACCTGAGCCAGTGGAGCGTGTTGAAGCGGAACATCGACATCGCAGCGTGCAGCTGCAAAAACCCACTGACCGCACAGCAGCGCGGTCAGAAACACCCATAGACGCATGACTTGCACCAGAACGCAGAACCCCATTGAGGCGCGAGTCTGATGACTTTTCGTACATCGCGCTGCCACACTTCTGTGACCGTTTGATGAACTCCGCTGTACGGTCTGTGGTTCGCGCTCAGGCCAGCCGTTGCCGGGCCTGGCGCGCGGCCGCCACCATGTTGACCAGCGCCGCTTCGGTTTCGGGCCAGGCACGGGTCTTCAGCCCGCAATCGGGGTTGACCCACAACCGTTCGGCCGGGATACGCGCTGCGGCCAAGGTCAGCAAGCGCAGCATCTGTTCGGTGTCCGGGACGCGCGGCGAATGAATGTCGTACACCCCCGGGCCGATGTCATTGGGGTACTCGAACGCTTCGAAGGCCTGCAACAACTCCATGTCCGAGCGCGAGGTCTCGATGGTGATGACATCCGCGTCCATGGCGGCGATGGCCTCGATCACGTCGTTGAATTCGCTGTAGCACATGTGCGTGTGAATCTGCGTCGCATCGGCCACGCCACTGGCGCACAGCCTGAATACCTGCACGGCCCATTCGAGGTAGGCCGGCCACTGTGCCCGACGCAGCGGCAGCCCCTCGCGAAACGCCGCCTCGTCGATCTGGATGATGCGGATCCCGGCGCGTTCCAGGTCCTGCACTTCGTCGCGAACCGCCAGGGCCAACTGCCGTGCCTGGACTTCCCGCGGCAGGTCTTCGCGGGCGAACGACCACATCAGCAGGGTCACCGGACCGGTCAGCATGCCCTTGACCCACTTGCCGGTCTGTCGCTGGGCATAGGTGATCCAGTCCACGGTCATGGCGCGCTCGCGGCTGATGTCGCCGTAGATGACCGCCGGTTTGACGCAGCGCGAACCATAGCTTTGTACCCAGCCGAAGCGGGTGATCAGGTAGCCATCCAACTGCTCGGCGAAGTACTCGACCATGTCGTTGCGCTCGGCCTCGCCATGCACCAGCACATCCAGGCCCAGACGCTCCTGAACCTGGATCGCATGGCGAATCTCGACGTGCATCGCGTCGGTGTAGTCGTTGGCCGAGAGCTTGCCGGACTTGTACGCCTGGCGAGCCAGACGAATCGATGCGGTTTGCGGAAAGGAACCAATAGTGGTGGTAGGAAACGTCGGCAAGCGCAGGTGCGCCCGCTGTACGTCGATGCGCGTGGCGAAGGCCGACGAACGTTGCGTATCGGCAGGCGTCACCGCTGCGAGACGCGCTTGCACGGCCGGCTTGTGAATGCGCGGTGAGTGCTCGCGACTGACCCTTACCGCCTGGCTCTGAGCAAGCGCCTGCTTTACCTGGAGTGCTTCGGGTGTGTTCAGGGCCTGCACGAGCACGGCGATCTCCTCGCACTTCTGCACGGCGAAGGCCAGCCAGCTCTTGAGTTCGGCATCGAGTCGATCCTCGCGGCGCACATCGACCGGGCTGTGCAGCAACGAGCAGGAACTGGCCACCCACAGATTGGCGCCGAAACGCTCGCGGGCCTGCTGCAGGTGCGCAAGCGCCGCCTCCAGGTCGCAGCGCCAGACGTTGCGGCCGTTGACCACCCCGACCGAGAGGACCTTGTAGGTGGGCAGGCGATCGAGCACCGCCGGCAGCTGCTCGGGCGCGCGCACCAGGTCGACGTGCAGGCCATCTACCGGCAGGCCCGCAGCCAGGCCGAGGTTGTCGTCCAGGCTGGCGAAGTAGGTCGCCAGCAGCTTCTTCAGCGGTGAGTATTGGAGAATGTGGTAGGCGCGCTCGAACGCATTCTTCCAGTCCTGGGGCAAATCCAGGCCCAGGATCGGTTCGTCGATCTGCACCCACTCCACCCCCTGCCGGGCCAGGCGCGAAAGGATCTCACCGTACACCGGCAACAGGCGTTCGAGCAGGTCGAGCTTGTCGAAGGCCGAGCCCTTGGCCTTGCCCAGCCACAGGTACGTGAGCGGCCCGATCAGCACGGGCTTGACCTTGTATCCGAGCGCGACGGCCTCGTCGACCTCTTCGAACAACTGCTCCCAACTGAGCACGAAGCGCTGGTCGGCACTGAATTCAGGCACCAGGTAGTGGTAGTTGGTATCGAACCACTTGGTCAGCTCCAAAGCATGCTGGGTCTCGCCCGCTGCACCGCCGCAACAGCTTCCGGCACCACGCGCCATGGCGAACAACGTGTCGAGCGTGGGCCTGCCATCGGCGCCCAGGGCATCGGCGAAACGGCTGGGCACCACGCCGAAGGCAGCCGAGTGGGCCAGCATCTGGTCATACCAGGCGAAGTCCCCCACCGGCAGCAATTCGATGCCGGCCTGCGCTTGCAACTGCCAGTGGCGGGCACGCAGCTCGCGGCCGGTCTGACGAAGGGCTGCCTGATCGAGATCGCCTTTCCAATACGCTTCGAGCGCCTTTTTCAGTTCGCGGTCGGCGCCGATGCGAGGAAATCCGAGGGTGTGGGCCAGTGCCATGAGTGCAGCTCCTTGTAAATGATGGCGCCATTGTCGACAACCACACCAACATGAGACAAACTCAATCTTTTCGTGTTGATCACAAGTTCTACTCATGGAGACCAAGGTGCTCGAAATCCGTCACCTGAAAACCCTGCACGCCCTGCGCGAGGCCGACAGCCTGGTGGAAGCTGCGGAGCGCCTGCACCTGACCCAGTCGGCGCTGTCCCACCAGTTCAAGGAACTGGAGGAGCGCCTGGGCATGCAACTGTTCGTGCGCAAGACCAAACCGATTCGCTTCACCAGCGCCGGGCTGCGCCTGCTGCAGCTGGCCGACGCCACACTGCCGTTATTGCGCGGCGCCGAGCGTGACATCGCTCGTCTGGCCGGCGGCACCGCAGGCCGGCTGCACATGGCCATCGAATGTCACAGCTGCTTCCAATGGCTGATGCCGACCATCGACCAATTCCGCGATGCCTGGCCGGAAGTGGAACTGGACCTGGCCTCCGGCTTCGCTTTCGCGCCCTTGCCGGCCCTCGCCCGCGGCGACCTGGACCTGGTGGTGACCTCTGATCCACTGGAGCTACCAGGCATTACCTATGTACCGCTGTTCACCTACGAAGCCATGCTGGCGGTGGCCAACCAGCACGCACTGGCGAGCAAACCCTTCATCGTGCCCGAAGACCTGGCCAGCGAAACCCTGATCACCTACCCGGTGGAGCGCGACCGCCTGGACATCTTCACGCGCTTCCTGGAGCCGGCCGACATCGAGCCGGCGCAGGTGCGCACCTCCGAACTGACGGTGATGATGATGCAACTGGTGGCCAGCGGTCGCGGCGTCTGTGGCATGCCTCACTGGGCGCTGCACGAATACAGTTCGCGCGGCTATGTGAAGGCCAAACGCCTGGGCGACAAGGGCCTGTTCGCGACGCTGTATGCAGCGGTGCGCACCGACATGCTCGACGCGCCCTACATGCGTGACTTCCTGCTGACTGCCAAGGACACCTCGTTCTCGACCCTGGACGGCGTCAGCGCGGTACGCTGAGTCCGGCAGACCAGGCACTATCTAAGTAGCGCCCTGGCGCCTCGCTCACGGTTCGTAATGGCGAGCGCGATGACCCTGCCGGTCATCGCCTCGACATCAGGAAACCGTCTACATGAACGATGCCCCTACCCCCTTCGTTGCCCGTGCGCTGACCTACCGTACCTATCCGATGCGCCACGACAACCTGTTGCAGGAGGGCTCCCTGCTCTGGGAACGCGCCCGCACTCGCCTGCAGACACTGCTTGCGCACGCGCCGCGCGCGAGCGACGCCCTCCCGGCGCAGCAGCCACCGCTGGACGATCAGGCGCTGGAGGATCGACGCAGGCAACACTGGATCGACTATTGGAACGGCCGTGCACCCGATTCGGCGGTCTCGCGTCGAGCGGTGGCCGAACAAGCCTTCCTCGACCACCTGCAGGCGGCTGCGCAGCTCGCCTACTATCACGGTCAACTGAACCACACCCAGCTCCTGCCGCTGTTGACCCTGCTCGAAGGCGGTAGCGAAACACACTCGCGACAGATCTATGTGGAAACCGTCGCCTTGCAGACGGCCGACGGCACCCGCTTGAAAACTGCCGGAGCCCTGCTGCTGACCCTGGACAGCGATGCGCCTGTCGCGCAGTTGCTCTACCTGCCCTCACACGATCCCGCATTGCTGGCCTTTGCCGATCGCCAGGCATTGCAGACCTACCTGCTGCAGAATCGTTCTCAGGTCTGGCCCCACGCAACCCTGCCCGCCGATGCCGCCGTGAAGCTCAGCTACCAACCCGCGCAGCTTTCCAGCGCCTGCAAGCAATGGTTGAGCCACAGCCGCACGCGCTATCTGGAAGCGGCGCGCACCTTGCCGCGTTCCTACGATGAGGATCCGTCTGCAGAAAAAACCGACGCTGCAAGCCTGCCCGCAACCGCACTGCCGTTCGCCAACCTGACCGCCTTCGACCCCCCCGAGCCGCCGCACAGTGTCGACAACTTCACCACGTTCGGCAGCCTCAGCCCTGACATTCCGCAGAACCATCGCTGGGCCGAGCTCAAACGCCAGTATCAGGCAATGCTGAAGCTGCTCGGGGACGAGCTGCCAGCCGGCTCCGACAGCCCAGGTTGGGTGCGCCTCAAGGGCCTTCTCGCCGCCCTGACCGCCGCCCAGCAGCGCGCGGCCCAGGCAGCGGCCGGGCTGCTGGGCGCCGAACGGCTGGAAGATCTCTACCGCCTGCGCTATTTGCCCAACGCGCATTATTCGTCCCTGTACCAGGCGCGCCTGGAAGGCTTGCGCGCCGAAGTGGCCGTGCAACAGGCGCTGGGGCTGCTGACCCCGCCCCAAGTGCAATTGATGCACGGCCTGCTCGCTCACCCGCAAGCAAGCACGCGCGGCACCGAGAGCGGCCTCGCTTGCGCGCTGGCACTGTCCGTCGCCAGTCTGAGCGGTACCACCACCACGACCCTGACTCAGGAACTGCCCGGCGTGGTGGCGTTCATGCCCACGCAAACACCGGCGAGTGACGGCTCCGTGCTGGTGTATTGGCCAGGCGTCGGCGGCGGCCTGGAGCCGTTCGAATCCGTGGCCCACCTCAAGCGCACACTGTTGCGCCTGAGTGCAGGTACCCACGATGTCACCCTGCACCTGTCCCCGGTGGCCGGCGACTTCTTCGACTATGGCCTGCAGAATCAACTGTCCGCGTGCGAGCAACAGGCCAGTGAGCTCATCGCGCGTCTGCCGGCCGCCACTCATGCGCCGGAGCGCCTGGAAGCCCTGCAGCAACTGACTGCATCCACCTACGAGCAATTGCTGGTACCTGCCCACGCCGCGCGCGACCGTGCCTATGTGCAACTGGCCCAGGAAGGTTTCAGCGAGCGCCTGGAAGGTGAACTGCCCGGTTGGTTGAAAACCCTTGCACCTGAGGACCGTGGGCGCCTGAAGGCTTTGCTCAGCGACTACGTGCGCGCGGTGCGTGCAACCAATCGGCAACTGGAACGGGATCTGCCGGACCTCGATCGCTACGCCCATGCGCTGCTGCAGCAGCGACTGCGCACCGACTTCGAGCTGACCGACGACGTGGAAGTGGTGATCGACATCCCCGACCGGGTCATCCATCGCAAACAACCCGTGTCCGGTTCCGGCGCGCCTGGCACGCCGCAGCAGACCGTCGCCAGCGCGGGCCCGGAACGCACGCCATGGCCCCTCGTCCGGCTGGCGCAGCACAACATCGACGACGACGTGCTGCAACGTCTGGGCTTCATGCAGGTCAAGGTCAGCGGCGCCGATGCCGAGCAGCGCGCTCGGGTCGTGGCCGGCATCGATCTCGACTACCTGCGTCGAACGGTGCGCGACCTGGATCTGGCGCAGGCATGCGAAGACAAGATCCGCCAGGCGTTCCTGGGTCGCGCCGGACAGTCTGCCTATGCCCAGGCCCATCAGCGCGAATGCCTGCTCGAACCCATGCGGCTGATGCTGCACATGCAAAGCGACTATGCCCGTCATCGGGGCTGGATCAGCACCCGTGGCCACGCCCTGGCCGTGCTCGCCATCGACGCCAGCGCAGCATCGGCCTGGCGCGCTGGCGGGCAAGACGTGCAGTTACTGCCCGCGCGGCTCACGGTCGGCGGCAGCGATACCGATGATCGACCCACCACGCTGTCCGGGCTGACCTTCATTCACGATCGCAGCGGCGGCCCAACCCTGCTGTACCTGCCCGACGCTCCCGACCATCGCTGCCTGCGCGAATACCCAAGCCTTGAAGCCGCACGCCTGGGGCTGTTCAACCTGAGCTTCGACAGCACGATGGCCGACTACCTGGCCGATCGGGCCATTGCCGGCAGCGCCGCCAGCCACAAGGCGCGAATCGATCAGGCAGGGTTGCGCAACTTCGACGCGTTGATTGGCGTCGGCCACCCTTGGCCAGCCACCACCTCGCTGGCCAGTCATCTGCTCGACGCGCACATGGGTCGGCTCATCGAAGCCCAGCGCCGGCGAGGGCGCAGCAATGATGCCCTGTACCTGCAGCAAGCGGCCCTGGCCCACGGCAACGTATTCAACTACCTGAAAATGGCCCTCGGCGTCCTGCCCTTCGTCGGCACCGCAGTGGCTTTGCTCGATGCCTGGACGGCCGCCAACGCCGCAGTCGGTGCGTGGCGTGCTGGCCATGTGAGCGAAGGGTTGGACCAGCTGGAAGCCATGCTCGGTGCCCTGATCGATGCGGCCATCGATATCGTCCCAGGCGCCGTTTCGCTCCCCGCCGGCGGCCGCTTGCGGGCTCGCGCAAGACAGTGGTCGATGCTGGCCAGGCGCGCAGGCGGCCCCCGCGCGGTGCAGTCAGCCTCGGCAGGCAGACCCGACCCTTTCATCGGTTATGGCTATACCTTGCCGCTGGACCTGAGTGACCTGCAACCGGCCACCCAGGGTCTGTACCGTGGTATCTACCGCCATGCCGACGGCGATTTCATTCTGCGCGACGGCCAACCCTACCGCGTCACGCTTCACGCCAGCCCGCAGACCTGGCGCCTGCACGGCACGGCCGGCAAGACCTATGCGCAGCCCATTGCACTGGATCCCAGCGGGCGCTGGCAGACCCATGGCGCGCTCTACGGCACGTTGATCAAGGAGGGGCTGGCGGGCGGCGGTGGCGTGCTGGGCTATCTCGGCCATCGCGCCGCCGATGGCTTGCAGCCGCTCTGGCCTGCCGCTGTCCGCGAACGACTGCCGCGCTGGCTGGTGGATCGCCAGTACCGCCGTCACTTCGAACTCTCCGGTAGCATCGAGCACCAGAACAGACAGCTGCACACGCAGTTGGAACGCCATGAACCGCTGATCATGACGCAAGCCGCCGACCCGCAGCGGCGCGCCAGTGCCGAAGCGGCGTGTGCCAGCGACATCCAGCGCGCCGAAACGCTCTACATGCTGTTGCAGGAACACGAAGGCCTGGTCTCCCGTGACTTCCTCAAGCGCAACAAGCAATTCCAGAGCGAGGTCGCCTATATCGTCGCAGGACGCAAGATCAACCATGCCAACCTGGCCCGACGCACGATCAACGAGCTGATCGAAGCGCTCGACCAGGTCCGTACCCCGGGGGAGCTGTTCGATCTACCCGTGGCGAAAATGCTCGAACAACGCCGCATGCGCCTGGCCATGGACCAACAGTTCGAACTCATGAGGCAGCGCCTGCAGCAGGCCGAGACCTGGACCGGCCGGGTGACCCAGCGTAGCGACCGCGCCCAGCTGCGCGAAGTGCTGGACGCCTTGACAGACGCGGACCTGGAAATCGGCCGCGCCTCCAACCTGACGCAATTGGCGCACAGAACTGCGGACGTCAGCGATGTATCGCAGATGTATCACCTGCTCGATACCCGGCCCTTGAGAAACCGCTTCCATAACGGTCTGGAGAGCCATTATCAGCTGCTCGAGACCGCAGCCGACCTGCGCGAGCGACAGAACGTGCTTCGCAGCTCGCGGCAGATCTACGTCGATTATCGCAACCAGATGAACATCTGGCGGCGCAATCGGCCGGATCGCTTCGACCTGGAAGCGTTCGAGCGGATGATGCAGTCTCTGGATCGTCTGATCGACCATGCCGACCGGATGATGCCGCAACTGGGCAGCATCGCCCGGCGGCCCAAACGACCCGGCCCTTCGAGCCGCAGGGTGTTCGAAACCCACGAGCATGATTTCTTCATCGGCAACCAAGGCCGCGGGGCGGACGGAGAACGGATCTTCACCCTCACCGGCGCTGGCGGCAGACAGGAAACCTACCGACGGGTGGGCAACCAGTGGCGCCTGCAGGACGATGCACCGGGCACCACGTTGCCGGGCCCTGCGCAGCCCCTGAGTGAACTGCTCGCCGAAGGCCGGAAATGGCTGGATGCCAGCGATGCCCACGAACGACGAGTGGCCCGCTACGCCGTCCCAGGCGAAGCACCGGCCAATCTCGAAGACTTGATGGTCAACCAGGGCAGGCAACTGGAGTTGCGTGCCTTGGCCATCGAGCAGCGCCAGCCTGAGCATGAACTGGCACAGCGCCTGCGCACGCGGGCCAGGGAGCTGCGGGCCAAGGGTCGGGCCTTGCGCATCCAGCAGGCGATGAGCAGCCAGACGCCCACCGAGGGATACCTGGACTATCTACTCGAACAACGCCAGGTGGATATCGCCAAAGTGGGAAATCGCACCCCCATCGGCACCGGACGGGCCGAACCCGATTTTCTTCAGGAGTACGTCATCCGTGACCTCACCGCCGAGCCACCCGTCCCGCTGTGGTACGCACACTTTCACTACCGTCGGGAGCGGGCGAGGTTCGAGCAGTTCGAAAAAGCCCACATCAAGCGGCCGGATCAACGCATGCAGGGCTTGCGCTGGCAGCAGGAGCAGGGTGACGAAGCGCAACGCATCTGGCGCGGGCCCATCGGCAAGCCGCTGGCGATGAAACACTTCGAGGGGGTGCAGGCGTAGAGTAAAGGGCACGCAAGCACGTGCCCTACCCCATCGCTGGATGCCGATCCGGCGGTCCGGCGATGGGGTCGCGGGCCTACATCAGGAACAGGGTGGCCAGGCCAAGGAAGATGAAGAATCCACCGCTGTCGGTGACGGCGGTGATCATCACACTGGCGCCCATCGCCGGGTCGCGACCGAACCTGGCCAGGGCCATGGGAATCGACACGCCCATGAACGCGGCGAGCAGCAGGTTCAAGGTCATCGCGGCAGTCATCACCACGCCCAGCGACCAGCTGCCGTACAGCAGATACGCCACGACCCCGATCACACCGCCCCAGACCACGCCGTTGACCAGCGCGACGCCCAGTTCCTTGCGCATCAGGCGCTTGGTATTGCCGTTGCCAGGGCTGACCTGGTCCAACGCCATGGCGCGCACGATCATGGTGATGGTCTGGTTGCCGGAGTTGCCGCCGATACCGGCCACGATCGGCATGAGCGCCGCCAGAGCCACCAATTTTTCGATCGAGCCTTCGAACAGGCCGATCACCCGCGAAGCCATGAACGCCGTGATCAGGTTAATCGCCAGCCATGACCAGCGGTTGCGCAGCGAACGCCATACCGAGGCGAAGATGTCTTCTTCCTCGCGCAGACCGGCCGTGCGCAGCGCTTCGCTTTCGCTTTCTTCACGAATCAGGTCGACCATGACGTCGATGGTCAGACGCCCGATCAGCTTGCCGTGCTTGTCCACCACGGGCGCGGAAATCAGGTCGTAGCGCTCGAACGCCTGCGCCGCTTCGTAGCCATCTTCGTCCGGATGGAAGCTGACGGTATCACTGGCCATCACCGCCGCCACTTGTTTTTCCGGGTCGTTGACCAGCAGGCGCTTGATCGGCAGCACGCCCTTGAGAATGCCGTCGGAGTCGACCACGAACAATTTGTCGGTGTGGCCAGGCAGCTCCTTGAGACGGCGCAGATAACGCAGCACCACTTCCAGGCTGACGTCTTCGCGGATGGTGACCATCTCGAAGTCCATCAGCGCACCGACCTGGTCGTCCTCGTAGCTCAGGGCCGAACGCACGCGCTCGCGCTGCTGGGCATCCAGGGTTTCCATGAGCTCGTGAACCACGTCGCGCGGCAGTTCGGAGGCCAGGTCGGCGAGTTCGTCGGCGTCCATTTCCTTGGCCGCAGCGAGGATCTCGAAATCGTCCATGTCCGCAAGCAAGGTTTCGCGTACCGAGTCCGATACTTCGAGCAGGATGTCGCCGTCGCGCTCGGCCTTGACCAACTGCCAGACCGTCAGGCGCTCTTCCAGGGGCAAGGCTTCGAGGATGTAGGCGACGTCGGCGGAGTGAAGATCGTCGAGCTTGCGTTGCAACTCGACCAGGTTCTGCCGGTGAACAAGATTTTCGACCAGATCGTTGTGCTGGCCTTCCTGGCGATGAGCCAGGCTTTCGACGATACGCTGGCGCTGCAACAGGTCGATGACCTGGGCCAGACGATCCTGCAGGCTTTCTTGCGTTTTTTTTGCTTCTACTTCAGACATAGGCGAACTCCACTCCCAGCAGTGGGCCCGCCGGGAGAATCAATCGGTCGATTCTTGATGTGTATACAGCTTTAGCGAGTAACTACTGGGTAAGTCCATGGAGGTTTTCCAAAGCCCCGGCGGGGCTGACGGGCGCAATCATACACAAGTTGTACGGATTCATAGCGAAAAAAACAGGGTGAAACAACTGCTTGCGTGCAACGCTCGCAAATCATGCCTCAACGGGGGTGGGACGACGCATTCGGTAAACAAAGCACAAAGCGTGCGTCGCCAGGGCTGACTAGTCTGCAAGCCAACACGATCCACAACCCAGGACGGACACCGGTGTACAGATCCTTCTCCACGCTTGTGCTGCTGGCTTCGCTGGCGCACCCGGCCGACGCCGACGTAGTGCAACGCTGCCAAGGCCCGCAGGGGCACATTACCTTCACCCACTCGAACTGCCCCGAAACCCAGCCCTGGGTGCGTCAGCGAGCGCTGAACCCGGCATCCGGAAGAAAGCCCATGGCGCGCAAGGCGGCGCCCCGTCGGCTGCCGGTCACGATCGTCGAGGACGGCACACGTACACGGTTGGCAGCGCCACCCACGCCGCCCGTCAAGGCACCGAAAAAAGCCAGTCGCATGAAGAAAAAGAGAAGACCCAAGTACCTGGCTGAGGAGCAGACGCCGTCTTCCAGAACACTCAAAACGCAGAAAGCAAAAAGCCCGCAATAAATGCGGGCTTTTCACTTGTATGGTGCACTCGACAGGATTCGAACCTGTGACCGCTCGGTTCGTAGCCGAGTACTCTATCCAGCTGAGCTACGAGTGCAGGTGGCATTTTGTTGGACCAGGTTACCACTGGTTGAAGCAGAAGCTGCAGACATTGCTGAAAACAGCTTCTTGTATGGTGCACTCGACAGGATTCGAACCTGTGACCGCTCGGTTCGTAGCCGAGTACTCTATCCAGCTGAGCTACGAGTGCATTTGTTGCCGCGCATTATAGGCCGTCGATTTCTTTTGTAAAGCGCTTTTTTCAGTAATTTCAACAACTTACAGAAAAAGCCAGATTCAACGTACTACGCAAATAATGGCGGAGAACGGGGGATTCGAACCCCCGACACCCTTTTGAGGTGTACTCCCTTAGCAGGGGAGCGCCTTCGGCCACTCGGCCAGCTCTCCGCAACACGGGGCGTATATTAACCACCTTCTTCCCCGTTTGCAAACATAAAAAACGATAAAAATTAATGGCTTGGTTCGTCGTCCTTCTCGTTCTTGATCCGCAGGTAGATTTCTTCGCGGTGGACGGCCACTTCCTTGGGTGCATTCACCCCGATTCGTACCTGGCCACCTTTCACGCCAAGCACCGTGATGGTGATTTCACCGTCGCCAATGATCAGGCTTTCCGCGCACCGACGAGTCAGAATCAGCATACCTTTCTCCTTACGCTTTCATTTCAGGGACAACACAGTCTGCAAAAAAGGGCACTCACCCATGGTGGGAAGCCATGGACATCGCCCGAAAACAAAGAAGGGCGCGGTTAGCCGCGCCCTTCTCTCACTGCACGTTACTCACCCTGTCGGGCGGCATCGAGCTCGAAGGCCGTGTGCAGCGCACGCACGGCCAGCTCCAGGTACTTCTCCTCGATGACCACCGAAACCTTGATTTCGGAAGTGGAGATCATCTGGATGTTGATGCTTTCCTTGGCCAGGGCCTCGAACATGCGGCTGGCTACACCGGCGTGCGAGCGCATGCCGACACCGACGATGGACACCTTGGCGATCTTGGTATCGCCCACCACCTGACGCGCACCGATCTCGCTGGCGGTCTGCTCCAGCACGGCCAGAGCGGCCTGGTAATCGTTGCGGTGCACGGTGAAGGTGAAATCGGTGGTGTTATCGTGAGAAACATTCTGCACGATCATGTCGACTTCGATGTTCGCCCCGCTGATCGGGCCGAGGATCTTGAAGGCCACGCCGGGGGTGTCTGGCACGCCACGGATGGTCAGCTTGGCTTCATCGCGGTTGAAGGCGATGCCGGAAATGATCGGCTGTTCCATGGATTCCTCTTCGTCAATGGTAATGAGGGTGCCCGGACCCTCCTGAAAGCTGTGCAGGACGCGCAGCGGGACGTTGTATTTGCCGGCGAATTCCACCGCGCGAATCTGCAACACCTTGGAACCGAGGCTGGCCATTTCCAGCATTTCCTCGAAGGTGATCTTGTCCAGGCGCTGAGCCTGGGCAACCACACGCGGGTCGGTGGTGTAGACACCATCGACGTCGGTGTAGATCTGGCACTCGTCGGCCTTCAGTGCGGCCGCCAGGGCAACACCGGTGGTGTCCGAGCCGCCGCGACCCAGGGTGGTGATGTTGCCGCTTTCGTCGACCCCCTGGAAACCCGCCACGACCACCACTCGACCGGCCTTGAGGTCGGCGCGGATCTTCTGGTCGTCGATCTGCAGGATGCGCGCCTTGTTGTGCGCGCTGTCAGTGAGGATGCGCACCTGATTGCCGGTGTACGACACCGCATCGACGCCGCGCTTGATCAGGGCCATGGCCAGTAGCGCGATGGTGACCTGCTCGCCGGTGGAAACGATCACGTCCAGCTCGCGTGGTACCGGCTGGTCGCTGATCTGCTTGGCCAGGGAAATCAGGCGATTGGTCTCGCCACTCATGGCCGACAGCACGACCACCAGGTCATCGCCGGCATCGTGGAATTTCTTCACCTTGTCGGCGACCTGTTCGATACGCTCGACAGTGCCCACCGAGGTGCCGCCAAATTTCTGTACGATCAAAGCCATTTCAAAGCCGCCTCAGCCCGTGAAGGGCGCCCATTAAATACAACACCGGGCTCGTCGCGAAAGGCACGAGCCCTGGCGAGGGTTGAATCAGTTCGCGTTTTCCACGAACGGCACGGCCAGGGCCAGTGCAGCGTCCAGGGCGCTGGCGTCGACGCCGCCGCCCTGGGCCATGTCCGGACGACCACCGCCCTTGCCGCCGACGGCTGTCGCCGCCTGCTTCATCAGGTCGCCGGCCTTGAGCCGGGCCGTCAGGTCCTTGGTCACGCCGGACACCAGCACGACCTTGTCGTCGTGCACGCCGCCGAGCAGGATCACGGCCTGGCCCAGCTTGTTCTTCAGTTGGTCGACCAGCGCAAGCAGTGCCTTGCCGTCCTGACCGTCGATACGTGCGGCCAGGACCTTCACGCCCTTGACCTCGACCGCCGAGGCGGACAGGTCGTCGCCAGCGGCGCTGGCGGCCTTGGCCTGCAACTGTTCCAGCTGCTTTTCCAGGGCACGGTTGCGCTCGATGACTGCCGAGAGCTTGTCGATCAGGTTGTCGCGGCTGCCCTTGACCAGCTGCGCGGCTTCCTTGAGCTGCTCTTCGGCCTGGTTCAGGTAGTTCAGCGCAGTCGCGCCGGTGACCGCTTCGATGCGGCGCACGCCCGACGCCACACCGCCTTCGCTGGTGATCTTCAACAGGCCGATGTCGCCGGTGCGCTTGGCGTGAATGCCCCCGCACAGCTCCACCGAGAAATCGCCACCCATGGTCAGCACGCGCACGGTGTCGCCGTATTTCTCGCCGAACAGCGCCATGGCGCCTTTCTTGCGCGCCTCGTCGATCGGCATCACTTCGGTCTGCACCGGGGTGTTCTTGCGGATCTCGGCGTTGACGATGTCTTCCAGCGCCTTGATCTGCTCGGGCTTGATCGCCTCGAAGTGGCTGAAGTCGAAGCGCAGGCGCTGACTGTCGACCAGCGAGCCCTTCTGCTGCACGTGATCGCCCAGCACCTGGCGCAGGGCCGCGTGCAGCAAGTGGGTGGCGGAGTGGTTCAGGCCGGTGGCCCGCTGCAGGGTCTCGTCGACCACGGCACTGACTTCGACACCGACCGCCAGGTCGCTGAGCACGGCCACGCCGTGGTGCACAAAGGCGCCGCTGGTCTTGGTGGTGTCGCGCACGTCGAAGCGCGAACCGCCGGCCAGCAGGTAGCCACGGTCACCGACCTGGCCACCGGATTCGCCGTAGAACGGCGTCTGGTCGAGGATGATCACGCCCTCCTCGCCCTCTTTCAATACGTCGACCGCGACACCGTCCTTGTACAGCGCAATGACCTTGCCATTGCCGTGATTGGCGTCGTAGCCCAGGAACACGGTGGGTACATCGACCTTGATCAGGCTGTTGTAGTCCATGCCGAACGAGCTGGCGGAACGGGCGCGTTCGCGCTGCGCATTCATTTCGCGCTCGAAGCCGGCCCTCGTCCAGGGTCAGCTCGCGTTCGCGGGCGATGTCACCGGTCAGGTCCATCGGAAAGCCGTAGGTGTCGTAGAGCTTGAACACCACATCGCCCGGCACGACGCTGCCCTTGAGCTCGGCCAGATCCTGTTCGAGGATCTTCAGGCCCTGCTCCAGGGTCTTGGCGAACTGCTCTTCCTCGGCCTTGAGCACGCGTTCGATGTGCGCCTGCTGGCTTTTGAGTTCCGGGAAGGCATCGCCCATCTCGGCCACCAGGGCGGCGACGATCTGGTAGAAGAAGCTGCCCTGGGCACCCAGCTTGTTGCCGTGACGGCAGGCCCGGCGAATGATGCGGCGCAGTACGTAGCCACGGCCTTCGTTGGACGGCAGCACGCCGTCGGCGATCAGGAAGCCGCAGGAGCGGATGTGATCGGCCACAACCTTGAGCGAGGCCTGGCCCTGGTTGGCGCAGCCGATGGCGCTGGCCGAGGCTTCGAGCAGGCTCTGGAACAGGTCGATTTCGTAGTTGGAATTGACATGTTGCAGGACCGCGCTGACCCGCTCCAGGCCCATGCCGGTGTCCACCGATGGCGCCGGCAGTGGGTGCAGAACCCCGTCGGCGGTGCGGTTGAACTGCATGAACACGTTGTTCCAGATCTCGATGTAGCGATCGCCGTCTTCCTCGGGCGAGCCGGGCGGGCCACCCCAGATGTCGGCGCCGTGATCGTAGAAGATCTCGGTGCAGGGACCGCAGGGGCCGGTGTCGCCCATGGTCCAGAAGTTGTCGGACGCATAGGGGGCGCCCTTGTTGTCGCCGATGCGAACCATGCGCTCGGCCGGCACGCCGATTTCCTTGGTCCAGATATCGTAGGCTTCGTCGTCGCTGGCGTAGACCGTGACCCAGAGTTTTTCCTTGGGCAGGTTCAGCCACAGCTCGGACGTCAGGAACGTCCAGGCATAGGTGATCGCGTCACGCTTGAAATAGTCGCCGAAGCTGAAGTTGCCCAGCATCTCGAAGAAGGTGTGGTGGCGAGCGGTGTAGCCGACGTTTTCCAGGTCGTTGTGCTTGCCACCGGCGCGTACGCACTTCTGGCTGCTCACGGCACGGGTGTAGGCGCGCTTCTCCTGGCCCAGGAAGCAGTCCTTGAACTGGTTCATCCCCGCGTTGGTGAACAGCAGGGTCGGGTCGTTGCCCGGGATCAGGGAGCTGGAGGCGACTCGGGTGTGGCCTTGCTCCTCGAAGAAGCGAAGGAAGGCTTCACGGATTTCTGCGCTTTTCATAGGTTCTTCCACGACAGGCTGCGGCCAGAGGCCAGTGCGCACGCCCGACGGGCGATGCGACGGCAAAGGGCCGCATTATATAGGCCCTGCGGCCTGGGTACAGTGTGTTTATACGATTGGTCCACTCAATTGGACAGCAAAGCGTTCAGCTGCGCGCGAAATCGGCGAATACACCGACGACCTGCTCGATCTGCTGCGCATCGACACCCAGATGGGTGACCATGCGCAGCCGCGGTGCGGCCGTCACAGTGACGCCGCGGGCGGCTGCGAATTCCTTGAACGCGCCGGCGCGCGCATCCAGATGTACGTAGACCATGTTGGTCTGCACCGGCTCGACCGTGTAACCCTGTGCCTGCAGTCCCTGGGCCAACCGCGCGGCATGGGCATGATCCTGCGCCAGGCGCTGTACCTGGTGATCCAGTGCGTAGAGCCCGGCCGCGGCCAGGATCCCGGCCTGGCGCATGCCGCCGCCGACCATCTTGCGCAGGCGCCGCGCCTTGGCGATGTAGGCCTGGGTACCGCACAGCACCGAACCGACCGGTGCGCCAAGGCCCTTGGACAGGCACACCGAGACTGAATCGAAATACTGGGTGATCTCACCGGCCGGCACACCCAGCTTGACCGCAGCGTTGTACAGCCGGGCGCCGTCCAGGTGCAGTTGCAGGCCATGCACGCGGGTGAAGTCGCGGGCCTGGGCCAGGTAGCTCAGCGGCAATACCTTGCCCTGCATGGTGTTTTCCAACGCCAGCAAGCGGGTGCGGGCGAAATGGAAATCGTCGGGCTTGATCGCCGCCTTGACCTGATCCAGGTCCAGCGTGCCGTCAGGCTGGAATTCCAGGGGCTGGGGCTGGATGGAGCCGAGCACGGCAGCCCCGCCGCCTTCGTATTTGTAGGTGTGCGCCTGCTGCCCGACGATGTACTCCTCGCCACGCTCGCAGTGGGCCATGAGGGCGAGCAGGTTGCTCATGGTGCCGCTGGGCACGAACAGCGCCGCCTGGAAACCCAGACGGGTTGCCAGCTCGGCTTCGAGGCGGTTGACCGTCGGGTCTTCGCCATAGACATCATCGCCGGTCGGTGCTGCGTGCATGGCCGCGAGCATGCCGGGCGTGGGCTGAGTAACGGTGTCACTGCGCAGGTCGATGATGGACATGATGGCCTCGGGTTCGTGTCAGCTTCTATTACTGCGGGTTGCGCGGCCACGAATCAAGCCTTGTCGAAACAATTGTCCAGGCCGCTGTTCAGCGCGTCCGCAAGTATGTTACAAAACTCGCGCCGCCCCATGGGGGGTGGCAAACGTTCTCAGGGCGGGGTGCAACTCCCCACCGGCGGTGATGGCGCGCAACGCGTCGAGCCCGCGAGCGCTTGTGAGTCGGCAACGGCCCGCAAGGTCAGCAGACCCGGTGTGATCCCGGGGCCGACGGTCATAGTCCGGATGAAGAGAGAACGGGATTGCGACACCTTCAAAAGGCCAACGCAGGGCCGTGCCATACGCATGTACCCACAGATCCCCTTCGATCCACATGCCCTGTTTTCTTCTTGAACAGGAATGAACCGATGCAACCCACTGCAATTGATAGCAAGAGCCACACCCACGAACGGATCGCTTTCGTCCAGGCTTGCTGGCACAAGGATATTGTCGATCAGAGCCGCAAAGGTTTCGTCGAAGAAATGCGCGCGCTGGGTTATCAGGAAGCCGATATCGACTTCTATGAAGTCGGCGGCGCCTTCGAAATCCCCCTGCACGCCAAGCTGCTGGCCAAGACCGGCCGCTATGCCGCCGTGGTCGGCGCGGCCCTGGTGGTGGACGGCGGTATCTACCGTCACGAGTTCGTCGCCCAGTCGGTGGTCAGCGCGCTGATGCAGGTGCAGCTGGAAACCGAAGTGCCGGTATTCTCGGTGGTGCTGACCCCGCACCATTTCCACGACGGCGAGCAGCATCACACCTACTTCTTCAACCACTTCCTGCACAAGGGCGCGGAAGCCGCGCGCACCGTGGCCGATACCGTGCAGAAAGTACGGGCCCTGCGTCGCCTGCAGCAGCAACAGAAAAGCGCTTGAGGCTCAGGCCTGCGCCGTCGGCACGATGAGAATGCCGGCGCGCAGGCCATTGGCAACCTTGGGGTTGGGGAAGATGATGCGCGCCCCCTGCTCTTCCACGACCCAGCGCTGCTCACGACCGTCCTCGGCCAGCAGGTAGCCTTGATCCAGCTCGGTGAAATTCTCGATATCGTCATCCAGGTGCAGGCGGAAGGCATCCGTGTGCTTGATGATTTCGCGCGAAACCGAAAACAGCGCCAGCTCATCCAGAGGCTGTTCGAGGTCCGTCTCGACCCCTTCGATCAAGTGCCGCAAGCTGGCCTCCAGACGACTCAGATCGACCTCGGCGTTGTGCCCGAACGGCCTGGCCTTGCCCAGCTCCAAGGTGAAGGCTTCGGCGTCGAGCTGCTCGTAGGTGAACGCGCTGAACGTGATGGAAGGCTTGTTCTGCAGTAACACGGCGCGCATGCCTGCCGCCTGCAGGCGCACCAGTTCCTGCCGGGAATGCTCGCGGCCCTGCTTCCAGGGATAGAGGGCGAATTGCTCGATCCGTGATCCACGGATGGCGGTGTGCAGGTCGTAGTGAAGACGCGTGCGCTGCGGCAGGCTGAAGAAGGTCGTGGCCAGGCGTTCCAGTTCGCAGGCACGCAGGGCTTCGTTGCCGCTGACAGCATCGTGTCGGCCGTTGAACAGCCGGTTGACGTCGCGCTCGATGTAGCGGACGCCACGGCGCATCGCTTCGGGATTGCCGAACAGGAACAGGATGCGTGCGCGGGGAACCAACTGGCCGCGGGCGATGGCCTGAACAAGCGTGTCGAGCAATTCGATGGGCGCGGTTTCATTGCCGTGCACACCGGCCGACAGCAGCAAGTCGAGGCCGCTGTCGGTGTTGGCCGCGGGGCGCACTTCCAGGGCGCCTTCCCCGAGCCAGCGCAGGCTGACGCCGCCGGTGGTCAGCTGGATCTTCTGCGCCGGCTCGCGGCCGGCCAAGGTCAAGTCGAGCAGTTTGCCAAGAGCGAGCATGGGGCGGCGTCCCTGAAGGATGGAGTTTTAGTGGTTGCAGTCCGGACCGTGAACGTGACCGTCCTCTTCTTCGGCGCCCGCATCGGCCGGTTCCATTTCCAGCTGCAGGCTAACCAGGTTGGTCGCCAGGGGTCGCAGCAACAGGTTGGCGTATTCGGCATCGCCTTCTTCGACGTCCACGCCGATCAGCAGCTGGCCACGGCCGTCGTGCTGGATCCAGACTTCCTTGCCCTGCCAGACCACGCAGAAGCGGGTGCAGGAGGTTTCCAGTTGGGTGCCGTCGGTGTCTTCGAGAATCAAGCGCAGGGCGTCGGACATACAGTTACCTCAATGATATTCAGTGTTGAAAAAATGGTCAGCGCTGGAAAGGATAGACCGAACCCAGTGCCAGGATCCGAGTCAGCTCGTCCAATGCCTCGCGGCATTCGATCAGCAGTTGCGGGTCGGCCATGTCGGCCTCGACCAGGCGGTCGCGGTAATGGCGCTCGACCCAGTCGTTCAGCGTTTCGTAGAGCGCAGGCGTCAGGATCACGCCAGGGTTGACCGCTGCCAGCTCCTCGGGCTTGAGCGCCACGCGCAGTCGCAGGCAGGCCGGCCCGCCACCATTGCGCATGCTTTGCTTGAGGTCGAACACCTTGACCTCGGCAATGCCGGTGCCCTGCCCGGTCAGGCGTTCCAGATAACTCCAGACCCGCGGGTTGGCGCGGCATTCTTCCGGGACCACCAGCAGCATGCTGCCGTCGGCACGGCTGAGCAACTGGCTGTTGAACAGGTAGGTGCGCACGGCGTCGTCCACCGAGACCTCGGCGCGGGGCACGCCGATCGCCTGCAAGCGCCCGCCACGCGCAGCGAGCTTGGTCTGCAGTTCGGCCAGCACGCGGTCGCTGTCGAGGAACGCGTCCTGGTGGTGGAACAGCAACTCGCCATTGCCGACCGCGATCACGTCGTTGTGAAACACGCCCTGATCGATGACGTCCGGGTTCTGCTGGGCGAACACCACGCCCTCCTCGCCCAGCCCATGCAGCCGGGCCACGGCCTGGGACGCTTCCAGGGTCTGGCGCGCGGGGTACTTCTGCGGCGCGGGCAGGCGCGCGTCGAAGGCACTGCGACCGTAGACGAAGAATTCCACCCCGGCCTCGCCATAGTCCCGGCACAGGCGGGTGTGGTTGGCGGCGCCCTCGTCGCCGAACTGGGCAACGGCAGGCAGCGCCTGGTGATGAGCGAAATAGGTCGGGTTGGCGAACATCGCCTGCAACACACGGCTTGTGGTGGGGTGCTCGATGCTGCGGTGGAACTTGCAGTTGAGGTTGGCGGCGGTGAAATGCACGCGGCCATCGGCGGTGTCCGCGCTGGGGCTGACGGTCGCCGCGTTGGCGACCCACATGCTCGACGCCGAGCAACTGGCCACCAGCAGCGGCATGGCGTCGCGCGCGGCTTGGGCGATCACCTCGGCATCGCTGCCGGTGAAGCCCAGGCGCCGCAATGCGGCCACATCGGGACGTTCCTGAGGCGCCAGCACACCCTGGGTGAAGCCCAGCTCCATCAGCGCCTTCATCTTGGCCAGGCCCTGACGCGCCGCTTCGCGCGGGTTCGAGCCTTGCTGGCTGTTGCTCTGCGACGCCACGTTGCCGTAGGACAACCCACCGTAGTTGTGGGTCGGCCCCACCAGGCCATCGAAATTTCACTTCACAGGGTTTCATCGGTTCGGCTCCGTGGATCTGTTCTTGTACGCAACGTTGCTACGACGTTCTACAGCGTGATGCCCGGACTCAGGGTCGCCGGCAGACTGAGCGCGGGGGTTTCCAGCGAGGCCACTGGATAGGCGCAATAGTCGGCGGCGTAGTAGGCGCTGGCGCGGTGGTTGCCGGACGCGCCGACACCGCCGAACGGCGCGCTGCTGGCGGCGCCGGTCAGCTGCTTGTTCCAGTTGACGATACCCGCCCGGCTGCGCAGCCAGAATTCACGATAGCGTTCTTCGGAATCCGAGAGCAGCCCTGCGGCCAGCCCGTATTGGGTGGCGTTGGCCTCGGCGATGGCCGCATCGAAGTCAACGTAGCGCACCACTTGCAGCAGCGGGCCGAACAGCTCTTCGTCCCGTCGACCGTGGGCTTGGGTGACATCGAGGATGCCAGGGGTGAGCAAGGCGGCGTCGGCCCGTGGCTGGGTCATGCTCAGCAGGCTGAGCGCGCCGCTGTTCAGCAGGTGTTCCTGCGCCTCGAGCAGCGCCTGCGCCGCTTGCAGCGAGATCACCGACCCCATGAAGGGCGCCGGCTGACGGTCGTATTCGCCGACTTCGAGGGTGGCGCAGACCTGCACCAGCCGCTCGAGCAACCGGTCGCCCCACGCCCCGGCGGGTACCAGCAAGCGCCGCGCGCAGGTGCACCGCTGCCCGGCGGAAATGAACGCCGATTGGATGATGGTATAGACCGCCGCATCCAGGTCCTGGACCTGCTCGACCACGAGCGGGTTATTGCCACCCATTTCCAACGCGAGGATCTTGCCTGGCTGGCCAGCGAACTGCTGATGCAGCAGATTGCCGGTGGCACTGGAACCGGTGAAGAACAGCCCGTCGAGCCCGGCGTTGGCAGCCAGCGCCATACCCGTCTCGCGACCACCCTGCAGCAGGTTCAGCACGCCCGCTGGCAGCCCGGCTTCGGCCCAGCAGCGCACGGTCAGCTCAGCCACCTTGGGCGTCAGTTCGCTGGGTTTGAACAGCACGCAATTGCCGGCCAGCAGCGCCGGCACGATATGGCCGTTGGGCAGGTGACCGGGGAAGTTGTACGGGCCGAACACCGCCACCACACCGTGGGGCTTGTGCCGCAGGGCCGCCGTGGCATCGGCCAGGGGTGCGCTCTTCTCACCGGTGCGCTCGGCGTGACTCTGAATCGAGATGGCGACCTTGTTGACCATGCTGGTCACTTCGGTGGCCGCTTCCCACAATGGCTTGCCGGTTTCTTCGCCAATGCACCGCGCCAGTTCGTCGGCGCAGGCCTTGAGCCGATCGGCGAACGCGTGCAGCACGGCGATGCGCGCCGACAGCGGCTGGCTCGCCCAACCCACGAAGGCATGCCGCGCCGCCAGAACGGCTTTGTCCACCTGCTCGGCGCTGGCGCAGCATCCCTGCCAGACCACGGCCTGGCCCACGGGATTGAGCGACGTCAGTTGTTCACCTTCACCTGCCAGCCACTGGCCATCGATGTACAGGGTATTCATCAGAGCACCTCCCGTGCTGGCGGGGTCATGGGCACTGCGCGCACCTGATCGCCCGCGCTCAGTTGCAGGCGGCGGGCGGTCAACGGATCGACCACCAGGGTGCCGGAGGCGAAACGCGCAGGGGCTGCGGTGATGCGGCACGCTTCGCGCTCGCGGTTGTAGATCAGGAACGGTGGCGCATCGTCACCTGGAGTGCCGATGGCCAGGACCAGGCTCTTGCTGTCGTGGACCGCGCGGATCTTGCTGGTTTCGCATTCCACGGCCGGGCCTGCGTCGAAGATGTCGACGTAACCCTGATAGCTGAAGCCCTCGGCCTTGAGCATCGTCAGCGCCGGCTCGGTGTCCGGGTGAACCTTGCCGATCACTTCCCGCGCCGCCGGCGACAGAAAGCAGCTGTACAGCGGGAACTTGGGCATCAGCTCGGCGATGAAGGCGCGATTGCCAACACCGGTGAGGTAGTCGGCCTGGCTGAATTCCATCTTGAAGAAATGCCGACCCAGGCTTTCCCAGAACGGCGAGCGTCCGTCGGCATCGGAAATGCCGCGCATCTCGGCAATCACCTTGCGCCCGAACAACTCCGGAAACTGGGCGATGAACAGCAGCCGCGCCTTGGCCAGCAAACGGCCGTTCAGGCCCTTGCGGTAACCCTCGCGCAGGAACAGCGAACACAGTTCCGAATTGCCGGTCAGGTCGTTGGCCAGGAACAGCGTGGGAATCTCGCGATAGATGTTCAGTTCCTTCGAGGCGCTGACCGTCAGCCCCACCCGGTAGTTGTACCAGGGCTCGCGCTGGCCCACGGCGCCGGCGATGGCCGAAATACCCACGACCGTGCCGTCGTCGTCTTCAAGGACGAACAGGTAATCGGCATCACCGCGCTCGGCTTCGCCACGGAAGGTCTTCTCGGCCCAGCCGACGCGGTGCGCCAGCCGCTCTTCGTTAGCTGGCAGGGTGGTCAGGCCGGGGCCGGTGCTGCGGGCCAATTCGATCAGCGCTGGCAGGTCGCTGCTGCGTACGGGACGAACGATCATGCTTTCTCCTCGAGCGGGCGCCGCGCGGCACCCGCAGAACTCGGCCTGTTCAACCAGGTATCAAACTGCAACCAGACGCACGCTGGCGCCCTCGCCCACACCCAGCGCTTCGGCTGTCGCCAGATCCAGGCCGACCGGCTTGCCGGGCACCCAGTCGAGCTCCAGCAGCACCGCGCGATAATCCTGCAGCAGCCCGTTGGAGACCAGATAGGGACGGCCCGGACCACCACGTTCATCGCTGGCCGCGACCAGCTTGACCGGGACGACACGGCTGTGGGCGATGGAGCGAATGCCCGACACACGGGCATGCAGGGTCGGCCCGCCGTCGAAGATGTCGATGTAGTGATCGGTCTCGAAGCCTTCGCGCATCAGGATGTCGAACGTCACCTGGGCCCGTGGATGCACCTGGCCCATGGCCTCCTGGGCCTGGTCGGGCAGCAGCGGCACGTAGATCGGGTAATGCGGCATCAGTTCGGCAAGAAACGTGCGACTCTTGATGCCGCACAGGCGTTCGGCCTCGGCGTAGTTGAGGTCGAAGAAATTGCGGCCGATTGCGTCCCAGAAGGGCGAATCACCTTGCTCGTCGCTATAGCCGACGATCTCGGTCACCACCGAATCGGCGAAGCGTTCCGGGTGGTTGGCCATGAACAGCAGGCGGGCGCGGGAGTTGAGTTCGGCCCAGATACTGCCCACCAGCTCGGGCACCACGTAGAAGCTGGTCAACAGGCTGTTGCCGGTCAGGTCGTGACACTGCGAAAGCACGTGAATCTTGTTGTGGATCTTCAGCTCGCGCGAAGCGTGCACGAAGGTCTCGTTGCGAAAACTGTAGAACGGTTCGGAGTAACCGGCAGAGGCGACGATCGCCGAGCACCCCACCAGACGCTGGGTGGCCAGGTCTTCCAGCACGAAGAAATAGCTTTCTTCACCGTTGAAGCTGACTTCGGCGGCGAAGGACGCTTCCGACTTGGTGATCTTGTCACTCAGCCGACCAGCATCGTCCGGCAGGGAGGTGACACCGATGGGGCTGTCGGCGGCCAGCCGCTGAACCTCGGCCAGGTCAGCCATTTGCGCAGGGCGCATTACCAGCATGGTGTCACTCCTTGTCGTTGAAGCGGTCGATTGCAGCGGTCGATTGCAAAGGCAGCGCCGACCTGGGGCCGGCGCCGCGAACAGGCTGTTCAGGCCTGGGTCAGGTGCGCCACGGCGCGCTCGAAACGGTCCAGGCCTTCGTCGATGTCGGCTTCCTCGATGACCAGGCTCGGGGCAAAGCGCACCACGTCGGGACCGGCTTGCAGGATCATCAGGTCGTGCTGCTCGGCAGCATTGAAGAAGTCCTTGGCGCGCCCCTTCCAGGCGTCGCTCAAGGCGCAGCCGATCAGCAGGCCCAGGCCGCGCACCTCGGTGAACACGCCGTAGCGCTGGCCGATCTGCTCCAGGCGCGTCTTGAAGCGCTGGTGCCGGGCCTTGACGCCGGCCAGCACTTGCGGGGTGTTGACCACGTCGAGCACCGCCTCGGCGACGGCGCAGGCCAACGGGTTGCCGCCATAGGTGGTGCCATGCACGCCGACCGCGAAATGCTTGGCCAGGGCGTCGGTAGTCAGCATCGCGCCGATGGGGAAGCCGCCCCCCAGGCTCTTGGCGCTGGAGAGGATGTCCGGGGTCACGCCGTAGTTCATGTAGCTGTACAGCTCGCCGCTGCGGCCCATCCCGCTTTGCACTTCGTCGAACACCAACAGGGCATTGAACTGGTCGCACAGGGCGCGCGCGCCTTGCAGGTAGGCCGGGTCGGCAGGCACCACGCCGCCTTCGCCCTGAACCGGCTCCAGCACCACGGCGCAGGTCTTCTCGGACACCGCCGCTTTCAGCGCTTCGAGGTCGTTGTACGGCACGTGACGGATGCCGGTAATTTTCGGACCGAAGCCATCGGAGTATTTCGGCTGACCGCCGACGCTGACGGTAAACAGCGTGCGACCGTGGAAGCTATTGATGGCCGAAACGATCTCGTATTTCTCGGGACCGAATTTGTCGTGCGCCACACGCCGGGCCAGCTTGAAGGCGGCCTCGTTGGCTTCGGCGCCGGAGTTGCAGAAGAACACGCGGTCGGCGAAGGTAGCGTCGACCAGCTTCTTGGCCAGGCGCAGGGTCGGCTCGTTGGTGAAGACGTTGGACACGTGCCACAGCTTGTTGGCCTGTTCGGTCAACGCGCCGACCAATGCCGGGTGCGCGTGGCCCAGGACGTTGACGGCGATGCCACCGGAGAAATCGATGAGCTCGCGACCGGCCTGATCCCATACCCGGGAACCGGCACCGCGCACGGGAATGAAAGCGGCCGGCGCATAGTTGGGAACCATTACCTGGTCGAAATCGGCACGTTGCACGGGGGCTTGCTCAACGGACATCGGAGTCTCCTGTCAAGGAACGCTCAGCGCAAAATGGGCGAGCGATGGGGAATTGTAAGGACTGGTGCACGCGCGGCATTGCCGCCATGCGACAACTTGTTACAGCGCCAAACCGCCATTCTACGGGGGTTGTCGCGAATGCGACAAATAGGGATATAAAGATGCTCGCCTTGCGGTTCAGCCTGATATATGGCGGCGCGCCCTTCGCGGGCAGAGCCCGCTCCCACATTCTGGTAGGAGGGCACCCTTCGCGGACAGAGCTTGCTTCTGCTTCCCTGTGGGAGCGGGCTCTGCCCGCGAAAGCCGCACCGCGCTTCGTCTAACCCAGCCCACCCCAGAGGCAGGGTCAGCCGCGTTCGGCCGGTACCGAGGACAGTTCGAACGGGCTGCTGCTGCGGCGCTGGTTGCGGTCTTCGCGGGGGGTGGCGCCGAAGAAATTGCGGTAGGCACTGGAGAAGTGCGGCCCGGAAGAAAACCCGCACGACAGGCCGATCTGGATGATCGATTTGCTGGTTTGCATCAGCATCTGCCGAGCCTTGTTCAAGCGCAGCTCAAGGTAATACTGGCTTGGCACGCGATTGAGGTACTGCTTGAAGATGCGTTCCAGCTGACGCCGCGATACACACACGTGCTGGGCGATCTCGTCGGTGGTCAACGGCTCTTCGATGTTGGCCTCCATCAACAATACCGCCTGGGTCAGCTTCGGGTGGCTGGAGCCCAGGCGATTCTGCAGGGGAATGCGCTGGCGCTCCCCGCCTTCGCGGATACGCTCCACCACCAGTTCCTCGGAGACCGCCCCGGCCAGTTCGGCGCCATGATCGCGGGCCAGCACCGCCAGCAGCAGGTCGAGCACCGACAGACCGCCGCAGGCCGTCATGCGGTCGCGATCCCAGTCGAACAAATGGCTGGTGGCGATGACCTTGGGGAAGCGCTCGGCGAAATCATCCTGCCAGCGCCAGTGCACCGCCGCGCGGTAACCGTCGAGCAGCCCCAATTGCGCCAGCGGGTACACCCCGGCCGACAGTCCACCGACCATGCAGCCGGCTCGGACGGTCTGCTTCAGCGCAGTGGACAGTGCCGGCGCCAACGCCGCCGGTGGCTCGTCGGCCAGCAGAAACAGCTTGTTGCACCCTTCCAGGCGACCGTTCCACGCCTCCCCCGGCAGCTGCCAACCACCCGGCACGGGCGGCTCGGCCTGCAGGAACAGCAATTCGTAGGTCACGTCCGGGTGCACCTTCTGCGCCACTCGCAGGGCCTCCTCGGCCAGCGCCAGGGTCAGGGCTCGCGTGCTGGGCCAATAGAGGAAACCGATTCGTTGGGCTGTCATCTGATGCGGACCGAAACCTTAAGTATCAAAAACCGAATGGGACATGGTACTGCGCCGGGTCAGGCATGCCTGCCCTGCACACACGAAAACACTCGGCAAAATGTTTCAAGCAAGGATCACTTGAGGCTGCCGGACAAAAACTGCTGCAACCGCTCGGAGCGCGGATTGGCCAGCACCTCGCGAGGGTCGCCGGTCTCCTCGACCAGCCCCTTGTGCAGGAACACCAGCTGGTTCGAGACTTCGCGGGCAAAGCCCATCTCGTGAGTGACCACGACCATGGTCCGCCCTTCCTGGGCCAGGGCCTGCATCACCTTGAGCACGTCACCGACCAGCTCGGGATCCAGCGCCGAGGTCGGCTCGTCGAACAGCATCACCTCAGGCTCCACCGCCAGCGCGCGGGCGATGGCCACACGCTGCTGCTCACCGCCGGACATGTGCCCCGGATAGGCATCCTTGCGGTGCACAACGCCGACCTTGGCCAGATAGTACTCGGCTTTCTCCAGGGCTTCCTTCTTCGAAACACCCAATACGTGCACCGGTGCTTCAATGATGTTTTCCAGCGCGGTCATGTGCGACCACAGGTTGAAGTGCTGGAACACCATCGACAGCCGCGAGCGCAGGCGCTGCAACTGCTTGGGATCGGCGGCCTTGAGCGCGCCGTCCTTGCCGGGCACCAGCTTGAGTTCTTCGTCATTGAGCAGGATCTTGCCCGCATGGGGCTGTTCGAGCAGGTTGATGCAGCGCAGGAACGTGCTCTTGCCCGATCCGCTGGAGCCGATGATGCTGATCACATCGCCCGCCTTGGCCGCCAGCGAGACACCCTTGAGCACCTCGTGCGAGCCGTAGCGCTTGTGCAGGTCCTGAACTTGAAGTTTGTACATGATCGGGGGTCTCGCAGATCGGTCAGTCACGGCTCACTGGCTCGCGACGAAAGGGTTTTCGCTGCACGCGGTCAGTGCCTGCGTGGAGCGAGGTAGGCCAGCCAGCGGCGCTCGGCCAGCTTGAACAGGCGCACCAGAATGAACGTCAGGCACAGGTAGCAAACGCCCGCCGTGATGTAGGCTTCGAACGGCAGGTAGTACTGGGCGTTCACCGTACGCGCCGCGCCGGTGATGTCGATCAGGGTCACGATCGAGGCCAGACTGGTGGTCTGCAGCATCATGATCACTTCGTTGCTGTACTGCGGCAGCGCCCGACGCAGCGCCGAAGGCAGCAGGATGCGTCGATACATCCCAGCCTTGGACATGCCCATCGCCCGCGCCGCTTCGATCTCGCCCGGCGGCGTGGCGCGCAGACTGCCGGCGATGATCTCGGCAGTGTAGGCGCTGGTGTTGATGGCAAACGCCAGGCAGGCGCAGAACGTGGCACTCGACAACCAGGGCCAGAGCACACTGTTGCGCACGACCTCGAACTGGGCCAGGCCGTAGTAGATCAGGAACAGCTGCACCAGCATGGGCGTGCCGCGGATGACATAGGTGTAGAGCCACGCGACACCGTTAACCAGTGGCTGCCGGGACACCCGCATCAAGCCCAGCGGCAGCGCCGCCAGAAGGCCGAAGAACAGCGAGATGGCCAGCAGTTTCAAGGTTTCCAGCATGCCGCTCATGTATAGCGGCAGGCTGTCCCAGACGACGTTGTAATCGAAGATCATAGTTCAGCCGCCTTGATGCCCACCGAATAGCGTTTTTCGACGGCGCGCAGCAACAGCAGAGACACGCTGGTGATCACCAGATACATCGCCGCCACTGCGAGGAAGAAGGTGAACGGCTCGCGGGTGGCATCCGCCGCCTGCTTGGCCTTGAACATCATGTCCTGCAGACCGACCACCGAAATCAGGGCCGTGGCCTTGGTCAGCACCAACCAGTTGTTGGTCACACCGGGGATCGCCAGGCGAATCATCTGCGGCACCAGTACTCTGAAGAACACCTGCAGGCTGCTCATGCCATAGGCCATGCCAGCCTCGGCCTGGCCCTTGGGAATGGCCATGAACGCACCGCGAAAGGTTTCCGAGAGGTACGCCCCGAAGATGAAGCCCAAGGTGAAGATACCGGCGAGCAGCGGATTCAGGTCGATATAGTCGTCGTACCCCACCAGCGGCGCGACACGGTTGATGATGTCCTGGCCGCCGTAGAAGATCAGCAGGATCAACACCAGATCGGGAATGCCACGAATCACCGTGGCGTACAGATCGCCCAGCCAGGCCAGCCAGCGTACCGGCGACAGGCGCAGGGCCACGCCGAACAGACCCAGCACGATGGCCAGCGCCATGGACGACAAGGCGAGCTGCAGCGTCAGCCAAGCGCCATCGAGAATGACGGCCCCGTAGCCTTTCAACATGTAGAGATCCTCGCCCGGAGAATGAAAAATGGTGCGAACCGCGGTTCCCCGCCGTTGGCACCATCAGTCAGGTAACGCCTGCCGGCTTATTTGCCGTAGATGTCGAAGTCGAAGTACTTGTCCTGGATCTTCTTGTACTCGCCATTGGCACGAATGGCGTCGATGGCCGCGTTGATACGCTCCACGTTGGCCTTGTCACCCTTGCGCACGGCGATGCCGATACCGTCACCGAAGTATTTCGGATCGTTGACCGACGGGCCGACGAAGGCGTAGCCCTTGCCGGCGTCGGTGTTAAGGAAACCGTCCTGCAACAGGGTGGCATCGGCCAGCGTACCGTCCAGGCGACCGGCAGCCACGTCCAGGTAGATCTCGTTCTGCGAGCCATACGGCATCACTTCCACGCCCAGCGGCTTGAGCACTTCGGTGGCATAACGGTCATGGATCGTGCCGCGCTGCACGCCGATCTTCTTGCCCTTGAGCTCGCTCATGTCGTCACCGACCGTGGTGCCCGCCTTCATGACCAGGCGCGCCGGCGTGGCGTAGTACTTGTTGGTGAAATCGACGGATTTCTTGCGGTCATCGGTGATCGACATCGACGACAGAATGGCGTCGATCTTGCGCACCTTGAGGGCTGGAATGAGGCCGTCGAATTCCTGCTCGACCCAGGTGCACTTGACCTTCATCTCGGCACACAGCGCGTTGCCGATGTCGTAGTCGAAACCGACGATGCTGCCGTCCGGCGCCTTGGAGGCGAACGGTGGGTAAGCGGCCTCGATGCCGATCTTCAGCGGCTTTTCATCGGCGAACGACGCCGCCGACAGCACGGACAGTGCCAATGCGCCAAACAGTGCGAGTTTCTTCATTGGGTGAGCTCCAGCGAAAAGGGCAGTATGGGCAAAGTGAGCGCAGGCCCAGAATGCGAAAAAATGAAGCTGAACAGGCGACGCCGCAGGGTCCGGCGAGTGAGCGCATTCTAACGGCACTGTGCCAGTCGATATTTCGTCAATGCGACAAGTAGTTACAGAAGCAACGAGACACCCACACCAAGGGATTGACAGGCCTATTCGAGTATGATTCGGCGAAAGAAGAGGCAACCTGAGTGTGAGGCAAATAGCGCGCCCATTATTGGCAAAGCCTTCTGGGACGGCAAGTGTGGCGTTGCAGGCGGGAGTGCGTAGGCATTGCAGTGGGGTATTGAGTGGCAAGTGGTGTGCGCTGAACCTTCATGCAGTAACACAGGCAATCTTCGACAACCTTTGATGGCCCCTTCGCGGGCAGAGGGCTCGGCCGCCCACCCCCGCTCCCACATGAGCGTGCATTGACGCGCACATGTGGGAGCGGGGCGGGCGGCCGAGCCCTCTGCCCGCGAAGAGGCCCTCAAGATCACATCACATCACCTCAAATCACGCAGAAGCCCGATGCATGTCCTTGTGGGTATCGATCAACTGCTGCACCACCCCCGGATCGGCCAGGGTGGAGATATCGCCCAGCGCGTCGTACTCGGACGTGGCGATCTTGCGCAGGATGCGCCGCATGATCTTGCCCGAACGCGTCTTGGGCAGCCCCGGCGCCCACTGGATCACATCCGGCGACGCGATGGGACCGATCTCCTTGCGCACCCAGTTCTTGAGTTCCAGACGCAATTCCTCGCTGGCCTGCTCGCCACCATTGAGCGTGACGTAGACGTAGATGCCCTGCCCCTTGAGGTCGTGAGGCACACCCACCACAGCGGCTTCGGCCACCTTGGGATGGGCGACCATCGCACTTTCGATCTCGGCCGTGCCCATGCGGTGCCCGGAAACGTTGAGCACGTCATCGACCCGCCCGGTGATCCAGTAATAGCCATCTTCGTCGCGACGCGCACCGTCGCCGGTGAAGTACATGCCGCGAAAGGTCTTGAAATAGGTGTCGACGAAGCGATCGTGATCGCCGTACAGGGTGCGCGACTGGCCCGGCCACGAATCGAGGATCACCAGGTTACCCTCGGCGGCGCCTTCGATGATGTTGCCCAGGTTGTCCACCAGCGCCGGCACCACACCGAAGAACGGCTTGGTCGCCGAGCCCGGCTTGAGGCCGATCGCACCCGGCAGCGGGCTGATCAGGATGCCGCCGGTTTCGGTCTGCCACCAGGTGTCGACGATCGGGCAGTTCTGCTTGCCGACCGTGTTGTAGTACCAGTTCCAGGCTTCCGGGTTGATCGGCTCGCCGACCGAACCGAGCAGGCGCAGGCTCGAGCCATCGGCGCCCTCGACCGCCTTGGAGCCCTCGGCCATCATCGCGCGGATCGCCGTGGGCGCCGTGTAGAGGATGTTGACCTTGTGCTTGTCGACGATCTTCGACACCCGGGTGATGTCCGGGTAGTTGGGCACGCCCTCGAACAGCAGCGTGGTGGCGCCGTTTGCCAAGGGGCCATAGACGATGTAACTGTGGCCGGTGATCCAACCCACGTCCGCGGTGCACCAGTAGACGTCGCCGGGCTTGTAGTCGAACACCCGCTCATGGGTCAGCGCGGCATACACCAGGTAGCCGCCGGTGGTGTGCAGCACGCCCTTGGGCTTGCCGGTGGAGCCGGAGGTGTAGAGGATGAACAGCGCTTCCTCGGCGCCCATTTCCTTCGGCGCGCAGGTGCTCGACGCCACTTCCAGCAGGGAGTGGTACCAGATGTCGCGATGACGGTTCCACTCGATGTCGCCGCCGGTGCGCTTGCACACGATGACCTTTTGCACGCTGCTGGTTTCAGGGTTGGTCAGGGCCCGGTCGACGTTGGCCTTGAGCGCCGTCTTGCGCCCGCCGCGCAGACCTTCGTCGGCGGTGATCACCACCTTGGACTGGCAGTCGATGATGCGCCCTGCAAGCGCCTCGGGCGAGAACCCGCCGAACACCACCGAATGCACCGCGCCGATGCGCGTGCACGCAAGCATGGCCACCACCGCCTCGGGGATCATCGGCATGTACAGGGTCACCACGTCGCCACGGTGCACGTCCTGGCCGCGCAGGGCATTGGCGAACTTGCACACTTCGGCATGCAGCTCACGATAAGTGATGTGACGGCTCTCGGAGGGATCGTCACCCTCCCAGATGATCGCGACCTGATCGCCGCGCTCGGCCAGGTGCCGGTCCAGACAGTTGTAGGAAACGTTGAGGGTGCCGTCGGCGAACCACTTGATGTCGACATGGTGGTCGTCGAACGAGGTCTGCTTGACCTTGGTAAAGGGCTTGATCCAATCGAGACGCTGCGCCTGCTCGCGCCAGAAACCGTCCGGGTTGACCACGGACTGCTGGTACATCGCCTTGTAGGTCGCCTCATCGGTCAGCGTGGACGCTGCCACTTCGGGACGAACGGGATACAGGGAAGCCGCACTCATCATTCTTACCTCGGTTGAATAGTTGTTGTTGTATGGACCTGTTTTAAGGGTATCTGCTCCAGGCAGCCATTCGACGATGGTAGTACCGGGACCCGTGCCGATGCCTGCTCGGCGATGCGCGATTAATGCAGATTCGGATAAAACTGTTTATCCAAACCCGCTCTGTTTACCACAGGCACCGGGGCCTAGAATCGATTTCGCCAGCAACGGCACTGCGATCGACAAAGACTGTATCCCCCACGAAGGCTGTCGATCGCAACTTTCCCACTCTCAAGTTTCACACGTGACCTCACAAGGGCCGCGTGCCCCCTGACGACTGTAAAACAGGAAAATCGAAATGAAAGCTTTGTTGATTCTTGCGCTGATTGGCTCGAGCGGTATCGCCCTGGCCGATGAGACGACCACTGCCGCCACACAGAAACCCGTGGTAGAACCCTATGAGTATTCACAGCACCCGGACATCGCCCATGTCATTTCCAACTCGGCGATCCCCAATGTCTGCGCCGTGGTGCCAGCGCGCCTGACCTACGAAGACTCGCAGGGCAAGCGCCACATCATGGAATACCACGTCATGGGCAACGGCTGTACAAACAGCTGAGTACCTTTCAGCGCCGGGGCCCAGGCCCCGCTGCTGGCTCCTCCCACACGCCACTGGCGCTGCACGCAAACCAAGCCTTTCCTCTCCCGACCTCTCTTTTTGTGCCTCGTGCCTCTATCATGAGCGTCACGTAAGCCTGTCCATGCTTTCCCGCGCATCGAGCACTCCACCTGCCTGGCGGTGCCTGCGCCTACTTTCTGCTTTTGCGACGGATCTACCCATGCCCCACTCCCAGCGCCCCATGACGGTCACGCTGCAAGTCGTCTCCATCGTACTGTTCACCTTCATCGGCTACCTGAGCATCGGCATTCCCCTGGCGGTATTGCCCGGCTTCGTCCACAGCGACCTGGGCTACGGCGCGGTGATCGCTGGCCTGGTGATCAGCGTTCAATACCTGGCCACCCTGCTCAGCCGCCCCCAGGCGAGCAAGATCATCGACAACCTGGGCAGCAAGAAGGCCGTGATCTACGGGTTGGTCGGCTGCGGCATCAGCGGGTTGTTCATGCTGTTGGCCGGCTGGTTGCAAAGCTGGCCGGCACTGAGCCTCACCAGCCTGCTGCTGGGTCGGGTGTTGCTCGGGTCGGCGGAAAGCCTGGTGGGCTCTGGTTCCATTGGCTGGGGGATCGGTCGCGTCGGGGCGGCCAACACGGCCAAGGTCATCTCCTGGAACGGCATCGCCAGCTACGGCGCACTGGCCATCGGTGCGCCGCTGGGTGTTTTGATGGTCAAGCATCTGGGCTTGTGGAGCATGGGCGCGAGCATCATCGTACTGGCGGGCGTGGGCATCGCCCTGGCCTGGAACAAGCTGCCTGCGCCGGTGGTGGCCGGCGAGCGCCTGCCGTTTCTGCACGTTCTGGGGCGGGTGCTGCCCCACGGCACCGGGCTGGCCTTGGGCGGCATTGGCTTCGGTACCATCGCCACGTTCATCACCCTGTACTACGCCAGCAATGCCTGGGACAACGCAGCGCTGTGCCTGAGCCTGTTCGGCGCCAGCTTTATCCTGGCTCGGCTGTTGTTCGGCAACCTGATCAACCGTCTGGGTGGCTTTCGCGTGGCGATCGTCTGCCTGAGCGTGGAGACCCTGGGCTTGCTGCTGCTATGGCTGGCACCCAGCCAGGAACTGGCCATGGCCGGTGCGGCGTTGACCGGTTTCGGTTTTTCCCTGGTATTCCCGGCGCTCGGCGTCGAAGCGGTCAATCTGGTGCCAGCGTCGAGCCGCGGTGCTGCAGTGGGGGCCTACTCGCTGTTCATCGACATGTCGCTGGGCATCACCGGGCCGGTGGCCGGCGCCATAGCCGCCGGCTTCGACTTCAGTTCGATCTTCCTGTTTGCAGCCGTTGCTGCGTGCACGGGCCTGGGCCTGACCTTCTATCTGTACCGCCAGGCCGCTCGCCTCCCACCACCGGAAGACAAGCTGGTCTGAGGATAACGCCCTTCAGAAGTCGATCTTGCCGCGCCCGGCCTTGATCGCGCCACGCTTGGTCTTGCCTTCCAGGCGGCGGGTCTTGGAGCCCAGCGTGGGCTTGGTCGGCCGCCGCTTCTTCTCGACCTTGGTGGCCATGAGAATCAGCTCACGCAAGCGCTGCAACGCATCGGCCCGGTTCTGCTCCTGCGTACGGAACTGCTGCGCCTTGATCACGATCACGCCGTCACCGGTGATCCGGCTGTCACGCAGCGCCAGCAGCCGCTCCTTGTAGAACGGCGGCAACGACGAGGCGCTTATGTCGAAGCGCAGATGCACCGCGCTGGAAACCTTGTTGACGTTCTGCCCTCCCGCGCCTTGCGCACGGATGGCGCTGAGTTCGATTTCAGCGTCGGGCAGATGGACGGCGTTGGAGATCTCCAGCATGCGGCACTCCGCTCAGGACAGGGGTTTGGGCTTGAGGCGATAGCACAGGTACATCCCGCCGACCCACAGTGGAATGGCATACACCGAAATGCGAATACCCGGAATCATCAGCATGATGATCAAGATGAACGCCACGAACGCCAGGCACAGGTAGTTTCCGTACGGATACCACAGCGCCTTGAACAACGGCACCTGGCCCTGGCGCTGCAGGTGCTGGCGGAACTTGAGGTGCGAGTAGCTGATCATCGCCCAGTTGATCACCAAAGTCGCGACAACCAGCGACATCAACAGCTCCAGCGCCTGCTGTGGCACGAAGTAGTTCAACGCCACGGCCACCAGCGTGATTGCCGCCGACACCAGCAGCGCACGTACCGGTACGCCGCGCGCATCCACCTTGGCCAGCGCGCGCGGCGCATCGCCCTGCTCGGCCATGCCCAGCAGCATGCGGCTGTTGCAGTAGGTACCGCTGTTGTACACCGACAGGGCTGCGGTCAGGACCACGAAGTTGAGCACATGCGCCGCCGTGTCGCTGCCCAGCATCGAGAACACCTGCACGAACGGGCTGCCGCTGTAGGCGTCGCCCGAGGCATTCAGGCTGGCCAGCAGGCCATCCCACGGGGTCAGCGACAACAGCACCACCAGCGCGCCGATGTAGAAGATCAGAATACGGTAGATCACCTGATTGATGGCCTTGGGGATCACCGTCTTCGGGCTGTCCGCCTCGGCCGCCGTGAAACCGAGCATTTCCAGGCCGCCGAAGGAGAACATGATGATCGCCAGGGCCATGACCAAGCCGCCGACGCCGTTGGGGAAGAAGCCGCCATGCTCCCAAAGGTTGCTGACACCTGCCTGCGGGCCGCCATTGCCGCTGACCAGCAGGTAGCTGCCCAGGGCGATCATGCCGACGATCGCCGCCACCTTGATGATGGCGAACCAGAACTCGGCTTCCCCGAACACCTTGACGTTGGTCAGGTTGATGGCATTGATCATCACGAAGAACACCGCAGCCGATACCCAGGTCGGTATCTCCGGCCACCAGTAGTGCACGTATTTGCCGACGGCAGTCAGCTCCGACATGCCCACCAGGATGTACAGCACCCAGCAGTTCCAGCCCGACAGGAATCCGGGAAACCGGCCCCAGTAGCTATGGGCGAAATGACTGAAGGAACCGGCGACCGGCTCCTCGACGATCATCTCGCCCAGCTGGCGCATGATCAGAAAGGCGATGAAGCCGCAGATGGCGTAACCCAGGATCATCGACGGCCCGGCCGATTTGAGCACGCCCGCAGATCCCAGGAACAACCCGGTGCCGATGGCTCCGCCCAGGGCGATCAATTGGATGTGGCGATTCTTCAGCCCACGCTTGAGCTGGTTTGGTTCAGTCATCAGGGAGAAGTCACTTGTTCAATGCTTGAAGTATTGAAGGCGCAATAGCCTATCGCTTCACGCTGGTGTTCTGTGGGAGCGGGTCTCTGCCCGCGAAGAGCCCCCCACCGACACCCCACAAAAAAACGCCAACCCTGGAAGGTTGGCGCACGTGGACATCAGCCGTCCTTACTCAGGCTTGGGCTTGCGACGGCCGAAGCCTGGACGCTGACCCGTGCCCGCTGCCGGACCGCGACGATTGCCCGAAGGCGCGTCGTCCACCAGCTTGATGCCTGGACGCTTCGCCGCAGGCTTGGCACCTGGCTTGCCCGCAGGCTTGGCCGGGCGCTTGTTCATGTCCGCCGGACGCTCGGCCACGGGTGTGCCACGGCCACTGTCCTTGCGCGAAGCCGGCGCCGAATCGCCACGCGGCTGGCGAGCCGGGCGCTGTTCGGTGGACGGCGCGCCGTCGTGGGCCGGACGCAGGGTGCGCACACGCTCGCCCCGGCCCATGGGACGTGAGGACTTGCGCTGCATGCGCTCCAGCTTGTCCTTGGTCTTGGTGGTCATCGACGGCATGGCGACCGCAGCCAGACCCACCTCGGCACTCAAGGTATCGACTTCACCCTGGGTCAGCTCACGCCACCGGCCCATCGGCAGGTCGGAGTTGAGGAACACCGGACCGAAACGCACACGCTTGAGGCGACTGACCACCAGGCCCTGGGATTCCCACAGGCGACGCACTTCACGGTTACGGCCTTCCATGACCACGCAGTGGTACCAGTGGTTGAAGCCTTCACCGCCCGGTGCTTCCTGGATGTCGGTGAAACGCGCAGGACCGTCTTCCAGAATCACGCCGTTCTTGAGGCGCAACAGCATGTCTTCGTCGACTTCGCCGCGTACACGTACGGCGTACTCGCGGTCCATTTCGAACGAGGGGTGCATCAGGCGGTTGGCCAGTTCGCCATCGGTGGTGAACATCAACAGCCCGGTGGTGTTGATGTCCAGGCGGCCTACGTTGATCCAGCGGCCTTCGCGCGGGCGCGGCAGGCGGTCGAAGACGGTGGGACGGCCCTCAGGGTCGTCGCGGGTACAGATTTCGCCGTCAGGCTTGTTGTAGATGATCACGCGGCGCACGGTTTCCGAGGCTTCTTCGCGCTTGATCACCTTGCCGTCCACGGTGATGGCATCGTGCAGATCGACGCGCTGACCGAGGGTGGCGACCTTGGCGTTGACCTTGATCCGGCCTTCGCTGATCCACGCCTCTACGTCACGGCGCGAACCCACGCCGATACGGGCCAATACTTTCTGCAGTTTTTCGCCGGCGGGGCCGATTTCCTGGCTGCCGTCTTGCTGATCGAGATCTTTCATCGTAAGCACCTCCCGGTGGGTCGAATGGAATACTGCTCGGCGCAGGCGCGCCGGAGGGCCGCGAATGATACGCGCAACACGGGTGTTGCGCATCCAAGGCTAGCCGATTTTTTCAGCCTTTCTTCTTTTTCCGCTTGGCGGTGCCCTTCATGTCCTTCAACCGCTGCGCGGCCTGCTCGTTCACCTCGCGGCGCTCATCCTTGTCCATCTTCTTCCAGGCCTTGCACTCAGGCTTGGTCCGTCCGCAGGCGATGCAGGTGTCATCGGTGAACTTGCAGACGCTGATACAGGGGTTCTTGCTGCTCATGGATAACGGTACTCGAGGATGGCCGAATCGTTTGGACAACGGCCCCGCCAAATCGCGCCCACAAAAAAAGCGACCCTAAGGTCGCTTCCTTTGTTCGCTTCGAGGAGTTCAAAGGCCTCGGAGCTATATATGGCGCAGCGGACGGGACTCGAACCCGCGACCCCCGGCGTGACAGGCCGGTATTCTAACCGACTGAACTACCGCTGCGTATCGCTCGGACTTGCGTCCGTTTGAAACCTGTTGACCGAGAACTCTCGAGTTTCTCGATCACTGACCCGGAAAACCGAATCAGTACAAAAAATGGCGCAGCGGACGGGACTCGAACCCGCGACCCCCGGCGTGACAGGCCGGTATTCTAACCGACTGAACTACCGCTGCGCAGTGTGTGCTCTCGAACTTCAGCACGTGTTGCTCTTTGTTGCGTTCTCAGCTGCATTTCAACGAAATGGTGGGTGATGACGGGATCGAACCGCCGACCCTCTGCTTGTAAGGCAGATGCTCTCCCGGCTGAGCTAATCACCCTTTGCTTCGCTGAGGCCGCGAAATTTACGCAGGTACCGAACCTAAGTCAATACCCTGTATGAAGTTTTTTTGAAAAAGGTGTCAAACCCCAGAGCTTGTGAAACCTTGCGGGCCTCTTCGCGGGCAGAGCCCGCTCCCACAGTAACTTAGCTCAACTGAGAACTCTGTGGGAGCGGGGCGGGCGGCGAGCCCTCTGCCCGCGAAGAAGCCTTCAGCCCTTACAGCGCCGCCAGCCCGCGCGCGAGATCGGCCTGCAGGTCGCCCACGTCTTCCAGGCCTACTGCCACCCGGATCAGGCTGTCACGAATCCCTGCCGCTTCCCGCTCGGCTGGCGAAAGGCGCCCGTGCGAGGTGGTGGCCGGGTGGGTGATGGTGGTCTTGCTGTCACCCAGGTTGGCGGTGATCGAGATCAGACGCGTGGCATCGATGAAACGCCAGGCGCCCTCCTTGCCTCCCTTGACCTCGAAACTGACCACTGCGCCGAAACCCTTGGTCTGACGCTTGGCCAGCTCGTGCTGCGGATGGCTCGCCAGACCCGAGTAATGCACCTTCTCGATCCCGTCCTGCGCTTCCAGCCACTCGGCCAGCGCCTGGGCACTGGCGCAATGGGCACGCATGCGCAGGTTGAGCGTTTCCAGACCCTTGAGGAAGATCCAGGCGTTGAACGGGCTCAGGGTCGAACCGGCGGTGCGCAGGTAACCGAGCACCTCGTTCATCTCCTTGCTGCGCCCACACACCGCGCCGCCCATGCAACGGCCCTGGCCGTCGATGAACTTGGTCGCCGAGTGCACGACGATATCGGCACCCAGAACCAGCGGCTGCTGCAAGGCAGGCGTGCTGAAGCAGTTGTCGACCACCAGCATCGCACCACCGGCCCTGGCCACTGCGCTCAGGGCGGTGATGTCGACCAGCTCGGCCAATGGATTGGACGGTGACTCGACGAACAGCAATTTGGTATTGGCCTTGATGGCCCGCTCCCAGCCGCCGACGTCAGCCAGTGGCACGTAGTCCACCTCGATGCCGAAGCGCTTGAAGTACTTCTCGAACAGGCTGATGGTCGAGCCGAACACGCTCTGCGAAACCAGCACATGGTCGCCCGCGCTGCACAGGCTCATGACCACCGCAGTGATCGCCGCCATGCCGGTAGCGAAACCGACGGCCTGCTCGGCGCCTTCCAGGGCGGCCAAGCGCTCTTCGAAGGAGCGCACGGTGGGGTTGGTGTAACGCGAGTAGACGTTACCCGGCACTTCGCCGGCAAAACGCGCCGCGGCATCGGCCGCGGTACGGAAAACGTAGCTGGAAGTGAAGAACAGCGGATCGCTGTGTTCGCCTTCCGGCGTGCGGTGCTGGCCGGCGCGAACGGCCAGGGTGTCGAAGGACACCCCTTCCAGATCGCTATCCAGTCGCCCGGCATCCCATTCCTGTGTCATGCCGTTGCTCCCAATCAGTTGTTGTAGAGGTCTATGATCGCGCTGACCGCCTGAGACTTGCTCTTGTTGGAGTCATTGCGCGCCTGTTCGATCTTGTTCAGGTAGAACTCGTCGATATCGCCGGTGACGTACTTGCCGTCGAACACCGCGCAGTCGAAGTTCTCGATCTTGACCTTGCCGCCACCGACCGCGTCGATCAGGTCGGGCAGGTCCTGGTAGATCAGCCAGTCGGCACCGATCAGATCGGCCACTTCCTGGGTACTGCGGTTGTGCGCGATCAACTCATGCGCACTCGGCATGTCGATGCCGTAGACGTTCGGGTAGCGCACGGCTGGAGCAGCCGAGCAGAAATAGACGTTCTTGGCGCCCGCTTCGCGTGCCATCTGGATGATCTGCTTGCAAGTGGTGCCGCGTACGATCGAGTCGTCCACCAGCATCACGTTCTTGCCGCGGAATTCCAGCTCGATGGCGTTGAGCTTCTGGCGTACCGATTTCTTGCGTGCAGCCTGGCCGGGCATGATGAAGGTACGGCCGATGTAGCGGTTCTTGACGAAGCCTTCGCGAAACTTCACGCCCAAATGGTTGGCCAGTTCCAAGGCTGCGGTGCGGCTGGTGTCCGGGATCGGGATGACCACGTCGATGTCGTGCTCGGGACGCTCGCGCAGGATCTTGTCGGCCAGCTTCTCGCCCATGCGCAGACGCGCCTTGTACACCGAGATGCCATCGATGATGGAGTCCGGACGTGCCAGGTAGACGTGTTCGAAGATGCACGGCGCGTATTGCGGGTTGGGTGCGCACTGGCGAGTGTGCAGCTTGCCGTCTTCGGTGATGTACACCGCTTCGCCCGGTGCGAGGTCGCGGATCAGGGTGAAGCCGAGTACGTCCAGGGACACGCTTTCGGAGGCGATCATGTACTCCACGCCTTCGTCGGTGTGCCGCTGGCCGAACACGATCGGGCGGATCGCGTGCGGGTCGCGGAAGCCGACGATGCCGTAGCCGGTGATCATGGCCACCACCGCGTAACCGCCGGTGCAGCGCTTGTGCACGTCGGTGACGGCCGCGAACACGTCTTCCTCGGTAGGCTGCAGCTTGCCGCGCACCGCCAGTTCATGGGCGAACACGTTGAGCAGCACTTCGGAGTCGGAGCTGGTATTGACGTGACGCAGATCCGATTCGTAGATCTCCTTGGCCAGCTGCTCGACGTTGGTCAGGTTGCCGTTGTGCGCCAGGGTGATGCCGTAGGGCGAGTTGACGTAGAACGGCTGGGCCTCGGCCGAAGTCGAGCTGCCCGCCGTGGGATAGCGCACATGACCGATGCCCATGTGCCCGAGCAGGCGCTGCATATGGCGCTGCTGGAAAACGTCCCGTACCAGCCCGTTGTCCTTGCGCAGGAACAACTTGCCATCGCTACTGGTAACGATACCGGCAGCATCCTGGCCGCGGTGTTGGAGGACCGTTAGCGCGTCATACAGCGCTTGATTGACGTTCGACTTACCGACGATACCGACGATGCCACACATGCGACGCAACCCCTACTTAATGAATCTGAACTGAGCACCACTCACTGCGCTTTCGCGGCAGGCAAGAGGTGTTCCTTGAACGGAATGTCAGCCGGTGCGCTGATTCCGCTGGCGAGCCACTGGCTGGACATCCCCAGGATGAGGTTTTTCGACCAGTCAGCAACCAAAAGAAATTGCGGCAGCAGGCGTGATTCCTGCCACCAGGCATCCTGTTGAACGGGCCCCAGGCTCAGCAGCCCGGCGGCCACCACCACCAGCAGGCCCCCGCGCGCGGCGCCGAAGACCATGCCCAGAAAGCGGTCGGTGCCCGACAATCCGGTGACGCGAATGAGTTCGCCGATCAGGTAGTTGACCATGGCGCCGACCAGCAAGGTGGCCACGAACAGCACGGCACAGCCTGCGATGACACGTGCCGATGGCGTCTGGATGTAGTTTTCGAAGTAACCGGCGAGCGAACCGCCGAACAGCCAGGCCACGCCACCTGCGACTATCCACGTGACCAGCGACAGGGCTTCCTTGACGAAGCCGCGTGTCAAGCTGATCAGTGCGGAGATGGCGATGATCGCAATGATCGCCCAGTCGACCCAGGTAAATGCCACGGTGCGGCCTGCATACGGATAAGGCGGCGCATTTTAGCAGAGCGCGGGCCCGGTAGTAAGCGGCGATTGTCGCCTGCTCCGCAGCGCGCCCCTTCGCGGCCGCTGAGCGCTCCTGCAGCCTCCCGCAGGAGCGGTCAGCGGCCGCGAAGAAAGCGACACGATTCCACGGCGAACCAAGTCCTCAGCCGCGTTCAGGCTCGAAGCGCACCACGAAACCCTGGAGCTTCTGCTGGCGATTGATCACATCGCGCAGCCGTTCGGCCTCGGCGCGTTCGACCAATGGCCCGACGAATACCCGGTTCTTGCCGTCGGACGAACGCACGTAGGCGTTGTAGCCCTGCGTACGCAGGCTCTTCTGCAGGGCGTCGGCACCGGCCCGATTGGACAGACTGGCCAGTTGCACCGACCAGCTGACCGGCAGCCCGTTGGGGTCGATCTTGCTCGCGGTGTCCGGCTTGGCGGCCGGTGCCACCTTGGCGGCTGCAATCGGTGCCGAGGGCTGCACCGTTTCCACCGGCTTTTTCGCAGCAGCCGCAGGCGCTGAGGGCACCGGCTGGATGGGCTGGCTCGGCGCGCTGGCCTGCACCTGGGCCTGCTGGGGAACGGGCTCGGACTCGATGATCTGCGGCTCGGGCACGTCAACCGGCTCGACCTGCACCTGGGGCGCGGCCGGTGCCTGCGGCGCTGCCGGGGCCTGCACCTGAACCTGGCGCACGGTGTCGTCCTGCCGCGAAAACAGCATCGGCAGGAAAATCACCGCCAGCGCGATCAGCACCAATGCGCCGATCATGCGCTGCTTGAACACCTTACTGGGCAATGCCATCCACGTTCTCCCGTTCTACGTTGCCATACATCCATTTCAAGGCCTGGGCGACACAGTGGAACGAGCCGAACACCAGAATCTCGTCACCCTCGCCTGCTGCTTCGCACTGCGCTTCGAGCGCATCGGCGAGGCTGGCATGAGACGTCGTGGTGGCGCCAAGGTTCAGGAGTGCAGCATTCAACTCGGCGGCTGGCCGGGTGCGAGGGGTTTTCAGCGGTGCGACGGCCCACTCGGCGATGACAGGAGCCAGTGGCTCGACCACACCGGCCAGATCCTTGTCGGCCAGCAGGCCGAACACGGCCAGACGCCGGCCCGTCAGAGGCTGGCGCGCCAGACGCTCGGCCAGGAAGCGCGCAGCGTGCGGGTTGTGACCTACGTCCAGGAGAATGTCGAGCGTCTTGCCTGCCACATTCACCCGGTGGCGATCCAGGCGACCGGCCACTCGAGTATGCGCCAGCGCCCAACCGATGCGCGCGGCGTCGCGCGGCAGATCGAGGGCGACGTAGACCTGCAGCGCCAGCGCCGCGTTCTCCAGCGGCAGGCTGGGCAGCGGCAACGACAGCAGTTCGACCGGGTAGCCTTCGACGTCCACGCCACGCCACGACCAGTGATCGTCGTGCTCGGTGAAATCGTAGTCCCGGCCACGCAGATAGAACGGACAGCCCAGCGTGGCCACCTGATCGAGCAACGGCTGTGGAGGATCGATATCGCCGCACAAGGCCGGCACGCCGGCACGCAGGATGCCAGCCTTCTCGAAAGCCACCGACTCGCGGGTATCGCCCAGGTATTCGGCATGGTCCAGGCCGATGCTGGTGATCACGGCGAGGTCGGCGTCCACGAGATTGACCGCGTCCAGCCGACCGCCCAGGCCCACTTCCAGAACCACGGCGTCGAGCCCGGCACGCTGGAACAGCCACAGCGCGGCCAGGGTGCCCATCTCGAAATAGGTCAGGGTGGTTGCACCGCGCGCTGCTTCAACGGCGGTGAAGGCTTCGCACAACTGCGCGTCGGTGGCCTGCTTCCCGTCGATCACGACCCGCTCGTTGTAGCGCAACAGATGCGGCGAGGCATAGACCCCGACCTTCAGCTCGCGGTCCTGCATCAGTGCAGCGATGAAGGCGCAGGTCGAACCCTTGCCATTGGTGCCGGTGACCGTCACCACACGCTCGGCCGGCTTGCCCAGGCCCAGGCGTTGCGCGACTTCGCGGCAACGGTCCAGGCCCATGTCGATGGCCGCCGGATGCAGCTGCTCCAGGTAGGCGAGCCACTGGCTCAGGCTGCGCTCGGTCATACGTTGGCAGGCGCCGGTGGCACCACGATGGGCTCGATCGGAGCGGCCACGTAGGTAGGCGTCGGCAGGCCCATGAACTGGGCCAGCAGGCTGCCCAGTCGCGGACGCAGCTCCTGACGCGAAATGATCATGTCGATGGCGCCATGCTCGATGAGGAACTCGCTGCGCTGGAAGCCTTCGGGGAGCTTCTCGCGAACGGTCTGCTCGATCACGCGCGGGCCGGCGAAACCGATCAGCGCCTTGGGCTCGGCAACGATCACATCACCCAGCATGGCCAGGCTGGCGGAGACGCCACCGTAGACCGGGTCGGTCAGCACCGAAATGAACGGAATGCCCTCTTCGCGCAGGCGCGCCAGAACCGCCGAGGTCTTGGCCATCTGCATCAGTGAGATCAGGGCTTCCTGCATGCGCGCACCACCGGAGGCGGCGAAGCAGATCATCGGGCAGCGATTTTCCAGGGCATAGTTGGCGGCGCGCACGAAGCGCTCGCCGACGATGGCGCCCATGGAGCCACCCATGAAGGAGAATTCGAAGGCGCTGGCCACCACGGGCATGCCCAGCAGGGTGCCGCTCATGGAGATCAACGCATCCTTTTCACCGGTCTGCTTCTGCGCAGCGGTCAGGCGATCCTTGTATTTCTTGCCGTCGCGGAACTTCAGGCGATCGACCGGCTCCAGATCGGCGCCCAGCTCGGCACGGCCGTCTTCATCGAGGAAGATGTTCAGGCGCGCGCGTGCACCGATACGCATGTGGTGGTTGCACTTGGGGCAGACGTCGAGGGTCTTTTCCAGCTCCGGACGGTACAGCACTGCTTCGCAGGACGGGCACTTGTGCCACAGGCCTTCGGGCACCGAGCTTTTCTTCACTTCCGATCGCATGATCGAAGGGATCAGCTTGTCTACCAACCAGTTGCTCATGCTTTATTTCTCCAGTACCGGGGACTGCTGGCCTGGCCAGGTCCCGCGCATGCTCTTGAGCGTATTCAGATATGAAACGAATGCGTGGGCGAGCGCGGCGCAGGCATGAGACCTGCGTGCCGCGCGTTTCGCGAAACGTATGGACGGTGCCGGGCAGCGCGCCGTCACATGCTGCTCCCACGCACCGCCTTGATGAAAGCGTCGATCTTGCCGTGGTCCTTGATGCCCTTGCTCGACTCGACCCCGCCGCTGACATCCACCGCCCAGGGTTTGACCTGAGTGATGGCCTGGGCGACGTTGCCCGCGTGAAGCCCGCCGGCCAGCACGATCGGCTTGTCCAGGTGCTCGGGCACCAGCGACCAGTCGAAGGCTTCGCCAGTGCCGCCGGGCACACCGGCGACGAAGGTGTCGAGCAGAATGCCGCTGGCGTTGCGATAGGCACGGCACGCCGCCTGCAGATCGTCGCCGGGACGTACGCGCAGGGCCTTGATGTACGGACGGTGGTAACCCTCGCACTCGGCCGGCGTTTCGTCGCCATGGAACTGCAGCAGGTCCAGCGGCACGGCATCGAGGATTTCGCCCAACTCGCAGCGGCTGGCGTTGACGAACAGGCCCGTGGTGGTCACGAACGGCGGCAGCGCGGCGATGATCGCGCGGGCTTGCTGGACGTTCACCGCCCGCGGACTTTTGGCATAGAACACCAACCCGATCGCATCGGCACCGGCGTGCGCAGCGGCCAAAGCATCCTCTATGCGGGTAATACCGCAGATTTTGCTGCGAACGGCTGACATGTCGGCGAGTACCTCGACTTGGCTAGGGAACGGCGGATGTTAGCAAATGCTGTCGGTAACGTCAGCCAGTGTGTCGAACCCGGTCAGGAAGTGCGGGCCGATGTAGCGTTCAGGCAGAGGAAACTCGTCACGGTACTCGACCTGCACCAGGTACAGCCCGAACGGATGGGCAGTAACACCGCCGGTCCTGCGCACCCGGCTCTGCAACACTTCTGCGGCCCACTCGATAGGCCGCTCGCCGGTGCCGATGGTCATCAGCACGCCGGCGATGTTGCGCACCATGTGGTGCAGGAAGGCATTGGCGCGCACGTCGATGACGATCATCTTGCCGTGCTGGGTGACCCGCAGGTGATGCAGCTGCTTGATCGGCGACTTGGCCTGGCACTGACCGGCGCGGAAGGCGCTGAAATCATGGGTGCCGACCAGTGCCTGCGCGGCGGCGGCCATGCGGGTGACGTCCAGCGGGCGGTGATTCCAGGTGATTTCCTCGCCCAGGTGCGCGGGCCGGATCTGGTCGTTGTAGATGACGTAGCGGTAGCGTCGGGCGATGGCCTTGAAGCGCGCGTGGAAATTGGGCGGCATGACCTTGGCCCAGGTGACGCTGACGTCGTGGGGCAAGTTGATATTGGCGCCCATCACCCAGGCTTTCATGCTGCGTTCGGCCTGGGTGTCGAAGTGCACCACCTGGCCGCAGGCGTGAACCCCGGCGTCGGTGCGGCCGGCGCACATCAGCGAGACAGGCGAGGCTGCGACCTTGCCCAGAGCGTCTTCGAGGGTTTCCTGGACGGTGCGCACGCCCGACGCCTGGCGCTGCCAGCCGCGGTAGCGCGAACCTTTGTACTCCACGCCCAGCGCGATACGGTAAAAGCCGTCGGCCGCCGATTCGGCGGCCGAGTTGTCGATGTTTTGCACGAAGTTGCAGCCTGTTGGTTAAGCGATGGCGGCGATTATACCGGATCCTGAAATTGCGGCGCCTGGCCCGCCGCCTTCGCGGGCAGAGCCCGCTCCCACAGGGGGCCGGCGACGGCACCCCCGGATTATCGGCTGATACGCCCCAGCATTTCGCGTGCCTCGCCCTGCTGCCCGGCGCTGCCTTCCTTCAGCACTTCGCCGAGAATGTCGCGGGCACCGTCGTTGTCGCCCATCTCGATGTAGGCACGGGCCAGGTCCAGCTTGGTACCGGCCTCGTCGCCCCCGTCGAGGTAGTCGAAATCATCTTCGCCTTCGATCGGCGGGAGGTCTTCGGGTTTGGGTGGCGTGGCGAACGGTTCGGCCATGGGCGTGCGCGCAAAGCCGTCGGAGAGTTTTTCCAGCTCCGCGTTGATCTCGGTCAGGCGCGATTCCGGTGTCTGCGGTTCCTGAGCATCTTCGGCCAGGGACAGGTCGAAATCTTCCGGCAATGTCGTGTCGTTGTCGTCGGCCGGGCTCGCGGCTGCCGCTTTCTGTTCGGCCAGCAGGGTGTCGAAATCGATGTTGCTGTCCGCCGTCGGCGCGGTGTCCTGAGTGTCGTCCAGGTTCAGATCGAAATCGGTGTCGAAGGTACCGTCCAGCGAATCAGCCGCGCCAGGCTCGTCCTGCAGGAGCTGTTTGACGTACTCCGCATCCATTTGCGCTGCTACCGCCGCCGCACCGGCAGCTGCCGCGGCAGCGCCGAGCATGGCCGGGAAACGAGCCTTCAAGCGCTCGACGTCGGCGTGGTTCTGGCCCGTGGCAATCAGTTGCCGCTCCTGGCCGACGAAGCCATCGCGGTCACCCTGCAAGCCATAGACCTCCATCAGCTTCAGGCGCAGGTCGCTGCGCTCGGGCTCACGTTCGGTCGCAGCTTCCAGCAGTTCGGCGGCGTGATTGAGACGGCCTCGGGCAATGCTCTGCTCCACTTCCGCGAACAGACCTTCGTCGGTGTCGATGCTGGGGCGCAGTGGCGGCGTGGGCAACACGGTCTGCTCAGGCGCAGGAGCGAACGTGGAGGGAGCGGCACTGGCCCGGGCGCCGGCTACCGAGGCGGCGACCATGGCCGGGGTCAGGTGCACGGTCGCGGCCGGGCGTTCCAGCCCTTCGAAGCTGTTGGGCGGCAGGTCGAGGTCCGGGCCGTGGTCCGGCTCCTCGGCCAGGGCACGGGCCATGCGCATGTGCTTTTCGGCTTCCTGCTGTGCCTTGCGGCGGCGGGCCAGCAACAGCAGCAGCAACAGCAGCGCGGCCAGGGCGCTGGCACCGACCACCATCAGCAGGGTCGAATTGTCGGCGGGCTGATCGGCAGCGGTGTCGTCGGCCGGATCGCTGACGGCGTCCAGCGGCTCGCCCTGAGGCGCTACCGGCGTACTGGCGGCGGCGTCAGGGTTGACCTGTTCGGTGGCACCCGGCACGGTCGGTGCCGGAACCAGCTCGGCGTTGGTCGTCGCATTGGGGTCACTGGCGGCAGGCGCGCCGCCATCGGCTGCAGGCGCCAGCGCCTCGGCCGGGACCAGAGCTTCGGCAGGCACCGGCACATCGGCGCCAGCCGCCTGCATCTTGGCCAGCTGGTCGTTCTTGAGCTGGATCAGCTTCTGCAACTTGTCGAGCTGGCTCTGCAGGTCGGCGTTGCGGCTGCGCAGCTCTTCGTTGTCACGCCGGGTGGCATCCAGCGCTTCCTGGGTCACCGCAAGCTTCTGGTCCAATGCCTTGGCATCGCCTGCCGGACCATTGGCCTCGCTGGCGCCCGACACCAGGCTGAGGCTGTCCTGCGGCGGCGCAGCGGCCGGAGCCGGTGTGCCATTGCCGCGCCGCGTGGCGTCGACCTGCTGGGCACGCGGACCCAACCGACGGCCTTCGCGCCACGCAGCATTCTGCCGCGCGACTTCGGCCACTGCCGGCCCCGGCGCGGTGGCCGATGTCTGCTGCACGTCGGGCATGCGCAGGACCTGCCCGGTCTTGAGACGGTTGATGTTGCCGTCCAGGAACGCATCGGGGTTGAGCGCCTGGATGGCCAGCATGGCCTGCTGGACCGAACCGCCCTGGCGATTGCGCGCAGCAATTTCCCACAGCGTGTCGCGCGAGCCGGTTGTGTAGGACGCCTGGTTGACGGTGGCCGCCGGCGTACTCACTGCGGGTCGAGGAGCGTTCTGCGCGGCTTGCGCGGCCTGCGGGGCAAACTGCGCCGGATCGAGCAGCATGCTGTAGTCGCGCAACAGACGACCGCTGGGGAAGTTGACCTGAACCAGGAACTTCACCAGCGGCGCGGACAAGGGCTGGGTCGAGGTCACGCGGATGACGCTGCGGCCATTGGCGTTGATCACCGGCGTGAAGCGCAGGCTGTCCAGAAACGCCTGGCGCTCGACGCCCGCCTTGCTGAACTCCTCGGCCGGGGCCAGCACGGGCTGAACCTCGGCGGCGCTCAGGCCGCGCACGTCGAGCAGTTCTATCTCGGCCAGCAGAGGCTGGTTCACCGCAGACCTGAGGGTCAATTCCCCCAGCTCCAGGGCGTTGGCGATACCGGAGGACAGCGCCGAAGCGGCAGCCATTGCTAACACCAGTTTGCGAACTTGAACCATGGCCTAATCCTTGTTTGAACATTCCTCGGCAAGCGAGAAGAAGCTTGCACTGTCGCACGAACGACTGTCACACGCGATCAGCTGGGCAAAGCGTGCCAACCCTCTGCAAATTGTCGGCAAGTATCTTTTAGCCATGACCTTTAATCAACAACTCGGCCACTTGTACCGCATTCAGGGCTGCCCCCTTGCGCACGTTGTCCACCGTGGCCCACAGGCTCAGCGCCTGGGGATCATCGATGCCGGTACGCACCCGGCCCACGTACACCACGTCCTGCCCCACCGCATCGCCCACCGCTGTAGGGTAGTCGTCTTCCACCGTTTCGATACCCGGCGCCGTCGCCAGAACCTGGTTGACGGCGGCAAGGTCGAGCGCGGTGCCGCTCTGCACGGCGATGCTGTAGCTGTCGCCGAAGAACACCGGGGCCTGCACGCAGGTCACCGAGATCTTCAAGGTCGGCATGCCGAGCAGCTCACGCAGTTCGCTCACCAAGCGGCGTTCCAGCGGCACATGGCCCTGCGCGTCGGGCGTGCCGACCTGCGCCAGCAGGTTGAAGGCCATCTGGCGGTCGAAGAAGCGCGGTTCCAGCGGCCGGACATTGAGCAGTTCGGCAGTCTGCCGGGCCAGTTCGCTGACCGCTTCGCGGCCCAGGGCCGACACGGCCAGGCACGCCGTGACGTGCACCTGCTGAAGATCCAGCACGGCGCGCAGGGGCGCCAGGATCACTGCCAGGGCAATGGCGGCGGCGCTGGGGCTGGCCACCTGCACGGGCACCGGTAGATCGGCCAGTATGGCGGCGTTGGCTTCCGGCACGACATTGGGCGCCTCGTTCACCGGCAGGCCGCCCGAAAGATCGATAATCGTGCAACCGGCCGCCGTCGCGCGGGGGGCGAAGCTGCGGGTCACTGCGGGACCGGCCGCGAAAAACACCCATTTGACCAGACTGAAATCGAACTGATCGACTTCACGCACACGCACGTTCTTGCCGCGATACGCGACCGACGCGCCAGCCGATTCGCTGCTGGCCAGCAGATGCAACGCGCCGACCGGAAAGTCCCGTTCTTCCAGCACCTGCACGAGCGTTTCGCCGACCGTACCGGTGGCGCCGATCACGGCGATGTCGAAAGTCTGGGGCATGGGCAGGGTCCTCGAAGTATGAACAGGCCGCGCACTCTATCGGTTATCGACCGTTTTGTCCGCGTCGCATCCCGTAGCAGCGGTCATCGGCCGCGAACGGTGCGATGCGATCGCTCAGTCCTTTTTGTCTCTTTTGAACGCCGCTTCGAGTGTGTCGTTGATCGTGCGCAGCACCTTGACCCGTGCCCAACGTTTGTCATTGGCTTCCACCAGCGTCCAGGGCGCCACCTCGCTGCTGGTGCGGTCGACCATGTCGCCCACGGCATCGCGATAGGCGCCCCATTTCTCACGGTTGCGCCAATCGTCCTCGGTGATCTTGAAACGCTTGAAGGGGATCTGCTCGCGCTCCTTGAAGCGCTCGAGCTGGGTCTGCTCGTCGATGGCCAGCCAGAATTTGACCAGCACCACGCCGGCCTCGGTGAGTTGTTCTTCGAAGTCGTTGATTTCGCTGTAGGCACGCATCCAATCAGACGCACTGCAAAAGCCCTCGACCCGTTCCACCAGCACCCGGCCATACCAGGAGCGATCGAACACGGTGAATTTGCCGCGCGCCGGCAGCTGGCGCCAGAACCGCCACAGGTACGGCTGGGCCAGCTCGTCCTGAGTGGGCGCGGCGATGGGCACGATGTGGTACTGGCGCGGGTCGAGCGCGGCGGCGACGCGCTTGATCGCACCGCCCTTTCCGGCTGCATCGTTGCCTTCGAACACGGCCACCAAGGCATGACGGCGCATGCGCTTGTCGCGCATCAGCCCAGCCAGACGGGCCTGTTCGGTGATCAGTTGGCGTTCGTAATCGTCTTTTTCCAGTCGTTTGCTCAGGTCCAGGCTGCCGATCAGGCTGCGCTTGTCGATGCTCTCGCCCAAAGTGGCCACAGCCTGAGCCTTGGGTTCGACGGGTGCCTTCAGCGCCGCCTGCAAACCTTCGAGAATGATCTGCCCCACCGCCAGGCTGCGGTAGTGGGCATCGGCACCTTCGATCACATGCCACGGCGCATAGTCGCGGTCGGTCCTGCGGACCACGCGTTCGCCGAAGCGCACGAAGCGGTCGTAGGTCTTGGACTGCTGCCAGTCCAGCGGGCTGATTCGCCAGCTGTGCAATGGATCGTCACGCAGCGACTTGAGCCGCGCCTTCATCTGCTGTTTGGACAGATGGAACCAGAATTTGAAGATCAGCGCCCCTTCGTCGTGGAGCATCCGCTCCAGCCGCTGTGCGCCGTTGATGGCCTGTTCCAGACGACCGTCCTTGATATCGCCATGGACGCGATCCTGGATCATCTGGCTGTACCAGTTGCCGAAGAACACGCCCATGCGGCCCTTGGCCGGCAGTTGCCGCCAGTAGCGCCAGGCCGGTGGATGGGCGAGTTCTTCGTCGGTCTTGTCGTCGAAGGTCCGCACCTCGATCAGGCGCGGGTCCATCCATTCGTTGAGCAACTTGACCGTCTCGCCCTTGCCGGCCCCCTCGACCCCATTGATCAGCACGATCACCGGAAAGCGCGCCTGCTCCTTGAGCTCGTACTGAGCCTCCAGCAGCGCTTCGCGCAAGGCTGGCAAGCGCGCTTCATAGGTGTCCTTGTCGATGGCATGACCAATTTCGGCAGATTCGAACATGGGGCAGGCATTCCTCGTCGGTTAGCTTGACTGAGCCTCGCCGGGCTCGGCGCTACGCTGCGTATCGCTATTGAAGCCGACCTGTTCGAGCAGGGTTAGTTCGGCCAGCAAGGTGTTCTCGGCGTCCTGTCGACGCCGGGCGATGTCATTCGCGCGGCGCAGGTAATCGCCACTGCTGCCCGGCTCCTGGCTTTCATCGAGCGCGGTGAGTTCGTCGGCGAAAGGCGCCAGGCGCTGTTCCAGCCTGGTTGCATGCCGTTCACGCAGATAGTCGACCCAGAACGACTGGCGGATCATGAACTGCGTGAAGACCGGCTCGGCTTGCGCCTGCAACACCTGGCTCTGGGCCGCGTCGTAAATGTCCACACCGATGCCTGCGGTGGCGGCGTAGGCCATGCTGTGCGGCTGACCGGGCAAGGCCAGACGGCGGGCCAGATAGGTCCGCAGGGCCATACGCACTTCGGCCTCGTCGACACTCAGGCCCAGGCGCCGACGCTCGGCAATGATCCCCCGGGCGATGGCTTCGAGCTGGTCCAAACGGAACAGTCCACGGGCCAGCTCGTACAGGCGCTGGCCACGCTGAGCCCAGGTGGCGCCTTGCAGTGCCTCGTGCTGCAACACCTGCACTTCCATATCGCTGAACATCAGGCGTTCGCCGTCCACGCAGGTGTCCAGTTGCTCGGCCATGGTGTAGAGGCGCTGGCGCAATTGACGGTTCGCGGAGGCACCGGCGATCACGTGCCAGACCCGTTGCGTCAACTCGGCCGCATCGCGGATGAAATCCGGTGTCCGGCGCAGATTGTCGATCAACAGGGTAAACGCTTCGGAACCGTCTTCATCCACCAGCCCCTGCCAGAGCTGGGCGCGGTGGCGCCGCTCGACGTCGGTCGCACCCTGCAGCCACACATCCACCAGCGGCCGTCCGATCCGCGAAGGATGGACATCGTTGGTGCGATGGGCGAAGAACTGGAAGCGCCGTTGTGGCCGGGGCCTATCGAGCTGGCGCAGGCTGGAGGCGTCCAGTGTATTGCGCTCCATGAAGACATCGACACGGGTCTCGCGAGTCTGATCGGTGAACACCGAATCGGGGATGTGGCGCAGTCGCGTGCGGTACAGGTTCAAGGTGCGCAGGGCCGGCAGACGTGCAGCCCACTGTGGCCAGTGCGGCAGCGCCACACCTGCCAGGTTGAGTTGCTGAAGCCGGGTGAAACCGCTGGAGGTCGCTATCGACCCGACGTTGTTGCCGCTCAGGCTCAAGACGCTCAGGTTGGGCAGCCGGCCGAGGCGGTCGATCAGCGCCTGGTCGAGGGTCAGGTCGCACAGCGTCAGATCCAGTTCGGTAAGCTGCGTCAAGCGATCGACCACTTCGGGCAGTTGACGCAGGGCACACTCGCGCAAGGTCAGGCTGCGCAGCTGCGGGAAGCTGCCCAGCAGGTTGGTCAGCGCCGGGGCATCCACCGTGCTGCCGGTCAGGTTCAGGTGCGTGACGAAGCGCAGGTCAGCGCTCAGGGCGGGGAATCCGAGCAGCGGCACGTAAGTCAGGTTCAGATAGTAGTTGTAGCCGCTGGCCACACGCTCGGACGGCAGCTGGCGGCGCCAGGCGATGTCCAGGCGAGCCGTGACATCGGCGCGGTAGTACACCAGGTCACCGTTGCCGGCGTTGTACCGGGCGGGCAGATTGGCCGGAGCCGGCTCACGCGACCAGGCTTCGAGCTGGGCCTGCATCTGCGCGCGCTCATAGGTGAGGTTATCCAGCCCCTGCATGATGCCGGCGCGGCTCATGCCGGTCTGCTCGTACAGCGCCAGCAACTCGCGCGCACCCCGTTCGCTGGTCCCCGGATAGAGACGGCGAATGCGCGCCACCAGCACCCGACTCGACAGGGCCAGCTCACGCCGGCCGCTCATGGGGTAACCCACCTGCCCATGGGCGTCGCGCATCGGCGCCCTGAAGCGCTCCGGCGCAGGCGTCTGGCCCAGCCAGCGAGCACAGGCATCGCGGTGGGCAAACCCATAGTCACGCACTGCATCGGCCTGGGCGCCCTCTCCCACTAGCAGCTTGATGGCCTTCTCCAGCTCGAGGCTGTCCACAGACTGTGCGACGCTGAAACAGAGGCCTTCGAACGCGCGGTTCAAGCGTTGGCACTGCTGATAGGTGCGCGCGCGTTCAGCCAGTTTCAAGGGAATGCGGCGGTTGGACAGCATCTGCGCCTGCTGGCCTGGCGGCACGTCGAGCAACACTTCTTCGGCGGCCGCCACGCTGAGGGTGGGAAAATCCCTACGGATCAGCTGGCTGGCGGGGCTGCCACCGAAATGCGTGGCGTCGTAAAGCGTTTCGAAACGCTGCTGTGCGGCGGCTTCGGCCAGTCCGGCGCGCAGCACCTGGCGATGGAGCGCGAAGCGTTGCAGCGCATCGAGGAGCAAGGCCGTGGGTTGGTCGGTCTGGACGTAGATGTCGTCCAGCGCCGTCTGTGGCAGACCGGTGCTGGCCAGTGCGTGATGGATATCCTGCGGGTCCATGCCCGACAGTCGCCAGCCCAGGCGCTCACGCAGTGCGCTAGCAGGGGGGCTCGGGCTGCTGCTCGGCGGCCAGTCGCCACCCGACGTCGGCTTCTTCGATCAAAGGTTGGTAGGCATCGGTGTCACGGGGGTGGGTGATGCGCCACTGCTGGTGCCCCTCGTCGAAGCGCAGGTCGTGCACACGCCCGTCGATGACCACGCTGTCGCGCGCGTCATCGTGATAGAGGCCGTCGGTATCGGGCAACAGGTCGGCAGGCAGGGCCTGGTCGGCCACGTAATCGGCCAGGTCCGCGCGCCACAGCTGATGGCTACCATCGGCATGGGTCACCGGCACCATTTCCGCCAGCTGGGTCTGCGCAGCCACCTCGGGCACCCTGGGCGCGATCCACGTACGGCCGGCATGCACGGCGCCAGCGAAGACCGCCATCAGCGCCACGTTCTCGGCCACGCTCATGGCATGGGTGAACGCGGCGTGGTCATCGCCCTGGCGCCAATCGTCGATACCGCTGAAGACCTCATGGAGCAACTGGGAGGCGGCGCACGTGAGCATCGCCGCACCCAGCGCCGGGACCAGCAGACCGGCGATATTGAGCAGGGTCATGCCGGCATCCAGATACCGCCGGCGTTCGCGCTCCAGCGCGATGGTGTCTTCATCGGCGGTCGGCACCGCCATCACTCGGGCGTCCTGATAGGTCTTGATCAGGCGGTCATTGTGTTGCAACTCGAAAAGATCGCCGACCACCTGGCGTTTCTCCAGATTCAGGCGCTGCAGCCAATCACCCGCAGGGCTGTCGAGCCGTTGCAGCAGACGCTGGATGAACGGTGCGGCGAACTTCTCGCCAGCCAGTGCGCCGAAATAGCTTCGGTAATCGGTCTGCTTCAGCTTCTCTCCCAATGCCCCAGCGAAGGCTTTGAACGACGGGTATTGCTTGATCGGATGATCCGGCTCGCCCGGCATCAGCACTACGCAGCGGCCATCCACGGTCGATTCGATCAACTGCACGCCGTAGAGCGCCACGGCAGTGAAATCGGCGCTGCCCAGCAGACACAGCCAGTGATAACGCACCGCATTGCCCGCCCAGGCCGGCGTGGCACCCTCGGCGATCTGCAGCAGCATGCGGTAGGTATCTTCGTCGATGTCGTCGCGCAACCGGGCGATGTGGGTCAGCACCGCAAAGTGGGCGCGGTCATTGCGCTTGAACAGCGCCGTCACCTGTTCAGAGTTCTGTTCGGGCTTGAACACCGTATCCAGGTGGGTCTGGTAGCGCTGCCCCAGGTCCAGACTGCGACACAGCGTGGTGAATCGTTTTGGATCGATGGCAATCGCCGGTTTGTCGCTGCGGGCGCGAAAATCGATGTCCTTGCCAGCGGTGACGTACTCGAGCCCGCCGACCGGCAGCACCATCGAGCCCGACGGAAACTGCAGGTTCGCCTCGAAATTCTGCATGGCGGCGACCAGCAGGTTCTGTTCGATGGGCCAGCGATGGCTGAAGCCCATTCCGACGCTCTGCATGGCGCGCACCAACGAATGATGACGCGGATCGATGTCGAGCTGGAAATGCTCGCGGATCTCTTTGCTCACCAGGTCGGCGCAGAACTCGGTCACGTCGCGCAGCCCGGCGAGAACGGGCGCGAGCGCCAGCTTGGCGGCGTGACTCTCGTTCTGACTGGCGCTCAGGGCCTGGCGCATCGCCGGGCTGGCCTGGGTCAACCAGGTGGGCAGCCGCTGCGCGACGATGCGTGCGTGGCGACTGTCTCGGGCGCTGCCCGCTTCACTCATTGGGGGGTAGATCGTGTGCATGCTCGGCTCCTTGCCGAAAGAGGAAGGGTGTACGGTAGCCAGTGCGGAACCTGCCGGGACGTGTATTAATCACCACCTGAAGACGGCCATCGGCTGCGCTGCGGTTCAAGCGTCCTTGCGCTCGCGAACCCGGGCCTGCGCGTTACAATGCCCGCTTGCCCATTGCCGAAGCCGTCATGAAAACCCCGAGCCTTCTCGCCCAGCTGGACTGGACCGACACCGGTCACCCTCGATCGCGCGCCTTTGGCGACGTGTATTTCGCCGCCGACGGCCTGGCCGAAACCCGCCACGTGTTCATCGAGCAGAATCAGTTGGCCGCACGCTTCGCCGCCCTTCCGGACGACGGTCGTCTGGTGATCGGGGAGACCGGCTTCGGCACCGGGCTGAGTTTTCTCTGCGCCTGGCAATGTTTCGCCGCCTCGGCCGCACCGGGCGCCCGTCTGCATTTCATCAGCGTGGAAAAATACCCCCTGAGCGCCGCCGACCTGACCCGTGCCCTGGCGCTGTGGCCGGAGCTGTCGGCCTACAGCGACGCACTGCTGGCGCAGTATGTGGCCGTGCATGAAGGCTTTCAGCGGCTGATCTTCGACGGTGGCCGGGTCAGCCTGACGCTGCTGATCGGCGATGCGCTGGAGCAGCTGCCATGCCTCGAGGGCCAGGTCGACGCCTGGTTTCTGGATGGTTTCGCGCCGGCGTGCAACCCCGACATGTGGACCCCCGAGCTGTTCGCCGAGCTGGCGAGGCTGGCGGCGCCCGGCGCGACATTGGCAACCTTCACCAGCACCGGCTGGGTGCGCCGCGGCCTGGCGGCGGTCGGCTTCAAGATGAAACGGGTGCCGGGCATCGGCAACAAATGGCATGTGTCCAGAGGCGTATTCCTGGGAAATGACTGCGCTCCAGCACCCGCGCCAAAGCCATGGTTCGCCCGCCCCGAGCCGGTCACGGGTGAGCGCCACGCGCTGGTCGTCGGCGCCGGGCTGGCGGGGTGCGCCACGGCAGCCAGCCTGGCGGGGCGCGGTTGGCGCGTGTCGTTGCTCGAACGGCATGCCGAGCTCGCCCAGGAAGCGTCAGGCAATCCCCAGGGCGTGCTGTATCTGAAACTCTCGGCCCACGGCACGGCGCTTTCCCAGTTGATCCTGGCCGGCTTCGGCCACACCCGTCGCCTGCTCGAACAACTGCAACGCGGGCACGACTGGGATGCCTGCGGCGTGCTGCAACTGGCCTTCGACGACAAGGAAGCGCAGCGCCAGCAGCAACTGGCCGATGCATTCCAGCCGGAACTGCTGCACCGACTGGATCGTCTCGAAGCCCAAGCGCAGGCAGGTGTCGAACTGCCCAGCGGCGGTCTGTTCTACCCCGAGGGTGGCTGGGTCCACCCGCCGGCGCTGTGTGAGCATCTGGCCCGCCATCCGCGCATCACCTTGCTGCGCCATCATCACGTGGCCGAACTGCGCTACCTCGACGGTCAATGGCAGGCCTTCAACGGTGACCATCACCTGGCCAGTGCACCGGTGGCCGTGCTGACTTGCGCCGCCCAGGTCAGTGCTTTCGCACAGACCGCCGCGCTGCCGCTCAAGCGCATTCGCGGACAGATCACCCGCCTGCCCGAAACGGCGCGCAGCGCTGCGCTGTCGACGGTGGTCTGCGCCGAAGGCTACGTCGCCCCTGCCCGTTCGGGTGAACACACGCTGGGCGCCAGCTTCGATTTCCACAGCGACGACCTGACACCGACCCAGGCCGACAACCTCGACAACCTGACGCTGCTCGAAGCCATTTCCCCGGATCTGGCGAGTCGCATCGACAGCGCCTCAATGCCTATCGAGCAACTGCAAGGCCGGGCCGGATTTCGCTGCACCAGCCCTGACTACCTGCCCATCATCGGGCCGGTGGCCGACGCTCAGGCCTTCGCCGAGCGCTTTGCGATCCTGGCCAAGGACGCCCGTCAGGTGCCCGAGCAGCCTTGCCCGTGGCTGCCGGGGCTGTACGTGAACAGCGGGCATGGCTCGCGGGGGCTGATCACTGCCCCGCTGTCGGGTGAACTGATCGCTGCCTGGCTGGACGACGAGCCTTTGCCTCTGCCACGCGAGGTGGCCTGGGCGTGTCATCCGAATCGCTTCGCGCTGCGGCGCCTGATACGCAACAAAGCTTGAACCTGCTCGGGGGCCGGTACTCACAGTCACAGCCCCCTCCGCTGCCGAGGCGTGAGCGTCGCGGCTTCACCGTCATGAAGAAACCAGCCCATGTTGCGTATCCAGGGTTTGCACAAGACCTACTCCACACCGCAAGGCCCGCTGCCCGTACTGCAAGGCATCGACCTGCACCTGGAGCGTGGCTCCAGCCTGGCCCTGATGGGTGAATCGGGCAGCGGCAAAAGTACCCTGCTGCATCTGGTGGCCGGTCTGGATGTCGCCGACAGCGGACGAATCGAAGCCGCCGGGCAGGTGCTTACCCAGATGAGCGAACGGGAACTGGCACGCTGGCGGCGCTGCGACATCGGTCTGATCTTCCAGCAGTTCAACCTGATCGGCAGCCTCAGCGTGGCCGATAACCTGGCCTTCCAGGCCCGTCTGGCCGGACGCCTGGACCCCGCCTGGCAGCGCGAGCTGGCCGAACGGCTGGGCCTGTCGGCCCTGTTGCAGCGCTACCCCGAGCAACTGTCCGGCGGGCAGCAGCAGCGCGTGGCCCTGGGCCGCGCCCTGGCCTCGCGTCCGCCGCTGTTGCTGGCCGACGAGCCCACCGGCAATCTGGACGAGGCCACCAGCGAACAGGCTCTGGACCTGATGCTGGAGCTGCTGCAAGCCACGGGCAGTACGCTTTTGATGGTGACCCACAGCCCACTGGTGGCCGCGCGCCTTGAACATCGCGTGGTGCTCAAGGCCGGCCGCATCGTCGCCGGGGCGGATCGCTGACGTGGCGGTGCTGTACTGGACCCTGCGCAGCCTGCTCAGCCATTGGCGCCGGCATCCGGTCCAGGGCGTGGCACTGATCACCGGCCTGTGGTTGGCCACTGCGTTGTTCACCGGTGTACTCGCGCTGAACAGTCAGGCGCGGCAGAGCTATGCACTGGCCAGTCAGATGATCGGCGGGCAGGCCCAGGCGAACATCGTGGCACGCGACGGCGCAGAGCTGGCGCAATCGACCTTCGTTGCACTGCGCCTGCAGGGTTGGCCGGTCTCGCCGGTGCTCGAAGGTCGAATCACCCTGCCCTCCCGTCCGCAACTGCGCCTGCAGGTGGTGGGGATCGAACCCTTGACGTTGCCGGTGGGCAGTCCCGTGGCGGGCGCGGTGCCCAGTGTGGATGAGCTGAGCGCCTTCATCGGCGCACCCGGCCGAACCTGGGTGGCACCACAGACCCTGCGCGAACTGGGCGCCGAGGAAGGCGCGCGCCTGCAGACCAGCAACGGCAGCACGCTGCCTCCGTTGCAGACACGCGCCCAGGCAGCACCCGGGGTGTTGCTGATGGACATCGGTGCGGCCCAGACGGTCCTGCAGATGCCCGACCAGTTGAGCCGACTGCTGCTGCCCAGGACGTTCCAGCAAGCCCTTCCCGAGGCTTACACCGATCGCCTGCAGATCAACCGCAGCGACGCCGATGGCGACCTTGCCCGCCTGACCGACAGTTTCCACCTGAACCTGACCGCCCTGGGCCTGCTGGCCTTCGTGGTCGGTCTGTTCATCGTCCACGCCGCCATCGGCCTGGCGCTGGAGCAACGCCGCGCCCTGCTGCGCACCCTGCGCGCCTGTGGCGTCAGCGCCGCCTTGCTGGTGCTGGCCCTGGTGCTGGAGCTGGGTCTGCTGGCGCTGCTCGGTGGTTTGGCCGGCATTGCCAGTGGCTACGGACTGGCCAGCCTGCTGCTGCCGGACGTCGCCGCCAGCCTGCGCGGTCTGTATGGCGCGGAAGTCGCCGGGCAATTGAACCTGAGTCCGTCGTGGTGGCTGGCAGGCCTTGCGCTCAGCCTGGGCGGCGTACTGCTGGCCGGTGCCGACAGCCTGTGGCGCGCCGCACGCCTGCCGCTGCTGTCTCTGTCGGGCGGCGAAGCCTGGCATCAGGCCCATCGCCAATGGCTGCGGCGTCAAACCGTGGTGGCTGCGGGGGCAGCCGTATTGGCGCTGGCATGTGCCATGTTCGGCAACGGTCTGGCCAGTGGCTTCGTGCTGATGGGCAGCCTCTTGCTGGCGGCGGCACTGGCCCTGCCAGTCCTGCTCAGCACTGTCCTCGCCCTGCTTGCCCGGCGCCGTTGGGGCGTACTGGGACAATGGTTTCTCGCCGACTGTCGCCAGCAGTTGCCAGGCTTGAGCCTGGCGCTCATGGCATTGCTGTTGGCCTTGGCCGCCAACATTGGCGCCGCGAGCATGACCGAGGGTTTCCGCCAGACCTTCAGCGGCTGGCTGGAACAGCGCCTGAGCGCGGAGTTATACCTGCGCCCGCAACACCCCGAGCAGGCTCAGGCGTTGCAGCAATGGTTGCAGCAGCAGAATGAAGCGCAACAGGTCCTGCCCGGCTGGGAAATGCAGATCCGTCAGCAAGGCTGGCCGACCGAATTGGCGGCGGTGATCGATGCCCCTCTCTATCGCCAGCACTGGCCGCTGCTCGAACAGGCCGCCGGCAACCCGTGGGATCAATTGTTTTCCGGCGATAACCTGATGCTCAGCGAGCAACTCGCCCGCCGCCTGAATGTGGGCATCGGCGCGCGGCTCACACTGCCCGCCGCCCAGGGACAATGGAACCCGACGGTGGTAGGTATCTACGCCGACTACGGCAACCCCAAGGGGCATATCCTGGTCAGTGCCGAGCAGTTCCAGCGTCACTGGCCCGGTACCCCGCCCGCGCGCTTCGCGCTGCGCATGGCCGAGGCCGATACCGCCTCCCTGAAAAACAGGGTGCAACAAGCGTTCGGCCTGGACGACAGCCATGTGGTGGAGCAACAACAGCTCAAGCGCTGGGCCTCGCAGGTTTTCGAACGCACCTTCAGCGCCACCGCCGCGCTGAATGCGCTGACCCTGGGTGTGGCCGGGGTCGCCCTGTTCATTGGCTTGCTGACCCAGAGCCAGAGTCGCCTGGGCCAACTCGCGCCGCTGTGGGCGATGGGTGTCGGCCGTCGCCAGTTGATCCTGTTGAGTGTGGCGCAGACCTTGATCCTGGCCCTGCTGACCTTGCTGCTCGCCGTGCCGCTGGGCATTCTGCTCGCCTGGTGCCTGGTCGCGGTGATCAATGTTCAGGCCTTCGGCTGGCGCCTGCCGTTGCAAGTGTTTCCCCTGCAGATTCTGCAACTGTGCGGCCTGGCACTGATCGCCGCGATGCTGGCTTCGGCCTGGCCCATGCGGCGTCTGCAACGCAGCCAACCCACCGACCTGCTGCGAGTGATGGCCAGTGAACGCTAAGCTGATCCAAACCCTGTTGCTGACTGTATTGCTCGCAGTGAGCGGGTGCGACCCGACGCCGCCGCCGGCCGGTTTCGCCGGTCTGGGCGGACAGGGTGGCGACTTCGCCCAGGTCAAACCGGGCAAGGTCTTCAGCTTTCCGGCCGATCATGGCGCCCACCCGGACTTCCGCATCGAATGGTGGTACCTGACCGCCAACCTCGAAGACGACCAGGGCCAGCGCTTCGGTGTGCAATGGACCCTGTTTCGCAGCGCCCTGGCGCCGGGCAGCACTGAGTCCGGCTGGAACAACCGCAATCTGTGGATCGGTCATGCCGGACTCACTTCGGCGACTGACCACTACAGCGCGCAGACCTTGGCCCGAGGCGGTATCGGCCAGGCGGGTGTAGAGGTCAAACCGTTCAACGCCTGGATCGACGATTGGCACCTGCGCAGCCAGCCGGGCGCTGCGGACAGCCTCGCGGCCATGGGCGTGCAGGCCCAGGGCCAGGGCTTCGCCTACCAATTGACCCTGACCAGCGAGCGTGCGCTGGTGCTTCAGGGCGAGCAGGGCTACAGCCGCAAGTCCGATGCCGGGCAGGCTTCGTATTACTACAGCCAGCCGTTTTTCAGCGCAGCCGGGCAGGTGCAGATCGAAGGCAAGCGCTATCAGGTCAAGGGCCGTGCCTGGCTCGACCGGGAATGGAGCAGTCAACCGTTGGCCGCCGATCAGTCCGGCTGGGACTGGTTTTCCCTGCACCTGGACGACGGCCAGCAGTTGATGGTGTTTCGTCTGCGCGGCGCTGGCGAACAACAGTTTCTCAGCGGCAACTGGATCGATGCGCAGGGCCGCAGCACACCACTGGCACCAGGCAGCATCAGCCTGCGCCCACTTCAGGACACCCGTTTAGCCGGCAGGCAGGTGCCTACGCGCTGGGCCATCGACATCCCCAGCCACGCCCTGCATGTGGAAACCACGGCATTGAATCCCAAAGCCTGGATGGCGGTGGGCACGCCCTACTGGGAAGGCCCGGTGACCCTGACCGGTAGCCATGGAGGCGAAGGCTATCTGGAAATGACCGGATACTGATACACGCACGGCTTTTTGTACAAATATCAAACCAACCGGCGTCGCAGCGGTCCTTGTACAAATACCTCAGGACGCTCCGTCAAGGCATGCCGACCCCCAGCGCTTTTGCCAAACACTGGTTCGCCAGCCGTCAATGGAAGCCGTTTCCTTTCCAGAAGGACGTCTGGGCCGCCGTCAAACGCGGCGAGTCGGGCATGCTTCACGCCAGCACCGGTGCCGGCAAGACCTACGCGGTCTGGTTCGCCGCCCTGCAACGTTTCGCCAAGGCCGGTCCCGTCATACCCAAGGGCAAACGCAAGCCCGTCATGGCACCGTTGACGGTGTTGTGGATCACCCCCATGCGCGCCCTGGCCGCCGACACCCTGCGCGCCCTGCAGGTACCGGTCGACGAATTGCAGATCGGCTGGAGCCTGGGCCTGCGCACCGGCGATACCAGCAGCAGCGACCGTGCCAAGCAAACCCGCCGGCTACCGTCGGCGCTGGTGACCACACCGGAAAGCCTGACGCTGCTGCTGGCCCGCGACAAGGCCTGCGAAGAGTTGAGCAGCGTCGCCATGGTAGTCGTCGATGAATGGCACGAGCTGATCGGCAACAAGCGCGGGGTGCAGCTGCAACTGGCGCTGGCGCGGCTGCGGCAGTGGAATCCGCAACTCATCGTCTGGGGTATTTCAGCCACCTTGGGCAACCAGGCTCATGCGCAGGAAGTTCTGCTACCCGGCCAACCCAGCGTCAGCGTACAGGGAGCCCAGGCCAAGACCATCGAGGTCGACACCTTGTTGCCCGCAGCCATCGAGCGGTTCCCCTGGGGCGGCCACATGGGCCTGCGCATGCTCGATCAGGTGGTGGCCGAAATCGATCACAGCAGCAGCTGCCTGGTGTTCACCAACACCCGCGCGCAGTCCGAAATCTGGTTCCAGGCGATCCTCGACGCCCGTCCGGATTGGGCGGGCATCATCGCCCTGCACCACAGCTCGTTGTCGCGTGAAGTGCGCGAGTGGGTCGAGCGCGCCCTCAAGGATGGCCAACTCAAGGCGGTGGTGTGCACTTCGAGCCTGGACCTGGGGGTCGACTTCCTGCCGGTGGAACGGGTGCTGCAAATCGGATCGGCCAAGGGCATTGCGCGCTTGATGCAACGGGCCGGCCGCTCCGGACATGCCCCGGGCCGGGCTTCGCGCGTCACCCTGGTACCGACCCACAGCATGGAACTGGTGGAAGCGGCGGCCGCCCATGATGCGGTCGCACAGCGGCGCATCGAGCCGCGAGAATCGCCGGAGAAACCATTGGATGTGCTGGTCCAGCACCTGGTCAGCATGGCCCTGGGTGGCGGCTTCCTGCCCGAGCGACTGCTGGCCGAGGTGCGCACGACCTGGGCCTACCGCAACCTCAGCGACGATGAATGGCAATGGGCCCTGGCGTTCGTGCGCTACGGCGGCCACTCGCTGACCGCCTACCCGGACTACCGCCGAGTCGAGCCGGACGAGCACGGCCTGTGGCGCGTGCCCGACGCGCGCTTGGCCCGCCGTCACCGCATGGGCATCGGCACCATCGTCAGCGATGCCAGCCTGCAACTCAAATACTGGAGCAAGGGCGGCGGCGGCCGCTCTTTGGGCAGTGTCGAGGAGGGCTTTATCGCCCGCCTCAAACCGGGCGACGGTTTCCTCTTCGCCGGTCGCCAACTGGAGCTGGTGCGGGTCGAGGACATGACTGCCTACGTCAAGCGCAGCACCGCCAAGAAGGCTGCCGTGCCGCGCTGGAATGGCGGACGCATGCCGTTGTCCGGCGAACTGGCCGACGCGCTGGTGGCGAAACTGGGCGCCGCCGCCCGCGGCGAGTACGACAGCCCGGAGATGCGCGCCGTGCGCCCGCTGCTCGACGTACAGCAGCAATGGTCAGCGCTGCCCAGCGAAACCACGCTGCTGGCGGAAACCCTCAAGTCGCGCGAGGGCTGGCACCTGTTCCTCTACCCCTTCGGCGGTCGTCAGGTGCACTTGGGGCTAGGCAGTCTGCTGGCCTGGCGCCTGGCCCAACGCCAACCCCTGACCTTCTCCATTGCCGTGAACGACTACGGCCTGGAGCTGCTGAGCGCCACCGAAGTGGACTGGGCCACCCAACTCGACCCGGCGCTGCTCAGCGCCCAGGGTCTATTGAACGACGTGCTGGCCAGCCTCAACGCCGGCGAGTTGGCCCTGCGACGCTTCCGCGAGATTGCGCGGATCTCCGGGCTGGTGTTCGGCGGCTATCCCGGATCGCAAAAAAGTACCCGACAGGTGCAGGCCTCCAGTGGTCTGTTCTTCCAGGTATTCAAGCAATACGATGCCGGCAACCTGCTGCTGACCCAGGCCCAGGAAGAGGTCCTGAAACAGGAGCTCGAAGTCGAGCGACTGGAGCATGTGCTGGAACAGATCGCCAGCCGTCGACTGGATTTGCACGCCGTCAAGCGCCCCACACCGCTGGGCTTTCCGCTGCTGGTGGAACGCTTCCGCGAAAGCCTGAGCTCGGAGAAGCTGGCCGATCGTATCCGCCGCATGGTCGGCGATCTGGAGAAAGCCGCAGGATGAGTGAGTATTGCAGCGTACAACTGGCGGGTGCCGAACTCTGGTTGCTGGCCGAAAAGGCCATCTACTGGCCTGAACGTGAAGTCCTGCTGATCGCCGACGCGCACTTTGGCAAGGCGGCCGCCTACCGCAAGTTGGGGCAACCCGTGCCCCATGGCACCACCGCCAGCAATCTGCAGGTGATCGATCGGATCATGGGCAGATACCCGACCCGGCACCTGATCTTCCTGGGCGATTTTCTTCACGCACCGGGGTCGCACTCGGCAGGAACGCTGGGCGCGCTGGCCGCCTGGCGTGCGGAAGTCGCAGATCTGCGCATCACATTGATTCGAGGCAACCACGACAAGCGCGCAGGCGACCCACCGTCCGAGCTGCGATTCGACGTGGTGACGGAGCCATTGGAAATGGGCCCGTTTGCACTGCAACACGAACCGGACGCGCATCCGACCCTGCACGTGCTGGCCGGACACATACACCCTGTGTACCGGCTGCATGGACGGGGCCGGCAGAGCTTGCGGCTGCCGTGCTACCTGCTGGGCGGCAAGGTCAGCCTGCTACCGGCCTTCGGCGCGTTCACCGGCGGATTCAACATGAACAACGACGCCGACCAGCGTGTGTACGTGGTCGGCGACGGTGGCGTCTGGCAGGTCGCCTGAGCGATCAGGCCACAGGCGCGGGCGGTGGCTCGTCGGGGACGGTCGGGCTGCCGGGTTCGGTCGGCTGCGGGGTATCAGGATCGGGTTGGCCGGGTACTCCACCAGCCATGTGGCCGTAAGAGTCGGCCAGAAGCGACCAGGCAAGTATGCCAATCTGGTTGGGTTGCAGCTGAGCCAGTTGAGCACTGATAGTCGGGTCGATTTTCATAGACACTCCTGAGCGATGGCCCGGCCTACGGTAAGCAAGCCGGGGAGTTCACTCATATGGAGTGGGAAATGGGCAACTAGTTCGCCTACCGCCGGTTTCAGGTACGCGGCAGGGTGACGCCGCGCTGACCTTGATACTTGCCACCGCGGTCCTTGTAGGAGACTTCGCACTCCTCGTCGGACTCCAGGAACAGCATCTGCGCCACCCCTTCGTTCGCATAGATCTTGGCCGGCAGCGTCGTGGTATTGGAGAACTCCAGAGTCACGTGCCCTTCCCATTCCGGCTCCAGCGGCGTGACGTTGACGATGATGCCGCAACGCGCGTAGGTGCTCTTGCCCAGGCAGATGGTCAGCACGTTGCGCGGGATGCGGAAGTACTCGACGGTGCGCGCCAGGGCGAAGGAGTTCGGCGGAATGATGCAGACGTCGCTTTTGATGTCGACGAAGCTCTTCTCGTCGAAATTCTTGGGGTCGACAGTGGCCGAATTGATGTTGGTGAACACCTTGAATTCGTCGGCGCAGCGCACGTCGTAGCCGTAGCTGGACACCCCGAAGGAAATCACGCGATCGGCGCCCTCGCCGCGCACCTGGCGTTCGACGTAGGGTTCGATCATGCCGTGTTCTTGCGCCATGCGGCGAATCCACTTGTCCGATTTGATGCTCATGGCGGGTGTCCTGAATAGCGAGGTGAATAGAATCCGAGCGGCATCTTAACGGGCCTCGCGCCAGGGTTCAAAGACTGCCTCGCTCAATGCCCGACCAACCTGCCACAGGCCGACGCGAGGCCGCCGATCAACATTTGCAAGAAACCCTCAAAAGACCATTGGCACGTTCCCGAAAAAGGGTTAAGGTGGCGTCACTGTGTTGCTTGTGTCACTGAGAATCTCTACCCGATGTCCAACATCTTCATGAATTTTCCTGCTCTTTGCACTCAGTCTCGGCCAGGGCTCTTCCCGAACCGCAGTTAACTTTGTCCAAGGAGATACACCATGTCCAATCGCCAAAACGGTACCGTCAAGTGGTTCAACGATGAAAAAGGCTTCGGCTTCATCACTCCACAATCCGGTGACGACCTGTTCGTACACTTCAAAGCCATCCAGGCTGACGGCTTCAAAAGCCTGAAAGAAGGCCAGCAGGTCTCTTTCATCGCTACCCGCGGTCAGAAAGGCATGCAAGCTGAAGAAGTTCAAGTTGTCTAACTTGAGCTGAAAAGCTTCTAAAAGACCCCGCCCTCACCGGCGGGGTTTTTTTATGCCCGCGATTCGTCGGCTTTCCGCAAAAGCGGCGAGCGCACCCCAGTGCACCCGCCGCCCACTCAACGGCAATCAGTCGTCAGTCATGGTAATGCTGGGCATCGCCGGTGCATTGGCTTCCTGCAGGACGATCCGCGCGCCGACATGCCGGGCCAGTTCCTGATAGACCATGGCAATCTGGCTTTCCGGCTCGGCCGCTGCGGTCGGTTTGCCGCCGTCGGCCTGCTCGCGAATCAGCATCGACAGCGGCAACGACGCCAGCAGCTCGACCCCGTATTGCGACGCCAGCTTCTCGCCCCCGCCTTCGCCGAACAGGTGCTCGGCATGGCCGCAGTTGGAGCAGATGTGCACGGCCATGTTCTCGACCACGCCGAGTACCGGGATGTGCACCTTGCGGAACATCTCCACACCTTTGCGCGCATCCAGCAAGGCCAGGTCCTGGGGCGTGGTGACGATCACTGCACCCGCCACCGGCACCTTCTGCGCCAGGGTCAGCTGGATGTCGCCGGTGCCGGGCGGCATGTCGATGACCAGGTAATCGAGGTCGTCCCAGGCGGTCTGGGTGACCAGTTGCAACAGCGCCCCGGAGACCATCGGGCCACGCCAGACCATGGGCGTGTTGTCATCGGTGAGGAAGGCCATCGACATCACTTCCACGCCATGGGCCTGGATGGGCACGAACCATTTCTGATCCTTGACCTTGGGCCGTGTGCCCTCGGCGATGCCGAACATCACGCCCTGGCTGGGGCCATAGATGTCGGCGTCGAGAATCCCCACCCGGGCGCCTTCGCGGGCCAGGGCCAGGGCCAGGTTGGCCGCCGTGGTCGACTTGCCGACCCCGCCCTTGCCCGACGCCACGGCCACCACGTTCTTGACGTTGGCCAGGCCGGGAATCTGCGCCTGCGCCTTGTGCGCCTGGACCACGCAATCGATCTGCACGCGGGCACGGTCCACGCCGGCGATGTTTTCGACGGCGGTCTGCAACACCTGGGCCCAGCCGTTCTTGAACAGGCCGGCGGCGTACCCCAGTTGCAGGCGCACCTGCACCTGCCCGCCGTCGATATCGATGGCCTGCACACAGCCGGCGCTGACCGGGTCCTGGTTCAGGTAAGGGTCGGTGTACTGGCGAAGGACGGCTTCCACCGCTGCGCGATTCACGGTGCTCATGGCTACTCCCGATCAAAGACTGAGCAAAACAGGCGGCTATCCTAACGCGTCTGCCCAGGCACCGGCAGATTGGATTTGCGCGCGCGCCGGCAGGCCGTCCACGGCATCGGTGCGCGGCGCCCAGATTATTCAGCATACCTTTGGCCCTGCGCCCCCCAATCCGTTAGAATCAGCGCCTTTTCAAAAGCGGGAGACAGGCAGCATGGCGCAGCAGTATCAACCGGGGCAACGCTGGATCAGCGACAGCGAAGCGGAACTCGGCCTGGGCACCGTCCTGGCCCAGGACGGTCGCTTGCTCACCGTGCTCTACCCGGCCACCGGCGAAACCCGCCAGTACGCATTGCGCAATGCCCCATTGACGCGCGTGCGCTTTTCCCCAGGCGACGTGATCACCCACTTTGAAGGTTGGAAACTGACCGTACGCGAAGTCGACGACGCCGACGGCCTGCTGGTCTACCACGGCCTGAATGCGCAGAACGAGCAATGCACGCTGCCTGAAACCCAGCTGTCCAACTTCATCCAGTTCCGCCTGGCCAGCGACCGCCTGTTCGCCGGGCAGATCGATCCGCTGCCCTGGTTCTCGCTGCGCTACAACACGCTGGAACACACCAGCAAGCAGTTGCAGTCCTCGCTGTGGGGCCTGGGTGGCGTGCGTGCGCAACCCATCGCGCACCAGTTGCACATCGCTCGCGAAGTGGCCGACCGGATCGCCCCGCGCGTACTGCTGGCCGACGAAGTGGGCCTGGGCAAGACCATCGAAGCCGGCCTGGTGATTCACCGCCAGCTGCTGTCTGGCCGCGCCAGCCGCGTGCTGATCCTGGTGCCGGAAAACCTCCAGCACCAATGGCTGGTGGAGATGCGTCGACGCTTCAACCTGCAGGTGGCGCTGTTCGATGCCGAGCGCTTCATTGAAAGCGATGCCAGCAACCCGTTCGAAGATGCGCAACTGGCGCTGGTCTCGCTGGAATGGCTGACCGAAGACGAGAAGGCCCAGGATGCGCTGTTCGCCGCCGGCTGGGATCTGCTGGTGGTCGACGAGGCGCATCACCTGGTCTGGCACGAGGAAAAGGCCAGCCCGCAGTACTCCCTGGTCGAGCAGTTGGCCGAGGTCATTCCCGGGGTGCTGCTGCTCACCGCTACCCCCGAGCAATTGGGCCAGGACAGCCATTTCGCCCGCCTGCGCCTGCTTGATCCGAACCGTTTCCACGACCTGGCAGCCTTCCGCGCCGAAAGCGAGAACTACCGCCCGGTCGCCGAGGCCGTGCAGGAGCTGCTGGACAAGGGTCGCCTGTCGACCACCGCGCAACAGACCATCCACGGCCTGCTTGGCGCCGATGGCGACACCCTGGTCGCGGCGGTCAACGCCGGCGACGAGGAAGCCGGCCCGCGCCTGATCCGTGAACTGCTCGACCGCCACGGCACCGGGCGCGTGCTGTTCCGCAACACCCGTGCGGCAGTGCAGGGCTTTCCCGAGCGCAAGCTGCACCCCTACCCGCTGCCGAGCCCGGACCAATACCTGGAACTGCCTCTGGGCGAACACGCCGACCTGTACCCGGAAGTCAGCTTCCAGGCCCAGGCCGAGGACGCTGAAGCCGAGCGCTGGTGGCGTTTCGATCCACGGGTTGCATGGCTGATCGACACCCTCAAGATGCTCAAGCGCACCAAGGTGCTGGTCATCTGCGCCCATGCCGAAACCGCGATGGACCTGGAAGACGCCCTGCGCGTGCGCTCCGGCACTCTGGCCACGGTCTTCCACGAAGGCATGAGCATCCTGGAGCGTGACCGTGCGGCGGCCTACTTCGCCGACGAGGAATTCGGCGCACAGGTCCTGATCTGCTCGGAAATCGGCAGCGAGGGGCGCAACTTCCAGTTCGCCCACCACCTGGTGCTGTTCGACCTGCCTGCGCACCCCGACCTGCTGGAGCAGCGCATCGGTCGTCTCGACCGGATTGGCCAGAAGCACATCATCGAGCTGCACGTGCCGTACCTGGAAAACAGCCCGCAGGAACGTCTGTTCCAGTGGTACCACGGCGCGCTCAATGCCTTCCTCAACACCTGTCCGACCGGCAACGCGCTGCAGCATCAATTCGGTCCGCGTTTGCTGCCGATGCTGGAAAACGCCGACGACGGTGAATGGCAAGCGTTGATCGACGAAGCCCGTGGCTGTCGCGAAGCGCTGGAAAGCGAGCTGCACACCGGGCGTGACCGGCTGCTGGAGCTCAACTCCGGCGGCGACGGCGAAGGTCAGGCGCTGGTGGCGGCGATCGAGGAGCAGGACGACCAATTCGCCCTGCCGATCTACATGGAAACCCTCTTCGACGCCTTCGGCATCGACAGCGAGGACCACTCCGACAACGCGCTCATCCTGCGCCCCAGCGAAAAGATGCTCGATGCCAGCTTCCCGCTGGGCGACGACGAAGGCGTGACCATCACCTACGACCGCGAGCAGGCGCTGTCGCGTGAAGACATGCAGTTCATCACCTGGGAACACCCCATGGTGCAGGGCGGCATGGACCTGGTGCTGGCGGGTTCGATGGGCAACACCGCGGTGGCGCTGATCAAGAACAAGGCGCTCAAGCCTGGCACCGTGCTGCTGGAGCTGCTCTACGTGAGCGAAGTGGTGGCACCGCGCTCGCTGCAGTTGGGCCGTTACCTGCCGCCCGCTGCCCTGCGCTGCCTGCTCGACACCAATGGCAACGACCTGGCGTCGCGCGTGTCGTTCGAAACCCTCAACGACCAGCTCGAAAGCGTGCCCAAGGCCAGCGCCAACAAGTTCATCCAGGCCCAGCGCGATGTGCTGGCACCGCGTATCACTGCCGGTGAAAGCAAGATCGCGCCACGCCATGCCGAACGCGTGGCCCAGGCACAACATCGCCTGGCCGCCGAGACGGATGAAGAACTGGCACGCCTGACCGCTCTGCAGGCAGTCAATCCAACCGTGCGTGACAGTGAACTGGTCGCCCTGCGCAAGCAGCGTGAGGAAGGCCTGGCGATGCTCGAGAAGGCCGCCCTGCGCCTGGAAGCGATCCGGGTTCTGGTAGCAGGCTGATCCATCACTTGCCCCGCAGGCCCAAGCCTGCGGGGCAAGGCGTTACGGTTTCACCCCACCTGTTACTGAGCGTGTCGCCCGCTCACTCTCACGCCCTGCGCTTGTCTCGCCATCGGATGCAGCGCTGAACAGCCCCCGCCGATAATGATTCAGCGCCGCACCAGTGCGGTGCAGCTTTTACTGCGATGCCCTTTCCTGGATCACCACCCAGGGCGAAACCACCACCGCCCATAGCGTCGGATCGCGCTCGCCGAAATCCAGAGCCCGCGGCGCAGACAGCTTCTCGACCTGCCCATCGGCCAGCCACTGAGCTACCAACGCGTGCGCGTCTTCCGCCAACGCTTGCGCCACCGTGATCAGATCCAGCGCAGGATCGACCCACAACAGGGCACCCTTGGCGAAAAAGGGTTGCAGCGCCTGCCATTCGATAATTGCAGTCTCGCCCAGCAGCTTGGCATAGAGGGTGCTAGCGTTTTCAGTCATGGGTTTTACCGTCAGGAAAAAAATCGCCGCCATGATAGCCGTCCGAATCACCTGGAAAAACCCGGTTGCAATATACAGCTTCGAGTTTTGCCCTTGTAATCGGGGCGTTCTGGCGCTGTCACCCGCCGAAATGTACTCGAATCTGTAACTTTATGTCGATTTAGCGACAACCGATCTATTTCGCTGCAAACGCCAGCTTTCCAACGGATAAAGCGGCGCTCTACACTGTACCGGTACAGTTGTCGGGTGCAGATTCGGATGTCGTCTGCCATGTCTCGCCGAGGGGGTAAAGCGGTGGGGATGGCCAAGATTCGGTCCGTCGCCTGTTCGGCCAGGACTATAAAAAATACAACGCAAAAAGGGAGCACTAATGAATAAGCAGATTTCCAAACTGTTTGCCGCTCTGGTTCTGGCCGGCGTCGCCAGCCACTCGATGGCGGCCGACACCATCAAGATCGGTATCGCCGGTCCCAAGACCGGTCCGGTCGCTGAATACGGCGTGATGCAGTTCAACGGCGCGAAGATGGCCATCGAGCAGATCAACGCCAAAGGCGGCGTTGACGGCAAGAAACTCGAAGCGGTCGAATACGACGATGCCTGCGATCCCAAGCAAGCCGTTGCAGTCGCCAACAAGGTGGTCAACGACGGCGTCAAGTTCGTCGTCGGTCACCTGTGCTCCAGCTCCGCCCAGCCTGCATCCGACGTCTACGAAGACGAAGGCATCATCATGGTCACCCCGGCGGCCACCAGCCCCGAGCTCACCGCGCGTGGCTACAAGCTGGTCTTCCGTACCATCGGCCTGGACAGCGCCCAGGGCCCTGCCGCCGGCAACTACATCGCCGACGTGGTCAAGCCCAAGACCGTGGCCGTGATCCACGACAAGCAGCAGTACGGCGAAGGCATTGCCAGCGCGGTCAAGACCACCCTGGAAGGCAAAGGCGTCAAGGTCGCCGTGTTCGAAGGCATCAATGCCGGCGACAAGGACTTCTCCTCGCTGATCGCCAAGCTCAAGCAGGCCAATGTCGACTTCGTCTACTACGGTGGCTACCACCCGGAACTGGGCCAGATCCTGCGCCAGTCCAAGGAAAAAGGCCTGAACGCCAAGTTCATGGGCCCTGAAGGCGTGGGCAACGACTCGATTTCGCAGATCGCCGGCGAAGCCTCCGAAGGCCTGTTGGTCACCCTGCCCAAGTCGTTCGACAAGGACCCGACCAACGTCGCTCTGACCAAGGCCTTCCAGGACAAGAAACAGGATCCTAGCGGTCCGTTCGTCTACCCGTCCTACTCGGCCGTGCAAGTGATTGCCGACGGCATCACCGCCGCCAAGAGCGAAGACACCGACAAGGTGGCCGAAGCCATCCACGCCGGTACCTTCAAGACGCCAATGGGTGAATTGAGCTACGACGCCAAGGGCGACCTGAAGAACTTCCAGTTCGTGGTCTACGAGTGGCACTTCGGCAAGCCGAAGACCGAAGCCGCCCAGTAAGCCTGGCAACACCCCCACAAAGCCCACTGCACCGCAGTGGGCTTTGTTTTACGAGTGACGGGTACAGCCGGTGCAATCCACCGCCTGGCCCCCTGAAAATCTTGAAACCGTGACCAGCGGTTCACCTGCCCTGCCCGGCAACACTGCGCCAAGGAGAGCGCTCGGACATGGCCGGAGAAATGCGAACAGGTTTTTAGGAGCGCGGTAAATGCCTGAACTATTCCACTACATGCAGCAGTTGGTGAATGGCCTGACCATCGGCAGCACCTATGCATTGATCGCCATCGGCTACACGATGGTGTACGGCATCATCGGCATGATCAACTTCGCCCATGGCGAGGTGTACATGATCGGTTCGTATGTCACCTTCATTGTCCTGGCGGGCCTGGCCATGCTGGGCATCCACAGTCTTCCGATCCTGATGATCGCCGGCTTCGCCGCCGCCATCCTGGTCACCAGCGCCTATGGCTACAGCATCGAACGGGTCGCCTATCGGCCGCTGCGCAACAGCAACCGGTTGATCCCGCTGATCTCGGCGATCGGCATGTCGATCTTCCTGCAGAACTCGGTGCAGCTGTCCCAGGGCTCGGGCAACTTCGCCATTCCCAACCTGCTTCCCGGCAGCCTGACCTTCGGCCCCGGTGGCGCCGAGGAAGTGCAGATTTCCTACATGCAGATCCTGGTGTTCATGGTGACGCTGGCCGCGATGTACGGCCTGACCCTGTTCATTTCCCGCTCGCGCATGGGCCGCGCCTGTCGCGCCTGCGCCGAGGACATGAAGATGGCCAACCTGCTGGGCATCAATACCAACGCGATCATCGCCCTGACCTTCGTTATCGGCGCAGCACTGGCGGCCGTCGCAGCGGTGCTGCTGAGCATGCAGTACGGCGTGATCAACCCCAGCGCCGGCTTCCTGGTCGGGCTCAAGGCCTTCACCGCTGCGGTCCTGGGCGGCATCGGCAGCATTCCAGGTGCCATGCTCGGCGGCCTGGTGCTGGGCGTGGCCGAAGCCTTCGGCGCGGATATCTTCGGTGACCAGTACAAGGACGTCGTTTCGTTCGGCCTGCTGGTCCTGGTTCTATTGTTCCGGCCGACCGGCATCCTGGGCCGCCCGGAGGTTGAGAAAGTATGAGCAAGTCTCTTCGATCCGCGCTCTTCAGCGCGGCACTGGTGTGGGCCGTGGCCTACCCGGTACTGGGCCTGAAACTGGCCTTCTCCGGTGTCACCCTGGTCGTGCAGAACGCCAGCACCGGCACCCTGCTGATCATCGCCGGCTGTTCGGTGCTGATGTTCCTGCGGGTGCTGTTCGCCGAGCGCATCGGCGGCTTGCGCCGCGATTCGAGCCGTCCGTTGATACCGGCCAAGGCCTCGAACTTCCTGACCCTGCCCAGCACTCAGCGCTGGGCCATCCTGGCCCTGGTGGTGCTGGCGTTCATCTGGCCGTTCTTCGGCTCACGCGGCGCGGTCGACATCGCGACCCTGATCCTGATCTACGTCATGCTCGGCCTGGGGCTGAACATCGTGGTCGGTCTGGCGGGCCTGCTCGACCTGGGCTACGTCGGGTTCTACGCCGTCGGCGCCTACGGCTACGCCCTGCTCTCGCACTATTTCGGCCTGAGCTTCTGGGAATGCCTGCCACTGGCAGGCCTGCTGGCGGCCACGTTCGGCTTCCTGCTGGGCTTCCCGGTGCTGCGTCTGCGCGGTGACTACCTGGCTATCGTGACGTTGGGCTTCGGCGAAATCATCCGGATCTTCCTGCGCAACCTCACCGACATCACCGGTGGCCCGAACGGCATCAGCAACATCGAGAAACCGACGTTGTTCGGCCTGACGTTCGAACGCCGCGCCGCCGAGGGCAGCCAGACCTTCCACCAGTTCTTCGGTCTGGAATACAGCCCGATCAGCAAGGTCATCTTCCTCTACCTGATCGCTCTGCTGATGGCCCTGGCCGCGCTGTTCGTCATCAATCGCCTGTTGCGCATGCCCATTGGCCGCGCCTGGGAAGCCTTGCGCGAAGACGAGATCGCCTGCCGCGCGCTGGGCCTGAACCCGACCGTGATCAAGCTTTCCGCGTTTACCCTGGGCGCAGCCTTCGCAGGCTTTGCCGGTAGCTTCTTCGCCGCGCGCCAAGGCCTGGTTACCCCGGAGTCGTTCACCTTCATCGAGTCGGCGATCATTCTCGCCATCGTCGTGTTGGGTGGCATGGGTTCGCAACTGGGGGTGATCCTCGCCGCCATCGTGATGATCCTGCTGCCCGAGTTGATGCGTGAATTCAGCGACTACCGCATGTTGATGTTCGGCGCCCTGATGGTGCTGATGATGATCTGGCGTCCGCAAGGCTTGCTTCCGATGCAGCGTCCCCACCTGGAGCTGCGCAAATGAGCCAGAACATTCTGCAAGTCACTGACCTGAGCATGCGCTTCGGCGGCCTGCTGGCGGTCAACGGTGTGGCCCTGAGCGTGAAGGAAAAGCAGGTGGTGGCCCTGATCGGCCCCAACGGCGCCGGCAAGACCACGGTGTTCAACTGCCTGACCGGTTTCTACAAGCCCAGCGGCGGAACCATTCTGCTCGATGGCCAGCCGATCCAGGGTCTGCCAGGCCATCAGATCGCCCGCAAGGGCGTGGTGCGCACCTTCCAGAACGTACGCCTGTTCAAGGAAATGACCGCGCTGGAAAACCTGCTGATCGCTCAGCATCGGCACTTGAACACCAACTTCTTCGCCGGTCTGTTCAAGACGCCGAACTTCCGCAAGAGCGAAAGGGACGCCATGGAGTACGCCGAATACTGGCTGGAAAAGGTCAACCTCAAGGAGTTCGCCAACCGCACTGCGGGCACGCTCGCCTATGGCCAGCAACGCCGCCTGGAAATTGCCCGCTGCATGATGACGCGACCGCGCATGCTGATGCTCGACGAACCCGCTGCCGGCCTCAACCCGCGTGAAACCGATGACCTGAAGGCGCTGATCGGCGTTCTGCGTGAAGAACACAACGCCACCGTGCTGCTGATCGAGCATGACATGAAGCTGGTGATGAGCATTTCCGACCACATCGTCGTGATCAACCAGGGCACCCCCCTGGCCGATGGCACGCCCGAACAGATCCGTGACAATCCTGACGTCATCAAAGCCTACCTGGGGGAAGCGTAAATGCTGCAGTTCGAAAACGTTTCCACCTTCTACGGCAAGATCCAGGCGCTGCACGGGGTCAACGTGGAGGTTCGCCAAGGCGAGATCGTCACGCTGATCGGCGCCAACGGCGCGGGCAAATCGACCCTGCTGATGACCCTCTGCGGCGCGCCACGGGCGCACTCGGGGAGCATTCGCTACATGGGCGAAGAGCTGGTGGGCAAGGAATCGGCGGAAATCATGCGCAAGAGCATTGCCGTGGTGCCCGAGGGCCGTCGCGTGTTCGCGCGCCTGACCGTCGAGGAAAACCTGGCCATGGGCGGGTTCTTCACCGACAAGGGTGATTATCAGGAACAGATGGACAAGGTCCTGGCGTTGTTCCCGCGGCTCAAGGAACGCTTCAGCCAGCGCGGCGGCACCATGTCCGGCGGTGAACAGCAGATGCTGGCCATCGGTCGCGCGCTGATGAGCAAACCCAAGCTGCTGCTGCTCGACGAACCCTCGCTGGGCCTGGCACCGATCATCATCCAGCAGATCTTCGACATCATCGAACAGTTGCGCCGCGACGGCGTGACGGTGTTTCTGGTGGAGCAGAACGCCAACCAGGCCCTGAAGATCGCCGACCGCGCCTATGTGCTGGAAAACGGTCGTGTGGTCATGCAGGGCAGTGGCGAAGCCCTGCTGACCGACCCCAAGGTGCGCGAGGCCTATCTGGGCGGTTGAGTGGGCTGCCAGGCTCATACATGGGAGTTGCCCCCCGCTACCCGTAGGAGCGGTCTGCGGCCGCGAAGGCATCACCGCGGCTCGACTGACAGACCGCGGTAGGGCCTTCGCGGCCGCGGACCGCTCCTACGGTAGACCGTGAAATGGAGTGAGCGGCGTAGCCCAATCCCCGTGAACACGCTTTTCACGCCCCCTGTGCTACCGTGCCCTCCATTGTTCAGGAGACCCACGATGCACCTGCCCCGCTCCCTCGCCATGCTCGCCCTGCTGCCGCTGCTCGCCAGTTGCCAATCCTTCTTCAGCCGCGCACCTGACGCGCCCTCCACCGCCGGTCTGACGCGCATGCAAGGCGCACTGCAAGGTGACAACGGCCGGCTGTTCTTCCAGCCCTGCGGCGATCCGCGCCGCTACGCGGTCATCGACAGCAACGACACCGGCGTGCTTCAGGAGGCCTCGCAGCTGGCGGGCAATCGCCCTGTGATCTACGCCGACCTGCGCGGGCGTTTCGATGCCAGCACCAACGGCGGCACCGATGGCCAGTTGCGCCTGCATCAACTGTATCGACTCGATCGATCGCTGGCCGCGTGCAAGGACCCGGACTTCAAACTGTCCAGCCTGAGCGCCGGTGGCGAGTCCCCGCGCTGGCAGGTCAGGGTCACGGGCCAGGGCATGGTCGTGGACCGTGAAGGTCAGGCCCCCCTCGCGTTGCCCTATGTCGAAGAGCAGGTCGGCGGCGGTCGCTTCAACCTGTCCACCGAAGCCAACAACCAGCGCATCGAGCTGTGGGTGGCTCCCCAGCGCTGTGTGGATTCGCGCAACAACGGTGTGCAGTTCCTCTCCGCCGAACTGCGCGTGAACGGCGAGGTACAGCGTGGCTGCGCCACCTTCGGCGGAGCGCGCAACCAGTAACCCGCACCGTCCGGCGTTTTTTACCTGACGTCGGGCGGCGCATCGCGTTTATAATGCCGGGTTCTGTTATGCCCCCGGGGCGCGCCCGGATTTTTGGACCTGTCATGCTACGAATCACCGAACTCAAGTTGCCCCTGGACCACTCCGACGACGCCCTGCGCCCTGCCATCGTGCAGCGCCTGGGCATCGCCGACGCCGACCTGCTGGACTTCACCCTGTTCAAGCGCAGCTACGATGCGCGCAAGAAGAACAGCGAACTGCAGTTCATCTACACCATCGATCTGCAGGTGAATGGCGAAGCCGACGTGCTCGAGCGCTTCGTCGATGACCACAACGTCAACGTGGCTCCGGATGTCAGCTACAAGGTCGTCGGGCGTGCACCGCAGGACTATGCCCAGCGTCCCTTGGTGGTAGGTTTCGGACCTTGCGGGATCTTTGCCGCCCTGCTGCTGGCCCAGATGGGCTTCAAGCCCATCGTGCTCGAGCGTGGCAAGGAGGTGCGTCAGCGCACCAAGGACACCTGGGGCCTGTGGCGCAAGAACGTGCTCAACGCCGAATCCAACGTGCAGTTCGGCGAGGGTGGCGCCGGTACCTTCTCCGACGGCAAGCTCTACAGCCAGATCAAGGACCCGTACCACCACGGGCGCAAGGTTCTGCACGAATTCGTCAAGGCCGGCGCGCCCGAGGAAATCCTCTACGTCAGCAAGCCGCACATCGGGACGTTCCGCCTGACCGGCATGGTCGAGAACATGCGCCAGCAGATCATCGCCCTGGGCGGCGAGATCCGTTTCGAGCAAAAGGTCACCGATCTCTTGATCGATGGCGAGCGTCTGCAGGGTGTGGTCCTGGAAAGCGGCGAGCAACTGCATTCCAATCACGTGATCATGGCCTTGGGGCACAGCGCCCGCGACACCTTCCGCATGCTCCACGCACGCAACGTGTTCATGGAAGCCAAGCCTTTTTCCATCGGTTTCCGTATCGAGCATCCGCAAGGCATCATCGACCGGGCTCGACTGGGCAAATACGCCGGGCATCCGAAGCTGGGCGCGGCTGACTACAAGCTGGTGCACCACGCCAAGAATGGCCGGTCGGTCTACAGCTTCTGCATGTGCCCGGGCGGTACCGTAGTGGCAGCGACGTCAGAACCGGGTCGCGTGGTCACCAACGGCATGAGCCAGTACTCGCGTAACGAGCGTAATGCCAACTCCGGTATCGTCGTCGGCATCACACCCGAGCAGGATTATCCAGGTGGCCCGCTGGCCGGGATCGAGCTGCAGGAGCAGCTCGAATCCACTGCGTATCTGCTGGGCGGCAGCAACTACCAGGCGCCCGCGCAACTGCTGGGCGACTTCGTGGCCGGCAAGCCGTCCACCGCACTGGGCAGCGTCGAGCCTTCCTACAAGCCCGGCGTCACCTTGGGCGACCTGGCGCTTTCGTTGCCGGAATTCGCCATCGAAGCGATCCGCGAAGCGCTGCCGGCGTTCGAGCGCCAGATCAGAGGCTTCTCGATGCACGACGCCGTACTGACCGGTATCGAGACCCGTACGTCCTCGCCGCTGCGCATCACCCGCGGCGTCGACTACCAGAGCCTCAACCTCAAAGGCCTGTTCCCAGCCGGTGAAGGCGCAGGCTATGCCGGCGGGATTCTCTCCGCCGGTGTCGACGGCGTACGCATCGCCGAAGCCGTGGCCCGCGACATTCTTGGCCTGCAACCGGCCTAGGTTGCCGATCCGCAAGCATGAAAAAACCGGCCGAGGCCGGTTTTTTCATGACAGGGTTCGCTTAGTGAGCGACGCGGCTGGTGCCGTCTACCGTCATGATGCGGACACGTTCGCCAACGCGGAAAATCTCGTTCTCCTGCACGGCCTGAACGTAGGCACGCATGCTGCCGTCATCCTCGCGCACAGTGATTTCCACGCCTTGGGTACGGGTGAAACCTTCCTCGGTCGCCGAACCCAGCAGGCCACCGGCCACGGCGCCGATCACGGCCGCGACGATGCTGCCACGGCCACCGCCTACCGCGCTGCCGGCGACACCACCGACCACCGCGCCAGCACCGCCGCCGATTGGCGTCTTGGTGCCTTCGATCTTGACCGGACGCAGCGACTCGATGGTGCCCATGCGCACGGTTTGCACGCGGCGCGCTTCATCGCGCGAATAGGAGTCGCCCGACAGATTGGAGGCGCATCCGCCCAGCAACAGGGACATCGTGGTGAAGCAGGCAACTAACAGAACTGACTTGCGCATTTTGGCAGGACTCCATGGGACGTGTGTTCATTAGACGCCGCAGGGCAACGGCTGTCACGACACGGTCTATAAAAATTTAAGTCATGTTGGCGTCAGACGGGGCTGATGCAGGCCAGGAAGCTCGACCGGCCACTGAACGTCTGGACAACGTTCAGTGGCAAAAGGTCAGAGCAGGGTCAGGGCGCCAGGCGTTCGCGGATCCACGAACCGGCGTCGAGGCGGTAGTTCAGGCGGTCGTGCAGGCGACTGGGTCGCCCCTGCCAGAACTCGATGCGATCAGGAACCAGACGGTAGCCGCCCCAGTGCGCCGGGCACTGCGGTTCGGTACCGCTGAAACGCTGCTCTGTCGCTTCAAGCAACGCTTGCAGTTCGCCACGATCGGCAATGACTTGGCTCTGCGGCGACGCCCAGGCACCCAGGCGACTGCCCAGTGGGCGGACCTGGTAATAGGCGTCGGACTCGGCCGCACTCACCTTGCTCACCCTCCCCTCGATGCGGACCTGCCGCTCAAGGGTAGGCCAGAAGAAAGTCATGGCCGCAAACGGCCGTTGCGCCAGCTGCTGGCCCTTGGCGCTGTCGTAGTTGCTGAAGAAGGTAAAACCCTGTTCATCCAGGCCCTTGAGCAGCAACACACGGCAGTGCGGACGACCGTCGGCATCAACGGTCGCCAGCGTCATCGCGTTGGCTTCCACCGGCGCCTGTTCGGTGTTGACCGCATCGCCGAACCACTGGCCAAACAGGCTGAACGGCTCGGACGGCGCCTGGGCCTCGTCCAGGCCATCACGGGTGTAGCTACGGCGCATATCGGCCAGGGCTTGCGTCATGGCATCGATCCTTGCATCAGTGCGCCTTGGCCTGGTCGTTGTTCACGGCTTTCTTGGCGACAGCTTTCTTGGCCTCGGTTTTCTTGGCAGCCGGTGCAGCTTTCTTGGCCACGGCGGGCATGGCTGCGGTCTTCTTGGCGGTTGCAGCCTTGGCTGGCGCCTTGGCGGCTGGCTTGGCAACCGGCGCCGGCACAGCCTTGACGTCCTGGGTCGCCAGCATTTCAGCGGCGGTGAAGGTCGGCTGGTTGTACTTGGCCAGCAGCGCCAGCATGGTGTTCTGCGGGGTCAGGAGAATTTCCACGCGGCGGTTCAGCGACCGGCCTTCGACGCTGTCGTTGGCGGCGCGCGGCATGACCGAGCCCATGCCACGCAACGTCAGGCGGTCACGCTGCAGACCGCTGAGACGGAAGATCGAGGCGATCGACTGTGCGCGTTCCTGACTCAGTTTCTGGTTCAACGGCGCGGCACCGCTGGTGTCGGCGTGGCCCAGAATCAGGACGGCGGCCTTGTGGTCGGCATCGATGGCCTTGGCCACACGGGTGATCGGGCCGAGGCTGATCGGCAGCAACATCGAAGGGCGGTCCGGGTTGAACGAAGAGTCGACCGGCGCGGTGATCACCAACAGGTCTTCGCGACGCTCGAGCTCGAACTTGCTGTCCTTGATGGCTTCGCGCAGCTTCGGCTCATAGGCGTCGAGCCAGGCCTGGGTAACCTTGGGGTCAACCTTGGGCACTTCGGCGACCTTGGCCTGAGCAGGCGTGCTGCTGGCACCGAACGGCCACCACCAGCGGCTTTCGCTGTCGGACTTGGAGTCGGCCTTGGCCACCTTTTCGTTGATGGCCTGCTCGACGTCCTTGTCAGCCGTCTTGCTGGCGACTGCGTCACGGCCAAATGGCCACCAGCTATGCCCGCCCTGGGCCGAGGAATCCTGGGGAGTTTGAGCACAACCGGTAGCGGCCAGGCACAAGGCAAACGCGATGGATTTATTCGGTGACATGGTGGTTCCACAAGGTGTTGGTAAATACAAACCGGTTTAACAAACCGGCCTAAATTATTGATTGCTAGAGTAGTGCAGGCATAGCCCAACGGACGACCGCTGGTCGATTTCTGATCAATTGCTTCAGAGGCAAGCGCGCAGAACGCGGACCAGGTGCTGCGCTCGCGGGTCCATCAGTACATAGGGGCCCAGTGTATTCACGGCAAAGCCCATGGCAACATCGTGCTCCGGATCGGCGAAGCCGACCGACCCCCCTGCTCCGGGATGACCGAAGGCACCGGCGCCGAGGCCGAAGGTGGCGTTGGCCACTTTCGGCTGATCGAGCATGCAGCCCAGACCGAATCGCGTTGGCGTCATCAGGGTCTTGTCCATGCCCAGGCTGTGTTCACGGGTCAGCTCTGCCAGCAGCTCGGGCTCGAGCAGGCTGCCATCGAGCAGGCCGGCGTAGAAACCGGCCAGACTGCGGGCATTGCCATGACCGTTCGCCGCAGGTTGCTCCATGCGGCGCCATTCCGGCTTGTTGGTACTGGTCAGCACCGACGGTGGATTGGTGAAGGCGCGGGTGGCCATGGCTTCGGGTTCACGCATGGTGACCTGCAACAGACGCTGGGCCGCTTCGTCGCCGACGTTGCCCTTGCCACGGGCGATGTGTGCAACGCGATGAAACTCCTCGTCGGGCAGCCCGACATGGAAGTCCAGCCCGAGAGGCCGGGCAACCCGCGCCATGATCGATTCGCCGGGGCCGCGATGATCGGCCCGGCGCAGCAGCTCGCCGACCAGCCAGCCGTAGGTGATGGCGGCATAGCCATGGCCCGTGCCCGGCGACCACCACGGCGTTTCCGCCGCCAGTGCGGCGGTCATGCGTGGCCAGTCGTAGAGCGCTTCGGGCGGCAACAGGTCACGCAGGGCCGGCAGACCGGCCTGGTGGCTGAGCAGATGACGCAGGGTGATCGATTGTTTGCCGGCTGCGGCGAATTCCGGCCAGTACTGTGCTACCGGCACGTCCAGCGCCAGCTTGCCCTCGGCGACCAGCTGCAGGGCGGTCACGGCGGTGAAGGTCTTGGTGCAGGAAAACAGGTTGAGGATGGTATCGCTGTGCCAGGCCTGGGCACCGTCCTTGTCGGCGGTTCCCGCCCACAGGTCGACAACCGTTTCCCCACCGATCTGGATGCACAGTGCGGCACCGCGCTCCTGGGGGTTGTCGAACAATGCCGCGAACGCCTCGCGCACGGCTTCGAACTGCAGCTCGAAGTGACCTTGTATCTGCACCCTGACTCCCATCGACCGCGTGGCAAAAAATGAAGGGCATTGTTTCAGCGATTCAGCGCTTTGGGAACCGCCCTGCCAGGGAGAATTGTTTCATCTGGCCTGCACAGGCCATCACGAAATTTCGCGGCGGAACGGTGGCAAGGCATTGAGGATCGCCTTGCCGTAGCGCTGGGTCACCAAGCGCCGATCGAGCAGCGTGATGGTGCCGCGGTCCTGCTCGGTACGCAGCAGCCGCCCGCAGGCCTGGATCAGGCGCAGCGAGGCATCGGGCACGGCGATCTCCATGAACGGGTTGCCGCCACGCGCCTCGATCCATTCCGCCAGCGCCGCCTCCACCGGGTCATCGGGCACCGCAAAGGGGATCTTGGCGATGATCACGTGCTCGCAGTAGGCGCCTGGCAGGTCGACCCCTTCGGCGAAGCTGGCAAGGCCGAACAGTACGCTGGAGTCGCCGCCATCGACTCGCGCCTTGTGCTTGTTCAAGGTTTCCTGCTTGGACAGGTTGCCCTGGATGAACACCTGCTTGCGCCAGTCGCGGTCCAGCCCGTCGAACACGTCCTGCATCTGCTTGCGCGAGGAAAACAGCACCAGCGAGCCGCGATAGCCTTCGACCAGGTCCGGCAGGTCACGGATGATGGCCGCCGTATGCGCGGCCGCATCGCGGGGGTCGGCACGCAGGTCGGGAACCCGCAGCACGCCTGCCTGCTCATGGTGAAAGGGGCTGGGCACGATGGCAGTCACCGACGCTTTCGGTATACCGGCGCGCATGCGGAACCGATCGAACTTGCCCAAGGCAGTCAGGGTGGCCGAGGTCACCAGGGCGCCGTAGGCAACGTTCCACAGGTTGCGACGCAGCATTTCCGCCGCCAGGATCGGGCTGGCATTGACCTCGATGTCATAGAGCGCACTGCTGTCGGCCAGGGTCAGCCAGCGGGCCATGGGCGGGCTGTCTTCGGGGTCTTCGGCGGTGAACGCGGTCCACAGCTCCCAACTGCCCTGTGCGCGTGCCAGCAGGCTGCCGAACAGGGGGTACCACTCTTCGGCCTGGTGACTGGCGATGCCGACGTTCTTCTCGCCGTCCATGCCTTCCTTGAGCAGCTCGCTCAGGCGGGTGAACAGATCCGTCAGTTTGGAGAAGCCCTTCTTCAGCTCGATGCCCATTTCCCGCATGTGCTCGGGAATCACACCGCCCACGAAGCGATGGCGTGGCCGTTCGCGGCCTTCCATGTCTTCGCCCGGCTTGAAGTCCGCCAGTTGCTCGCAGGCGCTGAACATGAACTGCTGCTGGGTCTTGATCTCGCGGGCCAGCTCCGGGACCTGCTCGATCAGGCGCCCCAGGTCGCCGGGCAGCGGATGCTGGGCCAATAGCTTGGTCAGGTTCTTGGCCGTGGTTTCCAGCCAGTCGGCCGTGGAGCGCAGGCGGCTGTAGTGGGCGAAATGACCAATGGCCTTGTCGGGCAGGTGATGACCTTCGTCGAATACATAGACGGTGTCACGCGGATCGGGCAGTACCGCGCCACCGCCCAACGCCAGGTCGGCGAGCACCATGTCATGGTTGGTCACGATCACATCGACCTTGCCCATCCCTTCACGCGCCTTGTAGAAGGCGCATTGCTGGAAGTTCGGGCAATGGCGGCTGGTGCACTGGCTGTGATCGGTGGTCAGGCGTGACCATTGCTGGTCTTCCAGGGCGACCGGCCAACTGTCGCGATCGCCGTCCCATTTATTGCCGGCCAGTTTCTCGATCATGCTGGTGAACAGCTTCTGACTCGCCTCGTCCACCTCGATCTTGAAGCCTTCCTCTTCGAACAACTGCGCGGTCGCGCTCTGCGCATGACCTTCCTGCAGCAGCACGTCGAGCTTGGACAGGCACAGATAGCGCCCACGGCCCTTGGCCAGGGAAAAGGTGAAGTTCAGACCACTGTTGCGCATCAGGTCGGGCAGGTCCTTGAAGACGATCTGCTCCTGCAGCGCCACCGTGGCCGTGGCGATCACCAGGCGCTTGCCGGCTGCCTTGGCGACCGGAATGGCGGCCAGGCTGTAGGCTACCGTCTTGCCCGTACCGGTACCCGCCTCGACCGCCACCACGGCCGGATCGCCGCTGCGACGACCTTCTTCATCGCAGGCGATATCGCCCAATACCTTGGCGATTTCGGCAATCATCAGACGCTGGCCGTAGCGCGGCTTGAGGCTCTTGGCTTCGAGAAAACGCGTGTAGGCGCCCTGGATCGTGGTTTTGAGTTCGTTACTGATCATCGACTGGTCATGGCGAAAGGCTGGATATATTTTCAGTGTTTCTCATCGGGTCGCTATCATACCCTGCTCGACTTCGATGTGCTGGCTGGAGATAACCATGAGCGCCGACGGCGTCTTCCAAACCCTGCACGGGCTCGCTGCACTGATATGGCTGGGCGGCATGCTCGCGACCTGGATGATCCTGCGCCCCGCCGGGCTTGCAGCGGCTTCGCGAGCTCGGCGCTTGACGCGCCTGGCGAATATTTTCCCACAGGTGTTCGGCTGGATCTGGGCAGCCGTGCTGATTCTTCCGATCAGCGGCGTCGCCCTGCTGCGCCTGCACTTCACCGGCTTCGAGACGGCGCCCCGCGATGTGCAGATCATGATGGGCCTGTACGTGATCATGGCGGCGCTGTTCCTGCGCATGCAGGGGCTGCAACTGCCCGCGCTGCGCAAAGCCGTCGCGGCCCAGGACTGGGCGGACGGCATGGCTGCCACGAAAAAACTGCGACGCCTGGCCATCGCGGGTCTGCTGCTGGGCCTGGCCGTCGTGGTGCTGGCCATGGCTAGACAGCTTAACGGCGTTTAAAAGCGCTGGACGCTCAAGGTGCCCGCAGCGCCCGCCTCGCCGACACGTCCTGGCAAGCCCTCACGGCCCGACTTGCCGCCTTCGGCGCGGTACACCACGCAGCCCTTGGATTTGCCGCCGGCGCCTGCACGTCCCGGCACACCGGCTGCACCGCCCTGGCCGCCATCGGTGCGGACCTTGATCGATTCGCTGGCAAAGGTGGCCGGTACGCGCAGACGGACGTTGGCGCCAGACGCCCCTGGCAGGCCATCGCCACCATTGTCGCCATTGCCACCGCGTCCCGCCGAACCCCAGGTGCAGCCGGGCGCCTCGCCATTGCCGCCATCGAGGCCGGCATAGCCATCGGCGCCCGCGCCACCGCGCGCATCGATGTTCAATTCCTGAGCGTTGAGCGATTGCAGCTGCACGTCGAGATTGCGCCCCGCACGCGCCGCCTTCTGGTGAGTGCCCGGTGCCCCGCGGGCCAGGATCTGGCTGCCACTGCCCAGTTCGGCGTGCTGCGCTCGCAGGCGCAGCTCCTGCTCGCCCGGCACCACGGCGATGCGTGCCTCATGCCCCAGGCGCAATTGCTCGACACTGAGGTCGGTCAGGTTGGCAGGAATCAACAGGGTGCCGTAATCCGCCACGTCCAGCCGTTGCAGCTGCAGCACGCTGGAGCTGGCCGGCAGGCGCAGCAGGGAATGAGGTTCGACACTGACCGACTCGGCCAATGCCAGCGGCGCAAACAGTACTGCCAACAGACCCAGCTTACGCATGGCTAGCCTCGGTATCGAGCGGTGCAGGAATGGATTGGATATGAAAGATCCCGGCCAGCAGGATCTGCACGCGATCGAGCCAGGGATGGCTGCGCCCGCGCAGGCGCTTGTTGAAAGCGACGACTTCGATCACATGCAGCAGCAACAGCGTGCCGCCGGCCAGATTGATCAATGCATGAAACGGTTTGACCATCGGCATGAACAGGTTGAGCAGCACCACCCACCAGAACAGCAGCGTCAGACATTTACCCAGAATCAGAAATCCTTTCATGTGCCCCCCACGGCATCGGCTAGGCGCACATTAACGGCTGGGGGGTGGCGGTGACCAGAGGCCGGCAGGAAAAAGCTCCGTCGGCCTCTATTCATCAATGCGTCAGATGGATTTCCACACGACGGTTCTTGGCCCGTCCGGCGTCGGTGTCATTGCTGTCGACCGGCTCGCTTTCGCCGCGACCTTCGCTGCTCAGCTTGTCTGCCGCAACGCCTTGCGACAGCAGAAAGGAGACCACGCTGGCAGCACGCTGCTCGGACAGCTTCTGGTTGAAGGCATCGCTGCCGACGCTGTCGGTATGGCCGATGATCCTGACCGTGGCCACCTGGGAGGCCTTGATGCGCGAGGCCAGGGAAGTCAGTTCGGTACGGGCGCTGCCGGTGAGTTCGGCGCTGCCGAATTCGAACGGCACATCGCCGGCATCGCTCAGGGTCACGACCTCGGGGATGTCCGCCACGGGTGGCTCAGGCGCCTTGGTGACCGCCGGATACACGGGCAACGGGCAGCCGTTGTGTTTGACCGGGGTGTTGGGAGGGGTGTCGGGGCAACGGTCGCGGCGGTCGAACACGCCGTCTTCGTCCTTGTCGCCATCCTGGGCGTAGCAGACCAGGCCAGCGGCTACGGCGCCCGCCAGACCGCCACCGGCAGCCCAGGCTCCGCTTTCGATGGCACCCAGCCCACCACCGGCCAGGCCGCCCAGCACGCTGCAAACCGGCCAGGTACGCGAATTCAGTGGAGATGCGCCATCACGGGTGGTGCTACAACCGCCCAGCACACCAGCGACCAGCAGAGCGGGAAGTACGGCCCGCGATAGATCTTTCAGCATCATTCAAGGCTCCTGAGTCGCCGGCGGGTGCCGGCAACTGAGAAGTAAAGCGTGCCGCCGGTCGTTGTACAAGGCGACTGGCGGTCACTGATAAAGGTTCAACGCTGGATGAGAATCTCGGTACGGCGGTTCATGGCGCGACCGTCTGCGGTGTCGTTGTCGGCGACCGGTTGGGCTTCGCCCATACCTTTGACCGATACCACGCTGGCACGCGGCACGCCGCTGCTCACCAGGTAGTCAGTCACCGCCTTGGCGCGCTGCTCGGACAAGCGTTGGTTGTAGGCGTCTCTGCCAACACTGTCGGTATGACCGCTGACGCTCAGGCGCGCCGTGGTGGCCTCGGTTTTCAAGCGGGTAGCGACGGTATCGAGTTGCGCCCGGTCGGCGGCGGTGAGCGTGGCCTTGTCGAATTCGAAATGCACGTTGCGGATGACGATCGTTTCCTCCTTGGGCAGCGGTGCCGGTTCGGCGGCAACGGGCATCGGCGCCGGAGCGGGCGGTGGGCAACCGTTGGCGTCGACCGGTGTGCCCTTGGGCGTGCCGGGACACTTGTCGCGACTGTCCGGTACGCCATCACCATCCTCGTCGCCATCGCCATGCACCCAGCAATAGGCCGCACCGACACCGGCCGCCGCTGCGCCGACGCCTGCGGCCAGCGATCCGCTTTCGATGGCACCCAGCGCCGCGCCGGTCACGCCGCCCACGGCTGCACACATCGGCCAGTCGGTTTTCTGCAAGCCTGCGCAACCGGTCAGCACACTGCTGACCAGGATCAAGGGTAACGCCGTCCGAACTATGCTCATCTAGGTTTCTCCTCAGGGAAATCGGCGACAGGGGCCGATGTTCAGGGAGTAAAGACTGCCCGGGCCATATGCGCCAGCAATAAGCCATGTCGGGACGGCTCAATCAGTGCTGGGCCATCAGGCCGAGGCCCTATAATGTGACGGCCAAGACCGAGGAGTAGCAATGACCGACGCATTTTCTGCCCGCACCCCGCAACAGGCCCTGGCGGCCCTGCTCGAACGCCATGCGCCCCAGCGCCTGCTGCTGATCGGCGCCAGCGACTTCCCCGCCCTGGCGGCGTTCGAGGCGGCGCACCCCGAAACCCAGATCTCCAGAGCGGCGCCCGGCCCCCTGCCCGCGCATCTTGCCGGACAGCGCTTCGACCTGGCGCTGGCGCTGGATTGCCTGGAGCATTTGAGCAAGCCCGAAGGCACGCGCCTGCTGGCCGGCATCCGCAACCTCAATGCGAGCTGCATTGCCGTGCTGGCCGACCCCGTCGCCAGCGGGTGGAACGACACCGACTTCTACGCCCTGGCCCTGCAGGCCAGCGAGCGCTTTGCCCGCGACCAGCAGGTGCTCACGCTGTACACCTATGATGTGCGCGAATACAAACAAGTCCCGGATTGGCTCAACGCCAAGTTCTGGGCCAACCCGGAAAACTTTGGCAAGTATTGGTGGTGATATGAGCGTTTCGATCTGTCCGTGCGCAAGTGGCAATCTGCTGCCGGCCTGTTGCGGCCGCTATCACGAAGGCCAGCCGGCCCCCGATGCGCAGAGTCTGATGCGCTCGCGCTACAGCGCCTACGTGCTGGGCCTGGTCGATTATCTGGTGGCCACCACCCTGCACGCCCAGCAGGCCGGTCTCGACCGCCAGGCCATTGCCCAGTGGAGTTCGCAGAGTACCTGGCTGGGCCTGGAAGTCGTCGCGGCGGAAGTCTTCGGCGGCCAACCCGAACATGCCTTCGTGACCTTCAGCGCCCGCTGGCACGACAGCGCCGGAGAACACTGCCACCGCGAGCGCTCCGCCTTCGTGCAGCACGACGGCCGCTGGTACTTCATCGACCCGACCGTACCACTCAAGGCCAGCCGTAACGACAGCTGCCCCTGCGCGAGCGGGCAGAAGTTCAAGAAGTGCTGCGCCAGCTACATCAGCCAATGACCCTGAGATGGGAAATGTCCGGCACCTGAATGCTTTCCTCGTGCCGCAACTGCCCCATGTCGCTGCCTGCGGGCGCCAGGCTGAACTGTTGCAGGTTGAGGTTCGGCGCACGTACTGCGGGCTTCTCCTCCTGCAGATCGGCGCCCACCTCGGCGATGGCGAAATCGGGGGCGTCGACGGCCACGAACGCCGCCATGTAGGCATCGCGCGGCACGACCTCGGCGCGGCGTGCCGCGGCCATGGGTTTCTGGCCGAAGTCACCTGCCGCGGCGGGCGCGGTCATGATGATTTCCTCGATCTCCTGGGCCATCTCGTCGATGCTCGCCACCGCGCCTGCGCGCGCCAGGGCTGCGCGGTACTTTTCCGCGGCCTGGGCATCGAGGTTGTTCTTGAGCACCAGTCGGCGCCCGGAAAACAGCAGCTCGATACGCTGGGCATCGGCCTTGAACAGGGTCGCCAGGTTGCTCTTGACCTGATCCAGCGACGCGCCAGGCACGCATTCACCGCTGAAAACGATCTCGTACAAGCTCATGGCAACTCTCCTGGCGTGACACCGTTGCCGGCAGTGGGGGTGGCAGCTAGATGCCGAAGGGCCAGCACCGTGACGGTGATTATGGACCACGATGTTTCGGCGCAACAAGCTCGCCCTTGTCATGCGCATAGGCCTTGTTAGACTCAGGGCAAATCCAGAGGTCCGCGCCATGTCCGCTTGCACTCTCGTTCTGCGCAGCATCGGCTTGCTCTCAGTGCTGGCGCTCACGGGATGCGCAACCTGGTTCACCGGCAACTACGAGGACCCCAAGGTGCACCTGGTCAAGGTCGAAGTGGTCAAGGCCAACCTGCTGCAGCAGCGCTTCATCCTCCGGTTTCGCATCGACAACCCCAACCGCCGCAGCCTGCCCGTACGTGGCATGAGCTACAGCGTGCGCCTGGAAGACATGCTGCTCACCGAGGGCGAGACCAGCGACTGGTTCAGCGTGGCCGGCAGAAGCGGCGAATACTATGAAGTGCCGGTGCGCACCAACCTCTGGCAACACGTGCGCGAGTTGTCCAAGCTGCTCAAGCATCCGGATCGACCGATCCGCTACGAGCTGCGCGGCGAACTGCGTACCGGCGTGCTGTTCGGTCACGATGTGGTACTCAATCACACCGGCGAAATCAACGCCCGCGGCCTGTCCGGCCACTGACCATCGCAAAGATTATTGGCGCAGCCCTTCTATTCCAGACCCAGGGTGAGATAATTCCGGCCAATTTCAATCACGGAGTTCCCCTGATGTCCCAGCAACCTCACGTGCACGGTCCTGACTGCAACCACGATCACGACCATCACCATGAGCACGACCACGGTCACGTGCATGGCCCGCACTGCAATCATGCTCCGCAGGAGCCGGTGCGCAATGCCCTCAAGGACGTCGGCCGCAACGATCCATGCCCGTGCGGCAGCGACAAGAAATTCAAGAAGTGCCACGGCGCCTGAGCCGAGCCTGTGCGTGAAGGGGCTGCGTTCTGGCAGTCCCCTCTGTAACTCGAGACCTGGCCCAAGTCTGACCGCGGCGCCTACTGCCCGTGAGCGGCTCGACCCAGGCAAAAATAACCCCCGCCAGACGCTTGCGCCCCGCCTTCTCCCTCTCTAACGTAGCGCCTTTTACGCCAGCCCCCGCAGGAGCTTCGCCATGGCCTCGCCCGCCCGTTCATTCTTCACGCCCAGGTTCGGCTGCGCCGCCATGGTGACCGGCATGCTCAGCCTGACTGGCTGTCAACAATGGCTGGGCGGCTCTGCCGAACAAAGCCTGCCGCCCAGCGTGGGCGTACAGCCGCTCAAGGGTCTGGCGCAGAACGTCTCGGTGCGGCGCAACGGCCTGGGGATGCCGCTGATCGAGAGCAACACCTTCCACGATGCCCTGTTTGCTCAAGGGTATGTCGCCGCCAGCGACCGTATCACCCAGATGGTACGCATGCGTCTGCTGGCTCAGGGGCGCCTGGCCGAGCTGGACGGTGCCGATGCACTGGACACCGACCGCCTGCTGCGCAGGATCAACCTGAAGAAGAACGCCGACCAGCTGTACGCCGCTGCATCACCGCGGCTCAAGCGCTTCTTCGATGTGTACGCGCGGGGGGTTAACGCCTATCTGTTCCGCTATCGCGGCAAGTTGCCAGCACCGCTCAGTGGCTACACCCCCGAATACTGGAAGGCCGAAGACTCGGCGCTGATGTTCGCCCTGTGGTCGTTCAGCCAGTCGCTCAACCTGCAGGAAGAGCTGGGCTCGCTGGCGCTGGCGCAGAAAGTGGGTACCGACAAGCTGGCCTGGCTGCTGCCGGTCTATCCGGACGAGAGCCTGCCGTTCACCGAGGCCGAGAAACTCAAGGGTGTGTCTCTGGGCAACTCGCTGACCCATGTGGCGGGGCTGGGCAGTTTGAACCATGAACTCGAGCGGCTGGGCACAGCCAGCTCCAGCAACTGGGCCATCGCCCCGCAACGCGCGCGGTCCGGCAAAAGCCTGTTCGCCAACGATCTACATGCCGCCACTGCGGTACCCTCCGCCTGGAGCTTCGTGCAACTGCGCGCACCACGTTACCAGGCCGCGGGCGTCGCCCTGGCCGGTCTGCCGGGCGTGCTCACAGGCTTCAACGGTCAAGTGGCCTGGGGCATGTCGGCCGTGATGGGCGACAACCAGGATCTGTTTGTGGAAAAGGTCAAAAGCGAAGGCGGCCGCGTGCTGTATCAGTCCAACGGCAAATGGCAACCGGCGCGGGTACGTCAGGAAACCTTCCTGGCCAAGGGGCAGCGGCCACTGCGCGAAGCCGTGTACGAGACCGGTCATGGTGCACTGCTCAACGACCTCGCCGGTCTGTCGGCCAGCGGTGGCTATGGCCTGGCCTTGCAACTGCCGGACCTGACCGAAGACAAGAGCCTGGACGCCCTGTTCGATCTGTCGCGCGCCAGCAATGTCGAGAAGGCCTCGGATGCCAGCCGGCAGATCCGCGCGGTGGCTACCAACCTGCTGTTCGCCGACGCCAACAGCATCGGCTGGCAGGTCACTGGCCGTTTCCCCAATCGCCTCGAGGGCAAGGGCATGCTGCCCTCCCCCGGCTGGGATGGCCGGTATGACTGGGACGGCCTGGCCGACCCGATGCTGCATCCCTACGACCAGGACCCGCCGCAGGGCTGGCTGGGCACCGCCAACCAGCGCATCGTGCCACCGGGCTACGGCATTCAGCTGTCCAACGGCTGGTACTACCCTGAGCGCAGCGAACGCCTGGCCGAACTGGCCGGCGCCGGCAAGCACGACACCCGCAGCATGATCGCCATGCAGTCCGACCAGACCACCCCGTTCGCCGCCAAACTGAAGAAGATGTTTCTCGCACCTGGCATGGCGCAACCGCTGAAGAGCGCCATCGACGCCCTGCCCGACGCCGATCGCACCAAGGCCCGGGAGGCCTACACCCGGCTGATGGCCTTCGATGGCCGGCTGAGCGCGCAATCCGCCGACGCCGCTTTGTACGAGCTGTTTCTGCAACAAAGCATGCAGCGCACCTTCCTCGACGAACTGGGGCCGGTCGACAGCGCCGCCTGGAAGGCCTTTGTCGCTCAGGGCATGGCTTCCTACTCGGCCCAGGCCGACCATCTGCTGGGCCGCGACGACAGTCCGTTCTGGGACGACGTGAGCACGCCTCAGAAGGAAGACAAGCCTGCCATCCTGGCTCGCAGCCTGGCTGCGGCGGTCACGGCTGGCGAGACACAACTGGGCGCCGACCGCAGCAAATGGCAGTGGGGCCGCCTGCACCGCACCAGCTGGACGGACGTCGCTGGCCAGACGGTACGCGGCCCGGTGGCCACTGGCGGTGATCACACCACGCTCAATGCCGCGGCCTACCGTTGGGGCGACAGCTTCGACACCGCGTCGATACCGGCCCTGCGCATCGTCGTCGACTTCGCCCAGACCGAACCCATGATCGGCCTCAACAGCAGCGGGCAATCCGGCAATCCGGCCAGTGCCAACTACGCCGATGGCATCGATGCCTGGGTCAAGAATCAGTACGTCAGCTTTCCGATGCAGCCGCAGAACTTCGAGAAGGCCTATGGCATCAAGCGACTGACCCTGACGCCGCAGAAGTAACCGCCTCAACGGCCCATGCCGGTCCCCCGCCACTCGGGCGGGGGCTGGTCATTGCCCTGGATCCTGGCCTATGGGGAAGAACACCCCACCGCTCCAGACCCCCAGCCAACCGTCACGCACCACCGCCAACTCGACGAGACGATAGAACACGTTGCGGTGAATGCGCGCTTCCAGGTTGGTACGCACCCGTACGTAGGGCGAAGGCTCCTGGCTGCAGGGGTCGATGTCCACCCGCAGCGGATGCTCCTCACCCGCATCGAAACTGTCTTCGACATTGCTGGTGAAGCGCAGCGTCTGCTGCTCGCCTTCACCCGATACCTGCATGTCGACGGCCACGAACGGCGCGTCATCGACGACGATGCCCACCTTCTCCACCGGGGTGACCAGGACGTACTCGTCGCCATCGCGGCGCAGGATGCCCGCGAACAACTTGACCATCGCCGGCCGACCGATCGGCGTGCCCTGGTAGAACCAGGTGCCGTCGCGGGCAATGCGCATGTCGATGTGCCCGCAGAAATCGGGATTCCACAGGTGCACGGGCGGCAAACCCTTTTCGCGAGTGGGAATGTGCGCCAGCAAATCGTCGGCCTTGCCCGTCATGCCTGTCTCCTCAGCGGCTTACGCCCAACAGGCTACGAGCGTAGTCCTCCAGGGGCGGGCCAAGCAAATCTTCCGGTTTGTTGTCATGCATCGTCAGCAGTCCGCCACGGCTGCGGATGGTGGCGGTGTCGATGAGGTAGTGGGTGCTGGTTTCGATGAGCATGATCTGGATCACGCTGCTGTCGACGCCGAGTCGATCCAGGGCCTCCTGGTCGGCCCACTCGTCCGTGTTGCCGATGCGGTCGTCGGCACGGGCAAAACGGGCATAGAGCAGGTAATGCGCACCGGCATTGCGTGCTTCGCCCATGGCCTGCTCCAGGCCCAGCGGTGCCGGGGCACGGCGTACCAGGGGAAAATACTCGACGAAGGCTTCGAACGCTTCTTCGGCGACCACGTTGGGCCTGGGGTAGGCGCCGCCGGGAGGCACGAACGAGCCTTGGGCGATGTAGATGAACGAGTCGGGCTGCACGCGCAGGTTATTGAAGCGGCGGGTTTCGCTGTGGTTCAGCACGCCTGCATCGCTCAGGTGGTAGCGAGCGCCCTCGCCCAGATCACTGACCTTCATGCAGCCGCTCAACGCCAAGAGCGCCAGCAGCACGACCAGATTACGCATGCATCCTCCAGAGCCGGCGACAAGATCCCGGCGATTGGCTGGCTGATGCAGCTTCTGCGCCAGTTTGCGAAGCTCGGGAGTGCCCAGGCTCAGGACTCCTTGGGCCCCGGCAGTTCCGGATCGCGCTTGCGCTTGTTGCCCATGCGCACGCCGATGTCCATCAGGAACTGGAAAAAGCCTTCCTGATCTTCCAGCACATTGCTCCAGAACGGCGAGTGATACAGCGCCACGGCGCCGTGCACCAGTGCCCAGGCTGCGCAGTAGTGGAAGTACGGCGGCACATCCTCCAGCTTGCCTTCGCTGATCCGTCCCTCGATGAGGAAGGTCAGTCGCTCGAAATTGGACGCGCGAATCGTGTGCAACTGCTCGACAAGCTCGGGCACCTGATTGCCTTTGACGACCTTCTCTTCGAGCCTGTCGAACAGTCGGTAGCGCTGCGGATCGCGCATGCGGAATTCGAAATAGGCGCGCGACAAGGCTTCCTTGTCGCGATCGATGTCGGCCGAATGCAGCAGTGCGTTCAAATCGCGCTCGTAGTCGAGCATCAGGCGCAGGTAGATCTCGGCCTTGGATTTGAAGTGCTTGTAGATGGTGCCTTTGCCGATACCGACGGTGTCGGCGATCAACTCGACCGTGACGCTGTCTTCGCCCTGCTCGAGAAAGAGCGCAAGCGCGGTGTCGAGGATTTCCTGCTCGCGGCGGCGAAACTCACGGACCTTACGAGGTTCTTTTTGCATAGGAAGGACTGGATCGAAAGCGAAGGCCGTCATTATGCCTGTATGAGGTCAAAATGCACGGATCATCCGAAATCTCTGGCGTTATGGCGGATATGCCACACAACCCCGAAATCGGTGCTGAGCAACCTTGCACGTATTCCAAATACGTTTAAGAAAACCCGCATGGGCACTGGCGCCCGACTGGCGCTCGACGATACTCAAGGAGTCGTCGCGTCATCTCCCCCAATGACGCGTCGGCAAGGCGTCGATGGACCACGCGCCTGTAGTGACTCCTAATGGTCTTGACCCGGGATTCTCCCCCCAGAGCCCGGGTTTTTTTTGCCTGCGCAACGCTCAGCCCTGACGACGAACCCGTGCCAGCGGGAACAGCCGGCAAAAGTTGTCGGTGGTGCGCTCGGCCAGGCTTTCGAACGTCTCGCCCCGGACCGTGGCAATGCACTGCGCCACTTCCCGAACGTACTGCGGCAGGTTGGACTTGCCACGGTAGGGAATGGGCGCCAGGTAAGGCGAATCGGTCTCGACCAGGAGGCGATCGGCAGGCACCTGGCGGGCGACTTCGCGCAAGGCATCGGCATTGCGGAACGTCACGATGCCCGACAGCGAAATGTAGAAGCCCAGGTCGAGGGCAGCCTTGGCCATGTCCCAATCTTCGGTGAAGCAATGCAGTACGCCGGCCTGGGGCAACTGCGCCTCGCGCAACAGGGCCAGGGTGTCGGCACGCGCGCCGCGGGTATGCACGATGACCGGTTTGCCGGTCAGGTTGGCCGCCTGCAGGTGCAGGCGGAACGATGCCTGCTGCAACTCTGCGGCCTCGGGTTCGTAGTGGTAGTCCAGGCCGGTTTCGCCGATCGCCACGACGCGGGGATCATCGAGCTCGCCCAGGAGCCAGTCCAGGGCCGGTGGCTGCCCGGGTGCCAGGTCCAGGGGGTGAATGCCGACCGAGCAATCGACATCGTCGTAGCGGCCGGCCAGGGCCTTGACCGCAGCGGCATTCTCGGCGCTCACGCCGATGCACAGGAAGTGGCCGACACCGCAGGCGCGCGCGGCATCGAGCGCGGTGTCCAGGCAGCCGTTGTGTTCGGCGAGGTCGAGGCGATCCAGGTGACAGTGGGAATCTACAAGCATGAGGATAGGACAACTACATCGTGTGAGTGGGACGGTCGGACTTCAAGGCACCGGCCAGGTAGGTTTCGATCTTGTTGCGCGCAGTGTTGTCGCCATCGTTGAACTGCACGCCGACTCCGGCAGCGCGGTTGCCCTGGGCGCCCTTGGGGGTGATCCAGGCCACGCGGCCAGCGACCGGAATCTTTTCCGGCTCGTCCATCAGGTTGAGCAGCATGAACAACTCATCGCCCAGCTTGTAGCTCTTGCTGGTGGGGATGAACAGGCCACCGTTCTTGATGAACGGCATGTAGGCGGCATACAGAACGGCCTTGTCCTTGATGGTCAGGGACAGAATGCCGTTGCGCGGTCCGGGACTGACGGGTTGATTCATTCGTGCTCCCTTACTGGTGGTCGATTTTTGCGGCCACGGTTGGCAGTGCCGCGTTGTATCGGAAAAATCCCGTGCGCCCTGACGCGGCTTGCGCCGCTGCTACACATTCACATGCAGGCTCCATTTGGCCGCCCCTGTAGCAGCGGTGCAAGCCGCGTCCGGTATCGCTGCGGTCTTTCAGACAAACTACCGCCAGCGGCAGCAGCGTGCGACCACAATGCACCCATCACCGCTGCCCCGGCAAGGCCATCCAGGACACCAGCAGGGCTTCGATCAGCAATACCCGATTCAGGTTGGCCTTGGCCAGAACCTTCTGGCGCTGCATCAGCACCCAGTCCTGAATGGCCAGCACCTTGTCCTGAGTGCTCTTGTCGGCCAGATATTGCAGTACCTTGCGCATGTCGCTCAAGCCCAGGCCCTGCTCGTCCGCCGTCAGGCGATAGCGCAGCAGCAGGTTCGACCACTCGCAGAACCAGTCGAACAGCAGCAGCAACGGTACACCGCTCCAGGCGTCGGCCAATTGGCTGGGCGTCTGCTGCCCTTTCAACAGCTTCTTCACGCCGTCGACGACCAGAGCCCGCTGCTCGACGATCCCCGCAGCCTGCAACCTGACGGCAGCCAGAGGTGAGCCGGCAGCCAGGGCCAGCAGATCGGCACGCGCGCCTTCGTCCACGTCCGGCAGCGCCGTGGCCAGCCATTGCAGGCTGACCGCCTGGCTGGGCAGCGGGCAGGCCTGCTGCACGCACCGGCTCTTGACCGTGGGCAGCAAGCGGCTGGGCTGATGGCTGACCAACAGCAACACGGTATTGCCCGAGGGCTCTTCGAGACTCTTCAGCAAGGCATTGGCCGCGTTGATGTTCATGGCTTCGGTGGGCTCGATCAGCACCACCTTGCGCCCACCCAGCTGCGCCGTCTGCACCACGAACGCCACCAGTTCGCGGACCTGGTCGACCTTGATCGCCTTGTCCGCTTCCTCGGGTTCGAGGATGAAGTTGTCCGGATGACTGCCGGCCTGCAGCAGCAGACAGGACTTGCAGACGCCACAGGCCTGCTGCGCGGCGGGACGCTGGCACAACAGCAACGCCATCAGCCGCTCGGCCAGGGCACGCTTGCCAATGCCCTGCGGCCCGTGCAGCAGATAGGCATGGGCATGCTGGGTGCGTCCGGCGAGCTTGTGCCACAGATCGTCTTGCCAGGGGTAGGCTTCAGCCACGCGGCAGGCCTCGCAGTTCGGGCAGCAGTGCATCCAGCGCCTGCTGAACCTGCGCCAGGCTTTGCCCGGCATCGATCACACGGTACCGCGAAGGCGCCGCAGCGGCGCGCGCCAGGTAAGCACTGCGCACAGCTTCGAAGAATGCTCGACCCTCTTGCTCGAAGCGATCCAGGCGGCCCCTTGCGCTGGCACGGGCCAGACCGATTTCTACTGGCAGGTCGAACACCAGCGTGAGGTCCGGGCGGCAGGTCTCCCTGAACGAAGGTTTCAAGCTGGGCGATGCGTTCGTGGGAAAGCCCGCGACCGCCGCCTTGGTAGGCGTAGGTGGCATCGGTAAAACGATCGCACAGAACCACCGCACCGCGCGCCAGCGCCGGGCGAATCACCTGAGCCAGGTGTTGGGCCCGCGCGGCGAACATCAACAGCAGTTCGGTATCCACGCACATGGTTTCATCGCTGGGTGCCAGCAGCAGTTCACGGATACGTTCGGCCAACGGCGTACCGCCCGGTTCGCGGGTGAGTACGACGTCCAGCCCACTGGCGCGCAAACGCTCGGCCAAGTATTCGCGATTGGTGCTCTTGCCCGCGCCTTCCGGCCCTTCCAGGGTAATGAATAAACCGGTCACAGAGTGTCCTTGCAAAGTCATTGAGCAGGCGCCTCGGCGGCGTCCGGCTTCTCTTGTGGCTCGCGCGTGCCGGTCTCGCTCGGTGCCGCTGCGGGCGCGGGACTGGAGCGATAATCGGCGCGGCGTTTGAGCTGGTACTCGCGCACCGCCGCGTTGTGGGCGTCCAGATCGTCGGAAAAGACATGGCTGCCGTCGCCGCGCGCAACGAAATACAGGCTGCTGCCGGGAACCGGATTGAGCGCGGCATGAATGGCCTCGCGGCCCACCATGGCAATGGGCGTGGGCGGCATTCCGGCGATCACGTAAGTGTTGTAGGCCGTCGGCTCGCGCAGGTCGGCGCGGGTCAGCTTGCCGTTGTAGCGCTCGCCCATGCCGTAGATCACGGTCGGGTCGGTCTGCAGTAACATGCCAGCCTTGAGGCGGCGCACGAATACACCGGCGATCTCGCCACGCTCCTGGGGCACACCGGTTTCCTTCTCCACCAGAGACGCCATGATCAACGCCTGATAGGGCTCGCTGTACGGCGCGCTGGCGGCGCGTTCGGCCCATTCGCTGGCCAGCACCTCCTCCAGTCGTCCGTAGGCCTGCTGCAGCAGCTCGACATCGCTCATGCCGCGCACGTACTTGTAGGTGTCAGGGAAAAAACGGCCTTCGGGAAACACCTTGGGGTGGCCGATGCGCGCCATGACTTCACTGTCACTCAGGCCACCCAAGGTCTGCTCGAGCTTTTCCTGGCGCGCCAACGCGGCGCGCACCTGACGAAAATTCCAGCCCTCGACCAGGGTCAGGCTGTACTGCACCACCTCGCCGCGCTGCCAGACATTGAACAGCTCGTTCACCGTCATGCCCGGGGTCAGGCGGTATTCGCCGGTGTGCAGCGGCTGCCCGGCGCGATTGAAGCGCCAGTACAGGCGCAGCCAGAAGGCATCCCGCAGGGTACCCGCCGCCTCCATGCGCAGGATCGTGCCGCCAGGGGTCGCACGGTTGGGTACATCCAGCAATTGTTCTTGAGTGACGGCCAGCGGCTGGTTCAGGGCGCTGTCGACTTTCCAGGCCGCCACGCCCGTTGCCAGTACGGCAACCACGATGAGCGTCTCCAGCAACAGCAGAAATTTACGCTTCACAAATCAGGCATCCAATAGCGCGTGGGCAATGCCTTGCAGTTTACGGGTGAGCGGACCCGCCGGCCACCTCAGTGACGTGAATGCGCGCACAGGCCACACGCCGTAGACGCTGTTGCACACGAAGACTTCCTCGGCCCGGGCCAGGTCCGCTGGCCACAGGTCGTCCACTACCACCTGCAGGCCCAGGCTTGCGGCCTGCTCCAGCAGTTCGGCACGCATCACCCCGGCCACGCCACAGCGCTGCAGGGAAGGCGTGTGCAGCACCCCGTCGATGACCAGAAAAAGATTGCTGTAGACCCCTTCGACCACCCGCCCGGACATGTCCAGCATCAAACCTTCGGCGAAGCTCGGGTCGCTCCATTCGGCGCGTGCCAGGACCTGTTCCAGGCGATTGAGGTGTTTGAGTCCGGCCAGCAACGGCTGCTCGGCCAGGCGCGTAGTGCAGGGATAGAGTTCCACGCCCTGCGCGCCGTTGGCCTGCGGATAGGCAGGGCTTGGACCGCCTTGCAGAATGCGTCGCGCACCGGCCTGCGGATCGGGCGCGTAACCTCGGGCACTGTCGCCACGGGTGACGATCAGCTTGAGCACGCCCTCCTCCAGCGCTGCGGCATAGCGGACAACTTCGTCGCGCAGCACGGCCGAGTCGATCAGGATGGCCAGACGCTGGCAGCCCAGCGCAACGCGCGTCAGATGACGCTCGAGAAGTATCGCCTGGCCACCGCGCACGGCGACGGTTTCGAACACACCGTCACCGTAGGCCAGGCCCCGACTCTTCAGGCCCAGCGCATCGCATGGCTGCCCGTCGAGCCAGGCCTGCATCAACCGGCGAAGCGCCGGAAGACCAGCGAACCGTTGGTGCCACCGAACCCGAACGAGTTGCTCAGCACCACATCGATCGGCATGCTGCGTGCGGTATGGGGCACGAAGTCCAGATCGCAGCCTTCGTCAGGCTCGTCGAGGTTGATGGTGGGCGGCGCCATCTGGCTGTTGATCGCCAGCACACTGAAAATCGCCTCGACCGCACCTGCGGCGCCGAGCAGGTGCCCGGTCATCGACTTGGTGGAGCTCACCGCGAGCTTGTAGGCATGCTCACCGAACACGGTCTTGATGGCACTGACTTCGGCCAGGTCGCCCGCCGAGGTCGAGGTGCCATGGGCGTTGATGTACTGCACCTGGTCAGGCGTGACGCCAGCATCGCGCAGGGCATTGGCCATGCAGCGCGCCGCGCCGGCCCCGTCTTCGGGCGGCGAGGTCATGTGGAACGCATCGCCGCTGGTGCCGAAACCGATCAGTTCGGCATAAATGGTGGCACCACGTGCCTGAGCATGTTCGAGCTCTTCGAGTACCAGGGCGCCAGCGCCGTCGGACAGCACGAAACCGTCACGGCCCTTGTCCCACGGACGACTGGCACGGGTTGGCTCGTCGTTACGCGTGGACAACGCACGGGCCGCGCCGAAACCGCCCATGCCCAAGCCGCACGCGGCCATTTCAGCACCGCCGGCGATCATCACGTCGGCTTCGCCATACGCGATGTTGCGCGCGGCCATGCCGATGCAATGGGTACCGGTGGTGCAGGCCGTAGCGATCGCGTAATTGGGTCCCTGAGCGCCGAGGTGGATCGACAGGAAACCGGAAATCATGTTGATGATCGAGCCAGGCACGAAGAAGGGCGATATCCGCCGCGGTCCGCTGTCATGCATGATCTTGCAGGTTTCTTCGATATTGGTCAGGCCACCAATACCCGAACCCATGGCCACGCCGATACGCTCGCGATTGGCGTCGGTGACTTCGAGACCGGCGTTGCGCACCGCCTGGAAACCTGCAGCCAGGCCGTATTGAATGAACAAGTCGAGCTTGCGTGCCTCCTTGACCGAGAGGTATTGCTCGACCTCGAACCCCTTCACCGAGCCGCCGAAACGGGTCGAATAGGCCGATAGATCCGTATGCTCGATGGGACCTATGCCACTGCGGCCGGCCAGGATGCCCTGCCAGCTGCTCGGCACGTCGGTGCCCAGCGGTGACAGCATGCCCATACCTGTGACCACGACGCGTCTACGCGACACAGCACTCTCCTTATTCTGGAAACATCAACGCGCGGCCGTCTAAAGAAAAAACCGCACGCCAACGAAGGCAGTGCGGTTTTTCCATGACAAGCAACGGCGATTACAAAACGTTACGCCTGGTGGGCAGTGACGTAATCGATAGCAGCTTGAACGGTGGTGATCTTCTCGGCTTCTTCGTCAGGAATCTCGGTTTCGAATTCCTCTTCCAGAGCCATCACCAGCTCAACGGTGTCCAGAGAATCGGCACCCAGATCTTCAACGAAAGAAGCGGTGTTCACGACTTCTTCCGATTTGACGCCCAGTTGCTCGGCGACGATCTTCTTGACGCGTTCTTCGATGGTGCTCATACCTTGTTTTCACTCCTAATGGACATATGTCAGGCGGCTGGCCGGTACGTAAGTTTATAGAAGAAGCTCGGCTTTTCAAACTGAAAGCGTCACTGCGACCCTACGCAAGCCCGCCACCTAGAATTCGGATGCAGCTTTATAACGGATTTTGGATGTCGGGTAAGACATTTTTTTGAAGCCATCCGTCACAAATTTCGTTACATGTACATGCCGCCGTTCACCGGAATTGTAGCCCCGGTCACGTAGGCTGCACCGTCGGAGGCCAGAAAACCGACCATTTTGGCGATTTCATCGGCCTGCCCCAGGCGGCCCAGAGGGATCTGTACCTGCAAGGCTTCACGCTGTGCCTCGGGCAGTTCGCGGGTCATGTCGGTGTCGATGAAACCAGGCGCCACCGAGTTCACGGTGATCGCGCGCGAACCCACTTCACGGGCCAGGGCACGGCTGAAGCCTTCGAGACCGGCCTTGGCTGCCGCGTAGTTTACTTGGCCGACGTTGCCCATTGCACCCACAACCGAGCCGATGCTGATGATCCGGCCCCAGCGCGCCTTGGTCATGCCACGCAGTACGGCCTTGGACAGGCGGAACAAGCTGTTGAGGTTGGTATCGACCACATCATGCCATTCGTCGTCTTTCATGCGCAGCATCAGGTTGTCGCGGGTGATACCGGCGTTGTTGACCAGAATCGCCGGCGCACCGAACTGTTCCTGAATCCTGGCCAGGGTGGCGGCCACCGATTCGTCGCTGCACACGTTGAGTTCCAGGCCGGTACCTTCGATACCGTGTTCCTTGAGCGTGGCGGCAATGCGCGCAGCGCCGCTCTCGGAGGTGGCGGTACCGATGACGGTGGCGCCCATGCGACCCAGTTCCAGGGCGATCGCCTGGCCAATGCCACGGCTGGCGCCGGTGACCAGTGCAACTTTACCTTGCAGGCTCATGCAAGCTCTCCTTGATCAGGCTTGCGCCGCGCGAGCGGCGGCGAAAGCTTCGGGGGTGTTCAGGTTTTCGGTGCTCACGCCATCGGCGCAGCGCTTGTTGAGGCCAGCCAGGACCTTGCCCGGACCGCACTCCACCAGACGTGGTGCGCCCTGGGCCGCCAGGTACTGCACGGTTTCGACCCAGCGCACCGGTTTGTACAGCTGCTCGAGCAGGTCGCGCTTGAGGGTTTCCAGATCGGCCGGTACGCCGGCACTCACGTTCTGTACGACCGGGATCTGCGGCGCCTGCCAGTCGATGGCGTTGATCGATTCGGCGAAACGCTCGGCAGCCGGCTTCATTAACGCACAGTGCGACGGCACGCTGACCGGCAAGGGCATGGCGCGCTTGGCGCCCTTGGCCTTGCACAGTTCGATGGCACGGGCGACGGCCTGTGCGGCACCGGCAATCACTACCTGGCCCGGGGAATTGAAGTTGACTGCACTGACGACTTCACCCTGTGCGGCTTCGGCGCAGGCAGCCAGCACATCGGCGTCTTCCAGGCCGAGAATGGCCGCCATGGCGCCCTGCCCAGCCGGTACCGCTTCCTGCATCAGTTGGCCACGACGCTCCACCAGCTTGACCGCATCGGCCAGCGACAGGCAGCCAGCGGCAACCAGCGCGCTGTACTCGCCCAGGCTATGGCCGGCGACATAGGCCGGACGCTCGCCGCCCTCGGCCAGCCACAGGCGCCACAGCGCGACGGAGGCAGCAAGAATCGCAGGTTGCGTCTTGTCGGTCTGGTTGAGGCTTTCGACCGGGCCTTGCTGAACCAGCGCCCAGAGGTCATAACCCAGGGCGTCGGACGCCTCTTTGAAGGTGTCCATGACCAAAGGGTATTGCGTGCCCAGTTCGGCCAGCATGCCGAGCGACTGGGAACCTTGCCCCGGGAAAACGAATGCGAGGGATGCAGACATTGAACAAGCCCTTGTGTGATCTTGTTGCCGAAAATTTCGACGCCGGAAGCGTACCCGGCGCACTGAACTGACAGTTGGATAACCTATGCCCGCCGGTGGTCACATTCAAGCACCTGGGGCCAGGCATGCCTAAAGCAGCATCTGCGCCAACCGCCCGTGCAGGCGTTGGGGCAGGTTTTCACGAATCTCGTCGCGTGCACGGTCTATCGCGCACTGCAAGCCTTCCACGCCAGCGGCGCCATGGCTCTTGACCACGATACCCTGCAGGCCGAGGAAACTGGCACCGTTGTAGCGCGCCGGCGCCAGATCGGCCTGCAAGCGCTTGAGCAGCGGCATGGCCAAGGCGCCCACGGCCCGCGCCATCAGGCTGCTCTGGAACAGCGCCTGAACGCGTTCGGCGAACATGCCGGCCAGACCCTCGTTGGATTTCAGCAGGATGTTGCCGACGAAACCGTCGCACACCACCACATCGGCCTCGCCTCGGAACACACCGTCGCCTTCGATGAAGCCGGTGTAGTTCAAGCCCTGCGCCTTGCGCAGCAGACTTGCCGCCAGCTTGACCTGCTGGTTGCCCTTGATGTCCTCGGTACCGACGTTGAGCAGCGCCACCCGTGGCCGTTCGACACCCAGCGCTTGAGCGGCCACCGACCCCATCACGGCGAACTGATACAGATGCTCGGCGCTGCAATCGACATTGGCGCCCAGGTCGAGCAGCTGGCAGTAGCCTCCCCGCGTGGGAATGGCGGCCATCATCGCGGGGCGGTCGATACCGGGCAGCGTCTTGAGCAGGTGCCTGGACAGCGCCATCAAGGCCCCGGTGTTGCCCGCGCTGACCACGGCCTGGACCTGCTCGTCGCGCAGCAACTGGAGCGCCACCCGCATCGAGGAATGCGGCTTGCCGCGCAACGCCTGTGACGGGCGCTCGTCCATGCCGACCACTTCGCTGGCGGCAGCGACGTGCAGGCGTGAGCGATCCACCGCCGGCTGGCTGGCAATCAGTTCTTCGAGGAGTTGAGGGTGACCGACGAGGGTCAGGTGCAGCGAGGGAGTAGCGGACAGGCAGGCAAGGCTGGCCTGAACAATGCTGCGGGGACCGAAGTCCCCGCCCATTGCATCAATCGCGACGGACTGAGCGGACAAGATTTACTCGTCAGCGCCCTTGTCGATCACTTTACGGCCACGGTATACGCCTTCTGGCGATACGTGGTGACGCAGGTGCACTTCACCGGTGGTCTTTTCGACCGACAGGGTGCTTGCCTCGAGTGCGTCGTGCGAACGGCGCATGTCACGGGCAGAGCGGGATTTTTTGTTCTGCTGAACAGCCATAATTGATTAACTCCTAAACGTTTGGGTCACGCTTTAACTGCGCCAATACACTGAACGGGTTGGACCGCGTTACCTCGTCCTCGCTCGGATCGGGATCATCTGCTCCCGCCGGCTGCTGGCATTCTTCCGGATGATGAGCAGGCACGATAGGCAAGGCGAGCAACAGCTCCTCCTCGACCAGCGCCTGCAGATCCAATGGATCTTCGCCCAGTTCCAGCACGTCATAACCTTTCGGTAACGACTGGGTGTTCGCACCCTCCTTCACCACGGCGTAACTGCATTCGCTGTGGATCGGCAGGGTTACCAGCTCAAGACAACGCTGGCAAACCATCTTGACTTCGACGTCCAGGCAGCTGTGGATGACCACGGCCTTGCGTTCGTCTCGTTCGAAGATGAATTTGGCCTGCACCGTACCGACGTTGTCGGAAAGCGGGTCGCAGAGTCTCTCCAAATCGGCCAACTGCAGCGAACCTTCAAGGGTTACGCCACGATCTGCCAATTTGCGCGGGTCAACGTGAGGTGGAATCGGGTCATTCAACATAGGCGCAGCATTTTAGGGACGCCCCCCTCGCCTGTCAAAGGAAATTCGGGCCTGGGTGCGTGATAGAGTGGCCGTTCATCCACAGGAGCCTGCCATGCCCGCCCTGCTACTTGCTTCCAGCTCGCCCTACCGCCGCGAACTGCTGTCGCGGCTGCGTCTGCCGTTCACCTGCGCCTCGCCCGATATCGATGAAAGCCACCTGCCAGACGAGCCGGCGTGCGCCCTGGTCAAGCGCCTGGCCGAACAGAAGGCCAGGGCGCTGTCGGCCGCCCACCCCGGGCACCTGATCATTGGTTCGGATCAGGTCGCAGTGTTGGGCGAGAGGATTCTGGGCAAGCCGCTGGATTTCGAGCATGCGCGCGAACAGTTGATCGCGGCCAGCGGTGCATCCGTCACGTTTCTCACCGGTCTGGCGCTATTGAATGTGGACAGCGGCGAGTGTCAGGTCGATGTGGTGCCGTTCACGGTGAACATGCGCCGGCTCTCGACCGCAGCCATCGAGCGCTACCTGCTGGCAGAAAAGCCCTATGACTGCGCCGGCAGCTTCAAGGCCGAGGGGCTGGGCGTGAGCCTGTTCCAGAGCACCGAAGGCCCGGACGCCACCAGCCTGGTCGGCCTGCCGCTGATCCGCCTGGTGGACATGCTGCTCAAAGAGGGTGTGCAAATCCCCTGAGTCCTGCGGAGCGATCACCATCGCCTTTGCGGGCAAAAAGCTCGCCGCCCGCGAAAGGGCACTTGATCGCACCGCACAACCTCAGCGCAGACTCGGCCCCTGAAACCCCATCCACATGGCGATCTGATCGGCAACGCTGGCACCCAGCTTTTTCGAGAAACGGTCCAGCGGCGACTCCTTCACGGTGAAGTCGACCATATCCTTGGCGCCGATCACGTCACGGGCAACCATACTGCTACTGCCCAAGGCATCGACCAGGCCCAGTTGCAGCGCCTGCTCGCCCGACCAGATCAGCCCGGAAAACAGCTCCGGATGCTCCTTGTCCTTGAGTCGATCGCCACGCCCGGCCTTCACGCTGTCGATGAACTGCCGATGGGTCGTGGCCAGAACGCCCTTCCAGAACTCGGTCTCATCGGCGCGCTGTGGCTGGAACGGATCCAGAAAGGCCTTGTGCTCACCCGAGGTATAGGCGCGTCGCTCCACGCCCAGCTTTTCCATGGTGCCGACGAAGCCGTAGCCCGCCGCAGTCACACCTATAGAGCCGACCAGGCTGGATTTGTCCGCGTAGATCTGGTCAGCCGCGCTGGCGATGTAATAGGCACCGGAGGCGCCCAGGTCGGCGATCACGGCATAGACCTTGATGTCCGGATGCTCGCCGCGCAGGCGACGGATCTCGTCGTACACATAGCCGGACTGCACCGGGCTGCCGCCAGGGCTGTTGATGCGCAGGATCACGCCTTTCACCTTGGTATCTTCGAAGGCGCTGCGCAGGCTGCCGACGATATTGTCCGCGCTCGCCGCTTCCTTGTCGGCAATCACGCCGCGTACGTCGATCACGGCGGTGTACCCGGATGCACCACTGGTGGCAGCCTTTTCCATGTCCAGCAACGGCGAAAACAGCAAGATCGCGCCGAACAGGTAAATAAAGGTCAAGAACTTGAAGAATATGCCCCAGCGGCGTGCGCGGCGCTGCTCCTGAACACTGGCCAGCAAAGTCTTTTCCAGCAGCCGCCAGCTTTTCTCGTCGCCGATCGGGGCGCTGCCCTCTTCGCTGCGCGGCGCTTTCCATTGGTCAGACATTCTCTACTCCTTGCTCAAGGCCACGCGCACCGGCGCGACGACTGTTCAGCCACTGCGGCAGTTGATCGAACGACTCGATGCACAGTTGCGGTTCGTATTGCCGCAGCACATCCAGCGGCAAGGCGCCATAACCCACTGCCACGCTGTGCATGCCGGCATTGCGGGCCATCAACAGATCGAACGAGGCATCGCCGACCATCAGCGAACGCTCAGGCCCCACCTCACAATGGCTCATGATCTGCTCAAGCATCAGAGGATGGGGCTTGCCGCGGGTTTCATCGGCCGCACGGGTGATGTCGAAAAAGTCCTCCCAGCCATGGGCCTTGAGCACACGATCCAGACCCCGGCGCGCCTTGCCGGTGGCCACCGCCAAGCGGTAACCCTGCTCGCGAAATCCAAGCAAGGCCTCGCGGACCCCGGGATACAACAAGGAAGGGGTAGCGTCCAGGGCCATGTAGGCGTCGGCATAGTGATCGCGCATAGCCATCACCTGTACGTCGTCGAGCTGGGGATACAAAACACTGATGGCTTCCGGCAAGGCCAGGCCGATGATGCCCTTCACCGCCTCGTCACTGCAGGGCGGATATCCCGATGCCGCCGCTGCGGCGTGCATGGCCTCGACGATCCGGCCGATGGAGTCGCACAGGGTGCCATCCCAGTCGAAAATCAGCAGTTTGTAATCAGCTTGCACTCAGTCGCTCCACGGTCTTGGCCCAGACCTCGTCGACCGGCGCCTCGACCTTCAGCTCGCCGCCATCGGGCAGCGGCACGGTCAGCGCGTAGGCATGCAGGAACAGCCGCTTGCCGCCCAGGTCGCGAATCTCCTTGGAAAAGTTCTCGTCGCCGTACTTGGTATCGCCCGCGATCTCGTGACCGGCGTGCAGGGCATGCACACGGATCTGATGGGTGCGCCCGGTGATGGGGCGTGCTTCGACGATGGTCGCGAAGTCGCCGAAGCGACGCAGCACCTTGAACAGGGTCAGCGCTTCCTTGCCTTCTTCGTTGATCTCGACCATGCGCTCGCCGGAGCGCAGGTTACTCTTGAGCAAAGGCGCATTGACCTGTTTCTTGGCCGTCGCCCAATGCCCTCGAACCAGGGCCATGTAGCGTTTGTCGACACCGTCGCCACGCAGCGCGGCGTGCAGGTGGCGCAGCATGCTGCGCTTCTTGGCGATCATCAACAGGCCGGAGGTGTCCCGGTCCAGGCGATGCACCAGCTCGAGCTCCTTGGCATCGGGACGCAACTGGCGAAAGGCTTCGATCACACCGAAGCTCAGGCCACTGCCGCCGTGCACGGCAATGCCTGCCGGCTTGTTCAGCACGATCAGCGCCTTGTCTTCGTAGACGATGGCGTCCTCGAGGCGCTGCAGCAGCCCTTGCGCCACCGGCACCGGGGCGTCGCGCTCGGGCAGGCGCACCGGCGGCACACGCACGATGTCGCCAGCCTGCAGCTTGTATTCGGGCTTGATGCGCCCTTTGTTCACTCGCACTTCGCCCTTGCGCAGGATGCGATAGATCAAGGTTTTGGGCACGCCCTTGAGCGCCGTGATAAGGAAGTTGTCTATGCGTTGGCCGGCAAGTTCCGGCGCAACCTCGATCAGCTGAACGCCGGAGGTTGGGGGAGTAGTAGTCGTCATGGCCGCGATCATAACAATTTTTTATGGATTTGAAGCACTTAATGATTGCTGCTATAGTCGCGAACGCCGCCATAAGCGGCTGGGCAGCGGACAAGCGGTTATGAACCAGCCCTGACCAACGCAATTCTCGAGGACGCGAGGCCGTCCTACGGGGCTTTTGCCAGTAACGGAGTATTTGAGGGCAACGCCCGCGCAGGTGCGAGAAGGCCGATGAAAGCCCAGGAACCCCGGCATACCGGACACCTTCCTGCCTTTGTTCGACGCCACTCCCGCTTCGCAGTCGCTCTCACCCAGTTCAGGCACAAGCTTCGGAAACCCAACGCCTTAGTCATACAGGGCGAACTTTACGAATTGAAGTTCGCGATATTGCCAACCCGTTGCGGATTCAGCGCGCGGCAGCACCCGAATTATCAGGGATACGTGTAGGGTGGAGATGCACAACCGTCGGACCGTGTAGTACCGCGTCACGGCAGGAAGCAGCCTCAGGCACTTCTGCCATGCCGGTCTTGAACAAGACGCTCAAGGGCGTCCACGCCAGACGATTGATTCCTCCTCCTGACTGAGTGCTTTTGACACCACAGCAAGCAGGACGCGTCGTCGCGGTTCCGCCCCTGTTGGGCAGACATCGCTGGACACTGCAGTGGCCTAGGCCCTGTTGACGCACCTGACACCGACCGTGAGAAGTCGTGTGTGCCGAACGCCGTTTCCGGCAGCCCGGAAACCGACGGTACTACATGAAAAGAATGCTGATTAACGCAACTCAACCCGAAGAGTTGCGTGTTGCCCTGGTAGACGGCCAGCGCCTCTACGACCTGGACATCGAGTCCGGCGCCCGCGAGCAGAAGAAGGCCAACATCTATAAAGGCCGCATCACTCGCATCGAACCCAGCCTTGAGGCCGCCTTCGTCGACTTCGGCTCGGAACGCCACGGCTTCCTGCCCCTCAAGGAAATCTCCCGCGAATACTTCAAGAAAAATCCTGAAGGCCGCGTCAACATCAAGGAAGTCCTGAGCGAAGGCCAGGAAGTCATCGTTCAGGTCGAGAAGGAAGAGCGCGGCAACAAGGGCGCAGCCCTGACCACGTTCATCAGCCTGGCCGGTCGTTACCTGGTGCTGATGCCCAACAACCCACGGGCCGGCGGCATCTCCCGTCGCATCGAAGGCGAAGAGCGCAACGAGCTGCGCGAAGCACTCAATGGCCTGGTGGCTCCGGCCGACATGGGTCTAATCGTCCGCACTGCCGGCCTGGGCCGCAGCAGCGAAGAGATGCAGTGGGACCTGGACTACCTGCTGCAACTGTGGACCGCGATCAAGGAAGCCTCCCTGGACCGCTCCGCGCCATTCCTGATCTACCAGGAAAGCAACGTCATCATCCGCGCCATCCGCGACTACCTGCGCCAGGACATCGGCGAAGTGCTGATCGACAGCGTCGAAGCCCAGGACGAAGCCCTGACCTTCATCCGCCAGGTGATGCCGCAGTACGCCAGCAAGATCAAGCTGTACGAAGACAGCGTCCCCCTGTTCAACCGCTTCCAGATCGAAAGCCAGATCGAGACCGCCTTCCAGCGCGTGGTCGAACTGCCTTCCGGTGGCTCGATCGTCATCGACCCGACCGAAGCACTGGTGTCCATCGACATCAACTCGGCGCGCGCCACCAAGGGCAGCGACATCGAAGAAACCGCCCTGCAGACCAACCTCGAAGCCGCCGAAGAGATCGCTCGTCAGTTGCGCCTGCGCGACATCGGCGGCCTGATCGTCATCGACTTCATCGACATGACCCCGGCCAAGAACCAGCGCGCCGTGGAAGACAAGGTCCGCGAATCGCTGGAAGCCGACCGCGCCCGTGTCCAGGTGGGTCGTATCTCCCGCTTCGGCCTGCTGGAAATGTCCCGTCAACGCCTGCGCCCTTCGCTGGGCGAAAGCAGCGGCATCGTCTGCCCACGCTGCAGCGGCACCGGGATCATCCGTGACGTCGAATCGCTGTCGCTGGCCATCCTGCGCCTGATCGAAGAAGAAGCCCTGAAGGACCGCACTGCCGAAGTCCGCGCCCAGGTGCCGATTCCAGTCGCTGCCTTCCTGCTCAACGAAAAACGCAATTCGATCACCAAGATCGAACTGCGCACCCGCGCCCGCATCGTGATCCTGCCGAACGATCACCTGGAAACGCCGCACTTCGAAGTGCAGCGCCTGCGCGACGACAGTCCGGAAGCCCATAGCGGCCAGTCCAGCTACGAAATCGCCGCTGCTGCCGCTGAAGTCGAAGAGGTCCAGCCAGCCGCTGCCACTCGCACCCTGGTTCGCCAGGAAGCGGCGGTGAAAACCGCGCCGACCCGCACCGCTGCCCCCGTTTCCGCGGAAGAAGCTGCCCCGGTGGCTGCTGCAGCACCGACGCCGGCGCCTGCTCCCCAGATCGCCGAGCCAAGCCTGTTCAAGGGGCTGGTCAAGTCACTGGTCAGCCTGTTCGCCACCAAGGAAACGCCTGCCGCTCCGGTGGTCGTCGAGAAGCCTGCCGCCACCGCCCCCGAGCGCCCGGCGCGCGAAGAGCGTCGCAACGGTCGTCAGCAGAGCCGCAACCGCAGCAGCAATCGCCGCGACGAAGAACGCAAGCCGCGTGAAGATCGCGCACCGCGTGAAGACCGCGCCGCCCGCGAAGACGCACCCGCCGCACGTGAAGAACGCCCTGCCCGCGCGCCTCGCGAGGAACGCCAGCCGCGCGCTCCGCGTGAAGACCGCCGCCCACGCAACGGTGGCGACGACGCACCACGGGTACGTGAACTGCGCGAGCCTCTGGACGCACCGACCGCTCGCGAAGAACGCCCGGCCCGCGAAGAGCGTGCTCCACGTGAAGAGCGCGTGACCCGCGAAGAGCGCGCTCCTCGTGAGGAACGTGCACCGCGTGAAGAGCGTCCGGCCCGTGAAGAACGCGCACCACGCGAGGAACGTCCGGCCCGTGAAGAACGCCAGCCTCGCGTTGCCCGCGAAGAACGCGCAGCGCATCCGGAACAGGCATCCGAAACCGACGCCGACACTGCCGAAGACGTGCTGAACAGCGAGGAGCTGCTGCAGGACGACAACCAGGAAGGCAACGACGGCGATCGTCCGCGTCGCCGCTCCCGTGGTCAGCGTCGCCGCAGCAACCGTCGCGAACGTCAACGCGATGCCAACGGTGACGTGATCGAAGGCTCGGAAGAGTCCAACGAGTCGACTACCCAAGGCGAGTCCAACGGTGCAGCCCTGGCCGCCAGCGTTGCCGTCACAGCCGCAGTCGCGGAAAACGCCATCAGCGCTTCTGCCGAAGCGCAGGCCCACGAACAGGCCGAACAGGCCAATCGCACCGTGCAACCTGCCGCTGCCCAGGAAGCCGACGCTGAAGGCGAAAGCCTGGCCGCGCCGGAAATCGTTGCCACTGCGCCGACCGCCGAAGCCGCCGTCGACACACCGGTTGCCACCCCTGTCCAGGCGGACAGCCCTGCCGAAGTCGAACGCCCTGCAACGGTCTCGGCACCGGACACCTGGGCTGCGCCTGCCAACGAAAGCGCTGCACCTGTGGTCGAGCAACAGCCCGTCGTCGAAGCAGCCCATCCTGCCGAGACTCACGAGCCAGTGCAGCAGGACGTCGCCGAACCGGTGGAAGTAACGCCTCCGTTCGACACCACCCCTGCGCCGATCAGCCAGCCCGGCGCCGACGTCGAAGTAGACGCACCGGTGGTCGTCGATCCTGCACAGGTCAACGAGCCTGCGCTCCAGCCGCGCGCCGTGCCAGCCGCCGAAGAAGTGCCTTCGTTGCCTGCCGAGCCTGCCCTGCACCAGATCAGCGAACCTGCTGCTGTGGAGCCGTCGCCTGTCGAACCAGTCGCGGTCGAACCTGCCGCCGTCGAGCCTGTGACGGTAGAACCGGTCATCGTGCCGGTTGCCGAACCTGCTCCTGCGAGCGAGCCTGTGGTGGTTGCACAACCCGAGCCGCTCAAGGAAGCCGAACCGGCACCGGTGCTGCCAAGCAACGGCCGTGCGCCCAACGATCCTCGCGAAGTGCGTCGTCGCAAGCGCGAAGCCGAGGAAGCCGCGAAGCTCGCCGCGCTCAAGCCTGAAACTGAAGTATCGAGCGCTGCTGACAGCGCGCAAGGTACTCAGGACGAGCCCAAGCCACTGGTGTAATCACTGCGTGTGAATCAGCCCCCGCCGCCCACGCGCCGGGGGCTTTTTCTTGCCTGCCGCTCAGATATCCGGGCTGATTTGAAGCTTAATGCATCTAATGCGTTGACAGCCTGCCAGGTATCTGTAGAATGCGCCTCCACAGACGCGGGATGGAGCAGTCTGGTAGCTCGTCGGGCTCATAACCCGAAGGTCGTCGGTTCAAATCCGGCTCCCGCAACCAAACATCGGAAGGGCCACTCTATAAACGGGTGGCCTTTTTCGTATGCGCTCGAAAAAGCCAATAGCCACCTAACGAAGGCTGCGCGCGAGCAATGTGAAAATTGCTTTACAGTTGGCCAGGCGCCGGTCACCCATGGCGCACAGGCGTTAGAATGGCGCGAATTATTTTTTCCACAGGGATTGGTACTTTGACGGGATCCCGGCATCCTGTTGCGCACAATCCAAGAGGTGATTGATGCGCTCTGACTTGCCCGACTCAACCGCTATGGAACTCCCACCTGCCGCTGCCGCCGGCCCGATCAAGCCCGAGCGCGCTCGCTGGCTGGATCTGCTGAGCCGCTACCGCCAGCCGGTGGGGCTGGCCGTTACCCTGTTGCTGTTTGCCATCGCCCTGCTCGCCTGTCGGCATCTGCTCAGCGAACTGGACATCTACGCGCTGCACGACTCGGTACTGGCCACGCCGCCTGCCGCACTGGGCGGAGCCTTGCTGGCCATGGTCTGCGGCTTCATCATTCTGCTGGGCTATGAATGGTCCGCCAGCCGCTATGCCAATGTGACCCTCCCTGCACGCACCTTGGCCCTGGGGGGCTTTACCTCGTTCGCCATCGGCAACGCCATCGGCTTGTCGATGCTGTCCGGCGGTTCGGTTCGTTACCGGTTGTACTCGCGACTGGGCGTGGGTGCGGGCGAAGTCGCGCGCATGACCTTGTTCGCCAGCCTTTCACTGGGCTGTGCATTGCCGCCGCTTGCCGCCGTGGCCACCCTGAGCAGCCTGCCCGCCGCCTCGTTGGCCTTGGGGCTCTCGCAAGGGTTGCTGGGAACCATCGCCGCGATCGTGCTGCTACTGACTGCGCTGCTGGTGCTGGGCGTCTATCGACGTCGTCTTGCCGAACAGCCGCTGGCCGATAACCTGCTGGTCCGCGCCGGACGTCGCACCCTGCGCTTGCCGAGTGCGCGCCTGACCCTGCTGCAACTGGTCATCACCGCACTGGACGTGGTGGCAGCCGCCACCGTGCTCTATCTGTTGCTGCCCGAGGCTCCGCCGTTCGGTGCCTTCGTGCTGATCTACCTGCTGGCCCTCGCCGCCGGTGTGCTCAGCCACGTACCTGGCGGCGTCGGGGTGTTCGAGGCGATTCTGCTCGCAGCGTTCGCCGACACCCTGGGCGCCGCGCCCCTGGCTGCGGCGCTGCTGCTGTACCGCCTGATCTATGTCGTGCTGCCGATGCTGGTGGCGTGCGTGCTGCTGCTGGCCAACGAAGCGCGCCGTTTGTTCTTCGCCCAACAGGCCATTCGCGTGGCCTCCGGGCTCGCCGCCCCCATCCTGGCGGTGCTGGTGTTCCTGTCCGGCGTCGTCCTGCTGTTCTCCGGTGCGACCCCGGAGATCGATACGCGCCTGCAGGACCTGGGCTTTCTGATCCCCCACCGCCTGATCGATGCTTCGCACCTGGGTGCCAGCCTGGTGGGCGTGCTGTGCCTGCTGCTGGCACAAGGGTTGCGCCGTCGCCTGTCGGCCGCATGGGTATTGACCATGGTGCTGCTGCTGGTAGGTGCCGTGCTGTCGCTGCTCAAGGGCTTCGACTGGGAAGAGGCCTCGCTGCTGTGCATGACCGCACTGCTGCTTGCCGTCTTCAAACGCTCCTTCTACCGGCCCAGCCGCCTGCTGGAGCTGCCGTTCTCCCCGCTGTACCTGATCGCCAGCGTGTGCGTGGTGGGTGCGTCGATCTGGTTGCTGTTCTTCGCCTACCAGGACGTGCCCTACAGCACCAAGCTGTGGTGGCAGTTTGCGTTGGATGCCGATGCACCCCGCGGCCTGCGTTCGGCCCTGGGCAGCGCAGTGTTGTTGATCGTGGTTGCGCTGACCTGGCTGCTGCGCACCGCGCGCCCGGTGATCCATCTGCCCACACCCGAGGAACTGCAGCGCGCCGCGACCATTCTCAAGGCGTCGCATCAACCCGATGGTGGCTTGGCCCTGACCGGCGACAAGGCGCTGCTGTTCCACCCCAAGGATGAAGCCTTTCTGATGTATGCCCGCCGCGGGCGTAGCCTGGTGGCGCTGTACGACCCCATCGGTCCGACCCAGCCGCGCGCCGAAATGATCTGGCAGTTCCGCGACCTTTGCGACTTTCACCACGCGCGCCCGGTGTTCTATCAGGTCCGGGCCGAGAACCTGCCGTTCTACATGGACATCGGCCTGACCGCGATCAAGCTGGGGGAAGAGGCCCGCGTCGACTTGCACGCTTTCGATCTGGAAGCCAAGGGCAAGGAGATGAAGGACCTGCGCTACACCTGGAACCGCGGCACCCGCGACGGTCTGTCACTGGAGATCTACGAACCGGGACAGGCGCCGCTGGACGAGCTCAAGGTCATTTCCGATGCCTGGCTCACGGGCAAGAACGTACGGGAGAAGGGTTTTTCCCTGGGCCGCTTCAGTCCGGAATACCTGAACCATTTCCGCATCGCGATCGTCCATTTCGAAGGCAAGCCGGTGGCGTTCGCCAACCTGCTGGAAACCGACAGCAGGGAGCTTGCCAGCCTGGACCTGATGCGTGCGCATCCCCAGGCGCCCAAGCTGACCATGGAGTTCATGATGGTAGGCTTGATCCAGCACTACAAGAAACACGGCTACGGACGCTTCAGTCTGGGCATGGTGCCGCTGTCCGGTCTGCAACCGCGACGCGGTGCTCCCTTGACCCAGCGCCTGGGCTCGATGGTGTTCAATCGTGGCGAGCAGTTGTACAACTTCCAGGGCCTGCGCCGGTTCAAGGACAAGTTCCAGCCTACCTGGGAGCCTCGCTACATGGCCGTGCCGGCGGGCCTTGATCCGCTGGTGGCACTGGCCGATACCGCCGCCCTCATTGCAGGTGGCCTGACAGGATTGGTGAAACGCTGATGATTCGACGTTACTGGCGCAAGTTGTTCGCCTTGATCGTGGTACTGCTGCTGGCAGCTGCCGGCTACTACTGGTGGGCCACTCGCCCTGTCCCGGCTGCCCAGCTCAGCGCACAACGCCTGAGCAACGGCAGCGAAGCTCGCGATGTCGTCCCCGGTACGCGGACCAAGTCCCGGGTGGCGATCGCACTGCCCGCCGCCGAAGCCCTGACCGACAAGCAGTTGCTGGACTTGAGCCGGGACGCCTCCGCGCACATCGTCCAGGTGATCCTGCCGGAAACCGACTGCAGCGCGCAGCAAGCCGCCTTGAATGCCGCCATCGAGCGACTCGACGCCAAACCGGATCTGGTGGCGGGGATCGGCCCGGGCGCCTCGCTGGCCTGGCGCTGGCTGGCCACGCAGGACAACGACAAGGCCCAGGCCGTGTCGGTGGATCTGAGCGTGGAGAAACCCGACGGCTGTCTGCCCGAGTTGCCGAAGAAGGCCGAGCATGGTCAATGGATGGTGGCCTGGAACGACAACCCCGACGACGCCAGCGCCGCGTTCGTGCGCGACCAACCCAATGCGCAGACCGTCATCAGCGATTACGATGTGAAGCTGCCGCAGGTGTTGAAGAATCAGGTCACCGATATTCTGGTCGGCGATGAAGGCACCCACCTGGCCATCCCTGTGGTCGAGGTGCCCGCAACGCAGACCAACGACACCGTCAGCCTGTTCCTTTCCGGCGACGGCGGCTGGCGCGACCTCGACAAGGCGGTGGCCGGGGACATGGCGACCATGGGTTACCCAACGGTAGGGATCGACACCCTGCGCTATTACTGGGAGCACAAGACACCCGAGCAAAGCGCCGACGATTTGGTCGAACTGATGCATTACTACCGACAGAAATGGGGCGCGAAGCGCTTCGTGCTGACCGGCTATTCGTTCGGTGCCGACGTGCTGCCAGCCATCTACAACCGCCTGCCCGCCGAGGAACAGAACAGCGTCAGCGCGATCATCCTGCTGGCCTTCGCGCGCAGTGGCAGCTTCGAGATCGAAGTCGAGGGATGGCTGGGCAACGCGGGCAAGGAGGCACCTACCGGCCCGGAAATGGCCAAGCTACCGGCCGCCAAGGTGGTCTGCGTTTACGGCGAGGAAGAGGCCGATGAAAGCGGCTGCACCGAAGCCACCGCAGTGGGTGAGAAAATGAAGCTGCCAGGCGGGCATCACTTCGACGAGAACTACCCGGCGCTGGCCAAGCGTCTGGTGCAGCAGATCGACAAGCGTACCGGCTCGAACTGATCCTGCTCCAAAAACAAAGCCCCGGACCTGAACAGGTGCCGGGGCTTTTTTGTGGGGGGCAGGTAGGGCCTCTTCGCGGGCACTGCCGGCTCCTGCAGGGGAGTCGAGTCAGCAATGGGCATGCCCTGCCGCTGCTTCTCCCTACATCTCCACCTGCGTACCCAGCTCGATCACCCGATTCACCGGCAGCTTGAAGAAGCGCAGGTTGCCGTTGGCGTTCTTCAGCATGAAGGCGAACAACTGCTCGCGCCAACGCGCCATGCCGGCCAGCTTGGAGGGGATCACCGTTTCGCGACTGAGGAAATAGGTGGTACGCATCGGGCTGAAGTCCAGGTCCGGCAGATCACACAGGGCCAAGGCGCACGGTACGTCCGGTTCATCCATGAAGCCGTAGTGCAGAATCACCCTGAAGAACCCCTCACCATAGCTTTGCACTTCGAATCTACGGCCCACTGGCACCCGCGGCGTGTCCTCGTTGACCACCGTCAACAGCACCACTTGCTCATGCAGCACCTGGTTGTGCAGCAGGTTATGCAACAGCGCATGGGGTACGGCATCGGAGCGCGCGGTCAGGAACACCGCCGTGCCCTGGACGCGATGTGGTGGCTGCACGCTGATGCTGCCGATGAAGATCGGCAGCGGCAGTCCGCCCTCGTCGATCCGCTCGACCAGCAGTTGCTTGCCGCGCTTCCAGGTGGTCATGAGGATGAACAGCACGGTCCCCGCCAGCACCGGAAAGGCACCGCCCTGGATGATCTTCGGCACGTTGGCGGCGAAGAACAGGCCATCCACCAGCAGGCAGCCGATCAGCACCGGCACCGCCAGCACCGGCGGCCATTTCCACAACAGCAGCATCACCGCCGAGACCAGAATGGTCGTCATCAGCATGGTGCCCGTGACCGCCACACCGTAGGCCGAAGCCAGGGCGCCGGAGGATTCGAAGCCGATCACCAACAGCACCACGCCGACCATCAACGCCCAGTTCACCGCACCTATGTAGATCTGCCCCTGCTCGCTGCTCGACGTGTGCTGAATGTGCATGCGCGGGATATAGCCCAGCTGAATGGCCTGCTGGGTGAGGGAAAAGGCGCCGGAAATCACTGCCTGCGAAGCGATCACGGTGGCCAGGGTGGACAATGCCACCAAGGGCACCAGGGCCCAGCCCGGCGCCAGCAGGAAGAACGGATTGCGCGCCGCTTCGGGGTTTTCCAGCAGCAGGCCACCCTGACCGAAGTAGTTCAGCACCAGAGCGGGCAATACCAGGATGAACCAGGCGCGAGCGATCGGCTTGCGGCCGAAATGGCCCATGTCGGCGTACAGCGCTTCGGCGCCGGTCAATGCCAGCACCACGGCGCCCAAAATCGCCACGCCCATGCCGGGATGAACGATGAAGAAGCGCACTGCCCACACCGGATTCAACGCCTTGAGCACCTCGGGGTGCTGGTACACGCCGTACGCGCCGAGCAGCCCCAGCACCAGAAACCATATCACCATCACCGGCCCGAACAGCTTGCCGATACGCTGGGTGCCGTGTTTCTGGATCAGGAACAAAGCCACCAGCACCACCAGCGCCATGGGCACAACCCAGCGCTCCAGGCCATCGAAGGCCAACTCCATGCCCTCGATCGCCGAAAGCACCGAGACGGCCGGAGTGATCATGCTGTCGCCGTAGAACAGCGCCGCACCGGCCAATCCGCACACCACCATCAATGCGCGGAGCCTGGGCAGTGATGAAGTGGCGCGGGTCGCCAGTGCCGTCAGGGCCATGATGCCGCCCTCGCCCTGGTTGTCGGCGCGCAGCACGAACAGCATGTATTTGATCGAGACCACCCAGATCAGCGACCAGAAGATCAACGAGAGGATACCCAGCACGCCATCGTGGGAAATGGGGCACGCCGTAGCCCCCGGAAAAGACCTCCTTGAGGGTGTACAGCGGACTGGTGCCGATGTCGCCATATACGACGCCGACCGCTGCCACCAGCATGCCGATCGGGCGGGCAGTCGAATGCCCACCATTGCCGTCACTACTTGCCTGAACCATCGACTACTCCTGCGACCTTGATTTGTAACGCCATGTGGCGCGACGCGGCGAAGCATAGCGCAGCACTCGTCGTAATTCCTCGCATAATGCTGGTCAAGAGACCTCGCCATCGCTAGAATTGCGCACTTTTTGATCAGAGGCGTACCCAGCGCCCGCCAGTGCGGCCCACGAGGCCCTATCGATACCGAGGTTAGCCATGTCCACCACTCCTTCGTCGGCCGCTCCAAAGGTCGGCTTCGTCTCGCTGGGTTGCCCCAAGGCCCTGGTCGACTCCGAGCGCATCCTGACTCAGTTGCGCATGGAAGGTTACCAAGTGGTACCGACCTATGAAGACGCCGACGTCGTGGTGGTCAACACCTGTGGCTTCATCGACACCGCCAAGGCCGAGTCGCTGGAAGTGATCGGCGAGGCGCTCAAGGAAAACGGCAAGGTCATCGTCACCGGCTGCATGGGCGTCGAAGAGAATGCCATTCGCAAGGTGCATCCCAGCGTGCTGTCGGTCACCGGCCCTCAGCAATACGAGCAGGTGGTCAACGCCGTGCACGAAGTGGTGCCACCGCGTCAGGACCACAACCCGCTGATCGACCTGGTACCGCCGCAGGGCATCAAGCTCACGCCGCGTCACTATGCCTACCTGAAGATTTCCGAAGGCTGCAACCACAGCTGCAGCTTCTGCATCATTCCCTCGATGCGCGGCAAGCTGGTCAGCCGCCCGGTGGGCGATGTCCTGAGCGAAGCCGAGCGCCTGGTCAAGGCCGGGGTCAAGGAAGTGCTGGTCATTTCCCAGGACACCAGCGCCTACGGGGTGGACGTCAAGTACAAGACCGATTTCTGGAACGGTCGACCGGTCAAGACGCGCATGCTCGAACTGTGCGAAGCCCTTAGCAGCCTGGGCGTCTGGGTCCGCCTGCATTACGTGTACCCCTACCCCAACGTCGACGACATCATTCCGCTGATGGCCGCCGGCAAGATCCTGCCGTACCTCGACATCCCGTTCCAGCACGCCAGCCCGAAAGTGCTCAAGGCGATGAAGCGCCCGGCCTTCGAAGACAAGACCCTGGCGCGCATCAAGAAGTGGCGCGAGCAGTGCCCGGATCTGATCATCCGCTCGACCTTCATCGTCGGCTTCCCCGGCGAAACCGAAGAGGATTTCCAGTACCTGCTGGACTGGCTGAGCGAGGCCCAGCTGGACCGCGTCGGCTGCTTCCAGTACTCGCCGGTCGAAGGCGCGCCGGCCAACCTGCTGGACGCCGACATCGTTGCGGACGACGTGAAGCAGGACCGTTGGGACCGTTTCATGGCGCACCAGCAGGCGATCAGTGCGGCACGCCTGCAGATGCGCATCGGCAAGCGCGTGGAAGTGCTGATCGATGAGGTCGAGGAACAGGGCGCTGTCGGCCGCTGCTTCTTCGATGCGCCGGAAATCGACGGTAACGTGTTCATCGACGATGCCACTCACCTCAAGCCGGGCGACAAGGTCTGGTGCACCATCGTCGACGCCGACGAATACGATTTGTGGGCCGAACTGGCCTGACTCCAGGCGCTCTGACCTACCGTGCAAGCAGGCGGCGACCGACCCGGTTCGCCGTCGCGCCCACTGCCGTTGCCGGACGCTGGGCAATCTGCGCGGGCTTAACCGCCGCCAGACAGTTACACTAGCGCCCTTTCCCAGCTACGGCCGCAGTCATGTCTGAACCCATTCGTCTCTCCAAACGCCTCATCGAACTGGTCGGGTGTTCCCGCCGCGAGGCTGAACTCTTCATCGAAGGCGGCTGGGTGTCCGTTGACGGCGTGGTGGTCGACGAACCGCAGTTCAAGGTGGACGCACAGAAGGTCGAGCTCGACCCGCAGGCCAAGGCCGAAGCGCCGGAGCCGGTCACCCTGTTGCTGCACCAGGCGCCGGGACAGAGCGCCGAAGAGGCGCTGGCCGCCCTTGACGCCCAGACCTTGTCCAGCGAACACGCCTTCGGCAAACGCCCGCTCAAGGGCCACTTCCTGCGCCTGAGCTGCGCGGCCGAGTTGCCGGCCAACGCCAGTGGCCTGCAGATTTTCACCCAGGACTGGAAGACCCTGCGCAAGCTGACCGCCGACGCGGCCAAGATCGAACAGGAATACGTCGTGGAAGTGACGGGCGAAATGAGCCCCCACGGCCTCAATCGCCTCAATCACGGCGCGCTGTACAAAGGCAAGGCACTGCCGGCGGTCAAGGCCAGTTGGCAGAACGAGACACGCCTGCGCTTCGCCATGAAGAACCCCGCACCGGGCGTACTGCAGCAACTGTGCGCCAGTGTCGGCCTGACGATCGTCTCGATCCGCCGCATCCGTGTCGGTGGGGTGTCGATGGGCAAGCTGCCGCTGGGCCAGTGGCGCTACCTGACGAGCAAGGAAAAGTTCTGAACCCTCTCTTTTTCCGGCGCTGCCTGGGCAGTGTCGTTCAACCAGGACCTACACCATGATTCACAACGATGTACTGCGCAGCGTGCGCTACATGCTCGACATCAGCGATGGCAAGGTGGCTGACATCACTGCCCTGGGCGGACTGGAAATCAGCAAGGCCGACGTCATCGCCTACACCAAAAAAGACGAGGAAGAAGGCTTCGTGCATTGCCCGGACGCGGTCCTGGCGCACTTCCTCGACGGCCTGGTGATCTATCGCCGTGGTCGTGACGAGAGCCGCCCGGCCCAGCCGGTCGAGCTGCCAGTGACCAACAACATCGTGTTGAAGAAACTGCGCGTGGCCTTCGAGCTCAAGGAAGACGACATGCACGCCGTGCTCAAGTCGGTGGACTTTCCGGTGTCCAAGCCCGAGCTGAGCGCCCTGTTTCGCAAGTTCGGCCATAACAACTACCGTCCCTGTGGCGACCAGCTGCTGCGCAACTTCCTCAAGGGCCTGACCCTGCGAGTCCGCGGTTAAGCCCTATGGCCTATAGCGTCGAACCCATCGGTTTTGTCCGCTCCTGCTTCAAGGAAAAATTCGCCATCCCGCGCCAGCCCCAACTGGCGCCGGCCGCGCGCGGTGTGCTTGAGCTGCTGCCACCGTTCGATCAGGGCGAGGCTGTGCAGGGCCTGGAACAGGTCAGCCATGTGTGGCTGCTGTTCATGTTCCATGAGGCCCTGGAAGACAAGCCACGCTTGAAGGTTCGCCCACCACGGCTGGGGGGCAACCAGTCGATCGGCGTCTTCGCCACCCGCGCCACCCATCGACCCAACGGCATCGGCCAGTCAGTGGTGCGCCTGGACAAGGTCGAGGGTGCGCGTCTGCACCTCTCCGGCATCGATCTGCTGGACGGCACGCCCGTGCTGGACATCAAACCCTACGTGCCCTATGCAGACAACGTGCCTGGCGCCGTCAACGCGATCGCCAGCGCCGCGCCCGATCCTATTGCCGTGCAGTGGCAGGAGGCCGGTCTGGTGCAAGCCCGAACGCATGCCGCGCGCCTGGGACAGCCCTTGGTCGAACTGATCGAACAGTGCCTGGCCCAGGACCCACGTCCGGCCTACCAGAAACCCGCGCCGGAGCGCGAATACGGTGCGCGGTTCTGGGATGTGGACGTGCGCTGGCACTACCCGCAACCCGGCCTGATTCGTGTGCTGGAAGTGGTGTTTCCCTAGACCTTTTCACAGACCACAAAAAAACCGCCCGAGGGCGGTTTTTTTCAGGATGCTGCTCAGCCGCTTACTTCTCGACGAAGGCGCGCTCGATCAGGTAGTCACCCGGCTCACGCATGCGTGGCGAAACGGTCAGGCCGAAGCTGTTGAGCACTTCGCTGGTCTCGTCGAGCATGCTCGGACTGCCGCACAGCATGGCACGGTCGTCCTGCGGGTTGATCGGCGGCAGGCCGATGTCGCTGAACAGCTTGCCGCTGCGCATCAGGTCGGTCAGGCGGCCTTCGTTCTCGAACGGCTCACGCGTCACGGTGGGGTAGTAGATCAGCTTGTCGCGCAGGGCTTCACCGAAGAACTCGTTCTGCGGCAGGTGCTCGGTGATGAACTCGCGGTAGGCGACCTCGTTCACGTAACGCACGCCGTGGCAGAGAATGACCTTCTCGAAGCGCTCGTAGGTTTCCGGATCCTGGATGACGCTCATGAACGGCGCCAGGCCAGTACCGGTGCTCAGCAGGTAGAGGTGCTTGCCCGGCTTCAGGTCGTCGAGGACCAGGGTGCCGGTGGGCTTCTTGCTGATGATGATCTCGTCGCCTTCCTTGAGGTGCTGCAGCTGCGAGGTCAGCGGGCCGTCAGGCACCTTGATGCTGAAGAACTCCAGATGCTCTTCCCAGTTCGGGCTGGCGATCGAGTAGGCGCGCATAAGCGGGCGGCCGTTGGGCTGCTGCAGGCCGATCATCACGAACTGCCCGTTCTCGAAGCGCAGGCCCGGATCGCGGGTGCACTTGAAGCTAAACAGGGTGTCATTCCAGTGATGAACACTGAGTACACGTTCGTGGTTCATGTTGCTCATGTACGGGGCTCCTAGAAAAAGCGTACGCCTGACAGGGGCGCGAGTGCGCAGTAGTTTACGGGGATCAACAATATCTGTTAAATGGATTATTGAGATATGGGTAATCGGTTATATAGATATGCGATTCACACTCCGCCAATTGCAAGTCTTCGTCACCGTGGCCCAGCAGGAAAGCGTGTCGCGCGCTGCCAACCTGCTGTCGCTGTCGCAGTCGGCAGCCAGCACCTCCATCACCGAGCTTGAGCGGCAATCGAGCTGTCAGTTGTTCGACCGCGCCGGCAAGCGCCTGAGTCTCAACGCCCTGGGCCATCAATTGCTCCCCCAGGCCGTGGCCCTGCTCGACCAGGCCAAGGAAATCGAAGACCTGCTCAACGGCAAGTCCGGATTCGGGTCGCTGGCGGTGGGCGCGACCTTGACCATCGGCAACTACCTGGCCACTTTGCTGATCGGCCGCTTCATGCAGGTGCACCCGGAAAGCCAGGTCAAGCTGCACGTACAGAACACCGCCAACATCGTCCAGCAGGTCGCCCATTACGAAATCGACCTGGGCTTGATCGAAGGCGACTGCAGTCATCCCGACATCGAGGTGCAGCCGTGGGTCGAAGACGAACTGGTGGTGTTCTGCGCACCGCGTCACCCATTGGCTTGCGTACCCAGCGCCAGCCTGGCGCTGCTGACCCAGGAGGCGTGGATTCTGCGCGAACAAGGCTCGGGCACGCGCCTGACCTTTGACCAAGCCATGCGCCACCATCGCCTGGCACTCAACATCCGCCTCGAACTGGAACACACCGAAGCGATCAAGCGTGCCGTGGAGTCCGGGCTGGGCATCGGCTGCATCTCGCGACTGGCCTTGCGCGACGCCTTTCGGCGCGGCAGCCTGGTGCCGGTCCACACGCCCGAACTGGATCTGGCGCGACAGTTCTACTTCATCTGGCACAAACGCAAATACCAGACGTCGGCGATGCGCGAGTTTCTCGAACTGTGCCGCGCCTTCACCGCCGGCGCCCAGCGCAGCGACGAAATCGTGCTGCCCGACATTGCCTGACTTCAGGCGCCGGTCACAGCAGAATCACCGCCCACACCAGCACGATCATGGTCAGCGCGACGAACTGGGCGGCGCTGCCCATGTCCTTGGCATTCTTCGACAACGGATGACGCTCCAGCGAGATGCGGTCGATGGCCGCCTCGATCGCCGAATTGAGCAGCTCCACGATCAACGCCAGCAAGCACACGGCAATGAGCACCGCCCGCTCCACACGGCTGACCTGCAGCAAAAAGCTTACCGGCACCAGCACGACGTTGAGCAGCACCAATTGGCGGAACGCGGCTTCGCCGGTGAACGCGGCGCGCAGGCCGTCAAAGGAGTAGCCGGTGGCGTTGAGAATACGTTTGAGGCCGGTCTGGCCCTTGAAAGGTGACATGCGCGACGATCCGGAAAGGGAAAACGGCCGACACTGAAACGTTCGGCATTGAAAGAGGTGACGAAACAGCTCAGTTCGCGGAGGTGGACTCCAGTTGTTGCAACAGCAAGGCGGCCTGGGTGCGAGTCCGCACGCCCAGCTTGCGGAAGATCGCCGTCACGTGGGCCTTGATCGTGGCTTCCGACACCCCGAGTTCGTAGGCGATCTGCTTGTTCAGCAGCCCTTCGCAGACCATGGTGAGCACCCGGAACTGTTGCGGCGTCAAGCTGGCCAGTCCTTCGCTGGCAGCCTTGGCTTCAGCCGAGACGCTGACCGCCTCGAACGCCTGCGGCGGCCACCACACCTCCCCATCCAGCACATCACGCACGGCGGCCTGGATGGTTTCCAGCGGACTCGACTTGGGGATGAAGCCACTGGCACCAAATTCACGCGAGCGCACCATGACCCAGGCGTCCTCCTGGGCCGAGACCATCACCACCGGGATCTGCGGGTACTGGCCACGCAGCAAGACCAGTCCCGAGAAGCCATAGGCGCCTGGCATGTTGAGATCCAGCAGCACCAGGTCCCAGTCGGCCTTTTCATCGAGACGCCCCTCGAGCTCGGCAATGCTCGCCACCTCGACCAGACGCACGTCCGCGCCCAGTCCCATGGTCAAGGCCTGGTGCAGCGCACTGCGGAACAGAGGATGGTCGTCGGCGATCAGGATTTCGTAAGTGGCCATCGATCACAGGATTCCAGGAAATGAAGCCGCTCGGACAGTACCGCCCGATTCGGCGCCAAGAATGCCGACCCCGCTCATGGTGGTCAAGCGACTCCACGGCCAGAGTCGACTCGGATTCGACACAGTGCCCAGAATTATAGGTAGTCGGCCAGGAACCGATGCCCCGCATCCGTCTCGTCGACGGGCTCCTGGAATTTCGCCGCCAGGTAGTGTGCACTGAACACGTCCAGATAGGCATCCAGCACTCGCGCTGCCGCCTCGTCCCCGGCCAACTCCAGACACAGCGCGGCCACCTCGGCCGTGCAGAAGTGATCATCACGCTTGGAACGGCGCAAGGTGTAGCGCGAAAGTTGCTCAGGCGCCAGACTCAGCACCGGCAGCGAGGCCAGATAGGGGCTCTTGCGGAACATCTTTCGCGCTTCGGTCCAGGTGGCGTCCAGCAAGATGAACAGCGGACGCCGGCCGGGTTGCGGAGTCACGCTGTTCGTCACCCGCTGCGGCTCGACGAATTCTCCGGGAAAGACCAGGTAGGGTTGCCACTGTGGGTCGGCCAGCAGCGCCAGCAACTGTGGGTCGACACCCACCCGTGACCACATGAAGGCATGGGTGTCGGCGATCACGTCCGCGATCAGCCAACCGGTATTGCTGGGTTTCATGGGTTCGACGTCATGCATCAGCAGGCACATGGCCGATTGCGCAGCGACGCTGGGGCGCCAGGCGCACAGACAGTACTGGGGAATGACCCGGCAACGGCGGGCAGCGCGGCGCACGCGAACCCCTTGCGGTAAATGGCTGGGTACTGCGCGCCAGACGCTCGCTGCGCAGACGGAAAACGGCATGGCTCATTGCAGATCACGCTGGGAACTGGGGCGCGGATTCTAACAGAGCTGACCCTGGCAGCGATGCCGATGGTGAGCGGACGTGTCGCACCGTATAATCCGCCTACCCTCAGAGGTGGGTGAACGCCTGTACCATCGACAGGTCTTACGCCCACTTGTCTTGCCCGGCTTTTTGCCCAGGAGTGTTTCATGCTGCGCTTTATCGCCCCATCCTTCGCCTTGCTGCTTGCCCTGCCGCTGGCCGCCCACGCTGCCTCGTTGAAGGAGATGGAGCTGTCGAAAAACCTGCAGAAAGTCGCTCAGCAAAGCAGTGTGGGTACGCCGCGCGCAATCAACGAGGACATCCTCGATCAAGGTTTCACCGTCGAAGGCAACCAGTTGATCAACCATCTGAGCGTTCGCGAAAGCCAGGCCGAAGAGATGCGCCGTGATCCCAAAACCGTGTACCTGCAGCTGGGTGCCAGCGTGTGTCGCAACAAGGGATTCCGCAACCTGATGGCACAGGGTGCCGTGATGCGCTACGACTTCACCGAATACAAGACCAATCGCACCATCGGTACTCAGTCCTACACCGCCAAGGATTGCGGCAAATAATACTCTGAGAAAAGTGACGGTGCTCCTCGCCGAGCACCGCTGACTCAACGGCGAAAAGGGTCAGTCCAGATCCTTGCCGTTGAGTAGACGGGAAATCAGCTCCATCGGGTAGCCCCGATAAGCCAGAAAGCGGGTCTGCTGGGCTCGCTCCTTGGCTTCAATGGGAAGCCTGGCGGCGAACTTGCGCTCCCAGACATCACGCAGCTGTACGCCCCAATCGAATCCGCTTTGACGAAGTGCCTGTTCGACATCAGCCCGCTGCAGACCGCGCTGGGTCAGGTCCTCGCGTATCCGCGCAGGCCCGTAGCCCGAGTTGGCTCGGTAGCGAATGAAGCTTTCCAGATAACGCGCTTCGGACAACAAGCCTTCGTCGGTGAGACGATCAAGCTCGGTGTCGATCATTTCGGGGGAGGCGCCGCGCTGACGCAATTTGCGCGTCAGCTCGACTCGACCGTGCTCGCGACGTGCGAGCAGGTCCATGGCAGACCGTCGCACGGCGACGGGTGTATCCAGTACGACAGGTGGCATGGGCTAATCAGAAATCAGCTTCTGCTTCAGCCGTGTCGGCAGCGGGTGCAGTCGCCGCCGATGCCTTGTCTGCTGCCGCCTTGTCGGTACCGCCGGTCAGCAGTTTGTCGCGGATCTGCTTCTCGAGAGTGGCCTTGATTTCCGGGTTGTCTTGCAGGAACTTGGCCGAGTTGGCCTTGCCCTGACCGATCTTGCTGCCCTGGTAGCTGTACCAGGCACCCGACTTCTCCAGCAGCCCATTGGCCACACCCAGATCGACGATTTCGCCGTTCAGGTAGATGCCCTTGCCGTACAGGATCTGGAACTCGGCCTGACGGAATGGCGGTGCCACCTTGTTCTTGACGACCTTGACGCGAGTTTCGCTGCCTACCACTTCGTCGCCTTCCTTGACTGCGCCGGTGCGGCGGATGTCCAGGCGAACCGAGGCATAGAACTTCAGCGCGTTACCACCGGTGGTGGTTTCCGGGCTGCCGAACATCACGCCGATCTTCATGCGGATCTGGTTGATGAAGATGACCAGGCAGTTGGCGTTCTTGATGTTACCGGTAATCTTGCGCAGCGCCTGGGACATCAGGCGTGCCTGCAGACCCACGTGCATGTCGCCCATCTCGCCTTCGATCTCAGCCTTGGGCACCAGTGCGGCCACGGAGTCGACGATGATCACGTCGACCGCGTTGGAGCGCACCAGCATGTCGGTGATTTCCAGCGCCTGCTCGCCGGTGTCCGGCTGGGAGACCAGCAGGTCGTCGACGTTGACGCCCAGCTTGCCAGCGTATTCGGGATCCAGCGCGTGCTCGGCGTCGACGAAGGCGCAGGTTGCACCGGCCTTCTGAGCCTGGGCGATGACCGAAAGCGTCAGCGTGGTCTTACCCGACGATTCCGGACCGTAGATCTCGACGATCCGGCCTTTTGGCAGACCGCCGATACCCAGCGCGATATCCAGACCGAGCGAACCGGTAGAGATGGCCGGAATCGCTTGGCGATCGTGGTCACCCATGCGCATGACGGCGCCCTTACCGAATTGACGTTCGATCTGACCCAGGGCCGCAGCCAAGGCACGCTTCTTGTTGTCGTCCATTGAAGTCCTCACGTAATCAATAAGGCCTGACGGCCAGAACACCTGTATAAGTAGCCAGTATTATTCCACATACCACGTCCCTCGCCTACCCCGGAAACGGTTTTTCTCCAGCGGCAAGGTGTAACAAACCCTGAAGCGCAGCGACCACGGTTTGCCGGCGCACGGCATCGCGGTCGCCGGCAAACTGCTCGCGCCGGCTGAACAGCCGAGTGCCGTCGGCCCAGGCCAACCACACCGTGCCCACCGGCTTGTCAGCGGAGCCACCGCCAGGGCCGGCGACGCCACTGACTGCCACGGCAAAGCGTGCTCTGCTGTGCTGCTGAGCACCGCGCACCATGGCTTCGACCACCTCGCGGCTGACGGCACCGACCTGTTCGAACAGCTCGGTCGGAACCTGTAACTGGGCGGTTTTCTGCGTATTGGAATAGGTGATGTAACCCGCTTCGAACCATGCCGAGCTGCCGGCGATTCGTGTGATGGCTTCGGCAATGCCACCGCCTGTGCAGGACTCCGCCGTGGTGACCTGGGCGCCGAGGCCAAGCAGGCGCTCGCCGAGGTCGGCAGAGAGTGAGGTCGAGGCGTCCATAGCAGCTCCTTGATAAGGCGGCCAACGAGGCTACGCCCTCGCGCCATGCAGGTCAAAAGTCGCCGTGGCCTGCCTGGATACGACCGATCCGGCGGGCATTCGTGCGACTGCGTCTGCACTGCCAACGTCCTACATCGCAAAAAAAATCCCTGTACTATTGGCGACCTGCCTTACGTCCCCCAAGACACCCGCGAGCTAAGTCCTTGAATGTCCGATTTTTCTAACCACACCCCGATGATGCAACAGTACTGGAAGCTGAAGAACCAGCATCCTGAACAGCTGATGTTCTACCGCATGGGCGATTTCTACGAAATCTTCTACGAAGACGCGAAGAAAGCGGCCAAATTGCTCGACATCACCCTGACTGCCCGTGGCCAGTCGGCGGGGCAGTCGATCCCCATGTGCGGTATTCCCTACCATGCGGCCGAAGGTTACCTGGCCAAGCTGGTCAAGCTGGGCGAATCGGTGGTGATCTGCGAGCAGATCGGCGACCCGGCGACGAGCAAGGGGCCGGTCGAGCGGCAAGTGGTACGCATCATCACCCCGGGTACGGTCAGCGACGAAGCGTTGCTCGACGAGCGTCGCGACAACCTCATCGCGGCCGTGCTGGGCGACGAACGCCTGTTCGGTCTGGCGGTATTGGACATCACCAGCGGCAGCTTCATGGTCATGGAGCTGGCGGGCTGGGAAAACCTGTTGGCGGAGCTTGAGCGGATCAATCCGGTCGAGTTGCTGATTCCCGATGACTGGCCCCAGGGGCTGCCAGCCGAGAAGCGCAAAGGCTCGCGCCGTCGCGCGCCTTGGGACTTCGAGCGCGATACCGCGCACAAGAGCCTGTGTCAGCAGTTCGCCACCCAAGACCTCAAGGGCTTTGGTTGCGAGAAGTTGACCCTGGCCATCGGCGCCGCCGGTTGCCTGCTCGGCTATGCCAAGGAAACCCAGCGCACCGCCCTGCCCCATCTGCGCAGCTTGCGTCACGAACGCCTGGATGACACGGTGGTGCTGGACGGTGCCAGCCGTCGCAACCTGGAGTTGGACACCAACCTGGCCGGCGGGCGCGACAATACCCTGCAATCGGTCATCGACCGCTGCCAGACCGCGATGGGCAGCCGCCTGCTGACGCGCTGGCTCAATCGCCCCCTGCGTGACCTCAAGGTGCTGCAGGCACGCCAGGGCTCGATCAGCTGCCTGCTGGAAGGCTACCGCTTCGAAAGTCTGCAGCCCCAGCTCAAGGAAATCGGCGACATCGAGCGAATCCTCGCGCGGATCGGGTTGCGCAATGCCCGGCCGCGGGACCTGGCGCGGTTGCGTGACGCCCTGGCCGCCCTGCCCGAGCTGCAGGTGGCGATGGCCGAACTCGAAGCGCCGCATCTGGCGCAGCTGGCGGCCATCGCCGGGACCTATCCAGAGCTGGCCGATCTGCTGGCCAAGGCCATCGTCGACAACCCACCTGCGGTGATCCGCGACGGCGGTGTGCTGAAAACCGGTTACGACAGCGAGCTGGACGAACTGCTGTCGCTGAGCGAGAACGCCGGGCAGTTCCTGATCGATCTCGAAGCGCGCGAAAAGGCTCGTACCGGCCTGTCCCATTTGAAGGTGGGCTACAACCGTGTGCACGGGTACTTCATCGAACTGCCCAGCAAGCAAGCCGAGCAGGCACCGGCGGACTACATCCGGCGGCAGACGCTAAAGGGCGCAGAGCGCTTCATCACTCCCGAGCTCAAGGCCTTCGAAGACAAGGCGCTGTCGGCCAAGAGTCGCGCCCTGGCGCGCGAAAAGTCGTTGTACGAAGCGCTGCTGGAAAACCTCATCGGCCATCTGCCGCCTTTGCAGGACACTGCAGCAGCGCTGGCCGAGCTGGATGTGCTGAGCAACCTGGCCGAGCGGGCCCTGAACCTGGACCTCAATCGTCCGCGCTTCGTGGAAGAGCCGTGCCTGCGCATCGGCCAGGGCCGCCATCCGGTTGTCGAGCAAGTGCTGACCACGCCGTTCGTGGCCAACGACCTTAGCCTGGACGACAGCACTCGCATGCTGGTGATCACTGGTCCGAACATGGGCGGTAAGTCCACTTACATGCGGCAGACCGCCTTGATCGTGTTGCTGGCGCACATCGGCAGCTTCGTGCCGCGGCGGCCAGTTGCGAGCTGTCACTGGTCGACCGCATCTTCACCCGCATCGGTTCGAGTGACGATCTGGCCGGCGGCCGGTCGACGTTCATGGTCGAGATGAGCGAGACCGCGAACATTCTGCACAACGCCACCGAGCGCAGCCTGGTGTTGATGGACGAAGTCGGTCGCGGCACCAGCACCTTCGACGGCCTGTCGCTGGCCTGGGCTGCCGCCGAATGCCTGGCCGGACTGCGCGCCTACACGCTGTTCGCCACTCATTACTTCGAGCTGACGGTGCTGCCTGAGAGCCAGCCACTGGTGGCGAACGTGCACCTGAGCGCTACCGAACACAACGAACGCATCGTTTTTCTGCACCATGTGCTCGCCGGTCCCGCCAGCCAGAGTTATGGTCTGGCGGTTGCGCAGTTGGCCGGCGTGCCAGGCGCGGTGATCCAGCGGGCCAAGGAGCACCTGAGCCGTCTGGAAACCACCAGCCTGCCCCACGAGGCCCCGACGCCCGCACCTGGCAAGACGGCCGCGCCGCATCAGGCCGACCTGTTCGCGAGCCTGCCACACCCGGTACTGGAGCAGCTTGCCAAGACCGATATCGATGGACTGACCCCGCGCCAAGCGCTGGAATTGCTCTATGCACTGAAGAACCGGGTCTAACGCTTATTCCTACAAGCTGCTAGAATCCCGCGCGGTTTGGGAATGCCAACGGCTATTAGCCTGGTCTGCGGCTGCCTGTCCCAAACCAAGCGGCCCTGTGAAGGGCTTCGCTGCCGCCGCCTGAGGAGAGAAATAGAAATGACCTTCGTCGTCACCGACAACTGCATCAAGTGCAAGTACACCGACTGCGTGGAAGTCTGTCCGGTGGACTGCTTCTACGAAGGCCCGAATTTCCTGGTGATTCACCCGGATGAGTGCATCGACTGCGCACTGTGCGAGCCAGAATGCCCGGCCCAAGCCATCTTCTCGGAAGATGAGGTGCCCGAAGACATGCAGGAGTTCATCCAGCTGAACGTGGAGTTGGCCGAAGTCTGGCCCAACATTACCGAGAAGAAGGATGCACTGCCTGAAGCCGAAGAGTTCGACGGCGTCAAAGGCAAGATCAAGGATCTGGAGCGCTAAGTCGTTCCTGCTGCCCCGCGCCAGCCCCGTTCGGCCGCGATCACTGAGGTGACGCCCGTTCGAACGGCTGGTGATTTGCTTCCCACCCAAAAAAAAGACAAAAAAAAGGGGCGGTAATGAGCCGCCCACCTTTCCCTGTCCCTTTTATCCCTGTCATCGTCCTGATGAATCGCGTCACTGCGATATCCCTTTTGGGCACTCGATCCTGAGTACCTGTGTCGTCCCTGAACACGCCTTGATATTAACGTATCCAGGAGTTAAGACAACTTCGGTTAATTCTCGCAGAAAGCTGACTTTGGTGTCAGATTATTGAATAAGTTGCGGCGGAACAGACAGTTGCAACCTGCGGGATTTCAAATTACGGAACTTTGACTCGCTTTATAGCCAAAGGCTTACATAACGTCGTCGGAAATACTGACAATCACCTGCAACATTACAGCGGCCAATAAAAACGCCCCTGCGAAAGGGGCGTATTCATTGGCCATGTCGGCGAGCCTATTGAAACAGCGACTCGCTGGACAGCCCGTTCTTCTCGAGTATCTCGCGCAATCGTTTGAGGCCTTCCACCTGGATCTGGCGTACGCGTTCGCGGGTCAGGCCGATCTCCAGACCGACATCCTCCAGCGTGCTGCTCTCGTGCCCGCGCAGGCCGAAACGGCGCACCACCACTTCACGCTGCTTGTCGGTCAGCTCGGACAGCCACTGGTCGATGCTCTGTGACAGATCGTCATCCTGCAGCAGCTCGCAAGGGTCGGTGGGGCGGTCGTCGGTGAGGGTGTCGAGCAGGGTCTTGTCCGAATCCGGCCCCAGCGATACGTCCACCGAAGACACACGTTCATTGAGCCCAAGCATGCGCTTGACCTCGCCCACGGGCTTTTCCAGCAGGTTGGCGATTTCCTCGGGGGACGGTTCGTGGTCGAGCTTCTGCGTGAGCTCGCGCGCGGCGCGCAGGTACACGTTGAGTTCCTTGACCACGTGAATCGGCAGGCGGATGGTACGGGTCTGATTCATGATCGCCCGTTCGATGGTCTGCCGGATCCACCAGGTGGCATAGGTCGAGAAGCGGAAGCCGCGCTCGGGGTCGAATTTCTCGACCGCGCGAATCAGCCCCAGGTTGCCCTCCTCGATGAGGTCGAGCAACGACAGGCCGCGATTGACGTAGCGACGGGCTATCTTCACGACCAGGCGCAGGTTGCTTTCGATCATGCGCTTGCGACCGGCTGGGCAGCCGCTCTGGGAAAGCCGTGCGAAGTGCACCTCTTCTTCGGGTGAAAGCAGAGGTGAAAAACCGATTTCATTCAAATACAACTGGGTCGCGTCGAGCGCCCGCGTGTAATCGATGTACTTGTGCTGTTTGAGCGATGTGGAACTGCGGGCCTTGGTGCGAACCGCGGGTGCAGCAGGTTCTTCGTCCGACATCACATCCAATACGATGCCGGGTTCCATAAGGAGCACCTCATCGTCGATGTCAAACCCCGGCGCTTCTTTGCTGAGAGCCATTGTTATAGTCCTTTGCTGAGTTCGACCTCAAGCTCCAGCGGCGCCAATCTCCATGGCAGCGCTTGAGCCCGTCCCCACTACGTGAAGGAACAGGCTGGCAGTGCAAATCAACGACGTGGCAGGAACTGCAGCGGATCTACGGGCTTGCCCTGGCGGCGAATCTCAAAATGCAGCTTCACCCGGTCCGTCCCCGTTGAACCCATTTCGGCAATTGTCTGACCGACCTTGACCTGCTGACCCTCCCGAACCAACAACCTGCGGTTGTGACCGTAGGCACTGACGTAGGTATCGCTGTGTTTGATGATGACCAACTCGCCGTAGCCCCTCAATCCACTCCCGGCGTAAACCACAGCACCATCAGACGCAGCAAAAACAGGCTGTCCCAAATCACCGGCGATATCAATTCCTTTATTCAAACTGCCGTTTGAAGCAAATTTGCCGATCAAAACACCGTTCGCCGGCCACGCCCAGCCACCTTGGGTCCGCTCGCCGGCGGGCACCGGCGTGGGCGAGGGCACGGGGATGGCAGCGCTGCTGGTGGTCGTGGTCGGCGCCGTGGTGAGCGGTCGGCGGGTGACGGTGGTACGGCTCGAGGACGATGCCGAGGCGCCACTCTGGGTGGTGACCACGGTGGTCGCTGGCGTGCCAGAGCTGCCGTCGAAGCGAATCACCTGACCGGGGCGAATGGTATAGGGCACGGGAATATTGTTGCGCGCGGCCAGAGCCTTGTAGTCCCAGCCGTAGCGGAAAGCGATGGAGAACAGTGTGTCGCCGCGCTTGACCGCGTACTGGCCGGTGGTCACGGGCTGGCGCTGCGCCGCCTTGGCCGCATTGTTGCGGTCGACCACGCTGACCTGGCTGGAGGTGCTGGAGCAGCCGGACAGAAAGGCTGCGACCGCAACCCCGAGCATCAGGAGCTTGAAGCTCGAACTACCTGCACGCTGCCCAATGATTGTGAGGCTCACCCGCCGCTCCTTTGTTGTGGTGACAAAAAAATATCCAACTTCACTGCTCGACTTCGACGCGCCTGGATGCAGGCTCTGGCCGTACCGGCGCCACGACCCGCTGTCAGACAGGCGGCGGGCGGCAGAATTCACTCCGCACGGCCACACCGATCACGCCAGCGGACCGTTGAGCAACGGCACGAAACGTACCGCCTCCAGGACATGCCGGGAGAAACCGTGCTCTTCGCGTACGATCAGCATCAATTGCTGGACGTCGCCGGAGCCGACCGGAATCACCAGCCGACCACCGGGCGCGAGTTGATCGAGCAAGGCTTGCGGAACATCGGTCGCCACGGCGGTCACGATGATGCCGTTGTACGGCGCCAGCGCAGGCCAGCCCTCCCAGCCATCGCCCCAGCGGAACACCACGTTGCGTTGATCGAGGGCCTGCAGGCGCTCCTTGGCGCGATCCTGCAGGACCTTGATCCGTTCCACCGAGAACACCCGTTCCACCAGTTGGGCCAATACGGCCGTCTGGTAGCCCGAACCGGTGCCGATCTCCATGACCTTGTCCAAGGGACCCGCCGCGAGCAACAGCTCGCTCATGCGGGCGACCATGTAAGGCTGGGAAATGGTCTGGTTGTGGCCGATGGGCAGCGCCGTGTCTTCATAGGCGCGGTGGGCAAGGGCTTCGTCGACGAACAGGTGGCGAGGCGTGCGGCGCAGCACTTCGAGCACCTGGGTGTTGGCCAGGCCTTCGTCGCACAACCGCTGGATCAGGCGCTCGCGGGTACGTTGCGAGGTCATGCCGATGCCGTGGTGCTGATTGTCTCTATTGCGCATCAACCGAGCCCCTCGAGCCAGCCTTGAACCTGTTCGAAGGCCTGGTTGAAGGTACGGTCCAGCTGCAGAGGGGTGACCGACACGTAGCCCTGCATGACTGCGTGGAAATCGGTGCCGGGACCGCCGTCCTCGGCGTCGCCGGCCACCGCGATCCAGTAGCCGGGCTTGCCGCGCGGGTCGACCATGCGGATCGGTGCGGCGGCTCGGGCCCGATGGCCCAGACGGGTCAGGACCATGCCACGAATACGCTCGATCGGCAGGTTGGGAATGTTCACGTTGAGCACGGTGCGCGGCGGCAGGTTCAACTGGTCACGGGCCTCGATGAGCTTGCGCGCGTAGTACGCCGCGGTCGGCAGGTGCTCGGGCTGACGCGACAGCAACGAGAAGGCAAACGAGGTGTGCCCCAGGAAGCGCCCTTCGAGGGCGGCGGCCACGGTGCCTGAATACAGCACGTCGTCGCCCAGGTTGGCGCCCAGGTTGATGCCTGAAACCACCAGATCCGGCTCGAAGGGCAACAGGCCGTTGAGACCCAGGTGCACGCAGTCGGTAGGCGTGCCGTTGACGCTGATGAAGCCGTTGGGCAGGGTCTGCGGGTGCAGTGGCCGATCCAGCGTGAGCGAACTGCTGGCGCCGCTGCGGTCCTGGTCGGGGGCGATCACCGTGCACTGGGCGTAGCCCTGCAACACGTCGTGAAGCGCGGCGAGGCCGGGGGCGGTGACCCCATCATCGTTGGAAATCAGAATACGCATGGACTTTCCGTCTGCCCTGTCGGCACCAGATCGACGAGTTCGCGCACCACGACAGTGGCGAAGCAACCGGCCGGCAGGACGAAGTGCAACTGCAGGATGTCAGGCTCGGGATAATGCCACGTCAGCTCGCCAATGGGCAGCCGCAGAATGCGTCGCTCCTGTTCCAGACCGGCCCGGGCGAGCCAGGCGCAGAGTGCTGGATGCTGACCGGCCACGGTGTTTTCCAGGTCGGCGCAATGGCCGCTGGCGGCCGAAGCGCCCTCGCCCCACAGCGCTGCGGTGGGGTGCAGGTCGAGGATATCCAGTCGCGGGTCGCTGCATTCGGCTTCACCGGCCACAAAGAAACTGCGGCTGTCGGTGAAGGCCAGCAGATCACCAACCTGGGCACGGTTCCAGGTACCGTCGGCGACGCGCGCGGCGAGTATCTGGTTGAACAGAAAACTACGCGCTGTGGAGAGCAGGCGCGAACGCACGTTGCGTTGCTCGGGCAGGGCCTGGCGTTCGGCATACTGCCGAGCGTCGTACAGGTTGCCGCCCTGGAAACCGAAGCGCTGGGTGCCGAAATAATTCGGTACGCCAGTCTGCTGGATTTCTGCAAGGCGCGCGTGGAGCGCGGTCCGATCCGCCTTCAGCGCAGTCAGGCGCACGGTGAAGCCGTTGGCCGAGTGGGCGCCGCGCTGCAATTTGCGCGAGTGCCGGGCCTGCTTGAGGATGACCAGGGTGTCGTTCTGCGCCGCGCTCAGGTCCGGATCGGCCTTGCCAGGCAGATGCAGACTGAACCACTGCCGGGTCAGCGCCTGGCGATCCTTCAGGCCCGCGTAGCTGACGGTGCGCAGCGGTACGCCAGCGGCCTTGGCCAGGCGGCGTGCCGCTTCTTCGGTATTGAGGTTGCGTTTTTCGACCCACAGCCAGAGGTGCTCGCCCTGACCGGACAAGGGGATATCCAGCACTTCATCGACCTGAAAGTCTTCGGCGCTGGCCTTGAGTACGGCGCTGCCCAGGCTGTCGCCTGAAGCTCGCGGGCCGAGCAGTTCGAGTTCGGTCATGCGCGCAGCAACAAGGCGACCGCATGCACGGCGATACCTTCCTCGCGCCCGGCGAAGCCCAGCTTCTCGGTAGTGGTCGCCTTGACGTTGACCTGGTCCAGCTCCACGCCCAGATCGGCGGCGATCCGTTCCCGCATGGTTTCGATGTGTGGCGCCATCTTGGGTGCCTGGGCCACGATGGTTGCGTCGACGTTCCCGACTTTCCAGCCTTTCTGGGCCACTACCGACACCACATGACGCAGCAGCACACGGCTGTCCGCGCCCTTGAACTGCGGATCGGTGTCCGGAAAGTGCTTGCCGATGTCGCCCAGCGCAGCGGCGCCGAGCAAGGCATCGCTCAAGGCGTGCAGCACCACATCGCCGTCGGAATGAGCCAGCAGGCCGAACTTGTGAGGGATTCGCACGCCGCCCAGGGTAATGAAGTCACCCTCGGCGAATCGGTGCACGTCGTAGCCGTGGCCAATACGCATAGAAAAAAACGCCCTGATTGAGTCAGGGCGTGATTCTACCTGCTTTGGCACAGGTTGGGCGGATCAAAACATCTGTGGATGAGGGTGATGGGCCTTTCGCGGGCAGAGGGCTCGCCGCCCGCCCCGCTCCCACAAGGGTCGCGCCGCCCTGAGGACCACTGCATCTCTTGTGGGACCGGGGCGGGCGGCGAGCCCTCTGCCCGCGAAAGGGCCCGTCCAGTCACCCCAAGGCCTTGGCATGATGCCGCAAATGGTCATCGATGAAGCTGGCGATGAAGTAATAGCTGTGGTCATAGCCCGGCTGCATGCGCAGCGTCAGTGCATAGCCTGCAGCCTTTGCCGCCTGGCTCAAGGCCTGCGGCTTGAGCTGGTTCTCGAGGAAGTCGTCGCGATCGCCCTGATCCACCAGCAGCGGCAGATGTTCCGCCGCGTGGGCGATCAGCACGCTGGCGTCCCATTCGCGCCAGCGCGAGCGCTCTTCGCCCAGATAATGGGAAAACGCTTTCTGCCCCCACGGACAATCCATCGGATTACTGATCGGCGAGAACGCCGAGATCGACCGGTAGCGCCCTGGGTTGCGCAGCGCGCAGACCAGCGCACCGTGGCCGCCCATCGAGTGGCCGCTGATCGAGCGTTTGTCCGAGGCCGGAAAGTGCGCTTCCACAAGGTCAGGCAACTCATGCACCACATAGTCGTGCATGTGATAGTGCTGCGCCCACGGCTGCTCGGTGGCGTTCAGATAGAACCCGGCACCCAGACCGAAATCCCAGGCCTTCTCCGGATCATCCGGTACGTCGGCACCGCGAGGGCTGGTGTCGGGCGCCACGATGATCAGGCCCAGTTCCGCGGCCAGCTTGAGACCACCGGCCTTCTGCATGAAGTTCTCGTCGGTGCAGGTCAGCCCCGACAGCCAGTACAGCACGGGCAACTTGCCGCCCTCCTCGGCCTGCGGCGGCAGGTACACGGCGAAGGTCATGTCGCAATTCAGCGTTTTGGAACGATGCTTGTAACGCTTGTGCCAGCCGCCGAAGCTCTTCTGGCACGACAGGTTTTCCAGGCTCATGGCAGACCTCAGAAGTGGATGACCGAGCGGATGCTCTTGCCTTCGTGCATCAGGTCGAACGCCTTGTTGATGTCTTCCAGACCCATGGTGTGGGTGATGAAGGTGTCCAACGGGATTTCGCCGGTCTCGGCCATTTCGACATAGCTGGGCAACTCGGTGCGCCCGCGCACGCCGCCGAACGCCGAACCGCGCCAGACCCGACCGGTGACCAACTGGAATGGCCGCGTGGCGATTTCCTGGCCGGCGCCGGCCACACCGATGATCACCGATTCGCCCCAGCCCTTGTGGCAGCATTCGAGGGCTGCACGCATCAGTTGCACGTTGCCGATGCACTCGAAGGAAAAGTCCACGCCGCCGTCGGTAAGGTCGACGATGACTTCCTGGATCGGACGGTCATATTCCTTGGGATTGATGCAGTCGGTGGCACCCAACTGACGGGCGATCTCGAATTTGCTCGGGTTGATGTCGATGGCGATGATCCGACCGGCCTTGGCCTTGACCGCACCGATGATGGCCGACAGGCCGATGCCACCCAGACCAAACACCGCCACGGTGTCGCCTGGCTTGACCTTGGCCGTGTTCAGTACCGCACCGATACCGGTGGTGACACCGCAACCCAGCAGGCAAACCTTTTCCAGCGGCGCCTGCTTGTCGATCTTGGCCACCGAGATTTCCGGCAGCACGGTGTACTCGGAGAACGTCGACGTCCCCATGTAGTGGAACAGTTCCTTGCCGTTGTACGAGAAGCGCGTGGTGCCATCAGGCATCAGGCCCTTGCCCTGGGTGGCGCGGATGGCCTGGCAGAGGTTGGTCTTGCCCGACTTGCAGAACTTGCACTGACGGCACTCGGGTGTGTACAGCGGAATGACGTGATCGCCCACCGCAACCGAGGTGACGCCCTCGCCCACGGCTTCGACGATGGCGCCACCTTCATGGCCCAGTACCGACGGGAAGATACCTTCCGGGTCCGCGCCCGACAGAGTGTACGCGTCGGTGTGGCAGACGCCGGACGCGACTACGCGCAGCAGGACTTCGCCGGCCTTGGGCATGGCCACGTCGATCTCGACGATTTCCAACGGCTTGTTGGCTTCGAATGCAACGGCGGCGCGGGACTTGATCATCAATGCTGCTCCTGGAATGAACGGGACTGCCCACAGTGTAATTCATCGACCAATACGGAATAATCACCCCTTCGGCAAAACATTGATGCTGTACAGGGATAATCGGATGAGTGACAACCGCTGGGAGGGGATCGACGAGTTCGTCGCGGTGGCCGAGTGCGCTCATTTCAGCGCTGCGGCTCAGCGCCTGGGCGTATCGTCGTCCCATGTCAGCCGCCAGATCGCTCGGCTGGAAGAGCGCCTGCAGACGCGTCTGCTCTATCGCAGCACGCGACGCGTGGCGCTGACCGAGGCGGGCCAGACGTTCCTGCAACATTGCCAACGCCTGCAGGATGGCCGCGACGAAGCCTGGCGCGCCATGAGCGATCTGACCGGGGAACCCAAGGGGCTGCTGCGCCTGACCTGCGCCGTGGCCTACGGCGAGCGCTTCATCGTGCCGTTGGTCACGCGCTTCATGGGGCTGTACCCGCAACTGCGCGTGGACATCGAGCTGAGCAACCGCACCCTGGACCTGCTTCACGAGGGCCTGGATCTGGCCATCCGGCTGGGTCGCCTGCAAGACTCACGGCTGGTGGCGACCCGTTTGGCCCCGCGGAGGATGTTCCTCTGCGCCTCACCCTTGTACCTGGCGCGATACGGACGCCCGCACAGCGTGTCGGAATTGGCGCGGCACAATTGCCTGGTGGGCAGCTCGGACATCTGGCCCTTGCAGGTCGATGGCAAGGAGCAGGCGCAGCGGGTACAAGGCAATTGGCGCTGCAACAGCGGTCAGGCGGTGCTCGAAGCAGCGTTGCAGGGCGTAGGGCTGTGCCAGTTGCCCGACTACTATGTGCTCGAACATCTGCGCAGCGGTGCGCTGGTGTCGCTGCTCGACGCCCACCAGCCGCCCAATACGGCGGTATGGGGGCTTTATCCGCAACAGCGTCACCTGTCGCCGAAGGTCAGAAAGCTGGTGGACTATCTGCGGACGGGGTTGAGTGAGAGGCCGGAATATCTGTAGGAGCGGTCATCGGCCGCGAACAAGGTCAGCGCGCGCCTTCAGCCGCGCATGGCCCAACGCTGACGCAACCACTCGAGATCTTCCGGTCGGGTCACCTTGAGGTTGTCCGCCCGCCCTTCGACCAGTTTCGGCGCAAACCCGGCCCATTCGATGGCCGACGCTTCGTCGGTAACGGCCACGCCGGCCACCAGGCTGTCGGCCAAGGCTCGATGCAGGGCGCCCAGGCGGAACATCTGCGGCGTGAACGCCTGCCAGATCGTGCTGCGATCCACGGTGTGCTGAACGCGCCCGGTCGCATCGGCACGCTTGAGCGTGTCCCGCGCCGGTACGGCCAGCAGCCCGCCCACGCTGTCGTCGGCAAGCTCGGCGAGCAGCTTGTCCAGATCGGCACGGGACAGGTTGGGACGCGCTGCATCGTGCACCAGCACCCAATCGCCTTCGTCTGCGCCCTGGGCATGCAAATGCAGCAAGGCGTTGAGCACCGAATCGGCCCGCTCGCGGCCGCCGGCCACGCGCTGGATCAGTTCGTTGCGGGCGCTGGGCAGTTCGGGCCAGAACGGATCATCGGCAGCGAGGCTGACGATCACGCCCTTGAGCTGCGGATGCCCGAGAAAACAATCGATGCTGTGTTCCAGAATGGTACGACCGCCCAGGTTCAGGTATTGCTTGGGACGGTCCGCCGCCATGCGCGCACCCACGCCTGCAGCGGGAATCACTGCCCAGAAGGCTGGCAGCGAGGTCTTCATTGGGCCAACTGATAGAGGGTTTCACCCTCCTTGACCATGCCCAGTTCATGGCGAGCGCGCTCTTCCACGGTCTCCATGCCCTTTTTCAATTCGAGTACTTCAGCGTCCATCACGCGATTGCGTTCCAGCAGCCGCTCGTTCTCGGCGTGCTGTTCGGCGATCTGCTGTTTCAGCTCGGCTACCTGCTTGAGACTTCCGTTTCCGACCCACAGGCGATACTGCAAACCACCCAGGAGCAGAAGCAAGACGAGAAACAACCAATAAGGACTGCGCATCACATTACCCAGTGGTAAAAAACTTCAACTCTGCGACCAGATAGCACGAAGCCTGGCATCCGCCAGGCTCCGCATGTCGTCTTTCTACCATCTATTGCTTAGCCGCGAAACTCGTCGCGACCACGGTAGATCGCCTTGGCGCCCAATTGCTCTTCGATACGCAGCAGTTGGTTGTACTTGGAAACGCGGTCGGAGCGGCACAGCGAGCCGGTCTTGATCTGACCGGCAGCGGTACCCACGGCCAGGTCGGCAATGGTCGAATCCTCGGTTTCGCCGGAGCGGTGCGAGATCACCGCGGTGTAACCTGCGGCCTTCGCCATCTGGATGGCTTCCAGGGTTTCGGTCAGGGTGCCGATCTGGTTGAACTTGATCAGGATCGAGTTGGCGATCTTCTTGTCGATGCCTTCCTTGAGGATCTTGGTGTTGGTCACGAACAGGTCGTCACCTACCAGCTGAACCTTCTCGCCGATCTTGTCGGTGAGGATCTTCCAGCCTGCCCAGTCCGACTCGTCCAGGCCGTCTTCGATGGAGATGATCGGGTAGCGCTCGGTCAGGCCCTTGAGGTATTCGGCGAAACCTTCGGCGTCGAACTTGTGGCCTTCACCGGCCAGATCGTAGGTGCCGTTTTCGAAGAATTCGCTGGCAGCGCAGTCCAGTGCCAGGGTCACGTCGGTGCCCAGTTTGTAGCCGGCCTTCTCGACGGCTTCGGCAATGGCGCTCAGGGCGTCTTCGTTGGAGGCCAGGTCAGGGGCGAAGCCACCCTCGTCACCTACCGCAGTGCTCAGGCCGCGAGCCTTCAGTACTGCCTTGAGGTGGTGGAAGATTTCGGTGCCCATGCGCAGGGCGTCGGAAAAGGTCTTGGCGCCAACGGGCTGGACCATGAATTCCTGGATGTCGACGTTGTTGTCGGCGTGCTCGCCACCGTTGATGATGTTCATCATCGGCACGGGCATGGAGTAGACGCCCGGGGTGCCATTGAGGTTGGCGATGTGCGCGTAGAGGGGCAGGTCCTGGTCCTGTGCAGCGGCCTTGGCGGCAGCCAGGGACACGGCGAGGATGGCGTTGGCGCCCAGCGATGCCTTGTTCTCGGTTCCGTCCAGGGCAATCATGGCGTGGTCCAGCGCCTTCTGGTCGACCGGGTCCTTGCCCAGCAGCGCATCGCGAATCGGGCCATTGATGTTGGCCACGGCTTTCAGAACACCCTTGCCCAGGTAGCGGCTCTTGTCGCCATCGCGCAGCTCCAGCGCTTCACGCGAGCCGGTGGACGCGCCCGACGGTGCACAGGCAGTGCCGATGATGCCGTTTTCCAGAAGCACGTCGGCTTCCACGGTAGGGTTGCCACGGGAGTCGAGAACTTCACGACCTTTGATGTCGACGATTTTTGCCATTGTTATGAACACTCCAAAGTAGACGAGAACGACGCAGCGGGGGTCTTGGTGGCCCATTCGCGGGCAGAGAACCGCTCCCACATGGAGCCCTGTGAGAGCGGGTCTATGCCCGCGAAAGGTTCACCACAACAAATCGGGCACTACTTTACCGCAATCAGGCCGTTTCGATCGCCGGGAAACCTTTGACCAGTTCGTCGAGCGCCTTGAGCTGGGCGAGGAACGGCTCCAGCTTGTCCAGACGCAGTGCGCACGGGCCGTCGCACTTGGCGTTGTCCGGGTCCGGGTGGGCTTCCAGGAACAGACCTGCCAGGCCCTGGCTCAGGCCGGCCTTGGCCAGGTCGGTGACCTGGGCACGGCGACCACCGGCCGAGTCGCTGCGACCGCCCGGCATCTGCAGGGCATGGGTGACGTCGAAGAACACCGGGTATTGGAACGACTTCATGATGCCGAAGCCGAGCATGTCCACCACCAGGTTGTTGTAGCCGAAGCTCGAACCACGCTCGCAGAGGATCAACTGGTCGTTACCGGCTTCCTCGCACTTGGTCAGGATGTGCTTCATTTCCTGCGGCGCCAGGAACTGGGCCTTCTTGATATTGATGACCGCACCGGTCTTGGCCATGGCGACCACCAGGTCGGTCTGGCGCGACAGGAAGGCCGGCAACTGGATGATGTCGCAGACTTCGGCGACCACGGCAGCCTGCGCAGGCTCGTGGACGTCGGTGATCAGCGGCACGTTGAAGGTCTGCTTGATCTCTTCGAAGATACGCATGCCCTCTTCCAGGCCGGGGCCACGGTAGGAGGTCACCGAAGAGCGGTTGGCCTTGTCGAAGCTGGCCTTGAACACGTAGGGGATGCCGAGCTTGTCGGTCACCCGCACGTATTCTTCGCAGACCTTGAGGGCCATGTCGCGCGATTCCAGCACGTTCATGCCGCCGAACAGGACGAATGGCTTGTCGTTGGCGATCTCGATGTCGCCAACGCGGATGATCTTCTGCGCCATGAGGGTCAGGCCTTCTTCTGATGTTGAGCCAATGCAGCCTTGACGAAGCCACTGAACAGCGGGTGACCGTCACGCGGCGTCGAGGTGAACTCGGGGTGGAACTGGCAGGCCACGAACCACGGATGGTCCTTGGACTCGACCACTTCGACCAGCGCACCATCACCCGAGCGACCGGAAACCACCAGGCCGGCGTCGACCAGTTGCGGCAGCAGGTTGTTGTTCACTTCGTAGCGATGACGATGACGCTCGACGATCACATCGCGGGCGTAGCAATCGTGCACCTTGGAACCGCTGATCAGCTGGCAGTCCTGCGCACCCAGGCGCATGGTGCCGCCCAGATCGGAAGCTTCGGTACGGGTTTCCACGGCGCCGGTGGCGTCTTCCCATTCGGTGATCAGACCGACCACCGGGTGGCCGCTGGCACGATCGAATTCGGTGGAGTTGGCGTCTTTCCAGCCCATCACGTTACGGGCGAATTCGATGACCGCTACCTGCATGCCCAGGCAGATGCCCAGGTACGGCACCTTGTTCTCGCGGGCGTACTGCACGGCGGTGATCTTGCCTTCCACGCCGCGCAGACCGAAGCCGCCGGGAACCAGGATGGCATCCACGCCTTCGAGCAGGGCAGTGCCCTGGTTCTCGATGTCTTCGGAATCGATGTAGCGCAGGTTGACCTTGGTGCGATTGCTGATGCCGGCATGGCTCATCGCTTCGATCAGCGATTTGTAGGCATCGAGCAGTTCCATGTACTTGCCGACCATGGCGATGGTCACTTCGTGTTCCGGGTTCAGCTTGGCATCGACCACCGCGTCCCACTCGGACAGGTCGGCGCTGCCGCACTGCAGTCCGAAACGCTCGACGACGAAATCGTCCAGGCCCTGGGAGTGCAGGATGCCCGGAATCTTGTAGATGGTGTCGGCGTCTTCCAGGGCGATGACCGCGCGCTCTTCGACGTTGGTGAACTGCGCGATCTTGCGACGCGACGAGGTGTCGATCGGGTGATCGGAGCGGCACACCAGCACATCGGGCTGCAGGCCGATGGAGCGCAGTTCCTTGACCGAATGCTGGGTCGGCTTGGTCTTGGTCTCGCCGGCGGTGGCGATGTACGGGACCAGCGTCAGGTGCATCAGCATCGCGCGCTTGGCGCCGACTTCGAAGCGCAACTGGCGGATGGCTTCCAGGAACGGTTGCGATTCGATGTCGCCCACGGTGCCGCCGATCTCGACCATGGCCACGTCGGCATCGCCGGCGCCCTTGATGATGCGGCGCTTGATCTCGTCGGTGATGTGCGGGATGACCTGGATGGTCGCGCCCAGGTAGTCACCACGACGTTCCTTGCGCAACACGTGCTCGTAGACGCGGCCGGTGGTGAAGTTGTTGTTCTGGGTCATGGTCGTGCGGATGAACCGCTCGTAGTGCCCCAGGTCCAGATCGGTCTCGGCGCCGTCGTGGGTGACGAACACTTCACCGTGCTGGAACGGGCTCATGGTGCCCGGGTCGACGTTGATGTACGGGTCAAGCTTGAGCATGGTGACTTTGAGCCCCCGCGCCTCCAGGATGGCCGCCAATGAAGCCGAGGCAATGCCTTTCCCCAATGAAGAAACAACACCGCCCGTGACGAAGATGTAGCGCGTCATGAAAAACCCTAGAAGTCTGCGTTAAAGCGGCAGAAGCCGCCGGGGAAAGCGAAGGAAGGCCGAAGCCCCCGACGGCCAAAAACGGTTTGGCAATCGGCAACGTCCGTGAATCCGGTGGGCTCACAGAAGCTGTATCAAGAAGGGAGCGTAGTCTACCGGATTCCCCCTTTCATCTCAAACTCTGCTCGCCGGTCGGCGGCGACCACACCAGTTGGCCATCGACGCTGGACAGCGGCAGGTTGGCCACGGCCACCAGCTGGTCGTCGACGAACAGCAGAGGCAGGCGATCGCGCACGAACCCCGGCAGGCGGCTTTCGTTGAGCAGGCGTTTGAGGTCTCGCTGCCCGCGAGCGGGCAAGCGCAGGCCTTCGCCGCCCTGGCGGTAGCGAATCTGCGCCTGACCGGGCGGCGGACTGCCCTGCCATCGTACCTCTCCGTTGCCCGGTAGCTGCAAGGCCTGTTGAAGACACGGCCATGCCTGAATCGCAGGCTGAGCCTGCGACCATTGGCCACTGACCCACCAGATCCGTCCGTGCGCCCTGTGCAGCTCGCCGTCGGCCAGTCGCCAGACGGGCGTGGCTGCCGCATCGGCATCGCGCAAAGATGTCCATCCGACCCAGTGCTGGGTGTCGGGCAGGCGCGTCAGGCCTGCCAGCCAGCACTGCAGGGCATTGCGCTGACGGCTGTCGGACAGCGCTTGCAGCGGCGCCAGGGCCAGGCTCGGTACGGACAGCCAGCAATGCTCGACCGATGCGCGCGCAGGCTCCAGGTCCGCTTCGGCCAGCTCCTCCAGCAACTGCGCCGCTTCGCCCAGATGGGCGGCCGCCCTGGCAATGCTGCCCGCCGCCTGGGGCCAGCGCGCCGTGATCACGGGCAGCACGTCGCGGCGCAAGTAATTGCGCGAAAAACGGGTATCGGCATTGGAGGGGTCGTCGATCCAGTCCAGGCCCTCGGCACGAGCGTACGCGACCAGTTCGCTGCGAGGTTCATCGAGCAGCGGCCTGGCCAAGATCCCCTGCCCTTGCGGTCGCTGCTGTGGCATCGCCGCAAGCCCCCGCACGCCAGCGCCGCGCAGCAGACGAAACAGCAGGGTTTCGGCTTGATCATCCTGGTGCTGGGCGGCGAACAGGACATCGCCACTCCCGAGTATCCCATCGAAGGCTCGATAGCGTGCCTGACGCGCGGCTTGTTCCAGGCTGGGGCCGTTCTCGACCTGCACCCGGATAATGCGCAATGGCACACCGAGCTGATCGCACAGGGATTGGCAGTGTGCGGGCCAGGTATCGGCGACCGATTGCAGACCGTGATGGATATGAAGAGCAGTCAGCGGCGGACGCTTGGGTAGACCGGCCAACAGGTGCAGCAGGACGGTGGAGTCGAGGCCGCCGGAGAAGGCGACGTACCAGGCAGGGGCTGAGAGGTAGGGTTGCAACCGGGCCTGTAATCGTTGCATCAAGACTGAGGATTCACGCATAAGGTGCGGCCCTCACTGGGCAAAGCGAGGTATGAGCGGTGCTCCCTTCGCGGGCAGAGGGCTCAGCCACCCGCCCCGCTCCCACACGGATCGGGGATGGGCCTTGAATCGGCGGTGCGCCCTTCGCGGGCAGAGCCCGCTCCCACAAATATGGGCTCACTCCGTCCACTGTGGGAGCGGGGCGGGCGGCTGAGCCCTCTGCCCGCGAAGGGCGCGCCGCGGTCTCGAACCTTACAACCCGTAGCTCATCAACCGGTCATACCGGCGGCTGAGCAACGTCTCGGTGTCGAAGCCCTTGAGCATGTCCAGTTGGCTGGTCAGCTCGGCGCGGATCAGGGCCGAGGCGGCGACCGGATCGCGATGGGCGCCACCCAGCGGCTCGTCGATCACCTTGTCGACAATGCCCAGGTGGTTCAAGCGCTCGGCCGTGATGCCCATGGCTTCGGCGGCGTCCGGCGCCTTTTCGGCCGTTTTCCACAGAATCGACGCGCAACCTTCCGGCGAAATCACCGCATAGGTCGAATACTGCAACATGTTCAGTTGATCGCAGACACCGATGGCCAATGCACCACCCGAACCGCCTTCACCGATGACCGTGGCGATGATCGGCGTTTTCAGGCGTGCCATCACGCGCAGGTTCCAGGCGATCGCTTCGCTCTGGTTGCGCTCTTCGGCATCGATGCCCGGGTACGCGCCCGGCGTGTCGATGAAGGTGAGGATCGGCATCTTGAAGCGCTCGGCCATTTCCATCAGGCGGCACGCCTTGCGGTAGCCTTCCGGACGCGGCATGCCGAAGTTGCGACGGACCTTCTCGCGCACTTCGCGGCCTTTCTGGTGGCCGATGATCATCACCGGCTGCTCGTCGAGACGAGCGACACCGCCGACGATGGCAGCGTCGTCGGAGAAATGACGGTCGCCGTGCAGCTCATCGAACTCGGTGAAGATGTGCTGAATGTAGTCCAGGGTGTACGGGCGGCGCGGGTGACGCGCCAGCCGGGCAATCTGCCAGCTGGTCAGGTTGCCGAAGATGCTTTCGGTCAGCGTGCTGCTTTTGTCTTGCAGGCGAGAGATCTCGTCGCCGATGTTCAACGAATTGTCGTTGCCTACCAGGCGCAGCTCTTCGATCTTGGCTTGCAGGTCAGCGATCGGCTGTTCGAAATCAAGAAAATTCGGGTTCATAGGCATCCGTCTTGGGTCGACGGCCAAGCGGCCGGCCGGTTGATCCGTTTGGCGCCATACCTTAAAGGAAACGGCGCGTTCAGGTCGAGTTTATTAATTGTGGTCGAGCCCGGCCCGCGAGGCCAGCTCAACGGTCAGGTTCAACGATATTGCAGAAAGACGTTCTCGCGACCGAACTGGTCACGCAACGCTTGAATCAAGCTGTCGGCCGGGTCGATCCGCCAGCCTTCGCCGAACTGCAGCGTCGCCTTGGCGTCGTTGCTGGTGTATTCCATGGTGATCGGGCAGGCGCCACGGTGCTGACGGCACAACTCGCCCAGCCAGCCGAGCCGATCGCCACCCAGCCCGTCGGCGTGCACCTTCAGACGCAAGCTTTCGGCCAGGTTGGTGCGCGCATCTTCCATGCTCATCACGCGCTTGACGCGCAGGCGCAGGCCACCGGAGAAGTCATCGTTGCTGACCTCCCCTTCCACCACCACCATGGCGTCGGTCTGCAGCAGCGATTGCGCGGACATGAAGGCATCGGCGAACAATGAAGCCTCGATGCGGGCCGAGCGGTCGTCGAGGGTGATGAAGCCCATCTTGTCGCCTTTCTTGTTCTTCATCACCCGCAGCGCGATGACCATGCCGGCCACGGTCTGGGTTTCGCGCGACGGTTTAAGGTCGATGATGCGCTGCCGAGCGAAGCGGCGGATCTCGCCTTCGTATTCGTCGATCGGGTGCCCGGTGAGGTACAGCCCCAGGGTCTCCTTCTCGCCGCGCAGCCGCTCCTTGAGGGTCAGCTCCTTGGCCTTGCGATGATCGGCATAGACATCGGCGTCCGCTTCGACGAACACACCGCCGAAGAGATCGTCGTGGCCGCTGTCGTGGGTGCGTGCGGTCTGCTCCGCCGCCTTGATCGCGCCCTCCATGGCCGACAGCAGTACCGCGCGATTGCGGTCGATGTTGGCTTGATAGGCCTTGGGCTCATCGTGGAAATACGGGCCGAGGCGGTCGATCGCACCGCTGCGGATCAGACCGTCGAGTGTGCGTTTGTTGATGCGCTTGAGATCGACGCGCTCGCAGAAGTCGAACAGGTCCTTGAACGGGCCGGCCTGACGGGCCTCGATGATCGCCTCCACCGGCCCCTCGCCCACGCCTTTGATCGCGCCCAGCCCATAGACGATGCGGCCATCGTCGTTGACCGTGAACTTGAACTCGGAGTTGTTCACGTCCGGCGCGTCCAGGCGCAGCTTCATGGTGCGCACTTCTTCGATCAAGGTCACGACCTTGTCGGTGTTGTGCATGTCCGCCGAGAGCACCGCGGCCATGAACGGCGCCGGGTAGTGAGCCTTGAGCCAAGCGGTCTGGTAGGACACCAGGCCATAGGCGGCGGAGTGGGACTTGTTGAAACCGTAACCGGCGAATTTTTCCACCAGGTCGAAGATGTTACCCGCCAGGTCCGGGTCGATGTTGTTGGTGGCGCATCCTTCGATGAAGCCGCCACGCTGCTTGGCCATCTCTTCGGGTTTCTTCTTGCCCATGGCGCGACGCAGCATGTCCGCGCCGCCGAGGGTGTAGCCTGCCATCACCTGAGCGATCTGCATCACCTGTTCCTGATACAGGATGATGCCGTAGGTGGGCGCCAGCACCGGTTTCAGACCCTCGTACTGGTAGTCCGAATGCGGATAGGCCAGCTCGGCGCGACCGTGCTTGCGGTTGATGAAGTCGTCCACCATGCCCGACTGCAGCGGGCCCGGCCGGAACAACGCCACCAATGCGATGAGGTCTTCCAGGCAGTCAGGCTTGAGCTTCTTGATCAACTCCTTCATGCCGCGCGATTCGAGCTGGAAGACAGCGGTGGTCTCGGCCTTCTGCAGCAACTGGTAGGTCGGTTTGTCGTCGAGCGGGATGAAGGCGATGTCCAGCGGCGCCTCGTTGACCTTGGCCCGGTCGCGGTTGATGGTCTTCAGCGCCCAGTCGATGATGGTCAGGGTACGCAGACCGAGGAAGTCGAACTTGACCAGGCCTGCCGCTTCCACGTCATCCTTGTCGAACTGGGTCACCAGGCCGTCACCGGCCTCGTCGCAGTAGATCGGCGCGAAGTCGGTCAGCTTGGTCGGCGCGATCACCACACCACCGGCGTGCTTGCCGACGTTACGCACCACGCCTTCGAGCTTGCGCGCCATTTCCCAGATTTCTGCCGCCTCTTCATCGACCTTGATGAAGTCGCGCAGGATTTCTTCCTGCTCGTAGGCCTTTTCCAGAGTCATGCCGACTTCGAAGGGGATCATCTTGGACAGGCGATCAGCCAGGCCGTAGGACTTGCCCTGCACCCGCGCCACGTCGCGCACCACCGCCTTGGCCGCCATGGAGCCGAAGGTGATGATCTGACTGACCGCATTGCGGCCGTACTTGTCGGCCACGTAGTCGATGACCCGGTCGCGACCGTCCATGCAGAAGTCGACGTCGAAGTCGGGCATGGAAACCCGCTCGGGGTTGAGGAAGCGTTCGAACAGCAGGTCGTATTCCAGCGGATCGAGGTCGGTGATCTTCTGTACGTAAGCCACCAGGGACCCTGCGCCCGACCCCCGGCCTGGGCCCACCGGCACGCCGTTGTTCTTGGCCCACTGGATAAAGTCCATCACGATCAGGAAGTAACCGGGGAAGCCCATCTGGATGATGATGTCGAGCTCGAAATTCAGCCGGTCGACATACACCTGCCGACGCGCTTCGTAGTTCTCGGTAGTGTCCTTGGGCAGCAGCACGGCCAGGCGCTCTTCCAGGCCGTCGAACGAGACCTTGCGGAAATATTCATCGATGGTCATGCCATCGGGAATCGGGTAATCGGGCAGGAAGTGCTTGCCCAGCTTGACGTCGATGTTGCACCGCTTGGCAATCTCAACGGTGTTTTCCAGCGCCTCGGGCAGGTCGCTGAACAACTCGTCCATCTCCTCGGCGCTCTTGAGGTACTGCTGGTCGCTGTAGTTCTTGTTGCGGCGCGGGTCGTCCAGCGCCCGGCCTTCACCAATGCACACGCGCGTCTCGTGGGCCTCGAAGTCTTCCTGCTTGATGAAGCGCACATCGTTGGTGGCCACCAAGGGCGCGCCCAGGCGGTCGGCCAAGGCGACGGCGGCGTGCAGGTACTCTTCGTCGTTGGTGCGGTTGGTCCGCTGTACCTCGACGTAGAAGCGCTCGGGGAACACCGCCATCCACTCGCGCAGCAGGTTGTCGGCATCGCCCGGGTAGCCGCCCAGAAGGGCCATGCCGATCTCGCCCTCCTTGGCCGCCGACAGGCAGATCACCCCTTCGCTGGCTTCGGCCACCCATTGCCGCTCGACGATCACCTGGCCGTTGCGTTGGCCATCGATGAAGCCGCGGGAAATCAGCTCGGTGATGTTGCGATAGCCCACCGCGTTCATCGCCAGCAGGCTGATGCGGCTCAGGGGGCCGTCGGGGTCGCGATTGGCCAGCCACAGGTCGGCACCGCAGATCGGCTTGATGCCGGCGCCCATGGCCGCCTTGTAGAACTTCACCAGCGAACACATGTTGTTCTGGTCGGTCACCGCCACCGCTGGCATGTTCATGCCGGCCAGCGCCTTGACCAGCGGCTTGATCCGCACCAGGCCGTCGACCAGCGAGTATTCGGTGTGCAGGCGAAGATGAACGAAGGAAACCGACATGTTGATCCTATGGTGACGGGTAGAACGACAAGGCCCGGATTGTACCGGGCCCTGATCAAAACATCAGCCTGCTAGACCCAGGCAGGGGTTTGATCGATGCTTTCGCGAGCCTGCCACGCCGCGCGGACTGGCGCGAACGATCGCCGATGAATGGGCGTCGGCCCCAGGCGGGTCAAGGCTTCCAGATGCACCGGCGTGGGGTAGCCCTTGTGACCACCCATGCCGTAACCCGGGTAGATCAATTCGAAAGCGGACATTTCCCGGTCGCGACTGACCTTGGCCAGGATCGAAGCAGCGGCGATGGCCGGGACTTTCGCGTCGCCCTGGATCACCGGGGCACTTGGTACGTCCAGCTGCGGGCAGCGATTGCCATCGATCAGCGCCAGTCTTGGCGTGATGCTCAGGCCTTGGACCGCCCGCTGCATGGCGAGCATGGTCGCGTGCAGAATGTTCAGGCGGTCGATCTCTTCGACCTCGGCACGGGCGATACACCAGGCCAGCGCTTTCTCGCAGATTTCGTCGTAGAGCAGTTCGCGACGCGCTTCGGTGAGTTTCTTCGAATCGTTGAGGCCCAGGATCGGCCGACGCGGATCGAGGATCACCGCCGCCGTCACCACCGCGCCACACAACGGGCCACGGCCGACTTCGTCGACACCGGCGACCAGCTCTTCGACCAGATCGAAATCCAGGCCCATTTGCAGTTGCCTGCTTGTCTGTAGAGGCTTAGCCATCGTTCCTGCCTATCAGTTGCAGCACGGCGTCGGCCGCCTGGTTGGAGGCGTCGCGGCGCAGCGTGCGATGAATCGCGTCGAAACCGCTGGTCTGTTCCTCGCCACCGGCCAGCAGCGGCAGCAAGCGCTCGACCAGCGACTGGGGCGTAGCGTCATCCTGCAGCAGCTCGGGAACCAGCATGCGTTGGGCCAGCAGGTTGGGCAACGACACGTAGGGGCTCTTGACCATACGTTTGAGAATCCAGTACGTCAGGGGCGCCAGTCGGTACGCGACCACCATCGGGCGCTTGTACAGCAGCGCTTCCAGTGTGGCCGTGCCGGAAGCGATCAGCACCGCGTCACAGGCAGCCAGCGCCGTGTGCGAGCCGCCGTCGAGCAAGGTCACCGGCAGTGTACGCCCTGCAAGCATCTGCTCGATTTGCGCCCGTCGCTGGGGGTTGGCACAGGGAATCACGAAGCGCGCATCCGGCTTGGACTGCAGCAGCAGCTGCGCACTGTCGAGGAACAGCTCGCCCAGACGGCCGACTTCCCCGCCACGACTGCCGGGCATCAAGGCCACCAGCGGGAACTCGCCGGCCAGGCCCAGCTGGGTGCGGGCCTCACTGCGGTCCGCCTGTAGCGCAATGGTATCGGCCAACGGGTGACCGACGAAACGCACCGGCACGCCCTGTTCCTCGTAGAAGCGGGCCTCGAAAGGCAGCAACGTGAGCATCAGGTCGCAGCCCTGGCGAATCTTCAATACGCGCTTCTGCCGCCAGGCCCAGACCGAGGGGCTCACGTAATGCACGGTCTTGATCCCGGCCTGGCGCAGCTTGAGTTCGATGTTCAGGGTGAAGTCGGGTGCGTCGATGCCGATGAACACGTCCGGCTTGCAGGCAATCAGCTCGGCAATAAGCTGCTTGCGCCGTGCCAGCAGTTCGCGCAGGCGACCCAGCACTTCGACCAGGCCCATCACTGCCAGGCGCTCCATGGGGAAGCGACTGACCAGCCCTTCGGCTTCCATCAGCGGGCCGCCGACGCCGATGAACTGGATATGCGGATGGCGCGCCTTGAGCGCACGCATCAGCCCGGAACCCAGAATATCGCCACTGGCTTCGCCTGCCACCAGTGCCACGGTCAGCGGTGCGGGGTGAGACATCAGCGGGTGATGCCGCGAGTCGAGGACTGGATCGACTTGAGGAACACGTCGACTTCGGGGTGCAGCCGCGCGGGTTCTTCCAGATCGAGCAGCGCCTGCTCGACGGTCAGGCCACGGCGGTAGACCGTCTTGTAGGCACGGCGCAGCGCGTGGATCGCTTCATCGCTGAAACCGCGGCGGCGCATGCCTTCGAAATTCATGCTGCGGGCTTCGGCCGGGTTGCCGAACACCGTGACATAGGCCGGCACATCCTTGCCGATGGCGGTACCCATGCCCGAAAAGCTGTGGGCGCCAATGTGGCAGTACTGGTGAACCAAGGTGAAGCCGGAGAGGATCGCCCAGTCGTGAACATGCACATGGCCGGCCAAAGCGGTGTTGTTGACCAGAATGCAGTGGTTGCCGATCACGCTGTCGTGCCCGATATGGGCGTAGGCCATGATCAGGTTATGGTCGCCCAAGGTGGTTTCGGCGCGGTCCTGCACGGTGCCACGGTGGATGGTCACGCCTTCGCGGATGACGTTGTGGTCACCGATGACCAGGCGGGTTTCCTCGCCCTTGTACTTGAGGTCCGGCGTGTCTTCCCCGATGGAGGAAAACTGGTAGATGCGATTGTGCCTGCCGATGCGGGTCGGCCCCTTGAGGATGACATGGGGACCGATCACGGTGCCCTCGCCGATTTCCACGCCCGCACCAACGATCGACCAAGGGCCGACTTCGACGCCATCTGCCAATACGGCGGACGGATCGATGATGGCGCGAGGGTCAATCAAACTCATAGCTTGCGTTCCGCACAGATGATCTCGGCCGAGCAGACCGGCTTGCCATCGACCGAAGCCTTGCAGTCGAACTTCCAGATCTGGCGCTTGCAGCTGATGAACTTGGCTTCCAGGATCAGCTGATCACCCGGCAGCACCGGCTGGCGGAAACGCAGCTTGTCCGAACCCACGAAGTAGTAGAGCGTACCGTCGGCCGGTTTCACGTCGAGCATCTTGAAACCAAGGATGCCGGCAGCCTGGGCCATGGCCTCGATGATCAGCACGCCCGGCATGATCGGGTGCGCGGGAAAGTGACCATTGAAGAACGGCTCGTTGATGCTGACATTCTTGTAGGCGCGAATGCTCTGGCTTTCGACGTCCAGCTCCACGACCCGATCCACCAACAGGAAGGGATAGCGGTGCGGCAGGTATTCGCGAATCTCGTTGATGTCCATCATTTCGGGGGGAAGCCTGTAGTAAAGATAGGGAGCGCGCGGCTGACGCGCGACACTCCTATTGCAAATCAAGGGGCAGTCTAGCGGCTGGGCACACTTGATATGGAAAAGGTATCAGCCATCAGATGACGCTTTACCGCCTTGGGTCACTGCCTCGACATGCTTTTCCACCTGCTTGAGGCGCCGAGCCATGTCATCCAGATGCCGCAATCGCGCAGCGCTCTTGCGCCACTCGGCCGCCGGCTGCATCGCCGTACCCGAAGAATAGGCACCCGGTTCGGTGATCGAATGGGTCACCATGGTCATGCCGGTGATGAACACGCCATCGCAGATCTCGATGTGGCCGACCAGGCCTACACCGCCTGCGAGCATGCAATTCTTGCCGATCTTGCTGCTTCCCGAAATGCCGACGCAGGCCGCCATGGCGGTGTTGTCGCCAATCTGCACGTTGTGGGCAATCTGGATCTGGTTGTCGAGCTTCACGCCATTACCGATGACGGTATCGGCCAGTGCGCCGCGGTCAATGGCGGTATTCACGCCGATCTCGCAGTCGTCACCGATGCTGACCCCACCGATCTGGGCGATCTTCTGCCAGACGCCATTCTCGTTGGCAAAGCCGAAGCCCTCGCCCCCCAGCACGGCACCGGACTGGATGACCACCCGCTTGCCGATACGTACGTCGTGATAGAGCGTCACCCGGGGCGCCAACCAGCCACCCTCGCCGATCTCGCAGCGCGCACCGATGAAACAGTGCGCGCCAATGGTGACCCCGGACGCAATCCTGGCCCCACTTTCCACCACCGCGAACGGCCCGACACTGGCAGCAGCATCGACCTGGGCATCGGCGGCGATGACCGCCGTAGGATGCACACCGGTGCTGGCGCGAGGCTTGGGGTCGAACAAGTGGGAGATGCGCGCATAGGCCAGATACGGATCGGGAACGATCAGCGCATCGCCCTGGAAACCTTCGGCGTCGGCCGCCTTGAGCAGTACGGCTCCGGCATGGCTGTCGGGGAGGAATTTGCGATACTGCGGGTTGGCCAGAAAGCTCAGCTGATCAGGGCCGGCCTCCTGCAAGGTGGCCAGCCCAGTGATGATCTTCTCCGGGTCGCCACTGACCGTGGCGCCCAGGAACTCGGCCAGTTGACCGAGCTTCATGGTCGCTGTCATATCAGCGCGACTGATTCATGCGCTCGATGACCTGGCGAGTGATGTCGAACTGAGGTTTGACATCAATCACCGCACCGCGCTCCAGCACCAGGTCGAAGGCACCTTTCTTGATGACTTCTTCGACAGCGCCGTCAAGCTTGGGCTTGAGCTGCTTGAGCATTTCGCGATCGGCAACGGCCTTGGCTTCGTTCAGTTCCTTGGACTGGAACTGGAAGTCGCGGGCTTTCTGCTTGAATTCGAGTTCCAGGCGCTCGCGCTCGGGCTGGGCCATCTTGTCGCCACCGGCGACCAGACGGTCCTGAATGCTCTTGGCGCTGCTTTCCAGGGTCTTGAGCTTGCTCAACTGCGGACCGAATTTCTTCTCGGCATCGACAGCGTATTTCTTGGCCGCGTCAGACTCGAGCAGTGCCATCTGATAGTTCAGAACGGCGATTTTCATGTCGGCGAAGGCCGGAGTGGCACCCAGCGAGGCGGCGAGGGTCGCGGCCAGAACAACCATTTGAGTCAACTTGCGCACAATAAACTCCTACAAAATCCGTTGTTGTTGCCAAGGAGCAGACCTTAGAAGGTCTGACCCAGAGAGAATTGGAAGACTTGGGTTTCGGCGTTGTCAGGTTTCTTGACCGGCATTGCCAGGCTGAAGCTCAACGGGCCCAGGGCAGTGATCCAGGTCACACCCAAACCGGCGGAGACGGCCATGTTGGCGATGTCGATGTCGTTGCAGCGGACGGTTTCACCGGTTGCGGTTTTGCTGTCGTTGCAGTTGGTATCGAATACGTTACCAACGTCGACGAACAGGGAAGTACGCAATGAGCGCTGATCCTTCACGAACGGCAGCGGGAACAGGACTTCGGCACCACCGGTGATCTGTACGTTGCCACCGAAGGCCAATGGATCCTGATCCGGGTCCCTGAGAGTATTTGGGCGATTTCCTTGGCTGGGTGTACTGCGCGGGCCAAGCGTACTGTCCTTGAAGCCACGCACCGAGTTGAAACCACCTGCGTAGTAGTTCTCGTAGAACGGCAGGCCGTCCGTAGAGCCATAGCCGTCACCGTAACCCAGCTCGGTGTGGAAGCGCATGGTGTAGTTTTCGGTGACCGGCACGAACGCCTGGTTGCGATAGTCGATCTTGAAGAACGACAGGTCGCTGCCCGGAATGGTGACTTCACCGGTCAGGCTTTGCGAGGCACCGCGGGTCGGCAGCACACCCTTGTTCAGCGTTGACGAAGACCAGCCGGCCGAGGCTTTGAAGTTGGTGAAGTTCTCACCTTCCTTCTCGATGAAGTCGAAAATCTCTTCAACGGTGTATTTACCGGTCTTGATCTTGTCGTTCTGCACGCTCAGGCCAAAGGTCAGGCGCGAGGTTTCACTGATCGGGTAGCCGAAGTTCATGCCGGCGCCCAGGCTGTCCACCGCGTAGCTGGCTACATCGACGTCGAGGTCGTCATAGTCGGTGGAGCGATAGAACGCGTTGTAGCCCAGGCTGACACCGTCCGGCGTGTAGTAGGGGTCGGTGTAACTGAAGTTGTAGCGGCTCTGGTACTCGCTGCGGGTCAAGCCGATCGACACGCGGTTACCGGTACCCAGGAAGTTGTTCTGGCTGATCGAACCACCCAGGATCAGACCGGCGCTCTGCGCGAAGCCGACGCTAGCGGTGATGGAACCCGACGCCTGCTCTTCCACGGCATAGTTGACGTCGACCTGGTCATCGGTACCGGGCACGGCCGGCGTTTCGACGTTCACTTCCTTGAAGAAGCCGAGGCGCTCGAGGCGGGTCTTGGATTGGTCGATCAGGTAGGTCGAGGCCCAGCCGCCTTCCATCTGGCGCATTTCGCGACGCAGCACTTCGTCTTCCGACTTGGTGTTGCCACGGAAGTTGATGCGGTTGACGTAGGCACGCTTGCCCGGATCGACCACGAAGGTGATGTCGACGGTGTGGTCTTCGTCGTGCGGCTGAGGCACGCCGTTGACGTTGGCGAAGGTGTAGCCGTCGTTACCCAGGCGGCGGGTGATCAACTCGGAAGTCGAGGTCATGACCTTGCGCGAGAACACCTGGCCTTTCTTCACCAGCATCAGCTGCTGGACCTGATCTTCAGGCACTTTCAGGTCACCGCTGAGCTTGACGTCGCGAACGGTGTACTTTTCACCTTCGTTGACGTTGACGGTGATGTAGACGTGCTTCTTGTCCGGGGTGATCGACACCTGGGTGGACGCGATGTCCATGTTGATGTAGCCGCGGTCCAGGTAGTAGGAACGCAGACGCTCCAGGTCACCGGACAGCTTTTCGCGTGCGTACTTGTCGTCGTTGCGGAAGAACGACAGCCAGTTGGATGTCTTGAGTTCGAACAGGTCGGTCAGGTCTTCCTCGGGGAATACCGAGTTGCCCACCACGTTGATGTGCTGGATGGCCGCGACCGTGCCTTCGTTGATGTTGATCTTCAGGGCCACGCGGTTGCGCGGCTGGGTGACCACTTCGGTGTCGACCGACGCCGAGTAGCGACCCTGGGCGACGTACTGGCGCTGCAGCTCGTTGCGCACGCCTTCGAGGGTCGCGCGCTGGAAGATCTCGCCTTCGGCCAGGCCGGACTGCTTGAGGCCCTTCATCAGGTCTTCGGTGGAGATGGCCTTGTTGCCTTCGATGTCGATACTGGCCACCGAAGGTCGTTCGACCACGGTGATCACCAGGACGTTACCGTCCCGGCCCAGCTGGATATCCTGGAAGAACCCGGTTTTAAAGAGTGCACGGGTCGATTCCACCAGGCGACCGTCGTCGGCCTGGTCACCTACGTTCAACGGCAACGCGCCAAACACGCTGCCAGCGGACACCCGCTGCAGACCGTTGACACGAATATCGGAGATGGTGAAGGACGCGGCGTGAACTTCAGCGATCATCAGTACGGCAAGAACCGCAGTTAGCAGCAGACGTTTCATGAAGTCCTTTCTTATTCCAACTGGCAATAAACAAACTGCCGCAGAAGCGGCAGGTTCGCAAACGAGCGAAGCGTTACAGTCGACCCAGATCGTTTATCAGGGCAAGCAGCATGACCCCGACCACCAGACTGATGCCGATCTGGATTCCCCAACCCTGTACCCGATCGGACACTGGGCGACCACGCACCCATTCGATCAGATAGAACAGCAGATGCCCCCCATCCAGTACTGGAATGGGGAGCAAATTGAGAACTCCGAGGCTTATGCTCAGGTAGGCGAGGAAATTCAGGAAATCCCCAAAACCCGACTGGGCCGAAGCGCCCGCCACTTTAGCAATGGTTATCGGTCCACTCAAGTTTTTTACCGACAGCTCGCCGAACAGCATTTTCTTCAGCGAATCAAGGGTCAGCACGCTCATGGTCCAGGTACGCCTGGCGCCTTCGACCACGGCATCGAGCGGCCCGTAGCTGACTTCGCGCAGCATCTGTGGTGGCCATTCGACCGGTTTCACCCCGGCGCCCAGGTACCCCGCCGCTTTGCCCTCGCCCTTGGAAACCAGGTTGACCGGCACGTCCAGCTGGGCATTGTCGCGCTCCACACGCAGTACGATCCGACTGTCCGGGCGCTGGCGCACCAGGTCCACGACCTGCTGCCAATCGCCCAGCGGCTGGCCGTCCAGTGCCAACAGACGGTCCCCGGCGCGCAGCCCGGCGGACTGGGCCGGACCGTTCGGATCGAGTTCGGCCAGGATCGGCTCGAGCGCCGGGCGCCACGGACGGATGCCCAGCGAGCGGATCGGATCGGGCTCGTCGGAACCCTGCAGCCACTGGCTCAGCGCCAGCGAACGGGTAGCCTGGGCATCCGAGCCCGGCTCGCGTACGGTCAGTTGCAAGGACCCGGTTTCGCCCAGTCGACGAACCATCTGCAGGTTCACCGCTGCCCAACCCGCGGTACTTTCGCCATCTACTGCAACGATTTCCTCGCCCGCCATCAGACCAGCGGTTGCCGCGATGCTGCCCGGCTCGACCGAACCGACCACAGGCTTGAGCTGCTGAGTGCCGAGCATTGCCAGCAACCAGAAGAAAACCAGGGCCAGGAGGAAGTTCGCTACCGCGGCCGGCGGCGACGATGGCGATGCGCTGACGTACGCTCTTGCGGTTGAAGGACTGCTCGGCCTGATCGGCCGGCACCTCACCCTCACGCTCGTCGAGCATCTTGACGTAGCCGCCCAACGGAATGGCCGCGACCACGAACTCGGTACCCTGGCGGTCGTGCCAGCGCAGCAGCGGCGTGCCGAAGCCTACCGAAAAGCGCAGCACCTTGACGCCACAGCGCCGTGCGACCCAGAAATGGCCGAACTCGTGAAAGGTAACCAGCACCCCCAATGCCACCAGGGTGCCGATAATCATGTAGAGCGCACTCATAACTCTCTCCGAACGACGGCCATACGGGTGTCAGTTCCCGTGCTGGTTCAACCATTGCTGGGCCAGATCTCGCGCGCGGGCGTCCGCGGCGAAGACCGTGTCGAGCGTATCCAGCGCAACGACCGGCTCCTGGTTCAAGACGTCTTCGATCATACGCGGGATCTGCGGGTAGCGTATGCGACGCTCGAGGAACGCCGCCACTGCAATTTCGTTCGCCGCGTTGAGCATCGCAGGGGCGCTGTCGCCGGCCTCTGCCGCCTGCCGCGCCAGGCGCAGACAGGGGAAGCGCTGCTCATCCGGCGCCTCGAAATCGAGCCGGGCGATGGCGAACAGGTCAAGGGGAGCCACGCCCGAGTCGACACGTTGTGGCCAGGCCATGGCATGGGCGATCGGCGTACGCATGTCGGGATTGCCCAACTGCGCCAGCACCGAGCCATCGACATAGTCGACCAGGGAATGGATCACGCTCTGCGGATGCACGACCACCTCGATCTGAGACGGGCGAGCATCGAACAGCCAGCACGCCTCGATCAGCTCCAGCCCCTTGTTCATCATGCTCGCCGAATCGACGGAGATCTTGCGCCCCATCGACCAGTTCGGATGGGCGCAAGCCTGCTCTGGCGTGACCTGCTCCAATTGCTCCAGAGGGGTCTGTCGAAACGGACCACCCGATGCGGTCAGCAGAATCCGGCGCACGCCGACATTGCTCAGGCCACGCTCGAAGTCACCGGGCATGCACTGGAAAATCGCATTGTGCTCGCTGTCGATCGGCAGCACGACAGCGCCACTGTCGCGTACGGCCTGCATGAACAAGGCGCCTGACATGACCAGCGCTTCCTTGTTGGCCAGCAGCACTTTCTTGCTCGCACGGACTGCGGCCAGCGTGGGGCGCAGGCCGGCTGCGCCGACGATGGCGGCCATCACCGCATCCACTTCGGGCGCCGCCGCCACCTGGCACAAGCCCTCCTCGCCTACCAGCACTTCGGTGCGAGAACCCGCCTGAAGCAAGGCCTGTTGCAGATCGCTGGCGCGCTCCTGAGTGGGCACCACGGCGAACACCGGACGGTGCACCAGGCACAACGCCAACAGTTCGTCCATGCGCGAGAAGCCAGTCAGGGCGAAGGCTGTATAGCGGTCCGGATGCCGGGCGATGACGTCGAGCGTACTCAGACCAATGGAGCCGGTCGCGCCCAGTACGGTAATACGCTGCACGCCGCTCACATCACGCCCCAGCCAGCGGCCCACAGCAGTACGGCGAATACCGGTACCGCTGCGGTCAGGCTGTCGATGCGATCGAGCACGCCGCCATGGCCGGGCAGCAGGTTGCTGCTGTCCTTGATGCCGGAACGACGCTTGAACATGCTTTCGGTGAGGTCACCCACGACCGAAATGGCCACCACGATCGCGGCGCCGAGCAGGCCCGCGAGCATCTGGCCCACGCCCCAGTCACGCACCAGGCCGATGGCCAAGGTAATCAACAGGCTGGTCACCAGGCCACCGTAGAAACCTTCCCAGCTTTTGCCAGGACTGACCTGAGGTGCCAGCTTGCGCTTGCCCAGAGCCTTGCCGGTGAAGTAGGCGCCGATGTCGGCACCCCAGACCAGCACCATCACGGTCATGATCAGCCAGTTGCCCAGTGGCCAACCCTTGAGCAACACCAGGCCTTGCCAGGCAGGCAGCAGAATCAGCAGGCCGATGAGCAGCTTGCAGGCAAGGCTGGCCCAATGCTCGCTGGTGCGCGGGTACGTCAGCACCAGGAAAGTGGCCAGACACCACCACAGCACCGCAGCGCCGAGCACGAACGGCGCCAGACCGGGCGTCAGGTAAAGGAAGAACAACAGGCCCGCGACCACCGCCGCGAAGGCGATGCGCGCGGACTGCTTTTCGAAGCCAGCCAGACGCGCCCACTCCCAGGCGCCCAAGGTGACCACCACGCCGATGAACAGGGCGAAACCTGCTCCTTCGAGCAGAAAGAAACCGCACAGGGCTATCGGCAGCAGGATCAGCGCAGTGATGATGCGTTGTTTAAGCATTAAGCACGGGCTCCGGCTTCGACCTGCTCGCTCGTTTTACCGAACCGGCGCTGGCGCGAAGCGAAATCGGCCAGCGCCGTGCGCATGGCTTCGTGTTTGAAATCCGGCCAGAACAGGTCGGAAAAATACAGCTCGGCATAAGCCAGCTGCCACAGCAGGAAGTTGCTGATGCGATGCTCGCCGCCAGTGCGGATGCACAGGTCCGGCAAGGGCAGGTCACCCGTGGCCAGGCAGGTCTGCAGCAGATCGGGGGTGATGTCTTCCGGCTTCAGGTGGCCGGCCTGGACTTCCCGCGCCAGACGCTGGGCCGCCTGAGCGATGTCCCACTGACCGCCGTAGTTGGCAGCGATCTGCAGGACAAAGCGGTCGTTGCCGGCTGTGGCCGCTTCGGCTTCACGCATGGCCGCCTGCAACTCGGGGTGGAACCGCGAGCGGTCACCGATGATCCGCAGGCTGATGCGGTTGTCGTTCAGCCGACGCGCCTCGCGACGCAACGCACTGAAGAACAACTCCATCAACGCGCCGACCTCATCGGCCGGGCGCTGCCAGTTCTCGCTGGAAAAGGCGAACAAGGTCAGTACCTCGACCTTGGCCTCGGCACACACCTCGATGACCGCGCGTACGGCATCCACACCGGCCTTGTGCCCAGCGACACCGCGGGCAGCAAACGTTTCTTGGCCCAGCGATTGTTGCCATCCATGATGATCGCAACATGCCGCGGTACCGTGGAAGGTACAGCCAACTTGGTCTTTTCCATGAGACGGACTAATTCCTTAAACGGCCATCAGGTCCGCTTCTTTCTGCTTCACGGCCGTTTCGATGTCCGCGACGAACTTGTCGGTCAGCTTCTGGATATCATCGGCGGCACGACGCTCTTCGTCTTCGCTGATTTCCTTTTCCTTGACCAGATCCTTGTACTGGCTCAAGGCATCACGACGGATGTTGCGCACGGCCACACGGGCGTCTTCGGCAGCGTCGCGGGCCTGCTTGGTGAAGCCCTTGCGGGTCTCTTCGGTCAGCGCCGGCATGGAGATCAGCAGCAACTCGCCCAGGTTGGTCGGGTTGAGGTTGAGGCCGGCAGCACCGATGGCCTTGTCGACCGCAGCGAGCATGTTGCGCTCGAACGCGACGACCTGCAGGGTGCGCGAGTCCTTCACGGTGATGCTGGCGACCTGGTTGATCGGGGTGTCGGCACCGTAGTAGGGAACCTGGACGCCTTCCAGGATGCTTGGGTGCGCCTTGCCGGTACGGATACGACCGAACGCGTGCTGCAGCGACTCCAGGGATTTCTGCATGCGCGCCTGCGCATCCTTCTTGATTTCGTTGATCATACTTCGCCTTCCTCGATCAGAGTTCCTTCGGCGCCGCCCACTACGATGTTCAGCAGAGCGCCTGGCTTGTTCATGTTGAATACCCGCAACGGCATCTTGTGGTCACGGCACAGGCAGATGGCGGTCAGGTCCATCACGCCCAGTTTGCGATCCAGTACTTCATCGTACGTCAGGCGGTCGAACTTCTCAGCATGCGGATCCTTGAACGGATCGGCCGTGTAGACACCGTCCACCTTGGTCGCCTTGAGGACCACGTCGGCATCGATCTCGATGGCGCGCAGGCACGCTGCGGAGTCGGTGGTGAAGAACGGGTTGCCGGTACCGGCCGCGAAAATTACCACATCGCCGGAATTGAGGTGACGAATACCCTTGCGACGATCGTAATGGTCGGTCACGCCGACCATCGAGATGGCCGACATGACGATGGCGGCAATGTTGGAGCGCTCCAGCGCGTCGCGCATCGCCAGGGCGTTCATGACCGTGGCCAGCATGCCCATGTGGTCGCCGGTGACACGGTCCATGCCGGCCGCGCTGAGGGCGGCACCGCGGAACAGGTTACCGCCGCCGATGACCAGGCCTACCTGAACACCGATGCCAACCAGCTGCCCCACTTCGAGGGCCATGCGGTCCAGCACTTTCGGGTCGATCCCGAAGTCTTCGGAGCCCATCAGGGCCTCGCCGCTAAGTTTGAGCAAAATGCGTTTATAGCGAGGTTGACGACCACTCACCTGCTGAGCCATTGCGTGTCTCTCCTGCGGCGTTTAATAAATTCTGGACGGGCCGGTGTACGGCGCGCCTAACTCTAGCTTGCGGCACTGCGACAGTACCACCGGACCTGCGCCTTGTAAGCGGCTAAATCCGGGTCCCGACTTTGAAAAAGAGGCTGCGCGCGTAAGCGGGCAGCCTCTTTGGGGCAACAGGACGAATCCGTCTTATTGCTTGCTGGCAGCGGCCACTTGTGCGGCAACTTCGTCAGCGAAGTTGTCGACAGGCTTCTCGATGCCTTCGCCTACCTTGAAGTAGGTGAACGAAACGATTTCAGCACCGGCTTTCTTGGCCAGGTCACCGACCTTGACTTCAGGGTTCTTGACGAACGCCTGCTCGACCAGGCTGGCTTCGGCGAGGAACTTGCTGATACGACCAGCAACCATTTTCTCGACGATTTCGGCTGGCTTGCCCTTGATCTTGTCTTCGTTCAGGCTCATGAAGACGCCCTTCTCACGCTCGATCGCTTCGGCCGAAACCTGCGATGGCAGCAGGAATTCCGGGTTGCTGGCAGCCACGTGCATGGCGATGTCGCGAGCCAGTTCGGCGTTGCCGCCGTTCAGGGCGACGATGACGCCGATCTTGTTGCCGTGCAGGTAGGCATCGACCACGTCGCCTTCCACACGCACCAGGCGGCGGATGTTGACGTTTTCGCCAACCTTGGCAACCAGGGCTTCACGAGCCGGCTCTTGAGCGGCGATCAGTGGAGCTGCGTCGGTCAGCTTGTCGGCGAAAGCCTTTTCAACGCTGGCGGCGACGAAGTTCTTGAAATCGTCCTGCAGAGCCAGGAAGTCGGTCTGCGAGTTGACTTCCAGGATGACTGCGGACTTGTTGTCAGCGGCAACCTTGACGGCGATGGCGCCTTCGGCAGCGATGTTGCCGGCTTTCTTGGCGGCCTTGATGGCACCGGAAGCACGCATGTCGTCGATGGCTTTTTCGATGTCGCCGCCGGCCTTGGTCAAGGCCTTTTTGCAATCCATCATGCCTTCGCCGGTACGCTCGCGCAGTTCTTTGACCAACGCTGCAGTAATCTCTGCCATTTCAAATTCCTCTTGGATAGGTGTCTAACCATTCCACCCGTTAACGGGCGCTCAATTCTTGACCTTGCCAGCGGCTCTTTACAGTTCGAGCGATGACGATGCCGGCAATGGTTCTCGAGGTGGCAAAAAGGGGGCCTAGCCCCCTTTTTGCGTACCGAGTAAACGCTGGGCGTCTAGACTCAGCCTTCTACCGCTGCGGCAGGTGCGTCCTGAACGTATTCTTCAGTACCGCCAGCCACGTGGTTGCGACCACGGATGACCGCGTCGGCCATCGAACCCATGTACAGCTGGATGGCGCGGATGGCGTCATCGTTGCCTGGGATGATGTAGTCAACGCCTTCAGGGCTGCTGTTGGTGTCGACGACGCCGATGACCGGGATACCCAGCTTGTTGGCTTCGGTGATCGCGATGCGCTCGTGGTCGACGTCGATGACGAACAGTGCGTCAGGCAGGCCGCCCATGTCCTTGATACCACCCAGGCTGCGATCCAGTTTTTCCAGATCACGGGTGCGCATCAAAGCTTCTTTCTTGGTCAGCTTGGTGAAGGTGCCATCTTCGGCCTGGGTTTCCAGGTCGCGCAGACGCTTGATCGAAGCACGGATGGTCTTGAAGTTGGTCAGCATGCCGCCTAACCAGCGATGGTCGACGTACGGCGAGCCGCAACGTGCTGCTTCCTCGGCCACGATCTTGCCGGCGGAACGCTTGGTTCCGACGAACAGGATCTTGTTCTTGCCCTGGGCCAGGCGCTCTACGAAGGTCAGTGCTTCGTTGAACATCGGCAGGGTTTTTTCGAGGTTGATGATGTGGATCTTGTTACGCGCGCCGAAAATGTACTTACCCATTTTCGGATTCCAGTAACGGGTTTGGTGACCGAAGTGCACACCGGCCTTCAGCATATCGCGCATGTTGACTTGGGACATGATAGTTCCTTGATAAGTCGGGTTAAGCCTCCACGTATCCCAATGACCAACCCGTGGCAGAACCACCGGCACCCAGGTCATCGTGTCGACACGTGTGTGGGTTTGGTTGCTCCCGGGGCATCCCCGGAAAGCGGCGCATTTTATACCATAGCCGCCTCGATATAGAAACCTGAAATAGCGTCGATGCACAACGGCTTTTGCGCCGCTGCCGGATTCGCGCGACAATGACGCCCATCACCTCTTATATAGAGGCGTCGTCAGCGCCGCGCGGCAGTCCGTGGTGGCTCTGGTAGAATCGCCTCGATTTCCAGCCTGCGAATGCGCGCAAGCGCTCAGAGAGCCCCGAATGACCGTGACCATCAAGACCCCCGAAGACATCGAGAAGATGCGAATTGCCGGCCGCCTGGCGGCCGAGGTGCTGGAGATGATCGCGCCTCACGTCAAGCCCGGTGTCACCACCGAAGAGCTCGACCGCCTGTGCCACGACTACATCGTCAACGAGCAGCAGGCCATCCCTGCCCCGCTCAACTATAAAGGCTACCCCAAGTCGATCTGCACCTCGATCAACCATGTGGTCTGCCACGGCATTCCCAACGACAAGCCGCTGAAGAACGGTGACGTGCTGAACATCGACGTCACCGTGATCAAGGATGGCTACCACGGCGACACCAGCCGCATGTTCCACGTCGGCACCGTGCCAGTATGGGCCGAGCGCCTGTCGCAAGTGACCCAGGAATGCCTGTACAAGGCCATCGAACTGGTCAAGCCAGGTTGCCGTCTGGGCGACATCGGTGAAGTCATCCAGAAGCACGCCGAGAAGAACGGTTTTTCCGTGGTCCGCGAATTCTGCGGCCATGGCATCGGCAAGGTGTTCCACGAAGAACCCCAGGTGCTGCACTACGGGCGTGCCGGGACCGGCATGGAGCTCAAGGAAGGCATGACCTTCACCATCGAACCGATGATCAACCAGGGCAAGGCCGACACCAAGGTGCTGGGCGATGGCTGGACGGCGATCACCAAGGACCGCAAGCTGTCGGCGCAGTGGGAGCACACCCTGGTGGTGACCGCTACCGGCTACGAGATCTTCACCTTGCGCAGCGACGACACCATCGCCCGCGTTTCGGCGTGATGCCGCGCAGGCGGGCGAACCGTTCAGGCCACTAATCTCTTCAGGAATACGACATGCCGCAGGTGGATCCGGAGTTGTTCGATCGCGGCCAGTTCCAGGCCGAACTGGCATTGAAGGCAAGCCCCATCGCGGCTTTCAAGAAGGCGATTCGCCAGGCTCACGATGTGCTCGACGAGCGCTTTCGCAACGGCCGCGACATTCGTCGGCTGATCGAAGACCGTGCCTGGTTCGTCGACAACATCCTGGAACGGGCGTGGAACCAGTTCGACTGGAGCGAGGATGCCGACATCGCCCTGGTCGCTGTGGGCGGCTACGGTCGCGGCGAACTGCACCCCTACTCCGACATCGACCTGATGATCCTGCTCGAAAGCCCCGACTACGAGGTCTTTCGCGATTCGATCGAGCGTTTTCTCACGCTGCTGTGGGACATTGGCCTGGAAGTGGGCCAGAGCGTGCGCTCCATCGATGAGTGCGCCGAGCAGGCGCGTGCCGACATCACAGTCATCACCAACCTGATGGAAAGCCGCACCATCGCCGGGCCCGAGCGGCTGCGCAAGCGCATGCTCGAGGTCACCAGCACCGAGCGCATGTGGCCCAGCCGCGAGTTCTTCCTGGCCAAGCGCGCCGAACAGTCCGCCCGTCATCACAAGTACAACGACACCGAGTACAACCTAGAGCCCAACGTCAAGGGCTCCCCCGGCGGCCTGCGCGATATCCAGACCCTGCTGTGGGTGGCGCGCCGCCAGTTCGGCACGCTGAACCTGCATGCGCTGGCCGGTGAAGGCTTCCTGGTGGAAAGCGAAAACAACCTGCTGGCCTCTTCCCAGGAGTTCCTGTGGAAGGTGCGCTATGCCCTGCACATGCTCGCCGGGCGTGCCGAAGACCGCCTGCTGTTCGATCACCAGCGTTCCATCGCCGGCCTGCTGGGTTACAAGGACAGCGACGCGAAGCTGGCGATCGAGCGGTTCATGCAGAAGTACTACCGCGTGGTGATGAGCATCGCCGAGCTCAGCGACCTGATCATCCAGCATTTCGAGGAAGTGATTCTCGGCGACCCCGATGCCGGTTCCACGGTACCGATCAACTCGCGCTTCCAGCTGCATGATGGCTATATCGAGGCGACTCACACCCAGGTGTTCAAGCGCACTCCGTTCGCGATGCTGGAAATCTTCGTGCTGATGGCGCAGAACCCGGAGATCAAGGGCGTACGCGCGGACACCATCCGCCTGCTTCGTGAGCACCGCCACCTGATCGACGATACGTTCCGCAACGATATCCGCAACACCAGCCTGTTCATCGAGCTGTTCAAGTGCGAAGTGGGCATTCACCGCAACCTGCGTCGCATGAACCGCTACGGCATCCTCGGCCGCTACCTGCCCGAGTTCGGCCATATCGTCGGGCAGATGCAACACGACCTGTTCCACATCTATACGGTGGATGCGCACACGCTCAACCTGATCAAGCACCTGCGCAAGCTGCAGTACACCCAGGTTTCGGAGAAATTCCCACTGGCCAGCAAGGTCATGGGCCGCCTGCCCAAGCCGGAGCTGATCTACCTGGCCGGGCTGTACCACGACATCGGCAAGGGGCGTAACGGCGACCACTCCGAGCTGGGTGCGGTGGATGCCGAGCACTTCTGCCAGCGTCACCAGTTGCCGGCCTGGGACAGTCGCCTGATCGTCTGGCTGGTGCAGAACCATCTGGTGATGTCGACCACCGCGCAGCGCAAGGACCTCTCCGACCCGCAGGTGATCCACGATTTCGCCCAGCAGGTCGGCGACGAGGTGCACCTGGATTACCTCTACGTGCTGACGGTGGCCGACATCAACGCGACCAACCCCAGCCTGTGGAATTCCTGGCGAGCCAGCCTGTTGCGCCAGCTTTATACCGAGACCAAGCGCGCGCTGCGTCGGGGTCTGGAAAACCCGCTGGACCGGGAGGAGCAGATTCGTCGCACGCAGAGCGCCGCCCTGGAGATACTGGTACGCGGCGGGACCGATCAGGACGACATCGAGCAGCTCTGGTCGCAATTGGGCGACGACTATTTCCTGCGCCACAACGCCGGCGACGTGGCTTGGCATACGGACGCCATCCTGCAGCAGCCTGCCAACGGCGATCCGTTGGTGCTGATCAAGGAAACCACGCAGCGCGAGTTCGAGGGCGGCACGCAGATCTTCATCTATGCGCCCGACCAGCACGACTTCTTCGCGGTGACGGTCGCGGCCATGGACCAGCTCAACCTGAACATCCACGACGCACGCATCATCACTTCCAGCAGCCAGTTCACCCTCGATACCTACATCGTGCTGGACAACGACGGCGGCTCGATCGGCAACGACCCGCGCCGCGTCGCGCAGATTCGCCAGGGCCTGAGCGATGCGCTGCGCAATCCCGATGACTACCCCAACATCATCCATCGCCGCGTGCCGCGTCAACTCAAGCACTTCGCTTTCCCGCCGCAGGTGACCATCCAGAACGATGCCCAGCGCCCGGTCACTATCCTGGAGCTGAGCGCGCCTGACAGGCCTGGCCTGCTGGCCCGCATCGGCAAGATTTTCCTGGAGTTCGATTTGTCGTTGCAGAACGCCAAGGTGTCCACACTGGGCGAACGCGTGGAGGACGTCTTCTTCATCACCGATGCGCACAATCTGCCCCTGTCCGACCCACAGCTGTGCAGTCGGCTGCAGGCCACCATCGTCGACCAACTCAGTGTCAGCCAGGCGCCCGGCGTCGAGCTGTCCCGTTTGAGCATTTGATATGAACCATGCGTTGAACCAGCTGCAGCCCTACCCTTTCGAGAAGTTGCGTGCCTTGCTCAGTGGCGTCACCGCCGCTGCCGACAAGCGTGCGATCGCCCTGTCCATCGGTGAACCCAAGCACAGCTCGCCGGCCTTCGTGAAGCAGGCACTGGCCGACAACCTCGACCAGATGGCCGTGTACCCCACCACCCAGGGCATCCCGGCCCTGCGCGAAGCCATCGCCCAGTGGTGCGAGCGACGCTTTCAGGTCCCGGCGGGTTGGCTCGATCCGTCGCGCCACGTACTGCCGGTCAATGGCACCCGTGAGGCGCTGTTCGCCTTCACCCAGACCGTTGCCCAGCGCGACGTCGACGGGCTGGTGGTCAGCCCCAATCCGTTCTATCAGATCTACGAGGGCGCAGCGCTGCTGGCGGGCACCACGCCGCACTACCTGCCCTGCCTGGACCAGAACGGTTTCAACCCGGATTTCGACGCGGTCTCGGCCGATGTCTGGCAGCGCTGCCAGATCCTGTTCCTGTGCTCGCCCGGCAACCCGACCGGCGCCCTGGTGCCGATGCCGACCTTGAAAAAACTCATCGCCCTGGCCGACGAATACGACTTCGTGATCGCCGCCGACGAGTGCTACAGCGAGCTGTACTTCGACGAAGACGCACCGCCGCCCGGTCTGCTGACGGCCTGTGCCGAGCTGGGCCGCAGTGACTTCAAGCGGTGCGTGGTGTTCCACAGCCTGTCCAAGCGCTCCAACCTGCCGGGCCTGCGTTCCGGATTCGTGGCGGGCGATGCGCAGATCCTCAAGGCGTTCCTGCTGTACCGCACCTACCATGGCTGCGCCATGCCCGTGCAAACCCAGTTGGCCAGCATTGCCGCCTGGCAGGACGAAGCCCACGTACTGGCCAACCGCGATCTGTACCGGGAAAAGTTCGATGCCGTGCTGGACATCCTGACGCCGGTACTGGACGTCAAGCGCCCCGATGGCAGCTTCTACTTGTGGGCCAAGGTACCGATGGACGATGCCCAATTCTGCCGCGAGCTGTTCGAGCAGGAGCATGTCACGGTGGTGCCCGGATCCTACCTGTCCCGCGAAGTCGACGGGCTCAACCCGGGTGCCGGACGCGTACGCATGGCGCTGGTCGCACCGTTGAGCGAGTGTGTCGAAGCCGCCCAGCGCATTCGCCACTTTCTCGAGCGCCGATAACACATAGCTACGCCTTTGCCGGGCGTTTGATCGCCATCATCGGTGGCTCTTTTTCAGGAGCCATTGATGATGTGTGATCTACTGTTCTGCAAACCCCTTCCTGCCTTGGACGTCGCGGCTTCACGCCGCGTGGCCCTGGCCGAGCGCCCGACCAATGCGTTGAGCGCCTCTTCCTCCGGACGTTCAAAACGCGCTCTGGGCCAGTTCTCAAAATTCTGGGCACCTGGCCGCACGCTGACCGTCGGTTTTTTCAATGAAACCCCAGTCGAGCACCAGGCAGCCATCGAGAAGGTGGCGCGGCAGTGGCTGTGCTGGGCCAACCTGAAGTTCGACTTCGTCGACAGCCCGTTCGCCGACATCCGCATCTATACCAGTGGCGAAGACAACTACAGCCAAGTCGGCACCGACGCGCTGCTGGCCAGCCCGATGGATGCAACCATGGCCCTGGGCATCAAGCCGGATGATCCGCTGTTCGGGCGGACCGTGCTGCACGAGTTCGGTCACGTATTGGGACTGCTGCACGAGCATCAACACCCCAAAGCGGATATTCCGTGGGACGTCCCCAAGCTGTATGCGTACTTCGCGGCCAAGGGCATCGATCAGCAGACCGTCGACATCAACCTGCTGGACAAGATCGACAAGGCACTGGCCAAGGGCACGGCGTATGACCGTACTTCGATCATGCATTACTCGGTGCTGCAGGAGCAGACCGTGGGCGACTGGGAAGTAGGCATCAATCACACCTTGAGCCGCCGCGACCGCAAGTTCGTGCGGCGCATATACCCGGAGGTGGTCGCCTAGCGGGCTCGGCCGAGGCTGGCTTGATCGAGGTCGAACTCGACCAGCGCTTCGTTCACGGCGGCAGCGTTGGTCAGGTACTGTCGGCGCACGACGTAGCGTGGAAGCTGTTCGTATTCCTGTTCCACCCACACCGGTTGGCGAGAGGTCCGCTCGAAATCGGGCCACTCACCGATCACGAGGAATATCACCTGGGGTATGAGCGCGATTGCCAGCATGACGTTGAGGTCGACCAACCCCAACCCACCGAGCGCCGAGCCCACCACCACAGGTATGGCGCTAGCGACGGCCGTCCACAGTTTGGATAATCTGCGCATGGGCTATGACCTCACATGGGTTACTGTATGTTTATACAGTAACCCAGTCTGGGCTGTGTGATCAATCCCTGAGAGGTTCCCGCTCGGCGGATCAGCTAACGTCCAAGGCGTGCGGTCCACCCCGCGTGCTTTACAGGGTTCAGTCGGGTGCGCCAAACATGGCGGTCACTGCCTGTTCCCCCAACGCTGGGCCGACACTCATGCCGACCCCACTGTGCATCAGCGTTGCACTCAACCCCGGCGCGATGTCCAACCGCGAAAAGGGATTCGGTCCCTTTGCGCCATAGACACCTTGCCAGCGTTCCATGACTTGGATCTTGCAACCCAGGGTGTCCTCTGCGAGCGCCAGCATCCACTGGTCCACCTGCTCGGAGTTGAACGGTGAAGCGTCCGTGGCGTAATCATGGGAATCACCGATGATTAGATCCCCATACGGTGTGGGACTGACCAGCAGGTGAATGCCGTGTTCTTCCAGATGAGGATAATCGCGTTGGATTTCGGCGCGCACGGCGGCGGCTTCAGGCAGATCTGCAAAGGCTGCGTAATGAACACAGCTCAGTCCGGTCAGTACAGAATGCTGAAGATCCAGATTTGAGTCGGGCCGCCCCCGCAGCATCTGCAAGCGGCACACCCTGGGATTCAGTGCCGCCATGGGCTCGGCGAGCAGCGTCAGATAGTCATGCCCTGAACACACCACCACCTGCCGACCGCGAAAACTACCGGCAGTGCTCTGCAGGTGCCCCGGTTCGACTCCGCTGACCAAGGTCGAAAAATGAAATTCGACGCCCAGTTCGCGCTGCAGATAGCCGATCAGTTTCGGTATGGCCTCGCGGGAATACAGCTGCTGATCATCGAAGCCGTGCAAGGCGGCTCGATGATGGTTGAATCGACCGCCATACAAATCGCTCAGTTGTGCGCGGCTCAACAGTTCTACCCGATAATCGTGTTGCTGGGCTCGCCCGGCGCAAAAGGCGGCAAGCAGTGTTTCTTCCGCTTCGGTGCGCGCGAACAGCAACGAGCCATTGCGCTTGAGCTCGAAGCCTGCGGCTACGCTCCAACTGGCCCAGAGCCCGCGGCTGGCTTTGGCCAATTCGAGCATGACGCCGGGCGGTTGCCCGGTGACCAACGCTTGGCCGAAGTTGCGCACCGAGGCGCCCACGGGAGTGGCTGAACGCTCGAACACACGCACCTTCAGTCCTCGCCTGGCAGCCGCATAGGCGTGAGAAAGCCCGAGAATTCCTGCGCCTACCACCAGCAGGTCGCTTGCAAACCGATCCATTTCAACCTCCTCCCTATTGCTTGGCCGATTTACCGTCGTAGCGTTTGCGCCACTCGGCCAGAATGTTGTCGCGCTCCCTCGAGGCCCAGGCGAAGTCATTCTTGATCAGGCGCTGCTCATAGTCGGCCGGTAGCTCGGTGGGCGGCTTGGCCAGGCCTGCCTGGGCCAGCACTGCAAAGTTCTCCTGGTACAGCGCCATGCCCGCGGCACTCGCCGAGAAGTCAGCCAGACGCTTGGCAGCCTCGGGGTGAGCGGTGCCCTTGATCACGGCTGTTGCCTCGATCTCCCAGCCCAGGCCCTCTTTGGGCAGGATGATATCCAGCGGAGCACCTTGGCGTTTGAGCTGTACTGCGGGGTACTCGAACGAAATACCGATAGGAAACTCGCCCGCTGCAGCCATCTTGCAAGGCTTGGAACCGGAGTGGACGTACTGACCGATGTTGCGATGCAAATCGTCCATGTAGGCCCAGCCCTGTGCTTCGCCAAAAGTCTGCAGCCAGGCGCTTACGTCCAGGAACCCGGTACCGGACGAGGCCGGGTTGGGCATCACGATCTTGCCGCGATAGACCGGGTTGGTCAGGTCTTGCCAACTGACGGGGCGCGGCAGGTTCTGCTTCTCGGCTTCGACGGTGTTGAAGCACAGGGTGGCGGCCCAGACATCCATGCCGACCCACGCCGGCGGGTTCGCCGGATCACGGTACTGGGCGCCAATCTTGGGCAGATCCTTGGGCGCGTAGGCGTCGAGTAGGCCTTGTTGATCGAGGATGGCCAGACTCGAGGCTGCCAGCCCCCAAACGGCATCAGCTTGCGGACGGGCCTTTTCCGCTAGCAGCTTGGCCGTGATGATTCCGGTCGAGTCCCTCACCCATTTGATATCGATATCCGGGTTGGCTTTCTCGAAAGCTTTTTCGTAGGTCTGCAATTGCTCGGCTTCCAGGGCGGTATACACCGTAAGTTCCGTGGCGGCCTGAACGTGGAGGCTGAAGCCTGCGAGCACTGCGGCAAGGGCGAGGGGCTTGAACATGAAGTGATCCTGAGAGGTTCGCGAAGAAGTTGTCGGTCAGTCAGACGCTTGATCATGGACTGCAGGGTGTTTCACCCCGAGCCATACGTAGGTTGATCTCATCGATGAGCGCTGGCAGATCAGCGATGGTGTCTGCCAGGTAATGCGGGCGTGCCGGGGTGAACAGCGCATCGATGCGCTGTCGATGCTGCTCGAGCTCGGAGGGGGTGAGCGCCTCGAAGGCCGGGTAATCCAGACCGAGGAAATTACCGGAGAAGCGCAGCCCGATCGTCCACATTCCGGCACTGCGGCCTTCGAGAATACCCGGCAGGGTGTCATCCACTTTCACACAGGCGGCGACGTCGCCGATGCCCAGCGCGATCACATTGGCCAGCGCCTGAGCTGGGCCAGGTCGCCCAGTGAGCAGGTCATCGGCCGCGACCACATGATCGGGCTGATAGCCGGCCACGGCGGCCATGGCCACGACATGATCCATCACCTGCCGGGGATATCCCGAAGTGGTACCGATTTTAAGTCCGGCCTGGCGCAGGTGCTCGATTGCGGCCAGTGCCCCGGGAATGAGGGCGCTGTGCTTGCCGACATTGGCGATCTGCAACGGCATGAACCGCTCGTAGATGGCTGTCACGTCAGCATCGCTGGGTCGTCGCGCGAAGCGTTGCTCGAAACGCGCAGCGATCTGTGGCTGATTGCACAGGCTGCGGATGTGGTCCCACTTGCCCATGCCCATGGGGCCTCGGGCTTCTTCGAGGCTCAGCTCGATATCGAATGTGGCGAAGGCCTCGACAAAGATTCGAGTAGGCGCGAACGAGCCGAAATCGACGACGGTGCCAGCCCAGTCGAGAATGGCCGCCTGCAGCCGTATGGGGGATCGATAGTGCATCAGGGTCTCCGCAGATCAGTGGGATGGGGTGCTCTGGCGCCAGGCTTGTGAACGTCGCAACAGCCCTCGAGACGTCCAGGCGAGCAAAAGTGAAACGGCCGCCGAGGTGAACAGAATCAGCGTCGACATGGCGGCTGCGCCGCCGACATTGCCTGCGTCGTCCATGTTGAGTACCGCCACGGCAGCGAGAATGCTGTCTGGCGAGTACAGGAAAATGGCTGCGGAAACGGTGGTCATCGCCGAGACGAACAAGTAACGGACGATGTCCAGCACTGCAGGTAGGCAAATCGGCAAGGTGACCCGCAGGTAGTGCCGATGCAAAGGGACCTTGAGCGAAAGCGCCGCCGCTTCGAACTCGGTGTCCAACTGGCGCAAGGCAGTGGTCGCGGTCATGTGCGCAGTGGTCAGGTAATGGGCAATGGTGCAGATCACCAGCAACGCCATGCTCCCGTATAGGCTGTGCAATGGGTTGTCGGGCAGATTGAAGAAAAAGACATAGCCAAGTCCGAGCACCAGCCCCGGCACGGCCATGGGTATGAAGGTGAGTATGCGCAGGGCCAGATCAAGGCCAGCCTGCCCACGGGTTTTCTCCATCAGATAGGCACCGGTGAAGATCAACGCGCTGCCGATCACCGCACTGCAGCTCGCCAGCACCAGGCTGTTGCGATAGGCCAGCCATCCACCGCCTGCGTTTTCATTGAACAGGTAGTGCTTGAGCGACAACGACAGGTTGTAGGGCCAGAACTTGACCAGAGAGGAAAACACCGCCATCCCCAATACGGCCAGCAGCGCTGTGCAGATGAGTACGACGATCACCAGATAACCGCCATCTCGCCATGTCGAAGGCTGTGGCGTGAATACCTGCGCGCGGCCACTCATGAACGAACGTTGGCGCCGGCGCAACCAGGCATCCATGGAAAAGCTGATCAGCGCGGGCACCAGCAAGACCATACCGATGAGAGCTCCACGACCGAACTGCTGCTGCCCCACCACAGCCTTGTAGGCCTCGATGGCCAACACCTGATAGTCGCCACCGACAATCACCGGCACGCCGAAGTCGGTGATGGTCAGCGTGAAGACCAGGCAGAACGCGGCAAACACGGCTTGTCGAGAGGCGGGCCAGGTGATGCTGTAGAAAGACCGCCAGGCGCTTGCACCCATGCTCGATGCCGCGTCGAACAGACGCGCGTCACTCAGCGAGAGGGCCGAAAGCAGAATCATCAGCGCGTGGGGAAACGTGTAGATCACCTCGCCGATCACGATGCCCCAAAAACCATAGATATTGTCTGCAAAAAGGCCGCGCAGCAGTCCCTGGTTACCGAACAGGTAGATCAACGCAATGGCGGGCAGCATCGATGGCGCCAACAGCGGCAGCAGGGATATTGCGCGCCACAGGCCCTTGGCGGGAATCAACGTGCGTTGCAGCGCGTAGGCGAACACATAGGCCAGAGGCACCACAATGATCGCGACAGTCAAGGAGACACGCAGGCTGTTGCCCAGCAACCAATGGAAATGCTCGCTGGCCAGCAATTCCCGAGCTGCGGCAAGTCCGCCGCCCTGCCCCATGTCGTTGCTGAAGCCGCGCCAGAAGATCGCCAGCAGGGGCAGAAGCAGCGCCATTGCCAGAACGGCGAGAAACAGTACTTTCCCGCCGAATACGAATAGTCGGTCGGCCCAACCGGAGCGTTCGATCCGGCGGACCTGGACCCGGTCGCCAACCGGCATTTTCACGTCAAGCATATTAGGCAAACACCTGCAGGCTACTGGGAGGCAGGGCTACCTGGATATTCCGCGTCCCCGAAGATGGCAGCTGACTCGCACTGATTTCGGCGGTCAGTGATTGACCCGGTAATGCGTCGAATTCGAAACTCACTCGGCATCTGTTCCCAAGGAAGGTCACCTCCCTCATCTGCGCAGCGAAAAGGTTTTCCTCCCCCTGCAGAGGATTCACGCAGATTGCCTCGGGACGACAAAAAAGCCGCCCAGCGGCGCAAGGCGCGACTCCACCGGCCAGTCGCAACTGCAGTGCCCCGACTTGCGCGTGACCGCTGCCATTGCCTTCGAAACTCAACCAGTTGCCCTGGCCAACAAAATTGGCCACGAATGGCGTCTGCGGATGTTCATAGATCGATTGCGGGCTGGCGTACTGCTCGATGCATCCCTGGTTCATCACTGCAATCCGATCAGCCATCAGCATGGCTTCTTCCTGATTGTGCGTGACCATCAACGTGGTGATGCCCAGGCGCTGCTGCAGGCTGCGCAACTCCATACACAGGTGTTCGCGCACCTGCGCATCAAGCGCCGACATGGGCTCATCCAGCAGCAGCAACGACGGTGCGGGTGCCAGTGCGCGAGCCAGTGCCACGCGCTGCTGCTGACCGCCGGACAGCTGGCCGGGATACTTCTTCTCGCTTCCGGTCAGCCCTACCAGCTCAAGCATGTCGCCAACCCGCTGACGAACGATGTCACGGGCGCTGCCGGTGAGCCCGTAGCCGATGTTCTGCTCGACGTTGAGATTCGGAAACAAGGCATACGACTGGAACACTATGCCGTAGTCCCGGGCCTGGGGCGGTAGATTGGATACATCCCTGCCCCCCAGATAGATAGTGCCCCGGTTCTGGCGCTCCAATCCGGCGATGCATCGCAGCAAGGTGGTTTTGCCGCACCCCGATGGCCCCAGCAGGCACACCAGCTCGCCAGGCGAGACGGCCAATGACACATTATCCAATGCCTTGAAGGCGCCGAAGCTCTTCTGCAAGTCAGCGATCCGAACCTGTACGCTCGGGGAGGCTTCAGCGGTGGGAAGGGAACAGAGCATGGATGCACCTCATCAGATGGAGCACGAACCGCGTGTGCAACGCGGCATTCGTGTCGATGAGGCAATGCTAGGGTGCTATTGCGACGGCGATGTGGCAGATAGCCAAAAGCTGGCGATAGTCATATCGGCAAATTTGTTAAGCATCTACCGCTCAAGACTGTCGCGAGCGACGTCGAGAAAGGCGGCGGGCAAACGTGCCTGCCTGCGATCCTTGAGGCAATACAGATACTCGGCGATCTGCGGCGCGCCTTCTACCGCGATGATTCGCAGATCCGGATTGACGGGTACCTCCTGGCGGGCAATGAGACTGACACCGATATTGCGCAGAACGGCCTCGCGAATGGATTCGCGGCTGCCGATTTCCAGTTCGATAACAGGGCGAACCTGATGGGTGGCCAAGAAGGTCTCGGTCAACGTTCGGGTGGTGGAACCGTGTTCACGCATCAACAGGCATTGTCCGGCCAGCGCGCTGGGCGGCACGCAATCATGCATGGCCAGCGGGTGCTGCTTGTGGACGGCCAGCACCAAGGGATCGGTGCCCAGCACCAGGTGCATCAAACGCGGATCCTCCAGCCATTGCGAGGACGCCGCCAGGTCTACCCGGTACTCTTCCAGCGCCTCGAGGACGTCCTGAGAGTTGCCTATTTCCACCGATACGTCGATGTGGGGCAAACGTTCGCGAAATGTCTTGACCAGATCGAGTATGTAATAAGGCGCCGTTGCACCTATTCTGAGTGCCCCCCTGCCCTGGCCGCAGTTTCGCAGGTGGAACTCGATATCGGAATCATGCTGAAGCAGGACTTTCACCTTTGGCAGCAGCCGAGCTCCCTCATCGCTGACGGTCAGACGACGCCCGCCTCGATAGAACAACTCGACCGCGTAGCGGCTTTCCAGCTGCCGAATCTGCGTAGTGACCGTCGGCTGGCTCAAGCCAAGCTTCTTGGCCGCCTGGGTGACACTACCCAAAAGAGCGACGGTGTAGAACGCCTTCAGCTCTGCACTCAGCATGATTCAACAGGCTCCTCAAGATCGCTGGCGTGGTTGCGGAACACCCACCGGCGCAATAATGGTTTAATCCGTACACCGGGGTGCCATCAGGGGCTTCATGACAACGGATCCGTCTTCATGCGCCTGTCAGACTTCATCCTCAAGAACATCGAACCCATCCTTCAGACCTGGGAAGATTTCGCGCGAAGCCTGGAAACGCCCGGCACGCCGCTCGATCGTGAAGACCTCAGGGATCATGCGCACGCGATGTTGCTGGCCATTGCCGATGACCTGCGCAATGCGCAATCGAGCCAGCAGCAGACCGAGAAATCCAAGGGCCATGACGCCCAGAACGATACCACCGCAGCCAATGTCCATGCGCTTTCCAGGCTGCTTTCCGGATTCACCATCGAGCAGGTCGTCGCCGAATTTCGCGCCCTGCGCGCAAGTGTCATCAAGCAGTGGGTCAACGACGCCAGCAAGAAAGCCGACATCGATGTCGAAGACATGATCCGGTTCAACGAGGCGATCGATCAAGCCCTGGCGCGATCGGTGGGCAGCTACACCAAGGCGGTACAAGCCTCGCGGAACGTCTTTCTCGGCATACTGGGGCATGACCTGCGGACCCCTCTGGGCGCGATCATGCTGGGGGCGGACGCACTGCTGCGCACAGATGACCTGAGTGCGCGGGCCACCAAGATCACCTCGCGGATCTACACCAGCGTCAAGCGCGCTTCCCGAATCGTGGGCGATCTGCTGGACTTCACCCGATCCCAACTGGGCCCCGGCCTGCCGGTGTCGAAGACCAGGAGCGACGCGGCGCCTGCGCTCGAACGCGTCGTCGACGAGCTGCGCATGGTGAACCCGAACGCGACGATCCTGCTGGAAAGCCCGGTCAGTGCGATCGGCCTTTACGACGCCGCGCGCCTGGAACAGGTGTTTTCCAACCTCATAGGCAACGCTGTGCAACATGGTGATCCACAGGGGGCCATCACGGTGGCGCTGGTTGCCACAGACGATACGCTGAGGTTCACGGTTCACAACACGGGCGCGGTCATCCCCGAAGACGTCCTTGGATCGATCTTCAATCCATTGGACAGATATTCACCCGAGTCACCCACCGACAAAGGACCGCATGCCAGCCTGGGTCTGGGATTGTTCATCGCGTCCGAGATCGTCAGCGCCCATCAGGGGCATGTGGACGTCACCTCGAGCGCGGAAGCGGGCACCGTGTTTGTCGTCGAGATTCCCACGGGTGCCGCTGATCTACCTTCCTCCACAGACGCGCAAAGCTGATCATCCCGCGCGGCGCCTGTTCTGCGGGTGCTCCATTGCCGGCCCGCCGCAGAGCGCTGTCAAACCCGCGGCCCGGGCTCAGCGCCCGTGGCCGAGGTTGGCCTCGCTCATGTCCAGTTCGGCCAGCACCTCGCGCACGGCATCGTCGCCGATCCGGCGTTCGCGGCGCATTTCATAGAGTGCCAGGCGCTGCGCGCGCAGTGCCTTGATCCGCAGGTGGCGTTCGAGTTGATCCATTTGCCGGGCCAGCGCCTGGGCCTCGGCGGAATCCTCGAACGCGTCCAACTGCTGGCGATACTCGGACATGATCCGCGCCTTGAGCTCGGTCGCCAAGGCCGCCTGACTGGCGTCCTGCTCGGTGGCTTTCTGCGCTGGATCTTCCTCTTCGAGCGAGCGAATGGCCGATTCGGCGGTGTGGCGCCAGGCATCCCGTACTTCCTGGCGAGCGCCCTGATCATCGCTGGTGGCCACGCCGCGTAGCAGCAGCGGCAAGGCGATGCAGGCCACGACCAGCGACAGCAGGATGACACCGGCGGCGATGAAGATGAGCAGGTCTCGCTGAGGGAAGTCCTGACCGGGTGCCATCAACAGCGGCACCGACATGACGCCGGCCAGGGTTACCGCGCCGCGTACACCGCCCAGGGTCAGCAGGGCGCAGGAGCGGGCGTCTGGCAGCCGCGTGATAGTGGCCTTGCCGCGCAGGCGGCGTATCCATGTCGTCGCGCGCCAGGTGCTTTGCACCCAGACGAAACGCAGCACCAGCAAGACGCCGAAGATCGCCAGCACCTCCAGGCAGCGCCACGACAACGCAGGCCACAACGTCGGCTCGTGGCTCAGCACTGCCTTGACGATGTCCGGCAACTGCAAGCCGAGCAGGAGGAAGATCAAGCCGTTGAAGGCAAATTCCAGCAAGGCCCAGACGCTGCGGTTGAGGATGCGCGTGCGGGTCTGCCGGGGCAGCAGGTCCAGCCAGCTCTGCATCATGCCGGCAGCCACCGCGCTGAGGATGCCCGAGGCACCCAGGCGTTCGGCCAGCACATAGGCGGCAAACGGCAACAGCAGCATGAACACCACATGGGTGGCCGGATCGTCCCAGCCGCGCGCGATCATCCAGACACGCAGGCGCCCCACCACCCAGCTCAGCAGCACGCCCAAGGCCAGGCCGCCGACCGCCACCAGGACGAACGTGACACTGGCGTCGGCCAGGGAGAACACGCCGGTGATCGCTGCCGCCAGGGCGAACTTGAAGGTCACCAGGCCCGAGGCATCGTTCATCAGCGCTTCGCCCTGAAGGATGCGCATCAGCGGGGTCGGCAAGCGGTCCTGGGCAATCGCCGACACCGCCACGGCGTCGGTCGGCGACAGTACCGCCGCCAGGGCGAAGGCCACTGGCAGCGGAATGTCGGGCAGCAGCCAGTGAATGAAGTACCCCGCCCCCAATACCGTGAACAGCACCAGGCCCACCGCCAGCATCAGCACGGGGCCGCGGTAATGCCAGAGATCGCGTTTGGGAATGCGCCAACCATCGGAAAACAGCAGTGGCGGCAGAAACAGAAACAGGAACAGCTCGGGTTCCAGCGCAACGTGCAAGCCCAGGGTCGGCCAGGCGAGGATGGCCCCCGGCGGCGATTTGCAGCAGTGGCAATGGCAAGGGAATGACGCGGGCGAACAACCGCGAAACGCCGACCAGCATCAACAGGATCAGCACGGTGTAGGCGGTTTGCATGGGGCAGGATTTCCTTTGAATCGACAGGCAGGGATCATGGTAACGGTTTGCAACCGGTTTGGCCGCGAACGGGATGTCGCAGTTCAGTGATCGCTTCAAAGTCCAGCCGAGCCCAGCCCACGCAAGCATGGCGCTGTCACAGTCGATGCCGCATAATTCCCCGATTCGTTTTCGGGAGGCAGTGGGGCGCATTCGTAGCCCCTCCTAGATCAATGACGCATATTCTCTACGGCATCAAAGCCTGCGACACGATGAAGAAGGCCCGCACCTGGCTCGACGAGCACCAGGTGCAATACGCCTTCCATGACTACAAGACAGCTGGCATCGACCGCGAGCACCTGGCCCGCTGGTGCGACGAGCACGGCTGGCAGGTGGTGCTGAACAAGGCCGGTACCACCTTCCGCAAGCTTGCCGACGAACAGAAGGCCGACATCGACCAGGCCCGGGCCATCGAGCTGATGCTTGCCCAGCCGTCGATGATCAAGCGCCCGGTGTTGCAGCTTGGCGACAAGACCGTGATCGGCTTCAAGCCCGACATCTACGCAGCGGCCTTTGCCTGACACGGGCCCGCACTCATTCTGCACGAGGTAATTCCATGTCCAATTCTCTGTTCAGCCTGGCCTTCGGCGTCGGCACGCAAAACCGTCAAGGCACCTGGCTGGAAGTGTTCTACGCCCAGCCCCTGACCAACCCATCTACCGCGCTGGTCGATGCCATTGCACCCGTGTTGAACTACACCGGCGGCAACCAGGCCATCACCTTCAGCAACACCCAGGCTTCGCAGCTGGCCGAAGCGCTCAAGCACGTCGACCCGGCCCAGGCTGCCCTGCTCACTCGCCTGGCCGAGAGCCACAAGCCACTGGTCGCGACCCTGCTGGCCGAAGACGCCGCGCTGACCTCTACGCCCGAGGCGTACCTGAAGCTGCACCTGCTGTCGCACCGTCTGGCCCAGCCACACGGTCTGAACCTGGCCGGCATCTTCCCGTTGCTGCCCAATGTCGCCTGGACCAGCCAGGGCGCGGTCGATCTGGCCGAACTGGGCGAGCGTCAGCTGGAAGCGCGCCTGAAGGGCGAACTGCTGGAAGTGTTCTCGGTGGACAAATTCCCGAAGATGACCGACTACGTCGTGCCGGCCGGTGTGCGCATCGCCGACAGCGCCCGTGTGCGACTGGGCGCCTACATCGGCGAAGGCACCACCGTCATGCACGAGGGTTTCGTCAACTTCAACGCCGGCACCCAGGGCCCGGGCATGATCGAAGGCCGTGTTTCGGCCGGTGTGTTCGTCGGCAAGGGCTCGGACCTGGGCGGCGGTTGCTCGACCATGGGCACCCTGTCCGGTGGTGGCAACATCGTGATCAAGGTAGGTGAAGGCTGCCTGATCGGCGCCAATGCCGGTATCGGCATCCCGTTGGGCGACCGCAACACCGTCGAAGCCGGCCTGTACATCACGGCGGGCACCAAGGTGGCCCTGCTCGACGAGCAGAACCAACTGGTCAAGACCTTGAAGGCACGCGACCTGGCGGGCCAGCCCGACCTGCTGTTCCGTCGCAATTCGGTCACCGGCGCCGTGGAGTGCAAGAGCCACAAGTCGGCCATCGAACTCAACGAAGCGCTGCACGCTCACAACTAAGTGGCGATATCGGGCCCGGCATCTCTGCCGGGCCTCTTGCCCGGGGTCTTCGACCATGTTCCACGCCTCCCCCTGGCGCTCTGACTTCCCAGCCATCGCCGCCTTGCAACACCAGCAGCAGACCTACCTGGACAGCGCTGCCACCACGCAGAAACCACACGCCCTGATCGACGCCATCGGCCAGTACTACGCCCAGGGTGCGGCCAACGTGCATCGCGCGCAGCACCTGCCTGGCTCGTTGGCCACGCGTGCGTTCGAAGCCAGCCGTGAGAAGGTCGCGCAGTGGCTCAATGCAAGCAGTTCGGAGCAGATCGTTTTCACCCACGGTGCAACCAGTGCCCTGAACCTGCTGGCCTATGGCCTGGCCGAGCAGTTTCAGCCGGGCGATGAATTGGTGATCAGCGCCGCCGAGCACCACGCCAACCTGCTGCCCTGGCAACAATTGGCCAAGCGTCGCGGCCTGTCGTTACGGGTTCTGCCACTGGAAGCCAGCGGCGTGGTCGATCTGCAAGCGGCCGCGCAGATCATCGGCCCGCGTACTCGGGTATTGGCAGTGAGTCAGTTGTCCAATGTGTTCGGTGCGTGGCAACCGCTCTCGCCCCTGCTGGCGCTGGCTCGGGCTCAGGGTGCGATCACGGTGGTGGATGGCGCCCAGGGCGTGGTGCACGGACGCCATGATGTCGAACGCCTGCAGTGCGACTTCTATGTGTTTTCCAGCCACAAACTGTACGGCCCGGACGGCGTCGGCGTGTTGTATGGACGCCGCGAGGCGTTGCAGAAGCTCGCGCACTGGCAGTTCGGCGGCGAGATGGTGCACCAGGCCGACTACCAGAGCGCCAACTTCCATCCCGCGCCCTTGGGCCATGAGGCAGGCACCCCGCCCATCGCCAGCGTCATCGGCCTGGGCGCGACCCTGGATTACCTGGGCGGCCTGGACGCGCAGGCGGTCGCCGAACACGAGGCAGCCCTCCATGCACAACTGCTGGCAGGGTTGCGCGCGCGCAGTGGCGTTCAACTGCTCGGCGCACCGCAGGTCGCGCTGGCCAGCTTTGTCGTTGAGGGCGTGCACAACGCCGACCTGGCGCACTTGCTGACCGATCAGGGCATCGCCGTGCGGGCCGGACATCACTGCGCCATGCCGCTGATGAAGCACCTGGGTTTGTCCGGCGCCATTCGTGTGTCCCTTGGCCTGTACAGCGACTCAGGGGATTTGCAGCGGTTTTTCGAGGCGTTGGACAAGGCGCTGGAGATACTCGTATGACGATGAGTCCACAGGCACACGAGGCGCTACAGGTGTTCACCCAGACCGCCGGGTGGGAGCAGCGCGCGCGGTTGCTGATGCAGTGGGGCGAACGCCTGGAACCGCTGGGCGACGAGCAGCAGGTAGAGGCCAATCGCGTGCACGGCTGTGAGAGTGTGGTGTGGCTGGTGGCCGAGCGGCAGGGCGAGCACTGGCACTTCAAGGCGGCCAGCGATGCCCGGATGATCCGCGGCTTGCTGGCGCTGCTGCTGCTGCGGGTTCAGGGGCTGGAGTCGCAGGCACTGCGCGAGCTAGATCTTAACGCCTGGTTCGAGCAACTGGGCCTAGGCCGCCAGCTGTCACCTTCGCGCAGCAATGGGCTGAACGCGGTATTGAAGCGGATGAGCGAACTGGCGTGAATCTGTGCGTTGGGTGGGCATTCTTCGCGGGCAGAAGGCTCGCTACCCGCCCCGCTCCCACAGGGCAAGCATGGCATGCGCCTTTTGTGGGAGCGGGCTCTGCCCGCCGAAGAAGCCGCCGCGGCGTTGCAGTTGCCCTGCCCTCAGACTCCCGCCTTGACCCGATCCGCCGGCCGCCTCACTCCGGCGACGATCTTGTCGACCGCCTTGGTCGCCGCCACCATACCGAAGGTCGCCGTCACCATCATCACTGCGCCAAAGCCCCCCGCGCAGTCCAGTTTCACCCCGTCACCGACGAAACTCTTCTGCAGACAAATGCTGCCATCGGGCTTGGGATAGCGCAGCTGCTCGGTGGAAAACACGCAGGGAACGCTGTAGTGACGGGTGACCGTGCGCGAAAAGCCATAGTCGCGGCGCAGAGTCGAGCGCACCTTGGACGCCAGCGGATCGTTGAACGTCCGGTTCAGGTCGCACACTTGAATCAGGGTCGGATCGATCTGCCCGCCGGCGCCGCCGGTGGTGATGATCTGGATCTTGCGCCGCTTGCACCAGGCGATCAGCGCGGCCTTGGCATTCACGCTGTCGATGCAGTCGATCACGCAATCGATGTTCGGCGTGATGTATTCAGCCATGGTGTCGCGGGTGACGAAATCAGCCACCGCATGCACGGTACAACCGGGGTTGATGCCGCGCAGCCGCTCGGCCATCACCTCGACCTTGGGCTTGCCGACGGTGCTGTCGAGCGCATGCAACTGACGGTTGGCGTTGCTGACGCAGACATCGTCCAAATCGAACAGCGAGATTTCGCCCACCCCGGTGCGGGCAATCGCTTCCGCCGCCCAGGAGCCGACGCCGCCCACACCCACGATGGCCACGTGCGCATCACGCAGGCGCTGCATGCCCTCCAGACCATACAGGCGGGCAATACCGGCGAAACGGGGATCTTCTGTACTCATGGGGCGGCACCTCAAAAAACCGGCGCGCAGTATACATCACAGCCTGATGCAGGAGCGGTCATGGGATGCGCCGCCCTTTTCGCGGTCACGGACCGCTCCTCCGGACGAGGGAAACCGTTAATATAGCGCCTGACCGTCATTATCCGAGGTGAACCCCATGAGTTCGTCCACACCCCATACCGCCAAGCTCGATCGCATTCTGGCCGATGCCCAGCGCGAGCGCGAAAGCGGCTACCGCGACAAGGCCCTGCGCATGTACCCCCACGTGTGTGGCCGTTGCGCCCGTGAGTTCGCCGGCAAGCGCCTGAGCGAGCTGACCGTGCACCACCGCGACCACAACCACGACAACAACCCCCAGGACGGCTCCAACTGGGAACTGCTGTGCCTGTACTGCCACGACAACGAGCACTCGCGCTACACCGACCAGCAGTACTATGCCGAAGGCTCGACGAGCAGCCCGACCATCGCCAAGGCGACCCACAACCCCTTCGCGGCCCTGGCCGGATTGATGAAAAAAGACTGAGCGAGCACGTGGCCAACAAACGGTACAGCTGCATCGGGTTATTCAACCCCAAATCCCCGGAAAACGTCGGCTCGGTGATGCGCGCCGCCGGTTGCTATGGGGTCAATTCGGTGTTCTACACCGGCAAGCGCTACGAGCGTGCGCGGGATTTCGTCACCGACACCAAGCGGGTTCACTACGACATCCCGCTCATCGGCATCGACGACCTGCAGAAGATCATCCCCCTGGGCTGCACGCCCGTGGCCGTGGAACTGGTCGACGGCGCACGCCCGCTGCCCGAGTACACCCACCCAGACCGTGCCATCTACATTTTCGGCCCCGAAGACGGCAGCCTCGACCAAAGCGTGCGCGACTGGTGCGAAGACACCATCTATATTCCTACCACCGGCTGCATGAACCTGGCGGCCACGGTCAACGTCGTGCTCTACGATCGACTGGCCAAGGGCAACAACACGCGCTCCGGGCCCAAATTCAAATAAGCCGATGGAACAGCGTGACGATTTGGCAGTCAGCTTGTTATCACTGCCCTATCAGGAGATTCACCATGAGCGACAGCAAAACCGTGGACGTCATCAAATCCGTTACTCAGCCCGACTACCATAACGTCAAGGGTTGGGAACGCGCCGGCTCGCTGCTGGTAGGCGTCGTCACGATCGGCAAGGGTCTGCGCCGCGGCGGGATCTTCGGCCTGATCCAGGTGGCCATCGGCGGCGCTGCCCTGGCACGCGGTTGGAGCGGTCACTGCGCAGCCAAGTCGCTGGCCGAAAAAGGTCGTAGCGATCTGGAAGAGATCCGCAGCAAGATCGAGCGCGCTGGCGAAGACCTGCTGAATCTGAAGAAGAATGCCGATTCGGCCACCGACACGGCGACCGTGACCGGTGAAGATCCGGCTGTGACCCCTAAAGTCTAAGCTGTCGGTAGGCTGCCCATCCCTGCAACGCTGCAGGGATGGGCAGCGTTCTCACTGACCGACTTCCGCGCTCGATCAGCCCGCCCGAAAGATCAGATAGTCTTCCCAGTCGTCTTCATCGACATCCTTTTCGCTGACCATCTTTCCAGACTGTGAAATACGCTGTTTGTGCACCTGTTCGCGATCACCGCAGACCAGATGATGCCACAGCGGCAAATCCTGCCCCTGGCTGACCAGGCGGTATCCGCAGGTGGGCGGCAGCCACTTGAACTGGTCGGCCTGGCCCGGCGTCAGCTGGATGCAGTCAGGCACTTCGAGCTTGCGCCTTGGGTAATCGCTGCACTGGCAGGTCTTGAGGTCCAGCATCTTGCACGCCACGCGCGTGTAGTAGACGCTCTCGTCATCTTCGTCCTCGAGCTTCTGCAGACAGCACAGGCCGCACCCGTCGCACAGCGACTCCCACTCGACCGGATCGAGTTGGTCGAGCGTCTTGCGCATCCAGAAGGGTTCGACGATGGCGGCCATGTTACCGAGTGTCCTGTACGAAATTGACGGTTCAGGCATAGGCGGTACCTGAAAGGGCCGCCAGTCTAGTGCGCTGCGGCGCGCGGGCCAAGCCCTGGCGACTGCCGGTCAAGCTTCACTTGTCAGGCGCGATCGATTCGCAGTAGGTTTTGCCCCTGTCATCCATCACTCTCTTATTCAGGAATGCCATGAGCGCCAATCCCCGCATCGCCGACTACGCCATCCACGAGCAATTCATCAATCGCTGGTCGCCCCGTGCGTTCGAGCCGGTCGAGATCGAACAGGACACCCTGCTCAGCTTCTTCGAAGCCGCTCGCTGGGCCGCTTCGGCCTACAACTCGCAACCTTGGCGCTTTCTCTACGCGCGCCGTGGCACGCCGAACTGGGAGCGTTACCTGGGTCTGCTCAATGAATTCAACCGCTCCTGGGCGCAGCATTCGTCGGCAATCGTGATCATCGCCTCGAAGACCACCTTCACCGCACCCGGCGCGACCGAGGAATCGCCCGCGCTGTGGCACACCTTCGACACCGGTTCGGCCTGGGCCCACCTGGCGCTGCAAGCCAGCATCAGCGGCTGGCACACGCACGGGATGGCCGGCTTCGACCAGGACAAGACCCGTGAAGAGCTGAAAGTTCCCGCCGAATACGCGCTGCACGCCGCCGTGGCCATCGGCAAGCTGGGCGACAAGGCCACCCTGGCCGAATACCTGCAAGGCCGCGAGCTGCCGAGCCCGCGTCTGCCTCTGAGCCAACTGGTGGCTGAAGGCGACTTCACGCTGTGATCCGAAGGGTCGGCGCGCCATCCGCCGCCGACCCTGCTTACCTCCATCCCCGCAACTCAATAGCCGCGAGCGAAATCCACTTCGCCGCGCAGCGGCTTGCCGTCCTGCCACGCCTGCAGGTTCTCGACGAACAGCTCGACCATGGCCGACGGCGAGGTCGGTGCTGCGCTGTGGCCGGTGAGCAGCAAGCCCCACGCGGTCCAGAAGGGATGCTTGACCGGCAACGGCTCCTGCCGACAGACGTCGATGACCGCACCGGCCAGGTGCCCTTCCTTGAGCGCTTCCACCAGATCCGCGTCCACCACTGCCACGCCGCGTCCGGCATTGATGAACAGCGCTTCGGGCTTGAAACGCATGAACATCGCCGCATCGAACAAATCGTGGGTCTGCGGGGTGTCGGGCAGCAGGTTGATGACATAGTCGGCCTGCGCCACCAGGCGCCCGAGCTCGGCGAGCGGTGCCACTTCGGCGAAAGGCGCCAGCGTTCTTGCACTGCTCGCCACCCCGTTAAGGGTGACACCGAAGGGTTGCAGCAAACTCGCCACCGCCTGGCCAATCTCGCCGACACCGACGATCAGCACGCTACGCCCGGCCAGGCTCGAGCCGGGACGCGGATCCCACTTGCGCTCGACCTGGCTGACCAGTCGCGCCAGCACCTCGCGTTCATGGCCGAGCATGTACGTCAGCATGTACTCGGCCATGACCTGACCGAAAATACCCACCGCACGGGTCAGGCGATAGCCGCGCGGCAAGCCTTCCTTCAATAGCGGCGTAATCCCCGCCCAGGTCGACTGCGCCCATTGCGGGGTCGCGCCGGTGCGCAACAGGTTGACGAACAGGTCCGGCTGGCCGAGCCACACCGGGCAGTCTGCCGCCAACCGCGCCAGTTCGGCCGGATCGCCGCTGGTCTGTACATTCAAATGAGGAGCAGCTGCGCCGAGCAACCTGGCGTAAACGGCGTAATCGTGTTCGGCGATCAGAACGCGGGTCATTGCGAAACCTTGGTCAAGACAGCTGGCCGACCCTGTTTCAGCAGGGCGGCAGCAGATAGGGATGATCAGATGGGGTCGTTGCGGCGCAGCAGCTCTTCGGGAAGATGCTCGATGTACTCGTCTTCGGCGGGCGGCATCTGCAGGTGATAACCCTGGGTATCCAGGTGTTCCAGCACCAGATTGATGTCTTCACGCGCCAGGGCGCGCTCGGGGCTCAATACCAGGTCGAAGGCGTGCACCGGCTTGCCGAACACCCCCAGCAGGCCTTCGGGCACGCGCTCCAGCGCGTCGCTCTTGAGCACATAGAGGTACATTTCGTTCTTGCGCGGGCTGCGATAGATCGAGCAGATGCGTTTCATGACGGGTCTCCAGCGTTGGCCAGGCTGTCGAGCAGGGCCTGCCCCATGCGCTCGCGTCGCCATCCACGCAGCGAATCGGGCAATTGATAAGGGCCATCGGGGTAGCCGGTCTTGAGCAAGGCCTCGAGGGTTTTCTTGCGCAGCATCAGCTCGGGTGCCATGTTCAGGCGCTCCGCTTCGCGTTGGCCGATGGCGCGCAGCTGCTTGAGCACGGCCGAGCTTTCGATGGGCAAAGGCTCGGGCAGCGCCGCCGGCCACTGTTCGGGCGGAACGCTGGCACCGGTCTTGATCAACTCCAGAATCTGCTCGCCATCCTGGCGGACGGTACGCGGGTGCATGTCTTCGATCTTGGCCAGGGTCTGCAGGTTGTCCGGTTGCAGTTTGGCCAGCGGCCACAGCGATTGCTCACGCACGATGCGGTTGCGTGGCAGATTGCGCGCACGGGCCTCCCGCTCGCGCCAGGCGCACAACTCGCGCAGCACTGCCAATTGCGCGCGCGACAGCTTCCACGCCAGCTTGGCGTCACGGTACAGCTCGTCGGGGTTCACTTCGCGGCGCAGTTGGGCAACCAGTTCCGCGCCATCTTCAAGGACCCAGGCGTACTTGTCCTCGGACAACTGCGGACGCAGCTTCTCGAACACTTCGGCCAGGTGCACGGCATCTTCGGCGGCATAGCTGACCTGGGTATCGGACAACGGCCGCTGCAGCCAATCCGAACGGGTCTCGCCCTTGGGCAGCTCGATGCCCAGCACTTCCTGAACCAGGCGCGAGTAACCCATGGAGAAACCCAGGTTGAGGTAAGCCGCCGCCAATTGGGTGTCGAACAGCGGCGCCGGCAGGCTGCCGGTCAGGCGCAACAAAACTTCCAGGTCTTCGCTGCAGGCGTGCAGCACCTTGATCACCGCAGGGTTTTCCAGCAGTTGAGTCAGCGGTTGCCATTGGGTGATCGACAAGGGGTCGATCAGAAAAGCGCTGGCGCCGTCGCCGATCTGCAGCAGTCCGGCGATCGGGTAGAAGGTGTCGACCCGCATGAATTCGGTGTCGAGGGCGACGTACGGCAGGCGCTGCCAGTGGGCGCAATGCTCAGCCAGGCTGGCATCGTCGCGAATCCAGTGAATATCGATGGCCACAAGCCTCTCCCACGAATAATGGCGCGCAGTATATATCGGCCCTGCCCCCACGGGGACATCCATCCGTGCCTGCGGTCGCCAATCCTGAGAGCCCCCGTTGCGGGCACATGCATTGAACGATCTGCCCCCGACTGTGGGTCGAAGCTACGCATGGGGTCGTTTTCGATGGCCCGCCATTCTGTCCACACTGACCAGAGGTGTCGAGATGCCGGTAAAACACAACCTGTTCGCTGACCTGAAACTGAGCAAGGAAGAGGTCGAAACCCGCGCCAAGAGCGATGATCGCCTCAGCCAGCTGCTGACCGAATACCACGTCAGCGACGCCGACGTGGTCAAGGCCGAAGACCGCGCCGCGCCGGACGACGAGGTCAAGAAGCTCAAGGAAAAACGCCTGCTGATCAAGGACAAGATCGTCCAGCAGCTGGGCTAGTGCGAGCATGGGAGGCGGCGCAGGCGCGCCGCTTCCACAGTCCTCACAGCGCCGAGGATTCGCGCTTCAGGTCGGCATGGCGAAACGGCTTGGTCGCCCCTGAAAGCGACGTGGCCACCTGATCGAGCCAATGCTCGGCAGTGAATTTCGGTGCGCTGGCCGCCAGCACGATCAGCATCAACCCGGGCACCAGCGCAGTCGGCCCGAGACGTCGCGGGTTCCAGCGCTCCAATACCAGAAGAAACCCCAGCGCAGCGCTCGCACCGATGATCGCGCCCATGATGGCCTCCGCCATCGGGTGGATCACATTGCCCACCAGCGTCGCCGCGAACCAGACCCCAAAGCCAAGACCCGCCAGCGCCGCTGGCCATCGCAGCCGCGGGTGGATCTGCCGCGCCAGCACACTCGCCAGCACCGGCACCATCAAACAGGCATTCATCGCATGGCCACTGAATACGGCAACGTTCAACGACGGCAAGCCGATGCCCCACCCCTTGAACAGAATCTTGCTGGCGCCGACCAGGGCGTAGGCGCCCAGCACCGTCAGCAACCACACCGCACACGCCGCGCGAGTGCCACTCAGCCAAAGCCAACCGGCAATCACCAGCGCAATGGGAAACATCACGGTGATCGCACCGTACTCCAACAACATGCATCACTCCTTCACAATCGAACCAACTGCGCCGGTCGTGTAGATCCGGCGCGACATCAAGGCGTCTTGTTGAGCGTTATACGCGAGATATCATGGACCGCGATGTACTTCTTGGCATTCTTCGACACACGTACGCATCCGAACACCAGCACGTAGGCACCGGCCAGGTCCTCGAGTTCGTGAATGGGAAAGCGCTGGATGAAATCGTCGGACAGCGAACTGTCGACCACCACGCTCAAGTCCTGCCGCCCGCCGGTGTTGAGCCACAGGCTCGGCGGCTGATCGCCCGACTGCGCCGCATCGGAGATCAATCCCCAATAACCGCGCATGCGCTCCAGCTCATCAAACTCGGCATGGGCGAACGGCACGAAGAAATCGCGGACCTTGAACAGCCCGCTTTCCACCGAGATCAACTGCTCCGAGCGACGAAAGTCTTCACTCAGGATCAGGTTCTTCAGCAACGTGCTCAAGCGCCGATGACGGGTCTGGGTTCTTTGTGTGGCATGCCCGCCACTCTGGCGGCCTGCGCCATAGGTGGCCTCTGCGCCCTCCTCCACCGCGTGATGATGCAGCGGTGCGCCAAAGGCAAAGTCCACCTCGATGCGTTCGCCCCGGTTGACCACATCGTCCTGATCCAGGGTGTCACCTCGGTACGACGCGCTCTGCGGGCCGCCCATGTCGCAGAACTCGGCATGGGGCCGGGCACCGAAGCAGGAGGCCTGACCACTGCGCGCCGCCTTGCGATAGAACCCCGGGCCCATGCAACGCGGACACAGCAGATTGCGCCGCATGACGGCAATGCACTTGGGGCTCAGCGCCTCGAATCCGGCAATGTCGTAAACGGTGTTGTTGATGGTGCACAAGGCGACGTCCATGCAGCTCTCCGGCTCAGGTGTTGGGTGGGGGGAGCGGGAGGTTGGCAGCGGATGGAATGGGATGATAGGCGAAGGGGGGATTTTCAGATTTTTCTTACAGGGTTTCTGCTGCGCGGTTTTTTTGGCAATAGAGCGGGTTAGCGAGCCGGAACGCAACGGCTCACTTTGCCCATAGGTACGGGTGGCTGAAACACGGGCCGGAGGTTTGCCAGGTCGTTTTTCAGGCCTTGGCAATTTCTGGCGTCAGCAGCCATTCGGCGCTGTCATTCCAGACGTCCATGCGGACTATCTTGCCATTACGCACCTCGAATCGATCCAGATAACGATTGCCCGAGAAACTGCGGCCATCAGCCCATTCGCCATAAAGCGTTCCGTTTGAATACACCACGGTGTGATCACCACGGTCCATCCAGTCGAAATCACCCAGGGCCTTCTTGACCCACGCGTAACGTGAACCGTTGAACGCAGTGATTGCCTGGGGATCGGGCATCATCCGTCCGCCGGTAAAGGTGATCTGCACATCCTCACTCATGAACGTCGCGGCGCGGACCGGATCCGGGGCCATCGAGGCTTCGAGGAAACTGCTAACAATCTGTACGTCTTTGTTCATGTCGATCATCGTCACAACTCCTGAATCATGGGACGTCCGCTGATGGCGGGTGCATCCGCTTGGTGCGAACCGCTTTATTTTGGCGCGCAGACCGCGGTATTTACTGACATATCAGCCATTTTTGTGGATCTAACGACTGGCATCCTACTTGCTAGCAATAAATATGCAAATGCTAGCAATCAGGAGAGTAAACCATGGCCACCTGGCTTCCAAACCTGCAACGTCTGCTGTTCCCCGTGGCTGCGGCAGCCACGCTCAACCTGGCAATGATCCATGGCGCGCAAGCGGTCGAACCGCCGATCAAAGTCGGTTTGGTAGCCGCCCTTTCGGGCCAATCGGCCAAGTCCGGGGAAGCCCTGACCCGCGGCCTGACCATGGCCATCAATGAGGTCAATGCCAGCGGCGGCGTGCTTGGCCGTCAGTTGGAGCTGGTGCGTCGAGATGATGAAAGCAACCCGTCCAAGGGGATGCTCGCCGCGCGCGAGCTGGTCCAGCGCGAGAAGGTCACCGTGCTGTTCGGCGGACTGGACACGCCAGTTTCCCTGGCTATCGTGCCGCTGGCCAATCAACTGAAAGTACCGTTCATGGGCATCTGGGCCGCGGGTACGAAAATCACCGAAAACGGTTCGGCAGACAACTACGTGTTCCGGGTCTCCGCCGTCGATGAGCTGGTGGACGAGGCCCTGGTGCAATACGGGGTCGACAACGGCATGAAAAAGCCGGGCATGATCCTCATCAATAATCCCTGGGGCGAATCCAACGAGGCAGGTTTCAAACGCGCCCTGGAAAAACGCAGCCTGGCCAATGCCGGTGTCGAGCGCATTCAGGACAGCGACCTGGATGTGGTTCCGCAACTGACCCGCCTGAAAAACGCCGGCGCGGACACTCTGCTGATGGTGGGCAACGTGGGTCCTTCGGCACAGGTGGTCAAATCCCTGGACCGCATGGGCTGGGACGTGCCTGTGGTTTCTCACTGGGGGCCGGCGGGTGGTCGTTTCGGCGAACTGGCGGGGCCGAACGCGTCCAAGGTCCATTTCATTCAGACCTACGTGTTCACGGAACACAACGGTGCCAAGGGCGATGCATTGTTGGCCGCATTGAAGACGGCCTACCCGCAGATCAAGACCGTGGCCGACGTCACCCCGGCAGTCGGCATCGCCAACGCGTACGACGCGCTGCATCTCGCCGCCCAAGCCATCGAAAAGGCCGGCACCACGCAGGGCCCTGCCGTGCGCGACGGATTCTACGCAGTCACGGACTATGACGGCTTGATCAAGCACTACAAGCAGCCGTTCAGCCCATCCAAGCATGATGCCCTGGGCCCTGACGACTATATCTTCACCCACTTCGTCAACGACCAGATCGTGCCGCTCAAGCCTCAGGAGTAAGCGATGTTCACCGCCGCCGTTATCACCGGGCTCGGCCTGGGCAGCATGTACGCCTTGCTGGCATTGGGTTTTCACCTCACCTACGTCGTATCGCGCACCGTCAACTTTGCCCAGGGCAGCGCCATGATGGTCGGTGCGGTGCTCGGCTACCTGTTTTGCATCAACTGGGGCTGGCCACTGTGGCTGGGCGTGCCACTGACATTGATCCTCTGTGCGGTGTATGGCTTGGTGATCGAGCGCTACCTGGTGCGGCCCTTTCACAGCCGTGGTTCGCAGGCCTGGTTGATGGCAACGGTGGCGGGCGGGATTCTGGTGGACAACCTGGCGCTGTTTACCTTCGGCAAGGAACCTCGGCAGTTCGAGAGCCGCTTGGTGAACCTGAATGTCGAGCTGTTCGGCAGCCATATCAGCGCCCTGCAGCTGTTGATTCCACTGGCAGGCGCGGCTGTCGCCCTGGCGCTGTATCTGGTACGGCGTTACACCCGGCTGGGCAAGGTATTGGAAGCCTGCGTGCAGAATCCGCGCGCTGCGATGCTGATGGGCATCAACGTCAATCGTGTGGTCGCCATCGCCTTTGCGCTGTCGACCGTCTTCGCGGCGGTGGCAGGCCTGTTGATTGCGCCGCTGTTCAGCGTCAACGCGGAAATGGGCATGTTGTTCGGCCTGAAAGCCTTTGCGGTGGCGATTCTCGGTGGCATCGGCAGCGCGGGCGGTGTGTTCGCCGCCGGATTGCTGTTCGGCCTGGCCGAGGCGTTGATCACCCTGTACTTCGGCTCTGCATTCACCCAGATATTCACGTTTGCGCTGGTCATTCTGGCGCTGGCGATTCGTCCTAACGGCCTGTTCGGCAGCCGGGTATTGGTGAAAGTATGAACAACCTCAAAACCCTGGTCGCTCCAGCGTTCATCGCCTTGCTCGCTGTGGTCTGCGGCGTCATGGCGTTCACGCTCGACAGCTACTCGTTACTGGTTTTCACCCTCTGCGCCCTGGCGGCGGTGGTCGGCGTCGGCCTCAATATCCTGATTGGCCTGAGCGGACAGATTTCCTTCGGGCATATCGCGTTCTACGCGATAGGCGCCTATGTATCGGCACTCTTGACCATGGCCGGATGGACGCTGTGGCTGGCCCTGCCAATGGCCGGTGCGGTGGCGGGTCTGATTGGCGCGCTGCTGGCGATCCCCGCGCTTCGGGTCAGCGGCCCTTACCTGGCGATGATCACCATCGCCTTTGCGTTCGTGGTGCATCACGGATTGATCGAATGGCGGGACGTGACCGGGGGTTCCAACGGCTTGATGGGTATCCCGCTACCGGAGTTCGCCGACCTGGATCCAGCGATCCTGCTCGCCCTGCTGGCCGCCGCGCTGATGATCGGCGCGCTGCTGTTCTATCGACGCCTGAGCCAGAGCGGCTGGGGCAAGGCCATGCGTGCGGTGAAAACCTCGGAAATCGCGGCACGCTCGCTGGGCTTCAATCCGGTGATCAGCAAGACCCTGGCGTTCGCATTGTCCGCAGCGCTGACCGGGCTGGCAGGCGGTTTGCTCGCGCCATTGCTGATGTTCATCAACCCTGAATCCTTTCCCTTCTCCCAATCCATCCTGTTCGTTCTGGCCGTGATCGTGGGCGGCAGTGGCATGCTGTTCGGGCCGCTGATCGGCGCAGTGTTGATCGTGCTGGTACCGGAACTGCTCTCGGATTTCGCCGAATACCGGCTGTTGATCTTCTCCCTGCTCCTGCTCATCGTATTGTGGATCGCGCCCAACGGACTGCTGGGCGCCCTTGCCCGACGCCTGATCAAACCGGTGCGCTTGCTGCCGCCGACGTCCATCGATCAAGCGCGCATGGCCGCGCATCTACGCAGCCGTGGCCCGTCCTCGGGGTTGCGGGTTTCCGATATCGGCATTCGCTTCGGCGGTGTGCAGGCCGCGCAACACGTCAGCCTGCAGGCACCCGCTGGCAGTATCACCAGCATCATCGGCCCCAACGGCGCGGGCAAAACCACCGTTCTGAATATGATCAGTGGATTCTACGCACCGGACAGCGGCCAGATCGAATTGCAGCAGCCGCTGGCCGGCCTACCCGCCTGGAAAACCGCCAGGGCCGGCATCGCCCGTACTTACCAGACCACCTTGCTGTTCGGCGAAATGTCCGTACTCGATAATCTGTTGGTGGCGATGCAGAAGGGACGCCTGGGTCTGCCGTTCAGCCGCGCCCCGGAAACACAACGCAGCCTGGCGCTGGATCTGCTGGCATTGGTGGGCTACCGCGGCGAGGTGAATATTCCCGCCGAAGATTTGCCTCACGTAGACCGTCGCCTGGTGGAAATAGCCCGGGCGCTGGCGACCGCACCGGCCGTATTGCTGCTGGATGAACCTGCCGCGGGCCTCAGTCGTCGCGACACCGACGACCTGGCGACACTGCTGCGCAAGCTGGCTGACTTCGGCCTCACGGTCATTCTGGTCGAGCACGACATGACGCTGGTCATGTCGGTGTCCGAGCATTTACTGGTGCTTGACGCTGGCAAGCCGATCGCCTCGGGGCCGCCGTCTGAAATCCGCCAGAATCCGCAAGTGATCGCGGCCTATCTGGGCGGCACCGACTATCAGGCCACCGCGCGTGCCCAACCCTGGGCTGGTAGCCGCGATGCGCGTCTGTACGTCAAGGATCTGGTCATTGACTACGGCGCGTCCGCCGTGGTCAACAAGGTCAATCTGCTGGTCAATCCTGGCGAGCTGGTGGCCATTCTCGGCGCGAACGGCGCTGGCAAATCGAGCATTCTGCAATGCCTGGCCGGCCTGCATCGCGCCAGCAGCGGCAGCATCCTGCTCGACAACGAAAATATCGAACAGACCAGCGCTAGCCTGATTGCCGCACAGGGCCTGGCACTGGTGCCCGAAGGCCGTCAGGTCTTTCCTTACCTGAGCGTGCGCGACAATTTGCTACTGGGCGGTTACTCACGCCGCGAAGCCTTCGATACCGACGCTGAAATCGAGGCCATCCTCAGGCGCTTCCCTCGCCTGCGCGATCGCATCGACAACCCGGCCGGCCTGTTGTCCGGAGGTGAACAGCAAATGGTCGCGGTGGGTCGCGGTCTGATGGCGAAGCCGAAAATCCTGTTGCTCGACGAACCCTCCCTAGGCCTGTCGCCCGCCATGATCGGCGAGCTTTACGACGCGCTGGCTGCCCTGCGTGACGAGGGCGTGACCATTCTGCTGGTGGACCAGATGGCCAACCTGGCGCTGCAAGTGGCTGATCGTGCGTATGTGCTGGAAACCGGGACCATCGTGAAAACCGGCAGCGCCGCTCAATTGCGCGAAGACAAAGACCTGGCTGCGGCCTACCTGGGCGAAGGTGTCAGTGCATGAAGGCGATGAAGATCATCAATGTGCGGCTCGGCGCCGATAGCCACCTGACCGAACTGCAGGTGGAGAACGGCTATTTCGTCGAAGCCTTGAGCGCAGACGCAGGCCCATGGGAAAACCCTCGATTTGCGTGGGCAGCTCGTGATGCCCGGCCTGATCGAAACCCACATTCACCTGGACAAAGCCTGCATCATGCAGCGATGCCATCTTCAGGAAGGCACGCTGGCGGAAGCGGTGGCCCAAACCCGAGCGGCCAAAGCCGGGTTTACCGAAGACGATGTGTATCGGCGCGGCTCGCAGGTGCTGGATAAGGCCATCGTGCAGGGCACCACGCACATGCGCACCCATGTGGAGCTTGATCCGCAGATCGGCTTGACCGGCTTCCATGCCATTCGCCGTTTGCAGGCCGACTATGCATGGGCGATCACCCTGGAACTGTGTGTGTTTCCGCAGGAAGGAATGCTCAACAACCCAGGGACCGAGGCACTGTTGTGCCAGGCGCTGGAAAGCGGTGCAACGGTCCTGGGTGGGTGCCCGTATATGGACAGCGACCCGTTGGGGCAGATCCAGCGGCTGTTCGAACTGGCCACACGCTACGACTGCGACTTGGACCTTCATCTGGATTTCGATTTGAACCCCGAAGGCCTGACCGTCATGGAAGTCGCGCGCTGCACTCGGCTGCATGGTTGGGGCGGACGTGTGACCATCGGCCATGTGACCAAGCTGTCCGCCCTGCCCCAGGGATCACTGACGGTGCTCGCACTGGAGCTGGCCGAAGCGGGCGTTCAAGTGACCTGCCTGCCCAGCACCGACCTGTTCCTGATGGGGCGCGACGTGTTCCACAACAAACCTCGGGGGCTGGCACCGCTGGCGCATCTGCACGCCTGCGGCGTGACGTGTTCGGTGTCCACCAACAATGTCGGCAACCCGTTTACGCCCTATGGCGATGCTTCGCTGGTGCGTCAGGCCAACCTCTTCGCCAACGTCAGCCAGATGGGCACAGTGCCGCAGTTGCTGCAGTGCCTGGCCTGGGTATCTAGCGAATCGGCACGCCTGCTCAGGCTGAAGGATTACGGCCTGCTACCGGGCTGCCGCGCCGACTTCATCGTCTTCGACGCGCCTTCGCCAGCAGCGGTGATCGCCGAGATAAGCGCCCCGGTGATGGGCTTCAAGGGTGGCAGGCAAACATTCAGTCGACCGGTCGGGACGTTGCTGAGGCCATGATTGAACGGGCAAGCCTGCTCGTCAGCCACTCAGCGCCTGCTTGAGGTTGAACTCCTCCAGGGCTCGCTCTTCCAGGGCCAACTGCCCTTCAAGTTCGTCCAGGTGTTCCAGCATGACCCGTACGGCCCCCGCGTTATCGCCCTGTTCCAGCGCGGTGATGATCTGCTGATGTTCGTCCGACGCGCATGAGGGCACATCGTTGCGCTGGTACAGCGCCACGATCAATGAGCTGCGCACCATCAGATTGCCCAGGATATCGCTGAGCACGACGTTTCCACTGATCTCGCCGAGCATGAGATGGAATTCGCTCAGCTCGCGAACGATGGCGCGTCGATCGGTATCGCTGGTGGCTTTGCGCTCGTTGTTCATATGGCTGGCAATGCGCTGGCGGTGCTTGCGCATCACGGCCGGGGTAATGGCCTCGACAATCGCCCGTTCGATGGCGCGACGGGCACTGAAGATGTCCCGCGCCTCCTTGGCTGTAGGCTGGGCCACCATGGCGCCCCGATTGGCTTCGATGGTCACTACTTTCTGCATCGCCAACCGCTGCAGGGCGACTTGCACGTGATTGCGGTTGGCCTGCAAGGTTTCGACGATGTGGGCTTCGACCAACCGAGTGCCGGGCGGCAGGCGATGGTGGGCAATAGCCTTGAACAGCGCATCGACGATACGCTGCACCTCAAGCTGTTTGGCAGTGACGGTACTCAACCCCATCGTTTCCTCTGTTGTCTAGAAAGCCTCATGCCTATACACGAGATGGCTAGTATCCGGCAAATACCCGTTCAACCTTCATTCTGCCTGACCAAGTGCCGTACCCTCGCCTCGCGGATCATGCATGGCACTGCGCCGCCCTTGGGCATCGATGGCGATGATACCGGCGTGGCCCGTCATCGGGCTCTGCGCCGGTATGATTTCCACCCCATGACCCAGCGCCGCCAGGCCTTCGATGCCCGCGGCGCTCATGTCGCCTTCGAGTTTGAGGTTGTCGGTGCTGTCGAAAAAACTGCGGCCCAGCAAAAAGCGGGGGAAGCCCAAGGCCTGATCGATAGGCTGCTGATAGTCGATGAGCTGCGTCGCCAGGACCATCTGCGTCTGCGGTTGACCATCGCCTCCCTGAGTGCCGAAGAACCAGCGGCGGCCATCGTCGGCCAGGTAACAGGATGGGTTGAGCGTATGGGCGGGACGCTTGCCGGGGGCCCAGCCATTGACGTGTTCGGGGCTGACGTTGAAACCCGCAGCACGGTTCTGCCACAGCACCCCGGTGTCGCCCAGAATACAGCCCGAGCCGAAGTCGTGAAACAGGCTCTGGATAAGGCAGGCCGTCCGGCCCTGGGCATCGGTCGCAGCCATCCAGACCGTATCGGCAGGGCGTCCCGGCTCGTTCCACGGCGCTGCTCGCTGGTCATCGATGGCATCGGCATACTCCTGAGCGTGCCGTTCATCGAGACTGGCAGCGAAATCCCAAGCGGTGCTCAGCGGATCGCACAACTGCGCGTTGCGGCGCAGCAGACCTTGCTTGATGGCTTCGACCAGGTAGTGGTAATAAAGCGCGCTGCCATTGCCGACCTGGGCGAGTGGCTTATGCTGCAGCGCGGCCATGGCCTGCAAGGTATAAAGACCCTGGCACGGCGGTGCGACGTTGTAGAGTCGGCCCTGCCGGTAAGGCACCGAAACAGGGGCCACCAGCGGTGCACGCGTGGCCGCCAGGTCGGCCTGGGTCAAGCCACAACCGAGCCGATCAAACGCCGCCCCGAACGCGTGAGCCAACTCGCCCTGATAGAAGTCCTCGACACCGTACTTGGCCAGATGCCGCAGGGTGTTGGCAAGCGCCGGCTGACGCAGCGTATCGCCTGCGCGCAACCAGCGCCCATCGGTCTTGCAGACACCGTGCAGGTCCGGCAACTGCTCGATGAGTGGCTGCCGCAGTGTCTGCCAAAACAGCTGGGACTGTGAAACAGGCGTGCCCGCCTCCGCCACGCTTGCGGCGTCCTGCAACAGGTCGGCCCAACCCAAATGGGAGCCCCACTCCTGCCTGCTGATAGTCGCCGCCGTCTGCCAACTCGCCAGCGCACCCGCCGTGGTAGCGACCGAGGATGGACCTCTCAAACCGATGACCCCGCCGTCGGGCAACCGCTGCCCGGCCTGCCCGATCCCCACGATGGTGCGGACCTGGGTGTCGTGGATCATCCAGAGGGCATCTCCGCCCAGGCCGGTCATGTGCGGGAACACCACGGCCAGCATGGCACTGGCTGCCAGCATGGCATCAATGGCCGTGCCACCCGCATCGAGGATCTGCATCCCTGCGGCACTGGCTTGGGCGTGAGGCGTGCAGATCACAGCATGAGAAGAGGTAGCGATCATGATTCGAGGCCCTGACTTTGCTAGCTATCTGTGAATTTATTGTTAGCAGAGCAATAAGTGTGCCGCGCTTTTTCCTGGTGACTGGTGAGGCTCGGGTTGGGCAAACGGCGGTGGGCTGAATCAATGGCTCGGTAGGCGAAGAGGATCTTCAGACTTTCAGACAGTGTTTCTTATCGGCGGGGCCACGATCTGCGCCCCCGCTCCGGTCATTGCGCGGCGTCGAACTGCGAGGTGGCCTCGATAGGCGCCTTGACCAACAGATAAGGCGGCTGCCGGGTATCGAACCCCCTGCCCATCCGGCTCCACTGCCCCAACGTCACGTACACCGAATCGGCGGTCACGAATACGCCGTCCGGCCACACCAGCCGCGGGTCGCGCACGACCACGTCGAGGCGGCCATCCGGCCAGCGACGCAGTACTTGGTGATGCTCGGCATCGGTCATGTACAGACGGCCCTGAGCGTCCATGTCCATCCCGTCGACCATCACCTTCTCGCCTTCATCCTTGATCTGGGCAGCCAGTTGTCGATCATCGAGGCCGAAGTCGGAAAGTGCCGCGGTCGGCAGACTCCACAGGTGTCGACTGGTGAGCGGCGAGTAGAACAGACGCGAACTATCGGGCGTGAGCGCGAGACCATCGACGCCACCGTGAGGGAATGCGGTGTTCTTGCCGTCGTAGCGCATGGGCACACCGTCGAGTTGGGTGACGAAATCCTTCTGCGCCACGATGGAAGGATGACCGGCAAGCACACGACGCTGCTTCCCCGTGGCCAGATCCACCACCACCAAAGCAGGGTCGTCGCCGAAGGATGAGTCGGCGACATAAGCGGTGCCTTGGCTGCCGTGGGTCAGATCGATGCGCAGGTCATTCATGTGGCTGTCCTGACGCAGGGCATCCTTGAGCTCGATGGACGTCACGATGCTGTTGCTGCTCAAGTCGATACCCACCACCTTCGCCGCCCCCGCCGGAATACCCTGCTTGCCGGCGCGCTTGCCATCGTCGATCAACCAGAGGCGCCCACGCTTATCCAGGGTCATGCCATGCAGGGAAACGAGACGCTTGGCGTCGGACAGCCCAGACGGCAGGCTCACATCGGCGGAGGGATAGGGAACCAGCTTGCCGTTGACCAACTCGCCCAGCGTCATGCCGGTGTGATCATCGGCATGACGCGGAAAGCCGACAAAGGTGCGCCCTTCCGGAGTAACCACGATGCCCGACGGCCCTGGGCCACTGAACGCCGCCACCTCCTGGATGGAACCAATGGGAACCAGGCTGCGATCAATGGTTTCGGCCTGGGCTGCAGTCGCTGTCAAAGCCAACATCGCGGCCGCCAAGGCGGTGATCGAGGCTCGCTTCAATGGGTTTTTGGTCATCCTTTCCGGGCTCCTGCGGGATGAGATGGATTTGTGGACACTGGGCTCTGAAACCGGTTTCAGAATTGTTCGAAAAAAAACCTGTCGGGGTGTCGGATGGAACGGACGGGCGACAGGTTCATGGGTATTGAAGGGAGTTAGGGTGGGAAAGTTCCAGGGGATGGCAACGTGTGGTTGGGAATGGCCTGCACCACGGTTGACAAATAACTGAAATTTACCCCGAAAACTAAGAAGTGATTCTTCAGAAAACTACGATCACATCATTCGATGCCCCAATTCCTGAACATTAAGCAAACCAGTCACAGTCGCTTTACCATAGGAACACACGCCAGCTGAAGCCCCGAAGGAGAACGGTAAATCGCAGGCTTCTGAATAACAAAGCCGTAGCGTCGGTAAAAGTCAGCCGCATTCAAAGTAGCATCAAGCTTGACTTCTTCCAAGCCCAAATCCCGTGCCAGACATTCGAGGTGATACAGGATTTTCCCACCAGTGCCTCTTTGTCTAAAGCTAAGATGCACAAAGATCGCGCCTATTCCGCCTTTTGCAAGGTCAAGCATTCCTGTAGCCACAGGCTTTCCCTTTATACAGCCCAGATAGAAGTGCTTTTCCATCAGTGTGTAATATCCATCCTCGGCCCCACCGGTCGTCTAGGTCAACAGCAGCATTTCGGTGACGAAGTAATACCGTGGACGGCTGGAACATTAGCGCAACTGACACTTTCGCGACCTATTTGATAGTATCTGAGCCACTATCAAGTATCATATTAAAGGCCTACTAACTTAAGTTGCCCTTTATGCTAGCAGCAAGACATTATGGCATTTATAGAGCCATATTTACTGATAAGTCAACTGGTGATCCGATTACGACTAAGAACATCGAAAAACTGCGCGCTAGCGTCAGTGTAGATCTGGAGATGCTTACCCAGATACTTTCGCACTTCACACAACTCATCGGAAAAATGGTCACTGCTATTTTCTAGACTTAAATTAGTGAGCAGCGCTAGGCTTGAAATCATCCGATCACGCTGCTGCTGAGCACCAGGGTTATTTTTTTGGATATCCCAATACGTCTCAGGCGAATTGCGGAGAACCCTAGCAACCATACTCAACATAGCTTTCATAGGCGGAGGGGACAGAGCGTTCAATGTTTCTATGTCAAATCCTGATCCCTGCAGTGCTAAAGCAAAGGCTAGAATCGCAGCATGAGGCAGGCTTTGGCATACAGCCATTAGTGCGTCATGCTCAGCAGGCGCCACCTTGGCAACCTCCATTTCATTGTGCGAAAGTATTGTCTCAAGCAACTCTCCTGCCTTGCTCTGACGGTACTCGCACACCGCTACACTCCGACCACGGCAGTCAAGATCTGGGGAGAACATAAAATTTACTCCTACTGAAACTACGCTTGGAAATAACACCGCGGTCTTCGCATGAAATGCCTCTTGAATTGAGCAAGTATTTATGATGACTTCGACTGGAGAATGTTTTCGGGAAAGACTTTCGAGTGTTGCGATCGCCAAGTCCTCAGCCAATGCAAAAACAATTGTGGTGTTTTCCTGCAATATATCCGATCTATGTTCAACCACGTCCAGCGCGCTCAGCAGGTAGTGGCGATACTGCGGCGGTGGCGCTACAAGATCGACTATAGTTATAGCGCGGGTGTGAGGCTCTAAAATCTTAGCCATGAATTGCCCCACCCTTCCCGCGCCGCCCAATATCAAAACATTATTCAAGTTTTTACTCCTGCCCTGTGATGCTATAGAAAGGCACACTCGCCTTGACTAACGTTTCCTCCATTTCGTCGCAAGGAACAGAGTCTGCGACGATAGCACCACCAATCCCAAAGCAAGCAATTCCATCCTTAATCACCGCGGTCCGAATGACAATGCTTAGATCCGTATAACCGTCCAGTCCTATCCAACCCAGAGCTCCAGAGTAGATACCTCTCGCGGACGTCTCAAGCTGGTCGATAATCTCCATGGTACGGAGCTTTGGCGCGCCCGTCATTGAACCACCTGGAAAACATGCTTTGATTGCTGCGAAGGGTGTAACCCCCATGCGCAGCCTCCCCTCTACAGTGGAAACCAGTTGATGAACGGAGGAGTAGCTCATGATATCGAAGGCCTGGGGAACCCTGACGGAGCCAGGCACGCAAACGCTATGTTAAATCGTGGCGCACAAGGTCAACGATCATCAGATTTTCTGCGCGATCTTTAGCCGAGGAAGCAAGGCTTTGTTTTTGCATGGCGTCTGTCTCGGGCGTTTGACCTCTAGGCCGAGTCCCCTTAATAGGTCTTGAGGTAATACGGCCAGAAGGCTGAATGGTGAGAAACGTCTCAGGTGATGCGCTCAAAATCCAGAACGCGCCGGTATTAATGTAAGCGCCATATGGAACCGGACTGATACGCCGCATTCGTAAATAACAGCTGATGGGAGACACTTTACACTTAACCTGGGCTCGATTGGTAAGACAGATCTCATATGACTCTCCATTGATTATTTGCTGAAGACACTCATTAACCTTTGCCATATACGCGACTGAACTATCTGCCAATGAAAGCTTAGATTCTTCAACGGGCCCTGGTGAGTACTTTAACTTATTCAACGGGGTCGTTGGATTAGAAGCAAGCACTACAGGATCTCGTCCCCATAGATGGCATGAGTAAGTAACTTCTTCAGCATGATCAATCACAAGAATATTCTGAGGAAGATAGAATATGGCATCTGGCAATTCCGACTCATGTGAGTTGCTTGTACCGACCAAAGCTTTTAGTTCATAGCCGAGGTAGCCAACCAGCCCGCCTTTGAAAGGAAAAGGAAGTTGGCGTGGCGTTTCGACCGTAAGCAAATTGGTAAACTTCTCCATCAAGCTGAAGAAATCACCTGTGACTGTCGCGGATCCTACAGGGCCATGGATGGATAGAACTCTGTTTTTGACATCATAACTGAAAATCAAAGCACAATCAGCACCACAGTTACCCATCAACGAGTAGTGCGATTGCGAGTTACTAGATAATTCACAGTCAAGCCAAAACACCGGTTTATTGTCAGGAAAATTAGCGGTAAAAAGCTCCGCACAAGATACTCTCTGCGCTAGACGCTCGAAAGTGACGAACAAGTGCGCAGGGCCGCCAACCTTCTGAATTGCGGCTTGAACGGTACTTCCTTCGGAGTCCTCACAGTCTATGGCATATGTTTTTGCCATCTGAACAAAGTTTCTAAATATCTTAATACCATATTCTGATTCAATTGACTCGGGGTGAAACTGCACTCCCCAGATCGGCAGATTACGATGGGCAATCCCCATCACTAACCCACATGCTGAACTTGCCGTGACCTCAAGACAGGATGGTATATCAGTGCAGACCAATGAATGATATCGAACTGCTTCAAAGTACTGGGGAACACCTTCAAAGAGGTCTGTGCCCGAGTGGCTAATACGCGCTCGGTAACCATGTACAGGCTTCGGCGCATGATCAACCGTTCCGCCATAGAAGCAATTGATTCCCTGATGACCAAGACATACGCCTAGTATCGGTAATTTGCTGCGAGCCAATACTTGACGGCAGATGCCGAAATCCGCTTCGCGTGCTGGATGCCCTGGCCCCGGAGATAGAACTACTGCATCGTATTTATCAAGTTCTAGGCACTCAAACGTAACAGTATTGGGCAAGACCGTTGGGTGCTCACCAGAGGCTTCATAAAGGTATTGAGAAATGTTATTGGTGAAGGAATCAAAATTATCCACGATCAAAATTTTCACAGTCAACCCTCCTTTTTTGAATTCGAAATCGCGTCCATTAAGCGCCGTTCTTCTTCACAAGTCTCCTCAATAATGATGTTAAAGATTTCCGCTAGATACTCAGGCCTAAGTTGCCGCGAAGGAGCTAGCAATTTCATCTGATCCAAAGTTGATGTCACGCGCTGCGGCTGCATCATGGCGATATTATTAGCACACTTGACCCTCGCGACCCCCCGACAGATTTCCATCCTCTTCGCCAAAAGATCCACAAGTATATGATTTAGCTGGTCAATCTGCTCGCGGTAAGGTGAAAGTACCAGACTGGCGCGTAATAGATCTGTATCGCTATCTGTGGACATGGGAACTCCTTACCCTATTCAAAGCTCGGCGTGGTAAAGTTGACTAGTGATTTGATGGGCCAAAGCATCTATCTGACTTGGAGTGTGAAGCGACGAAAAAGCGAACCTCAGCATTGCCTTACCGGTTTCAACAATTGGATAGAAGACCGGAAATACCACAAGACCAGCATCCCGCAAGTTGCTAGCTGCGGTAACGCCCTGTTTTTCAGTGTGGAACAACGCACCACGAATAGGCGCAGGTAGAGAAGCGTTCATTAATTTGTGTTCTATTTGTCCATCGAAACGACGAACGTTTGCCCACAACGCATTCTGTAACTCAACTATATCCGAGGAGAGGTGGAGCCGAGCTGAAGCGACATTGGCAGCCAAAAGTGGTACCGAGACGGTGTGTCCGAATACTAGCGGATTAGCTAGAGCGCGTAGCTGCGCCGAGTTATAATCTGCGTTTAGAACTATGAAACCACCTGCGCCGCCAAATGCCTTGCTCAGCGAGCCAGCAATCAGCGTATTTGGACGTAGGCAGTACCCGAGTGCTTCGAACGCATAACCTGCACCATGACGCCCCGTGATGGAGATGCCATGTGCGTCATCGACATAAAGGTAACCCCCAGCGGTTGCCAGAAGATCGCTGAGCTCATTCACCGGGAGCAACCCTGACATGGAGCCCACTCCATCAATAAGCAGGACAGGCGTAATGTGATCTCTGACACACGTTGCCAACGCTGTCTTCAACCCTGTTAGATCTCGAGTATCCACACGATCGACGTCTCCGAACTGAGACATTACCCCGCGGAGGATCTGCATCGACGCATGAGCTGTGCGATCAACTAGCCACTTAACGGCGCGCTTTGTGGGATAGCCTTCCATCCTTCCACTACCCAAGAGAGGTAGGACACCAAGATGCACATTACTTGTTGAGGTGAAGACAGTAATGCTGCAGCCTCCATAGATATCACTTAGCAATTGCTCAAGCTCTCGCAGATATGAAGGGCTCATCGCGCTCCGACTGGCAGATAGATGAACTCCTATGCGCTCTAAAGCCGATTGAGCTGCTCCGACTAATGCCGGGTGGCTTTCCAATCCAAGATACGAACATGATATGAACTCGGTACAGCTGGTCCCATCTGCCAACATGAGTACTTTTCCCTTGCGAGAAACTACTTCAAAGGCTGTAACGCCTGTTCCAGAAGCTGTGGTCGTTACGTCACTTGTACGTCGCTCTCGAATGTTCATCCAGGTATCTCTACGCACATTAGTATTACTCTTTAAATCTCCTGTAATTTTTTTCATGCTCTAACTCCAACGGTGATTACAGACGGCCCTGTGGCGTCGCTAAACTCTTCGGTCAATAAGGTGCGCACCGTGTTGAATCCAGCACCATCTAGAATCATACTTACTTGAAAAGATTGCACTTCACTATGCTCAAGTAGAAACGTACCACCGGGTTTGAGTAGCAGGCTGGCTACACGTGCCGACGCTTCAATCAGACCTTTGCCCTCATCAGGTGCGAAGATAGAACCAGGGGGATGGTTCTCACTCCACTCAGGCTCCAATGTCGTGCCTTCAGGAACATATGGTGGATTGGAAACTACGACATCGACAGTACCGGCGGCGGCTTGAAAGTCCGCAAGATTCATAATATCTGCTGACTTATATATGGCACCATATTTTGAGGCGCCAAGTCGGTAAAAATTGCGTTGTAGATAGGTTAGCGCCGTGGGATCTTTATCGACACACACCACGCCAACTCCTAACCGAGAACTTATAGATAAGCCAATCGCCCCTACCCCGGCACACAGGTCGTAAACTTTTGATGTCCTATCCAGGTTTAGCTTTTTTTCCACCCACTGCACAATAGCCATGCTCTGCCGCCGGGGAACAAATACCCCACTACCCACTACGAAGCGGATACCTGCGAAGTCGGCGTAACCGAGAATATGCCCTAGCGGAATCCGCAAGCAGCGTTCGGAAACGTCTTGCCGAAATGTGTTGACTGCTCGGTCGCTTAGCACCTCAGTACTTGGAAAATTGTGTTCAACCAGAGCTTGTAGATCACCCTGAGCATCCCAGACACCCGCTTTGAGCAATGCTGCCAGCGCGCATGCACGCTCCTGTTCTAGCTCTGTACTCATGACCATGCTCCGTAATAGCGGGCGAGACGGTCATACATCGAGGGATACAGATAAGCGAACGCGACAAGTTCAGGCGGGGGAGTGAATTCTGGATGCAGAGAATTGATTAAATCTTCGTAGTTATTGGTCATGCCCTTATCTAACAGCGGCAGCCAGTACGGCTTGATATTCCAACGATACTCATAACCTGTAGCAAACATCTGCTTAACTGTTTCCACAACAGTCATGCTTCGTGAAATACCTTGTAACGGCTTACGCATAGGGGTGAAGCGGGATAGATCTATATCATTAGCAATACCTAGTATCTGATCAGCCATCCAGTTAGCTAACAGCGGAGACTGGTGCAGACCATCCCGGTAAGTGCCTGTAGCCATCCACAGCCCCTTATAGCCGCATGGGCCAATCAGTGGGAACCCATCAGCCGGTATAGGCCTATTACCGACCTGAATACTCATAATTTCCGCATCGTGCAGGTCTAGGTTTAACTGATCGACCGCGCAGTCAAGGAGAAACTGTACGTCGGAAACCGATGCATGAGAACGGGGCTCTTCAGCCAAAATGTTGGTTGCTCCTAGATAGAGCAGTTCAGGTGAGCGCGGCACACAATGCAGGCCGCAGGCGAAAGCCCTATTAGGAGTGCGAATGACCGTGGAGGGAACAGTGTGCCCTCGTTTGACTTTGACTAATATCGATACGCCGTAGCCGGCGAACACAGGTGGAATAAGGTCTTTTACATCATGCAAGCTATCAAACAGTCCAAGAGAATGAACTCCAGCGGCTACTACGATCTGCTTGCCGGATATTACTTCTCCACTCTCTAGCTCTACTCCAGAGATAGCACGCTGCTCTGTCACTAACGTGCGGACATTCGCTTCGACAACCTCTCCGCTCGACGAAAGCAACGCCTTATCAAGTTTTTCAAGCAGCACGTGAGAATTCAGGGCATGTTCGTTAGCGATTAGAAGCGCCTGTAGTGGCCGTACCAAGTCATTGGCCTTAATCCAGTCAAGTTCAGATGGATTCACCACTGTCGAAGGCTCATCATGGTCATCCAATGCCTGCACAATCGCAGCATAGTTGACGCTGTCAATGTCGGCCATACCGGCGGAATTAAGGATCACATGCGTTCCATGCGCAGCGAAGAGTGGTCTCGTGTCCCCTGAAGCATTTGTAAGTCGTTCCGACCACGCATCCCACATCCCTTTCGCCTGAATATCCATCTGTAACTTAAGTCGGCCATGCTCACTGGCCATCAGGCCCGCAGTGACCTCACCAAAGCATCCGTTCATAGCGCCGGCAGCCTTTGAAGCAGCATTAGTACGAACAGTTTCTCCCACTCTGCATACTTTCAAGCCTCGGCTAGCCAACTCAAACGCAATCGAGCCGCCTATAGCTCCACTTCCAACAACTACTACATCGTAAATCATCCCCGCCTCCAAGCTATCAACTCATAGTAGTAATCACTTTACAAACATGCGACTTACGCAAAAGCACAAGCTAATTGAACTAAGAAGCATGTTCAAAAATTGCTTCAGAATTATCTAATTCCAGCTTTAAACTAAAACTGTTCGGTGGAGAAGCTCAGGGCGACTAGCAGATCGCGCCCATAATTCACCGCTGTACCCAATCGAACACAGTCGAACCCTCGTAGCTTAAAGTAGCGTTCAAGGCTGCAGGTCACCACAGCAACAACATTTAGAGCACCCTGTGCCAGTGCGAATCGAAGTGAAAGATTGAATAGTTCTGCCGCCAAGCGACCCTTGTTAAGATTCAATGCTGCGCCGCGGGATATCTCCCATGTGTGCTGATTTCGAGGCACGCCCTCGCCACATAGTTCGGGAAAAATATCCCCCAACAGAAAAGGCTTCACGGTGGGCAATAATCGAGTACATCCAACGATATTCCCGCTAGCATCCCGAGCAATTACGTAGTACGTATTCGGCACGTCAAATTGGTCTAATTCCACACCTGCATTTTCTTGCGTATCGCCGATGCTCCACTTGAGCCTGCCAATGAATATCCTGTCCCTAAATCTCCCTAAATCTTGAATCACGCCCTCATCCAATTGGATATATTGTTTACACTCAAACCGGTACATTGAGAGTATCCCCTGTAGCTATCTATTCTCGTGCAACAGGGTAGAATTTAGAACAACCAAAACGAGCTCACAACTACTAAAAAAAGTAGGTTTGCTAGGTCGACAGGGCAGCTTTTAGGTCGGATTATCGCTGCGGACCCGGTCGCAATAGTCAGTCATAGCGTAGATTTATTTTGCTGCACTTAGATTAATCCCAGTGCGGCAGCATATGCCGCTGCTAGCACTCTGTTACTTGATCCAAATTTCCGTTGAATTCCCTTGACATGAAAATTCACAGTGTTCTCAGAAATACCTAAAATGCAAGACACATCTTGTGAGCATTTTCCATCACCGATCCATCTCAGAACTTCGAGCTCCCTGCAGCTCAACTTTATATTCGACGCGTTGATTATATCCACTGGATGAATGTAGTCCTCCAATAATGCCAAGATATTGCTAATCTTCAATCGTAGTAGCAGCGCTTCGTTTGCAGACACTGATCCACTACGGCGTGAAACACCTATCGCATGCACAGTCTGATCCCTGCCACGCATCATGAAGGTCGCACCGATGTTCAAACCCCACTCCCTTGCCTCACAAAAAATCGGAGAACCCATCATTTCCCTGTGGTCGGCCCAGATCACAAATCCTATTTCTCGAGCCATAATCACTGACGGATCAATCTCCCCGTAACGTCTGTCCTGATAGTACGACAGCCACTCTGCGGGATAACTTCCCTTAACGCGTCCTTCGATCTGATTGAAAGGAACAGGCCGTCGATATCCGTAGGCGAAACAGTCGAAATCCAACGCCCGAATCTCCTGTTCCACTTGCGCAAAAAGATCATCGGACGTTACGCAGTTGCCGAAGCGTGTGTTGACATCGAGCCACCAATCAACAAATTCTGCGTCACGTCTAGACGGCGCCATTTCACAATCTCCCTTATTTGCGAATTTGCAACTTATTTACAGACGAACTACGCCGGAACAATGAAGTACGAGTCTGTATATCTCAAACCCAGTTTACCCAAGTAGCCTAAACCATGCAGTATCCCCGTTTCTTATTCTGTCATGCCCGCATTGACACTCAGCGGCTAGCCATGCTGGCGGATACCATCCAAGTTCCACCGCCATAGCAAAGCATTTCAATATCCCTCACGCCCTGGGACTAAGTTGGTTGGTGCTTGAGGTCGACACCACCCAGCCTAGGAATCAATTCAGGCCGTCACACCTTGCGTAAGCCATGACGGGCATACATGGCAAACAAAACGATCACTCCCGCGACCAGACCACTGGCGATTGCTACTGCTGCACTGAAAGCAGTGTTCGCGGCTTCAGTCAACACCACTCCAACTTCGGCAGGTAAATCCTGCGCAAGTGAATGAGCACCTCCCAACGTCGCCGAAATAGCAGCCGTTGTATCCTTTAGCTCCTCGGGCAAAACCAGACTCAATCGATACCAAGCCGCCACGGCCCCTCCTACTAAAGTTGTCCCCAACACCACGCCGACCTCATACGCCGTCTCGCTCACAGAAGACGCGCTCCCTGCCTTGTCAGCGGGCACTGCGCTCAGTACAAGGTCGTTGGAAACGCTGGTAATCGCCGCAACTGCAGCATTCAGCAGTATAAAAGCCGCTGCTACGCTCATCGCCGTCGCTGTAAATAACGCCATTACCGCAAACGCACTCGCTGCCAAACACAAGCAACCTGGAATGACTATGTTCGGCGCCACCCTTTGTGCAATCGGTACGATAGCCAGACCTGCGGCCACTGCACAGACTTGACCGGGTAGCAGTATCAAGCTTGCGGCAATGGGTGGCAGATCCAAGACCAGTTGCAACAGCTGGGTAGCGAAAAAGAGGAACCCTATCAACGCCCCCAGGCTGACGAGATTGACGGTGATACACACGCAGAATGTGCTCGAGTCAAACAGGCGTAGATCGAGTAGGGGCTCTTGCAGCTGCAGCTGCCGTTGGACGAAAGCGATCCCCATGAGAAGACCCATCAGCATTCCCACAATTGCGTAGGCATCTACCCCCACCGTGGCCAAATGCTTGAGAGAAAGCATCACGCCTGTCATAGCCCCTAGACTCAACAGGATGCTCGGATAATCGATCATCACCCCGGCCTGGCTTTGGGACTCTGGAATCATTGGTGAAAGCAGCAACACCGGTAGCAAGAACGGTACTGCAACAAGAAACACCGACTGCCAACTCAAGAATTGGAGCAGCACTCCACCGAGCAGTGGTCCAGCCGCCGCACCCAATGTCAGGCAAGTCGCCCATGCCGCGACGGCAAGGCGCCTTTCTTCTCGGTCATCGAAGGCGGTGCGGATCAGGGCGAGCGTCGCAGGTAAGATCATCGCGCCAAACAACCCTAATACTGCACGGCCAGCGATTAGGTGCCAGGCCTGTTGAGAGAACACAATGGCAACCGAGACAACGGCGAAACCAGTGCATCCCACACACAACAGACGCCGGTAGCCTACGCGATCACCAGCGCTGCCCATGGTGATCAAAAGGCCAGCGAGCACTAATGAATAGGCATCGATTACCCATAGCTGTTCGGCAGCCGAAGGGCCAAGGGCGCCGGCGATTTTGGGTAGAGCAAAGTTGAGGATAGTGTTGTCGAGGGTGACGAGCAGCACGGGCAGAAGAATCATCAACAGCCCAGCAAGTTTGGAGCGGTCGGTGATAATGGACAGCAGCGGGCTTGAAGTTTTTTGCATTTATCGGTTCTCCCTGAACGTCAAAGTCTCGGGCGCAGGCTACGCCAATTAGGTTGGGCGTAACGTGCCCGGGGTTAAGGTTACCGCCTGTTTGTCACACCCTCCTTGGTGTGAGGAGATCGAACTTACTGCCAGATCAAGGGGGTCGCAACTTTTTGGTCGATTAGATTGTGTCAAGATTTACGTCGAGCGCCCCTCGTGCAACTGGCAAACGACCGAGCTGGCGAGAACGCTCGATCATCGTGAAGCGTGACCGTGAAGGTATTGCCAAAATAAAAGAGACCGGCGTCTACGCGAGCTGCGTAATGACTTGTAGTGATTTGAAACCCCGGACACCTGTTTAGGCTGCAAGCATCTCGACCTAAAGATTTGATGAGCAAACAAAGACGTGCCTTTACCCCCGTGTTCAAGCGCGAAACTGCCAGCCCAGTACGCGACCAGGTTACAGCCACGCTGATGCAGTCGAGTCGCTTGGGTTGGTAAAGTCGGCCTTGCGCCGGTGGGTCAACCAGCTTCAGCCGGAAACGAGGCGGTGCTACACTGACCAGCAAAGCGTTAAAACCTGAGCAGCAGAAATCCAGGAGCTGGAAGCTCAAATCCACCGTCTGGAACGATAGACATCGGTTTAAATAAAAAGCCTACCGCGCTCTTGATTGCCCACGGACACTAGCGCTTGCGTTAGTCGATGAATTCCGCTTACAGGAGCCAGTTGATTTGTTGCGCTCGGTCTTTGGAGTCACTCGATCCTGCTGCTATGCGTAATGTTGTAGACGTCGAACTCCGGACGCTGAACGGGTGTCTTGGCACATCCGTGTGAGTAAGTTATTCACGCAAAACCGAACCGCTACGGATAGCCACACAATCATAATGAGATGGTGATGAAAGAGGATGGCCTCCAAATCAGGCGGTTCAGGGTACGCATGCTGATGCGCGACATAGACCCGATCAGCAAGCAACCTAGCGCGCATGCCTAAAAAGGCTAGCGTAGAGCGCCGGGCTGATATCCCAAACGTACTGAATCGTGAGTTTGTCGTCGCATTCCCAATCAGGTCTGGTGCGGTGATATAACGTATATTTAGGCCAAAGGCCGCTGGCACTATCCGGCATCTGTCATCGACCTATGGAGGCGCTGAGTCGTGGGCTGGGCGTTCTTACCTACCCCTGACGCTGACTTGGTAATCATGGCGTTGGACATGGCTTACGAGCGACGTGGCCGGCCGAATAACGTGTTGGTTCACAGTGATCAGGGCAGCAAGGGAGTAGAGCTCTCCGCTAGAGGCTGTGGCGATATCGCTTTACACAAAGCATAACCCGGCGTGGTAACTGCCACGAGAATGCACCGATGGAGCGGCTATTTCGTAGCTTGGAAACTAAATGGATACCGACGATGGGTTACATGAGCGCTGCGCTAGCGAGGCAGGATACGGATCAGTATCTGACACAGCCGTACCACTGGCGGCAATCACACCAGTTCCATCAAGGGTCAGCGCCTACGGTCGCTGGGGAAAACATAACGCAGCGTCCAGAATCAGTAGACTCCTACATCATGAGCAGTCGGAGCCAGCGCAGGTTATTGAGAGAGGTATCCCAATAGCAGGCCCTGTGAGCCACGTAATGGTGACTAAGCTTGCAGACCACTTGCCGCTGTATGGACCGGTGAAAATCTTTGGCAGCGGTGGGTCGGTCAAACCAAGGTGCGGCTCCAGCCGCGGATCGATACGCTGCGTCAAGCTGTGCTGATGGGGGCGTGATGGCACAGGCGGGGTTCGAACCTACAACCTTCTCTAAGGAGGGACACCTCCCAGTAGGAACTCTGTAACATCGAGATCAACGCAGCGACCAAGAGAAGCATTGCGGCCAGCACTGCTATTCGCTTGAGCAGCGAGTGCGCACAAAAGACATCAGCCACGCCCGAAAGCTAGGGTTTTCTGGATCTGGCATGTCGGCCCTCTTCGAAATCCGGTGATGAACTTTTACAAGGAAAATAGAACGAGAAACGATGGGAGAAATCCCTCTACGACCTGTTCGATGATATTCAGGGCTATGGGGCCGAATGAGGAGAGCTTGAGCGTCACGGAAATTGCAGAGCGCTACACAGTGCCTCAACCGGCATGTCTTGCACTTAACTAACGCGTGGAGCGCTGCCAAAGCGCAGGGCCTCAACTACATCGAGGTTCCGAACGATGAAATGCCACGGCTCGGCAAGATGCAGAAGCGCTACGCGGTTGAGAACGTACCTCTGATCTTCCAGCGCGTTGATGCTCTCGTCGCATCACATTCCAACTATCAATGATGTACGTGACGGCGCGATTGGCGAAGTTTGGTGCTGCCTAAGCCTCCAACCGTTTGTTGGTGGACATGCATCCACCTGGGCTGGAGATGAACGGTAGGGGCATAAAAGAAGGGTTCAAGATTCAGATAGCGCGTCGAGATAACTCATATACCCGTAAATCATACTGAGAGCAAAATCTCGCGCCTCTTGCAGTTCAGTTGTGGAAGCGTGACGCATATCTGACTCCGAGTATTTCTTCCCACGATGTCTAGATTGGTAAATCGGAGATTGATTACAAAGAAGTCCAAACCGGCCCCAAGCTCCCCTTGGGAGCCCCAGTATAGAGCAGGCTCCCTTTTCCCCACCGAACCTATTTGCTAATGCATCTCTAATTTCGTAAAGATAGACCAGTTCGTTGTTGGGGTTGCTGATGGAGTTTTTGTAGCTATCTACCAACCTAACTAGTAATACATCAGCGGGGTGTTTGGCAAGCTTGTAGCCTAACGATTGGGCTTGACTCGATATTATTGCTACTCTTTGCCGCTCAAATTTCTTTCTTTCCACCTCGTCATCTACTATAACATTTCCGCATTGGTCTATGATCTTCACTGAACAGCTAACGCTGACTGTAATGTTAGCAGGCTCCAATTCTACGTAATGGGTTTGGTGGCCGTCGGCGTGCTTTCTAACCATTTGAGGTATGGAAATCACTACAGGATTTCTATAGTAAATCTCAAACCCATTCAAGATCGATTTGAATGAATCAACAGCGCGGGCCTGTATAGTAGGATCCTGATCAAAGGTGCCACCATCGATTTCAAGCGTTGCCAGACCCTCGGCCACAGTCAACCTATGCCCCTCGATATCGAGGGCAAGCTCTTCCGATACAATATCCGCAGGTGAATATCTCCAAGTCAGAGAAACCACTGATCCCATCACTTTCCCCTCGTGTTTGTAAGCGCCGCAGCTGAAGATCGATGACGCTTCATCATAAACGCTCTCTGACGTAATTCTAGCGCCTATGCCCCTGCCGCTAAAGCTGCGCGCCATTTCTCGAGCGTGCGTAGGCAAGACGCCGCTTGGCGCATTGGTGGACATACCCTTCAACTATCAGTAATGATTTCAAAAATCTCTGGTTTGCCGCCAGATGACAGATCGAGATGAGGCTAGGCGGGCTGTAACCTCCCACGCATCAACCACTGCGCAAGATGCGACTTCCGTTTCAGCACAAGCCGAACCTCCACCGCCCCTCCTTGCCTTGGTAAAAGTGAGCCTGTTGCGGTCTTGTTGCGTGTTAAATCTTACCGCCGAATTGTAAGAGCTGCCTTTGTTGGAGCCTCAGTGTCGAAGTCAGGGAGCGATGCTGGGTTAACAGCGTCTATCTTTTGCTTCGGGGCACTCCTGCACTCCAAGACGTAGGTGGCTCCTCGACGTATCTTCACTGTCAGCAACGAAATCTATTAAGAAGAGTGGCGAACGTGAACGAGAAGGTCTAAGCCGTAAGCGATGGAAAATCAACTTCTGATAGCCCCCAGGCGGCAGGTGCTATGATCGTGGTGGAAGCTAAGGACGCCTACCCCATGCACATCACTGTCATGCAGCGAGACAATATGTAGTGGTCCAATGAAGCCGGACACCCATTTAGGCGAGAATGCTCGCCACACAGAGGTGTTCGACGAGCAGACAACGACGTACCTTTACCCCCCGAATTCAAGCGCGAAGCTGCCAGCTTGGTGCTTGACCAGGGCTACAGCCATACCGAAGCAGCCCGTTCGCTTGGGCTTGTTGAGTCGGCCTTGCGTCGTTGGGTGAACCAGCTCCAGCAAGAACGTGGCGGTGTTACTCCGACCAACAAAGCCCTGACGCCTGAGCAGCAAAAAATCCAGGAGCTCGAAGCCCGTATCAATCGGCTGGAACGGGAAAAATCCATCTTAAAAAAGGCCACCGCGCTCTCGATGGCCGAGGAACACGAGCGTTCGCGTTAATCGATCAACTTCGGGCTCACGAGCCGATTGATCTGTTGTGCTCGGTATTTGAAGTAACCCGATCGTGCTACTACGCGTACTGCCGGAAACGTCGGTATCCAGATGCCGAACGGGTGGTCTTGCGCTGCCGCGTGAACGAGCCGTTTACGCAAAGCCGAAGCGCTGCGGGCAGCAGGAGCATCATGCTGATGATGAAAGAGGACGGTATGCAGATCGGGCGATTCAAGGTACGCAAGTTGATGCGCGAGATGAACCTGATCACCAAACAGCCCGGTTCGCATGCCTATAAAAAGGCGACCGTGGAGCGACCTGATATTCCGAACGTGCTTGATCGAGGATTCAGCGTCGCATCCCCAAACAAGGTCTGGTGCGGTGACATCACATACGTCTGGGCTGGAGGGCAATGGCACTATCTGGCGGCTGTCATCGACCTTTGTGCCCGCAGTGTTGTGGGTTGGGCGTTCTCACCCAAGCCCGACGCCGACCTGGTAATCAAGGCACTGAACATGGCTTACGAGCAGCGTGGCAGGCCGCAAAACATATTGTTTCACAGCGACCAGGCCAGCCAATATGGCAGCCGAAGTTTCCGCCAAAGACTATGGTGATACCGCTTCACACAGAGCCTGAGTCGGCGCGATAACTACCATGACAATGCGCCCATGGAACGGCTATTTCGCAGCCTAAAGACTGCATGGATACCGACGGTGGACTACATGAGCGCTGCGCTAGCGCAACAGGATATCGGCCGGTTCCTGATGGAGCGATACAACTGGCGGCGACCGCATAAGTTCAACGAAGGGCTAGCGCCTGCGGTCGCTGAGGAAAAACTCAATTCAGTGTCCGGGATCAGTTGACCACTACAGTAATGTCCATTCCCATTTTTTTCTCCGACCTCATATGATCAGCCAGTTATCACATGATCATGGCCAAGCCAACCTTCGGTTTTGAGCTTCGACTCAAGCATCTTGGTGAAAGCGGACATCAGTTTATTTTTAAGCTTATGTTCAACTTTAATTCGTTGCGGGAAATGACTGTCGAATCAAATAACATTTATCCTCGAATGCCAACTAAGCAAAGCTTCAACTTGACCAATCACCCGACACCTAATATCGGTTAAGATCTCAAACGTACGAAATTTACAGTGTAGAGCTGGGTAACCCCTGTAGACGCTTTTGTAGGCTACCGTAATCTTCAGTCATCGAAATTCAAAACGTGAATCCTCATTCTATATATTTTCAAAATGGTACATCATGCTTTTTCATGAGCCCATCATCATTGCAAAATAAACTAACCCACCGCATCACACTCATAACGGCCACCATCCATGAGAAGGAAGCACATAAATATATTTTATATAATAATCATACACAACGAGCTTTCACGGCAGAAGGCCCGGCACTACTGATTGGAAAGCCGAATGTAGGAGGAGAAAACAAGGGGTAACTGGATCACACGCTATCACATAACCAATGAAAACTAAACATTGAGAAGTTTTCCGCCCAGGGTCTAGCTCGCTGCGTCATAGATGCCAGCGGCGTCAGGCTGAACATAATCGACCACAGACGTCGTATAAGTCAATTCAAGCTGCTTTATGATTCCCGCCAAGCAAGCAGACCTTATCGCGACTTCGTTTGATACAAAGCACTGCGCCCCCCTTGGGAGATGACAGCATCACTTACCATCATCCAAGGAGTTGAGATATGCCGCAATCACATCACCATGACAAGCAGCAGGTTTGCAATGGCAAGCCAAACGTTTTCCTTTGATAAGAGACATTTGGTTATCAAAATCAGCCGACACCTTGAGCAAACCATTCTCGAAATCGTACTTGAATTTTCTTATAACCTCATCGCGATCACCATCTGATCCGATCTGATATGGGTTACCCCATATTGTTCCACGCCCAATATATGCATCATAAGCATCACCACGATCTTTGTTGACCACCTTGGTCAACTCCAAGTCGATGGTACGATAAGGAATATCCATACCCCATACAATTTGTTTTATTGAAAAATATTCATCTCTATCCTCAAAAAAAACAGCATGAGTACAACCAAGGATTGCTTTTTCCCACAGTTCAATAATTAAAAATTCAATTGATTTATTCGAGCAAAATCTTTCGATAAAACCATTCGCATCTTCAAAACACCGAACCACAAATTTTCTACCACCAAAAATACGAGTGAGCTTTCGCTCGAATTTATCATACGATAGAAAGTCCGCCGGATAGACGACAAAAACATTATTACTCATATCAAGTGTGTAACATGCAATTCAACACCTGGCCATTGACTCTTTAAATATTCTATCACCAGGCTTCGGTGGCACTGGTGCGGCAGATGCTCACTACAGAGAAGGCAAGAATCATCTAGGTCAGAAGGTGACAATCCTTTTTCAATACGCCGACTAGCCATCAACTCCATGAATTTTTCAGCGTATGCGTCCCAAGTTATTTCTTTCTGCTGATATGGTTTCAAAATAGTTTTAGTAGGAGCCAAGTCGGGAATGTGACTGTACTCGATATTACAAATCTCATTGAGAAAATACTTCAAGTCATCTTTTTTTGCGAACCCCGACAACTGAGAAATATTATTAAGCCTAACATCAATGAGCTTTTTACTTCCCGAAAGTTTTAGCAAAGAAAAAAACCGCTCTGCTTTTTTTTCCGTAAAACCAATTGTCGAAATTTTCATTCCCCCCCCTCAATAAACCGCTGCAATCAGCTTGTAGGCGTAACCATCCGTGTGAATCACACCAAGACTAATAGTTAGAAAACTTACATCTTCCAAATACTCGCCATCATCAAAGCTAGCATATTTCTTTTGCCATTGCACATCCTTGATCCACAGTCGATACGTAACCCCGCAGTATTCAAACTCACCGCGCAGTTTCTTTTTTCCTGTGTCGCAGGCAGTTTCAACTATCGTATTGATCCGCCCAACCCCGATCAGATAGAGGGACGTCGTTGGGTACGCCAGCTTCCGCTTGTGCACACGATCATTGAGGCCATGTCGAGTCGAGTCGCATCCTGTCAACCAAAGCCCGTCCGGATTATCAACGACCTGCCGCAACACGTCAGGTTTGAATTTTTTTTCTAGCGTCCACTGCCTGGCAGCTACGAAGTGATTTTCAGCCTGAAAACACGTGCTGTCTTCACCTTCAAATTCAATTCGAATGAGATCGAGCTTCACAGCGTAATAGGTACTGGGGTACTTGCGCTGATCCAGCGTGATAGCCGAATGGGCACCAGCATTGACTGGGCGGACCCACCCCGCTAAGCCACGCTCTGGAACGACTTCCTTCCCCGCAACACAGAACCCCCCCGGCTTTTGCGAACAAGCAAGACACAACAACATTTTCGTATATGGCATGGATCCCTTCCTTGGTGATGGCTACATGACCTCATTCTACATAGCCTCAGAATGCCATCACAGCAGAATAATTGTGTTCTGCCGTCAATCCGTCGGGACATGAAAGGAACCGCTAGCCAATGGCAAGGCACAGGCACAGGCACAGGCACAGGCACAGGCACAGGCAGAGTGTGCGGGAGGGCATCAGGAAGGAAAACCAAAAAGGCGCGGAAAGGTAGTACAACAAACATAAAAAACCCCTGTAAATCATTGATTTACAGGGGTTTCCATTTATGGCGGAGAGATAGGGATTCGAACCCTAGGTACCGGTGAAGGTACAACGGATTTCGAATCCGTCCCATTCGGCCACTCTGGCATCTCTCCAACGGCGCGAATCATACCAGCGTCTGCGCCAAACGCGAAGCCCCTTATGCAAAATAATTTGCGAATTCAGGCGCTTGCGCGTCTACAGCGGTGTTACAGCGGCACGCCCAGGCGGTTGGCCACTTCTTCGTAGGCTTCGATGACGTCGCCCAGACCCTGGCGGAAGCGGTCCTTGTCCATTTTCTTGCGGGTGTCCTTGTCCCACAGGCGGCAGCCGTCGGGGCTGAATTCGTCGCCCAGGACGATGGAGCCGTCGCTGAACACGCCGAATTCGAGCTTGAAGTCGACCAGCAGCAGGCCGGCGTCGTCGAAGAGCTTGGTCAGCACGTCGTTGACCTTGAGCGACAGCTCTTTCATCTTCGCCAGTTGCTCGGCGGTGCCCCAGCCGAAGGCCACGACGTGGGATTCGTTGATGAACGGGTCACCCTTGGCGTCGTCCTTGAGGAACAGCTCGAAGGTGTACGGGTTCAGCTTCATGCCCTCTTCGACGCCCAGGCGCTTGACCAGGCTGCCGGCGGCGTAGTTGCGCACCACGCATTCGACCGGGATCATGTCGAGCTTCTTGACCAGTACTTCGTTGTCGGCCAGCAGCTTGTCGAATTGGGTAGGGATGCCCGCCGCTTCCAGCTTCTGCATGATGAAGGCGTTGAACTTGTTGTTCACCATGCCCTTGCGGTCGAGCTGTTCGATGCGCTTGCCGTCGAACGCCGAGGTGTCGTTGCGAAACAGCAGGATCAAGCGGTCGGCGTCGTCGGTCTTGTACACCGACTTGGCTTTGCCGCGGTAGAGTTCTTCACGTTTTTCCATGATGGGCTCCGCTTGCTAAAAGTATGGGCTAGGCGCCCCTTTGGGACGCTAGGCGATGTGGCGCCAGTCGAGCCCTGAATCTTGATCGGCCACTTGCAGCCAGTCCGCGTCGCACCCCAGGGTGTCGACGAAGCACTGCCGAGCCAGCTGCGGCAGGTTGTTCTTGCTGCTCAGGTGGGCCAGCACCAGGTGTTGCAGGTTCTTCCAGCCCAACTGTTCCACCAGGCCAGCAGCCTGGTGATTGTTCAGATGGCCCCAGTCACCGCCGACGCGCTGCTTGAGGAAATAAGGGTAGTGCCCACGGGCGAGCATGTCGCGGCAATGGTTGCTTTCGATCATCAAGGCGTCCAGGCCCTGATAGTGGTCGCGAACCCTGGCGCAATGGGAGCCCAGGTCGGTCAGCAGACCGAAGCGGCGCTTGCCGTCGGTGAATACGTACTGGGTAGGCTCCAGAGCGTCGTGGGCCACCGAGACCACTTCGATGCGCAACGCCCCGACGTCCAGCACGTTGCCACAGCGCACATGGCTGCGCACCGGCACCGGCTTGCGCAGACCGCGCTCGGTGCCCTGGCTCATGTAGACGGGCACGCCATGACGCCGCGCCAGCAGCTCCACGCCATGCACGTGGTCGGCATGTTCGTGGGTCACCAGCACGGCGCTCAATTGCGCAGCGCTCAGGCCCAGACGGGCCAGCCGACGTTCGGTTTCCCGCAGGGAGAAACCGCAATCGACCAGCACGTGCGTGTCTTCGCTGCTGACCAGCGTGCCATTCCCTTGGCTACCGCTTCCGAGAACGGCAAAACGCATCGCTTAACCCAGGTTGTCTTGAATCACACCCAACACGCGGCGGGCAACGTCTGCCGGGGCCACGGTGTTGATGTTCTTCTCGACAGTGACCTGAACGGTGTCGCCCACCTTGCTCAGGCGCACCTGGTAACGCTCGGCGCGGGCTTCGATTTCTTCCTTGCTCGGCGCATTGCCGAACACGCGGCTGAAGAAGCCGGGCTTGTCGTCGGCGCGCTGGGCGGACTCGGCGAGGTTGATGTAGTAGAGGCCCAGGCTGCGGTTGATGTCTTCGATGCGCCACTGGCCCTGTTCAAGGGCACGGCCCACGCTGGACCAGGCACGGTCCAGGTCGGCGCCGACGTTGAGCACCGGGTTGCCGCTGCCGTCTTCGCTCATGGCCACACGGCTGGGCGCGTCGAAATCACGCGCGGCAACCAGAGACACCGAGCCGCCGCGTTCCGAGTCGCGGGTCATGCTGGCGAGCATCTGGTCGACCAGAATCGAATCCAGGCCCGTGTTCACCGAACGTGCGGGGAAAATCGGGCTCGCTGGTGCTGCCACCCGGACGCTCGACGCTGACCACGTAGATTTCGCTGCTGTTGCGTTGCACGCCTGGCTCGATGCGCACGCGCACGCGGGTTTCGCTTTCACCGGAGGTGGTCGCACCGCTCAGGCGCTGCGCCATGGAGGCGGAGAGCTCGTCGAAGCGCTGCCAGGTGGTGGTGAATTCGCCGGTCTGCGGGCGGTCCTCAGCAATGCGGAAACCGTTGTCCTCGAAGAACTGGTGCGCGATCGGCCAGACTTCGGCAGGTGCGCGCTGGGCCAGGATCCAGCGGTTGTCACCGCTGCGCTGCAGCGAGAAATCGCTGGCCTGGGCCGCCACCTGCAAGGGCAGTGGACGCGGTACTTCGAATTCGGATGCCTTGGCGTTGTCGTCGGCGACGTTGCGCGGGATCGGCAGCAGCGGATCCAGACGCTTGTCGGTTTGCACGCCGGGCGGCAGTTGCATCGGGGCGGTTTGGGTCGCCTCGAGGTAATCATTGCCACGATCGCGGAAATAACCGTTTTCGCCCCAGAGCCACCCGCAACCGCTGGTGCTCGAAATGACCAAGGCAAGGGCAGAAAGGCCAGCCAATCGCTTCATGCGTCTTACTTCCTCAATTAAACCAGGACGCCGGACTGGCGCAGGGCCTGCCGCAGCGGTTCATGACAGGTGGCGCTCAACCAGGTGAGCGGCAGGCGAATGCCTTCGGGCATCAAGCCCATTTCGTGCAACGCCCATTTGACCGGAATCGGGTTGGCTTCCAGGAACAGGTTCTTGTGCAGCGGCATCAGCTTGTCGTTGATGGCGCGGGCCAGTTCCGCCTCGCCGTTCAACGCCGCGTTGCACAGGTCGGCCATGGCGCGCGGGGCGACGTTGGCAGTGACCGAAATATTGCCCTTGCCGCCCAACAGGATCAGCTCGACGGCTGTCGGATCGTCACCGGACAGCACGAGGAAATCGCTGTCGACACGGCTGATGATGTCCTTGGCGCGCTCGAGGTTGCCGGTGGCTTCCTTGATGCCGATGATGTTCGGCACCTTGGACAGCCGCACGACGGTGTCGGCCAGCATGTCGCAGGCGGTGCGACCGGGAACGTTGTAGAGGATCTGCGGGATGTCGACGGTTTCGGCGACGTGCTTGAAGTGCTGGTACAGGCCTTCCTGGGTCGGCTTGTTGTAGTACGGGGTCACCAGCAGGCAGGCGTCGGCGCCGGCGCGCTTGGCATTGCGGGTCAGCTCGACGGCCTCGCGGGTGGAATTGGCACCGGTGCCGGCGATGACCGGGATACGCCCGTTCACCTGCTTGACCACGTGCTCGATGACCTTGATGTGCTCTTCGTAATCAAGGGTCGCCGACTCGCCGGTGGTGCCGACGGCGACGATGGCATGGGTGCCCTCCTGCAGATGGAAGTCCACCAGCTTGCTCAGGCTGTCCCAGTCCAGACGCCCTTGGGCGTCCATGGGTGTGACCAGTGCCACCATACTGCCCGCAATCATGCAACCGCTCCTGCCGGAAAAAGAGAGCGGTAATGGTACTGGCGCCAACCACCTTGCACAAGCGAAGTACCACGCCGCGAGCATTCCCCTTCGCGCCGCTTTTCTATACCCTTTCAGACTTTGATCGGCAGGGGTTGCCTTTCTTGCCTGGTCATCGCCTGCCGTAACGGCGCTTCGAACCCCGTCCCTGAGCCTTGTCACCTGGTGTCACCCCGTATCTGCGGGCGTTGCCGGGCAGTCAGCGCAGGTTCGCACGAGGTACGGCGCAGGCCTTGAACCAGTCATTCGGCCCCTTCAAGCTGCCGACCGCTCATCGCTTTAGGAATGCTGCATGTCCACCCCCACAGTTCGCGAACAATTCCTCGTCATCAGCGCCCTGGGCCGCAACCCCATGGAACTGACCAATGTACTGTGCCGCGCGGCCCACGACGCCCGCTGCTCGGTGTCCACCTCGCGCCTGACCCGTCATGGCGAATACAGCGCCCTGGTTCTGCAGGTATCGGGCAACTGGGACGCCCTGGCGCGCCTGGAAACCGGCCTGAGCTCGCTGGCCAAGAAGCACGACTTCACCGTCAGCCTAGTGCGTAGCGCCACCCTGGACAGCCGCCCGCAGGCGCTGCCTTACGTGGCCTATGTCAGCTCGGCGTATCGTTCCGACATCATCAACGAGCTGTGCCAGTTCTTCATCGACCACAACGTCGAGCTCGAGAACCTGACCTGCGACACCTACCAGGCGCCGCAGACCGGTGGCACCATGCTCAATGCCACGTTCACCGTGACACTGCCCGCCGGTGTGCAGATCAGCTGGTTGCGCGACCAGTTCCTGGACTTCGCCGATGCGCTGAACCTGGATGCGCTGATCGAACCCTGGCGCCCACAGAACCCCATGTAAGGATTGACCGATGGCTGTCGCTCTCAATGAACCTGTTGCCGATTTCCAAGCCCAGGCCACTGGCGGCCAGACCGTTAGCCTGAGCGAGCTCAAGGGCCGCCAGGTGGTGGTCTATTTCTACCCCAAGGACAGCACGCCGGGCTGCACCACTCAGGGCCAGGACTTCCGCGACCTGCTCGAGCAGTTCAAGGCCGCCGACACCGAGGTGTTCGGTGTGTCGCGCGACGGGCTCAAATCCCACGAGAACTTCAAGGCCAAGCAGGGCTTCACCTTCGAGCTGATCAGCGACAAGGACGAGGCGCTGTGCCAGCTGTTCGATGTGATCAAGCTGAAGAAGCTGTATGGCAAGGAGTACCTGGGCGTGGACCGCAGCACCTTCCTGATCGATCGGGACGGTGTGTTGCGCCAGGAATGGCGTGGCGTGAAGGTGCCCGGGCATGTGCAGAGTGTGCTGGAAGCGGCCCAGGCGTTGAGCAAGGGTTGATATCGGCGGTGGCCCCTTCGCGGCCGCTGACCGCTCCTACAGACAGGATCACCTGTGGGAGCGGGCTCTGCCCGCGAAGCCCGCACCGCGGTCTCAGAGCATCGGCGCGACGGTAGGCTCCTGCCTTGGCCAGGCATCCAGCACGGCCTTGAACAGGGTCGCCAGGGGAATGGCGAAGAAGATGCCCCAGAACCCCCACAACCCGCCGAACAACAACACCGCGCAGATGATCGCCACCGGGTGCAGGTTCACCGCCTCGGAGAACAGCAACGGCACCAGCACGTTGCCATCCAAGGTCTGGATGATGCCGTACACCACCATCAGGTAGATGAACTGGTCACCCCAGCCCCACTGGAACAGCGCGATCAGCGTGACCGGGACCGTCACCACCACCGCCCCCACGTAGGGCACCACCACTGACAACCCCACCAGCAGCGCCAGCAGGGCGGCGTAGTTCAGCCCCAGTGCAACGAACGCGATGTAGGTCACCACACCACAGATGAAGATCTCGATGACCTTGCCGCGGATGTAGTTGGCGATCTGCCGGTTCATTTCCTGCGCCACCCGAGTCAGCAGCGCACGCTCGCGCGGCAGGTAGCCGCTGACCCAGCGGCCGATCATCACCCGGTCCTTGAGGAAGAAGAACACCAGGATCGGCACCAGCACGAAATAGATCATGACGTTGACCAGCAGAGGCAGGCTGGACAGGGAAAAAGTCAGTGCCCACTGGCCGAATTTGCCGATCTCGCCGCGGGCCGCTTCGATGGCCTGCAATACCTGCTCGTCGCTGACCAGGTGCGGATAGCGCTCGGGCAGCAGCAACAGCAGCGACTGCCACTTGCCGAGCATGCCGGGCAGCTCGTTGAACAGGGTGATCACCTGGTGCCAGAGCAGCGGCACGAGCACCAGCATGAACAGCGCCAGCGCGCCCATGAACAGCGCGAATACCGCTCCGACGGCCACGCCGGAAGGCACCCGCAGGCGCTCCAGAATGTTGACCAGGCCTTGCATGAGGAACGCCAGCACCATCCCCGCCAGCACGGGTGCCAGCATCCCGCCCAAGGTCAGGACGGCGGTGAACGCCAGCACCAGCAGCACCGCCAGAATGACGGCCTCCTCATCGGAAAAGTAACGCTGGATCCAGTCGCGTAGCACTTTGAACATTGAAATTCCCTTGAATGACCCAGCTACCAGGGTGGTGGCTCAGGCCTTGCGCAACCAATACGAGTAGACCCCGTCCAGCGCCTTTTCGTGTAACAGCGCATGACCTGCCAAGGTGGCAAACGAACGGAAGTCGCGCTGCGAGCCGGCGTCGGTGGCGATCACCTTCAGTACCGTACCACTGGCCATGCGGTTGAGTTCCAGCTTGGCCTTGAGCAATGGCAACGGGCAATTAAGACCGCTGGTGTCCAGCTCGACGTCACATTCGGGCACATCGTTCATCGATATCTTCTCCAGCCAAAGGGTGCCGTGGCGCTGCGGTGAATCCCGGCAGACTGCGGCGCGACAGAATAACCCAAGGTTGCCGCCTCTGGTGGTCGCCGAATGGGGCGGCTACAGTAGGGCCTTTCATCTGCCGAGCTCAGTGCATGCCCTTTCTGCGCCCTACCCTGCTGACCCTCGCCTGCCTGCTGGCGCTACCCGGCCACGCCAGCGACCTGCCCTCGCTTGGCGACGCCAGCTCGGCGATCGTCTCGCCCCAGCAGGAGCATCAATTGGGTCGTGCCTGGCTGAGCCTGTTGCGCGGCCAGGTCAAGCAGCTCAATGACCCGTTGCTCAAGGATTTCGTCGAGACCAGCGTGTATCGCCTCTCCGAGACCAGCCAACTGAACGATCGGCGCCTGGAATTCATCCTGATCGACAGCAAGGAGCTCAACGCCTTCGCGGCACCGGGGGGCATCGTTGGGGTCAACGGCGGGCTGTTCTTCAATGCCGAAACCGAGGGCGAGTACATCGGCGTGCTGGCCCACGAACTGGCGCACTTGTCGCAACGCCACTTCGCCCGCGGCGTCGAGGCTCAGCAGCGCATGCAATTGCCGATGATGGCGGCGTTGCTGGCCGGTATCGTGATTGCCGCCTCGGGTGCCGGGGATGCCGGCATCGCGGCGATTGCCGGCAGCCAGGCGGCGGCGATTCAGGAGCAGCGACGCTTCTCTCGGCAGAACGAGCAGGAGGCCGACCGCATCGGCATCATCAACATGGAAAAGGCCGGGTACGACCCGCGCAACATGCCGACCATGTTCGAACGGCTGATGCGCCAGTACCGTTTCGATGCCCGGCCGCCGGAATTCCTCCTGACCCACCCGGTCAGCGAATCGCGTATCGCCGACACCCGCAACCGCGCCGAGCAGGCCGCCCCAGGGGGCAAGGAAGACAGCCTGTGGTACCAGCTGATGCGCGCCCGAGTGCAGCTGTACTACGAGGAAACGCCGGGGCTGGCGGCCAAACGCTTTCGCGCGCAACTGGATGACAACCCCAACGCACTGCCTGCGCGCTACGGTCTGGCATTGGCCCAGATCAAGGCTGGGCAACTGAACGAGGCGCGTGAAAATCTCAAGCTGCTGTTGGCCAAGCAGCCGGACGATATCACCGTCAACCTGGCGCAGGTCGACCTGGACATCACCAACAACCGCATTCCCGACGCCCAACAGCGCATCGACCGGCTGCTGACGCAGTACCCGGGCAACTACCCAATCAACCAGAAGCGGGTCGATGTACTGCTCAAGCAGAACCGCATGGCCGATGCAGAGAAAGCGCTGGAAAACCTGCTCAAGACCCGTTCGGACGACCCGGACGTGTGGTACCTGGTGGCTGAAACCCGCGGGCAGAATGGCAATATCATTGGCCTGCATCAGGCGCGCGCCGAGTTTTTCGCACTGGTCGGCGAGTTCGACCAGGCCATCCAGCAACTGGACCTGGCCAAGCGCCGTGCTGCGGACAACTTCCAGCTCGCTTCGCGCATCGACGCTCGGCAGCGGGAGCTGATCGAGCAGGACCGGCTGGTCAAGGACATGCTGCGCTGAATACCCCTGCGGGCCTGCCCGGGCCCGCTTGTTCACGCAAAACCTTCTCGCACGATTCGATACATTGGTTTTCACATTTTTTTCACGCGACCGCTCTAGCGTCTAGACTTGCTCCAGGTGCGATGAATTTTCCGTGACCGGTGTGAATATCTATGGGCGTCCTGTGGCAAACCGAACCTGACAAGACTGCAGCCAAGGCTGCCAGTCCTGATCCGTCGCCATTGCCAGATAGCCCACGTCAACGTCACCTGTGGCGGCGTCTGTTCTGGCTGTTGGTAGTGATCACGATCGCCGCGCTGGCGTACGCGATGTATGCCGAGATGCGCACCTCGCGGCTGCAGGCGCGCGAGTTCAGTCGCTGGGCGAACTCGCTGACCTATGAGGTGCAGCCGGGACCGAGCCAGGCAATCGTCTACCCGGGTGCCGGCCCGTTCGACAAGCGCCTGGGCTACAGCGCGCTGGGCGACTTCCTGCCGCGCCTGCTCAAGCGCAACTACGTGATCGAACGGCAGACCCAGTTCTCGCCGGCCTTGATGAGCTATGCCGGGCATGACCTGTTCGTGCCCTACCAGGAAAAATCCCAGGCCGGGCTGGTGATCACCGATTGCCGGGGCGATCCGTTGTACCTGTATCGCTACCCGCAGCAGCTCTATACCGAATTCGCCCAGATACCACCGGTAATGGTCGACAGCCTGCTGTTCATCGAAAACCGCGGCCTGCTCGACAGCCCCGAGCCGCTGCTCAACCCGGCGGTGGATTGGCCGCGCTTCGCCAAGGCGGCCTGGTCGCAAGTGGCGCGGATGTTCGCGCTGCCTGGGCAGTCGGCCGGTGGCAGTACCCTGGCTACGCAATTGGAAAAGTACCGCCATTCGCCCGACGGGCTTACCGGCTCGGGGCCGGAGAAGATCCGCCAGATGATTTCGGCCAGTGTGCGGGCCTATCAAGACGGTCCGCAGACGCTGGAAGCGCGTCAGCGCATCGTGCGCGACTACCTCAACAGCGTGCCGCTGTCGGCGGTGCCCGGCCACGGCGAAGTACACGGTATGGCCGAAGGCCTGCGCGTCTGGTACGGCGCCGATTTCGAGCAGGTCAACCGCGCGCTTGCCAGCACCACCACCGACCCTGCCAGCGAAGCCGCGCGCGGCCTGGCCCTGCGTCAGGTGCTGTCGCTGATGATCGCCCAGCGTCGGCCGTCGTACTTTCTCAACAAGGGCCATGACGACCTCGCCGAGCTGACCGACAGTCACATTCGCCTGCTCGCCGCCAACGGCATCGTCGATCCGACCTTGGCAGCCGCCGCGCTGGCCAGCCAGGTCATCTACCGCGATTGGGTGCAGGAGCCGACCTGGCAACCCAACGAGTCGAACAAGGGCATCAGCGTGGTGCGCAATCGCCTGTCGTCCATGCTCGACCGGCCGCTGTACGACCTCGACCGTCTGGATCTTTCAGCCACCACGACCCTCAATGCCGACCTGCAGAAACAGACCAGCGACTACCTGCGCCACCTCGCCGACCCGGCCTTTGCCCAGCAGATCGGCCTGATCGGCGAGCGCCTGCTGACCCCGGCGAGCACCCGTGAAGTGAGCTACAGCTTCACCCTCTTCGAGCGCACGGCTGACGGCTCGCGCGTGCGGGTACAGACCGACAACACCGACCAGCCATTCGACATCAACGAAGGCAGCAAACTGGAGCTGGGCTCGACCGCCAAAATGCGTGTGCTGACCACCTACCTGGAAATCATCCACGAACTGCATGAACGCTATGCCGGGCAGACGCCCGCGCAACTGCGCCAGGTGAAGATCGAGGACGCCGATCGGCTGTCGCGCTGGGTGCTCGATACCCTGATCCAGAACCCGGGCATGGACGCACGGACGCTGCTCGCCGCAGCCCTGGAGCGTAAGTATTCGGCAAGCCCCGCCGAAAGCTTCTTCACCGGCGGCGGGATTCACACATTCGGCAACTTCCGCCGCGAGGACAACGGCCGCATTCCTACGCTCAAGGAAGCGCTGCAGGAGTCCATCAACCTGCCCTTCATTCGCCTGATGCGCGACCTGGTGCGCTACAGCACCTATTCGGCTCCAGGTAACAGCGGGCAGTTGCTCAAGGACGACGACGACCCACGTCGGCAGGAATACCTGGCACGCTTCGCCGACCGCGAAGGCACCGAATTCCTCAAGCGGTTCTGGAAGAAGTACCAGCGCAAGACCACCGAACAACGCCTGGAAACCTTTCTCGACGGCATGCGCCCGACCCCGCAGCGCCTGGCCGCGGTGCACCGCTACCTGTACCCCAACGCGACGCAGGCACCCTTTGATCGCTTTGTGCGCGAGCACAGCAAGAGCGACAGCGTCACCGACAAGCGCCTGAACGAGATGTACGTCAGTTATGGCCCTGGCCGCTACAACCTGCCGGATCAAGGCTATATCGCCAAAGTCCATCCACTGGACCTGTGGCTGCTGGGCCACCTGCTCAATCACCCGGAGGCGACTTTCGGCGAAGCGAGTGCGGCCAGCCGCTTCGAGCGTCAGGAAGTCTACGGCTGGCTGTTCAACAGCCGCCACAAGCGCGCCCGCGATAACCGCATCCGCACCATGCTGGAGATCGAAGCCTTTACCGATATTCACCAGCGCTGGCAGCGCGTGGGTTATCCGTTCGATCATCTGGTGCCCTCCCTGGCAACCGCCATCGGCAGTTCGGGTGACCGTCCTGCAGCGCTGGCCGAGCTGATCGGCATCATTCAGAACGACGGCATCAAGCTGCCCACCGTGCGCATCGACACCCTGCATTTCGCCGCCGACACCCCCTATGACACACGGGTGATCAGTGACCCGGACCGTGGCAAGCGGGTCCTGCCTGCCGAGGTCGCGGCAGCCATGCGCGAAGCCTTGTCGCAGGTGGTGGATGCCGGCACCGCACGGCGCGTGTCGGGCAGTTTCAAGACCGATGACGGCACTGCGCTGGTGATGGGCGGCAAGACCGGCACAGGTGACAACCGCATCGCAAGCTTCGGCGCCGGAGGCCGGGTGATCAGCTCCAAGGCGATCAACCGTACCGCGACCTTTGTGTTCTTCATCGGCGAAAACCATTTCGGCACCCTGACCGCCTTCGTACCGGGCAAGGCCGCCGAGGGCTTTCGCTTCACCTCGGCGCTGCCGGTGCAGGTGCTCAAGGGCATGGCGCCGATCCTGACGCCCTACCTGCAGCCGGGGGCTCATACACAGTGCAATGCGCCTTTGCAGGCGGCGCGTTGAACGGAACTGCGAATTCATCGACTCGCGTGTGGCCGCGTAATAAGCTATATCGATAGCCCCCTATCGGCCCAGGAGCCCCTCGCAATGAAGGCAGAAAATCCGTTCGGTATTCAGCGCGTCATGCACGAGATCAAACGTCGCCGCCTGCAGGTGCTGCGTGTGGCGCAATTGACTCCGCGCATGCGGCGCATCACCCTCGGCGGTCCGGAGCTGGCCGGTTTCGTCAGCGAAGGCTGCGATGACCACATCAAGCTGATGTTCGCCACCACCCCTGAGCAGCAGGCGGCGCTCGACACCATGGTGCTCGGTGCGCCCACGCCCGAAGGCGCCAAGCCCGAGATGCGCGACTACACCCCGCGGCGCATCGACCTTGCGGCTGGCGAGCTGGACATCGACTTCGTCCTGCATGGCGACGGTCCCGCGGCCACCTGGGCGGCCCAGGCCGAGCCGGGGCAATTCCTGCACATCGGCGGTCCCCGCAGTTCGATGCACGTACCGGATGTGTTCGATGCCTACCTGTTGATCGGCGACGAAACGGCCATCCCGGCCATGGCTCGACGCCTGGAAGAGCTGCCGGGCAACCGCCGCGCGCTCTTGGTCATCGAAGTGGAGAACGCTCAGGAGCAGCAGTCGTTCGACAGCGCGGCGGCCTTCGACGTGATCTGGGTCGACCGGCACCAGGGCGACCTGCTGCAGACCGTCAAGGACCTGCGCCTGCCCGACGGCGTGGTCTATGGCTGGATCGCGACCGAGGCCGGGCTGTCACGCAAGTTGCGGCGCGTGCTGCTGGACGACCACAAGCTGAGCGAGGAGCAGATCAAGGCCGCCGGCTACTGGCGTCATGAGGGCGACGACAGCGAGTGAGGCCGTCGCCTGGGGTACTTGCGCGGGCGCCTAGCGCGCGCCTGCGCGTCCCCACCAGCGGTCCACCACCAGCACCAGCACAGAGCAGCCGATGAAGGCCAGCAGCACTCCCAGTGCGTTCAGCCATACCTGGCCCATGCCCAGTTTCGAGACGTCCAGAAAAGGATAGGGATACACGCCGATGCTGTGCCCACGCAGCAACAGGTAGGCGAAGTAGACCACAGGGTAGATCGCCCAGCCCGCCACGTGCCGCAGGCGCAGCGTGCCTTTCGACACACAGCACGCCCAATACACCACGAACGCCACGGGGAGCACATCGTGCAGCAACTCGTTGGCCAGCCATTGCCAGCCCTCGGGCTGCCACAGGTTGCGCAGCAACAGGCTATAGGCGACACCCACCACCACGATGCTGACCAGTACCCCGCTGCTCACCGCCGGCCGCAGGCAGAGCCGACGCCACAGCGAATCGCGCTTCGACACGTGGGCAGTCAACACGCCGGCCACTGCGGTATTGGTGAGGATGGTGAAGAAGCTGAAGAAATGCACCAGCCCTCCGAGCAGACTCGCTTCGATCTGCCAGCGCGACCACAGCACCAGGTACAACTGCAACGCCAGGGCGAACCAGGTAGCGGCCGCCGCGAGCGCGACCAGAGGGCGTTCGGCCCGGATCAACGCTTGCCGCGCTGCAATTGCACGTAGAGCCGCTCGACCTTTTCCCGCGCCCAAGGTGTCTTGCGCAGAAAGGTCAGGCTCGACTTGATGCTCGGATCGCTCTTGAAGCAGCGGATGTCGACACGCTGCGCCAACCCTTCCCATTGGTAATGCGCCACCAGCGCATTGAGGATCTGCTCCAGCGTCACGCCGTGCAGGGGGTTGTGTGTGGGTTCATGCATGCCAGGCTCCAGGAACGGCGGGGCAGAAGGTGCGCACCTTAACCAACGGGCACGGTTGCGCAAAGCTTTTATTGGGCGACAGGCTGGTCGGCACCAGGCGTTTTCTTCGCGCGCTGCATCGTTCCATCACGCGCAACGCCTGCGGCAGAGCGTCGCACTGTTGCAGTTTCGGCAACTGACCCTCTCCCAAACCCGGCTTTAAAACCGCGTGCTCGATCTATATCCTCCCGCCGCAACAAACTGAAACGTTTAACTTTCGAAAAATAACGAAGCGCTTCTCGAACAGCTTCGGACTTACCAGAAGAACTCTTTTCCAATGCCTTCAACTGCCCTTTCACGCCCTCGGGCGTTTTTGCCGTTCACCGCTTTAATGGCCATAAGTACCCTGAGCGCCGCCCCGGACGTCCTGGCCATGCCCGCATTCGATGCCCAGTCACCCTTCATGTTCGGCGACTGGAATGGCACCCGCGGCGACCTGTCCGCCAAAGGTTACGACTTCAAGCTCGACTACACCGGCGAAGTCGGCAGCAACCTGCACGGCGGCTATGACCATGACCACGCCACACGCTACAGCGACCAGTTCGCGCTGGGCGTGCACATGGACCTGGCGAAGATCCTCGGCTGGCACGACGCCGAGTTTCAGCTCACGTTGACCGACCGTAACGGCGACAACATCAGCAATGACCGGATCAACGATCCGCGTGTCGGCGGTTTCACTTCGGCTCAGGAAGTCTGGGGGCGTGGCAACATCACGCGCATTACCCAACTGTGGTACCAGCAGAAGTTCTTCGACCAGCGCCTGGACATCAAGGCCGGTCGCTTCGGTGAAGGCGAAGAGTTCAACAGCTTCCCGTGCGACTTCCAGAACCTGGCGTTCTGTGGCTCGCAAGTGGGTAACTGGGTGGGCAGTGTCTGGTACAACTGGCCGGTGAGCCAATGGGCGTTGCGCGTCAAATACAACATCACGCCCGAGCTGTACGCCCAGGTCGGCATCTTCGAGCAAAACCCTTCGAACCTGGAAAACGACAACGGCTTCAAACTCAGCGGCAGCGGTACCGAAGGCGCCATGCTGCCGGTCGAGCTGATCTGGAAGCCGACCCTCGCCGGGCTGCCGGGCGAGTACCGCGCTGGCTACTACTACAGCACGGCGGACGCCGACGACGTCTACAAGGACCGCAGCGGTCAGCCTGCCGCGATCACCGGCCAGGACTACCGCAGCGCATCCAGCCGCCACGGTTTCTGGCTGGGGGCCCAGCAGCAGTTGACCAGCGTCGCCAGCGACAACTCGCGCGGCCTGAGCGTGTTCGCCAATGCCACCGTGCACGACAAGAAAACCAACGCCATCGACAATTACGTGCAAGGCGGCATCGTCTACAAAGGCCTGTTCGATGCGCGCGCTCGCGATGACATCGGTTTTGCCGTGGCCCGCGTTCATGTCAATCCGGCCTATCGCAAGAACGCCGAGTGGCATAACCGCACTCTTGCAGTGAGCGACTACAACAATGCCGCCTACCTGCCGATCCAGGACACCGAGTACAGCGCCGAGCTCTATTACGGGGTTCACATGACCAACTGGCTGGTGCTGCGCCCGAACCTGCAATACATCCGTCATCCGGGCGGTGTCAGTCACATCGACGATGCACTGATCGGCGGACTGAAGATTCAAGCGTCATTCTGAAACTAAACGTGACTCGCAATATCTGTAAACAATCCAAACTTGACATTCGAATATTAAAAAACCGCACGAACACAATGGAGATTCTTCACTATGAGCACTGACGGTGCACCGCGTCGGTCGCGTCTACTGCCCAATATCTTGGGTATCGTAATGCTGCTGATGGGCCTGGCCTTGCTGGCCGGCGGTATCAAACTCGCCACTCTGGGTGGCTCGCTGTACTACCTGATCGCCGGTATCGGCGTGGGCTTCACCGGCGTGTTGCTGCTCCAAGGCCGTCGCTCGGCGATCGGTCTGTATGCAGCAGTACTGTTCGCCAGCACTATCTGGTCGCTGTATGAAGTGGGTCTGGACTGGTGGCAACTGGTGCCACGCCTGGCCCTGTGGTTTGCCCTGGGCGTGGTCCTGCTGCTGCCCTGGTTCCGCAAGCCACTGCTGCGCCAGCCTGCACCCAAGGCTACGGCTGCGTTGAGCATCGCCGTGGTCCTGGCCGGTCTCTGCGCACTGGCCAGCCAGTTCACCAACCCTGGTGAAATCAAGGGCGAGCTGGACCGTGAAACCGCCAACATGCCGAACACCGCGCCGGCCATGCCGGACGGCGACTGGAACTCCTATGGCCGCAGCGCCCACGGTGACCGTTACTCGCCCCTGGCACAGATCACCCCGGACAACGTCAGCAAGCTGACCCCGGCCTGGACCTACCGCACCGGCGACATCCCCGGCCCGAACGATCCGGGCGAGACCACTGCGGAAAACACTCCGCTCAAGGTCAACGGCATGCTGTACGTGTGCACGCCGCACAGCCAGGTCATCGCCCTGGACCCGGACACCGGCAAGGAAATCTGGCGTTTCGACCCGAAGATCAGCACGCAGAACGCGCCGAACTTCAAGGGCTGGGCGCACATGACCTGCCGTGGCGTGTCGTATCACGATGACGCAGCCTACGCTGCCGCCAGCCCGGTCACCGACGCCGGCGCACCTGCGGCTGCGCCGACTGCCTGCCCGAAACGCATTTTCGTGCCGACCGCCGACACCCGTCTGATCGCCCTGAACGCCGACACCGGCAAGATGTGCGAAGACTTCGGTGACAAAGGCCAGATCGATCTGCGCGCCAACATCGGCGAATTCACTGCCGGCGGTTACTACTCCACCTCGCCACCGGCCGTGACCAAGAACCTGGTCGTGATCGGCGGCCACGTGACCGACAACGTGTCGGTGGACGAGCCTTCGGGCGTGATCCGCGCCTACGACGTGCACGATGGTCACCTGGTATGGAACTGGGACAGCGGCAACCCCGACGACACCACGCCGATTGCCCCTGGCCAGACCTATACCCGCAACTCGCCGAACATGTGGTCCATGTTCAGCGTCGACGAAAAGAACGGCATGCTGTACCTGCCCATGGGCAACCAGATGCCTGACCAGTGGGGCGGCAACCGTACCCCCGAGTCGGAAAAATACAGCGCCGGCCTGACCGCGCTGGACATCGACACCGGCCATGTGAAGTGGACCTACCAGTTCACCCACCACGACCTGTGGGACATGGACGTCGGCGGCCAGCCGACCCTGATGGACCTCAAGACCGCCGATGGCGTGAAGCCTGCCGTGCTGGCCTCGACCAAGCAGGGCAGCATCTACGTGCTGAACCGCCTGACCGGCGAGCCGATCGTGCCGATCCACGAAGTACCGGTGCCGCAGGGCGCGGTGGAAGGCGACCATACTTCGCCGACCCAACCCAAGTCCGACCTCAACTTCATGCCGCCAGTGATGCAAGAGCGCGACATGTGGGGCGTGACGCCGTTCGACCAGATGCTGTGCCGGATCGACTTCAAGTCGCTGCGCTATGAAGGTCCGTTCACACCGCCTTCGCTGCAGGGCACTCTGGTGTACCCAGGCAACTTCGGTGTGTTCGACTGGGGTGGCCTGTCGGTCGACCCGGTACGCCAGGTGGCCTTCGTCAACCCAAGCTACATGGCTTTCCGCTCCAAGCTGGTGCCTGCTGCAGAAGTGGCCGGCGGCCCGGGTCGCAAGAGCGAAACCGAAGGCGTGCAGCCGAACAAGGGCGCACCTTATGGCGTGATCCTAGAAGCGCTGCTGTCGCCGATGGGCCTGCCGTGCCAGGCTCCGGCCTGGGGCTACGTTGCCGCGGTCGACCTGACCACGCACCAGACCATCTGGAAACACAAGAACGGTACCGTGCGCGACAGCTCGCCTGTACCGATCCCGTTGACCATGGGCGTGCCAAGCCTGGGTGGTACGTTCACCACTGCCAGCGGCCTGTCGTTCCTGAGCGGTACGCTTGACCAGTACCTGCGTGCCTACGACATCCGTAACGGCAAGCAACTGTGGGAAGGCCGCCTGCCAGCGGGCGCGCAGACCACCCCGATGACCTACACCGGCAAGGATGGTCGTCAGTATGTGGTGGTGGTTGCCGGCGGGCATGGCTCGCTGGGCACCAAGCAGGGTGACTACGTGATGGCGTTTGCATTGCCTGAAAGCAAGTGATGCTGGCGTAACGTAAGACGGCTCCTTCGGGAGCCGTTTTTTTTGAGGGGGTCAGTGGAGGCCTATTCGCGGGCAGAGCCCGCTCCCACATAGCTGGGTATGAAGCAAAACCTGTGGGAGCGGGCTCTGCCCGCGAATAGGGCCCCGAATAGGGCTTCACTGACACCCCCTACTTCTCAATCACCTCCCCCCGCTGCGCCGCCAGCCTGGCCAGCAGCCGATTCTGCGCCGGCACCGGGACCCCCTGCGCTTCCATGGCCTTGATCAGATCCTCCACCAGCGCATTGAACTCACTGCGGCTGATGTTTTGCCCCTTGTGCGCCTCGGCCATGTCATCGCCGGTGTAGGTGCACGGCCCACCCGCCTCGACACAGAACCTGTCGATCAATTGCCGACGCAACAATTCGATGTTCACGTTGCGAAAGTGCGCGACGATCCGCTCGTCCCGGGCCACGTTCAGCAACATCCCTTCCACGATACGACTGATCCCCGGCTTGCCGCCGAGTGCCTGGTACAGGCTGTCGTCACGCGCTGGCTGCTGTTGGCCCGCGCAAGCACCCAGCAACAGGGCCATGCCCATCACATGAAGGCGCATCTCAGAAACTCCCCTGCACGGACAGGTAGGTACCGTTCTGGTTATCCAGCGTGGCGATTTCACCCAGCCGCGCATAGGCCAGCACGATCGCCAGATGCTTGTTGGGGAAATACCCCAGGAACACATCCGCCCAATCGCTTTCACCGGCGAACGACAGGTTGTCCGGCTTCTCCCGGTACTCCACACCCAGCGCCCAGCGCGGGTTGAACAGCACAGCCACCGATCCTTCTTTCAGCAGGCTGCGGCTGTCACGCCGGTCGCCGCCAAAACCCAGCAGGCCCAGTTCGTTGGCGCGGCTGTAGCGCACACCGCCGTTGATCAGCAGGTTGTAGCCGAACGCCGCGCCCATGAACAGGCGACTGGCCGTCAGGTAGCCCTCGACATCTTCGTCACGCTGCGCGCCGACCAGACTGGGGATGAGAAAATCCTTCTGCCGCTTGTACGCCAGACCCAGCGCCACTTGCGGCAGCTGGTCGTAGATCAGATCGCCGAACAGACGCACTTTCACGCCAAACACATCCTGGCTGAGGCTGTCTTCGGGCAGCCCCAGCTTGTGCACCAGTGAGCCCAGGTCGAAGCGTTGCCGGGCATAGGAAAATTCGATGCGATTCCCATAGCTGGCGGCCATGCCGGCCACGTCCAGCCGATAGTCGGGCAGGTCCACGCGCGTGGCGAACGCCGTTGCACCCCACTCGCCTTCTTCGCCGTAACCGGACAGCACCGCCCAGGGCGTGATGCCGCCGCCCGCAGCCCCGTCGATACTGCTGGCACCGCCGGTGGCCAGCAGGCGGCCTTCACTGGCATGAACAGAAGGCTGCCAACACAGGGCCAGCGAGCACAACAACAGGGCTTTTCGCATCATGACCTCAGTGAACAACGGCAGTCGAGGTGGGCAAAGGAGGCTGCATCCAGGCTTCGAAGGCAGCCGCCGTCAAAGGTCGGCTAATCAGATAGCCTTGGGCGGTATCGCAGTTCCAGCGCTCCAGCAGACGCAGGCTGTGTTCGTATTCCACGCCCTCGGCCACGACCTTGAGGCCCAGGTTATGGCTCATCTCGATGGTGGAACGCACGATCACCGCATCCTCGCTGGTCTCATCCAGGTTACGCACGAACGACTGGTCGATCTTCAGCTCCTGCACCGGCAAGCGCTTGAGGTGGGCCAATGACGAATAGCCGGTGCCGAAGTCGTCGACAGACAGGCTGATACCGCTGTCGCGCAGACTGTTGAGTACCTTCAAGGCTTTTTCCGGCTCACGCATGATTGCGCTTTCAGTGATCTCGAAGATCAACTGCTCGGCCGCTATGCCGTACAAGTCGAGCAGGCGCAGGACACGCTCGTGCAGATCGGCTCCGAGCAGGTCGTCCGCGGAAATGTTCAGCGACAGCTGCACGACCAGGCCGCGCGCATTCCACTCGCTCAACTGCCGAATGCCTTCCTCGATGACCCAACGGGTCAGGGTCTGGATACTGCCGGTGCGCTCGGCCAGTTCGATGAACTCACCGGGCGAGACGTTGCCCAGTTGCGGATGTTGCCAGCGCAGCAAGGCTTCGGCCTGACGGACCTGCTTGTCGCGCAGGTCCAGCTTGGGCTGGTAGTGCAAGGACAACTCGTTGTTCGCCGCCGCGCGGCGCAGGTCGCGGATCAGGCGCACCTGGCGCTGGTGCGCCAGATCCCGGCCGTGCTGATACACCTGCAGACGCCCGGGCATGTCGGCGGCGTCGCGCATGGCAATGGCCGAGCGCGCGAGCAATTCTTCGGCACTCAAGCCGTCGGCGGGAAAGGCGGCGATGCCGATGCGGCAGTCGATCGCCACGTCGTGCCCGCCGAAACGGTGGGGCTGCAACAACACCTGTTGCAGTTTGTCGGCCACCGCCACGGCGCTGTCGCTGTCGACGTTTTCCAGCAGCAGCAAAAATTCGTCGGTGGCCAGGTGCGCCACCGTGTCGCCGGGCCGCACCAGCTCCAGCAGAGTCTGCGCGACTTGCTGCAGCAACTTGTCGACGAAGGTCGGGCCGCCGCTTTCGCTGAGCTCACGCAGGTTATCGATACCGATGGACAGCAGCGCGATCGGGCGGTCGGCGGCAATCGCGCTGCCCAGCCGCTCCATGGCCAGGGCGCGGTTGGGCAGTCCGGTCAGGGCGTCGTGCAGGGCGTTGTGCGCCAGTCGCTGCTCGCGCTCGGCAATCCCGGCCTGCATGCGACCGATGGCCTGGGCCAGCACGCCCAGTTCGTCGGTGCGATCCAGCGGCACGTCGGTCTGGTAGTCACCATGGCCGATGCGCCCCGCCGCCCGTGCCAGGCTTTGCAGCGGCAGCGAGACACTGCGTGCCAGCAACAGCGCGCCCACCAGCGAGGCCAGCAATGCCGCCAGGGCAATGCCGAAGATATTACGGTCCAGCGCCATGAACGGGCGCATGGCTTCGTCCAGCGGACTCTGCAGCAGCGCCATCACCCGCCCGCCCTCGGCACCGCCGCTGCTGGCCAGCAGCAACGGCTGGCTCAGGTAGGTACGTTCCTCGTGTTCGGACAGCGAAATGCGTTGCGCCGCCGATTCATTGATCTGCATCCACTGGGCGATGCTGGCGGCCAGCTCTGCCGGCTGGGTGCTGACCAGCTCGCCGGCACTGCCCGCCTCGCTGCTGAGGAAAGACACCTGCAGATTGGTCAGGGAATTCAGCTCTCGGGCAAGGGCCACGTCCATGCTGAAGCCCATCACCACGCGCGCGATCGGCAACGGCGCCAGCACCGGCGCCTCGACCAGCAGATGCGGCAACCCCTGCAACGGCACGAACAGTACCGATTGATTGCTGCGGCGCAGTTCGCGCAGCGCCGTGTCGTAGCGAAACACGCTGCCGGTAGGGACCTGATCGACCGTACTGGCCAGGACCCGGCCGTCCATGCCCAGCACGAACATGTCGGTGGCACCGATACGTGCACCCTGGTTCTGCAGGGCCGAACGGATGGTGGCCGAATCGCCGCTGGACACCGCATCCCGGAAACCGAAGTCCGCCGCCAGCAATTGCACGCCGTCGCGCAAACGACGCCCGCGCATGTCCAGCAAACGCTCGAACACCCGCGTACCCACTTGCAGTTGCTCCCGGGCCTGGGCACGCACGGCGTCATTGGTGGCCACTTTGACAGCCACGGTCAACGCCCCGACCACTACCAACAGCAGCAGGATCAGGACGCAGGCGATGCGCGCCTGGAAACTATTGCGCAGCTTCACCGGCAGCCTTTTTGAATGCCTCACTGAATGGGCTGGTTGCCGGTTCCTGCACCGCGTCGTCCGCTGTCGCTTCGACCGTCAGGGTGTAGCGCTGCGTCATGTCCGTCGTCGTCATGTCCAGTTTTCCTGTCTGCTGCACTTGCGCGTCTGCGCTGCGCGGATGCCACAGACTCACTTGGTAGTGGCCCGCAGGCAATTGATCGAAACGCACGCGCCCTTGTTCGTCACTGACGGCGAACCAGGGATCCTCGGTCACGTAGATATAGCCCAGCATCCAGTCGTGAATGTTGCAACCCAGCACCACGACGCCCGGCTTGTCGAACAGCTCCGGCTGGCTTGGCGTGCCTTCGTACAGACGCAATTCGAAGCGCTTGGCCGGTGAAAAGGAATACACCTGATGGCGGATGTTGTCGTTGTTGGGGAATGACACCGACGTGCCCGTGGCCACCGCCAACACGTGCGGCAGATACTTCTGCGCACGCTGGTCCATGATCGCCGTGGCCTTTCTGGAGCCTGCGGCAGCCGGGCCACCGGACAGGCTGAGCACCGCGTCGGCCAGGGGTGCGCCATCGGCCTGAACGATCCGTGCCTCGAACGAGGCAGCGCCGACCCAGGTACTGAAGACCAAACCGCTGAGCAAGGCGCCTAACCTGAGCATGAAATCTACCTGACGAATGGAAATGTTGCCTGCCGTCGCGTTCGGCCTGCGCCGGTTACAAGCCCGGTTACAACCCTTATCGGCCGCCTGCCGCAAAGCTTCAGTGCCGCCATTGAAACCAGTCGCTCCCCGCCCCATCTAAGCAGCATAGTCATTGACGCAGGTGCCCCATGAGCGACCAGCAGGAATCCAACGAGAATCCCTCCGAACATCTGGACAACGAGCACATCGAGCACTCGACCCACTCCAGCACCGAACTGGCCCTGCCTGGGCAGAACCTGCCGGACAAGGTCTACGTCATCCCGATCCACAACCGCCCGTTCTTCCCCGCGCAGGTGCTGCCGGTCATCGTCAACGAAGAGCCGTGGGCGGAAACCCTCGACCTGGTCGCCAACACCGAACACCACTCGCTGGCGCTGTTCTTCATGGACACCCCGCCCGACGACCACCGTCATTTCGATACCTCCAGCCTGCCGCTGTACGGCACCCTGGTGAAGATCCACCACGCCAGCCGCGAAAACGGCAAGCTGCAGTTCGTCGCGCAAGGTCTGTCGCGCGTACGCATCCGCACTTGGCTCAAGCATCACCGTCCGCCCTATCTGGTGGAGGTCGAATACCCGCAGCAGCCCATCGAGCCCACCGACGAGGTCAAGGCCTACGGCATGGCGCTGATCAACGCCATCAAGGAGCTGCTGCCGCTCAATCCGCTGTACAGCGAAGAGCTGAAGAACTACCTCAACCGCTTCAGCCCCAACGATCCATCGCCGCTGACCGACTTCGCCGCCGCGCTCACCTCGGCCACGGGCAACGAGCTGCAAGGCGTGCTCGACTGCGTGCCGATGCTGCGACGCATGGAAAAAGTCCTGCCGATGCTGCGCAAGGAAGTCGAAGTCGCGCGTCTGCAGAAAGAAATCTCCGCCGAGGTGAACAAGAAGATCGGCGAGCACCAGCGCGAGTTCTTCCTCAAGGAACAGCTCAAGGTCATCCAGCAGGAGCTGGGCCTGACCAAGGACGATCGCAGTGCCGACGTCGAGCAGTTCCAGCAGCGCCTGCAGGACAAGACCCTGCCGCCCGCGGCGCAGAAGCGCATCGACGAGGAAATGCAGAAACTGTCGATTCTGGAAACCGGTTCGCCCGAGTACGCCGTCACACGCAACTATCTGGACTGGGCCACAGCCCTGCCTTGGGGTGTCTACGGCAAGGACAAGCTGGACCTCAAGCATGCACGCAAGGTGCTCGACCAGCACCACGCCGGTCTGGATGACATCAAGACGCGCATCATCGAATTCCTTGCCGTGGGCGCCTACAAAGGCGAAATCAGCGGTTCCATCGTGCTGCTGGTCGGTCCGCCGGGCGTGGGCAAGACCAGCGTCGGCAAGTCCATCGCCGAGTCCCTGGGCCGACCGTTCTATCGCTTCAGCGTCGGCGGCATGCGCGACGAGGCCGAAATCAAGGGCCACCGCCGCACCTACATCGGTGCCCAGCCGGGCAAGCTGGTGCAGGCGCTCAAGGACGTCGAGGTGATGAACCCGGTGATCATGCTCGACGAAATCGACAAGATGGGCCAGAGCTTCCAGGGCGACCCGGCGTCGGCACTGCTGGAAACCCTGGACCCGGAGCAGAACGTCGACTTCCTCGACCACTACCTGGATCTGCGCCTGGACCTGTCCAAGGTGCTCTTCGTGTGCACCGCCAACACGCTGGATTCCATCCCCGGCCCGCTGCTCGACCGCATGGAAGTGATCCGCCTGTCCGGCTATATCACCGAAGAGAAAATGGCGATCGCCAAGCGTCACCTGTGGCCCAAGCAGTTGGCCAAGGCCGGTGTCGACAAGAATCGCCTGACCATTAGTGACAGCGCCCTGCGTACCGTCATCGAGGGCTATGCCCGCGAGGCCGGCGTGCGCCAGCTGGAGAAACAGCTGGGCAAACTGGTACGCAAGGCAGTGGTGCAGTTGATCGACAAACCCGATGTGCCGATCAAACTGGTCCCCAAGGATCTTGAAGCCTCCTTGGGGATGCCGGTATTCCGCAGCGAGCAGGTGCTGTCGGGCAAAGGCGTGATTACCGGGTTGGCCTGGACCAGCATGGGTGGCGCGACCTTGCCGATCGAGGCGACGCGCATCCATACCCTGAACCGCGGTTTCAAATTGACCGGGCAACTGGGCGAGGTGATGAAGGAGTCGGCGGAAATCGCCTACAGCTACATCAGCTCCAACCTTGCGCAGTTTGGCGCCGATTCCAAGTTCTTCGACGAAGCCTTCGTGCATCTTCACGTGCCTGAAGGCGCCACGCCCAAGGACGGTCCGAGCGCGGGGGTGACCATGGCCAGCGCCCTGCTGTCCTTGGCCCGTGATCAGGCGCCGAAGAAAGGCGTAGCGATGACCGGTGAACTGACCTTGACCGGGCACGTCCTGCCAATCGGCGGCGTGCGCGAAAAAGTCATCGCCGCACGGCGCCAGAAGATCATGGAATTGATTCTGCCAGAGCCCAACCGAGGCAACTTCGAAGAGCTCCCGGATTACCTAAAGCAGGGCATCACCGTGCACTTCGCCAAACGTTTTGCCGACGTCGCCAAGATTCTCTTCTAACCCATCCACCCCCTGTAGCAGCGGCGCAAGCCGCGTCAGGGGGCATCGCGTCCCTTCAGACATACTTTATCTACCGCCGACGCGGCTCGCGCCGCTGCTACAACGGCCTCATCCGCCACACCCCTCGCGTCCTGACGCGGCGCGCGCGGTGGCTACGCCTCCAAACACCACAATCCCCTGTAGCAGCGGCGCGAGCCGCGTCTGGGTCCACCGCCGCCCCACCGAACGCACCGCAGTCTTCTCAAACGCGGCCCGGGCGCCTGACTCCTGCACATTCGATGAACTGGGTTATGCTTGCCAGATTCTCGTCCGTTCGGAGCCACCATGTCCGTCGTCCGCCTGATACTGCCCGCCAGCCTTACCTTGCTCACGGCCTGCGCCCAGCAGCCACGGCATAACATCGAACTGGAAGACCAGAGCCAGTGCCCGGTTGCCCTTAGCGTCGGCCAGACCATCACCCTGCAATTGCCCACCAACCCCAGCACCGGCTACCGCTGGCTGGTACAGAACCCCGGTGCCAGCGTCCTGCGCAGCCTGGGCCCGGAGGTCTACAGCAGCGCTCGGGAAACCGGCGTGGTCGGTGCCGCCGGGCAATCCACCTGGCGCTTCCAGGCACGCACTCCTGGCGACGGCCACCTGATGCTGGTGCTGCAACCACCCTGGGCCCCGGAAGTCCCGCCCGCTGAAACCTTCAGCTGCGACATCACCGTCAAGTAACCCGTAGGAGCGGTCATCGGCCGCGAACGAGCCACCTCGGTACCTCTGTCACCCCGCGATATCCCTTCGCGGCCGATGACCGCTCCTACGGATCCCCTGAGGGCGCAAAAAACCACACCGCACCCCACAAAAAATGCACCCCCGCCCCACATCCGCTAAAATGCCGCCCCGTTTTCCCGCAACCCGCCTGGATCGCCCCGTGAGCAAAGAGCCCGACCGCCTATTCGCCCAGCCCCTGAGCCAGGTCCCCGACTTCGCCTTCAACGAAGACGTGGTGCGCGTGTTCCCGGACATGATCAAACGCTCGGTGCCCGGTTACCCCACCATCGTGGAAAACCTCGGCGTGCTCGCGGCGCAATTCGCCCAGCCCAACACCACCCTCTACGACCTGGGCAGCTCGCTGGGCGCCGTCACCCAGGCCTTGCGCCGCCACGTCCGCGCCGAAGGCTGCCAGGTGATCGCCATCGACAACTCCCAGGCCATGGTCGAGCGCTGTCGTGAATACCTCAACGCGCAGAACTCCATGTTTCAGGAGCTGCTGCCGGTCACCGTCATCGAGGGCGACATCCTCGCCCTGGACTTCAAACCCGCCTCGGTCATCGCACTCAACTTCACCCTGCAGTTCATCCCCCCGGCCCAGCGTCTGGAACTGCTCACCCGCATCCACAAGGCGCTGGTCCCCGGCGGCGCACTGATCCTCTCGGAAAAGCTGCGCTTCGAAGACGACCTACAACACGACCTGCTCACCGACCTCCACATCGCCTTCAAACGCGCCAACGGCTACAGCGACCTGGAAATAGCGCAGAAACGCAGCGCCATCGAAAACGTCATGAAACCCGACAGCCTCGAAGAAAACCGCGATCGCCTGCTTGCCGCAGGCTTCAGCAAGGTCGTGCCCTGGTTTCAATGCCTCAACTTCGCCTCGATGATCGCCCTGCCATGATTGACCTGTCCCCGCTCGTCCGCCGCCTGGCCAACACCCCACTGGCCAACTGGGCCAATGGCCTGCAAGCCCAGCTCGACACCAAGATGGAAAAAGGTCACGGCGACCTGCAACGCTGGCAGAGCGCCCTCGATGCCCTGCCCCCGGTCACCGCCTGCGACATCGACCTGGTCAACGGCTTGCGCCTGGACTGCGCAGACAACGCCGCCACCCACGACCAGATGCGCGCCGCCCTGATGGGCCTGTCACCCTGGCGCAAAGGCCCGTTCGACCTGTTCGGCGTCCATGTCGACACCGAATGGCGCTCGGACTGGAAATGGGAGCGCGTCGCCCCCCACCTCGACCTGCGCGGCAAACGGGTCCTCGACGTTGGCTGCGGCAACGGCTACTACCAATGGCGCATGCTCGGGGCCGGTGCCGACAGCGTCATCGGCGTCGACCCCAACTGGCTGTTCTTCTGCCAGTTCCAGGCGGTGCAGCGTTACCTGCCCGACCTGCCCGCCTGGCACCTGCCCTTCGCACTGGAAGACCTGCCCGCCGGCCTCGAGGGTTTCGACACGGTGTTTTCCATGGGTGTGTTCTACCACCGCCGCTCTCCCATCGAGCACCTGCTGGCGCTCAAGGACTGCCTGGTCAAAGGCGGCGAACTGGTCCTGGAAACCTTGGTCGTCCCCGGCGACGTGCATCAGGTCCTGGTGCCCGAAGACCGCTACGCGCAGATGCGCAACGTCTGGTTCCTCCCCTCCGTGCCCGCCCTGGAACTGTGGCTGCGCCGCGCCGGCTTCAGCGACGTGAAGTGCGTGGACGTGAGCATCACTACCGTGGCCGAGCAGCGCGGCACCGAATGGATGAAGTTCCAGTCACTGAGTGACTTCCTCGATCCGGACGACCACAGCAAAACCGTCGAAGGCCTGCCCGCACCGATGCGGGCGGTGATCACTGCCCGTAAATAACGGTCAAGCCTGGAACAGGCGAATGGGCGGTGAACAAACACCGTCGCACTCGCCTCTCTGCCGCTCATCGACTCCTTCACAGAACCACAAAAAAATCCTGAAGGGTTGCATTTCGCGGAAGGCAGGCAGGGCAAGGACTTGAGCCGACCCATGGGAAAATCTGGCTATTTTCTGAACAGCCAGTCGGGTTTCCAAGCCGAACTCAAGCCTATATCCTGTGTCCACTTCTTACGAAAACCACCACATAGGCGATTTTCGAGGGGTTGCGGCTGTTACTGCCTACATACCGGCAGTGGACGCAAAACACCTGAGAAATACGAGTTTCTACTGATTTTTTGTGTCCGCACGTGAACACAAGCAAGCAAAAAACCCTATAATCGCCGCCCACTTCAAGGACCTGAGACATGACCCATCGCGACATCGAAGCCGGCCCGAGTCCATCGACCGAAGCCCGACCGCGAAGCGAGTCCCTCAGCGCGTTCCGACCGGATCGTTGATAGCCCACGCTGTGGCACCACGCTGAAAAAGCCTGGACCCGGCGCCGCAACACGCACGTAACGCTAGGTTGCACCACGCAACCCCGGCAATCAGATTTCCAAATTCATCAGCCGCCACGAGCGGCCTCGAGCAGGAGCCTCCCCCATGCTGAGCTGGGACGAATTCGACAAAGAAGACGCAGCCGAACCCGCCAAAGGCGCAAACGCCGGCCACGCCAGCGAAGCTGCCATGGACAAACTCGACAGCGCCGGCGGTGCCGCCGCCCAGGAAGCCCGCGCCGCCCACGCCAGCGACTCCGCCGCCGTAGCCCGCGCCAAGGCCGCCCTGAACAAACTCGACATCGCCGAAGGCCTTGCCGAGCTCGAAGGCTCCGCCGCTCGCGTTGCCGTCGACGAAAAGCGCATGATCAATTGCCGCGCCGACCTCAACCAACTCGTCCCCTTCAAGTACGACTGGGCCTGGCAGAAGTACCTGGACGGCTGCGCAAACCACTGGATGCCGCAAGAAGTCAACATGAACGCCGACATCGCCCTCTGGAAAAACCCGGAAGGCCTGACCGACGACGAACGCCGCATCGTCATGCGCAACCTGGGCTTCTTCAGCACCGCCGACTCCCTGGTCGCCAACAACCTGGCCCTGGCCGTGTACCGCCTGATCACCAACCCGGAGTGCCGCCAGTACATCCTGCGCCAGGCCTTCGAAGAAGCGATCCACACCCACGCCTACCAGTACTGCATCGAATCCCTGGGCATGGACGAAGGCGAAATCTTCAACATGTACCACGAGATCCCATCGGTCGCTAAAAAAGCCGCCTGGGGCCTCAAGTACACCCGCGCCATCTCCGACCCGGAATTCAACACCGGCACCGTCGAAACCGACAAAGAGCTGCTGCGCAACCTGATCGGCTACTACTGCGTCCTCGAAGGCATCTTCTTCTACTGCGGCTTCACCCAGATCCTCTCCATGGGCCGCCGCAACAAGATGACCGGCGTCGCCGAGCAGTTCCAGTACATCCTGCGCGACGAATCCATGCACCTGAACTTCGGCATCGACGTGATCAACCAGATCAAGATCGAAAACCCACACCTGTGGGACGCCGAACTCAAGGAAGAAGCTTCGCAGATGATCCTGCAAGGCACCCAGCTGGAAATCGAATACGCCCGCGACACCATGCCTCGCGGCGTGCTGGGCATGAACGCGGCAATGATGGAGGACTACCTCAAGTTCATCGCCAACCGTCGCTTGTCGCAGATCGGCTTGAAAGAAGAATACCCAGGCACCACGAACCCATTCCCATGGATGAGCGAGATCATGGACTTGAAGAAGGAGAAGAACTTCTTCGAGACGCGAGTGATTGAGTATCAGACAGGTGGGGCGTTGAGCTGGGATTGAAATTTAAGCTGGATTCCCGCAAAACGAAGGTCGCCCATGGGCGACCTTTTTTGTGAAAAAATCTACCGAAAAAAAACTGACACAAAGCCATCGGCCACTGTTACCCCTGCACTGAACGCAGTACTCACGGCTTCAGCCAGCACCGTTCCAGCTTCGGCTGGTGGAAGGTCTCTGCACGGTGGTCATGTAAGCTACCCGCCTGCTGAACAGTGTGTTTTTGGGCTGTGTAGCTACGCAGCACCACCTTCAGCCTACCAACATGTCGCTGAAAAACGCTATCAAACGCATGCTGCATTATCATGTCGATGAAACCGCGTTTCAGCGACACGTTTCCGGAACATGTCGCTGACAGCAACATAACTGCGGGACGTGTCGCTAAAACCCAAAAATAGCGACATGATCCGCTCTTATGCATACACTCGGACCGCAATAGCGGCGCGCGTGTAGGTGCACGCCACGTTGAACCACCAAAAATAGGCGCAGGCTACAACGCTTATGATCGACTCTTCTCTGCTCTGGCTACCCGACAAACCCCATAACCAGCTTGGGGCATTACCACCTGCCGTCGAGCTGGAAACGCGTGCGGTGCTCAAACTCTGCATTCAAGCACGTAGCTCCCTGGCCGAGTTGAAGCAAGCGGCAGAGCTCATTCCCAATCAGACCGTGTTGATAAACACCATCCCGTTGCTGGAAGCCAAGGACAGCTCGGAAATAGAAAGCATCGTGACTACAACGGATCTGCTCTTTCAGCATGCTCATGACACGGCCAACCATGCAGACCCTGCTACGAAGGAAGCGCTGCGTTATCGCAAAGCGCTGCATCAGGGCTATCAGTCATTGGCCGAGCGCCCACTCTCCACTAACACCGCAGTAGAGATATGCCGCACGCTAAAGGGCGTGGACATGGACATACGGCGAGTGCCCGGTGTGCAGTTGGCAAATGATCGAACCGGCGAAATTATCTATACACCGCCAGACGGCGAAGAGCGCATACGCGACATGCTTGCGAACTGGGAGCGCTTCCTGCACTACGAGACCGATCTCGACCCATTGGTGCGGATGGCTGTCGGGCATTACCAGTTTGAAGCGATCCATCCCTTTACCGATGGTAACGGCCGCACAGGGCGCGTCCTCAACACGCTGTTTCTGATCCAGGAGGGGCTGTTGAATCTGCCGATTCTCTACCTCAGCCATTACATCATTGCCCATCGCGCGGACTACTATCGTCTGCTGCTCGATGTTACCCGCAACCAGGCATGGGAGCCGTGGATAACATTCATGCTTACCGCCGTCAAAGAGACTGCCGAATGGACCACGGCGAAAATCAACGCTATCCGCAGCTTGGCAGAGCACACCAGCCAATATGTTCGAGAGCAGCTGCCAAAAATCTATTCTCGCGAATTGGTCGATGTGATTTTCGAACAGCCCTACTGCCGCATTGGTAATGTCATCGACAAGCAGATTGCCCAGCGACAGGCTGCTTCACGCTACCTCAAGGATCTCGTGAGTATCGGCATTCTGCAGGAAGTGCAGGTAGGTAAAGAGAAGCTGTTTACTCATCCCAAGCTAATGCAGCTTTTGACTCGGGATAGGAACGACTTTACGCGCTATGGCTGAAAGCCAAAGAGCGAAAAAGCCTGCCTCTCGCTGCCCGCTTCCATCCCATTTACCCATTCATTTCTTTGTCGTCGGGCACTCAACGCAAGGGACCTGAACTAAACCGCCCCTCCCCCAACGACCGTGCATCATTCCCCCTATCATCCCGCGCATCCAGATCCGCCCCCTTCGCCGCCAACGCCTCGAGAATATCCTTGCGCTGAAACAACGCCGCATACATCGCCGCCGTCTGTCCCGAGTTGTTTCGCTCATCCGTCGCACAGTCCGCCTTGAGCAATCGATGGGCGATGCTCACTTCACCCTTGAAGATGGCCCCCATCAGCGCAGTGTTGCCACGCTTATCCTGGCTACACGGATTCGCCCCGGCCGCCAGCAACTGCTCCACAGCCGCCGTCTGGCCGTGATAAGCCGCCAGAATCAGCGCGGTGTAGCCGCTTTCGTCGCGGGTGTCCAAGTCATAATGAGCCTCGATGAACGCGCCCAAACGGTCGGTACTGCCCGTACGTGCAGCGTCGAAGTACAGTTCACGAAGTTGCTGGCGGGTATCGGGGGGCGGTGTGTCATCGGCCAAGGCAGCTGTTGAAAGCATCATCGCCGAGCAGATCCAGGGAATGAAATATCGCATGAGATGTTGCTCCTGTAGATCACCGACCGTTGTCAGACGGCCGGTGATCGGATGCATCAGTCCTGAAGCTTGGCGGCCAACTGCTTGACCTTCTCCAAGTCGCCATTGGCAACTTTGGTCACGCCTGTGCCGTAGGCCGGATCGGCCTTGTACAGATACGACAGCATGATGTTTTTGCTCTCGGTATCGGTGTCAGCCAGGGAACCGCCGAAGCTGTTGATCAGGTCCTGCTGCTCCTTGGGCGAATAGGAGCGGTACAAGTCGCCCGCCTGTTTGAAGTTCTGCTCGCGCTGGATCTTCGCCTGCTGAGTAGTACCACTCAAAGCCGTTTGGCTGTAACGCGCGCTGTCGTCACTTGGGCGCGGTGCAAGACGGCTCGGTTCGTAGTTCACGCCCCCGGTGGTGTGTCCGCTGTTCAAGGCGCCATCCTGGTTGCCGTTGTTGACGGCGACGCGCGGACGGTTGATCGGCAGGCTCATGCCGTTGGCGCCCAGGCGGTACATCTGGGTATCAGCGTACGAGAACACACGGCCTTGCAGGAGACGGTCTTCCGACGGCTCGATCCCCGGCACCACGTTGGACGGTGCCATGGCGACCTGTTCGGTCTCCTGGAAGAAGTTGTCGACATTCTTGTTCAGTACCATCTGCCCGATCTTCTGCTCCGGTACGTCAGGCCAGATTTTGGTCGCGTCGAGCGGGTCGAATGCAAACTTGGCCAGGTCTTCAGGTTTGAGCACCTGGATATACAAGTCCCACTTCGGGAAATCACCCTTATTGATTGCGGTGACCAAGTCATGGGTCATGTGCGCGTAGTCTTTGCCCTGGGTTTGCACGACCTGTTCCGGGTCCAGATTCTTCAGACCTTGCAGGCTCTTCCAGTGAAACTTCACGTAGTGCACTTCGCCTTTGGCGTTGACGAACTTGTAGGCGTGCACGCCATTGCCGTCCATGAAGCGATAACCCGCAGGCGTGCCTTCGTTGGAATACAGCAGGGTGAGCGTACGCGTCGCTTCCGGCACGTGGGAGAAGAAGTCGAAACGACGGGAATCGTCGTCGAGGTTGGTACGCGGGTCGGGTTTGAACGCGTGCACCATGTCGGGAAACTTGATGGCGTCACGAATGAAGAAGGTCGGGAAGTTATTGCCGACCAGATCCCAGTTGCCGTCCGCCGTATAGAACTTGGTCGCGAAACCACGTGGGTCGCGCAGGGTTTCCGGCGAGTGGTTGCCGTGGACGACCGACGAGAAGCGCACGAACACCGGTGTATGGGTGCCTGGCGTGAACACCTTGGCCTTGGTCAACTCACTGATGTTGCTGGAAGCGACGAACTCGCCATGTACACCCGTACCTCGAGCATGCACTACGCGCTCTGGAATGCGTTCGCGGTCGAAGCGCTGCAGTTTCTGCAACAGCTGAACGTCCTGAAGCAACGCCGGCCCGTTGGGTCCGGCGGTCTGTGAATTCTGGTTATCACCGACGGCGGCGCCGTTGTCGCGGGTCAAGGTATCGGCAAATGCGGACGACAAAGACATGCCGATGGCCAATGCAGTGACTGCATACCCTGATAAGGTTCTGATTTTCATAGTGAATCCCTCACGCTTCTTATGTTTTGGAGAAACCGCGAGGGTAACGGCAACCACCGGCGTGGCTAAATTGGAAGAGCCTATCAGCCTGATAGGCAAAGATGCCTACCGGTATTACTGGCTAGAATCCGCGCCTACCGACGCTCGCAACCCATCCTCCGGCACGAATATCCACCCCTCCACCGGATCGATATCCGCCATCGGCTGAGCCAGCCACTGCGGTCTATGCTCGAAGGCCCACGCCAGCAACGCGCACGTGAGCGCATCCTGTGCATCGACATGTTCAAGCCCTGGTACAAATATTCGTGGAACACTCCCGCCGTCGACATAGAAAGGCGCTCGCAAGGCCTCGATGCAGGCCGACCGCTTGCACGACGAGGGATAGGCTTCGATCGCCCTCAGCATCCGCCCTTCCGTCCATACGCCACAGGCTTCCTGAACGGGCGCGAATCGTCCCAGCACATGCATGCCCTTGGTTGCCTGGCTGCCGATCATGTCCTTGATCGGCGACAGCGGATAGAGCCCTCGTTCGAACAGAAAATGCTCGGTACGCCGGTGCAGGTAGGGGTTGCTGGATGACTCGCCAACAGTGGTCACGGCCACGCCACGGGTGATGAGGTCGATGAAAGGTCGAGAGAAGCCCAGCGGAGTGTCGATGCCCATGAGCAGGCAGGGCGCTTGATGTACTGCAGTGTCTACTGCACACAGCTTCAACAGCCCATGGACAAACTCTTCCGTGGAACTTGCTTCATTGATCGTCCGCCGCAGATTGCCCCGCCAAGGTTTACCAACTAGCCGGCGCTCAGCATCGAGAACGACCAGAGCATCGCGGCTAGCCGGGTTCCGGTCGCAATTCCAACCGCCGACGTCCCAGCCCATGAAGAGTGTGGAAGCGTTCGGTTCAGTCATGGTGGGCACTCATGCAGGTAGAGAAAAGATCTGACGCCTGTTCACAAACAACGGGACTGTTCCATTTATCCACGCTATCTGTATCTATCAATCCGATGTCAGCGGTTGTGTAATGCGCGACGGTGTTTCGCCCCTCTCACAGCCTGCTTGGAAACATAAAGGACCCTATCATGCGAAAGGACTACATCGCATTCTTCGTCTCATTGTTCCTGTCACGCCTCGCGGACCAGATTCTATTGTTCATCGTTCCGCTGGTGGTCTTCCAGGCGACTCAGAGCGCAGCGTGGGCCGGCCTTGCGTTCTTTGTTGAATCGTTGCCCAGGTTTTTGGCCTTCCCTTTCTGTGGCGTATTGTGCGACCGCTTCTCACCCGTCCGAATCCTGCATATCAGCCAGATCTACCGGGTTTTACTTTGTGTGCTGGCCGTTATTCTGTCCCTGTGGTTCGGTGGCATCGCCTGGCTGGTGGTGTTGTCGGCGCTGTGTGGCGTACTGACAACTCAAGGCGTCATGGCTCGCGAAGTACTGATGCCACGCGTATTCCACCACTACAGCTACACCAAGACCCTCTCCTACTCACAAATCGCCGACCAGACCGGTTTAGTCCTGGGCCCGTTGGTCGCTGCATTGATGCTGGAAGTCTGGGCCTGGCACTGGGTCGTGCTGTGTGTCGCTGGGGTATTTCTGCTGGCCGATGCAAGCATGCTGATCTGGCAACGGCTCAGTCAGATAGATATCGCGCCATTCGATCAGGGGCAAGGCGCGTGGCTACAACCTTTTCGAGTGGCCATTGGGCATATCCGTACCACAGCGCAATTGCGCAAAATCATCACTTTGGCCGTTGGGGTGAACCTGATCGTCGGCGTGACGGCGGCTACTTCGGCGGCCATGGTGATCGGAAGTTTCAGCGCGGACAAGGACAGCTACGCCTGGCTGCAGGCGGCGGGTGCCGTCGCTACCATCGCGATACTGGTGCTGCTCGCGCGGGTCGTCATTCCCCTGAGGGTACTGGGCGGTGTGTCATACGTGCTGATCGCTGCAGGCGGGTTCATCTGCGCAATGGCTCCGAACCTGGCAGGCTATGTATCAGGTTTTTTGTTGATCGTGGGCTTCGACAAGATGTTCAACGTCTACATGCGCAGCATTCGCCAGCGCGTCATTCCCCCTCAGGACTTCGGCAAGACGGTGGGAGTGATCACCCTGCTCAATAACCTGTCGCAGCCAGCGGCGGGCTTACTCGTCGCCCTCTTGGCCGCGCCCGTTGGTACGCAGAAGGTGATCCTGATACTGGCTATTCTGTCCACCGTACTGGGCGCAACGGCTCACTGGTGGCTGGCCCATGCCACCCAGTGCGCTTCGGAACAGAGAACTTACCGCTAAGGCACCTCCTACCCCTGCAAACGTGCCAAAGCGGTTGTCCGGCAGCTTTCCAGAATCTCGTCAGCCAGCGCAGAGTCATCCGGACACGCTCTGGAGAGCATAAGTGCGCCGACCAGGTGCGCCAGCGCATTGATTCGCTCGGCCCGGGCGGTCTGCCGCGAGGCTTCGTATACCTCGACCGAAGCAGGCGCCACACCGGCCAGGATCCGCTCCATCCCCTGCGCAAACACCGCCTTGATCTCTTCAGGCTGGCGCGCGGCATCGGCCGACAATGCCGCCAGGGTGCAGCCCTCGCCAGGTGCATCCCGATGCTCGCGCGACAGGTAGCCCTCGATCAGCGCTGTGCGTTCGGCCTGAGCCGTGCTGGCTTCCATCTGCGCGAAGCCACACGCCGCCGCCTCGCTCATGAGGTCTGCCTTGGAGCGGAAATGCTTGTAGAAACCGCCGTGAGTGAAGCCGGCCGCGGCCATCAGATCAGCCACGCTCACGCCGTCATAACCCCGCTCGCGAAACAGGGTGGAGGCGGTTTCAACGATGTGCGCACGGTTGGCCTGCGCCTGTGCCTTGCTGACTTTCATGTCGATGCCTGTGAGGTGGACAGTAAAGCTCAGTATACATTGATGTCGACTGACATCAAAATGCTTGACGGTTTAGATTTCGGTCATCATCATAAATTCGTCGCAGCGTAGTGCTGCCATCTATCCGTCAGGAATCTCCTCCGATGAACACGCTCCCCACTGTACTGATCACCGGCGCCTCCACCGGCATCGGCGCCACCTACGCCGAACGTTTCGCCCGCCGCGGGCACGACCTGGTCCTGGTCGCACGCAACCGCAATCGCCTGGAAAAACTGGCCGCAAGGTTGCGCGACGAAAACGGTGTGAACATTGCCCTCATGCAAGCGGACCTGACCCGCGCCGAAGATCTGGCCCAAGTGGAGAAGCGCCTGGCCGAAGATGCCAGCATCGGCGTCCTGATCAATAACGCCGGCGCAGGTCAGGCCGGCGGCTTCACCCAACAAAGCGCCAGCGCCCTCGACAGCCTGCTCGCGCTCAATGTGACTGCAGTGACACGTTTGGCAGCGGCCATCGCTCCACGTCTGGCGCAGGCGGGTCATGGCAGTATCGTGAACATTGGCTCAATGGTGGGTCTGGCTCCCGAGATGCAAATGACCGTGTACGGTGCCACCAAGGCGTTCGTGCTGTTCCTGTCCCAAGGCTTGCAAGCGGAACTGGGCCCCAAGGGCGTCTATGTACAAGCGGTGCTGCCTGCAACCACGCGCACCGAGATCTGGCAGCATTCCGGGATCGATATCGCGACCTTGCCTGAAGTCATGGAAGTGGGTGATCTGGTGGACGCCGCCCTGGCAGGTTACGACCGTCGCGAGCTCGTCACCATCCCACCGCTGCATGTGGCCGAGCGCTGGACGGCACTCAACGATGCTCGCCATCTGTTGCTCGCGGATCTGCGTCAGGCAACGCCGGCCGAGCGCTATCTGACGTCTGCCACTGTTGGGCAATGAGTCATGAAAGCGTTCATCATCGATCGTTACGGTAAAGGCGTCGTCGGCCAGATAGCCGAAATGCCCGAACCCACCTTGGCAGGGGGCGACGTCCTGGTGCAGGTGCATGCGGCCAGCGTCAATGCGCTGGACGTCAAGATTCGCAACGGCGAATTCAAGCTGATCCTGCCGTACACGCTACCCCTGGCACTGGGTAATGACGTAGCGGGCGTGGTGCTCGAAGTCGGAGCCAACGTCACCCGCTTCAAACCCGGTGACGAGGTGTATGCGCGGCCCCACCCGTCGCGTATCGGCACCTTCGCCGTACGCATTGCCATCGAGCAATCGTATGTAGCCGCCAAGCCAGTGAACCTGACCATGGTCCAGGCAGCGTCTCTACCCTTGGTGGCTTTGACCGCCTGGCAAGTCCTGGTCGAAACCGCCAAGGTCAAGCCGGGCCAGAAAGTCTTGATCCACGCAGGCTCAGGTGGCGTGGGTACGGTCGCCATTCAGCTGGCCAAACACTTGGGTGCCTACGTGGCCACTACCACCAGCACGGCCAATGTCGAGTGGTTGAAGGCTTTGGGTGCCGATCAGGTGATCGATTACACAGCGCAGGATTTCGCCCGAGAGCTGCAAGACTACGATGTCGTACTCAACAGCCTGGGATCGGACGTATTGAGCCAGTCGGTGAAGGTCTTGAAGCGCGGCGGCCAGTTGATCTCCATCTCCGGCCCCCCGACCCTGGCGTTCGCCGCCAGTCAGGGCCTTGGCTGGCCCCTGAAGCAACTTATGCGGTTGTTGAGCTACCGCATCCGCAAACAGGTCAGTCAGCATGACTGTACCTATGATTTCGTATTCATGCGCGCGGACGGCGAACAACTCGCAGATATCAGCCAACTCGTGGAAAGCGGTGTCATCACCCCGGTGATCGACACGGTCTATCCCTTCGCGAACACTGCAGACGCACTGGCCCATGTACAGCGTGGTCGCGCAAAGGGGAAGGTGGTGATCCAGATGCAGCCATCCTTCACTGCGTCTGTTGAGGATCCACCTGCATGAAATTTCCCAGAGAGTAATGTGAGGCGTATGGCACGACCAGCCATCTCAAGACATCCGTACATTCAAATCGAGTGTACGGATGCACCGCACACAAGCTTCACGAACCCTTCTCTTACTGGATGTCCACTGGTGCGTTTATGGGTCAACAGGTAATAGTCCACCCTGGGGAATACCAGCTCGTCGCGCGCCATCACATTCAGAAATGCCCGATGATTGTCGTAGACACCCCTGGGGACTACCGCCATACCTATGCCCTGCTCGACACATGCCATGATGCCACCCCAACTCCCACACACTACCGTCTCCACGCCCTGCAACGACGCCTTGCACCAGGTCAGTGCCACCGCCTGGAAAGGGCACCCTTCAGGCCATGCCAGAAGCTTTCGGTTGTTCAGATCCAAGGGGCCCTGCTGCAACCACGCCTGCGGATGAACCAACACCGGCCGCTCGCCTGCGATCTTATGACCAGTGAGCTTCGGATTGACCGGAGCAAACGCAACCACGGCAATATCCAGCCTTCCTTCTATAACGCTTTCTACAAGTTCCGGCCCTGTACCCGTAGTGATCTCCAATACCACCTGGGGATACTCACGCGTGAACGCCGCAACTATGGCGGCCAATCGGGTACTGACAAAAGAATCGATCCCCCCCACTTTGAGCGTACCGCTGAGCTTTTGGGTGTCATCGAAACAGGCCTGCGCTTCGGAAAATGCCTCCAGCACCTTTTCTGCATGGGTCAGCAGATGCTTTCCAGCGGCGCTTAATTCGACGCCTTTGTCTCGTCTATTCAATAGACAGCATCCGAGTTCGGCCTCCAGGGCCTTCATGCGCGCTGTCACGTTCGAGGGTACGCAATGCACCGATTTGGCGGCCTTGACGATGCTTCCCGCTTTATAGATAGCGGTGAGCATCCTCAATTGCGAAATATCCATATACACCCCTAGTGAATCACTGATTCATTTATTTTTGGTTGTGTGAGTCTCCTAGCCCATGGATTCTACTGCTACTGCCTAGCCAACACCAAAAACCAAACGACAACTTCGAAGCACCAAGTTACAAACAAGGAGCTGCGCATGTCCGGTTATTATGAAGAAATCACCAAGCTCGCCACCTCTGTGCATCAGCACGGCGCTCTGAATAACGCTTTCTACGAACGCTGGCTGACAGCCCCACTACCTTTTGATGAACTGGCTCTATTTGCAAAGAATTATTTGGTAAGAACTTCGCAGACTTCGACAATGCTCGCATTGTCCTTGCTGCACACCGACAACCTTTGCGCCCGTGTCGAAATCGCCAAGAATCTGTACGCGGAATATGGTTATGGCCACCCACAGAAAGCGCACATTCATTTACTTGAGAATTTTCTGACTGACCTTCTCAGCAGAGTAGCGGTTGCCTACAAACCAGTGACACAACTAAGCGACGATCTGATCCTTCCAAGTACTCGGCAGTTCGTCGAAGAGCAGCAAGCCCTGTATACCCGCGGTCCGGAGGATGGTGGCTGTCAGCGGATCCTGGGCACGCTATTGGCCCAGGAATGGGTTGCGTTCTCCATGCTCACGCGCCTGTATGAAGGCGTACGGCACTACCAGCACCTCTATGCTTCCAATGAGGAGTTTCATGAGCACTGCGAATACTTTTACGTCCATATCAGCCAGGCCGAAAAGGAGCACAAGATCCAGGCCATCCACACCGCCACCCTCGAATGTCGCAACGACGATGAATTCGGGGCGTTGGCGGATGGATTCTATGACTTCATGACACTGACAGAGCAGTACTGGAACGGCATTGCTCATGCCATGAAGCATTGCCACGGTTAGGTGCGAGCTTTGTGACATGTGCGCAAAAAAAGCCGTACAAAGACAAAACCCCTACCTGCTTGCGCAGATAGGGGTTTCGGAATTGAATCTTGACGATGACCTACTCTCACATGGGGAAACCCCACACTACCATCGGCGATGCATCGTTTCACTGCTGAGTTCGGGATGGGATCAGGTGGTTCCAATGCTCTATGGTCGTCAAGAAATTCTGTAGCCGGGATGCCCTTTGGGAGGCAATCCAGCGAATCGGGTATGTGATATTTGTGGGTTGTCTTGCTGCGAACTTTCGGTTCGTGTCATCTCCACAGTCACCGCAATCTGGTCTTCGACGCAAATTGCTTGGGTGTTATATGGTCAAGCCTCACGGGCAATTAGTATGGGTTAGCTCAACGCCTCACAGCGCTTACACACCCCACCTATCAACGTCGTAGTCTTCGACGGCCCTTCAGGGAACTCAAGGTTCCAGTGAGATCTCATCTTGAGGCAAGTTTCCCGCTTAGATGCTTTCAGCGGTTATCTTTTCCGAACATAGCTACCCGGCAATGCCACTGGCGTGACAACCGGAACACCAGAGGTTCGTCCACTCCGGTCCTCTCGTACTAGGAGCAGCCCCTCTCAAATCTCAAACGTCCACGGCAGATAGGGACCGAACTGTCTCACGACGTTCTAAACCCAGCTCGCGTACCACTTTAAATGGCGAACAGCCATACCCTTGGGACCGGCTTCAGCCCCAGGATGTGATGAGCCGACATCGAGGTGCCAAACACCGCCGTCGATATGAACTCTTGGGCGGTATCAGCCTGTTATCCCCGGAGTACCTTTTATCCGTTGAGCGATGGCCCTTCCATACAGAACCACCGGATCACTAAGACCTACTTTCGTACCTGCTCGACGTGTCTGTCTCGCAGTCAAGCGCGCTTTTGCCTTTATACTCTACGACCGATTTCCGACCGGTCTGAGCGCACCTTCGTACTCCTCCGTTACTCTTTAGGAGGAGACCGCCCCAGTCAAACTACCCACCATACACTGTCCTCGATCCGGATGACGGACCTGAGTTAGAACCTCAAAGTTGCCAGGGTGGTATTTCAAGGATGGCTCCACGCAGACTGGCGTCCACGCTTCAAAGCCTCCCACCTATCCTACACAAGCAAATTCAAAGTCCAGTGCAAAGCTATAGTAAAGGTTCACGGGGTCTTTCCGTCTAGCCGCGGATACACTGCATCTTCACAGCGATTTCAATTTCACTGAGTCTCGGGTGGAGACAGCGCCGCCATCGTTACGCCATTCGTGCAGGTCGGAACTTACCCGACAAGGAATTTCGCTACCTTAGGACCGTTATAGTTACGGCCGCCGTTTACCGGGGCTTCGATCAAGAGCTTCGCTTGCGCTAACCCCATCAATTAACCTTCCGGCACCGGGCAGGCGTCACACCCTATACGTCCACTTTCGTGTTTGCAGAGTGCTGTGTTTTTAATAAACAGTCGCAGCGGCCTGGTATCTTCGACCGGCATGAGCTTACGGAGCAAGTCCTTCACCCTCACCGGCGCACCTTCTCCCGAAGTTACGGTGCCATTTTGCCTAGTTCCTTCACCCGAGTTCTCTCAAGCGCCTTGGTATTCTCTACCCAACCACCTGTGTCGGTTTGGGGTACGGTTCCTGGTTACCTGAAGCTTAGAAGCTTTTCTTGGAAGCATGGCATCAACCACTTCGTCGTCTAAAAGACAACTCGTCATCAGCTCTCGGCCTTGAAATCCCGGATTTACCTAAGATCCCAGCCTACCACCTTAAACTTGGACAACCAACGCCAAGCTGGCCTAGCCTTCTCCGTCCCTCCATCGCAATAACCAGAAGTAC
>NZ_JBEPNQ010000001.1:3065000-3592500 GCF_040546375.1 Pseudomonas sp. PvP001 | reverse complement strand
TTACCGCAGCCTTGGCTGCGTACGCGCAAGCCACTGGCAAGCTCTCACTGAGCGATCATCCTGGTCAGTACCTGCCCGCCTTGCGCGGCACAACGCTGGATCGGGTGACACTGGCCGACCTGGGCACTCACAGCGCTGGCGGATTTCCTCTGCAACTGCCCGATGACATTCACAACGACGCACAGCTGATGACGTACTTCCGCGACTGGCGCCCCGGCTATGCACCAGGTACTCAGCGCAGCTATGCGAACCCCAGCATCGGCCTGCTCGGACTGATCGCGGCCAAAAGCATGGATGTTTCCTTCGCTCAAGCTGTGCACGACACACTGCTTCCGGGCCTGGGCCTCGCCCATACCTATCTGGATGTACCCGCCGACCAGTTGCCGTTGTATGCGCAGGGTTACGACAAGCAAGATCAGCCCGTACGACTGAATCCTGCGGTACTGGCCGATGAGGCCTATGGTTTCAAGTCCAGTGCACGAGACATGCTTCACTACCTGCAGGCACAGATGGGTACGGTGACGGTACCGGCGAAACTTCGTGAAGCGCTGAAGGCCACGCAGCAGGGCTACTTCAGGGTAGGCGGCATGACGCAGGGACTGATCTGGGAACAATACGGCTATCCGGTCGCGCTCGACACCCTGGTGCAAGGCAACTCCAACGCAGTGGCCCTGAAAACCCAGCCTACAAGCCCGCTCCAGCCGCTGGACGAGGTATGGATCAACAAGACGGGAGCCACCAACGGGTTTGGCGGGTATGTGGCGTTTGTACCGTCGAAGAAAATCGGCGTGGTCGTGCTAGCCAACAAGAATTACCCGAACGAAGCACGGGTCAGGTTCGCTCACGAGCTGGTGCAGGCGCTGGACAAGTAAGGTTCACACGCGTTCTCAAGCCAATGGGTCTGGAGTAGGATCCCACTCCTGACCCTATTGGAGTTTCGTCAATGCGCCGCACCTGCCTGTTTCTCGCTTTAACGCTGGGCCTGGCCAATATGGCCTGGGCCGCCAAGCCGGCACCGAGCGCGCCGAAGACACAGACCGTCAAGACGCTTGATGGCAAATTCATGTTTACCCTGCCAGCTGGCTATACCGTCAACCCACTGCCCCCTGCGGATCCGAAAAGCGATGCGGCGGGTGCCAAGGGGATGATGTACATGAATGACAATGAGAAACGTGTGGTGGTGACCACCGAACTGCCCATTCCCAAAGGTGGGCATGCCGCCGACAACGACGATGAATTCCTGACCGGCGCCACCGCCGGCTTCATCGACCAGCAGGCAAGAGCACTGCCTGATTTCAAGAAAACGGCCGAGAAGCGCATCACCTTGCGCAAGCTGGGCGTGGAGCAGATAGACAGCACCGCGACCATGGGGGGCGGTGCAACCATGACCACCACTTTCGTTGCAGGGTCGGGCCAGACCATGTCGGTCGTCCAGGTGATATCCCGTGCCAGCGATGCGACTGGGCATGCCGCCATGGTCAAGCGGATCGTGGCAGGCAAATAACCTGATCTGCCTATCGCGGCAGACGAGTCCTGCCGCGACGGGAGAGAAAAACTGCGGCCAACAAAAAACCCGCCGAAGCGGGTTTTTTGTCTAGCCATTCCAACATCCTGTCAGCAGCTTCCTTGCAATGGCCGGTCGTCCCTGACCCTGAGTCGTATCCTTCGTCTCAGTTAGTGAGGCTAGAATACTGCTGTGGTGAAGGTCGCAATAGAGGCGATTGTAGCCACCGCGTGTAAGCGATTGGCTATACCGTTTCCGTGCGACGCAGCCAGAGGGTAACTGTGGTGCCCTCGCCCGCTCGGCTTTCGATCCGTGCGATGCCATCGGCACTCAAGGCAAATCCGTATACCTGCGACAAACCCAGCCCCGTGCCCTGCCCTGAGGCCTTGGTGGTATAGAAGGGTTCGAAGACCTGAGCCAGTACTTCTTCAGGGATGCCTGGTCCGTCGTCGGCAACGCTCAGGCAAAGGTAGTCACCATCGGCCAACTGGGCGTCGCCGCAGACTGCTCGTAGACAGGTCGCAACTCGAATCTGTCCGGCACCGCGCAGGGCATCGCGGGCATTCACCAGCAGGTTGAGCAAGGCGGCGTCCAGTTGGTGGGCGTCGCACATCACTGCCTGGGCGGGCGCCTGCAGATCCAGCAGCACCTGGGTAGTGGCGCCCAGCGCGCGGCCGAACAGATCGCTGTTGTGCTCGATCCGCTCGTCGAGCTTCACCGCGTGCACGCTGGGCTCTTCGCGACGGGCAAAAGCGAGCAGGTGGTGGATCAGTTGGGCACCCTGCCGCACGGCCTGCAAACCGATCTCGGTGAGGCGCTCGACTTCCAGGGGCTTGCGCGCCTTGAGACGGGTCATTTGCAGGCTGGCACTGACCGCTTGCAGCAGATTGTTGAAGTCGTGGGCGATGCCGGCGGTGAGCTGACCCAGCGAGGATATGCGTTGGGCATGCCGCAAGGTCGACAGGGTTTGCTGGTGCTCACCCAGCACATTGTCCAGCTGACGGGACAGGGCAAGGGTTTGTTTCTCGCGCTCTTCGTTAAGCAGGCGGAGTTCCAGTTGTGCTGCGGTCTGCCTTGCCAAGGCCTGCAGGGCATTGCACTGCGACACCTCCAGCGTGCGCGGCACGGTGTCGATGACGCAGACGGTGCCCAGTGCCGAGCCCTGGCGTGTGATGATCGGCGCGCCGGCATAGAAACGAATGTAGGGCGGGCCCAAGACGAGCGGGCTCTCCTTGAAGCGCGGGTCGAGATGGGTGTCCGGCACTATCATCACGGCATCGGGCGCCAGAATGGCATGGGCACAGAACGCCAGATCGCGGTGGGTCTGGGAAACGTCGAGCCCTACACAGGCCTTGAACCACTGACGTTCGCGGTCCACCAGCGACACCAGGCCAATGGGCGTTGCGCACAGTTGCGTTGCCAATTGGACGATATCGTCGAAACCAGGCTCCGGAGGACTGTCCAGCACACTCAGATGCTCGAGCGCAGCCAGACGTTCGGACTCGTCGATAGGCGATGGGGCCGGGCTGTGAGTCATGCAATGGGCCAAGTCGAGGAAATGATCGGAATAATGCGCGCCACAGGCCATTGGGGCAAGTGCGTGCAAGCCTATTGCGCGTAAACGAAAAAGGGCGACCCTTTCGGATCGCCCTTCTGCACCGCCCAGCAGAGCGGATTTGTTTGGTAGGCGCGATTGGACTCGAACCAACGACCCCCACCATGTCAAGGTGGTGCTCTAACCAACTGAGCTACGTGCCTGCTGTGGCGCGCAATTCTACGGATTGACGCGCCGCTGTCAACGGCAATTTGCCGTCAATCGTAAAAAAATCACTCACTTGCAATCGGTGCGTAGTGTTCGATCCTCAATGCAGGCAGCACTGCTTGAATTTCTTGCCGCTGCCGCACGGGCAGGGATCGTTGCGCCCGGCCTTGGTTTCGGCGATGACCGGGGTGTTGCTCGGGCGCCGCTCGAACCAGTACTGGTGCAGACGGATCGCGGCCATCTGGATCATTTCCATGGCTTCTTCAGCATCCAGCTCTTCGCCCGAACCGTCGCGCTTGAGCAGGTCGACGCCCTGTGTGTGCAAGGTGATCAGCGCGAGCAGGTCTTGTTCCTGGTCGGGCATATCGAGCCAACTGCCGCCCACCACGACGCCGCGCTCGTAGCCGTAGCACCAGTCCTCGACGCTGACGACTTCTTCATCGTCGAACAGATTGAAGATCGGCGCGAAGTTTTCGAAGTCTTCCTCCAACAGCATGGCCAGCTGGTTCATGTGCTGAATGAGCAGGTCGAAGAATTTCTGGAACTGCTTGTCGTCCTTGAAGACCGGCAGTTGATCGGGACCACCCCACAGCGCTGCGTACCAATCGTCGAAGGCGATTGCTTGTGGACCTGAAACGATGGCCGCGAAAAAACCGTCGAGCTCGGAAATGCTGCCGACCGATGTTTCGCTGGCGTATTGCCCCAGCACTTCTTCCACGTAATCCAGTTGTTCGTCGGTCAGCGCGTCGTTGCTGATGTTGTAGGCCATGGTCTGCTCGATCGGGTCATCAAAAGAATGCTCGCATTGTAGCCGCCAGCGTGGACGATGTCCCCGGATCTGCCGCGTTCTAGTCGCCCAAGTGAGCCAGGTAGGCTTGCAGGTCGCCCTGCTGGCCGCTGCCGAGCAGTGTCCAAAGCAGGATTCTGCACTTGCGTGGGCACAGAAAGCTGCCCATGACCGCACCCTTGGCTTGCAGATCGATTTCGCCGCCGACGAAGCCGTAGCTGCCCTTGGCGGTGGGACCCTGGCCGGTGCGAGTAGCGACTATCACCGGCAGGTGCTGGGCAATGGCCTGCAAGCGGGTGGCCCAGCGCTGCGAAACATGACCGGCGCCGAAGCCGGCAATGACCAGGCCTTGATACCCGACATCGACGACCCTGTCGAGCAGCAGGGTATCTGCATCCAGGGCCGCTTCCAGGAGCAACACGCTGTGATCGGTTCGAATGGGATAAGGCAGACAGTGGCGAGCCGGGGGCGGGGCTGCGTAATGCACCTGGTTTTCGATCATCAGTCCGACCGGGCCGAAGGGCGACGAGGCGAAAGCATCCATTGCCAAGGCGGCGACCTTGCGCACCCGCGATGCGGCGTGCACCTGATCGTTGATCACCACCAGCACGCCACGCCCGCGACTGCGTTCGGCCAGCGCCACCTGCCCTGCGGCGAGGAGGTTGGCCGGGCCGTCGGCACCGCAATGGGATGCCGCGCGCATGGCGCCGGTCAGGACCAGGGGTTCATCCAGATCCCAGAGCAGGTCGAGAAAGAATGCAGCCTCTTCCAGGGTGTCGGTGCCCTGGCTGATGACCACGCCCACCGAACCGGCGGCGATGCAACCACGTGCCCAATCCAGGGCTTCGAGTAACGCCTGGAAACTCAGGGAGGCGCTGGGCAACAGATTCAGCGTGTGCACCTGAACCTCGGCCAGCGAGGTGAGTTCCGGCAGCAGATCCACCATGCCCTGCCCGCTCAGGCTGGGCTGAACGCCTGCACCAGTGGGCTGGGCCTGCATGCTGATGGTGCCGCCCAGGGCACCTACGGACAGTTTGGGTAGAGCCATGGGCGGTTCTCCGTCAGAGGTTGGGACTGCCGATGATCAGGCCGATCAGTGGCAGGATGAGCAAGGTGCTGATGGCCATGGACAGCACGTTACCGATATAACCATGCATATAGGACGGTAACCGCTGGCTGATGGCTACGGCCAGTGGCGGCGCCAGCAGTGCGCCCAGTGCGGCACTGAGGATGATCACCGGCAGGCTGCCACCATGGACCAGAATCGCGGCGGGGGCTACCGAGACCACAGGTATGTAGGTGGGATACCAGCCTCGGGCTATCCATTGGTGACGCCAGATGAGCACGCCCAGGGCCGAGGCCAGGGTTTGCGCCGCCAACAGCTGCAACAGCCAGCCGGAACCGTAGAACGGGCTGGCCGGATTGAGCATCAGGGCCAGCAGCGCGCCCAGCACCAACCCCAGGCTGGCCCACTCGTTACCGAAGAACGGCGCCTCGGAGAAGTCGGCAAGAATGCGCCGCAAGGTCCAGCGCACCCCGTAGTCCGGGGTCGCTGCCACCACCGGTGGCGCTGTCGAGGGCGTCGCATCGGGCTTCACCAGGGCCGGGAAGCGTTTGCACAGCAGGAAGCCGATGACGCTGCCCACTGCCATGCCGGTGACATTGCCGATCACCACCGGCAGGGCCAGCGGGGTGCACACGTATTTGACGATCAACAGGCAGGCGGGCGTGATCAGCACGGCGCCCATGATGGCCCCGGTCAGCGCCACACGCCAGCCACGGCCGAACAGCAGTACGGTGGCCGCCGGCATGGAAACGAAGGCGACGAAGGTCGGCTGCCAGGTATCGGCCGACAGCGTCCAGCCCCAGAGCAGGTTGCCCAGGCCCAGACCCAGCAGCGAGCTGGTCACCACCCATGGCCACAGGCCGGTGCCGTAGCAGATCGCGAAACCCTGCCAGCGTTTGCCGGTGCGATTGGCCCACCAGCCCAGCCCGGCGCCGGCGAGCAGGCCGATGGAGGCGAACTCGTGCTTGTAGAACGCCACTTCGCTGATATCGCCGACTATCCAGCGCCACCAGGCCGCCGGATGGTGGAGGTTAGCCATCATGTCGCCATAGCCGGGCCACAGCGCGTCGACGGCCAGCAACTTGCCGCTGATCACGGTCAGCGTGACCGCCAGTGACAGCAACAGCAAACCTGTCAGGGTCCCGCTGGATGCGCGCGTTGGTGTGTCGTGCAGAGAGGTGTCCATGGGCATCCCTCCTCAGCGCGGCAGCGCGGCATGGCGGTCGTAGCCCAGCATCGAGCCGTACAGGTCGACCCGACGGTCGCGTGGCAGGTCGTTGAGGCTGTTCCAGATCGGAGCGCTGCGCGCCGAGACCAGGTCGATGTCGGCGAAGAGGATAGTTTCCTCTTCGGCGCCGGCCACCTCGCTGAGTGGCCAACCGTTGGTTCCGGCTATCAACGAGCAGCCGAGGAAGCGATCGCCACGGTCGGTACCGATGCGATTGGCGGCGGCGATGAAGGTGTTGTTGACGTGGGCGGCGGTGATGGTCAGGTAAGAGGCCATGCATTTGCCGGTTTCGTCGAACAGCGGTGGTGGGGTCCAGACCCAGTTGTTCAGGCTGCAGATGATGTCCGCGCCTTGCAGGCTGAGCAGACGGGGCACTTCGGGGAACCAGACGTCCCAGCAGATCATCAGGCCGATGCGCCCGATGGGCGTTTCGAACACGGGGAAACCGAGGTCGCCGGGGCTGAACCAGAGCTTTTCCAGGTTCCACAGATGCGCCTTGCGGTACTTGCCAATGAAACCGTCCGGGCCGACCAGCACGGCGCAGTCGTAGAGCTTGTGACCATCGCGCTCTGCCAGACCTGCGGCGAGATAGACCTGATGTTCACGGGCGAAATCGATCCAGGCCTGGGCGCTGGGACCTTCGGGGACCGTTTCCGCCAATGCGAACGCTTCTTCGCGGTTGCGGTAGGCGTAGCCGGTGTTGGCCAGTTCCGGCAGCACGATCAGTTGGGCACCCCCGGCTACGGCGCGCTGAGCCAGATGCAGGCTATGGGAGAGGTTGAACGAGCGATGGTCGAGACCACATTGCGGATCGAACTGAACGACAGCGACCCGCACGGGGCTGATAGCGGAAGCAGAGGACATGGAGGCACCTTTTTGTTGTTTTTGGATTGCCTGCGCATGGAAACGCATTCGTCTGGATCAAAAAACAAGACGATTCCCAAGCTGGTGTAGGAGTAATCCGGCTGACCGTACAAAGCCGTTCAATACGCCTACGACCGCAGTCGAATTCAGGGCTCGACGCCATACCGAGGGTAATGGGCCAGGTCGAATCCACCGTTGAACGCTGCACCTTGGTTGGCGCAGAGGTTGATCACCGCATCGACGGCCCCGCGCATGGCCGGTTCGGTCCAGCGCCGGCGTCGACCGAAAAGGACTCACCGGCGAAGTACAGCCCGGACCGTGCGCTGTAGTCGCGGTTGTAGCTCATCAGGCCGACCGCGTCCTGGTAGGCGCCGGCGCGGTAGAGCTTGGCGCAGCCCAGGGCATTGCGGTCCGTGACCCAGCGCTGCACCCGGGCGTTGGCGGTGTCGATGAACGGGGAAATGCGCGACCCGACATTGCTGCAGCGCAGCAGGATGCGGTCCAGCTCGCGAATGCACTTGTCGACCAGCTCGGCATCGCTGAAAGCCGCCAGCTTGGTCGCATCGTCCTCCCAGGTGTAGCTGAGCAGGATGCAGTCGTAGGCATAGTTGTCGTTGTAGCGATAGGCATAGACGTCGTGTACGAAACTGTCGGTGACGAGGATCTGGGGAATGTCGCGATGAGCCGAGAGAAAGGTTTTCTTCAGCGGGGCGTAGACTTTGCAGCTGGTTTCCCAGTGCGCGGTCTTGTAGGCATTGATGGTGTTCTGGGGGAGCATGGTTGGGGTGAAGCCCTCCACCTGGATTCGTGTTTCGAGGATCCAGGAGGGCACCGTGACGATGACCGAGTCGAACTGCTCCGTCATTTGCCGGCTGGCCAATGCGTCGCTCTGATGCCAGCGGTAGCCGACTTCGATGCTGCCATCGGCCAGTCGGGTGAGGCGGTTCACGGGGCTGTCGGTGATCAGGCCGGCAGGCTGCTGGCGCAATCGCTCGTAAGGCGAAGCAACGCCCTCTTCCAAGGGCATGAACATCAGGCACTCATCCAGCGCGGCCAGACCCAGGTAGCGAGGTGTGGCGAACGCCACGCCCTTGGAGTCGGTCACGGCTTGCTCGCCTTGGAAAGGAGCTGGTAGCGGGTTGCCTTGGCCATCGACGCGGCCATGCACCAGTTGCAGGTGACTGCTGAAGCCGAAGATCGCGGTGCGTAACGGGTACAGGCTGCAGACGTCGTAGAAGGCGCCCCAACTGCCGTCGCCGATGCCGATGGCGTAGAAAATCGAAGACTCGTCGGCCGACATGCCCAGCCCGCCGAAGTCTCCGGGGTTGTCGGGATCCCAGGAGGTGATGGCTGCAGAGCGGACCAGCTCACGGAATGACACATGCTGGTAGCGCGTGACGATGGCAGACCACAGGGCCGGCCACGCTTGGCTGCCGAATACGGCGGCGACCTGCGTTGCCATCCGCTCGGCGAACAGCTTCCATTTCTGGTAGACGGCCTGCAACGCGGCGGTGGGCGGTGGCGTGCTGCCCTCTGGATTGTTCCAGACCAGCAACCGAGGTTCGCCCTCCCCCATCAGTTGACCTTCGCGCAGATAAATACCAGTGGAGCGCACGAAGGGCGTGCCGGGATTCGGGAAGTCCGAGGTTTTGAGGTCGTACAGCCCGGCGTAGTACGCCATCAATGAGCGGCCCTGCGCGGGTGCCTCGCCCGTGCGATTGAAAAAGGGCATGCGCATGGCGCCCATTTCGAAAGGCGTGGAGGGCGCTGTGGATTGCGGACCGTCCGGGTGCACGGTCAGATGACGTCCGCCGAGGCGGCGCGACTGCTCGATCAAGGTGATGCGTTCGAAGCCGCAGCGCAGCAACTCACGGGCTGCCACCAGGCCTGCGACGCCCGCGCCAATGATGCAGATGCGGTGTTGTGCGTTACCGCCGCGAGCAGTGCCGCCAGGTTGCTCAAGCAGGCGGCGATAGTCGAAACACAGATCCGGAGGGTTGGGAAAGCGGGCGGCCCAAGGCACGCTGGCGGCGGTTTGCAAGGTGGCCGCGAGGTCGGCGGGATGGTTGTGAGAGGAGCCAATGGTCATAACGACAGTCCTTGTCGGTCAGATTGAAGAGGCGTCAGTGTGCGAAGCCGTGGTGAGTCCAGGCAGAGGGACTGGGGGGGTGGAGTGTAGGAAGGGTTTGAGGCGTATGTGGGAAGCAGGTGCGGTGGTTCAGGGAGATTAAGGTGTGGCTGGACGCGGCTTGCGCCGCTGCTACAGGGCCGGGTGTGTCGCTGCGTCGGGTGTTAGACGCGATTGGGGTTTGTAACGACGTTCTGGAGGGGCTGGCCTTGGTGCAGGCGGTTGATGTTGGCGGCGATGAAGGCGTAGCGCCGTTCGAAGAGGCCCTGTGTCCAGCCGGAGGCGTGGGGCGTGCAGTAGGCATTGGGCAGGTCTTCGAAGCGGTAGTCGGCTGGCGCGACCAGGTCGGTGTCGCCGCTGGGGTAGCGGTACCAGACGTCCAGGTAGGCCTTGGCGATGAGGTTGTCGCGCAGGGCGTGGTACAGGGCATGGGGGTCGACCACGGCGGCGCGGGCGATGTTGATCAGTACGGCATCGGAGCGCATCGCAGCGAATTGGGCGACCGCGAAGGAACCGCGGGTACGTTCGTCCAACGGGCAGGTCAGGATGACGAAATCGGCACGGGGCAGCACCTGGTCAAGTTCAGCGGGTGTGTACGCTTCATCCATCGGGCCGTCCACTCGTCCAGCTTTGGCGCGTGCGGAAATGGCGATGACGTGCAGGCCGAACGCCTGGGCTCGGCTGGCAACGGCGTGGCCGATGCGGCCGAAGCCGACGATGACCACGGTCTTGCCGAACAGCTCGCCGCGCGGTTGGCGCTTCAGGTAGGCGTGCGTCCATTGCTCGGTACTGAAGCGAGCTCGCAGGGCCGCCAGTTCGACCTGGTGTTCGAGCATGCAGGCCAAGGCGTATTCGGCCATGGGAATTTCATGCTCGAACACATTGCAGACGGTTGCGCCGGCGGGCAGCGCGGTGAAATCGATGCCATCCAGCCCGGCACCGGGCACGTGCAGCAAACGAAAGGCCGGAGTCGGACCACTGCGCTGGAAACGCATCGAGACCAGCACGTCGGCACCTTCGATCTGATCGTCCCAGGCGTCCGATTCGTGGGCCTCGCGGGGCAGCGCGATGAACTGTGCCGGGGAATCCAGGGCTGTGGAGAGCGCGTCGCGATGTGTTGCGGCCTCCCCTACCATCACGATTTTCATGTGTTGTCCTTTTTATTGAAACGCCGCCTGCGACGGCGGCGCGATCATCGGTAGTCGATGGACAGTAGAAGATCGCCCTGCCGATGGCAACCGGGTGGCTGCCTACACCAGCGCTGACACCACTTGAAACCAATTCGCGTGGGAACAGCATCGGGCCGGTTCAGGTCCAGTACAAAGACCCGCTTGGAGTTCGCATGCATGGCAACACCTACCACCGCGCCCCGTCGCCGGCGCTGGCTTCCCTTTCTGCTGCTGGCGCTGGCGATCGGTGTCGGCCTGCCCTACGGTTGTTCGCAACTGGCCTACAAAGAGCGGCAGCTGCTGTTCAACATCGAGCCAGGCACGGCCAGTTGGTACGCAGGCTTGCCTTCGGGCGTCACCGAATTGCAGATTCCAGTGGAAAAGGCCCTGAGCAGCACTCAATACCTGCACGCCTGGTGGTGGCCGGCGCCGCGCGCCGATGCACCGGCGGTGCTGTATCTGCACGGCACACGCTGGAACCTGACCGCACAGGTGCGACGCATCAGCCAGCTGCGCGAACTGGGTTTTTCGGTACTGGCCATCGATTACCGCGGGTTCGGCGAAAGCCCTGGCGACCTGCCGTCCGAGCGCACCGTGTACCAGGACGCCCAGGCTGCCTGGGAACGCCTGGTGCAGTTGCAGCCCGAAGCCGAGCGACGCTTCATCTATGGTCATTCGCTGGGAGGTGCGATCGCGGTGGATCTGGCAGAGCATCTGGCCGAGGGCAGTGAGCCAAAGGCTGCCGGGCTGATCGTGGAGTCGACCTTCACCGACCTGGCTGCTGCAGCAGCGGCAGTGGCCAACACTTCGCTGCCGGTGCGCTGGATCATGTCGGAGAAATTCGATTCCATCGACAAGATCGGTGATATCAAGATTCCGGTGCTGATCGTTCATGGCCTGGACGACCGTTATGTGCCGCCGCGTTTCAGCCAGGAACTGTTCGATGCCGCGGCCGAACCCAAGCGGTTGCTCCTGGTGCCCGGTGGTACGCACAACAACAGCATGACCCTGGGCAGCCAGGCGTATGCCAAGGCGCTGCGCGAGGTATTCGGCCTGTAGACGACGTCTGGCGGGCGGTGACGCAACTTATTCAGTGCCCTGAAGGTCTGTGCTGTGGCAGCCGTGCACCCGGCACGCGCGCCACCGCATTCGCAGGAACCTCCATGGAAAAGCACGAACCCCGCCTTGATGCCCCTGAAGAAGACGGCAAGACGCCTGGCCTGTCGGCCGACGAAAAAGAAGAGGTCCATGAGAACCAGCCGCCCCGCGCGGCGGTGTTGCATGAAACCATACGCATACAGGGCGACCATGAACTGGAGCGTACCGTAGCCGCCCTGTTCTGGTCGGCCCTGGCCGCCGGCCTGACCATGGGCCTGTCGCTGATGGCCATGGGACTGTTCAACTCCCGTCTGCCCGCAGGCGAGGCAAGTAAAGTCATCGCCAGCCTGGGCTATTCGGCAGGCTTTCTTGCGGTGATCCTGGCGCGTCAGCAACTGTTCACCGAGAACACCCTGACCGCCGTACTGCCGGTCATGAGCAAGCCGAGCCTGGGCAATTTCGGACGGCTGTTCAAACTCTGGGGCGTGGTGCTGGTCGGTAACCTGATGGGGACCTTGCTGGTGTCCTACGTCATGCTGCATTTGCCGATCTTCGATACCAAGACCGACGAGGCCTTTCTCGAAATCGGGCGCAAGGTCATGGAAAACGACCTGTCGCAGATGTTTTCCAAGGGCATCATCTCCGGTTGGATGATCGCCACCATGGTCTGGATGATCCCGTCGCAGGAAAGCGCGAAGATGTGGATCATCATCCTCGTCACTTACCTGATGGCGCTGGGCGATTTCACCCACATCGTGGTGGGCTCGGCAGAGGTGTCCTACCTGGTGTGGGCTGGCGAGCTGGACTGGAAGGCCTTCTGGCTCGATTTCGCGGCACCGACCCTGGCAGGCAACATCATTGGCGGCAGCTTCATCTTCGCCCTGATCGCCCATGCGCAGATCAGAAGCGAAAGCGATCTGCCACCCAAGGATGACGGCAAGGGCAAGTCGCGCAAGGAACCCAACGCCGACGTCTGATGCCCTGACCGGTCAAGGTGTGACCGCGGGAGCCGGGGAATCGACCTGCTCCCACCAGTGCTCGCCGAGTCGAGGATGACGCAGATCGATGCGCTCTCCCATGCGCGGCGTGCTCAACGGCACGCCCTTGGCCTGGGCAAGCGCGCTGATGCGGTCGAAGGGTTCGTGCCAGTCATGGATCGAAAGGTCGAAGGTGCCGTTGTGCACCGGCAGCAGGGTCTTGCCGCGTACATCCAGGTGCGCCTGCAGCGTTTCTTCGGGCTGCATGTGCACGTTCGGCCAGGCGACGTTGTAGGCGCCGGTCTCCATCAGGGTCAGGTCGAACGGGCCGAAACGCTCGCCGATCTGTTTGAAGCCTGGGAAATAACCGGTATCGCCGCTGAAGAACAGACGAAAGTCCTGGTCGATGATCACCCACGACGCCCACAGCGTGCTGTTGCTGTCGAACAGGCTACGGCCCGAGAAATGCTGCGCGGGCGTCGCCACCAGACGCAGGCCGCCGACCTGGGTTTCTTGCCACCAGTCCAATTGGCGAACCTTGCTGGCCGGTACGCCCCACTCGAGCAATCGGTCACCTACGCCCAAGGTGGTCAGGAAATACTCGCTCTTGCCTGCCAGCGCCTTGATCGCGTGTTCGTCCAGATGGTCATAATGGTCGTGGGACAGGATAACCGCCTTGATCGGCGGCAGGTCGGCAATGCTGATCGGTGGTTGGTGAAAGCGCAGAGGCCCGGCCCACTGCACCGGGGAGGCCCGTTCTGAAAACACCGGATCGGTCAGCAGAAACTCGCCGCCCATCTTCAGCAGCACGGTGGAGTGCCCCAACCGCCAGAGGCTGTAGTCCGGCGCCGCCAGCAGTTGGTCGCGCGACAGTTGCTCGACCGGCAGCGGCGCCTGCGGGCGGGTGCCGGCTGGCTTGCTCAGCAGCAGGTACTTGATGCCGATGCGCAGTTTCTTCATGAAGCCGTCCTTGGGCAGGACCACCTGATTGCGATACTGGCCGTCCTCGCGCAACGAGGCGGGCAGTTCTTCGGCATTGGGCGAAAACGACGTCATAAGTGCAAGCACTCCGAAAAGCAGTGGAATTTTCATGCAGCCCTCGGGTTGAAAGGTGCGTGCTACAGCATACGCTTTCGGCCTGCCGTGCGAAGTGAGAGTTCCGCCCCGATCGGCGGGCCGGATTCCGGCGACCGGCACCTGGTCGTTCGAGGGGAACCATGGCCCGAAGTCACACGTCCAGATGGGACCCGGAAATATCTGTTCGCAGGGACCGCTGCCCATGAATGCTGTTGATGCCGCCAATGCCTCACGCTACTCACGCCACACCCGGGTTCTGGTGCTGGCGTTCGTTCTGCCCATTCTTGCCTGTGTGCTGATCATCGGCGGTGCCGTACTCGGTATTCCCACTGCGTCGGAGCCTGCCAATGGCTTATCGGCCCAGACAACTGCAACCCAGTCTGCCAGCGTGGAGCGAGACCTGGGCGAAAACAGTGGCCGGCCCGTGATCTCGCTCGACGATGCCGGCGCTGGCTTGCCCGTGCAGGCTTCGCCGCCGGGTGGCGAACCCTGGTGGTCCATGTCGCTGCCGACGCTTGCTGCGCTGCTACTGGCCGTGCTGATCTTTTCCGGTGCACTGTTGCGCAAGACCTTGCGCAGCTTGCGTGACATCGATCAGGACCATGCTCGGTTGCAGCATGAATACGCGGCCCTGCGGTGCAGCGATGAACGCCTGCGTGCGTTGGCCGACGCCTCTTCGGACTGGATATGGGAAACCGACGCGTTTTTGCGTGTCAGCTATCTTTCCGCAAGCTTCACCACCGCAACCGGGTTGGCGCGCGACGTGTGGCTGGGCCAGCCTGTCGAGCTGCTGCTGCAGTGCGAAACCCTCCCGGCTGGCCAGTGGCTGCAGCAGCTGGGTGACGGCTCGTCAGGTGTCGGGCATCTGCGCTGCAGCTATCGCGACAGCATCGGCCAGACCCGCCACAGTCGCATCGTCGCCTGCCCCATCGTGCGTGATGGACAGATTGCAGGCTACCGCGGCACGGTGCTGGACATCACCGATCAGGTCGGCGCCCAGGCCCAGCTCGCTCATCGCTCGACCCACGATGCCGTGACAGGGCTGGGGGACGAGCATGCCTTGACGCGGTTTCTCGATCAGACGCTGGCCGATCGTCTTCGTCCTGTGCCATTGACCCTGTTGCTGCTGGACCTGGCTGGTTTCGAGGCCTTGGGCGGAACCTTGGGTGAACCTGCGCGCGACTGCATCCTGCGCACGGTCGCCAGTCGTCTTCGCGACAGCACACGCAGCAATGATCTGGTGACTCGTCTGCGGGATGGGCAATTCATGATCGTGCTCGCCAGCATCGACGAGATGACCGAGATCGGGCATTTCTGCCAGCGTCTGATCGACAATCTCCAGCGACCTATCGTGCATGGCGTGAAGCAATTGCAGGTGGGTGTGAACATCGGCGTGGTCCATGATCATCCCAGCCGGGGAGACGCCCGCGAATGGATCGGTTGCGCGCAGATCGCTTTGCGCGAGGCCCAGGCTGAAGGTCCCGGTCATTGGCAGCCTTTCGCGCCCGCACTCGACCGACAGAACTGCCTTTGGCAACTGGAAACCGATCTGCGCTCCGCCCTCCAGCACGAACAACTGCTGCTGCACTTCCAGCCCAGATACAGCGCCGACGGTGCTCGCGTGGTTGCGGTCGAGGCACTGTTGCGTTGGCAGCACCCAGTCGAAGGGTTGCTCGCTGCGGACGTCTTTCTGCCCCTTGCCGAGCGCAGTGACCTGATCGTCGCCATCGAGCGCTGGCTGCTGCGCGAGGCCTGCGCGGCGGCGCGCCACTGGCCGCAGTCGATTGCAGTGTCGGTGAGTCTGGCGCCGGCGCATTTCAGCCGTGGCGATGCGCCCCGCGCCGTACGCGATGCGTTGACCGACAGCCGCCTGCCGGCCAATCGCTTGCAGGTGCAGGTGGCCGAGCAGGTCATGCTGGGCTGTGCCGACGGCGCGATGACGGCCCTCACCGCCTTGAATGAAGCGGGCGTCGGCCTGATCCTCGATGAGTTCGGCAGCGGTTACTGTTCGTTGGGGTATTTGCGCATTTACCCGTTCGATGCCGTGAAGATCGACCCACGCTTCGTCGCCGGCCTGGCGAGCAGCCCACAGGATCGCGGACTGGTGCGAGGCATCATCGACCTGGGGCGAGCCATGGGCGTGAGGGTGATCGGCGCGGGTGTCGACACCGAGCAACAGCTGCGTAGCCTGCAGGACGACCGCTGTGCGGAAGTCCAGGGCCTTTACCTCGGTGAGGCCATGGAGCGGGCAGCATTGGCACCGCTGCTTCAGCAACAGACTGACGTGCGCAGGTCACGACAAGGGCATCAAGCAGGTTTGCACGGCCCGCTGATCGACAGGCTGTCCAACATTTTTTTACAGGCCCCGAACGCCTCGTTAGAATCGGGGCATCGCCCGGACACGACCGTCAATGGTCCCGGCCCGCGCAACCACAGTGGACACCTCATGGGCACGACTGCAGCAGCCGACATAGCCACCATCGCGCGCATCGACGCGGTCCCTTCCATATTGCAGGTCATCTGCGAAACCACAGGCTTGCGCTTCGCCGCCGTTGCCCGCGTGACCGAAAATGCCTGGACCACCTGCGCGGTGCTCGACAATATCGGGTTGGGCCTGGAAGTCGGCGACGGGCTGGACGTGACCACGACCTTGTGTCAAGAGATCCGCACCAGCCATCAGACCGTGATCATCGACAAGGTCAGCGAGGACGAGGTGTATTGCAATCACCCGACGCCACGCCTCTATCGTTTCGAAAGCTACATTGCCACGCCCGTCTTCCGGGCCGACGGCAGCTTCTTCGGCACGATCTGTGCGCTCGATCCGCGGCCCACCCGCCTCAGGGGCACCAGTATCGAGCCGATGATGGCGTCGTTCGCGCGCTTGCTGTCGCTGCAGATGGAGAACGAGGAGCGACACCAGCGCACGGCCACTGCGCTGCTGGAGGAGCGGGAAATGGCCGACCTGCGCGATCAGTTCATCGCCGTGCTGGGCCACGACCTGCGCAACCCGCTGTTCGCCATCAACGCTGGCGCCGAGCTGTTGCAGCGACGGGTCGCCGATGAGCGCAGCGTGGGCATCGTCAAGCATATCCAGACCAGTGCGCGCCGCGCCTCGCAACTGATCGAGGACGTTCTGGACTTCGCTCGCGGGCGATTGGGCGCCGGTATCGTGGTCGACCTGCAACCCGATGCCGACCTCACGCGCAGCCTGGAGCATGTGGTCTCGGAGCTGCAGCGCATCCACCCCGAGCGGGTCATCTCGATGGATGTCGACGATTTGCAGGGCGTGCTATGCGACAAGGAGCGCATTGGCCAGTTGCTCTCGAACCTGGTGTCCAACGCCATCATTCACGGCGCGCCGGACAGCGATGTGCGCGTCAGCGGTCGCCTGTCCAATCAGGAGTTCACGCTCGCGGTGCATAACCAGGGGCCTGCGATCGCCGAAAATGTGCGGGCGCAACTGTTCAAGCCATTCGCTCGGCCCAGCGTGCGCAGCCCGCGCGGCGGCCTTGGGCTGGGCTTGTACATCGCCTATCAGATTGCATTGGCCCACGACGGCCGACTGGAGGTGAGCTCCAGCGATGAAGACGGTACCGAATTCGTCTTCCACCTGCCCGTGGTTACCGCCGCCTGAGCCGTTGCCGTTCGAGCGCCTGCGCGGATGAAAGTGCACGGCCCGACGGGCGACGGTGGTAGCATCGCCCTACTTCCACACCCTGCCTGGCAACCACATGGCGAGACCTGACCCCGGGATCCCCCCTCAGCACGGCGAGCGAAGCGCGCGACAGCTGCGCCTGCTCAAAGGCGGCAGCGAGCCCGACCCCCGCTTCACCCTGGCCAACGAGCGCACCTTTCTGGCCTGGATCCGTACGGCATTGGCGCTGATGGCCGGTGGCATCGCCGTCGAGGCGTTCACCGCGGACGTCTTCGCGCCCGAGTTTCGCAAGACCCTGGCGGTCATCCTGTTGCTGCTGGGCATGCTGCTCAGTGCCAGCGCCAGCCTGCGCTGGCTGAACGTGGAGCGGGCCATGCGGCACAAGCAACCCTTGCCCATTCCGCTGCTGGTGCCGTTGCTGTCGATTGGCGGTGCCCTGGTCACGGCAGCCTTGATTGCCTTTGTAGTATTGCGATGAGCCTGCCTCAGGCAGGCCATCAGGATGAAGGCCTGCAGCCCGAACGCACCTTGCTGGCCTGGGGAAGGACGCTGCTGGCGATGCTGGTGGCGAGCCTGTTCTTTCTGCGCTGGATGCCCCACCACGGCCGTTTTGCCGGGGCCCTGATTGCCCTGACGCTGATGGTGGCGCTGGCGATCTGGATGAGCCAGCGCCGCCGTTACCGCTGCCGTGTCGAAGGGATCAGTCGTGCATGCTTTCCGGCCGACGTGACCGGGGTGCTCGGCCTGGGCAGCATGGTCACACTGATCGGCGGTGCGGCCATCTGGATCACCTTGATGACCTGAGCCATTCAGAGCTGCCCGCTGCGGTCGTCCTTGAACAGTGCCCAGGCCAGCCCGGCGACCCACAACAGCGAGGCGAAGTAATTGACCCGCTGGAACAGCCCGAAACCACGGCCCACGTCCATGGCAGCTGCCATCCACGGCAGGCAGCCCAAAGCGAACAGGCTGCACACCAGGGACAGCCAGACAAGCCCCTTGCGGCCTTCGCGGCGTGCCACGAAAATCCACAACGCACTGGCCAGCAACAGGCTTGCGGACATGATCACGCTGGCGATGGTGTGCAGGTTCTGCTGCATCGACGGGTACTGCAGCGAACAACCGCTATCACAGGAAAAATAGCCAGCGGCCAGGCTGGCAAGACCGTGCACGATGATCAGCGAAGCGCTCAGCCGCGCCAGGCGCAGATGGGCATGGCGAGCGTAAAGGCCGATGCCGAACGCAATCAGCAGCACGCCCAGCGGGAAGTGACCGAGCCAGGACCACAGCGTATGGGTGGGCGCATCGACGGCGCCCAGCAGGCCCATGGCCTGATCGATATGGCTGTAGCCGGGGTAGAGGCTGCCGGCCACGATGAGCACGGCGGCCAGCCAGAGGGGCGTGATCAGGCCGGCCAGATAGAGTGGATTGCGAATCGGCTGCTGCACAGCGCATCTCCGTCATAAAAAGAGGCCCGGACCTTACTACAGCGTCGGTGCCGTCACGAAGCAATTTTTCCCGCGATCGGGTAAACCGGACGCTTTGGTAATAGCAGGACACATTTGCGTGGAATTCATCGAGCTTCCGCCCCAGGCACGACCGCTGCTGGACAAGTTCTACAAGTTGCAAAGAAGCCGAATGCGCAGTGTCGGCAATGCGCGCTGGTGGGTGGCAAAGGATGGCGAGATCATCGCAGGGGCGAGTTTTCTGCCGGTATCCGGCGGTCATTGGCTGACCGGGCTTCATGTGGCAATCGAGCATCGCAACAAAGGCTACGGCCAAGGTCTGTTCAATGCGGCTCAGGCCGCACTGGGTGGACCGGTATGGTTGTTCTGCGCACCTGAGCTGCGCGATTACTATCGACGAGCTGGCTTCGATGAGGCTGTCGCGCCGCCATCCGAGTTGGCTCAACGCCTCGAACGCTACAGGGCCAGCAAGGACTTGCTGGCCCTGGTAAGGGCCGAGGCGGCTACCGCCTGACAGCATCGACTCAGGGTTGCGGGCGAGGAACCACTGTGGACGGTGTGGCAGGTTCCGGGCGCAAATCCTTTTCACCACTGGGCTCGGTTGCCGTCTGGTCCACCGCCGGAGCCTGTTCGTCCGGGTCCTTGGCGCCCTTGTCCTTGCCCTCGGCCGACATGTGTTCGATCACCGCATTCATCTCGGCGCCCAGACAACAGCACGGCCGAAGAGATATAGAAATACAGGAGCAACACGATGATCGCGCCGATGCTGCCGTACATGGCGTTGTAGTCGGCAAAGGTTTTCACGTAATAGGCAAAGCCTAGGGAGGCTACGATCCAGACCACCACCGCGAGCATGGAGCCGGGCGTGATGAAGCGGAATTCCTGCTTCACGTCCGGCATCACGTAGTAGATCACTGCCACGGCAATCATCAGCAGGATGACGATCAGCGGCCAGCGCAGGATGGTCCACAGGGTGACGATGAAGTCTTCCATGCCGATCTGCCCGGCCAGCCATTGCATGACCTGCGGGCCGGTGACCATCAGGGCCGCCACGCACAACAGCATGCCGGCCAAACCGATGGTGTAGAAAATCGACAGCGGAATGCGTTTCCAGGCCGGACGCTCCTCGACCACATCGTAGGCGGCGTTCATCGCGCTCATGGTCAGGCGCACGCCTGCCGAGGCGGTCCACAGCGCAACCACGATACCGATGGAAAGCAAGCCGCCCTTGGACTGCTGCAACTGGTCGATGACCGGATTGACTTGCTCCAGCGCCTGGGGAGGCAGGACCAGATCGGCTTGCAGGCGCATCCAGGTAAAGAAATCGGGTAAATGCAGGAAACCGATCAGGGCGATCAGGAAGAGCAGAAAGGGGAACAGCGAAAACAGCATCTGGTAAGCCAGTGCCGAAGCATAGGTCGGCATTTCGTCGTCGACGAATTCCTTGACCGTACGAACCATGACCTTCATGAAAGGCAGGTTATGCATGTGGGGAAATAGCATAGCGTCTCCTTGCGCCACTCAACCTTCGAATACGCCGCCTGGGTGGGTGCAGAACATGATTGGATCAGGCAACCGCAGCAAGGCGTGTTGCGGCCCGGCAGCTCGGAGCCGGCTTTCTACCGCAAAGCCGCAGGAAAAACGACAGGCAGAGTATGTACGTCCGTGTCTGCCTAATAGCACAACGGCCATCGATAGATGACCGTTGGTAAACCTCATTCAGGCAGAGAACACTCTACCTCAGGGTTTTTTCACAGTGTCTTTGACGGCATTTTTCACGTCGCCTTCGACTTGCTGTGCTTCGCCTTTCTTCTCTTGAACTGCACCTTTGACCTGCAGTTCTTCGTTACCGGTGACCTTGCCGACGCCTTGCTTGATGTTACCAACGGCTTCGTTGGCCACGCCTTTGATCTTGTCTGAAGTGCCGCTCATGATAAGTCTCCTGGTCATTTAGGAATGTCTTGTCTCGACACAGGAATTGACCGACGGCGGGTCGCCAGAGTTTCAAATTATTTTGCGCGGCAAAAGACGCCGCGGTCATCTGGCAGGCGTCGATGGTAGGCCGGTGCTTTATGTTCCAGCGATTTGCCCGCAGAATGCCGGTCGGATTCGGTCAGTGCGCCGAAGCGTCATACCAGTAGGAATTTTCATGAAACTCGACAAACCCCAAGCCATCGCCCGTCGCAACAAGGAACTGGGTGGCGCGGTGCTCGGCGTCAACAACTGCCATTTCGCCTTGCTGGACCCCAAGCGCAACATCTGGTGGTTCGACATTCCGGTGGCCCGCCTGCAGATCGGCCAGTACGAATGGATTCACCTGCTGCTGCACACCCCTTCTAGCGATCAATTGCTGCACGTGAAAGTGACGACCGCCTTCCTGCGCGAGCACATCGAAGGCCTGGTGGTGCGCAACGCCGGCAAGCGCAAGTCGACGGTCAGCCTGGAACTGAGCGCCGACAAGGATTCGTTTCTCAAGGACGTACGCCCCGCCGGCAGCGGCGTCGGCTTCGCGCCGTTCCTGCAGCCCTGACAGCGGGCTGCGCAACGGGCATCAGACCAGTTCGATGCGGTCGGCGTGGATGACGATCTGGCCGTCCTTGTACAGGGCGCCGATGGCTTTCTTGAAGTTGCCCTTGCTCACGCCGAACAGGTCGCTGATCAGTTGCGGATCGCTCTTGTCGCTGACCGGCAACGTGCCCTGGTTGGCGCGCAGCTTGTCGAGGATCTGGGCGTTCAGGCTGCTGGCCAGCTGGGCACCGACAGGCTGCAGGCTCAGGGCGATCTTGCCGTCGCTGCGCAGTTCCTTGATGTAGCCCTTCTCCTGCTTGCCCGAGCGCAGGAACTTGAACACTTCGTTCTTGTGGATCAAGCCCCAGTGGGCGTTGTTGATGATGGCCTTGAAGCCCATGTCGGTTTCTTCGACCACCAGCAGATCGACTTCCTGACCCACCTGATAGGCCGGCGGCACTTTGTCCAGATAGCGGTCCAGGCGCGCGGTGGCAGTGATGCGGCGGGTGCGCTTGTCCAGGTACACGTGCACGACGCAGTACTCGCCGGCTTTCATCTGGCGCTTTTCTTCGGAAAACGGCAGGAGCAGGTCCTTGGGCAGGCCCCAGTCGAGGAAGACTCCGATGCTGTTGATTTCAACGACCTTGAGGCTGGCGAACTCGCCGACCTGCACCTTGGGCTTTTCGGTGGTGGCCAGCAGCTTGTCTTCGCTGTCCAGGTACACGAAGACGTTCAGCCAGTCTTCGTCTTCGCTGGGAATATCCTTGGGGATGTAGCGGTTGGGCAGCAGGATCTCGCCGTCCGCGCCGCCATCCAGATACAGACCGAAGTCCGTGTGTTTAACCACTTGCAATGCGTTGTAGCGCCCGACTAAAGCCATTTCGAATATTCCTCGTCACCTGGCTGGGCATTCTACCCGAGAACCCTTCGGCTCGCTGCGCAAGGCGCCCGATGCGCCGTTGGCGCCCAGGTAGTTGGCGCGCCAGATCCTTGATTTCAAAGGGCTGTAGCGGCATCGATCGGCACCACTGGTCCGTGCGGTCAGCCGGGAATGGATAAATCATGTACAATGCCTGGCCATATTAATTTTTGACAGGTTAATGGCAGCCATGCGCGTTAAAGCATCCAACAGCAAAGTCAAGCCCGCCCCCGCCGTTGAAACCAGCGAATCGATCAACGAACAGATTGCCGCGTTTCTCAAGTCCGGTGGCGAGATCCAGCAGATTGCCAAAGGCGTGAGCGGCCAGACCTTCACCCCGTCCAAGCACATCAGCCTGGGCAAAAAGTAAGTTTGCAGCCCGGCCATTGCGCCGGGCAAAACTTCCGCGTTGTGTGACTCCCCGCATCACCCTTATCCCCCTCGAATCGACGAATGGCAGCTTCGCATCGCCCCTGAGCGGTATGCTTGCAGCCTTCTAGATCGGGCCGTCCAGGCTTACTGGAGGTAGGCATGCTCAGACCCAGCTGGTTATTGATAGCCGGACTTGCGGTCCACCCTTCTCTCTACGCCCAGGTCATCCAGCGTGACATCGGCGATTTCAACCTCAAGCTCGGCACCACACCGTCGCGCAGCATGGCTGCGGGCCTGGTCCAGCCCAGTACCGGCAGTTCGTTCCACGGCGGACTGGATCTGACCCACGACAGTGGGGTGTATTTCGGCCAGTGGTCGCCCAACATGGGATTGGCCTCTTCCAGCAATCTGGAGGTCGACTCCTACCTGGGCTACAAGCATCCGTTCGACAACTCCCTGGGTTATGAAGTCGGCGTGATCCAGTACAGCTATCCGGAAGTGGATGCGCCCTCGACCCATGCGCTCTATGCCGGTCTGCGGGTGCTGGACCGGCGCTTCGGTGCCGCCTTCAACAATACGCCCGACGGCCAGAACAGCACGCTGTTCGCGGACCTTGGCGGTCTGCCGCTGCTGGATGTGGGCTTTACCATGAAAGTCAGCAACCATCAGCTCTCGACTCCCTTCACCATCGGCGAAGGGCAGGAAGTGCGCGCGTTCAATGACTGGTCGCTGCAGATGTCACGGCCCATCGGCAGTTTCGATCTGGATTTCATCTACAGCGGTTCGGACCTGAGCGGGGCCAATTGCGCCGCTTACTCCGGTCAGAATGGCCAGTGCGACAGCATGTTCATGCTCAAGGCCCAGCACGCGTTTTTCTGACCTCGGGTTTTTCCACATCGTGCTGAACCGCACGCACCGGCATGGCTCTATAACCACAACAACGCCATCGCACGGACCGCCGCCATGAATCTTCTGTCTCGTCGCCTGTTGCACTGCTGGATGCTGCTGGGCCTGTGTCTGCTGTTCGGTGGCTGCACGCGGGTGGATCTGGCCTACCGCAATCTGGATGTGATCATTCCCTGGTCGATGAACGACTACCTGGACATGAATCGCGAGCAGAAGAGCTGGTTCGACGAGCGCCTCAAGGAGCACCTGCGCTGGCACTGCACTACGCAACTGGCCGACAACCTGCAGTGGCTGGACAAGGTCCAGCGCATGGTCGCCGAGCAACAGGTGACGGCGCCGGCGTTGCGCGAACGCACGGCCGAGGCGAAGCAGGCGATCTCGGCGATTGCCGTGCAGGTGACGCCGTCGGCGGTGGAACTGCTGCAGGGCCTGGACGACAATCAGGTCCGCGCGTTGCAGCAGTCGTTGAGCGACGACCTGGCCAAGCGCCGCAAGGAATACGTGGAGCCGCCGCTGCAGACGCAGATCGACGAGCGCGCCAAACGCATGAACAAGCGTCTCACCCCGTGGTTCGGCAACCTCACCGATGCGCAGCAGCAACGGGTGCAGGCCTGGTCGCAAAGCTTGGGCGCGCAGAACCGGGAATGGATCGACAACCGCGAGCATTGGCAGAACCAGTTGCTGGCCGCCCTGCAGCAACGTCAATCCGCCGAATTCCCGGCACGGATCGCGCAATTGCTGCAGCAGCGTGAAACGGTATGGACCCCGCAATACAAGGTCGCCTATGCGCGCACCGAGCAGGCTGCCATTGACCTGATGGTGGGGCTGGCCGCCGACAGTACACCGGAACAGCGCACGCGCATCGAGCGCAAGCTGGGTGAATTGCGCGAGGACTTCGCCAACCTCAAGTGCCTGAAGAACGCCTAGCCAAGCGTTTCAGGTCCACCCCTCCAGGCGCATCGTCGCCCTGACCAGACGCTGCTCCTCCCCTTCGATCTCGCGCAGATTGGCGCAGATGCTCTCGATGTGCGCGACGGCGGCCTTGCGCGCCTGCTCGGGCTGGCGGTTGATCACGGCGGTGTAGAGCTTGGCATGCTGCTTGTCGATCTGTTGTTTCTGCGGCTGGCGGTGGTACAGGTTGTTCACGCAGGCGAATACCGAGTTGAGCAGCAGGTCGGTCAGCGAGCGCAGGGTCTGCACCAGCACCGGATTGTGCGAGGCATCGCAGATGGCCAGGTGAAAGGCATGGTCCAGGTGGGCGTGCCGGGTAGCGTCCAGCGGCTGGTCGTGGGCCGCCAACAGCGCCTGATAGCTGCGCTCGATCAGCACGAAATCGGCCTGGGTACCGCGCAGCGCAGCCAGACGGGCCGACTCGCCTTCGAGCAGCGAACGCACCTCAAACAGATCGTAGAGGGTTCGCGGCTGGGAACTGAACAGGTGCATCAAGGGCGTGGCATCGTTGGCTGGCGACAGGGACGCCACGAACGAACCACGACCCTGCTCGGTGGCGATGATGCCGCGGGCGCGCAACAGCTTGAGGCCTTCGCGCAGTGCATTGCGCGACACCCCTAGTTTTTCCACCAGGCGTCGCTCCGATGGCAAAGGCTGGCCGGTCTTGAGAATGCCGTCGACGATAAGACGCTCGATGCGCTCGCACACGACATCGGCAATCTGAGGTTTGTTGTGCATGGGATGCCTGCTGGTAGGACCATTGCCCAGGATTCGCCCGGAGCCGTCGGCGAGAACCCGAAAATAAGCCAGTAGAGGCACCGAGAGAAGCCCTGCGGCGAAAAGAACTGGTCCTACCAGTGGTTCCGGACGTAGACAGGCATGTGGTTTGCGACCACTGTTGAGCGCATAAGAACGACAAGCCGGTGACCTGCGCCCATGAACATCCTCTACGACGAACGCATCGACGGCGTCCTGCCCAAGGTGGACAAAACCGCTCTGGTGCAGGCATTGCACGCACAACTCCCCGACCTGACCGTGCTGCACCGTGCCGAAGACCTGCGCCCCTACGAGTGCGACGGCCTCAGCGCCTATCGCAGCGTACCGCTGCTGGTGGTATTGCCCGAGCGGCTCGAACAGGTCGAGGTGTTGCTCAAGCTGTGTCACGAGCGAAAGGTACCGGTGGTTGCACGCGGTGCGGGCACCGGGCTGTCCGGGGGTGCGTTGCCGCTGGAACAAGGTGTGCTGCTGGTCATGGCTCGGTTCAAGCAGATTCTCGAGATCGACCCCGCCGGGCGCTGGGCGCGTGTACAGCCGGGCGTGCGCAACCTGGCGATCTCGCAGGCGGCGGCACCCTACGGCCTGTATTACGCTCCTGATCCTTCATCACAGATCGCCTGTTCGATCGGCGGCAACGTCGCGGAAAACGCCGGTGGTGTGCACTGCCTCAAATACGGCTTGACCGTGCACAACCTGCTCAAGGTGCAGATGCTCACCATCGAGGGTGAGCACCTGACCTTGGGCAGCGATGCCCTCGACTCGCCTGGCTTCGACCTGCTGGCGCTGTTCACCGGTTCCGAGGGCATGCTGGGCATCATCACCGAGGTCACCGTCAAGCTGTTGCCCAAGCCGCAGGTGGCCAAGGTGCTGCTGGCCAGTTTCGACTCGGTGGAAAAGGCCGGCGCGGCGGTCGCCGATATCATCGCGGCAGGGATCATTCCCGGTGGCTTGGAAATGATGGACAACCTGGCCATTCGCGCCGCCGAGGACTTCATTCACGCGGGCTACCCGGTGGACGCCGAGGCGATTCTGCTGTGCGAGCTAGATGGCGTGGAAGCCGATGTGCATGACGATTGCCAGCGCGTCTACCAGGTGTTGACCGAGGCCGGTGCGACCGAGGTGCGCCAGGCCCGGGACGAAGCCGAACGGCTGCGCTTCTGGGCTGGCCGCAAGAACGCCTTCCCGGCGGTCGGCCGGCTCTCGCCCGACTACTACTGCATGGACGGCACCATTCCGCGCCGCGCCCTGCCGGGGGTGCTCAAGGGCATCACCGAACTGTCCGAGCAGTACGATTTGCGCGTGGCCAACGTGTTTCATGCCGGGGACGGCAACATGCATCCGCTGATCCTGTTCGATGCCAACCAGCCGGGCGAGCTCGAACGCGCCGAGGCCCTGGGTGGGAAGATTCTGGAGTTGTGCGTGGCGGTGGGTGGCAGCATCACCGGCGAACACGGCGTGGGCCGCGAGAAGATCAACCAGATGTGCGCGCAGTTCAACAGTGACGAGCTGACTCTGTTCCATGCCGTGAAAGCCGCGTTCGACCCCGATCGCCTGCTCAACCCCGGCAAGAACATTCCGACCCTGCAGCGCTGCGCCGAATTCGGCGCCATGCATATCCACCATGGGCAACTGCCATTCCCCGAGCTGGAGCGCTTCTGATGGCCGACCGCGATTTCGACGCCAGCGAGCAACTGCTGGATCAGGTGCGACAGGCCCTGGCCGACGACCGTCCGCTGTGCATCCAGGGCAGTGACAGCAAGGCCTTCCTGGGCCGCATCGGTGCCGGTGAGCGGCTCGATACCCGTGTGCATTGCGGCATCGTCAGCTACGACCCCACTGAGCTGGTGATCACCGCGCGCGCCGGTACGCCTTTGCAGACCCTGCGGGCCGCCGTCGAGCAGGCGGGACAGATGCTGCCGTTCGAGCCACCGGCCTATGGCGAGCAGGCCACCCTGGGCGGCACGGTCGCTGCCGGACTGTCCGGACCGCGACGGCCCTGGGCCGGTTCGGCCCGCGACTATGTGCTGGGCACGCGGGTGATCACCGGGCAAGGCAAGCACTTGCGTTTTGGCGGTGAGGTGATGAAGAACGTCGCTGGTTACGACCTGTCGCGATTGTTGACCGGCAGTTTCGGCACCCTGGGTGTGCTGACTGAAGTGTCGCTCAAAGTGCTGCCCAAGCCGCGCGCCTGTTTCAGCATCAAGTTGGACTGCAATGCGGAGCGCGCCTTGCTCAAGCTCGCCGAGTGGGGTCAGCAGCCGATGCCGATCAGTGCCGCGTGCCACAGCGATGAGGCGCTTTACCTGCGCCTGGAAGGCGGCGAGGGATCGGTGGCTGCTGCCCATGAACGCATCGGCGGCGAGCCCATCGACTCGGCGTTCTGGGATGACCTGAACGAGCATCGCCTGCCTTTCTTCGCGCAGCCTGAACCGCTCTGGCGTCTGTCGTTGCCCAACAATACCGGCATCCTCGACCTGCCCGGCGAGCAATTGATCGACTGGGGCGGTGCTCAGCGCTGGCTGAAATCCAGCGCCAGCGCCGCGTCGATCCGGCAGGTGGTCGAGGCGGTCGGGGGGCATGTCACCTGCTACACCGCCGGGATCACCCCCGAACCGTTCCAGCCCCTGCCCGACTTGCTGCTGCGCTATCACCGCCAGCTCAAGACGCAGCTGGACCCGCAAGGCATCTTCAACCCCGGCCGCCTCTACGCGCAGCTGTGAACCAGGAGTCCTGAACCATGCAGACCCAATTGAGTGATCAGGCCCGTTTGCTGCCACGTGCCGAGGAAGCCGAACGCATTCTGCGCAGTTGCGTGCACTGTGGCTTCTGCAATGCCACCTGCCCCACCTATCAATTGCTGGGTGACGAGCTGGACGGGCCGCGCGGGCGCATCTATCTGATCAAGCAAGTGCTCGAAGGCCACGAAGTGACGGCGCACACGCAGCAGCATCTGGATCGCTGCCTGAGCTGCCGCAACTGCGAATCCACCTGCCCCTCGGGCGTGGACTACCACAACCTACTGGACATCGGCCGCGCAGTGGTGGACCAGGCGGTGCCGCGGCCCGTAGAGCAACGCTGGCTGCGTGGCGGCCTGCGTGCACTGGCCCCGCACCCGAGCGCATTCAAGGCGTTGATCCAGCTGGGCCAGACCTTTCGCCCACTGCTGCCGCAACGCCTCAAGGACAAACTGCCGCGCCAGGTCCACGCAGCCGTGGCCCGCCCTGCCGTGCAACACGCACGTCGCGTGCTGATGCTCGAAGGTTGCGTGCAGCCGGGGCTGTCTCCCAATACCAATGCCGCCGCCGCGCGGGTGCTGGACCGCCTGGGCATCAGCGTCACGGCGGTTCGTCAGGCCGGCTGCTGCGGTGCGGTGGACTATCACCTGGACGATCAGGCGCGCGGCCTGCAGCGGGCGCGGCACAACATCGACGCCTGGTGGCCGGCGATCGAAGCAGGCGCCGAAGCCATCGTGCAGACCGCCAGCGGTTGCGGCGCTTTCATCAAGGATTACGGGCACCTGCTGGAACAGGATCCGGCCTACGCGGCCAAGGCCCGGACAGTCAGCCGGCTGGCCAAGGACCTGGTCGAGGTGTTGCGCGACGAGCCTGTGGAGCAATTGGCCGTCCACACCGACCTGCGCATGGCCTTCCACTGCCCATGCACCTTGCAGCACGCGCAGAAGCTGGGTGGCGTGACCGAACAGCTCCTGCGACGCCTGGGCTTTCATTTGACCGATGTGCCGGACGGCCACCTGTGCTGCGGTTCGGCCGGCACCTATTCGGTGACCCAGCCGGTGTTGTCCCGGCAACTACGCGACAACCGCCTGAACGCCTTGGAAAGCGGTGCGCCGCAAGTGATCGCCACCGCCAACATCGGTTGCCAGAACCATCTGGACGGTGCCGCACGCACCCCGGTGCGGCACTGGATCGAACTGGTGGAACAGGCCATGGCCGATTGACACGCACCTTTGACACACTGCTATTTGAACCCCTCGACAACAGCACTGGAGAAGCACATGCAAAGCAAAGCGATTCTTGGCCAGGAAGACGTCACCCGCATCCTCGCCGCTGCCCGCGCCGAAGCGCAGAAGAACAACTGGGCGGTGGGCATTGCCGTGGTCGACGACGGCGGTCACCTGCTGGCGTTCGAACGGCTGGACGGCGCCGCCGCCAGCACGGCGTACATCGCACCGGGCAAGGCACGCACTTCGGCGTTGGGGCGCAAGGAATCGGTGGTGTTCGAAGAGATGGTCAACAATGGGCGGACCGCGTTCCTGTCCGGTAATCTGATGACGTGCCTGGAAGGCGCCGTGCCGCTGATCCACGAAGGCCAGGTCATCGGCGCGGTCGGCGTGTCCGGGGTCAAGCCCGCTGAAGATGCCCAGATCGCCAAGGCCGGCGCTGCCGCCCTGGCCTGACTTCCTCCCCCGTATCCAAGGAGACCGCAATGAAGCACCGCATGAGAGCCCAGCGTCTGCAAGTCGACGCCACCCTGTACGATTTCATCGAGAACGAAGTGCTGCCTGACAGCGGGTTGGAATCCGAAGCGTTCTGGACCGGTTTCGACGCCCTGGTTCACGAGTTCGCACCGCAGAACCGCTTGTTGCTGGCCGAACGCGACCGCTTGCAGACCGAACTGGACAACTGGCACCGTGCCCATCCCGGTCCGATTCAGGATCCGGCCGCCTACCGCAGCTTCCTGCACGCCATCGGCTATCTGCAGCCCCAGCCCGACCGCGTGGAAATCAGCACCCGCGATGTCGATGACGAGATCGCCCTGGTGGCCGGTCCGCAGTTGGTGGTGCCGTCGACCAATGCCCGCTACGCCCTGAACGCCGCCAATGCCCGCTGGGGCTCCTTGTACGACGCGCTGTACGGCACCGATGCCATTCCGGAAAGCGACGGCGCGGCCAAGGGCCAGGGCTACAATCAGGTTCGCGGCGATCGCGTGATCGCCTTCGCCCGCGACCTGCTCGACCAGAGCACCCCACTGGCCAACGGCTCGCACCGCGATGCCAACGGCTATCGCATCGAGGGCGGCCAATTGCAGGTGAGCCTGGCCGATGGCAGCGTCAGCGGGCTGGCCGATCCGAGCCAATTCGTCGGCTTCCAGGGCGACGCCCAGCAGCCGGTTGCCGTGCTGCTCAAGCACCACGGCCTGCACATCGAGATTCAGATCGACCCCACCTCGCCCATCGGCCGTACTGATGCCGCAGGTGTGAAGGACCTGCTGCTCGAGGCTGCCCTATCGACCATCATCGACTGCGAAGACTCGGTAGCGGCGGTGGATGCCAGTGACAAGGTGGCGATCTACCGCAATTGGCTGGGCCTGATGCGTGGCGATCTCACCGAGGAATTGGAGAAAGGCGGCCAGCGCATCACCCGCCGCCTCAATCCGGATCGTCAGTACCACACGCCAACAGGCGGCGAGTTGACCCTGCATGGCCGTTCGCTGCTGTTGATCCGCAACGTCGGCCACCTGATGACCAATCCGGCGATCCTCGACGATGAAGGCCGGGAGATCCCCGAGGGCATTCTCGACGGTGTGATCACCAGCCTGATCGGGCTGTATGACCTGGAACGTCGAGGCAACTCGCGCACCGGCAGCCTGTACATCGTCAAGCCGAAGATGCACGGCCCGGCCGAGGTGGACTTCGCGGACAGACTGTTCGCTGCCATCGAGAACCTGCTCAACCTTCCGCGCAACACCTTGAAAATCGGCATCATGGACGAGGAACGCCGCACTTCGGTGAACCTTGCGGCCTGTATCGGCGCCGCATCGACCCGCGTGGCGTTCATCAACACCGGCTTCCTCGACCGCACCGGCGATGAGATCCACAGCGCCATGCAAGCCGGCCCGATGATGCGCAAGGGCGACATGAAAGGCAGCGCCTGGATTGCGGCATACGAGCGCAACAACATGCTCACCGGTCTGGCCTGCGGCCTGCGCGGCAAAGCGCAGATCGGCAAGGGCATGTGGGCCATGCCCGACCTGATGGCCGACATGCTGGTGCAGAAGATCGGTCATCCCAAGGCCGGTGCCAATACCGCCTGGGTACCCTCGCCCACCGCGGCCACCTTGCATGCGCTGCACTATCATCAGGTCAACGTCAGCGAAGTGCAGCAGACCTTGGAGCAGATCGACGCCAAGGCCGAGCACGATGCGTTGCTGGACAACCTGCTGACCATCCCGGTGGTGGCCAATGCGCAGTGGAGCGCCGAGGAGATCCGTCAGGAACTGGACAACAATGCCCAGGGCTTGCTGGGCTACGTAGTGCGCTGGGTGGAACAGGGCATCGGTTGCTCCAAGGTGCCGGACATCCACGACGTCGGGCTGATGGAAGACCGCGCGACCCTGCGCATCTCCAGCCAGCACATGGCCAACTGGCTGAACCACGGCGTGGTCAGCCGCGAGCAGATCGTCGAAACCCTGGAGCGCATGGCCCGCGTGGTCGACCAGCAGAATGCCGGGGATCCGTCGTACCGCCCGATGGCGGCCGACTTCCAGAACTCGGTGGCGTTCACGGCCGCCAGTGCGCTGGTCTTCCAGGGCTGTGAGCAACCCAGCGGCTACACCGAGCCGTTGCTGCACCGGTTCCGCCTGGCGTTCAAGAACGCTCAGGCGTGACACCGGCCGGACGGGGTTGGCGTCTGCCGCCCCCGTCCGGCGCTGCTGCACGGGCATCGAGCTTGCTGTAAGATCGCGTTCCGAATGAGAATCATCCGCGAACGCAGCCATCATGAATCCTTCCCCTCCTCGTCTGCTGGTGGTCGATGACCACCGCAAGATCCGTGAGCCGCTGGCCATCTACCTGCGCCGTTTCGGTTTCGACGTCCGCACCACAGAGGATGCGGCGGGCATGTGGGCGCTGCTCAAGCAGGACGTGTTCGACGTGTTGATTCTCGACGTCATGCTGCCCGATGGCGATGGATTCGAGCTGTGTCGCGCGCTGGCGCACAAGTCGGCGGCCGCGGTGATTCTGCTGACCGCACGCGATGCCTGCGCCGACCGTGTCCAGGGGCTGGACGCCGGTGCCGACGACTACGTGGTCAAGCCGTTCGAACCGCGTGAACTGGTGGCGCGCATCCACAGCGTACTGCGCAGGCGCGGCACGCCCGGCGAAGCCACGTCAGTGATGCCCGCCCCCTTGCGTCGTTTCGAGTTCGCCGACCTGAGCTTTCGCAGCGGCTGCAACACGCTGACCCGTTCCGACCAGAGCCAGGTACGTTTGAGCACCGTGGAAGGCCGCTTGCTGGAAGTGTTTCTCGAGCACCCCAATACCGTGCTAGGCCGCGAGCGCTTGATCGAGCTGACCTCGCGGCCGGGCAGCGATCTGTTCGATCGCGCCATCGATCGGCAGATCAGCCGTCTGCGCCGCAAGCTGGCCGACAGCGCCTTGCAGCCGATGCTGTTGCAGACCGTGTGGGGTGGTGGCTACCGCCTGGCAGCGAACGTCGTTCAGTACCCGGCATGAAGGGGCTGCGCCGGGCCTGGCCACGGGCCATGACCCGGCAATTGGGTGTGCTGTTGCTGTTGGCGCTGCTGGCGTCCAACCTCATCGCGATGCTGTTGCTGCAGCGCACCGGATCGCTGGTACACCCGCTGTCACGCACCTTGGTGGTCGAGCGTCTGGCCACGGCCTATCAAGCGGCGCGCGATCTGCCGGCGGCCGACGCCCGGCGCCTGCTCGACGCCATGGGCACTGCCGACGCGCGCTTCTGGGTGGCTTCCGCAGCCCAGGTCCAGCCTTTTGCCATGCACACCGAAGAACGACGCCTGGCCACGGCCGTGCGTCAGCGCCTGGGGCTTGCCGACCAAGCGGTGGTTGTCCTGCAGTTGGAGCGCAGCAGCGGCGGCCCGGCCCGCGAGCATCTGTTCAAGCGTGCCGGTTGGCAGGCCCTGCGCCTGCGTAGCTCGATGAGCCTGCCCGACGGCACCCAGCTCAACGCCGAGCAGGCACCTGCCGGTGCCTATGAATGGGGCCGGCTGCTGGCCTACAGCGTGCCGGTCAGTACCATCCCGGTGCTGCTGATCGTGATTTTCTTCATGCGCCGCGTCGTCGCGCCGGTCAAACGTCTGGCCTTGGCCACCGAGCGCGTCAGCCGGGGCGAATGGATCGCACCGCTGCCGTTGTCGGGCCCGCGGGAAGCACAGGAACTGACCCTGGCGTTCAATGTGATGCAGGAGCGTATCGCCCGCCATGTCGAGGGCCGCACGCGCATGCTGGCCGCGCTGAGCCACGACCTCAATACGCCCATCACCGAGCTGCGTTTGCAGGTGGAGTTGCTCGAAGACCCCGAACTGCGCCAGCACATGCTCGACAGCCTCGACGAGTTGCGCGCCATGGTCAGCGAAACCCTGGACTTCGTGCGCGGCGATGCGGTGCAGGAGGCCACCGTCGAGGTTTCACTGAGTGAGGTGCTCAGCGACCTCGCCCGACGCTACCAGACCCTGGGCACGCCCATCGACTGGCCAGGCTCAGCGCCGGTGGCGTGCCGTTGTCGACCGCTGGCCCTCAAGCGGGCGCTGACCAACCTGATCGACAATGCCTTGCGCCATGGCGGTGATGCGCAGGTACGCCTGTACCGGGAAGCGTCAGGCGGGCTGTGCATCGAGATTCGCGATCACGGACCGGGGATCGACGCCGCCTGGCTGCAACAGGTGTTCGAGCCCTTCGTGCAGCTGGGCAAGGGCGGCGCCGACCCCAGCCACGGTGGCGGCCTGGGCATGGGGCTGGCGATCGCCCGCGCCTGCGTGCAGGCCCATGGCGGCGTTCTGGTGCTGGAAAACCGGACACCGGGGCTGGCGGCCCTGGTGCGGCTGCCGGGCTGATCCTTCCGGTAGAGCCTTGGCGTGTCAGAAGCGCAGCGTGGTGCCCATCCAGAACGTGCGACCGTAGTTGACCGTGCCGTAGGTGTCGTCATCCAGACGTTTGTCGGCCAGGTTGTACACCGCCGCCTTGAGGGTGATGTCGCGAGTCAGCTCGTACGAGCCACCGATGTCGGCCGTGGTGTAGGCCGGGGCCGGTTCGCCACTCAGGGTGGTGCCGTATTCCTGGCCATAGTAGTTGACCGAGGCCCACGCCTGGGCGCGGTCGGACAGGGTCCAGTCGGCACTGACGTTCGCCTTGTGCTCGGGTGTCAGCGACAGCGGTGCGCCTGCGTTGCTGCCGCTCTTCTGCTCCGAATCGGTGTAGGTGTAGTTGCCCTTCACGGCAAAGGCACGGGTGATGTCCCAGCGGCCGTTGACCTCGGCACCGGTGATCGTTGCTTCATCGACGTTGATGCGGTCCTGGACGATGTAGCCGTTCCAGCGGCGCGCGGTGTTTTCCGTGGACAGTTTGTCCTTGAACACGTTGTGGAACACGGTCGCACCGGCCGACAGGTTATTGCGGTTGGACCACAGTGCCGACAGTTCGTAGTTGGTACTGGTTTCCGGTTTCAGGTCCGGGTTGCCCAGGTTTACGTAGGTGTTGCGGCGGATGGTGGCGTAACCGGGCACCACGGCGCGAATCTCGGGAGCCTTGAAGCCGCGCGCCACGCCGCCCTTGAAGGTCCAGTCCGGAGTGGCACGCCAGACACCATAGAGACGCGGGCTGACGTGGGTGCCGTATTGCTCGTGCTCGTCGACGCGGGCGCCGGTGGTCAAGGCGAAATCGTCGGTCACCGACCATTCGTTTTCGGCGAACAGGGCTTTCTGGGTCACCGAGAACTCGTAGTTGCGGCGGTCCATCAGGCCCTGGTTCCAGTCGCTCAGTTGCGCCCGGTTCCATTGCAGGCCGGTGGTGGTGATGTTGTAGGCCGTGGGGATGACCAGCTTGGCATCGAACACGGTGTTCTCCACCACCGGTTTGCGCCCCAGAATTTCCGGCTGATTGGCTGCGGCCTTGCCCTCGCGGCTGGCTTTTTCATAGGCCAGGGACACGTCCGACGTCGCCCAGCCCCAGCGCCCCTGGTGCGAGAGCGAGTAGTGGTCGCGGTTGTTTTCCTGCTCGCGGGTGGCCCAGTTGACGCTGGTGCCGTCGCCGTTCTTCAGGCGCGTGGCGCCGCCTTCCAGAAGGATGTCGTGGTCTTCGTTGGGGGTGAAGGCCAGGCGCGCGGTGAGGTCCTTGTGATCGGCCTTGGTGAAGCCGTTGGTGACTTCCACGTCATCGTCGGCCTGGCGGTCGAGGTAGCGGCCCCAGACCTGTACGCCCAGGTACTTCTCCACCAGCGGACCGTTGAGGTAGAACTGGGTCTGACGAGCGTTGCCCTGATCGCTGTGCTGGCGCCGCCGCGTAATCGTAGGATACCGAGCCGCCCCACTGGGGAGAGACCTTGCGAGTGATGATGTTGATCACGCCGCCGATGGCGTCCGAGCCGTACAGCGAAGACATCGGGCCGCGAACCACTTCGATGCGTTCGATGGCTTCGGCCGGTGGCACGAAACTCTGCTCGTAGCCGCGGTTGCCGTTGACCCGGGTTTCGCGGCTGCTCTGGCGTTTGCCGTCGACCAGAATCAGGGTGTAGTCAGGTGGCATGCCACGGATGGAGATGTCGGTCTCGTTGGCGCTGCCGTTGACGATCACACCCTCGATGTTGCGTACGGCATCACCGAGGTCGTTGTAGGATTTCTTGCGCAGTTCGTCGCCGGTGATGATGGTGACGGAGGCCGGTGCATCCTCCACGCTTTGCTCGAAGCCCGACGCTGTGACCACGACCTCATCGAGGACGGTCGGGGCGGTCAATTCGATCGGCTCGGCTCGAGCCACCCCAGCAGTGGCCAGGGCGATCATCACGGCCAGGGGCCGCAAAGAAAGTGGAGGATGCATGGAACTTCCTTACGATTCGGTTGTAAAAGCGAATCGTATGCATCCTCAGGTGGGGAGGTTGGACAAGGTGTGACAAGGGAGGGAGGTGTATTGCCTGTACTGACGCCTTCGCCGCCCTACGCGCAAGCCCGCTCCCACAAAGGGTTGTCGAATAGCGAGAATCCTGTGGGAGCGGGCTTGCGCGTAGGGCGGCGAAGGCGGTGAAAAGGCCTTAAGGATCAACCAAACAACCAGTACCCCAACGCGGTCAGCACAATTACCGCCAGCACCGGGCGCAGCACGCGGTAGGCTTTGGGGTTGGCGCGCTTGAACTGCTTGACCTTGCCGCTGAAGCGATCGCTGAAGGTCTTGCTCCAGGCGTAGGCCTGGTTGATGCCGCCGACGCGTTCGTCGTCCAGGTTCTGCGGCGCAGTGGCGCGACCCAGGAACGCGCTGACGCGCTTGTTGAGGCTCGCCATGAAGCGATTGCTCAGCGGCCGCTCGATGTCACAGAACAGGATGACCCGAGTGTGCTCGGTCTCGTTCTTGACCCAATGCACGTAGGTCTCGTCGAACATCACATCGTCACCATCGCGCCAGGCGTATTCCTGGCCGTCGACGAAAATACGGCAGGCGTCGGAGTTGGGCGTCGACAGGCCCAAGTGGTAGCGCAGCGAACCGGCGAACGGGTCGCGGTGCGGGTTCAGGTGACTGCCGCCGGGCAGCAGCGCGAACATGGCGCCCTTGACGTTGGGAATGCTGTTGACCAACTCCACGGTGCGGGGGCACAGCGCGTTGGCCGATGGCAGGGATTTGTCGTACCACTTGAGGTAGAAACGCTTCCAGCCTTTCTTGAAGAACGAGCCGAAGCCGGCGTCGTTGTTCTTCTCGGCGGCGCGGATATAGCCCTCGTCGAACAGGTGCATGGCTTCGTCGCGGATGACCTGCCAGTTGTCCTTGAGCACATCCAGCTCGGGGAATTTGCTGCGGTCCAGATAGGGTTTGGACGGCACGCTGGAAAACAGGTACATCAAGGCGTTATAGGGCGCGAACAGAGCGGAATGGTTGACGAACTGGCGCAGCACCGGCAGACGCGCCTTGCCCCGCAGGTGCACGTAGAGCGTGCTGCCGATGAACAGCAACAGCACGGCAGCCTTGGCGGCGAAGGAAAGGGTCATGGAGCGGATCCTCGAATGGGCAGTGCGCCATGATAAACCCTGGGGGCCCGGCTGGAAATGAAAGGCGCGGGGCAACGGTCGGCATGCAGCCGTTGCGGGCCCGTAGGAGCGGTCATCGGCCGCGAAAAGATCGGCGCGGTGGGTCAGGTGCATCGCGGCGTGATTTTCGCGGCCGCAGACCGCTCCTATGGTGAGACATACCGCTGCCGTCAGGCTTGCAGTTCGGTCTCGGTGAACAGGTCGCTGAAGAGCATGCTCGACAGGTAGCGCTCACCCGAATCGGGCAGGATGACCACGATGGTCTTGCCTTGCATTTCCGGCTTCTCCGCCAGCTTGGCGGCGGCTGCCATGGCGGCGCCACAGGAAATGCCGCAGAGAATGCCCTCCTCCTGCATCAAGCGCCGCGCCATGGCCTTGGCTTCGTCGTCGCTGACCAGCTCGACACGATCCACCAGCGACAGGTCGAGGTTCTTCGGAATGAACCCGGCGCCGATGCCCTGGATCTTGTGTGGCGCGGGAGTGATGTCCTGGCCGGCCATGGCCTGGGTGATGATCGGCGAGGTCAGCGGCTCGACCGCAACGCTGAGGATCGACTTGCCCTGAACCTGCTTGATGTAGCGCGAGATGCCGGTGATGGTCCCGCCGGTCCCCACGCCGGCCACCAGAACATCGACGGCGCCGTCGGTGTCGTTCCAGATTTCCGGGCCGGTGGTCTTCTCATGGATGGCCGGGTTGGCCGGGTTGTCGAACTGCTGCGGCATGAAATACAGCTCGGGGTTGCTGGCGACGATCTCGCCGGCCTTTTCGATGGCACCCTTCATGCCCTTGGCCGGCTCGGTCAGGACCAGTTCGGCTCCCAGCGCCTTGAGCACCTTGCGCCGCTCCAGGCTCATGGACGCGGGCATGGTCAGCATCAGCTTGTAGCCGCGCGCGGCGGCCACGAAAGCCAGGCCGATGCCGGTATTGCCCGAGGTGGGCTCGACGATGGTCATGCCCGGCTTGAGCTTGCCCGAGCTTTCCGCGTCCCAGATCATGTTCGCGCCGATGCGGCACTTGACCGAGTAGCCGGGGTTGCGCCCCTCGATCTTGGCCAGCAGGGTCACCCCGCGCGGGCCGATGCGGTTGATCTGCACCAGCGGCGTGTTGCCGATGGAGTGGGCGTTGTCGGCGTAAATGCGGCTCATGGCGAAAAGGTCCTTGTGCTGCAGCAGGAAAAATCCAAGGTTAAGCCCGTGATGGGGGCGAGTCCAGCGAACGGATGAGACTGTGGACAGTCAATGGCTAACCATCGTTCGGGAGATTCTGCCATGAAACGTCGCTACAGCTGGCCGCTCTGGACCTTCACCGGCCTGGTTGTACTGGTGCTCGCCCTGCACATCGCCCTGCCCTACCTGGTGCGCGACTACCTCAACGACAAGCTCGCCGACATGGGCGAATACAAGGGCCGCGTCAGCGACGTCGACCTGGCCTGGTGGCGCGGCGCCTATCAGATCAATGGCCTGCAGATCATCAAGACCAGCGGCAAGGTGCCGGTACCGTTGCTCGATGCGCCGGTGATCGACATCGCCGTGAGCTGGCACGCCCTGTGGTACGACCACGCGGTGGTGGCACGGGTGGAATTCCTGCGCCCGGAGCTTAACTTCGTCGACGGTGGCGCCAACAAACAGGCCACCCAGACCGGTGCCGGCACCGACTGGCGCGACCAGATGAACAAGCTACTGCCGATCACCTTGAACGAGGTGCGGGTCAACGACGGCAAGATCAGCTTCCGCAATTTCTCGTCCAAACCCCAAGTCAACATCAGCGCCAACCAGGTCAACGCCAGCCTCTACAACCTGACCAATGTGGAAGACCTGGAAGGCAAGCGCGATGCGCGTTTCGAAGGCCATGCCAAGCTGTTCGGCCAGGCCCCGGTGGAAAGCACCGCCACGTTCGATCCGTTCAGCAACTTCGAAGATTTCGAATTCCGCCTGCGTGCCACCGGGATCGAGTTGCGTCGGCTCAATGACTTCTCCGGTGCCTATGGCAAGTTCGATTTCAACGCCGGTAGCGGGGATATCGTGATCGAGGCGGATGCCGACAATGCCCGCCTGAGTGGCTACATCAAGCCGCTGCTGCACAACGTCGATGTGTTCAACTGGCAGCAGGACGTGGAAAACAAGGACAAGGGTTTCTTCCGTTCGATCTGGGAGGCAGTGGTCGGTGGGACCGAGACGGTGCTCAAGAACCAATCGCAGAACCAGTTCGCGACCCGGGTCGAACTCAGCGGTAACGTGCATCGCCAGGACATCAGCCCGCTGCAGGCGTTCTGGCAGATCCTGCGCAACGGCTTCGTGCAGGCTTTCAATGCGCGCTATGAACAGGCGCCACCCAAGCAGGAATGAGGTGGGTGGCTTGGCCTCTTTGCGGGCAAGCCCGCTCCCACAAGGTCAGATGCAAATGCTGTGGCTGGACTGGCCTCTTCGCGGGCAGAGCCCGCTCCCACAAGGTCAGATGCAAATGCTGTGGTTGGACTGGCCTCTTCGCGGGCAGAGCCCGCTCCCACAAGGTCAGATGAAAATGCTGTGGCTGGACTGGCCTCTTCGCGGGCAGAGCCCGCTCCTACAGGGTCCGAGTCAACCTTGTGGGAGCGGGCTCTGCCCGCGAAGGGGCCTTAATTGACACACCGCGCTATAGTCGACCCCCAACACCTGATTTCCGAGGACAGCCCCATGAAGTTCGAAGGCACCCCCGCCTACGTTGCCACCGACGACCTCAAGCTGGCGGTCAATGCCGCGATCACCCTGCAGCGGCCCCTGCTGGTCAAGGGCGAACCAGGCACCGGCAAGACTATGCTGGCCGAGCAACTGGCCGAGTCCTTCGGTGCGCGGCTGATCACCTGGCACATCAAGTCCACCACCAAGGCCCACCAGGGCCTGTACGAGTACGACGCGGTCAGCCGTCTGCGCGATTCGCAGCTGGGTGTGGACAAGGTCCACGACGTGCGCAACTACCTCAAGAAAGGCAAGCTGTGGGAGGCCTTCGAAGCCGATGAACGGGTCATCCTGCTGATCGATGAAATCGACAAGGCCGACATCGAGTTCCCCAACGACCTGCTGCAGGAACTCGACAAGATGGAGTTCTACGTCTACGAGACCGACGAAACCATCAAGGCTCGCCATCGCCCGATCATCATCATTACCTCCAACAACGAAAAAGAGCTGCCCGATGCGTTCCTGCGTCGGTGCTTCTTCCACTACATCGCCTTTCCCGACCGCGCGACCCTGCAACGCATCGTCGACGTACACTACCCCGACATCAAGAAAACCCTGGTGGCCGAGGCCCTGGACGTCTTCTTCGATGTGCGCAAGGTGCCGGGCCTGAAAAAGAAGCCCTCCACCTCCGAGCTGGTCGACTGGCTCAAGCTGTTGATGGCCGACAACATCGGTGAAGCCGTGCTGCGCGAACGCGATCCGACCAAGGCGATTCCACCGCTGGCCGGTGCCCTGGTCAAGAACGAACAGGACGTGCAGCTTCTCGAACGCCTGGCCTTCATGAGCCGGCGCGGCAACCGCTGACTCCCTCTTTCCGACTGCGAGGGCGTCCGCCATGCTGCTCAACCTGTTCAATGAAATGCGCGCGGCCAAGGTGCCGGTGTCGGTGCGCGAGTTGCTTGACCTGATCAACGCCCTGGAGCAACGGGTGACGTTCGCCGACATGGACGAGTTCTACTTCCTGGCGCGGGCGATCCTGGTCAAGGATGAACGCCACTTCGACAAATTCGACCGGGCGTTTTCGGCCTACTTCAATGGCCTGCAGAACCTCGATCAACACCTTGAAGCACTGATTCCGGAAGAATGGTTGCGCAAGGAGTTCGAGCGCTCGCTGAGTGCCGAGGAGCGCGCGCAGATCCAGTCCCTGGGCGGGCTGGACAAGCTGATCGAAGCCTTCAAGCAGCGCCTGGAAGAGCAGAAAGGTCGGCACGCCGGCGGCAGCAAGTGGATCGGCACCGGTGGCACCAGCCCGTTCGGTTCGGGTGGCTACAACCCTGAGGGCATCCGCGTGGGCGATGCCGGCGAACGCCAGGGCAAGGCCGTGAAGGTGTGGGACCAGCGCGAATACCGCAACCTGGATGACAGCGTCGAGCTGGGCACGCGCAACATCAAGGTGGCACTGCGCCGACTGCGCCAGTTCGCCCGGCAGGGTGCGGCCGACGAGCTGGACATCGACGGCACCATCGACCACACCGCACGCGATGGCGGCTTGCTCAACATCCAGCTGCGCCCCGAGCGGCGCAACAACGTCAAACTGTTGCTGCTGTTCGACATCGGCGGTTCGATGGACGCCCATGTGAAGGTCTGCGAGGAGTTGTTCTCGGCCTGTCGCACCGAGTTCAAACACCTGGAGTATTTCTACTTTCACAACTGCGTCTACGAAACGGTCTGGAAGGACAACCACCGGCGCAACGCCGAGCGCATCAGCACCCACGACCTGCTGCACAAATACGGCCCGGACTACAAGGTGGTGTTCATCGGCGACGCGGCCATGGCGCCCTATGAAATCACTCACCCGGGCGGCAGTGTCGAGCACTGGAACGAGGAGCCGGGGTTGGTGTGGTTGCAGCGCTTCGTGCAGACCTACAGGAAACTCATCTGGATCAATCCCTATCCGCAGGACACCTGGGGTTACACGGCCTCCACCCACCTGATTCGAGAGCTGGTGGAAGAGCGCATGTACCCGCTGACCCTGAGCGGGTTGGAAGACGGGATGCGCTACCTGGCCAAGTGACGGCTGATGCGCGCCGGGTCGCGGTCTAGCGTTCGCGACGTACCAGGGGTTCGGCCACGGGTTTGGCGCGGCGACGGCCGAACCACAGGGTCCAGCCGATGAACAGGATGATGCTTTCCACGACCCAGGCCAGCAGCAGCGCGCAGGCGATGCCCCAGGCAATCGCTTCCGGCGCCAGCAGCACCTGGTAGCTGTAGCCGTTCAGGGTTTCCTGGCGCAGTTGCGGATCGGCCTTGGCCAGCACATGCCAGGCTTTTTCATACCAGGGTCCCTGCAACGCCTGCCACTCACGCTCCAGCAACTGGTTGCGGGCCAGCAACGCGCCAATGCTGGCAGCGTCGCTGCGGAACACCGGATCCTCGCTGGCGCGGTAATGGGCCACCAGTGCCTGCAGGTCACCATTGAAGAAACGCTGCGCGGTTTCGCTGAAACCACGCAGGCTCTGTTGCGCCTCGAGGCGATGGGCTTCGACCCGCTGGGCGTAGTCGTTGATCACGCCGGGCACTTGCACACCCACCAGCAGGCCGACGGCAAACAGCACAAGTCGCAGGTAGCTTCGCAGCATGAAGGTTCTCTCGGTCTAGGGTGGCAACGCCACGGTGCTTCTTGTCGGTCGTTCCAGGCGATCAGGCAGGCTAGGCCGGCTGCGCCTGTCCGGTGGCCACGCATTCGCCCTGTCGCCACAGGCCCCAATTGCCGGGCTCGTAACGGTTCCAGGTTTCGTTCTCGGTGAGAGGTTCGGTGGCGATCACCGTCACCACATCGTCAGGCGTGGTTTCGGCCTGGAAATCCACGATCACGTCCACGTCTTTGAGCCGTGCCGGGCCGAAAGGTGCCCGCCGGGTAATTTGCACCAGCTTGGTCGAACAGAAGCAGAACAGCCAGTCACCGTCGCTGAGCAGGCAGTTGAACACGCCTTGCCCACGGTACTGCTCGCACGCCTGCACGAGGATGGGCAGCAGCCGTTCGAACTCGACCGGCTCGGGAAAGGCGTCACGCACGCGGTTGAGCAGATCGCAGAAAGCCGCTTCGCTGTCGGTGTCGCCCACCGGGCGGTAGAAATCGGCACGCGGATCGAAACCGGCCAGTTGGCCGTTGTGGGCGAAGCACCAGTTGCGCCCCCACAGCTCACGCACGAACGGGTGAGTATTGGCCAGGCAGACCTTGCCGACGTTGGCCTGACGAATGTGGCCGATGACCACTTCGCTCTTGATCGGATAGCGCTGCACCAACTGCGCCACTTCCGATTCGCTGCTGGCGGTCGGGTCCTGGAACAGGCGCAGGCCGCGGCCTTCATAGAAGGCGATGCCCCAGCCGTCGCGGTGCGGCCCGGTACGGCCGCCGCGCTGCATCAGGCCGGTGAAGCTGAAAACGATATCGGTCGGTACGTTGGCACTCATGCCCAGAAGTTCACACATGCACGGTACTCGAGACGATGGGCGTGGATTCAGATGCGCGGTTCGACACGCAGGTTTTCCCGCGGTGGCGGGACGTGGCGCTGTTCGCGATCGTCGACGCGCTGCGCGAGCGCTTCGCCATCGTCATCGCGTTGCGCGGCAGCGTCCGCCTGAGCCTGGGCTTGCGCCCGACGGCGCGCCTCGGCCTTGCGCAGGAACGGCAGGCGCACCAGGGCGAAGATCACGTACACACCGAGGGCGATCACCGCCGCCATGGTCAGATCGGAAATCGCGCCCCAGGCACTGCCGCCCATCTTGAACAGCAGTTCCAGCGTGCTGATGGCGACGGCCGGGGCCAGCAGGTCGCGGGCCGGGTCGACCACCGTGGGCGTCAGCAACAGCACCACGCCCAGCAGGCGAAGTGGCTCGCGCAGGTAGCGCCACATCCAGCGGGTGATGCGAAACCACACAAGAATGCAGCCCAAGGCGGCGAAGGCGTAGATACCCCAGGCGAGGAAATAGTCGTTCTCGGTCATGGTGTCCGTGGCATGGCAGGCAAATAGGCGCTTATGATAACGGCTTTTCGCCTGCCAGGCGCTGCTGTTGTCGTGCCCACCGGCACGTGCCGTCAACGCCTGCGCCAAGAGAGCCGCTCATGTCCCAGCCAACCGCCGCCCCTATCGCCCACGTCGCTCCCGGCGCCGATCCCTACGCCTGGCTGCAGGTACGCGACCGCGCCGACGTGCTCGACCACCTCAAGGCCGAGAATGCCTGGCAGCAAGCGCAGCTCGCCGACCAGGCCGAACTGCGCGAGCAGTTGTTCGAGGAGATCAAGGGGCGCATTCGCGAAACCGACCTGTCCCTCGCCTCCCCTTGGGGACCCTGGTTGTACTACACCCGCACCACGGCGGGTGACGAGTACCCGCGGCACTATCGCTGCGCGCGTCCGGCCGATGGCTCGAGCCAGGTCGACGAGCACTCCGAGCAATTGTTGCTGGACCCCAACGTGCTGGCAGACGGCGGCTTCCTGTCCATGGGTGCGTTCAACGTCAGCCCCGACCACCAGCGTCTGGCCTACAGCCTGGACACCAGTGGCGACGAGGTCTACCGGCTGTTCGTCAAGGAGCTGGCCACCGGGGCCGTGGCCGAGTTGCCCTTCGATGACTGCGACGGCAGCATGACCTGGGCCAACGACAGCCAGACGCTGTTCTTCGGCGAACTGGACGAGACCCACCGCCCCTATCGGCTGCACCGCCATACCTTAGGCAGCGAGGGTGCCGAGCAGGTCTTCGAGGAGCTCGACGGGCGTTTCTTCCTGCATTGCTACCGCGCCAGTTCCGAGCGCCAGTTGATCCTGCTGCTCAACAGCAAGACCACCAGCGAGGCCTGGGTGCTGGATGCCGAGCAGCCCAGCGGTGACTTCGCCTGCCTGGCGCCACGGGTCGAGCACCATGAGTACTACCCCGATCACGGCCAGTTCGACGGTGCCTGGACCTGGTTCATCCGCAGCAACCAGGAAGGCATCAATTTCGCCCTGTACCAGGCAGCCGACAACGGCACGGCGCCGACCCGCGAGCAGTGGCAAACGCTGATCGCGCACCGTGACGAGGTGATGCTCGAAGGCGTGACCCTCAATGCCGCAGCCTTTACCTTGAGCCTGCGTGCGCGCGGCCTGCCGATCATCGAAGTGCATGCCCAGGGACAGGCGCCGTATCCGGTGCAACTGCCCGATGCCGCGTACAGCCTGTACGTTTCCGACAGCCTGGAGTTCGCCAGCGAGCAGATTCGCCTGCGCTACGAGGCGCTCAATCGGCCTGGGCAGGTGCGCCAGTTGAGCCTGCGCGACGGCGCGCAGGTGGTGCTCAAGCAGACCCCGGTGCTGGGCGCGTTCGATGCCGACGACTATGTCAGCCAACGGCTCTGGGCCACCGCCGCGGACGGCACCCAGGTGCCGATCAGCCTGGTGGTGAAGAAGGCCTTCGCCGGGCAGCCTACGCCGCTGTACCTGTACGGCTACGGTGCCTATGGCGAGAGCCTGGACCCGTGGTTTTCCCACGCACGGTTGAGCCTGCTGGACCGTGGCATCGCCTTCGCCATCGCCCATGTGCGCGGCGGCGGCGAACTGGGCGAGGCGTGGTATCGCGCTGGCAAGCAGGAGCACAAGGGCAATACCTTCAGCGATTTCATCGCCTGTGCCGAACACGTGATCGAACAGGGTTTGACCCGCGCCGAGCAGTTGGTGATCAGCGGTGGCAGCGCGGGTGGGCTGTTGATCGGCGCCGTGTTGAACCAGCGGCCGGAGCTGTTCCAGGCGGCGGTGGCCGAGGTGCCGTTCGTCGATGTGCTCAACACCATGCTCGACCCCGACCTGCCGTTGACGGTGACCGAGTACGACGAGTGGGGCAACCCGCAGGAGCCCGAGGTGCATGCGCGGATCAAGGCGTATGCGCCGTATGAGAACGTCACCGCGCAGGCGTATCCGCACCTGCTGGTGATCGCCGGGTACAACGACAGCCGTGTGCAGTATTGGGAAGCCGCGAAGTGGGTGGCGCGCCTGCGGGCGTGCAAGACCGACAAGAACCTGCTGCTGCTCAAGACCGAACTGGGCGCCGGGCATGGCGGCATGAGCGGTCGTTATCAGGGGCTGCGCGATGTGGCCCTTGAATACGCCTTCGTTCTCAAGGCCCTGGGGACAGCCAAGCAATCTTGATGCGGTGTGCCTGAGGAAACGCGGTGACCCCGGACGCGGCTCGCGCCGCTGCTACAGGGACCGTGGTATGCGGGACGCTGCGGTTCATGCAGCGTGCGCGAACCCCTGTAGCAGCGGCGCGAGCCGCGTCGGCGGTGAATGCGGTATGCCGGTGAAAACGCGATCAACCGCCGGGAGGTTTGGGTTTGACCGGGGTGGGCGGGGTATCCTGGCGGACAGGTTCGGGCACGTTGTCGGCCCTGGGTGGTGCGGGCAACGGAATGGGCGGCAGCAATGGCGGCGATCCGTTCATGCCCTCGCCGCCGTGGGTGGGCGGCACGGTGACCTGTGGGTAGGGCGTTGGCGTGGGTGTACCCGGCGAACCGGGCGGCAGCGACGAGGCCGATACCACACCGGCACACAGGGCAACACATGCAAAGACCGATACACTGCGCAACTTCATTGAACACCCCAAGGCCAGACTGCCTGTTCCGATGACACAGGCTACTACCATGGCACCCCCTTGTCCTCCCTCCGAGATTGACCGATGAAACGCTTCGTACTGCTCGACACCACACCGATCCCCGACAACGGCGGTGCGCTCTGCCTGTTCGAGTACGGCGAAGACTTCGTCATCAAGATCCAGGGCGGTGACGGCGGCCAACTGATGAACACCCGCATGCACGGTTCCGAAGACGCCCTGGCCGAAATCCCCTGCCGCAAGGTGGCCGGACGGCCGAACTCACGGGTGCTGATCGGCGGGCTGGGCATGGGCTTCACGTTGGCGTCGGCACTCAAGCACCTGGGCAAGAGCGCCGAGGTGGTGGTCGCCGAGCTGGTCCCGGGCGTGGTCGAATGGAACCGCGGCCCGCTGGGTGAGAAGGCCGGCAACCCGCTGGGTGAGAAGGCCGGCAACCCGCTGGCCGATCCGCGCACCGTCATCCGCATGGAGGACGTGGCCAAGGTCCTGCAGGCAGAGCCGGCCGGCTTCGATGCCATCATGCTGGACGTCGACAACGGCCCTGAAGGCCTGACCCAGAAGGCCAACAGCTGGCTGTACTCGGCCGGCGGCCTCAATGCCTGCGCCAAGGCACTGCGGCCCAAGGGCGTGCTCGCCGTATGGTCCGCCAGCGCCGACCGGCAGTTCAGCGACAAACTGCGCAAGGCCGGCTTCAAGGCCGAAGAAGTGCAAGTGTTCGCCCACGGCAACAAAGGCACCCGCCACACTATCTGGATCGCGCAGAAAATCTGACCCAACTGCGCCGTAGGAGCGGTCCGTGGCCGCGAAGGACGCATTGCGGTCCGCCAGACGTACCGCGGCGCCTGCTTCGCGGCCAATGACCGCTCCTACGGTGAGAGGCAAATTCGTGTCTGACGGTGGAAATCAGCTAGGAAGTTTCACCGAAAACTTCTGAATCGGCTCACTTACCGGCTGCTCGACCGACCCTAGAGTTGGCGACGTTGCGATGTGCAACGTTTCTTAGCCAACCTGGGAGTGTTTCATGAACCTATCATCTCGCCTGCTGACCGGCGCCGCGCTGCTGGTCGCGTTGCCTGCCGCCATGGCAGCGTCCACCGTGGACATGACCGTCACCGGCTCCATTGTGCCAGCGGCCTGTACGCCGACCTTGAGCATCGCCGATTTCAATCATGGCAAGATCTCGAAAGCCGACTTGAATACCGACAAGCCGACGATTATCCCTAACGGGAAATGGGGCACGTTGAGCGTGAGCTGCACCGCCCCCACGGTCTACGCCATTCGCGGTACCGATAACCGTGCCGACACCGTTGCCCATTACAACGTGTACGTAGGTCCCTACGGCCTGGGGCTCACCCCGGCAGGTGAAAAACTCGGTGCGCATTACCTGGATGTTCATCCCACCAAATCGCTTATCGACGGCAAACCGTCATTTGTTTCCGTCGGCGATGCGGCCGGCTCCAGATGGAGCAACGCTGCAAGCGGTAACAGGGCCATTCGCAACAACGGCGAGTTGCTAGGCTTCCATGACACTGCAGGCCCGATCACCCAACCTTTGGCTATCAAGGACGCGACCTTCAGTCTGCTTTCAACGTTGGTGATGGCTCCGGCAAAAGGGCTGACCCTGACCGACGAAGTCGCCCTCGACGGTGCCGCTACGATCGAAGTCGTGTACCTGTAAATCCTCGGCGTTGCGGCAGTTTCCCTATCTGCACGGCCTCGCGCGAATCCGTCCTACGACGCCTGCAACCCTTTCTTCCCACTCTTGCTGAAAGGTCGGCGTCGTGAACGGACGGATTGCTTTTAGAGTACCGCTGCCCTCCCAAGCCCCCACACGATCTTCCCGGCACCCCGGTGTCGAGGAAGGCGTGGCCGCACTCGACCCATTGCGTTCCTTGCCTGGAGAACCCGATGAACCGCCGCACCCCCGTCCTGTTTCCGTCCCTTGGCATCGCTGCCCTGCTGGCCTGCAGCACAAGCCTTCACGCCGACGGGATGATCCCCGAAACCTCGGTGGTCATCGTCTACGAGGGTGAGGCCGAAGCAGCCATCAAGGTCACCAACAGCGACCCGAACCCTGCGTTGCTGCACGTCACCCTGGAAAACATCCCCGAGGACAGCGCATCGCTGCTGTTCGTCACCCCGCCCTTGTCGAGAGTCGAGGCCGGCGCATCACAACTGGTGCGCTTCATCCTGTCCAACCCCGAACCGCTGACCACCCAACGCTTGAAAAGGGTCATCTTCGAGGGCCTGGAGCAGAACAACGAGCCAGGCAAACCGGGTGAAGCCCGGGTTTCGGTGAACGTACGGCAGAACCTGCCGGTGATCCTCCACCCCAAAGGCCTGGCAAAGAATGCCGAACCCTGGAAAGGCCTGCGCTGGTCGCTGCATGAAGGTCGGCTGGCGGTTTCCAACCCCACCCCCTATGTGGTGCGCCTGGCTCAGGAACTGCACAGCCTGCCGAGCCAGACCCCTTGGCAACTGCCACGCAGCTACGTATTGCCCGGCGATACGCTGACCCTGCCTGGCAATGCGTCGGCCGCTGCCGATGGGCAGATCCTTTTCACCCCCGCCACTGTGTACGGTTTCGCCGTGGGCACCCATGAGGCGACCCTGAACCAGGGCGCGCCTTGATGAAGGCGGCCCTGCGTAGCACCCTCTCCGCCCTCACACTGGTGCTGTACACCCAGGCTGCAACCGCAACGCCGTTCGACAGCGAAACCCTGCGCCTGCGCGGCATCGACCCCAGCCTGGCCGCCTACCTCAGCCAGACCGCGCGGTTCACCGAAGGCGTGCATGCCGTGCGACTGTCGGTCAACGGCCAACCCAAGGGCATTGTCCAGGCCCGGTTCGACGCTGCAGGCACCCTGTGTATCGACCAAGCCGTGCGCAATGCCGGCGAACTGGTCGACGTCGGGCCCGGTTGTGGCGCATTCGTCGAGCAATTTCCGCAGAGCCTGATCGAGCTTCTGCCACAAGCCGGCGAAGTCAGGCTGCTGGTGCCCGCTCCAGCGCTACGCACCGCAGCCGCCGACCTCTCGGCCTTCACCCAGGGTGGCGTTGCCGGCCTGCTCAACTATGACGTGCAGGGCCTGTACAACCAGTTCGACGGCCAACGCAGCCGATTTCTGTCGGCCAACACCGAGGCTGGAATCAACGCCGGTGACTGGATCCTGCGCAGCCGTCAGTTCTACAGCTCGGTGCAGGGCAAGGCGAACCTGCAACACATGGAAGCCTATGCCCAGCGCACCTTCAGCGAACAGCAGGCGATGCTGCAGCTGGGCCAGATCAACCTGAGCAATCCGGTGCTCGCCGGCGCACGCGTCACCGGGGCGCAGTGGATGAGCGAACCTGCGCTCAGCGGCCGGGGCAGTGGTGCTCGGGTGCAGGGCATCGCGGCTACCCAGGCGCGGGTGGACGTCCGCCAGGGCGGCGTATTGATCTATTCCACCGTGGTGGCGGCCGGTCCCTTCGAGTTGAGCGACATTCCCCAGCTGGATCGGCGCAGAGACCTGGATGTCACGGTGATCGAGGCCGATGGCGAACGGCGTACCTTTACCGTTCTGGCCGCCACCTTGGGCCTGGACCTGCCTTCACGGGGCTTCGCCCTGGGCATCGGACAGCTGCGCGACAGCGGTCGCAGCACCCAGGAGCCTTGGGTATTGAGCGCGAGCGGCAGCTATCCGCTGGCCCCCGTCGCCAGTCTCAGTGGCGGCGCCCTGATCGCCCAAGGCTACAACGCCGGCGGCGCAGGATTAAACCTGGAGCCCTGGTCCGGCTCCCGAGTGCAGGGCGTGGTGCAGGCCGCCCACGCCAGCGAGTCCGACGAGCGCGGACTGCAGGGCAGCATCAGCCTCAATCAGCAGCTCAGCGATCGCTGGTCGGCCCTGCTCAGTGCCAATCGGCAGACGGTCGGCTATCGGGAATTGATCGACAGTGCCTGGGACCAGCCTGCTGACCAGAGCAGCCGCCAGCGTGACCAGTACGCCTTCGGCCTGGCCTGGACCCATCCCTGGACAGGCAGTCTGAGCGGCACCTGGTCCACCACCACGGCTTTCGACGGGCAACGCTCCAGCCGGGCCCAGGTCAATTGGGGACGACGGCTGGGCCCCGTGTCGCTGACCGCTACCGGACAATGGCAGCTCGCCGGTGACGGTGGTTTGGGCAATGCCCTGTATGTGAGCGCCAGCCTGCCCTTGAGCGACGGTTTGAACTGGCGCTCGACCGCCCGCAACGACAGCACCGGCATCCGCTTGGGCAGCGGTGTGCAAGGCCGCTGGGATGAGCGCACCCAGTACCGATTCGCCGCCGAACGTGCCAGCCGCACCGGCGAGGTGAGCTATAACGGTGGCGTATCGCGGCTGACCCAGGCCAGTCAGCTGGACGTCGGCTATGCCAGCTACGGCCGCGGCCGACAGGGCTACAGCGGCGCTGCACGCGGTGCGGTGGTGCTGCACGAAGATGGCGTGACCCTGTCGCCCTACCCACTGCAGGACACCTTCGGCCTGCTGACCCTGGAAAATGTCGCGGATGTGCAGATCGATACTCCCGGCGGCAGCGTCTGGACCGACCGCAACGGCCGTGCCGTGTTGCCGCAACTGGCCCCGTTCGGCCGCAGCAACGTACAGGTGGCCACCGCCTCGTTACCGCGCAACGTCGACGTCCATCAAGGCGCCGCCACCCTCCAGGCCGCGCGGGGCGCCGTGCCGCGGATCACGTTTGGCGTGGAGGTCACCCGACGCCTGCTCCTTGAGGTGCAGGACGAGGTCGGGCGGCGCCTCAACCGCGGTACGGGCGTCACCGATGCACAGGGCCAACTGGTCACGCTGGTACAGGCAGACGGCGCGGTCTTCGTGCCCAATGTCCATGCGAGCCCGCAACTGTGGAGCCGCACGGTGGACGAGCAGCCCTGCCGGTTGCATTTCGAACTACCCGCCAGCGCCGATGCGGACGCCTATTACGAGCAGGCCGTGGCGCAGTGCCGCGTTCAGGAGAGCGAATCATGAGTCGTTGCACCCTCCCGGCAGCGCTGCTGGCCACAGCCTTGGCTGCGCCATTGCCGGCACTGGCGCAGGGATGCAGCCTGTCCCTGAGCCCCGCCGACATCGACTTGGGTCAGTTCAATCGCACGACGGTGCAGGTGGTGTCCGACTCAGTACCGTTGCCGCCGCGTCGACTCAGCCTGAGCCTGGTGTGCGAAACGGAACAGGATCTGACACTTGCCTATCGGGCGGGCCCGCGCTTGCCCCAGGGTTTTGCCTTGGGTGCCCAGGGCACCTACCGTCTGAGCGTGCTGCAGGCATCGGTCGACGATCAGCCCGTAGAGTGGGGCCAGGTAACCGGCACTGTACCGCAGGTTTCAACCAGCAACGGGGTTGCGGCGCTGGAAGGTGACCAGCCCCTGCAACCCATGCGGGGCGGCCGCGCAGTCAAGGGCAAACGCCTGCACGCGCAGATCGAACTGCAGGCCACGCTTGCGCCCACCGTACTGAGCGCCGGCGACGCACATGAGCTGTCGGCCAGCGGCAGCTTCGACATCGTCGGTCAGCACCAGCCATTGCGGGTGCGGGCCGGGTTCGCCCCGGCGGCGTGCCGCCCCACCCTGGCGGGCAACGCGAACGTGAACTTCGGCCGCATTGGCGTGGGCGAGCTGCAACGCGAATCGGTCACGACGTTCAGTCGGCAGACGGTGCTGGAAGTGGACTGCGATGCACCAACCCGCTTCGCCATCCGCGCCGTGGACAACCGGGCCGGCTCGGTCAGCGATCAGCTCTCGGCGGCCGCCCCGACCTTGTTCGGCATCGGCCGCACGGCGGCGGGTCAGGCCCTGGGCGGGTTCACCGCTCGGCTGGGCGCAGGCATCGGTCGTGACGGCAGCAGCGCATACCCCTTGCTCGGAGACGCCTCTGCCCAGACCTGGCGACCGGACCCCGCAGGCTTGCTGCGCAACGACGGCCAACCCACCTCGCTCGGGCGGCAATCGACATCGGCTGCCGCCCCGGGTGCCTGGTCGGGCCTGTCACTGCCGCTGACCGTCGAACTGCACCTGGCCCCTGCGCGGGGGCTGGACCTGCGTCAGGAAACGCCGATCGACGGCTCGGCCACTCTGGAGATCATCTACCTGTAGCGCAGGCCTACAGGTAGACCAGTTCCATAGTGACATGGCCGTCCAGCGGCACGGCATCGGTCAGGGTCAGGGTGCCCGCAGGAGCGATGACGCCGTGGGCCCGAATACCCAGCTGGGCGACCTGCGCCACGACGGCGCCGGTGTCCACGCCGACACGGTCGACCAGCCCCAACAGACTGCCGTCGGTAGGCAGCGCCGTGGGCTGGGCGGTCGAGGTGCTCCACAGGCTGCCGGTGCGATCACCGAGACTGAGAAACGCGCGACGACCATCGATCGTCGAACGCGCCGGGTCGACTTCCAGGTGATACGCGCCGATCGGCTCATCGGCCGCCGTGTACCCCATGCCCAGTGGGCCGGCATGGCCCGAGTCGTAGGCTGAACCGGCGCGGTTGTCCACCAGGCGCAGGCCATACAACGTCGGTGTGCCGCACTGAATCGTCAGGGTCGGCGCGTGTTCGATCAGGGCAGTGTGCCGCTCGGGGTGCAGGTCGGCCGAGCTGACGGTGCCGAAGTGCAGCGTGCCGACGCTCAGGATGGGCGTACAGGCGCTGGGAATCAGCGTTCCGGTGACCTGGATATCCACGGTGGAAGCACAGAAAGCAGGCGCAGCAAAGCCCAGCCCCAGGACGGCAGCCAGTATTCGAGAGGTAGGTTGCATGACGTTTTCCCTCGCTGTCTGATGAGCGAACCGGTACGGGACCGGTCACGCTCTTCAGGCTGGAGGGGAACTTTCCCCTTTGGAAGAGGAAATTTCTGAAGGAAGACAAATCTTTTCCTGCAAAGAAGTTGTCCTGCAGGTCGGTCTTTCTACAGGTAGAACAGCTCAAGGGTAGCGACCCCGGCCAAAGGCACTTCGTCGTCCAGCGTCAGACTGTCGGTCGGCGCGATGGTCAGGTAGGACGTCAAGGTCAGCGCGGCGTTCTTAGCCGCCATGGGCCCGCCGCCTTCGACGCTGCGGCTGGTGAGGCCGATCAGCCGGCCGTCGTTGCGCAAGCTGCGCCCGCGGCGTTCGGCGGGAGACCACGCTCTGCCCGAGGGGCTGCCGAGCAGCAGCAGGGCTGGCTCGCCATCCAGGGTCGACCCTTCGGGCTCGACGCGTAGCCTGTAGGAGCCGATTTTTTCATTGTTGGTGGTCAAGCCAAGGCCGAAACGGCTGCCGTCGTTGTTGTCCAGCACTGAATCGGCGCGGTTGTCCACGGCACGAAGCGCATAAGCGGTAGCGCTCTCGCAATTTATGTTCAACGTCGAGGTGCGGGCACGGTCGTGCAGGACGGTCGGCGCTGCGGCAAGCAGGTCGCGGGTATACAGACGTCCGTGATCGAAAAGCGCGTTGCTCAGGGTGGGTGTACAACCGCCCGGCACAATCGAACCGGTGACCGTGATGTCCACCGACGGCGCGGCGACTGCCGTGGCAACAGAGGTGAGCAGCGTGGCGAGGAGGGTGATGCGGGTACGGGTCTTCATCTTGTTATCTCGTTCTGTGCGTTTGGGTGAAGCACGTGGAGCGAGCGGCATGGTGATGGCCAGGCGTTTGTTACAACATGAGAGATCGGCCGCCACACCCAACGATCACGCGCACAGCGATGTAGGTCGCGGGAGGCAAAAGCGCCGCCAGCCGCCGTGCGGTGTTGGCCCATGCGTTTTTGCTTTACCATATCGCCCCTTTGCCCCCCCTGTTTCCGGAGTTTCCATGACGGCCGCCGCCGACCTTTCGCCCACGCTGCAGCTCGCCTGCGACCTGATTCGCCGCCCTTCGGTCACGCCCCTGGATGCCGATTGCCAGAAACTGATGATGCAGCGCCTGGGCCAGGCCGGTTTCAAGCTGGAGCCGATGCGCATCGAGGACGTGGATAACTTCTGGGCAACCCATGGCACGCAGGACGGCCCGGTCCTGTGCTTCGCCGGCCACACCGACGTGGTGCCGACCGGACCGACGCAGGCCTGGCAGATCGCCCCGTTCGACGCGGTCATCGACGAGCAAGGCATGCTCCACGGCCGCGGCGCCGCAGACATGAAAGGCAGCCTGGCGGCCATGCTGGTCGCGGCGGAACGTTTCGTCGCCGATCACCCGGATCACCGGGGTTCGGTCGCCTTCCTGATCACCAGCGACGAAGAAGGCCCGGCCCACCACGGCACCAAGGCGGTGGTCGAGCGCCTGGCCGCCCGCAACGAACGGCTGGACTGGTGCATCGTCGGCGAGCCATCGAGCACCACGCTGGTTGGCGATGTGGTGAAGAACGGTCGTCGCGGTTCACTGGGCGCCACCTTGACCGTTCGCGGCGTGCAGGGCCATGTGGCGTATCCGCACCTGGCCCGCAACCCGATTCACCTGGCCGCGCCAGCCTTGGCCGAACTGGCCGCCGAGCACTGGGACGACGGCAACGCCTTCTTCCCGCCGACCAGCTTTCAGGTGTCCAACCTCAACAGCGGCACCGGCGCCACCAACGTCATTCCGGGTGACCTGACGGCGGTGTTCAATTTTCGCTTCTCCACCGAGTCCACGGTCGAAGGCCTGCAGCAACGTGTGGCCGCGATTCTCGACAAGCACGGCCTGGACTGGCACATCGACTGGGCGCTGTCCGGCCTGCCGTTCCTGACCGAACCCGGCGCCTTGCTGGATGCGGTGGCGGCCAGCATCAAGAACGTCACCGGCCGCGAGACTAAGGCCTCGACCAGCGGCGGCACGTCCGACGGGCGCTTCATCGCCACCCTGGGCACCCAGGTGGTCGAGCTGGGCCCGGTCAATGCCACGATCCACCAGGTCAACGAACGCATCCTGGCCAGCGATCTCGATGTGCTGACCGAGATCTACTACCAGACCCTCGTCGAGTTACTCGCCTGATGCTCACCTGCCCCCTCTGCACTGCCATGCTGGCCAACGCCGACAACGGCATGGTCTGCCCCAGCGGTCATCGCTTCGATCGCGCGCGCCAGGGCTACCTGAACCTGCTGCCGGTGCAGCACAAGAACAGCCGCGATCCTGGCGACAACCAGGCCATGGTCGAGGCTCGCCGCGACTTCCTCAACGAGGGGCACTATGCGCCCGTGGCCCAGCGCCTGGCCGAACTTGCCGCCGAACGCTGGCCTCGCCGCTGGTTGGACATCGGCTGCGGCGAAGGCTACTACACCGAACAGATCGCCCAGGCGCTGCCCCGCGCCGATGGCTATGCGCTGGACATCTCCCGCGAGGCGGTCAAGCGCGCCTGCAAGCGCGCGCCGTCCGTGCATTGGCTGGTCGCCAGCATGGCGCGCGTACCGCTGGCCGACGCCAGCTGCCAATTCCTGACCAGCGTATTCAGCCCGCTGGACTGGACCGAGGCCAAGCGCCTGCTGGCCACCGGCGGCGGCCTGATGCGTGTGGGGCCCACCAGCGGCCACTTGATGGAACTGCGCGAGCAGCTCTACGACGAGGTACGCGACTACGTCGACGACAAGCACCTGTTGCAAGTGCCCGAAGGCATGCAGCACGCACACCACGAAACCCTGACCTTCAAGCTCAAGCTGATCGACGCGCAATCGCGTGCCAACCTGCTGGCGATGACGCCCCACGGCTGGCGCGCCAGCGCCGAGCGCCGTGCGGCGGTGATCGAACAGCCGCGACCGCTCGTGGTCACGGTATCCATGCGCTACGATTATTTTGTGCGTCAAGACTGAGCGAGCCTACCCATGCGCCAACCCGATATCGAGATTTACCTCAAGGACGCCGACGTCGACCACAAGGCCATCGCCGCCTGGCTCGGCGAAGCCCTGGGCCCTTGCAGCGACTGGCAGCAGAAGGGCCAGACCTGGAAATGCCGTGCGGGCAACGTGCCGGTGACCTGGCTGCCCAAGGCGGTCGGCAAGTGGAACAGCCTGTACCTGGAAAGCGACAAGACCCCTTGGGACGACGACATCGCCTGCGCCCGCGCGGCCTTCGCGGCACTCAATGTCGAGGTGCGCTGTGCGCCGGGCAGCTGGGTGGAAGAAGAAGGCGAAGAGCACGCCGACCGCTGGATCCGTATCAGCGAAGACGGTGAAGAAGAGATTACCTGGCGTACCGGCTGACACGATGTGGCTTTTTCGCGGCCACTGACCGCTCCTACGAAGCCATTCGAAATTGCTGCTGGTATGCCAAGCAAAATCTTGTAGGAGCGGCCAGTGGCCGCGAAAGGGCCAGTAGCCATACGCAGATATTCGCTGCCACCCTGCATCCCTTACCTCAGCAAAACCCGGTAAAGTAGCGTTTTCCCCCAAGCCCTGGCCTATGACCCGCTCACCTCTGCACCGCCTCGTGTTCGGCACCTTGCGCCGCTTGCTGTACCTGTGGGTTCGTTCCGAAACCATCAACCAGTCTTCGTTCACCCTGAACCTGGATCGCAGCCGGCCAGTGCTGTACGCCTTGCAGTCGCCCTCGCTGACCGACCTTGCCGTGGTCGACCGCGAATGCACCAAGGCCGGCCTGCCCCGTCCGGTACTGCCCGTGGCCATCGGCGACCTCATGGAACCCACGGCAGTGTTCTATCTCACCCCGGACCCGGACTGGCTGGGTCGCCAGGACAAACGCGGCGCCCCGCCCACCCTGGCCCGGCTGGTCACGGCGCTTGCACAGAACGCCGGCGAAGATGCGCAGATCATTCCGGTCAGCGTGTTCTGGGGGCAATCGCCCGCCAGCGAGTCCAGCCCCTGGAAGCTGCTGTTCGCCGACAGCTGGGCGGTCACCGGGCGCTTGCGCAAACTGGTCAGCATCCTGATTCTGGGGCGCAAGACCCGCGTGCAGTTTTCCGAGCCGATCCATCTGGCCGAACTGGTGCAGCAGAACAAGGGCCACGAGCGGACGGTGCGCATGGCCCAGCGCATCCTGCGAGTGCACTTCCGCAACGTGAAGACCTCCGTCATCGGTCCCGACATTTCTCATCGCCGTCATCTGGTCAAAGGCCTGGTACGCGATCCCCTGGTGCGCCAGGCCATCGCCGAGGAAGCCGAGCGCGAACACATCACGCTGGAAAAGGCCGAGGCCCGCGCGCTGCACTATGGCAATGAAATCGCCTCGGACTACACCTACACCGCGATCCGTTTTCTGGAAGTGGTCCTGAGCTGGTTCTGGAACAAGATCTACGACGGCATCAAGGTCAACAACATCGATGGCGTGAAGGACGTGGCCCGCGGCAACGAGGTCATCTATGTACCCTGTCACCGCAGCCACATCGACTACCTGCTGCTCTCCTACCTGCTGTTCAAGAACGGCCTGACCCCGCCCCACATCGCTGCCGGCATCAACCTCAACATGCCGGTGATCGGCAGCCTGCTGCGCCGTGGCGGCGCTTTTTTCATGCGCCGTACCTTCAAGGGCAACCCGCTGTACAGCGCGGTGTTCAATGAATACCTGCACACCCTGTTCACCAAGGGTTTCCCGGTGGAGTATTTCGTCGAGGGCGGCCGCTCGCGCACCGGGCGCATGCTGCAGCCCAAGACCGGCATGCTCGCCATCACCCTGCGCAGCTACTTGCGCTCCTCGCGCATGCCGATCGTTTTCGTGCCGGTCTACATCGGCTACGAGCGTGTGCTGGAAGGTCGTACCTATCTGGGCGAGCTGCGTGGCGCGACCAAGAAAAAAGAATCGATCCTGGACGTGTTCAAGGTCATCGGCGCGCTCAAGCAGCGTTTTGGCCAGGTGGCGGTCAACTTCGGCGAGCCGATCAAACTCCACGCCTTTCTCGACGAGCAGCAGCCTGGCTGGCGCGAGCAGGAACTGGCACCGCAGTTCAAGCCCGACTGGCTGAACGAAACCACACACCGCCTGGGCATCCGTGTAGCGCGTCACATGAACGAGGCCGCGGCGATCAACCCGGTGAACCTGGTGGCGCTGGCACTGCTCTCGACCAGCAAACTGGCGCTGGACGAAGGCGCCATGGAACGGGTGCTCGACCTGTACCTGACGCTACTGCGAAAAGTGCCCTACTCGCCTCACACCACCGTGCCCGAAGGCGACGCCCGCAGCCTGATCGCCCATGTCCAGGACATGAAGCTGCTGTCCGAACAGCGCGATGCCCTGGGCAGGATCCTGTACCTGGACGAACAGCACGCAGTGCTGATGACCTATTACCGCAACAACGTGCTGCATATCTTCGCCCTGCCCGCGCTGCTGGCCAGCTTCTTCCAGAGCACCTCGCGCATGACCCGCGAACAGATCCTGCGTTACGCCCATGCGCTGTACCCCTATCTGCAGGCCGAACTGTTCATCCGCTGGAACGACGAGCAACTCGACGAGGTGATCGACCAATGGCTGCAGGCTCTGGTCGAGCAAGGCTTGCTGCGCCTGGAGAACGGCGTGTACCTGCGCCCCGCGCCCAGCTCGCGGCAGTTCGTGCTGCTGACCCTGTTGTCGCGCGCCATCGCCCAGACCTTGCAACGCTTCTACATGGCGATCGCCCTGTTGCTCAACGCCGGCCAGAACACCCTCAGCGCCGAGGAGCTGGAAGACCTGTGCACGACCATGGCCCAGCGCCTGTCGATCCTGCATGGCCTGAACGCGCCGGAGTTTTTCGACAAGAGTCTGTTTCGCCACTTCATCCAGACCTTGCTCGATCAGGATGTGTTGCGCCGCGATGCCCAAGGCAAGTTGAGCCACCACCCGCTGCTCGATGAATTGGCCGAGGGGGCCGCCAAACGGGTGCTGCCGGCGGAGATTCGCTTGTCGATCCGTCAAGTCGCGCTGCATCGCAGCGAGGAAGCCGCCAATGGGTTGTGATCGGCGGCATCCTGCCTGGCATTACCCCAGTCTGACCAAATGGGTTGACATACACGAGACCACTTCATTGTCAGCCCTCACGACGAAGACCCGTACCTCGACCGGATACCAGTACTTGACCAAGCTGACTGGAATCATCGCTCGGATTGGCAGGGACGGGTCGGATACGACTTGTTCGAGACGCCATGCCACAACGCTCAAAGCCGTTTCAGGAGAAGTATCGACGTACCAGATTACCCTGTCGCCAATCCCTAGATCCAACGGCTTTGAAAGCGTGATCGATGCCTGATCTCTAACCCACCATACGGCAGAACCTACATGGGTCAGTGGTATCACATCCACAGCCTCGACCTTGGGCTGAACCTGGAAGCGACTGACTGGGCCATCTATTTCTCGACCTAGTGCAAGGACCGTATAACTGGCGAAAACTTGACCCCCAAAGTGTGCTTTTACGTGTTGAGGCGCTATTTGAAGGGTCAAGCCATGCTGCTGGTGCTCGTATGTCCAAGGAATGGAAGTGACATAATGTCCTTTACCTGCACTGCCACCCCAGTACACCGTGACGACGTCGCCGGCACGTAGCCCAGGCGCAGGCGGAAGAAAAACTGAAATGCCAACCTCGGCCGCCTCTACCGAAATGACGGGAATATCACGGCCGTTTTGCCTGGCTTCCAGAACCTGAAGGGGCGGTCGTTGAACTGCGAACTCAAGTACGGTCGGTTCGGATCTCAAGCCTGAGCCATCCTCGACGAAGTACTGAAGTGAGACCACCTGATTGATCAGCATACTGGCGGTATCTCCCGATACCTTCCAACTGACCGTGTCGTCAGTCGTCAATGCACCCACACTCAAGGCTGCCGCTGTGTAGCCCTTCAGCCGTAAGGACAGATAGCTACCATACGGCACTTGTGCAGGCCGGGGAGCGGATACGGTGAGGCCTGCATGGATGGCCTCCTCGGAAACCACGCCCTCGATGGCTTCCAGCACAATGGGTGCTACAAGAGTACCCGTCTCCACGGAGGCAGAGGACGGACAGGGCGTTGATCCACGCAGAAGCGAATTTGCTACTCTTGCAACAAGCACTTTTTCGATCGCGGCAGCCCAGACGGCCTCTGTGCCCATGCTTATCCACGTTGTGGTGTACACCATACTGCCCACAGGGGAAGGGAAAAAGGTTGAGCTCCACTTGCAAGGCCCATCGAGAGATCGGGTGTCCAGCAGGTATTCTCTTCGTGTGGATTCCCACTCATCCCAGAGAAACAGTGTTTGATCGGCGCCCTTCAGTTGTCCTCCGGCCTGAGGTACTGTGAACAGCACCTTGCTCTCTTCGCTCAATTCACTGAGCAACTGGCGGTTAGTAAAGACTGCATCAGCAACAACCAGAACACCACTATCGCTCTCTACAAAAAACGTACTAAGCGGACCATTGATAGTTTGCCCACCCGTAACAACCCTGTAGAAGATCGTGATGGTACTGTTCCCGCTCGGCTGCAAAAGCGTCGCAGACACAGGTACGCTGATGGCTTGGCCAACAGCGTTCTCTTCAATGGAGACTCGAAAGATACGGCTGCCCTCCGACTGTCGCCCCAACAGATAAATCACGACTTCGTCACCGTGCTCGATGCCGTCATAAGGAGGAATGAGCAATTCGCTTCCACGCGCAGCAAGCGCTGCGTCAATGACACCATTTTTAGCGCCCGCCACCTGGGCCATATGGTTGGGAAATGCCAACTCGAAGAATGTGGTCAGCCATACAGCCGGAGCATTCAGATCCGGATGCCAAGCGATCAAGTCGACCGCCATGGTCTGCCCTGCGAAAGAAGCAAGCTGCTGGGGAGTAATGAATAGCGTTTCGCCTTCATAAATACCCTCCACAAAATCGGTGGAGTACTGCCATTGTTCATTTTCAAAGGTCAGGGCCAACAATATCTTTCCCTCGTTCGGCAGGGAGGGATGCCCCGTCAATGAAGGCACGATAATAGAGATCCCGCTTTTGAGATGACTCGCAGTGATTTCTCCAAAGCGGAAACTAAATGTTTGGCCATGATAGGCACCCTCTACATCTAACACCGCATCCTGAGCCGCTGCTGGATTATGAATTGCCACCGCCTTGGGTCGTTCGGGAAGGCTGTTGACCTCAAGCAGTCTGGTAAGCGCGTTCATATACGTCACCTCGTTCACTTCACCTGATAGCAAAAAAGAGACCCATGCGTTTCAGGTCTAATTCCAAACTAGCAGCCAACAGAAGAAACGCAAAAACAACACCCATAAAAACAAAAGCATTCAACAACACGTCAATTGAAAACTTATATTCTCTGCAACGTACACTTCCAGTGGCCCGGACAAATCATCGCACACCTTATTCTTGACCCTGCGGAATAGTGAGTATTAAGGTGACGTCGGCCCCCTCGCAACGCTGCATGATGCGATCAGCCAGGGATGTGCGTTTAAGAAAAACTGGTATTCGAAGAAGGATGGAAACTCATGAAACGCCTTTCACTGATCGTCCTCAGTGCCCTCATCGGCGCCTGCAGCAGCCTGCAGCCTGCTACCAAAGCCACGCTCGAAGGGGAAGCGTTCTATCTGCAGCGCATCGCCCTGCCGCCTTCGGCGGTCTTGACCGTGAGCCTGCAGGATGTGTCGCTGGCCGATGCACCTGCCGTGGCCCTGGCCCGGCAAAGCGGCCCGATCACCGGCCAGGTGCCGCTGCCGTTCAAGCTGGAATACGACCCGGCTCAAGTCAAACCGGGTCATCGTTATGCGGTGAGTGCCCGCGTCGAAGCCGATGGGCACCTGTTGTTCATCAGCACCCAGCACCACGGTGTGACGCTGGATGGCAAGGATGAACAGCCGCTGCGCATCCGCATGGACGCCGCTTCGCGGTAATCCGGAACGCGGCGGTGGTCAGAATCGATAGACGCTGCTCACCACCGCCGCGCGACCGTCTCCGTACTCCACGGCCGAAGAGCGGGTGTCGCTGCCGATAACCGTACGCACCCTCTCGACGTACTTCTTGTCGGTCAGGTTGCTCAGATTCAGCTGCAGTTCGAGGTTGTCCGAGGCCCGGTAGCCCAGCATCGCATCGTGCACCCAGTAGGCCTCGAGCTTGGCTTGATCCTGAGAAGTGAGGTTGCGCTTGCCGACATGGCGTACACCATAGGCCAGGGTGATGTCGCCTGGAAGCTGGTAAGCGGTCCACAGATTGAAGGAACGCGGAGCAGTGTTGCTCAGTGCCTGCCCGACACGCTTGGGCGAAGCTGCCGACTCGAGCGTCGCGCTGCTCTGCAGAGTGTAGTTGGCAAATACGTGCCACCGCTCGGTCAGCTCGCCCGTGGCGGCCAACTCCAGGCCCTGCACGCGCTGTTTGCCTGCCAGCAGACTGGTACCGTCGCTCAGACGCTCACGAACGTTGTCCTTGACCACCCGAAACAACGCGCCTTCGAGTTGCAAACGGTCATCGAACAGTTGCCACTTGGTCCCCAGCTCCCAGGTCTTGCCCTTCTCGGGTTCCAGGCTCTGGGTGCTTTCGGACAGGCCTCCACCGTAGGTCAGCAGGTTCTCGGCCGAGGGGTTGAACGAAGTGCCGTAGGCCACGTAGAAGCGACCGTTCTCGGTGGGCGTTGTAGACCAGCCCGGCGCGTTGGCTGAAGACGCCATCGGTAGCGCCTGCCCGGCTCCGGACCCCGCTCGCCGAGCGGCTGTTGGCTTCTGCGCGCATGTGGTCGTAACGCAGGCCGAGGCTGAGGTCCCATTGGTCGTCCAGGGCCAGGGTGTCGAACGCATACAGGGCGCGATCCGCCACGCTGTTGTGCGCCACGCTGGTCGGCGACTTGACCTTGGGTCCGCTCCAGTAGCCAGGCGGGTTGGCCAGATCGTAGCCGTTGGCCGGATAGAAGGACTCCACGGCATAACCCGACGCCTTGCGGTCGTAGGTTTCGTGTGACAGCTCGGCACCGACCACCAGGGTATGGCCCAGGCCGAAGGTATCGAAATGGCCGGTGAGACTGGTCTGGTTCATGGCCAGGCGGGTGTGAACATCGCGCCGATAGGCCTGCGGGCCGGCCGGCAGATAACGGCCCGCCGGAAGCTTGGCCTGCTTGACGTGGGAAGCGGATACGGTGGTGTCGCGGTCGACCTGGCTCAGTCGCGCCAGGTTCTGCACGGTCCAGTCCGGATTCAGGTCGTGTTCGTACTTGACCGTGAGGCTGTCGGTATCGGCACGTTCCTGATCCAGGTTGCGCCAGCCGTAGTAGTGGCTGGTCTTGACCCCGGGCAGGCGCTTGCCATCGCGGGCAGGCACGCCGTAGTCGGGCAGGTTGTCATCGCTCTGGTGGAAATAGCTGAGGGTCAGGCGTGTATCGCTGCCGTGCCCGAACGTCAGCGAAGGCGCCAGGCCCCAGCGTTGCTGTTCGATCCGGTCGCGGCCCGGCACCTGGTTCTCGTGGGCCATGAGGTTCAGGCGAAACAGGGTGCCGTCGCCGAGGTCGTGCAGTGGCTGGTTGGTGTCGAGAGTCAGGCGGCGATAGCGATCGGTGCCGACCCCTGCGCCCAGTTCGGTGAAGCTGTCGTCGAGCGGCAGCTTGGTGATCAGGTTGATGGCGCCACCGGTAGCACCCGCGCCGCCGAACACCGAGCTGGGCCCCTTGATGACCTCGACCTGTTCCAGGTTGAACAGGTCGCTGCGGCTGGTCTGGGCAGAGTCGCGCAGGCCGTCGATCTGCAGATTGGCGTTGGCACTGAAGCCACGAATATTGATGCTGTCGCCCGAGCCACCCCCGCCCTCGCCCGCGTTGAAGGAAATCCCGGAGATGTTGGACAGCGCCCGGCGCAGACCCAGGGCGTTCTGTTCGCGCAAGATCTGACGCGGGACCACGGTGACCGTTTGCGGCACGTCGAGCAACGGCACGGCGTACTTGGCCGAGGCCGAACGCTGGACCTGATAGGGCGGCGCGGCCTGCTTGCCCGTCACGCTCAGCTTGTCCAGCTCCATCACTTCATGCCCCTCATGGGCATTGACGCTCGCAGCGCAACCGATCAACGCCAGGCCCAGCGCCGAACGGCGGGGCAACGTGCAAACTCCTGTAGAACGGTACATGTATACAGCCTCATTACAAATGAGACTTGATTCTATTTGAGCGTGCCGGGCTAAAACCGGCATGGAAAAAATCAGGACCGTTCCTACGCATCCATGGGTACGGAAGGTCGCCGCTGCCTACAGCGCAGAGCTATTCCTCACACCGGCTTGAGGGCTTTCTTCGGGTAGATATCGTAGCGACTGGATTTACCTTCCAGGGCATGGCTGGGTTTGACGCCCTCGATGCACGGTGCCTTGCGCGGTCGCTTGACCACCACTCGGTGGGTGGCCAGCGCGAGGGCGGCGGCCAGCAGGGCCGGTGCATCCATGTCGTCGCCCACCAGCGGACGGAACAGACGCATTTCCTTCTTTACCAGCGCGCTTTTTTCCCGATGGGGAAACATCGGATCCAGGTAGATCACCTGGGGCGCTTCGCCCTGCCACTGTTGCATGACCTCGATCGAGTTACCCTTGAGCAGCCGCATCCGTGCAACGATGGCGCCCACCTGCGGGTCATTCTGGGCGCGGTCCAAACCGTCTTCGAGCAACGCGGCGATGATCGGCTGGCGCTCCACCAGGCTCATGTCGCAGCCCAGGCTGGCCAGCACGAATGCATCCTTGCCCAGACCTGCCGTGGCATCCAGTACCCGCGGCCGCACACCGGGCTGCACGCCCACGGCCTTGGCGATCATCTGGCCACTGCCGCCGCCGTACAGTCGCCGATGGGCCACGGCGCCTTCGACGAAATCCACGCGCACAGGCCCCGGTGCGTCCGCACCCAGTTGCTGCAGTTGCAGGCCGCTGTCGCCGACCAGCAGAGTGAAGTCGGCGTCGGCCAACTGGCGAGGCAGATCCAGGCGTTGCGCCCATCGTTCGGCTTGCGATTCGCAGGCGTCGTTCTGCGCCTGAACCTGGATGCGACCACCTGCTTGCTGCTCCACTGAAGATTCCTGTATCCGAAGGCTAAAAGATCGGCGCACGCCGCCGATAAGAACTTTGCCAGGCATTTTGCCAGAGCCCAAGCGTGCCGAGTGCCATGTCCGTCATCAATTCCACAGCGCCAGGTTACATTTCGCCCAGCGGCGACTTCAGCCAGCACAACATCCAGACCCTGGGTGCTGCGAGTGCGCTGTGGCAGGACTTCTTCGCCCAGGCATTGACCGAGCATGGCGAAGGACAAGCTCAGGGACAGGAACCTGCAGCGGGCGCCAGCGAATCGGCGACTGAGCCCAGCGCCGGGAGCGAGATTCTGGCGCACATTCTCATGCAACGCTTGTGCGATGTCCGCGAGACCGAAGTCAAGCCGCCCGAGCCGCTGTTCCTGCCCAAGGCCGAGCTGGATCTGACCCTGCTGGACAAGGCCGCCGAGCCATTGCCCGAAGAAGACGTGCTGGCGCAGCAGGCTCACCTGGCGTTCGACAGCCGTTGGGTTCGGCCGCTGGTGTTGAGTCATGGCACCGAGGCATCCAACCCAGGCCCGGCACCCGCCCCACGTGCGCTGCACCTGCCGATCGCCGAACTGGATTGGCAGTTGGCCCAGACATCGGAGCCGCTTGCGCAGACGACCCTCGACGAGCAATGCCATGCATTGGCGCTGGACCTGAGTTGGATGCGCCCTGTTGTGCTGAACAACACGCGTCAAGCCGTTTGACCGACGCCGGGTTCATCCAGTTACACCGCATGCGCCGCCGACGCGGCTCGCGCCGCTGCTACAGAAGCACTGTTGTGCTGAACAATACCCGTCAAGCGGTTTGACCGACGCCGGGTTCATCCAGTTACACCGCATGCACCGCCGACGCGGCTCGCGCCGCTGCTACAAAAGCGCCGAAATTGCCGCGTCCAAGCGCCCCGCGGTCCCCCCCCCCTGTAGCAGCGGCGCGAGCCGCGTCCGGGATCAGCGCGGTGGCGGGGAATGAACACAGATCAGCGACACACGCTCCAGCGCCCCATGTCCAAATGGAAATGGTTGCGGTGGGCGGCGTTGTAATCGGGACCCAAGACGGTATTGAAATGCTTGCAGGCCCCATCGCGCACGTCGCGCAGGAAGCGCGCGTTGGCGTCGTCGCCGGGCCAGTCCTTGAGGACGTTTATGCGCCGGCCATCGGCCAGGCGAAAACCGGCGATGTCCAGCGCGTTGGCGCTGGCATGCTGGCTGAGGCGTCCTTCACTACGACCGTAGACATTGCGGCAGGCGAAGCTGCCCAGATGATCCACCTGGGTCACCGCTTGGCCGAACGCGGCTTGCGCAGCCGGCTGCAAGGCCTGACGCTCGAACATCGCGAACGCCACGGCGACCGGACAGGTCGCCAGAAAGCTGCTGCTCAACCTGACCTCGCTGCCCTGCACGCGCAGCACATTCACCAACGGACACCTGGCATCGGCCGGACTGTCGGCCTGCACGCTGTAGCGCACGGTAGACGTGGCCAGGGCCTGCACACAAAGCTTGGGATCACTCTGCAACCGGCTGAGCTTGTAGCGCGTCAGAAAATTCACCGGCTCGGCGATGTCCAACGGCGCCCACGGATTCCACCGGTCGGGCACCTCTATCCAGCCTCGCCATACGGCAACCGGGGCTGCGGCCAGTAGCAACAGGATGATCAGCAATCTCGACACGTCGGCCTCGGTTCGGCATGGCTGAAGGAAACCACCGCAGTACCGGATCAGAGCAGGCCGAGCTGCGCCGTCTGGGGCTCCCGAGGCAGTTCCCTTAAGGCCGGCAGCCCCGGCAAACGTTCCATCAGACGCTCGTGGAAACGCCGGGCCAGGGCTGGGGCGAACAGATTGTCGGCCGTGTGCAGAAAAATGTACGGGGTGCGCCCCTCCTCGATCCAGCCGGCGATCTTCTCGACCCAGGGCGTCAGGAATGGCTCGTTGGCCTGCACCTGCGGATGACCGATGAAGCGTACTTGCGGGCTGTTGCTGAAAGCGGTCGGACGTGGCGGCACACGGGGCTTCTTGGATTGGGCATGAAGCACTGCGGGTGCGTCCGAGGTGCAGCTGAACAAGGCCCGCGGGTCCAGGCAGATACGCTCGACATTGCGTTCACGCAGCAGATTGTTGAGCAGACGCTCCTCGTGGCCACGGGCGAAAAATGCACCGTGGCGCACTTCCACGGCAATCGGCCGTTGCAGGATGTCGATGAAGCCCATCAGCTCCGGCAGTCGCCAAGGCGCGAATGACGCCGGCAATTGCAACCACAGCGGCGCCACTCGTTCACCCAGTGGATCGAGCAAGCGGCAGAAATCCTCCGCAGCGCCCAACTGCTCGCGCAGGTCACCGCCATGGCTGATGTCGCGGGGCAGTTTTGCGGTGAAGCGGAAGTCCGATGGCATGCTTGCGGCCCAGCGTTCCACGGTACTGGGCGCAGGGCGTGCGTAGAAAGTGGTGTTGCCCTCCACAGCATTGAACAGTTGGGCGTACAGGGAGAGGAAATCGGGCGGACGCGCATCATGCGGGTAGAAATCACCGCGCCAGGCGTTTTCACTCCACGAAGGACAACCGATGAAATAAGGCAGGCTGGGCACAGTCAGATATGCACATCCAGACCCAGCACCTCATTGTCCCACTCGACGAAGCCCTGGGTGCTCAGGTACATGCCCAAGGCGTCAGCGGCGCGGCGACTCATCGAACGGGGGAAGATCATGTCCTGCTGGCGTGCAGGAACACTGGCGCCTCGAGCGCGGGAGCGCTGGGGGGTGGGTTGCGCAGGGGCTTCGAATTCGCCTTCGATATCGTCGACGGCATCCTGCACCCGCGCTTTATCCGCAAGCGGCTTGCGCTTGATCGGGTAAGGCTGGGAGGAAACACCATCGATACGCATCAGGTTCACTCGATCTTCGAAAGAAGCCGGCACCGGCCAGGCTGCGACTCAGGTGATCACTAGACCACAAATTGCGACAAAGTTTTATCTCTATGGCAGATTCTGCCGATGAAATGCGCACTACAGGCGTGAACGCCGACGAAGCGTACTACAAAAGCGATTTTTTCGGAGTGGCGACGTTGTCGCGCAGGTAAACCGGCTGGGCGCCATCGGCAGGCAGTCCTTCGCCGCGCGCCCAGGCAAAGCGGGCCAGCTCCAGCAGATCCTGGGCATGGGGCAGCAGGTCGGCGTCGCGCCCCACGGTGGCAACGGCGATCCGTTCGGCATAGGTCCAGCCGGTGCCTGCACCGAACCACTCTCCCGTGGCCTGGGCCGGTAGCTGGGCCCGTTCGGGCGCAAACACCCCTTCCTCGCCCTGCAGGCGCATTTCCCCAGCGTGCTCCTGATAGCAACCCCAGTACACCTCGTCCATGCGCGCATCGATGGCAGCCGCAACCTGATTCACACCGTGCTCGCGCCAGGCGCGTTGAGCCAGCAAGGCGAGGTTGGACACCGGCAGGACCGGCCGATCCAGGCCGAACGCCAGGCCCTGGACCACCCCTACCGCAATGCGCACACCGGTGAACGCGCCCGGCCCGCGGCCGAAGGCAATTGCATCGACGGCCGTCAGCGCTACACCTGCGTCAGCCAGCAGGGTCTTGATCATGGGCAGCAGCTTCTGCGCGTGCAGGCGCGGGATCACTTCATAGTGGCTCGACACCTTGCCGTCATGCAGCAAGGCGACGGAGCAGGCTTCAGTGGCAGTGTCCAGGGCCAGCAGGGTGGTCATCGAAAAGGGTCCAGGCAATGTAGGAAAGAGGCGATTATAGACAACTACGGCCCGCGAGCGGGCCGTTCATGGCAACACGGTAGCCGACACAGGTCGTGTCGACACCCAGCATTCAGCTCAGTGCCGCAAGCACCTTGGCGGTGATGTCGGTCACCGAGCCGACGCCCTCGACGTGGCTGCACTTGGGCTTGCCCTGCGCGGCCGACAGATCGCGGTAGAAGGCCACCAATGGCTTGGTCTGCGAGTGGTAGACCGAAAGGCGATGGCGCACGGTTTCCTCGGTGTCGTCCTTGCGCTGCACCAGCGCGTCACCGGTGACGTCATCCTTGCCTTCTTCGCGCGGCGGATTGTAGACGGTGTGGTAGACGCGGCCCGAGGCTTCATGGACACGACGACCGGCGATACGCTGGACGATCTCTTCGTCATCGACGGCGATCTCGAGCACGTGATCGAGCTCCACACCGTTGGTGACCAGCGCTTCGGCCTGAGGAATGGTGCGCGGGAAACCATCGAACAGGAAGCCGTTGGCGCAATCGGGCTGGGCAATGCGCTCCTTCACCAGGGCAATGATCAGGTCGTCGGAAACCAAGCCGCCGCTGTCCATGACGCTCTTGGCCAGAACGCCCAGTTCGGTACCGGCCTTGACGGCAGCGCGGAGCATGTCGCCGGTGGAAATTTGCGGGATACCGAATTTTTCGGTGATGAATTTTGCCTGAGTACCTTTACCGGCCCCGGGAGCTCCCAGCAGAATCACGCGCATCGATGTGCTCCTCTCGATTTTTATAGATAGTCGTCAGATCTGCTTCCGCCGCGCTGACGGCAGAAGCCCTTCCCAAAAAAATGATGGCCGCAGAACGGCCAAAGGCTGATCAAGATACACAGCGTGCACGGGGCACACAAGCCACCGAAAGTCGCAGGCACCCGCCCCTGCGGACGCTGCCTGGCAGGGGTTGCACCGGGTACCACCGGCAATCGGTTGCACCCCTGCTGACAGCTGCCGCGGCCCTGACACCCCGACGCCATCGACGGCTGGGCTCAGCCGGTATTGCGCAACCCGGCGGCGATACCGGCCACGGTCACCAGCAATGCCTGTTCCAGAGGGCTGTCGAGTGCCGCTTCCCGCGTGCGCGAACGCGCCAGCAATTCGGCCTGCAGCAGGTGCAGCGGATCCAGATAGGTGTTGCGCAGACGGAAGAACTCCAGCGTCATCGGGCTGTGGGCGAGCAGGTGTGTCTGGCCAGTCAGTGCCAGTACTGCCGCGCAACACTGCGACAATAGGTCGCGCAGCTCCGCACCCAGTGGCTGCAGGCCAGGCTCGACCAGACGCAGGTCATACAACGCGGCAATTTCGGCGTCAGCCTTGGCCAGCACCATCTCCAGCATGTCGATGCGTGTACTGGAAGAACGGCCACTGCGCGCGCATCGAAGCCAGTCGTTCGCCTTCACCCTGTTCCAGGGCTGCGCCCAGGGCCGCCTCCCATCCCAGCCAGGCGGGCAGCATCAGCCGTGTCTGGGTCCAGCCGAAGATCCACGGGATGGCGCGCAGGCTCTCGATCCCGCCCTGCCGACGCTTGGCCGGGCGGCTGCCCAAGGGCAACCGGCCCAGTTCCTGCTCGGGCGTGGCCTGGCGGAAGTACTCGACGAAATTCGGATGCTCGCGCACCACCTGCCGGTACGCCTTGACGCCCTGCCCCGCCAACTGGTCCATGACCGTGCGCCAGGCAGGTTCGGGCAAGGGCGGCGGCAGCACAGTGGCTTCCAGCACCGCTGCGACATAGAGGTTGAGATTCTGCTCGGCGATGTCCGGCAGGCCGAATTTGAAACGGATCATTTCACCTTGTTCAGTGGTGCGGAAGCGCCCCGCCACCGAACCCGGCGGCTGCGACAGAATGGCCGCATGCGCCGGGCCGCCGCCCCGGCCCACGGTGCCGCCGCGACCGTGGAACAGCAACAGCTCGACACCATGGGCCTGGCAGATATTCACCAGGGTTTCCTGCGCCCGGTACTGCGCCCAGGCGGCCGCCGTGGTCCCGGCGTCCTTGGCCGAATCGGAGTAGCCGATCATCACCTCCTGCGGGCCTTGCAGACGGTTGCGGTAGTCCGGCAGCTGCAGCAAGCGTTCGAGCACCGGCCCGGCATTGTCGAGGTCGGCCAGGGTTTCGAACAGCGGCACCACGCGCATAGCCCGGCGCAGCCCGGACTCCTTGAGCAGAAGCTGCACCGCGAGCACGTCGGAAGCGGCGCCGGCCATGGAAATCACGTAGGAGCCCAGCGATGCGGCCGGCGCTGCCGCCACTTCGCGGCACGTGGCCAGCACTTCGGCAGTGTCCTCGCTGGGTTCGAAACAGGTGGGCAGCAGCGGTCTGCGATTGGCCAGCTCACGCACGAGGAATTCGATTCGCGCGTCCTCGTCCCAGTCGTCATAGCGACCCAGCCCGAAGTATTCGGTGATTTCGCTCAAGGCACCGCGATGACGAGTCGAATCCTGACGCACATCGAGGCGCACCAGAAACAGGCCGAAGGTCACGGCGCGGCGCAGGCAATCGAGCAATGGCCCGTCGGCGATCACGCCCATGCCGCAGGCATGCAGCGAGTCGAAACACAGCTGCAACGGCTCGATCAGCTCGCGGTTGTCCTGCAACACCTGGTCGTCGACCGGCTGATTGCCGGGCAGCGAAGCCTGAGCCCAGTTGCGGGTAGTGCGCAGCCGCTCGCGCAGTTGCTTGAGCACCGCGCGATAAGGCTCGCTGCTGTCGGGCGCCTGTGCCATGAGCGGCGCACTGGCCTGCTGCATGGACAGATCGGCGGCCAGCTGGTCGACATCGCGCAGAAACAGATCGGCCGCCATCCAGCGCGCCAGCAACAACACTTCGCGGGTGACCTTGGCCGTCACATTGGGATTGCCATCGCGGTCGCCGCCCATCCACGAAGCGAAACGGATCGGCGCGGCCTCAAGGGGCAGACGCTGCCCGGTGGCGGCGTGCAACGCCGCGTCGACCCGGCGCAGATGATTGGGCACCGCTTGCCAGAGCGAGTTCTCGATGACCGCAAAGCCCCACTTGGCCTCATCCACCGGCGTCGGCCGGGTGCGGCGGATTTCCTCCGTATGCCAGGCCTCGGCGATCAAACGTTGCAGGCGCTCGCGCACCGCCTTGCGCTCGACAGTGGTCAGGTCCCGGTGGTCGTGCAAGGCCAGTTGTGCGGCGATCGCGTCGTATTTCTGGATCAGGGTGCGACGCGCGACTTCGGTCGGGTGTGCGGTCAACACCAGTTCGATATCCAGCGTCACCAGTTGTCGAGCCAGCGCTTCAGGACGGTGGCCGGCGGCCGTGAGCCGCTCCAGCAGCTCGCCCAGCGCGAGGTTTTCGAAGGGTTCGGGCTGGCCCTCGTCGCGGCGGCGGATGAGCTGGTATTGCTCGCAGATATTGGCCAGGTTGAGGAACTGGTTGAACGCTCGGGCCACGGGTAGCAATTCTTCTTCACCGAGGTCGTCCAGACTGGACCTCAGTTCGGCACTGACCGCATCACCGGTCGGATCGCGTCGACGGTCCGCCTTGGCGCCACGACGAATGCGCTCGATCTTTTCCAGAAAGGCATCGCCGTACTGCTCGCGAATGGTATTGCCCAGCAATTCGCCGAGCAGGTGCACGTCTTCGCGCAGGCGCAGATCGATATCGGACATCGGCATTCTCCGTGGCTTGGAAACGGTTTGCCCGTCCAGCCAGCCCGGCGCGGCGTGTGATTGGATCGCCTGGGCCACTGAACAAGCACGGGAAAAATGGCTCTACAACTGGTCTACGCAACAAATGTTCTATAGCGCAAAGAGTGCCCCAGCCTGGACGAGGCTGACAAGCGCGACAGACAGGGGCGTGAATAACCGGCACACGAGGTGTTTATGAAGATTCACGAACTGGCCGAGCATTGGGAACAGAACGCCAAGGGTCGCCTGACCGACACCGGTATCAACATTCACCTGGACATGGAGTCGGCAGCGCGCCTGGCGGCGCTGACCCAGATGTACCCCAAGCACCACGCTCAGGAACTGCTCGGCGAGCTGATCGGGGCGGCACTCGAAGAGCTCGAGGGCAGCTTTCCCTACGTCAAGGGGACCAAGGTCATCGCCACCGACGAGGAGGGTGATCCCCTGTATGAGGATGTCGGCGCGACACCGCGATTCCTGGCGCTGTCACGTGAACACCTGCAACGCCTGAAAAGCACTGCGGACGACGCTGCGAATCGAACTTGAACCGGTAGGTTTGCGAAAGCTCCTACGCGCTGGCCAGCCCCGGTCAGATGGTCATAAAAAAACCCCGGACTTGGCGGCAAAATTCATACAAATCAATAGGATAGTGCTCAAAAGCGATTGTAGACTCGGAAAAAAAAGAGCCAGCCACTGGCCACCGATTCGTCCGCAGTGCATTGCGCCAGCAGGCCTTTGCTGGCGTGTTGCGCAAGACGGACGAAGCAATCAATCGCTGTTCAATGGAGCACTATCGCGTGAATACATCCAGCGTACGGTCGTCTTTCGGCCCTCTGAAAACAGCCCTCCTGGGCCTTGCCACCGGTGTCGTCCTGACAGGCTGCGCCGGTATCGCGCCGGTCGAGCAATATGCCGTGAGCCAGTCGGCGGTCAATGCTGCGGTCAGCGCCGGCGGCACCGAGTTCGCCGCCGTCGAAATGAAGTCCGCTCAGGACAAGCTCAAGAACGCTGAACTGGCACTGCACGGCAAGCACTACGTGCAGGCTCGCCGTCTGGCCGAACAAGCCGAATGGGACGCCCGCCTCGCCGAGCGCAAGGCTCAGGCCGCCAAGGCCCGTCGCGCCGTCGAAGATGCTCGCCAGGGTATTCAGGACCTGCGTGAGGAAGGCCTGCGCGCCGCCTCTTGAGCTGGCTTTCGCGTTCTTCTTTCAAGATTCAGGAAATTACCGTGAACAATAAATTCAAGTTCCCCGCTCTGTCGGCGCTGGTCGTGCTGCTGGCCGCCTGTTCCAAAACGCCCAACCCGCAACTGGTGCAGGCCCAGGCCAATTTCGCCGACCTGCAAGGCAATCCCAAATCGGTTCAGCTGGCCGCCCTGGAGACCAAGGATGCTGCCGGTTGGCTGGAGCGCGCCGAAAAAGCCGCACGGGCCAAGGTCGACGATGAGCAAGTAGGGCACCTGGCCTACCTGACCAATCAGCGTGTCGAGGTGGCCAGGCAGACCATCGAACTGCGCGCCGCCGAGCAGGCGATCCAGGGTGTTGCCGCCCTGCGCGCCCAGGCCCGCCTGGAAGCACGCGATGCGCAGATCAAGAAGCTTCAGGAAAGTCTCAACGCCAAGCAACCCGCAGCCGAAACGATGGCTGTGCAACAGACCGAGCGCGGCAGTCTGGTCACCTTTGGCGATGTGCTGTTCGAAACCGGCCAGGCCGAACTGCGGACCAGCGCCTACGACAACATCGCTCGCCTGGCGGACTTTCTGCGCGACAACCCGGACCGCAAGGTGATCGTCGAGGGGCACACAGACAGCACCGGCTCTGCCGGCTTCAACCAGACCCTCTCGCAGCGCCGCGCCAATGCCGTCCTGGTGCAGTTGGTACGCGCAGGCGTGAGCCCTGAACGCATCGTCGCTCAAGGCCTGGGCATGTCCTATCCGGTGGCCAGCAATGGCGACGCGTCGGGTCGTGCACAGAACCGTCGGGTCGAAGTGACCATTTCCAATGACAACCAACCGGTCAGGTCCCGCGCTTCGATGCGCTGATCTGCAATGCTCGAGAAAAACCCGGCCTGCGCGCCGGGTTTTTTGCGCTTAATCGTTTCAACCTTACCGCTCGGCCGTTTCGGGCTTAAGTAACGATGGGGGCTGTCGATACTTTTACATGCCCTTCCCTTCTCGAGGCCTGTGCCATGTTCTTCTTCAAACGCCTGAAAAACGAAATGGCCGCCCTGCGTGAGGAAGTGGCGATCGTCCGGCAGATCCGCCAAGGCCTGGACGAAGAAACCATTCACCTCAGGCTCGACCCTCAAGGCTGCATTCTGGGCGTGAACGCCAACTTCGAGGCCGTGCTGCAGTATCGCAACGACGAGCTGGTGGGCAAGCCGCTGGAAAGCCTGGTCGCCGAACATGTGCAGAAGGACAAGCACTACGCACGCGTGCGTAGCGCCATACGCCAGGGCGAACACTTCTGCGGGGCCTGGCGGCTGGTGCGCAAGGATGGCGGTGAGACCTGGCTGCGCGTCATCATGCACCCCGTACATTCCACCGATGGCAGGCTGGTCAAGTTCTCCTGCTATGCCAGCGACCTGACCAATACCATCGAGACCTCCAGGGCGCACGAGAACTTCATCCAGGCGCTGTTGCGCTCAACTGCGGTCATCGAGTTCGACCTCGACGGCCATGTGCTGACCGCCAACGACCTGTTTCTGCAGGCGATGGGCTATGGCCTGGAGCAGATCAAGGGCAAGCATCACCGCATGTTCTGCAGCGGCGAAATCGCCAATTCCCGTGATTATCAAGCGTTCTGGGAGCGCCTGCGTCGCGGGGAGTTCGTCGCCGAGCGCTTCGAGCGCGTGGATAGCCATGGTCGCACGGTGTGGCTCGAGGCTTCCTACAACCCGGTCCGGGATGGCAACGCCAATGTCTACAAGGTCGTGAAGGTCGCGACCGTCATCACCGAGATGGTGGAACGCGAGATCGCCATCGCCGAAGCCGCCACGGTGGCGTACGACACGTCGGTGCGCACCGATGAAACGGCCCTGCGCGGAGCCGAAGTCGTGCGGGACACGGTCAAGGTGATGAAGGACCTCGCCCATCATATGCAAACAGCGGCTGAAGGCATCGAGGCGCTGGACGAGCAGAGCCAGGTGATTTCCAACATCATCAAGACCATCAGCGGTATCGCCGCACAAACCAATCTGCTGGCGCTGAACGCCGCCATCGAGGCCGCACGCGCGGGTGAACAGGGCCGTGGTTTTGCAGTGGTGGCCGATGAGGTTCGCCAGTTGGCTTCACGGACGACTCAAGCCACCGCCGAGATCGAGGGCGTCGTCAGGCAGAATCAGAAGCTTGCCACCGACGCGGTGGAAACCATCGGCGCCGGCAGGCACCAAGCCGAATCCGGCCTGCAACTGGCCAATCAGGCAGGTACCGTCATCACCGAGATTCAGGACGGTGCGAAGCGTGTGGTAGGTGCTGTGGCAAGCTTTACAACGCAGCTGGCCACCGAGTCCTAGGGTTCGATTCATTACCAGTCGCTACCTGATGCGCCTTGTCGGCTCGCTGACCAGCGCATCTGCGTGACAAACCAGCGGCGCCAGAAAAAACTCGCCCATTCGGACAAATTTCTGAACTATTCAAAATTGCCTTGTGTCCCAACGTTTAACCATTACAGCCAGCGGCGTGTGCTAGTCGCCGGGCTTTACCCAGGCGCGTGAAACGTTCGACTGTCATGGATTTTGATGTTTTTCAGGAGCTATCCAATGGAGTTGAAAGCCATGAATACCCGTACTGCCAAAACCTCGTCCAACCCTCTGCGCGGGCTGAAACTGGCTGCCCTCGCCCTGGGCACTACCTTCGTCCTGGCTGGCTGCGCCGGCAAGCCTCCCACCGAGCAGTACGCCGTGACTCAGTCGGCCGTGAACAGCGCCGTGAGCGCTGGCGGTACCGAATACGCTGCTGTGGAAATGAAAGCTGCGCAGGACAAGTTCAAGCAGGCTGAAATCGCCATGCACGACAAGAACTACGAGAAAGCCAAGGTCCTCGCCGAACAGGCCGAGTGGGACGCACGTCTGGCCGAGCGCAAGGCGCAGGCTGGCAAAGCGGCCAAGGCCGTACAAGACGCCAAGCAGGGTGTACAGGACCTGCGTGAAGAAGGCATGCGCAGCGCTCAGTAAGCTGCCCATCGCGACTTGAACTCGAATAAAGGATGAAGACTATGCGTAAACAATTGATGGTTCCTGCCCTGTTGGCTCTCAGCGTTGGCCTGGCAGCTTGCTCCACCCCGCCGAACCCTAACCTGGAACAAGCGCGGACCAACTTCTCTTCCTTGCAGACCAACCCCAAGTCGGTACAACTGGCTGCGTTGGAAACCAAAGACGCTTCGGAATGGCTGGACAAGGCTGACAAGGCCTACCGCGACGACGCCGACCGCGCCAAAGTCGACCAACTGGCCTACCTGACCAACCAGCGCGTTGAAGTGGCCAAGCAGACCATCGCTCTGCGCAGCGCCGAGGAAACCCTCAAAGGTGCTGCTGCCCAGCGCGCTCAGGCTCGCCTGGATGCCCGCGACGCTCAGATCAAGAAGCTTCAGGACAGCCTGAACGCCAAGCAGACTGACCGCGGTACCCTGGTGACCTTCGGTGACGTACTGTTCGACCTGAACAAGGCTGAGCTGAAGTCGTCCGCGTTCCCCAACATTGCCAAGCTGGCCCAGTTCCTTCAGGAAAACGCTGATCGCAAGGTCATCGTCGAAGGCTATACCGACAGCACCGGTTCGGCTGCCTACAACCAGAGCCTGTCCGAGCGCCGCGCCAACTCCGTGATGGCCGCCCTGGTCCGCGCCGGCGTCGAGCCTTCGCGCATCGTCGCTCAAGGTTATGGCAAGGAATACCCAGTTGCCGACAACACCAGCAACTCGGGCCGCGCCCAGAACCGTCGTGTGGAAGTGACCATTTCCAACGACAACCAGCCAGTGGCCCCGCGCTCGTCCATGCGTTGATCCACCCGCTGTAAATAAACGCCCCGGTGAGTGATCACCGGGGCGTTTTCATTTGTGCGTTGCGGGCACCGATTCGGCAGGCGCGGGATAGTTGGGTATCTCGCCAAGACGGCGAAGGCCGTTGAAATGCTGCGGGTCGTCCACGTAGCGCAGCATGACCTGACGCCAGGTGGGGTCGGCGAAGGTTTGCACATGGCCGCCACGGGTCAGTTGCAATACCCTTGGCAATGGCGCCTGTCGGTACAGTTGCAGCGCGTTGTCCAGCGGCACGATCGGATCGTCGATACTCTGGAAGAGCAGCATGGGCGTGCCTTTCAGTTGTTCGATGGAGGCGATGGCACTGTCGCCGTCGGGCACCCACCAGGACAACGGTACCTGCAACGGCCAGGTTACCCATGACGTGCTCAAGGCATAACGGCCCACTGCCCTGTAGCTGGCGGGCACGCCGTCCAGGACGAGCGCCTTGAGGCGCTGACGCTGCTGCGGATGCTCGGCCAGGTAGTGCACGGCCATCGCTCCACCCAGGCTTTGCCCAAGCAGCACCAACGGTTTGTCGCGCACCTGCGTACGCGCCTGCAGCCAGGCAAAGGCGCTGTCGATGTCCTGATAGATCTGCGGCAGTCGCGGCGAGCCCTCGGACAATCCATAGCCGCGGTAGTCGAGCATCAGCACCTGATAGCCCTGCTCGGGCAGCCACCAACTACCGCCCAGGTGCCAAGCCAGGTTGCCGCCGTTGCCATGCAGGTGCAGCACCGTGCCCTTGACCTCGACACCGGGCTTGGCCGGCAACCACCAGCCGTGCAGGCGCGTACCATCGGCAGCCGTCAGCGTAACGTCTTCGTAGGCCAGGCCCGCCTTGGCAGGCGTGAACGGCAGTCCGGGCTCCGGGTAGAACAGCAGCGAACTGCAGCCGGCCAGGCTGACCGTCACTGCCAGCGCCAGGGCAGTACGCCAGCGTCGCTGCGGCGGCCGCTCAGAGGATGTTCGAGTAATCGGCTTCAATTCGGTCCAGGCTCAGGTGGTTGAGGAAGTTCGAGAAGCACATCCAGGCGGACAGCGCGTTCATGTCGCGAAACTGTTCGGGCAGGTACTTGGGCGGCGTCACCAGCCCTTCGTCGACCAACTGGCGCAACGTGCGCATGTCTTCCAGGGTGGTCTTGCCACAGAACAGCAGCGGCACCTGTTCCAGCTTGCCTTTGCGCACGGCCAGCTGGATGTAGTTGTAGACCATGATGAAGCCCTTGAGGTACGACAGGTCCTTGGTGAACGGCAGACCGGTCGGGGTCGAGCCGCGAAACACACGGCTGGCGTTGCCGTAGGCCTCGGGCATCTCGAAGCCTTCGTCGCGGAAGAAGTCGAACACCTGGAGGAAGTCGGCACCCTCCTCGACCATGTGGATCGCGCGGGTGCGATTGGTCAACTTGCGCAGGCGGCTGGGATAGGACGCGAAGGTGATCACTTCCATCAAGATGGCCAGGCCTTCCTGGGTGACCGTCGACGAGGGCGGGCCCTTGGAGAGGAAGGTGCAGATCGGCTGGTTCTGGCCGTTCAGCGTCGTGGCGACATGGACCAGGCCTTCGTGGACTTCGAGGGCACGCACGTCGCGCTCGTTGAACATCGCATCGCTGCGAATCTTGATGTAATCCGCGCCGGCCGCGGCGTCGGCGACGATGCCGTCGGACTCGAACACGCGAATGGTGCCCTCGGTTTCACCGAACACCCGGTTCAGGCGCCCCTGCAACAGGTTCACCGCATCCTTGGCCGTCAGGGTCTTGGCTTCGTCCTTGAGGTCTCCGCGTCCGGCGATGTTGTTCAAATAGTCCGAAAGCATCAGTCCCAGATCGGCCAAGGTCGGGTCGCCGGCATGGAAGGCATCGGAAGCGGCGCCGTACAGCTCCTGTGAGATCAGGCCGAAGTCCTCGGTGCCGCGCGCTTCGAGCATGCGCACGACCATGCGGTACTCTTTGCACATGCGGCGCATGATCTGCCCGACCGGATTGAACTGGCCGAGCTGGCGGGTGATATCGCGCTCGATGTTCTGGAATTCCAGTTTGACCGCGCTGGAGTCGAAGCCCAGGGCTCGGTTCTGGTAATAGTCGCGATCCACCGCCGGCATCTGCTTGCCACCTGCCTGCAGAAAGCCATGACGAATGGAGTCGTCCCACTTCACTGCATCGAGCACGCGAATCGGCGTCTGTGCCTGCACGATCCGGTCGGAGAGGCCTCGAATCGTCTGCTGATACTCATCCACCGTACTGCTCCTCGTTCTGGCTTGGCCCACCGACAGTGGGCCGTTCACTGCGTGGGCTCAGCCCAGTACCCATTGCATGAAGCGGGTCAGGATGCCGAGCATTTCGCGGTCGGCGTCCGCTTGGGTACTGGCCAGCAGCCCCTGATATTCCATCCGCCCGATAATCGCCGTCAACACCTGCGCGTCCTGCACGGGATCGCGCGAGCCCAGCACCTCGAGCATTTGTCGACCGCCTTGCAGAAGAATGTCCTGATGAGCCAGCACCAGCGAGGCCAGGCGCGGGTTGAGCAATGCCTCCTGGCGAAAGGCCTGCTCGGCGATCAAGTGATCGCGACGGGTCTGCAATTGGTGCATCACGTAATCGGCGGTCAGGCGGGCGATCTCGTCGGCCAATTGGGCGCGAGCTTCGGGGCTGCCGTCGCCGCGAGCGATCAGGGCGCGCAACATCTCCTCCGTGTTGCTCCACAGCTTGGCCATGAACACGGCGCTGCGCTCGACGTACTGGGCGAAGGCATCGTTGAGCAGGTCATCGATGTCCTTGAAGTAATAGGTGGTCGCCGACAGCGGCACCCCGGCTTCGGTGGCCACGGCGCGGTGGCGCACGCCCCGCACGCCATCGCGCACGACGATGCGCATGGCCGCGTCGAGAATCGCCTGGCGACGCAGCTCGCTGCCTTGGCGGCTGGCCTTGCGCCCTTGGTACTGGACGTTGCGGGCGAGTGTCGAGGCGACGCTGGCGGCTCCTTGTCTGGGTGTTGCTGGAATCACTGCTCGTATCCTTTGAGTAAGTGGGAGGGTGCGGGCCCTGACGCGGCTCGCGCCGCTGCTACAGGGTACGTGAGAACCTGTGGATTGTGACGCGGCTTGCGCCGCTGCTACAGGGTACGTGAGAGCCCGTGGATTGTGACGCGGCTTGCGCCGCTGCTACAGGGTACGTGAGAGCCCGTGGATTGTGACGCGGCTTGCGCCGCTGCTACAGGGTACGTGAGAGCCCGTGGATTGTGACGCGGCTTGCGCCGCTGCTACAGAGATCGCGCAGGCCCGCGGATCCTTGAGCGCTCGCGTCGCTGCTACACGATATCGTAATCCTTTGAGACAACGGCAGGTTGTCGCGATCCCCTGTAGCAGCGGCGCAAGCCGCGTCGGGGCCGGCATTGACACCCCATATTGGCGCCCATAAAAAAGCCGCCCCATGGGGCGGCTGATCGACAACTGTCAGGCTTGCGGCCGCATGTGCGGAAACAGGATCACGTCGCGGATCGAGGGCGAGTCGGTCAGCAGCATGACCAGGCGATCGATACCGATCCCCTCGCCGGCCGTTGGCGGCATGCCGTATTCCAGCGCGCGAACGAAGTCGGCATCGTAGTGCATGGCCTCGTCGTCGCCAGCGTCCTTGTCCGCCACCTGGGCCATGAAGCGTGCGGCCTGATCTTCGGCGTCGTTGAGCTCGGAGTAAGCGTTGGCGATCTCGCGGCCGCCGATGAACAGCTCGAAGCGGTCGGTGACGTTGGGATTGTCGTCGTTGCGACGGGCCAGTGGCGACACCTCGAACGGGTACTGGGTAATGAAGTGCGGCTGCTCCAGCTTGTGCTCGACCAGTTCCTCGAAAATCATCACCTGCAGCTTGCCCAGACCTTCGAAACCCAACACCTTGGCGCCAGCCTTCTTGGCGATGGCGCGGGCCTTGTCGATGTCGTTCAGGTCATCGGCGCTCAGCTCGGGGTTGTACTTGAGGATCGAATCGAACACCGACAGGCGCACGAACGGCTCGCCGAAATGGAACACCTTGTCGCCGTAGGGCACGTCGGTGCTGCCCAGCACCAGCTGCGCCAGCTCACGGAACAGCTCTTCGGTGAGGTCCATGTTGTCTTCGTAGTCGGCATACGCCTGGTAGAACTCGAGCATGGTGAACTCGGGGTTGTGCCGAGTCGAGACGCCTTCGTTACGGAAGTTGCGGTTGATCTCGAACACCTTTTCGAAGCCACCGACCACCAGACGCTTGAGGTACAGCTCAGGAGCGATGCGCAGGAACATTTCCATGTCCAGGGCATTGTGGTGGGTTTCGAACGGCTTGGCCGCGGCGCCGCCGGGAATGGTCTGCAGCATCGGCGTCTCGACTTCGAGGAAGTCGCGCTTGGCCAGGAAGCTGCGGATATGGGCGATGACCTGAGAGCGCACGCGGAAGGTATCGCGCACGTCTTCGTTGACGATCAGGTCGACGTAGCGCTGGCGGTAGCGCTGCTCGGTATCGGTCAGGCCGTGGTGCTTGTCGGGCAGTGGGCGCAGCGACTTGGTCAGCAGGCGCACGCTGGTCATCTCGACGTACAGGTCGCCCTTGCCGGAACGGGCCAGGGTGCCTTCGGCGGCGATGATGTCGCCCATGTCCCAGGTCTTCACCTGAGCCAGGGTTTCCTCGGGCAGGGTCTTGCGGTTGACGTAGACCTGGATGCGTCCGGTCATGTCCTGGATCACCATGAACGAGCCACGGTTGAGCATGATGCGACCGGCGACCTTGACCGGAATCGCCGCCTCGGCGAGCTCTTCCTTGGTCTTGTCGACGTACTGTTTCTGCAAGTCGCCTGCATAGTTGTCGCGACGGAAGTCGTTGGGGAAGGCCTGGCCCTGGGCGCGCACGGCAGCAAGCTTTTCCTTGCGCAGGGCGATCAGGTTGTTTTCTTCCTGTTGCAGGTCTTGCGGGTCGAGTTGTTGGTCGCTCATGTCTTCAGATTTTCCATCACGGGTTCGTTGCTCCCGACTACGTCGCCGGGATCGCGGGCAGGCCAGCCGTGGCAGGCCGACGCATTGGGCGCGTCGACCAGCCCGGCGGTGTTACAGCCCTTGTTTCAAGCTGGCTTCGAGGTATTCGTCGATGTCGCCGTCGAGCACCTTGTCACAGTCGCTGCGTTCGATGTTGGTGCGCAGATCCTTGATCCGCGAGGCATCGAGCACATAGGAGCGAATCTGGTGACCCCAGCCGATGTCCGACTTGCTGTCTTCCATCGCCTGCGAGGCGGCGTTGCGCTTCTGCACTTCCTGTTCGTACAGGCGTGCACGCAACATCTTCATCGCCGTGTCCTTGTTGGCATGCTGCGAACGTTCGTTCTGGCAGCTGACCACGGTGTTGGTCGGTACGTGGGTGATACGTACCGCCGAATCGGTGGTGTTGACGTGCTGACCACCGGCACCGGAAGAACGGTAGGTGTCGATGCGCAGATCGGCCGGGTTGATGTCGATCTCGATGTTGTCATCGATTTCCGGCGAGACGAACACCGCCGAGAACGAGGTATGGCGACGGTTGCCGGAGTCGAACGGGCTTTTGCGCACCAGACGGTGCACGCCGATCTCGGTACGCAGCCAACCGAAGGCGTACTCGCCCTTGATGTGCAGGGTCGCACCCTTGATACCGGCGACTTCACCGGCCGACAGTTCCATGATGGTGGTGTCGAAGCCGCGCTTGTCGGCCCAGCGCAGGTACATGCGCAGCAGGATGTTGGCCCAGTCCTGGGCTTCGGTACCGCCGGAACCGGCCTGGATGTCCAGGTAGGCGTTGTTGGCGTCCATTTCACCGCTGAACATGCGACGGAATTCCAGCTTCTCGAGCTGGGCGCGCAGGCGCTCGACCTCGGCGGACACGTCGTCGACGGCGCCCTGGTCTTCTTCTTCGGCGGCCATTTGCAGCAGGTCTTTGGCGTCGCTCAGGCCGGCGTTCATTTCATCGAGGGTGTCGACGATCTGCGCCAGCAGCGAACGCTCGCGACCCAGTTCCTGGGCGTAGGCAGGGTTGTTCCAGACAGCAGGATCTTCAAGCTCGCGATTGACTTCGGTCAGACGCTCATGCTTTTGATCGTAGTCAAAGATACCCCCGAATGGTTTCGGAGCGCTCGGACAGGTCCTTGATGCTGTTAAGGATCGGGTTGATTTCCATGGCGGGCAGCTCTCGTGCGTAACGTGTGAAAAGCCGGAGAGTATAACGCAGCCGGCCATGGACAGCAGCCCGTCGAGCTGGGGATGGGTGTTTTTTTTGGGTTGACCCGTCGGCCTATTCGCGGGCAAAGAGCTCGCGAAGAGGCCAACCGAAACCGACGCCCTACTCCTGCTCGCCCACCACTACCTGATTGCGCCCATTGTGCTTGGCGGTATACAGCCCCTTGTCCGCAGTCAGGATCAGTTCGCGGCAATGGCTGGACTGCTGCGGCGTCATGGTCGCCAGGCCGATGCTCACCGTCAGGCAGGCGTCGGCCTGGGGCGCGATGTGCGGGATGTTCAGGGCGGCGATGGTCTGGCGCAGCTTCTCGGCGACCAGCCGGGCACCGCCAGGTGAGGTGCCCGGCAGCACCAGGGCGAATTCTTCGCCGCCGTAGCGCGCCGGCAAGTCGCTGGAGCGGTTGCTGGAGTGGCGGATGGCATCGGCCACGCGGCGCAGGGCTTCGTCGCCCGCCAGATGGCCGAAGTTATCGTTGTAGGACTTGAAGTAGTCGACGTCGATCATCAGCAGCGACAGCTGGGTCTTGTCGCGCATCGCGCGACGCCATTCCAGCTCCAGGTACTCGTCGAAGTGGCGACGGTTGGACAGCGCGGTCAGGCCATCGGAGTTCATCAGCCGCTGCAGGACCAGATTGGTGTCCAGCAACTGCTGCTGGCTCACGCGCAGTGCGCGGTAGGCCTCGTCGCGTTGCAGGAGCGTCAGGTACGACTTGGAGTGGTAGCGAATGCGCGCCACCAGCTCAATGGTGTCGGGCAGCTTGACCAGGTAATCATTGGCGCCTGCGGCAAAGGCGGCGCTCTTGATCAGAGGGTCCTCTTTAGTCGACAGGACGATGATCGGAATGTCCTGGGTCGCCGGATGATTGCGATAGTCGCGCACCAGCGACAGGCCATCCAGGCCCGGCATGATCAGGTCCTGGAGGATGACGGTCGGCTTGATTCGCATGGCCTGATTGATGGCCTGCTGCGGATCGGCACAAAAGTGAAAGTCGATATTGGCTTCGTCGCTGAGACTGCGACGGATGGCTTCACCAATCATGGCCTGGTCGTCCACCAGAAGTACCATCGACTTGTTGTTGTCGTTGGATCTGAAGGCTTCGATCTGTAGATCAATCATGGGTTGTCACCTGGATACTGCCTGCGCCGTGGCTCGAGTTCATCGTGAAAATACGTCCATCAGTCGGGGTGCGATCCGCTCGAGCGGACGAATTTCAACAGCTGCATCAATGGCCGCCGCCGCTTTCGGCATTCCATAGACGGCGCTGCTGAGCTGGTCCTGGGCGATGGTCAGGTAACCGCGCTGACGCATCGACTTCAAGCCCTGCGCGCCGTCGCGGCCCATGCCGGTGAGCAACACGCCCACGGCGTCGCCGTTCCAGAATTGCGCCACACTACGGAAAAAAACATCTATGGAAGGCCGGTAGATCTCGTCCACCGGTTCTGCCGTGTAGGTTAAGGTACCATTTTTCAGCAGACGAATATGATGATTGGTGCCAGCGAGTAGCACAGTGCCAGCCTGAGGGGCCTCACCGTCCCTTGCCAGGCGCACCGGCAGGCCCGAGGCACTGCTCAGCCATTCGGCCATTCCGGCGGCGAACACCTGGTCCACATGCTGAACCAGAACGATGGCCGCCGGGTAATCGCGCGGCAATCCCTTGAGCAGGATTTCCAGCGCGGCGGGGCCGCCGGCCGACGAGCCGATGGCCACCAGCTTCTGTCGCATCCCGCTTGCGCGCGGCAGCGGCAACTCGCTGCGCACCGCCGGGCTGCGCTGCCCCACAAGCCAGCCGATGTTGAAGATCTTGCGCAACAGTGGCGCAGCAGCCTCGCGAGCGTCGCCCACACCCAGGGTTGGGGTATCGACCACATCCAGGGCACCGTGGCCCATGGCCTCGAAGACACGGTGAACGTTCTGCTGGCGGTCCACCGTGACGATGACGATGGCGCACGGGGTGTTGGCCATGATCTGCCGAGTGGCTTCCACACCGTCCATCACGGGCATGATCAGATCCATCAGGATCAGGTCCGGGGTCACGGTCTGGCAGCGCTCGACCGCTTCGCGACCGTTGCTGGCCACCCACACCACCTCGTGGGACGGCTCCAGCGCGATCGCCCGGCGCAACGCTTCCACGGCCATGGGCATGTCATTGACGATGGCAATCCTCATCCCCGCGCTCCTCCAATCAACTCAACCACCGCATCGAGCAAGGCATCATCGTGGAAACTGGCCTTGGCCAGGTAATAATCGGCACCGGCGTCGAGGCCGCGGCGGCGGTCCTCTTCGCGGTCCTTGTAGGAAACCACCATGACCGGCAACGACTGCAGGCGGCTGTCGCGGCGCAGCAGGGTCACCAGTTCGATGCCGTCCATGCGCGGCATGTCGATGTCGGTGATCAGCAGGTCGAAGTCTTCGCTGCGCAAGGCATTCCAGCCATCCATGCCGTCGACGGCCACGGCCACATCGTAGCCGCGATGGCTGAGCAGCTTGCGCTGAAGCTCGCGGACGGTCAGCGAGTCATCCACCACCAGCACCCGCTTGCGCGCCGCTTCGGCCTGCTGGCTGCGTTTGTCGATGCGCTCCAGGCGACCGGTATTGAGCAGTTTCTCCACCGAGCGGAACATGTCTTCGACATCGATGATCAGCACCACCGAACCGTCGTCGAGCAAGGCACCGGCGGAAATGTCCTGGACCTTGCCCAGCCGCGCGTCCAACGGCAGCACGACCAGCGTGCGCTCGCCGATGAAGCGTTCCACCGCCACGCCGTAGATCGCCTCGCGGTCGCGGATCACCACGACCTTGACGGTCGCTTCGTTGCCCTGACTGGGCGGCCGCTGCAACAGCTGACTGGCGGCCACCAGGCCGACATGACGGTCCTGAAACCAAAAGTGCTGGCGGCCTTCGAGCTGGATGATGTCCTCGGCCGGCAGGTCCATGGTGTGTTCGATGTGCGCCAGCGGAAACGCGTAGGCCTCGCCCCCCACTTCCACCGCCAGGCTGCGTACCACCGACAGGGTCAGCGGCACCTCGATGTGAAAACGGCTGCCCTGCCCCGGCACTTGGATGAGCTCGACCGAGCCACGCAGTTGGCGAATCAGGTGCAGCACCGCATCCAGCCCGACGCCTCGTCCCGACACCTCGGTGACCGTGTCGCGCATGCTGAAGCCGGGCAGGAACAGAAAGCTGAGCAGCTCCTCTTCACTGAGCTGCTCCACCGTATCAGCGGCCGACAAGCCGCGCTGGACAATGCTGCGGCGCAGCGCAGCCAGATCGACCCCACCGCCGTCGTCGCTCAGGTCCAGCACCAGCAAGCCTGCCTGGTGGGAGGCGCGCAGCAGCACTCGGCCTTCGCCAGGCTTGCCGGCCAGCAGGCGTTGCTCGGGGGTTTCGATACCGTGGTCGACGGCGTTGCGCAGCAGGTGGGTCAGCGGCGCTTCGAGTTTTTCCAGAACGTCGCGGTCGACCTGGGTCTTCTCGCCTTCGATGTCCAGCCGCACCTGCTTGCCCAGCGAGCGGCCCAGGTCGCGGACCATGCGTTCCTGACCACCCAGCATGTCGGCGAACGGGCGCATGCGACAGGCCAGTGCCGTGTCGTACAACAACTGCGCGCGCTGGCTGGCCTGCCAGCCGAAGTCATCCAGTTCCGCAGTCTGCTGCAGCAGCATCTGCTGGGTCTGATCCAGCAGCGACTGGGCCTGCGCCAAGGCGTCGCGCACCTCGGCGCTCTGCCCTTCGAGCTGCAACTGTTCGGCAAGGCCGCCGAGCGCACGGATGCTCTGCGCCTGCATGCGCTTGAGACGCTGCATGGTCAGCAGATAGGGCTTGAGCCGTTGGGTTTCTACCAGCGACTTGCTCGACAGGTCCAGCAGGCTGTTCAAACGTTCCGCCGTGACCCGCAATACCCGCTCGCCGGTGTCAGTGACCCGGCGTGCCCGGTTCGCCGGGAGTTCGGCCACGAAATCGTCCAAGGCGGGCGTTGCGTCTGCAAGTTCGCTGACTGAGGGCGGCTCGGGCGGGGTCTCCATGGGTAGCTCGGCCGGCGCAGGTGCAGCCGGTGGCACCGTGGGCGAGAGCTGCGCTGCGGCGGCGGCCAAGGGATCCATCACCGCCGCCATCTGCGCCACGTAGGCATCGATATCGTGCGTGCCGGGCGCGCCAGGACCGGGCGTGCCGATACGCATCAGCAAATCGGTGCCCAGCAGCAGCGCATCGATGTGCTCGGCCATCAGGTACACACGCCGCTCCTGGGCCGCTACCAGGCAATCTTCCATGACGTGGGCCACGCGCACTCCGGCGTCCAGGCCGACGATGCGCGCGGCGCCCTTGAGCGAGTGGGCCGCGCGCATGCACGCTTCCAGTTGATCGGCCTGGGTCGGGTTGCGCTCCAGGGCCAACAGCCCGGCATTGAGTACCTGGGTCTGGGCCTCGGCTTCCAGGCTGAACAGTTCCAGCAACGAGGCGTCGCGCATCTGCTCCGGGGTCATGTCAGGCTCCGGTTCATGGCCTGCAGCAGCGCCGTGTCGTCGAGCAGGCGCACGCTGCGCCCGCGAAATGGCAGAACGCCCTGAGTGAACCGTGCGCCCGCCTGGGTCGTGGCCGTGGAAGCCTGTTCGAGCTCGACCAGATCGATGCGATGGATACCGTCCACTTCCTCCACCGGCACCACCACCGAGCCGCCGTCTATGGCGATGATCAGCATACGCGGCATGACCCGCGCGGAGACGGCTGGGGTGGCGTGTTGGGTGTCGATGCCCAACAGCTCCTCCAACGCCAGGCACGGCACCAGCGCGCCGCGCACATTGGCGACGCCGCGCAACGCTCGCGAGCGCTGGTGCGGCAGCGAATGCACGGCCTGCACCGGCGCCACCTCCACCAGACAGCGGGTGGCCAGCGCCAGCCATTCATCGGCCAGGCGAAACAGGACCAGTGATTTGCTTTCGACCCTTCCTACCGCTTCGCTGTAATGCAGGGGCGCGTGCTGGCGATCCAAAGCGTAGCGGTCCAGCAGACGGACCGCTGCCGAGGCGTACACCGCGCAGTTGCGGCAATGGATGTGCTCTGCCAGCAGTGGGCAGGATTTGTCGCCATGAATGCCGATGCGGTTCCAGCAGTCATCGATCTGCTGGGCATCGATGTCGATCAGGTCCGGGGCCGTCATCGTTTATGCTCCTGCGCCTGCGGCCGGTCACTGCGCGCGGCACGCTCCTGCAGGCGCCGCGCACCGGCGATGTCGCCTTGGGCGGTGAGGAGCATGGCCAGGTGAGCCAGCGCCTCGGCATGCTGTGGATCGAGGTACAACGCCTTGCGGTAGTAACCTTGGGCCTGCAGCATCTGGCCGCCGACGTCACTGAGCAGGCCCAGCCAGTAGAACACCTGGGGATCGGGCCCATGGCTGCGCAGGTAGGCATCGCACGCCGCCTGGGCCTCGGTACTTTTACCTTCGTTGGCGAGCCTGGCGATCTGCGCAAGCAAGGCTGCGCCGTCGCTCGCCACCGTTTCGGCGGCGTTGGCCACCGGCAGCGCCAGCACTCGCGTGCGGGGACGCGCCGGCTGCCGACCAGGCTCGGGCAGCAGCTTGATCGGCATCTGCAACCGCGCCGGCGCAGGGGCCAAGGGCGTGGGCGCAGGCGCAACCTGACGATCGCGGACGAAGGCGAACGACTGCGCGATGCCGATCGGGCGCATACCCAAGCGCGCCAGCAGACTGCCCTCGGCCGGGCCGATGAACAGTGCACCGTCTTCGTGAGTCAGTTTCTTCAGCACTTCGAACACCTGCTGCTGGGTCGGCAGGTCGAAATAGATCAGCAGGTTGCGGCAGAACACGAAGTCATAGGCGCGCTCGCCGCCCAGCAACAGCGGATCGAGAATGTTGCCCACCTGAAGGCGTACTTGCGCGCGAACTTGTGGTGCGAGCAGGTAACCCTCGTCCGTCGGCGCAAAATGTCGATCACGAAATGTCAGCGGCGCTCCCGCGAAACGAATTGCGCCCATAGACCGCCCGTGTCGCCCGGCTCACCGAGAGTGGGCTGATGTCCACGCCGTCCACGCTGAACTGCTCCGGCGCCAGCCCGGCGTCGAGCAAGGCCATGGCGATCGAATAAGGCTCCTCGCCCGTCGAACAGGGCAGGCTGAGAATGCGCAGCGGCACGCCGGGCCGTTCGGCGAGGCGCGCCTTGGCGACCTTGCACAGCGCGGCGAAGGATTCGGGGTAGCGCATGAACCAGGTTTCCGGAACGATGACCGCCTCGATCAACGCCTGCTGCTCCGCTGCCGAGCCCTGCAACAGCGTCCAGTAGGCATCCAGGTTCGGGGCATGCGCGGCTTGGCTGCGCTGCGCGACCGCGCGCTCGATCAACGCCGGACCTACCGACGCCACATCCAGACCGATGCGGTCACGCAGAAAACGCACGAAGCGCTGGTCGTCACTCATCGCGCGCCCTCCTCCACGACCGAGGCCGCCAACTGCGGGGCAAAGAGCAGTTCGCGCACGGCCGGTTCGAGCAGATCCTGCACGCGCAACCACTGCAACAGCCCTTGACTGTCTTCGCGTACCGGCCCCAGGTAGGGCGTGGCACGGTTATGCACACCATTGGGTTTGAAGTCGTGTGGATCGCAGCGCAGCGTTTCGCTGGCGAATTCGACGATCAGCCCCAGACGAGCCTGCGGACCGGCCTGGTCATTCGGGTAGTGCACCAGCACCAGACGCGTACTGGTACGGCGCACCGCCGCGACGCCGAAGCTCAACGCGCTGACGTCCAGCACCGGCACCACACGACCGCGATGGGCGAATACACCGGCCACCCACGCCGGCGCCTGCGGGACCGGCTTGAGCGGCAGCAACGGCAGAACCTCCGCCACTTCCAGCGCATCCAGCGCGAAGCGCTCCTGTGCGATGCGGAACAGCAGGAACAGCTTGTTGCGCGCGGCGATCGGCATCGCGCCCATCAGACTTTGAAGCGCGAGACGCCGCCGCGCAGTCCGGTGGCGACCTGGCTCAGCTCGTCGATGGCGAAGCTGGCCTGACGCAGCGATTCCACCGTCTGACTGCTGGCATCGCCCAACTGCGCCAACGCATGGTTGATCTGTTCGGCACCGGTGGCCTGCGCCTGCATGCCCTCGTTGACCATCAGCACGCGCGGCGCCAAGGCCTGCACCTGGCCGATGATCTGCGACAGCTGATCGCCGACCTGCTGCACCTCGAACATGCCGCGGCGCACCTCCTCGGAAAACTTGTCCATGCCCATGACCCCGGCCGAGACGGCCGACTGGATTTCGCGCACCATCTGTTCGATGTCATAGGTGGCCACGGCGGTCTGGTCGGCGAGACGGCGTACTTCGGTGGCGACCACCGCAAAGCCGCGACCGTACTCGCCGGCCTTCTCGGCCTCGATGGCGGCGTTGAGCGACAGCAGGTTGGTCTGGTCCGCCACCTTGACGATGGTCACTACCACCTGGTTGATGTTGCCGGCCTTCTCGTTGAGGATCGCCAGCTTGGCGTTGACCAGCTCCGCAGCGCCCATGACCTGATGCATGGTTTCTTCCATGCGCGCCAGACCCTGCTGACCGGAGCCGGCCAGGGAGGACGCCTGGTCGGCTGCCGAAGTGACCTCACCCATGGTCCGCACCAGATCGCGCGAGGTGGCGGCGATCTCTCGCGAAGTGGCGCCGATTTCGGTGGTCGTTGCGGCGGTTTCGGTCGCCGTGGCCTGTTGCTGCTTGGACGTTGCGGCGATTTCGGTCACCGAGGTGGTGACCTGCACCGACGATCGCTGCGCCTGGGCCACCAGCGCGGTGAGCTCGGTCATCATGTCGTTGAAGCCCAGTTCGACCTCGTTGAATTCGTCCTTGCGCGCCAGGCTCAGGCGAGTGCTCAGGTCGCCGTTGCGCATGACCTCCAGGATCCGCACGATCTTCTGCATGGGCGCCATGATGGTACGCAGCAGCCACAGCCCGCAGACACCGGCGACGATGATTGCCACCAGAAGCGAGATCACCAGGCTGACCTTGGCCGCGGCCACCGAGGAGTCGATGGCCGAAGTGGCCTTCTCGGCCCCCTCGCGATTGCGATCGATCAAGGTGTTGAGTTGCTTGCGACCGGCGACCCAGGCTGGCGTCAGGTCGTCGATGGCCATCTGTTGGGCTTCGCTGAACTTGCGCAGGCGATAGGCTTCCAGCACGTCAGCCAGGGTCTTTTCATAGGTCACGCGCATCCGCGCGAATTCTTCGAAAGCGGCCTGGTCTTCGCTGTCCTGGACGGTGCTGCGGTAATTGGCCATCTGCTGAGTCAGGCGCTCGGCGAAGCTCTTGTACTGGTCCTCGTCGGCCGTGATCAGCTCGCGCTGATAGCTCAGGCCCACCAGCTGCTGGGTATAGACGTAGCTGTCGACCCAAGCACTGCGGATCATGGAGCTGAATACCACGCCCGGCACACTGTCGGTGCGCACCTTGGTTTCGTTGGTCTCGATGGTCTGCAGACGTGAATAGGACACCACGACCATCAACAGCATGATTGCGATGACAACGGCGAAACTCGCCAGGATGCGGTGGCGCAAGGACCAGTTCTTCACAGTCAACCCTCGAAAATTCCTACAGCACAAACGAAAAATCGCCTGAGTATAGCCCTACCTCAGGCGATTTCGCGCTGTTGCTCAACTTTCGTTCATCAGCGAGGGTAATGCCAGTTGCCGCGTGATCAATGCATGACTATTGCCGACCGACGTCGCGATCGACGGATGAACGGTGACGCCCTCCGTTCAACCTGTCTATTCACCTTACACGACCTCGGCTTCGGCCTGACGAACCTGCTTTTCCAGTTCCAGCTTCAGCGCAGGGTCGAGGGACAGCTGCTTGGCCAGTTCGTCCAGGTAGGCCCGCTCCATGAAGTGCTCCTGATCCACCATCATGACGCTGGCGATGTACATCTCGGCGGCAATCTCCGGGGTCTTGGCAGCGCGCGCCACATCCACCGGGTCCAGCGGCTTGTTCAATTCGGCGTGTAGCCACTGCTGCAGCTCGTTGTCCGAATCCAGACGGGTGAACTCGCCTTCGATCAGTTCACGTTCGCGTTCGTCCACATGGCCGTCGGACTTGGCTGCCGCAACCAGCGCCTTGAGGATGGCCTGGCTGTGTTCCTCGACCTGCTGGGGCGGCACCCGGTCGACCGTCTGTGGCTCGCCACGTGGCGCGCTCTGCTGCTGGGCCTGCCAGTTGCCATAGGCCTTGTAGGCAATGACGCCCAACGCTGCCAGGCCACCATAGGCCAACGCCTTGCCGCCGTACTTGCGTGCGCTCTTGTTGCCGAGCAACAGGCCCATGGCGCCACCGGTCAGCGCGCCCTTGCCGCCGGACAACAGGCCACCCAACGCGCTGCCCGCGCCGCCTTTGCCGGAAAGCAGACCGCCGAGTGCACCGGCGACACCACCGGCACCACCGGCGCCACCCAGGGGTGAAGAGCCACCGCCGCTTTTGTTCTTCAGCAGCTCCTGGCCGGATTTGAACAACTGGTCGAGCAAGCCACGCGTGTTCATTTTTTGGTCTCGTCAATGGGAGAAACGTTTGACGAGAGTAAGGGCATTCCGTTGCTTGGCTCGAATGGTGATTTGCTTCGGGATGTTGCGCAAATGCTTGACCACAACGGTCAATCGGGGGGGCGACGGGGACATATCCGGAAAACTTTTTTACAGGAGTTTGCGAACACATCGGTCATTCCGGTATCTGTGTACAGTTCGCTGCGTTTGGACAAGGCAGGCCCAAACCTTCCCATTTGAGCCTCGCAGGTCGCTTGGAGCGACCGAGGTTGATTCAGAACAGGTTAGCTATGCACCGCAGACACCTTCTGAAAGCGTCGATGGCCCTCGCGGCCTATACCGGACTGTCCGGCACCGGGCTGTTCGCCGCCCAGGCCCTGGCCGCCACCGCCGATGGCGAAGCCGAGCCGTTCAGCTTCGACATGCTCAAGGCTCAGGCCAAGAGCCTGGCCGCACAGGCCTATGTCAGCAACAAGCAGACCCTGCCACCGACCCTGGCAAACATGACGCCACAGCAATTCAATGCGATTGGCTACGACGCCAACCATTCGTTGTGGAACGACCTCAATGGCCAGCTGGACGTGCAGTTCTTCCACGTCGGCATGGGCTTCCGCACCCCGGTGCGCATGTACAGCGTCGATGCCGATCGCAAGCAGGCGCGCGAAGTGCATTTCCATCCGCCGCTGTTCAACTACCAGAACACCACGGTCGACACCTCGCAGCTCAAGGGCGACCTGGGCTTCGCCGGCTTCAAACTGTTCAAGGCGCCCAACCTCGAACGCCATGACGTGGTGTCCTTCCTCGGCGCCAGCTACTTTCGCGCCGTCGATGCCACCGGCCAGTACGGTCTGTCCGCGCGCGGCCTGGCGATCGACACCTATGCCAAGAAACAGGAAGAATTTCCCGACTTCACCAAGTTCTGGTTCGAAACGCCAAGCAAAGACAGCACCCGCTTCGTGGTCTACGCCCTGCTCGACTCACCGAGTGCCACCGGCGCCTATCGCTTCGACATCGATTGCCAGGCAGAGCGCGTGGTCATGGACATCGATGCGCACATCAACGCGCGTCAGGACATCGAGCAGCTGGGAGTGGCACCGATGACCAGCATGTTCAGCTGCGGCAACCACGAGCGGCGCATGTGCGACACCATCCATCCACAGATCCACGATTCGGATCGCCTGGCCATGTGGCGCGGCAATGGCGAATGGATCTGCCGACCGCTGAACAACCCGGACCGCGTGCGTTTCAACGCTTTTGCCGATGTCGATCCAAAAGGCTTCGGCCTGATCCAGACCGACCACAACTTCAGCAGCTATCAGGATACGGTCGATTGGTACCACAAGCGTCCGAGCCTGTGGGTCGAGCCGACCACCGCCTGGGGCGAAGGCGCCATCGATCTGGTGGAGCTGCCGACCACCGGTGAAACCATGGACAACATCGTCGCCTTCTGGACACCCAAGAATCCGGTCAAGGCCGGCAACTCCCTGAATTTCGGCTACAAGCTGTACTGGAGCGCCCTGGCACCGGTCGGCACGCCCCTTGCGCGTGTCGCGGCAACGCGCTCCGGGATGGGTGGTTTCACCGAAGGCTGGGCGCCGGGCGAGCATTACCCCAACGTCTGGGCACGACGGTTCGCCGTGGACTTCACCGGTGGCGGGCTGGAATCGCTGAAAACGCCGATCGAACCCATCATCACGGCCTCGGGCGGCAAGGTGCAGGACATTCAGGTATTGGAGTTGCCGGACATCAAGGGCTTCCGCGTGCTGTTCGACTGGTACCCTACCAGCGACAGCGTCGATCCGGTGGACATGCGCCTGTTCATCAAGACCCAGGGGCGCACGTTGAGCGAAACCTGGCTCTACCAGTACTTCCCTCCGGCTCCGGAAAAGCGCAAGTACGTCTGATGGACTGAAGCGGCATGGCCTCTTCGCCCCATGATTCCAAGGGCGAAGATGCCATCATTGAAACGCCCGACGACGATCAGTCGCGCAGATCCGATTCCAGGATCGGCTGATCGCGGTGGGTGGCGCGCTGGTACTGGGCTGGCCAGGTGGCCAGGCGACCGCCCAGGTCTTCGTCGGCGTGCAGGGGCCAGTACGGATCGCGCAGCAGTTCACGCGCAAGCAGGATGATGTCAGCCTGACCGGTACGCAGAATGTGCTCGGCCTGAGCCGGGTCGGTGATCATGCCCACGGTGCCCGTGGCAAGATCCGCCTCCTTGCGGACCCGCTCGGCAAAGCGCGTCTGATAGCCTGGTCCGGTTGGAATCTCGGCATTGGCCGAGCTGCCGCCCGACGATACGTCGATCAGGTCCACGCCCAGCGCCTTCAAGCGCTTGGCCAACTCCACGGTTTCGTCCGGGTTCCAGCCGTCTTCGACCCAGTCGGTCGCGGATACGCGGACGAACACGGGCAATTCCGCCGGCCACACATCTCGAATCGCCTGAGTGACCTCCAGGGTCAGACGAATTCGGTTTTCGAAACTACCCCCATACTGATCCTGACGCTGATTGCTGAGCGGCGACAGGAACTGGTGCAGCAGATAGCCGTGGGCCGCATGGACCTCGACCACCTTGAAGTTGGCGGTCAATGCGCGCTTGGTGGCGGCGACGAACGCCTGGACGATGTCCTTGATGGCGGCTTCGTCCAGCGCAGTAGGTGCGGTGTGCTGTGGGTCGAAGGCGATCCGCGAGGGCCCGACGGGCAACCAGCCACCTTCATTGACCGGCACACTGCCATGCTTGCCCAACCAGGGTCGCCAGGTACTGGCCTTGCGCCCGGCGTGGGCCAGTTGGATCGCCGGCACCGCGCCCTGTGAGGTGATGAAGCGGGTGATGCGCTGCAGTGGTTCGATCTGCTCGTCGTTCCACAGACCGAGGTCTTCCGGTGTGATGCGACCATCGGCCGTCACGGCGGTGGCTTCGGTGAAGACCAGACCGGCACCGCCGCTGGCACGACTGCCCAGGTGCACCAGATGCCAGTCGTTGGCCAGGCCATCGACGCTGGAGTACTGGCACATCGGTGAAACCGCGATGCGGTTGCGCAGGGTCAGCTGGCGGAGGGTATAGGGTTCGAGCAGCATGCTCATCGGGCACCTCGGTTGGCAGTTCCACGTGTGACGAGAGGCCGTCGGCCGACAGCCGTGGCGGACGTACCATCTCGCTCTTGAAGACCAGTCGACAACCCGCCGGCGACCGTGGTTCCGCCTGTCAGCGCGGCTCGATGTGGGTAATGAGCAATTGCACCGTCTCGCGTCCGCGAAACTCGTTGAGGTCCAGCTTGTAGGCCAGCTGCACCCAGCGTACCGACGGATCGGGCCATACCTCACGGTCGACGCCGAAGGCGATACCGTCCAGGCTGACACTGCCGCACTCGGTCTTGAGCGTGACCTTGAGGTGACGCTCGCCGACCACGCGCTGTTCCACCAGCTGAAACACGCCATGGAACATCGGCTCGGGAAAATGCTGCCCCCAGGGCCCGGCATTGCGCAGGGCGCGCGCCAGCTCCAGGTGAAACTCCTCGACGCCCAAAGTGCCGTCGGACAGCAGGCGTCCGGTCAGGTCTTCCTCGCACAGCTGGCTGCGCACCTGGGCATCGAACGCTTCGCAGAACGCCGGGAAGTTTTCCTGCGGCAGTGTCAGTCCCGCCGCCATGGCATGCCCACCGAACTTGCTGATCAACTGCGGATGACTGGCCGCCACGGCATCCAGTGCGTCGCGAATGTGAAAGCCCTGCACCGAACGCGCCGAGCCCTTGAGCAAACCGTCGCCCGCATCGGCGAAGGCAATGGTCGGCCGGTGGTAGCGCTCCTTGAGGCGCGAGGCAAGGATGCCGATCACACCCTGGTGCCACTGCGCGTCGAACAGGCACAGGCCGAACGGCATGGATTCCACCGCTAGGTCCTTGAGCTGGGCCAGGGCTTCGCGCTGCATGCCCTGCTCGATCGACTTGCGGTCCTGGTTCAACCCATCGAGCTGCGAGGCGATCGCCTGGGCGCTGGGCAGATCGGTGCTCAACAGGCACTCGATGCCCAGGCTCATGTCGTCCAGGCGCCCGGCGGCATTGAGGCGCGGCCCGAGGATGAAGCCCAGATCGGTAGAGGTGATCCGCGCAGCCTCGCGGCGTGCCACCTCCAGAATCGCCGTGATACCGGGCCGGGCCCGACCCGCACGAATTCGCTCCAGCCCCTGATGCACCAGAATGCGGTTGTTGGCATCCAGCGGCACGACGTCCGCCACGCTGCCCAGCGCTACCAGATCGAGGAGTTCGCCGATGTTGGGTTGCGCCAGCTGGGCATAGCGGCCCAACTCACGCAGCCGTGCGCGCAGGGCCATCAGCACGTAGAAAATCACGCCGACCCCGGCCAGGTTCTTGCTCGGAAACTCGCAGCCCGGCTGATTGGGGTTGACGATGGCATCCGCAGCCGGCAACTCGTGCCCCGGCAGGTGATGGTCGGTCACCAGCACCTGCAGCCCGGCAGCCTTGGCCGCAGCCACGCCCTCGACGCTGGAAATACCGTTGTCGACCGTCACCAGCAACTGTGGCTCGCGCTGCAAGGCAACTTCGACGATCTCGGGGGTCAGGCCGTAGCCGTACTCGAAACGATTGGGCACCAGGTAATCGACATGGGCAGCGCCCAATAGGCGCAGACCCAGCACCCCCACCGCGCTGGCCGTCGCACCGTCGGCATCGAAGTCGCCGACGATGAGAATGCGCTGGCGTTGGTCGATGGCCGTCACCAGCAGCTCGACGGCGGCCTCGATACCCTTGAGCCGCTGGAAGGGAATCAGGCGCGCCAGGCTCTTGTCCAGCTCCTGCGCACTCGATACGCCACGCGCCGCGTACAGGCGATTGAGCAGGGGCGGCATATCGCCGAGGAAGGGCAGGATCTGGGGCAACTGACGGGGTTCGATGCGCATGGTGCCTGGGGCGGTTCTCACTGCAAGACAAAAGAGGAAAGGTGAAACCGGGCGGCCTAGCGCTCGCCCAACAGCCACTCGAGCTGGACTTCGTGCTGACCGCGGTCATCGGTGACGAACACCGTGCCCTCGCTGATCATGACGTCCCACTTGATGACCCGCGGCATGTCCTTGGCCAGGGTCTCGAGCACTTCCTGAGGCACCGCGGCGATGTTGACGTTCTTCAGGTTCTTGACCGCATCGACCACCTTGGTCTGCCACACGCGCAGGCTGCCGTAGGCCAGCAGGCTGGTACGCTCGGTGCGACGTGAACACCAGGTGAGCCGTTCGGCATCGGGCAGACCGACTTCGATCCAATGCAGGATCCGCCCGTCCAGACTCTTTTCCCACAGCGCAGCTTCATCGACATCCGACAAACCGCGGCCGAAAGACAGATGCTCGTTGTACCACAGGGCATACGCCAGCAGGCGCACGGCCATCCGCTCTTCGGTTTCGGAGGGGTGGCGGGCGATGGTCTGCTTGACGCTCTCGTAAACGCTGCGGTCGAGATCGGTGAGGTTCAGTTCGAATTTATACGTGGTCGACGGCTGGGCCATTAGGCAGGCTTCTTGGGAACGGGAAAAGGTCGACAGTCTACCCGATGCGGCCTTGATCAACGACCTCCATGGGCCACTACGGCGCCACAGTGCGTTTTGATCATGAGCCTGGGTGTGCAAAGATGGTGCGGTGTTTCAAAAACGGACACCCCCGCCCCACTCCCTGCGCAAGGACTGCCATGGACTTATGCCCCAGAATCCTGCCAACCGGCAGCCTTCTCCTGTCACTGGTGCTGTGCGCCTGCCTGCTCACCGCCCCTCATGCACAGGGCCGGGAAACCATCACCTGGCTGCTCCGCGACCTGGCGCCGCTGATCATTGCCAGAGGCCCGGACCGCAACCGCGGCGCTGTCGACCAAACCCTGCCACTGCTGCGCGCAGCCTTGCCGGACTATGACCACAGCGTGCTCAGGGTCAACCGCGCGCGCGGCTTCGCAGATGCTCGCCGAACCAGGCCTTTATTGCGACCCCGCGCTGCTCTGGACGGCCCAACGCGCGCAGACGATCTTTTACTCCGTGCCCAGCATGAACGTGCTGAGCAGCGCACTGATCATGCAGCGCAGCGATCTACCGCTCATTGCCCGGTTCATGGAGGACAGCAAGGTCGACCTGAGCGCCCTTCTGCGCAGCAATACCATCGCCTTGGGCACCATCGCCGGACGCAGCTATGGCCGCGTCGTCGATTCCATCCTGGCTGAAGCCAAAGGTAGCCAGATTCTTGCCCACCATGGCAACGACGCCATGGGCAGCTTGCTGCGCATGGAAAGACTGGGAAGGATCAAAGCTCTGCTGGGTTACTGGCTGGAGGCTCGCTATCAGGCGCGTCAGGAAGGCCTGGATCCGGAGCAACTGGTGCAGGTCCCGATCAAGGGTGCGGCAAGCACACAGATCGTGCACGTTGGCTGCTCCGATAGCCCCGTCGGGCGTCGCGTGGTGGACGCATTGAACCCGGTGTTGCTGGAGCTGCGCAACAATCAGCTGGCGCAGCTCTATGCACAATGGCTGGCGCCCCATGAACAACCCGGTTATCTGCGCGAAACCCAGGCGTTATTCAACACAGGTGGCAACGAAACTTACTGCAACCAGCGCTGACTGGGGGTATGGGCTCCAGAGCATTCGCCGAAGCGCGTGCAGCCTTCCCGGTAAACGCACCCACTTCCCCTGTGGGAGCAGGCTCTGCCCGCGAAGGCCTATGGAAACGCACTCCCCCCGCCAAACACTGTGGGAGCGGGCTCTGCCCGCGAAGGCCTATGGAAACGCACTCCCCCCGCCAAACACTGTGGGAGCGGGTTCTGCCCGCGAAGGCCTATGGAAACGCACTCCCCCCCGCCAAACACTGTGGGAGCGGGCTCTGCCCGCGAAGGCCTCACCGCGCAGATAGAGACAGGCCGCTCAACTCAAGCCAGCGCGTGGTTGAAACCGGCACTTTGCGAAACGTTGCGCAACGCCGCGATCATCGACGGCTCCAATCGCCCTTCGGCCACCAGCAGATCACGGTGCAATCCGTCCACGACATCGGTAAATGAACGCAAATCTTCGAATTGGCTACGGTTGACCGAACGCTTGGTCACCACGCTTCCAGCCGCGCTCATTACCACGACCTGGCAATTGCCAAGGCTATCCAGCCCTTCGAGAGTCACGCGATACGGCGTCAGGGCTTCATTGAGCAACAGGCTGATATTCTTCATCGCATCACCACTCGTCTGTTCGAATTCTTAAGGTGCATGACACTGACCCTTCCCCAGCGAAAAAAGTTCTGGGCCTGTCATGTCAGACTGTTACCGACGGTGCCTGCGGAATATGACATTACAGACGTAGGACTTTTCTGATTGTGTGGTTTGGTGGCTACAAGGCCAGAAATGGACTACAAAACAGATCAGGAATAGACCACGGCTGTGCCAGAATTCACCGCCTGATTCGCCCGTCACCGGAGCCCGCCTTGACCGACCCACTGATCGCCCCCCTGCGGATCGTGCTGGCCGATGATCACCCGATCTTTCGTATCGGCCTGCGTGCCGTGCTGGAACGCGACCCTGGCTTGCGCGTGGTGGCCGAAGCCGCATCGCCCAAGGAGCTGACCCGCTGCCTTGGCGAAACCGAATGCGGCCTGCTGATCACCGACTTCATGATGCCGTCTCAGGACCAGAGCGATGGCCTGCGGCTGATCGGGTATGTCCGTCGGCACTGGCCGAAACTGCCGATACTGGTGGTGACCATGCTCACCAATCCAGGCCTGTTACGGGCGATCCTGAACCTGGGGGTGGCCGGCCTGTTGGGCAAGGCCAGCCTCGTCAACGAGTTGCCGGCAGCAATCGCCAGCCTCAAGCGCAACAAGCCGTTCGTGGCGCAATCGATAAGAAGCATCCTGGCAGCGCCGGGTGATAATCCCGCCAGCCAGATCACTGGCCATGTCGACCTGTCACCACGTGAGATGGAAATCACGCGGTTATTGGCTCAAGGCCTCTCGGTCAACGAAATCGCCGTCCAGCTCAATCGGAGCAAGCAGACGATCAGTGCGCAGAAGGTCAGCGCCATGCGCAAGCTGGGCGTGAGCAACGATGCCGCGTTGTATATCTACCTGCAGGCCCACGGATTGAAATGAACATGATCGAGGCAGACCTGCATCACGCCAGCTTGGGCCGTCAGGGGCGCAAGGGCAAAGGCCAGGCGCCCTCGTAGTGACTGATCTCATGGACCTCAGGCAGGGGCAGAAAGGCCTGAACGTCCATTCGGCGCTGGTAATCCTGCAGCAACCCATGCACCGCAACAGACGACACCGGCGTGTACAGCACTCCCAGCAGGGGCAACCTGTGCTGCCGGGCCAGTGCTGCCAACGGCTCGACCGGCTGCGAGCCATTGCTGTAGAGGATCAGTGCCCGCGCCAGCCCGGTCGCGGCCAGATGTCGAATCAGCTCGTCCATGTCCAGGCCGGCCATGGTCACCTCGCAGATGACCACGTCCGCGCCATGACGCTTTTCCAGCGAGAGACACGCGGCATTGAAGCTTTGCGCGGTCAGGACATCGAACACGCCACACGCATTGAGCACCTGATGCATGGCGATCAACTGGTACGGAATGTCTTCCAGCACCAGAACTCTGAGCGAACGCATGAATGAAAACCTCGAAGGAGCGCATCGAGTTGCGCATTGCCTGGCACTTTAAAGAGCAAGCGGGACGCTTGGGATAGGACAAGTCCTAAATTTCCGGGGAATTTTCTCAGCTGTGCGCCATTGCCGTTGCCAGCCGGCCAATCTCGCGGTGGAGCTCGGCACTCTTGACGCGCAACCGTTGCTCATCGTCCGACTGACAGCACGCATCCACTTCGGCGAGCGCGTGCGCCAGAGGCGCCGCGTCGATCAGACAGGCAATGCCTTGGAGCCGGTGAAGCACTTCGCGCAGGCGCACCCAATCCAGGCTCTCGACGGCCTCTGTCAGCGCCTGGGTCTCGTCCTCCAGATTGCGGGAGAATTCATCGAGCATTCGCCGCATGACCCTTTCATTGGCTTGAGTCAGACGCTGCAGCGCCGGCATGGAGAATGCCGGCCCCTGCTGCAGATCGGCAATGATCTGCGCCAGCTTGTCCAGCGCTATGGGCTTGACCAACAGTTCATCCATACCCGCTTCGGCACAGCGCAACCGCTCATCCTGCATGGCATTGGCCGTGCAGCCGATGACCATGACCGGGGGCGCACCGGAGGCCGCTTCCTGCTGGCGGATGGCTTGACACAAGGCATGGCCATTCATGCCTGGCATGTTGCAGTCGGTAAGCACCAGATCGAAATGCCCGGCCTGCCAGGCCGCCAGGGCCATCAAACCGTCGCTGGCGTCTTGTACCCGATGCCCGAGGAATTGCAGCTGCTGGTTCAACACCATCCGATTGGCCGACAGGTCATCCACGACCAGTATGTCCAGCGCAGCGGTTTCGGGCCGCGATTGCACGATCGGCAGTGCCTCCTCGGACGCTGCATCGTGCCGTACATCGATCTGTACTTCGACTCGCGTTCCTACACCTTCGGTACTGTGAAGGTTGATCGTCCCGCCCATCAGTTCGACCAATTGCTTGCAGATGGTCAGCCCCAGGCCGGTGCCGACGGACTCCTGCTGCACGTCCACTCCTGCCTGAACGAACGGCTTGAACAGCCGGGCCTGTTGCGCCGGGGTGATACCCGCGCCGGTGTCGCTGACGACGATGGTCATCCGCCACTGACCTGGGTTGATCGGTTGTGCACCGACTGCAAGGCTCACGCTGCCCTGGCGGGTGAACTTCAGCGCATTGCCGAGCAGATTGTGCACCACCTGCCGCAGCCGCAACGGATCGAACCAGAATGTGCCGACCATGGACGGTGCGATGTCGAGATCGAGCACAATCCCCTTGCGCTGGGCCTGGGCCGAGAACAGGCTGAGCATGCCTTCGAAGAACGGCCTCACTTCGGTCACCTGCTCGGCCAGTTGCAGGCTGCCCGACTCGATCTTCGCCAGATCCAGGCTATCGCCGATCAGGGCAATGAGCTCCTGGGCCGAACGCCACGCCACCTCGAGCGCCTCGGACACCGGTTGCTCGTCACGCTTGCGCCGTTCGCGCTCCAACTCTAGCAGGCCGATGATGGCTGCCATGGGCGTACGGATCTCGTGGCTCATGGTCGCCAGAAAAGCGCTCTTGGCCTGATTGGCCTGTTCGGCGCTGTGCCGAGCCTCCACCAGTTGATCTTCGAGACGCTTGCGCTCGGAAATGTCGATCCAGCCGCCCAGCAATCCCTGGAGCTGGCCTTCGGCATTGTAGAACGGCACGATCCATTGCCAGGCATGAACCTTGCGGCCATGCATCTGAATCTGCCGATCGGCGGACACCGGCTGCTGGTCGTCCAGCAACTTGAGGTAGTCACGATGCATCTGCTCGGCCTCGTCCGCGTTGACCACGGCGACCTCCTGCAACGTACGGCCCTTGATGTCATGCAGGCGCGTGGCAAAGCTCTGCTCATAGCTCTTGTTGCAGGACAACAGCCGTGCCTGCAGGTCGCGGACATAGATGGGGCTGGGAATGCCATCGAGCAATGCATGCTGGAAGGCGAGTTGATCGTTGAGCGCGTGCTCGGCCTCGAGTCGCTGACGGATCTGAGCCTTGAGTCGGCCACTCCACAACAGCGAAACGGCACCCAGCACCAAGGCCACTGCCAAAACCCAATAGACCCAAGTGGCGATGCGTTGCCACATGGGCTCCGGTGGCACCACCGCACCCAGCCACTTCAGGCGTGCTGCGCGCAACTCCGCCACCGGATACGCTTCCAGCGCCTTGTTGATGATGGCCGTCAGCTCGGGCTCGGCGGCGCGAATGGCGAAACGATCGGGCGACCATTCGCCATCCACGTTGCGCCCGACCTTGAGCACACCCGGCGGATAACGCCCCACTGCCCGATAGGCCCCGACCTCACTGTCGATGGTGGCATCCGCCTCGCCGCTGGCGACCATCTCGCGCGCCTTGTCATAGGTGCTGACCAACGCCAGCTTGATGTGCGGGTATTGGGTGCGGATCGCACTTTCCAGCGCGTGCTCGGCCGGAATCGCCAGCACCTTGCCGGCGAGCTCGTCCAGATGGCCGATGGGCAGATCCTCGGCGCGAACGATGAACACCCAGCCCTGACCGCCGAAGGAATGACTGAAGCTGAGGAACGCCTTGCGTTCCGGGGTTTCCGAGAGCGTGGTGTTCATGTCGGCCTGGCCGTGCTTGAGCATGTCCAGGCTCTGGGCCATGGAACTGGAAGGCAGGTAGACGAACTGCAGTCCCGTCATGTGCGAAACCGTCGCCAACACCTCACTGTTGAGCCCTACCCAGTTTCCCTGCCGGTCTCTGTAAAGGTACGGCGGATATTGGGTCGCAACCACGCGGACCTGGCGGTTCCGGGCGATCCAGGCTTGCTCGGCGGGTTCCAGCGGGACCCGGTGGTGACCGATTTCAGAGCCGAGCCCGGTGGTCCAGCGGGTCAGGATCTCGCGGCGCAGGCCGTCGTCGATGCTGGCCAGGGCCCGTTCGACCATCTGTCCAAGCAGGGGGTCGGCCTGGCGACTGGCAAAGGTGTAACCCACCGGTGGCAGGCTGCTGGGGCCAACGATGTCCAGATCGAGATAGGGACGCAGCGCATTGTAGGCACGTACGATGACCTCGTTGCTGATCATGGCGTCGACATCGCCCTGATGCAGCGCCTGCAGGCCGCTGCTCAGGCTGGGCGCCATGACGATGCGGCTGTCCGGATACACCCGCTGCACCGTGGCATCGTCGGCATAGCCATCCACGAGAGCGACCTTTTCACCGGCCAGGTCGGTTTCCCGCTTGCTGCCTGCACGACGCACGATGACGCCATGGTCGGGCATGTACTCTTTGGAGAAAGCCAGGCCGGCGATGGCCTGCTCGAACCCATTGGCACTGGTCAGCAGGTCGATTTCGCCATCCTTGAGCGCTTGCACCGCTTCGCTGCGCTGGGCGAAGCCCAGTACTCGCAGCTCGACCCCCAGGCGACTACCGATGAGACTGAGGTAATCGGCGCTCACACCTTGATAGCGGTTGCGTTCGCTGGTGATGTCGATGGGTTCATAGTCAGCCAGCGAAACCCCCACCCGCAGCGTACCGTGGCGCTGCAGCCATTGCTGTTCGTCACTGGAGAGCGGCAGTGGCGCAAGCTGGGCGAACGGTGCGACGAGCGCGAACGGCAGGCTCTGGGCAGCAACGGCCCAGCTGGGCGAGAGGATGCAGGCGCCAATCAACAACCTCGCCGCCCACGCCATCGCCCCTGCGCGCGTGAAAAACGAGGTCGGTGTGGGTCTCATGCCGTGCATCCTTGCCTGCGGGCCGAAAGGGCCTGGGAAAAAGTTGCATAAGCTTGGCACTGTAAAAAGCAGAAAGCCCGCATCGAGCGGGCTTTATGTGTTTCAGATCGCGTCAGACGCGCTGCTGCGTACCGTCAGAGCGGCTTGCCGCGGTTGCCGTGCTGACTGACGAAGGCTTGTACGGCCGACAGGTCGTTGGGCAATACGGTGCACTTCTCTTCGCGCTCGAACAGATCGACCAGATGCGGTGGCAGCTCCAGGGCCTTGCCCACGCCGGCCTTCTGCACCGCCTCGGGGAACTTGACCGGGTGCGCGGTACCGAGCACGACCATGGGCGTATCCAGGCTGCGTCGGCATTCGCGGGCCGCGCGCACGCCAATGGCCGTGTGCGGATCGAGGACTTCGCCGCACTCAGCGAACACCTGGGCGATGGTCTCGCAGGTCTGCTCGTCGCTGACAGCCAGCGAGTCGAACAGCTTGCGCGCCTCGGTCCAGCGCTCCTGCTCGACACTGAAGCCGCCACCCTGGCGGAAGTTGTCCATCAGGCCGGCAATGGCCGCGCCGTTGCGACCGTGCAGGTCGAACAGCAGGCGTTCGAAGTTCGAAGAAAACCATGATGTCCATGGACGGCGACAGCGTGGCGTGCAGGGTTTCCTTGACGTACTGGTTGCCGCTCATGAAGCGGTGCAGGATGTCGTTGCGGTTGGTGGCCACCACCAACTGGTTGATCGGCAGGCCCATGTTGCGTGCCAGATACCCAGCGAAGATGTCGCCGAAGTTGCCGGTCGGCACCGAGAACGCCACCGAACGGGCTGGCCCGCCCAGCTGCAGCGCGGCATGAAAGTAGTAGACGATCTGGGCCATGATCCGCGCCCAGTTGATCGAGTTCACCGCAACCAGCGGCGTGCCCTTGAGGAAGCTCTGGTCGGCGAAGCTGTTCTTGACCATTTCCTGGCAGTCGTCGAAGTTGCCCTCGATGGCGATGTTGTGCACGTTATCGCCGCCGATCGTGGTCATCTGCCGACGCTGCACCGCCGATACGCGTTCATGCGGGTGCAGGATGAAGATGTCGACGTTCTCGCAGTGCTTGCAGCCTTCGATCGCCGCCGAACCGGTATCGCCACTGGTGGCGCCGATGATCACCACGCGCTGGCCACGCTTGGCCAGCACGTAGTCGAGCAGACGACCCAGCAACTGCAGGGCAAAGTCCTTGAACGCCAGGGTCGGGCCGTGAAACAGCTCCATCACCCACTCGTTGCCGCCCAGCTGGCGCAAGGGGGCGATCGAGGCGTGGGCGAATACCCCGTAGGTGTCTTCGAGAATCTTCTTGAAATCGGCGTCCGGGATGCTGCCGGTGACGAACGGGCGCATCACTCGGAAGGCCAGCTCGTGGTAAGGCAGGCCTGCCCACGAGGCGATTTCTTCCTGGGTGAAACGCGGCAGATTTTCCGGCACGTACAGCCCGCCATCGCTGGCCAGGCCGGCGAGCAGGACCTCTTCGAAGTTCAGGGCCGGGGCCTGACCGCGAGTACTGATATAACGCATTGCGAATTCCTCTGGCAGCTGCCGCTTAGTTCAAGTGCTCGACACGGATGCGCACAACCGGCCCCGACCACGCCCTGCAAGGCTTCCAGCGCCTTGATGGCATCATTGATGTGCTGTTCGACGACGCGGTGGGTCAGCAGGATCATCGGCACCAGGCCGTCATGTTCCTCGACCTCTTTCTGCATGATCGACTCGATGTTGATGCCGCGCTCGGACAAGATGCTCGCCACCTGTGCCAGCACCCCCGGATGATCCTTGGCCTGGATGCGCAGGTAGTAGGCACTCTCGCACGCCTCGATCGGCAGAATCGGGTGGGCGGACAACGAGTCCGGCTGGAAGGCCAGGTGCGGGACACGATTCTCCGGGTCCGAGGTCATGGCACGAACCACGTCGACCAGGTCGGCGACCACGCTCGAAGCGGTGGGCTCCATGCCAGCACCGGCGCCGTAGAACAAGGTGGAGCCGGCTGCATCGCCATTGACCATCACCGCATTCATCACGCCGTTGACGTTGGCGATCAGGCGGTCGGCCGGGATCAGCGTCGGGTGGACGCGCAGTTCGATACCACGCTCGGTGCTGCGTGCCACGCCCAGGTGCTTGATGCGGTAGCCCAGGGCTTCGGCATAGTTGACGTCGGCCGTGGTCAGGCGGGTGATGCCTTCGGTGTAGGCCTTGTCGAACTGCAACGGGATGCCGAAGGCGATGGACGCCAGGATCGTCAGCTTGTGCGCGGCATCGATGCCTTCCACGTCGAAGGTCGGATCGGCTTCGGCATAGCCCAGTGCCTGTGCTTCGGCGAGAACGTCTTCGAAGGTGCGGCCCTTCTCGCGCATCTCGGTCAGGATGAAGTTGCCCGTGCCATTGATGATGCCCGCGACCCAGTTGATACGGTTGGCCGACAAGCCTTCGCGGATCGCCTTGATCACCGGGATGCCACCGGCAACCGCAGCTTCGAACGCGACGATCACGCCCTTCTCGCGCGCCTTGGCGAAGATCTCGTTGCCGTGCACGGCAATCAGCGCCTTGTTGGCGGTGACCACGTGCTTGCCGTTCTCGATGGCCTTGAGCACCAGTTCGCGCGCGACGGTGTAGCCACCGATCAGCTCGATGACGATATCGATCTCCGGGTTGCCGGCCACTGCGAAGACATCGTTGGTAATGGGGGTACCGGTAATCTGGCAGTTGGGGTTCGGCGAGCGCATCGCAATCTGCGCCACTTCAATACCGCGCCCGGCACGGCGGGCAATCTCCTCGGCGTTGCGCTGAAGTACGTTGAAGGTGCCGCCACCGACGGTACCTAACCCACAGATGCCTACTTTGACCGGTTTCACTCTGAACTCCCCATGAAACGACCGCCCAGATGACGGTCGTGATACTGGCCGCAGGCCCTAAGCCCGCGGCTATTGATGACGTGCGAGTGCCGCTCAGCCTTTCGCGTCGAGCGCCAGCTTGGCCACGTTCGCAGCCGGCTGGTAGCCAGGGATGACCTGCCCGTTTTCCAGCACGATGGCTGGCGTGCCGCTGACACCGATCGACTGGCCCAGCTCGAACTGCTTGGCAACCGGATTGACGCACGACGGTGCCTTGATGGTATCGCCCGAGACCATCTTGTCCATGGCCGCCTTGCGGTCCTTGGAGCACCAGACGGCCTGCAGTTGTTCGTCACCGGCCGATTTCAGACCCTGGCGCGGGAACGCCACGTAGCGGACCTCGACACCCATGCGGTTCAGCTCGGGGACTTCGGCGTGCAGCTTGTGGCAGTACGGGCAGGTGGTGTCGGTGAATACGGTAATGTGCGATTTGGTTTCGCCCACCGCCGGGTACACCACGGTATCGGCGACCGGAATGGCGTTGATGGTCTTGGCGATGGCCAGCCGTTCGGTCTTCTCGGTCAGGTTGACCGGCTTGCCGTTCTGGATCTGGAACAGGTAGCCCTGCATGACGAACTGGCCGTCGGCGCTGGCATACAGCACGCGACCGCCCTTGAGCTTGACCTCGTACAGGCCATTGAGCGGGCTCGCGCCCACGCTTTCGATGGGTACTTCCAGTTGCAGGGTCTGCAGGGTCTTGCGAATCGCTTGCTCCGCAGCCGGGTCGGCCACGGCAAAAGTGCTGGCCAACGCAAGGGCTGCGGCGGCGAAAAGACGGGTCACGCGCATGGGAACTCCTGGAGCGACGGACTTGAGGGGCAGTGGACGATCAGCTCGTCACGGCCCGCTGCATAAACCGGGCAAGCCTACCACATTCATTGGGCAAGACCGACTGCGGACAACGCTCGACACAGTACCGAATCGTCCGATTTCATCCGCGCGGATGATGTTTGGCATGCAGGTCCTGCAGACGCGCGCGCGCCACGTGGGTGTAGATCTGGGTGGTCGACAGATCGCTGTGGCCGAGCAGCATCTGCACCACGCGCAGATCCGCGCCATGGTTGAGCAGATGGGTGGCGAACGCATGGCGCAGCGTGTGCGGCGACAACGACTTGGCGATGCCGGCGACCTGAGCCTGGTGCTTGATGCGATGCCAGAAGGTCTGCCGGGTCATCTGCTCGCCACGCTGGCTGGGAAACACCACATCACTGGGCCTGCCGCCGAGCAGCTCCTGGCGCCCGTCGTGCAGGTAGCGCTCGACCCAGACCACGGCTTCCTCGCCCATGGGCACCAGGCGCTCCTTGTTGCCCTTGCCCACCACGCGCAACACGCCCTGGCGCAGATTGACCTGATCCAGCGTCAGGCTGATCAATTCGGTCACCCGCAGGCCGCAGGCATACAGCACCTCGAGCATGGCGCGGTCACGCTGGCCGATCGGCTCGCTCAGGTCCGGCGCCTTGAGCAGCGCCTCGACGTCGGCTTCGGACAATGATTTGGGTAACGGCTTGCCCAGTTGCGGCATATCGATCTGCAAGGTCGGATCGCTGCCGATCAGTTTCTCGCGCAGCAGGTAACGGTAGAAACCACGCGCACCCGACAGCAGCCGCGCCGTGGAGCGCGCCTTGTAGCCCTGCTCGACCCGCCAGGCCAGGTGATCGAGCAGCACCTCGCGGCCAGCCGCCTCCAGCGCGATGCCGCGCTCCTGCAGCCAGCCGTTGAACAGGGCAAGGTCACTGCGATAGGCGTCGCGACTGTTTTCGGAGAGGCCTTTCTCCAGCCACAGGGCGTCGAGGAATTGGTCGATCAGGGGGTGGTCTAGGGCTGGCATCGAGATCGTAGGGTTGTGGGAATCCGAGGATGATAACAGGGCGCAGAGTCAGGGCGACGCCTTCGCGGGCAGAGCCCGCTCCCACATGAACATCGCCATTGAACACTCACCTGCCGACACTCGCCCACAAACCTTCACCCACAAAAAAGGCAGCCCGAAGGCTGCCTTTTCCTGCATCAGAGACAAACTGTACTCAGGACAGTTTTTCCTTGATACGTGCTGCTTTACCAGACAGGTCGCGCAGGTAGTACAGCTTGGCTTTACGCACGTCACCACGACGTTTCACGGCCATGCTGTCGATCTGCGGGCTGTAGGTCTGGAAAGTACGCTCTACACCTACACCGTTGGAGATTTTACGAACGGTGAAAGCACTGTTCACGCCGCGGTTGCGCTTGGCGATGACAACGCCTTCGAACGCCTGCAGACGGGAACGATCACCTTCCTTCACTTTCACCTGAACGACGATGGTGTCGCCCGGGGCAAAGGGAGGGATTTCTTTGCTCATCTGCTCGGCTTCGAGTTGCAGAATGATTTTGTTGGTCATGCTGTGCTCCTAAGGCAAATCGTCTGAATTGCCATCGATACGTTAACTATCGTTCCGCTCGCGGAGATACTCCGCCAGCAGCTTGTTCTCTTCTCCAGAAAGCGAGCGTCTTTCCAGAAGATCGGCACGTCGTTCGTAGGTCCGCCCAAGGGACTGCTGCAAACGCCAGCGCCGGATGTGTGCATGATTGCCGCTAAGCAATACGTCGGGAACACGCTGATCCGCATACACCTCCGGTCGGGTGTAGTGCGGGCAATCCAGCAGACCGTCCGTGAAGGAGTCTTCCTCCGCGGAGTCCGCATGCCCCAAAGCTCCGGGCAGCAGTCGTGTAACCGCATCGATCAGGACCATGGCGGGCAATTCACCGCCCGACAGCACATAGTCGCCAACAGACCACTCTTCATCGACATGAGCTTCAATGAAACGCTCGTCGATGCCTTCATACCGCCCGGCGATCAGAATCAGGGATTCGGAAGTCGCCAGTTGTTTCACGGCGCCCTGTACCAGCGGTCGGCCCTGGGGCGAGAGGTAGATCACCTTCGCCGCTTCCCCTGCTGCTGCCTTGGCCTGAACCAACGCGTCTTCCAGAGGCTTGATCTTCATCACCATTCCCGGACCACCGCCGAAGGGCCGGTCATCCACTGTGTGGTGACGGTCCGTGGTGTAGTCCCGCGGGTTCCAGCAGGTCAGTTGCAACAACCCCTGTTTCACCGCGCGGCTGGTAATGCCGTACTCACTGATGGCCGAGAACATCTCGGGGAACAGGGTGATCACTTCAACGCGAAGGGTTGCCATCGCCTAGAAGTCCGCGTCCCAATCCACCCTCATCTCGCCAGCGGCCAGGTCGACCTTCAACACGCATTGCGCCGTATAGGGCAACAGGCGTTCACGATCATCCAGGCTGCCCGCGCAGGGCTTCACCACCATTACATCGTTGGCGCCGGTCTCCAACAGGTGATCGATGGTGCCGAGCAGTTGCTCCTGCAGATCGATGACCTTCAGGCCCTGAAGCTGATACCAGTAGTAATCATCTTCGGCCAGGTCGGGCAAAAGGCTGCGCGAGATGCAAATCTCGTAACCGGACAGAAGACGGGCTTCGTCGCGATCATCCAGGCCTTTCAACTTGGCAACCAGATCCTTTTGTGTGGATCGGCCGCTGACCAGCTCTACCTGTTTGACGACAACCCCATCGCGCTTGAGCGTCCAGGTCTTGTAGTCGAGCAGGTTTTCTATCGGATCGGTAAAGGAAAAGACCTTCACCTCGCCGCGAACGCCGTGTACCGAGAAAATCTTGCCGACGACGATCAAGTCATCAGCGGAATCTGGCGTCGCGTTCATATTGCTCAGGCCGCGGCCTTGGCAGCTTCCTTCAGCAACTGAGCAACGCGCTCAGAAGGCTGTGCACCCACGCTCAACCAGTGGTTGACGCGCTCTTGGTTCACGGACAGACGGATTTCCTGACCACGGGCAACAGGGTTGAAGAAACCCACGTGCTCTTTGTGGGAACCGTCACGCGGGTTGCGCGAATCGGTTACGGTCAGTTGGTAAAACGGGCGCTTTTTGGAGCCGCCACGGGCAAGACGGATGGTTAGCATTGAACATCGTTCCTGTAGTCGGTGCTGCAAATCATAATGCACAGCGGGCACACGGGTGCCCGAAAGGCCGCATATTCTCAAGGAATACACGGACATTTGCAAATGCCTTTTTCCGATAGGTCGGGGCTTGCAGCGTGGATTTGCCTATAAGCCGTTGCAAGCAACGGAGTTTGGCCATATGGCCAGGGTATTCATCGGCACGGGGAGTGGACGTGTGGGAGCAGACTCCCGCAGGGCTCTCGTGCCGACGGAATGCGTTACATCTTGGGCATGCCGCCACCGCCGCCGGGCAGCATGCCGCCCATGCCGCGCATCATTTTGGCCATGCCACCCTTGGTGGAAAACTTCTTCATCATCTTCTGCATCTGCTTGTGCTGCTTGATCAAGCGACCGATGTCCTGCACCTGGGTGCCGGAACCCATGGCGATGCGACGCTTGCGCGAACCGCTGATCACGTCCGGGTCGCGGCGCTCGGCCGGGGTCATGGAGTTGATGATGGCTTCCATCTGCTTGAACTGCTTCTCGGCCACGTTCTGGGCGTTGCCCATCTGCGAGAGATTGACGCCGCCGATGCTGGGCAGTTTGTCCATCAGGCCACCGAGGCCGCCCATGGTCTTCATCTGCACGAGCTGGTCACGGAAGTCTTCGAGGTCGAAGCCCTTGCCCTTCTTCAGCTTCTTGGCGAGCTTGTCGGCCTTGTCCTTGTCCAGCGTCTGTTCGGCCTGCTCGATCAGGCTGAGCACGTCGCCCATACCCAGGATGCGCGAGGCGATCCGGTCGGGGTGGAACGGCTCGAGCGCTTCGCTCTTCTCGCCCATACCGATGAACTTGATCGGCTTGCCGGTGATGGCACGCACCGACAGCGCGGCACCGCCACGGGCGTCGCCGTCGACCTTGGTGAGGATCACGCCGGTGAGCGGCAGCGCATCGCCGAAGGCCTTGGCCGTGTTGGCCGCGTCCTGACCGGTCATGGCGTCGACCACGAACAGCGTTTCAGCCGGCTTGACGGCCGCGTGCAGTTGCTGGATCTCGCCCATCATCTCGGCGTCGATGTGCAGACGGCCGGCGGTGTCGAGAATGACCACGTCTATGAACTTGAGCTTGGCCTCGCGGATCGCGGCGTGGGCGATGTCCACCGGTTTCTGGCTGATGTCGGACGGGAAGAAGGTCACGCCGATATCGCTGGCCAGGGTCTCCAGCTGCTTGATGGCCGCCGGACGGTAGACGTCGGCCGACACCACCATCACGGTCTTCTTCTTGCGCTCCTTGAGGAAGCGCGCCAGCTTGCCGGCGGTAGTGGTCTTGCCCGCGCCCTGCAGACCGGCCATCAGGATGACCGCCGGCGGGGTCACCGCCAGGCTCAGTTCCTCGTTGGCGGCGCCCATCATTTCGACGAGCTCGGCCTGGACGATCTTCACGAATGCCTGGCCCGGGGTCAGGCTGCGCGAAACCTCGGTGCCGACCGCACGCTCCTTGACCTTGTTGACGAAGTCCTTCACCACCGGCAGGGCGACGTCGGCTTCGAGCAACGCCATGCGCACTTCGCGCAGGGTGTCTTTGATATTGTCCTCGGTCAGCTTGGCTTTGCCGGTAACGTGGCGAAGCGTCTGCGAGAGGCGGTCTGTAAGGTTTTCAAACATGTCGCGATCCTTTCTGGCTCTGGTTGAGCCGAGGTTGTGGCGGCAATAGCAGGCCGGCGATTATAACCAAGAGTGGGTGCCACGGACACTGCGCGGTATGCAGTCTTTCGTCGGCGGGCATTTGATGCCAAACTCAGGCACTTTCCGGCTTGTGCTCCACAGGACCTATGCTCCCCTTGTCACCCAGTCTATTACCCACCCTCGCCGCCGCCTGCCTGTACGCCGCTGCGACTGCCTATCAGGCGACCCGCATTGGCCAGGGCAGCAAGGCTGACAAGCGCCTGCTCTACCTGTTCGGCTTCCTGGCCGTCATCGCTCATGGCTGCGCGTTGTTCTCGCAACTGCTGACACCGCTGGGGCTGAGCCTGGACTTCTTCAGCGCCGCCAGCCTGATCGCCGTGGCGGTGATCGCCCTGACCCTGCTGGCGACCAGTCAGATTCCCGTGGAAAACCTGCTGGTGCTGCTGTTCCCCCTGGGCCTGGCCACCATCCTGATCGCGCAGTTCGTGCCTGGCGGAACCGCGCCGCTGATCCACGAAGAGCCTGGCATCCTTACGCACATCCTGCTGTCCATCCTCGCGTACGGCATGTTCACCATCGCCGTGTTCCAGTCGCTGCTGCTGTTGCTGCAGGATCACCAACTCAAAAACAAGCACCCCGCCGGACTGATCAAGAACTTTCCGCCGCTGCAGACCATGGAAAGCCTGCTGTTCGGCTTCATCTGGGCTGGCTGGGGATTGCTGTCGCTGTCGCTGATTTCAGGCTGGGTGTTCGTCGAGAACCTGTTCGCGCAGCACCTGGTCCACAAGACCCTGCTGGCGTGCCTGGCCTGGATCGTCTTCAGCGTCCTGCTGTGGGGGCGCAATCGCCTGGGCTGGCGCGGGCACAAGGCGATTCGCTGGACGCTGGCCGGGTTCTGCCTGCTGATGCTGGCCTATTTCGGCAGCAAGCTGGTTCGCGAATACATTCTGCACATCTGACAGGTCACCCATGGACACTCTGCCCCTAGGGCCGATGCTCGGCGCGCTGGCGCTGGCCATTCTCCTCGCCGCGCTGCTGTGTGCAGTGGACGCGGCGGTGCACACACTCGCCGCTCAGCGTCCTACCGGGCGCAACGGCGATCGGCCAGTGCTCCAGGCGCCCGTGCCCAGCCTGATACTGCTGAGCACCCTGGTCCGCGCCCTGGCCGTGACCCTGGGCGTCACGCTGGGCATCTATCTGCGAGGCGCTCATGGCGCCTGGCTGGGGGGCCTGGGCACTGCAATCACGCTGCTGGTGCTGGCCGACTACCTGCCACGTCATCTTGCCCAGCGCTACCCGCGGCCGTTCATCGGCATGGCCAATGCGCTGCTGGCACCGCTGCTCAAGCTGGTCTGGCCGCTGGCGTGGTTGCTGGACGGCGCTGCGCGCCTGCTGGTCGTACCCTTCGCCCGCAAGGACCCGAATCAGGGCCCCCGGCAGGAACCTGCCCAGCCCCGCAGCGTGCTCGATGAATTGGCTGCCGAGGCGCGGAGCAACAAGCCGCACCTGGCCAACAGCATTCATGCCCTGGACAAGATCACGGTCAACGACATTCTGGTGCCGCGCAACGAGATCGACGGGATCAATCTGGAAGACTCGCTGGACGAGATCATCGACCAGCTGATGATCAGCCGGCACACCCGCCTGCCGGTTTTCCACAATGACATCAACCATGTCGAGCGCGTGCTCAACACCCGCCAGATCAGCCACTTGCTGCCTCAACGCGAGTTGACCATCGAAGCCTTGCTGGCTGCCTGCTACGAAGCCTATTTCGTACCGGAAAGCACGCCCCTGCAGATGCAGTTGCTCAACTTCCACAAACAGCAGCGGCGGCTGGGCATCGTCGTCGACGAGTACGGCGAGGTGCAGGGCATCGTCACCCTGGAAGACATTCTGGAAGAGATCGTCGGCGAGTTCGAAGATGACGACGCCCTGGCCAACCCCCATATCCACCCGCAGCTGGACGGCCGCTTCGTGGTCGAGGGCCAGGCCTCCATCCGCGACATCAACAAGAGCCTGGGCTGGCACCTGCCCAGTGACGGCCCCAAGACCCTCAACGGTCTGGTGACCGAGGCGCTGGAAAGCATCCCGGCCAGCGCCGTGTGCCTGAAGATCGGTCGCTACCGGATGGAGATTCTCGAAACCGAGGAAAACCGCGCGTCGCGGGTGCTGATCTGGCACGCAAGCAGCTTGCCTGCGGCGTGACGCGAGCGCTGCATTCTTGCTTGACCGGCGCCTCCCTTCGGCAGGCGCCAGCCAACCTGCCCCTTACAGCTCGACCTTGACCGCCTGCGAGGCACGTGTGGCCTTCGCCCGGGCCGCTTCGATCGATTCGTCGCGGGCCAGGGCCACGCCCATGCGCCGTTGCCCATTGACCTCCGGCTTGCCGAACAGACGCAGCGCCGTATCCGGTTCGGCCAGTGCCGCACCGAGGTTGTCGAAGGCGGTCTGGCGAGAATTGCCCTCGACCAGAATCACCGCCGAGGCCGACGGCCCGAACTGACGAACCAGCGGGATCGGCAGGCCGAGAATGGCACGGGCATGCAGGGCGAACTGGGAAAGGTCCTTGGGAAATCAACGTGACCAGACCGGTGTCATGCGGACGTGGCGAAACTTCGCTGAACCAGACCTGATCGCCCTTGATGAACAGCTCGACGCCGAACAGACCACGCCCACCCAGGGCTTCGGTCACCGCGCGAGCCACACGCTCCGATTCGGCCAGGGCCACCGGGCTCATCGCCTGGGGCTGCCAGGACTCCTGATAGTCGCCCTTCTCCTGGCGATGGCCGACCGGCGCGCAGAACGTCGTGCCGCCCACGTGGCGCACGGTCAGCAGGGTGATCTCGTAGTCGAAGTCGATGAAGCCCTCGATGATCACCCGGCCCTTGCCGGCGCGCCCGCCTTCCTGGGCATACTCCCAGGCCGCCTGGACGTCGGCGGACGTGCGCAACAGGCTCTGGCCCTTGCCCGAGGAACTCATGACCGGCTTGACCACGCAGGGGAAACCGAGGTCCTGCACGGCGCGCTCGTAGTCCTCGAAGGTGTCGGCAAAATGATACGGCGAGGTCGGCAGGTCCAGCTCTTCGGCAGCCAGACGCCGGATGCCCTCGCGGTTCATGGTCAGCTGGGCCGCACGCGCGGTCGGGACCACGGTGAAACCCTCGGACTCCAGCTCCACCAGAGTGGCCGTGGCGATGGCCTCGATCTCGGGCACGATGTAATGCGGCTTTTCCGCTTCGATGACCGAGCGCAAGGCCGCGCCGTCGAGCATGTTGATGACGTGGCTGCGATGGGCAACCTGCATGGCGGGCGCATCGGCGTAGCGATCCACGGCAATGACTTCGACGCCCAGGCGCTGCAGCTCGATCACCACTTCCTTGCCCAACTCGCCGCAGCCACACAGCAATACGCGGGTCGCGGTCGGCGACAGGGGGGTTCCGATACGGGTCATTTCAGGTCCTCAGGGAAGCGTCTGGATCGAGGGGCAGCACGCACGCCTGCCCGACAGGGGCGGGCATTTTAACCCAACACGGCGTTGCGCGCGCCAGTCTCGCCGCCCGAGGGCAGGTGCTCGACTAAACGCCTGGCAACATCAGGCCCTGGGCCACGGCGCGCTGATGAGCCAGACGCAGCACGTCGCGACGCTGATCGTCATTCATGCGCCCCCACTGGGTGATTTCGACTGCGGTACGCTGGCAGCCTGTGCACACATCGTCCTCGTCCAGTGCACACACACTGATGCAAGGCGACTTGACCGGTTTGGGTAGAGGATTCATGAATCCTGCTCGATCAGTTCGCGCGCGTAGCGCTGGGCATTGTGGACGTAGTGCGCGGCGCTGGCTTCGAGCATGCGCTTCTGGGCTTCGGTCAGTTCGCGCACGACCTTGCCCGGTGACCCCATGACCAGCGATCCATCGGGAATTTCCTTGCCTTCGGCGATCAGCGAGTTGGCGCCGATGATGCAATGCTTGCCGATCCTGGCGCCGTTGAGGATGACCGCGTTGATCCCGATCAGGCTGAAGTCGTCCACGGTGCACCCATGCAGCATGGCATTGTGGCCAATGGTGACGCCGCGACCGATGGTCAGCGGCACGCCGGCGTCGGTGTGCATCACGGTGCCGTCCTGGACGTTGCTGTGCTCGCCGATGTCGATCAGTTCGTTGTCGCCGCGCAGCACGGCGCCGAACCACACGCTGGCGCCGGCCTGCAGCCGCACCTTGCCGATCAGGGTGGCATTGGGTGCGGTCCAGCTGTCGGGATGGGTTTCGACGCGAGAGTCGCCCAGACGGTATTTCATGTGATGTCCTCGACGCAGCAGCGGTCGGCACGGCACCTGGCCGAACGACGCTCAGATGGCGGTGTAGTGCTCGGGAGGCCGGTGCAGGCTGATCCGGGCGTCATACATCAGGTTGACCAGCTCGACGATCATGATCGCCGACAATCCCCAGATCTTGTATTCGCCGAAGCGGTAGCTGGGCACATACCAGCTGCGCCCCTGGTAATCGATGCGGTGGGTGTGTTCGCGCGGATCCTGGCGGAAGAACTCCAGCGGCACGGAGAACACGGCAGCGATTTCGGCATCGTTTGGCTGGTATTCGACGTAGTCGGGAATGATCCCGACAAAAGGCGTGACCTTGAGCCCGTGCTTGGAGACCAGCGGGCTGAGCGGACCGATCACTTCCACCAGCCCCGGCGGCAGACCGATTTCCTCTTCGGCCTCACGCAGGGCGGTGAACACCAGGTCCGGGTCCTGCGGGTCGCGCCGGCCGCCGGGAAAGGCCACCTCGCCGCCGTGGGTGGAGAGCCCCGAGGCACGCAGCGTCAGGACCAGTTCGGGCTCGTCGCTGCGAGTGATGGGCAGCAGCACCGCCGCTTCGGGAAAACGGCTGTCGGTTTCCAGCGTGCGTGGGGTGTGGTTGCTCACTCGGCGCAGTAGCTCGTCCAGCATGGCGTTTCTCGATCCGTGGCCTGCTGGCATGATGCACCAAAAGCCGCTGGCAGCCCAAGCCCGATTTGCCATGCCGCGGGCTTGCGGCCCTCGGACAGTACGGCCAAGATAGCGGCAGCCATCAAGGATCTCAGCATGAATTTCTGCAGCCATTGCGGCAACCCGGTGACCCTGCGCATTCCTACCGGCGACACACGTCCCCGATTCGTCTGCGGACATTGCCACCTCGTTCATTACCAGAATCCCAAGGTGGTGGCAGGCTGCATTGCCGTATGGCAGGGGCAGGTGTTGTTGTGCCGGCGGGCCATCGAGCCGCGCCGCGGTTTCTGGACCCTGCCGGCAGGCTTCATGGAAAACGGCGAAACCCTGCAACAGGCCGCCAGCCGCGAAACCATGGAAGAAGCCTGCGCCCAGGTGACCGACCTTGCGCTGTACACCGTTTTCGATCTGCCGCACATCAGCCAGGTGCAGGTGTTCTACCGCGCCGAAATGTCCGAGCCTGTATTTGCCGTGGGTGAGGAAAGCCTGGAAGTGGGATTGTTCGCGCAAAATCAGATCCCTTGGGCGGAGCTCGCTTTCCCCACCGTCGGGCGTACCTTAGAATACTTTTTCGCCGACCGCGCTGGAGCACAACTATCCGGTCCGCAACGAGTGCCTGGGGCCCCTGCTCGCGCGGCCGCCTCAGACCTGACCCGACGCACCGGCCCCTACGGTGCGTGTTCATTGCAGGAATACCCCATCGATGCGCTGCCTGATCGCCCTGTTCTGCCTGTGCTTGACCGTAAGCGCCCAGGCGGCCTTCACCGTTACCGTGGAACGCAAGCCGGTTGACCAGATCGGCGTTGCGGCGAAACCGGGCAAGCGCCTGGGCGTGGACCCGATCGATAAGGTGCTGGTGCTCAAGACCAGCCGCCAGTTGCAGTTGATCAGCGACGGCGAGCCGCTCAAGAGCTATCGTATCTCTCTGGGCAAGCAGCCCAACGGAGCCAAGGAGCGCGAGGGAGACAAGCGCACCCCCGAGGGTTTCTACTGGCTCGACTGGCGCAAGGTCAGTGACCGCTTCAACCTGGCCATGCACGTTTCCTACCCCAACATCAGCGACGCGGCCCGGGCCCGCCGCGAGGGCGTCGCACCGGGCAGTATGATCATGATCCACGGCACCCCGATCGACGCGGAGTATCCGGAATGGTACTTCGCCACGCTGGACTGGACCGATGGCTGCATCGCCATGAAAAACGACGACATGCGTGAAGTGTGGAGCCTGGTCAAGGACGGCACGATGATCGAGATCAGGCCTTGAACCGAACGCCCTCTGCACTGACGCGATCGTAGCGGTCCTTCAGACACCATAGGAACCATCCTACGACTGGTTCCTTTTTCTAATCCTCGCTTTCCTACTGTCTGTCAGATTCTTCCTACCAATACCCCCTCTCCCCTACCCGTTCCCAGGGAAGTCCTCCCTCTTAGAGTGGCCCTCTACTGATTGGTCGACGACTGGGGCTGGGCTGCAATGACGATTTTCCGCAAAGACTGCCTGTTATCCATGTTGCTGTTGGGACCTGCCCTGGCGCTGGCGGAAACAGACGTGCCACGACTGAACGAGCAGATCCTGCGTCAGTTCGACAGCCAGCGTCTGGAGCGTGAGGCCAACGAACGGGCGCAGCGGCTGGAAACCCTCAATAAAGATGCAGAGTTGCAGGCGCCTGCCGCCGCGCAGCGGGTCGAGCACGACACCGAGTGCTGGCCGGTCTCCGGCGTGCACGTGCAGGACAACCAACTGCTGGATACCGCTGCACTGCAGGCCGTGCTGCAGCCTTGGGTTTCGCCTTGCATCGGCGTCAACGACATCAACCAGATGCTCCTTGCGCTGACCAGTGCCTATGTGAAGGCCGGCTACATCGCCGCCAGACCCTATGTCCTTCGATTGCCCCAAGCAGATGGAGAGCTGGTCATTGCCATGCTCGAAGGCTTCATCGAGTCGATCGAAATCGCCGATGGCAGTACCGATCTGGCGCTGGGCAGTGCATTCCCCGGAATGATCGGTCGCCCGCTCAAGCTCACCGATGTGGAAAGTGGTCTGGACCAGCTCAACCGATTGCGCTCGGTCGACCTGACCCTGGACATCGCACCCGGCGAGCAGGTAGGCGGCACGCGGATCATTCTGCGTCCACAGGACGCAAGCAAATCCTGGGCGCTGGGCACCGGCCTGAACAACCGAGGCAGCGACAGCTCCGGGCGTCACCAGGCGCAATTGAGCCTGAGCCTGGACAACCCGTTGCACCTCAACGATTCGCTGGCGGCCAGCTATGCCCACAGCCTGGACGGTGGTCCGGGATTCAGTCGCCAAGGCGGGATGTTCTACGAAATCCCCTACGGGCGTTGGACCCTGAGCGCTTCGGCGAGTCGTTTCGAGTCCCGCGCACCGCTGCCCAATCGCCATAACGTGGCGCAAAGCCTGGACAGCTACGGGGTCAAGCTGGACCGAAGCCTGTGGCGCAACCAGACGACGCTGCTCAACGCCGACCTGCGCCTGGACCAGACCCGAGCCGACCTGCTGTTCGACGGCACTACCGTGCGCAACGGTCGCACCACGCTCAGCGTCGCCAGCGTAGGGCTGAACGTGACGCACCTGGGTGATTCGGTGTGGAGCGGCTATCTGGGCTATTCCCGAGGACAGGGTTGGCTGGGAGGTGATCGCACGCCCCTGCGCCATGACGCTCCCCAAGCGCATTTCGAAAAGTACCGGGGCACGGTTACCCGCCGTTCGCTGTTCGACGTTCTCGAACGACGCTGGGCCTGGAACACCGAGCTCGATCTTCAGTACAGCCCGGATCCGCTGCCCAGCCTGGAACAGCTGCGCCTGGCCGGCAGCAGCAACGTGCGCGGTTACCGTCTGGACAGCCAGCCGGTATCCAAGGGCGCCACGCTGCGCAACACCCTGAGCACTTCCCACCTGCTGGCTCCCGGCCTGTATCTGACGCCCCGTGCCGGGCTGGACCTGGGTTGGGGCCAGCACACCTACAACGAGGTCCAGACCCAGCACGCCGTCGGCTTGAGTACCGGCGCGGCCCTGAGTTGGGGCGATGGACAGCTGACGCTGGATTATCAACGCGGTTTGCATCGACGTACCAGCACTTCACCGGAGCCAGGTTTCTGGACGATCGGGCTCTCGCAAGTCTTCTGACACCTGCGCCCTGAAACCCAGGTTCTGCCATACAAGCTCTGACAACAGGTAAACATCCCATGAAAAAACCATCACGTTTTGTTCAGCGCGACACCCTGCGCCTGGCGATTGCCAGTATCGTCCTGGCCCCCTACATGGCCAACGCCGCCCTTCTCCAGTCGGACCTCGATTCGGGCGCTGCGCCGGTCATCATCAACAGCCCGGACCGTGCGCCTGTCATCGACATCGTCGCACCCAATGCCGCAGGCCTCTCGCACAACCGCTACGTGCACTACAACGTCGGCCAACCGGGCGTGGTGCTGAACAACAGCTTGCAGTCCGGCCGGGCACATGTGGCTGGGCAGTTCCAGGATGTCCAGGCCAACGCGCAGTTCAGGGGCCGGGCCGCCAGCACGATCCTCAACGAGGTGACCAGCCGTTACCGCTCCGAGATCAAGGGCGAGCAGCTCATCTTCGGCCAGGCGGCCGACTACGTATTGGCCAACCCCAATGGTATTTCCCTCAACGGTGCGCAGGTGAACCTGGGCCTGGACCGTCAGGCGACCTTCCTGGTGGGTCGGCCGCAGGTCGAGAACGGCCGTATCGCCGGATTCGACACGGGCGGTACGGTCGACCCACGCGCGGCACTGCGAGTGAACGGTACAGGTGTCACGGTGAACGGCGGTTCGCTGGCTCTGATCGCGCCGAGGATCGACCAGCAAGGTCAGATCAGCGCACAGCAGAATCTCGACATTCTCTTGGGCAGCCACCGGGTCGATGCCGACAGCCTGGCAATCAGCAACATCCAGCAGAACAGCTTCAAGACCGACGCGCAGTTGGTCGGGGCCATGCATGCCAGCCGGATCAATATCCTGAGCACACGCGAAGGTGCTGGTATCAACATGGGCGTCAGTCGAGTCGAGGCGCGGCAAGGCATCGATGTAGCGTCGCGCGGCAATCTGCACATCACCAGCACCGCTCAGCGCGACGGCCTGCCCACTCAGGGCCTGTTGAACGCCGGCGATGGCGACCTTCGCCTCAGCTCGGCGGGGGATCTGAACATCACGTCGGTAAACGCCCGCGGCGCATCGATCACCGCCGATGCCGGGGCGAACCTGACGCTGGACACCTTGACCCGCACTACCGAATCCAGTGTCAGAACAGGTGTGGATAACAGCTGGTATTTCGTGCCTGCGGGCGCGACCACCACCACGGTCTACAAGAAGCAGGACCAACACCTGACCAACAGCCTGGACGCAACGCGCAATGTGACCCTGACGGCAGGCAACAACGCCAAGCTCGCCGCCACCCACATCAACAGCGGCGGTGACATTGCCGTACGCGCAGGCAACGCGCTGGACGTGATTGCCAATGTCGATGAAACGCTGGACCGCGTGACCGTCAGCAATAAACGCCAAGGTGCGCAACGCCAGGACAGCACCGCTGTGCAGAAGACGCAGACCGCGGCGTCCAGCCGCCTGGAAGGTCAGTCGGTCAGACTGGCGGGGCGTACCGTCAAGGTCACCGGCAGCGACTTGACCAGCCGCGGCGATATCGACCTGGCTGGCACCGACACGGTGGAGATCGGTACCGTCGAGTTGAGCGGCAACGTGGTGCAGGACAGTCGCGAAGGTCATGTGATCGTGCGGCGCACGCGCACTGAACTGCACGACCGCGAGCAGACGACCGACTACCGTGGCAGCCAGCTCAAGGCGAACGCCGGCAAGGTCGAGGTCAAAGCCGATCGCGTCGAGCTGGTCGCCGCGCAGGTCCAGGCCAAGGACATCAGCCTGCAAAGCCGTTCCGAAAACCTCACGGTAAAAGGCGCACAGGCGTACAAGCACCTGGAAAACGCCCGCCTGGACTCTGCGTTGTTCAGCTCGTCCGACCGCAGCTATGACCGCACTCAACACACCTACCAGGGCAGCTCGCTCGACGCCAGTGGCGAAGTGGTTCTGGAGAGCCGGAAAGATACCCGGATCACAGGGTCGAACATTTCGGCCGGGGGCAACCTGAAGATCAAGAGTCACGGTCAGTTGACCGTCGATGCCGGTGAGCAGAGCAGCGAGTCCACACTCAAAGGCAAGGACTGGAACCTGACGGTCTTCGTCGAGGCTGCCGGACCCGGCTCGGGACAGCCGGTGGACGGGGCGCAAGGCGCGTCGGGACAGTGGAACGCAGGCGCCGGGTCGCGCGAGCAGTGGACCCTGGACACGGCGAAACTGAGCACCCATAAAGGCAGCAGCCTGAAGGGCAAAAACGTCACGCTCGAGGCGGGCAAGACCTTGGCCATCGTTGGCTCGTCGGTCGAGGCCGAGCAGGACGCCATGCTCACGGCCGAGGACATTCGCATCCTGGCGACGCAGGCGCTGCGCAGCTTCCGCAACCAGGCGACTGGAAGGACCGTGGGCTATGAGATCACCGCAGGCCTCGACCGCATCGGCTCGGGGTCCGCTTTCGCGCTGCAGACCGATACCGATGGGCGCAGCGAGCGCGTGCACACACGCAGCACCATCAAGGCAGGCAAAGACGCCTACCTGACGGCAAAAAACCTGACAACACAAGCGGCGCATGTGGAAGCCGGCCAGCTGTTGCGGGTGCGCGCCGACAATGTTCGCAACCAGGCGGTTACCGACATCACCAAGACGGCCCTGGATTACAACAAGATCAAGCTCAGTGCAGGCAGTTCGCTGGACTACGGTGCCATCGCTCGCCAGGTGCAAAAGCTGTGGACCGGCGTCGATCAGACCAGCCTGTATTCCAACGGCCTGGAAGAAGGCCTGCTGCCATGGAGCGTGGGCATCAATCTCAAGGCGGACTACCTGGATCGCAGCACCCAATCGATGACCGATATTGCCCGCGTCTCGGCGTTCAAGGGTGGTGATATCGATATCGCGGTCACCGGCAAGCTGCATGACGTCGGAACCCAGTACGAGAGCACGGTCGGAGCGATCGCCCTGAGCGCTGGCAGCCATACCCTGGACGCAGCCCGTAACAGCGTTCGCACCACCATCGATGCGCTGGGGGTGGACGCCATCGCGCGCCTGGAAACCTCGACCATTGCCGACTGGGCCTTGGGCGCCGGCGCGCGTGGCTACAGCAGTGCGCAGTACAAGACGGTGGACACCGCTGTGGTCGGCAGCCTGGTCGGCAAAAAGGGCATCGCCATTCAGCTGGGCACCGATGGCTTGTATGAGGGCACACTGATGAGCAGCGAGAACGGGCCGATTCGGATCGACAGCGGTGGCAACCTGCAACTGCGCCAGGCCAGAAACAGTATCGTCAAGCACGACGACGGTACTCGCGGGCGCGGCGCTGCCCAGCTCAGCGGCATCGTCGCACCCGTGCCGGTGGTAACGGGCGGAGCCATCGCCGGTAGTGGGCAATACACCGAACTGGACAGCACCCAGATCATCGGTGTCGGCGGCAGAATCGACACCTCGGGTGCGGTGACGCTCAATGCCAAGGGCAACATAATCATGCAGGGTACCGATATCGGTTCGCAGCAAGCCCCTGTCGAGAGTCTGTCGGTCAATGCCGGGGAAAGTGTGGTGGTGCTTGCCAGCGTCGATAGCGCCAGCGCCAAGGGTAATGTCTATGGCGGCAGCGGCTCGCTCAAGGTCAGCGCGCAGACGCCTACAGGCGGTTTGCCGCTGGCTGGCGGTGCAGGGTTCGAGATCGGCCAGACCGACGAAAAATCGACCGTGCAACGCGGTGCGCAGTGGCATGTACGTGACGACCTGACCGTGACGGCAGGCAGCGACCACGTCGCGGCGATATTGCTGGAGGGCTTGCAGGCCAACGCCAGCCGTATCGCGCTGGACGCCAGCAACGGGGGTATTCATATCAACGCAGCACAGTCGCTCAGCAAGCGCGACAACAAGCTGATTTCCGCCAGTTTCAACCTGGGGGGGCAAACAGGGAGTAACAAGCAGACCTACTCGCTCAACGAGTTCGCTGCCGACTTCAAGCTCGACTACGACAAGCTGCAGAGCAGTACCTACGCCAACGCCCGGTTGACCGCGGACACGGTCGACTTCAACACCCCAGGTGAACTGCGGCTGGCCGGTGCGCAGGTGCACGCCGATCAGATCAACGGCTCGGTAGGCAGCCTGCAGGCGATCAGCGTGAAGGACGATGTCGACGCCATCACCGTCAAGGCCGAGGCCGCAATCGGCAAGGGCGGAGATCCATGGGGGGCCATCGGTGGACTGGCGAGCCTGGCGGGCGAATGGGGCAACAAGACCAAACAACGCCTGGAGCAGCTGAACGCGACCTATTCGTTCCCCGTCTCGGCCAAACTCGACTTCGAACTGCGCCGCGAACTGCGGGACACCGTGGCCCAGAGCACGGTACTCAATGGCCGGGACAGCCTAGGCCTGAACGTGGCCAAGGAAACGCTGTTGCAGGGTGCGCAGCTGCAGACGACGGGCAATCAGGTGACGCCAAGCAACGACCGTCTGCAGACCAGTGACCTGGATTCGCGCGACCGACTGGTGACCGTGTCGCTGCTGGCGCGGACCCCGTCGCTGAGCGCGATCAAGAACCTGTACAGCGATCTGCAGAAGGACAAGCCCGAAGAGGTGCAGATCGACACCGGGCTGTTCCGCGCAGGCGGCCATAACCGGACCCAGCACCTGACAGGGGGAGTGGAAAAACTTTCGCTCTGAGGCTTCGTCACGGCCCTGTCTGAACGGGGCCGCAGCTCTCATCCCGGCCTGACAATTCTTTGGGCCGCATCCTACGGGGCACTGCGCGCAGTGCCCCTGTCGCTCGAAGTACACCCTTCCTAAGGTAATCCCCTGTGCATCGGCCACCGCTCGATGCACAGACCAATCCAGGACCTAAGGAAAGACCTCGATGACTCACAACACGAAACACCCGCGCCACCTGACGCCACGCTCGCTGCCGCTGGCCATCGCCGCCGCCTTGCTGGTGCCCTGCTCGTACGCCTGGGCCGATGGCCTGGAACCCTTGGATGGACACGCTGGAGCGCCGACCATCCACACCGATCGGACCGTTCCGGTGATCGACATCGTCGCACCCAACCAAACGGGGCTCTCGCACAACTTCTACAGCGAGTACAACGTCGGTACCGAGGGTGTAGTGCTCAACAACAGCGTGGTCGCCGGACACAGCGAACTGGCCGGTGCGTTGCAGGCCAACCCACAGTTGGGCGGGACGGCGGCCAGCACCATTCTCAACGAGGTGGTCGGCCACAGTCGCTCCAACGTCAATGGCCCGCAAGCGATCTTCGGCGCGGCGGCGGACTATGTGCTGGCCAACCCGAACGGCATCACCCTCAACGGCGCCAGCCTGGCCAATGTGCCGCGTGCCACCTTCGTGGTCGGTTCGCCCACGCTGCAGGATGGCCAGCTGCACCAGCTCGCCACCCAAGCGGCCAAGGGTGCACTGCGGGTGGACAAGAACGGCGTGAGCAACCTGGAAGGCAGTCTTGCGCTGATAGCGCCAAGCATCACCAGTAACGGATCGATCCGTGCAGGCGGCGATGTCGACCTGGTGCTCGGCAGCAACCTCATCGATTACGCCAAGAGCGAAGTCGTCAGCAGCACGCGCATGCCCAAGCGCATCGATGCCAACCTGCTCGGCGCCATGGACAGCGACGGGCGCATCCGTATCGTCAGCACCCACGAGGGTGCCGGGATCAAGATGCCGGGCATCCGAATGACAGCGAATAAAGGCATCGACCTTTCAGCCGCAGGCGACATCAATCTGCAAGGCCGCGCCACCACCGACAAACCCGCCCCACAGGCACGGCTCGACGCAGGCAGCGGTGAGCTGAACATCAATGCCACGCAACAGCTCAACATGGCCGACGCGCAACTGCGCACTCAAGGCGGGATGGCCCTGACCGCGCACACGCTGCGCAGCCAGGGTGTGGATGCGGTTGCCGACGGCACCTTGCGTATCCGCGCCAGCACGGCAAGAAACACGGCAGACCAGGCAATGGTCAGCCGGTATCAGGGCGGCGAGGTCGATGTCTCGGTCGATGGCAACATCAACGACGTGGGAACGTCCTATCTGAGCACCACGGGTGTGACCCGCATCAGCGCGCAGAACCACGACCTCAAGGCCGCCGCAGAAAAACTCGGCGAAGGTACGAGCCAGGCGAAGGTGGGGACGATTGCAGGTGTGGCCGGCATCGACATCCAGCTCAAAGGTAATGGCCAGTACGAAGGCACGGCGTTCAGCAGCGCGAAGGGTCCTGTCACCGTGAACGCTGGCGGCGCACTGTCGCTGAACCAGGCCAGCCATCACAAGCAGTCCGTGGATGGTCAGCGTACCGTCAACGAACGTCAGGCCGTCGTGGCGCGCCTGGACACACCGGGCATGGTCAGCCTGTCTTCCGGACGTGACGTGGTGCTGACAGGCGTACAGATCGGTTCTCAGGAGCAGAAGGTCGACACGTTGAACATTTCCACAGGCGGCAAATTGCTGAATCTGGCGGGCGTCGACAAGGTGACGGCCACTGGGCATCACGTAGCGAACAGCGATCAAGGCCTGCAGATGAGCCAGACGGAGCGCGACAGCTATCGCCAGGTGCATTCGCAGTGGCGAGTTGCCAACGACGTCAAGTTGAGCGCACTGGCGCGTCACAGCCAGGCCATCACCTTGCAAGGCACTGAAATCGATGCCGCCCGGATCCAGCTCCAGGCAACCAACGGTGGCGTTCAACTGGAAGCGGCTACCCAGCGCACCCAGGCGGATGTGAAGACATTCGACATCGGTTCGGAAACCGGCAAATCGCAGCTCGCGATCACCCAATACAAAGAAGACAGCAAGACCTATCGCAACGCCAGACTGGTGGCCGATACCGTCCAGGTCGATACCCACGGCCAGCTGCGACTCGATGGCGCCGAAGTCCAGGCACAGACGATCACCGGCAGCGTTGGTGGCAACCTGGTGGTTACCAGCCGCCGTGACGATGTGAAAGTGCTGAACGTGGACGGACAGGCTCGACTGGACGCCGAGGCGACGCCTGGCGCACTGGCCAGTGAGACTGCCATGTTGGCCGGCAAGTGGAACAAGGCGGCAACCGAAGCCTTGCAAGCCTACGGCTCGGCGGGTGCAGGCAGCGCGATAGAGCAAGGCAGTTTCGACTTCAAGCGCACTGACCGAGAGGGCGTCGCCAAGGCTTCCGCCTTGTCGGCTACCGAAGGCATGACGCTGAAGGTCGCAGGTGTGGTGGATCAGGCTCAGCACGCCCAGGGCGTGAGCGAACTGCAGAGCCATAACCTGGTGAAGGTACGCGAGGGCAACCTCGATCTGGTCAAGCGGGTGTACGGCCAGATGCGTCTGCGCTGAAGAACGGTGGCGGCTTACAGCTCGTGAAGCCGCCACACTTCATAGGCCGGCGTTTCATAGGGGTGGGCAAGCTTGAGTGCTTGCACCACCTGTGCAATGAGTGAATCGGCCACGACCAGCTCGACCTTCCACTCCTCGACCTTTTCCACGACGTCCGCCTGCCCGCAAAAGGGTTGGCTCCCCGCTAGCGGCCGAAACTGGCCCTGCCCCATCACCTGCCACGAACAGTTGTCGTAGGCGCCGATGCGACCGCCACCGGCGGCGAATACAGCGCTTTTGACGAGCTCGACATGGCTGTCGGGAACGAAGAAGGCCAGTTTGAACACGCGTCAGTCGACCCAGACTCGGGCGTTGCGGAACATGCGCATCCAGGCACCGTCCTCGTCCCACTCCTCAGGCTTCCAGGAGTTCTGCACTGCGCGGAAGACCCGCTCCGGGTGCGGCATCATGATGGTCACGCGACCGTCACGGCTGGTCAGACCGGTGATCCCGCGCGGCGAGCCGTTCGGGTTGGCCGGGTACTGCTCGGTGACCTTGCCGTGGTTGTCGACGAAACGCAGGGCTACGCAGCCCGACACATCGGCCTGCAGCAAGGCATCGGCCGAGGCGAACTCGGCGTGGCCTTCACCGTGGGCGATGGCGATCGGCATGCGCGAACCGGCCATGCCCTGCAGGAAGATCGAATTGGATTCCTGCACCTGGACCATGGCCACGCGCGCTTCGAACTGCTCGGAACGGTTGCGCACGAAGTGCGGCCAGAACTCGCTGCCCGGAATCAGTTCATGCAGGTTGGACATCATCTGGCAACCGTTGCACACACCGAGCGTGAAGCTATCGCTGCGCTCGAAGTACTGCTGGAATGCATCACGGGCACGGGCGTTGAACAGTGCCGACTTGGCCCAGCCCTCACCGGCACCCAGAACGTCACCGTAGGAGAAACCGCCGCAGGCGACCAGCCCCTTGAACTCGTTGAGGTCGACGCGACCGGCAAGAATATCGCTCATGTGTACGTCGATGGCATTGAAGCCGGCGCGATCGAAGGCCGCGGCCATCTCGACCTGACCGTTGACGCCCTGCTCGCGCAGCACCGCCACCTGCGGGCGGACACCCTTCTTGATGTACGGCGCAGCGATGTCTTCGTTGACGTCGTAGCTGAGGTTGAAGCTCAGGCCTGGGTTGTCTTCTTCGAGCAGCGCATCGAATTCCTGATCGGCGCCGACGGCGTTGTCGCGCAGTCGCTGGATCTGGTAGCTGGTCTCGGCCCACTGGCGTTGCAGCAGACGGCGCTCGCCGCTGAACAGCACCTCGTCGTGGTAACGGATGTTCACCGCACCGTTGTTGATCGGTTGGCCGATCACGGCCACGCAGTCGTTGCCCAGGCCTGCGGCGCTGAACTGCGCCAGGATCATCGGCGTGGCGTCCTGACGGACCTGGATCACCGCGCCCAGTTCTTCGTTGAACAGCACCGCGCCCACTTCCTCGCGGCTATGCGCCAGGGTGGCCAGTTGCAGGTTGAGCCCGCAATGACCGGCGAAGGCCATTTCCACCACGCTGGCCAGCAGGCCACCGTCGGAACGGTCATGGTAAGCCAGCAGGTGGCCGTCGGCGTTGAGGCCCTGGATCACGGCGAAGAAATGCCTTGAGGTCTTCGGCATCGTCGACGTCCGGCGCCTGGTTGGCCAACTTGCCATGCGCCTGAGCCAGGATCGAGGCGCCCATGCGGTTCTGACCACGACCCAGGTCGATGAGGATGAGGTCGGTTTCGCCCTTGTCCATGCGCAGTTGCGGGGTCAGGGTCTTGCGGATGTCGACCACCGGAGCGAAGCCGGTGATGATCAGCGACATCGGCGAGGTCACGCTCTTGTCGGTGCCCTCCTCGCTCCATTGGGTCTTCATGGACATGGAGTCCTTGCCGACCGGGATGGTGATGCCCAGCGCCGGGCACAACTGCATGCCGACCGCTTGCACGGCGTCGTACAGACGCGCGTCTTCACCTGGATGGCCAGCCGCGGACATCCAGTTGGCCGACAGCTTGATGTCGGAGATTTTCGCGATGCTCGATGCGGCGATGTTGGTCAGGGTTTCGCCGACCGCCATGCGTGCCGAGGCCGGGGCGTCGAGCAATGCCAGCGGCGTGCGCTCGCCCATGGCCATGGCTTCGCCGCTGTAGACGTCGAAGCTGGTGGCAGTGACGGCAACGTCGGCTACCGGTACCTGCCACGGGCCGACCATCTGGTCGCGTGCCACCAGGCCGGTGATGGTGCGGTCGCCGATGGTGATCAGGAAGCTCTTGCTGGCCACGGCCGGGTGATGCAGCACGCGCTCGATGGATTCGGCCAGGTCCAGCTGGGACGGGTCGAAGTCGTCACCCAGCGCCTGCTCGCGCACGGCACTGCGGTGCATGCGTGGCGCCTTGCCCAGCAGCACTTCGAGCGGCATGTCGACCGGGCTGTTGCCGAAGTGGCTGTCGGTGACGGTCAATTGCGGCTCGGCGGTGGCCTCGCCGACCACGGCGAACGGGCAACGCTCGCGTTCGCAGATGGCCTGGAAACGCTCGAAATCGGCGGCGTCAACGGCCAGCACGTAGCGTTCCTGGGATTCGTTGCTCCAGATTTCCAGCGGGGCCATGCCCGGCTCGTCGTTGGGCACGTTGCGCAACTCGAAGCGACCGCCACGGCCACCGTCGTTGACCAGTTCGGGGAACGCGTTGGACAGACCGCCCGCGCCCACGTCGTGGATGAAGCTGATGGGGTTCTTGTCGCCCAGCTGCCAGCAACGGTCGATGACTTCCTGGCAACGACGCTCCATTTCCGGGTTCTCGCGCTGCACCGACGCGAAGTCAAGGTCCGCCGAGCTGGTGCCGGTGGCCATGGAGGATGCGGCACCGCCGCCCAGGCCGATGAGCATGGCCGGGCCACCGAGCACGATCAGCTTGGAACCGACGGTGATCTCGCCTTTCTGCACATGTTCTTCACGGATGTTGCCCATGCCGCCGGCGAGCATGATCGGCTTGTGATAGCCGCGCACTTCTTCGCCATGGGGGGTGTCGATGCTTTGCTCGAAGGTACGGAAGTAGCCGGTCAGGGCCGGACGACCGAATTCGTTGTTGAACGCCGCGCCGCCCAGGGGGCCGTCGATCATGATGTCCAGCGCGGTGACGATGCGTTCGGGCTTGCCGTAGGGTTTTTCCCACGGCTGCTCGAAGCCTGGAATGTTCAGGTTGGACACGGTGAAACCGGTCAGACCCGCCTTGGGCTTGGCGCCACGGCCGGTCGCACCTTCGTCGCGGATCTCGCCGCCAGACCCGGTGGAGGCACCTGGAAACGGCGCGATCGCCGTAGGGTGGTTGTGGGTTTCCACCTTCATCAGGATGTGCACCGGCTCCTGCACCGCGCCGTACTGGCGGGTTTCAGGGTTGGGGAAGAAGCGCCCGGCCACGCTGCCGACGATGACCGAAGCGTTGTCCTTGTACGCCGAGAGCACGCCTTCGCTGTGCATCTGGTAGGTGTTCTTGATCATGCCGAACAGGCTTTTTTCCTGGCTCTGACCGTCGATGTCCCAACTGGCGTTGAAGATCTTGTGGCGGCAGTGCTCGGAGTTGGCCTGGGCGAACATCATCAGTTCGATGTCGTGCGGGTTGCGCGCCAGACCCTGGAAGCTGCTGACCAGATAGTCGATTTCGTCTTCGGCCAGGGCCAGGCCCAGCTCGACGTTGGCCTTTTCCAGCGCGGCACGACCGCCGCCCAGGATGTCCACGGCGGTGAGCGGCTTGGGTTCGGCATGACGGAACAGGCCGGCGGCCTCTTCCAGACGGGACAGCACCACCTGGGTCATGCGGTCGTGCAGCACACCGCCGATCAGCTCGGCTTCAGTCTCGCTGAAATCACCAGACACATAAAAGGCAATGCCGCGTTCCAGACGCTGAACCTGAGTCAGGCCACAGTTGTGTGCGATATCGCTGGCCTTGCTCGACCAGGGCGAGATGGTGCCAAAACGCGGCAGCACCAGGAACAGCCGCCCGGTGGGCTCCTGAACCGGAACGCTGGGGCCGTACTTGAGCAGACGGGCAAGGACTTGCTGGTCGTCGCTGGCCAGCTCGCCTTCGACTTCGGCGAAGTGGGCGAATTCAGCATACAGGCCAGTAACAGCGGGGACCTTCTGGCTCAGTTGCTCGAGTAATTTACCGTGGCGAAAGGCAGAAAGGGCAGGAGCGCCGCGCAGGATCAACATCGTCGGGACAGCCTCGAAAGGGGGTGTGCTTGGAGGCCGTGCATTCTAGCCTAAACCGTTGCGCTAGGCACCCGACGGATGGAAAACACCGCGTTCGTTCGTCAGATCCCGCAGGACGGGCGGTCGAAGGGTGGTCGCGCAGGCCTCGCCGCTCTAGCAGACTCCTCTACTTACTGTCGAGATATGGCTCAAGCGGCCGTTTGCGTATACTGCACCCATGCTCACCCAGACCGTCTTACGCTCGCGCTGCGCCAAATGGCTCTTCGCAACCGGACTTCTCCTGCTGCTCAGTGGCTGTGTTGATAAACCCAGCACGCTCGAGCGGGTCAAGGAGGACGGCGTGCTGCGCGTCATAACCCGCAACAGCCCGGCGACCTATTTCCAGGATCGCAACGGCGAAACCGGTTTCGAATACGAGCTGGTCAAGCGTTTCGCCGATGACCTGGGGGTCGAACTCAAGATCGAAACCGCCGACAACCTCGACGATATCTTCGCCGGCCTGAGCCAGCCCAAGGGGCCGGTACTGGCGGCTGCCGGCCTGGTCACCAGCGAAGTGCGGGAAAAACAGGCGCGCTTTTCCCACCCCTACCTGGAAGTGACACCGCAGGTCATCTATCGCAATGGCCAGAACCGCCCCACCGATGCCGCCGAGCTGGTGGGCAAGAAGATCATGGTGCTCAAGGGCAGCAGCCACGCCGAGCAACTGGCCAAGCTGAAGCTGCAGTACCCGGCGATCGAGTACGAGGAGTCCGATGCGGTGGAGGTGGTGGATCTGCTGCGCATGGTCGACGAAGGGCAGATCGACCTGACCCTGGTCGACTCCAACGAAGTCGCCATGAACCAGGTGTATTTCCCCAACGTGCGGGTCGCCTTCGACCTGGGTGACGGCCGCGACCAGCGCTGGGCCGTGGCTGCAGGCGACGACAACAGCCTGCTCGACGAGGTCAACAGCTTCATCGACAAGGTCAAGGGCAACGGCACCCTGCAACGGCTGAAGGATCGTTATTACGGGCATGTCGACGTACTGGGCTACGTCGGCGCCTACACCTTCGCCCAGCACCTGCAACAACGCCTGCCCAAGTTCGAGAAGACCTTCCAGGCCTCGGCCAAGCAGGAAAAGGTCGACTGGCGGCTGCTGGCTGCCATCGGCTATCAGGAGTCGATGTGGCAGGCGGGCGTGACCTCCAAGACCGGCGTGCGCGGCCTGATGATGCTGACCCAGAATACGGCTCAGGCCATGGGGGTCAGCAACCGCCTGGACCCCAAGCAGAGCATCAATGGCGGCTCCAAGTACTTCGCCTACGTCAAGGACCAGCTCGATGCCAGCATCGAGGAGCCCGACCGGACCTGGTTCGCCCTGGCCGCCTACAACGTGGGCAGCGGCCACCTGGACGACGCGCGCAAGCTGGCCGAAGGCGAAGGGCTGAACCCGAACAAGTGGCTGGACGTGAAGAAGATGCTGCCGCGCCTGGCGCAGAAGAAGTGGTACAGCAAGACGCGTTACGGCTACGCCCGCGGTGGCGAACCGGTGCACTTCGTCGCCAACATCCGCCGCTATTACGACATTCTCACCTGGGTGACCCAGCCGCAGCTCGAAGGCAGCCAGGTCGCCGATGGCAACCTGCATGTGCCCGGCGTCGACCAGTCAAAGCCCGCACAGCAGACCCCACCCCTCTAAAAGCACGCGGTGATCTTGTGGGAGCGGGCTCTGCCCGCGAAAAAGCCCTTGGCAGCACTCCCTCCCTGAATCTCAACCCTTCGCCCGCCGCGCCCTGAAAAACTCGCTCAAGATAGCCCCGCATTCTTCGGCCAACACGCCCCCCTCCACCACCAGCCGGTGGTTCAGAAAACCCTGACTGAAGAACTGTCCCTGGCTTTGCGCGACGCCCGCCTTGGGTTCGAGCGCACCGAATACCACCCGCGCAATGCGCGAATGCACGATAAGCCCCGCACACATGCTGCAAGGCTCCAGGGTGACGTACAGGGTGCTGCCCGGCAGCCGATAGTTCTGCACCGCTTGCGCGGCATTGCGGATCGCAACCATCTCGGCGTGGGCGCTGGGGTCGTGGCCACTGATGGGGCAATTGAATCCGCGCCCGACGATTTCCCCCTGCTGCACCAGCACCGCGCCTACCGGCACCTCGCCCAGCGCCGCACCTTGGGCTGCCAAGGCCAGGGCCTCGGCCATGAAGAACTGATCGCGGCTGCGATCGATGATCTGTGCGTACTTCACTGTTCAGGCAACCTCTATTGCAGCCATGAGTCCGGTTTCCATGTGGTCGATCACATGGCAATGGAACATCCAGATACCCGGATTATCCGCCACCAACGCCACCTGGGCACGTTCGTTCTTGCCCAGCAGGAACGTATCGGTGAAGTACGGAATGATCTTGCGCCGATTGGACGCGATCACCTTGAAACTCATGCCGTGCAAGTGAATGGGGTGCTGATATTGGGTCATGTTCTTGAGCTCCAGCACGTAGCTCTTGCCCAACTGCATCTTGGCGATGGGCCGATCGGCGCAGGTCTTGTCGGTGATGTCCCAGGCGATGCCGTTGATCTGCCACAGGCTGGGAGGCTTGCCTTCGGTGGTGTCGGACACCTCGCCCACCCATTCGAAGTTGAAATTGAGCTTCTCGGCGTTGGCCAGGTCCGGCTCGGCAATCGGGTTGGCGGGCAATGCCGGCGGCCAGTCGGTAGCCGCTGCCTCGGCCGGCACCGAGCGCAGCGTGCCCAGACGCACCGAGCCATCGCGGATAGCGATCTCTTCACCGGCAGGCGGCATCTTCACGGCAAGGCAGACGCGCATGCCGGGGCCCATCCAGTAATCCTTGCCGAACGCACGGGGCTCGATCGGGTTGCCGTCCAGCGCATACAGACGCATCTCGGCGTCGCCACGGAAATTCAGGCGGTAGGTGGCGGTGTTGTCCAGGTTCAGAATGCGCACGCGGACGATCTGCCCGGCCGGTAGATCGACGGTCGCCCGATGCACACCGTTGATCGTCGAGAGTCGCCCCAGAGTGCCGTTGCGCGCAGCCTCGCGCGGGATGCTGAACGGCAGGAACGCGCCCTCCTCGTCCACGTGCCAGTTTTTCAGGTTGAGCACTGCTTCATGAGCGAAGCCGGTCGGCTCGCGCTCCTCGACGATCAACGGGCCGACCAGGCCCCGGCCCAGTTCCTCGCTGCTGGCGACATGGGGGTGATACCAGTAACTGCCGGCGTCGGGCACCCGAAAGCGGTAATCGAAGTATTCGCCGGGCTTGACTGGCAACTGCGACACATAGGGCACGCCGTCCATGTCCAGCGGCAGGCGGATGCCGTGCCAGTGAATGGTGGTCTCTAACGGCAGTTGGTTGATGAAGCGCACCCGCAACCATTCGCCCTGGCGCACGCGCAGCTCCTGGCCGGGTGCCGAACCGCCGAAGGCCCAGGCGGGGGTCTGGTGGCCCGCCACCAATTCGACGTCGAGCGGCGCGGCGATCAGTTGATAGTCGACACCGGCCTGGTCGACCGGCGTTCCCAGCCAGTACCGGGCAGCGCCGCCGGCACCCACACCGACCGCCACCACGCCTGCCAGACCACCGAGAAATCGTCGACGAGTGAAAGACATGGGGGCGGCACCTGCTCAATGAACGCGAAAGGCCGACACGATACACCTGCAATTGAGAAAGATTAAGAGTTGAACTGGCCTGCGTCCGCGATCGTGGGCGTCATTACCTGATCACGCCTGGTGGTGCCAGTGACGGATCCAGGTAGGTGAACGGCGCCTCGCGTACCTTCAAGGCCAGGCGCCAGTCCGCCTTGACCACACCGTCGGGATGCCCCATGGAGGGCAGGTAATACTCGCCAGGGTCCAGCGTGATGTTGGTCTGCTGCCCGGCTCCGGCATCGACGATGCGCAGCGACGTCACGTCGTGCAGTTGGGCCAGACCTGGAATGCCCTTGTAGGTGGAAGCGTGGGTATCGCCAACCAGAGCGATCCACTTGCCACCGCCGGGCAACACACTGCGCGCTGCGATCACGCGGCTGGCATGGTAGCTGAACACCCTGTGACGCAGGGTGCCATCCACATTGTAGAGGTCCTCCATGCCATCGAGTCGATAGCTGGCCGCACAGTCCAGCGCACGCACCTGAATACCTTCGCGACGTGCGGCCTGCACCAGCGTGGTGAAGGTGTATTGTTGCCCAGGGTCGGTCCGATGGCCCAGATCCAGGTCGCGCAGGTAGTCCTGCAGTTGGCTGGGAAGACGCCCGTCGCTGGCAACCTGATCGAGCTCGGCCTGATGCAGATCGGTCATCAGGTGCTCCATGTACAGGGTTTCCACCCCGTCCCTGGCAAGCGCCGGCATGTTCTCGATCAAAAAGCGTTTACTGGCGATGGCTTGATGGGACTCACCGATGACCAGCCCCCGGGACTCATCCAGCAGACGGCGCACAGCGATGTATGGCGGCAGTGAAGGGTCGGGCACATGCAATGGCGATCTGTTGGTCGAGCGCCAATGGGCGATGAACGCGTTGGCATCTTCGATCAACTCGGTACGCAGTTGGTTGAGACTGTCGAGCACCGGGTTGAGCGGCGCATAGGGGTCGAAATAGTCACCCGACAGCATCTTTCGAAACTGCTCGCTCAACAGCTCACGCATTGCGGCACGGGCCACCAGTGGTACTTCGTAACGACTGGGCGAGCGCTCGAACTGGACGTAGCTTACCGGTGGCGGCTCCAGCTCCATTTCCCCCGACACGCTCAGGCAGCCCCCGCCACCGCGCAAGCAACCGGGCGGCACCAGTTCCCACTCCAACTGCTCGTTGAAACGCACCGGGTAGTTGCCCGTAAAGGAAAAGGGTCGTTGCGGATCGACAATCAGCCAGCAGCGCAGATTCGTATCGTAGCGTCCGCGATACAGGTTGCCACGCAAACGGATCGTCGGCTGGCCGGCAACGTCCATTAATCCTTGGCTGTCAGGCAGCAGCGGGATCTGCTCGTACATGTGTGCGGGCGCTTGCAGCGGCCGCAAGTCGCCGACTTCGGGTACCTGCTGAGGAATCAATAAAGTCGTGTTCAACAACAGCTCGATGCCGCTGACGATCGACGCATACAGTGCAGCGCGCCGGTCTCCCGCTTCTGCCGCGTTCACCGCACGCTCCACGTTCAGCGCAAACCGTCCGGCGCTGGCCACCACCACGATCAAGGCGATCGGCCAACTGACCGTCGCCGCCGCACCGAACAGGTGCGCGCCGGCGCCCAGATAACCGATCCACAACTGCTTGCGCAGCTCGCTGTTGCTGTGCAGCTGCAGGTTGGCCTCGGCCAGCATCTGTTCGCGGGTTTGTACTTGCAGCCAGTACGCCGCGTCGACCGCGATGGGCTGCCACGTCACCTTTGCAGCGAACAGCGCCGCCGGCTTCTTTGCCAGCAGCGCGAAGCTTCGGGCCCGTGCCAATGCGGCTGCAGCCTCGATCAGCCTGGCGTGATCGAGCAGACGTTCGCGGCTGGGCTCGGCCTTCACCTGCTGGTACAACCATGCCTGCATGGCTTTCTGGTCGGCGAACACCTGGAACGCGGTGTCTCGTCCTGCCAGATACAGCAATCGCTCACCTGTCTGCCGGTTGAAGCACAGCACGCTGGCGAACGCATAACTGCCGATCTGCAGCGCACTGACGGTGACGCCGTTGATCGCTGGACGTTGACCATCCAAGCCATCCAGCGTCGGCGCCATGGCATCCGCGCAGCCCATGCCATCGAACACCCATTGCACCTGCTGGCGCGTCAAGTGACCGGCCTGGCAGGCATCCACCGCCGCACGCAGGCAGTTGATCCGAATCAGCGTTTGCACCCGTTGCTCATTATCGGTCCAGAACGTCGCCAGCGCCTGGTGATACGAGGTTGCAAAATCGATGTGCCATAACGCGCTCAACACCTTGTCCGGCTCCAACCGCACCTCGTTGCGCTCATCGAACCACAGCGTCTTCGCATCGCCCGTGTAGAACCCACCCATGACATGCAGCAAGTCGGCATTGTCCTGATCGCTCGCGCGAAACCGCTGCATCACCAGTTGCGTAAACGTCATCGATTCGCTGGGCGGCCCCATGTGCGCGTAACCACTGAACGAACGGTGGCTGGATTGGGCGTTGTCGAAGCGATGCCAGTAAAACGCGTCGGGATGGGTGGCGATGCCCATGGAACTGAGCAGCCGAGTCGCCGCGTCTACGGCCATTTGGTGGAGGTTGGGCACCTGCTGGGTGAGTTGCCGCGCGAGCCCGGCGAGAACGTCGCTCAGGTGCGTATCGGAACGTGCATCGGTCATGTCAAAGAGGTCGGTTTCTGAAAGGGCTGCGAGTATGGTCACTGCCCCAGACCCGCCTGGCCTACATATTTGGCCTCACGACTCGGGTTGGTCAGACACCACCTTCGCCAGCACCGTCATCAGGGTAAACTGCGGCGAACCTTCTCCTTGCAGGATTCCAGGCGATGATCGACTTCAACAACAAAGGTTTCTTCAAACTCAAGCAAAACACCGAATACGGCGAACGCGTCACCGCGCTGCTGCTGGACGACGAGCACGTGGTCGACGCCTACAAGTCGATGCGTGACGGCGTGGTGTTCACCAACAAGCGCATCATTGCCTTGAACGTGCAGGGTCTGACCGGCAGCAAGAAGGATTTCACCTCCCTGCCCTACAAGAATATCGTCGCGTACTCGATCGAAACCTCGGGCACGTTCGATCTGGACTCGGAGTTGGAAGTGTATTTCTCGGCGCTGGGGAAGGTGCGGTTCGAGTTCTCGGGGAAGACGTCGATGGTGGAGGTTTCGCGGTTGATTGGGGGGTATGTGTTGAGGTGAGTTGATCGGCAATAGGCCGCGATCTCCCAGGTTTTCGATCATTTCATGGCATACGAGCAAGCTCTCTTTACAGCGCCCAAGGATCGATAACCGTCAGGCCAGCAGCCAGGAACGGGTGAATATCGCGAGTGGCGACGTCGCCCAACCGGCATCAGCGCTATACCTGCACGGAGCTCAGCCACGGTCATGGCGGAGAAGTAAGGGTTTCCAATGCCTGCTCATCGATCCATTGAATGACGCGGATCAAAAGCTATTAGCGTAGAGGCTCCGAAATCAAATTGGTGTCCAGACGGATCATTCCAAGCTCACTGCGCGAGCGGGGGCTTCATCGCGTGCGCTTTTAAAGGCAGCATGCTCTTCATCCGTCAACTTGACCTTGCGGCCGGTCTGGGCCAACAGCGAACCCAGCTTGACCCGACCTTCCGGCTTCACGGCAGACTCGAGAATTTCGCGCATCTCGGCTTCGATGCTGCGGCCATGTTGAGCGGCGCGTATACGGATGGCGCGAAAGACCTCATCAGAGACGTTTCGAACGGTAATGGATGGCATATCTCGTATTTCCCTGTGCTGCGATTGGTTGGACTTTAGCAATCTAAAAGCAATGGGACAGGTGGTGGCATTTCGTTCCGCTGGTTATCCCACTTGTAGCGACGACTGCAGCGCAAAAGAACCGTTTGGGCGTTCCGAGAAAATGCCAGACCAAAAAAGCCAAAAGCCCGCAATTAAGCGGGCTCCAGGGCATTTCTTGCTAGATCGTGCCGGACAATGCCGGACGCCCCATCACTCCCACTCAATCGTAGCCGGCGGCTTGCTCGACACGTCGTAGGTCACCCGCGAGATGCCTTCGATCTCGTTGATGATGCGGCCGCTCACCGTTTCCAGCAGTTCGTAAGGCAGGTGGGCCCAACGCGCGGTCATGAAGTCGATGGTTTCCACGGCGCGCAGGGCGACGACCCAGGCGTAGCGGCGGCCGTCGCCGACGACGCCGACCGATTTGACCGGCTGGAAGACGACGAATGCCTGGCTGACCTTGTGGTACCAGTCGGCCTTGCGCAGTTCTTCGATGAAGATGTGGTCGGCGCGACGCAGCAGGTCGGCGTATTCCTTCTTCACTTCACCCAGGATGCGCACGCCCAGGCCCGGGCCGGGGAATGGGTGGCGGTAGACCATGTCGTACGGCAGGCCCAGCTCCAGGCCCAGACGGCGGACTTCGTCCTTGAACAGCTCACGCAGTGGCTCGACCAGCTTGAGGTTCATTTCCTCGGGCAGGCCGCCGACGTTGTGGTGCGACTTGATCACGTGGGCCTTGCCGCTCTTGGCACCGGCCGACTCGATCACGTCGGGGTAGATGGTGCCCTGGGCCAGGTACTTGATGTTGTCCAGCTTGCAGGATTCGGCGTCGAACACGTCGATGAAGGTGCGACCGATGATCTTGCGCTTCTTCTCCGGGTCGGCTTCGCCGGCCAGGTTGTCGAGGAACTGCGCTTCGGCGTTGGCGCGGATGACCTTGACGCCCATGTTCTCGGCGAACATGGCCATGACCTGCTCGCCTTCGTGCAGGCGCAGCAGGCCGTTGTCGACGAAGACGCAGGTTAGCTGATCACCGATGGCCTTGTGCAGCAGGGCCGCGACCACCGAGGAATCGACACCGCCGGACAAGCCCAGCAGGACGTTGTCGGTACCGACCTGGGCACGGACCTGGGCGATGGCGTCTTCGGCGATCTTCGACGGGGTCCACAGGGCTTCGCAACCGCAGATGTCGATGATGAAGCGCGACAGGATGCGTTCGCCCTGCTTGGTGTGGGTCACCTCGGGGTGGAACTGCACGCCGTAGTAGTTGCGGTCATCGTCGAACATGCCGGCGATCGGGCAGCTCGGGGTGCTGGCCAGCACGTGGAAACCCTGGGGGATCTCGGTGACCTTGTCGCCGTGGCTCATCCACACGTCCAGGCCGAACACGCCATCGGCGTCGATGTGGTCTTCGATGCCTTCGAGGATGCGGCTCTTGCCGACCACGTCGACGCGGGCGTAGCCGAATTCACGCATATCGGAGCCGGCCACCTTGCCGCCCAGCTGCTCGGCCATGGTCTGCATGCCGTAGCAGATGCCGAAGACCGGCACGCCCAGGTCGAACACCGCCTGTGGGCAGCGCGGGCTGTTGGCTTCGTGGACCGACTCGGGGCCACCGGCGAGGATGACGCCGCGCGGGGCGAATTGGCGAATCGCTTCATCGTCCATGTCGAACGGGTGCAGCTCGCAGTACACGCCGATTTCGCGCACGCGGCGGGCGATCAGCTGGGTGTACTGGGAACCGAAATCGAGGATCAGGATACGGTGGGCGTGAATGTCGAGGGCCATGACTCATTCTCGTCAGATGTATTCGGAAACAACACGGGGCTGTAGTGAACAGCCCCGCTAAATTGAATGTCCGCCCGCCGCCCGGTACCAGGCGGCAGGCGGGCTACCGGGGTCAGCCCACGCGGTAGTTGGGCGCTTCCTTGGTGATCTGCACGTCGTGGACGTGGGATTCAGCCATGCCGGCGCCGGTGATGCGGACGAACTCGGGCTTGGTACGCATTTCCTGGATGTCGGCGCTGCCGGTGTAACCCATGGAAGAACGCAGGCCACCCATCAACTGATGGATGATCGCCGACAGGCCACCCTTGTAGGCGACACGGCCTTCGATGCCCTCGGGCACGAGCTTCTCGGCACCGGCCGAGGAGTCCTGGAAGTAACGGTCCGAGGAGCCCTGGGCCTGGGACATGGCGCCCAGCGAGCCCATGCCGCGGTAGGCCTTGTAGGAACGGCCCTGGAACAGTTCGATCTCGCCCGGCGCTTCTTCGGTACCGGCGAACATCGAGCCCATCATCACGCAGTAGGCACCGGCGACGATGGCCTTTGACAGGTCCCCGGAGAAGCGGATGCCCCCGTCGGCGATCAACGGCACGCCGGTGCCTTCGAGGGCAGCGGCGACGTTGGCGATGGCGCTGATCTGCGGCACGCCGACACCGGCGACGATCCGGGTGGTGCAGATGGAGCCTGGGCCGATGCCGACCTTGACCGCATCGGCGCCCGCTTCGGCCAGGGCCTTGGCAGCCTCGCCGGTGGCGATGTTGCCACCGATGACCTGGACGTCGGGGAAGTTCTGCTTGACCCAGCGTACGCGGTCGATCACGCCTTTGGAGTGACCGTGGGCGGTGTCGACCACGACCACGTCGACGCCGGCTGCAACCAGGGCGCTGACGCGCTCGCCGGTGTCCTTGCCGGTACCGACGGCCGCGCCGACGCGCAGACGACCTTGGTCATCCTTGCTCGCCAGCGGGTAGGCCTTGGCTTTCTCGATGTCCTTGACGGTCATCATGCCCTTGAGGTGGAACTCGCCGTCGACGATCAGCACTTTCTCGATGCGGTGCTTGTGCAGCAGGTCGCGGACCAGCTCCTTGTCGGCCCCTTCGCGGACGGTGACCAGACGCTCTTTGGGCGTCATCACTTCGCGGACAGGGATTTCCAGGCGGTTTTCGAAGCGCACGTCACGCGAGGTGACGATGCCGACCAGGTTGCCGTCATGCAGCACCGGGACGCCGGAAATGTTGTGCAGGGAGGTCAGTTCGAACAGATCGCGAACGGTGGCATCAGCCTCGATGGTGATCGGGTCCTTGACCACGCCGGCCTCGAACTTCTTGACCTTGCGCACTTCGGCAGCCTGCTGCTCGATGGTCATGTTCTTGTGGATGATCCCGATGCCGCCTTCCTGAGCCATGGCAATGGCGAGGCGGGCTTCGGTCACGGTGTCCATCGCCGCGGAAATCAGCGGGATGTTCAACTCGATGCCGCGGGTCAAACGGGTCTTGAGGCTGACTTCATTGGGCAGTACTTCGGAATAACCGGGCACTAGGAGAATGTCGTCGAAGGTCAGGGCTTCTTGGCTGATACGCAGCATGCGGGGGCTCCCGAGCGGGAAAATGGAAGCGCGCCATTATACCCACACATGCCCCCACAAGAAAGGCAAAGATGGCCTGGCGATCAATTGTCCTGGAACTTCACCAGCACCTGCGCGATCGGCTGGTCGAGCCAGTCGGCGAATTCGGCGATGAACGCTGGCTTGAAGGACGTCTGCCCCCAGTTGTTGAAGATGAACCCCAGGTTGGAGAACGCGCAGGGTTGCAGGAACAGGAAGCCGTTGATGTCGTCCTCATGGCCACACAGGGGGCAGGTGAAGTTGTCGGTGAGGCCGGGCATCCATTCTTCGAGGCTATCGAACAGGGCCTCGCCGACTTCCCGGCGGCATTCCGGGCAGCCGGCCTCGTGCAGGAAGCCATCGATGGGGGTGAAGATGCAGCGGTCGGTGATTACTTCCAGGCCATTGACGGGTTGTCCATAGGGGAGCAGGTCCGGCTGTTCGACGACGTTTCTCGCACCCGGTCCGATGGCGTAGGCCATGCGATTGCCGTTGCGACCGCAGGTGCTCAGTTGTTCCTCGACGATCTCCTTGCGTACCAGCCAGCGCAGGATCGCCCGCGCACGGGGCTCGTGCACCGGCAAGGTGGAGAGGCGCGGAACGAGAATGTTCTGAGTGTTCATGCAAGGGCCCGACGGTGCGCAAAACCGGCAGGATAGCCCCCTGCGGGCGCAGGTCAAGGGTTGAAATAGCGGTACAGCAGCGCCAGGCCGCTGGCCAGCACCAGCCAGGTCACCAGCCGCACGAAAGCCTCGCGGGACATGCGCAGGGTCAGTCGACGCCCGATCCACAGGCCTGCCGCCATGGCCGTGCCGAAGCCGGCGATGCCGAAGACGATGTAGGCGGCAGCGATGGCCAGGAGCATGATGCTCCAGTCGATGAGTGCGTAGTCCATGCGCGGGTTTCCTTTTTTCCGGGCACTGTGGGGGAGCGGGATTGATGGCGTCAATACGGTGGGGGGTTGGGGGGTGTGCCAGAGGGTTCGCGGTGTGGCCGGACGCGGCTTGCGCCGCTGCTACAGAGAAGAGCCGTACGAACGGCACACGCGATCCCCTGTAGCAGCGGCGCGAGCCGCGTCCGGGGTCGCTGCGGTCCATCTGGATGCCCCCACGCTTAAGGGTGGACGAGGTGCCGGCACTGCTCCAGAATTTACCGACGCCCACAGGAGAACCTTTGCATGCTGATGGTGATATCCCCCGCCAAGACCCTGGATTTCGATACCCCCCCGGTCATCCAGCGCTACACCCAGCCTGAGTTTCTCGACCACTCCCAGGTGCTCATCGAACAGCTGCGCGAACTCAGCCCGGCGCAGATTGCCGAGCTCATGCACCTTTCCGACAAGCTGGCCGGACTCAACGCTGCACGCTTCGGCAGCTGGACCCCCGACTTCACGCCCGACAATGCCAAGCAGGCCCTGCTCGCCTTCAAGGGCGACGTCTACACCGGCCTGGATGCAACGACGCTGGATAAAGCCGGTTTCGACTACGCGCAGAAACACCTACGCATGCTGTCGGGACTCTACGGCCTGCTGCGCCCCCTGGACCTGATGCAGCCGTATCGGCTGGAAATGGGCACCAAGCTGGCCAATGCCCGCGGCAAGGACCTGTACGCGTTCTGGGGCGAGCGTATCAGCGAATGGCTCAATCAGGCGCTGGCCGACCAGTGCGACGACGTGCTGTTCAACCTGGCGTCGAACGAGTACTTCTCTGCCGTCAAACGCAAGGCGTTGCAGGCGCGCCTGATCACCGCCGACTTCAAGGACCTGAAGAATGGCCAATACAAGATCATCAGTTTCTACGCCAAGAAAGCCCGCGGCATGATGGCCCGGTTCGTGATCGACGAAAATATCCATGACCCGGCGCAGCTCAAGGGGTTCGACCGTCAGGGCTATCGCTACAGTGCCGACGAGTCGCGGCCCGACCACCTGGTGTTCCTGCGCGATCAGCCCGACGACTGAGCCTGTGCGGGCGTGGTTTTCACAGACACGCGAACGTTCTGTACGATACGCCCCACTTCTTCACCAAGGCTGGCAGTCATGTTAATCGGCATCTTCCTGATCATTTCCTGGGTCATCCTGCTGATCCGCTATCCCTCCAAGGCGCTGCCGATTTCCGGCGCCGCCGTGTTCGCCCTGGCATTGCTCGCGCTGTGGGTCATCATGAGCGACACGCGCGAAGCCCATCGCCTGGCCCGGCTGGAAATGCGCATCACCTTCGATCCGCAAGGCTGCCCCGCCGACCGTCCGTTGCGCCTGAACCTGAACAATGGCAACAACGTCCCCATGGTCGAGCTGCAATGGCAGATCGCGGCCTACGCGCCGGGCCAGACCGCCAACCTGGCAGAAAACCTCTACACCGCTCCCCGCTACCGCGGCCCTGGTGAGCTGCAGGCCGGCGCCGACTGGCAAGACTGCCTGCCGCTGCCACCGCTGCGTCCCGGCTACCGCCCACAGACTCTAGAGTTTCGTGCCGAACGGCTGCAAGGCAGCTTTTCTCGATAACGCAAGGAGCGACGCATGACGCGCGTACTGATCACCGGCTGCTCGTCGGGTATTGGCCTGGCCCTCGCCGGAGCCTTCAAAGATGCCGGTTTCGACGTGATAGCCACCGCGCGCAAGGAGCACGACGTTGCCCGCCTGGCCGCGGCCGGCTTCGATGCCCGCCCGTTGGACGTGAACGATCCGTCTGCGCTGTTGCGTCTGGCCGACGACGTGCCGGAGTTGGATATCCTCATCAACAACGCAGGCTACGGCACCATGGGGCCGCTGCTCGATGGCGGCACCGAGGCCCTGCAACGGCAGTTCCAGACCAACGTGTTTGCGGTGGTGGGCATCACCCGCGCGCTGTTCCCGGCGCTGCGTCGGCGACACGGCCTGGTGGTCAACATCGGCAGCGTCTCCGGTGTGCTGGCGACTCCGTTCGCAGGCGCCTACTGCGCGTCCAAGGCAGCGATCCACGCCATCAGCGATGCTTTGCGCATGGAGCTTGCGCCCTTCGGCATCCGTGTCATGGAGGTGCAACCTGGGGCGATCGGTACGCAGTTCGCCCGCCATGCCAGTGCCGAAGCGGAGCAGGTCATCGGTGAGCATTCGCCCTGGTGGCCGGTTCGCGAATACGTGCGCGCCCGGGCCCGCGCTTCCCAGGATCGCCCTACCCCGGTCGCTGAATTCGCCACGGCGCTGCTCAAGGCCGTGCAGCGCCCCAAGCCGGCTCGCCTGGTACGGCTGGGCAACGGCAGCCGCGCGCTACCGTTACTGGCGATGTGGATGCCCAAGGGGTTGCTGGAGAAAGCCTTGCGTAGAAAGTTCGGGCTGGATCGTCCCCTCTGACAGCAGCGCAAGCGCCGGTCAGGGCAACGTCGGCGTGACGATCACCGTGCACGTCGTGCCCGCTGCCAGCAGCATGCCGTCGGGCACCGGGTCCAGTTGGATGCGCACCGGCACTCGCTGAGCCAGACGCACCCAGTTGAAGGTCGGGTTGACGTCGGCGATCAGCTCGCGGCTCTGCGGGTTGTCGCGGTCATAGATGCCGCGCGAGATGCTTTCCACGTGGCCGGTGAGGGTTTCACCGCTCATCATCTGCAACTGCGCTGGATCCCCCACGTGCACGTGGGGCAGCTTGGTTTCCTCGAAGAAGCCGTAGACCCAGAACGAATGCTCGTCGACCACGGCGAGCTTCGCTTCGCCCACTCGCGCATAGTCGCCGACATGGACGTTGAGGTTGGTGACGTAGCCATCAACGGTGGCAAGCACGCGGGTGCGATCCAGGTTCAGCTGCGCCGCCTCCAGGCGCGCCTCGGCCTGTTGATAGTCGGCCAGGGCCGAGGCCGCGACGTTGCTGGCGTCTTCACGGCTTTCCTTGGAGATCACCAGTTCATCCAGGTCGGCACGGCGACTGGCGTTGACCTTGCGCATTTCCCAGGCAGCCTTGCGCGACGCCACCAGCGCCTGGGCCTGCTTGACGGCCAGACGGTAGTGGGCCGGATCGATCTGCAGCAGCACGTCGCCCTTGCGCACGCGCTGGTTGTCGCGCACCGGCACCGCCGTCACGTAGCCCGAAACATCGGCGGCGACGTTGATGATGTCCGCACGCACGCGCCCGTCGCGGGTCCAGGGCGTCTGCATGTAGTGCACCCATAATTGACGACCGATGAAGATCGCCAGCCCCAGCACCAACAGGGTGGCCAACAGACTGAAAAACTTTTTCATTGCGCGGTTCTCAACGGTAGACAGTCAGCGCCATGGCGCCGAACAGACAGACGAACAGGCTCAGGCGCAGCAGCGCCGGGTGCCAGAAGAAACGGTACAGATCCAGGCTGGCGAACAGCCGATCGAAGGCCCAGGCGATACCGGCGGCGACCACGAACAACAGGGTCATGGTCGGCATGTACAGGCCATGGAAAGCGATTTCACGGGGCATGGTCGGCTCCTGGAGCGGCCAGTTCGGCGAGTGGCGATTGCGGGTCCAGCAACGAACTGCGGATGAAGTGCAGGTAGCTCTGGACTCGGCGCAGTGCCGAGGTGTCGAAATGTCGGGCGAAGGGTTCATCGGTGTTCCGGACCAGGTGAATGGCCTGTTCGACCGCCGCCATGGCACGCTGCAGATTGCCCTCCTGGGGCTGGATGAACAGGCGCATCAGCGCGCGCCCCATGACCCGGATCGACTGACGCCAGGGCTGCCAGGGGGCGTAGGCCGGATGCACCGGCAAGCGCTCCTGCTCGCGGCGCAGTTCGATGATCGCGTGCCCCACCTCCATGACCACGAACATCCAGCGCAGCAGGTTGCGCTGCACCTGTGGCTGTCCGGCTGCCAAACCGTACGCCTGGTGCAGCAGGTCGCGGCTGCGGCTCTCGAAGGCCGAACCCAGGCCGCGCAGCTTGCCGCTGATGGCGAACACCACCAGGGAACGCAGGTCCTGCTCCAGGCGCTGCCACATCCAGCGACTGTTGGGCGGCAGGATGATCGCCCCGGCGGCGGCGCAGAACAGCATGCCCACAACCATGCCGATGTAGTCGTTGATGAACGCATACGGATCGTATTGGGTCAGGTTGCCGGGCACCGAGCCCATGGAGAAGAAGATCAGCAGGCCCAGCCCGTAACCGACGAAGCGCGGCCGCGAGGCAAGAAAGGCGCCCAGCGTCAGCACCGGCGCAAGCGTCAGGCACAGCAGCGCGAAACCGTCGATCCAGGGCAATACGAAGAATGTCGTGTAGAAGCCGACCAGCGCCCCGAGCAAGGTGCCGCAAGCCATCTGAAACGACATCCGCCGAGGGTTCGGCGAGGCGGCCGACAAGCCGACGGTGGCGGCGGCGACCAAGGTCATGGTCGCCCCGCTGGGCCAGGCCGTGGCGATCCAATAGCTGCCCAGCAGCAGCAACACCACCGCACCGCGAATGCCGGCGGCGGCACTGGCCAGCCAGTTGGTCTGTGAACGATACGGCTCGTCCCAGCGCTCGCGAGCATGCCGATGTTCGACCAGCGAGGCGTGAGTCTGGGCATAGCTGTGCAGCTCTTCGACAAAGCGATAGAGCAACTCGAACGCGGTATGGAAATCCAGCAGGTCTTCATCGTCGGGGCCGTTGTGTTCGAACACCTCGCGCAGGCTGCGCACCTGGGCCGGCAGCGCGTCCTTGTACAAGGCCATGCGCTGAGCCAGGCGCGCGGCATCGGCGTCGGTCAGGGCCTGCCCGGAAAAATCGTCCAGTACCTGCGCCAGTGCCTGCAATGCTGGCTCGATGGCGGTCACGACGTCACCATGGCCACGCGCGCGGATACGTTCGAGCAACTGGTGCAGTGCATTGAAACGGGTGGTCACGGCCATGAACTCACTGTTCAGACGGCTGACCCGACCGTTGCGCCGACGCATGTGCGGGTCTTCGAAGGCGGTCACGCTGCGCAGGCTCTCCAGGCCCACGGCCTCGGCGATGAAGCGCACGTTGCCGGCTTCGAACTGCTCGCGGGCGCTGTGCCCGCGCAGGCCGTCGGTGACGAATCGGGCGAAGACGGCAAAGCGTTGATACAAGGCATTGCGCATCGACGCGCTGGCGGACTGTGGAAAAATCGCCGCGCTGACTGCTGTGGAAACCAGAATGCCCAGGGCAATCTCCAGCACCCGCCAGACTGCTGCCATGAAGGCATCGTCCGGGTGGGCCAGCGCCGGCAGACCGACCATCGCCGCCGTGTACCCAGCCAGGACGAAGCCGTAGGCGCGGAAGTTGCGGCAGCGCATGGCGCCGGTCGAGCACAGGCCGACCCACAGTGCCAGGCTGGGCAGGAACAGCTCGGTGTTCTGGGCGAACAGCGCGATCAATACCACCGTGACCGCCGAGCCCGCCAGGGTACCCAGCAGACGGTAGAAACTTTTCGCGAAGACATGCCCGCTTTGCAGCTGCATGACGATGAACACGGTGATCATCGCCGTGCGCGGTTGCGGCAGCTCCAGGCGCATGGCCAGCCACAGTGTGGTGAACGCGGCCAGCAACACCTTGAAGATGTAGATCCAGGTGACGCCATCACTGCGTGCCCACTCGAAGAAACCTCGGCGCCATTGCAGGCGGCCCAGCCAGGTGATCATCGATCGATCACCGCCAGTGGTTTGGGTGGGTGCAGACGTTCGGCATCAGGGGCGTCGGCACCTGCGCCCAGACCGCCGCCCAATGCCGTGACCAATTGTGCATGGACCGCCAGTCGCGCGGCCTGCACCTGTTGCTCGACCTGTTGCTGGCGCAACAGCAGGGTCTGGGCGTTGAGCACCTCAAGATAGCCGGTCAGGCCCCGCTGGTAAGCGATCAGGGCAATGTCGTAGCTGTGCTGCGCTGCGGCCACCGATTCGTCGGCGAAGGCCTGCTGCTTGTCCATCGAGGCACGACGGATCAGTTCATCGGAGATTTGCCTGAGCGCTTCCAACAGAGTCTGGTTGTAGCGCGCCACGGCCAGATCGTAGCCGGCCGAGGCGTCGCTCAGCTGCGCGCGCAACCGGCCGCCATCGAAGATAGGCAGGCTCAGGGCGGGCCCGACGTTGTAGGCCAGCTTGCGTCCGGCCAGAAATTCGAGCATGCCGCCGCCGGTGGCCAGGTAGCTCAGGCTGCCGACCAGGTCCACGTTGGGATAGAAGCCGGCATGAGCGACTTCGATACCCCGAGCGTTCGCGGCCACCGCCCAGCGACTGGCGACCACGTCCGGCCGCTGGCCCAGCAATTGCGCCGGCAGCGTGGACGGCAGGCCGAGCGGGGCCTGCAGGGACAGGCTCGGGCGCTGGAGTTGGCTAGCCTGCCCCGGCCCTTTGCCAGCCAGGGCCGCCAGCTGGTTTTGCGCCAGGGCAATCTCTTCGTCCAGGGCATCGACCTGCCGATGCGTCTCGGGCAACAGGGCCTCGGCCTGGCTGACTTCCAGGTGCGTCCCGAGGCCACCGTGCAGGCGCCGTTGCGCCAGTTCCAGGATCTGCTCCTGCTGCGCCAGCGTGCGCTGCACGATGTCGCGTTGGGCGTAGTGCAACGACAGCTGGATGTACACCTGCACCACGTTGTTGACCAACTCCAACTGGGCCTGGCGCGCCTGGGCGGCGCTCATGTGGGCCAGGTCGAGGGCCTGCTCGCTGGCGCTACGTTCGCGCCCCCACAGATCCAGGGCATAGGTGAAGCCCAGGCCGGCAGTGTTGTCCCAGGTGGTCTGCCCGGACAGGTCGCCCGGCCCGTAGAAAGGATCAGCCGGCCAGTTGTGGCGTTTCAGCGCGGCGCTGGCGTCGATGTGCAGCGACTCGGCGGACTCCGCCACACCCGCCAGCGCCTTGGCCTGGCGCACCCGTGCGGCGGCGATGGCCATGCTCGGACTGCCCAGCAAGGCCAGGTTGACCCAATCATCGAGTTGCCGGTCGCCATAGGCGCGCCACCATTGGCTCTGCGGCCATTGCGCGTCATGGGCGGCGGTTTGAATGGCGGCATCGGTGACCAGCGCATCGGCCGATAGCGTTTCGCTGCGAGGGGCGATACCGGCGGTGCCGATGCAGCCGGTCAAGGCCAGGGTAAAGGTCCAGACACTGAGGATTTTCAGCTCTTCGATGAGGCGGCGGGGCACTGCGGCGATTTCCGGGAGAGGTCGAACTGCGGAGGGGTCTGGACCGGCATTCTAGGGCCGCTTCGGGGCGCCGATAAGCTGGATTTCCTGCGATTCTTTATTACCGAACCGGTGATAATCCTTCTGTATAATTGTGGTTTCATGCGACAATTTGTCCGTCGAACCAGAGAACGAATCATGGACACCTTGCAAAACATGCGTGCGTTCACCTGCGTGGCCGAAGCGGGCAGTTTCACCGCCGCCGCCGCACAACTGGACACTACCACCGCCAACGTATCGCGCGCAGTGTCCAACCTCGAAGCACACCTGCAAACCCGCCTGCTCAACCGCACGACCCGACGCATCGCCCTGACCGAAGCCGGCAAACGCTACCTGGTGCGCTGCGAGCAGATCCTGACCTATGTCGCCGAAGCCGAAGCCGAAGCCAGCGACGCCCATGCACGGCCTTCGGGGCAGTTGAAAGTGCACACCATGACCGGCATCGGCCAGCACTTCGTGATCGACGCCATCGCGCGCTACCGGCGCACTCATCCGGACGTGACCTTCGACCTGACCCTGGCCAACCGCGTGCCTGACCTGCTCGACGAAGGCTATGACGTGTCCATCGTCCTGGCCAGTGAGCTGCCGGACTCCGGGTTCGTGTCGCAACGCCTGGGCATCACCTACAGCATCGTCTGCGCCTCTCCCGAATACGTGAAGGCGAACGGCTCGGCGCGCACGCCCGGCGATCTGCGCGAACATGCCTGCCTGCGCCTGGTGAGCCCGGTGGTGCAGCTGGAAAAATGGCTGTTCCAGGGTCCCGATGGCCAGGAGATGGTCAACATCAGCAACGCGCCGTTCCAGGTCAATTCGGCCGACGCCATGAAGACCGCCATCAGCAGTGGCATGGGCGTGGGCGTATTGCCCATCTACGCGGCCATCGACGGCCTGCGCAACGGCACCCTGGTACGCATGCTGCCCGAGTACCGCCTGCAGGAGCTGAACCTGTACGCCATCTACCCGTCCAGGCAGTACCTGGACGCGAAGATCAAGACCTGGGTGGAATACCTGCGCGGTTCGCTGCCCGACATCCTCGCGGCCCACGACGCCGACCTGCAGACCTTCGACCTGCAGATCGCCAACTGAAGCGGGATTGTTTCTGCTCGATCGGGAATGTTAGCGTGCTCACATTCACCTCCCGACGAGCACAACCCCAATGAAAAAAACCGTCCTCGCGTTCAGCCGCATTTCCCCCGCCATGGTCGAGCGGCTCGAAGCCCATTTCGACGTCATCGTGCCCAACCCCAAGGCCGGTGACATCGCCGCCCAATTCAACGAAGCCCTGCCCAAGGCCCATGGCCTGATCGGCGCCGGTCGGCCGCTGGGCCGCAAGCAACTGGCCGATGCCGCCCTGCTGGAAGTGGTCTCCAGCGTTTCGGTGGGTTACGACAACTACGACGTCGGCTACTTCAACGAACGCGGCATCATGCTCACCAATACGCCCGACGTGCTGACCCAGAGCACGGCCGACCTAGCCTTCGCGCTGATCATGAGCAGCGCGCGACGCGTGGCCGAACTGGATGCCTGGACCAAGGCCGGCAACTGGAAAGTCAGTGTCGGTGCCGACCTGTTCGGCACCGATGTATACGGCAAGACCCTGGGCATCGTCGGCCTGGGCAATATCGGCGCTGCCGTGGCGCGCCGCGGCCACCTCGGCTTCGACATGCCCGTCCTGTACAGCGGCAACAGCCGCAAGCCCGACCTCGAACAAGAGCTGAACGCGCAGTTTCGCAGCCTCGAGCAACTGCTGGCCGAAGCCGATTTCGTCTGCCTGGTGGTGCCACTCAGCGACAAGACCCGGCACATGATCGGCGCGGCCGAGCTGGCGCAGATGAAGAAGAGCGCCATTCTGGTGAACATCTCTCGCGGACCGGTGGTCGACGAAGCGGCACTGGTGCAAGCCCTGCGCGACGGCACCCTGCGCGGCGCCGGCCTGGATGTCTACGAGAAGGAACCCCTGGCCGAATCGCCCTTGTTCGAGCTGGGCAACGTCGTGACCCTGCCGCACATCGGCTCGGCCACGGCGCAGACTCGTGACGCCATGGCGTATCGCGCCATCGACAACCTGACCGCCGCCTTGCTCGGCAAGCGCCCTCAGGACCTGGTCAATCCGCAGACCTTCAAGGGCTAGTCAGTACCCGTACCTGGGTACCGTGAACCTGAGCGCCCTGCGTCGCCATCGGCGCAGGCGTCGCAGGTCTGCTGCCCTTGCGGAACACCAGCACGTTGCCCAGCATCACCAGCACCAGCCCGCCGAGCGCCTGCGCGGTCCATTGATAGCCTTCCGCATACGCCGAGACATTCAACGCCACCACGGGGAACAGCACCGTGCAGTAGGCGGCGCGGTCGGCGCCCATGCGCCCTACCAGCGTCAGGTAGGCCGTGAAGCCGATCACCGAACCGGGTATCACCAGGTACAGCAGCGAGCCGACGTAGCGCAGGCTCCACTCCATGCCGAAGGGTGTACCTCGCAGCAGACAATAGCCGGTGAGAGCAGCAGAGCGCCATACAGCATGCCCCAGGCGTTGGTGGTCAAGGGCCGCAGCCCGGCCTTCTGCTGCACGCTGGAGAGCATGTTGCCCGCCGAGAAACACAGCGTACCCAGCAGCCCCAACCCCAGGCCGAGCAAGGTCTGCGGGCTGGCGTCGTGAGCCGAGAGCTCGGGCCAGAACAACAGACCCAGACCGAGAAAGCCCAAAGCCCCTGCACCGATGACGTTAGCGGTGATCCGCTGGCCGAAAAAGATCCGTGCGTTGAGCGCATTCCACAAGCTGGCCGTGGAAAACACCACCGCCAGCAGCCCAGTGGGGATCCATTGGCTGGCGGTGAGAAAACACATGAAGTTCACGCAGAACAGGCACAGCCCCTGCGCCACGCAGATGAGATGGCCACGGCGGTTCATCACTTGCAGCCGCCGCGTGGCCAGCAGGATCGCGAACAGCACCAGCGCGGCCAGGCCGAAGCGATAGACGATGGACACGGGAATCTCGACCACGCCCAGTTGCAGCTTGAGCGCAATCCAGGTCGTTCCCCAGATCAAGACGGTAAGCAGATACAGCGAAAGATTCATGGCGATGCCCTCCTGGGTCAGAGGCGCATTGTCCGAGCGGCGGACGCTGACGGCTTGCACAAACTTGCGCTTTTTCCGTCACCGTACTGGCGGCCCGTGCGCGACGCAGTACCATGGGCACGGGGGTATCGATCATGACGGCTTTGCTGAACCTGCAAGTGTTCCAGGCGCTACACAACTCGCGCCACGCGCGCCTCGAGCACAGCGCCGAGCTGGGCGATTCGATGGTGGCCGCGTTGTGGCGCAACCACCACGACGCCCAGGAATATCAGGCGCCGACCCATCACACCTTGTCCTGCTACATCGGCGGCGGCACGGGCACCTTTCGCCGCGATCGACCGTGGGAGAAAGGCGCGCCCGGCAAGCAGTGCATCCTGCCCGCCGGACATGAGTCGGCGTGGGTCATCAACGGCGACATTCGTCTCGCCCATCTGTATTTCAGCGCAGAACAGTTCGCGCTGGGCTGCGTGACCCTGCTGGACCGCGAGCCGCGGGAAATGCAGCTGCGGGAGAACACGTTCCTGGAAGATCCGGCGCAGGCGCAGCGTTTTGCACGCTTGATCGCGCTCAACTGGACCGAGCCGGGCGAGCGTGTGCTGACCAGCACCTTGGCCCATGAAATGCTCGCCCATGCCCTGCTCAGCCAAGTGTCCGCGCGTCCGCAGCTACGACTCAAGGGCGGACTGGCACCTCATCAGCGGCGCCTGCTGCGTGACTTCATCGAAGCGCAGCTGGCCGAGCCGCTGAGCCTGGGCCAACTGGCGGCCTTTTGCAGCTTGTCCGAGTACCACTTCGCGCGGATGTTTCGCACCAGCTTCGGCTTGCCACCGCACCAGTACGTGCTGGCTCGGCGGATCGCTCGTGCCCGCTCGCTGCTGCGCCACACCCCGCTGCCATTGGGTGAGGTGGGACTGGCCTGTGGCTTCGCCAGTGCCAGCCATTTCAGCAACCGATTTCGCCAGGCAGGCGGGGTGTCGCCGGGCGAGTATCGCTTGGCCTTCACCTGACGGCAGCGCCAAAACGCAGTGTCGAACAGCGGACGCTACCAGCGCGCAACAGCCGCCAGTAGTCCCAGCAGCAGACCCGCCGCAGCCAGTACCAGCGCCCAGCGGGGCCGGTACGGCAGCAACCACACCAGAAACACCGCGCTGCCCATCAACACCGCCGTCCAGCGCACCAGCCCCATCGCCCAGCCAGCGCTGAGCACCGAGACCCACAGCGACAGAGCCAGCAGCGCCCAACCCGCGACCCGCAGCTGCACCTTGCGCGACGGGCTGGGCCGACGCCCGAGCATTTCCTGGTGATGGCGCTCCATGGCCAGGCACAAGGCACTGAAACCGGCATAACTGAGCAGGCCTGCTGCCAACATCAGTGCACCTCGCTGGGCATGGACGCACGCGTACGTGCCGCGCGTGCGATCGGCGACGCTGCCAGAGCTGTGCGACGCCGGATTTTCATGGCCACCCAGGCCAGCACCAGACCGCACCCCAGGGCACTGAGATCGACGCCGGCCAGTACCCAGTCGCCCGCAGCGATGGACGTCGGCAGGCCATGGTCGGTGGTCACCAGGCTCAACAACGGCAACCCTACCAAGGCACCGGCGGCAAGGCCCAATTGCTCGATCCAGGCCTTGCTGCCACTGCGCACAGCGGCATGCACGATGCTCAGCAGCCAAACGATGAAGAAGCTGTCGACCTCGATACCGGCACGCTCCGGATAGGTCGCCGGTAGCAGCCGGTTGGCCCACAGGAAACCTGCGACCGCCAACACCAGTCCCGCCATGCTGGCGACGTTCAACACTTCCACAAGGCGTAGTTCGAAGGGCCGCACACCGCTACGGGCGTGCTTGAGCTGACGCTTGCCCAACCACATGACCAGCCCCGTGCCGATCAGCAACGTACTGCCCAGGCCGCAGAAGAAATACAGCCAGCGCAACACGGGCCCGGCGAACAGGCCCATGTGCAGGCCATAGAACGTGCCCGCCACGACCATCGGCGTGGCGCTGTCGCGCGGCAGTTCAAGTACCGCACCCGTGGCGCCGGCGAAGGTGATCGCCGCACCCGCGTCACGGCTCACGGTATCACCCTCATGACGGCTGAATTGGACCTGGGCATTGGCATCGCCCGGCAGTTGCACCGCGACGCGGCCGATCCGGCCTCCAGGCCATTGCTGCGAAGCACGCTCGTACAGCACGCTCAGATCCACCAGCGGCGCGGGCTGCCCCGCGGCGGCCAACCGCTGATTGCCGGGATAGATTTCGTTGAAGAACGCCTGGGTATCGCCATCGTAGCGGCTGACGATGCTCGCTGGCATGAGCATGGTCATGAAGATCACCAGGCTGCTGTAGGTGATCATCAGGTGAAAGGGCAGCACCAGCACGCCGATTGCGTTGTGCCCGTCGAGCCAGGAACGCGCGCCTTTGCCGGGACGAAAGGTGAAGAACTCCTTGAATATCTTCTTGTGGGTGATGATCCCGGTGACCAGCGTCACCAGCATGACCATCGCCGCCAGGCTGCTCAGCCAGCGCCCCCAGGGATAGCCCATCTGCAGTTGGTAGTGGAAGCGGTAGAAGAAGTCGCCGCCGCGGCTGTCGCGTGCCTCGACGCGCTGGCCGGTCTGCGGGTCCAGCGTATGACGGGTGAAGGCACCGCGCCCGCTCTTGTTCGGATCCTGCCACATGACCGAGAGCGCGGGCTCGCGCGCATCCGGCAGGCTGATGAACCAGCGTGGCGACTGCCCGGCGTTGGCCTGCAGGTAGGCCTGCGCCTGCGCCAGGCTGGCACGGGCATCGACCGCGCGCACCGGTACTTCGGGCTGGGCCCAGTGGCTGATCTCGTCCTTGAAATAGGACAGGGTCCCGGTCAGGAAGATGGCGAACAGCAGCCAGCCGAACACCAGCCCCGCCCAGGTATGCAGCCACGCCATCGCCTGGCGAAAGCCCTCTCTCACGGCAGATGCTGCCAGTGCAGAAGCGCTGCCAGCGCGGCCAGGACGAGACCTGGCTTGGCCAGGCCGATCCAGGCCCGGCTGGCGCTGTGCGAGGCGAAGCACCAGAGCACGGCCACCAGGTACACCAGGAACGACAGCATCATGGCACTGACCACGGCTTCGCCGCGCGCCATGGGCAGGAGCCAGGCAATGCAGACGCTCGCCAGGGCCGCCAGCACGTAACCGCCAAAGACGGCAGCGATGACACGGGAGGCCACGGCCCAACGATACGAGGTCGACACCCCGCCGATTCTGCTTCTCATGAATGACCTTCGAACGTACGGATGCATCGCGCAATCGCGCTGATAATAATGATAAATATTCTCATGCGCAAAGTTCGCTGGCATTTATCGTGCAATGCAACGCTTTTCCAGGCCCGTGCAGTGCGTGCTGGCTTGCCCAACTACCGGCACATCCGTAAGATACGAACAATTCTCTATTCTGCTGCGCACCCCATGGCGCCGGAGTGTTCGCGGTGACCGCTGTGACTTCCCCTGCCTCGCAATCGGTCGAGGGTCTCTACCTCGTTCATCGCCGCTGGCTGACCGAATGGCTGCGCAGCCGCCTGGGCTGTCCGGACAATGCCGCCGACCTTGCCCAGGACACCTTCATGCGCCTGTTGACCGCGCGTGAAGTCACGCCCATCCGCGAGCCCCGCGCCTTTCTCACTACAGTCGCCAAGCGTGTGCTGTTCAATCACTACCGCCGTCAGGATCTGGAGCGTGCCTATCTGGAAGCCCTGAGCCAGATGCCAGAGCCGTTCGCGCCCAGCGAAGAGCACCGAGCGATCATCCTGCAGACCCTGCTGGAGCTGGATGCGCTCCTCGATGGCCTGCCGGTGCTGGTCAAGCGCGCCTTTCTGCTGGCGCAGGTCGATGGCCTGGGCTACCAGGACATCGCCGACGAACTCGGCATTTCCCTGGCCACGGTCAAGCGCTACCTGCACAAGGCAGCCATGCGCTGCTACTTCGCACTGTGAACGAGGCGCGCATGTTTTCCCCACACGTGGCCGAGCAGGCCGTGCAATGGTGGCTTGAACTGCAGGAGGGGGCGCTCGACCCGCGGCAGCAGCAGGCGTGGCAGCGATGGCTGCACGCCGACGGCGAACACCGCCGCGCCTGGGAGCACATCCAAAAGGTCAATCAACAGTTTGCCGGCCTGCCCGGTCCCTTGGCGCAGGCCACCGTGGGCTCGCCCTACTCGCCAGGCCGTCGGCGCGCACTCAAGACGCTCCTCCTGCTCGGGATGGCTGGGGCAACCACCCTGGCCCTGCGTCAACAGCATTGGCTGCCGCCGCTGGTGGCCGACTATCGCAGCCCGCTGGGCCAGCGTCGCCAGCTGCAGCTGGACGACGGCAGCCGAATCAACCTCAACACCACCAGTGCGGTGGACGTACGCTTCGACGCAGGTCAGCGCCTGATCCACCTGCTCGAAGGCGAAATCATGCTCACCGCAGGGGCCGATGCACGGCCCTTGCGCATCAGCACCGATCAGGGGCTGGTGACCGCTGACCGCGCGCAGGTCAACGTTCGCCAGTTGCCGGGCAGCACCCAGGTGCAGGCCTTGCGGGGTGCGGTCGCCATTGAGCCCACAGGGTTGCAGGGCGGTCCGCTGCGCCTGGCCGGCGGCCAGCAGGTCGAGTTCGATCGCCAACGTTTCAATGCCGCGCGGCCACTGGACGCCAACAGCGGTGCGTGGGTCGACGGCATGCTGATCGCCGCGCACATGCGCCTGGGCGACTTCCTGGCCGAAGTGGGCCGCTATCGCCGTGGCCAACTGGACTGCGATACCTCGGTGGCCAACCTGTTGCTGTCGGGCAGTTTCCCCTTGGGCGACACCGAGAAGATTCTCGATTCACTGGAGGCCGCATTGCCGGTGAAAGTCCGCCGCTTCACCCGCTATTGGGTCACGGTGCAAGCCCGCGTCTAGTCACCCTTACGCTGCCGAAAGTTTTTTACATCTTTCGTGAGCCGTTTTGCCTTGGTCGCGTGACAGACAGGGTAACTCTCCCAACATTCTGCCTGGAAACGCCGCATGTCCAACCTGCCCACCCCGCTCGCCCGCGCCCTGCGCTGCCTGTTGCTCGGCACTGCCGTAAGCGTTGCTCAACTGCCGCACGCCCTGGCCGCCGACGGCACCACTCGCGAGTACCAGATCGCGCCCGCCTCGGTCGAAAGCGCAGTCACCCAGTTCGGCCGTCAGGCCGGCGTACTGATCTCGTTCGGCTCGACCACCCTGGCAGACCAGCCCAGCCCTGGCCTGCAAGGCGCGTACACCGTAGAACAGGGATTGGCGAAGTTGCTCGAAGGCACGGGCTTGCAGGCGCGCGCTCTGGGTGACGGTGCCTACAGCCTGGAGCCTGCTTCACTGGCACAACCCGGCAGTCCCGGTGCCGCCGTCGAGCTGGGCGCCTCGAGCGTGGTGGGCGACTGGCTCGGCGCCGCCGAGCAGACCAACGTCTTCGAACACCCCGGCGCGCGCGACGTCGTGCGTCGCGAAGACTTCGAACGCACCGGTGCCACCAGCGCGCGTGAGGTTCTCAACCGCATACCGGGGGTCAACGCGCCGCAGAACAACGGCACGGGCAGCCATGACATGGCGATGAACTTCGGTATCCGTGGACTCAACCCACGGCTGGCGACCCGCTCCACGGTGTTGATGGACGGCATCCCGGTGCCGTTTGCGCCCTATGGCCAGCCGCAGCTGTCGTTCGCACCGGTCAGCATGGGCAACATGGACGCCGTCGACGTGGTCCGCGGTGGCGGCGCCGTGCGCTATGGCCCGCAGAACGTCGGTGGCATCGTCAACTTCGTGACCCGTGCCATTCCCGATGCTCCGACCGTGAAAGGGGGTTTCCAGACCCAGGTCAGCCCCTCGTCGAGCCGGGACGGCTTGAAGACCACGGGCAACCTGTTGGCAGGTGGCACCGCCGACAACGGCTTGGGCGGCGCCCTCCTCTACTCCGGCGTGCGCGGCAGTGACTGGCGCGAACACAGCGATACCCAGATCGACGACCTGATCCTCAAGGGCAAGTACCAGATCGACGAAGCCAACAGCCTCAATGCCGAGGCCCAGTACTACGAAGGTGAAGCCGACATGCCCGGCGGCCTCAGCGCCGCCGACTACAAGGCAGACCCTTACCAGTCGACCCGCCGCTACGACAAGTTCTGGGGCCGGCGCACCATGGTCAATTTCGGCTATCGCTATCAGGAAGATCGCCGCGAGTTCACCGCCAACACCTTCTTCACCAAGACCCTGCGCAGTGGCTACCTGGACCAGGGCAATTTCCTCTCGCTGTCGCCTCGCGAGTATTGGGTACGGGGTGTGGAAACACGCTTCTCCCAAGGCTTCGATCTGGGCCAGACCCAGCACGAGATGAGCGTGGGCTACCGCTACATAAGCGAGGCGGGCCACGAGTTGCGCTACCGCACACCGATCAGCGCCAACCAGCAACTGCCGAGCACCGACAGCCGCAACGACCGCGACACCCGCGGCGGCACCCAGGCTCACGCGCTCTACATCGACGATCGTATCGACATCGGCCGCTGGACGTTCACACCGGGCATCCGCTACGAGATGATCGACTCGCAGCAGACCAACAACCTGAGCAACGTCAAATACCAGGGCGACTACACCACCGCCCTGCCGGCGCTGAACGTGCTCTACCACGTCAACGAAAACTGGAACCTGTACGCCAACACCGAAGGCTCGTTCGGCAGCGTGCAATACAGCCAGATGCCCAACCGCGTGACCGGCGGCGAAGTGAAACCGGAAAAGGCCCGTACCTGGGAGCTGGGGACACGCTACGACAACGGCAACCTGCGTGCGGAAATCGGCGCGTTCCTGATCAACTTCGACAACCAGTACGACAGCAACCAGACCAACGACACCGTGATCGCCCGTGGCGAAACCCGGCATCAGGGCATCGAGACCAGCATCAATTACGCCCTGGACGACCTGAGCCCGGCCCTGGCCGGCTTCGACGTCCACGCCAGCTACGCGTTCGTGGATGCGACCATCCGCGAAGATGGGCCGAACAAGGGTAACCGCGTACCGTTTTCCTCACGCCACAAGGGCACCCTGGGCATCGGTTACACTCAAGGCCCCTGGAAGCTCGACCTGGACAGCACCTACCAGAGCAGCCAGTTCGCCGACAACGCCAACACCCAGGCCGAAAGCGCCGATGGCAGCACCGGACGCATTCCCGGCTACATGCTCTTCAGCAGCCGCGCCGGCTACGACTTCGGGCCGCAGCTGTCCGACCTCAACGTGGCGGTGGGTGTGAAGAACATCTTCAACCACCAGTACTACACCCGCTCCTTCGACGACAACAACAAGGGCAAATATGTGGGTGAGCCGCGCACTGTCTACGTGCAGACCTCGGTCGCGTTCTGACGCCGTCGGCCAGCTCCTGCTGCAGGTGCATCCCCTGCTGCAGCGGGACGCGGGCCGTGTCCGCAGGACCAGAAATATCAGGCTTCGCACTTATTTCATGAAAAGTTCGGAAAAGTTACTGAATATTTATCTTCATCAAGGGGTTGAATTGTTTCTTCAACTCCCTGACCTTGTACTTCAAGAGGCGATGATAATCAGTCATCGAATCTCAAGCGAGAAAGCCGAATAAGGGATGAACTATGCAGATCCAGGTCAATAGCGATAACCATATTCAAGGCGACGCCCGCCTGCAGGAGTGGGTACGCACCGTAGTGGAAGGCGCAGTCGAGCATTTCCAGGAAGACCTCACCCGCGTGGAGGTCCATCTGGCCGACGAAAATGGCCAGAAATCCGGTCCAGACGACATGCGCTGCCAGATGGAAGCACGGCCAAAGGGGCATCAGCCCATCTCCGTGACCCACAAGGCAGAAACGCTGGAGCTGGCGATCGACGGCGCTGCCGAGAAGCTCAGCCATGCCTTGGAGCATTTGTTCGGCAGGCTGCGCAATAAGCGTGCAGCCAACACGCAGACCATCCCCGACGGCCCGAACGAAGCGCTGCTCGAAGAGGAGTTTCTGGAAAACGAGCAGGTGCTCAACAGCAAGTCCTGAGCCCTGAACTAAGGAAAAAGGCGAGCCCCGAGCTCGCCTTTTTTATTGCCTGCAAATAAGTTCTCCGATCCGGGCACGGCGATTGCTACATCAAAAGGCAGCGAAGTAAGGAGCGGTTACATATAGCAAAGGATGAAGTATGAAGCCGACCAGCGGTCTGGAACCAGCAACTAATCGTCCAGTCCATTAACAAAGTTCGACTATGACAGGTAGTACCTCATGGATAATCCATTCCAAGCCCTGAGCGACGCGTTCCAGCCCGAATATCGCGTCAATTTGAGCATCCAGCGCCTGGATGGCAGCATCATGCTGACCCTGTCCAACGAGCGAGGTGTCGCCGCCAAACGGATGATCACCGCCGAACAGCGCAACGACCCCAAGCGCATGCACCGCTTGATCGAAAGCATCAAGTTCGGCATGGCCATCGAGCAAGGCGGTAGCGCCATGCAGATGCTGGCGGCAATGACCGATGCCGGCAACGTCGACAAGCTGGGCAGCAAGCCAGCTCTTCATGCTGCCACCGCGCAGGCCGCACCGGTGTCCGCCAGCCTCTGATAGGCCGTTGCTCGGCCTAGCTGTCCGATTTTTCCTTCACCGACGGATAGCGCGATGACGCGTAGCGCACTACAAGGATGGCGAACGCCAGGAGCAGGATTCCGCCGCACAGGTAGATGATGCCCACATCCGGTGCATTGTGGTGCGAGACATCGCCGATCAGCAGGCGTGTCAGCGCGGTGATGGCCACATACAGCAGAAAGCGGATGGGCATGTGGTTGGTCTTGAAATAGATCCCCACCATCGCACCCAGCTCCAGGTAGATGAACAGCAAGAGGATGTCATCCACGCTCACGCTGCCCTTCTCCACCATTCCCAGAAAAGCACTGACCGCCGCGCCCAGGCGGTGATGGCACCGATCCCGAACAGTGCCAGGTAGTGGAAAGACTCCACGCACAGATTGCCCAGCGAATCGGCCTGAGCGTGCAGGGTCCCCCGAAGCTTTTCAGCCCATTTCATTGCCTGTGTTCCTTATGCGAACCGATTGAGAGCGGCGCCCGAACGCCTATGCTCGTTTAGCGCATGCAGCATAAGGGCCAGCCCCGGCTGATGAGAAGCAGCCAGACTGTCGCAGGGCACCTCGTCGGCACGGCTGTTCAAGCGCCAAGATTTGCCTTATGCTTTGCACTGTATAAACGAACAGTAGTTGTACTGAACCAAATTCCCCTAGGCATATGAGGTGGTCAATGGCCGTCGAAGTGGTATACCGCAGCAGCCGAGATCTGGAGCGCCTGTTTATGGACAAAGCTGAAGCCGATCGTCACGACAAAATGCTCGAACTGGCCGAGCTGCTCGCAGACGTCCTGAAGAAAGCCGTGCCGTCGCTCGACGACAAGCAGGTCGAAGACGCCGGGATCTACATGGCGAAAAACCGCGACATCTTCGCCAAGGCGTTCAAGAGCCAGCCCGATGCATTGAACGAGCTGCTCACAGCTACGGCCGACAGCGCCGAGCAGGACTGATGGTCAGCTGCGCAGCGCTTCCACGAACTGCGCCAGCCAGGGTTCTGCATCGGTTTCCGGGTTGACGGTTTCGCTGGCGTCCAGGCGCAGCATGCCCTGCACTTCATGGATGCCCAGTTCGGCGAACAGCTCGCGCATCTGCTCGCCACCGCCGCAATAGAGGTCGTAGCTGGAGTCGCCCAGTGCAATGACGCCACCGGGCAATCCGCGCAATGCCGCCGGCAGCTCGTCGCGCAGCTGAGCGTACAGCGGCATGATGTTGTCCGGCAGTTCCCCCATTCCAGTGGTCGATGTCACCGCCAGCAGCGCCTGGGGTGCGAACGCCAGAATCTCCTGCACAGTGGCCCTGGGGTTGTGCCAGGCCTGGATATCCTGTCGCTTGAGCAGCTGTTCGGCATGCCGGGCGACGTCCTCGGCCGCGCCATAGACCGAACCGCTGAGGATGGCAACTTTCATGATGACTGTCTCGAACCATTCAAAGGCATGATCTTAACAGCCCGTTCGCGCATTGAAAGGCAAGATCTGACGTGCTGGGACCCCTCACGCGGCCCGTATGAATTAGACTAGGCTGCACGGTAGGGAACTCTCACATGATCAATGCGAAGCTGCTGCAACGGGTGATCGATGCGTCCAACGACGGCATCGTCGTCGCCGAACAGGAAGGCGAGGACAATATCCTCATCTACGTCAATCCGGCCTTCGAACGCATGACCGGCTATAGCTCGCTGGAAATGCTCTATCAGGACTGCCGATTGCTGCAGGGTGACGATCGTGACCAGCCGGCCCGCCGGCGCGTGCGCGAAGCGATCGATCAGGGCGTGGCGTGCCGCGAGGTGCTGCGCAACCATCGCAAGGATGGCAGCTGTTTCTGGAATGAGCTGTCGATCACGCCAGTCCATAACGAAAGCGACCAACTGATGTATTACATCGGGATCCAGAAGGATGTCAGTCGCGAGGTCGCGGCGCAGCAGCGCATCGTCGAACTGGAGCAACAGGTGGCGGCGTTGCAACGACGCGTCGCCGAGCTCGAACCCCCTGCCCCCTCGAGTCCGGCGTGACGACGATGAACATTTTTCGAGGCTGCGTCGAATCCCCATTCACCACGAGTGTGCGCCATGCCGCCTGATGTTCTGCTGACCCAGGACGAGCTGGATTTCCTGCGAGCCATGCAGGCCAATCCGCAGCTCAACGTGCGCGACACCTTTCTCAATGTTTCAGTGAAGGGTGGGCCGCAGGTGCGCGAGCTGCTGATGCGCCTGGCCTCCCATGAGCAAGTCACCATCGAGGCGCACCTGGAGAATCAGCAGATCAGTTTTCCGCTGCAGGTCGTGGAGGACGATTTCCAGGCGGCCCATCTGGAACTGGGGGCGCCGAGCATCTATGAAGACGGGCCGATGCTGCGCCCCTGGCGGTTGAGTCTGGCCGAACCGATCGTGCTGCGCGACGGCGAAGGGCGTGACAGCCACTTCTGGGTCCGTGACATTTCCTTCAAGGGCGCCTTGCTCGAGGCGCGCGATGGGGCGAAGGCACCGACCCAGTTCCAGCTGTGGTTCACCCCTGAAGGCTGCGCGCCGATTCCGTTACGCGGCTCGATGATTCGCGAGGCCGAGCATGGCCTGTTCGCCTACCGCCTCAGCCAGAGCGACGCCCGGGCGATCGAGTCGCTGCGTCAGTTCATCCTGCAGCAGCACCGCCTGGTTCATCCGCAACTCCACACCTGAGGATCGAATCAACTGTCCAGATGGCCCGCCAGGTACTGCTGCAGACGCCGCTGCATCAGGCGTCCATCGCTGCCCAAACACACGATTTCCGGAGACTGAAGGCTTTCCTGGACCGTTTCGGACAGCTCACCGGCCAATAGCAGCGGGCAACTCAAGGCGTTGTTCAATCGCTTCAACTGCCGGATCAGCGCCGGCACCGGCGGGCGGTTGGAAAAAAGCACGAGCGCCTGGGGTGCGAGTTTTTCGCAGACCAGGCTCAGCTCTTCGAGCGGCTGGCCCAAGCCCAGCAACTGCACGTCCACTTGCGGTCCGCCCAACAGCAGGCCGGTCACCTGAAGCTCGAGTTCGCGGCACTGATCGGGTATGGCCACCAGCACCACCCGGCTGTCCTGTCCCTGATCGGCAGTCAAGCGCAGGCGTTGCAAGGTGCGCGCGCGCAGGAATGTATCGAGGAAGATCCACTCGCTGGCCTGGCCGAAGTGGCCCTGGTGCACGAGCAGCTCCTGCCACACCGGCATCAGCACCTGCTCGAAGGCCACGGCCAGCGGGTAACTGGAGAACACCTGACCGTAGACCTGATCGAGCTTGGGTTCGGCGAATTCGCGCACGCATTGTCGGACCCGCTCCTGCCATTGCTGCCATTCACCCTGCTCGTCGCGGGCGCTGGGCGGTGGTGCTTCGGTCTGCTGGGTACGGGCGAGAATCTTGCCGACCTTGCTCACCGCCACCCCGCGCTCGATCCAGCCCAGGATGCTGCGCACCTCCTCGATATCGGCCAAGGAGTACAAGCGGTGCCCGCTTTCGGTGCGGGTTGGCTGCACCAGGCCATAGCGACGCTCCCAGGCACGCAACGTGACGGGATTGATCCCGGTCAGTCGCGCCACCTCGCGAATGGGGTACAGCTCGTCCAGCGCTGGGTCTTGCACGCCAGGCAATCGGGTGCCGGATTCGCTCATTGCTAGTCAACCGCTGCCAGGAACAGGAATCGACAGTGTAACCGCTGTGGGTACATAGAGGTTTGCGGATGATCCAACGGACGGTAGATGTGCAACCGACCGTTTTCGGGAATAATACTTGCTTGATTTCAAATGCAGCCCACCACCCCGGCGCTGCATTCGATGGAGGCTCCTACCCGGAGCACCAGACTGTCTGGAGATACACAATGTCTACCTCCCCCGTTACCTTGATGGTCGCGCGCCGCGTGGCCGATGGCAAATATCAGGATCTGATCGCCTGGCTGCATGAAGGCGAACAGCTTGCCACCGACTTTCCGGGCTACCTGGGTTCTGGCGTTCTGGCCCCTGCGCCAGGCGACGACGAATTCCAGATCATCTTCCGCTTCGCCGACGAAACCACCCTGCATGCCTGGGAGCATTCGGCTTCCCGTCGTTCGTGGCTGGGCCGTGGCAGCGACCTGTTCGCCCAACCCCATGTGCACCGCGTCAGCGGCACCGAAGGCTGGTTCGGCGACAGCGGCCTGCAGCGTCCACCGCGCTGGAAGCAGGCCGTGGCCATCTGGCTGGCGTTCTTTCCGGTATCGTTGATCTTCAACTTCCTGTTCGGTCACGTGCTGAACGAGATCAGCCTGGTGCCCAGAATCATGCTCAGCACCCTGGCCCTGACTCCGATCATGGTGTTTTTCTTCATTCCCTTGTCGACGCGCCTGTTGCGCACCTGGTTGCACGCCACCCCGGCCCGCGCGCCGCTGCCCAAGGCCAAGGTGGCCTGATCGGCCGGCCCTGCTGCGCTTTGTGGTATAAATCAGCGCAGCAACCTGCCGACGAAGAGCCCGCCACATGCCCCACCCGATCCTCATCACCGGTGCGAGCCAGCGCATCGGCCTGCACTGCGCAGAACGCCTGTTGGGCGAAGGCCAGCCGGTCATCATCAGCTACCGTCAGGAGCGCGAAACCGTCGCTCACCTGCGCGAGATGGGCGCGGTCACCATCCATGCCGACTTCGGCAGCGAGGCCGGCATTCTGGCATTCATCGATGCGCTCAAGGCGCAGACCTCGCAGCTGCGCGCCATCGTTCACAATGCCTCGGCCTGGATCGCGGACAGCGCGGGAGACGAAGCGGCTGCGTTCCAGCAGATGGTCAACGTGCACATGCTGGCGCCCTACCTGATCAACCTGCACTGCGCCGACCTGCTGCGCGCCTCGAACCCGGCCGACATCGTCCACATCAGCGACGACGTGACGCGCAAGGGCAGCGCCAAGCACATGGCCTATTGCGCCAGCAAGGCGGGCCTGGACAACCTGACCCTGTCGTTCGCCGCGCGCTTCGCCCCGGCGATCAAGGTCAATGGCATTGCCCCGGCGCTGATCCTGTTCAACCCGGACGACGACGCCGACTATCGCTACAAGTCGCTGGCCAAATCGGCGCTGGGCATCGAGCCCGGTGCCGAGGTCATCTACCAGAGCCTGCGCTACCTGCTGGAAAACCCCTACGTCACGGGCACCACCTTGACCGTCAACGGCGGCAGGCACGTAAAATAGCGCTTGCCTGGCAGCCCGGACACGGCGCTGACCCCGAACATTCTGCGGAGCACACAACGATGGCACCACTGCAGCCAGGAATGGCACGTATCCGGGTCAAGGACCTGCGCTTGCGCACCTTCATCGGTATCAACGAAGACGAAATCGTCAACAAACAGGACGTGCTGATCAACCTCACCGTCCTGTACCCGGCACTCGAAGCGGTGCGCGACAACGATATCGAGCACGCCCTGAACTACCGCACCATTACCAAGGCGGTGATCCAGCACGTGGAGGGTAATCGTTTCGCCCTGCTCGAACGCCTGACCCAGGAAATTCTCGACCTGGTCATGCAGAACACCGCCGTGCGCTATGCCGAAGTGGAAGTCGACAAGCCCCATGCGCTGCGCTTCGCCGAATCGGTTTCGATTACCCTCGCTGGCAGCCGTTGACCGGTTGCCGCCCAGCTGGAGAGCGACATGAACGAACAGCAACGCCTGGAACTGGAAGCCGCAGCCTTCCGCCGTCTGGTCAAGCACCTGGACGAGCGCAAGGATGTGCAGAACATCGACTTGATGAACCTGGCCGGGTTCTGCCGCAACTGCCTGTCCAAATGGTACAAGGCGGCAGCCGACGAGCAGCAGGTCGAGGTCAGCCTCGACGAGGCCCGCGAAGTGGTCTACGGCATGCCGTACGCGCAGTGGAAGGCTCAGTACCAGCAGGAAGCCAACGCCGAACAGCAGGCGGCCTTCGCCAAGGGGACGCCCAATGCATGATGTGAAGGCGCTGCGCACCAGCCTGGCCAGCGGCGAACATCAGTTCGCAACGACACTGGCGTTCGTTGCCGAGCACTATGCCTATACACCGCAGGCCTTCCGCAACGGTGCTCTGGACAATGCGGCCGGTCAGAATGAAGGCTCGTGCAAGACGTTGGGCCTGGCCCTGCTGGAAGGGCTGAGCGATGAAGAGGCATTGCTGGCGTTCGGCGAACACTACCGCTCGGTGGTGGCGACGCCCGACGGCAGCGATCACGGCAATATCCGCAACCTGATCGAGCATGGCCTGGCAGGGGTGACGTTCTCCGAACTGCCGTTGGCACGCCTGGGCTGATCGACAGGCATGAAAAAACCGACCTTGTGAGGTCGGTTTTTTTTGTGTCTGGCTCAAGGGCCTCTTCGGCGGGTAGAACCCGCTCCCACAGGGTTCGGTCCATCACCCTTTGTAGCTGGAAACAACTGACACAGGCGACGCGTTCCACTGTGGGAGCGGGTTCTACCCGCGAAGGCCGCGCCGCGGTTCCGGCTTAGAACGAAGCGTTGGCCAGCCCATCCAGATAGCGCTCCACATCCAGCGCCGCCATGCAGCCAGCACCGGCCGAAGTAATTGCCTGACGGTATACATGGTCGGCCACGTCACCGGCTGCGAATACACCCTCGACGCTGGTGGCAGTCGCGTTGCCTTCACGGCCACCCTGCACCACCATGTAGCCGTCCTTGAGGGCCAACTGGCCTTCGAACAGCGAGGTGTTCGGCGTATGGCCGATGGCGATGAACACGCCATCGACTTTAAGCTCTTCGGCAATGCCATCATTATTGCGCAAGCGCGCACCGGTCACACCCATGTTGTCGCCCAGCACTTCTTCCAGGGTAGCGTTGAGCTTGAGCTCGATCTTGCCTTCCGCCACACGGGCATGCAGCTTGTCGATCAGAATCTTCTCTGCACGGAAGGTATCGCGACGGTGCACCAAGGTGACCTTGCTGGCGATGTTGGCCAGGTACAGGGCTTCCTCGACCGCAGTGTTGCCGCCGCCGACCACCGCAACTTCGCGGTTGCGGTAGAAGAAGCCATCGCAGGTCGCGCAGGCCGAAACACCCTTGCCCATGAACGCTTCTTCCGACGGCAGGCCCAGGTAGCGTGCGCTGGCGCCAGTGGCGATGATCAGCGCATCGCAGGTGTAGGTCGCGCTGTCGCCCGTCAGGGTGAACGGCTTGGCGGCGAAGTCCACTGCGTTGATGTGATCGAAGACGATCTCGGTTTCAAAACGCTCGGCATGCTCGCGCATGCGCTCCATCAGGGCCGGCCCGGTCAGACCATGGGGGTCGCCCGGCCAGTTGTCGACTTCAGTGGTGGTGGTCAGCTGGCCGCCTGCCTGCATGCCGGTGATCAGCAACGGCTTGAGGGTTGGCGCGGGCAGCGTAGACGGCGGCGCTGTAACCGGCAGGGCCGGAACCCAGGATGATCACGCGGGAATGACGAACTTGAGACATGACTAGCTCCTGACTGCCGGACGTTGAAGCCGATCCGGTACGGCTGGAATAAAAAGGACTGGCAAGACACCTTGGGGAAGGTTCAATGCCGCCAGCCCGTAAACTTCAAAAGGAAGGGTTGAAAATCGAATGCGCCAAGCTTAACGACGTAGGCCCGATTAGGGAAATACCCTTTGGCAATCCGATCCATAGCCCTCTTCTATGCGGACATCTTCGACTGGCGAGGATCGCGTCAGGTTGTTACCAGCCATTGCCGTAGTTCCCGCGCCCGTGCAAAGCCGGTACTGTCAGCACGTTTTCATTGTCCTGGAGTTGTCCATGCCTGTCCCTGCACTGTCCGGCCCGCAATACCTGCGCGAAGGCCTGAAAATGGTCTTGTCTCCCGGGCTGCGTTTGTTCGTGCTGCTGCCACTGGGTATCAACCTGGTGTTGTTCGTGGGCTTGATCTACTTCGCTGGGCACCTGTTCAGCGGTTGGGTCGATCACTTGATCCAGAGCCTGCCGCACTGGCTGGGCTTCCTCAGCTTCATCCTCTGGCCGCTGTTCGCCGTGCTGGTGGCGTTCATGGTGTTTTTCAGCTTCACCATGCTGGCCAATATCATCGCCGCCCCCTTCAACGGGTTCCTGTCGGAAAAGGTCGAGGTGGTGGCGCGGGGCAAGGATGAGTTTCCGCCCTTTCGCTGGGCCGAGCTGCTCGAAATGATTCCGCGCACACTGGCCCGCGAAGCCCGCAAGCTCGGGTATTTCCTGCCCCGTGCGCTGGCGCTGTTCGTCCTGTCGTTCATCCCCATGCTGAACATCATCGCCGCGCCTCTGTGGCTACTGTTCGGTGTGTGGATGATGGCGATCCAATACATCGACTACCCCGCCGACAACCACAAGATCAGCTGGCAGGACATGCTCGCCTGGCTACGCCAGAAGCGCTGGCGCAGCCTGAGTTTCGGCGGCATCGTGTACCTGGCGCTGCTGATTCCGGGGGTCAACGTCCTGATGATGCCGGCCGCAGTGGCAGGGGCGACGTTGTTCTGGGTGCGTGAGCGGGGATGAGTCTTTGCGGTGCGACCGATCACGGCTCGCACCGCTGGTGATGGCGTCACGAATTCCTCACGAATGCGCCACACCAACGCAATACAACCCTTCGAAACTGTCTGAATGACAGCGCTCCCACTCCATATCACCCTCATCACCGAAACCTTCACCCCCGAGATCAACGGGCTTGCCAGCACGCTCGACCATTTGTGCCAGGGATTGCGCGGCCGTGGCCACCATGTGCATGTGGTGCGGCCACGGCAAGTGCAGGACAGTGCGCCGGACGAGGATGTGATGCTGTGTCGCGGCTGGCCGATTCCTGGTTACCCGGGGCTGCAGTGGGGCGAGTCGTCCATGGGGCGGCTGGTGCGGCGCTGGCGGTCGAGGCGGCCCGATGTGGTGTATGTCGCGACGCCCGGGCCGTTGGGCTTGAGCGCGCTGCGTGCCGCCCGACGGTTGGGTGTCCCGGTGGTCAGCGGCTTTCACACCAACTTCCAGCAATACGCCGCGCACTGCGGGCTGGGACTGCTGGCACGTCTGGTAACCCATTATCTACGCTGGTTTCACCGTCGCACCTGCATGACCCTGGTGCCCTGCACCAGCCAACGTCTGGAGTTGCAGCGGCGCGGCTTCGAGCGTTTGCATCTGCTGGCGCGCGGTGTCGACAGCCAGATGTTTCATCCCCGGCGGCGCAGCACGGCCGTGCGCCATCGCTGGGGGCTGAGCGAGGGCGACCTCGCTTTGCTCTATGTCGGACGTCTTGCGCAGGAGAAGAACCTGGACCTGCTCGCGCGCACGTTTGCCCACCTGCAGACGCAGCATCCGCAGCGATTGATCAGGTTGATCGTGATCGGCGATGGCAGTCGGCGCAGCGACCTGCAGCGGCAGGTGCCCGAGGCGATTTTCTGTGGGGCGTTGCGTGGCGAAGCGCTGGCGGAGCATTACGCCAGTGGCGACATCTTCGTGTTTCCCAGCCTCACCGAGACTTTCGGCAATGTGGTGCTGGAAGCGCAGGCATCGGGGCTGGCCGTGGTGGCCTACGATGAAGCCGCGGCAGCGCAGCACATTCGCCACGGCCACAGCGGCGCGCTGGCCATGCCTGGCGACGAGGCGGCCTTTCTGGAAGCCGCTGGCTGGTTGCTGGAGGACGAAGAGAACCTGCGCAGGGTCCGCCTCAACGCGCGGCGACATGCCCGACTTCAGGGTTGGGGTGCGATCGTCGAGCAGTTCGAGCAGCTGCTGACGAACGCCTGCGCGCCGATACCTTCGGCAAGCTTTGCAAGGACTGCAACGAGCCCCCAGGGCTGAACCGTACGCTGCGTGTCAGCCAGACCGCGTTGAGCCTTCGCGGCCGATGACCGCTCCTACAAGGGGCCAAAAAAAAAACAGGGGGCACGTCGCTGACGTGCCCCCTGTTTGCATCTGCGCCTGATAGCTCCAAAGAGCACCGTGCTCAGATCAATGGTGGTGACCACCTTCGCCGTGCACGTGGCCGTGCGCGACTTCTTCCTGGCTGGCGTCGCGGATGTCGACGACCTTGACCTTGAAGTGCAGGCGCTGGCCGGCCAGCGGGTGGTTGCCGTCGACGGTGACGTCGTCGCCGTCCAGGTCGCGAATGGTCACGATCTGCATCTGGCCATCGGGTGCGGAAGCGTGGAACTGCATGCCCACTTCCAGCTCGTCGACGCCTTCGAACATGCTGCGCGACAAGGTGCTGACCAGTTCGGCCGCGTACTCGCCGTAGGCATCTTCGGGCTCGATCGCCACGTCCAGGTCGTCGCCGACCTGCTTGCCTTCCAGAGCCTTTTCCAGGCCAGGAATGATGTTGCCAGCGCCCTGCAGATAAACCAGCGGCGCGCCGCCGGCGGAGCTGTCGATAACCTCACCAGCGTCGTTGGTCAGGGTGTATTCGATGGAGACAGCCTTGTTGGCGGCGATCAGCATGAGGAAGACCTTTTGCATAAGAATGTAGAACGACCAAGTGTAACCAAGGGTTGGCTTGAAAGCGAACCCACTCGGCCAGTGGATGACCCGAAGCAATCTGCCCAGCCCGTGAGGGTCTTGGCACACGCCATGAAATTATGACTGTGCACGGCGCGATTCGTTTCTACTTGCGGGCCGTGGCGTGAAGCTTGTAGCGTGCAGCCCAAAGCTCACCCGAGAAGCTCGCATGCAAACTTTCTTCATCGCGCCGACTGACTTTGGCGTAGGCCTGACCTCCATCAGCCTGGGGCTGGTAAGGACCCTGGAACGCGCCGGCCTGAAGGTCGGTTTTCTCAAGCCCATCGCTCAGCCACACCCCGGCGACCTGGGCCCGGAACGCTCGACCGAGCTGGTTGCGCGCACCCATGGCCTGCAGCCGCCCAAGCCCTTGGGCCTGGCCCACGTCGAGCGCATGCTGGGCGATGGGCAGCTCGACGAGCTGCTCGAAGAGATCCTGACGCTTTATCAGCAAGCCTGCGCCGGCAACGACGTGGTCATCGTCGAAGGCATGGTGCCGACCCGCAACGCCAGTTATGCCGCCAGGGTCAACCAGCACCTGGCGAAAAGCCTGGATGCCGATGTGGTGCTGGTGTCGAGTGCCGAAAACGAGGTGCTTGCCGAGCTCTCCGGCCGCGTCGAGTTGCAGGCGCAGTTGTTCGGCGGCCCACGCGACCCGAAGGTTCTGGGCGTCATCCTCAACAAGGTGCGTACCGATGAAGGCATGGAGGTGTTCGCCGCGCGCCTCAAGGAGCACTCGCCCCTGCTGCGTAGCGGTGATTTTCGCCTGCTCGGCTGCATCCCCTACCAGGCCGACCTGAACGCGCCGCGCACCCGTGACGTGGCCGAACTGCTCGGCGCCCAGGTGATCAACGCCGGTGACTACGAGCAGCGGCGGATGAACAAGATCATCATCTGCGCCAGGACCGTGCTCAATACCGTGCAGTTGCTCAAGCCGGGCGTTCTCGTGGTGACCCCAGGCGATCGTGACGACATCATCCTAGCCGTGAGCCTGGCGGCCATGAACGGCATGCCTCTGGCCGGGCTGCTGCTGACCAGCGACACCCTGCCCGACCCACGCATCCTCGAACTGTGCCGGGGCGCCCTGCAGGCCGGTTTGCCGGTGCTGTCGGTGAGCACCGGTTCCTACGACACCGCCACGCGCCTGAACCAGCTGAACAAGGAAATCCCCATCGATGACCGCGAGCGTGCGGAGATCATCACCGATTTCGTTGCCGGCCACCTGGATGCCCAGTGGCTGCACCAGCGCTGCGGCACGCCGCGGGAGCTGCGGTTGTCGCCGGCCGTGTTCCGCTATCAACTGATCCAGCGCGCGCAGCAGGCCGACAAGCGCATCGTCCTGCCCGAAGGCCACGATCCGCTGACCATCCAGGCAGCGGCCATCTGCCAGACCCGCGGTATTGCCCGCTGCGTGCTGCTGGCCAAGCCCGCCGACGTGCAGGCGGTCGCCAGTGCCCAGGGCATCGAGCTGCCCGAAGGGCTGGAGATCCTCGACCCCGACCTGATTCGCGGTCGCTACGTGGAGCCGATGGTGGCACTGCGCAAGAGCAAGAGCCTCAATGCGCCCATGGCCGAGCAGCAGCTGGAAGACAACGTGGTGATCGGCACCATGATGCTGGCCCTCGATGAGGTCGACGGTCTGGTCTCGGGCATCCTCCATTCCACCGCCAACACCATCCGCCCGGCTCTGCAGTTGATCAAGACCGCACCGGGCTGCAGCCTGGTGTCGTCGGTGTTCTTCATGCTGTTTCCCGATCAGGTGCTGGTGTATGGCGACTGTGTGATGAACCCCCACCCCAGCGCTGCCGAACTGGCGGAAATCGCCCTGCAGAGCGCCGACTCCGCCGAAGCGTTCGGGATTGCCGCGCGGGTAGCGATGATCAGTTATTCCAGCGGCAACTCGGCCAGCGGCGAAGAAGTGGAGAAAGTCCGCGAGGCGACCCAGCTGGCGCAGGAAGCCCAGCGTGATCTGTTGATCGACGGCCCGCTGCAATACGACGCCGCCGCCAACGAAAACGTCGCACGCCAGCTGGCTCCGGACAGCCAGGTCGCCGGTCGCGCGACGGTGTTCGTGTTTCCCGACCTGAATACCGGCAACACCACCCACAAGGCGGTCCAGCGCAGTGCCGATTGCGTTAGCCTGGGGCCGATGCTGCAAGGGCTGCGCAAACCGGTCAACGACCTGCCGCGTGGTGCTCAGGTCGACGACATCGTCTACACCATTGCCCTGACCGCCATCCAGGCCAACCGCACCCTCGACCTCTAGGAACATCATCTTGCAGATTCTTACCGGGCTGTGCGCCGCCCTGCTGCTGGCCCTTAACACCATCGTTTGCTGCACGCCGCTGTTCATCGTCAGCCTGATCAAGCTGTGCCTGCCCTTCGCGGCGGCGCAGCGCCTGACCGACGAACTGATGCGCCACATCCACGAAGCCTGGATCAGCAACAACAAGGCCTGGATGAACCTGCTCGGCGGCATTGGCTGGAAGGTCGAGGGCTTGCAGGGGCTGGACTACCAGCATTCCTACCTGGTGACCAGCAACCACCAGAGCTGGGTGGATATCCTGGTCCTGCAATACGTGCTCAACCGACGCATCCGGCCGCTGAAATTCTTTCTCAAGCGCGAGCTGATCTGGGTACCCGTCATCGGCCTGGCCTGGTGGGCGCTCGGTTTCCCGTTCATGAAGCGCTATTCCAAGGCCTACCTGGCCAAGCATCCGGAGAAGAAGGGCGAAGACCTGCTCACCACCCGCCGCGCCTGCGCCCGCTTCCGCGGCAAGCCGACCGCCATCTTCAACTTCGCCGAAGGCACCCGGTTCACCCGGGCCAAACACGCCCAGCAGGGCTCACCGTTTCGCCACCTGCTCAAGCCCAAGGCTGGAGGCATCGCCTTCGTGCTCGATGCCATGGGCGAACAGTTGCAGTCGATGGTCAACGTGACGATCTACTACCCACAGGGCGCACCCGGATTCTGGGACCTGCTGTGCGGCCGAGTGGGCGAAATCCACGTGCTGTTCGAGGAACTGCCGATCCCCGAGCAATTCATCGGCCACAGCTATGACCAGGACGAGACGTACCGCGCGCTGTTCCAGACCTGGGTGAATACGCTGTGGACACAGAAGGACGCGACGCTGGAGCGGCTGAAGAAAGACTGATCGCCCATGAAAAATCCCGCTGCCGAGCGGGATTTTTTTGCAAGCCTTGCAGTGATTGCTACTGCTGGGCCGGCTGCGAGTACTGCTGGCCGGGAATCGGCTTGAGGTTGACTTCGACACGGCGGTTCTGGGCACGGCCGTTGGCGTCGGCGTTGCTGGCGATCGGCTGGTCGGGACCTGCGCCGCGTACCGACAGGCGCGAGCCATCAACGCCCTGCGCAGTCAGGTAGTTGCTGACCGCCTGGGCACGCTGCAGCGACAGGTCCATGTTGTGCTGACGGCCGCCGGTGCTGTCGGTGTAGCCAACGATCTCGATGTTGTTCTCGTTGAACTGCTTGAACGAATTGCCCAGGTTGTTCAGCGGGGTGTAGAAGCTGCTGGAGATGTTCGACGAGTCGGTGGCGAAGGTGATGTTGCCCGGCATGATCAGCTTGATCTGATCGCCCTGGCGCTGCACTTCCACACCGGTGTTGGCCATGCTTTCACGCAGCGCGGCTTCCTGGCGGTCGGCATAGTAGCCATAGCCTGCCGAAGCGGCGCCGGCCACGGCAGCGCCGATCAGCGCGCCCTTGCCACGGTTGTTGTGGTCGATGGCGGCACCGGCCACGGCGCCGGCCAGTGCACCCAGCCCGCCATACTTGGCGGTTTTGCTGATGCCCGACGAACCTTGGGCCTGACCCTGGTTTTCATACGGATTCTGCGACGCGCACCCGGACAACAGGGCGATGGCAGCGGCGGCAGTGATCAAGCGACGCGAGGTAAACATGGGCAACTCCTACTACATGAAGGCGGAAATCTGCTGAAAAAATGCGGCGACGGGTCGTGAACTTGTGACTGACTTGGAGGGCAAAAACCGGGAAAGATTCCCGTGTCGCGCTCTCAGCCCTCGTCAGCCATGGCCTGCAGCCTGCTAGCGTACCCCGTCCTGGCGCAGCGCCGCCGGGGTGAAATCGGAAGTGGTGGCGGTGAAGCCGAAGTCGTAGGACTGCTTTTCCTCGTTCTTCATGCCCAGCGCCAGGTAACGTCCCGACTGCAGGTCATAGAGCACCTCCAGGGTGGTCCAGGGCACCTGCTTGTCGTAGTAGTTCTGCGCGTGCGCTTCGGCCACGCGCCACAGCTGTCCACGGCCATCGTAATGATCGATCACGGCCGCCTGCCAGGTGTCTTCGTCGAAGTAGAAGTCGCGCTTGGCGTAGATGTGCCGCTGACCGGGCTTGAGCGTGGCGACCACGTGCCATACACGGCGCAGTTCGTAGCGGGCCAGGTCCTGGTTGATGTGGCCGGCCTTGAGGATGTCCGCGTATTTGAGATTGGGCGAGTCGAGCCGGTGGCTGTTCTGGGCGATGAACATTTCCTGCTTGCCTACCAGTTGCCAGTCGTAGCGATCCGGAGCGCCGTTGAACATGTCCAGGTTATCCGAAGTACGCAGGCCATCGGCTGCGGTGCCCGGGCCGTCGTAGGCCACCTGCGGCGCGCGTCGCACACGGCGTTGCCCGGCGTTGTAGATCCACGCCTGACGCGGTTCGGCCACCTGATCCAGAGTCTCGTGGACCAACAGCACGGTGCCCGCCAGACGCGCCGGCGCGATGACGTCCTGCTTGAAATAGAACAGCACGTTGCCGGGATGCTGCGGATCGAAATCCTTCATCCTGTCGCGGAACACGAACTGGTCCTGGAAATACACCAGGCTGTAGGAGCCATTGGGTTGCGGCGTGGCCTGGGTCACGTGCCGCGAGACGCTGCCGCCCCGGTAGCGGGTGATGTGGTTCCAGATGACCTCGATGCCGGTCTTGGGGATGGGAAACGGAGTGGCCGCCTGAAAGCCCTCCACACCGTTGCCGTCACCGATCAGCCGAGCATGCGTCGCGTTGACCTTGATCGCACTCGCAACCTCGTCCGGCACACTCGCTCCGCGATGGGAGGGGTAGACCGGCATCGTGAAGGTGTCCGGATAGCGCTTGAACATCGCATACTGGCCCGGCGCCAACCTGGCCTTGTACTGCTCGACGTTCTGCGCGGTGATGGTGAACAGGGGCTTCTCGCTGGCGTAGGGGTCGGAGAGAAACCCTTTGCTGTCGACCGTACCGGCGGTGCGCGGCATCGGCGCCCAGGCCGGGATGGAGCCGTCGGCATTGCCGGCCCTCTCGGCGCCCAATGGCGTCAGGCGGGTGCCCAGTTGCTCGGCCTCCTGTGCGCTGACCGCTGCCATGGCAGCGCCGGCCCACAGGGAAAGGCCGAAGATTCCGGCCTGCATCAGCATCGTTCTTGTGTTCATGGCCGATCGTCTCGAACAGGGTGGCTCAGAAATTCACGCCGAAGCTGAGCGCAACGAAGTCGCGGTCATCCACCGTGGTGTACTTGCCGTCGAAAAAATTGGTGTACGACAGACTCGCCGTGTAGGTGTTCTGGTACTCGGCATCGAGCCCGAGGCTGACCGCCTTGCGGCCTTCCTCGAAGTTGCCGCCGGGGCCGGGCGAGTAGCCGGACACGTCGTGCGACCAGGCGATACTGGGCCGCAGGTTGATCCCGGCGAACACGCTGTTGTAGTCCCAGATGGCGCGGGCGCGATAGCCCCACGAGGTGCTGGTGGTGAAGCCGCCATCGGTGCAGTTGCGCGAGCGATTGCTGGCCGAGGTGCCCGGCCCGGCCCCGGCTATGGTGCCGGTGTTGAGGATGGCGGCGCAGGTGTCCAGGCCACCGGTAGCAGGCAAGGCGCCAGGGCCAAAGATCGCGTCACGCCCATAGCGCATCTGCGAAGAGCTCTCCAGACCGCCGACATGGGTGACCCCGACCTCGCCCACCACCGTCAGCCGCTCGGCGCCCATGACCTGATCGAAAAAATGAGTCAGGGTGGTTTGCAGCTGGGTGATCTCTTTTCGGCGGTAGCCTTTCAGGTCTTCTCCGGGCGTGCCGTCGAGCACTGACGCGTTGCTGTACGCGCCGCCCAGCGGACGCACACCGGCAAAGAGAATGTCGGTGGTGTTGAGTTGCACCGGCGCATTGGGCCGGTAGCTGACCTCGCCACTCCAGGCCGTGCCAGTGGGCAGCGTGGTGGCGAAGCTCAGCCCGTAGAGGCGGATGTCCTCGGGAAAGTCGTAGAAGTAGCTGGAGTCACCCGCCACCAGCAACGGGCCCAATGCGCCGGCCCGTGACGCTGCCACATAGGTCGCGGCCGATGCCCCGGTGGCGTTGAACAGCGGCAGGCGGCTGTGGTAGTTCATGAAGTAGGCACCGAATTCGGTGTCCAGCGGATCGTAGTTGTAACGCAGCGCCACGCCGAACTGGCCGCTGTCGCGCGCATCGCGGTCGCCGCTGCGGCGCACCCGCACGCCCTCCTCGTTGACATCCACACCGGCAGCGGTCAGCGCTGGCAGGGCCGCAGCCGGCAGGCTCGAACGCTTGGCCAGCAGACGCAGATTATCGCTGCAGCCATCGGCGGCGACGTCTGCCTGGGCGAAGAACGTGCCGCAGTTGTCGGTCACCGTCTGGTCCCATTCGAGCTGGTAGAAGGCTTCGGCGGAAAGGTTGTCGGTCAGGCTCTGGGAGACGTAGAACAGGTTGACCGGGATCAGCCCCTCCTTGACCTCGGCACCGGGTCGGCGAAAGGCCGAGACGTCGATCGGATTGAGCGCATTGATGCCGTTCTGGATGAACGTGCTCTCGCCCCAGCTGACCACCTGCTTGCCCAGGCGCACGGAGCCCGGTTGATCGCCGATGGCGTAGTTGTGGTAGACGAACGCGTCGAGAATCTGCCCGCCGGAGGACTGCGCGGCTTCCTTGCGGTTGCTGTCGCTGATGTCCTTGAAGGGTCGGCCTTCGTCCTTGAGTTCGAAGTCGTACCAGTACTTGCCGCGAATGAACACGCCGGTGTCGCCGTACTTCAGCTCCAGGTCGTGCAGCCCCTTGAAGATCTTGGAAAAGGTTTCGCCTTTCTTGAAGTTCAGATGGCCGTCGTCGGTGGTCTGCGACAGGCCCGACCCACCGTTGTTGACGCCGATCAGGTTGCGGTTCGCGCCAGCGGTGGACCAACTGGCGCCGACCGACAGCGCGGAATCGAACTGGCCTTCGATTTCGCCGATGTTGAAGCTGACGGCAAGCGCCGGCCCGGCAAGCGTCGCCAGACCGACCGCCACGGGTAATCTGGCCCGGCGACAGGGCAGGTTTACTGAATTCATCGACGCTGTTCCATGTTCGTTGTGGTGCTGGCAAGGGCTGCTGCCTGGCCATTATAGCCAGCAAGGCGCGCTATCCGGCGTGCATGCCATGCCGATTCAGCGTATTTCGCTCAAGGCGATCTTCACGCCCAGCGCCACCAGAACCACGCCCATGGCGCGGTCGAACCAGTGCCCCATTCTGGCGAAGCCTTCGCGGACCCGACGCTGGCTGAACAGCAGGGCGATCATGCAGAACCACAGCGCCGTGGCCAGCGCCAGGTAGACGCCGTAACCGGCCTGGATGACCAGGGGCGTGTGGGGGCTGATGACCACGGTGAACAAGGACAGAAAGAACAGCGTGGCCTTTGGGTTCAAACCGTTGGTCATGAACCCGGCCACATAGGCGGCCTTGGGTGTGCGCTGTACCGGTGCCGCACTGTGGGTGGACTCGCCGAGCGGCGCCGGCTGGGCGCGCAAGGCCTTGAAGCCGATGTACAGCAAGTACGCGGCGGCGGCCCATTTCAAGGCATTGAACAGCACGATGGACTGGGACACGATCAGGCCGATGCCCAGCAGCGAATACCCCACGTGCACGAAGATCGCCGTGCCCACACCCAGCGCCGTCCACAGCCCGGCCTGGCGGCCGTGGCTGACGCTCTCTCGCACCACCACCGCGAAGTCCGGTCCCGGGCTGGCCACCGCAAGCAGGTGAATGAAGGCAACGGTGAGAAATTCGGTCCAGTACATGACAGCAGGCTCCAAGCGGCAGTGGCAAACACGGTGATGACCTCAAGCAGTCCCGGACGCTACCTCACGTCAGCAGGCCAGGCCACAAGATTTTCATCCGGCAGCTATGGTAGAACATCCACAACCACTTCAAGAGGTTCACCCATGCCCGCTCACCGTGCCGCCTTCCTCGACTACAGCTCCCTGGACCTGGGTGACCTGGACCCTGCCGCGCTCAAGGCCTGCTTCGACGACCTGCAGCTCTATCCCAGCACGACGCCTGAGCAACTGGTCGAGCGCCTGCGCGGCGTAACGGTAGCCATCAGCAACAAGATCGACCTGGACGCCGCGACCCTGCAGGCCTGCCCGGATCTGAAACTGGTGCTGGTGTCGGCCACCGGCACCAACAACGTCGACCTGAAAGCGGCGCGCAAGCTCGGTATCACCGTGTGCAATTGCCAAGGCTACGGCACCCCCTCGGTGGCCCAGCACACCCTGATGCTGTTGCTGGCCCTGGCGACCCGACTGCCCGATTACCAGCGCGAGATCGCGGCCGGCCAATGGCAGCGGGCCAAGCAGTTCTGTCTGCTGGACTTCCCCATCGTCGAACTCGACGGCAAGACCCTCGGCCTGCTGGGCCATGGCGAACTGGGCGGCGCGGTCGCCAAGCTGGCCGAAGCCTTCGGCATGCGCGTGCTGCTGGGGCAGATTCCCGGTCGACCGCCACGCGCCGATCGCCTGCCGCTGCATGAGTTGCTGCCGCAGATCGATGCCCTGACCCTGCACTGCCCGCTCAACGAGCACACCCGACACATGATCGGCGCGCCGGAACTGGCTCTGCTCAAGCCCAATGCCTTCGTGGTCAACACCGCGCGCGGCGGCATCATCGACGAGCAGGCCCTGGCCGATGCCCTGCGCCGTGGCCACCTGGGCGGAGCGGCCACCGACGTGCTCAGTGTGGAGCCGCCCGTGGACGGCAACCCCCTGCTGGCCGACGATATCCCGCGCCTGATCGTCACCCCGCACAGTGCCTGGGGCAGTGTCGAGGCACGCCAGCGGATCATTGGTCAACTGGCGGAAAACGCCACGGCCTTCTTCGCCGGACAGCCCATCCGCAGCGTCTGACAAGGGCCGTGGTCTGTTAGAATCCGCGCTTTTGCCAGGAGCCTTCCAATGGACCCGCGCAGTGAAGTGCTGCTTCGTCAGGCCAACTTGTTCCAAGGTCAGCTGTTATTGGCCGGGCTGCCTGCCGATGACCTCTTCGGCCAGTTGCCGAACGCCGCCGGCTGGTGCTGGCATGCCGGCGATCAGGCGGCGCTGGACGCGCGCTTCGAAGGCCGCAGCCATTTCGGGGTGAATGTCCCTGAGACGGCGTTTGAAGGCGCGGTGGTGTTCCTGCCCAAGTCGCGCGAGCTGACCAGTTATCTGCTCAATGCCCTGGCCGCCCGCTTGCAGGGTCGCGAGTTGTATCTGGTGGGCGAAAAGCGCGGTGGCATCGAAGGTGCGGCGAAGCTGCTGCACGCCTTCGGCAAGCCGCGCAAGCTGGACAGCGCACGCCATTGTCAGTTGTGGCAAGTGACGGTCGAACAGGCGCCGCAGGCCGTGGAACTGGAAAGTCTGGCGCAGCGCTATCAACTGGAGATCGCTGGCGAGCCGTTGACCGTGATCAGCCTGCCGGGCGTGTTCAGTCACGGTCGACTGGACCGCGGCACCGAGCTGCTGCTCGAACACATCGACGGTCTGCCTCGCGGCCATCTGCTGGATTTCGGCTGCGGTGCCGGCGTGGTGGGTGCCAGCCTCAAACGTCGCTACCCGGACAACCAGCTGACGTTGCTCGATGTCGATGCCTTCGCCACGGCCAGCAGCCGTCTGACCCTGGCGGCCAATGGGCTGGAAGCCTGCGTCATCACCGGTGACGGTATCGATGCCGCGCCGTTGCATCTGGATGCCATCATCAGCAACCCACCGTTCCACTCGGGCGTTCATACCAGCTATCACGCCGCAGAAAACTTGCTGGAAAAATCCAGCCAACATCTGAAAAAAGGCGGCGAACTTCGCTTGGTTGCCAATAGTTTCCTGCGCTATCAGCCGCTGATCGAAGGCGCTTTCGGGCGCTGCCAGACAGTGGCCGAGGGTCGCGGTTTCAAGATTTATCGCGCCGTCAAATAGCGAAATATTTTCTTGCCCTATCGTGATCGCCTAGGCAGAATCCGCACCGTCCTAGGGGAGTAGTCTCCCGCGAGCGCCAGCTCGCCAGGCACGCGTCAACATACTTGGCCCTCAGGCCATGGCGCGTGCGACCCAGCGGCCGCACAGACGGCCCGGGTTTGACAAGACCTATGACACGCACACCTTACCCGGGGCGGGGAGGCTGTTCGTGTCATAGCCGTGTCGACCCGCCCCCATAGGAACGCTCCTGATGTTGGAATCCCTACTTGTCCCTACCGGGCTGGTGGCCTTGGCCGAAATCGGCGACAAGACCCAGTTGCTCGCCTTGATCCTTGCGGCGCGCTTCCGCAAGCCCTGGCCGATCATCGCTGGCATCGTCGCCGCCACCTTGGCCAACCATGCAGCCGCCGGTGCGGTGGGCGCCTGGTTCAGCAGCTTCTTCTCCGATGTCGCCCTGCACTGGATCCTGGCCGCAAGCTTTGCCGCCACCGCGCTGTGGACCCTGATACCGGACAAGATCGACGACGACGAAGCCAACACAGCACGGCGCTACGGGCCGTTCATGACCACGTTGATCGCATTTTTCATTGCCGAGATCGGCGACAAGACCCAGGTCGCGACGGTGATGCTGGCCGCGCAGTATCCGCACTTGCTGATGGTCATCATCGGCACCACGCTGGGCATGCTGATTGCCAACGTGCCAGTGGTGCTGGCGGGTAATTTCGCTGCCGACAAGCTGCCGCTGACGTTGATCCGCCGATTGGCCTCGGGGGCGTTTTTCATTCTGGCGTTCGTTGCGGTGTATCAGGCGATGAAGGTCAGCGGCTGGGTGTAGATGGGCGGTGAGGCCTTCGCGGGCAGAGGGCTCGCCGCCCGCCCCGCTCCCACAGAAGAACCTTCATACCGAGGTCCCCTGTGGGAGCGGGTCTCTGCCCGCGAATCAGGCGCCGCGATACATCAGGACTTCTTCGCCTGCTCATACAACGGCATGACCTTGGGAATCGCCGCCTGCAATGAAGAAATCCGGCTCGCCGATGCCGGGTGAGTGCTCATGAATTCTGGTGGCGAGTTGCTGCCTGCCGCTGCGGTCATCTTGTTCCACAAGGTGATCGCGGCGTTGGGGTCGAACCCGGCACGCGCCGCCAGCTCCAGGCCGAACAGGTCGGCTTCGTTCTCGTTGCTGCGGCTGTTGGGCAGGGTCAGGCTGTAGTTGACCACGGTGTCGGCCAGTTTCAGGCTGTCTTCGCCCAGCCCCAGCAAGGCCCCTGCCCCGCTGCGCGCCATCTGGATGCCATAGGCCTTGGACATCGCTTCGCGACCGTGCTCGCGCAGGGCGTGGGCGATTTCATGGCCCATCACGGCGGCGATTTCGTCGTCGGTGAGTTTCAGGGTGTCGATCAGGCCGGTGTAGACAATGATCTTGCCGCCGGGACCGCAGTTGGCGTTGAGCTCGTCACTCTTGATCAGGTTCACTTCCCATTGCCACTGCGCCGAATCCGGGCGCAGCTTGGGGGCCTGGGCGATCAGCCGATCGGCGATCGCCTGCACGCGCTTGGCCTCGGCGCTGGTCTTGTCGAGCACACCCTTGCCGCTGGCCTCGGTCAAGGTCTGCTGGTAGGACTGTGCGTACATCTTGTTCACCTCATCGGTGGACAACATGCTGAACATGTATTGCTTGCGATCGACACCCACGGCGCCGGAGCTGGTGGTATTGACGGCCTGACAACCGGCCAGCAGCACGCTGACGGCCAGGGTGGCCGGAATGAAGAACTTGCCCATTGGGACTCTCCTGGTAAACCTGGCGGTATCCTACACGGTGCATATCGGACACGACACCTGCGCAGGTGCTCGGCCTGATGCACCGCGGTGACTGCTTCGCGGCCACTGACCGCTCCTACGGGTGCACCGCCCCCTTCCCCTCCCCCGTAGGAGCGGTCAGTGGCCGCGAAAAGAGCGACGCGGTCGCTGGAAAGACATCACGCCGGGGTCAGGCATTCAGGGGCATTGAGTTTGGGGTCGTTGACCAGGTTCGCCAAGGGGCGTTCGCGCAGCGCAGCCTGGGGCGCGGCGAGCAGCGACTGCAGGGTGGCCATGGGCGTTTCCGGATCCAGCCAGGCCGCCTGACCGGCGGCATCGAGGATCAGCGGCCGACGCTGGCTCATCGCCGGCTGAGTCACCACCGCCGTGCTCAGCCAGACCTGCTCCTGCACCGGGTAGGCTTCCCAGATCCCCGCGAAAAACAGCGAAGACCCCTCTCCCGGCGTCAGCCAGAACGGCCGTTTGCGCACATTGCCCCGCCATTCGTAGAAGCCGTTGGCCGGAATCAGGCAGCGGCGCAGGCGCAGGGCCTCGCGAAACATCGGCTGTTCGGCCACCGTCTCGGCACGCGCGTGGGCCGGGGTCCGCGACAGGTCGGTCAACCACGGCGGGGTCAGCCCCCAGCGTGCCTTGGCCAGAGTCGAGCGCTCACCTTCGCGGCGCTGGATCAGCACCGAGTCACCCGGCGATATGTTCCATTGCACCTGCTGGCCTTCGGGAAAGCCCTCCTGCGCAGCGAAACCGGGTGACCAGCGAAACAAGGCAAAACGTCCACACATCAGGAAAAAACTCTTGAGGGGTCTAGCACAGCAGAACCCCGGGAAAACTGTCGGGCTCATCACCCGACATGGGCAGCGCAGCGATTGTACTCACCGATCAGCTGCCGTGCGTAATCGGCCTGCTCGTCGGCCACCAGCAAACCCAGCAGGCCCATGGCAGGCAGATCGCCCATCCCGCCGACCAGATCCCGCCCTGCCAGGTGCGCACCCACCCCTTCGTTTTCCAGCATGCCCAGAAGCATCTGTGCCTCCAGCAGGCTGGCGGGCTCGTAGATGCGCTGCATCACTCGTTCTCGCTGCGCACGTGCAGCGACCAGTCTTCGCCATCGGTCTGCAGGGCGAAGACGATGGGGCGGCAGCAAACCGGGCAGTCTTCTATATAGTCCTGATCGCCAGCGGACAGGTCGAGCACCGCCTCGGCTGGCTCGCCGCAATAGGGGCAATAGTAATCTTGGGTTTCCAGCATCGCGGCCTCCACGGCTCACTTGTGCGTATAATCGCCACTCTGTTTGCAGGCCGTTGGCTACATGGGCCCCTACCCTTTGCCCACAACCTTGCGCCTGTACCTTTACCTTAGCCGTTTCCAACAAGAGAGCATGATGGGCGAATTCGATGCCATCCGACCGTACGACGACGCTGAAGTACCTGCCGTTCTGGCACGGTTGCTCAGCGACCCGGCATTCCTGGATATCCTCACCCACTTCCGCTTCCCGCGTCAGGCCAAGACCTTTGGCTGGCTGCTCAAGCCACTGATCGCGCGGCGCCTGCGCCGCGAGTTCAAGGATGTCACCAACGTGGCAACCTTGCAGGACAAGGTCGAGTTCTACGTCGACCACACCATCGACCGCGCCACGGACGGTGTGACCTACACCGGCGTCGAGCAGTTCAAGTCCGGCAGCGCGTATCTGTTTCTGGCCAACCATCGCGATATCGTCATGGATCCGGCGTTCGTCAACTACGCGGTGTATCACGCCGGGCTGCCGACGCCGCGCATCGCCATCGGCGACAACCTGCTGCAGAAGCCGTTTGTCAGCGACCTGATGCGCCTGAACAAGAGCTTCATCGTCCATCGCTCGCTGGTCGGGCGCCGGGAAAAACTGGCGTCCTACCAACTGCTGTCTGCCTACATCAACCACTCGATCCGTAACGACGTCGCCTCGATCTGGATTGCCCAGGCCGAGGGCCGGGCCAAGGACGGTGACGACCGTACCGACTCGGCGATCCTCAAGATGTTCCACATGAGCCGCAAGGACGAGCCCTTCGGCGAAACGATCAAGGCGCTGAACCTGACACCGGTGTCGATCAGCTACGAGTACGACCCCTGCGACCAGGCTAAAGCGCGCGAGCTGTACATTCGCGCGACCAAGGGCGCCTACAACAAGGCGCCCGGCGAAGACGACGTCAGCATTGCCCAGGGCATCACCGGCTACAAGGGCCGGGTGCACATCAACTTCGCACCGCCCATCACCGAGCTGTTCGAAGACACCAAGCAGCTGGCCACGGAAATCGATCGACAGATCCTGGGCGGCTATCGCCTGTTCCCGGTGCACTACCTGGCCTATGCGCAGTGGGCCGATGCCGACCCTGAACTGCAGGTGCCAGCGGCGGCCGATGTGTTTCCCGCCGCCGAGCTGGAAAAGGCCCGCGCCGAATGGCTGCGCCGGCTGCGCGAATGCCCGGTGGAGCAACGACCATTCCTGGTGCTGCAATACGCCACGCCGGTGCGCAACCAGTATCGGGTCAAGGCGGGACTGCCGCTTTAGGGTCGACCAGTGCAAGGGGCGTAACGGGACGGTCATGGGTCCGTCACGCCCCCTTCATACAAAGCAGGCATCGTGTTGCACCCTTACCCAACACGCTTTGGATGCCCGTCATGCTGCACGCCCTGAACCAGGATCGCCTCTACCACATTGCCGCCAGCGACGAGCAGGAAGCCCTGATCGACGCCCTGGCCTTCAATGTCCAGGATCGACAGTGGCTGGTGTACTGCGCGCTCGGCGGTCATCAACATGGCGACTGGCCGGAGCTGGACCTGGGCACCGGCATCAGCCTGCTCGACTTTCACATGCGCGCTGCCTGAATGCTGCACCCGATAAAACCCGACCCACAAAAAAGCCCGCGATGAACGCGGGCTTTTTCATGCCTGGCCGACGCTGTCAGAAATTGCGCTGGGACAGGGTCTGGCCGATGGTGGCGTCCTTGAACACGCGGGTCAGTGCGTCGCTGAGGACGTCGCTGACCAGCTTGGTATTGGTTTCCTGATTCGGCGCCATGCCGAATCGCTGGTTCAGCGAAGCGCCGTAGCGGCCGCTGTAGTGGCGACCACCGTTGGTGACGTCGGCCTTGAACGTTGCGCCAATGTTGGCTTCGGTGACGTACATCTTGTCCTTGGGCGACTGGTACTTGAGTTCGGCCAGGGTAATGGTCAGCGTCGGCGCGCTGCCGTTGTTCGCAGTGGGCGTGAAGCCCAGCAGGCGAACGGCTGCTTCGGCCTGGGCCTGCAGCTTGGGCAATACGTCGTTGGGGGCCACGCTCACCGCGCTGGTTTCCGGATACAGGCCACCACGGGTGCCCAGGGTGGGCGAAGGTCGGCCATCGACGACGCGCACGGCCACGGCCTGGCCCTGGCCGACGGCGGCGAACTGCGAGGTCAGGCGCGGCTGCGGGCTGAGTTGTTGCGGGCTGTTGGCACAACCGACCAACGTCAGACTGGTCACAGTGATCATGGTGAACAACAGGCGGTGCAACATGCGCATCTCTCCGGCAACGGGCAGTGAATAAGCCGGGAGTATAGCGGGGCCTGGAGGCAATGGACCAGCCATGAAACATGCGCATGCAACCGCGATGCGCGGCGTGTCATCAGCCTGTCACCGTCCTTGGGCAGTATCGGCTCCACAGTCCACCGCACGGAGAAACACTCATGGGTTTTCTCAAGTCTCTGTTCCGGGCCAGCCAGCCCTACCGCTGCTACGTCGCGCTCGACCGACAGGGTCTGTGCCGCGCCTTCAAACAGTGCCAACTGCCCCCCAGCGGCGACGGTTGGGTCGAGGTTGGCGATATTCGCCCACAATGGTTGGGCCAGCCCACTGCCCGCCCATGCCCGCGTCAGCGCCCATGCCACGGGGGCTGGCGGCATTCGAGCCGTGCATGCCTGACTGCCCGGTCACCAAAAGCCTGTAAATAACGATCAACTCGCCACGTTTCATCGCTATAATCTTCCCCCGATTATAAGGACGTCTCCTGATCGGGCCTCGCATCACCGCCAACGCACTCGTCTTGGCTTCCGCACCGCCCACAGAGAGCCGCCCACGCAGGTCACGCGCTGGCGTTTCCATTTGCTTGCGCCACCCCTGCCGCTGCCGGTTTCCCAAGCAGCCTTCTTGAGGTTCACGACTCCAAAAGAGCGTGAAAAAACGGGTTTCACAACTTCACAAGAGTGTGGCGAGCAAATGAAAAGTCTTGGATCTGTACCAGCACTATCTGCGTCCCGAACAGCCCAACGAGGAAGGATCGAACGCTTCGCATGAAGGGTTTCGGTCGCTGAGCGCGCGTATCGACCGGGTTCCATGAACCTTGGTCCTATGAATTGCGCTGGCGGGCCAGACGTGAGTTCATGGGCCATGCCCGACGAACCCGTCGGCACAGGCCATTCAGCGATGCAGTTGCGAAGTTTCGGACATGGCGACCCAGGCCTGCACAGACGTACCGGGGTCCCATGCTGTCAATGGGTGCTGAAGATTTTGGAGACGCGTTAAATGGCGCAAAACGAAGCAGTCGACGTGGTATTGGTAGGGGCCGGCATCATGAGTGCCACCTTGGCCGTACTGCTCAAGGAACTCGACCCGGCATTGAAGCTGGAAGTCGTCGAGCTCATGGATTCCGGTGCCGCGGAAAGCTCCAATCCGTGGAACAACGCCGGTACCGGCCACGCCGGTCTGTGTGAGCTCAACTACACGCCGCAAGCCGCCGATGGCTCCATCGATATCAAGAAAGCCGTGCAGATCAATACCCAGTTCGAGGTGTCCAAGCAGTTCTGGGCCTACCTGAGCAAGAAGAGCAGCTTCGGTTCGGCGCGCTCGTTCATCAGTCCGGTACCGCACCTGAGCTATGTCGAGGGTGACAAGGGCGTGGCCTTCCTGAAGAAGCGCTATGAACTGCTCAAGACCCACCATGCCTTCGCGGACATGGAATACACCGAAGACAAGGCGAAGATGGCCGAATGGATGCCGTTGATGATGCCGGGTCGGCCTGCCGACCAGCACATCAGCGCCACCCGTGTGATGGGCGGCACCGACGTCAACTTCGGCGCCCTGACCAACAAGCTTCTGGCCCACCTGGCCAGTGCGCCGGGCGCGCAGGTCAAGTACTGCAAGAAAGTCACCGGCCTTGCCCGCAAGGGCAGTGGCTGGACCGTCACCGTCAAGGACGTCAACAGTGGCAACACTCGCGAGATCGATGCCAAATTCGTGTTCCTGGGCGCCGGTGGTGCGGCATTGCCGCTGTTGCAGATGTCCGGTATCGAGGAAGGCAAGGGCTTTGGCGGGTTCCCGGTAAGCGGCCAGTGGCTGCGCTGCGACAATCCCGAGGTGGTCAAGCGGCATCAGGCCAAGGTCTACAGCCAGGCTGCCGTGGGCTCGCCGCCCATGTCCGTGCCGCACCTGGACACCCGCGTGGTCGATGGCAACAAGTCGCTGCTGTTCGGGCCGTATGCGGGCTTCACCACCAAGTTCCTCAAGCATGGCTCGTTCCTCGACCTGCCCCTCTCGGTACGCGCGGCCAACATTGGCCCGATGCTGGCCGTGGCACGGGACAACATGGACCTGACCAAGTACCTGATGAGCGAAGTGCGTCAGTCCATGGAGCAGCGTCTGGAATCGTTGCGTCGCTTCTACCCCGAGGCCCGTGCCGAAGATTGGCGGCTGGAAGTGGCTGGCCAGCGTGTGCAGATCATCAAGAAGGATCCGAAGAAAGGCGGCGTGCTGCAATTCGGTACCGAGTTGGTGTCGGCGGCCGATGGCTCGCTGGCGGCGTTGCTGGGGGCCTCTCCTGGGGCGTCGGTGACCGTGTCGATCATGCTCGACCTGCTGGAACGCTGCTTCCCCGAGCAGACGCGCTCACCGGCCTGGGCGACCAAGCTGGCGGAGATCTTCCCGGCGCGCGAAAAGGTGCTGGCGGTGGATGCCGAGGTTTATCGTCGTGTCAGCCATGACAGCGACGTGGCGCTCGAACTCACCGAGAAAACCGACGGCGTGCAGTATTACGCCTGAGCCCCGGCGTGTTCCTGCCGGCCCATAGCGTATACAGCCGACGCGGCTTGCGCCGCTGCTACATGGGATCGCGTCGCCCCTGTAGCAGCGGCGCGAGCCGCGTCCGGGGGCACCGCGTTTTTCCACTTACACCGCATGTGCCGCCGACACGGCTTGCACCGCCCTTGTAGCAGCGGCGCAAGCCGCGTCCGGGTGCGCCGCGTTTTTCCAGATACACCGCATATGCCGCCGACGCGGCTTGCACCGCCCTTGTAGCAGCGGCGCGAGCCGCGTCCGGGTGCGCCGCGGTGTTCCTGATACACCGCGTCCGGGGGGCATTGCGTTCTTCCAGATGCCCCGCGTTGGCCGCCGACGCGGCTTGCGCCGCTGCTACAGGGGGGGGCGCGTCAGGCCTGGGCTTGCTGGATCAGGTCGATGTATTCCTGGGCGTTGCGCTGATCGCGAATCAACGCGACAAAATCGTTGCCGTGTTCGTCCTTGCCGTCGAGCTCGTAGCCGGCCTCTTTGAAGAACACCAGAAAGCGTGCGAAATCATCGACACGCAAACCACGATACGCCTTGATCAGCTTGTGCAGCGACGGCGAGGTGGCATCGACCGGCTCGAAATTCAGGAACAGCTTGATCTGCTCATCGCCGATCTCATCGCCAATCAATTGCTTCTTGTCTTTACGCATTACCGACTCCACTGGCTATCACGGTCATTCACGGGGCTGGCAGTCTACCTTCGGCACGGCCATGGGCTCAACGCGCGCGTACGCCTGCGGTGTGTAGATCGGCCCAGACATGGCCATTCGGATAGCTGAGAAATTGCACATAGACGGTATCGTTGCGCAGCAGATCGAGCAGGATCCGGTACTGACTCAGTGGATAGGTCAAGGCCAGGGTACCGCTGGCCTCGTCGAAAGCCGGCCGCTTCAGGCTTTTGCTTTCGCCGTCGAAGGTGATCAGCACTTCGGCCAGCTTCGCATCCTTGCTGAGCGCCTTGCCTTTCAAGCGCAGCAGCATGGGTGCGGTGACGGGGATGGGTTGCTGGTTGGAAAGCCGCTGGTTGCCCATGACCACCGAGTAGCTGGTCACCTGCAGCAGCTGTTGTTGCGGATCGCCCTGACGCAGGGATTGTTCATCCGGCGGCAGGAATTGTGCGTGCAGGGGCCCATGCGCAGGCGCGGCGACCAGCGGCAGACAGGTCAGCAAGGCAATGGTGGCAACGATCAGGCGCATGAGCGGCTCCTTGTGAAAGAGCCGCTGACTTTAGCATGTAGCAGGGGTTTGAATCCGTTGCGAGGCCGGACGCGGCTTGCGCCGCTGCTACAGGGGATCGCGGTGTTTCTGTGTCAACGGTGCGGGACGCGGCTTGCGCCGCTGCTACGGGGGATCGCGGTATTTCTGTAGCAGCGGCGCGAGCCGCGTCGGCGGCGCATGAGGTGCCGCAGGCTTTACAAGCCTTTGACGGCAAAGATGCCAGCGGCGTTGCGCCAGTAGCCCTTGTAATCCATACCGTAGCCAAAGATGTAGCGGTCGATGCACGGCAAGCCCACGAAGTCGGCCTTGAGGTCTGGGCTGGCCTTGCGGTCATGGTCTTTATCGATCAGCACCGCCGTGTGCACGGCACGCGCGCCGGCATGCTTGCAGAAATCGATGATGGCGCTGAGCGTATGGCCCTCATCGAGAATGTCATCGATGATCAGCACGTCGCGGTCGATGAAGGAGATTTCCGGCTTGGCCTTCCAGAACAGGTCGCCACCGCGGGTTTCGTTGCGATAGCGGGTGGCGTGCAGGTACGACGCCTCCAGCGGGAAATTGAGGTGAGTCAGCAGCTTGCCGGAGAAGATCAGCCCGCCGTTCATCACACAGAACACCACCGGATTGCGCTCGGCCAGTTCAGCGTTGATCTGCGCGCCGACCTTGGCGATGGCGGCCTCGACCTGGGCTTCTGTATATAGGCAGTCGGCCTCTCGCATGACTTGACGGATGTGCTCGAGATCAGCGGACATGGCGCTCTCCAAGGGGGGCGGTGGAAGAAAAGCGGGCAAAGGTACGCACACACCCGGCACGAATCAAGCACAATCCAAGGTTTCATGTACTAACGTGCAGCATGTCTATAGGACACCTCGATACAATAGATTAATCTACCGCCGTTTTTTTGCCCGTTCGGAGCCTTTCCCCATGCCTATCCGTGAGATCCGCCACCCGCTGATCCGCCACAAGCTCGGCCTCATGCGCCGTGCCGACATCAGCACCAAGAACTTCCGCGAACTCGCCCAGGAAGTCGGAGCTTTGCTCACCTACGAGGCTACCAAGGATCTGCCCCTGGAAAACTACGAGATTCCAGGCTGGGCCGGCCCGGTGCAGGTCGAAAAGATCGCCGGCAAGAAAATCACCGTGGTGCCCATCCTGCGCGCCGGCATCGGCATGCTCGACGGCGTGCTCAGCCTGATCCCGGGCGCCAAGGTCAGCGCCGTCGGCGTTGCACGCAACGAAGACACGCTCGAAGCGCACACCTACCTGGAGAAGCTGGTACCCGAGATCGACGAGCGCCTGGCGATGATCATCGACCCGATGCTGGCCACCGGCAGCTCGATGGTTGCCACGATCGACCTGCTGAAGAAGGCCGGCTGCAAGGAAATCCGCGCCATGGTGCTGGTGGCTGCTCCCGAGGGCATCGCCGCCGTGGAGAAGGCGCATCCCGACGTGCAGATCTACACCGCTTCGATCGACGAACGCCTGAACGAACACGGCTACATCATCCCCGGCCTGGGCGATGCCGGCGACAAGATCTTCGGCACCAAGCAGAAGGACGCCTGACCCATGCAGGACGAGTTCAACGATCCGCTATGGCGGCAGGTGCTCTCCGGTGCCCAGATGCTCTTCGTAGCATTCGGCGCGCTGGTATTGATGCCGCTGATCACCGGCCTGGACCCGAACGTGGCGCTGTTCACCGCCGGGTTGGGTACGCTGCTGTTCCAACTGGTGACGGGTCGTCAGGTGCCGGTGTTCCTGGCATCGAGCTTTGCCTTCATCACGCCGATCATCTTGGCCAAGGGTCAGTTCGGCCTGGCCGAAACCATGGGCGGGATCATGGCCGCCGGCTTCGTCTACACCTTTCTCGGGCTGGCGGTGAAGATCAAGGGCACCGGTTTCATCGATCGCCTGCTGCCACCGGTGGTGATCGGGCCGGTGGTCATCTCCATCGGCCTGGCCATGGCGCCGATCGCTGCCAACATGGCGATGGGCAAGGCCGGCGACGGCACCGAGCTGATCCCCTACAGCACGGCCATGTGGATCTCGATGCCGGCGCTGCTCACCACCATCATCGTGGCCGTGTTCGGCAAGGGCATCTTTCGCCTGGTGCCGATCATCGCCGGGGTACTGGTCGGGTTCGGCATGTCCTTCGCCTTCGGTGTGGTCGACACGGCCAAGATCGCTGCCGCCTCGTGGCTGGCGCTGCCGCACTTCACCGCGCCGGCGTTCAACTGGCAGGCCATCCTGTTCATCGTTCCGGTAGCCTTGGCGCCGGCCATCGAGCATATCGGTGGCGTGATCGCCGTAGGCAGTGTGACCGGACGTGACTACCTGAAGAAGCCCGGCCTGCACCGTACCCTGCTCGGCGATGGCATCGCCACCACCGCCGCCGGGCTGTTCGGCGGCCCGCCCAACACGACCTACGCGGAAGTGACTGGCGCGGTCATGCTGACCAAGAACTACAACCCCAAGATCATGACCTGGGCCTCGATCTTCGCGATCAGCCTGGCCTTCGTGGGCAAGTTCGGCGCGCTGCTGCAGAGCATTCCAGTGCCGGTGATGGGCGGCATCCTCTGCCTGCTGTTCGGCTCCATCGCCGCCGTGGGCCTGAACACCATGATTCGCCACAAGGTCGACATGGCCGAGGCACGCAATTTGGTGATCGTCTCGGTGACGTTGGTGTTCGGTATTGGTGGCGTGCTGGTCGGCACCGGGACCGGGCCTGACGATTTCGGCCTCAAGGGCATTGCCTTGTGCGCCGTGGTTGCGATCGCCTTGAACCTGCTGTTGCCAGGGCACGGCGACTGGAAGAAGACACCTCAAGCCTGAGCCTGGCCGGGAGCGCCGCAACGGCGCTCCCGGTTTTCCATTCCTTCGTTACAGCATCAGCGGCGCCCGTTCGCACAGGGTATTCAAGGCTTCCCCCCATTGCGGGTGATCGTTGAGGCACGGCACCAGCACCAACTCCTCGCCGCCCGCCTCGCAGAACTGCTCGCGACCACGGTCGCCGATTTCCTCAAGGGTCTCGATGCAGTCGGCAACGAAGGCCGGGCACATCACCAGCAGTTTCTTTACGCCTTGCTTGGCCAATTCGTCGAGACGTGCCTCGGTGTACGGTTCGATCCACTTGGCCCGGCCCAGTCGGGACTGGAACGACACCGACCAACTGCCTTCGGCCAGCCCCATGCGCTCGGCGAAAGCGCTGGCCGTGCGCAGGCACTGGGCGCGGTAGCAGACGGCAAGCACTTCAGGTGGGGCATTCTGGCAGCAGTCGGCGGTGCGCAGACAATGGCTGCCGGTCGGGTCGATCTTGGTCAGGTGCCGCTCGGGCAAGCCATGGAAGCTCATCAACAGATGATCATGGGGCTGCGCCAGGTAGGGCTTGGCACTGGCCACCAGTGCATCCAGGTATTCGGGCTGGTCATAGAACGGCTGCAGCACGCTGAACTGCATCGCCAGCTTGCGCTCGCGCACCACCCTGCGAGCCTGCTCGATCACCGTGGTCACAGTGCTCTGGGCGAACTGGGGATAAAGCGGCGCGAGGGTCACCTTCTGCACACCCTGCCCGGCCAGACGCGACAATGCCGTGTCCAGCGAGGGCTCGCCGTAGCGCATGGCGACCTCCACCGGGCCATGGCGCCATTGCTCGGTCATGATCGCTTGCAGGCGCCGGGTCAGCACCACCAGTGGCGAGCCTTCGTCCCACCAGATCGAGGCATAGGCATGGGCTGACTGCTCGGGGCGCTTGATCAGGATCAGCGACACGATCAGCCGCCGCACCGGCCACGGCACGTCGATGACATAGGGGTCCATCAGGAACTGGTTGAGATAGCTACGTACATCGGCCACCTGGGTCGATGCGGGCGATCCCAGGTTGACCAGCAGCAGGGCGTGATCGGTCATGCAGCATCCTATTTCCAGATTCTGTGGTTAGAGCTCAAAGCCGTCGGGACAGTTCGGTCAGCGCGGCAGAGAGTTCGCTGTAGCGAAACGTGAACCCGGCCGCCTGCAATGCCACCGGGCGCGCACGCTGGCCGCCGAGCAGCAGCCCCGACAGCTCGCCGAGCCCGGCCTTCAGCACCAGCGATGGCAGCGGCAGAAAAGCCGGTCGATGCAGTACGCGTCCCAGTTGCCGAGCGAATTCGCGATTGCGTACCGGTTCCGGCGCGCAGGCATTATAGGGACCGCGGCACTGAATCTTGTGCAAGAGAAAATCAATCAGGGCGATTTGATCGTCGATGTGAACCCACGGCATCCATTGCCGACCACTGCCGATCGGGCCACCGAGCCCCAGCTTGAACGGCAGTGTCAAACGCTTGAGAAAGCCGCCCTGGCTGGCCAATACCAGCCCGGTACGCACCAGCACCACACGGATACCCAGGGCTTCGGCGCGCAGGGCGGTTTCTTCCCAGGCGATGCACAGGTGACTGGCAAAGTCTTCCTTGACCGGTTGCGACGTCTCGTTCAACTCGCGTTCGCCACCGTCGCCATACCAGCCGACCGCCGAGCCGGAAATCAACACTTCGGGGCGTTGCGCGCGGCTTTCCAGCCAGGCCAACAGACGCTCGGTCAGGGTGATCCGGCTGCTCCACAGCAACGCACGGCGCTTGGCCGTCCAGGGCCGATCGGCAATCGGCGCGCCGGCCAGGTTGACTACCGCGTCGACCGTTTCGTCGCCGATTTCTTCAAGCTGCGCCACGCCGCGCACACTGGCCCCGCACAGCTGCTTGACCTGCCCCGGCTGGCGACTGAGCACGGTCAGCTGATGCCCTTGGCCCACCCAGTGCTGGCAAAGCTTGCGGCCAATGAGCCCGGTGCCGCCGGTCAGCAATATGTGCATAAGGTTTTCTCCAATGTGGCGTTGCGTCTGCAGCGCTAGTCTATTTTCAAGAGAGAGGCACTTTCCCTACACGGGGCTCTCTCATGAACCATAGGACACCTGAGCGAAAAGGATCCCGTTAACTTATACTTATTAAGACTTTTGTACAGGTTTGTTTGTTCCGAACACACGTGTGCATAGCGCTTACGAAGCTGTTACGAGGGCACTATGAGTTTATTTGCTGGGAGTTTATCTGCTGGAAGTTCATCTGCCGCGCCTGTCCCCATCGCGATCATCGGCACCGGCATGGCCGGGCTGTCGGCTGCGCAGGTTTTGCGCAAGGCTGGCCATACCGTGCATCTCTTCGACAAGGCACGGGGCGTAGGCGGCCGCATGTCCAGCAAGCGCAGCGAGGTGGGTTCCATCGACCTTGGCGCACAGTACTTCACCGCTCGCGACCGGCGCTTCGTGGCGCAGGTCCAGCAATGGCAGGTCGAAGGCTGCGTACAGCCGTGGTCACCTTCGCTGTACAACGCCAGGCAAGGTCGCCTGAGCCCATCGCCCGACGAACAGGTTCGTTGGGTCGGTGCACCACGCATGAGCGCCATTGCCAAAGCCATGGCTGCCGACCTCCCCGCGTTTTTTTCCTGCCGAATCGCCGAGGTGTTCAAGGGCGAGGAATTCTGGGAACTGCTCGATGCCGAGGGCACCAGCCATGGGCCCTACAGCCACGTCGTGCTCGCTGTGCCCGCGCCTCAGGCAACTGCCTTACTGGCCAGCGCACCGAAGCTCGCCACGCAGGTGGCCGGGGTCAAGATGGACCCGACCTGGTCGGTGGCACTGAGCTTCGATACGCCGCTGGATACCCCGATGCAAGGCTGCTTCGTGCAGGACAGCCCACTGGACTGGCTGGCGCGAAGTGGCAGCAAGCCAGGACGCGAGGACAGCAGCGACACCTGGGTGCTGCATGCCACCAGCGCATGGAGCAAGCAGCATATCGACCTGTCCCGCGAGGCAGTCATCGAACAGCTGCACGGTGCCTTCGCCGAACTGGTCAGTTGCCCGATGCCCCCGCCCAGCCTGAGCCTGGCCCATCGCTGGCTCTACGCGCGCCCGGCCCAGCCCCATGAGTGGGGAGCATTGGCCGATCCCGACCTGGGCCTGTACGTCTGCGGCGACTGGTGCCTGTCGGGCCGCGTCGAGGGCGCCTGGCTCAGCGGCCAGGAGGCCGCGCGGCGCCTGCTCGAGCATCTGCAATGAACGCTCGGCACCGACTCAATCCGCGCAAGCTGATGCTGTCGAAGTGGACCGCCGTACGCCCGGTCAACCGCGAGAAACACTTTCTGGTCAGCGAGGTGTTCTGCGACGACGACGGCGTCGTGCTGGAAGTGGAATTGCAGGCGGTCCTCACCCACCGTGCCCAGCGCTTGCCGTGGCAGGCGCTGCAGGACATCCAGACTTGGAAGATGGGCTGGCAGTGAGTGGCCGCCCCGCTTTCCGCCTGCGAATACCTGTACAAAGAATTTAGCCTGTACAAATCCGGATTTATGATGAAACTATGCTGTACAGCGTTGTCAGTATGTACAGGTTTCAGAAGAGGTCCGTCATGCAAGAGCCCAGCGTCAGCAAACCCAAGATCGGTATCAGTGCCTGCCTGCTCGGTGCGCCTGTGCGCTATAACGCCGGGCACAAGGAATCGCGCTGGTGCAGCCGGATTCTGGTCGAGCATTTCGAGTTCGTCCCGGTGTGCCCGGAAGTTGCCATCGGTCTGGGGACGCCCCGCGAGCCGATTCGCCTGGTCGGTGACAAGGAACACACCCAGGCGGTCGGTACCGTGCACCGCGACATCAATGTCACCGCCCCATTGGCTGCCTACGGCGAACAGATGGCCGGTGAGCTGACCGATCTGTGCGGCTACATCTTCATGCAGAAGTCGCCCTCCTGCGGCCTCGAACGGGTGAAGATCTACCGCGACAACGGCGCCCCCCAGCGCGAAGGTGGTCGTGGTATCTATGCCCAGGCCTTCTGCGCACGCCATCCGGACCTGCCGGTGGAAGAAGAAGGTCGCCTGTGCGACCCGGTGTTGCGGGAAAATTTCCTGGTACGTGTAGGCGCCTACGCCCAGTGGCAAGCGTTGCTGGCTGAAGGCTTGACGCGCCGTGGCTTGACGGAATTCCACTCGCGCTTCAAATACCAGCTGATGGCCAACAACCCCCTGCAATACAAGGTGCTGGGCAAACTGTTGGGCAGCATGGGCCGCGGTGACGCCGAGCAGATCGGCCCGCGCTATTTCAGCGAGCTGATGCAGGCGCTCAAACGCTGTGCCACGCGTGGCACCCATAGCAATGCGTTGCAACACATCAGCGGCTACCTCAAGCGCGATATCGATGCACAGGACAAGCAGGAACTGCAACAGCTGATCAATCAGTACCGCGAGGGCATCGTTCCGCTGGTGGTGCCGATGACCTTGCTCAAGCACCTGTTCCGTATTCATCCCGACCCTTACATTGCCCAGCAGACCTACCTGCAACCGCACCCCGAAAACCTGAGCCTGCGCAATGCCATCTGACGCCAACGGCACCGACTGGCTGCCGATCCGCGAGGTCACCCGGCAGACCGGTGTGCACCCGGTCACCCTGCGCGCCTGGGAACGGCGCTACGGCCTGATCGTGCCGCACCGCACGGCGAAGGGCCACCGCCTGTACGACTCAGCTCAGATCGCACGTATCCACCATGTGCTGACCTGGCTCAACCGGGGCGTGGCCGTCAGCCAGGTCAAACAGTTGCTCGACGCGCCACGCGATGCAAGGCCCCAGGTGCAGAACGACTGGCAGCAACTGCGCCAGACACTGGCCCAGGCCATCAACGACATGGCCGAGCGGCCGCTGGACGATCTGTTCAACCAGGCCATGGCGCTGTATCCACCAGCAACCCTGTGCGAGCAACTGTTGCTGCCGTTGCTGAACGATCTCGAGCAGCGCTGGGCCGGCCAGTTCGGTGCGCAGATGGAAAAGGTGTTTTTCTACGGCTGGCTGCGCAGCAAGCTAGGCACGCGGATCTATCACAACAACCGCCAACTCGACGGTGCGCCCGTGGTGCTAGTCAACCAGGCCGACGTCACGCCGGACCCGTACCTGTGGCTGGGCGCCTGGCTCGTTAGCAGCAGCGATTGCCCGGTACAGGTGTTCGACGCGCCGCTGCCGGCAGGTGAACTGGCCTTGGCCTGCGACAAACTCCAAGCCCGCGCCCTGATGGTCTATGCCGACAAGGCGCTCAACCTGGCCACGCTGGGTCGGCTGCTGGTCGGCTGCGCCTGCCCCAAATGGCTGGTGGGCTCGGCCGTGCTCATCCACCGCGCCGCGACCGGAGACAGCCCTCCCCCGATGGCCGACCTGAACCTGGCGACCGATCCGTTGCACGCCCAGCAATCGCTGCAAGCGTCCGGCGTATTGGCCGACCGGCAACCCTGAATTCGAACGATGAGGCCCCCATGCAATTGATCTGGCTGCGCAGCGACCTGCGAGTGCACGACAACCCCGCCCTGGCGGCCGCCTGCGAGCAGGGCCCGACCGTGGCCGTGTTCCTGTTGAGCCCCAAGCAATGGCTGGAACACGATGACTCGCCGAACAAGGTCGATTTCTGGCTGCGCAATCTCAAGGAACTGAGTGCCAGCCTCAAGGCCTTGCACATTCCACTGCTGCTGCGTGAGGCAGATACCTGGGACAAGGCGCCCAAGGTGATTGCCGCGCTGTGCGCCGAGCACAAGATCGAAGCCGTGCACTGCAACGACGAATTCGGCGTCAATGAAAACTGCCGCGACGAAGCGGTGGAAGCCGCCTTGGCCAAGGCGGACATCCCGCTGCACCGCTACCTCGATCAAGCATTGTTCACGCCGGGCAGCGTGCTGACCAAAGGCGGCACCTACTTCCAGGTCTTCAGCCAGTTCCGCAAGGTCTGCTACGAACGCCTGCATCAGTCCGTCCCGGCGCTGGCAAAAAAGCCTCGCGCGCAGAAGCCGGTGCACATCGCCGCAGACAAGGTTCCCAACCAGGTCAAAGGGTTCGCCACACCCGACGAAGAACTGCGCAAGCGGTGGCCTGCCGGTGAAAAGGAGGCGCACAAGCGCCTGGACACCTTCACCGATCAACCGATCGAAGACTACAAGGTCGAGCGTGATCTACCGGCCCACCCCGGAACCAGCCAGATCTCGGCCTACCTGACCTCGGGCGTGGTTTCTCCGCGCCAGTGTCTGCACGCGGCGCTCAACAGCAACCGTGGCGAGTTCGAGAGCGGCAACGTCGGCGCGGTGACCTGGATCGGCGAGCTGATCTGGCGCGAGTTCTACCGGCACATCATGGTCGGCTATCCGCGAGTGTCGATGCACCGGCCGTTCCGCGAAGAGTACGCCGCCCTGCCCTGGCGCAATGCGCCCAGTGAGTTGCAGGCGTGGAAGGAAGGCCGCACAGGCATTCCCATCGTCGATGCGGCCATGCGCCAGTTGGTGAGCACCGGCTGGATGCACAACCGCTTGCGCATGATCACGGCGATGTTCCTCAGCAAGAACCTGCTGATCGACTGGCGCGAAGGCGAGCGTTTCTTCATGCAGCACCTGATCGATGGCGACCTGTGCTCCAACAACGGCGGCTGGCAATGGAGCGCGTCCACGGGGACCGATTCAGTGCCGTACTTCCGGATCTTCAATCCGGTAAGCCAGTCGCAACGGTTCGATGAGCAAGGGGTGTTTCTCAAGCAGTGGCTGCCCGAGTTGGAAGGACTGGATTGCAAGCAGGTCCATGCACCGACCGCCGATGCGCTCAAGCAGAGCGGTTATCCCCGCCCGATCGTGGACCTGAAGCAAGGACGTGAACGTGCCTTGGCGGCGTTCAAGAATCTGCCACGCAAAGCCAAATAGAAAAAGGTACTGGAAGACGATCGCGGGCAGAGGACCCTGCCCGCGCGACGGCCAATGCTGGCCGAGAAAAAGCTTACAACGGCATGCGGTAGTTCAGGGTGTAGGCTTCGATACCATCGTTCGGCTCTTTGATGCCGGCGTTGGAGTAGTGGATCGCTCTCACGCCCAGCTCGTGACCGCCGCCGAAGCGCACGCCGAAGCCGATGCGGTCTTCGAAGTTGAACGAGGAGCCCAGCTTGTTGCCTTCGATCTGAGTGTGAGCGAAAGCCGCGACGCCGATGCCGGCCTCGATGTAGGGCTTGATCGAACCACCGCCGAACTCATAGACGAACACCGGAGCGAACGACAGGCTGTGGTTGTCCTTGAAGTCCTTGCCATCCCAGTAGGTATAGCCCGCGTCCCAGTAGCCGGTCAGGCGACCGACGTCGGTCTGGAACCAGCTCTTGTCCCAATTGGATTGCAGACCAATGCGGTAGACCTGGGACGATTCGCCCGTCTCACCTGCAGAAAACGATAGGTCAGCCGCGTTTGCGGTTACCGATTGCCCCAACATCAAGGCTGCAAGCGCAGCCAAACTGAACAGTCTCTTCATGAGAAACATCCTACCGAATGCAGTTGTAAGAATTTTTGTCGAAAAAATGGACAAGCTATAGAAACCGGAGTTGGAACGTAAGTTCAGCGTTACACATCGATTTTTTCACATTTTTTTTACAACGTGAATCTTTGCACATTGTCAGAAAAATTCCACAGCTTCGGCAGGACATTTCGGAAAATATCTACGGACCCGCTCGTCCAGAACTGTGCGGGTCGTGCCGGACCCTTGGCCAGAAGTGCTCCGCCGCTCAATAACCGCTGCAGTTGACGAGCCACCGCGGCCCCGGTGTCGACCAGCACTACGTCGGCCGGGACCAGGGTGGCCAGCAACGGCTTCAGGAAGGGGTAATGGGTGCAGCCCAGAATGAGCGTATCGCAACCCGCTGCGAGCAGCGGCTGCACATAGCCTTGCAGCAGCAGGCGCAGTTCCGGGCTGTGCAGATCGCCGGTTTCGATCAGCTCTACCAAGCCAGGGCAAGGTTGGGTGATGACCTGAACTTCGTTGGCAAAGCGATCGAGCAGTGCCACGAATTTGGCGCTGCGCAGAGTACCGGTGGTCGCCAGCACACCGACGATACCACTGCGGGTGGCCGCGGCCGCAGGCTTGACCGCCGGCTCCATGCCCACGATCGGCCAGTCGGGATAGCGTTGGCGCAGATCGGCCACGGCAGCGACCGTGGCCGTGTTGCAGGCCAGCACCAGGGCCTTCGCGTCTTGTTCGCGGAAAAATTGCGCGACCTGGACACAACGCTCGCGAATGAACTCCGGGGATTTCTCGCCATAAGGCATGTGGCCGGTATCGGCGACGTACAGCAACGACTCATCGGGCAACAGTCGCTCGATTTCACCCAGCACCGACAAGCCGCCGACACCGGAATCGAACACGCCGACCGCTGCTTCAGACATGCCGTGCGCTGCAGACCGGGCATTTGGGGTCGCGCTTGACCCGCATTTCGCGGAAATGCGTGCCCAGGGCATCGATCAACAACAGCCGACCGACCAGCACATCGCCGAACTGTGCCAGCAGCTTCAAGGCTTCCAGCGCCTGCAGGCTACCGACCAGGCCCACCAACGGGCCGACCACGCCGGCTTCGCTGCAGGTCAACTCGGCATCGCTGCCTTCACCGTACAGGCAGTGGTAGCAGGGGCTTTCCGGACGCCGCGGGTCGAACACCGACAACTGCCCTTCCAGGCGGATCGCGGCGCCACTGACCAGCGGCTTGCCGGCCGCGAAGCAGGCAGCGTTCACCGCCTGACGCGTGGCAAAGTTGTCGGAGCAGTCGAGCACCAGGTCGACGGCGGCCACGGCGGCACTCAGTGAATCTTCATCCAGTGCGTTGCGATGCGCGATCAGATCGATCTCGGGGTTGATCGCACTCAACCGGGCGATGGCCGAATCGACCTTGCTCACGCCGACCGAGGCGCTGTCGTGCAGGACCTGACGTTGCAGGTTGGTCACATCGACCGTATCGAAGTCCGCCAGGTGCAGCTCGCCGACGCCTGCAGCGGCCAGGTACATCGCCACCGGCGAACCCAACCCGCCCAGACCGACGATCAGCGCACGACTGTTCTTGAGCCTCAACTGGCCCTCGATATCGATTTGCGCCAACAGCACCTGCCGGCTGTAGCGCAGCAGCTCCTGGTCGGTCAGCACAGCAACCGCCCGAGTGTTATGCGTTCATGGCCGCCGAGATCGACGCGGCTCTCGATCTGCTCGAAATCATGCTGCGCCAGCAGCTCACGCACCACCGGCGCCTGGTCATAACCATGCTCCAGCAACAGCCAGCCGCCCGGCTGCAAGTGCTGCGGTGCCTGACTGATGATCAGGCGCAGATCATCGAGGCCATCCTCCCCGGCCACCAGCGCACTGGCAGGCTCGAAGCGCACGTCACCGGCACTCAGATGCGGGTCGGCGCTGGCGATGTATGGCGGGTTGCTGACGATCAGGTCGAAACGCTCGCCCGGCAGGGCGCTGAACCAGTGGCTCTCCAGTACCCGGGCATTGCCCAGATTCAGACGCACCCGGTTGCGCTCGGCCAACGCCACGGCATCGGCGACACGGTCGACGGCAGTGACCTGCCAGGCACTGCATTCGGACGCCAGGGCCAGGGCGATTGCCCCGGTACCGGTGCCCAGGTCGAGTACCCGCGCCGAACGAGGCGGCAGCAACTGCAGCGCAGCCTCCACCAGCAACTCGGTTTCGGGACGCGGGATCAGCGTGTGCGCAGCCACTTCCAGGTCGAGTTTCCAAAAACCCTGTTGGCCGAGGATGTAGGCAACCGGCTCGCCTGCCTGGCGACGACGCATGAAGTCAGCGAACGCATGGGCGGCTTCGCTGGGCACGATACGCTCGGGCCAGGTGTGCAGGTAGCTGCGCGACTTGCCCAGCGCGGCGGCCAGCAACAGTTCGATATCCAGGCGCGCGGTCGGTGATTCCGGCAGTTCGGCGGCGCGCAACAGGCTGGCAATGATGGTCATGTTCTATTCACCCAACGCGGCCAACTGATCGGCCTGGTATTCAGCCAGAAGCGGCTCTATCACTGCATCGACTCCGCCGGCCAGAACTTCATCCAAGCAGTACAGGGTCAGGTTGACGCGATGGTCGGTCACCCGGCCCTGCGGGAAATTGTAGGTGCGGATGCGCTCGGAACGATCGCCCGACCCCACCAGCAGCTTGCGCTCGCTGGCGATGGCATTGGCCGCGGCACTGCTCTGCATGTCGTTGAGCTTGGCCGACAGCCAGCTCATGGCACGGGCGCGGTTCTTGTGCTGCGAACGCTCTTCCTGGCACTCCACCACGATGCCGGTCGGCAAGTGGGTGATGCGGATGGCCGAGTCGGTCTTGTTGACGTGCTGGCCACCGGCGCCGGAGGAACGGTAGGTGTCCACGCGCAGGTCGGCCGGGTTGATTTCGATGGCGACCTGCTCGTCCGGCTCGGGCAACACGGCGACCGTGCAGGCCGAAGTATGGATGCGACCCTGGGATTCGGTTTCCGGCACGCGCTGGACGCGGTGCGCCCCGGACTCGAACTTCAGCTTGCCGTAGACGCTCTCGCCTTCGACCCGGGCAATGACCTCCTTGTAGCCGCCATGCTCGCCTTCGTTTTCGGAAAGAATCTCCAGACGCCAGCCGCGACGTTCCGCATAGCGTGAATACATGCGGAACAGGTCGCCGGAGAAGATCGCCGCTTCATCGCCACCGGTACCGGCGCGGATTTCGAGGAAGACATTGCGGCCGTCGTTGGGGTCCTTGGGCAAAAGCATGCGCTGCAAGGCGCTTTCCAGTTGCACCAACTGCTCGCGGGCCTCGCGCACTTCCTCGGCGGCCATTTCGCGCATGTCCGGGTCGCTGTCCTTGAGCAGCGCCTGCGCGCCTTCAAGGTCCGCCATCACCTTGGACCACTGCTGGTAGCCCAGCACCACCGGCTCAAGTTCGGCATATTCCCTGGAATAGGCGCGGAAACGGGTTTGCTCGGAAATGACCTCAGCGTCGCCCAGCAAGGCGGTCAGTTCCTCGAATCGATCCTGGATCGTGTCCAGCTTGTTGAGCAGTGACGCTTTCATTGCGGCGGTTTATCCGTTGAGCCCTCATTGAGGGCAAAGAGTTCCTGAGCCATGGCCAGCGCATCGACGCGGCCTTCGGCGGAGAGCTTTTTCATGTGCACGCTGGGAGCGTGCAGCAACTTGTTGGTCAGGCCCCGCGCCAGTTGCGCGAGCACCTCTTCGGCATTGCCGCCGTTGGCCAGCAGGCGCATGGCTTTCTGCAATTCTTCGTCGCGCAGGCGTTCGCCTTGCTGGCGATAGGCCTTGAGCACATCCACGGCCGCCAGCTCGCGCAGGCGCAGCATGAAGTCGTCGGCGCCCACGCTCACCAGTTCTTCGGCCGCCTGAGCGGCACCCTGGCGGGTTTTCAGGTTCTCGGCAACCACTTCGTGCAGGTCGTCGACCGTATAAAGGTAGACGTCATCCAGCTCGCCGACCTCGGGCTCGATATCGCGTGGCACGGCAATATCGACCATGAAGATCGGTTTGTGTCGACGCAGCTTGAGCGCACTTTCGACCGCACCCTTGCCCAGAATCGGCAACTGGCTGGCGGTCGAGCTGATGACGATGTCGCTGTTCACCAACTCCTGCGGAATGTCGGACAGCAAAACCGCATGGGCGCCGAACTGCGCGGCCAGGGTGCTCGCCCGTTCCAACGTCCGGTTGGCGACCACGATGCGCTTTACACCCTGCTCGTGCAGATGGCGTGCAACCAGGGTAATGGTTTCGCCCGCGCCGATGAGCAACGCCTGGCTGCGGGCCAGATCGCTGAAGATCTGCTTGGCCAGGCTCACGGCGGCGAAGGCCACCGACACCGGGTTTTCGCCGATGGCGGTGTCGGTGCGCACCTGCTTGGCAGCGCTGAACGTGGCCTGGAACAGGCGCCCCAGCAGCGGCCCGATGGTGCCGGCCTCGCGGGCCACGGCGTAGGCGGATTTCATCTGCCCCAGAATCTGCGGTTCGCCCAGCACCAGCGAATCGAGCCCGGAAGCGACCCGCATCATGTGACGAACAGCCGCATCCTCTTCATGCACATAGGCGCTCGCGCGCAGCTCGTCGACGCTCAAACGGTGGTATTCGGCCAGCCAGCGCAGCACGGCATCGGCGGCCAGGTGATCCTGTTCGATGTACAGTTCGCTGCGATTGCAGGTCGAGAGGATCGCGGCCTCACGGCTGTCGGTCAGTCGGCAAAGCTGCTGCAGGGCCTCTACCAGCTGCTCCGGGGTAAACGCCACGCGCTCGCGCACGTCTACCGAAGCAGTCTTGTGGTTGATACCGAGGGCGAGAAAGGCCATTCAAGGTCGCTGATGATGTCGAGGAGCCGGTAATTGTCCTACTTCGTCCGGTCCAGAACAACCACCGCTATCTATTGTCCTAATAGGCAACCTCGAGTTATGGGTTTGACCTGTGGCTTGTGTCATGATGATCCGACCGCAGGTAAGCCGCCAAAATCCCCTCTATGAATAGAACCTCCACGTTGCTCCTCGCCTTCGCCTTGCTGCAGGGCTGCCAGTCCTGGCCAGCCAGAGAGCAAGCGACTCCGGTCCCCGTGGCGCAGCCGGCGCCCACGCCGGACGAGACGCCCAAGGTCTACGGCTCGTTCAGCGAGGAAACCGTGTTCAGCCTGCTCAGCGCGGAACTGGCCGGCCAGCGCGACCGTTTCGATCTTGCATTGGGCAACTACGTCACCCAGGCCCGCAAGACCCAGGACCCAGGTATTTCCGAGCGCGCCTTCCGCATCGCCGAGTACCTGGGCGCCGATCAACCGGCGCTGGAAACCGCCTTGCTGTGGGCAAAGAATGCACCCACCGACCTGGACGCCCAGCGCGCAGCCGCCATTCAGCTGGCGCGCAATGGCAAGTACGACGAGTCGCTGGTGTACATGGAAAAAGTCCTGCAGGGCCAGGGCGATACCCATTTCGACTTTCTCGCGCTGTCGGCCGCCGACACCGACGAGAGCACCCGGCGTGGCCTGCTGCAGAGCTTCGAACGCCTGCTCGGCAAATACCCCGGCAACGGCCAGCTGATCTTCGGCAAGGCCTTGCTGATGCAACAGGATGGCAATACCGAGGGCGCCCTGACCCTGCTGGAAGACAACCCGCCACAGGAAGGCGAAATCGCCCCGATCCTGCTTCGCGCCCGCCTGCTGGCCGCGCTCGATCGTGGCAGCGAAGCGATGCCGCTGCTGGAGAAGAACCTCAAGAAGATCCCCGACGACAAGCGCCTGCGCCTCACCTACGCCCGCATGCTGGTCGAGCAGAACCGCATGGACGATGCCAAGGTGCAATTCGCCATTCTCGTCCAGCAATACCCCGACGATGACGAACTGCGTTACTCGCTGGCGCTGGTCTGCCTGGAAGGCAAGGCGTGGGACGAAGCCTACAACTACCTGCAACAGCTGGTGGAACGTGGCAGCCATGTCGATTCCGCGCACCTGAACCTGGGCCGCATCGCCGAAGAGCGCGGCGATCCGCAGGCCGCGCTCGAGGAGTATGCACAGGTCGGCGTGGGCACCGACTACCTGCCCGCGCAGCTGCGCCAGGCCGACATCCTCATTGCCAACGGCCGCGCCGACGAGGCTTCACGGCGCCTGGCCGCAGCGCGTGATGCCCAGCCCGACTACGCCATCCAGCTGTACCTGATCGAAGCCGAAACCCTGTCGAACAACGACAAGGATCAGTCCGCCTGGCTGGTGCTGCAGAACGCTTTGAAAAAGAACCCCGACGATCCGAACCTGCTGTATACCCGCTCGATGCTGGCCGAAAAGCGCAACGACCTGGTGCAGATGGAGAAGGACCTGCGGGCCATTCTGGCACGCGAGCCGGACAATGCCATGGCGCTCAATGCCCTGGGCTACACGCTGTCCGACCGCACCACCCGCTTCGAAGAAGCCCGCGCGCTGATCGAACGGGCGCATCAGATCAACCCGGAAGATCCGGCCGTGCTCGACAGCCTGGGCTGGGTCAACTATCGGCTGGGCAACCTCGACGCCGCCGAAGGCTATCTGCGCAGCGCGCTCGAACGCTTTCCCGATCATGAGGTGGCAGCCCACCTGGGCGAGGTGCTGTGGGCCAACGGCAAACAGCGCGAGGCCCGCCGCATCTGGGGCAAAGCCCTGCAAGAACAACCCGACAGCCCTATCCTGCGCAGCACCATCCTGCGCCTGACCGGTTCAGAGAATCTTTAATCCATGTCTGTTCGTCCTACCTCCTACATGCGTTACCTGCTGGTTGCCACGTTCATCGCCGTACTCACCGGCTGCGCCGGCATGGGCTCCCACGAAGCGCTGCAAGGCCAGGGCAACCCCCAGCAGTGGCAGGCGCACAAGCAACAGTTGACCCAGCTCGACGGCTGGGAAATCAACGGCAAGATCGGCATCCGCGCGCCCAAGGACTCCGGTTCCGGCACGCTGTACTGGCTGCAGCGCCAGGACTACTACGACATCCGCCTGTCCGGCCCATTGGGCCGCGGGGCAGCGCGCCTGACCGGACGTCCGGGCGACGTCAGCCTGGAAGTGGCCAATCAGGGCCGCTATCAGGCGACCACTCCCGAAGAACTGCTGGAACAGCAACTGGGCTGGAAGCTGCCGGTATCGCATCTGTCCTGGTGGGTCCGCGGCCTGCCGGCTCCCGACAGCAAGAGCCAACTGACCCTGGACGGCAACAGCCGCCTGGCGGGCCTGGCGCAGGACGGCTGGACAGTCGAATACCTGAGCTACGCCGAACAGAACGGCTACTGGCTGCCCGAGCGCATCAAGCTGCATGGCCAGGATCTGGACGTGACCCTGGTGGTCAAGGATTGGCAGCCGCGCCGGTTGGGGCAGTGACGTGAGCGAAGGTCTTTCCATGAATCCCGTACTGACCCTGCCCGCCCCTGCCAAGCTCAACCTGATGCTGCACATTCTGGGACGTCGCCCGGACGGCTATCACGAGTTGCAGACCCTGTTCCAGTTTCTGGACCACGGCGACGAACTGGACTTCTCCCTGCGCAGCGACGGCGTCGTGCATCTGCACACCGAAATAGCCGACGTGCCCCACGACAGCAACCTTATCGTCAAGGCTGCTCGCCAGTTGCAGACGCTCACAGGCACAACCCTGGGTGCGGACATCTGGCTGCGCAAGGTGCTGCCCATGGGCGGCGGCATCGGTGGTGGCAGCTCGGATGCCGCCACTACGCTTCTGGCCCTGAACCACCTGTGGCAGACCGGCTGCAGCGAAGACCAGCTTGCCCAGCTGGGTCTCGCCCTGGGCGCCGATGTGCCGGTATTCGTCCGCGGCCACGCAGCCTTCGCCGAGGGTGTGGGCGAGAAACTTACCCCGGTCGAACTGCCCGAACCCTGGTTTCTCGTGCTGGTGCCGCAAGTCTCTGTTAGTACAGCGGAAATTTTTTCCGATCCGTTGTTGACACGTGACTCGGCGCCCATTAAAGTGCGCCCCGTTCTTGAGGGAAACAGTCGTAATGACTGCCAGCCAGTAGTAGAGCGCCGTTACCCAGATGTACGTAACGCACTGAATTTGCTCAACAAATTCACTGAAGCTCGGCTAACAGGCACTGGAAGTTGTGTGTTTGGGGCCTTCCCAAGCAAAGCGGAAGCTGATAGAGTTTCGCACCTTCTTGCAGACACCCTTTCAGGGTTCGTAGCCAAGGGAAGCAACGTTTCGATGTTGCATCGCAAGCTGCAAAGTCTGTAACAGGAAACGAGTGCTGGGCACTCGGAGGTTTCAAGCTACAGGGGCGTCGCCAAGCGGTAAGGCAGCAGGTTTTGATCCTGCCATGCGTTGGTTCGAATCCAGCCGCCCCTGCCATTTTCCTATACTCATCCAGGTATACCCTCAGCCGGCAGGTACTGCGCGTGTCCAAGATGATGGTCTTTGCGGGGAATTCAAACCCCGATCTGGCTCGACGCGTTGTGCGTCAGCTGCATATCCCTCTCGGTGATGTCTCCGTCAGCAAGTTTTCCGATGGTGAAATCAGCACCGAGATCAATGAAAACGTTCGCGGTAAAGACGTCTTCATTATCCAGCCTACATGTGCGCCGACCAACGATAACCTGATGGAACTGGTGCTGATGGCTGATGCCTTCCGCCGCTCCTCGGCTTCGCGAATCACCGCCGTGATCCCCTACTTCGGTTACGCCCGGCAAGACCGCCGTCCGCGCTCTGCCCGTGTGGCAATCAGTGCCAAGGTCGTCGCCGACATGCTGACCGTCGTGGGCATCGACCGTGTACTCACCGTCGACCTTCACGCGGACCAGATTCAGGGCTTCTTCGATATCCCGGTAGATAACATCTACGGCTCCCCGGTTCTGGTGGACGATATCGAAGACCAGCGCTTCGAGAATCTCATGATCGTTTCCCCCGACATTGGTGGCGTCGTGCGTGCACGCGCCGTGGCCAAGTCCCTGGGCGTCGATCTGGGCATCATCGACAAGCGCCGCGAAAAGGCCAACCACTCCGAAGTGATGCACATCATCGGTGATGTCGAAGGTCGCACCTGTATCCTGGTCGACGACATGGTCGATACCGCCGGCACCCTGTGCCATGCGGCCAAAGCCTTGAAAGAACATGGCGCGGCCAAGGTGTTCGCCTATTGCACCCACCCGGTTCTGTCGGGTCGTGCGATCGAGAACATCGAGAAGTCCGTGCTGGACGAGCTGGTGGTGACCAACACCATCCCGCTGTCCGCAGCCGCACAAGCCTGTGGGCGTATCCGTCAACTGGATATCGCTCCGGTTGTTGCCGAGGCGATGCGTCGCATCAGCAACGAAGAATCGATCAGCGCGATGTTCCGCTGAGGGCCCTGCCCTTCGCAAGCACCGCTCTGACGAAAAGCGCCCCGGCCCGACACTCTTGTCGGGCCGGGGCTTTTTTGCCCGTATCGCCTTGGCGCTGGTCGCAAACGCTGGGCGAACGTGGTTATTTTGGAGAAACACATGAACGATTTTACTTTGAATGCCGAAGCGCGTTCCGACCTGGGGAAAGGTGCGAGCCGCCGCCTGCGTCGTCTCGCCAGCCTGGTTCCAGCTGTTGTCTACGGTGGCGACAAAGCCCCTGAGTCCATCAGCATGCTGGCCAAGGAAGTCACCAAGCTGCTCGAAAACGAGGCTGCCTTCAGCCACGTGATCGAACTGAACATCGGTGGCACCAAGCAGAACGTCCTGATCAAGGCACTGCAGCGTCACCCAGCCAAGGGTCACGTCCTGCACGCTGACTTCGTACGCGTGATCGCCGGCCAGAAACTGACCGCCATCGTGCCTCTGCACTTCATGAACCAGGAACCGGCTGTCAAGAAAGGCGGCGAGATCTCGCACACCGAGACCGAGCTGGAAGTGACCTGCCTGCCGAAAGACCTGCCTGAGTTCATCGAAGTCGACATGGCTGACGCTGAAATCGGCACCATCATCCACCTGTCCGACCTGAAGGCTCCGCAAGGCGTCGAGTTCGTGGCACTGGCTCATGGTACCGACCTGGCAATCGCCAACGTCCACGCTCCGCGTATCGTTGCCGACGAAGAAACCGAAGAAGGCGCTGCCGAGTAATTTCACTCGCACGCCGAGCTCTGGATGACACCTTCGGGTGTCGTCCACGACTCGAAAAGGAAGAGCCCCTGACGTGACCGCCATACAACTGATCGTTGGCCTGGGTAACCCCGGCCCCGAATACGAACAGACCCGGCATAACGCAGGGGCTCTTTTCGTTGAGCGCATCGCCCAGGCACACCGTGTGAACCTGGTAGCCGATCGCAAGTATTTCGGCCTGACGGCGCGTTTCAGCCATCAGGGCCATGACGTTCGTCTGCTGATTCCCACCACCTACATGAACCGCAGCGGTCAATCCGTCGCGGCGATGGCGAATTTCTTTCGCATACCGCCGCAAGCGATCCTGGTGGCCCACGACGAACTCGACCTGCCCCCCGGCGTCGCCAAGCTCAAACTGGGCGGCGGGCACGGTGGGCACAACGGCCTGCGCGACATCATCGCGCAGCTCGGCAATGACAATGGCTTTCACCGTCTGCGGCTTGGCATCGGCCACCCGGGTGACAGCAAGTTGGTGTCCAATTTCGTTCTTGGCCGCGCCCCGCGCGCCGAACAGGAAAAGCTGGACGCCAGTATCGATTTCGCCCTCGGTGTGCTGCCGGATATCTTCGCCGGCGAGTGGAATCGCGCGATGAAAAACCTGCACAGCCAAAAGGCCTGACTCTTCGAAGAGGGATTCACCATGGGATTCAACTGCGGCATCGTCGGCCTGCCCAACGTCGGCAAGTCCACTCTGTTCAACGCCTTGACCAAATCCGGGATTGCGGCCGAGAACTTCCCGTTCTGCACCATCGAGCCCAACAGCGGCATCGTGCCGATGCCCGATGCGCGCCTGGAAGCCCTGGCTGCCATCGTCAATCCCAAGCGCGTACTGCCGACCACCATGGAGTTCGTCGACATCGCAGGCCTCGTGGCCGGCGCCTCGAAAGGTGAAGGCCTGGGCAACAAGTTCCTCGCCAACATCCGTGAGACCGACGCCATCGCCCACGTGGTGCGCTGCTTCGAAGATGAAAACGTGATCCACGTTTCCAACAGCGTCGACCCCAAGCGCGACATCGAGATCATCGACCTGGAACTGATCTTCGCCGACCTCGACAGCTGCGAGAAGCAACTGCAGAAGGTCGCGCGCAACGCCAAGGGCGGTGACAAGGACGCAGTGGTGCAAAAGGGCCTGCTGGAGCAGCTGATTGCCCACTTCACCCTGGGCAAGCCGGCCCGCAGCCTGATGAAGAACATGGGCGCCGACGAGAAGGCCGTGATCCGTGGCTTCCACCTGCTGACGACCAAGCCGGTGATGTACATCGCCAACGTCGCCGAAGACGGCTTTGAAGACAACCCGTTGCTGGACGTGGTACGCGCCATTGCCGAAGAGGAAGGCGCGATCGTGGTGCCGGTGTGCAACAAGATCGAAGCCGAAATCGCCGAGCTCGACGACGGCGAAGAGAAGGACATGTTCCTCGAGGCCCTGGGCCTGGAAGAGCCCGGCCTGAACCGCGTGATCCGCGCCGGCTACGACCTGCTCAACCTGCAGACCTACTTCACCGCAGGCGTCGAGGAAGTCCGCGCCTGGACCGTGAAGATCGGCGCTACCGCACCGCAAGCCGCCGGCGTGATCCACACCGACTTCGAGAAAGGCTTCATCCGCGCCGAAGTGATCGCCTACAACGACTTCATCCAGTACAACGGCGAAGCCGGTACCAAGGAAGCCGGCAAGTGGCGTTTGGAAGGCAAGGAGTACATCGTCAAGGACGGTGACGTGATGCACTTCCGTTTCAACGTCTGAGTCGGTCTGCAACACCGCTTCGCGCGTCCCCTGAAAGCCCCGCTGTCGCCTTGCGATGCGGGGCTTTTTGCGTTCAGGCTTCGGCCGTTGCCCAATCTTCGAGCCGAAGCCCAGGCACGCGCACGAACTCTCTCGTATTGTTGCTGACCAGAATCAATCCTCTGGAACGAGCATGTCCGGCGATCATCTGGTCGTACGCTCCGATCGGCGTACCCGATCGCGCCAGCTCGGCACGTAGCTGCCCGGTGTGGGCAGCGGCGATCGGGTCGTAATCGAGCACGTCCAACCGGGCGGCGAAACTCTCCACCACTTCAAGATTGCGCTGAACGTGCTGGGATTTCTCGGCGCCGTAGATCAGTTCCATCAGCGTTACGCTGCTGATGCACATCTGTCCATGATTGCGCTTGAACGCAGCGCGCACATGTTCGGGACGGTTCTTGATGGTGAAAATGCAGATGTTGGTGTCGAGCATGAATTTCAGCATCAGAATCCGTCACGCTTCTGGATGGCTGGCTGCTCTCGGTCGAGCATGAAGTCGCTGGTCACACCCTCACCGTCAAACCAACTGTCCCATGACTCGCCGGCAGGGGTCAGGATGCGCGTGCGACCTATGGCGACGACGTCGACACGCTTGACGCCGGCGGGCAATGCCAGAGCCTTGGGCAAGCGGACGGCCTGGCTCTTGTTGCTCAAGAAAACGGAACCCTGCTCCATGAAAGCACCTCGCTCTGACTCGGATATCGGCAGTCTATCGCATTGAGAATGTATATACCTTGAGGATATACATGCAACCTTTCGGTCGCCAAGTCTCCGGTTGAAGCTGATGCATGCTCTCGCCGCAGGGCATCGTTTCGAACTGGAATCCAGGATGTAGCGGATCAGGCGGTATCGTTCAGGGCCTGTCGGGCCGCCCGCAAGCGGCCGAACTTCGCATTCGCTAGACCTTGCCGGTCCTCGGCAGCAGGATCGTCAGGATGCCGAACAGCGGGAGGAACGAGCATAGCCAGTACACGTACTCGATGCCGTGTATGTCTGCCAGATGGCCCAGCAGCGCTGCGCCGATGCCACCGAAGCCAAACATCAGGCCGAAGAACACGCCCGCGATCATGCCCACGTTGCCTGGCACCAGCTCCTGCGCATACACCACGATGGCGGAGAAGGCGGAGGCCAGAATGAAGCCGATGACCACGCTCAGCACGCTGGTCCAGAACAGGTCGACGTAGGGCAGCATCAGGGTGAACGGCGCCGACCCCAGGATGGAGAACCAGATCACCGCCTTGCGGCCGATCTTGTCGCCGATGGGGCCGCCGAAGAACGTGCCGGCCGCTACTGCGCCGAGGAACAGGAACAGGTGCAGTTGCGAACTGGCCACCGAGAGGTCGAACTTTTCGATGAGGTAGAAGGTGAAGTAACTGGTGAAGCTGGCCATGTAGAAATACTTGGAGAACACCAGCAGCGCCAGCACCACCAGCGCCGCCTTGACCCGCCCCTTGGACAGGCCATGGGTGGCGCGCTGGCCGGCTCGGGCCTTGAACTGGTTGAGGTGGCCGCGGTACCAGCGGCTGATTGCGTACAGCAATGCCACGGCGAACACTGCAATCAGACCGAACCAGGCCACGTGTCCCTGGCCGTACGGAATGACGATGGCGGCCGCCAGCAGCGGCCCGAAGGCCGATCCGGTGTTGCCGCCTACCTGGAAGGTGGACTGCGCCAGACCGAAGCGTCCTCCTGAAGCCAGGCGCGCGACCCGCGAGGTTTCCGGGTGAAAGGTGGAGGAGCCAATGCCGATCAGGGCCGACGCCAGAAGAATCATCGGGAAGCTGCCGACCGTGGACAGCAGCATGATGCCGATCAACGTGCAGACCATGCCCGCGGGCAACAGCAGCGGCTTGGGATGGCGATCGGTGTAGAAACCGATCCAGGGCTGCAGCAGCGAAGCGGTGACCTGGAAGGTCAAGGTGATCAGGCCGACCTGGGTGAAGGTCAGGCCGTAACTGGCCTTGAGCATGGGGTAGATCGACGGCAGCACGGCCTGGATCAGGTCGTTGACCAGGTGTGCGAGCGCACAGGCGCCGAGGATGCGCATGACCAATGGGCTGGTCTGTGCCGCGCCCGGCACGCTGGCAGGGTTGCTTGTTGTTGTAGGGGTGGCCATGAGGATTCCGTTGGCAGGCAGGCATGGCCGGACACTCTGCCATTTTGCGTGCCTCGTCGCCAGTTGCCGACGCAGGTGAAACTGGCACGGCGCAATGGCGTCAACGAATACAACAACGACCGGGCGGTGATAAACTGGCGCCAGTCACTAAAAACCCATGAAGAATCGATAAAGTTCCAGAAACCCTCCGCATGAGGCAATGGGGTTTCGCCAGAATCAGGAGCGATCATGCCCAAAGTTTCTCACACGGCCCTGCGTCGCCAGTTCCGTGAGCTGCTTGCTTCAAAACAGTGTTATCACACCGCTTCGGTGTTCGACCCCATGTCCGCCCGCATCGCTGCCGACCTGGGCTTCGAGGTTGGCATCCTCGGCGGCTCGGTGGCCTCGCTGCAAGTGCTCGCTGCCCCCGACTTCGCTCTGATCACGCTCTCCGAGTTCGCCGAACAGGCCACGCGCATCGGTCGTGTCGCGCAATTGCCGGTGATCGCCGACGCCGATCACGGCTATGGCAACGCGCTGAATGTCATGCGTACGGTGGTGGAGCTGGAACGTGCCGGCATCGGTGCGCTGACCATCGAAGATACCCTGCTGCCGGCGCAGTTCGGTCGCCGTTCCACCGATCTCATCTCGGTGGCCGAGGGCGTTGGCAAGATCCGCGCGGCGCTGGAGGCCCGGGTCGACCCCGAGTTGACCATCATCGCCCGTACCCATGCCGGTGTGCTCTCCACCCAGGAAGTCATCAGCCGGACCCAGGCCTATCAGGCCGCTGGTGCCGACGGCATCTGCATGGTCGGCGTGAAGGACTTCGAGCACCTGGAGCAGATTGCCGAAAACCTCAGCGTGCCGCTGATGCTGGTGACCTACGGCAATCCGGCGCTGCACGACGACGAACGCCTGGCAGCATTGGGTGTGCGGGTCGTGGTGGCTGGCCACGGTGCCTATTTCGCGGCCATCAAGGCCACCTACGATTCGCTGCGCGAACAGCGTCAGCAGTTCAGCAAGAGCACCGACCTGAGCGCCACCGAACTCACCCACACCTACACCCACCCGGAGAGCTACGTCGGCTGGGCCAAGGAGTTCATGAACGTGAAGGAATGACCGGCGGGGCGCCGGGGCGGGAACATCATGCGGTCATGTGGGTCGGTTAGAAGGGAACCGTCGAAGGGTTCCGCTACCGGCCCCATCGGCCACGTACGAAAAGGCGACATTTTTAGTTGCTCTCAAGCCGTCCACGCCCTACAGTTCGCGCCGACCGTCCATGCTGGAAACGATCCATCCGGCTCAAGTACTGACGACGAGACAACAGGCCATCGGAAAGCAGCTTTCCGTGGCCTTTTTGCTTTCGCCCGACATGCCTTGGGAAGTAGGCGAACCAAAGTGGGGATACGGAGGATGGTCATTTGAGCCCATTTATATTCACGACGTTTGCCACCAGGAGTCCCTAGCATGTCGATCAACGTCGAAGACTACTTCGCACGCGATACCTTCAACAAGATGAAGGCCTTCGCCGACAAGCAAGAAACCCCCTTCGTACTCATCGATACCGCCATGATCAGCAAGGCCTACGATGACCTGCGCGCCGGTTTCGAATTCGCCAAGGTGTATTACGCAGTCAAGGCCAACCCGGCCGTGGAAATCATCGACCTGCTGCGCGACAAAGGCTCGAACTTCGACATCGCTTCGATCTACGAGCTGGACAAGGTCATGAACCAAGGTGTGGGCCCGGAGCGGATCAGCTACGGCAACACCATCAAGAAGTCCAAGGACATCCGCTACTTCTACGACAAGGGCGTGCGCCTGTACGCCACCGACTCCGAAGCCGACCTGCGCAACATCGCCAAGGCCGCACCGGGTTCGAAAGTCTACGTGCGGATCCTCACCGAAGGCTCGACCACGGCCGACTGGCCTCTGTCGCGCAAATTCGGCTGCCAGACCGACATGGCCATGGACCTGCTGATCCTGGCGCGCGACCTGGGTCTGGTGCCCTACGGCATTTCCTTCCACGTGGGCTCGCAGCAGCGCGACATCAGCGTATGGGACGCGGCGATCGCCAAGGTCAAGGTGATCTTCGAACGCCTCAAGGAAGAAGACGGCATCGTCCTCAAGCTGATCAACATGGGCGGTGGCTTCCCGGCCAACTACATCACCCGTACCAACAGCCTGGAAACCTATGCCGAGGAAATCATCCGCTTCCTCAAGGAAGACTTCGGTGACGATCTGCCGGAAATCATCCTCGAGCCCGGCCGTTCGTTGATCGCCAACGCCGGTATCCTGGTCAGTGAAGTGGTACTGGTAGCCCGCAAGTCGCGCACCGCGGTCGAACGCTGGGTGTACACCGACGTGGGCAAGTTCAGCGGCCTGATCGAAACCATGGACGAGTCCATCAAGTTCCCGATCTGGACCGAGAAGAAAGGCGAGATGGAAGAAGTGGTGATCGCCGGGCCGACCTGCGACAGCGCCGACATCATGTACGAGCACTACAAGTACGGCCTGCCGTTGAACCTGGCCATCGGTGACCGCCTGTACTGGCTGTCCACCGGTGCCTACACCACCAGCTACAGCGCGGTGGAATTCAACGGCTTCCCGCCCTTGAAGTCGTTCTACATCTGATGCACCGGTAACCTGCGGGCAGCCATCGGCTGTCTGCAGGTCTACTGTTCCAGTGCCTGCAGGCGCTGGGCATAAAGCGTTGCCATCGCCCTGATGGCTGGCTGCCTGGCCTGCTCCAGCACCGCCAGACTACTGCGTAGAAAATTGCTGTTCCCGCCTTCAAGAGCTCGATGCAGCCAGATCAGCGCCGTGTCGACATCCCCCTCCTCCGCCAGTATCGCCGCGTGGCTGAACTGCCCGCGGAAATCACCCGCCTGCGCCGAACGCATGTACCAGACCTTTGGCTTGGGCAGGTCAGCGCCCACCACCAGCCCCTGTTCCAGATAGCGGCCGACCAGATTCATGGACTTGGCGTGGCCCATGGTCGCCGCCTGCAGGTAGCACGCGAAGGCCCGCGGATGGTCGAGCCCGACGCCACGCCCGGTGCCCAGCAGATTGGCCAGGTTATACAGGCCCCAGTCGAGTCCCGCCTGCGCCGCCTGCAGGTAATGCCCGGCAGCGCGTTCGGCGCTGGCCTCGCAGCCCCAACCGTGCTCGTGGCAGCGCCCGAGCATGTTGTGCGCCATGGGGTGGCCTTGATGCGCCGCGATGGCAAACCACTTCACCGCGAGCGCTGCATCGCGTTCGATACCGCGGCCATCGAGCAGAATCTGCCCGAGCAGCGCCTGGGCGTCGACAACGCCCTGCCCTGCGGCGATCACCAGCGCCTGCGCAGCCTTGCGCGGTTCAGCGGTGAGCATGGCCTGCAGCTGTTCGTTGTCCAGGATTTCCAGGCGACGCAGGCGCCAGTCGGCGCTCATACGTCCACCCAGCGCCGCAGCAGGTTGTGATAAGTGCCGGTGAGTTGGATCAGTGACGGATGATCGGGGACATCACGAGTCAATTGCTGGATCGCGCCGTCCATCTCGAACAGCAGCGCACGTTGGCTGTCTTCGCGAACCAGGCTCTGCGTCCAGAAGAAAGACGCGAAGCGGGCGCCGCGGCTGACGGCGCGCACCTTGTGCAGGCTGGTGGCCGGGTACAGCAGCAGGTCGCCTGCGGGCAGCTTGACCTCGCGGGTGCCGAAGGTGTCCTGGATCACCAGTTCGCCGCCGTCGTAATCCTGCGGATCGCTGAAGAACAGCGTCGAGGACAGGTCGGTGCGCACGCGCTCCACGCCGCCCTTGGCCTGGCGCACGGCATTATCGATGTGGAAGTCGAAACTGCCGCCTGCCGTGTAGCAGTTGAGCAGCGGTGGAAAGACCTTGTTCGGTAACGCCGCCGACATGAACAACGGGTTGGCCCACAGGCGCTCGAGCAGCGCGGCGCCTATTTCCACGGCCAGTGGATGGCCCTCGGGCAGTTGCAGGTTGTGCTTGGCCTTCGCCGACTGGTGGCCAGCGGTGATTCGACCATCGGCCCAGTCGGCCTGCTCCAGAGCCTGGCGGATGCGCAGCACTTCGTCGCGCGCGAACAATCCGGGAATGTGTAGGAGCATGGAAATTCACCGCAGGCCGAGGGGCAGCAATGGTATTGATTCCCATTGCCAATGCACAAGGGCGCTGCTGTGGGAATACGACGAAAACTGCGCGGGAAATTGTAAAGAATGTAAGCACTTCGCGAATAGCAATATTTCGCAATTGCTACAAATATTCACTTACATTATTCTCCGCCGCCTCATAACCTTGGGGAAGGTTTCCATCATGTCGCGCCAACACCACTTCATTCCGGGCTCATCGCCACGGCTGCTTGCCTCTGCCATCGGCATGGCCCTGGGCGCCACCTGGGTAGCGCCCACCGCGTACGCAGCTGACGCCGACGAGGCCAAGGCCGCTCCGCTGTCGCTGGGTGCCACCAGCATCACGGGGGAGGCCCAGGAGCCGACGTCCTATCAGACCGAACGTGCCTCATCCACCAAGTACACCGCGCCGCTGGTGGACACACCGCGCTCGGTGACGGTGGTGCCGCAACAGGTCATCAAGGACACCGGCGCGCTCAATCTGCAGGATGCCTTGCGCACCGTACCCGGCATTACCTTCGGTGCCGGTGAAGGCGGCAACCCGCAGGGCGACCGGCCTTTCATTCGCGGCTTCGATGCCCAGGGCGATACCTACCTGGATGGCGTACGCGATGCCGGCGCGCAGAGCCGGGAAATCTTCGCCGTGGAATCCATCGAGGTCAGCAAGGGGCCCAACTCGGCCATTGGCGGCCGTGGCGCGGCCGGCGGTACGATCAACCTGGTGAGCAAGAAGGCACACTTGGGTGACTCCCTGGACGGCGGCTTCACCTGGGGTTCGGACCAGACCCAGCGCTACACCCTGGACGGCAATTACCAGTTCAGCGACAGCGCCGCCGGGCGACTCAACCTGATGAGCCACCAGAGCAACGTGGCCGGCCGCGATCAGGTCGACTACGACCGCTGGGGCATCGCGCCGTCGCTGGCCTTCGGCCTGGGCACGGAGACGCGGGTCTTCCTCGACTATTACCACCTGGAGAGCGATGACCTGCCCGACTCGGGCATTCCCTACAGCATTCCGGCTGCCGGGAACGCCGGCCGTACCTCGGCCAATCCGGACAGGCCGCAGGACGGCGGGCGCAGCAGCAACTTCTATGGCCTGAGCGACCGTGATTTCCGCAAGACCCGCAGCGACATTGCCACCTTCGCCATCGAGCACGATCTGACCGACACCTTGACCGTGAAGAACACCCTGCGCCACGGCAATACCATGCAGGACTACATCCTCACCCAGCCCGACGACAGCCAGCGCAACGTCAGAAACGGCAGCGTCTGGCGCCGGGCCAACAGCCGCGTCGGCAATACCGCGACCACCACCAACCAGACCGACCTGTTCGGCGATTTCTATGTGGCCGGATTCAAGAACAGCTTCTCGACCGGTATCGAGTTCAGCCGCGAAGACAGCGACCGCAGCAGCTACACCGTCAACACCGACACCACGCCGCGTACCGCCGGTTCCAGCAGCAACTGCAGCCTGGGCAGCATCGTCTCCAGTGGCTACAACTGCACCTCGCTGGCCAATCCCAACCCGGACGATCCGTGGAACGGCGCCATTGCCCGCAACTATGCCGGCACCGATACGTCGAGCAAGACGCGGGCGATCTACGTGTTCGACACGCTGGAGCTGAGCCCGCAATGGCAGGTGAACGCCGGCCTGCGCTACGACCACTTCGAAACGGACTACCGCACCTACACGGCCGCTGGCGTCACCACGGCCAAGAGCGAGGACACCAGCGAGTTCGTCACCGGCCAACTGGGGTTGGTGTGGAAACCGGCCGAGAATGGCAGCGTCTATGTGTCCTATGCCACGTCCGCCACGCCACCCGGCTCGCTGGTCGGTGAAGGCATGGAAGGCAACCCGTTGGGTGGCGCACCGGATCGCACCGGCAACCTGTTGACGAGCGACCTGGAGCCTGAGGAAACCACCAACTACGAAATCGGGACCAAGTGGGATCTGTTCGACCAGCGCCTGTCGCTGACCGCCGCGCTGTTCCGCACCGAGAAAGACAACACCCGGGTGCAGACCAATACCTACGCCTACGAGAACGCGGGCAAGACCCGTGTCGACGGCCTGGAGCTGTCGGCGTCCGGCAAGCTCACCGAGCAGTGGCAGGTGTTTGCCGGCTACAGCTACCTGGAAGCACGGGTGGTGGACAACGGCCCGCTGGGCGCGGCGAACAACGGCAACCAGATGCCCAACACGCCGAACAACAGCGCCAGCCTGTGGACCACCTACAACCTGACGCCCAAGCTGACCATCGGTGGTGGCGCGTTCTATGTCGATGACGTGTTCGGCAACCTTGCCAACACCACGATGGTCGACAGCTACGTGCGCCTCGATGCCATGGCCAGCTACAAGATCAACAAGCATTTCGATGTGCAGTTGAACGTGCAGAACCTGGCCGACAAGACCTACTACGACAAGGCCTTCAGCACCCACTTCGCCAACCAGGCGGCAGGTCGTACGGCGCTGCTGAGCACCAACTTCCACTTCTAGAGGCCGCCTGGCCGTTTCTGCGCCCTGCTCGTTCACGCGACGCAGGGCGTTTTACGTCGCAACGGCAACGAACCGAATCGGTACGGTTGAGACCGATTCTCAGCGCGTGCTGCATAATGCCGTCCGCCTTGCTTTCGATTGGCCCGCTCAAGGTGATCCGTGTTCAAGAACGTCCTCTTCCAGCTGCACTGGTTTTTCGGCATCACTGGTGGCCTGGTGCTGGCCCTGATGGGCATCACCGGCGCGAGTTATTCGTTCGAGGATGAAATTCTGCGCGCGCTCAACCCGCAGAGCCTGACGGTGCAGATCCGCGACACGGGGATCCTGCCTGCCGCGCAGTTGGTGGAGATTCTCGAGCGGCGCCAGGGCAGCAAGGTCGCTGCCTTGCGCGTGGACCTGGTCGAAGGCAGCGCCGCACGGGTGTCCTTCACTCCGCCTGCGGGACAGCGGCGTGGGCCATCGGCCTATTTCGATCCGTACACCGGAGAATTGCAGGGCGAAGTGTTCGGCGAGGGCTTCTTCGACCTGATGCTGGACCTGCACCGCTTCCTGGCCATGGGCGGCACAGGGCGGCAGATCACCGGAGCCTGCACCCTGATGCTGGTGTTTTTCTGCCTCTCTGGCCTGTACCTGCGCTGGCCGCGCAAGGCATTGAACTGGCGCACCTGGCTGACCTTGGATTGGGCCAAGAAAGGCCGCGCGTTCAACTGGGACCTGCACGCGGTGTTCGGTACCTGGTGCTTGCTGTTCTATCTGCTCGCTGCCCTGACCGGCCTGACCTGGTCGTATCAATGGTTCGGCAACGCCGTGAACAGGATGCTCTCCGACACCCCTACCGCCCCGCGCATCGAACGGCGCACTGCCTCGTCTTCCGACGTGGCTCCGGTGGTCGACTACGACGCACTGTGGGCCAGTATTCGCGCAGCGGTCGGGCCAGAACTGAGCGTGATCAATGTGCGCATTCCCGGCAATGTCGGGCTGCCGGCGACGGTCTTCTACCTGCGCAAGGATTCGCCGCACGACCGCGCCTTCGGCTTGCTCAGCCTCGACCCCGGCACCGGGCAGGTCAAGGACATCCAGCGTTACGAAGACAAGTCGCTGAAGGCGCAACTGCTGACCAGCATTTATGCCCTGCACGTGGGCAGCTACTTCGGGCTGGTCGGGCGTATTCTGATGATGCTGGCCAGCCTGACGATGCCGTTGTTCCTGATCACCGGCTGGTTGCTGTACCTGGATCGGCGCCGCAAGAAGCGCCAGGTGCGCCTGGCGCGCGGTGCCTTGAACGTGCAGGACGATGCCTCTGCAGGATGGTTGGTCGGCTTCGCCAGCCAGAGTGGTTTCGCCGAACAATTGGCATGGCAGACCGCCGGGCAACTGCAGTCGGCCGGGCACAGCGTTCAGGTCCGCGCCTTGGCTCAAGTGGACGAAGCGCAGTTGCAGCAGGCTGACAGGGCCTTGTTCGTGGTCAGCACCTTCGGCGACGGCGAGGCGCCCGATACCGCCCGCGGCTTCGAGCGCAAGGTGCTGGGCAGTGCCTGCGCCCTGCCCGGCTTGCGCTACGCGGTGCTGGCCCTGGGTGACCGGCAATACCAGCAGTTCTGCGGTTTCGCCCACCGTCTCGATCAATGGCTCGATGCCCGTGGTGCGCAGCCGCTGTTCGCCTCGATCGAGGTGGACAACGCCGACCCGGCGGCCTTGCAGCAGTGGCAGCAGCAACTGAGCCTGCTTACTGGAGGTGTGGCCCAGGCCGTGTGGCAGGCCCCGGCATTCAGCCCGTGGAGCTTGGTCGAACGCGAGCTGTTGAACCCCGACAGCTCAGGCGATCCGGTCTACCGCATCGCCTTGCGTGACGATGGTCAAGCCCAGTGGCAGGCTGGCGATCTGGTCGATGTGCTGCCGCGCAACGGCCGCCTGGCCATCGAACAGTGCCTGTCGGGGCTGGGTCTGGAGGCGTCGACCCTGGTCTGGGTCGATGGCCTGCAGGAACCGCTGGGGCAAGCATTGGCCAGCCGCCAGCTTCCGGCCAGCCGCAGTCATCTGGTCGGGCTGCATGCGCAGGCGCTGGTGGATGCACTGATACCCATCACGGTACGCGAGTATTCCATCGCCTCCCTGCCCGGCGATGGTCGGCTGGAACTGATCGTGCGCCAGCAACGGCACGACGACGGAGGTTTGGGGCTGGGTTCGGGCTGGCTGACCGAGCACGCCGAACTGCATGGCGCGGTCAGCCTGCGCTTGCGACGCAATGCGGGGTTTCATCTGCCGCAGGACTCGGTGCCAGTGATTATGATCGGCAACGGCACCGGTCTGGCAGGCTTGCGCAGCTTGCTCAAGGCGCGTATCGAACAGGGACGTCAGCGAAACTGGTTGTTGTTCGGCGAGCGCAACCGGGCCCATGACTTTCATTGCCGGGAGGAGTTACTGGGGTGGTTGGCCAGTGGTGACCTTGCACGCTTGGACGTGGCGTTTTCGCGTGATCAGGCGCACAAGGTGTACGTGCAGGATCGGCTGCGCGAAGCGGCTGACGTGTTGCTGGAGTGGGTGGAAGACGGCGCGGTCATCTACGTGTGCGGAAGCCTGCAGGGGATGGCCAGCGGCGTGGATCAGGTGCTGACCGAGGTGTTGGGCCGCGAGCGCCTGGACGACCTCATCGAAACCGGCCGCTACCGCCGCGACGTCTATTGACCCACCGCGTCAAGGCCGGACGTGGCTTGCACCGCTGCTACAGGGGATCACAGTGCTTCTGTAGCAGCGGCGCGAGCCGCGTCGGCGGTGCACGCGGTGTATCTGGAAAACCGCGTCAAGGCCGGACGTGGCTTGCGCCGCTGCTACAGGGGATCGCAGTGTTCCTGTAGCAGCGGCGCGAGCCGCGTCGGCGGTGCATGCGGTGTATCTGGAAAACCGCGTCAAGGCCGGACGCGGCTTGCGCCGCTGCTACAGGGTCAGGCTTTTGCCGGTTCTACGGCGATTTCCTGGGTCTCCGGCTTTTTGATCACGGCATACACGACCGCGGTCAACAGGGCACCGGCGACGATGGCCATCAAATACAACAAGGCATGGTTGATCGCGTTCGGAATCAGCAACACGAACAAGCCACCGTGCGGCGCCATCAGCTTGCAGCCGAAGTACATCGACAACGCACCGGTCAAGGCACCACCGACGATGCTCGCCGGAATGACCCGCAACGGGTCCTTGGCGGCGAACGGGATGGCGCCCTCGGAAATGAAGCACAACCCCAAAACCAACGCCGCCTTGCCTGCCTCACGCTCGGTCTGGGCGAATTTGCGCCGGGCGAAGAAGGTCGCCAGCCCCAGGCCGATCGGCGGCACCATGCCCGCTGCCATGGTTGCGGCCATCGGCGCATAGCTCTGCGACGCCAGCAACCCTACCGAAAACGCATACGCTGCCTTGTTGATCGGACCGCCCAGGTCAACGCACATCATCGCCCCCAGCAGCACCCCCAGCAGCAACGCGTTGGTGGTGCCCATGCTGTCGAGGAAAGTCGTCAGACCTGCCAGCATTCCAGCCACCGGCTTGCCGACGACATAGATCATCACCAGGCCCGTGAACAGACTGGCCAGCAGGGGAATGATCAGGATCGGCTTCAAGGCTTCCAGACTGGCCGGCAGCTTCGCATAGCGGTTGATCGCCTTGGCCGCGTAACCGGCAATGAAACCCGCCGCGATACCGCCGATGAAGCCGGCACCCAAGGTGCTTGCCAGCAAACCACCGATCATGCCCGGTGCAAGCCCTGGACGGTCGGCGATGGAATAGGCGATGTAGCCCGCCAGCAACGGCACCATCAGCTTGAACGCGGCTTCGCCACCGATCTGCATCAGGGCGGCCGGCAAGGTGCCGGGCTCCTTGAACGCCTCGATACCGAACACGAACGACAGCGCGATCAGCAAGCCACCCGCTACCACCATCGGCAGCATGAACGACACACCGGTCAACAAGTGCTTGTAGACACCGGTCTTTTCCTGCTTCTTGGGTGCACCGGCAGCGCTGCCGGTGGATTCCACTTCACCTTCGGCGAGCGCCTTGTTGAGGGTCGCTTGAGCCTGTTTCAGGGCAATGCCGGTGCCGCAGCGATAGATCTTCTTGCCAGCAAAACGCTCTGTAGCCACTTCGATATCGGCGGCCAGCAACACCACGTCGGCCTCGTCGATGGCCTGCACGCTCAATGGGTTGCGCGCGCCCACCGAGCCCTGGGTTTCCACCTGCAACTCGTAGCCCAACTGCTTGGCGCCCTGCTGTAACGCTTCGGCCGCCATGAAGGTATGCGCGACCCCGGTCGGGCAGGCGGTGACCGCCACCAGACGCGGTGCACGCGACGCCGTTGCGGCGGCCGCCGGCGCGGCTGCGTAGGGCTTGGCCTGTTCGGCAGCCTGCCGCAGAAAACCGTCGACATCCTGCAGGGCGTGGGCCGGGCTGCTCTGAAACAGACGCTTGCCGACGAAACGGCTCAGGTCCATGGCACCGGTGTTGACCACCAGCACCCAGTCCGCGGCTTCGATATCAGCCTCGGTCAGACGCTGCTCGGGGTTTTGCGGGTCGAACACTTCAACGCTGGTGCTCCAACCCTGGCGACGGGCCGCAGCGTCGAGCAGACGTGCGCTCAAGACGCTGGACACCCGCCCGCTGGGGCACGCGGTGACAATAGCTAGTTTCATCTTCAACCCTCTTATTGTTCTGTCAGCGGACGTACACTGACGCCGCTTTCAAGCCGCGCCAGGTGCGCGGCATCACTGATTCCGAAGCCGATCTGCGTCACCGCCATGGCGGCGATCGCCGTGGCCGTGCGCAGGCTGTGTTCCGGCGTCCGTTCGCTGAGCAGACCGTGCACCAGTCCGGCCAGCAACGAGTCCCCGGCACCTACGGTGCTGGCCACGTCGACGGTGGGCGGCAAGGCCTGCAAGGCCAGGTCGGCCGCGAACCAGTTGACGCCGCGCTCGCCTTGAGAGATCACCACGTTGCCGACCCCGTCAGCCAACAGGCGCTGGGCCGCGGCAGACTGCTCGGCAGGCGTTTCCACCGAGCTGCCTAGCACCTCGGTGAGCTCATGGGTATTGGGCTTGACCAGCCATGGACGGGTCAGCAAGCCGGCGCGAAGGGCCGCGCCACTGGTGTCTAGCGCCACTTTCAGGTCCATGCACGCAAGCGCTTCGAGCAGCGCCTGGAACCACTGCGGATTCACCCCACGTGGCAAGCTGCCGGCGACCACGATCGCATCGTGCCCCGGCGCGATGTCCTGCAGACGAGCCAGCAGCGCCGCCTGGGCCTGGTCGTCGACCACCGGACCCGGACCGTTGACGTCGGTGACACGACCACTGCGCTCGGCCAGCTTGATGTTGCTGCGCGTCTCACCCGGCACGCGAATGAACGCATCGGTAAAACCGCGCTGCGCGAACAGTGCCTCGAACGGCTGCGCATTGGCATCGCCAAGAAAACCACTCACGGTCACCTGATGGCCGAGGTCGGCCAGCACCTGGGCGACATTGAGGCCCTTGCCGGCGGCGTGACGGTGCAGGGCATTGCTACGATTGACTTCGCCCAGTTCCAGACCGTCGATCTCCACGGTCAGGTCCAACGCCGGGTTAAGCGTCAGGGTCAGGATGCGTGCCATCAAGATTTCTCCACCAGGGCACGCACCTGCGTGGCGGTGCCCAACCCGAGCGCATGCCGGGCCAATTGTTGCGCGTGGCTGAGCGTCAGCTCGCGCACCCCCGCCTTGACCTCGGCAATGCTGCGCGCCGAGACACTCAATTCATCCACACCCAGGCCGACCAGCAACGGCACAGCCAACGGGTCGGCTGCCAGCTCACCGCAGACGCCGACCCATTTGCCGTAGTCATGGGCTGCACGCACAGTGATGTCGATCAATTGCAGTACGGCCGGGTGCAGACCATCAGCCTGGGCCGACAAGGTCGGGTGGCCACGGTCGATGGCCAGGGTGTACTGGGTCAGGTCGTTGGTGCCGATGCTGAAGAAGTCGACCTCGCGGGCCAGTACCGGAGCCAGCAAGGCCGCCGACGGCACTTCGATCATGATGCCCAGTTGCAGGTCCTTGACCGGAATCTCGCGACGCACGCGCTCGGTCATGTCCTTGGCCTGGCGCCACTCTTCGACACTGCCGACCATGGGGAACATGATCCGCAGCGGACGGTTGTCGGCGGCGCGCAACAGCGCGCGCAACTGGCCTTCCATCACGTCGGGACGCTGCAGCGTGAGGCGAATGCCGCGCACACCCAGGAACGGGTTCTCTTCCTTGTCGATCGGCCAGTACGGCAACGGCTTGTCGCCGCCCACATCGAGGGTGCGTACCACCAGCGGTCGACCTTGCAGGCCATCGAGCACACGGCGGTACTCGGCTTCCTGCACGGCCTCATCCGGGGCTTGCGAATGGGCCATGAAAATCAGCTCGGTGCGCAGCAGGCCAACGCCCTCGGCGCCCTGCTCCACCGCCTTGGCAACACCGGCGCTTTCGCCGATGTTGGCGAACACTTCCACGGCGTGCCCGTCGAGGGTCACCGCGCTTTCCATGCGTCGCTCGGCCGCGGCCTGCAGGCGCTGCTCGCGGCGATCACGGTCGGCCAGGGCACGTTCCAGCACCTCGGGCGCCGGTGCCACGGTCAACAGGCCGCGCTGACCGTCGATCAGCAGCGCGGTACCGGCAGCGATCTGCAACACGCCTTCGCCTGCGCCGACCACGGCCGGAATGCCCAGAGCACGCGCGACGATGGCGCTGTGCGCGGTGGCACCACCGCGCGCGGTAAGAATCCCGGCCACACGAGCCGGGTCCAGACGAGCCACGTCCGAGGGGCCAACTTCATCCATTACCAGGATGTAGGCTTCTTTTGGTTCTTCCAGCGTTGGTACGCCACACAGCTGCGCCAGCACGCGGCGACCGATGTCGCGCAGATCGGCTGCGCGCTCGGCCAGCAGGGCATCCTGCAGCGCTTCCTGCTGCACCGCGGCAGCCTCGATCACCGTGTTCCAGGCTGCGGCAGCACTTTCGCCCTGCTGCAGACGCGCGGCGACTTCATCGGTCAGCGCCGGGTCGTCGAGCATTTCCTGGTGAGTGACGAAGATCTCGCGGATGGCCTGCGCCTGGGCGCGCTGGATCAGCCCTTCGATGTCCTGGCGCACCTGGCCCAGCGCCGCCTGCAGGCGCTCGCGTTCGAGCGCCACGGATTCACCGCGCTGGGGATATTCGAAATCGTGCAGCACCTGGATGTGCGCCGGCCCCATGGCGATGCCGGGGGCAGCGGCGACGCCCTGGACCTGGGCACCTGTGCTCGGTGCCTGTGGCTTGGCCTTGAGCGCCTTGACGGCCGGTACCTGCTGCGGCGCCGCTTCGGTGACCGCCGGCAGCGGCTCCACTTCTTCGCCCAAGCCTTCTTCGATGGCCTTCAGCAGCGCTGGCAGGGCGTCGTCTGCAATGGTGGGTTCAGCCACCAGTTCCAGGGTCTGGCCGCGCTGCGCACCGAGGCTGAGCAGCTTGCTCAGGCTCTTGGCGGACACGGCAAGGCCGCCGGACTCGACCACCCGCAAGCGGATCTCGCCGTCGAAGCTCTTCGCCAGCTGCGCCAGGATCTTCGCCGGGCGGGCATGCAGGCCGTGGGCGTTGGCCAGCACGATACGCGCACTGGGCCAATCGGCTGGCAGCTCGCCACCGAGCGCTTCGAGTACTGCCCGCGTGCTGGTGGCGCCGCCCAATTCGTTGCCGCGGCCTTCGATCAGCAAGGCGCACAGGCGTTCGAGCAGTGCCTGGTGGGCTTCACCGAGACTCGCCAGGCAGAACAGACCGGTCAATGGCTGGCCCAGGTAACGCAGGGGCTTGTCCGGAGTGACGAACGCCAGGCCCGGACGCTTGACCGTTTGCTCGCTGTGCAGCCACCACAGGCCATCGCCCAGTGGTAGCGCTTCGACCTGCTGCAGCAGCGCCGCGAAACCATTGCTTACACAATCGGCTTGGCGGAGCAGACGCGCACCGCGCCACACCAGCTCTTCGAAATCTTCGGCCATCACCCCCAGGCTGATCATCTGCGCATCCAGCGCCAATTCCTGCGGCGCCCCCTGCAGCAGTTTCAGCAGCGCTGGCGCATCGCCGGCCCGGCGCAACGCTTCACCCAGGTCGGTTTCACCCAGTGCGCGGGTCAGCAATTGCAGCAGGCGCAGGTGTTCATCGGATTTGGCGGCAATGCCGATGGCCAGGTAAACCATCTGGCCGTCACCCCAATCCACGCCTTCAGGGAATTGCAGCAGGCGCACGCCGGTGGTGAACACCAGGTCGCGGGTATCGGGCGTGCCGTGGGGAATGGCGATGCCTTGGCCAAGAAAGGTCGAGCCTTGAGCTTCACGCGCTTGCAGGCCGGCCAGGTAACCTTCGGCCACCAAACCATCGGCAACCAGCTTGTCGGCGAGCAATTGCAGGGCGGCGGGTTTATCCACGGCACTCTGGCCCATGGATATCTGCTCTATAGTGAGCTCCAGCATTGCCTCTCTCCTTTACAGCGGCGGCAGCGCGCTGAGGTATTGTTGTGAAGTTTGAGCATAGAGCACCGACGGGCGGGCCTTGTACTCTCGATACGTCCGGCCTGCGTTGCCGAGGGTAAGGGTGAGACCTCGGCGAGAGATGATTTACGGCAGGAAACGCGCGGGCTGAAACGTTTAATCTAGAATGCAGCGCACGTTACTCGATAATCTTCGATGATTGAAGTCCAACCTGTCGGTTACGTTGCCTGATCACGGCCCGACGCAACCTGACCAACGATGAATAAGCGCGACCCAGATGCTCCGGCACCGGCGCGCCGACCACAAGGAATCAACGGTTGAAACTCAGCGATATTGCTCGCCTGGCTGGCGTCTCGGTCACTACGGCCAGTTACGTCATCAATGGCAAGGCTGCCCAACAACGCATCAGCAAGGCGACGGTGGCACGCGTCGAAGCCATCGTCCAGGAACAGGGCTTCACACCCAACCCCCAGGCGGCCGGTCTGCGCAGTCGGCACACCCGTACCCTGGGTTTCATCCTGCCGGACCTGGAAAACCCCAGCTACGCGCGCATCGCCAAGCGGCTCGAACAGGGCGCTCGCGCTCACGGCTATCAACTGCTGATCGCCAGTTCCGACGACGACGCTGCCAGTGAACTGCAATTGCTGCAACTTTTTCGCGCCCGCCGCTGCGACGCGCTGTTCGTCGCCAGTTGCCTGCCGGCCAGTGACGACAGTTACCGCGAGTTGCAGGCCAAGGGCACGCCGGTGATCGCCATCGACCGGATGATGGACCCAACGCAGTTCTGTTCGGTCATCAGCGATGACCGCAACGCCAGCCTGCAATTGACCCAGAGCCTGCTGTTGCCCAAGCCACGGCACATCGCCCTGATCGGCGCTCGGCCGGAGCTGAGCATCAGTCAGGTGCGTACCGAGGGTTTCAACACCGCGCTGGCCGAATTCGACGGCACGGTGCTGGTCGAGCACAGCGAATATTTCAGTCGCGAAGGTGGCCAGCAGTCCATGCTGGCTCTTCTCGACCAGCTCGGCCACCTGCCCGACGCACTGGTGACCACCTCCTACGTTCTGCTGCAGGGTGTGTTCGATGTCCTCCAGCAGCGCCCGCTGGATTCCCAGGCGTTGCATCTGGGCACGTTCGGCGACACCCAGTTGCTGGACTTTTTACCGCTGCCGGTCAACGCCATGGCCCAGCAGCACGACATGATCGCCAGCAAGGCTTTGGAACTGGCCCTGGCCGCCGTTGAACAAAAGCACTACGAGCCCGGCGTGAATGCCCTGGCCCGGACCTTCAAACAGAGGATTCACGAGGCCTGATCGTGCGCTTGATCGACACCCACACCCACCTGGACTTCCCCGACTTCGATGCCGATCGCTCGCGCGTGCTGGACAGCGCTGCGGCGCGAGGCGTGGAACGGGTGGTGGTCCTGGGCGTGCACCAGGCCAACTGGCAACGGGTGTGGGACCTGGCCCTGGCGGATGAACGGGTGTACGCGGCCCTTGGCCTGCACCCGGTGTTTCTCGAAGAACATCAGCCCGACCATGTGAACGCACTGCGCGACCGGCTGGAACGGTTGCACGGACATCCCAAGCTCTGCGCCATTGGCGAGTTCGGTCTGGATTACTACCTCAAGGATCTGGATCGAGAACGGCAGCAGACGCTGTTCGAAGCGCAGTTGAAACTGGCCGTGGATGTGCAACTGCCGGTGTTACTGCATGTGCGCCACAGTCATGCGGCCGTGATCGCGACCTTGAAGCGCTTCAAGCTGAAACGTGCCGGTGTGATTCATGCGTTTGCCGGGAGTTGGGAGGAGGCGCGGGAGTATCTGAAACTGGGCTTCAAGCTGGGCCTGGGCGGCGCACCGACCTGGCCGCAGGCGTTACGCATGCACAAGGTGTTGCCACGTTTGCCGCTCGAAGCCATCGTGCTGGAAACCGATTCGCCGGACATGGCGCCAGCGATGCATCCGGGCGTACGCAACAGCCCGGAGCACCTGCCGGACATCGCCGAAGCGTTGGCGAGGATCATCGGCACCGAGGTTCAGACCCTGGCCGCCGCGAGCACCCAGAATGCCAATGCCCTGTTCGGCTGGCCCGATGGGCAGCAACCTCTGGCGCGGCTCGCGCCGCTGCTACAAAGGCCATGAAATCGCCGTTGTTCCCTGTAGCAGCGACGCAAGCCGCGTCGGCGAGCAAGTGGACGGCATCCATGGTGACAACCCGCCTATCATAAATACGCCTAGGTTATGCCTGTCTTATTCGTCAGGAACCGACTGCAAGTCGTAGCTCCAAAGGCTCGGTTACGCCGAACGGTGCGTAGTTACCCGATGGAGATACATCACCTGCGACGGCCATAGCGTCTGTCAGTCTGGCTACTTGGGCTTCTATCCTCGCGAGAGCCTTGGTGGAGAGCTCCACTTCACGGTCCTTTGCGAGAAGAACTTGAAAACCGACTTCTAGAATCTCTTGGGCTTCGCCGCCCATGACAAAGCTTCCAGCTGAAAGCAGCTTGTTACCGCCGTCATCCACTTCCCCTAGATCCACCTTGGCCAGGCTGATCTGCGTGATATCCAAATCCGATAAAGCATGGAGCTCACTCACTTCGCCTTCGTCTCGCAATCCGTTGGCATTCTCATCGACCCAACTGAGCCCGTCCATATTGCTGTCTACCCATACCTGCAATCGCTGCCAGACGGCATCCCGCCCATCAATAACGTTATCCTCATTCAAATCGAACGATGTCAGTGCGGCAAATCCGCTACCAAAAATGCTTTGCTCGGACCCAATGTCTAGAGGCCCTGGGGCGCCTAAATGCTCTGACACCAACTCGGCAATGCTATCTATTTGATTATTTTCATTGGTATCCATCACCAGTAATCCATCTACCGGTCCTGCCCAGCTCGTCATATCATCTGAATTGCCGTCGTTATCCATGTCAAAGGCAACAGCGTTAGCGTGGAGACTGGTAAGCGACACACCATCCCCGTTCAAATCCATTACCAACGGGTCGATAGTGAGAATCGGACGTGTGTTGCTCCAGCGAACCCCACCGCCGAAGCCGTCACCGGGGTGGCCGACATTGCCAAATCCGGGCCGTGGCCTGCGACGACCTTTAGGGCCATGGGGCGCGCTGATCGGTGTAGGCGTAGGTATAGGCATGGGTGGTAATGGCGCAGAAGGTGGAGACATGGCAGGAGACGTTGGATCGGGGTGCCATTGCGCGGGCTGCACAGTGGAACTGATAGTGGAATAGACCCCATCGAAAAAGCTATTCAGTTCTTTACTTGAAACATTGACAGCAGCATTCCCCACTGAAATTGCATTATCGAGTGTTTCGATGCGATTCAGCCATCTGGATGCATGCGCCGCTTGTGCCTCATTACCAAACATCCGTGCATGAAACATCATTGAATAGGTGCTTCTGGCAAGTAACAGCTCGCTCACAGGATTTCCAGCAGCATTGAGAACGGAATCCCAGTACTGCTGTCTGTCATTGTCGTTACCGATAACTTCAAACACAGCATTTAGCGTCCAAGCATCTCGGGTGTAACCCAGTCCTTCAAATACCGTGTTATGCAGATCCCAAGCCTCACGATAGTTTATATCTCTCCAAACCATTCCTCGCGCTTCAACCTGAAGGTTCAGCTTTCCAACATACTCTCTAGCCATACCCTGATAGATCTGAACTTTATTATCCTCACTAAAACTTCGACCAGCATTCAGCACCGTCGACTCTAAAAAGCCAGTTGCTGCCGTACCCGCTATCGAATCATTACTATTCAGAACACCAAAAGCGAGTTGTGCATAGCGATGCCCATGGGATGCAATAAGACTATACATCAAGTCGTACTCGCCATAGTGAACAAACCTGGTGTGCATTTCCATTTGTTGTGCAGTCATTGGCGTAATCAACATTCAATTCCTTTTAAAAAGTTTGAGCATCTCGTGAGTCTGGAGCATGATAGCCTGCCATTCCGTCAAATAGGGCCTTGTATAGTTAGCAACAATTAGAAGCCGCCCTTGGTTGGCCAACCATGTTTGGTTGCAATCAAAATCACGTCCATCTGGATAGTATCTACATATCAGCAAAACATCTGTATAACCATTGACTTCCCTCCAGTAAACATCAATCTTGTCATCTTGCATCGGTCGCATGACACCAATTAGTTTATATAGGCCCAATACCTCATCAAATTGCCGATCTCGAGCCGTATCAATAACCTTTCCAGCGACTGCATACTCAGGCCTCAAACCCTTGTTATTTTCAGGAAGGGGCAGCTGTTGCTCCAGGGTGATTCCCATTTGACCTGGCGGCCGATTTGCACCAACCCACATTTTTTCAGCAGGTAACAAACTCGGCCACTGCACTTTCAGTGCTACAACTGTAAAGTTGGCATCGCACCCCCTTTTGTTCTTTTTGTAACCCTGCTCCCATATACTTAACCCCTCATACTCGGGAGACAAAAACACATAAGGCGCAGGGAAATCGAACACCTCCCCGTCAAACTTTCCGCACGATGATCTTTGTTCAGGCGGACTGCCCAAAAATGAATACCGAGTAAAAGGCGAATAGAACAGAAAGAGCACTATAAAAATAGCGAAACCCACGGCTAATGTATATGTTGATCATTATCCCAGTAGCCCTCTTTGCAACACAGCCGACAAATAACTAAGCCGGCTACTTGGAACCGTTCTCTTTTCAGTTTCAACGCTGCAGTGACGGCCGTGCCTGGCCTCGCTTGCAACATCGTGCATTTGTTGCCGTGCTGATACGGCGACCGTGCAAAGACGAGCAAGCATGAGCAAACAGGCGCGTCCGGTGGCAGTAGATGGCAGAGTGCCAATGGGCATGATTCCTCCTTAAGTCGAAGACCTCAATAAAGAGAATAGGAATCATTTACCTAGCGCGATGCAGGCCGTTTACTCTATGGTTCGTAGGAAGGGTCTTTCATTACTTTTAGCCTGCCGGATGCGCGGTGACCCCGGACGCGGCTCGCGCCGCTGCTACAGGATTTAGCAGCGTTGACAGCGGTAACCGCCGAAGCGGGGGGGGCGGGTTGAAGGGCCCGCCGCGATGCCTTGTATCAGCGGCGCGAGCCGCGTCCGGGTTCGGGTTCGGGTTCGGGTTCGGGTTCGGCACGATGAACCTGCGAAATCACGCCAGAACCGAAACCACCGCCAACACCGCATACCACAACACCCCGGCCCGCACGACCATCTGCCAGAGGCTGTCCAGCGTTTCCACGCCTGCCGGCCCTACCACTGGCGTCGGCACATCGCCTGCCACACGACCGACCCGGTCGATCAGTGTCGCAGCGCTGATCTCCCAGCTGAGCACTTCGTGCAACATCACTCGGCTCACCGCCACGAAGTTGCCGACCAGGGCGAAGCTGGCTGCCAGCAGGCGCACCGGCAGCCAGTCCAGGGCATGACGCAGACGCAGCGCCCGTAACGCCACTGCGGGATGCCGAGACTGCTCGGCCACCAAGGCCACCAGCCGATAGATCAGCGCCGCCACCGGACCCAGCGCGGCGTACCAGAAGATCACCGCGAAAAAGCTTTGATAGGCCTCCCACAGCAGATGGCCTTGCACCTTCTGCAGCAAACTGCTGCCATCATCGGCAAGAACACCCATGTCACGCTCGGCCACGTGCACCGCCGCCTGGGTATCTTCACGGCGCCAGGCATCGCGAAACGGCCCCAGCCCTACGGTAACGTCACCACGGCCCAGGCTGTAGATCAGCACCAGCAGATGCACCGGCAACGCCAGCAAGCCATACGCGACCGGCTGCAAGACATACAGCAGCAACGCCAGCAGCAGCGCCGGCAGTGCCACGCCGATGCCCAGCACCAGCCAAGGCTCGCGCGCCAGACCCGGCCGCGCCTCGAGCCTGTGCAGTTCACTCAGGAAAAACCCGTCACGTTGCACGCGCTGGCGCAGCCCGGAAAACTTCTCCGCCAGCAGGACCAACAGCAGCACCAGAAAGATCATGGGGCATCCTCTTCATTCAGCAAGGCGGCACGGTAACGTGCCCAATCGAAACAGGGGCCGGGGTCGGTCTTGCGACCCGGGGCGATATCGCTGTGACCGCGTATCCGCTCCACGCTCAACGCCGGGAAGCGCTCCAGCAACAGCCGGGTCAGGGTGATGAGCGCCTCATACTGGGCATCGGCGAAGGGCTGATCATCAGTGCCTTCCAGTTCGATGCCTACCGAAAAATCATTACAGTTTTCGCGGCCGTCGAACAACGACACCCCAGCGTGCCAGGCGCGGTCCAGGCAAGAGACGAACTGCGTCACTCCACCGTCACGCTCGATCAGAAAGTGCGCGGACACCCGCAGGTGGGAAATCCCCTCGAAATAGGGATGCTCACTGACATCGAGACGGTTCTGGAAGAAGGCCTGCACCTTGCCAGTGGCAAATTGCGCGGGCGGCAGGCTGATGTTGTGGATGACCAGCAGCGAGACTTCGCCACCAGGGCGCTCGTTGAAGTTGGGTGAGGGGCAATGTCGAGCGCCTTCGCACCATCCCGTGAAACCGTTCAACCGCATCTGGAGTCCTGCTGGCCAATCAAGGAGCCCCAGTATGAACCTTCAGGCGCAGGAAGACAGCCTGCCTGTGGCCAGGGCCCGTCAGTTCGCCTTGAGCTTGCGCAGGTTGGTGACCACAGAGTCCAGCGCCCGGTCGAACAACAGGGTGTCGTCGAGCACGCGCACGGTGCCGCGACGGAACTCGACCGCCAGGCCCATGCGGGTCTTTTCCAGGACCTTCATGCCGGTGCGGTTGACGAACACGTACTTGCCCGACGTTTCGATGATCGCCGTCAGCTTGCAGCGCAGTTTGAATTCGTCGTTTTCCTGCAGCTCCACCCAGCTGCCCACACGCAGCTTATCGACCTGCAGCAGGCCGGGGTCATCGTCGGCCAGGCGCACCTGAGCCTCGCCCTCGACGCTTTCGCCGAGCGGGGTCAGAACGATCTCTTCGACCACCTGCACCAGCGACTCATCGCCGTTCGAAGCGCCCTCGACATCTGCGAGTTCGCGCTGGAATGCCTGAACGTGCAGCACTTCCAGCTGGCTGAAGAATTCACTGGTGGCGAACGGATCGAACGCGGTGCTGGTGAGGCCGTCGCGCAGGGACTTGAGCAGTCCCGGCACCAGTTCCAGCAGACGCATGCGCATGTCGGGATCATCGTGGGGCTCGACGCTCCAGATCAAATCGTCGACGGTCGCCAATGCCGCCTGCCACTCGGCCGAATTGGCTCCGTGCTTGAGGCAGACCAGCAACAACACCCGGCTCCAGGCATCCTGCAGCAGATTGACCACCACCTGAGGCAACGTGCGGCCCAGCAGGCGGCTGTTGAGTTCCTTTTCAACCAGGTGACGCGCCAGGTCCGCGCGCGCGCGGCCTTCTTCGGCATCGCGGGTGCGCTGTTCGAGCAGCTCGCTGCGGCGGCGCTCGTCATTGCTGAAGGCGAGGAAATCGACCAACAGCTCGGAGAACAGCGAGGTGTCGTCGACGAAATCGTTGAGCAAGCGCTGAACGATCTGCTCGATCCGCAGGTACAGGGCATCGCGCTGGTAATCGTCGCGGCTGCCCCAGCCCATCGCCGCCGAGGCGATTTCATTGAGCAGTCGCCGCGCCGGGTGTGCGCCACGGCTGAAGAAACTCTTGTCCAGCACCGCGACCTTGAGCATCGGAATCTGCAGGCGCGATATCAGGGCCTTGAGTGAATCGGGCAGGTTGCGATCGTCGAGAATGAATTCGAACAGCATGGCGATGAGGTTGATGACGTCTTCGTCCACCACCCCCACCACGCGAAACTTGCCGCTCTTGACGCTGACTCGCGTGAGCAGCTGCTCCAGCTGTTGACGCAGGTCGTAATCGTTCTGCGGTGTCTGCTGGGGAACGTGATGCTGCAGATGAGACAGCAGGCGCATCAGGTCGCTGGTCGAGATCGGCATGGCCTCGCTGGGCGGCTCCATCTTCGGCGCCATGCTGCCACGCAGATCGTGCAGCAGATCCTGCAGGGCACCGAACACTTCCTGCACGCCTTCGTCGCGCTGGGCAGGCTTGCTCGGTGCTTCGGTGCGCGTTTCCGGTTCGACGACCGCGGGGCGCGCACGGTCGCTGGAGCGATCGGCGGCGCGACGGGCCGGCGCGGCCTTGAGCTCGGGCAAGATTCCGGCGGCGATGAGCAACTGATTGGCCTCGGCGTAGAGCTGATCGGTATCGGTCAGGACGTACTTCTCGAACAGCTTGAGGATGATCAGCTTGACCTTGATCTCCACACCCAGGCTGCGCCCGGCCTGCAGGAAATAGTCACACAGCATGACCGGGCCAAGCGGATTGGTGGAGTCGTCCAGGCGGCGCGTCAACAGTACGTTCAAGCGCGTGGTCAACTGGCCCAGGGCAAAACTGTCGCGGCTCAGCACCTTGCTGACCATGGCGTCCAGCGCCACCGTGCGTTCCAGCTCGTCGTTGGGCACCAAGGCCAGCTTGTCGTAGCTCAGCGGCGCAGGCGTACCGGTTTCGGCCGTGTCGTACTGACCCACGCGCACGAAGCTTTCGTAGAATTTCTCGAGAAAGCCGCGCTCGATGCTCTTGCGCTTGAGACGCAAGTCGCGCATGGCTTCGAAGAAGGTGTTCTGATCGACGTTGTTCAACGCCCGATCGGCCATTTCGAAAAGGGTATCGTCGGCGTTGTCGAACAGCACCTGAAGGGCCTGCTTGAGCTGCAGCGCGGCCTTGTCGCGCACCTGCAACAGGACGACAGGCAGGCGCACACTGGCAGGCTGGCTGGCAGGATCGACGGCCGCCTTGTTCAGTGAAACCACTTTCCCATCGTTCGCCATCAAGAACCCCCCACCCACGAAAAAGAGCGTCGACATCCCTGCCAACCGCGTGACGTCATCTACGAGCTGACTTCACAGACAGTGATCTCTGACTACCAAGGTGACAAGCAGTTCAGCGAACACGGAGTTAAGTGAAAGATTGACCGCAAAAAGACAATAACGCTCAGGGAAGCCGACCAAATGCATGTCTTTTTGCAGCACATCGAGGCAACGGGCGCAGGGCTTCGCTCCGAGCCGCGCAGTATCCTATAATCCGCCCCACTTTGCCGATGGAGCGCGTCATGCCCAATCTTCGTCTTGCCGATCTGACCGCTGAAATCGAAGCCAACGTGCGCCGTGCGCTGCTCGAAGACGTGGGCAGCGGCGATATCACCGCGCAACTGATCCCGGCCGAGCGCCTGGCCAAGGCCACCATCATTACCCGCGACACCTGCACCATCGCCGGCACCGCCTGGGTCGATGCCGTGTTTCGTCAGCTCGACCCCCGCGTGGCGGTGCATTGGCAAGTGGTGGATGGGCAGCAGGCACAGGCCAATCAACCCTTGTTCCACCTCGAAGGGCCGGCGCGTTCACTGCTGACCGGAGAGCGCAGCGCGCTGAATTTTCTGCAACTGCTGTCGGCCGTCGCCACCCGTGCGCAGTCGTTCGCCGAGCGGGTTGCCCACACTCAGGTCAAACTGCTGGACACGCGCAAAACTCTGCCGGGCCTGCGCCTGGCGCAGAAGTATGCGGTGACCTGCGGCGGTTGCCACAACCACCGCATCGGCCTGTACGATGCGTTCCTGATCAAGGAAAACCACATCGCTGCGTGCGGCGGCGTGGCCCAGGCGATCACGGCTGCGCAACGCATCGCACCAGGCAAGCCCGTGGAAATCGAGGTCGAAAGCCTGGACGAGTTGCGCGAGGCACTAGCCGCCGGCGCGGACATCGTCATGCTCGACGAACTGAGCCTTGCGGACATGCGCGAAGCGGTCAGCATCAACGCCGGCCAGGCCAAGCTCGAAGCCAGCGGCGGCATCAATGATTCGACCCTTGTCAGCATTGCCGAAACGGGTGTGGACTACATCTCGATCGGCACCCTGACCAAGGATGTAAAAGCGGTAGACCTGTCCATGCGCCTGAGCCTGTGACAGCCCACATAGATATCGACCAGCAAAGGTATGGAGTTTTCGCAGTGACCAGCACATCCACCCAAGGCGCCCACCAGGTCTACATCGTTCGCATCGACGGCACCCGTTTCGGCCCCTTCGAGTCTTCCCTGGAGCCCAACAAGGCCCTGATCTACGAGGTGACCCTCAATGCTGGCGCGGGCGACCGCATCGAACTGCACGACGCCGCCGGAGACGTGCAGACCCACGTCATTTCCAACACCCACTTCCAGCCCCAGATGAGCGACGTCCCCGCGCACTACACCGTCCGCTGGCGCTGACACCTCCGCTGGCCTCTGTGCAAGCTGCTCCTATGAAAGCAGGTCCTGTGGAAGCAGGCCCTGTGGGAGCGGGCTCTGCCCGCGAAGAGGCCAGTCGCCTCACCACACAGCCCAAGCCCCCACAAATCCCCCAAACAGTAAATTCCCTTGACTCCCCCCCACGAATCGCCCAATGGTGCTCAAACAAAACCCGCGTAAGGAAGCAGCCTTGAGCATCGTCGAACAGTTCCACTCAGGCCTCAAAGCCGCCCTGCCCGCCGCCAGCCTTGACGAACTCGCGTTCGCCACCGGCGCCTCGCCCACCCAACTGGATGCGCTCAAAGAAGTCTACCCCGACTGCCCAGACAGCCTCCTGCACCTGCTTGCCAAGGTGAACGGCACGCATTGGCAGAAGTACGAAAAAGGCGAAGTCTCAGTGCTCATCCTGGGCTCCGACATCGCCGAGTACCCGTACTACCTGCGCTCGGTCGAACAGATCCTCGAAGACCGCACCGCCAACGACAAAAGCATTGCCGACATCTACGACGACCTGTTCCTGGAAAACCCGGACATGGTCGACAAGCGCATCGATCCCGATGTCATCCTGGGCGAGCGGCTGTGCTTCTCGCACTGCATGAACAACGGTGGTACCTCCACGCTGTTCATCGACTTCGACCCCACGAGCAAAGGCACCAAAGGCCAAGTGATCCGCTTTGTCCACGACCCGGACGAATACGTGGTCATCGCCGACAGCTTCGACGCCTACCTGAAGATGCTGATCGACGACAAGTTCGCGTTCATTCTCGAAGATTGATGCGGCAGCAGACGAGCCCACCTTCCTGGTGAGCTCGTCTGCTGGCAAGACGGTCTGATCACCCACCTATGCTTCCCTCGTGCGCTCCTGCACATCCTTCGTATCATTTCCCCTCGCCTACATCCTCATTCCTGATCTAAACCTAGCCAGGCAGCAAATATTGACGTGCAATTGATGAGCAACTAAATTTAGTCGCACTTAGGGAAAGGTATGTCCAGGCAGGAAAAGCTCATTGCCAAACTGATCTCGCAGGATGGCGATTTCACATGGAATGAACTGGTGAAAGTACTACAGGGGTTTGGCTACGAGCCAATTCAAGGCAGTGGTAGCCGTGTCAAATTCTATAATGGCGATCCGAAGGCCCTGATCAGTCTACATCGCCCTCATCCAGGTAACGAAATCAAACCCTACATACGGCGGCAGATCATTGCCCAATTGAAAAGCGGAGGCTTGATCCCATGAACCCATTGCTTCAATACCGCGGCTATTTCGGATCGATCGAGGCGAGTGCTGAAGACGACTGTCTATATGGCAAAGCGCAGTTCGTGCGGGCGCTGATCAGTTATGAAGGACAAACAGTCTCACAATTGATCGCAGCGTTTCACACAGCCGTGGACGACTATCTGGAAACCTGCGTCAACCTGAAGGTGGCGCCGGAAGTCTCCTGCAAAGGATCGTTCAATGTGCGAATAGGCCACGAGTTGCACTTGGCAGCCAGTATTGCTGCAAACCGGCAAAGCATTACGCTCAACGACCTGACCAAGCAGGCCCTTGCAAGCTACCTTCATCAGGAATCAGCGATCCGCACAGGTTGAAGCAACCCTTCGCTCAATGCTTGAGCGGCAGCTTGCCAATGGCAGGACGGGCGAACAGGTAGCCTTGCTGAAGGTCGATCCCCAGCCCCTGCAGGGCCGTGCTTTCGCCGACGGTTTCCACGCCCTCGGCCACGACGGTGATGTTCAACTTGCCGGCCACCAGTACGATCCCCGCCACGATGGCTTGGCGCACCAGGTCGTGATCCAGATCGCGAGTCAGTGCCATGTCGATCTTCAGCACCTTGGGCTGGAAGGTCGCCAGCAGGTTCAGGCCCGAATACCCTGACCCGAAATCATCGATCGCCGTGACGAATCCCTGTTTCTCGTATTCGCTGAAGATCGACTGCAAATGCAGCGGGTCGTCCACACGCTCGCCTTCGGTCACTTCGAACATCAGCCGATTCAACGGAAAACCGAATTCGCGGGCTGCTTCGAGCGTGGCGCGGATGCACGTTTCGGCGCGATAGACGGCCTTGGGCAGGAAGTTGATGCTGAGCAGGCAGTCAGGAAGGTCAAGCAGACCCCAACGGGTGGCCAACTCGATGGCCTTGACGCGGCAGGACTGGTCGAAACGATAGCGATTGCCGTCGTTGACCTGGCTCAGGATGCTGTACGCAGACTCACCGTTGATGCCGCGCACCAAGGCCTCATAGGCCCATGGCTGCCCGCTGCGCACGTTGAGGATCGGCTGGAACGCCATGGTGAAGTCGAAACCCAGGGCATCCAGGTTTCGACAGTCGGAGCAGCCAACCGCTTTGAACGGCTGAGGAAAAATGATCGAGCTCATGGCGAGGCTCCGTGGGCAAAGTGCGGATGATAGCGTAATGCCACTTTGACAGCTCGTAACCTCGTTAGGTCCATTGGCAGGGCTAATCGGTCAGCCCAGCACGACCAACCGATCCGGCAACTCGTTGCGAGGATGGGTTACAGGTACGTGTTCACGTAATACCTCACCGCACGCCTGGATACAACCCACGAAGCCCTCCATCGTTTCACCTCGCTTGACCCGCGCGGTGAATGTCTCGACGATCGCACCCCAGGTGTCATCGCCAATACGGCTGGAAATGCCCTCGTCCACCAGGATTTCCACGTACCGTTCCGCCTCCGAAACGAAGATCAACATTCCCGTCGCGCCCTGGGTGTGGTGCAACTTGCGCTCCAGGAACTGCCGACGGGCCATGTTGGCCGCCCGCCAGTGACGCACACGGCGCGGCACCAATGCCGTAGTCAGCGCAGGAATGCGGAACAGCAGCCCCATCACGATGAAGGTCGCCCACTGCGCCAGCAGCAACTGGTGGGCATTCAGCCAGCCGGGGTAATAGTTGATCAGGCCCGGCACCAGCAAAGCAATCAACCCCGCCCACAGCAGCGGAATGTAGGTGTAGTCGTCGGATTGCGGTGCGAGCACCGTAACCAGTTCGGCGTCGGTGTGCAGTTCGGCCTCGGCGATGGCCGTGGCCACGCGCTTCTGCGCGTTTTCGTCCAGTAGTGTCATGCTGCGTACCTGCTCGATTTACCAGCCACCCGATGCACCCCCGCCGCCGAAGCCGCCGCCACCGCCACCAAAACCACCACCGCCGCCGCCGAAACCACCGCCGCCACGGCCGCCGCCGAGCACACTGCCCAGCACCGCACCGGTGAGTACCGAACCGCCACCGCCGCCGCGACCACCACGCCCGCCTCCTCCACCACGGATCATCACGATCACGATGATGATCAAGATGAGAAACGCCGGCCACGGCAGGCGCTGCTGCTCCTGACCTTGACCCTGCGCATTGCTGCGCTGGGGCTCGGCCAGTGGATCACCGCCCAGCACCTGCAATATGGCGGCCGCGCCAGCACGAATGCCACCGGCGAAATCGCCCTGGCGGAACGACGGCACGATCACGTTATTGATGATGATGGAAGACTGCGCGTCGGTGAGCTGCCCTTCCAGACCGTAGCCCACTTCAATGCGCACCTTGCGCTCGGCCTTGGCCACGATCAGCAGGGCGCCGTTATCCTTGCCCTTCTGCCCGATGCCCCAGGCGCGTCCGAGTTGATAGCCGTAGTCGGCGATGTCCGTGCCTTGCAGATCCGGCACGGTCACCACCACGACCTGCTCGGAGGTCGTCTGCTCGTGTGCTTCGAGCATCTGGCTGAGCTGACTGCGGGTCTGCCCGTCGAGCAAGCCCGCCTGGTCCACCACCCGGCCGCTGAGCGCTGGAAATTCCAGCGCTCCGGCAGTGGCGACCCATAACAGCATCAGCAGCGGCAGGCACCGCCATGGCTTCATTGGAACTTCACGCTCGGCGCTTGCTCGGCATTGGGTGCCGTGGCCTTGAAGTTCTCGCGAACCTTCTGGTCACGGTACATGGTCATCTGCCACAGCTTGCCAGGGAAGGTGCGGATCTCGGTGTTGTACTTCTCGACCGAGGCGATGAAGTCACGGCGTGCCACCGCGATGCGGTTTTCGGTGCCTTCAAGCTGCGACTGCAAGGCCAGGAAGTTCTGGTTCGATTTCAGGTCAGGATAGCGCTCGACCGTCACCATCAAACGGCTCAAGGCACCGCTGAGTTGCTGCTGGGCTTGGTCGAACTGCTGCAGCTTAGCCGGATCGTCCAGCGTATTGGCATCGACCTGGATCGAAGTGGCCTTGGCCCGCGCTTCGATCACCCGGGTCAGGGTGTCCTGTTCCTGTTTGGCGTAACCCTTCACCGTTTCCACCAGATTGGGAATCAGGTCGGCACGACGCTGGTACTGGTTCTCCACCTGAGCCCAGGCCGATTTCACCTGTTCGTCATATTGCGGAATGTTATTGATGCCGCAACCACTGAGCAGCGTGGTGAACATCAACACGGCCAGCAGCCGTGTGCGCAGAGAAATGGTCATGGCGGGGTCAAGCTCCTTGAAAGGCAGCGCAACGAGGCGCTGCAACGCGTCGACATCCGGTTCGGGTCGACGCTTGAATAAGAGAGGTTAGCAGGCCTGGATGGGCGAAACGCCAAATCGCAGGCAAAGAAAAGCCCGCCGACGGGGAGGAAAGCGGGCTTGAAGAAGGAGCAAGGTCAACATTACGCCCGAGAATGTGAACACCGCGTGAAACGGATGTGAACGGACAGTTAGCTGCACTTTTCTCCTTTTTCACGACATCAACGACCGTCTGCGATCTTGCGTTCGATCTCGGCGGTCTTACGCTGCAAGGTCTCGGCGTCCTGCTCTTTCTCCTTGATGGAGGTGGGCGTGATGACCTTGTCGACGCCTTCGGTCGCCGGGGTTTCGTTCTCGATATCGCGCTCGACCACGTTCACGGGCTTGCCGCTCGCGTCGAGGGTCGGAGCTTTTGGCTGGATTTCATCGCGTGTGGTCATGGTAGGAAGCCTCTGATGTTAGGTAACGATTCGAGGCTTTGCAGGCGAGGTAAGTTCCTGTGCATAACTTTTGACCGCACGTTACCCACAGGCACAGGTCACAGTTTCTTTGGGAGGAAAACCATGGCCATTTCAGTGAAGAAACTCGAAGGCGATGACGTCCCCGAGCAATACCGTGCACAAGGCATGGACCTGGTGTTTCAAGTACAGGACGCCGAGGGCGAGCTGCACATCCGCACCAACGACGAAGAGGCCGCCGCCCTGGCGGTGGAGTTCAGCGAAAAAGACCAGGCCAATAAGTGACCGTAGATGGCATGCACAGCCTTGCCGACGTACATGCCCGGCCTAACGGCTGAGCAACCAGACCCCAGCGCAGATCAACCCCGCTAGCAGCGTACCGCCGAACAAGGCGTACTCCAGCTTGGAGCGATTCAACGCATCGATCACCTGCTCGATGTAAACCTCGATGTCAGCCGCTCGGCGGCGCATCTCCAGGCCTTCGATAATGTCCTGCACCCGCGCATCGAGCAGCGGCGAGACGCACAGATAGACCGAAGCGTAACTGGCGAGAATGATAAGAAGGTACTTCACGGTTGGCTTCCTTGCCCAAAATGCAATGCGGGCTCATGCGTGGTCGACAGACGCGGCGAAAACAATACAGGTCGATGCGAACAATCGCCATGGCGGGTACGCTCGACTCGATTGCGCCTGCCGATCACGTCACAGCCTGCCGTCACAAATGCTTTTTCGCCTCCTTGTCGAGGTGTTTGTCGGCCTTGTGCCGCTCATCATCGTCATGCTTGACGCCTTTATCGACCTCAGCGGCGTCATGTTTGACGCCCTTGTCGATTTCCTTGGCATCGTGCTCGACACCTTTGTCGAGTTCACGATTGTCGTGACGAATGCCCTTGTCCAGTTCATCTTCAGCCTGCGTGGCAGGCGCCACGGCACAGATCAGCAGCAAGGCGGTAGCGATTGAAGGGACCCACTTACCCATGGCAATACTCCTGTTTGAACGGCTGGAGCCACTGACTCCATCGACCCTAACGGTAGTAGATGCCCACAAGCCGCGCCAGAGTGCGCCAGACAGGTGACCGCCCACACACCGGGCTATCGAATCCTGTAAAACGTACGAACCAAAAACAACGACGCACGCTCATGACCGTCTTCTACCTCAAGCTGCTCATCACCCCGCTGCTCATGCTCTCGATTTCCATCGCCGTCAAACGCTGGGGCACCCACGTCGGTGGCTTGCTCTCGGGGCTTCCGGTGACCTCGGCCGTGGTGATGCTGTTTCTGAGCCTTGAACAAGGCCCTGGATTCGTAGCGATGGCCGTACCGGGTGCGCTGGCGGGCGTTGCGGCGATTCAGGCCACCTACCTGTTCTACCTCACCGTGACCCGGCGCCTTTCGGCATTCCTCGGCTGCGTGACAGCGCTGGCCTTCTACGTGGTCGCCGCCTTGTTCATGAACTGGCTAGGCTCACTCCCAGCGTCCATTGCGGTCACCCTGTGCCTGATCGTCGTACTGATCATGGCCACCTCAAAGACCGGCGAGCGCCCGGCAAAACCGGTTCCGCTGCCCAGCTGGATCATCCCGATGCGGATGCTCACCGCTACCCTGCTGCTCCTGCTGATCACCGCCGGCGCACAGTGGCTGGGCCCCGTCGTCAGTGGCTACCTGGCGCCCATCCCCATCATTGCGTGGCCATTGGCCGTGTTCGCCCACCTCCAAGGCGGACGCCAGGAACTCGCCGCCATCGTGCGCGGCAACGCCATTGGCGCCGTCGGCGTGATCGGCTTCTACCTCAGCCTGCAGGGGATGGTGATGCAACTGGGCATACTGCCCGCCGTCGCGACGGGCGTGGTCTTGGCCGTGGTGATCACGGCCGTCGTCGCGCGACTGGCCAACCTGCGCTGAAAAGCGGCCTAGGCCATATCCGAGGTGTGCACGAAACATAACTTGTTGCCCTCGGGATCCCGGCAATAGGCCCCGAAGTAGTCCTGTGCATACTGCGGCCGCAAACCCGGCGCCCCCTCGTCCACGCCGCCGTTATCCAACGCCGCCTGCCACGCATCCCGCACCTGCTGCTGCGACTGCGCCGCAAAACTCACCTGCATGCCGTTGCCCCACGTGGCCGGGAGGCCGTTGAACGGAAGCTGGACGTAGACCTGAGGCCAGGGCCTGCCCGGCCGCTGCCAACCGGCGCCGGCTGGACCGCCGTCGTTTTCGTCGGGGATGCGGATGAGGCCCAGGGTTTGGAGGACGTGGTCGTAAAAGGCGAGCATTTTTGGGAGATCGCGGGCGCCAATTTGGATGTGGCTGAACATGGGGGGCTCCTGGGCATGTCGTGTGGGCTATGCGTGAGAGGAACCGAACCGGACAGATTTATGTCCCTGCCCCAATTCGCTACTGCGCCATGATTGCCTGATATCTCTTTTGATATTCGTCGTACGGCAAGTTCTGCTGCATCAGCAAATCGATCTGCCGTTCGCGGTATTCAGAGGACGATAAGGGCGCAGGCGCGGTACTGGGCGCGGCTTAGTAGGGTGCTGTCGCCTGTCGCGCAGGGACAGCAACAGCAACAGGAGCTTGGCTTGGGCCAAGGTAGTTGAGTGGCGCAGACACGCAGCCGGGGTTGCCAAGGCATTGGTATTTCTTCGATACACGCCATGCGGAGCAATCGCCATAGCCGCGTCTGAGCGTGCATTCCTGGTTCGTTCCGCCAAAAGGCTCTGCGTCGACATAACCCCATAATGAACACTTGGAGCGGGCAATGGCATACACCTGCTGCTGATCGACCACAGGAGTTTCGAAGCTACTGAATTCATACGCAACGTCAATGACGCCATCTGCGCGACTTCCGCCTGTGGCCTGGAAGTCCTTGTGCGTGGCGCAGCCTGCAAGGGTCGCCAAAAACACGAAAGCCGCTGTTCGGCGGCTGAAGTTTAGGAGAGGCATGTGATATCCGTATTCTGGGCTCTTGAGCAGCCGTGCTACATCAGGCTTGCTGGGTCTGAAAGACTGAAGCTGACACAGGTGATTTCAGATGGTGCGGAGATAGGCAGCGAATCCGCTACACTAACCCCAGAAAAATCAATAACTATTACAGTTTACACATCGATTTAGGTACTCAATAAGGTACTCACCTGCTTTTGCGATGAACCATGCTAGCCGTGGAAGGCGACTGACGCTCTGGGTTACTCGTTCGATCTGCCTCCAGCGCGAGCAGGGTGGTCACCTTCGGTCACATGAAGCAACCCGGCCGAGCATAGGCTAACCACCCATACACCTGGACTACCGACTCGACGTCAATGGCCAGACTCTAGCCTCGGTGGGGCCGAAAAATAGAGATTAACGAGCTTGCTGTAATCCGCTAAGCCACCGCCACAATTCGGTGCCAGACGGTCGGTGAGACGCAAGCTGAACCCTAGGTGCCTCTCACTAGCGCCCTGCATGATTGTCCCAATGCCTACTACGCTCCAAGCCGCCATCACCTGACGACAAATCCTCTGGGTTTGAGTATCCTTCGCAAAGCTAAGGTTTCAGTAAAGTTATTAAAGGAGAGCTGAAAATGTCTGGTTATTGTTTCTACGCACCTGACGCGCAGGATTTGGTGGAACAAGCGGGTATCAAGGAAATAATTGAAGACTTTGCCGAAACCAACAAAAAGCAAACTTACGTACTTCGAAAGCCGTTATCTAAAGACGACGCCCACTACGAGTACGACAACGCGGTAGCCATATTCTCGTCCGGAATGAAGCCTTGCTTTATTAATATGGCAGATGACGAAGAGTCCTTTGAGGATTATGTTGAATTTTTCACTGAAGACATCGCATTTCTCTCTGAAAAGTTTAAGTACCGAGAGAAAATCGGCCGTAAACGGCACTGGCTTCCGTTATTCGAGCAGTGCGACGCATTAGACTTCGATTTTCAACTCTTAGAGATTGATAAACCCACGGATCGCCGATTAGTTGACCTTATAACGTCTCTTGTCGTGGGAAGCATCAACGATGTTTCAAAAATTAATTTGGAAGCAAGTGGCCTACTTGACACCGTCAAATCAAAAATAGTACTTTTCGATACCGATCAGACAAGCTTTGTATTCCGCTCTGGGGCAGGAAAAAAATTCGTGATTCAGGGGCTTGCTGGATCAGGAAAGACGGAGCTATTACTTCATAAAATAAAAGAAATTTACTCAAGAGACTTTGAGGCAAGAATTTCCTTTACCTGCTTCAATAAAATCCTAGCATCCTCGATGCGAACTCGCGTCCCCAGCTTCTTTGATTTCATGCGTGTCGAACGTCAAATTGACTGGAACAACAAACTTTTCTGCTTCCACTCCTGGGGAAGCGGCAAAGATCCATACTCAGGAATGTATCGATACATCTGCCATTACTATGGCATTCCATTCCTTAGCCTTCAGGCTGGAAGCTTTGATCATGTTTGCAAAGTAGCCATCAATGCGATTAAAGCACTTTCAGGAGAAAGAAAATACGCCTTTGACTACGTATTTGTTGACGAAAGTCAAGATTTCGCTAGCAGCTTCATTGACTTGTGCGAACTGGTAACTGAAAAAAAAGTCTATGTGGCAGGTGACGTTTTCCAAAATATTTTCAGACCCATAGATGAAGGCGTGAATCGCGCAGATATGGTTCTCAAAAAGTGCTATCGCACTGACCCTAAAAACCTTATGTTCTCTCACGCCCTTGGTATGGGGCTATTCGAAAACCCAGTGTTGCGATGGCTTCAACCACACGAGTGGGACGCATGTGGCTACATCTATACCGAGCAAAATGATAGAGCCTTGATATCACGAGACCCGCTGCGACGTTTCGAGGATATTCCAGCAGATTTCAAGAGCACGACCATCCACCAGTTCACCGATGGTCTGTCAATCGCTATGAATCTAGTTGAAGTGGTCAAGGACATACGGCGCCGTCACCCTAGTGTAGAACAAGGTGACATCGCCATCATTCTACTCGACAAAGACAACTACATTTATGATGTGATCACTCAGCTAAAACCACTCATCGCTGATACTCTAGGCTGGGGAGTGAATGTTTCCTTCGAGACTAAACGTAACGACCCTGAAAAGATTTTTGTCTCTAACATTAACAACGCCAAGGGCCTTGAATTTCCTTTTGTCATTTGCTTCGCACTGAATCTGAACCGACACCCATCCTTCCGAAACGCCCTATACACCATGATGGCTCGTTCGTTCTTAGAAAGCCATTTAGTACTCGGAAAATTGGTAGACCAACAACTTTTAACGAACGTCAATCAAGGTCTCAACTTCCTATCTAATAACGCATACATGAATCTGCGACTTCCATCGCCACTCGAGATTCAACAACGAGAGTTCATAGTACTGGATGAACTTCCATCAATCGAAGAAATTGTCCGAGCCTATTGCGCCGAGAAAGAGGAAAGCCCAAGCCCTCGCCTGATCGCAAAACTGATTGACAGGATCAGCACAATTGTCGGTGAGTCTGATTATGACCAGGAATATCTGGATGCCCTACTGAATGCTGAGTACCAACGGAATAGAATGCTATGACAGCCTTCTTTTTCAAGGACATTCCGGAGTATCACATGCGCAAATTTTGCGCGGTACGAGATACCTTGGACAATTTGGACAATCTATTAAACCTGGCGGAAATAGTTAGCACTAGCGCACATTGCAAACTGGCCAGGTATGAGGATGATTTCGAAATCGCCATATTTTCTGGGGACTACTGCCGGGCCTTAGTAAGAAAAAGCGATGGCTACTTCTCAATGACAATTCCATTTCAAATAGTAGACGATGGCGGCAGAGTTTACTTCAATCATGATGAAACCAAGGAGGAAGTCAGCGGGCGTTTCATTTCAATAATGAGGAACGCGATACTTACCTCTAAAGAAGGCACACATTCGCATGAGGAAATAATCTGCTCAATCGCAGATAGCTTCGGCCTGGGAGTACAAGATGCCGTCCAGTACTATGACACCTATACCACGCTCTTAACGGACGACCACGGCTATTTCCGTTTTGATGACGACCCCGACAATGCGAATGAAAACATCCACCCTCGATACCACTTCGACTTCTTCTTCAAGAACACCTCCTCCATTAAAATAGGTACAGATGCAGTTGTAGACATTAATTGCTTCTACTCTTTATTCGATGGCGGAGTACCAAAGCACTACCTCAGAATGTAGGGACGTTTCAGAACCAATGCCAAGCAGAAAACTAATACTACTCTTCACATGTACACTGGCGCCCCTGCTTGGTAAGCCAGCGCCAAGCAGGCACTTCCCCCTTGGCCTACGCTCTAATGTCTGGACGGCTGATGAGGAAGGCGCTGTAGATGAGTTGGACCGTTTAAATTCCACTGGTGGTAGCCATCTCGGCCGCAGCTACGGCCTTCGTTACCGGAACCTTGCTTGAGCGCGGCAAACGTAGGCATCCACTACGGAATGAAGCGTATGCAGAGTACCTATCGGCGGTAGCTCGCTCGACGTCAGCATCCCATCAGATCGATCCTGTAGTGGTCAACTGATCCCGGACACTAATTAAGTTTTTCCTCAGCGACCGCAGGCGCTAGCCCTTCATTGAACTGATGCGGTCGCCGCCAGTTGTATCGCTCCATCAGGAACCGGCCGATATCCTGTTGCGCTAGCGCAGCGCTCATGTAGCCCACCGTCGGTATCCATTCAGTCTTTAGGCCGCGAAAGAGCCGTTCCATGGGCGCATTGTCATGGTAGTTACCGCGCCGACTCATGCTCTGTGTGAAGCGGTATCGCCATAGTCTTTGGCGGAAACTTCGGCTGCCATATTGGCTGCCCCGGTCGCTGTGAAACAATACGTTTTGCGGCCTGCCACGCTGCTCGTAAGCCATGTCCAGTGCCTTAATTACCAGGTCGGCGTCGGGCTTGGGTGAGAACGCCCAACCCACAACACGGCGGGCACAAAGTCGATGACAGCCGCCAGATAGTGCCACCGACCTTCGGCCCAAACGTACGTGATGTCACCGCACCAAACCATTTCGGGGGACGCCACGCTGAACCCTCGATCAAGCACGTTCGGGATATCAGGCCGCTCCACGGTCGCCTTTTTATAGGCATGGGAATCCAGCTGTTTGCTGATCAAGTTCATCTCTCGCATCAACTTGCGTACCTTGAATCGCCCGATCTGCATGCCGTCCTCTTTCATCATCAGCATGATGCTCCTGCTGCCCGTAGCGCTTCGCCTTTGCGTAAACAGCTCGTTCACGCGGCAGCGCAAGACCACCCGTTCGGCATCTGGATACCGACGTTTCCGGCAGTACGCGTAGTAGCACGATCGGGTCACTTCAAATACCGTGCACAACAGGTCAATTGGCTCGTGAGCCCGAAGTTGATCGATTAACGCGAACGCTCGTGTTCCTCGGCCATCAAGAGCGCGGCGGCCTTTTTTAAGATGGATTTTTCCCTTTCCAGCCGATTGATACGAGCTTCAATTTCCTGGATTTTTTGCTGCTCAGGCGTCAGGCCTTTGCTGGTCGGAGTAACACCGCCACGTTCCTGCTAGAGTTGGTTCACCCAACGACGCAAGGCCGACTCAACAAGCCCAACCGAACGGGCTGCTTCGGTATGGCTGTAGCCTTGGTCGAGCACCAGGCACGCCCCCTCGCGCTTGAACCCAGGCGTAAAGGCACGACGTTGCTTGGTCATCAGACACCTCTCTGTGGCGAGCATTCTCGCCTAAATGGGTGTCCGGTTTCATTAGGCCACTACAGTTAGCCGTAGACCATTGCGTCGGAAATCTACCCAAAGCCGCAGATGAAGAAGCGTTCGAGCCTCGTCGATAAACGTCGGCGAAGTGAGGGCATTGATTGTGCCCACCGCCACTTCAACGTCATTTTTGGCGGCAATCGATTTCAGAACCCCCACTGTACCAGATGCAAATGCAGAGACAATTGTGACGCTTCGCCCACACTGCTTGGGTAAGAAATTTTCAAGGTCATTTTCGGTATGAAGCCGTTCCATATTCTTCCCGGTCTAGATGTCTGGCAAAACTATGCAATCATCCATTTAGCCCTAATACGTCACGTAGCGATTCGTTGTCGGGCCACTGCCTACCTATCAGCCAGCAGACACACGCCTGACCGATACCTCGGCTGATTGCGCCGATGCCCTGAAGGTGAGTCGCACACAAAGCACTAGCCTTAGCTTTTTCGGCTGGGGTCTCATTGTGACCATGCGTTTCAAGTGATAACAGTCGGTAGAACACCGTATACAGATCCTGCACCTCGGCTTCCTTGGCCTGATCCTCCACGGATTTGCGTCGACGAGTTCGTTTTGCCTGTTCTTTTTCCAGAAATTGGGCGGTCACGTCCTCACCCGTGTCTCGATCCAACATTTTGGCGGTGCCAGCTTTCAGGTTCATTTTCAGAGCCTTCGCCAACTCTGCGGGACCCGCGCCCATTTGGGACTCCGCATTCTCAACAGACCTGATGCCCCACAAAACCGTGATCAGCTGTTCAAGCAAGCTTCGGCTCAGAATTCCCAAGCATGCAGAGTTTTCAATTGCCCCTAGAGCGACTGAGCCTTTCACCAGCTCCGATGCACGTCTCAATTGCTGACGAGTAAATTCGTCGCGGGCATCAGGAGATTCTCCAGCTTCCATCTCTGACGCCTGGATCAGCAACCCAGCCTGCACCTTCAACGACTCTACAAGTTCACTGATATCTGGGGTTGGACTACTCATGCGGTTCCAGCACCTTGCTCGATGTCGATGCAGGACAATATTCAATAGAAACAGCTTTTGCCACCCATCCCTGTTGATCAACGCCGAACACCTCGTCACGTTTGGTGGCCAAAGGCTCCCTGCGTCCTGCTTATGAGCGTCCGTTATGGGTCGGTTGCTGCCGGTGGCGACAGGCTGCTACCGGCCAGAAGCGGACAGTCAGTGTTCCTTTCTTTCGGAAAAGCCGTAATCGAAGCTGTCGTGATACCATATTGACATATGCGGAGCTGTGCAGATAATTTAATCACTCTGTAGATCTCGGATCTGATCGCAGTATCTATGGACGCGGAACAATAAACGAACCAAAGGAGTAGATCATGACGCTATCTGCAAAGCCAACAATCAAAGAAGCCAAAGAAGAATTTGAGAACCGAATATTCGAACTGGCTGCCCCGCTCCTAGAGAAGCTCTACAACACTTACACCAAAATTCCTGATCAAGTAGATAGCCCTGACGCAGCTATTCTACTATCCAAGCCTCCCCAGCGATTTGGCGTGAAAGCTTCAGTGAAAATTGGCATTGAAATAACTTCGGTTGATCCTCATTGGTATCTTGCTTACGCGAACGATAAAAAATACGGAGCCAGCTTAATAAGTGAGCAGACCTCACGAACCTTCGAACAAGGAATCGTAGATGACGATCCCACCAAAAAAGTAGATGTGCCTATCCCTCAAAACTTTATATTTGATGGCGTGATCGGGAAAGCAAAAAGATACGAAACTTATAGAGCGGAATCAGAATTTGATGAAATAATCCTAATTTGCTTTAGCGAAGTGATTTGGTCTAGAAATGAATTTTTTAAAGGTGGGCTATCCGCATGGACCAACTACCTGCTTGCTCAAGCACGCTTCCCGTTCGACAAAGTCATCTTCGTAAGCTCTAGAGATTATGATTCAGCGCCTGTTCAGATTTATGATAAAAAAACAAATAAAGATAAACGCCCATCTCCTTACAGGTATCCGGACGCAACAATAACCTGTATCCAGGGCCAACCACTGCTGACAGATATAGATTACAATCTAGATGAGAAATTTTCCGGCAACCCTCTCATCTCACCGCGACCAACACCGCCGAAATAGCAGTACATAGGCTAGGCGCTATAGAAATACTTCGTAAATACTTTCGCTGGCAGGCCAGCGTAACTATATGCAGTGCCCGTCGTTAGCTTGTCGTGGCGTCCTCTTGCTAAGCGAAAGTACTCTTCCAAACAACCGAGCAATAGTTCGATGTTTTTTTCAGATTGCTAACGGCCAATTTTGGGATTTATGCCAGTTACGAACGGCTTCTCGTGGCCTACGCATCCCACTTCGCGCCGTCACAGCGCACCGGCCTTGCCCCGCGCTCGGCGGGAGACCAAACGGTTGAACCGAATCAGGGTTACCTTGGCATTGATATTTTACGACAGTCCGGTAAGACGAACATCCAAGGGCTGAGAAAGACAAGCAAATGGCGTTTCGGCCTCCAAACGCTTCGGAGCCAGTATATCCCCAAGCAGCGCATTTAGATTTCGCCAGCGCAAGTCCTCTTTGTTCACCGCTGGCAGTAACGCCCTTCGTGCCAGGATCGTAGGCGACGTCAACGACGGCGTCCGACCTGCTGCCATCCACACAGCATAGACCTGAGTCTTGGTTGTGCCGCACGCCGCTAATAGTGCGCTCAGCCCCAGTAAAGCTGGCGTCCAGTTTCGAAGCTCAAATTTTCTCATGCAGGATCCCTGTCTGCTTTGATCGATGACTTCGATCTTCAAGGTGATAGCAGCAAAATTTGCCTATCTTGAGGTGCTGTAGCTATTAGATGAGCGTGGTTTTTTTGTCGGGCGGGCAGTTAGATTACTGCAGGAGGCAGGAATCCAGCGCTGGGTAGGTTTCCAAGAGTAGGATGCAACTGCTTGGCATCGCATGAACCTGTCGACTGGTGCCGGAGATAGGAATCGAACCTACGACCTTCGCGTTACGAGTGCGCTGCTCTACCGACTGAGCTACACCGGCGGTGAAAATGCAATCAGAAACATAAAAAAAGCCGCCCGAACAAGCACTGGGCGGCTAATCACTCTCAAAGCTTAGTTTTTAATGTAGCCATTTGTTACGCAGGCGCCACTATAGGCCCATGTAAGAGTACCGCCAGCCCCTGTTGGAGTAAGCACACACGTATCTCCGGTCGCACCACCAGCAATTCCTTTGAAAGCGTTAGGCGTGGCAGTAATGACAGCAGTAGTCGCAGTAATTGCGATGGTATTAAGCGCGCCAGTTGTCTTGCTTGGGAGCGTCACTCCAATTTTGGCTGCAGTATCACAAGCTGTGAGATCCGACCCCGACTCTTGATAGCAAACAGTAATGGCAGTCTGAACCGGCGCCATACCGTTGATCACTTCAGAATACGCCGCACGCTTGATGTAGTTCTGATAAGCCGGCAGCGCAATAGCAGCCAGAATACCGATGATCGCAACCACGATCATCAGTTCGATCAGGGTGAAGCCCTTTTGCATCTTGTTCATGTTCAATCCTCAGATTAATACGACGTGCCGCGATTCCAGAGGCAGATCCGTCAATCCCACAACGGTTTCTAGTACCTGATGTGGCTAGAGCACACGGCGTGCCAACTTTTGAAACGCCGCACCTGCACGTTTGGACGCCCGACATGATCCATAGCCGAAAACGAATGGAGCAGAACATGACGTTTTTTGTCACCACAGCTTGCTACTGGTTTTTGACATAACCCTTGTCTGCGCATGGGCCGCTGTATGCCCACGTCAGAGCTCCTGCACTGGCTGTCGGTTGCAGGGTACAAGTGTCTTCGGCCGTAAGGCCTTTGTATTCATTGGGGACAGCGACAATGGCAGCAGTGGTGGTCGTGACAGAAGCGGAGTTGAGAGCACCGGTCGTTTTGCTAGGCATCGTCATACCAATTTTTCCTGCAGAATCGCAGCTGCTCAAGGCCCCAGAGGTTTGATAACAAACACCCACGGCGGTCTTGATGGACCCGAGTGCCGCAACGACTTCAGTGTAAGCCGCGCGCTTTATGTAGCTCTGGTAAGCGGGTAATGCGATGGCAGCGAGGATGCCGATGATCGCGACGACGATCATCAGTTCGATCAGGGTGAAGCCCTTTTGTATTGTGTTCACTGTATGCCCTCAGAGTATTCCGCAAGCGCTCCCAGCGCTTGAGGGCGGCGCGTGGTCAAGCTTCGCGTCCAACACCGCAAGGTGAGCATATGCCGTGCCAAGCAAACTGCCACCCCACTTTTGTGGCTCGCTGTAAGGCGACCGATTCTTGCAGCCCTATTTGGCACCATCGCTCGACTACGCTATAAACCACGGATTGTCCGTACTCGGTGCCCCCATGAACGATATCGTCCTCACCGGCTTGGCCAAGCAATTGGTCGTCGCTGAACTCCTGACCGACAAGGCTGCACAGCAGGCCTATCAGCAGGCTCAGCGTAGCCGCGTTCCTCTTGTTCACTACCTGGTACAGAACAAGTTAGCAAAAAGCCGCGATATTGCAGAAATTGCGGCCGATCAGTTCGGTGTGTCCTTTCTAGATTTGGCAGCAGTTGATCGTGAGGCTCAACCTCGAGGGTTGGTCAGTGAGAAGCTGGTTCGCCAGCATCATGCCCTGCCACTTTGGCGACGTGGCAATAAACTGTTCGTAGGGATTTCGGACCCAACCAACCACCAGGCCATCACTGACATCCAGTTCAACACCGGCCTGACAGCCGAAGCCATTCTCGTTGAAGACGACAAGCTGACCGACGCCATCGAGAAGTTTTTCGAGAGCGGTACCACGGGCCTTGAAGAGCTTAGTGATGTCGACCTGGACGGTCTGGATGTTGAAACCGTTGACGATAATAAAAACGACTCCATCGGCGGCCAGGACGCCGACGATGCTCCTGTCGTGCGCTTCGTCAACAAGATGTTGCTCGATGCCATCCGCGGCGGTTCGTCCGACCTGCACTTCGAACCCTACGAAAAAGCCTATCGCGTTCGATTCAGGACCGACGGCATGCTCCGCGAAATTGCGCGTCCGCCGATCAATCTGGCAGGCCGCATTGCGGCACGTCTCAAGGTCATGGCCAGCCTCGACATCTCCGAACGTCGCAAACCGCAGGACGGCCGGATCAAGATGCGCATCTCGAAGAACAAGGCCATCGATTTCCGTGTGAACACCCTTCCGACGCTGTGGGGCGAGAAGATCGTGATGCGTATTCTCGACCCGTCGAGCGCGCAGATGGGTATCGATGCGCTGGGTTATGAGCCTCATCAGAAAGAGCTCTATCTCCAGGCGCTGAGGCAACCGCAGGGGATGATTCTGGTCACCGGCCCTACAGGCTCGGGTAAGACTGTGTCGCTGTACACCGGGATCAACATCCTGAATACGGTGGATATCAATATCTCCACGGCCGAGGATCCCGTGGAAATCAACATGGAGGGTATCAATCAGGTCAACGTCAATAACAAGCAGGGTCTGGACTTTGCCCAGGCCCTACGTTCGTTTCTGCGTCAGGATCCTGACGTGATCATGGTCGGTGAGATCCGTGACCTGGAGACCGCCGAGATCGCCATCAAGGCCGCACAGACCGGTCACCTCGTGCTTTCCACCCTTCACACCAACAGTGCTGCGGAAACGCTCACTCGTTTGCAGAACATGGGCGTGGCTGGCTTCAATATTGCAACGTCCGTCAGCCTGATCATTGCGCAGCGGCTTGCGAGAAAACTGTGTCCGCATTGCCGCAAGGAAGCCGACATTCCGCGCGACGCACAGATCGAGGAAGGTTTCGCCCCGGAGCTGATAGGTACCTTCAAGATCTACGAGCCCGTGGGATGCGAGCAGTGTAACGGGGGCTATCGCGGTCGGCAGGGCATCTACGAGGTGGTGAAAATCACCAAGGAACTTCAGCGCATGATCATGGAAGCCAACAACGCGATCGAGATCGCGGCGCAGATGCGCAAGGAAGGTTTCAGCGATTTGCGAGCGTCAGGTCTGGTCAAGGTTATGCAAGGGGTCACCAGCCTTGCCGAAGTCAACCGAGTCACCAAGGATTAAGTAATGGCGGTCAAAGCAAAGATCCACGTCTATGCCTGGGAAGGGCTGGATCGCAAAGGCACCAAGATGTCTGGGGAGCTGAGCGGCCATAATCCGGCGTTGATCAAGGCGCAGCTGCGCAAGCAGGGGATAAACCCAGGCAAGATCAAGAAGAAGGGCACTGCGCTGTTCGGCAAAGGCAAACGGATCAAGCCTGCCGACATTGCTCTGTTCACTCGGCAGATGTCCACCATGATGCGCGCCGGTGTGCCATTACTGCAGTCGTTCGACATCATTTCCGAAGGTGTCGATAATCCCAACATGCGCAAGCTCGTGGATGAGATCAAGCAGGAGGTTGCTGCAGGTAACAGCTTCGCCTCGTCACTGCGCAAGAAGCCGGAATACTTCGACGATCTTTACTGCAACCTCGTGGATGCCGGTGAGCAGGCGGGTGCTTTAGAAACCTTGCTGGATCGGGTGGCTACTTACAAAGAAAAGACCGAGCAGCTCAAGGCGAAGATCAAGAAGGCGATGACCTACCCCATCGCGGTAGTAGTTGTTGCCATCATTGTTTCTGGGATCCTGTTGATCAAGGTGGTGCCGCAGTTCAAGTCGATCTTCGAAGGCTTCGGCGCGGAGCTGCCAGCTTTCACGCTGATGGTGATGGGGCTGTCTGACGTGGTCCAAGAGTGGTATTTGCTGCTGCTGGCGGCCTTCGTTGGTTTGTTCTTTGGTTTCAAATATGCAATGAAACGAAGTCCAAAACTGCGTGACACGGTAGATCGCTGGTTGCTCAAGATTCCGATTGTGGGGGCGATTCTGTACAAGTCGGCCGTGGCTCGTTACGCACGCACGCTTTCCACCACATTCGCGGCCGGCGTGCCACTGGTGGATGCGTTGGATTCGGTGTCAGGTGCTACCGGCAACGTCGTCTTCAAAAACGCCGTAAACCGGATCAAAGCCGACGTTTCCACCGGCATGCAGCTCAACTTTTCCATGCGCTCGACGGGCGTCTTTCCCACCCTCGCCATCCAAATGACCGCCATCGGCGAAGAATCAGGCGCCCTGGACGACATGCTGGACCGGGTAGCTACCATCTACGAAGCCGAGGTCGACAACATGGTCGACAGCCTCACCAGCCTGATGGAACCCATGATCATGGCCGTGTTGGGCGTGGTGGTCGGTGGCCTGGTTATTGCGATGTACCTTCCTATCTTCCAACTCGGCTCCGTCGTCTAACATGCCCGTACTTGAATTCTTGGCCAGCCCGCTGGCCCTAGTCGCCTGCGCCCTCCTCCTGGGCCTCGTCATCGGCAGCTTCCTCAACGTCCTCATCCATCGCCTGCCCATCATGCTCGACCGCGACTGGACCACGCAGTCCCGAGAAATGCTCGGCCTGCCGCCAGAGCCAGCGGGCGCGACCTATAACCTGCTGCTCCCCCACTCCGAGTGCCCGCACTGCGCGCACAAGATCCGCGCCTGGGAGAACATTCCAGTGGTGAGCTACCTGATGCTGCGGGGCAAGTGCTCCAGCTGTCGGGCGAAGATCAGTCTGCGTTATCCGCTGGTCGAGCTGGCCACGGGCATTCTCAGTGCGTTCGTGGTGTATCACTTCGGCCTGGGCTGGGAGGCGGCGGCGTTTCTGGTGCTGACCTGGGGGCTGCTGGCGATGAGTCTGATCGATGCCGACCACCAGTTGCTGCCGGATGTGCTGGTGCTGCCGCTGTTGTGGCTGGGGTTGATCGTCAATGGGCAGGGCTTGTTCACGAACCTGTATGACGCGCTGTGGGGCGCGGTGGCCGGTTATCTCAGCTTGTGGCTGGTGTATTGGGCGTTCAAGCTCATCACCGGCAAGGAAGGCATGGGCTACGGCGATTTCAAGTTGCTGGCCATGCTGGGGGCCTGGGGTGGCTGGCAGATTCTGCCGCTGACCATTCTGCTGTCGTCGCTGGTGGGTGCGGTGCTGGGGGTGTTGATGCTGCGGATGCGCAACGCGCAAACCAGTACGCCGATCCCGTTCGGGCCTTATCTGGCCATCGCGGGGTGGATTGCATTGCTGTGGGGTGATCAAATAACCACTTCATACATGCAGTTTGCCGGGTTCCGATGACAACAGCTGTGGATAAACCGTGGGTGCTGGGTCTGACCGGTGGCATTGCCAGCGGCAAGAGCGCGGCGGCGCAGCGCTTTGCCGATTTGGGCGTGCACGTGGTGGACGCCGACCAGGCCTCGCGCTGGGTGGTGGAGCCGGGGCGTCCGGCGTTGGCGGCGCTGGTCGAGCGCTATGGCGCGGCGCTGTTGCAGGCCGATGGCAGCCTGGATCGCGGAGCGCTGCGCAAGGTGATCTTCGAGGATGCGCAGGAGCGGCGCTGGGTCGAAGCGTTGTTGCACCCACTGATCGCCGCGGAAATTGCGCAATCGCTGGCATCGGCGACGTCGCCCTACGCGGTGTTCGTGTCACCCTTGATGGTCGAGTCCGGCCAATACCGCATTACCCAGCGTCTGCTGGTGGTGGATGCGCCCGAGGCGGTGCGGGTCGCGCGGACACTCCTGCGCGACCACACCACCCCGGAGCAGGTCCAGGCGATTCTGAAAGCCCAGGCGAGCCGCGAGCAGCGGCTGGCGCTGGCGGACGATGTGCTGGTCAACGATCGTGATCTGGCCTGGCTGCACTCGGAAGTCGAGCGGCTGCATACTTTTTACCTGACTTTGCGTGGAGGCCGAGAATGAGCCAACCCTTGACCGTTGATTGCCCGACTTGCGGGGCGCCGGTGGAATGGACGGCAGCGAACGTGAACAGGCCGTTCTGTTCCGACCGTTGCAAACTGATCGACCTGGGCGCCTGGGCGGCCGAGGAACACAAGATTCCGGTCAGCCCGGATGCCGAGGACGAGCTGTTCAGCGAGGACCTGCCACCGCGCGGTCATTGAGCGAGCGCTGTCGTGCGCGATGATAATGGCGTCCCGATCATGCAACGAATGAAATGCCTGACGCTCAGCGGACTGGCCTTGGCAGCCCTGCTCGCTCTAGGTCCCGCGCAAGCGCGGCCAGACCCGCAGCAGCCCATGGTGGCCCCGGTGCTGGAACAGCCCGACACTGGCTATGGGTTCACCACCCGAACCCTGGACTCGGCGGACGGGCAGCGGCATTACCGCCTGTACATCGGCCGCCCGGAACAGCCCGCCCCCACCGCTGGCTACCCGGTGGTGTACCTGCTCGATGGCAATGCTGCCGTGGGAGCGCTGGACCAGGCACTGTTACGGCGCCTGAACGAAGGCGCAGACGCACCGCTGATCGTGGCCATCGGCTCGACCACGCCACTGCGTATCGATCGCCCGGCGCGAACCTTCGATTACACGCCTCAAGTGACCGGCGATACGCAGACCGATGCGCCCTCCGGGTTGCCCAGCGGCGGCGCCGATCAGTTTCTCGATCTGCTGGATCAGCGAATCAAACCGCTGGTGGAGCACGCCGTACCGGTGGATGTGAAACGGCAAACATTGTGGGGGCATTCCTACGGCGGATTGCTGGTGCTGCATGCCCTGCTGACCCGGCCTGGGGCGTTTCAGCATTACGCTGCGGCCAGTCCTTCGCTGTGGTGGGGAAACGGTGCGGTGCTTGAGCCTTTGGACGGCTTGGCGGACCGAGTGAGCCAGAGCGAGGTGGGGTTGACGTTGATGCGGGGTGACGCCGAGGCAGCTGGGCCGGGTGGGCCGGGGCGCTCGACGCAGGCGCCGGGGGTGGCCATGGAGCGGTTGTTGAAGGGTGTTAGCGGCGTGCCCGGTTTGCGCGTTGAGTACCACGTGTTTCCCGGGCTGGGGCATGGGCCGATGTTGCCTGCCTCGCTTCATTATATTTTCGAAAACCGCGTGTACCGCTGACGCGGCTTGCGCCGCTGCTACAGAAGAGCGCCAATCCCCTGTAGCAGCGGCGCAAGCCGCGTCCGGTCACACCGCGCCGGCGGGATCACTCCAATTCGAACAGCACCTCCTGCGCCCCTTCCCACAACGTCTTCACGCCCAGGGCGCGAAGGTTTTCCTTGCCCTGCACGATGGTCAGGAAATGGTTGCCGGCCAACTGCCCCATCTTGCTGGCGAAACAGGACGACCCGTAGGCCAGCAGGATTTCCGTTTCGCTGTACGGCCCCGGATAAAACAGCACGTCCCCTACCGACGGGTGGCTGGTGTGGTTCTCGAAGCCGACCGGCGCATCGCCTCGCAGCAACTGAAATTCGCCCAACGGCACCCAGCACGCCTCGCCGCTCCAGCGTACGTGGATGATTTTCTGCCGATAGGGCAGCAGCTTGAGAAACGCCTCCACCGTCTGCGGTGCGTCGGGATGGGTTTCGGCCAAGAATTCATAGCCGCCGGAGGTGATCTTGATGCTGGGCATGGTGCAACTCCTTGGAAAAATCCCATCCTTACCCATTACCCGGCGATTTTGAAGCGTTGGCCATTATTCTTTTCGTCGCACAGGCGGGCTAAGCTAGGGCCATGGATGACTCCGACTACCTGCGTTTGCTCACCAGCCAGGCCGAGCAAGCCAACGCCTTTCTGTCCAATGCACGCAAATGGGAGCGCGAGCGTTGGGTGTGCGAGCGCCTTTTGCAGGGTCTGAACATCACCTACCGCGACGACGAGTTCACCCCTGCAGGCCAGGAGCCGCCGGACGTGCTGTTTCGCGACGCCAGTTTCGAAGTGTTTTTCGTGCTCGATGAAGGTCGCCGGCTCAATGATGAATGGCGTGAAGAGCTGCAACGTCGCCGCAGCGCCTTCTCCCTCAGCCAACTGGTGCGCCGCGAGGCTCGGCCCAAGCGCATTCGTGCGCCCGAGCTGCTGCAACGGCTTGCCCCGACCCTGCGCAAGAAATCCCACAACTATCGCGAACGCGGCCTGGACCTGGGCGAGCTGGACATCATTGCCTTTGCCAGCCTCAAGCGCGAAACCCTGGACCTGAACAGCCATTTTCCGCCGCCCACCGAATTTCTCCGCCAAGGCTGGCGCTCGCTGTCGCTGGTCGGACCGACCTTCGCGCGGGTCTTGTTCGCCCATCCGGATGCGCCGGATTTTCTGCGCAACAACCTGGGCCGCAGCATCGTTTTCGATGTCGGCATCAGTTTGTGACAACCGCCATTTATCAGCCATGGCGTATCCGCAGCGGCGATGATACAAAGCGTCATCGTCCGTACCGACTGTCAGGAACCCTGTAGCCTTGCCAGCGTCTGAAACGTCTACCTGTTCAGGGTTCCAAGCCCTGCCACGTGAACCGCGCCCTATGGGTCGGCGGTTGTCTGTGTGCTTGTCGGCAGCAAGTCGAGCGTCCGCTTCTTGCTTCGATAACCGCCGTCGCAGGGCCCGTGGAACCCTCTGCTTCAAGGTGTGGAGCTATGAGCTGCCTTGCGCTCGCCCCCCTCGCAGACCCAACGAATTCCTTAACCTTATGAGAGCCTTCCATGACACATCGCATCGTTATCGTCGGCGGCGGCGCCGGCGGCCTGGAACTGGCCACCAGCCTGGGCAAGACCTTGGGCAAGCGCGGCACGGCCAGCATCACGCTGGTGGACGCCAACCTGACCCATATCTGGAAACCCGCTGTTGCATGAAGTGGCAGCCGGTTCGCTGAATTCGTCGGAAGACGAGCTCAACTACGTTGCCCAGGCCAAGTGGAATCATTTCGAGTTCCAGCTGGGTCGCATGAGTGGCCTGGACCGGGCGGCCAAGCAGATCCAGCTGAGCGCTACCCTGGATCCGGAAACCGGTCTGGAGCTGGTGCCAGCGCGCAGCATTGGCTACGACACGCTGGTAATCGCCGTGGGCAGCACTACCAATGACTTCGGTACCCAGGGTGCAGCCGAACATTGTCTGTTTCTGGATACGCGCAAGCAGGCCGAGCGCTTCCACCAGCAGTTGCTCAACCACTACCTGCGTGCACACGCCGGCCACGATGAAAGCCGCGCGCAGATCAGCGTGGCCATCGTCGGCGCCGGTGCCACGGGGGTCGAGCTGGCGGCCGAGCTGCACAATGCGGCCAAGGAACTGGCGGCCTATGGTCTGGGCCGCATCGCGCCCGAGAACATGCGCATCACCTTGATCGAAGCCGGTCCGCGGGTGTTGCCGGCGCTGCCGGAGCGCATCGGTCAACCGGTGCACCAGACTCTGGAAAAACTGGGCGTGACGGTGCTGACCAATGCCGCCGTGAGCGAAGTGACTGCCGAAAGCCTGCTGACCAGCAGTGGCCAGGTCATTCCTGCCAGCCTGAAGGTGTGGGCGGCGGGCATTCGGGCGCCGGGTTTCCTCAAGGACATCGATGGCCTGGAGACCAACCGCATCAATCAGTTGGTGGTGCGCCCGACCTTGCAGACCACTCACGACGACGACATCTTCGCGTTCGGCGACTGCGCGGCGTGCCCGCAGCCGGGTACCGATCGCAACGTGCCGCCGCGCGCTCAGGCGGCCCACCAGCAGGCTTCGTTGCTGGCCAAGTCGCTGAAGCTGCGTATCGAGGGCAAGGCTCTGCCGGAGTACACCTACAAGGACTACGGCTCGCTGATTTCGCTCTCGCACTTTTCGGCGGTGGGCAATCTGATGGGTAACCTGACCGGCAGCGTGATGCTGGAAGGCTGGCTGGCGCGCATGTTCTACGTGTCGCTGTACCGGATGCACCAGGCGGCGCTGTATGGCCTGTTCCGTACCGGCATGTTGATGCTGGGCAGCCGTATCGGACGCGGCACGGAGCCACGATTGAAGTTGCATTGATGGATCGACCGCGTTACGTGTGACGTGACGCGGTGATGCCGGACGCGGCTTGCGCCGCTGCTACAGGGCGCGTCATGGCGCACCATATTTCCCATGTAGCAGCGGCGCGAGCCGCGTCATTGGCGATGCGGTGTGTTTGACACTCCGCGGTGGGGTCGGACGCGGCTTGCGCCGCTGCTACAGGGGGGTGTGTTGAATTGGGAACAAAAAAAAGACGCCTATGACAGGCGCCTTTCTTCGAATATGGTCGGGGTAAGGGGATTCGAACTCCTGACATCCTGCTCCCAAAGCAGGCGCGCTACCGGACTGCGCTATACCCCGGTACAAAAAAGGCACCCCGGAAGGCGCCTTTTCTGCTGCCCACCGGTTTTAATCGGTGGGGCTTTTAAGATTCGACCCGGCGAACCGGAATCAAAAATGGTGGGTCGTGTGGGATTCGAACCTACGACCAATTGGTTAAAAGCCAACTGCTCTACCAACTGAGCTAACGACCCAAATATGGTCGGGGTAAGGGGATTCGAACTCCTGACATCCTGCTCCCAAAGCAGGCGCGCTACCGGACTGCGCTATACCCCGATATGAAATTTGGCTCCGTGACCAGGACTCGAACCTGGGACCCAATGATTAACAGTCATTTGCTCTACCGACTGAGCTATCACGGAACTATCAATTTCAGAACATCTACAGCAACTTCAGTACATCTACATCTGCTACAGCTTCAAGCCTGTATCACTACCGCCTTGAACTCTTCGACCTGTTCGCATCGCTGCGTTCATGTCTCTGAGGCGCGCTATTCTACAATCTTCAAAACCCCTGTCAACCCTTTAAATTGCTTTCAAGACACTGATTTGCAACTTTTTTTCAGAACCGGGTGAAGCGTTTGGTTCTGCGGGATGACCGACAGCGGGGCGCACTTTACAAGCCTTGAAACGAAAATGCAACGGGAAATCAATGGGGTGTGTCATGGCGGGCCTCTTCGCGGGCAGAGGGCTCGCCGCCCGCCCCGCTCCCACAGGAACGTTGCATACCTGTGGGAGCGGGCTCTGCCCGCGAAGAGGCTCTCACTGCCCCTCATCAATTAAGCAAACACAATCTCATCATCCACCACCGACGCCTGCACCGAGGTCCCCGGCAGGAACTTGCCCGAGAGGATCAGCTGCGCCAGCGGGTTCTCGATCCAGCGCTGGATCGCGCGCTTCAGCGGCCGCGCGCCATACACCGGGTCGTAGCCTACCGCGATCAGCTTATCCAGCGCCTCGTCGCTCAGCTCCAGACTCAGGTCGCGCTCGGCCAGACGGCTGCGCAAGCGGGCCAGTTGGATCTGCGTGATCCCGGGCAATCTGATCGCGCGCCAGCGGTTCGAAGATCACCACCTCGTCGATCCGGTTGACGAACTCCGGACGGAAATGGCTGGTCACCGCATCCATGACCGCGGCGCGTTGTGCCTCGCGGTCGCCGACTAGCTCCTGGATGCGCGCCGACCCCAGGTTCGAGGTCATGACGATCACGGTGTTGCGGAAGTCCACGGTGCGGCCGTGACTGTCGGTCAGACGTCCATCCTCGAGCACCTGCAGGAGAATGTTGAACACGTCCGGGTGCGCCTTCTCCACTTCGTCCAAGAGCAACACCGAGTACGGCTTGCGACGGACCGCTTCGGTCAGGTAGCCGCCTTCTTCATAACCCACGTACCCGGGCGGTGCGCCGATCAGGCGGGCCACCGAATGCTTCTCCATGAACTCCGACATGTCGATGCGCACCATCGCCTCCTCGGTGTCGAAGAGGAATTCGGCCAGCGCCTTGCACAGCTCGGTCTTGCCCACGCCGGTGGGGCCGAGGAACATGAACGAGCCGCTCGGACGGTTCGGGTCGGACAGGCCGGCACGCGAACGGCGTACCGCGTTCGACACGGCCACTACGGCCTCTTCCTGGCCGATCACGCGTTGATGCAACAGGCTTTCCATCTTCAGCAGCTTGTCGCGCTCGCCTTCGAGCATTTTCGACACCGGAATCCCGGTCCACTTCGATACCACTTCGGCGATTTCTTCCTCGGTGACCTTGCTGCGCAGCAACTGGTTGTCGCTTTTGCCATGCTGGTCGACCATCTGCAGGCTGCGCTCCAGGTCCGGGATCACCCCGTACTGCAATTCGGCCATGCGGCTCAGGTCGCCACGCCGACGCGCGGTTTCCAGTTCCTGACGGGACTGCTCGATCTTCTGCTGAATCTGCGCGGAGCCCTGCACTTCGGCTTTTTCCGACGTCCAGATCTCTTCCAGGTCGGCGTATTCGCGTTCCAGTCGGGCAATTTCTTCGGTCAGTTTTTCCAGACGCTTGATCGCGGCTTCGTCGTCTTCCTTCTTCAGGGCTTGAGACTCGACCTTGAGCTGGATCAGGCGACGCTCCAGGCGGTCCAGGACCTCGGGCTTGGAGTCGATTTCCATGCGGATACGGCTGGCCGCTTCGTCGATCAGGTCGATGGCCTTGTCCGGCAGTTGGCGGTCGGTGATGTAGCGATGGCTCAGCTTGGCGGCTGCGATGATCGCGCCATCAGTGATCGCCACTTTGTGGTGAACCTCGTAGCGCTCCTTGAGGCCACGCAGGATGGCAATGGTGTCTTCCTCGCTCGGCTCATCGACCAGCACTTTCTGGAAGCGTCGCTCCAAGGCCGCGTCTTTCTCGATGTACTGGCGGTACTCGTTGAGCGTGGTGGCGCCTACACAGTGCAGTTCGCCACGGGCCAGCGCCGGTTTGAGCATGTTGCCAGCGTCCATGGAGCCCTCGCCCTTGCCGGCGCCAACCATGGTGTGCAGTTCGTCGATGAACAGAATGATCTGTCCTTCCTGCTTGGACAGTTCGTTGAGCAGCGACTTCAGGCGCTCTTCGAACTCGCCACGGAACTTGGCACCAGCAATCAGCGCGCCCATGTCCAGGCTGAGCAGGCGTTTGCCACGCAAGCCATCGGGCACTTCGCCGTTGATGATGCGCTGGGCCAGGCCCTCGGCGATGGCGGTCTTGCCCACGCCGGGTTCGCCGATCAGCACCGGGTTGTTCTTGGTGCGACGCTGCAGCACCTGGATGGTCCGACGGATCTCGTCGTCACGACCGATCACCGGGTCGAGCTTGCCCTCCTCGGCGCGCTTGGTCAGGTCGACGGTGTATTTCTCCAGTGCCTTGCGCGACTCCTCGGCGTTGGGGTCGTTGACCGCCTCGCCGCCACGCAGGTTGCTGATGGCGTTTTCCAGAGCCTTCTTGCTGACGCCCTGCCCTAACAGCAGTTTGCCGAGCTTGCTGTTGTCGTCCATGGCGGCCAGCAAGACCAGCTCGCTGGAGATGAATTGATCACCCTTCTGCTGCGCCAGCCGGTCGGCCTGATTGAGCAGGCGCGCCAGATCCTGGGACATATTGACGTCGCCGGTCGGGTTCTGGATTTTCGGCAATTGGTCGAGCTCTTTGCTCAACGCCTTGCGCAGGCTGTTGACGTCGAAACCGACCTGCATCAGCAGCGGACGAATCGAACCGCCCTGCTGGTCGAGTTGCGCCTGCATCAGGTGCGCGGGCTCGATGGCGGGATGGTCCATGCCAACGGCCAGGGATTGTGCGTCGGATAACGCGAGTTGAAGCTTGCTGGTCAAACGGTCTATACGCATGAGTCACCTTCCTGAAAGGGGCAGGCCGGAGCGATGGACACACCTGATGAAGAAAACCTGCCGGGGATGACAGTTAGATGGGGGGTAATGGGGAAGATTCAAGGATGGGGGTTGTAGGTCTGGGTAGGTTGTGTCAGTGCTGGCTGCGAAGCTAGGGTTCCAGCCACACCAGTGAAGCGAAGCGCCCGGTGACCTGCGCGCGGCGATAGGAAAAGAAGCGCTTGTCTTCCACGGTGCACAATCCCCCGCCATACACCGCCGTCACCCCCACCGCAGCCAGGCGAATCCGCGCCAGCGCATAGATGTCGGCCAAAAACTTGCCAGGCGCGGCACCCGGCGCGAATGCATCGGCAGCATGCGGATGGATCGACATGAAGGCCTCACGCACCTCGGCGCCGACTTCGAAGCGCCGTGGACCGATGGCCGGCCCGAGCCAGGCCATGACCTGCTCGGGCGGCTCGCGGAACGTCTGCACCGTCGCTTCCAGAACGCCGGCCGCCAGCCCGCGCCAACCGGCATGAGCGGCGGCGACCTGGGTCCCGGCGCGATTGCAGAACAGCGCAGGCAAGCAGTCGGCGGTCATCGATGTGCAGGCGATTCCCGGCGTAGCGGTCCAGCTCCCGTCTGCTTCCAGAACGCGGCTGGGGTCGGCTCCGACCACTCGCACCCCGTGCACCTGGTTCAGCCAGGCGGGCAGGATGCCGAAGTGAGCGGTCAGACGCAGGCGGTTCTGCACCACGCAGTGAGGATCGTCGCTCACGTGCGCGCCCAGGTTCAGGCTGTCATACGGCGCCGGGCTGACGCCGCCTTCACGGGTGGTCACGCAGGCCCTGACCGAAGCCGGAGCTGGCCAGTCGGGAAGCAACAGGCCCTGCGCGAAAGTGGTCACCCTATGAAGGCCTCGCGATCCTGCTTGAGCAGCGACAGCAGCCAGACGAAGTCGTCGGGCAGTGGCGATTCCCAGCCCATGCGCTCACCGGTCGTCGGATGGTCGAGCTCCAGGAAACGGGCGTGCAGGGCCTGGCGCGGAAAGGTTTTCAGCGCATCGACCATGGTGGCGCTGGCCGCGGGCGGAATGCGGAAGCGGCCGCCGTAGGCCTGGTCGCCCACCAGAGGGAAGTTGATGTGCGACATGTGTACGCGAATCTGGTGGGTCCGGCCGGTTTCCAGCTTCACACGCACGTGGGTGTGGGAGCGGAAGCGTTCGAGCACGCGGTAATGGCTGACCGCCTGCTTGCCGCCTTCCATCACGGCCATGCGCTGGCGCTGCTGGCCATGCCGACCGATCGGCGCGTTGATCTTGCCGCCGGCGGTGACCACGCCGATGACGATGCATTCATAGATGCGGCTCACCGAACGGCTCTGCAACTGGGACACCAGCTGGGTCTGCGCCTGAATGGTCTTGGCCACCACCATCAGACCGGTGGTGTCCTTGTCCAGACGGTGAACGATGCCGGCGCGCGGCACGTTGATGATGTCCGGCACATGGTGCAGCAGGGCATTGAGCAGCGTGCCGTCGGCGTGACCTGCGGCCGGGTGGACCACCAGGCCCGCCGGCTTGTTGATGACAAGGATCTGGTCGTCTTCGTAGACGATGTCCAGGTCGATGTCCTGAGCCACCCATTCACCCTGGGCTTCCTGCTCGGCATTGAGCTCGAGCAGGGCACCGCCATGCACGGTATCGCGCGGACGCAGAACGTCCCCGTCCACGGTCAGGCGGCCCTCTTTTATCCAGGCGGAAAGGCGCGAGCGCGAGTGCTCTGCGAATAGTTGGGCGGCGACTTGGTCGAGGCGTTGTCCGCCCAAATCGGACGGTACCTCTGCGCGAAGTTGTATGATCTCGGACATGCTCGGACTAGGCGGCGGCACAGCCTTTGGTTTCGGCTGCACGCTTGTGGTTAAATACGGCGTCTTTTGCCCCGGGGGTTCCACGGGGTGCTCATCATAACAGGACGGCCACGCCCGAGACAGCGGCCGTTTATAGGGACGCTAGCCGCCATGCAAGTGAAACACCTGCTGCTGATCGCCATCCTCGGACTCACCGCGGCCTGTTCTTCGACCAAAGAAGTGGTCGATGAAAACCTCAGCGAAGTCGAGCTGTACCAGCAGGCGCAGGCCGACCTGGACAACAACAGCTACACCAGTGCCACGGCCAAGCTCAAGGCGCTGGAGTCGCGTTATCCGTTCGGCCGCTATGCCGACCAGGCACAGCTCGAGCTGATCTACGCCAACTACAAGAACTCCGAGCCCGAGGCGGCGAAGTCGGCTGCCGAGCGTTTCATCCGCCTGCATCCGCAGCACCCGAACGTCGACTATGCCTACTACCTCAAGGGCCTGACCTCGTTCGACCAGGACCGTGGCCTGGTGGCGCGTTTCCTGCCGCTGGACATGACCAAGCGTGACCCTGGCGCTGCCCGTGACTCCTACAACGAGTTCGCCCAGCTCACCAGCCGCTACCCCAACAGCCGCTACGCGCCCGATGCCAAGCAGCGCATGATCTACCTGCGCAACCTGCTGGCCTCCTACGAGATCCACGTGGCCGACTACTACCTGACCCGTCAGGCCTACGTCGCAGCCGCCAACCGTGGCCGCTACGTGGTGGAAAACTTCCAGGAAACGCCGTCCGTCGGCGACGGCCTGGCGGTGATGACCGAAGCCTACATGCGTCTGCACCTGGACGATCTGGCGGCCACCACCCTGGAAACCCTGAAGGCCAACTACCCGGACCACCCGAGCCTGGAAGACGGCAAGTTCGTGCCTCAGCAGGACGAAGCGGACAACCGCTCGTGGATCTCCAAGGCCACCCTGGGCTGGATCGGCTCCAACACCGACCCGCTGCCACCGGGCGAAACCCGTGCCAACCAGGATGTGCAACGCCAGTACCAGGAAGCGCGCGACGCCATTCCGAAGGAACTGCTGCCACCTGAAGACGGCGGCACCGCCGACCAGCAGCAGCCGAACGCCGAGGAAGGCAAGAGCCGCTCGTGGTTCAGCTACGCGACCTTTGGTTTGTTCGACTGAAGCGCGGTTGTACTGAAAAAGGGGCTCCGGCCCCTTTTTTATTGGAATAACCGCCTGTGGGAGCGGGTCTCTGCCCGCGAAGGGCTCACTGCGGTCTGCCTGATACACCGCAGGGCCCCTTTCGCGGGCAGAGACCCGCTCCCACAGGTGTGTTTCCCAGCCAATGACTGCTCACACCAGGGCTTGCCAGGGCCTACCCTCGCCCGCCGCTTGCTCCGCGTCGGGCTCGCTCCTACACTGCGCCATCTTCCCTGGCAAAGCTGACCTTCCCATGATTCGCCTGATTTTCTGGATCGCCATCGTCTTCGCCGCCATCTGGCTGTGGCGCAGGTTCAAGACTCCCGCCCGCGCGCCTCGTGAAGAGCACAAGCCGGCCTCGCTGACCATGGTTCGCTGCGCCCAGTGCGGCGTGCACCTGCCAGAGGACAGCGCGTTGCGTCGTGACAGCCACTGGTATTGCAGCCAGCCCCATCTGGAGCAAGGGCCCGGCAACGGTGCCCGCTGAAGCGCAGTTTCTCGGCGGCGCCCAGGCGCAGCGGATGCTGCGCCTGTACCACCTCTACCGCTTGACCATTGGTCTGTCCCTGGTCCTGCTGATTTCCAGCAACATGGACAACCGCCTGCTGGAAGTCGCCGATGGCGAACTGTTCCGCGCCGGCAGCTGGCTCTACCTCATTCTCAACATCCTGGTCGTGGTGCTGATGGGCAACCCGCGTCGGGTGCTGCCGGTATTCAGCCTGGCCACCGCCGACGTGATCATGCTCGCTGGCCTGTTCTACGCCGGTGGCGGCACGCCCAGCGGCATCGGCAACCTGATGATCGCCTCCGTGGCCATGGGCAACCTGTTGCTGCGCGGTCGCCTCGGCCTGTTGATCGCCGCACTCGCCACCATCGGCATCATCTACCTGACGTTCTACCTGAGCATCTCCCGACCGGCCGCCGCCAACGACTACCTGCAGGCGAGTACCCTGGGTGTGTTGTGCTTCGCTGTGTGGTTCGTGGTTCAGGGGCTGAGCCGACTGCTGAGCACCAGCGAGAACCTGGCCGAACAGCGCGCCAGTGACGTCACCAGCCTGGAGGCCTTGAATTCGCTGATCCTGCAGCGCATGCGCACCGGCATTCTGGTGCTGGACACCGAACTGCGCGTGCAACTGGCCAACCAGGGCGCCCTGGCCCTGTTCGGGCGGATGACGCTCAATGGCGAACTGATCGCCGATCACTCCCCCGACTTGATCGAGCGTCTGTTGCAGTGGCAGACCAACCCAGCCTTGCGGGTCAAGAGTCTGAAGCTGTCGCCTACCGGTGCGTCGATCCAGGCCAGCTTCATTGCCCTGCGCCGCGGTGGCGAGCAGCAGCAGACGCTGGTGTTTCTCGAAGACCTGTCGCAGATCGCGCAGCAGGCACAACAGCTCAAGCTGGCTGCCCTGGGTCGTCTCACGGCCAGCATCGCCCACGAGATCCGCAATCCGCTGGGGGCCATCAGCCATGCAGGCCAGTTGCTGCAGGAGTCCGAAGACCTGCCGGCCGCCGACCGGCGCCTGACCCAGATCATTCAGGATCACTGCAAGCGCATGAACCTGATCATCGAAAACGTGTTGCAGCTGTCGCGTCGCCGCCCCAGCGCGCCGCACCCACTGGACCTCAAAGCCTGGCTGGAAAACTTCGTCAGCGAATTCCGTACCACCGCCCGTCCAGGCCAACAGTTGCATATGTATGTCAGCGACGGCACCCTGGAAACGCGCATGGATGCCAACCAGTTGACCCAGGTGCTGAACAACCTGGTGGAAAACGGCCTGCGCTACAGCGCCCAGCAACAGGGCCGCGCGCAGGTCTGGCTGAATCTGTTCGTGGAGCCGACCAACGGTTTACCGATCCTCGAGGTGCTGGACGACGGCCCGGGCTTTGCCGCCGATCAGTTGCAGCACATGTTCGAGCCTTTCTTCACCACCGAAAGCAACGGCACCGGGCTGGGCCTGTATATTTCCCGCGAGCTGTGCGAAAGCAATCAGGCCCACCTAGACTACAGGGCACGTGAAAAAGGCGGGAGTTGCATGCGTATCACCTTCGCCCACCCGCGCAAACAGGGATGACTATGAGCGCCAGGCAAAAAATTCTGATCGTGGACGACGAGCCGGACATTCGTGAATTGCTGGAGATCACCCTTGGCCGCATGAAGCTGGAAACCCGCAGTGCGCGCGATGTCGCCGAGGCCCGCGAATGGTTGGGCCGTGAATCGTTCGACCTGTGCCTGACCGACATGCGCCTGCCCGACGGTACCGGTCTTGATCTGGTGCAATTCATCCAGCAGCGCTACCCCCAAGTGCCGGTGGCCATGATCACCGCGTTCGGCAGCCTGGATACCGCGATCAACGCACTCAAGGCCGGCGCTTTCGATTTCCTCACCAAACCGGTCGATCTGCCGCGCCTGCGCGAGTTGGTCGGTGCCGCGCTGCGCATGCCAGCACCCGCCCCTACCGGCAAGGAACCGAGCATCGACCAGCGCCTGCTCGGCGAGTCGCCCCCCATGCTTGGCCTGCGCAAGCAGATCGGCCGTCTGGCGCGCAGCCAGGCGCCGGTCTACATCAGCGGCGAGTCAGGCAGCGGCAAGGAACTGGTCGCCCGGCTGATCCATGAGCAGGGCCCGCGGGCGGATCGACCGTTCATCCCGGTCAACTGCGGTGCCATCCCCGCCGAACTGATGGAGAGCGAGTTCTTCGGCCATCGCAAGGGCAGCTTCACCGGCGCCACCGAAGACAAGCCGGGGCTGTTTCAGGCCGCCCACGGCGGCACGCTGTTTCTCGACGAGGTGGCCGACCTGCCGCTGACCATGCAGGTGAAGTTGCTGCGCGCCATTCAGGAGAAGGCCGTGCGCGCAGTGGGCGGGCAGACCGAAAACGTGGTCGATGTGCGTATTCTCAGCGCGACCCACAAAGACCTGGCAGCTGAAGTCGCGGGACAGCGTTTTCGTCAGGATCTGTACTACCGCCTCAACGTGATCGAGCTTCGCGTGCCTTGTCTGCGCGAGCGGCGTGAAGACATTCCGCTGCTGGCCACCAGCGTGCTGGCGCGCCTGGCGCAAGGCAGCGGCCTGCCTGCCGCACAGTTGACGCCCGCCGCTTTGGAAACCCTCAAGGGCTACCGCTTTCCCGGCAATGTGCGGGAGCTGGAGAACATGCTGGAGCGGGCCTACACCCTGTGTGAAGACGATCGCATCGAAGCGAGCGACCTGCGCCTGAGTGAAACGGCGGTGGGCACGGAAGTAGGTGAACCCAGCCTGGCCCAGATCGACAACCTGGAAGATTACCTGGAAAGCGTGGAGCGCAAGCTCATCCTGCAAGCCCTGGAAGAAACCCGCTGGAACCGCACGGCGGCGGCGCAGCGGCTGAACATGTCGTTCCGTTCGATGCGCTATCGTCTGAAGAAGCTTGGGCTGGATTGATCCCCTGCCACCGCGTGCACCGCCGACGCGGCTCGCGCCGCTGCTACAGGGTTTGCGTGGTGCGCCAGATTGAACGCGTTGGCGGTGTACGTGGGGTGCCTGAACAAAGGCGTCGGCGGTGTACGCGATCCCTGTAGCAGCGGCGCGAGCCGCGTCGGCGGTGCATGCGGGGTGTCTGGATGAACGCAACGGTGCCGGACGCGGCTTGCGCCGCTGCTACAGGGGTTGCGGCGCTGTTATAGGTCGATTCGGTCCTGCGGTGCGTAAGGCGCTGGATCGATCACGGCGTCACGGCCCACCATCAAATCCACCAGCAGACGACACGAAGCCGGCGCCAGCACCAGCCCGTTGCGGTAATGCCCGCAGTTCAACCACAGACCCGGATGCCGCGGCAGCGGACCAATGAACGGCACCCCCTCCGGCGACCCTGGACGCAGCCCGGCCCACTGCCGCACTGGCGTGGCATCGGCTAGGGCCGGCAGCAGATCGACCGCCGAGGCCATCAGGCTGTCCAGCGCCTCCTGCGTTGGGGTCTTGTCGAAGCCCGCATGCTCCAGCGTGCTGCCAATCAAGATGTGCCCATCACGTCGGGGAATCGCATAACGCCCCTTGGCCAGCACCATGCTCGGCAGAAAGTCGGCGGCGCATTTGTACAGGATCATCTGGCCCTTTACCGGCTCCACCGGCAAGCCGACACCCAAGGTCTGCAGCAACTCGCCGCTCCACGCCCCCGCGGTCAGCACCACCTCATCGGCCAGCAACTCACCTTGCACCGAGTGCACACCGATCACACGCTGGCCATCCAACACGAAACCCTGCACTTCACAGTGCTCACGCACCGTCACATTGGGCAGCGCGTTCAGCGCCGCTTTCAACGCCTTCACCAGCCGCGGATTGCGCACGTTGGCGACATCCGCCATGTAAATCGCCCGCTCGAACCCCGCCCCGAGCACCGGCACCGCGGCATAGGTGGAAGAGATATCCACAGCCGCCAGCGGCCGATGATTGCGCTGGGCCCAGGCCAACGCCTCGGCCTCATCTTCCAGGTCCAACCAGTACAAGCCGGTCGTGTGCACCTCAGGATCGATGCCCGTCTCGGCAGCCAGACGCTGCCCCAGCTGTGGATAGAAATCCTGTGACCAATGCGCCAGGGCAGTGACTGCCGGGCTGTAGCGCCAGGGATACAGCGGTGAAACGATACCGCCGCCCGCCCAGGACGACTCCTGGCCCACCGCGCTGCGATCGATCAAGGTGACGCGATCCACATGGGCGGCAAGGTTATAGGCTGTCAGCAGGCCAATGACACCGCCGCCAACAACCAGAACATGCTCAGACATCAAACGATTCCAAGGAAGGCTCAGCGGCCCCAGCAGGTGGCGGAAGTGGTGCCGGCGGCCATGCCGGTGTTGGTCCGCGCGCCGGTCTGGTTGATGACGAAACTGCCGCACTTGTCACCGACCATCATGGTGCCCGCCCTTGGCGCCGCCGTCAGGCTGAACGTGGTGGCGTCTTTTACCGTCACGACGTTGTACCAGGCATTACCCGCCACATCGGGGACGTTGGCGTAGCTGCCGGCCCGAGTGAACCCCCTCTCGAAGTTCTGCGCACCTTCGGCCAATACCTGGCCGATCTCGACGCGATGGGTACGCTTCACATACTCGGTGTAGCTGGGGTAGGCGATGGCGGCGAGGATGCCGACGATGGCGACTACGATCATCAATTCGATAAGGGTAAAGCCTTGTTGCCTGCGCATACGAACACTCATTGTCGTTGTTGCCACATGATACGGCGGTTGATGTTGCTGCCGGGATCGGTGACTGCTTTTTTTCCGTCTCCACCTCCACCTCCACCTGGCGTTCCAGCGTCCCCCGTGTTCGGTAACTGGAACGCAACCATATCGTTGCCGGCATCATCCTGATAGCTCACAAAAGAAGCCACGTTAACCAGGCCACCGCCGATCACCAAGCCGGAAGTAGACTCCAGCCCTCCGAAGATATTGAAGTTGGTGATCCGCTGGCCAGACTCGGCATCCACTTCCATCAGCTTGCTGGAACCCGCGCTGGAACAAGGATCCGTCGTGTCAAGAATCGCCGTGGTGAAGTACACACGTCCATCGAACAGCAACGCGGGATACAGTACTCGCTCGCCAGTGGCCGTGGTGCCATAAGTCAGCGGCATGTACCACCCCTTGCGCGTGCTGTAATCCACCGTGTTCTGGCTGGTATAGACTTTGTTGCCAGTGATATTGGTGATGGTCTGGCGCTGTAATGAAGACTCAGTGTAGTTGGCGGTCGAACCATTGGCGTCGACGATTGCATAGAAGGCCTGAGTGGCAGTCGTAGTCTTATCAGCTACTTCGTTGAGCTTTCCAGTACCGAAGAAAATGATCTGCCGGCCTTGGGTATAGCTGCCAATGGTAGGCTGTGCGGTAATCGGCTGACTTGCCCCGCCGGAAGCGGTAAACAATGGCGAACCGGAAAAGCCCACGGCACCGTTCGTAGTGCTGGTGAAATCGAACTTCCACATGCGGCCCTTGAGGTCGCCACCATAGGCATACTGCACGACTCCCTGGCTATTGACCTCCAGCGCCACGGAGGACAAACCGTTATCGGTTTCGCCCGAAACGACCAAAGGCGTTTGAATCTCACTGATCAGCTGACCGTTGGACACATCAACGACAAACAACGAAGCTCGCCCGGAAGTACTGCCATAACCATTGGAGATGAAGGGCGGCCCATTTACCATTACTCAAACGGGCAACTTCGGGTTTGCCGTAGGCATAGCCGATGTTGCCATAGCCTGCCGTGGTGTTCGAGATTTCCCAAAGCGCTCGGACCGCGTTGCTGCCAGCTTGAAACAACTGCAGCGCGTAGTAAGTCCGTCCGCCGGCGCCAACACCGCCCAGCGCGAGCGTCCGCCACGAGGTGCCTATCTGCGCGTCGGCAACCGTCAGTTGGCCATCGTTGAGAAACTTGTGGCCTGTACCGTTGATGTACGTGGGGTCGGCTACGTAGCGCAAGTTGGACAGCGTACTCGAGGGTAAATAGGCGTAGCGGCGCGTCCCATCGGTGTTGAGCACGCTCGTCATGCCATCGTTACTGCCAACGACAAGGCTGGGGGACATGGTTGAAGCCTTGGTGTCCAGATACTGGGTGTAGCTGAAATCACCTGTGGTATCCGTGGCCGAAATGGCGAATGGCGACGCATAGACCAACGGCGAGTTGATGATATCGCCGAGCAACACCGAACGAACCTTCAAGCCTGTCTTGTTCGTCCCTTTGGTCCACTCCACCAGATCATTGTTGGAAACACCACTGGGCAGGCCCGTAGCGAGCGTAGCCTGCTGCGCAGGGGAAAAATTCCCCAGCGCCAGGGTAATGGGCAGAGCCGTGGTGGTATTGAAGGACTGGAACGTGGTGCTGCCAGCCGAAGTGACCTTGCTGTCGGTCGACCATAACACGGTGGAAGTAGGCGAGCCCGTGGCGTCCAGGCCGTAGGCACGAACCGTTCCGCGCCAGTCGGTTGGGTCGTAGAACGTTTGGTAATACTGGCTGGATGCAGTCAGGCTCACCGAGTTGACGGTGGCGCCGCCGCCGGAACCTGCCTTGGAGGCGATGTCGTTGAGCGCGGCGGTCAACGCGGTACTCAGCCCGGCAGCATCGGTTGCCTGATAATACTTACCCTGGCCATAAAGCTCGGCGGCATCCCTGAGCATCTGGTTATTGGCCGCAAAACCTACCGTATAGGTAGACATGTTCTGCTTGGGAAAATCTGCCGCATCCCAACTTTTCCCAGCAGCATCGGTGCCGCCTGAGCGCATGTCGATGTCGTAGGCAAATTTCGCTATGTCGTCGAGATAAAGCGTATCGCCCTCGCCGTCGCCGTTGAGGTTGTCCCCATCATTGGCGCTGATGCCGTCCCAGTTCGGGAGGCGAGAGCCGCCCAGCGGATCATTATTAGGAAACGTACGATCGTAGGTCGGCAGACCATCGGTAATGACCACGCCATAGTTCTTCTGGCAACGGTATTGGATCGGGCTCGTGTAGGTGCTTGGCGTACTGTTGTAATAAGGCGTCAGGCCCCTGAAGTAGCGCGTGATCTCGTAGTAGGTTTCTGCCAATGGCGTGTTGGCGATAGAGCCCAAGTCGTCAATCGCACTCTGCAGTGCCCTGTAGTTGGCAGGGCCTGCCGACGTGGTGGTGCTGATATCAGCGACGTTGCGCGATATGAAACCGCCGGGGCCAGAGTCGCCCGAGCGCGGCGGATTGAAAGTCGCCAAGCCGATGCGCAATGTCCGATTGGCATCGACGATCGCAGAAGCTGCGGCGCGCGCCACGTTGATGCGATAGTCCTGTGGAATCGAGTTATCCGTGTAGTTTCTGGTCGTTGTACCGTTGGGCAGCTGGTCGATCAAATACGAAATGTACCGGGCCGAATAGCGCGTGTTGCCGTTGCCTACCGGGTCAGGTAGGCGAAGGCAGTACTTGACTCCATTGGGGCGCAGAAAACCGGAATAATTCAGGGAACAAGCACCTTGTCGGAACGAGCTGTAGAACAGGTTCTCGTTATCCATGTCGACGTTGTAATACTGGTTGCAGGAGTTGCTGTACCCGCAAATGTAAATCTGGGTACGTGGCACGGACTGATCGAACCCGGTGGCACGAATGAGGTTATCCATACTGCCGGAATCGTCCACCAGCAACATGACGTTAGGCGCAACCGATCCTGAACTCAGCAGAGGCGAGTCAGAGGGCGTGAATGCATATAATGGCGCGCTGACATACAGACCAGCCAGCAGGCCCAGTAAGATTTTGAACATGCCGTGCCTACTACTTCTGCTTGGCATAAATACTCTCCAACACGGTGCGCGAAGTCCCCTGGATACCCACTCCGGTAATTCGATACAGCTCGTAGTATGTTTTCTGGGTGTTGATCGGTAGGCCACTGGCGATGATCGCTGGGTTATTGGTAGTGCCCACCTTTTGAATCGCGTAATAGCCTTGTCCGGATTGAGTCCACACCACACCGTTGGCCGCACTGTAACTGCTGGTGCCTATGGTGCCGGCCGTAGTGGGTGGCGCACACGTGGCAGCATCTCGGCAGAAGGCCAGCGTATAGGCGGCGGGCTTGACGGTGTTTTCACCGAGACGAAGCATGGCTTCGGCTATCTGGAAAGATCCATTGCGCAAGGTGACGCTGCCCGCCATCTTTTCCTGCAAGGTGGCATTCTGCATAGACGAGACGCCTATCAAAGTCAGCAGCAACAAAAAGACCAGGCAGACCACCAGCGTCATGCCACGTTGCCTGCCTGGATGGGGGTGAGCAAATGCAAACATCATGAAAGCCTCGTCACAGCAGCCGATTTCGCAGTGCAATCACTGTATTGAACGTCCGGGTTTGCGCACGCGAGTTTGGCGCAGCAGCCTGATCCGCCACTTGCAGACTGATGCGCACACTGCGAATGAGGTCGAAGTTGGTCGGGGTGGCTACATAGGTGCTGGCGTTGAGGTTGGCTGCCGATGAAGCCATGCCGAAAGTCACATCGAACGCCAGTACGTTACCAATCAACGGTCGTACATCCGTCGCTACGTTGCCCGACCTGACCTGATTGCTGCTGAAGGTGTAGACGATGCGGCGTATCGGAATAACCTGCTGACCAGCGACCGCAGCAGGCATGTTTGCTGGTATGTAAGCCGTCGAAAAACTGCGGCAGTCTGTAAGAATGTTCCAGTCGGCATTGGTACCGTTATTGCCCACGTCAGCGGTGATCAACGTAAGAATCACGCTGTTGTTGGCGCCACGGGTAATGGTGATCGGCGCAGCATAGGCGGCTGTGAAGTCTTTGGTAGGCGTGGTGTCGAGCGGATTTGCCTGGCAGCCGAAAAACCCCGTCATGCGGATTTCCTGGGCCATCTTGCTCATCAGAAAGCGCCCATCTTCCTGAATGCTCGCTGCGGCATTCTGGCTTTGGTAGGTATTCCTGGCCGCAAGAAATATCTGTGTGACGCCCAGCACGATGACCAGGCCCAACGTCATGGCGACCATCAGCTCTATGAGACCGATGCCTCGAGATGAGCGTCTCATTTGATCCCCTTGTCGATGGCCACGCGACTCGTCAACGTGAACGTCTGCAGGCCATCGCCGTTGCTCTGTACACCGGAGACGCTCGCCGCGTTGGTCGCACGCGCATCGCTCCATTGCAGGGTAATGGTGACGACGCGGTTGTTCACAGCGATGCTGCTGCCGGCACTGACCCCGCCGATGGCTTTGGCATTGGCGGCGAAGTCGGCGAGGTCTTGTGCTCGGGTATCGTTGATGTTGCTCGTTGGCGCAGCATCGAGGTTGGCCAGCGCATAGTTGCCGTCCGGGTTGGCCCTGATGCGGTCCATCATGTCGTAGGCGATGAAGCTGGCTTGGCTGGTAAGCGCCGAGCTGTCGGTAAACTTGAGAGCGTTGAGCTGCAAGGCTGCAGCCCCCAGCAGGCCGATGCCCATGATCAGCAGCGACACCAGGACCTCGATCAGGCTGACTCCTGTTTGCCCAATACGCATGTTCATGGACAAGTGCCCCCCAGTATCACCCGCCCGTTAATGCAAACACCGATAGCCCTGGTGAAGGTGCCTCGGACATAGGAAAACGCCACTGCGGTGACTGGATTGGCCATCGCGCCCAAATTGTTGTACTCGATGTTGGCAATGTTCTTGGGTGTAACTACGGCTGCCGTTGCCATGGGTGCGATCACTCGCAATACCGGGTTGGTTACTGCACCTGCGTTGACGACCTGAATATCGAGACGACTCGTCCAGTCGTTCGCAGTGGAAGGCGTAACACGTACGCTCACGCCCCTGTTGATCGCCTCAAGCCGCGCATAGTTGAGCGCCCGATACAAATCCGTCGACTCGGTGTCCGCTTTGGTGTTGTTCATCAAGGTAACGAACGATGGAATCCCCACGGTCACCAGGATGGCCAGCACCGCGATCGTCACCATCAGCTCGACCAGCGTAAACCCCTTGTAACCATGCCGCATTGGACGCCTCCCCCATGAGCACTGACTATAAACCAGCGCTCGCGCGGTTCGCTGGGCGCATAGGATATACGGTTGTTCTAGACGGATCAGCGCCTGTTGCATAGAAACCCAGGGAGGGTTGGCATGAACAGCAAGGGAGTGACATTGGTGGAGCTGGTGGCAGTGCTGGCAGTGGTTGGAATACTGGCGGCGATCGCCGTGCCTGCCTTGCACGGGTTGTTGCAGGAACAGCAGCGAAAAGTGGTGGCTCAGGAACTGGCCCATAGTCTTCGCACCGCCCGCCTCGAGGCCATTCTTCGGCAGACGCCGGTGGTGGTACGAGCTTCCCTCGGAGGTTGGGGGCGCGGCTGGACCACCTCGATTGACACTCGAAACATAAGGGCGAGGGGTGCGTTGCTGCACATCCACAGGCTGGATGGCAAAGCTCCCATCGTTGGCAATCAATGGCTACGCGACGAGGTACGTTTCGACAGCCTGGGGGCACCTGTCGGGCTGGGACGTCAATCGAACATCGGGTCGTTGTTCGTATGCGACCCGAAGCGGGCCCGGCTGCGCTGGCGTGTGGTGATCAACTGGGCCGGCAGAGTCAGGATCACCGATAAGCCAGATCCCGACAGTGCCGACCAGTGCACGCAACGGGCTAGGTAATCGCCTTGACGCGCAGTTCCTTGGGCATCGAGAACGTGATGTTCTCCGGCCTGACCGATCAACTCGTCGGCACCGGTCGCGCCCCAGGCGTGCAGTTGCTCGATGACGCCGCGCACCAGTACTTCGGGTGCCGAGGCACCGGCGGTGATGCCGATGCGCTGGACGCCGTCGAACCAGCCTTGCTGCATGTCTTCGGCGCCGTCGATCAGGTACGCCGGGGTAGACATGCGTTCGGCCAGCTCGCGCAGACGGTTGGAGTTGGAGCTGTTCGGGCTGCCCACCACCAGCACCACGTCACACTCGTCGGCCAGGATCTTGACCGCGTCCTGACGGTTTTGCGTGGCGTAGCAGATGTCGTCCTTGCGCGGTCCGCCGATGGCCGGGAAGCGCGCACGCAATGCGTCGATGACCCGGCTGGTGTCGTCCATCGACAACGTCGTCTGGGTGACGAAGGCGAGGTTTTCCGGGTTGACCACCTTCAGGTTGGCCACGTCTTCCTCGTCTTCGACCAGGTAGATGGCGCCCCCGTTGCTGGCGTCGTACTGGCCCATGGTGCCTTCCACTTCCGGGTGCCCGGCGTGGCCGATGAGAATGCACTCACGGCCGTCGCGGCTGTAGCGGGCCACTTCGATGTGCACCTTGGTGACCAGTGGGCAGGTCGCGTCGAACACCTTGAGCCCGCGTCCGGCCGCTTCCTGGCGCACGGCCTGGGAGACGCCGTGAGCACTGAAGATGACGATGACGTCGTCGGGCACCTGGTCGAGTTCATCGACGAAGATGGCGCCGCGGTTGCGCAGGTCTTCGACCACGAACTTGTTGTGCACCACTTCGTGACGGACGTAGATCGGCGCGCCGAAGACTTCCAGCGCACGGTTGACGATCTCGATCGCTCGGTCCACACCCGCGCAGAAGCCGCGGGGATTGGCGAGTTTGATTTGCATGCTTGCCTCGGTGCCCTTAAAGGGCCGTGACCGAAAGAATTTCCACCTCGAAGGTCAGGGTCTTGCCTGCCAGGGGGTGGTTGAAGTCTACCGTCACTTCGTTGTCGTCGAATGCCTTCACCACGCCCGGAAGCTCGGTGTTGGCGGCGTCGTTGAAGATCACCAGCAACCCTTCGGACAACTCCATGCCCTCGAACTGCGATGCCGGCATGACTTGCACGTTCTGCGGGTTGGGCTGGCCGAAAGCGTTTTCCGGCAGCACCTTGACGGTGCGTCGGTCGCCGGCCTTGAAGCCGAACAGGGCCGCTTCGAAGCCTGGCAACAGGTTGCCGTCGCCGACCTTGAAAGTCGCCGGCGACTTGTCGAACGTGCTGTCGACGGTATCACCGTTTTCCAGGTGCAGGGCGAAGTGCAGGGTCACTTCGGTGTTTTCCCTGATTCGCTGTTCAGTCATGCACCGCTTCTCCGCTTTTCTTGCTCTTGAACATATCCAACGCCAGCATGATCGCACCGACGGTGATGGCGCTGTCGGCCAGGTTGAACGCCGGGAAACGCCAGCGATCCTGCCAATGCACCAGAATGAAATCGACCACATGGCCCAGCACGACGCGGTTCGAACAGGTTGCCTACCGCCCCGCCCAGTACCAGCGCCAGGGCGATCGCCAGCCAGGTGTCGCCGCGGCCCAGACGCTTGAGCCAAACCACCAGCACCACACTGACCACCACGGCGATCAGGGTGAACAGCCAGCGCTGCCAGCCGCCGCTGTCAGCCAGGAAGCTGAAGGCGGCGCCGGTGTTGTAGGCCAGGGTCCAGCTGAGCAGGTCGGGAATGACCACGATCTGCTCGTACATCTGCAGGTTGCCGTCGAAATAGAACTTGGTGGCCTGGTCCAGCGCCATGACCAGCACGCTGAGCCAGAGCCACTTCAAGTGACCGTAGCGACCGAAAGACGCCGACGAATCAGGCATAGTGGCGCACCTCGCCATCACCGCTGATGTTGTCGACGCAGCGACCGCAGATTTCCGGATGCTCGGGGTTCACGCCCACGTCATCGCGGAAGTGCCAGCAGCGCGCGCATTTGACGCCACCGGACTTGACCACCTTGAGCTTCAGGCCCGCCACGTCGGTGACCACCGCATCGGCCGGAGCCTGAGCGAACGGCGCCAGGGTGGCACCCGAGGTGATCAGCACGAAGCGCAGTTCGTTGCCCAGTTTGGCCAGGTCGGTGTTCAGCGCGTCTTCGCTGTACAGCGTCACTTCGGCCTGCAGGTTGCCGCCGATGGCCTTGGCCGCGCGCTGGTTTTCCATTTCCTTGTTGACCGCAGTCTTCACCGCCATCACCCGCTCCCAATAGGCACGATCCAGCTCGAAGCCTTCGGGCAGCTCGCTCAGGCCCTGGTACCAGGTGTTGAGCATCACCGACTCGTTGCGCTCGCCGGGCAGGTACTGCCACAGCTCGTCGGCGGTGAACGCCAGGATCGGCGCGATCCAGCGCACCAGCGCCTCGCTGATATGGTACAGCGCGGTCTGGCAGGAGCGACGGGCGACGCTGTTGGCGCCGGTGGTGTACTGGCGGTCCTTGATGATGTCCAGGTAGAAACCGCCCAGCTCCTGCACGCAGAAGTTGTGCACCTTGGAGTAGACGTTCCAGAAACGGTATTCGCCGTAGTGCTCTTCCAGTTCGCGTTGCAACAGCAACGCACGGTCCACGGCCCAGCGGTCGAGGGCGATCATCTGATCGGCTGGCAGCAGGTCGGTGGCCGGGTTGAAGCCGCTGAGGTTGGAGAGCAGGAAGCGCGCGGTGTTGCGGATGCGACGATAGGCATCGGCACTGCGCTGCAGGATGGTGTCCGACACGGCCATTTCGCCCGAATAGTCGGTGGCCGAAACCCACAGACGCATGATGTCGGCGCCCAGGGTGTCGTTGACCTTCTGCGGGGCGATGACGTTGCCCAGCGACTTGGACATCTTGCGGCCGTTCTCGTCCACGGTGAAACCGTGGGTCAGCAGCTCGCGGTACGGCGCGTGGTTGTCGATGGCGCAACCGGTCAGCAACGAGGAATGGAACCAGCCACGGTGCTGGTCGGAACCTTCCAGGTACAGGTCGGCGCGCGGGCCGCTTTCATGGCCCATCGGGTGCGAGCCGCGCAGGACGTGCCAGTGGGTGGTGCCCGAGTCGAACCAGACGTCCAGGGTGTCGCTGATCTTGTCGTAGTTGGCCGCCTCGTCGCCCAGCAGCTCGGCCGGGTCCATCTTGAACCAGGCTTCGATGCCTTCGACTTCGACGCGCTTGGCCACCTCTTCCATCAGCTCGACGGTGCGCGGGTGCAGTTCACCGGTGGCCTTGTCGAGGAAAAACGGGATCGGCACACCCCAGTTGCGCTGGCGCGAGATGCACCAGTCGGGACGGTTGGCGATCATCGAGTGCAGGCGCGCCTGCCCCCAGGCCGGGACGAACTTGGTGTCTTCGATGGCTTTCACCGCGCGTTCGCGCAGGGTGTCGCCTTCGACCGGAGGCTTGTCCATGCCCACGAACCACTGCGCGGTGGCGCGGTAGATCAGCGGGGTCTTGTGACGCCAGCAGTGCATGTAGCTGTGGCTGACCACCTCGGTGTGCATCAGCGCGCCGACTTCCGCCAGCTTGTCGACGATGTTCTGGTTGGCCTTGAAGATGAACTGGCCGCCGAAGAACGGCAGCGATTCGACGTACACGCCGTTGCTCTGCACCGGGCTGATGATGTCGTCGTTGGTCAGGCCGTATTGCTTGCTGGTGACGAAGTCGTCGACACCATAGGCCGGGGCGCTGTGCACCACGCCCGTGCCGGCACCCAGCTCGACGTAGTCGGCCAGGTACACCGGCGACAGGCGATCGTAGAACGGATGACGGGAGTTGATCAGCTCAAGCTTGGCGCCCACGGTAGTGGCGACGACCGAGCCTTGCAGGCTGTAGCGGGTCAGGCTGCTTTCCACCAGTTCTTCGGCGAGCACCAGCAGGCGATCACCGACGTCGACCAGCGCGTAGGTGAACTCGGGATGCACGTTGAGCGCCTGGTTGGCCGGGATGGTCCACGGGGTGGTGGTCCAGATCACGATGCTGGCCGGTTTCTCCAGGCCTGGCAGACCGAAGGCATCGGCCAGCGCCTGCTGGTCGGCGATCGGGAAGGCGACGTCGATGGTCGGCGATTTCTTGTCGGCGTACTCGACCTCGGCCTCGGCCAGGGCCGAACCGCAGTCGAAGCACCAGTTCACCGGCTTCAGACCCTTGAACACGAAACCGTTGCGGACCATTTCCGCCAGGGCACGGATCTCGCCGGCCTCGTTGGGGAAGCTCATGGTCTTGTAGGGGTTGGCCCAGTCGCCGAGCACGCCCAGACGGATGAACTCGGCCTTCTGGCCTTCGATCTGCTCGCTGGCATAGGCACGGCACAGTTCGCGGGTCTTGTCGCCGCCCAGGTTCTTGCCGTGGGTGACCTCGACCTTGTGCTCGATCGGCAGGCCATGACAGTCCCAGCCCGGCACGTACGGCGCATCGAAGCCGGCCAGGGTCTTGGAACGGATGATCATGTCCTTGAGGATCTTGTTGACCGCATGACCGATGTGAATATTGCCGTTGGCATAGGGCGGGCCGTCGTGCAGGACGAACTTGGGACGGTCCTTGCCAATTTCGCGAAGCTTCTGGTACAGGCCAATGCTGTCCCAGCGCTGCAGAGTTTGCGGCTCGCGCTGGGGCAGGCCGGCCTTCATTGGGAAGGCGGTGTCCGGAAGGTTTAGCGTGGCTTTGTAGTCGGTCATTTCAGGCTCTTCAATTTAAGCGGTTGGCTTGGCCCAGTGGGCACGCGCGGCGGCGACATCCGCATCGATCGCCGACTTCAGCGCCTCCAGCGAGGCGAAACGCTGCTCATCACGCAGCTTGTGGTGGAACGCCACCGTTAAATGCCGGCCATAGAGGTCACCGGCAAAGTCCAGCAAATGCACTTCCAGGTGGGCACTGCCATCACCTGCAACGGTTGGCCGCACGCCTATGTTGGCGACTCCCGGCCAGGTCTTGCCATCGATGTCGACACTCACCAGGTAGACCCCGGTCAGCGGCACGCGACGGCGCTTGAGTTGCACATTGGCAGTGGGCCAGCCCAGTTGGCGTGCCAGCTTCTGCCCATGCAGGACCCTTCCTTCGATGCAGAAGGGTCGGCCGAGCAGTTGCTCGGCACGTTCGAAATCGGCCGCCGCCAGGGCCTTGCGGACCTGGGTGCTGCTCACGCGCAAGCCGTCCATTTCAACGGTCTGCGCCGCTTCGACGGTGAAGCCTTGCAGGCTGCCGACCTGGGTCAGGAAATCGAAATCCCCTACCCGGTCGCAGCCAAAGCGAAAATCGTCACCGACTTCGAGGTGCTTCACGCCCAGGCCGTCGATCAGGATGGTGTCGACGAACTCCGAGGCGCTGAGCTGGCTCAGGCGCTTGTTGAAGGCCAGGCACAGGACCAGGTCGACCTGTTCCTCGGCCAGCAGCTGCACCTTGTCGCGCAACCGGGCCAGGCGGGCCGGCGCGGTCTGCGGACTGAAGTATTCGCGCGGCTGCGGTTCGAAGATCACCACGCAGCTGGGCACGCCCAACTCCCGGGCACGCTCGCGCAGCCGCGCCAGGATAGCCTGGTGGCCGCGGTGGACACCGTCGAAATTGCCAATGGTGGCGGCGCAGCCCCGATGCTGGGGCCGCAGATTGTGAAGGCCTCGAACCAGCTGCATAACGCGCTTCTTGCTCATAAAGTGGTCGATTATAACCATACCCACGCGTCGACGACAGGCGACAGCGTGCATGGATGTTCGCTAACGCACAAAACCGCTGGCACCCAGGGATCAGGCCAGCCCGCGGCGGGCGAAGTCCTTGAGGCGGAAGCCCATGGCCAACAACATTCCGAAATACACTAGCACGCCTGTCAACACCAGCAGCCCCAGGCGCAGGAAGCGTTCGAGCATCTGTCCGTCAGCCCATGCCGGCATGTACTGCAGCAGGACCAGCAAGGCGGCGGCCATGGCCAGCACGGCGATGCCCAGCTTGCACAAAAAGGCGGTCCAGCCGGGTTGCGGCTGAAACAGGTCCTGCTGGCGCAGCTTCCAATACAGCAGCCCGGCGTTCAGGCAGGCACCCAGGCTGATGGCCAGCGCCAGGCCAGCGTGCTGCAGGTGGCTGATGAACATCAGGTTGAAGACCTGCGTGGCCACCAGCGTAAAGAGGGCGATCCTTACCGGTGTACGGATGTTCTGCTGGGCATAGAAACCCGGCGCCAGCACCTTGATCAGGATGATGCCCAGCAGACCGATGGAATAGGCGATCAGCGCGCGCTGGGTCATGGCCGCATCCAGGGCGGTGAATTTGCCGTACTGGAACAAGGCCACGGTCAACGGTTCGGCGAGCAACGCCAGGGCCACTGCGCAAGGCAGCACCAGCACGAAGCACAGACGCAGCCCCCAGTCGAGGATGCGCGAGTACTCATGGCGGTCCTTGTTGGCGTAGGTCTTGGAAAGGGTCGGCAACAGAATGGTACCCAGCGCCACCCCCAGCACGCCCGAAGGCAGCTCCATCAGACGGTCGGCGTAGTACATCCACGAGACCGAGCCTGCTACCAGAAAAGAGGCGAAGATGGTGTTGATGATCAGCGAAATCTGGCTGACCGACACCCCGAGAATGGCCGGCAGCATCTGCTTCATCACGCGCACGGCGCCGGTGTCGCGCAGGCTCAAACGCGGCAGGACCAGCAGGCCGAGCCTTTTCAGATGCGGCAGTTGATACAGCAGCTGCGCCAGCCCGCCCGCCAGCACCGCCCAGCCGAGCGCCATCACTGGCGGATCGAAGTACGGCGTGAGGAACAGGGCGAACAGGATCATCGACACGTTGAGCAGCGTCGGCGTGAAGGCCGGCACCGAAAAGCGGTTGTAGGTATTGAGGATCGCACCGACGAAGGACGACAGCGAGATCAGCAATATATAAGGAAAAGTCACCCGCAGAAGGTCGGTGGTGAGCTGGAATTTCTCCGGGGTATCGGCGAAGCCTGGCGCGGTGGCCCAGATGACCCAGGGTGCGGCCAGGATCCCGGCCACCGTGACCAGCGCCAGGGCCAGGGTCAACAGGCCGGCGACATAGGCAATGAAGGTGCGTGTGGCCTCCTCCCCTTGCTGGTTCTTGTACTCGGCGAGAATCGGCACGAAGGCCTGGGAGAACGCGCCCTCGGCGAAGATCCGGCGCAGCAGGTTCGGCAGCTTGAAGGCGATGAAAAAGGCGTCGGTGGCCATGCCGGCGCCGAAGATGCGCGCAATGATGGTGTCGCGGACGAAGCCCAGCACCCGCGAAACCATGGTGATGGAGCTGACCGCGGCCAGGGATTTGAGTAGATTCATCGAAAGTTTTTCATGCCCGTTGACGAAGAGCAGGCCCATATCCGGCCCAGGTGTGCGATACTCCGCGCCGCATCAGCAGGCAGAGCCAAAACCTCGCGAGTGTACAGGTCACGGGCCAGAAGTGAATCACTTCGACACCGACCGACCACTTAGCGGATCGTTTCACGTACCCTTGACAACCAACTCGTTGATGGGCATGATTCGCGGCCTTATTTGTTTGGCTATTTCAAAAAGTCTTTCGAGGAGCTCGACGGTGGCCAACTCACCTTCCGCCAAAAAACGTGCAAAACAGGCTGAGAAGCGTCGCAGCCACAACGCCAGCCTGCGTTCCATGGTTCGCACCTACATCAAGAATGTAGTCAAAGCCATCGACGCAAAAGACGCCGAAAAAGCACAAGCTGCTTATGTTCTGGCCGTGCCAGTTATCGACCGTATGGCCGATAAAGGCATCATCCACAAGAACAAGGCTGCTCGTCACAAAGGCCGTCTGAATGGCCACATCAAAGCACTGAACCAGGCTGCTGCTGCCTGATCAGCTGTACGATGTAGAAAAAGCCGACCCCAGGGTCGGCTTTTTTGTGCCCGCAGGAATGAGGCGCTATCGATGTGGCCCCTTTCGCGGTCGATGACCGCTCCTACGTGACCTGTATCCGTAGGAGCGGTCATCGGCCGCGATAGACACACCGCAATTATTCGGTGGTCCAGGGACGAATGGGGATGGCGGTCACGGCGTTCTGCGGGCTGCCTTCGATCATGCGGTCGCTGTAGACCAGGTACACGAGCGCGTTGCGCTTCTTGTCGTGGAAACGCACCACCTGCATGGTCTTGAACACCAGCGACGTGCGCTCCTTGAACACCTCCTCGCCTTCCTTCAAGTTGTCCGGCAACTGGATCGGCCCGACCTGGCGACAGGCGATGGACGCCTCGGCGCGGTCTTCGGCCAAGCCCAGACCGCCCTTCACCCCGCCCGTCTTGGCGCGCGACAGGTAGCAGGTCACACCCGGCACCTTGGGATCATCGAATGCTTCGACGACGATCCGATCGTTGGGACCGACAACCTTGAACACCGTGGACACCTGACCGATTTCCTCGGCATTCGCCAGCATCGGCAGGCACAACAGCGTGGCCGAAAGGGCCTTGAGCACATTCATCGAAACATTCCTGTAGGGATCAAACGAGGATCAGGTTGTCGCGGTGCACCAGCTCGGGCTCGGCCATGTAGCCCAGCAAGCGCTCGATGACGTCCGACGACTGACCGATGATTTTCTGTGCTTCGAGCGCACTGTAGTTGGCCAGGCCGCGGGCGATTTCACGACCATCCGGCGCCACGCACACTACCATCTCGCCGCGCCTGAAACTGCCCTGCACCACTTTCACACCCACCGGCAGCAGACTCTTGTGGCCACCGGTCAGAGCCTGCACGGCCCCGTCGTCGAGCACCAGAGTGCCCCGAGTCTGCAGATGCCCAGCGAGCCACTGCTTGCGCGCAGCCAGCATTTCACGCTCGGGCGACAGCAGCGTACCCAGGCGCTCGCCGGCCTTGAGCCGATCGAGCACGCGCTCGATACGGCCGCCGACGATCACCGTGTGCGCTCCGGAGCGCGCGGCCAGGCGCGCGGCGCGCAACTTGGTCTGCATGCCGCCGCGGCCCAGCGCACCGCCGGTACCGCCAGCGACGGCGTCGAGCGACGGGTCGTCGGCGCGCGCTTCGAAGATCAATTGGGCATCGGGATTGGTGCGCGGATCGGCATCGAACATGCCGTCGCGGTCGGTGAGAATGACCAACAGGTCCGCTTCCACCAGGTTGGCCACCAAAGCAGCCAGGGTGTCGTTGTCACCGAAGCGGATCTCGTCGGTGACCACAGTGTCGTTTTCGTTGATGACCGGCACCACGCCCAGCTCGACCAGCGTACGCAGCGTGCTGCGCGCATTGAGGTAGCGCTTGCGATCGGACAGGTCGTCGTGGGTGAGGAGAATCTGGGCGGTGTGTCGGCCATGCTCGGCGAAGCTCGACTCCCAGGCCTGCACCAGACCCATCTGGCCGATGGCCGCAGCCGCCTGCAATTCGTGCATACCACTGGGGCGCTTGGCCCAGCCAAGGCGGCTCATGCCGGCCGCCACCGCACCCGAAGACACCAGTACCAACTCGACCCCGGCGTTGTGCAAAGCAACCATCTGCTCGACCCATACGCCCATCGCCGCGCGATCCAGACCCTTGCCGTCCGCGGTCAGCAGCGCACTGCCGATCTTCACGACCCAGCGCTGCGCGCCCGTCACCTTGCTCCGCATCATCTGCCAACCTTTGCCCGGTAGAAAAACAAAAACGCCGCTCATGGTGAGCGGCGTTTAGTTTAACACCGAGGATGCCCGGCGATGCGATTGGGTGCATGGATCGCGGCGACCTCTTCGCGGGCAGAGCCCGCTCCCACACAATGCGCCGCCAGGGACGGAGCGCTTTGTGGGAACGGGGCGGGCGGCTGAGCCCTCTGCCCGCGAAGGCGCACGCCAGGCCGGCCGATCAATCGCGGACGTAGATGATTTCCGGGCCGTCTTCGGCGTCTTCTTCGTCCCAGTCGTCGTCATCGCCGATGTCGTGGACGCTCTTCACGCCACTGCGACGCAGCGCGCGCTGGTCGTCCAGCGCCTGCAGCTGGGCGCGCGCTTCGTCTTCGATGCGCTGATCGAGTTCGGCCAGCTCGTCGGCGTAGGCCGGATCGCGCGCCAGACGGTCGGCACGGTCTTCCAGGTAGCGCATGATGTCGCGACTCAGACGCTCGGTACCTTCCTTGGCGATGGCCGAGATCACATAGACCGGACCTTCCCACTCCAGGCGATCGACGATCTCCTTGACGCGCTCTTCGTGCTCTTCTTCCAGGATCTGGTCGCACTTGTTGAGCACCAGCCAACGCTCGCGCTCGGCCAGTGACGGGCTGAACTTGACCAGCTCGTTGACGATCACTTCGGCGGCGTCGGCAGCACTGGTTTCATCCAGCGGCGCCATGTCGACCAGATGCAGCAGAATGCGGGTACGCGCCAGATGCTTGAGGAAGCGGATGCCCAGACCGGCACCGTGGGAAGCACCCTCGATCAGACCGGGAATGTCGGCCACGACGAAGCTCTTCCAGCGGTCGACACTCACCACGCCCAGGTTCGGCACCAAGGTGGTGAACGGGTAATCGGCCACCTTGGGCTTGGCTGCAGACACCGAGCGAATGAAGGTGCTTTTGCCGGCATTGGGCAGACCCAGCAGACCGACGTCGGCCAGCACTTTCATCTCCAGCTTGAGATCGCGCTGCTCGCCTGGCTTGCCTGGGCTGGTCTGGCGCGGTGCGCGGTTGGTACTGGATTTGAATCGGGTGTTGCCCAAGCCGTGCCAGCCACCATGGGCCACGAGCAGGCGCTGACCGGCCTTGACCAGGTCGCCGATGACTTCCTGAGTGGAGGCGTCGATCACCGTGGTGCCTACCGGCACGCGCAACTCCAGATCTTCACCCTTCTTGCCGGTGCAGTCGGTGCTGCCGCCGTTGGCGCCGCGCTCGGCATCGAAGTGACGGGTATAACGGTAGTCGACCAGGGTGTTGAGGTTTTCGTCGGCGATCATGTAGATCGAGCCGCCATCACCACCGTCGCCGCCGTTGGGGCCGCCATTCTCGATGAATTTTTCGCGGCGAAAGCTCATGCAGCCGTTGCCACCATCACCCGCCTTCACGCGGATGGACACTTCATCTACAAACTTCATTAAAAATACGCCTCTCGCCGCCAGGGCGAGCCAATGAACCTGAAACGTAAGGCTCTTGCAAAAATGAGCGCGGCAAACCCGTCAATGACTCACGTACCGACAGCCCATGCAAACCTTTGCAAGAGACTCACTCCATAAACGAAAAAGCCCCGTCGCAAGACAGGGCTTCTCCAGCGACGTCGCGATTAGGCTGCGACAACGCTCACGTAACGACGACCGAAGGCGCCCTTTACTTCGAACTTGATCACGCCTGCGACTTTCGCGAACAGGGTGTGATCTTTACCCATGCCAACGCCGTAGCCAGCGTGGAATTGGGTGCCGCGCTGACGCACGATGATGTTGCCTGGGATGATAGCCTGGCCGCCATACATCTTCACGCCAAGGCGTTTGGCTTCTGAGTCGCGACCGTTACGGGTACTACCACCAGCTTTTTTGTGTGCCATGAGTCAATTCTCCTAGTGAGGAATTAGGCTGAAATTACGCCTGAATACCGGTGATTTTGATCTCGGTGTACCACTGGCGGTGGCCCATGCGCTTCATGTGGTGCTTACGACGACGGAACTTGATGATGCGGACCTTATCGTGACGACCTTGGGAAATCACTTCAGCCACAACGGTAGCGCCGGCAACCACTGGAGCGCCGATGTTCACGTCGTCGCCATTGGCGACCAACAGAACGCGATCAAAGGTAACGGATTCGCCGGTGGCGATTTCCAGTTTTTCGATCTTCAGGTATTCACCTGGGGCGACCTTGTATTGCTTGCCACCGGTAACGATTACTGCGTACGACATGGTATTTCTCCGATAATCCTGCTCACCCAGCTCTTTATAAGTAGAGTGTCGGCTGGCATGGCTGCATGGGTTGGAACGCCCCAAATGCAATTGCGTAAGGCAGGTGCTGCCCAGGAAGTTCAGGGTGCGCGATTGTACGCAAGCCATGAACCGCTGACAAGAGGCCGCCAGTCGCCCGAACGGTTGGGTGCTGCGGGCAAAACGATGCCGGCGCAGGTTCACGACCAGCTTCCGGCCCGGCATACGGGCGCTGTGGGCCATGGACGCGCCTTGACACGCTCCAACACGCGTCCTAGCATGCCGCGCAACCCTTCTGGAGCGACTCTCGCTGATGCAACCCCAAGCTTTCTACCGCGCGGTGGCGGACGATTTCAGCGCCGTCGACGAGATCATCAAGAAGCAGCTGACCTCGCGTGTGCCGCTTGTATCGACGATCAGCGACTACATCACCTCCTCCGGAGGCAAACGCCTGCGCCCGTTGCTGGTGTTGCTCGCTGGCAAAGCCCTGGGCCATCAAAGCGATGACCTGCGCCTGCTGGCGGCCACCATCGAGCTGCTGCACACCTCGACCCTGCTGCATGACGACGTGGTCGACATGTCCGGCATGCGCCGTGGCCGCTCCACCGCCAACGCCAAGTGGGGCAATGCTCCGAGCGTGCTGGTCGGCGACTTCCTCTATTCGCGCTCCTTCGAAATGATGGTCGAGCTGGGCGCGATGTCGGTGATGAAGATTCTTTCACACGCCACGCGCATCATCGCCGAGGGCGAAGTCCTGCAGTTGTCCAAGGTACGCGACGCCAGCACCACCGAAGAAATCTACATGGAAGTGATCCGCGGCAAGACCGCGATGCTCTTCGAAGCCTCGGCGCACAGTGCTGCGGCGCTTACCGGCGCCAGCGCGGAACAGTGCGAGGCGCTGCGCACGTTTGGCGACCACCTGGGTGTTGCGTTCCAGCTGGTCGACGATCTGCTCGATTATCGCGGCGACGCCGAGACCCTGGGCAAGAACGTGGGTGACGACCTGGCCGAGGGCAAGCCGACCTTGCCGCTGATCTACACCATGCGTGAAGGTAACGCCGAACAGGCAGCGCTGGTGCGGCAGGCAATCCAGAAAGGCGGGATCGAGGATCTGGAACGCATCCGTGTGGCGGTCGAGGACTGCGGGGCGCTGGATTACACCGCGCGTCTGGCCCGCGATTATGTGGCCAAGGCCATTGCCCAGCTGGAAGTGCTGCCTGCCAGCCAGTATCGGGATGCATTGATCGAGCTCAGCGAGTTTGCGGTGGCGCGTACGCACTGATTCGGTGGTGAGACCTTCGCGGGCAGAGCCCGCTCCCACACGATTCGGTGGTGGGCCTTTCGCGGGCAGAGGGCTTGCCGCCCGCCCCGCTCCCACATGATTCGGTGGTGAGACTTTCGCGGGCAGAGCCCGCTCCCACAACTGCCCCTCTCTGCGGTAGCCCTCTCCTACAGGGGCTATGGGGGCAAAAACCCTATATACTGCGTGCCTTTATTCTCTACCTCGAGGAATCTCGTGAGCACGCTGCCGCCCTGCCCCAAATGCCAATCCGAATACACCTACGAAGACGGCACCCAGCTGATCTGCCCTGAATGCAGCCATGAATGGTCGGCAACCGGCGAAGAAAGCGCCGACGGCGATGCCCTGGTGATCAAGGATTCGGTGGGCAACGTTTTGGCTGACGGTGACACCATCACCGTGATCAAGGACCTCAAGGTCAAGGGCTCTTCGCTGGTGGTCAAGGTCGGTACCAAGGTGAAGAACATTCGCCTGTGCGACGGTGATCACGATATCGATTGCAAGATCGATGGCATCGGCGCCATGAAGCTCAAGTCCGAGTTCGTGCGCAAGGTCTGACGTACAGCCCGACCAGCGGTCCGAGCCGTCGTGAGGCGGCCGGCAAGGCTTTCAGGGGCGCAATGCCCGGCGATGGCAAATAGTCTCTTGCTATTATTTGAATAAGAATTATTCTCATTGAAACCCTTTCAAGGAGAATTGCCATGACCTATCTGATCGACGCCTGGCTGGACCGCCCACATCCCTACCTGCGCATTCTGCATCGCGATACCGGCGAAGTCTGTGCCGTGCTTGGCGAGGACGCGTTGGATGAACTGCGTGATCAGGGGGATCTGGATCTGCATGGTTTGAGCTCAAGCGAGCCTGTGGTGTTGAAGGAGTTGGTGCGCAACCTCTTTCTGTTCTGCTACGCCCGCGCATTGCGGCCGATGGGGGAATTGCATTGAGGGTGCGGGGTGTCTGAGGGACCGTGTGTACCGCCGACGCGGCTTGCGCCGCTGCTACAGGGGGATGCGTCAGGCGGGGGATCGTGATGGGGCGGGGGATCGCGGTGGGGCCGGACGCGGCTTGCGCCGCTGCTACAGGGGGATGCGTGGGCCGGGGGATCGTGGTGGCGGCTTGCGCCGCTGCTACAGGAGCGCGTGTCTGTGTAGCAGCGGCGCGAGCCGCGTCGGCGGTCGTGCGGTGTCTCTGGATTACCCCGAGGCGTTACAGGACTTCCAGCAGTTCCACGTCGAACACCAGCACGCTGTGCGGCGGGATGCTGCCGACGCCCTGGGCGCCGTAGGCCAGTTCGCTGGGAACGTGCACGCGCCATTTGCTACCGGCAGGCATCAGTTGCAGGGCTTCGGTCCAGCCGGCGATCACGCCGTTGACCGGGAACTCGGCCGGCTCGCCACGGTTGTAGGAGCTGTCGAACACGGTGCCGTCGGTCATGGTGCCGTGGTAGTGAACGCGCACGGTGCTGTCGCCGGATGGCTTGCTGCCTTCGCCGGCGCTCAGCACTTCGTACTGCAGGCCACTGGCCGTGGTGGTGATTTCGGCACGCTTGGCGTTTTCCGCCAGGTACGCCTTGCCTTCGCCTGCTGCGGCTTCGGCCTTGGCCTGCTGCTCGGCCTGCATGATCTCGCGGATGACCTTGAAGCTGGCATTCAGCTCTTCTTCGCTCACACGGCTCTCATGGCCACGGAACGCGTCGGTCAGGCCAACCAGAATGGCTTCCAGGCTCACGCCCGGTGGCGGGTTGTCGCGCAGCTGGCCGCCCAACTGGCGGCCAATGCCATAGCTCACGCGGGTTTCGTCGGTCGACAATTGTACTTCGGACATCACACTGCTCCGCTGCGGGGCCGCGCTTGGGTCTTCATGCGGGGATGAAGGGCGCGCCCGGATAAAAGGGCGAGCAGACTAGCACACTGCGTGCCCGCACTTCAGCAGCGCGGGCTGTGCCAGCACGCGGCACAGGTGGCCTCAGTGCTTGGTCAGCTTGTCCAGATAGCCCATGGCGAAAGCCGAGACGACGAAGGTCATGTGGATGATCACGTACCACATCAGGTACTGCGGCTCGATGTTCTTGGCATCCATGAACACGCGCAACAGGTGGATGGAGGAAATGGCCACGATCGAGGCAGCTACCTTCATCTTCAGGGAAGAGGAATCCATCTTGCCCAGCCAGCTGAGCTTCTCTACGCCATCTTCGATGTCCAGCTGCGAAACGAAGTTCTCATAGCCGGAAATCATCACCATCACCAGCAGACCGCCCACCAGCGCCATGTCGATGAGCGAGAGCAGCACCAGAATCACTTCGGATTCAGCCATGGCGAAGATGTTGGGCAGGACGTGGAAGATTTCCTGGAAGAATTTAAGGGCCAGCGCCAGCAGTCCCAGCGACAGGCCGACGTAGATCGGCGCCAGCAACCAGCGCGAGGCGTACATGGTTTTTTCGATGAAGCGTTCCATTGAGGCTCACAGGGTGGTGGTGGAAATTGGAGCCGATTATAGCCACGCGCAGGACAAAGCACGACGTGCGACGGTGTGTCGCAGCCGTGTGCAATGCAGGCAGATCAGTGTTCAGGGAGCCGGTAGCGAACGCTCGGCGTGCCACATTGCCCATTGAGTGCGCGCAACTGGCGTTGCAGGTGCACGGCCCACATCTGTGGGTCGTCACTGAGGCGGTAACCGTGCAGGGTAAGGCTGTCGACGATGGCCTCCAGCACCGCCTCGGCGGCCAGCCGACCGTGGAAAGGTCCCTGTGCCTTGAGTGCGCTGGGTTGCTCACCCGCCATCCCGGCAGCGAACAACAGGGTCCACAGTCCGTTGTCTCCTGCCAGCGGGCGAACGCTGCATTCGATCCGGGTCATCAGGCCCAGGCATTGACGGTTGAGGCTCAGGCTGCGGGCCATGGCCACCCTCCTCTGGCATACACCATTGCCCCGTAGAGCCAGGCGCGGCTCGCGAGGGGTCATGATTGGAGCATAGAAGGGATTGACCGCTGGCCCTGGTTCAGCTGACGGGTGGCTCGGCCCGCCAGCTGCAACGTAATTCAGCCGGGATCTACACCGTCGGCCGGACCTCGACCAGTTCTTCCAGCGCCTGTTCCTTTTCGGCTTCCTTGAGGTCTTCTTCGCTGATCATTTCCGCGATGACTCGCAGCCGCTCCACCACACGGGCGTTGATGCTGCCCTCGGGGAACGCGCCGTTCTCGTCGGGCTCACCGGCAGGCTCGCCCGCCAGCAGGCTCAGCGCCTCGTCGGCCTGGCGCACGGCGTAGACATGGAACTTGCCGTCACGCACCGCCTGCAGGACTTTTTCGTCGAGCATCAAGGTGGCCACGTTGGCCTGGGGAATGATCGCGCCCTGCTCGCCGGTCAGGCCACGGGCCTCGCACAGACGGAAGAAGCCCTCGATCTTCTCGTTGACGCCTCCCACGGCCTGCACTTCGCCGAACTGGTTGATCGAGCCGGTGATCGCGAAGCACTGCTTGAGCGGCATTTTCGAAAGCGCCGAGATCAAGGTGCAGGCCTCGCCCAGAGACGCGCTGTCGCCATCCACGTACCCGTAGGACTGCTCCAAGGCGATGCTGGCAGAAATGGCCAGGGGAAACTCCTGCGCATAGCGGCTGCCCAGGTAGCCGGTGAGGATCATCACGCCCTTGGAGTGAATCGGCTGGCCCAGGTTGACCTCGCGTTCGATGTCGACGATGCCGCTGCCACCTGGGTACACCGTGGCCGAAATCCGCGCCGGGACACCGAACGCCGAATCGCCCACTTCCAGTACGGTCAGGCCATTGCACTTGCCGACTGCCGCGCCGCTGGTGTCGATCAGGATGATGCCCGCCAGCATGTCATCGAGGATCCGCGCCGAGACCCGACCGGTGCGGGTCGCCTTGGCCTTGAGCGCGCGCTCGATGTGACCGGCGTCGGTGCGCTCTTCGTTGGCCAGGTGGCGGATGAAGTCTGCCTCGCTGACCAGCTGGAACAGGTCACCGATGCGTGCCGACAGACGCCCCTGGTTTTCCGCCAGGCGAGCGCTGTAGGTGGCCAGGCGCGCGACGGCGTCACCGGTCAGCGGCGCCATGCCCTCCTCCGAGGTGCGGGTCTTGAGCAGTTGGGCGAACTGCTCAAGGCTCTCGTCGACCATGGGGATGTCTTCATCGAAGTCGACCAGGACGCGGAACATCTCCTGGAAGTCGGGATCGTGGTCCTGCAGCGCGTAATACAGCTGACGAGCGCCGATGATGATGACTTTCACCTGCAAGGGAATCATCTGCGGTGTGAGCGTGACGGTGGCCAGGCGCCCGAACTCGCCCAGTGGCGACTCCATCTTCAGCTTGCGCGATTGCAGGGCGCGCTTGAGCGCATCCCAGACGAAGGGCTCACCCAGCATCTTTTCGGCTTCCAGGATCAGGAAGCCACCGTTGGCACGGTGCAGCGCGCCGGGGCGCAGCTGCTTGTAGGTGGTGTAGAGCGCGCCCTGATCGGTGCTGTATTCGATCCGGCCGAACAGGTTGTCGTAGGTGGGGTGCGGTTCGAACACCACCGGCGCGCCACCGCTCTGGTGATGACCGACGACCAGGCTGGGGCTGTACTGTTCTTCCAGCAGCTTGCGGGCCTGGGCGTCGGCCTTGCTGTCATCGACCAACTGCTCGACCACGGTCTTGAGCAGGTTGACCTGGATGGCCTGCAGGTAGCCGCACACGGCGGCGTTCTCGGCATACTTTTCCGACAACGGCGCCAGCAGCGGTTGCAGGGCCAGGGTGATGGTCTCTTCGTTGAGCTGACGCAACTGGTTGCTCGACTCGCGCTTCCACTGCGGCAGGCTGGCCAGTTCTTCGTTGAGACGCTCTTCCAGATTGGAAATATCGGTGTGAAAACGCTCGCGGTCAGCTTCGGGCAACTGGGCGAATTCGGCTTCGTCCAGGGCCTTGCCGTCGAGCATCGGGGTAAAGGCGATGTTGCTGCTGTCGCGATACAGGGCGATGTCCTTTTCCAGCGACAGCTTTTCGATCACATCCAGGGCGCGGTCATAGCGCTGATTGAACGCACGGTCGATGGCGCTCTTGCGTTGCTGGTAGGACGGGTGCTCGAACACCGCCGGAAAGGTCGCCAGCAGGTTGTCGATGAGCGCACCGATGTCGCCGATGAACGCGCCGGCGCTGCCGGGCGGCAGTTCGAGGGCGCGGGGTTCGCGCGGCTCGTCGAAGTTGTTGACGTAGACCCAGTCGGCCGGGGTCTGCAGGCGCTTGCCTTCGGCCTTGAGGTAGCGTTTGACGAACGAGAAGCGGCCGGTGCCGGGCTCGCCCATGACGAATACGTTGTAGCCGGGGCGCGGCATGGCGACACCGAACTGCAAGGCCTCGACGGCGCGTTCCTGACCCAGCACGCCGCGAAAGGGCTCCAGGTCGTTGGTGGTGGTGAAGTTGAACTGTTCAGCTGAAAACGGGCGGGTCAGTGCCTCGGGCGCAAGACGCAGGCTGGCAGCTACAGAATCGGGCATCGGGCATCCTTACTTCGGCGGGACAGATGCTGTCATTCTGGGCGCTTCTGTGGCGGCGGCGCAAGCTGCACCGGGGCTTGCCGGCCAACGCTGCAAGTTAGTCATTTCGTGCGGAACTGCAATGCTTGCCTAAACTCCAAGTTACGCGGTCGGCCCAATAACCGACCCGTCCTGGTTCGCCAGGCATTAGACCCTCAGTAAGCACATCAAAAAGAGAACAACGCTATGAAACGGATTCTGCTGGGTACTCTGTTCGCCGCCGTCTCGATCAACGCCATGGCGCAAGCGCCCGGTGGTCCGGATTGCGGTTGGGGCAACATGTTGTTCGAAGGCCAGCGCGGCACGCCTGCGCACTTCCTGGCTTCCACCACCAACGGCACTTCGGGCAACGCCACCTTCGGCATGACCTCGGGCACCAACGGTTGCTCGACCAACGCGGCACTGACCTACGGCGGTAAATCCTGGATTGCCATGAATGGCATGATGGACGAGCTGTCCGAAGACATGGCCAAGGGCCAAGGCGAAGCACTGACCACCTATGCCGTGGTTCTGGGCGTCGCTCCCGAAGACCGTGCCTACTTCCAGTCGGTCACCCACGAGCACTTCCAGCAGATCTTCAGCAGCGCCGACACCACCGCTGAAGACGTGCACAGCAACACCATCGCCGTTCTGAAAAACGATCCACGTCTGGCCAAATACGCCACCCAGGCTTAAGCTCGACCCGCCCGCTCCTTTCGGGGCGGGCATCCCCCCTTTTCCGATTTCGCCGAACTAGTTGCCGACCATGCTCAAACGCCTTGCCTCCCTGGCGCTCTGCGTGTGCGCCCCGCTGCACGCCGCTCCGCACATCGACGCTCAGCGTCTGCAACAATTGGCGAACGATCCCTACTGGATTTCCGTCGGCCACTACGAGCGCGGCAAGCTCGGCGGCTGGCGCAGCTATGTCGATGACCGCAAATTCTTTCTGGCCGACGACGGCGCGCATCATCCGGACGCCGAACTGCAGGCTACGTTGCAGGCGATCTATGCACCTGCGGGCAGCGGCGACAAGCATGCGCAGTGTGTGTTTCCTGCGCGCACCCGCTGGCTGCGGCAACAGCTGGGCCTGACTGACCTGCCGACCGTGGAGTGTGCCGAATTCACCAAGTGGTTCTCGGACGTTGCGCCCCACAGTGCAGTTCTGATCTTCCCGGCGGCGTATTTGAACAGTCCTTCTTCGATGTTCGGGCACACCCTTTTGCGCATCGATCAGGCCGATGTGCAGAGCAACAACACCGCCCTGCTCAGCTATGCGATCAATTTCGGCGCCTACGTCGAAGGCAGCGACAACAGCATTCTGTATGCCTGGAAGGGGTTGGCCGGGGGCTATCCGGGCTTGTTCGCCCTGGTGCCCTACCAGGAAAAGCTTTCCGAGTACCGCAGCCTGGAAAACCGCGACCTGTGGGAGTACCGGCTCAACCTCACACCTGAAGAGACCGGGCGCATGGTCGAGCACGTGTGGGAACTCAAGCAGGTGCAGTTCGATTATTTCTTCTTTGACGAAAACTGCTCGTATCGCCTGCTCGAACTGCTCCAGGTGGCCCGGCCGGGCCTGGACCTGACTTCGCAGTTCCCCCTGACCGCCATTCCCACGGACACCGTGAAAGCGGTGAAGGCGGCCGGCCTGGTCGAGAAGATCGATTACCGCGCCTCCCGCGAGCGGGAGCTGCTCGAACGCGCCAAGCCGCTGGACAGCAGCGAGCAGCAATGGGTGCAGAAGATTGCCGCCGACACGGCGCAGATCGACAGCGAAGGCTTCCAGGCCTTGGGCAAGGACCGCCAGGCATTGATCCAGGATGCCGCGTTTCGTCTGGAGCGTTATCGGGCCACCGGCCAGGAACGCGATCCGGCGCGGACTCAGCGCAGCTTTCAACTGCTGCGCGCGATCAATCGCAATCCACCGCCGCCGCTGGCCATCGACCGGCCCGGCCTGCCCGAGGACGGCCATCAGTCGCGGACCTGGAGTGCAGGCGTCGGCACCCGCGGCGATACCGCGTTCGCCGAGTACGGCCTGCGCATGGCCTATCACGACCTCAATGACAACGCCGAAGGCTTTCCGCTCGGCGCGCAGATCGAGATTCTCGGCCTGAAAGTGCGCCAGTACGAAGGCAACAAATGGCAGGTGCAGCAGCTGGATCTGGCCACCATCCGCTCGCTGACGCCGCGCAACGAGCTGTTGCAGCCGCTGTCCTGGCAAGTGACCGGCGGTCTGGAACGGGTGCTGGGCAAACACGGTGACGAGAACCTGGTCTCCCATGTCAATGGCGGCGCCGGTGGCACCTGGCAGCTCAGCGAACAGGTGCTGGGCTTCGCCCTGGGCACGGTGCGGGTGGAGCACAACAACGACTTTGCCCAGTTCGTCGCGCCAGCGGCGGGATTCAACAGCGGTGTGCTGTGGAAGAACGCCCTGGGCAACTTCAGCCTCGAAGGCAAGGGCGACTACTTCGCCAACGGCGAGGTGCGCCGCAGCCTGAGCCTGAACCAGCAGTGGGAAGTGTCCCGCAACCTGGGGCTGCGCCTGAGCGCGCAACGCGATTTCAGCCATCTGAGCTCGCCACGCAACGAGGTCATGCTCGAGGTCAAGTGGTACCACTACTAGCCAAGTGCTCGGCTCTGCCTGGAAGCGTTCGAGGCGACGGTGGCGAATGCAACTATGACCGGATATTGCGGCCTAACCTTTACAAGCAGTGGTTACTGTAGGAGTCATGCTGGCTTGCGACAACTGGCTGCGGCCATGGGTTGTCTTTGGATTCGCGGTACTCCTGCGCTCAGGGCGATCAATACCGCCCCATAAGGGAGGAATATCATGAGCAGGGCATTCGTCAATGAAGACCACGCTGCCGCTCAGGCGACTCAACCTGTTGAACGCCTGATCAGCACCCAGCCCAACTACGTGACCGCCAGCGGGCTGGCCCAGCTGCAAGCGCGGGTTACTGAAGTGCAGATCCTGCAGGCTGAGCAGACGGCGATGGGCGAGCGCGCCGATCGTCAGCGCATGGCCGATCTGGAACGGGACATGCGCTACTACCAGCACCGCCTGCAGCACGCCCAGGTGGTAGCACCCATCACCTCTACGGCAAAAGTGCAGATCGGCAGCTGGGTTACCTTTGCCGACGATCAAGGTGTCGAGCAGCGTGTGTGCCTGGTAGGCGAGGATCAAGCGGATGCGGGCGTTGGCCTGATCAACTGGGCCTCGCCCCTGGGTCGGGCACTGTTGGGTGCGGAAGTGGGTGAAGAGCGCGTCTGGCGACGTCCGGCGGGCGATCTGACCGTGGAAATCACGAGCATTCAGACAGGGCCGTGAGCCCCTGACCGTCCACAGTCGTCAAACAAAAAAAATGGGGGCCCTTTTCAGGGCCCCATTTTCGTTTACGCCAGCTTCTTGTGGCGAACACGGTGCGGCTGAGCAGCCGCCTCACCCAGGCGTTTCTTGCGATCGGCCTCGTACTCGGTGTAGTTGCCTTCGAAGAACACCGCTTGGGAGTCATCCTCGTAGGCCAGGATGTGCGTGGCCACACGGTCCAGGAACCAGCGATCGTGAGAGATCACGATGGCTGCGCCCGGGAAGTCCAGCAAGGCTTCTTCCAGCGAGCGCAGGGTTTCCACGTCGAGGTCGTTGGACGGTTCGTCGAGCAGCAGGACGTTGCCACCCTCCTTGAGGGTCAGCGCCAGGTGCAGGCGACCGCGCTCACCACCGGACAGGTCCTTGACGAACTTCTGCTGGTCGCCGCCCTTGAAGTTGAACCGACCGACATAGGTGCGTGAGGGGATTTCGTAGTTGCCGATGCGGATCTGGTCGGAGCCGTCGGAAATCTGCTGGAACACCGACTTGCTGCCGTCCAGGTCGTCGCGGCTCTGGTCGACACAGGCCAGTTGCACGGTTTCGCCGATTTCGATGGAGCCCGAATCCGGCTGTTCCTTGCCCATGAGCATGCGGAACAGGGTCGATTTACCTGCACCGTTACCGCCGATGACGCCGACGATCGCGCCCTTGGGCATGGCGAACGACAGGTTGTCGATCAGTACGCGGTCGCCGTAGCCCTTGGTGACGTTCTTGAATTCGATGACCTTGTCGCCCAGGCGCGGACCGGCCGGGATGTAGATCTCGTTGGTTTCCGAACGCTTCTGGAATTCCTGGGACTGCATTTCCTCGAAACGCTGCAGACGCGCCTTGGATTTGGACTGGCGGGCCTTGGCGCCTTTGCGCACCCATTCCAACTCTTCCTTCATGGCCTTTTCATGGGCCGACTGCTGCTTGGATTCCTGAGCCAGACGATCGGACTTGGCTTCGAGCCAACCCGAGTAGTTGCCTTCGTAGGGGATGCCGGCGCCGCGGTCGAGTTCGAGAATCCAGCCGGCGACGTTGTCGAGGAAGTACCGGTCGTGGGTGATCGCCACCACGGTGCCGGGGAAGTCGTGCAGGAAGTGCTCCAGCCAGGCCACGGAGTCGGCGTCCAGGTGGTTGGTCGGCTCGTCGAGCAGCAGCATGTCGGGGGCCGACAGCAGCAGGCGGCACAGGGCCACGCGGCGCTTCTCGCCACCGGACAGGTGCTCGACCTTGGCATCCCAGGCCGGCAGGCGCAGGGCATCGGCGGCGACTTCCAGCTGACGCTCCAGGTTATGACCGTCGCTGGCCTGCAGGATGGCTTCCAGCTTGGCCTGTTCGGCGGCCAGCTTGTCGAAGTCGGCATCCGGCTCGGCGTAGGCGGCGTAGACTTCGTCCAGGCGAGCCTGGGCGTCCTTGATCACGCTGACCGCTTCCTCGACCACTTCACGCACGGTCTTGGTCGGGTCCAACTGAGGTTCCTGAGGCAGGTAGCCGACGTTGAGCTCAGGCATCGGCCGGGCTTCGCCGTCGAACTCCTTGTCGACACCGGCCATGATCTTGAGCAGGGTGGACTTGCCCGAGCCGTTGAGGCCGAGCACGCCGATCTTGGCGCCGGGGAAAAAGGACAGCGAGATGTTCTTGAGGATTTCCCGCTTCGGCGGAACGACTTTGCTCAGCCGATGCATGGTGTAGACGTATTGAGCCATGGAATGAACCTGGATAAAGAAGGTGCGAGATAGAGGATGGAAGCTTGGGCCCCCGCAAGGTGTTCAAAGCTACCGGAATGCGGGAGTCAGGGCAAACCAGTGCGTGCCTGGGCGATGGTCTGCAGGGGTGGTGGATCGCGGCGGGGTACGGTGGCGTCTGCTGACGCGGCTTACGCCGCTGCTACATGGACTGGGCACGCCTTGCGCGGCGCGCTGCGCTGCTACAGAAATCTAGCCGGATTTGGGCGCTACAGCTTATAGTGCGAGGTGTAACACGCATGATTCATGTGCCCATGCCTGGGTACACGCCTATGCCTGCCCACGACTGTCATATCGCAGGATGTTCAGTTTGCCCAATCTCAATCAGCCGTCCTCCTTGCGCCCGCCTGTCCAAGGGTCAGGTACTCCGCTGCACGGCTCGTTGAAGGGCGCGCTGGCGCTCCTGGTATTGATGCTGCTGATGCTGCTGTTCTGGCAGCTGTTCGACCAGTTCCAGCGTACCCAGGCCGACCGACGCCAGCACAGCATCGACTACAGTGCGGACCTGGCCGATCACGTCAATCTGAACATGGCGCTCAATGCGCAGATCGTGCTCAACCAGTTGCTCACCACCCAGCCTTTCCCCAGCGCTCGCGAGCGGGCCGAAACCGTCACCCGCGTACGCCGCTCGGTGCCCGAGTTGCAAAGCCTGGCCTGGCTCAGTGGCGATGCCCGAATCATCGCCGACACTTTGCTCGAAGCCAACGACGATGCCTTTATCACCGCCCTGGTCGGTCGCCTGGACGGCGACAGCCACTACTACACCAACAGCCCGACGGCAGACCTGGTCTATCTGTTGATCCGCCAGCCCGGTGAGAACACCAATGGCTACTGGCTGCTGCGCATGAGCCCGATCGTCATCAGTCGGCTCATTCATCAGGTCGAGCGTGGGCAGAACCCTGGCTGGGTCTTGGAAAACCATGTCGACAAGCACGTCATCAACCGCGCCGACCCTGCCCCGATCAGCGCCTCCGAACTGAGCACCACCGAGCTGAACCAGAGTGTGCTGGTCACCCAGCTGAGCCACAGTGACTGGCAGTTGCGCAGCCTGTTCGACGCCCGTGAAGCGCGGCTGGCGTTGCTGCCGCCGTTGATAGGTAAATGCCTGCTGGGCTTGTTGATCTCGCTGGTGCCTTTGCTGGCGCTGTTGAGCATGCGCCGCCGTCAGCGCGAACTCAACGAGGAGCGTCGGCGCTATCGGGACATCTTCGAGGGCGCGGGCGTGGCCCTGTGCGTGCTCGATCTGTCAGGTGTGCTGGCGTTGTTCGAACGGGTGGGGCTGAACGAGCGCACCGATCTTGGCCGGTGGCTGGAGGACAATCCGGCAACCCGTCAGGAGCTGTTGCAGGCACTGCGCATCACCGAAGTGAACCACGTTGCCCTGCGCGTGCTGCAAGTGCACACCAACGATCAGGCGTGGCGCAAGCTGATCGAGGGCTGGTCGGACCGGGCCACTGGCATCGGCCATCAATTGATCGGGGCGCTGCTGGAGCGTCAGCAGCAATTGGAGCTGGAGATCCGCCTGGACAACCAGCAGGGCCACGATCAGTACCTGTGGGTGACGGTGCGTTTTCCCGAACACGCCAAGGACTACCACGCGGTCATTCTCAGTATCACCGACGTCACCAGCCACAGGACCGCGAGCGAATCGCTGCGCCAGAGCGAAAAACGCCATCGCATGCTCGCCGAAAGCATCAGCGATGTGATCTTTTCCACCAACAACCGCATGGAGCTGAACTACGTCAGCCCTTCGGTGCAGACGGTGCTGGGCTTCGACGCGGACTGGGTGATGCAGAACGGTTGGCAAGGCATGCTGGCCAATCCTGCACAGCTGACGGGTATCAACGCGCTGCTGACCCAGGTCCACCAGGCGCTGCATGCGCCGGCCGAGCTGGCCGCTCTGCGCAGCGACCTCAAGACCCAGGTGTTCATGTTCGACTGCCTGCGCAACGACGGTCGCAAGATTCCCATCGAGCTGCGCCTGGTGTTGATCTGGGACACCCAGGGGACGTTCGAAGGCATTCTGGGCGTGGGTCGCGACGTAAGCCAGCAACGCCGCGCCGAAAAGGACCTGCGCATGGCCGCCACGGTGTTCGAGCATTCGACGTCGGCGATTCTGATCACCGATCCGGCGGGCTACATCGTGCAGGCCAACGAGGCCTTCAGCCGCGTCAGCGGTTATGCCGTGGCCCAGGTGCTGGACCAGTTGCCGAACATGCTGACCGTGGATGACCAGCAGGAAGCGCACCTGCGTTACGTGCTCAAGCAACTGCAACAGCGCGGTACCTGGGAAGGTGAGGTCTGGCTCAAGCGTCGCAACGGCGAGCACTACCCGGCCTGGGTCGGCATCACCGCGGTACTCGACGACGAAGGCGACCTGGCCAGCTACGTGTGTTTCTTCAGCGACATCAGCGAGCGCAAGGCCAGTGAGCAGCGCATCCATCGCCTGGCCTACTACGATGCCCTGACCCACCTGCCCAACCGCACGCTGTTCCAGGACCGCCTGTACAACGCCCTGCAGCAAGCCGAGCGCCAGCAATCGTGGGTGGTGCTGATGTTCCTCGACCTCGACCGCTTCAAGCCGATCAACGACTCCCTCGGCCACGCCGCCGGTGACCGTATGCTCAAGGACATGGCCACGCGCCTGCTGGGCTGCGTCGACGATGACGACACGGTGGCGCGCATGGGCGGCGACGAGTTCACCCTGCTGCTGCAACCGCGCGCCACCCGCGAGCTGGCGTTGAATCAGGCCATTCATGTGGCGGAGCAGATTCTCGGCAGCCTGGTCAAACCCTTCGTGCTGGAGGGCCGCGAGTTCTTCGTTACCGCCAGTGTGGGCATCGCCTTGAGCCCTCAGGACGGCGGCGAGCTGAGCCAACTGATGAAGAACGCCGACACCGCGATGTATCACGCCAAGGAGCGAGGCAAGAACAACTTCCAGTTCTACCAGGCCGATATGAACGCCACGGCGCTGGAGCGCCTGGAGCTGGAAAGCGACTTGCGCCACGCCCTGGAACAACAGGAGTTCGTGCTGTACTACCAGCCGCAGTTCAGCGGCGACGGCAAACGCCTGACCGGTGCCGAAGCCTTGTTGCGCTGGAATCACCCACGCCGTGGCCTGGTGCCGCCGGTCGAGTTCATCCCGGTGCTCGAAGAGCTCGGCCTGGTGGTGGATGTGGGCGACTGGGTGCTGGCCGAGGCTTGTCGCCAGCTCAAGGCCTGGCATCTGGCCAAGGTGCGCGTGCCCAAGATCTCGGTGAACATCTCTGCGCGGCAGTTCGCCGATGGTCAGTTGGGCAATCGCATCGCCCGGATGCTGGAAATCAGTGGTCTGCCACCGGCGTGCCTGGAGCTGGAACTGACCGAGAGCATCCTGATGCGCGAGGTCAACGAAGCCATGATGATCCTCGACACCTTGAAGAATCTCGGCCTGAGCATTGCGGTCGACGATTTCGGCACCGGCTATTCGTCGCTCAACTATCTGAAGCAGTTCCCCATCGACGTGCTGAAGATCGACCGCACCTTCGTCGATGGCCTGCCGTCCGGCGAGCAGGATGCGCAGATTGCGCGGGCGATCATCGCCATGGCGCACAGCTTGAACCTTTCGGTCATCGCCGAGGGCGTGGAAACCCATGAACAATTGGAGTTCCTGCGCGAGCATGGCTGCGACGAGGTTCAGGGCTACCTGTTCGGGCGCCCGATGCAGGCCCATCGCTTCGAGACGCAGTTCAGCAACGACGCGCTGTTTCTGCTTCAGTGACTACGCGCAGGATCTGACCCCGCAGGAGCGGTCTGTGGCCGCGATGGGTCGATGCGGTGGGTCAGGTGGACTGCGGTGAGGCTTTCGCGGCCGATGACCGCTCCTACGGCATGAGTGGGCACAACCAGACATGAAGCCCGCTTGTCCACGCGATGACTGCCTTTCATATGCCAGACAAAAGCCGATGGGGTAGAATGCTCGCCTTTCCCAACATCCCGATCCCTGAGGACCGCCATGTTCAGCCGTAGCCAGACACTCGCCAAGTACGATGCCGATCTCTTTGCCGCCATGGAGCAAGAAGCCCAGCGCCAGGAAGATCACATCGAGCTGATTGCCTCGGAAAACTACACCAGTCCCGCTGTGATGGAAGCCCAGGGCTCGGTGCTGACCAACAAGTACGCCGAAGGCTATCCTGGCAAGCGCTACTACGGCGGCTGCGAGTTCGTCGACGTGATCGAGCAACTGGCCATCGACCGCGCCAAGGAGCTGTTCGGCGCCGACTACGCCAACGTTCAGCCGCACGCCGGTTCCCAGGCCAACAGCGCGGTCTATCTGGCCCTGCTGCAGGCAGGCGATACCATCCTGGGCATGAGCCTGGCCCACGGCGGTCACCTGACCCACGGCGCCAGCGTTTCTTCGTCGGGCAAGCTGTACAACGCCGTCCAGTACGGCATCGATGCCCAGGGCCTGATCGACTACGACGAAGTCGAGCGCCTGGCGCTGGAGCACAAGCCGAAGATGATCGTGGCCGGTTTTTCCGCCTACTCGCAGATCCTCGACTTCCCGCGTTTCCGTGAAATCGCCGACAAGGTCGGTGCCTACCTGTTCGTCGACATGGCCCACGTGGCCGGCCTGGTTGCCGCTGGCGTGTACCCCAACCCGGTGCCGTTCGCCGACGTGGTCACCACCACCACCCACAAGACCCTGCGCGGTCCTCGTGGCGGCCTGATTCTGGCGCGTGCCAATGCCGAGATCGAGAAGAAGCTCAACTCGGCGGTGTTCCCAGGTGCCCAGGGCGGCCCGCTGGAGCACGTCATTGCCGCCAAGGCCGTGTGCTTCAAGGAAGCGCTGCAGCCCGAGTTCAAGACCTACCAGCAGCAGGTCGTGAAGAACGCCCAGGCCATGGCCAAGGTGTTCATCGACCGTGGTTTCGACGTGGTTTCCGGTGGTACCGAGAACCATCTGTTCCTGCTGTCGCTGATCAAGCAGGACATTTCCGGCAAGGACGCAGACGCGGCGCTGGGCAAGGCATTCATCACCGTCAACAAGAACTCGGTGCCCAATGACCCCCGCTCGCCGTTCGTCACCTCCGGCCTGCGCTTTGGTACGCCGGCTGTGACCACCCGTGGTTTCAAGGAAGCCGAGTGCCAGGAACTGGCCGGCTGGATCTGCGACATCCTGGCTGACCTGAACAATGAAGCGGTGATCGATGCCGTGCGCCAGAAGGTCCAGGCCATCTGCGCCAAGCTGCCGGTTTATTCGGCGTAAAGATTGGCGGTATTCCTGTGGCTGCGGCGCAGGCCGCGTTGGGCGTCACCGCGTTGTGTCAGATATTTCGCGGGGACCGCCGACGCGGCTTGCGCCGCTGCTACAGGGGGTGCGTTAAGCTTGCGCTTGGTTGCACCGCGTTGTGTCAGATATTTCGCGGGGACCGCCGACGCGGCTTGCGCCGCTGCTACAGGGGGAGCGTTAAGCTTGCGTTTGGTTGCACCGCGTTGTGTCAGATACTGCGCGGGACCGCCGACGCGGCTTGCGCCGCTGCTACAGGGATCGCATCATTTTGTAGCCGCGTCCAGCGTCGCCCTCTGTAGCAGCGGCGCGAGCCGCGTCCGGCGTTGCCGCGGTGTGTCGGGTACGCGGGATTCAGAGCTGATCGAATCCGGCGCGGATCTTGGCTTCGGGTAGATCATCGGCGATGAAGACCATCACGCTTTCGCGTACCTCCCCCGGGGCCCATTCGGTGTCCCAGTCGAAGCCATAGAGCTTCAATACGCCCTGGAACACCAGGCGTCGATCCTCCCCCGCGATACTCAAGACGCCTTTGTAGCGCAGCAGTTGCTTGCCGTGCTCTTCCAGCAGTTCGTTCATGAAGGTACTGAGGCGGTCGATGTCCAGCGGCTTGTCGGTGCGCAGTACCAGGCTGGCGATGCGGTCCACGCTGGGACCCTGATTGACCGGGCGCAACGCCAGGCCGGCATTGAGATTGAAGCCACGCACATCGAGCAGCTCCGCCAGATCGATTCGACCGTGCTCGACCACACGGATCGGCGCGCGTCGGTTGATGCGGGTCAGGCGCTCGCTCAGTTCGTCGAACACCGAAGGCGCGACCAGGTCGGTCTTGCTGATCAGCAGGCGGTCGGCGAAACCTACCTGTGCCTGGGCGATGGTCTGGGCCAGGTGGATACCCGCGTGGGCGGCGTCCACCAACGTCAGGATGCCGTCCAGGATGTAGCGTTCGCGCAGTTCTTCATCGATGAAGAAGGTCTGGGCGACCGGCGCCGGGTCGGCCAGGCCGGTGCATTCGATGACCAGACGATCGAAGGCGATTTCGCCGCTGTCCAGACGCTCCAACAGCAGGTACAGCGCCTTGGTCAGGTCGGTGTGAATGGTGCAGCACACGCAGCCGTTGGCCAGGGTCATGGTCTGCACGGGCTCGTCGCCCAACAGCTGGGTGTCGATGCCGGTATCGCTGAATTCGTTCTCGATCACGGCGATCTTCAGGCCGTGCTCGGCCTTGAGCATGTGGCGCAGCAAGGTGGTCTTGCCGGCGCCGAGAAAGCCGCTGAGGATGGTGACGGGAATGGGGGGGGCGGCTTCGGACAAGGTTGTTGGCTCCACAATCATTTAAATGCAAATGGCCTCTTCGCGGCCACTGGCCGCTCCTACAGGGATATTCGATCACGTGTAGGAGCGGCCAGTGGCCGCGAAAGGGCGATCACTCAAGACACATCTCTACGAGATGGCATGCCTCAACAGCACTTGGGCCCACCCTTGCCACCGTATCTGGCCTCCTGGCGTTCGCGGAAGAACGCCTCGTAGTCCATCATCGGCTTGTCCGGGTGCTTGGTCTGCATGTGCTCGACGTAATTGTCGTAGTCCGGCATGCCCACCATCAGACGTGCCGCCTGGCCCAGGTATTTTCCCAACTTGCTCAGGTCGTTGAACATGGCGGCAGCCCTCGGTCATCACGCATTGGGGAACGGCTGGAACGGTGCTTCCTTGTCGGTACGTTCCTTCTTGCCCCAGGCGGCGACGCCGACCTTCAAGGCGAAGAACAGGATGCTGAAGACCACCAGCAGGAACAGTACGGTCAGGGTTGCGTTGGTGTAGGCATTGAAGATCACGTGCTGCATCTGCTCCACGCTCTTGGCCGGCGCAAGCACCTGGCCCTGGGCCAGAGCGGCGCTGTACTTGTTGGCCAGGGCCAGGAAGCCGACCGCCGGATTGGCGTCGAACAGCTTGATGAAGCCTGCGGTGGTGGTGCAGATCAGCAGCCAGACGGCCGGCAGCATGGTGACCCAGATGTAGCGCTGGCGCTTCATCTTGATCAGCACGACGGTGGCGAGCATCAGGGCGATACCGGCGAGCATCTGGTTGGAAATGCCAAACAGCGGCCACAAGGTATTGATGCCGCCCAACGGATCGATCACGCCCTGGTACAGCAACCAGCCCCACAGCGCGACGCAGCCGGCAGTGGCGATGACGTTGGCGGTCCAGGACTCGGTGCGCTTGAGCGCCGGGACGAACGAGCCGAGCAGGTCCTGCAGCATGAAGCGGCCGGCACGGGTGCCCGCGTCCACGGCGGTCAGGATGAACAGCGCTTCGAACAGGATCGCGAAGTGGTACCAGAAGGCCATGGTGTTTTCACCCGGCAGCACCGAATGCAGGATCTGCGCGATACCCACGGCCAATGTTGGCGCACCACCGGCGCGCGCCAGGATGGTGGTTTCGCCGATGTCATGGGCAACCGCCTGCAGCGCTTCCGGCGTGATGGCGAAGCCCCAACTGCTGACCGCCGTGGCCACTGCGACCACATCGGTACCGACCACTGCGGCCGGGCTGTTCATGGCGAAGTACACGCCTGGCTCGATCACCGAAGCGGCGACCATGGCCATGATCGCCACGAACGACTCCATCAGCATGCCGCCGTAGCCGATGTAGCGGGCGTTGGTTTCGTTGTCCAGCAGCTTGGGCGTGGTGCCCGAGGAGATCAGCGCGTGGAAGCCGGACACCGCGCCACAGGCGATGGTGATGAACAGGAACGGGAACAGACCGCCCTTCCATACCGGGCCGGTGCCGTCGGTGAACTGGGTCAGCGCGGGCATCTTCAGCTCCGGCATGGTCACCAGAATGCCGATGGCCAGGGCGATGATGGTGCCGATCTTGAGGAAGGTGGAGAGGTAGTCGCGCGGGGCCAGGATCAGCCACACGGGCAGCACGGCGGCAACGAAACCATAGCCGATCAGCATCCAGACGATCTGCACACCGGTGAAGGTGAAGGCCTTGGCCCAGACCGGATCGGCGGCCACCTGACCACCCAGCCAGATCGAGAGCAGCAGCAGGAGCACGCCGATGATGGAGATTTCACCGATGCGGCCCGGGCGGATGTAGCGCATGTACACGCCCATGAACATCGCAATGGGAATGGTGGCCATGACCGTGAAGATGCCCCACGGACTTTCGGCGAGCGCCTTGACCACGATCAGCGCCAGCACGGCGAGGATGATGATCATGATCAGGAAGCAACCGAACAGGGCGATGGTGCCGGGGATCCGGCCCATTTCCTCGCGCACCATGTCGCCCAGCGAGCGGCCGTTGCGGCGGGTGGACAGGAACAGCACCATGAAGTCCTGCACGGCACCGGCCAGCACCACGCCGGCGATCAGCCACAGCGTTCCGGGCAGATAGCCCATCTGCGCGGCGAGTACCGGGCCGACCAGGGGTCCGGCGCCGGCGATGGCGGCGAAGTGGTGACCGAAGAGGATGTGCTTGTTGGTCGGTACGTAGTCCAGACCGTCGTTGTTGAGCACGGCGGGCGTGGCGCGGCGCGGGTCGAGCTGCATGACGTGGTTGGCGATGAACAGGCTGTAGTAGCGGTAGGCGACCAGGTAGATGGCCACGGCCGCGACGACGATCCATAACGCGTTGATTGCTTCACCGCGGCGAAGCGCAACGACGCCCAGGGCACAGGCACCAATGATCGCCACGATCAGCCACGGAACGTGGCGGAACGCACTGCTATTGTTTTTCATATTATTGTTTCCAGCTCAGTGGATGAGTGTCAGCCTTATCGAGTCTAGCGATTTTTTGTCCGAAGGCCATCCCCACGTTGGTCTAGAGCGGCGCAGCGCATGACCCGATGATGGCCCGGAACACCAGGCGCCCGTGCCGGTCGCACTAAAGGTGTCCCTTGCGAGTCCGCCCCATGCCCAAGCCACCCGCACGCGCCGCCCTGCCCCCGCCATTGCTGTATCTGGCATTCATCGCCGTGGCCATGGCGTTGAGCTATGCACTGCCCATTGCACTGCCGGTCAACAGCTGGACCGCAGCGACCGCGGCGGCCTTGATCATCCTCGGTCAGGGTCTGTCGTTCTGGGCCATGCTGCGTTTCAAGCGTCAGCACACCGCGACCAGCAACTTCGATGCGCCTCAGGAACTGCAGCGCGACGGACCGTTCGCGCTGTCGCGCAACCCGATCAACCTGGGCGACACCCTGGCCTATGTCGCGCTGTCGCTGCTGATGGGCAGCCTGTGGCCATGGTTATTGCTGCCGGTGTTGCTGTACCTGATGAACTGGCTGGTGATCCGGCCCGACGAAATTCAGCTCGAAGCGCTGTTTGGCGACACTTATCGCCAGTATTGTCGACGGGTTCGCCGCTGGCTCTGAGCCACTGCGCTATAGTCCAGCAAAACTCGAGGACCCGATCATGACGCAACCCCATACCGAACGCCGTCGCTTCAAGCGCATCGCCTTCGATGCCAAGACCGAACTGCGCCAAGGCACCGAGCGCTGGCCGGTGAAGCTGCTCGACCTGTCATTGAAGGGGCTGTTGATCGAAAAGCCGTCGCCCTGGCTGGGCGAGGCCGACAAGCCCTTCAATGTGGATGTGAAACTGGGGTCACAGGAAGATGTGGTGATGGAGGTCAAGCTGGCCCATGACGACCATGGGCAGCTGGGGTTCGTGTGCACCCATATTGGTCTGGATTCGATCAGCCATTTGCGCCGGTTGATCGAACTCAATCTGGGCGACCCCGAGGAGCTGGAGCGCGAGCTGGGGGCTTTGTTGGAGGTTTGAGGTCGGCGGCGAGGCCTTCGCGGCCGGTGACCGCTCCTACGGCGAATATTGCTACACCAGGTGGGCCGGCAGCCCCCATTGGGCGGGGTCGAAGCCCAGCAGGCTTTGCAGCCGATCGTCGGCGTGGTGGTAGCGCTCCGGGGCCATGGCGGCATCGGGGACGGCGATGGCGAACATGCCAGCGGCCTTGGCGGCGGTGACGCCGAAGGGTGAGTCCTCGAACACCAGGCAGTCCTTGGGCTCCACGCCCAGACGCTTGGCCGCGACCAGAAAGATATCCGGCGCCGGCTTGGCCGCGCCCACTTCCGGGTCATCGGCGGTGACGATGGTGTCGAACAGCGCGAACCACTCTTCGTGCAACGTGGTTTTCATCGCGAAATGCCCACGGGACGAACTGGTGCCCACAGCGATCGGAATATTGTGTGCCTTCAAGTGCCGCACCAGTGCCTCGGCGCCGGCCATGGCCTGCGCGTGGGGAAAGCGCTCGGCCATCAGCGGTGCGCGCGCTTCCATGAATTCGGCGGGCGTCAGGGGCAGGCCCAGGGTTTCGACGATATAGGTCGACAGGTCGTTGGCGCCCAGGCCGATGGTGTTCTGCTTGATGCTCCAGTCGAAGACCTTGCCGTACCGCTCGGCAATCATCTGCGTGACTTCGGTATAGATGCCCTCGGTGTTCAGAAGCAGGCCATCCATATCGAAGATGACGGCCTTGACGGGGCCCATGCCCGTTACTGCAGTGTTCATAGGGCGTGCTCCGTGGTCGTTGAGAAGGCCCCAGAGTACGGGTGCGGTCGGGGGTTGAGCAAGTCGCAGCGCCGACGCCTCAACCAAGCGTCGGCGCTGCGGTAGCTCACGGCGCCGACAGGGTGCGAATCATCGACAACGTCAGGTACAGCCGCGGCGCAATGCTGCTCAGCTCGATGTATTCGTCATCGGCGTGCAGGCCCGCGCCCACCACGCCCATGGTTTCCAGTACCGCAGGCTTGTCGCTGCCCGGCACATAGGCATAGCCGGCGTCGGTCCCGAAGCGCATGGCGATCGGTTCGATGGACTTGTCGATCGCCGCATAGGCCTTCTGCGCGACCCCAGCCAACTGCTCGGAGCCGCTGTTCTTGGCCAGGGGCGGCCGGCCTTTTTCCAGACGCAGGCTGACCTGGGTGTCGTCGATCAGCTGCTTGCGGATCAGGCGCTGGCCTTGCGCAAGCACGCGGTCGGTTTCCTCGATGTCCGAGTAGCGCATGTCGGCTTCGGCCGTGGCGATGGCGGGGATGATGTTGCGCTTCTCACCCGCCTTGGCCATGGTCCAGTTCACCGTGGTGCCCTTGTCGGGATCACCCAGGTCCTTGAGCTGGACCAGCTGGTGAGCCAGTTCGGTGAGCGCATTGCGCCCGTCTTCGGGCGCGGAGCCGGCGTGGGACGAGCGACCCTTGACCTCCAGGAACAGCCCGTTGATGCCGTTGGTGGCGGTGGTGACGGCGTCCTTGTTCGGTGGTTCGTAGGAAAAGACGTAGTCGTGTTGAGCGGCCAGTTCGGCGATGATTTTTTTCGAGCCGGCCGAGCCCATTTCCTCGTCCGGGTTGAACAGCACGGTGAGGGTGCCGTAGCCGTCGAATCCCTGGGCCTTGAGTAGTTTCAGCGCGTGCAGGATCATCGCCACCCCGCCCTTGGCATCGGCCACACCTGGGCCGTAGGCACGCTCCTGGTCGGTGCGGAACGGGCGCTTGGCCGCAGTGCCGGGGCCGAACACGGTGTCGTAGTGGACCATGAGCAGGAAATTCTTGCTGCCGGTGCCCTTGAAGGTGCCGACGATGTTGTCGCCTACCGACGGCGTGGCCGGGGTGGTCTGGACCGTGGCGCCCAGTTCCTTGAGACGCTTGACCAGCAGTGCACTGATCGTCGCCAGGCCTTTTTCCTGGCCGGTACCGGTGTCGACCGAAACCAGCTCCTTGACCGTTTCCAGGTAGCTGGGTTGTTCGGCCTGGGCTTGTTTGTAGAGGTCGGCGGCGGGTAGCTCGGCGGCGTGGGTCGACAGGGAGAACAGGCAGGCTGCAGCGATTGCGGTGATGCGTGAGGGTCGAACAGGCATGGGTCGGAAGCCTCGGGCAGGTGCAGTTTTTTGGGGGCGGGGCGGACCTATTCGCGGGCAGAGCCCGCTCCCACAGTAAACCCGCTCCCACAGTAAGGCGGTGACACCCAACAACCTTAGCCTACTGTGGGGTTCGTGCTACTCGAACAAGGCATCCAGCGCCTGCTCGAGGCGGGTCACGGCGATGATCTGCAGGCCCGGTGGGGCCTCCTTGGGGGCGTTGGCCTTGGGCACGATGGCGCGCTTGAAGCCGTGCTTGGCCGCTTCCTTGAGCCGCTCCTGACCACTGGGGACCGGGCGCACCTCGCCCGACAGACCGACTTCGCCGAACACCAGCAGGTCGTGGGGCAGCGGGCGGTTGCGCAGGCTGGACATGATCGCCGCCAGCAGCGCCAGGTCGGAGGCGGTTTCCAGCACTTTCACGCCGCCGACCACGTTGAGGAACACGTCTTGGTCGTGGGTGGGGATGCCGCCGTGCCGATGCAGCACCGCCAGCAGCATGGCCAGACGGTTCTGGTCCAGGCCCAGGGTGACTCGCCGTGGGTTGGACAGGTGGCTGTCGTCGACCAGGGCCTGCACTTCCACCAGCATTGGCCGAGTGCCTTCCCACGTAGCCATGACCACACTGCCGGGGACTTCTTCCTGGGCTCGGGTCAGAAAGATCGCCGACGGGTTGGAGACTTCCTTGAGGCCCTTGTCGGTCATGCCGAACACGCCCAGCTCGTTGACCGCGCCGAAGCGGTTCTTCACGGCGCGCAGCAAGCGGAGGCGGCCATCGGATTCACCTTCGAAATAGAGCACGGTGTCGACCATGTGCTCGAGTACGCGAGGGCCCGCCAGGGCGCCTTCCTTGGTCACGTGGCCGACCAGGAAGATGGCCGTGCCGCTCTGCTTGGCGTAGCGCACCAGCAGCGCTGCGCTTTCACGCACCTGGGACACGCCCCCGGGCGCGGACTGCAGGTTTTCGGTGAAGATGGTCTGGATCGAGTCGATCACCATGACCTTGGGCTGTTCGACCTTGGCGGTGGCGATGATGGTTTCGATACAGGTCTCGGTCATCACCTTGAGCTTGTCCTGGGGCAACCCCAGCCGCCGCGCACGCATGGCGACCTGTTGCTGCGACTCTTCGCCGGTGACGTAAAGCGCAGGCATGCGCGTGGCGATGTTGCACAGGGTCTGCAGGAGGATGGTCGACTTGCCGATGCCCGGATCGCCGCCGATCAGCACCACCGAGCCATCGACCAGACCGCCACCGAGCACGCGGTCCAGTTCGGCCGAGGCGGTCGAGAAGCGCGGGATCTCCTCGATGCTGACTTCGGCCAGGGTCTTGAGCTGGGCCTGCTGCCCTGCCCAGCCGGTGCGGCCGCTGGGCGGTGCGGCGGCGCCGCTTTCGATGACCGTTTCCACCAGGGTGTTCCAGGCACCGCATTCGCCGCATTGGCCGGCCCATTTGGGGAACGTGGCACCGCACTCGGTGCAGCCGTACATGCGCTTTGCCTTGGCCATGAAAATTCCTGTTCGAAAAGTGCGTTCATGATAATCGAGCGCGCTGTAATAGTGGGTAAATCAAGCCCTTGCAGCGCGGAAAAGCGGCTAGTCTGTACTTTGACAAAACTTCTCGGGCGCAGCTGTGTCCCTTGCAGCAGGCGTGGAAAATGAAGCAATACGCTGACTTGGACTGCGTTGACCAACCTCATCTGTAATAAGGAATAACCTCATGAGCGTGCTAAGTGAATTCAAGGCCTTTGCGGTCAAGGGCAATGTAGTCGACATGGCCGTTGGTATCATCATCGGTGCAGCCTTCGGCAAGATCGTTTCATCCTTCGTGGGCGATGTGATCATGCCGCCGCTCGGGCTGCTGATCGGTGGCGTGGACTTCAGCGACCTGGCCATCACGCTGCGTGCGGCGGTCGGTGATGCGCCGGCGGTGGTATTGGCCTATGGCAAGTTCATCCAGACAGTCGTCGATTTCATCATCGTGGCATTTGCCATCTTCATGGGCGTGAAGGCCATCAACCGCCTGCGTCATCAGGAAGAGAAGAAACCTGCGGCGCCTGCTGCACCTTCCAAGGAAGAAGTGCTGCTGAGCGAAATCCGTGACCTGCTCAAAGAGCAGAATGGCAAAGGCACCGTGGTGACCACTGCACCGACGCCTGGTCCGCAGATCTGATACCGCGTTAAGCTTTCGCGGTCGATGACCGCTCCTACAGAAGAACCACACTCACATTGTAGGAGCGGTCTGTGGCCGCGAAGGGCCAATGCGGTGAGTCAGGTAGACCTGAGCTCGGCGAGGCTTTCGCGGCCACAGACCGCTCCTACGAGATGACTGCTACCAGTAGTTCTCGACGGCGACCTGGCCGGGGCGGCGGCTCAGGCTCAGGTTCATGTCACGGCCCTTGAGCAGTTGGCGGGTGTCGTCGATCATCTGGGGGTTGCCGCAGATCATCACCCGTGAATGCTCGGGCACCAGTTCCAACCCTGCAGTTTTTTCCAGCTCGCCATTCTGAATGAGATCGGTGATACGGCCATGCAACGTGCCCGGCACCTGCTCCCGGGTCACGATCGGGATGAACTGCAGCTTGCCGGCAAACTCGGCCAGGTAGTCCCGCTGTTCCAGGCCAGCGATCAACTCTCGATACGCCAACTCCTGACCTTCCCGCGCGCTGTATACGAGCTTGATGTGCTCGAATTTCTCCCACACGGGAAAGTCCTGCAGAATCGACACGAAAGGGGCCACGCCGGTGCCGGTCGCCAGCATCCACAGGTCACGGCCGTCGACGAAGCGATCCAAGGTCAGATAACCCGTTGCCAGCTTTTCCACCAGCAGCTCGTCTCCCGGGCGCAACCGGCTCAGTTCACTGGTGAACTCGCCGCCCGGCACGACGATGGAGAAGAATTCGAGAAACTCATCGAAGGGCGAGGACGCCATCGAATAGGCGCGCCACACCACGCTGCCATCGGCCTTGGTCACCCCCAGGCGGGCGAACTGGCCGGCGACGAAGCGGAAACCGGCGTCGCGGGTGGTGCGCAGGGTGAACAGGCTGGGGGTCAGCGGCTGGACCTCGAGGATGGTCTGGCGGGTGAATTTTTCTGCGCTGGCAGTCATGGGGCGCTCCGGGGCTCAAGTGCCGGTATTTTCCCGCAAACCGCCGCAGATAAACACCGTTGGTTTGTGTGGCCACCTGTGGGGTCAGGGGGGCGGCGAGTCATCTGCTCGCTGAGGTCTTGCTGGGTGGGTCTGACACTGCGCGGTGCGCCATTCGCGGGCAGAGCCCGCTCCCACAGAGTCCATTCTCACAGAGCCAGCTTCCACGAAGCGCGCTTCCATAGTGGCAAAGGGTGGGCGTTCGGGGCGCGGTCGGGTGAGCGATCGGGTAGAATCGCGCCTTTATTGCCGCTTCGTGCCTTCTGCCATGCCTGTACTGACTTCGCCTTTCGCTGAGCTCGACCTGATCCGCCAGCCCGATCAACCCAACGAGCCGTTGCAGGCGTTCGATGCGGCAGACGAGTACCTGCTGGCGCACATGGCCGAGCATCCCCTGCCCGCCCAGGCACGCGTGCTGATTCTCAACGACAGCTTCGGTGCGCTGGCCATCAGTCTGCAAGGCTCGGTGCAGGTGGTCAGCAGTGGCGATTCATTCCTCGGCGCGTTGGGTCTGGAGAAGAACCTGACCCGCAATGGCCTGCCATTCGACAGCATCGCATTCACCCCCGCGAGCGCGCCGGTGCAGGGTCCGTTCGACCGCGTGCTGGTGCGTGTACCCAAGACCCTGGCCCTGCTCGAAGAACAGCTGATCCGCCTGCACGGCCACCTGGCGCCCGGTGCCGAGGTGGTCGCTGCCGGCATGGTCAAGCACTTGCCTCACGCTGCAGGTGATCTGCTGGAGAAATACATCGGCACGATGCGACCGTCACTGGCGGTCAAGAAGGCTCGGCTGTTGATCGCCACTGACGAAGGCAAGCCCGCGCCGGTATCGCCCTACCCGACCCGCTATCAGCTGGACGACCCCAGGCTGACGCTGATCAACCACGCCAACGTGTTCTGCCGCGAAGGGCTGGACATCGGTACCCGCGCGTTCCTCCCACACCTGCCGCGCAACCTCGGCGCAGCGCGGGTCGCCGACCTGGGCTGCGGCAACGGCGTACTGGCCATCGCCAGCGCCCTGGCCAATCCGCAGGCCAGCTACACGCTGGTAGACGAGTCGTTCATGGCCGTGCAATCGGCGCAGGAGAACTGGCAGGCGGCCCTGGGCGCGCGTCAGGTCGAGGTGCGCGCCGGTGATGGCCTTGCCGGCCAGGCGCCGCAGTCGCTGGACGTGGTGCTGTGCAATCCGCCGTTCCACCAGCAGCAGGTGGTGGGTGACTTCCTCGCCTGGCGCATGTTCCAGCAGGCGCGCGAGGCGCTGGTCACCGGCGGCGACCTGTACATCGTCGGCAATCGCCACCTGGGTTATCACAGCAAGCTGGCCAGGCTGTTCCGCGGCGTCGAACAGGTGGCTGCCACGCCCAAGTTCGTGGTGCTACGCGCGCGCAAGTGAGCGCAACGGTGCGTTTGAAGAGCAAAAAAAAGCCCTCGCAAGGAGGGCTGTAAAAAAAGCACTGCCAGAGCAGCACTGATGGGATTCAGTGGGATTTCATCCCGGCCGCCGTCATGAACAGGCGGATCAACATGGCAAACACGCCCAGCGCGACGACGCTGCCGGCATAGATCACCACCAGCCAGCCCAAGCGTTTCCACAAGGGCTTTTTCTCTTCGCTGTGCGTAACGATCGGTTTCTCGCTCATGCTTCTACTCCTGCCCGACCCAGGCCTTGCAGCCTGGGCAGCGGCGGTTGGACTAGTGGTAGCCGTCTTCGTGGGTGACCTTGCCGCGGAACACGTAGTAGCTCCAGAAGGTGTACACCAGGATGATCGGGATGATGAACAGCGTGCCCACCAGGATGAAGCCCTGGCTCTGTGGCGGCGACGACGCGTCCCAGATCGAGATCGACGGTGGGATGATGTTCGGCCACAGGCTGATGCCCAGCCCGCTGTAACCCAGGAACACCAGCAGCAGGGTCAGCAGGAACGGCGTGTAGTGCGCGTTGCGCTTCACCGAACGCAGCAACCCGACCACCGTGGCCAGTACCAGGATCGGCACCGGCAGGAAGTAGAACAGGTTCGGCGTGCTGAACCAGCGCGTGGCGATGTCGCCATGGGCCAGGGGTGTCCAGATGCTGACGATACCGGTGACGATCAACAGCCCGTAGGTCAGTGGCGGTGCCAGCTTGTGCATGGCCTGCTGCAGGCTGCCTTCGGTCTTCATGATCAGCCAGGTGCAGCCGAGCAAGGCGTAGGCCACGATCAGCGCCAGGCCACAGAACAGGCTGAACGGCGTCAGCCAGTCCAGGCCGCCCCCGGCGTAGTTGCGGCCGACTACGGGAATACCGTCGATGTACGCGCCAAGCGCCACGCCCTGGAAGAAGGTCGCTGTCAGCGAGCCGCCGATGAACGCCTTGTCCCACACGTGGCGCTTGGCTGCGGTCGCCTTGAAGCGGAACTCGAACGCCACGCCGCGGAAGATCAGACCCATCAGCATCAGAATCAGCGGCAGGTACAGGGCCGACAACACCACCGAGTAGGCCAGCGGGAACGCGCCGAACAGCGCCGCACCGCCCAGTACCAGCCAGGTTTCGTTGCCGTCCCAGACTGGTGCCACGGTGTTCATCATGACATCGCGGTCGCCTTCATCCTTCATGAAGGGAAACAGGATGCCGATGCCCAGGTCGAAGCCGTCCATGATCACGTACATCATGATGCCGAAGATGATGATCACGGCCCAGATGAATGGAAGATCGATACCCATGCTTAGTGCCCCTTGCTCAAGGTGTCGGTTTGGCCTTCTTCCGTGCCTTCATGGGCTGCGGACAGAGGACGTGCAGGGGTGCGCTGGGTACCAGGACCGCCGGTGTTGATTGTTTCTTCGTGTGCCTTGGGACCCTTGCGCACCAGGCGCATCATGTAGCCCAGGCCCACGCCGAACAGCGAGAAGTACACCACGACGAACATCACCAGGGTGATGCTCATCTGCGTGACGCTGTGGTTGGAGGAAGCATCGGCGGTGCGCATCAGGCCGTAGACCACCCACGGCTGACGGCCGATCTCGGTGGTGAACCAGCCCGCCAGCAGGGCGATCAGGCCCGATGGCCCCATCCACAGGGTCAGGTAGAGGAATGGACGGCAGGTGAACAGCGCGTCTTTCTTGCGCAGCCATACGCTCCACAGACCGACGAAGATCATCAGCATGCCCAGGCCGGCCATGACCCGGAACGACCAGAAGACGATGGTCGAATTGGGCCGGTCTTCCTTGGGAAAGGATTTGAGCGCAGGCACCTGCTTGTCCAGGCTGTGGGTCAGGATCAGGCTGCCCAGGTAGGGAATCTCGACCGCGAAGCGGGTTTTCTCTGCTTCCATGTCGGGCCAGCCAAAGAGGATCAGCGGGGTGGCTTCGTCACCCTTGTTTTCCCAGTGGCCTTCGATCGCGGCGATCTTGGCGGGCTGGTGCTCGAGGGTGTTCAGGCCGTGCATGTCGCCGACGAAGGCTTGCACCGGGGCGACGATCAACGCCATCCACATGGCCATGGAGAACATCCGGCGGATGGCCGGTGTGTTGCGCCCGCGCAGCAGATGCCAGGCGGCCGAGGCACCGACGAAGAACGCCGTGGCGACGAAGGCGGCGATGGACATGTGCGCCAGGCGGAACGGGAACGAGGGGTTGAAGACCACCGCGAACCAGTCGACCGGGATCACTCGACCGTCGATGATCTCGTGGCCCTGAGGGGTCTGCATCCAGCTGTTGGACGCCAGGATCCAGAACGTCGAGATCAAGGTGCCGATCGCCACCATGACCGTCGAGAAGAAGTGCAGGCCGCGGCCCACGCGGTTCCAGCCGAACAGCATGACGCCCAGGAAGCCCGCTTCCAGGAAGAATGCGGTCAGTACTTCGTAGGTGAGCAACGGGCCGGTGACGGCGCCGGCGAAGTCGGAGAAGCGACTCCAGTTGGTGCCGAACTGGTACGCCATGACCAGGCCGGAGACCACGCCCATGCCGAAGTTGACTGCGAATATCTTCGACCAGAAGTGATACAGGTCGCGGTAGGTGTCGTCACGGGTTTTCAGCCACATGCCTTCGAGCACGGCCAGGTAGCTGGCCAGACCGATGGTGATGGCAGGAAACAGAATGTGGAACGAGACCGTAAACGCAAACTGCATTCGGGCGAGATCGATTGCCTCTAAACCGAACATGGGGCTTCCTCTATCAGGTGAACCGGCGCGGGCGGGCAGCCCATGCCAGCGACCCCTGCGAGGGAAGCGCGGTCTGATGACTTCGTTCTGCTTGGTTCCACGACGCAGGGATTGTGGCCGTTTGGCCGCCATGCCGCGCCGGACGAGGCGTTGACATGGATCAAGATACCGTCAAAGAGTAGCCCTGTTTGTGCGATCGGGCTGTGTGGTTTAGTGCCGCACGACCGGATGTCGCACCCGGTTTACTTTCGTCTGGTATGGGGTTTGCGCAGCTCATCTGTTACCCGAAAACACCGGCCGGTGCAGTGCGCACCGGCCGGAATCGAGCTTTCAGAGCACCTTGTCCAAGGTGATGGGGAACTCGCGGACACGCTTGCCGGTGGCGTGGTAGATGGCGTTGGCCACGGCGGCCGCGACACCGACGATGCCGATCTCGCCGACACCCTTGGAACCCAGGGCGTTGACGATGTTGTCGGGCTCGTCGACGAAGATCACGTCGATGTCGTTGATGTCGGCATTCACCGGAATGTGGTACTCAGCCAGGCTGTGGTTCATGAAGCGGCCCAGGTTATGGTCGGTCTGGGTTTCTTCCTGCAGGGCCATGCCCAGGCCCCAGACCACGCCGCCGAGGATCTGGCTGCGGGCCATCTTCGGGTTCACCACGCGACCGGCGGCCACGGCACTCACCACGCGGGTGACGCGGATGGTGCCCAGGTCTTCGTCCACTTCCACTTCGACGAAGACCGCCGAATGCGTGGCCGTGGCGTAGCCTTCACGCTTCTTGTCCGGCTCGGCATCGACCTGGGCTTCGAAGGTATCCATACCGTCGATGCCGCTCAGGTTCTGCAGCGACACGTGATGGCCCGGGCAGCGCAGCTCGCCGTCCTCGATGAACACCTGTGCGGGGTCTGCCTCGGCGAAGGCCGGCTGCACCTGGCTGGCGGCGTGGATCAGCTTGGCTTTGAGCGCTTCGCAGGCCTGCTGCACGGCGGTCCCCACCGACGACACGGTGAACGAGCCACCTTGCAGTGGCGCGGTGGGCAGCGACGAGTCGCCCAGTTTGAACTCCACGTCCTGCGCGGCGACACCGGCCGCTGCCGCAGCGATCTGGGTCATCACTGTATAGGTGCCGGTGCCGATGTCAGTGGTCGCGCTGCTGACCACCAGCTTGCCTTGCTTGTCGATTTTGGCCTTGGCGCTGGCCGGCATCTGCATGGCCTCCCAGACCCCACCGGCCATGCCCATGCCCACCAACTGGTTGTCGCGGCGCATGCTGCGTGGCTCGACCGTGCGCTGGCTCCAGCCGAAACGTTCGGCGCCCTGCTGGTAGCAGGCCTTGAGTTCCTTGCTGGAATACGGCTTGCCTTCGTTCTGGTTGGTGTCGGAGAAGTTGACCAGGCGCAGTTGCACGGGGTCGATCTTGGCCGCCACGGCCAGCTCGTCCATCGCGCATTCCAGGCCGATCATGCCCAGGGCTGCGCCGGGAGCGCGCATGTCCAGGGGCGTGAACACGTCCAAGGGCACCAGGTTGTAGGTCAGTTTGACGTTATCGCAGTGGTAGAGCATGCCGCTCCACTCCACGACGTGCTCGGAGAAGTCTTCGAAACGCGAGGTCTGACCGGTCGCGGTGTGGCCGACTGCCTGCAGCTTGCCGTCGGCGTTGCAGGCCAGTTGCAGCTGCTGCACGGTGCGCGGACGGTAGCCGAAGGTGAACATCTGCTGACGGGTCAGGGTCACGCGTACCGAGCGCTTGAGGTGCAGGGCGGCCATCACGGCCAGCGGCAGCTGGTACTGCGGACGCAGGCCGGAGCCGAAGGCGCCGCCGACGAAAGCAGCCATGACGCGGATCCTGTCCTTGTCCAGGCCGAACACGTTGGACAGATAGGTCTGGCAGTTCTGCGTGCTCTGGGTCTTGTCGTGGATCACCAGGCTGCCGTCGGCCTGATACAGCGCGGTGCTGGCATGGGGCTCCATCGGGTTGTGGTGCTCGACCGGCGTGTCGTAGGTGGCGTCGACGGTGATCGGGGCGGCAGCGTATTGCCTGGCAAAATCGCCGCGCGGTTCGGGCAGTTCAGCCGGCGCCGGCTTGGCGGCGGATAGTTGTGCGCGCAGGTCGGTCTGGTGAGGTTCCTGGGCGTATTCGATCTGGACCAGAGCGCCCGCATGGCGCGCCAGTTCCAGGTTTTCCGCGACGACCAGCGCCAGCGGCTGGCCGCTGTAGAGCACGTTGTCGTTGTACAGCGGGCGAAACGGCGAGCCGTCGGCGGCATCGTCGTCTTCGTATTTTTCGTCGTAGCTGGCCAGCTTCGGGCGGTTGGTGTGGTCGATCACGGCCACCACGCCCGGCAATGCCAGAGCCTTGGACGCATCGATGGACAGCACGCGGCCGTTGGCGATGGTGCTGGAGACCACACTGCCAAACAGCAGGCCATCTTCAGGAAACTCGCCAGCGTAGCGCGCCTGACCGGTCACCTTGAGCAGACCGTCGACGCGGTCCATGGGTTTGCCAAGTGTGCTCATCGCTGCATCTCCCCTTTGGCGGCGTCGCTCAGGGCACGGACTATCGCGCGGCGGGCCAGCTTGATCTTGAAGGTGTTGTGTTGCAGACCGCGAGCGTCCTGCAACAGGGCGTCGGCAGCTTTGCCGAAGGTCTCGGCAGTGGCGGGCTGGCCGATCAGCAGGCGCTCCACAGCTTCATCGCGCCACGGCTTGTGGGCGACACCGCCCAGCGCCAGGCGGGCGTCGCGAATGGTCTCGCCATCCAGCTCCAGCGCTGCGGCAACCGATACCAGCGCGAAAGCGTAAGACGCCCGATCGCGGATCTTCAGGTACTGGCTGTGGGCGGTGAAACCGGCGGCGGGCAGTTCAACCGCGGTGATCAGTTCGTCATCGGCCAGTTGGTTGTCGCGCTCGGGCGCGTCCGCGGGCAGGCGATGAAAGTCGGCGAATTCGATGGTGCGCGCGCCGTTCGGACCCTGCACATGGACCACGGCAGCCAGCGCTGCCAGGGCCACACACATGTCCGAAGGATGGGTGGCGACGCACTGCTCGCTGGCGCCCAGGATGGCGTGGATGCGATTCAAGCCGTCCTTGGCCGGGCAACCGGTGCCGGGCTCGCGTTTGTTGCACGGCATCTTCGAATCGTAGAAGTAGTAGCAGCGCGTGCGCTGCAGCAGGTTGCCGCCGGTGCTGGCCATGTTGCGCAGCTGCGGCGAAGCACCGGCCAGGATCGCCTGGCTGAGCAACGGGTAACGCTGCTCGATCAACGGGTGCCAGGCCAGGTCGGCATTGCTGACCAGGGCGCCGATGCGCACGCCGCCCTCGGCGGTTTCCTCGACTTCGCGCAGGGGCAGCCCGGTGATGTCGATGAGCTGCTCGGGCTGCAGGACGTTTTCTTTCATCAGGTCGAGCAGGTTGGTACCACCGGCGATGAAGCGCGAGCGAGGACCGGCCAGGCGTACGGCTTCGTCGACACCGGCAGGCTTGGCGTAGGTAAACGGATTCATGAGCGCTCCCCTCCCTGCACTTCGACCACTTCTTCGATGGCCGCGCGGATGTTGCTGTAGGCGCCGCAACGGCACAGGTTGCCGCTCATCAATTCCTTGATGTCGGCGCTGGAGTCGGCGCGGCCTTCGTTGATCAGGCCAACGGCCGAGCAGATCTGCCCCGGCGTGCAGTAACCGCACTGGAAGGCATCGTGCTTGATGAACGCGGCCTGGACCGGATGCAGTTGATCACCCTGCGCCAGGCCTTCGATGGTGGTCAGCTCGGCGCCGTCGCACATCACGGCCAGGGTCAGGCAGGCGTTGACCCGCTTGCCATTGAGCAGCACGGTGCAGGCGCCGCACTGACCGTGGTCGCAGCCTTTTTTGCTGCCGACCAGATCGAGCTGTTCGCGCAGCAGATCCAGCAGGGTGGTCCAGGGCAATACATCGAGCTGGCGCGACTGGCCATTGAGTTGCAGAGAAATGCTGTGGCTGGCGTACGGCTGCGCGCCAGCGCTGGAAGAAAGGGTGCTCATCGGGTCGACCTCACGGTGGTTCAGCTTGCGTGCGCGGCATTTTTCATGTCGCGTCGTTTGCAGGTACGACTTGGCACGCCGGTCATTCGTTCAGACGAGCTGATGAGTGTTTCCCCGCGACCGTGCTGGTATGATGCGCGGCTTTTTTTACCGCCCGGATGTGCTTTGCTATCAGGGTCGACACGACAACACTCGACAACAACGGTAACGGCGCAAAACGCGCCACAGGGAGCGGGCATGCTGGAAAGGCTGTTTCAACTCAAGGCGCACAACACCAACGTGCGCACGGAAATACTCGCCGGGGTCACGACCTTTCTGGCGATGGCCTACATCCTGTTCGTCAACCCCAGCATCCTGGGCGAAACCGGCATGGACAAGGGCGCGGTCTTCGTCGCCACCTGCCTGGCCGCGGCCATCGGCTCGACGGTCATGGGCCTGATCGCCAACTACCCGATCGCCCTGGCGCCGGGGATGGGCCTGAACGCCTTCTTCACCTACACCGTCGTGCTGCACATGGGCCACACCTGGCAGGTGGCGCTGGGCGCGGTGTTCATCTCGGCGGTGTGCTTTTTCCTGCTGTCGATCTTTCGGATCCGCGAGTGGATCGTCAACAGCATCCCCCTGCCATTGCGTTCGGCCATCGCTGCGGGCATCGGCCTGTTCCTGGCGCTGATCGCGCTGCAAGGCGCCGGGATCGTGGTCGGCAATCCGGCCACCGTGGTGGGCATGGGCGACCTGACCAAGCCCGGTGCGGTGCTGGCGATCCTGGGCTTTTTCCTGATCGTCGCCCTGGAGGCGCGCAAGGTCCGCGGGGCGGTGCTGATCGGCATTCTGGTGGTGACCACCGCGTCGATCCTGCTGGGCTTCAGCCCATTCAACGGGCTGGTGTCGATGCCACCATCGCTGGCGCCGACCTTCATGCAGCTGGACATCGCCGGGGCCTTGGACATCGGCCTGCTCAGCGTGATTTTCGCCTTCCTCTTCGTCGACCTGTTCGATAACTCCGGGACCTTGATCGGCGTGGCCAAGCGCGCCGGCCTGATGGGCAAGGACGGCCACATGCCGAAGATGGGTCGGGCGCTGATCGCTGACAGCACGGCGGCCATGGCCGGTTCGCTGCTGGGTACTTCCACCACCACCAGCTACATCGAGTCGGCAGCGGGCGTCAGCGCGGGGGGCCGTACCGGCCTGACCGCCATCGTGGTCGCGGTGCTGTTTCTGCTGGCACTGTTCTTTGCCCCACTGGCGGGCAGCGTGCCGGCCTATGCCACGGCACCGGCGTTGTTCTTCGTGGCGGTATTGATGGCGTCGGGCCTGGCTGAAATCGAGTGGGACGACATCACCGAAGCCGCCCCGGTGGTGGTCACCGCGCTGGCCATGCCGCTGACCTATTCGATCGCCAACGGCATCGCCTTCGGCTTCATCGCCTGGACCTTGATCAAGCTGCTGGCGGGCCGTGCCCGCGACTTGAACTCGGCGCTGGTGATCCTCTCCATTCTGTTCGTTGTGAAACTGGGCTGGTATCCATGAGTGCTGTTCTCGACCCCTCCTCCTACACCCAGCAGCTGGATGAAAAGGTAGCGCGCCTGCGCGCGTTGCTGGCGCCGTTCGATGCGCCGGAACCGGCTGTGTTCGATTCGCCCCGCGAGCACTACCGGCTGCGCGCAGAATTTCGCCTGTGGCGCGAGGATGGCCAGCGGCACTACGCGATGTTCGCGCCCGGCGAGAAGCATGTGCCGATCCTGATCGACAGCTTTCCCATCGCAAGCGCGCGCATCAACGAGCTGATGCCGCGCCTGAAGGCCGCCTGGCAGGCCGATGCGGCGCTGAGCAACAAGCTGTTCCAGGTGGAGTTTCTGACCACACTGGACGGCGACGCGATGGTAACGCTGTGCTATCACCGCCCGCTGGACGAGCACTGGCAGCGCGCTGCCGAGCAACTGGCGAGCGACCTGGGTGTGAGCATCATCGGTCGTTCCAAGGGCAAGCGTGTGGTCATCGGCCGCGACTATGCGGTCGAGGCGCTCGAGGTGGCCGGTCGTACGTTCCGCTATCGCCAGCCCGAAGGTGCGTTCACCCAGCCCAACGGCACGGTCAACCAGAAGATGCTCAACTGGGCGTACGAGGCCCTGGGCCCGCGCGACGACGATCTGCTGGAGCTGTACTGCGGCAACGGCAACTTCACCCTGCCGCTGGCCACGCAGGTGCGCAAGGTGCTGGCCACGGAAATCAGCAAGACATCGGTCGCCGCCGCCTTGCACAACCTCGATGACAACGGCGTCGACAACGTGACCCTGGTGCGCTTGTCGGCCGAAGAGCTGACCGAGGCGCTCAACGAAGTGCGTCCGTTCCGTCGTCTGCAGGGTATCGATCTCAAGGCCTATGACTTCGGCAGCGTGTTCGTCGATCCGCCACGGGCCGGCATGGACGTGGACACCTGCGAGCTGACCCGACGTTTCGACAACATCCTGTACATCTCCTGTAATCCGGAGACGTTGGCGGCCAACATCGAGCAATTGCACGATACCCATCGGGTGGCCAAGTGCGCCCTGTTCGATCAGTTTCCGTACACCCATCACATGGAATCAGGGGTCTTGCTGGTACGCCGTTGACCGCCGTGCTGCACTGACGGGCCGAACCACGCGAGACGGTCACGCATCCTGTCAGGCAACCCACGCAGCCCCCTGACGCGGCTTGCGTGGCTGCAACGGCGGACGTGCCTGTGGTAGAACAGAGGTAACAAGAAGTTACCACTGTCATGGAGACCGGCTTGAACAACGCTGCCAACGGCCCTCTGTCCGCTTCGCGCTCACGCTTGATGGCGTCTTCTGGTGGCCGCGGCGTTCTTCATGGAAAACCTGGACGCCACGGTGATCGTCACTGCCCTGCCGGACATGGCCAGATCCTTCCAGGCCACCGCAGTGGACCTGAACATCGGCATCACCGCCTACGTCATGACCCTGGCGATCTTCATTCCCGGCAGTGGCTGGGTGGCCGATCGCTGGGGGCATCGTCGCGTGTTCATGGCAGCGCTGGCGCTGTTCACCTTGGCCTCGGTACTGTGCGCAGCCTCGCAGGAGCTCTGGCAGTTCACCGCCGCGCGGGTGCTGCAGGGCATCGGTGGGGCCATGATGGTGCCGGTGGGGCGTCTGGCAGTCCTGCGCAATACCGAGAAGTCTGACCTGCTCACTGCCATCGCCTTCATCACCTGGCCCGGACTGGTGGCGCCGGTGCTGGGTCCGCCGGTGGGGGGCTTCCTGGCCACCTATGCGTCATGGCACTGGATCTTCCTGCTCAACCTGCCGTTGGGCCTGATCGCTCTGGTGTGTGCCTACAAGCTGATGCCCGAGGGCCGGGGCGTACATCCCCACCGCCCCTTCGACACAGTGGGTTTTGTACTCTGTGCCCTGGCGTGCGTGGGCCTGCTGTTCGGCCTCGATTTCATAGGTCAGGCTCCACGCAGCGGGTACGGCTACCTGATGCTGGCCACCAGTGCCCTCCTGCTGTGGGCGATGTACCGTCACTTCACCCGTCACCCCACGCCCCTGTTGAAACTGGACGCCCTGAAGATCCCTACCTACCGGATAACCTTCAACGGCGGCTCGCTGTTTCGCGCCATGGTCAGCGCACACCCTTTCCTGCTGCCGCTGATGTTCCAGTTGGGGTTCGGTCATGACGCCTTCACCGCCGGCCTGCTGGTGCTCACGCTGTTCGCCGGCAACATCGGGATGAAGCCCATGACCTCTTGGGTGCTGCGTCGCTGGGGTTTCCGGACCACGCTGATCGGCAGCAGCCTGGTACTTGCGGGCACTACCTTCGCCTGCGCGGCAATGACCTCGGCCACGCCACTGGCGGTGATCCTGCCGGTGCTGTTGGTGTCGGGCATGGCTCGTTCGATGGGGTTCACCGCCTACAGCAGCGTCGCCTTCGCCGACATGCCGCAGCCGCTGATGTCTTCGGCCAACACGCTGTTCAGCATGACTCAGCAGTTGGCTTTCGGCCTGGGCGTGGCGTTGGCGGTGATCTTCCTGCGCCTGAGCGAATCGGTGCTGGGCGTGAACGGCGAATCCCTGGCCAGCTATCACATGGCGTTCGTGCTGGTGGGGATGCTGACCTTGGTATCGATGTTCGACCTCTGGCAATTGCCCCGCAATGCAGGCGCTGCCGTGTCGGGCCATGGCAAGCAGACGACGCCGACAAAATGATTTGACGTAATTAACCGGTTAGTACAATTTACCCGCATCGCACCCAACAAAAATAATGGAGTCACTCGATGAGCGGTAAAAACGTCCTGGCGGGCCTGATCGGCGCCGGTATCCAGCAGTCCCGCACCCCGGCCATGCACGAGCGCGAAGGCGCGGCGCAGGGCTTGGGGTATGTCTACCGGTTGATCGACCTGGATGCACTGAAGCTCGACAACGGTGCCCTCGAAGAGCTGCTCACTGCGGCTCAACGCATGAGCTTCACCGGCCTCAACATCACCTTTCCGGCCAAGCAGGCGATCATTCCCCTGCTCGATGAGCTGTCGCCGGAGGCGTCTGGAATCGGCGCCGTGAACACCGTGGTGCTCAAGGATGGCAAACGGGTCGGCCACAACACCGATTGCCTGGGGTTCGCCGAAGGTTTCCGCCGCGGCATGCACGAGGCCAAGCGCGACCGTGTGGTGCAGATGGGTGCCGGCGGTGCCGGTGCGGCGGTGGCCCATGCGTTGCTGCTCGAAGGCGTGCAGCAGTTGAGCATCTTCGATGTCGAGCCGGCGCGGGCGCAGGCCCTGGCCGACAACCTCAACCAGCATTTTCCGGGGCAGCCGGCACAGGCGGGCAGCGACCTGCTGACGGCCTTGGCCGAGGCCGATGGCCTGGTCAACACCACACCGATGGGCATGGCCAAGCTGCCGGGCATGCCGGTGCCCAAGTCGGCCTTGCGCCCGGCGCTGTGGGTGGCCGAGATCGTCTATTTTCCGCTCGAGACCGAATTGCTGCGCGAAGCCCGCGCCCTGGGTTGCCGCACGCTGGACGGCGGCACCATGGCCGTGTTCCAGGCCGTGAAGGCCTTCGAGCTGTTCAGCGGCCGGCAAGCCGATGCCGAACGCATGATGGCGCATTTCGCCGAAATGAACGGATAAGCCCAGACCCGAATCACGACCCGTGTAGCAGCGGCGCAAGCCGCGTCGGCGGTGGATGCGGTGTGTCAGGCACAACGCGGTGCGGCCGGACGCGGCTTGCGCCGCTGCTACAGGGGGGTGGCGCAAGCCGCGTCGGCGGTCGGTGCCGGTGCGGTGTGTCAGGCACAACGCGGTGCGGCCGGACGCGGCTTGCGCCGCTGCTACAGGGGATCGCGGTGTTTGCAGCAGCGGCGCGAGCCGCGTCGGCGGTGGGTGCGGTCTACCTGTTGTACCGTAGCGCGCCCTTCGCGGGCAGAGCCCGCTCCCACAGGGGATCGCGGCGTGTCTGTAGCAGCGGCGCGAGCCGCGTCGGCGGTGGATGCGGCGTCTGTGGCTGCTACGGGGCCTGGATGAAGCGCAGGAGTGATTCGCAGAGCATTTCGCGATGGTGCAGCTTCAACGTGGCTTCGTTGAAATCCACCTGAAACAACTGGCCGAAGGTGTGCTTGTTGGACACCCGGTAGAAGCAGAACGAACTGATCATCAAATGCACGTCCATGGCATCCAGCCCCGGACGGAACACGCCCTGCTCGGTGCCGCGCCGCAACAGGTCGGCCAGTGCCAGAAGCACGGTCTTGTTCAACTCGCGAATGCTCGTGGACTTCTTGACGTACTCGCCCTTGTGCATGTTTTCGTTGCACACGATACGCACGAAATCCTCGTTGCGATCGTGGTGATCGAAGCTGAACTCCACCAGCCGGCGAATGCCTTCCACCGGCGTCAGCTCGTCCAGATGCAACTTGGCCTCGGTGCCGCGAATATCCCCATAGAGCTTTTCCAGCACCTCCAGGTAAAGCTGCTCCTTGCTGCTGAAGTAGTAGTAGATCATGCGCTTGGAGGTGTGCGTACGCTCGGCGATGGCATCGACGCGGGCGCCCGCCAGGCCCTGCTCGACGAACTCGGTGATGGCCGCCTGCAGGATGTTCTCGCGGGTCTTCTCGGGGTTGTTCTTGCGGGGCTTGCGAGGAACGTCGGCAGCGTGCGCGTCGGCCTCTGAGATTGTAGTCATGCTGGGCTCACGGCCGTCGTTGGTCAGCGGGCATTATGCGGCGCGCCGCGCACGCAAGCAAAGCCCGCCGCGCACCTGCGCGGCGGGCACCCGATCAGAGCTTGGCGTGGCGTATGCCACCGGCGCGCGCCTTGGCCATGGCCGACAGGCGCGCACTGCAACGTTGGCAGCGCCATAGCCGGCATAACCGCCGCGACGCTGCAGCACTTCGAAGAAGAAGCGCTCCTCGAACGGCTCGGTATAGACATGGAACAGCTCACCGCCGTTGGCGTCACGGTCGTACAGCACGTTGTAGTACGCCAGCTCGCTGAGGAATTCGTCGTCGAAATCGAACCGCGCACCGAGGTCATCGTAATAGTTGAGCGGGATGTCCAGCAGCGCCACCCCGGCCTCCTTGGCCTTGCTGACGGCTGCGAAAATGTCGTCGCAATCGAAGGCGATGTGGTGCACGCCCGAACCGCGATAGGTCGACAGCGCATGGGAAATCGCCGTGTTGCGGTTTTCCGAAATGTTCAGCGGCAGGCGGATCGAACTGCACTGGCTGCGCACCGCACGGCTTTTCACCAGGCCATAGGGGTCGGGCAGCACCACTTCGTCGTCGGCCTTGAAATCGAGCACGGTCTTGTAGAACAGCACCCAGCTGTCGAGGGTGTCCGGCGGAATGGCCATGGCCATGTGGTCGATGGACTTGAGCATGCCCGGCGTCGCTGGCGATGGGCTGAGGCTGAAGTCGCTCTCGTAGATGGTCGGCCCGTCGCTGGCCTCGTCCACCAGGTAGATCAGGCTGCCATCCAGCGCCCGCACGGCCGCCAGCTGACGCTCGTTGGGCCCGACCAGGCCGCGGAACGGCTGGGCCTTGTAAGCCACTGCGCGTTCCAGTGACTTGGCGCTGTCCTTGACCCGCAACGCGGTCGCACACAGCGATGGGCCGTGGGATTCGAAGAAGTTGTGGGCGAAGGAATAGGGTTCGGCATTTAGGATCAGGTTGATATCGCCCTGACGCAGCAGGCTGACGTTCTTGGAACGATGCTGGCCGGCCTTGGCGAAGCCCAGTTGCTGCAGCCAGTGGCTGAGCTTGGCCCCCAAGGCTTCGTCGACCGCGAATTCGAGAAATTCGATGCCTTTGTAGTCATCTGCAGCAGGCGGCGCGAAGAGGATGTCCAGGTTCGCCACCGGCGTTGCTTCCTGTTCAAGCAGCTTGCGGGTCTTTTCCTCCAGGTACAGCAGCGAGCGCAGACCATCGGCGGCATTGGCCCGAGGCGGCGCGGCGCGGAAGCCGTCGTTGAAGATTTCCAGCGACAACGGGCCGGTGTAGCCGGTCTTGATGATCGGTGCGAGGAAGCCCGGCAGGTCGAACTCGCCCTGCCCTGGGAAGCAGCGGAAATGCCGACTCCATTCCAGTACGTCCATGGCCAGGATGGGCGCATCGGCCATCTGCACGAAGAAGATCTTGTCGCCGGGAATGTCGGCGATGGCGCGCGGGTCGCCCTTGAGCGACAGCGTGTGGAAACTGTCGAGCAACACACCCAGCGCAGGGTGATCGGCCTGCCGGACGATGTCCCAGACCTGCTGATAGGTATTCACGTGACGGCCCCACGCCAAGGCTTCATAGCCAATGCGCAAGCCACGCTTGCCGGCGCGTTCGCCCAGCTCGCGCAGATCGTCGACGAGGATCTGCTGCTCGCCCAGCGAGTCGGCGGCGGTGTTGCTGCACACCAGCACCAGGTCGGTGCCCAGTTCCTGCATCAGGTCGAACTTGTGCTCGGCGCGGTCGAAGTTGCGCGCCATGCGCGAGCGGTTGCCACCTTCGAAGTCACGGAACGGTTGGAACAGGGTGATGGCGATGCCCAGGTCGGCGCACATCTGGCGCACTTCACGCGGACTGCCGTCGTAGTACAGCAGATCATTCTCGAAGATTTCCACGCCATCGAAGCCGGCGGCGGCAATGGCTTCGAGTTTTTCCGGCAGGGTACCGCTCAAGGATACGGTGGCGATCGAACGCTGCATGGCACGCTCCAATAAGGCTCTACGAAAAAGCGCTACGAGGGCTTGCGCCGAGGCCTCGACTACGCGCCTTTTCTGCGGTTCCGCCCAGCGCCTGAGGGCAGGCAGAACCGTGATGAAAAAAGGGGGTTGTATCAGTTTGCCACTCTACCCGAGCACGTACCAACTGGTTAGTTTTGCGTGCGATTATCGACCACTTACCGTGTGCATCGATTGATTAGCCCAGGCGGTGTGCGCACCATCGGTCCCGACAGTGAAGCTGGTCGAGACGCAGATTGCAATCGACCCGGCGCAGACCGCCCGCCGTGGCGGCCAACACCCCATAAGAATTTCAAGAACTCAGGTAATCACTCATGCCCATCCGATTTCACATCAATCCCGTACCTGTGACCTTTCCCAGCAGCGTCGAAGCCAGTCAATACGCACGCGTTTGACGCCACCGAGTGCTCCCTGACGGCAATGTCTCTGATACCGTGCATGCCCTGTATCAGACTGCCTCACGCTCAGTCGAAGTTCGGCGGTGGTCGAAACCACCGCGCCTGTACGGATGGTCCCAACGATGACACAACCCCACAGCTCCGCCCTGCCCCGCGCCCAACAAGCGCCTGAGACCAAAGTCGGCTTCAGGGACATGGTCAAGGCCGGCGCCGCCGTCGGCAAGACTCGCTGGGGCATGCTCGCCCTGGTGTTCTTCGCGACAACCTTGAACTACATCGATCGCGCCGCACTGGGCGTGATGCAGCCGATTCTGGCCAAGGAAATGAGCTGGACGGCGATGGACTACGCCAACATCAACTTCTGGTTCCAGGTCGGCTATGCCATCGGCTTCCTGCTGCAAGGCCGCCTGATCGATCGGATCGGCGTCAAGCGTGTGTTCTTCTGTGCGGTGTTGCTCTGGAGCCTGGCCACCGGTGCCCACGGCCTGGCGACCTCGGCGGTGGGCTTCATGGTCTGCCGGTTCATCCTCGGCCTGACCGAAGCCGCCAACTACCCCGCGTGTGTGAAGACCACCCGGCTGTGGTTCCCGGCCAAGGAGCGCGCAGTGGCCACCGGCATCTTCAATGCCGGGACCAACGTCGGCGCGCTGCTGACCCCGATGATGCTGCCGTTGATTCTCAGTGTCTGGGGCTGGCAGGCGGCGTTTCTCACCATCGCCCTGCTGGGGCTGGCCTGGGCGGTGTTCTGGGGCATCAAGTACTTCGATCCGGACCAGCATCCACGAGTCAAGGCCAGCGAGCTCGAATACATCCAGGATCAGGAAGCCCCAGAGCAACCGGGCGTACCGTTCTGGAAGATCATGACCATGCGCGGCACCTGGGCGTTTGCCGGGGCCTTCATGATGACGGCCCCGGTGTTCTGGTTCTACCTGTACTGGCTGCCGCCGTTCCTCAACCAGCAATACCAATTGGGTATCAACGTCACCCAGATGGGCATCCCGCTGATCATCATTTACCTGAGTGCCGACGTCGGCAGTGTGGGCGGCGGCGTGCTGTCCTCGTTCCTGATCGGGCGCGGCATGCAACCGGTCAAGGCGCGGCTGCTGTCGATGCTCGTGTTTGCGCTGGCGATCATCAGCGTGGTATTTGCTGCTGGCGCGGCCAACCTGTGGGTGGCGGTGGCGGCGATTTCGCTGGCCATTGCCGCGCATCAGGCGTGGACGGCGAACATCTGGAGCGTGGTGATGGACTACACGCCCAAGCACATGATGAGCACGGTGTTCGGCTTCGGCGGCATGTGCGCGGCGGTCGGCGGGATGTTCATGACCCAGGTGGTGGGCTATATCCTGACCGTAACGAACAACAACTACACGGTGTTGTTCACGATCATTCCGGCGATGTATTTCATTGCTTTGGTGTGGTTGTACCTGATGGCACCGCGCAAGGTGCCGCAGGGGGCTTGAGCCAGGCAGGGGTTCGCGGTGGGGCTATTCGCGGGCAGAGCCCGCTCCCACAGGTGCCTCAAGTGACATTAGGGCAATCTGTGGGAGCGGGGCGGGCAGCGAGCCCTCTGCCCGCGAAGAGGCCAGTGGCATCACCCTAGATCTCAGCCAGTAAAGCCTGGGTTTTCTCGAGGGCCATCCGGGCCCTCTCATAAGCGCTCACCCCCTGCTCCAACAGCCGCGCCGTGGGTATCTCCAGGCTCAGCGGCACATCCTCGGGCAGCGCGCGCAACAAGCCAACCAGGTCGCAATCACCGTCTCCCGGAAAACGGCGCTCCTGGCGCGCCTGGCGCAGGATCTCGGCCATGTCATCGGGACGCGGACCGGCCACGTCGCACAGCTGGGCATAGCGCAAGCGTTGCGGTGGCAGCGTGTGCAGGTCTTCAAGTCGCGATTTGGAGCGGTCGAAATGAAAGGCATCGACCAGGATGCAGGCATTGTCGCGACCGGCCTTGTCGAGCATCACCCTCGCGCTGGCCAGATCCGGGCAGTCGGTCCAAGGCATGAACTCCAGGTGCGGATGGATGCCATAGGGCCGCGCAAGGTCGCACAGCTGGGCCAGGTTGTCGCTGGCTCGCTGCACGTCTGGATCATTACCCGCCACCAGCAATTCGCTGGCACCGAACTCGGCGCCCAACGCCAGATGAGCTTCGAAATCCGCCACGCGCGTCAGCGGTTTGAGCCGCAGGATTTCGATGTCCAGCACCTTGATGCCGGTATCGCGCAAACGAGCAGCCGTCTGGCGTTGCAGCGCCTTGTCGCGCAGCAACGGATAGTGATGCTCCTCGACCGTGGCCGGTTCGGTGCGCAGGCCAACGTGGCTGTAGCCGGCGCGGGCAGCGACCTCGACCATCTCGGGAGGCGAAAGCTCGAGCACGGTCAAGGCGGCCAGAGACAGGATGCGGTGGGTCATGGGCGGTTCCTTGGGGCTTGAAAGTGTCGGTCAAGGTGAGAGCGTTTCAGCCAACTAACCGGCCTGGCCCAACGCGCGGGGTGCACAGGCGCGCCCGGTGCGCATCGCGTCCCCGATGGCGTCGACCAACGCCAGGGTTCGCGCAGCATCCACCACACTCACCAGCGGTTCGACCTGCCCGCGCGCGACCTCGATGAAATGCTCAAGCTGCACGCGCAACGCTTCAGCAGGGGCGAAGGTCTCCTGCACCTGCTGCAAGGGTTCATGCCAGCCCGCGCCCGGTTCGGTGTAATGCCAACGCGTCAGTTGCGGCACGCTCAGCGCACCGGCCGTGCCTGCCAGCAGGTAGCACGGCTGATCGGCCTGGCGTGGGTAGACCGGGTTCTCGCCCGAGCCGAGCTCCCAGCTCCAGGGCGCGGCAACCCCATCGGAACCGGTCAAGGTGCCCAGCGCACCGTTTTCGAACTGCAGCAACACCGCCACACTGTCTTCGTTGCCGAAGCCGCGAATGCCATTGCTGCCGAAGGCCTGCACCTGGCGGACTTCGCCGCACAGGTAGCGCAGCAGATCCAGGTCATGAATCAGATTGGTCAGCAGCATCCCCGCCCCCGGCTCGCGACGCCAGGCGATGTCGAAGTAACTGCCGGGCTTCTGCAACTGCCACAGCGCCGTCACTGTGGTCAGCCGACCCAGCACACCGCTTTGCACCACGTGTCGGGCGCGGCTGATCATCGGGTTGTGCCGCCGGTGATGACCGACCAGGACCGGCACACCGCTGGCCGAGCTGGCGGCCACCAGCTCGGCCACTTCGTCCAGATCGACCCCCACCGGCTTTTCCAGCAACACGGAGACCCCAGCCGCCAGACAGTCCAGAGCCGTACGCACATGCTGGGCATTGGGGTTGGCGACGATGACGGCCTCGGGCGCCACCTGCGCCAGCATCTGTTGATGATCGGCGAAATGCGGCACCGCGCATTCAGCGGCAAAGGCGGCTGCCTGAGGGCCTGGGTCGGCGATGGCGCAGAGCTGGGCGCCGTCCATCTGTTGCAGGTGCTGGTAATGCTGGCGGCCCATGTTGCCAGCACCGATCAGGGCGATTCGCAGAGGGGAAGTCACGATGCAGATCCTTGATTTTTGTTTTCTCCAAATATTTAGAACGAAGTTCCGGAATATTTCAAGCCACCAAGAACGCAATCATGCAGGCGACTTCACGGATCGCGATGGCACCCCTTGTTTCTATACTCAGCTGAACAGCTCCGACGCCACGCTGACCTGAGACAACTCCTGCGCAGCAGCCAACAAACCCGCGGCCAATTCATGCATGCGCGCTTCGGACAGGCGCGCGCTGGGCCCGGCGACGCTCAGTACACCCACCACATGAGCGTCGCGCGGATGCCGGATCACGGCAGCCAGGGCCGACGTGCCCAACGCCGAACTTTCGACCACCCAGGCATAACCGGCCTCGCGAGCCACCCGCAGGCGTTCGAGCAGATCGGCGTTGGAACGCGGCGCGTTCGGTCCGAAATCGTCACGGCTGGCAATGCCTTGCTGCTCCACCAAGGCCAATGCCTTGGCATCACTGAGGGTGGCCAGCCAGGCATGCCCGGAGGCGGTGTAGAACAGGGGCGCATCGCGACCCATTTCCGGGTCGTAGCGCAGGCCGGAACGGGCGCCCTGGGATTTGGCGATCCAGGTTTGCCGGTCGCCTTCGATCACGCCGAGGCGCACCAGCTCGCCGGTGTCCTGGGCCAGCCGGTCGAGGATCGGCTGAACGATGTCGGCGCCGCTGCCCGACAGGTACTGAAAGCCCAGCGCGACCAGCTTGGTCGACAAGTGATAGCGCAAGGTCTCGGCGTTCTGCCGCACATACCCCAGCCGGCCCAGTTCGGACAGCATGCGATGGGCTGCACTCTTGGGCATGCCCAACTGCTCGGCGAGGGTTTGCAGGGCTTGGCCGCGAGGCTCGTTGGTAAGGCTCTCAAGCAGGCTGAGCGCCCGTTCGATCTGACTGCCGGCCATGATGGGTCTCTTGAAGTTGGAACGAATGAAAAAATTTCGCCGATTCTACACTTGGCGATCCGGTCGGCAATCCATAGAATATGGAACCAGGTTCTATAAAATCATAATTCAACCCACCTGCTCCTTGGAGATTCATCCCATGCCTGCGCCCGACTGCGTAACGACCCCGGTGGAGTGCGACGTGCTGGTGATCGGCTCGGGAGCCGCGGGCCTGGCCACTGCCGTCACCGCCGCCTACCACGGGCTGCGCGTGATCGTGGTGGAAAAGGACAGCACCTTCGGCGGCGCAACCGCCTGGTCGGGTGGCTGGATGTGGGTGCCGCGCAACCCGCTGGCACGGCGCGCCGGTATCGATGAAGATCCAGCCCTGCCGCGCACCTACCTGCAACATGAACTGGGGGTGCACTTCGAACCGGCGCGGGTCGACGCCTTTCTCGAAGCCGCCCCGCAGATGGTCGCGTTCTTCGAGAAACACACCCGCCTGCAGTTTGCCGATGGCAATGCCATCGCCGACATCCATGGCGACACGCCGGGCGCCGGCACCGGTGGCCGCTCGGTCATCGCTGCGCCCTACGACGCACGCCAACTGGGCACGAAGCTGCTCAAGCGCCTGCGCACAACGATGCGCGAAACCTCCTTCCTAGGCATGCCGATCATGGCAGGGGCCGACCTGAGCGCCTTTCTTACGCTGACCCGGTCATGGCGTTCGCTGCTGCACGTCAGCCAGCGAGTGGGCCGGCATCTGTTCGACCTGGCCTGGCACGGACGCGCCATGCAACTGCGCAACGGTGTAGCGCTGGTGGCGCGACTGGCCAAGTCGGCCAACGACCTGGGCGTACTGCTGTGGGAGTCGGCGCCGGTTCGACGGCTGTCGATGCAAGGTTCGCGGGTCTGCGGTGCCGTGGTCGAGACGGCCAGGGGCGAGGTCGTGATCCACGCACGCAAGGCCGTGATGCTGGCCACCGGCGGTTTCGCCAACGATATCGAGCGACGGCGGACGCTGTTTGCGCGAACACCCACCGGCCACGAACACCTGGCCCTGCCACCGCAGGGCGTCGAAGGCGACGGCCTGCGCCTGGGCGAAACGGCCGGCGGCGAAGTGGCCAGCGAACTGGCTTCGGCCGCGGCCTGGTGCCCGGTGTCGCGCGTGCCCTACCCCGATGGCAGCGTCGGCCATTTCCCGCACATCATCGAACGCGCCAAGCCCGGCATCATCGGCGTGCTGGCCAACGGCAAGCGCTTCGTCAACGAGGCGGACGGCTACTACGATTACGTCAAGGCGATGGTCGAGCATGCGCCCGGCAGCGAAGTCGCCTCCTGGCTGATCTGCAGTCATCGCTTCCAGCGCCGCTACGGACTGGGCATCTCACGGCCTTTTCCCCTGCCGATCAAACCGCATCTGGATAGCGGCTACCTGAAAGTCGGCAACACGCTGGAAGCGCTGGCCAGCGCCTGCGGGATCGACCCGCAAGGGCTGCGCCGCACGGTGGACGACTTCAACCGGCACGCGCGGCTGGGGCAGGACCCGGCATTCGGCCGCGGCGGCAGCGCCTACAACCGCAAGCAGGGTGATGCCCTGCACAAACCCAATCCGTGCGTGGCGCCGATCGAACAGGGGCCCTTCTATGCGGTCAAGGTTGAAGCAGGCAGCTTCGGCACCTTCGCCGGGCTCAAGACCAATGAGCACGCACAGGTGCTCGATCGCCAGGGCCTGCCGATTGCCGGGCTGTACGCCGCCGGCAGCGACATGGCCAGCATCATGGGCGGCCATTACCCGGCCGGAGGCATCAACCTGGGCCCTGCCGCCACCTTCGGCTACATTGCCGCGCGACACATGGCCGGAGCGACACACGACGAATAACCGCCAGTAGAGAAGGAGATCGACATGCAACTCATCACCAACGCCCAACAGTTGAAGATGCCGAAACTGGGCCTGGGCACCTGGCCGATGCTCGACGAGGAATGCACCTCGGCCGTGATCCAGGCACTGGAACTGGGCTACCGGCACATCGACACCGCTGCCGGCTACAACAACGAAGCCGCCGTGGGCCGCGGCCTGACCGAATCCGGCGTGCCACGCGGCGACATTCATGTCACCAGCAAGGTCTGGTGGGACAAGCTGGCGCCCGACGCCATGCGCGAATCGTTCCAGAACAGTCTGAACGCGCTGCAAAGCGACTACATCGACCTGTTCCTGATCCATTGGCCCGGCCAGGAGGGCTGGGATGTGAAAGCGGCCATCGAGACCCTGGTGTCGTTCAAGCAGGACGGCCGTGCGTTGAACATCGGCGTGGCCAACTTCCCCCTGCCACTGCTGCGCCATGTGGTCGAGGAGTTGAACGCGCCGTTGGCGGCCATCCAGGTTGAATATCATGTGACCTTGGACCAAAGCGCCCTGCTCGACTACGCCCGCCAGCACGACATGGCGCTGACCGCCTACAGCCCGCTGGTGCGCAACAAGGTGTCGCAGATTCCCGAGCTACAGGCGATTGCCAAGAAGCATGGCGTGCTGCCGACCCAGGTGGCGTTGAAGTGGTTGCTGGATCAGGACAATGTCGCCGCGATCCCGAAGGCGGCCAGCAAGGCCAACCAGCAAAGCAACCTGGATGCGCTGAAGGTGCAGTTGGACGATGAAGATCGCCGGATCATTGCGGCGCTGCCCAAGGATCAGCGGTTGGTGAGCCCGGATTTTGCGCCTGAGTGGGATTGAGGTGGGACGCTGGACCGTAGTGACCCCTTCGCGGGCAGAGCCCGCTCCCACAAGGGTTCAGCGGAGACCTGTGGGAGCGGGCTCTGCCCGCGAAGGGGAGCACCGCAGTATCTGGATCAGAAATCGAAAAACACCGTCTCCCCTTCCCCCTGAATGCGCATATCGAAGCGGTAGGCCAGCTTGCCATCCACCTCGCAGCGAGTCGCCACCAGCGTCTCGCGCCGCGCCGGCTGTTCGATCAGGTTCAGCACCGGGTCCTTGGCATTGGCTTCGGCCTCGTCGCTGAAATACAGTCGCGTGTGCAGGTGAATGTTCACCCCACGGGCGAACAGGCTGATGTTGATGTGCGGCGCCATCGGCACACCGGCGGCGTTGTTCACCACGCCCGGCTTGATCGTCTGCACGGTCCATTCACCGGCGTCGAAGGTGGTGGCGGTGCGGCCGAAGCTGTTGAAGGGTTTGTCCTGGTCGAAATCGATGTGGTAGTGGCCCTGATCGTCGGCCTGCCACAGCTCCAGAAACGAGTCGCGCACCAGGTGACCGTTGCCGTCGTAGACATTGCCCAGCAGCAGGATGTGCTCGCCCGGCGCTTCGGGCTTGGCCATCTGGTTCCAGATTTCATGCTCGCGCGGCTCGATGCCGGCTGCCGCCAGGGCCAGGCCGATGTGGACATAAGGTCCGGCCGTTTGTGAAGGGGTTTCTTTGAGCAGTTCGATAGGCATGTCGGTTCCCCCTCAGCGGTTTTCGAAGTGAGTCTTGCGCTGGCCGCGCAGCACGATGTCGAAACGGTAGGCCAGGCAATCCATCGGATTGGCGTTGGCCATGTCCAGCCTGGCGATCAGGCTCTGCACCGCCTCGGGGTCGTTGATCGACTTGACGATGGGGCACATCGGAATCAGCGGGTCGCCTTCGAAATACAGCTGGGTGATCAACTTGGTGGCGATCGACGGGCCACTGATGGAGAAATGCACGTGGGCCGGGCGCCAGTCGTTCGGCCCGTTGCGCCATGGGTACGGCCCCGGCTTGATGGTGCGGAAACTGTAGTAGCCCTCGCTGTCGGTCAGCGTACGGCCGACGCCACCGAAGTTGGGGTCCAGGGGCGCCAGGTAGCGGTCGTTCTTGTGCCGATAACGGCCACCGGCATTGGCCTGCCACATTTCCACCAGGGTATTGGGAATGGGCTTGCCGAACTGGTCGCAGACGCGCCCGGCCAGGATGATCCGCTCGCCGATCGGCAAGCCGCCATGGTTGTAGTTGAGCAGCAGGTCGTTGTCGAACTCGCCGAACTTGAGGTGGGCGAAGTTGGGGCCGGTGCTTTCACTGGCCGACTGCGGAATGCTCACCAGCGCCTGGCGGGGCGAGCGCATGGTCGAGGTCTTGTAGTCCGGCGTCAGGGCTTTGGGGTGCCAGTTGCGATCACGGATGATGAAGCGACTGCTGTCTTGGGAAGACATGCCGTTCTCCTGTTATTCGATTTATAGAGGACCTGTTTCCAGGCTTCGGACTAGTCTCAAGGAAATGGTCGACAACGAATATTGAAAAACACGGTCACAGGCATACCCGAATGGTTATGCATGAATCGAATGAGGATTTTGCCATGTTATGGAAGAAAGGCCGACGCAGCGATAACGTCGTGGATGCCCGCGGTGACGGTGGCGGCAGTGGCGGCGGCGGGATGCGCATGGGCGGCAAGGGCCTGAGCCTGACCGCAGTGGTGCTGATCGTCGGCTTCGGCCTGCTGACCGGCCAGGACCCCATGCAGATTCTCGGCGAACTGACCGGCCAGAGCCAGCAGGCGGCGCCGGTGGACACCAGCCAACGCAAGGCGCCACCGGCCAATGACGAGCAGGCCGAATTCGTCAGCACGGTACTGGGCGACACCGAGGACACCTGGAAGCAGATCTTCCAGCAAGGCGGGCAGACTTACAAAGAGCCGAAACTGGTGCTGTTCAGCGGCCAAGTGCAGTCGGCCTGCGGCCACGCCACGGCGGCCAGCGGACCGTTCTACTGCCCGGCCGACCAGCAGGTGTACCTGGACATGGCGTTCTTCCGCGAGATGTCGCAGCGTTTCGGCGCCGCAGGCGATTTCGCCCAGGCCTATGTGATCGCGCACGAAGTGGGCCATCACGTGCAGACCTTGCTGGGCGTGTCGGACCAGGTTCAGCAGGCGCGCCAGAGTGGTCAGCGCATGGAAGGCGCCAACGGCTTGCTGGTGCGTCAGGAACTGCAGGCCGACTGCTTCGCCGGGGTCTGGGCGTTCAACGGGCAGAAGCGTCTGAACTGGCTGGAGCCGGGTGACATCGAAGAAGCCCTGAACGCGGCCAACGCCATCGGTGACGACCGCCTGCAACAGCAGGGCCAGGGCCGTGTGGTGCCGGACTCGTTCACCCACGGCACCTCGGCGCAGCGCGTGCGCTGGTTCAAGGCCGGGTTTGCTCAGGGTCAAATCGACCAGTGCGATACGTTCGGCGCCAAGAGTCTCTGATTTTCAAGAGCTTCTGATTTTCCAGAGCCCCTGAACGTATTGACGCTCGCCACCCGCCAACGCGGGTGGCGGGCGATTCAGATCAGGTTGCGCAGGTGCGTGCAGTCCAGCGCATGCCAGTCCGCCAGTTCCGGCCAGAGGTTCTCCGGCTGGTTCACCAGCACCGTGGCGGTACCGGCCGCTCGGCCTGCCTGCAGATCCATTTGATGATCGCCTACCATGACCATGTCCGGATGGCGCACGCGCCAGGCGCCGGCCAGGTGCAGCAGACCGGCCGGGTCTGGCTTGTGCGCGGCTTCGTCGCGGCCCAGCACATCGTCCGGCTGGAAACAGTCGGCGATGCCGATTGCTTGCAGGCTGATATGCGCCAGCTCCCGCGCATTGCGGGTGAGAATCCCCAGGCGATGACCACGACCGGCCAGCTCACGCACCAGTTCCACCGCTCCAGGCGCCGCCGTCGAGGCCACGGCCAGGGCGCGCTCGTGTTCGAGCAACCAGGCGTGCTTGGCTTTCGACTCATGGGCCGGCAAGGCAGCCAGATGGCCGAGAATGTCGGCCTCGGGCGGAATCTGCAGATGGCGGGCGAATGGCGGCGAAGTCGTGCACGGCCACGGTCAGGGTGCCGTCCAGATCGAACACCCAGTGACGGACGTGGACCAGGCTCATGACCAGTCCTGCCGATGACGGATCAGACCTTCCTGGGCCGAGGACGCCACCAATTGGCCGGCGCGGTTGTACACGCTGCCGCGGGCAAAGCCCCGTGCGTTGCCCGCCCAGGGACTGTCCAGGGCATACAGCAGCCAGTCGTCGGCGACCAGGTTGCCATGGAACCACAGCGAATGGTCGAGGCTGGCGATCTGCATGTCGCGATGCCAGACCGATTTGCCGTGGGGCAGCAGCGAGGTGGTCAGCAGATTGAAGTCGGAGGCGTAGGCCATGACGTACTTATGCAAGGCCGGGGTCTGCGCCAAGGCACCGTCGGCGCGAAACCAGATGTACTTGATCGGGTCGGTCGGCGATGGATTGTACGGGTCACGCTCGGCCACCGGACGCATCTCGATGGGTTTGGCGCACAGCAACTTGTCGCGCATGTGCGCAGGGATCAGATGGGCGACCTGCTGCATCAGCTCAAGCTCGGTGGGCAGGTTTTCCGGGCCGACCACGTCAGGCATCGCGCTCTGGTGGGCGAAGCCCTCTTCGTCGTACTGGAACGAGGTGGTACCGGTGAAGATGGGCTGGCCCTTTTGCACCGCCGTGACCCGGCGGGTGCTGAAGCTGCCCCCGTCACGCACCCTGTCGACCATGTACACCACGGGTAATTGCGCATCGCCGGGGCGCAGGAAGTAGCCATGCAGGGAGTGCACGTGGCGATCGGGCTCGACCGTCTGGCTGGCAGCCGACAGTGACTGGCCGAGTACCTGGCCGCCGAACAGCTGCCGAAAGCCCAGGTCCTGGCTGCGGCCGCGAAACAGGTTTTCTTCGATGGGTTCCAGGCTCAACAGCTCGACCAGATCGTCCAACACATGGCTCATTCAAAACTCCTCGGCACAGGCATTACCCAAATAGGCAGAACCAAATGGGCGCAATGATAGCGGACAGCCACGCCGCGAACACCTGCAGGAGCGGTCATCGGCCGCGAAAACGCGACACGGTACACCTGGCACACCGCAGCGCGTCCTTCGCGGCCACTGGCCGCTCCTACACGAGCACAGCGCCGATCTGTAGGAGCGGTCATCGGCCGCGAAAGGGCAACGCGGTATATCTGGCACACCGCAGCGCGCCCTTCGCGGCCACTGGCCGCTCCTACCGGTTGTGCTGCCACTGGGCCTGGGTGATGCGGTACAGCATGTGCCGCTGCAACTCGTGCCCTGGCAGGTTGGGGTGGTCGAAGTCGCCGTCGAGGTCGCGCTGCATGCCGATGGACTGCATCACCTTTTCCGACGACGCATTCGCCACCGCGGTGAACGCCACGACCTCTTCCAGCCCCAGCCTGTCGAAGGCGCAAGCCAGGCAGGTCCAGGCCGCTTCGCTGGCGAAACCCAGGCCCCAGTGCTCATAGGCCAGGCGCCAGCCGATCTCGGTGGCCGGAGCGAAGGGGGCATCGAAGCCCACCTGCCCCAAGCCGGTGAAGCCGATGAACTGCCCGCTGTCCTTGCGCTCCAGCGCCCACAGGCCATAGCCCAATTCGGCGAAATGACCGCGTGCGCGACCGATCACTTCGGCGCTCTGCAAACGCCCCAGGGTTTCAGGAAAGTAACGCATGACCCGCGGATCGGCGCACAGGTCGGCGAACGCGGGCAAATCGCTGTCACGCCACTGACGCAGGATCAGTCGCGCACTTTCAAGTTGGAGGATCTCTTTCATTGCTGATTCCTTGCCGATACCGCCCGCCCCGGTTCGATTCCGAGCTCGCAGGCACCTTCCCGCACATTTCGAACGCGAGGTCACAAGGGAGTTTTCACGGCAAGACCAACGGCGTATCCAGACTTGCGAGCGGACGTGCTACCCCGCTGCAAGCTATCGTCGGGTGCTGCGCTCGTAGGCCGCGAGCACGGTGCGTTCCGAGCGTACCAGGTACGCTTCGAGCAACTGCGTGGCCTCCTCGGCACGCCCCTCTTCCAGGCAGTGCAGGATGGAGCCGTTCATGTCCAGGTAGGGCATGTGCAGAAACCGCGGGTCATCGAGCAGGCCGAAGGCCAATCGCAACTCCGCCGAGATTTGCGCGTAGAACGCCTCCAATCGAGGGCTGTCGGCCAACTCCACCACCGCCTTGTGGAACATCATGTTGGCCGTGCCCACGGCTTTCCAGTCCTTCGCCTCGCTGGCCTGCTGGCCCATGGCGACCGCTTCGCGCATGCGCACGGTGCCTGGGTGCAGCGGATAGCCCTGGGCAAGGGCCTGGCACTCGATGAAACGGCGGACCCGGTAGATGTCGATGATCGAGGCCATGTCCGGCACCGCCACGGTCACCCCACGGTTCGGCTCGTGCTTGAGCAAACCCTCACGGGTCAGGCCCCTGAAGGCCTCGCGCAAGGTGTTGCGCGAGATCTGCAGGGTTTCCGCCAGCGCGGCTTCGGACAGGCGCTGGCCGGGAACCAACTCGCCTTCCACCAGCATTCTGCGAATCTCCTGGGTGATGGATTCACCCAGCGAACGAGGGGGGCACAGCGAGGTGTCGTTCATGTTCGGTCCAGGGTCGAAAAGAGTCCCGGCGATGTTCCATCACAGGCCGGTCGCAGGCAAGACCCGTGCGGCCTCGGTGCATCATTAAGTAACAGCGACATCCGGAAGCGTTACAAAGTGGTGCACATTGTGGGTCATGCCTGCATTCATTGTTGAACAATCCATCTCATGCAGATCAACACTCTTGGCCTTTTATCAGGGTGTTGGCATGCTGATTGCTCTACCACCTGCATCCCCCATCGCAGGAACGATGCCGTGACACACACAGCCGTGACACAGACCGCCAAGGACTTCACCAAGGCGCGTCGCTCTTCCCTGATTGCCGCGATCTTCATGATGGCCACTTCGGCCATCGGCCCAGGCTTCATTACCCAGACCGCGACCTTCACGGCCAAGATGCGGCGCGGCGTTCGCGTTCGGCATCCTGGCTTCGATCCTCATCGACTTCGTGGTCCAGTTGAATATCTGGCGTATCGTCACACTGACGCGCATGCGGGCGGCCGACGTAGCCAACAAAGCGATTCCAGGCAGCGGCTACCTGCTGGCGGTTCTGGTCATTTTCGGCGGCGTGGTGTTCAACGTCGGCAACATTGCCGGGGCCGGGCTGGGCCTGAATGCGCTGCTCGGGCTGGATCCGAAATGGGGCGGCGCCCTGAGCGCGTTGCTGGCCATCGGTATCTTCATGTCTCACCGCGCTGGCCTGGCAGTGGACCGTATCATCGTCGTGCTGGGCCTGGTGATGATCGGCATGACCCTGTTCGTTGCCTTTGCCTCGAACCCGCCGCTGGGTCAGGCGCTGTACCAGACCATCCTGCCCGAGACGGTGGATTTTGCCATCATCACCACCATCGTCGGCGGCACGGTAGGTGGTTACATCACCTACGCCGGTGCGCATCGTCTGCTGGACCGTGGCACTACGGGGATCGAGAACCTGCAGGCGGTGAACAAGGCTGCCCTGAGCGGCATCCTGGTGACCGGCCTGATGCGCTACATCCTGTTTCTCGCCATTCTCGGGGTGGTTGCCAGTGGCGTGGTCATCGACATCTCGGGCCAGGGTGCCAATCCGGCGGCTCAGGCTTTTCAGGCCACCGCAGGTGAATTCGGCCTGCGTATTTTCGGCTTGATCCTGTGGGCGGCTGCCATTACGAGCGTAATCGGCGCGGCATACACCTCGATCTCGTTCATCACCGTGTTCTCGCCCAACATCAGCGAGAAGGCGCGCAACCGCGCCACCACCATTTTCATCGGCGTGTCGCTGCTCGTCTTTGTCCTGATGGGTACGCCACCTGCCGCATTGCTGCTCTTCGCCGGCGGTTTCAACGGTCTGATCCTGCCCATCGGGCTGAGTATCTTTATCTACGTCGGATGGCGCCGGTCCGACCTCATGGACGGCTACCATTACCCTCGCTGGCTGCTGGTGCTGGGCGTATTGACCTGCCTGCTCACCTGGTACATGGCGATCAAGTCGGTCGGGCCGATCTTCGCCTTCCTCTCTGTCGTATGAGCCGGACAACGCACAAGGAACCTCTCCAATGCCAAGCATAGATATCAACAGCGACCTGGGTGAAAGCTTCGGCGCCTGGAGCATGGGCGACGACGACGCCATGCTCGACATCGTGACCAGCGCCAACGTCGCCTGCGGCTTCCATGCGGGCGATCCGGCCGGCATCCTGCGCACCCTCCAGGCGGCTGCGGCCAGGCAGGTCAGCATCGGCGCCCATGTGTCCTACCCGGACAAGGTCGGTTTCGGTCGCCGCAACATGGACGTGGCCAGCGACGAGCTGACCGCCGACGTCATCTACCAGATCGGCGCGCTGCAGGGCCTGGCCCAGGCCGCGGGCACCTGCGTCAGCTACGTCAAGCCCCATGGCGCGCTGTACAACACCATCGCCCACGATCGCCGCCAGGGGCTGGCCGTGATCGCCGCGATCCGCGCGGTCGACCCTGGCCTGGTACTGGTGGCCCTGGCCGGTTCGAGCCTGATCGAACTGGCCCGTGAAGAAGGCCTGACGTGCGTCGCCGAAGCCTTCGCCGATCGCGCCTACACGCCTGAAGGCACCTTGGTGTCGCGTCGCGAGCCCGGTGCCGTGCTGCACGATCCGCAACTCATCGGCCAACGCATGCTGCGCCTGGTCGAGGAAGGCACCCTGGAGGCCATCGACGGCAGCATCACCCGCATCCAGGCCGATTCCATCTGCGTGCACGGCGACAGCCCGGCCGCCGTGGCCATGGCCCGCGAACTGCGGCGCGTGCTGGAGCAGGCGAACATGCAACTGCAGCCGTTTGCCGGAGGCCGACCATGAGCGCACTCGAACGCGCAGCGAAGAGCGCCATCGAGGCCGCTCGGGCAGCCCGCGCCGACTACCGCGGCGGGCGGGTAGCGCCTTCCGCTGGCATCGCCCCAGGCATGACCCAGGCCAACCTGATCGCCCTGCCCCGCGACTGGGCCTACGATTTTCTGCTGTACGCCCAGCGCAATCCGAAAGCCTGTCCGATCCTCGACGTCACCGATGCCGGCAGTCCGCACACCGTACTGGCCGAGGGCGCAGACCTGCGCACCGACCTCCCGCTGTACCGTGTCTGGCGCAACGGCCAATTGGTCGAAGAGATCAGCGACGCCCGCCACGCCTGGGCCGAGCACGAGGACATGGTGACCTTTCTCATCGGTTGCAGCTTCACCTTCGAAACCGCGCTGCAGGAAGCGGGCATCGAAGTCCGGCACATCGCCGATGGCAGCAACGTGCCGATGTACCTGAGCAACCGTGCCTGCCGCCCCGCCGGGCGGCTGCGCGGTGACATGGTAGTGTCCATGCGCCCGATCCGCGCCGACCGTGTGGCGGAAGCCTGCACCATCACCGCCCGCTATCCCTCGGTGCATGGCGCGCCGGTGCACGTGGGCGACCCGGCGCTGCTGGGCATCGCCGACCTGGCCCGTCCCGATTTCGGCGACGCCGTGCGCATCGAACCGGGCGAAGTACCGGTGTTCTGGGCCTGTGGGGTCACGCCCCAGGCAGCGGTCATGGCCTCGGGTGTGCCGTTCGCCATCACCCATTCGCCGGGCCATATGTTCATCACCGACGTGCCTGACAGCACGTACCACGTCTAGGAGATTGCCGTGCGTTTTCTACCGGTCAACCTGGACACCCTGATGGTCGAGCTCGACGACCTCGAGCAGACCCTGGCCCTGTTCGACGCCTTGAGCGCCGAGCCGATCGCCGGCGTGGAGGAAATCATTCCGGCCGCGCGGACGCTGCTGATCCAGTTCCGCCCCAGCGCCATCACTCGGCAGACGCTGGTCGATCACCTCGCCCGGCGCGATGCCAGCCAGCGCCGTGCCGTCGAGCAGCGGCGGGTGGAGATCCCGGTGCACTACAACGGCGAAGACCTGGACGAGGTGGCCGCACTGTTGCAGATCAGCCGCGAGGAAGTGATCCGACGCCACACCGCCGAGGACTACAGCGTCGCCTTCTGTGGCTTCGCCCCGGGATTCGGCTACCTGACCGGCGGTGCCGGATTCCAGGTGCCGCGCCGGAAGACGCCGCGCACGCGCATCCCTGCGGGCGCCGTGGCGCTGGCAGGTGAATTCAGTGGCATCTACCCCAAGGCCAGCCCCGGTGGCTGGCAGATCATCGGCGTTACGCCGTTGCAGATGTGGGACCTGGAGCGCGCCGAACCGGCGCTGTTGCGGCCCGGTTACAAGGTGCGTTTCGTCGATGCCGGGCCTCTGCCCGCAGGCGGCCTGCCCGCACCGGCTGCGCCCGCCCCGGCCCTGCCGCCGAGCGGCGCGTATCTGCAGATTCTCAGCCCCGGCCTGCACAGCGTGCTGCAGGACACCGGCCGCATCGGCCAGACCGGCCAGGGCGTGTCCCGCTCCGGCGCGCTGGACCTGGGCGCCCTGCGCGCCGCCAACCGCGCCGTTGGTAACCGCTCGGACATGGCCTGCGTGGAAACCGTGCTCGGCGGCCTGCGCTTCACCTGCCATGGCCACGCGGTGATCGCCGTCACCGGCGCACAGACCCCGGTCACCCTCACCAGTGCCAGTGGCCTGCAATGGCCTGTGGACAACTATCGGCCCATCGAACTGGCGCCGGGCGACACCGTCACCCTGGGTGCGCCCAGCGCTGGACTGCGCAGCTACCTGGCGATCCGCGGGGGCTTCGACGTGACCCCGGTGCTCGGCAGCCTGTCGACCGACACCCTGGCCCAGGTCGGCCCGCCCGCCCTGGCCACCGGCGACCACTTGGGGTTCACATCGCCGACGGGCGGCACCAGCGTGTCGCTCAGTGAAGCCCCGGCGTTTGCCCTGCCGAAAACCACCGACACCGTCACTCTGGATGTGCTGTTGGGCCCGCGCAGCGACTGGTTCACCGCCGACGCCATCGAGCGCCTGAGCAGCCAGCCGTGGCAGGTCACCGCACAGTCCAACCGCGTCGGCATTCGCCTGGCCGGTGAAACGCCGCTGGAACGCAGCAATCACCAGGAGCTGCCCAGCGAAGGCACCGCCGTGGGCGCCATTCAGGTGCCCGCGAGCGGCCAGCCGGTGCTGTTCCTCGCCGACCACCCGCTGACCGGCGGCTACCCGGTGATCGCCGTGGTCGCCAACTACCACCTCGATCTGGCAGGACAGATACCGGTCAACGCCTGGATTCGCTTCAACCCGGTGGCCGCCTTCGAAGCGCTGCACCCTACCGCGCCTGCCCCTTCTTCACCTGCCGATGTGGAACGCCTTCCATGAAAAAGCTCCTGATTGCCAACCGCGGCGAGATCGCCGTGCGTATCGCCCGTGCCTGTCGCGACCACGGCGTGCAGTGCGTGGCGGTGTACGCCGATGCCGACATCGACGCCCTGCATGTACGCCACGCCGACGAAGCCTATGGGCTCGACGGCCAGCGCCCTGCCGAAACCTACCTGAACATCGAGAAGTTGCTGGCGGTGGCCAAGCGCAGCGGCGCCGATGCCGTGCATCCCGGCTATGGTTTCCTCTCCGAGCGGGCCGATTTCGCCCGCGCCGTCATCGAGGCCGGGCTGATCTGGGTCGGCCCCAATCCCGAGACCATCGACGTGCTGGGCGACAAGGTCGAAGCCCGCAAGATCGCCCAGGCCGTGGGTGCGCCTCTGGTGGCCGGTACGCCGGGGCCGGTGGAAAGCGCCGAGGAGGTGTTGGCCTTCGCCGAGCAGCACGGCCTGCCGATCGCCATAAAAGCCGCGTTCGGCGGTGGCGGACGCGGCATGAAAGTCGCCTGGCGCCTGGACGAGGTGACTGAGCTGTTCGCCTCGGCGGTGCGCGAGGCCGAGGCCGCCTTCGGCCGTGGCGAATGCTACGTCGAACAGTTTCTCGACCGCCCGCGCCACATCGAAGCGCAGATCCTGGCCGACCGGCACGGCCAGGTCGTGGTCGTGGGCACGCGCGACTGCTCCTTGCAGCGCCGCAACCAGAAGCTGGTGGAAGAAGCGCCCGCGCCGTTCATCACGCAACAGCAGCGCGAGCGTATCCACCAGGCGGCCCGCGACATCTGCGCCAAGGCCGGGTACGTCGGCGCCGGTACGGTCGAGTTCCTGCTCAGCCAGGATGGCACCCTGTCGTTCCTGGAAGTGAACACGCGCCTGCAGGTCGAACACCCGGTCACCGAGGAAACCACGGGCGTGGACCTGGTGATCGAGCAACTGCGGATCGCGGACGGCTTGCCCTTGTCGTTCACCGAAACGCCCGTGCCGAGAGGCCACAGCTTCGAATTCCGCATCAACGCCGAAGACCCGGGCAAGGGCTTTCTGCCCACACCTGGCCAGATCGGTGAGTTCCTTCCGCCATTCGGTCCCGGCGTACGCCTGGACAGTGGCGTGGTCAGCGGGTCGAGCGTGCCCAGCCACTTCGACTCGATGATGGCCAAGCTCATCGTCACCCGGCGCCAATCGTAAGCAGGCCATTGCCCGCGCCCGACGCGCCCTGGCCGAATTCAGTATCGAAGGCATCGCCTCGGTACTGCCGTTCCACCGCGCCGTGATGGATCACGCGGATTTCACCGGTCCCGAGCGCTTCGCCGTGCACACGCGCTGGATCGAAACCGACTTCGCCGAATCCCTCACCCTGGCGCCGCGGGTCGAGCCCAAGGCCGAGGCGGACATTCTGCGTACCTTCGTCGAGATCGACGGCAAGCGCCACGCGCTCGGTCTACCTGCTGCATTGCTGCGTGGCATGAGCCTGGACGCGGCACCCGCTGCCCAGGCACAGGCTTCGCCTGTGGCAGAGGTGGATGCCCAGGCGCTGCTCACTCCGGTGGCGGGCAACCTGCACACCTGGGTGGTGGAAGACGGTGCCGACGTTTCCAGCGGGCAGGTAGTGGCCGTGGTGGAAGCGATGAAGATGGAAACCTCGGTGCTGGCGCCGTGTGCAGGCCGCGTGCAGATCGGCCAGCAAGCCGGTGAGTACTTCGAAGCAGGCGCCCTGATCGGTCGTATCCAGACCGACGACTGAGCGGTGGCTGCAGGCCTAACAGCAGCCGGCGGCACCGGGCCCTGGCCCAGGTGCCGCGACATGGAAAAAGCCCAGCCAGACGGGTCGCGCATCTGGAATAATGCCCGCCTTCGGCACACACGGCACTCCATGGATCTCCTGCACAAGGCTTGCGACAATGCTTTCGATAGTGGCTTCACTCCTGCCCATCCTGCTGGCGCTGGCCGGCGGCTGGGTGTTGGCAATCTTCATCAGCCCCGAGCTGCGTCATCGGCTGGTGAAGCTGATCACCCCGTTCATCTGGCTGCTGCTGTTCTCGATCGGCTACGAGTTCGGCAACGTCCTGGGCGCCTTGAACTCGGCGCGTGAATCGGCACTCACCGCACTGGTCTTCGCCCTGCTCACGACCGCCGTGCCGTGGTTGTTGCTGTCGTGGGGTGCCAATGCCGCGGTGGTACGCCCGACATCGGACCGCCAAGGGCTGGCAGGGATCATCCCGCCGCTCAAGGAATGCCTGATCGCGCTGCTGGCCCTGGCTTTGGGCGTTGGCATGTATCACCTGTGGGGCGCGGCCGACGGCTCGGGCTTTGGCTGGCCTTCGACCAGCTACTTCCTCTATGTACTGATCGTACTGGTCGGGCTGGACCTCTACGGAGTCAGGCCCGACCCGTCGTGGTACTCGCTGCGCACCTTGAAGATTCCCGCCATGGTGGTGATCGGTTCGCTGCTCGGCGGCCTGCTTGCGGCCTGGACCACCGGCCAGCCGTTGGCCATCTCCCTCGCGCTGTCCAGTGGCTTCGGCTGGTTCACCCTGTCCGGAGTGATGGTGGGCCACCATGCCGGTGAAGCGTTCGGTGCCATGGCCCTGTTGACCGACCTGTTTCGCGAGATCCTAGCCATCGGTCTGCTGTACAGCCTGGGTGCCCGGCGACCCTTGCAATGCATCGCCGCAGGCGGCGCCACGTCGCTGGATTCGACGTTGCCGATCGTCAAGCAGAAGTGCCCGCCCGAATTGCTGCCCGTAGCGCTGGTCAGCGGTTTTCTGCTGACCGTGATCGGACCCCTGCTGATGGTGTTTTTCCTCACCGTATGAGTTATGCACATCGCGACAGCCGGTGGATAAGTTACACACAATGGCTGTGCAACCGCCTGTGGATAATCTGCGCATAAGCGAATGAAGCCCCGCGCAGCCGGGGCCTTGGGCAATGCGATCATTTTTTGATCAGCTTTGCAGGGCGGTTTTGCACAAACTCCGCGAGTTACTCACATCCGCTGTGCAGCCGCATGTGGATAACCTGCGCAAAACAGGCCACAAGCCGCATACGGCAAGGCTTTCAGAGCGTCGATCAAATTTTGATCAGTGGCGCGCGTGAATACAGGAGCGGAACGGGGCGTGTAGAATTCGCCTTCTTTTTCTGTCGATCCGTTTCCATGCACTCTTCTTCCCCTCGCGTTGCCGTGATCGGCGGCGGCCCGGCGGGCCTGATGGCCGCCGAAGTGCTGAGCCTGGCTGGCGTGGCCGTCGACGTCTACGACGGCATGCCCTCGGTGGGCCGCAAATTCCTGCTCGCTGGTGTCGGTGGCATGAACATCACCCATTCCGAGCCCCAGCCCGCCTTCGTCGCTCGCTACGCCGAACGCGCGCAAGCAGTGGGGGAATGGCTGACTCCGTTCGATGGCCCACGGTTGCGCGAATGGATTCATGGCCTGGGCATCCAGACCTTCGTCGGCACCTCCGGACGGGTGTTTCCGACCGACATGAAGGCCGCACCGCTGCTGCGTGCCTGGCTCAAGCGCCTGCGCGAGGCCGGTGTGGTTATCCACACCCGGCACCGCTGGCTGGGGTGGGACGACGACGGCAGCTTGCGTATCGAGCATCCGCACGGCGAATTGGCGGTGCGCCCGACGGCCACGGTGCTGGCGTTGGGCGGTGCCAGTTGGGCGCGGCTGGGTTCCGACGGCGCCTGGGTGCCTTGGCTGCAAGGGCGCGGTGTACCCATCAAGCCGCTGCAACCCTCCAACTGCGGCTTCGAGGTGCCGGGCTGGAGCGCAGTGTTGCGGGAGAAATTCGCCGGTGCACCGCTGAAGAACGTCGCCCTCGGGCTGGCTGGCGAGCCGTTGCGCACTGGCGAGTTCGTGCTGACTAAAACGGGTGTGGAAGGCAGCCTGGTGTATGCACTGTCCGCCGGGATTCGCGAGGCGATCAACCGCACGGGAAAAGCGACCCTGCACCTCGACCTGCTGCCGGATCGACCTGTGGATAAAGTCCGTGCGGCGTTGCACAAACCGCGGGGATCCAAGTCCATGGCCCGGCATCTTCAGGGGCAACTGGGCCTGGAGGGTGTCAAGGCCGGCCTGCTGCGTGAACTGACCGATGCGCAGACCTTCGCCGACCTCGATGCACTGACCTCGGCGATCAAAGCCCTGCCGTTAACGCTGGTGCGCGCCAAGCCGCTGGATGAGGCGATCAGCACGGCGGGCGGTGTGGATCTGCAGGGGCTGGATCGGCGGCTGATGCTTATCGATGTGCCGGGTACGTTCTGTGCAGGTGAAATGCTGGATTGGGAAGCGCCAACCGGTGGCTATCTGCTGACGGCCTGTTTCGCCAGCGGACGGCGGGCGGCGGATGGCGTTCTGGAGTGGTTGGCGCGGGAATAGTGTTTGCCTCAGGGGCCTCTTCGCGGGCAGAGCCCGCTCCCACAAGTTAAAGAGAATGCTGCCCCTGTGGGAGCGGGCTCTGCCCGCGAAGAGGCCATCAGTCACACCACACAATGTGAGAGCCTCTGCCCGCGAAGAGGCCATCAGCCCCCCACACACCTCAAGGCTTGCGCTTGCGCGGCCCTGTATTGAACACCGGCACCTTGCGCACCGGCTTGACCACAGGGGTCGCATCCACCGGTGAATCGCCGCTGTCGACCCACTTGCCCAGGTTCTTCTTGCTACCACTGACCTTGGGCTTCTTCGGTTTTTTCGGCTTCTTCACCACCTGGCCGCTGGCATCGGTGTCCGGCACCCGGTGATCGGGCACGAAGTCCGGTTCGTCGACACGCTTCAACGTCTGCCGGGTCAGCATTTCGATGGCCGACAGCAACTGCACCTCGTCGGCGCAGACCAGCGAGATCGCCTCCCCCGTGGCCCCTGCCCGGCCGGTACGGCCGATGCGGTGAATGTAGTCTTCGGCCACGATCGGCAGGTCGAAGTTGACCACCAGCGGCAGATCGTCGATATCCAGGCCGCGTGCGGCGACATCGGTGGCCATCAGGATCTGCACCTCCGAAGCCTTGAAACGATCCAGTGCACGCTGGCGCGTTGCCTGGGGCTTGTCGCCGTGGATGCCGTCGGCGTTGATGCCCAGCCCCTGCAGCTTTTCGACCAGCGCGTCCACGCCGTTGCGGGTCTTGGCGAACACCAGCACCTGCTTCCAGCGCTGCTTCTTCAGAAGATGGCAGAACAGCTCCGCCTTGCGCTTCTTGTCCACCGGCACGATCCACTGCTGCACCGAGCTGGCGGCCACGTTGCGCGGGCTCACTTCGATGCTCAGCGGGTCGTTGAGCATCTGCCCGGCCAGCAGGCGGATGGAATCGGAAAAGGTCGCCGAGAACAGCAAGGTCTGGCGCTTCTTCGGCAGGGCTGCATAGATATCCCGCAGCTCCTCGGAAAAACCCAGGTCGAGCATGCGGTCGGCTTCGTCCAGCACCAGGGTCTGCAACTGGGAGAACTTGATCGCGTTCTGTCGATACAGATCGAGCAGGCGCCCCGGCGTTGCGACCAACAGGTCGACGCCCTTGCGCAGCTTCATCATCTGCGGGTTGATGCTGACCCCGCCGTACACCGCATAGGTGCTCAGCGGCAGGTGCTCGCCGTACTCGACGATATTGGCGTGAACCTGCTCGGCCAGCTCGCGCGTGGGGCACAGCACCAGGGCGCGGACCGAGTTGCTCGCCACCTTGGGTCCTTCCATGGCCAGCAACTGCAGCAACGGCAAGGCAAAACCGGCGGTCTTGCCGGTGCCGGTCTGGGCCGCAGCCATCAGGTCGCGACCGGCCAGCACCGCAGGAATGGCTTGGGCCTGCACCGGGGTCGGCGTCTGGTAGCCAAGCGTTTCAAGGGCGCGTTGCAGGGGTTCGATCAGGCCAAGGGTGGCGAATGTCATGGGTCTACCGTCAGAAGATGTTTCGCAATGGCCGGCAGTTTACCTTGTTGGCTAGGCTTTCGCCTTGCGCCATTGCGGCACGCCGATCAACACCACCGCGCCGATGATCACCGCCATGGCCACGCATTCCTCGACACCGATGTGCTCACCGGCGAACAGGATGCCCAGCAACACGGCCACCGCCGGGTTGACGTAGGCATAGCTGGTGGCCGCCGCCGGGCGCACGTGCTTGAGCAGGTACATGTAGGCACTGAAGGCAAGGATCGAGCCGAAGCACACCAGATAGGCCAGCGCGCCCCAGCCAGCGGCGGTGGGCCATTGCTGCATGCGCTCGCCCGAGATCAGGCTGCCCAGCAGCAACACCGCGCCGCCGATGAGCATTTCCGTCGCCGCGGCCATGGCGCCCTGGGGCAATGGCAGACTGCGGCTCCAGACCGAGCCGAAGGCCCAGGCGGCCGCGGCGAAGATCAGCAACGCCGCGCCCAGTGGGCTGGCCTGCAGGTTGGAACCCAGGTTGAGCAGGCCGATGCCGACCAGCCCGAGGACGATCCCCGCCCACTCCAGGCGAGTGTTGCGCTGCCCCCGGAACAGGCCGAAGAACAGGGTGAACAACGGCACGGTGGCCACGGCCAGCGCCGCGACGCCAGACGATACGCCCGCATGTTCGGCGACCGTCACGCCGCCGTTGCCGCAACTGAGCAACAGGATCCCCACGCACCCGGCCGCGCGCCACTGTGGCCAGGTCGGGTTGGGCGCGCCACGCAGGCGCAGGAAGGCATAGAGAATCGTCCCGGCGATGAGAAAGCGCACCCCGGCCATCAGCAACGGCGGCCACGACTCGACGCCGATACGAATGAACAGGTAGGTCGAACCCCAGACGAAATACAGGGCCAGAAAGGCGCCGATGAGCAACAGGGGAAAGCGGGCTTGAGCAGGCATTTCAAAGGTCGTCCATGGTGTGTTTTTGTTCTTTCCTGGTGGGAACCGGGCGGCGAGCCCTCTGCCCGCGAAGAGGCCCTCCAGCCCTACCCCAACCGATGCTTCTGCAACACCTCGCGCATCTTCGCCATCGGCACTTTCTGCAGCGTGCAGAACAGCCCGTGGGACACCTCGGCCAGCCCGTGCCGCTCGCGCAACTCGCGCGCCAGATGCTGGGTCAGGTTGGCCGCCATCTCGGCATCGGCCATGGCCCGGTGAGCCTGGCCGGTATGTGGCAGCCTCGCCCACTGGGTCAAGGTGCCCAGCTTGTGATTCGGCGCGCCGGGGAACAGGCGCCGGGCCATCAGCATCGAGCAGGCAAAGCTCTGCACCCGCTCACGACGCAGCAGGCTGAGCTCGTGATCCCAGAACTTCTGGTCGAAGGAGGCGTTGTGCGCCAGCAACGGCGTGCTACCGACGAACTCGGCGACTTCGGCCATCACCTCGGCCGCAGGCGGCGCCTTGCGCACCATGGCCGTGGTGATGCCGGTCAGGCTGGCAACGAAGCCGGGCACGGGCAGGCCGGCGTTCATCAGGCTCTGATAGCGGCCGACGATTTCGCCGCGCTCGAGCATGACCACGGCGATTTCCGTGGCGCGGCAACCCATGTTCGGCGAGATGCCGGTGGTTTCGAAGTCGATGACAGCAATGCGTTCCAAAGCGGTGAAACCTCAATTCTTCAGCAGCAATGCACCCTCGATGGGCACGTAGCGGGTGGCGGCGCGGATCAGCGAGTTGGCGGTCAGACCTGGCACCCCATAGGCCACGGCCTCGACGCCATGCTTGCCGATGATGCGGTCGAGCAGCAGGTCGAAATCACCGTCGCCCGAGGCGAGCACGATCTCGTCGACGTGATCGGCGGCGTCCATGATATCGATGGTGATGCCCACATCCCAGTCGCCCTTGGCCGAGCCGTCGCTGCGCTGGATGTAGGGCTTGAGTTTGACCGTGAAGCCGAGGTTGCGCAGGATCTGCTGAAACTGCTGCTGCTTGCTGTCGCCACGGTCGATGGCGTAGGCATAGGCCTCGACGATCTGCCCGCGCTGGCCGATGTCGGCCCACAGTGCGGCGTAGTTGAAGTGACAGCCGTAGGCCTGGCGCACGGTGTAATAAAGGTTCTGTACATCGGCGAACACCGCGATCTTCTTCACCGCACTTCCTCGTCGCGCTGGGCGCCTGAGCTTCTGGAGAGCCAGTATGCCAGTGTTGGGGCGAGGATGGGGTGTCAGTGCCGGCCTCTTCGCGGGCAGAGACCCGCTCCCACAGTGGTTGGTGATCATGTGAGGGGCCAGTATGCCAGTGTTGGGGCGAGGATGGGGGTGTCAGTGCCGGCCTCTTCGCGGGCAGAGACCCGCTCCCACAGTGGTGGTGATCATGTGAGGGGCCAGTATGCCAGTGTTGGGGCGAGGATAGGGGTGTCAGTGCCGGCCTCTTCGCGGGCAGAGACCCGCTCCCACAGGGTTGTGCGCGATCCTGTGGGAGCGGGCTCTGCCCGCGAAGAGGCCCTCAGGCCTTACACAAAATCATCATCGTCGGAAAAGAAGCCACTGTCGCCGCTGCTGTCGTAACCGGCATCGGCCAGCCCGCCCTGATCGTTCCAGCTGTCATTGCTCACCTGCTGGGCATCACCGCTGTCGTTCCAGCCGCCGCTGTCGCTGGCCTGGGCCGGCTCTTCCTTGATCACCTCGACGATCTCCTGGGGGTTGTCGTGGTGAAACAGGCTGCTGATGCCCTGTGCCAGCATCACGCCCCCGGCCACACCGGCAGCCGTCTGCAGGGCGCCGCGCATGAAACCGCCACCCGCCGGGGCCTGAGCGCCTGGAGCGGCGTAGTTCTGCTGGGGCGGCGGCTGATACGCCGGCGCCTGGCGGGCCGGTTCGCGCCAGCCGTTGCCCTGCGGCTGCACGGCCCGCGCCGGTTGCTGCACGTCGCGGTTGCCGCCGCCGAAAATGCTCGACAGGAAACCACCACCGCCCTGCTGCGCCGGCGCGGCCGCCTGGCTGCGCGCCTGCTGCAGTTCAGTCTGCAACTGCTGATTCTGCTCGCTCAAGCGCTTGATCGCCGCTTCCTGGACCAGGATCGCCTGCGCCATGTAATAGGGCGCGGCGGGCTGGGCGGAGACGTGCCCCTTGATGCGCTCGTCGGCCTGCGCATCGCGCGCACTGCCTTCCTTTTCGGCCTGCTGGAGGCGGGTGAACAGACCGTCGATCAGGCTTTGTTCATCAGTGTTCATGGCGACCTCGTTCGATTGCCCGGAAAATGGCGTGGCCGGCGCACAATGCGTCGGTTCTGCTGCAATGATGGGGCTGCTGCCCCGTCTTTCAATGACCGGCCGCGATTAAACTTTGTTCACCCGCGCCCGCCGCCACATTCCACGACGCGCCGAGCGGGTGTTGAAAAGCCCCACCATCGGCTAAAGTGTCGACCTGCTTTTTGACCTGTGACCCGGCCCCATGAACCCGCTGATCGTATTGCGCGACTCGTTCTATTTCTTCCGCATCAACCTATGGGCGATCGTTCGCCTGTGCCTGCCGCTGGTGATCTGCGAGGCTCTGGCGCGCGAGCTCGTGGCACACGCCAGCGGCCCGGATGCCCCGGCGATCTACGACGTGGGCATGGGCCTGCTGTTCTACCCGCTGTACACCGCAGCGCTGATCCTGTTCCTGGATGCCCGAACCGATGGCTACGAGCCTCAGGGCCGACACCTGTTGGGCCAGGCGCTGCACCTGTGGCCGCGCTTCGCCCTGATGGCGGCCATCAGCACCCTGCTGATCATGTTCGGCCTGTGGCTGTTCGTGCTGCCGGGGGTGTACCTGATGATCAAGCTGTCGTTCTCGGAATACCTGCTGGTGCTGCGCAACATCACCCCACTGCAGGCCATGCGCGAAAGCTTCGACCTGACCAAAGGCAAGTTCTGGCCGATCCTGATCACGCTGTTGTCGATCATGATCCCGCTGTGGTTGCTCGACGGTCTGATCGCCATGGCCTGGGCCGATACCCAGCCCCTGCCGGCGCGGCTGCTGGTCGACAGCCTCAACAGCTTCCTGCAGCTGTTGCCCACCGTGGTGCTGTTCCGCCTGTTCATGCTGATGGGCAGGCCGGACTGACGGCGCCGCTCACGCGCTGGCCTGAGTGCCCGCCAGCTCATGGTAGCGGCGAGCGAAATAGACCAGCACATCGGCCTCGTTCTGCTGGCGAATGTCCAGCACTTCACAGATCAGAACATCGTGGGTGCCGACGCTGGTGCTGCTGGTGATCCTGCAATCGAAGGACAGCTTGGCGCCCTCCAGAATCGGCGCGCCGGTCACCCCTTGGCTCCAGTGCCCGGCCGCGAAGCGCTCCTCCTGGGGAAGCTTGCCGCCGAAGGCGTTGGACAGGGCTTGCTGGCCATTGCCCAGGGTGTTGACGCACACCATGCCGTTGCCCGTGAAAGATTCGTACACCGATGCCGCGCGGTTGATGCACACCAACAGCGTCGGCGGCTGGTCGGTCACGCTGCACACCGCCGTCGCCGTAAATCCCGCGCGCCCATGAGGACCGTCGGTGGTGACGACGTTCACCGCAGCGGCAAGCCCTGCCATGGCGTCGCGGAAGGCTTGACGCTCGACGGGAATCGAATGAGACACGGTCATAGTGAAAGTCCTTGAAAGTAGTCCAGCACAGCGTGATGAAAGGGTTGCGGATCGCTGACGCTCGAGGCGTGTCCGCCGTATTCGAGCACCACCAATTTGGCGTTGGGCAGGTGCTCGGCCAGGTGCCGGGAACGCTGCCAGGGCACCAGCATGTCGTCTCGGTTGGCGATCACCAGCGCAGGCGTGTCGATGCTCGCCAGGCGCGATTCGATGTCGAAGGTTTCCAGCGCGTTGATCCGCCGCAGCAGGTTGTCGTGGCTGGGGAAATGCGCCAGCGCATGGGCCTCGTCCGCGGCCAGGCGCGCACCGTTGCTGGCAATCCAGTCGGCCGGGTACAGGAACAACGCCTGCGCCTGTACGTAAGCCTCGGCGCCACTGTCACGCAGCAGGTTCTTGCGCACGGCAAAACAGCGCGCGCTGTGCGGATTGGGGCTGCTCCAGGCATTGATCAACACCAGGCTGCTCAGGCGCTGGGGCTGCAGCGCTGCCAGCGCCAATCCCACCAGGCCACCCAGGGCGTGGCCCATGAAATGGCATCGCTCGATATTGAGTTCGTCGAGCAGCCCCAATAGCTCTTCGGCCATGTGCTGGATGCTGTAGCCCTCGGGCAACTGCGCGGGGCTGCGCCCGGTTCCGGCATGGTCATAGGTCACGACGCGAAACTGCTCGCCGAGCAGCGCCAGATCGCCCGCCCAGAACCCGGCTGAACCGCCGAGTCCCGAACTCAGTACCAGGGTGGGTGCGTCGGCATCCTGCCGACCGTGTATGGCGTGGTACATGCAAACCTCCGCAGTGAGTGTCAGCCGATGTGCGCAATGCTGGCGATTTCGATCAGCGCGTCAGGTTTGACCAGACCGCACTGGATGCAATAGCGCGCAGGCTTCTCGCCGGCGAAGTACTGGGCGTACACCTCGTTGACCTTGGCGTAGTCGGCCCAGTCACGGATCATGATCATGTTGAAGGTCACGTCATCCAGGGTGCCGCCGGCCGCTTCGACCACGCCCTTGATGATCTCCAGCACATGGCGGGTCTGCGCCGTCGCGTCGCCGACGTGCACCACGTTGTTGTCCTTGTCGAATGGCAACGTGCCCGAGACGTACAGCACGCCATCGGCCATGGAACCGGGAACGAAAGGGGCCAGGGGCTTGCCGGTGCCGGCAGGGATAATCGATCGTTTGCTCATCTGTGCATCCTCAGGAAACAGCCCCGACGGGGGCGAATGTGGTGCAGAAGTCGTCGACGCTGGAGACCCAGCCGAAGAAGGTTTCGATGTTGAACAGCGCTGCCTGCTGCGCGAACGCCGGCCCGGCCTGGTGGGTGGCATCGGCCAGCACCACACCGAAATACTCCAGATGGAAACCGTCGCGCAGGGTCGACTCCACGCAGACATTGGTGGCGATGCCGGTGAACACCAAGTTGCGGATGCCGCGAGCGCGCAGGGTGCTGTCGAACGTGGAGTTGAAGAACGCGCTGTAGCGGGTTTTCGGGACCACGATATCGCCCGGCTGGGGCTTGAGCGGGTCGACCAGGGCATAGTCCCACCCGCCCTTGGCCAGCAGTTGGCCTTGCAGCTCGGGGCGCTTGCGCATGGTTTTCAGGGCATTGGACTTGTGCCAGTTGGGTGAGCCAGGCCCGCCCGCCTCGACGTAGTCGGGGTCCCAGCCGTTCTGCAGGAAGATCACCGGAATACCTGCCGCGCGCGCTGCCACCAAGGCTTTCTCGATGGCCGCGATCACCGGGCCTGTGCTCGATACATCGAAGCCGGCCAGGTCCAGGTAGCCGCCCAAAGTAGCGTACGCGTTCTGCATGTCGACCACCACCAGCGCGGTTTCGCTGGCCTTCATGCGCAGGGCTTCGGGGCGGGCGGGAAGTTCACGGGCGGGGTGCGCGTCCTGCGGCAGGGACACACCGGCGACGTTGACGGGCACATTCATCATACGGCCTCCAAAGTGGGCATCACGTGCTGGCGGCTGCTCATCAGCGGCTGGATCTTGCGGCCGAAGTCTTCGATGCCTTGCACGAAATCATCGAACGTCAGCATCACACCCTGGGTACCCGGCACGCTGGCGACTTCGTCGAGCATGCGCGCCACGCTGGCCCAGGAACCGACCAGGGTGCCCATGTTGATGTTGACCGCCGAGGTAGGGTCGGCCATCTGCCGCAGGTTGGAGCTGGCGCCCTTGTCTGCCGAGCCCTTCTCGCCCAGCCAGGCGATGGCTTCCTGATCGGCACCGGCCTTGATGTGCTCCCAGCGCGCGCGGGCGGCCTCGTCGGTGTCGGCGGCGATGATCATGAACAGCACGCAGGAGGTCACGTGGCGCCCGGTCTTCTTGTTGGCTTCGAGCAACGCCTGGGCCGTGGGCGCGAACGCGGTCGGGGTGTTCACGCCTTTGCCGAAGCAGAAGTTGTAGTCGGCGTACTGCGCCGAGAAGGCCATGCCCGCCTCGCTCTGGCCGGCGCAGATGAGCTTCATGTCAGCCTGCGGGCGCGGGCTGACGCGGCAGTCCTGCATGGTGAAATGCTCACCCTTGAAGTCGCTGCGCCCGGTGCTCCACAGGTCGCGCAGGACCTGCGCGTATTCGCCCAGATACTGATAGCGGGTGCCGAAGAATTCGTCGCCGGGCCACAGGCCCATCTGCTCGTACTCCGGTTTCTGCCAGCCGGTCACCAGGTTGACCCCGAAGCGACCGTTGGAAATCGAATCGATGGTCGCCGCCATGCGTGCAGTAATGGCAGGCGGGATGGTCAGCGTGGCAACAGTGGCGAACAACTGGATCTTGCTGGTGACGGCGGCAAGGCCGGCCATCAGCGTGAAGGATTCCATGTTGTGTTCCCAGAATTCCGTCTTGCCGCCGAAGCCACGCAACTTGATCATCGACAGCGCGAAGTCGAAGCCGTAGTGCTCGGCCTTCTGCACGATCTGCTTGTTCAATTCGAAGGTGGGCAGGTACTGCGGCGCGTTTTCGGAAATCAGCCAGCCGTTGTTGCCAATAGGAGTGAAAACACCGATATCCATGTGGTTCCCTTTCTGAGTGATGATCGTTACGCACCGGACAGGTTGCGCATGAAAGTCACTTAGCAGGGATCAGGCCATGTTTGGTTAACCCTTTACTTTCAGAAGGTTGCAGACAACTGGCAAACTTTGTCGGACCAAACGGTCCGAAGTAGAGCACTTGGTTTGTGCGATTTTCCGCGTCGCGGTGCAAAACGATGCACGACGTCCCCGCGCCTGTATCGTCAGCGGACATTCGCCCGTTATCATGGCCGCCTACCTCCAGCCGCAGGTTCCAGACGCGTGAAAGAGCATCCCCCCGCCAACGAGCCCCGTGCCAAGCGCACGCGCAACGTCAAGCCCAAGCCCGCGGCCAAGGCCACCCGCGAGCCGAGCGCGGCGGCACTCAAGCGCCGTTTGCAACTGATGGAAAGCAAACGCACCGCGATACTGGGCGCCGCGCTGGATGTGTTCTCCCGCTATGGCCTGCACGGCAGCAGCCTCGACCAGGTGGCCACTCGGGCTGACGTCTCAAAGACCAACCTGCTGTACTACTTTTCCAGCAAGGACGATCTCTACCTGAGCGTGCTCAGGCAGTTGCTGGAGGTCTGGCTAAGCCCCCTGCAGTACTTCACCGCCGACAAAAATCCGGTCGAGGCCATCGGCGCCTATATCAAGGCCAAGCTCGAACTCTCCCGGGATCACGCGGCAGAGTCGCGTCTGTTCTGCATGGAGATCATGCAGGGCGCGCCGCTGATGCTCAGTGAACTGCAGCAGCCCTTGCGCGAAACCGTCGACACAAAGGTGGCGGTGATCGAACACTGGATCGCGACAGGCCAACTGGCACCGATCAACCCGCACCACTTCATCTTCTCGCTGTGGGCAACCACCCAGCATTACGCCGACTTCCGCACCCAGGTCGAGGCCGTGACCGGCAAGACCCTGCACGATCCGGTATTTTTCGAAGAGGTCCTGGTGGGGTTGCGCGGTTTGATACTCGATGGCGTGCGGCCAAGACCTGCGTGAATGCCCTCTAATCGTGCCGAGCGCACAAACCAAGTGCTCTAGTTCGGACCAATTGATCTGAATTAAGCGTCCGAAATAGCCCAACACGCTGTAACCAAAGCGCTTTTCTGAAATGGCACGGATGCTGCTTTCGAGCTCCGGGCGGCTTAGGGCGGGTTCCTGGCCACGGCAGCATCCCGCTGCCCCATGCTCACATTTCAGGAAGGCGCCTCATGATCAAGAAACTGCTACCGGGAATTTTGCTAGCCGCTTCGGCCTGCGGGACAGGCACTGCTGCCTACGCCGAGGGACTGACCCTCAAGGGCCCGGCGAAGATCGCCATGGTCTACATCAGCCCGCGCAACGACGGCGGCTGGACCCAGGCATTCGACGAAGCCCGGATCAAGCTGGAAAAGAGCCTGGATCAGAAGATCCAGTACGTCGAGAGCGTTCCCGAAAACGCCGCAGCCATCACGCCGGTGGTCGACCGCCTGATCGCTCGCGGCGCCAACATCATCATCGGCACCGCGTTCGGCTATTCCGACACCTTCCTGGCGTTGGCGAAGAAATACCCCGACGTGGCCTTCCTCAACGGTTCGGGCACCACCAACGCCGCGAACCTCGAATCCTTCTACGGCCGTACCTACGAAAGCCAGTACCTGTGCGGCATGGCGGCGGGTGCGGCGTCGAAGTCGGGCAAGCTGGGCTTCGTGGCCGCCAACCCCTTCGGCCAGGTCAACTGGACCATCAACGCGTACGAACTGGGCGCGCAGCAAATCAATCCTGCGGCCACGGTCACGGTCATCTACACCGGCGCCTGGAACGATCCGGTCAAGGAGCGCGCTGCCACCATGGCGCTGATCGACAACGGCGTCGACGTGATCGGCCAGCACGTCGACAGCCCGACACCGCAGATCGTCGCCCAGGAGCGGGGCATTCATGGCACCGGTCATCACCGGGACCTGAGCGAGTTCGCGCCCAAGGCCACCGTATGCTCGTCGATGTGGGTGTGGGACCGTTTCCTCACGCCTGAGGTGAAGAAGATCATGGCCGGCAACTGGGTTCCCCAGGCCAATGGCGCGCTGCTGTCGATGCAGCAGGGCGGCACCGACATCAGCCTGACCCAGGACGCCGTGATCAGCCCCGAGAACCGAGCCAAGATCGACGCGGCGCGGGCCGAGCTGCTGGCCGGCACCAAGACGCTCTATACCGGGCCCATGGCTGACCGTGATGGCCAGCAGCGGCTCGCCCCAGGCCAGGTCATGAGCGATCCGGATCTGTGGAAAATGGACTGGTTCGTCAAAGGCGTGATGACCCAGAAATGAGCCAGGCCAACGCGCTCCAACTCACCGGTATCAGCAAGTCGTTCGACGGCTTCAAGGCGCTGAGCGAAGCCGACTTCAGCGCCCGCTGGGGCGAGGTGCATGCCCTGCTTGGCGAGAACGGCGCTGGCAAGTCGTCGCTGATGAACATTGCCGCCGGCCTGTACGCACCGGAAACCGGCAGCGTGCTGATCGACGACAACAGCGTGCGGCTGCACAGTCCCAAGGATGCCAGCCGCTATCGCATCGGCATGGTTCACCAGCACTTCAAGCTGGTGCGCCCCTTCACCGTGGCGCAGAACATCCTGCTCGGCCTGCCCGAGCAACCGGGAGAAGGCAGCTATCGCAAGCGGCTGGCAGCGCTTGAGCAGACCATCGCCCGCAAGGCCGAGGAGCTGGGTTTCGTCCTCGATCCGCGCCAGGTGGTGGAAACCCTGTCGGTGGCCGAGCAGCAGCGCGTGGAAATTCTCAAGGTGCTGCTGGCGGGCGCGCGCATCCTGATTCTCGATGAGCCCACTGCGGTGCTCACCGACCAGGAGGCCGAGCGCCTGTTGAGCACGGTGCAGTCCTTCGCCCGCCAGGGCGCCGCAGTGGTGCTGGTCACCCACAAGATGGCCGATGTGAAACGCTACGCCGACCGGGTGACGGTCATGCGCGGCGGCCGCACGATCAAAACCCTCGACCCGCAGGGGGTCAGCGTCGAGGAGCTGGTGCGCCTCACCGTCGGCGAATCGGCAGCGCTCAGCCCGACCCTGCCGGCAGCGCCGGGCGAAGCGTTGCTGCGGGTCAGCAATCTCACCAGCGTGGCCGGCACCGGTGGGCTTAAGGGTGTCGACATGACACTCCACGCCGGACAGATCTATGGCATCGCCGGGGTCGGTGGCAACGGCCAGGGCGAGTTGGCCAATGCCCTGATGGGCCTCGAACAACCGACCGAGGGGGATATCCACCTGGCGTCCTTCGGCGACCTGCGCGCGGCCAGCGCCCAACAACGCCGAACCCTGCGTATCGCCGCCATCCCCGCCGATCGATATGGCGCGGCGCTGGCCGGCTCGCTGTCGGTGGCCGAGAACTTCGCCATCGGCCAACTGCACGATGGACGTTACGGCTCTTTCCTGCGCCTGCGCGGCCAACGGCTGCTGGAAGACGCCGCCCAGGCGGTGGCCGACTTCGATGTCCAGGGTGTGCGCTCGCTGCAGCAGAAAGCCGCGCTGCTGTCCGGCGGCAATGCCCAGAAGCTGGTGATCGCACGAGAGTTCAGCCGCAATCCACGGCTGATCCTGGTGCACAGCCCCAGCCGCGGCCTGGACGCGCGCGCCACCCAGGCGGTGCATGCACGCCTGCGCGCCGCCCGCGATGCCGGGGCGGGCGGTACTGGTGATCAGTGAAGACCTGGACGAAGTGCTGGCCCTGGCCGATCGCATCGGGGTGATGAATGGCGGCCGCATCGTCGCCGAATTCGACTGCCCGGCCGACCGCCAGGCCATTGGCAAAGCGATGGTGAGCCATGACTGAACTCTCCCAACCCCTGCTCAAGACCCCACGCCAACCGCTGCTCGGCCGACGCTACACCCTGGAGCTGCGCCAGCAGATGGGCTGGGGCGGCCAGGCGCTGGTGATCGGCCTGGCGGTGCTCGTCGGCTTGGCGCTGAGCACAGCCATTCTGGTGGCGGCGGGCGTGCCGGCCGACCAACTGCTGGAAGAGTTCGTCGGCCAGACGCTGCTCGATGCCGGCAACTTCAAGGCCGTGCTGTTCCAGGCGGCGCCGATGATTCTGGTCGGCATGGCCGGCTGCCTGGCGTTTCGCGCACGCTTCTGGAATCTGGGCCTGGAAGGCCAGATGATCTGGGGCGGGATCGGTGCGGCGGCCATCTCGATCTTCCAGATCGGCCCCGAGGCCCTGCGCCTGCCGTTGATGATGGCCTCGGCCATCGTCTGCGCGATGCTCTGGACCCTGGCACCGGTCCTGCTCAAGTTGCGCCTGAAGGTCAACGAAGTGATTTCGACCTTGATGCTCAACTACATCGCCGCCAACTTCCTGCTGCACCTGCTCTACGGCAGCTGGAAAGACCCACGGGACAACTTCCCCTACTCGCCCGCCTTCCGCCCGTTCGAACGGCTGCCCGACCTGTTCGCCGGCTACAACGTGGCGATCGTCATCGCCGTGGTCATCATGGCCCTGGCCGTGTGGTTCATCAGCGTATCGCGCGCCGGCCTGTACCTGCGCTTCGTCGATGCCAACCCGCGCGTGGCCAGCGCCGTCGGGGTGCCGGTACGGCGGATGATCCTCGGCACCGTGTTGCTGTCCGGCGCCCTGGCCGGTGTCGCGGGCTTCATCGTCAGCGCAGGCCAGGAAGGTCGGCTGACCCAGTCGTTCTACCAAGGCTACGGTTTCTCGGGAATTCTCATCGCGTTTCTGGCGCGCAACAACCCGTTCGCCGCCGCCATCGTCGCCTTGCTGGTGGCGATGCTGTTCGTCGCCGGGCGCAACCTGCAGGTGTTCTACCAGATCCCCTTTTCGATGGTGCAGTTGATCCAGGCCATCCTGGTGATCTGCGTGGCCTCTTCGGACTTCTTCATACGGCACCGTTTGCGGCGCATCCAGGCGGGAGAACAGTGATGGATCTGGTGACTTACTGGCTGAGCAGCGTTCCCGAATTCGCCGTGCCCTTCGCCCTCGCCGCGCTGGGTTTGATCATCATCGAGCGTGCCGGCGTGCTGGCGCTGGGCGCCGAAGGCATGATGCTGGTGGGCGCCCTGGCCGGGATCGGCATGCAACTGGCCCAGGGCCTGCCGGGGCTGTCCCTGCTCGCGGCCATGGCGGCCGCCAGCGTGGTCTCGCTGCTGTTCGCGCTGATGGTGCTGGTGCTGCGCATCAATCAGGTGATTGCCGGGCTGGCCCTGGTGTTTTTCTGTCAGGGCCTGACCGGCTTGCTGGGCACCCTGCTGGGCTGGACCAATCGCCCGGTCAGCGGACTTACGGCCGTCGAGCTGTGGCCGCTGAGCGAGTTGCCGGTGGTGGGTGGCCTGTTCAGGCAGAACCCGATGGTGTTCCTCACCGTGGTGATCTTCTTTGCCGTGGTCTGGTTTCTCAACCGCACCCGCACCGGGCTGAAACTGCGCGCCGTGGGCGAGAACCCCCAGGCCGCCGATGCCGCCGGCCTGCCGGTGCTGCGCTATCGGCTCGCCGCGATTCTGGCCGGCAGCGCACTGATGGGGCTGGCGGGCGGATTCATTGCCGTGCTCAGCACCAAGATGTGGATCGCCGACATGACCGGCGGCCGTGGCTGGATCGCCATTGCCCTGGTGATCTTCGCGCGCTGGTCACCTTGGCGCGCGTTCGCCGGTGCCCTGCTGTTCGGCGGTATCGAGGCACTGATTCCCCAACTGGCCGCCGCCGGTGTGCAACTGCCGCAGTATTTCATGCTGATGACGCCCTACGCCGTGACCCTGGCGGTCATGGTCTGGGTCGCTGCCAGCAAGCGCGCAGGTGCCAGCCAGCCGGGCGCGCTGGGTGAACCCTATGTTCGCGAAGAGCGACGCTGAGCGATTTTTGAACGGTCGAGGTTTCCACATGAGCGGTACTGTTTTCATCACCGGTGCGACGTCCGGTTTCGGGCGGGCCACGGCCCGTCGTTTTGCCCAGGCTGGCTGGTCGCTGATTCTCACCGGGCGGCGCCTGGAGCGCCTGCATGCCCTGCTGGATGAACTGGGCGCGCAGGTGCCGGTGCACGTCGCAGCGCTGGATGTGCGCGATGCCGCAGCGGTCGCGGCCGTCGTCGCCGGTTTGCCCCCGGCCTTCCAGCGCGTGACGGCGCTGATCAACAACGCCGGCCTGGCCCTGGCCCCGGTACCAGCGCAACAGGCCAACCTGGCTGACTGGCACACCATGATCGACACCAACGTGACCGGCCTGGTCAACGTGACCCACGCGGTGCTGCCAGCACTGCTGGAAACCGGCGCCGGGGCCAGCATCATCAACATCGGCTCGATCGCCGGTGAGTGCCCCTACCCCGGCAGCCACGTCTATGGCGCGAGCAAGGCTTTCGTCAAACAGTTTTCCTACAACCTGCGCTGCGACCTGCTGAGCACCGGTGTACGGGTCACCGACCTGGCGCCCGGAATCGCCGAAACCGAGTTCACCCTGGTGCGCACCCAGGGCGACCAGCAGGCGGCCGGCCAGGTCTACCAGGGCACCACACCACTGACGGCGGAAGATATCGCCGAACAGATTTTCCACGTCGCCACCCTGCCCGCCCACATCAACATCAATCGCCTGGAAATGGTCCCCGTGCGTCAGGCCTGGGGACCGTTCGCGATCGACCGCGACTGAAACAAGAAGCGTCGTCCGGCCCGTTTCGGCCAGCAAGGCGCCAACGCAACAAGCCCGCGCCCCGCACGGGGCCGGGAAGCCAACTCGGTTGTCTGCCCACAACTTCGCCGCCCGGTCCACGACATCTGTCGGACCAATGCCGGTGCGCCATAAACACCACATTGATTGATGGGTAAAACATGAAAAACGCTTGGGGAGCATCACTGTGCATGTTGGGTCTGCTGGGCGCTGGCAGTGCTCATGCTGACGGGCCATTGTTGTGGCACGGAGAAAGTCTGACGTATCTGTACGGCAAGAATTACAAGGTCGATCCGGCGATACAGCAAACCGTCACCGTCGAACATGCCAGCGCCTGGACGTGGGGCGACCTGTTCGCCTTCGTCGACAACAGCTGGTACAACGGCGCGCGATCCGGCAATGGCCATTACAGCCTCTACGGCGAATTCAGCCCACGCTTCAGCGCCGGCAAGTTGCTGGGCCAGGACCTCTCATTCGGACCGGTGAAAGACGTGCTGCTCGCCACCACCTACGAGTTCGGCGATGACGACGTGGATGCCTACCTGATAGGTCCGGGCTTCGACCTGGACATTCCAGGCTTCGACTATTTCCAGCTGAATTTCTACTACCGCAAACCCGACGGCAACCGCGTGCCCTCCGGCGCCTGGCAGATCACCCCGGCCTGGTCCTACACCTTGCCCTTGGGCAACTCGAACCTGTTGATCGACGGTTTCATCGACTGGGTGGTGAACAACAAGAGCGGCCATGGCAACAACCAGTCCGACTACCACGCCAACCTGCACTTCAACCCGCAGATCAAGTATGACTTGGGCAAAAGCCTGGGCTACGAAGCCAAGCATCTGTATGTGGGTGTGGAATACGATTACTGGTCCGACAAATACGGCATCAAGGATGACGGCTCTTTCACCACCGACCAGGACACGGCGAGTTTGTTGGTGAAGTATCAGTTCTAGATCGAGCAGGTTTGCTCGGCAAGCACGCCCACCGGGCGGGCTGGGCTGGAGTTCGAAGCTTGACGGGCCACTGGGATTTCCCCGTTCGCGGCAGTGGCCCGCACCATACCGATACAAAATCAAATCCCGTATTGATCGCTTTCATGCATCAATCCATGCGAAATCAACGATTAACCTGGAGACCGGTTTACCCGAGAATATTGCGTAACGAGCGGTTACAAATAATCTCAAAAAAGCGCTGGAGAACAACAATGCATCAGATATCGCGCCCGTCCGATCGGACAGGGTCGAAAGCCGGAATGGTCTTCCGGGTGACCTCCGGGAATTTCCTCGAACAGTTCGACTTCTTCCTCTTCGGTTTCTACGCCACGCAGATTGCGGGCGTTTTCTTCCCCGCTTCGAACGAATTTGCCTCCCTGATGATGACCTTCGCCGTATTCGGCGCGGGGTTTCTCATGCGTCCGCTGGGTGCGGTATTGCTGGGGGCGTACATCGATGACGTGGGCCGCCGCAAAGGTCTGATCGTCACGTTGGCCATCATGGCCAGCGGCACCCTGCTCATCGTGCTGGTTCCTGGTTACGCCACGATTGGTCTGTGGGCACCTGCCCTGGTGTTGTTGGGGCGGCTGCTGCAGGGGTTTTCCGCAGGCGCGGAACTGGGTGGTGTTTCGGTGTACCTGTCCGAAATGGCGACGCCTGGGCACAAAGGCTTCTACGCCAGTTGGCAATCGGCGAGCCAGCAGGTGGCGATCGTCGTTGCAGCCGGGCTGGGCTACGGCCTCAACCAATGGCTGGCCCCGGCCCAGGTGGCCGAATGGGGCTGGCGCATTCCGTTCGCCATCGGCTGCCTGATCGTGCCGTTCATCTTCTTCCTGCGTCGCAGCCTGGAAGAGACCGCCGAGTTTTCCAGTCGCGTACGTCGACCTTCGATGAAAGCGGTCTTCGCCACGCTGTACGCCAACGCCGGGCTGGTCGTACTCGGCATGCTGATGGTGGCCATGACCACCACGGCCTTTTACATGATCACCATCTACGCGCCGACCTTCGGCAAGACCGTATTGCAACTGAGCACCAGCGATGCGCTGATCGTGACCTTGCTGGTCGGCGTCTCGAACTTCTTCTGGCTACCTGTCGGTGGCGCCTTGAGCGACCGCTTCGGCCGCAAGCCACTGTTGGCGACCATGTCGCTGGTGACCGCGGTCACGGCCTATCCCGCCCTGTCCTTCCTCGCCCAGGCGCCGACATTCGGCCACATGCTCGAAGTCCTGTTGTGGTTCTCCTTTCTGTACGGCCTGTACAACGGCGCGATGATTCCGGCGCTTACCGAGATCATGCCGGTCGAGGTGCGGGTAGCCGGCTTCTCCCTGGCCTATAGCCTGGCCACCGCCGTGTTCGGCGGCTTCACACCCGCAATTTCCACCTGGCTCATCCACGTCAGTGGCGACAAGGCTGCACCGGCTTACTGGATGATCTTTGCAGCCCTCTGCGCGTTCGTGGCCACGTTAGTTTTGTACCGCCGACTTGCAGTCAAGTCCCCCGTCATCGCCTGAACGCCTGAAACGTCTGAAAAAGGAAACACCATGACACTGCCCTTCAAATCTCTGTCCGCACTGGCCCTGGCGGCCTTCGTCCTGAGCCCCCTGGCCCAGGCGCAAGAGCTCACCGTGATGACCTCCGGTGGCTTCACCGCTGCCTACAAAAGCCTGGCCCCCAGCTACACCAAAGACACTGGCAACACCCTGAACACTGTGCTCGGCCCGTCCATGGGCAAGGCCCAGGAAGCCATCCCCAACCGCCTGGAACGTGGCGAACAGGCGGACGTCGTGATCATGGTGGGCTATGCGCTGGATGAGCTGATCAAGCAGGGCAAGGTCGACCCCGGCTCACGCGTCGAGCTGGCCGATTCGCGGATCGGCCTGGCGGTCAAGGCCGGTGCAACGAAACCTGCCATCGGCACCGACGCCGAGCTCAAGCAGACCCTGCTGGCGGCGAAGTCGGTGGCTTATTCCGACAGCGCCAGCGGCGTCTACATCGAGAAACAGCTGTACAAGAAGCTGGGCATCGAGGATCAACTGGCGCCCAAGAGCAAGATGATCGAGCGCATTCCCGTGGCTTCCATGGTTGCCAAGGGCGACTACCAGCTGGGCTTCCAGCAAGTGGCCGAACTGCTGCCGATTCCCGGCATCACCTTCGTCGGCAAGATCCCGGAAGACGTGCAGTCGGTGACCCGCTATGCCGCGGGCATCCCAAAAAACGCTGCGCACCCGACCGAAGCCAAGCAGTTGCTGGACTACCTGGCGTCGCCCAAGGTACAGGATGCCGTACGCGCTACGGGTCTGGATTCAGTGCCGCGCTAAAGTACCCGGCAAGGCTCGGATCAGGCCTTCCATTTCCAGCGCCGCCGGGGTCAGGGTGCGGCCACGACGCTTGAGCAGCCCCAGGTGCCTCTGCACCTGCGGCTCGATCAACGGCACACTGGCCAGAATGGGATGGGAGGCCGGCGGCATGGCGATCGACGGCACCGCCGCCACCCCCAGCCCGGCTTCGACCAGCCCCAGCACCGTCGTCACGTGCCGCGCCTCGCACAGGCTCGGCCTGGCGAACGTCAGGCCGGGCATGGCCCGGTCCAGCACCAGGCGATTGCCGGATGATCGATCCAGGGTGATGTAGTCATGCTCGTAAGCCTGCGCCCACGTCACCACTTCCAGCTCGGCCAGCGGGTGGTCCTTGCGGCAGGCGATGACATAGCGCTCATCCATCAAGGTACTGAACTCGATGTCCGGCGCCAGATTGCCGCCGAAGCTGACACCGAAATCCGCCTCGCCCGATGACACCGCCGCACTGACCTCATGGGCCGAAACGTCGATCAACCTGACCTTTACCTTCGGGTAGCGGCCACGAAAGCTGCGGATCGCATGGGGCATGAAGTAATACGCCGCCGACGGCACGCAGGCAACGACCAGCGTGCCGCCGCGCAACGCCCCCGGCTCGCCGATGCTCAATAACGCCAGATCGAGATCATCGAGCAACCGTTCCACCTGCGGCAGAAACGCCCGTCCCTGGTTGGTCAGAGACACCCGCCGCGTCGTCCGCTCGAACAGCTTCACGCCCAACGCCCCCTCAAGCTTTTCGATGCGACGACTCAGCGCAGACTGGGTGAGGCGAATCGCCTCCGCCGCCCGCCGAAAACTGCCCTGCTCGACCACTGCCCGAAAAGCCTGCAGGTCATTCAAATCAAAGTTGATGCTCACGGTGATGTCATCGCTTCAAGCCGGTACGTGCGCCGATGGTAGGTTGGCGGGGGAGGCAGCAGCCAGCATTTGTTGCTGGCTGCCTGTGCGGCTTGATGTCTGCCAACGCGTCCCAAGGCCCGGAGACGAAGCCCGCAGTCTGGATGGGCAAAAACTCAGCCAATGACGAACCTGTCTCGATGTTTTGCAATGAACTGATCGAGTGTGGTCAGGGGCACACCCAGCTACGAACGGCCTCGAGGTCTACCCTATAGCCCTCGACGTTGTTCCATGATTCAGCTTGGAAGTACAGTTCGCCATAGGGGCTGGAGAATGGAGTGGTCCAACGAAACCGGACTCCCATTTAGGCGAGGATGCTCGCCATAGAGAGGTGTCTAATAACCAAGCAACGTCGTATCTTTACCCCTGAGTTCAAGCGCGAGGCTGCGTGCCTGGTGCTTGACCAGGCCTACAGTCCATTGAAGCGGCCCGTTCGCTTGAGCTGGTTGAGGCGGCGCGGCAACTGCCGCCATGACAACGCGTCGATGAAGCGGCTATTTCGCAGCCTGAAAACTGAATGGATACCGACGGTGGGCTACGTGAGCGCTGTGCTGGCACAGCAAAATATCAGTCGGTTTTTGATGGAGCGGTACAACTAGCGGCGATCGCATCAGTTCAACGAGGGCTTGGCGCCTGCCGTTGCCGAGGAAAAGCTCAATTCAGTACCCGGGATCAGTTGACCACTACAATCACCTCTCAGCCTATCAGGCTGCGATAGAGCTCCAAAAAAACTAGTCGTAAGTTTTTTTCGTGTGAACGGGGGGGGCAGGGGCTTTTGTGAAGTGAACTTTGCCAAACCCCTTAACGGCCATGATGATTAATAAAGCTCCTGCGACAGTAATCCACGAAACTGTATTACCAAACGTTAAGTAATCCAGAAAAATTGTAACTACCGGCACCATGTAGAAAAGCACACCTACCTTACTGGCTGAGTCCTTTACCAGCATACGGAATAACAGGAGGACTGCTAATGTCGAGACTACAACTATCATCCAGCTGGCAGAAAGTATGAATTCAGGAGTTAAATTCAGTCTTAACGTGGTAAATGGAAGTACTGCTAAAAACACGAAAGACGCAGTTAAAGCTTGATAGAATGCTGAGGCAATAGGGTTAATTACAGATCGCTTCTGCATTACTGAGCCAATACTTATCGCAACGACAGAGATTAGTCCAAAAAGCAGACCGAGCCCAGTTACGGCCCCGATTTCACGGGCCCCAAATATTGCAGTTATCAAACCGACCAAGCCAAGGCTCAGATAAAAATATCCAAGCCTGCCGATTTTTTCATTTGCAAACATCGGAGTTATAATTGGCTGAAGGCCTAGAATAATTGCCAGGACGCCTGGAGTTATTTTATAATTTAGCGCCAAGAAATATGCAGACTGATATCCTACCTGCAAAAGTATTCCGATAAGTATCGCTCTAATCATTAAGGGCTTTGGAAGAAGTAGTGACTTGGCTCCTGCCCCTCTCGCGATGAATAAAAAAACCATGAAAAGTGCTGCTGTAGCTCCAATAGCGCGAACGGTCAAAAAAACCGAAACCGAGGCATCTTCAAGACCTAGCTTTACAAATATAGCTCCACTACTCCACATCAGAAGAAATAGTAAAGGGGAATACCTTTCCAATGCATTCATAGTGGAGCTCCAGCCTAGATGTTCCAGTCATTTATTGAGTAGCGTTCACCCATATCTCTTTTTTCAATAAGATACCTGCGTAACGACTTGGCTTTCTTGACGATCTCAATGTTGTTTTTCTGCTCTGCTGCGCTAATGATCCAGTCGTAGCAAGACGATACAGGTATGTCATAAATAAAATGATATTTTGAGAGGGCAAATACTACGTCCTTGAACGTGAAGCGATCTAAGATCTTTGAGGCTCCGGATATAACTGCTTCTTTTTGTGAGCTTGTAAAAATTTCGCGAGAAACATAAAACGATCGGCGACATTCTTCAAGCACAGATTGGTCGGTGAAAATATCTGTATATTCAAACTCTCCTTCATACATGAAGTCCAAGCAAAGGAACATCCGACTATTAAGCCCGAAGTTGACAGCTGCACGACTTATACCCGCATCCAGAAACCAAACCTCCCCTGCTTTCATTTGGAAGACACCATGTTCGTCTGAATGAAAGGCGTCCTTATTGTTTTCAAGTGCTAAAAATACTCGAAAATAGGTGATTTTCTTATCCAACTCAACGAAGTCCCGATGCGGTATAACTAATCCATCCACGAGGCTTCTAGCCCGAATCATCTTGAGATTGTCAGGCTTGAAGTTCTGCTGAACAAGCTTTTGGATGCTAGGGCATTGAGTCGCATACTCAGTAGGAAAGCATTTATCGGTGTTTCGATATTGGGTGTCACTCGCATTGCCGCTTGCATTATAGAGCGACAGATTTTTCCAGTATCCCTGCCCAAACTCGTCATATTCTTCTGGTTGCTTAGTGACTGAGTTCAGATACTTAATATCTTTCTCGAGATCATAGTCATCTACCTTGATTTTTCCTATAATTTCCGACGCCACGGTCATGCTCCTTTGGTTGGGGACCCCATACTAAGACATGCATTGACTGCCGGCTTGTTAATAATTATGATACGACCTATCACATGCTGTGATAAGGGAGTATCAGTATGAATTTAGACATGAATCAGCTGCGAGCGTTTGTAACTGTTGCAGAGCTTAAAAGCTTTTCGAAAGCATCTCAGAAATTATGCCGCGTGCAGTCCGCAGTGAGTCAACAAATTCAAAAGCTCGAAGGATCGCTAGGCTCAGACCTTTTTATCAGGGGAGGACGTAGCCTTGAATTGACGGCTCATGGGGATAGCATGTTGGCATATGCGGTGAAGATTTTAGAAGTTAACGATCAGGCTGTAGCAAAGCTAACAGACAAATCGTATGCAGGAGTTGTTAGAGTAGGCTCTTCAGATACATACGCATCTAGCTACTTCTCTGAAATCATAAAATGCTGTTCGGATCGTTTTCCTGACATCGAAATTGAAGTTCACTGCGGATACAGTAGTGAGCTCTGGCGGAGCTATGAGGCTGGTGGACTCGATGTGGTGCTTACGCAGGGCTGTCCCGCTAGGATTCCCTCAGAGTTACTACATTCAGAACCTTTGACATGGGTTAGTGCTCGAGAGAGTTTAATTTTTGAGAAAGAACCAATTCCACTGGCTCTTTTCACTAAAGGGTGCGGAGATAGGGATTTAATACTAAGCGCCCTTAATCGAGTAGGAAAAACTTATAGAATTAGTTACCACAGTACAAGCCACTCCGGTATTGTTGCCGCCTTGTCATCGGGTTGCTATGTTTCAGCGGTTTTATTAAGCACAGTAGGTGAAGAGTTTCGCATACTAGGAGAGGCTGAGGGTTTCCCAGTCATAGGTAACTTGGATATTTCACTTGCGTATCGTGACAAGTCTAAAACGTCCCTTGCTGGCCTATTTGCGGATATATCGCGAAGTTACTTTCAATCCTTGAGCACGGTAAATTTTATTTATAGCACTGAAAAAACCCAGACAAATTGAGCAACGACAAGCTTGGGAGTGGATTAGTCGTTTCGGGAAGTTTCATTACTCAATGGTTATCTGCTTCAGTGAGGCTAAGAGGTTAGATGATTCTTCAAAAATCGGTAGTGTGGCGTAACCTCCCATTTAATCCACAATCTGTAGTAGCCTAATGACTTTGGATACCCATTTAGACGAGAATGCTCGCCATAGAGAGGTGTCTAATAACCAAGCAACGTCGTATCTTTACCCCTGAGTTCAAGCGCGAGGCTGCGTGCCTGGTGCTTGACCAGGCCTACAGTCCATTGAAGCGGCCCGTTCGCTTGGGCTGGTTGAGGCGGCGCGGCAACTGCTGCCATGACAACGCGTCGATGAAGCGGCTATTTTGCAGCCTGAAAACTGAATGGATACTGACGGTGAGCTAAATGAGCGCTGTGCTGGCACAGCAAAATATCAGTCGGTTTTTGATGGAGGGGTACAACTGGCGGCGACCGCATCAGTTCAACGAGGGCTTGGCGCCTGGCGTTGCCGAGGAAAAGCTCAATTCAGTATCCGGGATCAATTGACCACTACATACAGAGCCTAGAACACTCGCACGACATTGCGCTGTTCTAGCCAGGGTTTTACTTGCGAGGTTTGATGCGGGCAGTAGCCTCCGCCACCAACGGATCCTCCGGCCAATAATGCTTGGGATACCGCCCCTTCAAATCCTTCTTCACCTCTTCGTAGGTATTGGCCCAGAAACTCGCCAGATCCTGCGTCACCTTGCACCGGTCGCCGCGCTGGCGACAGCAGGTGCAACTTCATCGCCTGTCGTCCACCGGCGATGCGCGGGGTCTCGGCCAGGCCGAACAGCTCCTGCAAACGCACCGCCAGAATCGGCGGGTGCTCGCTATAGTCCAGGCGTACCGATGAGCCTGACGGCACAGCGATGTGGGTCGGCGCCAGCTCGTCGAGTTTCTGTGGCAGCGGCCATGGCAGGCTGTTGCGCAGAATGGAAGACAAATCGAGCTGGCCAAAATGGCTCAGGCGCGTGACCTTGCCCAGGTAGGGCTGCAGCCAGTGCTCCAGCTGTTTCAACAGTGCGGTGTCGCTGACGTCCGGCCAAGGGTTCTGGGCGTCCACTTCTCGCAACAGCATGACCCGTGCCTGCCACTGGCGCAGCTCCGGGGTCCAGGGCAACAGTTCCAGGCCCTTGCGGCGCACCAGCCCGAGCAGGGCCGTGGCGCGAGCGTCGGCGTCCAGGCCTGGCAAGGATTCGCGGCTCAGGATCAGCTCGCCCACTTTGCGCTGACGCTCGGCACGCAATGCTCCCTCACGCTCATCCCAATCCAGCTCATCCACCAGGCGGACCTGATCCTGCAGAACGCTCTCGAACAGCTGCGGATCAAGATCCGCCGCCAGATAGATTCGCTCCTCGCGCTGCCCCTGGCGGCTGCCCAGGTCGGCGATGACCAGCCAGGCCTGCTTCATGAGTGCATCGACATCGGCGAACATCGCCGCGCGCCCGTTGCTCAACCGGTACTCGGCCCCACCGGGACGCCGCTGCCGGGCGATACGATCCGGGTAGGCAAGCGCCAGCAGGCACCCTACCCACTTCGGGTCATCCGCATCGGCGACAGCATTCAGCGAGGGTCCTTGCAGATAGGAACGGTACTGCTTCGCCAACTGCTTGGCCCGTTGCGCATCGCGGTGCACACGAGGCCCTGCCAGCATTGCCATTCGGCTGTGCACATCGGCACCGCCTCCACGCTGAATGTCGCGCTCCCCCAATAGCGCCGCCAGGTCACAGGCGTGCTGAGACAGACCGAGCTCGTGCCCACGGATCAGAAGATGGGCGATACGCGGATGGGCAGGCAACTGCGCCATGGCCTGGCCATGGGCTGTGAGAAGGCCCTTGGCATCCAGAGCACCCAGCCGACAGAGCAAGTCGCTGGCCTGGGAAAACGCTGCCGTCGGTGGCGCATCCAGCCAGTGCAACTGATCGGGCGTCACCCCCCAGCGCGCCAGATGCAACGCCAACGCGGCGAGGTCGGCTTGCTGGATTTCCGGGGTGCTGAAGCTGGCGAGCTGTTCATGCTGGGCTTCTGACCACAACCGGTAGCAGACACCAGGTTCCAGCCTCCCTGCCCGGCCAGCGCGTTGAGTGGCACTGGCTTTGGAAATGCGCTGCGTGGCGAGGCGGGTCATCGAGCTGCGCGGATCGAATCGGGGCACTCGCTCCAGGCCGGAATCGATGACGATCCGCACCCCTTCGATGGTGATGCTCGTTTCGGCCAGGTTCGTGGCCAGTACGACTTTGCGTTTCCCGGACGGCGCAGGCTCGATGGCGGTGCGCTGTTCGCTCAGGGACAGCTCGCCATACAGCGGACAGATCAGGATCTGTGACGCGTGATCAGGTGGTTGCCTGCCGAGCCAGTCTTCCAGGTCGCGGTGGACACGTCGAATCTCGGCCTGGCCTGGGAGGAACACCAGTACGCTGCCTTCCTGTTCCTCGATCACCTCGATACAGGTCGAGACGACGCGAGGCTCTACATACTCCCCGGGCTGCGTGGACTTTCCCCAGACCACGTCCACCGGGTACATCCGGCCTTCGCTGCTGACGATCAGCGCATCGTCGAGCAAGGCCGATATCCGCTCGCCGTCCAGCGTGGCGGACATCACCAGCACCTTCAGTGGCGAGTCGTCACGGAACAGCTCGCGGCCATTCAGGGCGAGTGCCAGCGCCAGATCTGCGTCCAGATTGCGCAGGTGAAATTCGTCGAAGATGATCAGGCCCACGCCATCCAACGAAGGATCGTCCTGCAGCCTGCGTGCAAGAATCCCTTCGGTCACCACCTCGATTCGAGTCCTGGGACCAACGCGGCTTTCGAGACGGATTCGATAGCCGACCGTTTCGCCCACCGCTTCGCCCAGTTCCTTTGCCATCCGTTCTGCTGCTGCGCGAGCGGCCAATCGACGGGGTTCGAGCATGACGATGGTCTGCCCGGCCAGCCACGGCTGATCCAGCAGCGCCAGCGGAACGCGTGTGGTTTTACCGGCGCCGGGCGGCGCTTGCAGCACGGCCTCATTGCGATCGTGAAGGGCTTCGAGGAGAGCCGGCAAGGCGGCGTCAATCGGCAACGAGGTCATGGTCTCTCCGGCAGTGGTGCCGCAATTATACAAGCTACGGCAGGCCGACGGGCGTACTCGGATCCCCATGCGCAGCCGTCATGTCCACCCCAGCGCCACGGCGGCCAGCACCAGATAACGCATGCCTTTGGCCAGGGTGACGATCAGCAGGAAGCGCCAGAAGGGCTCGCGCATGACGCCGGCAACGACGGTCAGCGGATCGCCAATGATCGGCACCCAGCTCAGCAACAACGACCAGTGCCCGTAGCGCAGATAGGACTGCTGGGCCTTTGCGAGCTTTGCCTCGCTCACTGGAAACCAGCGGCTGTGGCGGAATCGCTCAACGCAGCGGCCCAGCACCCAGTTCAGTACAGAGCCCAGTACGTTACCGACTATGGCGACCGCCAACAGGGTCGAGATGACGTAGCGATCGGACAACAACATGCCAACCAGCACCGCCTCGGACTGCATCGGCAGCACCGTGGCGGCACCGAACGCTGCCAAGAAAAGACCCAGGTAACTGGTGAGTTCAAACATCGAGGACTTGCCTTACAAGTTCGGGCCGATCCAGCCGTAAAGACCGATGGGTCGAGCGGTAGGCGTAATCGCCTCTCCAGCATTGGCCTGGCAGTGTCCAGGTATTGACCGACGAGTGTCGAGTACAACAGCTGAATGTAGCCCTTGCAGATCTTGGACTGCTGGAAGCTCAGCCACGCTTGAAGCCGGTATCGATCTACGCTGGCATGGTCGGACCCTGCGCCCCATCTACTCCGCTCGACCATTTGCTTGTATCGTTGCAGCTTATTTCGCGGAGATTGTCATGCGTATTCCCCAACGTTTGATCGGCGGCGCCGTTGCCGCTGCCCTGATGACCCAGTTGACCGCTTGCGGCACCTTGTTCTGGCCCGATCGGCGCGGGCAGATCGAAGGCCGTATCGATCCGGTCGTGGCGGCGCTGGATGCCATCGGGATCCTGTTCTATGTGATTCCTGGGTTGATCGCCTTCGGTGTGGACTTCGCCACGGGCGCGATTTACCTCAACGACGGCAAGACCGCGCAGATTTCGCCGGAAAAACTGCAGCCAGCGGTAGGCCGCGATGGCAAGGTGGACAACCTCAAACTGCAGGCCATTCTTGAAACCGAACTGGGCCGCAGCCTGCCGCTCGACGATCCACGCCTGATCCAGCACAAGGGCAGTGTCGAACAGCTGGCCATGTATGGTCTGAAGCCCGCCGCTTAAGGATTGCGATGCCAACCAGCAAGGAACATGCGCGGCTGCTTCGCCTCGCGACACGGGCGTCGCTGGCGGTGGCCAGCATTCTCATCGTGGCCAAGGCCGTGGCCTGGTGGCTCAGTGGTTCGGTGAGCCTGCTGGCGGGGCTGACCGATTCGGTGCTCGATGGTGCGGCGTCGTTTCTCAATCTGTTGGCGGTGCACTATGCGCTGCGTCCTGCCGATGATGATCACCGTTATGGGCACGGCAAGGCCGAGGCCTTGGCGGGGATGGCCCAGGCGTTGTTCATCGGGTCCAGCGCCGTGCTGATCGGTTATCAGGCGTGGAAGCAGTTGCAGGATCCCCAGCCGCTGGGCGCTGCGGGGGTGGGCATCGCGGTGATGATCCTTTCCCTGGCCCTGACCGTGGCGCTGTTGGCCCTGCAATACAAGGTCATCCGCGAAACCGGTTCGACGGCGGTGCGTGCGGACTCGCTGCATTATCGTTCGGACCTGCTGCTCAACGGCAGCATCCTGGTGGCGCTGATCCTGGCCAGCTATGGCTGGCCGCAGCTGGATGCCTTCTTTGGCCTGGGCATTGCGCTGTATATTCTGTGGAGTGCGGTGCACATCGCCCGCGAAAGCACGGCGATCCTGATGGACCAGGAACTGCCGCTGGATGTCAGCGAACAGATGCTGGCGCTGGCGTGCAACGTGCCGGGGGTGCTGGGCGCCCATGATCTGCGCACGCGCATGTCGGGCAACCATTGGTTCGTGCAGGTGCATCTGGAGTTGCCGGGGCAGTTGTCGCTGGCCGAAGCCCACGGCATCTGCGAGGACGTGGAAGCCGCCATCGAAAGCCAGTATCCACGCGCCGAAGTCCTGGTGCACGCCGATCCCGTTTGAAAGAAATGCGGGCAGCCTGCAAAACCGCAGTGCTCCCGGACGCGGCTTGCGCCGCTGCTACAGGGGATCTCGGCGCCCCGCAAACGCACGCCCCCGTGTAGCAGCGGCGCGAGCCGCGTCGGCGGTCGATGCGGTCCGCCTGAAAAAACGCGGTGCCCCCGGACGCGGCTTGCGCCGCTGCTACAGGGGATCGCGGCGACCCGTAAACACACGCCCCCGTGTAGCAGCGGCGCAAGCCGCGTCGGCGGCGAATGCGGTCCGGCTGAAAAAACGCGGTGCCCCCGGACGCGGCTTGCGCCGCTGCTACAGGGGATCGCGGCGCCCCGTAAACACACGCCCCCTGTAGCAGCGGCGCGAGCCGCGTCGGCGGCGAATGCGGTCCGGCTGAAAAAACGCGGTGCCCCCGGACGCGGCTTGCGCCGCTGCTACAGGGGATCGCGGCGACCCGTAAACACACGCCCCCGTGTAGCAGCGGCGCGAGCCGCGTCGGCGGTGAATGCGGTCCGGCTGAAAAAACGCGGTGCCCCCGGACGCGGCTTGCGCCGCTGCTACAGGGATTGCGGCGACCCGTCAACGCGCCCCCTGTAGCAGCGGCGCGAGCCGCGTCGGCGGCGAATGCGGTGTGTCAGGCAGAACGCGGTGCCTTGTGGCTGCGGCGCGAGCCGCGTCGGGACGCGATCAATTCACCGTGTAGCCGCGTGACGCGAAGCAGTTGGCGAGGCTTTGTCGGTACACGCTGACCACTTCAGGTGATGGCGCATAGGTGGCGCTGGCGGGGTCGAAGCGGCTTTGTTCAACGGCCCAGCGCTTGCACTCGTATTGATCCTGGGCAATCTGCTCCGGACTCTGGCCCTGGGCCGGATACGCCGCAACGTCGTAGCTGGTCAAGGTCGGCGCCGGCTGTGGAATGCTGGCATTCACCGGCGGATTCACCACCACGTATTCCTGGGTGTTATCGACCCACTGGTAGTACGTCCCCGCCGCCACGAAGAACACCGAGCTACCGATCCACATGCGCTGCGCGTAATCGGGCAGCACGCGCACTCGAACGCCGCGCGGAGGTTCGATCACCACATACCGCGGGCCTTGGGGTCGGTACCAATACCCACCCGAATAGTAATAATCCTGCCCCCGGTACGGCACGCGATAATTCTGGCCGGGGAAACGGTCGATCACCTGCCCCGGACGATACTGCGGGCCGGGGCCCCAGCCGCCACCGTGATCACCGGGCCAGCGATCACGACCGCCCTCCCAGCGCCGGTCGTTGTCTCGACGCAGGTCCGGATAGCTGCCTCTCAACGGCGCCTGGGTCTGGCGCACTTCGTCAGGCTTGCCGATGATCGGCGGCCGATTGTCCTGCTGGCCACCTTCGGGGCGACCCTGCTCCGGGCGACCCTGTTCTGGGCGACCCTGCTCCGGCCTGTTGCCCTGCCACTGGTTCGTATTGCCGCCTGGCCGGCCTTGCCACTGCCCCTGATTGCCCTGCACAGGCCGCCCTTGCCACTGGCCCTGATTGCCACCGGGCTGCGGCCGATACTGACCACCCCCGGGTTGCTGACCCGGCCCGCGCTGGCCGCCGTTGGAGCTGCCGCGCAACTGATCCTGCGGACCTTCCGCATACGCCGGCGCGCCTACGGCCAGGCAGAGCGCAGCGACACCGGCCAGACGCCAGAGGGGCGATTTCATGCTGTTCCTCGCAAGATAAGGGGAGCTACTAATCATCAGACTGACAAACCCGAACGCGGTTCTGTGAAGATCCCGTCAGGGACCTGCACAGGTTATCGGCACAGGCAGCCACTTCATGACTGATCCACTGCGCCGCACTCACCACCGTTTCGCAGGCGAAAAAAAAGGAGACCCGTCGGCCTCCTCTCTCGAACTCTGTCCCTGCTCGACGCTTGTGACGTCGGCTCACCTCACGCCACCTTCTGGGCAGTGTGCAGCCCGGGGGCCAGCGCAACCCCGGTGGGGGTGGTGGCCGCAACCCGCCTGATTGAGCGGATCGCAGTGGACTCATGTCCGGGCAGTGATTCTGTGGGATAACTATAGCGCCGCAGGTGCAGCAGCCGATTGCGAACATTGCTGATTTACACAGCACTTGCGCAATTTTTGCCTTCGGATGGATAATTTGCCGCAACGCAAAAACACGAAGGCAGATTTGATGAGCAAACTTGATCGCTATGACCTGAGCATCCTGGCTGAATTGCAGCGCGACGCGCGCATTTCCAACCAGGAACTGGCCGAACGCATTGGTCTTTCGCCGTCGCCCTGCTCTCGGCGCGTCAAGCAGCTCGAAGACGACGGCTACATTTCCCGCCAGGTCGCTCTGCTGGACCGCAAGAAGCTGGGGTTGAGCCTGACCGCCTATGTGCTGATCGGCATGGACCGCCATACCCCGGAACGTTTCGAAACCTTCGAAGCGGCCATTCGCGGACTGCCGCAGGTGCTCGAATGCAGCCTGGTGACCGGCATGGATGCCGACTATCAGCTCAAGGTAGTGGTACCGGACATGGACCACTATCAAAAGCTGCTGCTGGGCCACCTGACGCGGATCGAAGGGGTGACCAGCGTGCGTTCCAGCTTCGTGCTCAACCAGGTCATGGCCAGTACTGAACTGCCGTTGACCCATCTGCGTAGCTGAGGCTGAGGCCTGAGGCAGGCTGGTAGATCTTCGCGGGCAGAGCCCGCTCCCACAAGGGGCAGCGCCGGAGGTAGGCTGGTAGATCTTCGCGGGCAGAGCCCGCTCCCACAGGGGGCAGGGCTTGCTACAAAGTGGCCGGCACCTCGCGCCATTCGCCCTGTCCCAGGCCCTCGAGGCTCCAGTCGCCGATGCGCACCCGTACCAGACGCAAGGTCGGCAGGCCCACCGCCGCCGTCATGCGTCGCACCTGACGGTTGCGCCCTTCCTTGATCACCAGTTCCAGCCAATGGGTCGGCACGCTCTTGCGAAAGCGTACGGGCGGATCGCGCGGCCACAGGTCCGGCTCGTCCAGCAACCGCGCCTCGGCGGGCAAGGTCATGCCATCGTTGAGTTCCACCCCGCTGCGCAAACGCAGCAATTGCGCCTCGTCGGGCGCGCCTTCGACCTGCACCCAATAGGTCTTGGCCAGCTTGTGCTTCGGGTCGGCGATGCGCGCCTGCAGTTGCCCATCGTTGGTCAGCAACAACAGTCCTTCGCTGTCGCGGTCCAGACGGCCGGCCGGGTAGATCCCGGCGATGTCGATGAAATCCTTCAAGGTCGCGCGCCCCTCACCGTCGCTGAACTGGGTCAGCACGTCGAACGGCTTGTTGAACAGCACCAGCCGAGGTTGGGCAGGTGGCGCCTTGGCCACGCGGCGTTTACCGGCGGCAGGACGTTGCTTGGAGCGAGGAGGCAAAGGCATGACAAAAGGCTTTCGTGCGGACAAGGGCGCTCATGCTAGAGGCCCCTGCCCGCCACGGCAAACCTGTCAGCGGAACGGTGGCTCGTCGAAGCTGCGCAGCTTGCGCGAGTGCAGCGAATTGAGCTGGCTGCGCAGCAGATTCAAGGCAGCGATGCCGATGTTCAGGTGCTGGCTGACCGCACGATTGTAGAACGCGTTGGCCGAGCCCGGCAGCTTGATCTCGCTGTGCAGCGGTTTATCCGACACGCACAGCAAGGTGCCGTAGGGCACCCGCAGGCGATAACCCTGGGCGGCGATGGTGCCGCTTTCCATGTCCACCGCCACGGCGCGCGACAGGTTGATCAGCGGCCGCTCCTGGGCCCAGCGCAGTTCCCAGTTGCGGTCGTCGTAGGTCAGCACGGTGCCGGTGCGCAGGCGCTTCTTGAGGTCGTCGCCGCGCTCGCCGGTGACTTGCGCCGCCGCTTCCTGCAAGGCCAACTGCACTTCGGCCAGGGCCGGGATGGGGATGTTGGGCGGCAGGACCCGATCGAGAATCCCGTCCTGGCGCATGTAGGCATGGGCCAGCACGTAGTCGCCGATGGTCTGCGACTGGCGCAGGCCACCGCAGTGGCCGATCATCAACCAGCAATGCGGGCGCAGCACGGCCAGGTGGTCGGTGATGTTCTTGGCATTCGACGGGCCGACGCCGATGTTCACCAGGGTCACGCCATCGCCGTCCTCGGCGATCAGGTGGTAGGCCGGCATCTGGTAGCGGTGCCAGACCACGCTGGCCACCAGCGCCTGGGCCTCACCGTTGTCCATGCTCTTTTCGATGATCACGTTGCCCGGCATCACCAGGCGCACGAAGCGTGGGTCGTTGCGCAGCTGCTCCAGGCCGTGGGTGACGAACTGGTCGACGTAGCGGTGATAGTTGGTCAGCAGGATCCAGGGCTGCACATGCTTCCAGTCGCTGCCGGTGTAGTGGATCAGGCGGCGCAGGGAGAAATCCACCCGCGCGGCATCGAACAGCGCCAGCGGCAGCGGATCGGCCGTGGCCCAATCGTACAGGCCGTCGGCGATACCGTCGGTGGCGGCGGACAGGTCGGTGCTGGGGAACACTCGCGCCAGCGCTGCGGCGGTCACACCGCTGCCGGCCAGCTCGTCGCCCTGGTCGACGACGTAGGGGTAAGGGATGTTCTGCTCGCTGACACCGACTTCGATGGTCACCGCGAAGTCGCGCATCAAGGGCCGCAACTGGTCCAGCAGATAGCCGCGGAAGGCCGCGGGCTGGGTCACGGTCACCGAATAGACGCCAGGCAGGTTGACCTTGGCGTAGGCGCGGGTGATGGCCGGCAATTCGCCGTTGTAGGCGTAGGTCAGGCGCAGTTCGGGGTAGCGGAACAGGTCACGTTCGGCCGCATCCGGCTCGCTGCGATCCTTGAGGTAGCGCTTGAGTGCCTGGCTCAGGGCGCGGGTGGCCCGTTCGTGCAGCTCCGCCAGCCGATCCACGGCTTGTTCGGCGGTTTCTACAACTACGAAGTCTGGGGCATTACTCATGGGGCATGTCCTGGCTGATCTGGCAGTCTTGCATCTTGCCTGCAATGCCGACGAAAGGCACCCCCGTGACGCGTCCCGGATTATGCCGGGGCGGCTCCGGGCGGAGCGTCCGCAGCCAGCGGCGAGAGGGGCTTGGGCTGAGCGAGGACGCAGCCATGCAACAGCGCCTGCAGTTCTTCGAAGCGCACCGGACGCGCCAGACACACCGACACACCTGCCTCCAGGCAACGCTCGCGCTGCCCCTGCTGGCCGACATCGGTGATCGCCAGCACCGGCAGCCGCTCGCACCCTGGCAGGCTGCGCAGCGCGCGGGTGGTCTGCAGGGCGCTTTGGGTCGGCAGGCTGCACTCCATCAGCACCGCATCGAACCGCTCGCGCGCCAGCAGGGCCAATGCGCCTGAACCGTCCTCGGCGGTCCGTACCCGATAGCCGAGCTTGAGCAGCATGCCGCGAACGACCAACTGGTCGACGCTGTTGTCGTCCACCAGCAACACGGTGCATTCGTGGGCAGCGCGCTGGGTACCGAAGGCACCGGCACTGGTGCTCAAGGCCCGGCCCGGATGGGCTTCGACCACCCCCAGACGCACGCTGAATTCGAAACAGCTGCCGCGTCCGGGCTCGGACTGGTGATGAAGTTGACCACCCACCAACTCGGCCAATTGCCGACAGATCGCCAGACCGATGCCCAGCCCGCCGTATTCGCGGGTCATGGAACCATCGAGTTGGTAGAAGCGTTGATAGAGCGTCTCTTCGTCACGATGCGTGAAGCCGATGCCGCTGTCGCTGACCTTGAAGATGACCTGCAGGTGATCGTCCTGCGGATCGCCGCCGCTGACCCGCACGTTGACGCTGCCTTCGCGGGTGAACTTGATGCCATTGTCGATCAGGCAGGCCAGGCACAGCGCGAGCTTCTTGGCGTCCCCCTGCAAACGATCGGGCAACCCCGCCGCCCGCTCGACGGTGAACGCCAGCCCCTTGGCATGGGCCTGGCGACTGAACTGCATCTGCATGCTGTCGAGCAACGCCTGCAGGCTGAACGGTTCATTGCGCGGATAGAGCCGCCCGGCCTGCAGTTCGGTCAGGATCAGAATGTCATCGACCATGCGCATCATGTCCCGCGCCGAGCCTGCCGCAGTGTGTTGATACTGAGCCAGCTCCGGTCCCATGTGCACGGTCTGCATCAGCTCCAGCGAGCCGATCACGCCATTCATCGGCGTGCGCAGTTCGTGGGTGACGGTGGCCAGGAATTCATCCTTCAAACGGTTGCTCGCCGCCAGTTCCTGGTTCGCCAGTTCCAGCTTGAGCCCGGCTTCCTTGAGGGTCTGCGCCTGCTGGTCGCGCAGCACGTTGATGCGGTCGGCCAGCGCCAGCGACAACAGGCCGACCTCCAGCGCCGAGCCGATCTGACTGGCGTACATGGTGATGAACACGTTGGGCAGGTAGCCCAGCACCATCAGGGTGTTGACGATGCCGCCCAGCAGGAACGCGCTCCAGGCAATGATGAAATAGCGCGCCAGGCGCATGCCGCGCAACCAGGCGACGATACCGGCGGTGAAGATCACTACGGTGAAACACAACGCCAGCGCCGTGGCCAGACGCAACGCCAGGGCGTAGCTGGTCGACAGCGACAGCGCCATGACCACGGCGCCGTACACCATCAGGCCGACCAGCAGCCGATCCATCCAACGACTGTGGCGGGCGGTCTGCAGAAAACTGCGCGAGAACAGGCAGCCAAAGAACCCGGCCGCGCCGATGAAGAACGGCGTGGCGGCGTTGGCCCACCACGGGTTGTTCGGCCAGAAATACTCGACCCCGGCGCCGTTCACCGACACCTGGTAGAGCCCGAATGAGGCGATATAGACGATGTAGTAGAGATAGCTGCAGTCGCGCACGCTGAGGAAGATGAACAGGTTGTACACCAGCATGCCCAGCAGCACGCCGTAGATCAGCCCGAGCACGTACAGCCGTGAAGGCTGCGCCTCCAGGTAGGCATTGGCCGACCACAGGCTTACCGGCGCCTGGACCGAGCCCTGGCTGTGCAGGCGCAGGTACACCGTCTTGGCTTCATCGGGCTGGAAAGGCACTTCGAACAGGTAGTTGTTCTGCTTGATCTGGCGGCTGTCGTACGGCAACGCATCGCCGGTTCGCTGCACCAGGTGGTACTGGCCGGCAGCATCGGGCAGGTACAGTTCCAGGTGATCCATCGGCGGATACGCCAGCTCCAGCAGCCAGCTGTGTGGCGATCTGTCGGCACGCGGCACATAGCGCAGATCGATACGCAGCCAGAACACCGACTTCGAATAGCCCGCATTGAGCACGTCGGCATGATGCTGATGGAAGGCCGGAGCCAGGTCGCGGGTGACCTGCTCGATGGTCGCATCGCCGGCCACGTCTTCGTAGACCTGCATCGAGCGGCCGAGCGCAAGGCTGCGCGTGGTCTCGTCGAAGTCGACTGCACACGCCAGCATGGGCAGCAAGGCCATGATCAGGATAAGCAAATAGCGCATACAGCCCCAGCGTGGCACACCTGATCGCATCGGGAAGCCCCCATTCCCTTTGGTTCGATGCAATCGGCACAGCCTGTTATCGATATCGAATGACTCTAGCACAGCGTCTGCGTGCACGACGGGCGGTGCGCAATGTTCCCTCAGTCGGCTCTGGGCCGCTGCTTTCGGAACCTGTCAGAGTGTAATGTCAATATGATACAGAGGCACCGTACAAAGCGCGAACCCTGTCCATCGAACCAGTCATCAGGGCACCCTGCCCAGCGCTTGCGGCCCTGCTACAACGCCGTGCGCCGTGATAAGCTCGCGCACCATGAATATCTATAGCTCCCGCCCCGTTGTCCTCTGTCTCTCCGGCCACGACCCCAGTGGCGGCGCCGGCCTGCAGGCAGATATCGAAGCCTTGCTCGCTCAGGGCTGCCATGCCGCGCCGACGGTTACCGCGCTGACCGTGCAGAACACCGTCAACGTCAGCGATTTCCGTGTGCTCGACCGCGAATGGATCCTGGCCCAGGCCAATGCCGTGCTCAGCGATTCGCCGGTGGCGGCGGTCAAGCTGGGCATGCTCGGCTCGGTGGACATGGTCGCGACTGTGGTCGAGCTGTTGTCGGCCCACCCTCATCTACCGATGGTCTGCGACCCGGTATTGCGCGCCGGCGGTGGCGGCAGCCTGGGCAAGGACGAGGTCGGCTACGCGATGCGCGAACGGCTGCTGCCGCTGGCCACCATCGCCACGCCGAACCTGCCCGAGGCACGCATCCTCGCCGACCTGCCCGAAGGCAGCGCCGACGAATGCGCGCAAAAGCTGCTGCCGTTCTGCAAGCACCTGCTGATCACCGGCGGTCACGGCGACGAGCACGAAGTGCACAACCGCCTGTACAGCCGCGACGGCAGCCGTCGCACCTTCACCTGCCAGCGCCTGCCCGGCAGCTATCACGGCTCCGGGTGCACCCTGGCCAGTGCCCTGGCCGGTCGCCTGGCACTGGGCGAAGGCCTGGAAAGCGCCGTGCAGTCGGCGCTCGACTACACCTGGCGCACCCTGCGCGACGCCGAGCAACTGGGCCACGGGCAATTCGTGCCCCGTCGCCTGCCCCTGGATTTCTGCTCTTGAGCCAAATCTCCGCCCCCTGCCCGAGGCCCGAGCGATGAACTTACGTGGCGTCTACGCCATCACCGACAGCCAGCTGTTGGCCGGCAAGTTCCTCAAGTACGTCGAGGCCGCCCTGGATGGCGGCATCACCCTGCTGCAGTACCGTGACAAGAGCAACGACGAAGCCCGTCGCCTGCGCGAAGCGGAAAAACTGCGTCAGCTGTGCGAGCGCTACAAGGCGCACCTGATCATCAACGACGACGCCGAACTGGCCGCGCGGCTCAACGTCGGCGTGCACCTGGGCCAGACCGATGGCCCGTTGACTCCGGCCCGCGCCCTGCTGGGGCGCAAGGCGATCATCGGCAGCACCTGCCATGCCAACCTCGACCTGGCGCGCCAGGCGGCCCGCGAAGGGGCGAGCTACGTCGCCTTTGGCCGCTTCTTCGCCTCCCAGACCAAGCCCGACGCATCGCCTGCCAGCATTGAACTGTTGGGCCAGGCGCGGGCCGAATTGAAATTGCCGATTGCCGTCATTGGCGGCATCACCCTGGACAACGCAGCGCCGCTGGTGGCCTGCGGTGCCGACCTGCTGGCCGTGGTGCATGCGCTGTTCGGCGCCGACACAGCCCAGGAAGTCACCCGCCGCGCCCGCGCCCTGAACGCGTTGTTCGAAACTGCCTGATGCTAGAGAGCTTATTTATGTCCCGTTCCGAAACCCTGTTCGCCAATGCCCAGAAGCACATCCCCGGCGGTGTCAACTCGCCCGTGCGTGCCTTCAAGAGCGTCGGCGGCACGCCGCTGTTCTTCAAGCACGCTGCCGGCGCCTATGTCACCGACGAAGACGACAAGCGCTACGTGGACTACGTCGGTTCCTGGGGGCCGATGATTCTGGGTCACAGCCATCCGGACGTGCTCGACGCCGTGCGCAAGCAGCTCGAACATGGTTTGTCATACGGCGCGCCGACCGAAATGGAAACCCAGATGGCCGACCTGGTCTGCGCCATCGTGCCGTCCATGGAAATGGTGCGCATGGTCAGTTCGGGCACCGAGGCGACCATGAGCGCCATTCGTCTGGCCCGTGGTTTCACCGGTCGCGACAGCATCATCAAGTTCGAAGGTTGCTACCACGGCCACTCCGACAGCCTGCTGGTCAAGGCCGGCTCCGGCGCCCTCACCCTCGGTGTGCCCAGCTCGCCCGGCGTGCCGGCGGCGTTCGCCAAACATACCCTGACCCTGCCGTTCAACGACATCGCTGCAGTTGAGCAGATGCTGGCCGAAGTCGCCGATGAGGTGGCCTGCATCATCGTCGAACCCGTGGCGGGCAACATGAACTGCGTACCGCCGGCACCCGGTTTTCTGGAAGGCCTGCGTCGCCTGTGCGACCAGTACGGCGTGGTGCTGATCTTCGACGAAGTGATGACCGGTTTCCGCGTGGCCCTGGGCGGCGCTCAGGCGTACTACGGCGTCACGCCCGACCTGAGCACGTTCGGCAAGATCATCGGTGGCGGCATGCCGGTGGGCTGCTTCGGCGGCAAGCGCGAGATCATGTCGCACATCGCGCCGCTGGGCCCGGTCTACCAGGCTGGCACGCTGTCAGGCAATCCCTTGGCCATGGCCGCCGGCCTGACCACCCTGAACCTGATCAGCCGTCCGGGCTTCCATGACGAGCTGAGCGACTACACCGCCCGCCTGCTCGATGGCCTGCAGCAGCGAGCCGATGCCGCAGGCATCCCGTTCGTGACCACCCAGGCGGGCGGCATGTTCGGCCTGTACTTCAGCGGCGCCGACGACATCGTCACCTTCGAAGACGTCATGAGCAGCGATTCCGAGCGCTTCAAGCGCTTCTTCCATTTGATGCTCGACGGCGGCGTGTACCTGGCGCCGAGCGCGTTCGAAGCAGGCTTCACCTCCATCGCCCACGGCGATGCGGAACTGAAGATCACCCTGGATGCCGCCGAGAAAGCGTTCGCCGCGCTGAAGTAAGTCCAAACCGGGAATAGCCATCCTGTAGGAGCGGTCAGTGGCCGCGAAGAATTCACCGCGCAGGGTCAGATTTGCCGCGCATGAGCTTTCGCGGCCACTGACCGCTCCTACAGATAGCCTTGCCACCCCTTCCAGCCGTTCACATGATCGCGTCTTCGAACGGCCGCTCGTCCCTGTGAAGTCTGACCATCTGGACGATATCGCAGAAAAACGAGTAAAGACTTTGTAACCGCCCCCCCGCTTATTTCATAATGCAGCACCCGCCACGTTTCCACGTCGGGTCCGCCCGCATTCCGCAGAGGTAAGTCGATCCCCATGAACCGCACCGGCCGCGCCCTTGCATTGGGCTGCCTGTTGCTTCTTCAGCCGCTAATGGCTACCGCAGGCGGCAATTCGTTGTTGATCCCGGCGGTGGGTCGCTGCACCCTCAATACTTCTGCCCAGGCCTTGCCCGCAGCGCTGGCTGCCTGTCAGCAGGCCGCAAAGGATGGCGATGCACAGGCGCAATTCGAGCTGGGTCAGTTCTACTACGACGGCACGCGCACCGAGCGTGACCTCAATCAGGCCCTCAGCTATTTCGAACAGGCTTCCCTGCAAGGCCATGCCGAAGCGCAGTATCACCTGGGGACCATGTTCTTCAAGGGTGAGGGCGTGGCGGCCAACAACATCCAGGCCTACATCGTGCTGAAGATGGCCGCGGTCAACGGCGCCGAAGATGCGCTGGACGTGGCCGACGAGGTGTCCGGGCAGATGCGCCGCGAAGACCTCGAAGTGGCCACCCAGGTGCTGGGGCAGATTTTCCGCAAATACCTGCTCGAACTGCAGACCGCCGACGGCGGCAGCCGCTCGCCCTTCGCCCCCCTGCCCTGAGCCGGGTCGCTGTCCGGCGAGCGGTTACTTGTCGGGCATCGGCATGGGGAAGGGCATCACGTTGCCGGTCATGCGCGCCTCGCTGATCTTCGGCGTGCCCAGACGCTCGACCTCATCGATCCGCACGATCGAATGCATCGGCACGAAACTGCGCGTCACGCCTTCGAACTGCGCCTTGAGCTTTTCTTCGCTGGGGTCGACGACCACGGTGGTGCGCTCGCCAAAGACAAATTCCTCGACCTCCAGAAACCCCCACAGATCGCTCTGGTAGATCTGCTTGGCGTACATCTCGAATACCTGGCCCTGATTGAGGAAAATCACTTTGTAGATTGGAGCTTCGCGTTTGGTCATCGTCGGCAGATACAAGGTCGTGAGCTTGAAAGAGGGCGAAAACTATAGCATAGCCGCCCGACAGGCAATGCTAGGAACCACCGACCACGGGCACTATAATGCGCGGTTCTTTGAACCACTTGATGATCACCTAATGGCCAAGAAGCTTTACATCGAAACCCACGGCTGCCAGATGAACGAGTACGACAGCTCGCGCATGGTCGACCTGCTGGGTGAACATCAAGCCCTGGAAGTCACGGCCCGTGCCGAAGACGCCGACGTGATCCTGCTCAACACCTGTTCGATTCGCGAGCGTGCCCAGGACCGCGTCTATTCGCAGCTGGGTCGCTGGCGCGAGCTCAAGCTGGCCAAGCCGGAAATGGTCATCGCCGTGGGCGGCTGCGTGGCCAGCCAGGAAGGCGAGGCCATCCGCGACCGCGCGCCCTACGTCGACGTGGTGTTCGGCCCGCAGACCCTGCACCGCCTGCCCGAGATGATCGACGCAGCGCGCATCACCCGCCTGCCGCAGGTCGACATCTCCTTCCCCGAGATCGAGAAATTCGACCACCTGCCCGAACCGCGTATCGACGGGCCGACCGCCTACGTGTCGGTGATGGAAGGCTGCAGCAAATACTGCACCTTCTGCGTGGTGCCCTATACCCGTGGCGAAGAAGTCAGCCGACCTTTCGACGACGTTCTGGCCGAGGTCATGCACCTGGCCGACAACGGCGTGCGCGAAGTCACCCTGCTGGGCCAGAACGTCAACGGCTACCGAGGCCAGACCCACGACGGCCGCCTGGCCGATCTGGCCGAGCTGATCCGCGTGGTCGCCCAGATCGACGGGATCGAGCGCATCCGCTACACCACTTCGCACCCGCTGGAGTTTTCCGACAGCCTGATCCTGGCCCACGCCGAAGTGCCGCAGTTGGTGAAACACCTGCACCTGCCGGTGCAGTCCGGTTCGGACCGCGTGCTGGCCGCGATGAAGCGCGGGCACACGGTGCTGGAATACAAGTCCAAGTTGCGCAAGCTCAAGGCAGCGGTGCCGGACATCTGCATCAGTTCGGACTTCATCATCGGTTTCCCCGGCGAGACCGAGAAAGACTTCGAGCAGACCATGAAGCTGGTCGCGGACGTGGGCATGGATTTCTCGTATTCCTTCATCTATAGCCAGCGGCCCGGCACACCGGCGGCCGACCTGGCCGACGACACCCCCGAGGCGGTGAAGAAGCAGCGCCTGGATGCCTTGCAGCATCGCCTGAATCAGCAAGGGTTCGAGATCAGCCGGCAGATGGTCGGGACCACCCAGCGCATCCTCGTCACCGATTATTCGCGCAAGGATCCGGGCCAGTTGCAGGGGCGCACCGAGAACAACCGTATCGTCAACTTCAGCTGCTCGGATGCCCGACTGATCGGCCAGTTCGTCGACATCCACATCGCCGAGGCCCGCCCCCACTCCCTGCGTGGTGAACTGCTGGCCTGACTGCGTCACCACAACAGGCCGTTCGCGACCGCACATCCTGCTGCACGCCTGCGTAGGAGCGGTCCGTGGCCGCGAACGCCGCGCCGCGGTTGTCTGGTTGACCGCGGCGAACGCTTCGCGGCCGATGGCCGCTCCTACAAGTTGCGTGGAGCGCCATTCGCCGCTCGCCCCTTTCGCCCCGCCCCTGACAGGGGTTATCCTTGGACTCATTTCAATTGCCGTCGGGCGGCCGAATACGACCTTGAACGCACCTATCGAACCACATCGCTTCTTGCTCGAGCCTTTCGAGGCTCGCCGCTTCGCCAACCTGTGCGGACAATTCGACGAGCATCTGCGCTTGATCGAACAGCGCCTGGAAATCGAAATTCGCAACCGTGGCAATCAGTTCGAACTGATCGGCGACGCCCAGCACACGCGCTCGGCGGAAAACCTGCTGCGCCGCCTGTACCGGGAAACCAAGGCCACCGAGCTGTCCCCCGACACCGTTCACCTGTTTTTGCAGGAGTCGGCCGTCGAGGAGCTGGACAGCCCGGCTTCGGGCGAAGTGCCGGTCGCGCTGCGTACCCGCAAGGGCATGATCAAGCCACGCGGCTTGAACCAGCAGCGCTACGTCAAGGAAATCCTGGCCAACGACATCAACTTCGGCATCGGCCCGGCCGGTACCGGCAAGACCTACCTGGCCGTGGCCGCCGCTGTCGATGCACTGGAGCGCGAGCAGGTTCGACGCATTCTTCTGGTGCGCCCTGCCGTGGAAGCGGGCGAAAAGCTCGGGTTCCTGCCCGGCGACCTGGCCCAGAAGATCGACCCCTACCTGCGTCCGCTGTACGACGCCCTGTATGAAATGCTCGGCTTCGAACACGTCGCCAAGCTGATCGAAAAACAGGTCATCGAGATCGCGCCACTGGCCTACATGCGCGGACGCACCCTGAACAACAGCTTCATCATCCTCGATGAGAGCCAGAACACCACCGTGGAACAGATGAAGATGTTCCTGACCCGCATCGGCTTCGGCTCGACCGCGGTGATCACCGGCGACATCACCCAGGTCGACCTGCCCAAGGGCACCAAGTCGGGCCTGGGCCAGGTCATCGAAGTGCTCAAGGACGTTCCGGGCATCAGCTTCACCCACTTCATGCCCAAGGACGTCGTTCGTCACCCGCTGGTGCAGCGCATCGTCGAGGCCTACGAGCGTTTCGACGCCCAGCCCGCCACCGTCAACGAGGCCGGGGACAAACGCCGCGATGCTTGAGCTTGACCTGCAACGGGCCAGCACCGCGCCTGGCCCGAGCGATGCCGAGTTCCGCCGCTGGTGCGAGCTGGCGTTGCGCCAGCGCAGCGCCGATTCGGAGATGACCATCCGCCTGGTCGATGAAACCGAAGGCCGCGAGCTGAATCTCACCTATCGTCACAAAGATTACGCAACCAACGTGCTTTCATTTCCCGCAGACGTGCCCGACGACCTGCTCGACATTCCGCTGCTGGGCGACCTGGTCATCTGCGTCCCGGTGGTCGAGCGCGAAGCCGCCGAACAGGGCAAGGCCCTGGACGCACACTGGGCGCACCTGGTGATGCACGGCTGCCTGCACCTGCTGGGCTATGACCACATCGACGACGATGAGGCCGAGGAAATGGAAGCGCTGGAACGAGAGTTGCTAGCAGAATTGGGTCATCCGGACCCCTATGCCGCCGACGAAGACGTCGACGACACCCCCACCAAAGCAATTGGCAAGGATCACGAGTAAAGGGCTATGAGCGAAGATCGATCGAGCAACGGGCAGAAGTCATGGTTGGGTAAACTGACCCAGGCCTTTGCCCATGAGCCCAAGAACCGCCAGGAACTGCTGGAACTGCTGCGCGAAGCGCACCAGAACAAGCTCCTGGACAGCGAAGCATTGACCATCGTGGAAGGCGCCATCCAGGTCGCCGACCTGCAAGTGCGCGACATCATGGTGCCGCGCTCGCAACTGATCAGCATCAAGTCCACACAGACCCTGCACGAATTCCTGCCGGCGGTCATCGATGCTGCACACTCGCGCTACCCGGTGGTCGGCGAGAACCACGACGACGTGATCGGCGTGCTGCTGGCCAAAGACCTGCTGCCGTTGATCCTGCAGAACGACCACGAGAACTTCAACATCAAGGATCTGCTGCGCCCGGCCACCTTCGTGCCCGAGTCCAAGCGTCTGAACGTGTTGCTGCGCGAGTTCCGCGCCAACCACAACCACATGGCCATCGTGATCGACGAGTACGGCGGTGTGGCGGGCCTGGTGACCATCGAAGACGTGCTGGAACAGATCGTCGGCGACATCGAGGACGAGCACGACGTCGAGGAAGACAGCTACATCAAGCCCCTGCCCAGCGGTGACTTTCTGATCAAGGCACTGACTCCGATCGAGAACTTCAACGAGTTCTTCGAAAGTCAGTTCTCCGACGATGAATTCGACACCGTCGGCGGCTTGGTGATGAGTGCCTTTGGCCACCTGCCCAAGCGCAACGAGACGACCGAGATCGGTGCCTGGCGCTTTCGCATCCTCAACGCCGACAGCCGCCGCATCCACCTGCTGCGCCTTACGCCAATCGCCCGCTGAGGCACCTGCCCAGACTCCTCGTTAAGGAAAATAATGCGCTGGATCACCCGCCCCGGCTGGCCCGGTAACCTGCTGGCCATGGCGGCCGGCGGGTTGACCCCGCTGTTCCTGGCCCCCTTCGATCTCTGGCCGCTGGCCCTGCTTTCACTGGCGATGTTCTACCTCGGCCTGCGCGAGCTGAAACCGCGCCAGGCGCTCGGTCGTGGCTGGTGCTACGGTTTCGGTCTGTTCGGCGCTGGCACCAGCTGGATCTACGTCAGCATCCACACCTACGGTGGCGCGTCGGTGGCGTTGGCAGGTTTGCTGATGCTTGGCTTCGTCGCTGCGGTCGCGCTGTTCTTCGCCCTCCCGGCGTGGGTGTGGGCGCGCTGGTTGCGGCGCACCGATGCGCCATTGGCTGACGCTCTGGCCTTTGCCGCGCTGTGGTTGGGTCAGGAAGCATTCCGCGGATGGTTTTTGACCGGTTTCCCCTGGCTGTACAGCGGCTACAGCCAGTTGCACGGTCCGCTTGCCGGCCTGGCGCCAGTGGGCGGCATGTGGCTGGTGTCCTTCGCCCTCGCCTTGACCGCGGCGCTGTTGTGCAACCTTGCACGCCTGCGCCACCGCAAGCCATTGCTGGCGGGCGCTGTGGTGTTGCTGCTGGCGCCGTGGGTCCTCGGCCAGGCATTCAAGGGCCACAACTGGACGACCCCCGCCGGCGAGCCGCTGAACGTGGCGGCGGTTCAGGGCAACATTGCCCAGAGCATCAAGTGGAACCCCGAAGCGGTCGATCACCAGTTGCAGCTGTATCGCGACAAGACCTTCGTTTCCAAGCCGGTGGACCTGATCGTCTGGCCGGAAACGGCGGTGCCGGTACTGATGGACTCGGCTCAAGGCTATCTGGCGATGATGGGCAGGTTTGCCAGCGACCGGCATTCGGCACTGATCACCGGCGTGCCCATACGCCAGGTGGAAGACGGTCAGCGCCGGTTCTACAACGGCATTACCGTGGTAGGTGACGGCGAAGGCTTGTACCGCAAGCAGAAGCTGGTGCCCTTCGGCGAATACGTGCCCTTGCAGGATCTGCTGCGCGGCCTGATCGCGTTCTTCGACCTGCCCATGTCCGACTTCGCCCGCGGCCCGGCCGACCAGCCGTTGCTGCAGGCCAAGGGATACCAGATCGCGCCGTTCATCTGCTACGAAGTGGTGTATCCGGAGCTGGCCGCGAGCATGGCCGCGCGCAGCGACCTGCTGCTGACGATCAGCAACGACACCTGGTTCGGCACTTCGATAGGTCCGCTGCAACACCTGCAGATGGCACAGATGCGCGCGCTGGAAGCCGGCCGTTGGATGATCCGCGCCACCAACAACGGTGTTACTGCGTTGATCGATCCGTTCGGCAACATCACCACCCAGGTGCCGCAGTTCGAGGAAGCGGTGATGTATGGCGAGGTGACGCCGATGCAGGGTCTGACGCCTTATCTGCAGCTCCGGTCATGGCCGATGACGGTGGTGTGCGTGTTGCTGCTGGGGTGGGCGTTGCTGCGTAGAAGGGCTTGATGCTGTCTGTACCGGCCTCTTCGCGGGCAGAGGGCTCGCCGCCCGCCCCCGCTCCCACAGGGGGGGTTGTGGGAGCGGGGCTCTGCCCGCGAAGAGGCCCTCAAGATCACCGATAAAACATCTTATACCCCACCAACCCCACCGCCTCATTGAGCAACTGGCCGTTCTGCCAAATGGCCTTGCTCTCAGGCAACCACCCTCCCAGCGGCCGTGCATTGTCTGTACCCAGAAAGCCCACCGGTGCCGGTATCACCTGCAGTCCCTGCTGTTCGAAGCTCCAGCGCGAGCGCTGCATGTGCCAGGCTTGAGTCACCACCACCACACGCTTGATGCCGTGCTCGGCGAGTAACTGGGCGCTGAATTCGGCGTTCTCCCACGTCGTGCGGCTGCGCTCCTCCATCCAGCGCGCCGAGGTGCCGAAATCGTCGCGCAAGGACTGCGCCATGATCCACGCCTCGCTGGGCGGCGAGCCGTAGTGCAGGCCACCGGAAGTCAGCACCGGAAGCCCGGACGCCTTGGCCAGCCTGGCCGCGTAGCGGACCCGTTCGAGGGCGATACCGGTCGGCTGATCGATGCCGTCCCAGGCCGGGTCGCCGCGCTCGCGACCAGCTCCCAGTATCACGATGGCGTCGGCGCGCTGCGCAAGGGTGCTCCACGCCTGCACCGGCAGTGCCGGCTCGCTCTCGAGCCGGCTCGCCGCATGCTGCATCACCACCGGCAGACTCATCAGCCATAGTCCGCCCAATCCGGCGACGAAGCAGGCGCCCGCCAACCGTGGCCAGCGACGGCGCAGCCACCAGGCGGCCAGCAACAGGACGAAAAAGATTCCGGGCGGCAGCAACAATTGTTTGAGGATGAAACGTGAAAACATCGGGCATCTCCAGAAAATGCCCGAAGCCTAAGCGTTGCCGCGCCGGCGAACAACCGCGCTCACGGTTTCCCGGAGTACCCGCGGCCATGCCTGCCAATGGACGACCTGCGTCGGTCGCGCTCGTGCAGCCAATACACTTTGGCCGATGCCTTGCGTACCGGAACAGTGGGGGCCGACGGCTCGGCACGGGCGCGCTCGCCACAGACATGCAGGTAGGCGTCGATCAATTCATACTCGGCCCGGCTCAAGCCACGCAACTCCAGTTCCGCTGGCTTTTCATCGCGCAGGCGAACCGCCGTTCGGGCCACGTCCAGGGCCAGCCCCAGACGGTCGATGAGACGTTCGTAAACATCAGGCTGCATGGCTTCGATATGCGGCTCTACCATTGGCTCACCTCACTCCAGAGAAAAACGTTCTATCCTCCACAAGCTTAGCGCTGGCTGGAAAATCAGTCGGTTGCAGCGACCAACGGAACGCGCCACGCGCCTGATCGAGCCTTGGCAGCTGCAATCAAGGTTTCCCTCGATAGAGGGGGGTCATGTATGCTACGGCGTTTAATATCATCGTACCTTGCCAACAGGCTCAGCCTATTTAGCAGCTGCCGGATAAGGTCACCCATTTCTCAGCGCAAAGTAGCCATGCACGAACTCTATCAGCCCCGCGAAATCGAAGCCGCCGCCCAGTCGTTCTGGGATGCGAAGAAGTCTTTTGAAGTGAGTGAACAGCCAGGCAAGGACACGTACTACTGCCTGTCGATGTTCCCCTACCCCAGCGGCAAACTGCACATGGGGCACGTGCGCAACTACACCATTGGCGATGTGATCGCTCGCTATCAGCGCATGCAGGGCAAGAACGTCCTGCAGCCCATGGGTTGGGACGCCTTCGGCATGCCTGCGGAAAACGCGGCCATGAAGAACAACGTCGCGCCGGCCAAGTGGACGTACGAAAACATCGCCTACATGAAGACCCAGCTCAAGAGCCTGGGCCTGGCCATCGACTGGTCGCGCGAAGTCACCACCTGCAAGCCCGACTACTACCGCTGGGAACAATGGCTGTTCACCCGCCTGTTCGAAAAAGGCGTGATCTACCGCAAGAACGGTACCGTGAACTGGGACCCGGTCGACCAGACGGTGCTGGCCAACGAACAGGTCATCGACGGTCGTGGCTGGCGTTCGGGCGCGCTCATCGAGAAGCGCGAAATCCCGATGTACTACTTCAAGATCACCGCGTACGCCGACGAGCTCCTGGAGAGCCTCGACGAACTGCCGGGCTGGCCTGAACAGGTCAAGACCATGCAGCGCAACTGGATCGGCAAGTCCAAGGGCATGGAAGTGCAGTTCCCTTACGATCAGTCTTCGATCGGCGAGGCCGGGACGCTGAAGGTGTTCACCACACGTCCCGACACGCTGATGGGCGCCACCTACGTTGCCGTTGCCGCGGAACATCCGCTGGCGACCCTGGCCGCACGCTCCGATGCCGCGCTGCAGGCCTTCATCGAGGAGTGCAAGAGCGGCAGCGTGGCCGAGGCCGACGTCGCCACCCAGGAAAAACGCGGGATGCCAACCGCGCTGTTCGTCGAGCATCCGCTCACCGGCGAAAAGCTGCCGGTCTGGGTCGCCAACTACGTGCTGATGCACTACGGCGACGGCGCGGTCATGGCCGTTCCGGCTCACGACGAACGCGATTTCGAATTCGCCTTGAAGTACGACCTGCCGATCAAGCCGGTGGTGCGCACCAGTGCGGGCGATCTGACGCCTGCACCATGGGTCGCTGCCTATAATGAACACGGTCCGCTGATCAACTCCGGCGAATTCGACGGCCTCGATTTCGAAGGTGCATTCGACGCCATCGAAGTGGCCCTGATCAAGAAGGACCTGGGCAAGTCGCGTACCCAGTTCCGCCTGCGTGACTGGGGCATCAGCCGCCAGCGCTACTGGGGTTGCCCGATCCCGATCGTGCACTGCGACGCCTGCGGCGACGTTCCGGTCCCCGAAGACCAACTGCCGGTCGTGCTGCCTGAAGACGTGGTCCCCGATGGCGCCGGTTCGCCACTGGCGCGCATGCCCGAATTCTACGAGTGCACCTGCCCGAAATGCGGCGCACCGGCCAAGCGCGAAACCGACACCATGGACACCTTCGTGGAATCGTCCTGGTACTTCGCCCGTTACGCTTCGCCACACTATGAAGGCGGCATGGTCGATCCGGCCGCTGCCAACCATTGGTTGCCGGTGGACCAGTACATCGGTGGTATCGAGCACGCGATCCTGCACCTGCTGTACGCGCGCTTCTTCCACAAGCTGATGCGCGACGAAGGCCTGGTCAGTTCCAACGAGCCGTTCAAGAACCTGCTCACCCAGGGCATGGTCATCGCCGAAACCTACTACCGTCTCGAAGCCAACGGCAGCAAGACCTGGTTCAACCCGGCCGACGTCGAGCTGGTTCGCGATGCCAAGGCCAAGGTTGTCTCGGCCAAGCTCATCAGCGACGGCCTGCCGGTGGAAATCGGCGGGACCGAGAAGATGGCCAAGTCGAAGAACAACGGCGTCGATCCGCAATCGATGATCGACCAGTACGGTGCCGATACCTGCCGCCTGTTCATGATGTTCGCCTCGCCACCGGACATGAGCCTGGAGTGGTCCGACTCCGGCGTGGAAGGCTCGCACCGCTTCCTCAAGCGCGTCTGGCGCCTGGCGCAGGCACACGTGGGCCAGGGTTCGCATGCCCCGCTCGACGTCGCGGTTCTGGACGACGAGCAGAAAGCCGTTCGCCGTGCGATTCACCTGGCGATCAAGCAGGCCAGTCAGGATGTAGGCCAGAACCACAAGTTCAACACGGCTATCGCCCAGGTGATGACGCTGATGAACGTGCTGGAGAAGGCCTCGCAGGCCACGGCTCAGGATCGCGCCCTGCTGCACGAAGGTCTGGAAACCGTGACCCTGCTGCTGGCACCGATCACGCCGCACATCAGCCACGAGCTCTGGCAGCAACTGGGCCACACCGATGCGGTGATCGATGCAGGCTGGCCTGTTTTGGACGAATCGGCCCTGGTGCAGGACAGCCTGCAGTTGGTCATCCAGGTCAACGGCAAGCTGCGCGGCCAGATCGACATGCCGGCCAGCGCCAGCCGCGAAGAGATCGAAGCCGCCGCACGGGTCAACGAAAACGTGCTGCGTTTCACCGACGGCCTGACCATCCGCAAGGTCATCGTCGTACCGGGTAAACTGGTCAACATCGTCGCCAGCTGATCGACCGGCGCCCGCCTTACCGGGCGCCCGTCATGCACGCCACAGCCAACAAGGTTTCTAGGGAGCAACAAGATGATCAAACGCAATCTGCTGGTTATGGGCCTGGCTGTCCTGCTGAGCGCCTGTGGTTTCCAGCTCCGTGGCACCGGCACCAACGAAATGGCCCTCAAGGAACTCAACGTCACCGCTCGCGACGCCTACGGCCAGACCGTGGTGCAACTGCGCAAAGCACTGCAGAACAGCGGTGTCAACGTGGCCAACGGTGCACCGTACACCCTGGATCTGGTGAACGAGCGCGATGATCGACGCACCGCCAGCTACAGCGGTTCGGCGCGCTCCTCCGAGTACGAGCTGAGCAACACACTGCAGTACGAGATTCGCGGCCGGAACAACCTGAGCCTGCTCAACGACAAGATCGAAGTGCAGAAGGTCTACGTCCACGACGGCAACAACCTGACCGGTTCGGACCAGGAAGCCAGCCAGGTACGTCGTGAAATGCGCAACGAGCTGGTTCAGCGCATGATGCTGCGTCTGCAGCAGATCACCCCTGCCCAGCTGCAAAAGCTGCAGGTGGATGCCGACGCACGCGCCAAGGCCGAAGCCGACGCGGCCGCCGAAGCTCAGCGTGTGATCGATGCAACGCCCCAGCAGTCGCCGATCCAGATCCCCAACCAGTAACGCAGACAAGGGCGCTCAGGCGCCCTTTTCGCTGCCATCGTTCCCGTTGAGATTCCAACCCTGTCGATGCGTCCATGAAGATCAGCCCCGCCCAGCTCGGCAAACACCTGCAAGGCCCGCTTGCGCCCGTCTATGTGGTCAGCGGCGACGATCCGCTGCTCTGTCAGGAAGCGGCGGACGCCATTCGTGCCGCGGCGCGTCAGCAAGGCTTCGACGAGCGTCAGGTGTTCAGTGCCGACAGCAACTTCGATTGGGGCACGCTGCTGCAGGCCGGTGCCAGCCTGTCGCTGTTCGCCGAGCGGCGCCTGCTGGAACTGCGCCTGCCTTCGGGCAAGCCGGGTGACAAGGGCGCCGCGGCGCTGATCGAGTACTGTTCACGGCCGGCTGAAGATACCGTGCTGTTGATCAGCCTGCCCAAGCTGGATGGCAGTGCGCAGAAAACCAAATGGGGCAAGGCCCTGGTGGATGGCGCGCACACGCAGTTCGTGCAGATCTGGCCGGTGGATGCGCAGCAGTTGCCGCAGTGGATCCGTCAGCGCCTGGCCCAGGCCGGGCTGGCGGCGCAACCGGACGCGGTCGAGCTGATCGCCGCGCGGGTGGAAGGCAATCTGCTGGCGGCCGCGCAGGAGATCGAAAAGCTCAAGTTGCTGGCCGAGGGTAATCAGATCACGCTGGAAACGGTGCAATCGGCGGTTGCCGACAGTGCCCGCTTCGACGTCTTCGGCCTGATCGATGCGATCCTCAATGGCCAGGCCGAACATGCTCTGCGCATGCTCGAAGGCTTGCGCGGCGAAGGTGTCGAGCCGCCGGTCATTCTCTGGGCCCTGGCCCGCGAGCTGCGGCTGCTGGCCAGCCTGTCGCAGCAGTACAGCCAGGGGGTGCCGCTGGACAAGGCGTTCAGCCAAGCCCGCCCGCCCGTCTGGGACAAGCGCAAGCCGCTGATGAGCAAGGCTCTGCAGCGGCATTCGGCACTGCGCTGGGCGCAGTTGTTGCAGGATGCGCAACGCATCGACGCGCAGATCAAGGGCCAGGCGCCAGGTTCGGTGTGGGTGGGGTTGTCGCGCTTGTCGTTGTTGATGGCGGGCCAGCGCCTGGCCCTTCCTGCGGAATAGCGCAGCATTCTGGTAGGCAGATGAAGCCTGCACTGCGGCATGTCAGATACATTGCGGCGCTGCATTCGCGGGCAGAGCCCGCTCCCACAAAGCTTCACCGCAGAATGTCAGGGTAAGCGCTTACAAGGCTAAACCCATGCTACAGGTCAGGCTGGCATGTTAAGGTTTGCCTCTGCCCCGAAAGCCCTGGACTTGTGAATGTCTTCTCGTCGTACCTCTGGCTGGCCCATGCGCCAGTTCGCCGTGACTACCTGCCTGGCCTTGCTGGTTGCCTGCGCGGAAAAACCCACCGTCGCCGACACCCTGCCCGCTCCGATCGTCCAGCCTTCCCTGCCGGTGCCCATGGCGCCCGCGCCGAGCAGCGTCGACACCCCGGTGCTGCCGACCCAGACATTCGCCGAATGGCAACAGGGCTTCCGCCAGCAAGCGCTGCGCAGCGGCGTCGACGCGCAGCTGTTCGACCGTGCCTTTGAAGGCGTCACGCCCGACATGAGCGTGATCAAGGCTGATCGCAGCCAACCTGAATTCAGCCGCCCGGTGTGGGAATACCTCGACGGCGCCATCTCCCCGACTCGCGTGCGCCGTGGCCAGGCCATGCTTGACCAGTACGCTGACGTGCTGACGAGCATCGAGCAGCGCTACGGCGTCGAGCGCCAGGTGCTGGTTGCCGTGTGGGGCATGGAAAGCAGCTTCGGTCAGATCCAGGGCGACAAATCGGTGATCCGCTCGTTGGCGACCCTGGCCTACGAAGGCCGCCGCCCTGAGTTCGCGCAAAGCCAGCTGCTGGCTGCGTTGCAGATCCTGCAGAATGGCGACATCCAACCTGAGCGCATGCTCGGCTCGTGGGCCGGTGCCATGGGCCAGACCCAATTCATCCCCACCACCTACAATTCCCACGCCGTCGACTTCGACGGCGATGGTCGCCGCGACATCTGGAACAGCGCCGCCGACGCCCTCGCCTCTACGGCCCACTACCTGCAAAGCTCTGGCTGGCAAAGCGGCCAGACCTGGGGCCTGGAAGTGCGCCTGCCCGACGGCTTCGACTACGCCCTGGCCGACGGCAGCAGTCGCAAGCCGGTCAGCGAGTGGCAGCGTCTGGGTGTAGCGACGATGCCCGGCGGCGCAGTCCCGGCGGGCAGCGAGAATGCCTCGGCGGCGCTGCTTCTGCCCGCCGGCTACCGCGGCCCGGCCTTTCTGGTGTTCGATAATTTCCGCGCGATCCTGAAGTACAACAACTCCTCATCGTACGCGCTGGGCGTAAGCCTGCTCGCGCAGCGCTTCCAGAGTTCGGGCTACATTCAAGGCACTTGGCCGAAAGATGACATGCCCCTCACACGCACCGAGCGCATCGAACTGCAGAGCCGGTTAACCGCGCGCAATTACGATGCCGGCGCGCCCGACGGCATCATCGGCGCCAATACCCGCAAGGCGATCCGCAGTGCGCAGCAAACCCTGGGCTGGCCAGCTGACGGCTATCCGACCCACAAGCTGCTGGAAGCGCTGCGAGCGCAGCAGTAACAGGACGTGGTGGCCTTGGCGTCGCCTAGGCCACCACGTCCTGCTCCAACCAGACCTGCCGCTCAGTGGCATCGAGCCTGACCTGCACGCCCAGGGGCAAGGTCAGGTTCGGATCGCAGTGACCACTGCGCCACCCGGCCAGCACTGGAATGCCATCGGCCTGAAACGTATCGAGCAGCAGCGGCGTCATCTGCTCGACACCGATCCCCGCGAAGTCGCCCACGATCACACCCCGCACTCCACGCAGCTTGCCGGCCAGGCGCAGGTGGGTCAGGAAACGATCCACGCGGTACAGCGGCTCGTTGACGTCCTCGATGAACAGCACGATGTCATCGCCAGGCAGCTCGTACGCCGTTCCCAGCGTGGCACTGATCATCGCCAGGTTGCCGCCCATCAATCGCCCTCGAGCCTGGCCAGGCAGTATCGTGGTCAGCGGCCACGCTGGCGGATGCTGCAACAGGTCCCCTGCCCCCAGCTCTCCGCGCAGCATCTGCCACAACGAAGACTCGGTCGGCGCCTGTTTCTGCGTCAGCAGATCGGATTTGAACAGCGGCCCATGGAAGGTCACGAACCCGGCATGGCGAGCGATGGCCATATGCAGCGCGGTGATATCGCTGTAGCCCACGAAAAGTTTGGGGTGGCGCGCCAGCAAAGCGAAGTCGATCTTGTCCAGCAGACGGGGCGTGCCGTAGCCACCACGCAGGCAGAAAATGGCATCCACTTCGGGATCGGAAAACGCGTCGTGGAGGTCTTGCAGGCGGGCCTCGTCGCTACCGGCCAGATAGCCTTGCGCTAGCGCGACACTGGGGTAGATGCGCAGCGTGTGGCCCCGCGCACGGAACCAGTCAAAGGCTGCTTCGACATTCAATTCGATGGGGCCGGCCGGCGCGATAAGCGCGATCGTGCCGTGGTCGGGCAGGCGTGGAGGTAATTGCATGGGAAAGACTCCGCAATCGTGGGTCCGGCGTAGACCAGGCGGTGCCTGCTCTACGCCGGCAGATGTCAGAGCTTGATCTTGGCTTCGTGAGCCTGCTGGTCGGCGTGGTACGAGGAGCGCACCAACGGCCCGGAAGCGACGTTCTTGAAGCCCATCTTGTAGCCTTCCTCGGCGAACCAGGCGAAGGTGTCCGGGTGTACGAAGCGCTGGACCGGCAAGTGGCTGCGCGATGGCTGCAGGTACTGGCCCAGGGTCAACATGTCGATGTTGTGCTCGCGCATGCGGTGCATGACCTCGATCACTTCCTCGTCGGTTTCGCCCAGACCCAGCATCAGGCCGGACTTGGTCGGCACATGGGGCACCAGCTCCTTGAACTTCTGCAGCAGGGTCAGCGACCACTGGTAGTCCGAACCCGGACGCGCGGCCTTGTACAGACGCGGCACGGTTTCCAGGTTGTGGTTGAACACATCAGGCGGCTCTTGCGCCGTGATGGCCAGCGCCACATCCATGCGCCCACGGTAGTCGGGCACCAGGGTTTCCAACTGCACGCCGGGTGACAGCTTGCGGATCTCGCGCAGGCAGTCGGCGAAGTGCTGGGCACCGCCGTCGCGCAGGTCGTCGCGGTCCACCGAGGTGATCACCACGTACTTGAGGCGCAGATCGGCGATGGCCACGGCCAGGTTCATCGGCTCGTCGGCGTCCAGCGCCTTGGGGCGACCGTGGCCCACATCGCAGAACGGGCAGCGACGGGTGCAGATGTCGCCCATGATCATGAAGGTCGCGGTACCGCCGGAAAAGCATTCGCCCAGGTTGGGGCAGCTGGCCTCTTCGCAGACGCTGTGCAGCTTGTGCTTGCGCAGCAGCTGCTTGATGCGGTCGACTTCGGGCGACACCGGAATGCGCACACGGATCCAGTCGGGCTTTTTCGGCAGCTCTTCGGTGGGGATGATCTTGACCGGGATGCGCGCGACCTTTTCGGCACCGCGCAGCTTGACGCCCGCCTCGACCTTGGGCCGCGGCGCGTTGGCCTTGGGCGCACCCTCGGCGAGGTTCTGCAGGGGGATCAGCGTTTGCACAGCTTCTGTCGCGGTAGTCATATCAGTCGATTCCGCCCGTAAGGGTCGTCTGCTCAACATAGTCGAGGTGCTTGACCAGCTGCGCTCGCAGCCTTGCACTGACCTCGGCAAATTCAAGGGGTGCGACATGATCGCACATCTGCGTCATCGGCAGGCCGGCATATCCACATGGATTTATCCGCCGAAAAGGCGCGAGGTCCATATCGACGTTCAGCGCCAGGCCGTGGAATGAACAACCACGGCGGATACGCAGACCCAGCGAGGCGATCTTCGCGCCGTTCACATAGACGCCGGGGGCATCCGCACGGGCTGCGGCAGGCACCCCATAGGAGGCAAGCAGATCGATCAGGGTATGCTCCATGCGCGTGACCAGCTCACGCACACCGTAGCCCAGCCGGCGCACGTCCAGTAGCAGGTACACCACCAGCTGGCCAGGGCCATGGTAGGTCACCTGGCCACCGCGGTCGACCTGCACCACCGGAATCTCGCCGGGCACCAGCAGATGCTCGGCCTTGCCCGCCTGGCCCTGGGTGAAGACCGCCGGATGCTGGACCAGCCAGACTTCATCGGCGGCGTCTGCATCGCGCTGATCGGTGAACCGCTGCATCGCGTGCCAGACAGGCTCGTAAGGCATCAGACCGAGTTCGCGGAACCCCAGGCATTGCGGCATCAGAGCACCATTTTGACGATGCCGGTGGCGCGCAGCTCACTGTTGATGTTGTAGAGCTGTTCCTGGCCGGTGGCCAGGATGTGCAACTGCAGGGTGGTGTAGTTGCCGTTGGTGCTCTGGCGCTCGGCGTTCTTGTCGTGATTGACGGTGGCGTGCTTCTCGACGATTTTCACCACCGTGTCGCGAAAGCCCACACCGGTGTCGCCGATGATCTTGATCGGGTAGTCGGCGCAGGGGAATTCGATCTTCGGTTCTTTTACTTCGGTATCGGTCATGGCGATGACGGCCTCGGGTAAACCGTGAAAACAACAACGCCCCCGCCTGTTGCCAAGGCGAGGGCGCGCGGTCGCGATATCAGTTGAACAAGCCGTAGAAGAATAGACGAACGCTATCCCACACGCGGCGGAAAATACCACCTTCCTGTACATCGTCCAACGCGATCAGATCGGAGGTCTGAACGATCTTGTCACCGTTCTTCACTTCGACCTTGCCGATCACGTCGCCCTTGGCGATGGGCGCGGTCAGCTGCGGGTTGATGGTCATGCTGGCAGCCAGGTTCTTCAACTGACCCTTGGGCAGCGTCATGGTCAGATCTTCAGCCAGGCCGGCCTTGATCTCGCGGATGTCGCCCTTCCACACCGGTGCTTTGGCCAGCTCGGTGCCCTTCTGGTAGAAGGTCTGGGTTTCGTAGAAGCGGAAGCCGTAGGTCAACAGCTTCTGGGTCTCGGCTGCACGGGCCTGCTCGCTGTTGGTGCCGAACACCACGGCGATCAGACGCATGCCGTCGCGCACGGCCGAGGACACCATGCAGTAGCCGGCTTCTTCGGTGTGGCCGGTCTTCAGACCGTCGACGGTCTTGTCACGCCATAGCAGCAGGTTGCGGTTGGGCTGCTTGATGTTGTTCCAGAAGAACTCCTTCTGCGAGTAGATCGCATAGTGGGCCGGGTCTTCGTGGATGATCGCGCGAGCCAGCAGGGCCATGTCGTGAGCGGTGGAGTAGTGCTCAGGGTTCGGCAGGCCGGTCGGGTTCATGAAGTGGCTGTTGCTCATGCCCAGTTTGCCGGCGGTGGTGTTCATCATGTCGGCGAAGGCGTCTTCGCTGCCGGCGATGTGCTCGGAGAGCGCTACCGAAGCGTCGTTGCCCGACTGGATGATGATGCCGTGCAGCAGGTCGCTGACCGACACCTGGGTGCCGACCTTGATGAACATCCGCGAGCCGCCGGTGCGCCAGGCGTTTTCGCTGACGGTGACCGGGTCGTTCTCGCCGATCTGGCCGCGACGGATCTCCAGGGTGGCGATGTACGCGGTCATCAGTTTGGTCAGGCTGGCTGGCGGCAGACGCTGGTCGCCGTTGTTTTCAACCAGCACGTTACCGCTGGAAGCTTCCATCAGCACGTAGGATTTGGCAGCCAGTTGCGGCGGCGCTGGCATCATCTGATCTGCCGCCCAAGCGGCAGGGGCAATGATCAGCGGTACAAGCAGGCACAGGCGTTTGGCAAATGTGGTGATGTTCATCCGTCTCTCGAAATTGCTGATGGGCACATGCCCTTGCGGGCAGTCTTGTTGTGGGCGGGCGGCCCGGTGTCGCACGCCCGTTGCCGGGCGTTCATTGCAGCGCCGCCCGCAGGCGGCGCGGTTCAATCCAGTGTCACCAACTTGGGCACGCCGAGGTTGGCCATGCGCACGTTGTCCTGTATCTGCTGGGCTTCACCCTGGGAATTGATCGGTCCCAGGCGTACCCGATAGAACGTCTGCTGGTTGACCGCGATCTGGCTGGTGAAGGCCGGTGCGCTGACCATCGAGCTCAGCTTGGAACGCAGCAGCTCCGCAGCGTCGGGGTTGGCGAACGCTCCCACCTGGAGATACAGGCCAGACGCTTGTGCAGAACCGTTTTTTTTTGCGTCCATCTGCACCGGCAGCGTGGCGACCGCGTGTTGCTGGGGCGGCGGCGTGTATTGCTCGACCGTACCGGCCGACGGCGTGATGTTGGGCCGGGCCTGAGCCACCACCGGCCCCTGGTTCAGCACCAGCGGCGCCGGGCGACCACGCTGGGCCCACCATTCCTGAGGATCGATCCCCTCGACCCGGACCCGCGCAGTGCCCGTTTCGGCGTAACCCAGTTTCTTGGCGGCGGCATAGGACAGGTCGATGATCCGGTCGGAATAGAAAGGCCCGCGGTCGTTGACCCGCAGCACCACCGTGCGATTGTTGTCCAGGTTGGTCACGCGCACATAGCTGGGCAGCGGCAGGGTCTTGTGCGCCGCGCTCATGCCATACAGGTCGTAGACCTCACCGTTGGCGGTGTTCTGGCCGTGGAACTTGGTCCCATACCAGGACGCCGTGCCGGTGGCCTGATACTGGCGCGACTCGGCTATCGGGAAGTAGGTCTTGCCCAGCACCGTGTAGGGGTTGGCCTTGTAGGGACCGGTGTGCAGGGTCGGTACGGCGTCGGGGATCTTCGACACGTCGACGTCCCACCATGGCGCGCCGTCCTTGTGGGCTCGATTGATGTTCAGGCCGGGAATGGCTTTGACGGTCGGGCCCGATTGCTTGACGGTACGCGACGGCGGCGGGGTCGACGAGCAGCTGGCGAGCAACAGGCCCAGTGCCGCGCAGGCCGCGATGGCTGAGGATGTACGTATCGGCATTGCCCGCATTACTTGACGCCCCGTGCTTGAACCAGCGATTCCGACAGTTGGTGCACGGCCATGGCGTACATCACACTGCGGTTGTAGCGAGTGATTGCATAGAAATTCTTCAGGCCCATCCAGTATTCCGGACCTTCGGCGCCCTGCAGGCGGAAGGCGGTCACTGGCAGGTCGTCGCGCAGCGCATCATGACTCGACCAGCCCAGCGCCCGCAACTGCCCGACATTCTTGACCGGGTCGATGCCCGGGCTCAAGCCATCGTCGACCTGCGGACCGGAAACGCTGGCTCGGCTGACCACTGGCTGACCGGCGACCCATCCATGCTCCTTGAAATAGCTTGCGACGCTGCCGATGGCGTCATCGGCGTCGGTCCAGATATTGATGTGGCCGTCGCCGTCGAAATCCACCGCGTAGGCGCGGAAGCTGCTGGGCATGAACTGCGGCAGCCCCATGGCCCCCGCGTACGAGCCCTTGAGGGTCAACGGATCGAGCTGCTCGTCGCGCGCCAGCATGAGGAACTCGCGCAGCTCCTTGCGGAAGAATGGCGCGCGCGGCGGGTAATCGAAGCTCAGGGTGGACAGCGCGTCGATCACCCGATAATTGCCGGTGTTGCGGCCGAAGAAGGTTTCGACACCGATGATCGCGACGATGACCTGCGCCGGGACGCCGTATTCGCGTTCCGCACGGGCCAGCACCGCTTCGTGCTGACGCCAGAAGTCGACGCCGCGGGCGATACGCGCATCGGTGATGAACATCGGCCGGTACTCGCTCCACGGCTTGACCCGTTCGGCGGGACGCGAGATCGCGTCGAGAATAGACTGCTTGCGCTCGACTTCCCTGAACACCTCGTTCAACTGGTCGCTGGCGAAGCCATAGTCGCGGGTCATCTCACCAATGAACTGGGTCACCTGCGGTGAGCCACCGTAGTCGCCGGCGCTGGCTTGCTGTGCCGACCCCAACAGACCCATCAGGCCGATCCAGGGAACGCTTCGAGCTGCCCAGCTACGCATTACTTGCATGCAATTGCTCACCTTATTCAAACCTGTGCGATCCACTTGCGATGGGTGTGGATCGACATCAAAACGCCAAACGCTGACAGTAGGGTCACCAACGAAGTTCCGCCGTAGCTAATGAATGGCAACGGCACCCCCACCACCGGCAGCAGGCCACTGACCATACCGATATTGACGAAAACGTAAACAAAAAAAGTCATGGTCAGGCTGCCGGCCAGCAACTTTCCGTACAGGGTCTGGGCCTGCGCAGTGATCACCAGCCCGCGGCCGATCAACAGCAGATAGATCAACAGCAGCGCACAGATACCGACCAGGCCGAACTCCTCGCCCAGCACCGCGATGATGAAGTCGGTATGGCTTTCGGGCAGGAAGTCCAGGTGCGACTGAGTGCCCAGCAGCCAGCCCTTGCCAAACACGCCGCCGGAGCCGATGGCCGCCTTGGACTGTATGATGTTCCAGCCGGTGCCCAGCGGATCGCTCTCCGGGTCGAGGAAGGTCAGGATCCGCTGCTTCTGGTAGTCGTGCATGATGAAGAACCACATGGCCACGGCAACGGGCACGGCGGCAGCCAGCACGCTGAGGATCCAGCGCCAGCGCAGCCCGGCCATGAACAGCACGAAGGCGCCCGAAGCCAGGATCAGCAGCGACGTGCCCAGGTCCGGCTGCCGCACGATCAGCACGAAGGGAATGCCGATCAGGGCCAGGCTGGCCGCCACGTGCTTGAGCGTGGGAGGCAGGGTTCGCTTGGCCAGGTACCAGGCGATGGTCGCCGGCATGATGATCTTCATGAACTCCGAGGGCTGAAAGCGGATGACCCCGGGAATGTTGATCCAGCGCGTGGCGCCCATGGCGTTGTGGCCCATCACGTCCACCACCACCAGCAGTATCACCCCGGCCACATAGGCCAGGGGAACCCAGCGCGCCATGAAGCGCGGCTCCAGCTGGGCTATGACGAACATCGAGACCAGGCCCAGGCCAAACGAGGTCGCCTGCTTGATCAGCAGGTCCCAGTTCTTGCCGCTGGCCGAATACAGGACGAACAGGCTGCCGGCCGCCAGGGTCAGCAGCAGGATCAGCAGGGGGCCGTCGACGTGGATGCGCTGCAGGAACGTCGCGCGGCGACGCATCACATCCTCGCTGGAGAGGATGCGGTCGAAATTACTCTTCAAGGGCGGTGATCTCCGCGCCCGTGGCGCTGGCGTATTCGGGTTTCAACTGGCCGTCGGGGCCGAGCAGCCAGGCATCCATGATCTGCCGCACCACGGGCGCGGCGACGCCTGAGCCGGACTCGCCGTTCTCGACCATCACCGACACCACGATGCGCGGGTTGTCGGCAGGCGCGAAGCCGACGAATAGGGCATGATCGCGATGGCGCTCCTGGACCTTGCTGCGGTCGTACTTTTCGCCCTGGCGGATGGCGACGACCTGAGCCGTACCGGACTTGCCGGCGATGCGGTACTTGGCGCCGATGGCCGCCTTGCGCGCGGTACCGCGGGCACCTTGCATGACCATCTCCATCCCATGGGTGACCTTGCCCCAATCGGAGGGGTTGCGCAGTACGATGTCGGGCATGGGGTTCTCGTCCACCGGGGGCGCGCCCTCGATGGTGCGCGCCAGCCGCGGACGATTCCATTTGCCCTTGTTGGCCACCAGGGCCGTGGCCTGGGCCAATTGCAGCGGGGTGGCCTGCATGTAGCCCTGGCCGATGCCCAGGATCAGCGTTTCGCCGGGGAACCAGGCCTGGCGACGGGTCTTGCGCTTCCATTCGCGCGAAGGCATCAGGCCCGGCGACTCCTCGAACATGTCCAGGGACACCTTCTGGCCGATGCCGAACTGGCCCATGTAGCTGTCCAGCTTGTCGATGCCCAGCTTGTGCGCCAGGTCATAGAAATAGGTGTCGTTGGAACGCATGATGGCGGTGTCCAGGTCCACCCAGCCATCGCCGGTGCGGTTCCAGTTGCGGTACTTGTGGTCGTAGTTGGGCAACTGATAGAAGCCAGGGTCGAACACCCGCGAACCGGCGTTGATCACACCGGAATCCAGGCCGGCGATTGCCACTGCGGGCTTGATCGTCGAACCGGGTGGATACAGGCCGCGCAATACACGGTTGAACAGCGGCCGATCGATCGAGTCGCGCAGGTCGGCATAGGCCTGGAAGCCGATGCCGGTGACGAACAGGTTGGGGTCGAAACTGGGCTGGCTGACCATGGCCAGCACTTCACCGGTGCGCGGGTCCATCGCCACGATGGCACCGCGCCGACCGCCCAGCGCTTCTTCGGCAGCTTCCTGCAGCTTGATGTCCAGGCTCAGGACGATGTCCTTGCCCGGTTTCGGATCGGTGCGCTTGAGCACCCGCAGTACACGGCCGCGGGCATTGGTCTCGACTTCCTCGTAACCCACCGTGCCGTGCAGTTCCGGCTCGTAGAAGCGCTCGATGCCGGTCTTGCCGATGTGGTGAGTACCGCTGTAGTCCACCGGATCCAGGGTCTTGAGTTCCTTCTCGTTGATGCGTCCGACATAGCCCACCGAGTGCGCGAAATGCGCGCCCTGCGGGTAGTGCCGCACCAATTGCGCGACCACTTCCACACCGGGCAGACGAAACTGGTTCACCGCGACTCGGGCGATCTGCTCTTCGTTGAGCTCGAACAGGATCGGCACCGGCTCGAACGGCCGGCGCCCCTGTTTCATGCGGCGTTCGAACAGTTGCCTGTCTTCGTCGCTGAGCTCCAGCACCTCGACGATGGTGTCGAGCACCTGGCGCCAGTCGCCGGAGCGCTCGCGGGTCATGCTCAGGCTGAAACTGGGCCGGTTGTCGGCCACGACCACGCCATTGCGATCGAAGATCAGCCCGCGCGTGGGCGGAATCGGCTGCACGTGCACCCGATTGTTTTCCGACAGCGTGGAGTGATACTCGTACTGGATCACCTGCAGGAAATACAGGCGCGCGATCAGGACGCAGATCAGCACCAGAATCGCCGCCGCACCGACCACGACGCGGCTGCGCACGGTGCGCGCGTCTTTCTCGTGGTCCTTGAGGCGAATCGGCTGGGACATCGGCTGGTTTACGGCCTATTTGTGATAAGGGTGCCCGGACAGTACGGTCCAGGCGCGATACAGCTGCTCGCCGATGAGTATCCGTACCAGCGGGTGAGGCAAGGTCAGCGGCGACAACGACCAGCGCTGCTCGGCACGGGCGCAGACTTCCGGCGCCAGCCCCTCGGGGCCACCGACCATGAAGTTCACCGTGCGCGAGTCCAGGCGCCAGCGATCCAGTTCCACCGCCAGCTGCTCGGTGCTCCAGGGCTTGCCGTGCACTTCCAGGGTGACGATGCGCTCGCCCGGACCGACCTTGGCCAGCATCGCTTCGCCTTCCTGACGGATGAAGCGTGCGACGTCGGCATTCTTGCCGCGGGTGTTCAGCGGAATTTCGACCAGGTCCAGCGCAAGCTCGGCAGGTAGACGCTTGGCATACTCATGCCAGCCTTCTTCCACCCACTTGGGCATGCGCGAACCCACCGCGATCAGACGCAGACGCATGGCCCAGACTACTCTTGGTCGTTAAGAGCCTGGTGGCCAGGGGTATGGTGCGCGGCGCTGGCGGCACGGCTCTGCTCGGCGCCCTGCCACAGGCGTTCCAGGTCGTAGAACTGGCGCGAGGCGGCGGTCATCATGTGCACCACCACGGTGTCCAGGTCCAGCAGGACCCAGTCGCTGTCGCCCGCGCCTTCTTCGCCCAGCGGCTTGACGCCCTTGGCCTTGACCAATTCGCGAACCTTCTCGCGCATGGCGCTGATCTGGCGGTTGGAGGTACCGGTGGCGATGACCATGAAGTCGGTGATGCTGTTCTTGTCACGCACGTCGATGACCAGAATGTCCTGGGCCTTGACGTCTTCCAGAGCGGCTTTGGTCAGCTCGACGATTTCTTCTGCGGGGATTGCTTGCTTATTGCTCATAAAAAACTCGTTCAGTTCAATTGGACGCACGGTACAGCCCGTGCGCCTCGATGTAGGCCAGTACAGCGTCAGGCACCAGGAAACGCACCGACTTGCCGCTGGCCAGCAGTTGACGGATCTGGGTGGCCGACACCGCGAGCGGTGCCTGCCAGACGAAAGTAATCTGCCCGCAGGGCCCCTTGAGGGCTTGCGGGTCGCTGATGGAACGCGCCGCCACCAGGTTGCGCAAGGCATCGGGCAGCTCGGTGTCGGCATCAGGTCGCTGCAACACGACGATATGGCAGTGTTGCAGCAGTTCTTCCCAGCGGTACCAGGTGGGCAGGCCACAAAAGGCGTCCCAGCCCAGCAGCAGGAGCAACTGGTCTTGCGGGTCCAGCTCGGCACGCATCGACACCAGGGTGTCGAGGGTGTACGACGGTTTGTCGCGCGCCAGTTCGCGGTCGTCCACGCTCAAGGGCGCCAGCCCCTGCACCGCTGCGCGCACCATGGCCAGGCGCTGCTCGGCCGATACCTGCGGCTGGTCGCGATGCGGCGGCCGCGCGCTGGGCACCAGCCGCAGGTCATCCAGACCCAGTGCCTCGGCCACCTCCACGGCACCGCGCAGATGACCAATGTGCACCGGGTCGAAGGTACCGCCCAGCACGCCGATTCGACGCGCAGCGCGGGAGTGTACAGCGTGGGGACCGGGGCGGTTCGGTGCGGTCAACTCAGACCGGCTCCTGGCCGCGCAGCTGGCCGTCGCCGATTACCACGTATTTCTCGCAGGTCAGGCCCTCCAGCCCCACCGGACCGCGGGCGTGGATCTTGTCGGTGGAAATGCCGATCTCGGCGCCCAGACCGTACTCGAAGCCGTCGGCGAAACAGGTCGGGGCATTGACCATTACCGAGGCCGAGTCGACTTCGGCGACGAAACGCCGGGCGTGACCCTGCTGCTCGGTCACGATCGCATCGGTGTGGTGCGAGCCGTGCTGGTTGATGTGCTCGATCGCCTGGTCCAGGCCGTCCACTACGCGGATCGACAGTATGGCCGCCAGGTACTCGGTATCCCAGTCTTCTTCGCTGGCCGGTACCGCTTCGATGAGGTCGCGGGTGCGCGGGCAACCGCGCAGCTCGACGCCTTTGTCGCGGAACTGCGCCGCCATGGGCGGCAGGAAGCTGGCCGCCACCGACTGGTCGACCAGCAGGGTTTCCATGGCCCCGCAGATGCCGTAGCGGTAGGTCTTGGCGTTGAAGGCGATGCGTTGCGCCTTGGCCAGGTCGGCCCCGGCGTCGACGAACACATGGCAGATGCCGTCCAGGTGCTTGATCACCGGCACCTTGGCCTCGCGGCTGACGCGCTCGATCAAACCACGTCCGCCGCGCGGCACGATGATGTCCACGTACTCGGGCATGCTGATCAGGGCGCCGACCGCCGCGCGGTCAGTGGTGTCGACCACCTGCACCACGGCGGCGGGCAAGCCGGCTTCGGCCAGGCCGCGCTGGATGCAGGCGGCGATGGCACGGTTGGAGTGGATGGCCTCGGAGCCGCCGCGCAGGATGGTCGCGTTGCCTGACTTCAGGCACAGGCTGGCGGCGTCGATGGTCACGTTGGGCCGCGACTCGTAGATGATACCGACCACGCCCAGGGGCACGCGCATCTTGCCGACCTGAATGCCCGAAGGCCGGTAGCTCATGTCGCGGATCGCCCCTACCGGGTCCGGCAGGCTGGCCACCTGGCGCAGGCCGACGATCATGCCGTCGATGCGCGCAGGGGTCAGCGCCAGGCGCTCGAGCATGGCCGCGTCCAGGCCATTGGCACGACCCGATGCCAAATCCTGCTCGTTGGCGGCAACCAGTTCGGCGCGGGCGCTGTCCAAGGCACTGGCCGCCGCCTGCAGGGCGCGATTCTTCTGCGCGGTGCTGGCACGGCCAATGACCCGCGAGGCTTCGCGGGCGGCGCGACCCAGGCGGGTCATGTAGTCAAGAACGGACTCGGTCATGGTCTCTGTGGTCTTGGCAAAGAGGAAAGCGGCTGATTATAGCTGTCACGTACGCCCACTAACAGCGGTGACGGGCGGATGGTCGAAAACACCTCTTTAAACATATGTCCACGGGCCTGGCCGATGTGCAATTGCTATCATCCACCGCGACACCGAATGGACCCCGTTATGTTCAACCCGTTGCCCGACGCCTTCTTCGATACCGACGCGCAATCCCTGGCCCGTGCTTTGCTCGGCAAGGTGATTCGCCACCGTCAGGGTCCCTATTGGCTGTCGGCGCGCATCATCGAAACCGAGGCGTACTACGTCACGGATCGCGGCAGCCATGCCTCGCTTGGCTATACCCACAAGCGCCGCGCGCTGTTCCTGGACGGCGGCCACATCTATATGTATTACGCCCGCGGTGGCGATTCGCTGAATTTCAGTGCCCAGGGGCCGGGCAACGCGGTGCTGATCAAGTCGGCCTACCCCTGGCTCGACGCCTGCACCGACGACAACGCCTTCGCCCAGATGCAGCTCAACAATCCCGATGCGAGCGGCCAGCCACGTCCGGCCGAGCGCCTGTGCGCCGGGCAGACCCTGCTGTGCAAGGCCCTGGGCCTGAAAGTGCCGGTGTGGGACGCCCAGCGCTTCGACACCGAACAACTGTTCGTCGACGACGTCGGCGCCACTGTCCCGCACGTGGTGCAGACCACGCGCCTGGGCATTCCGCTGGGCCGGGACGAACACCTGCCCTATCGCTTCGTGGATGCCGGCTATGCCCGCTTCTGCACGCGCAACCCCCTGCGTCGCGGCCAGATCGAAGGCCGCGATTACTTCTCGATCTTTCAAGGAACCTGACTCATGGGCGAATGGCTGGACAGTCTGACAGGCTGGCTGACGTTGCATCCGCAGTGGCTGGGCGTGGCGATCTTCGCCATCGCCTGCATCGAATGCCTGGCGATCGCCGGGATCGTCGTACCCGGCACGGTGGTGTTGTTCGCCGTGGCGGTGCTGGCGGGCAACGGTGCGCTGTCTCTCAGCGAAACCCTGCTGCTGGGCTACGCCGGCGGCCTGTTGGGTGACGCCATCTCGTACGCCTTGGGCAGGCGCTTTCACCAGAACATCCGTGGCCTGCCGTTGCTGCGCACGCACCCGCAATGGCTGGAAACCGCCGAGAGCTATTTCCAGCGCTACGGCGTCGCCAGCCTGCTGGTCGGCCGCTTCATCGGCCCACTGCGGCCGATGCTGCCCATGGTCGCCGGCATGCTCGACATGCCCTTGCCGCGCTTCATTCTCGTCAGCCTGGTAGCGGCAGCCGGCTGGTCCGTGGCCTATCTGCTACCAGGCTGGGCAACCGGTGCGGCATTCCGCCTGCCCCTGCCCGATGACTTCTGGCCGCAGGCCGGTATCGTCGTTGCCTGTATCGCCCTGCTGATGGGCCTGAGCCTGCATGCCACCTGGCGCAACCGCGAGCGCGGCACGATGCTGATCGCCCTCGCCTCCTTGATCATGCTGATTGCCTTGTTCTTCGGTTTCCCACACCTGAGCGCACTGGACAACGGCCTCAAGACCCTGGTGCAGGAGCACCGCAGCGAGGCAGCGGAAACCTTCGTGGTGCTGGTGACACGCATCGGTGATTTCCGCACCCAGTTCATGGTGGCCGGATTGCTCACCGTACTGCTGCTGATCACTCGCCAATGGCGGCCGGCCCTGTTCGCCTGCTCGACCATGCTGATCACCGCATCGCTCAACGGCTCGCTGAAACATCTGGTGGCGAGGCAGCGGCCCGACGTGCTGCTCGAACCGCTGACCACCTTCAGCATGCCCAGCGGGCACAGCTCGGCGGCCTTCGCGTTCTTTCTGAGCCTGGCGATCCTGGCCGGACGTCGGCAGACGCCGCGCATGCGCCTGGTCTGGATCATCCTGGCGAGCATTCCAGCGCTGTCGATTGCCTTGTCGCGGGTCTACCTGGGCGCCCATTGGCCGACCGACATCATGGCCGGAACCATGCTGGCCTGCTTCGTCTGCGCCTCGTGCCTGGCGGCCGTGGAATATCGCAAGCCGTTGCCGGCCATGCCCCTGCATGTGTGGTGGCTGGTGGTACCGGCGTGCGCGCTGCTGCTCGGCTTCTTCGCCGTGCACGGGCTGCCGATGGCACTGGAACAGTATCGCTATATGTAGCCCAAGCGCAGGGAACGCCCTTGATCCTGCGAAAGATCAGGCCTGGGCGTCGCCCTGCAGAGTATCGAGCAGGGCCTGGATCTGCGTCAGGCTCACGCCAGGGTCGCTCTGGGCCAGCAATCGGCTTTTTTCCTGCTCGGTGAACGGCAGCAGATAGGCCAGTTGGTTGGCCAACGACTGCTGCCCCTGAGCACCTTCGGTCATGCCCAGAGCGGCGACCATGGGATGTTCGGCCAATGCCTGCAACAGGGCCTGCAGATCGGCATGTTCTTCGGTCAGCGGCGGGTCCGCCTGCTCATCCAGCCAGCTCACGTCGGCCACCAGCAACTGATCCTTCTGCACCTCGGTACGCTCGACACGGAAACGCCGCGCACCTTTCACGCGAATGCCCAGCAGGCCATTGTCCTGCTTCTGGAAGTCGATGATCACCGCCTCACAGCCCACCTGGGCGTGCGCGCTCGGCGCGTGGCCGACTTCTGCGCCGTCGACGATACCGACCACCCCGAAGCCGGTACCCTGCTTCATGCAGCGACCGATCATGTCCAGATAACGCGCCTCGAAGAGCTGCAAGTCCAGCACGCAGCCCGGGAACAGCACGGTGTTGAGGGGAAAGAGCGGCAATGTCATGGCTTGTGTCCTCACGCGAATGCGCTGATGGCCAACGGCAGGAAAACCGCCGTGCCGACGCCCATCAGACTCATGGCCAGCGCCGCGAAGGCGCCGGTTTCTTCACTTTCCTGCAATGCCACCGAGGTCCCCACCGCATGCGCGTTCAGGCCCAGTGCCATCCCGCGCGCCGCCGGATGCTCGACGCCCAGCAAAGACAGCAGGCCGGGGCCGAAGATTCCACCGATGACGCCGGTGATCAGTACGAACACGGCCGCCAGCGCCGCGACGCCACCAATCTGCTCCGCCACCAGCATGGCGATCGGCGAGGTGACCGACTTGGGCGCCATGGTCATCAGAATCATGTGATCGGCCCCCAGCCAACGCCCCAGCAGCAGGCACAACGCTGTGGCGAACAGGCCGCCCAGGCCCAAGGTGATCAGCGTCGGCCACAGCAACTGACGAATCCGCCGCAGGTTGAGAAACAGCGGCACCGCCAGGGCCACCGTCGCCGGGCCCAGCAGAATGCCGAGAATTTCCGTGCTCTTGCGGTATTCGGCATAGCTGATCCCGCAGCCGACCAGCACCGCGACCAGCAGCAGCATCGACAGCAGCACCGGTTGCAGGAAGATCCAGCGGGTCTTCTCGTAGCCGGCCAGCACCAGTTGATAGGCGCCCAAGGTGATGCCGATGCCGAACAGCGGATGATGGATGACGGCCTGCACCGCGCCCTGCCAGTCCAGCATCATGGTTGCACCGGGGTGTCGTGTCGGCGGCGACGGATCAGGCGCTGCATCAGCCAGCCGACGAACACCGTGGATACCGTGACGGAAATCACCAGCGAGCCGACGATGGCCCAGAAGTCATCGGCGATCTGCTGGGCATACACCATCACGCCCACTGCAGGCGGCACCAGCAGCAAGGGCAGGTAGCGCAACAGGTTGTTGGCCGCCAGGCTCAGCGGCTCGCTGACCTCGCCACGGACCATCAGGTAGATCAGCAGCAGCACCAGACCGATGATCGGACCGGGCAACACAGGCAGGATCAGATGATTGAGGGCCGTGCCCAACAGCTGGAACAGGACCAGCCAGGTCAAACCGCGTAGCAACATTGGGGGTCTCCTTCGCAAGCCAGGCATTATAAGCACCTCGGGCGTACGCCTGGGTGATGCAAGATGGCGCACCCCTTGGCGGGCTACGGACCGAGCAGGCAGGCGACGATGACCCGAACGCTGTCGGCGTGCAGGCAGCGCGTGGCCGAAAAGCACCCTGCATCTGTTTTCCACCCTTGCATCTGCGGCATACTCGGCGCCTCAATCGCCCGGACCCGCTCATGCGCCCTCTCGTTCCCCTCGCCCTGTCGTTGTTGATCGCCGCTTGCGGGGATGGCGAGCCACTGTCGCCGCCCGATGCGCGACTGCCCGATGGCGGTCGCTATCGCGGGGACGTGGTCAATGGGCTGTTGCAGGGCCAGGGCCGGGTCGACTACCCCAACGGCAGCGGCTACGCCGGGCAGTTCAAGGACGGCCAGTGGCAGGGTGAAGGCCAATGGCACGGGCGCAATGGCGAGGTCTACACCGGTGGTTTCGACCATGGCCTGTTTCATGGCCAGGGAACGCTGATCGCGCGCGGCACCACCTACACCGGCGGCTTCGTCAAGGGACGGCGCCAGGGTGAGGGCACCTTCAAGGAAGCCGGCGTGTCGTACCGCGGCGGCTTCAAGGAAGATCAGTACTGGGGTGGAGGCCACATCGAGCTCGACGACGGCAGCCAGTACCAGGGCTGGTTCGCCCACGGCAAACCCAATGGCGAAGGCACGCGCAGCGATGCGGCGGGCAATCAGTTCACTGGCACCTTCGTCAACGGCCTGCTCGAAGGCCACGGCACGTTCAGCAACGCCGACGGCGACCAGTACATCGGCAACTTCCACCTCAACCAGCTGCACGGTCGTGGCCGCTACGAGAATGCCGCAGGCGACGTGTGGATCGGCACCTTCAAGGAAGGCGTGCTCAGCGGCAAGGGCGAAATGTTTGCCAGCGATGGCAGCCACTACAAGGGCGAATTCGCCGATTGGCGTTTCAGCGGCAAGGGTTGGCTGGCCCTGGCCGACGGCAGCACCTACAGCGGCACCTTCGAGAACGACACCTATCAAGGCCAAGGCACCCTGACCCTCAAGGATGGCAGCACCCAGGTCGGCTTTTGGCTCAATGGCCAGCGCATTCGCGATGCCCAGGGCCACCTGTTGCCCGATCCGCTGGAGCAGGGGCTGCTCAACCAGGGCCGGCTGCTGGAGCAGGCGCTCGCCGCCGTTCCGCCGTCCACCGCAGCGATCGAACTGTACAGCCTGGCGCTGGCCGGGGATGGCAAGCAAAGCGTGTTCATGCGCGAAGCCGACTACGTCACCGGCATGCTCGCCAGCCGTTTCGGCGCCATCGGCCAGATCACCCTGGCCAACCATCGCGATCACCTGGCCGATCGCGTGATGGCCAGTCGCGAGACCCTGAGCCGCAGCGTCCAGACGCTGGCGGCGCGCAGCGGTCCGGAAGACCTGGTGTTCATCTACCTGACCAGCCACGGCACCAGCGAGCACGAACTGGTGCTCGACCAACCTCGCCTGCAGTTGGGCGACCTGCCCGCCGATGAACTGGCCGCCGTGCTGGCACCGCTCAAGGGCCGCGACAAGGTGGTGGTCATTTCGGCCTGTTACTCGGGCGGGTTCATCCCGGCGCTCAGGGACGAGAAAACCCTGATCATGACCGCCTCGCGAGCCGATCGCGTGTCCTTCGGCTGCTCCGAAGAGGCCGACTTCACCTATTTCGGCGACGCCCTGTTCGCCCAGGCGCTGAACCAGACGGACGACCTGCAGCAGGCTTTCGAACTTGCCAGCCGGCACGTTGCCGAACGGGAGATCGCCGACAATTACGAGGCCTCGCAGCCACAGATCTGGGCGCCCAAGGGGGTGCTCGCGCATTGGCAGCGATTGCGCCAACAACAGGCCAAGCGCGCATTGCACGATGCCGCAGCGCCTGAGAACACGCCATAGGGCATCCGCTTCACGCTGCCTGTATCAAGGGAGACACCGCATGTACTTGACGCCGCAGCACATCCTTCTCGCGGGCGCCACGGGCCTGACCGGCGAGCATCTGCTCGATCGCCTGCTCGCCGAACCCACCGTGAAAAGAGTCCTGGCGCCCACCCGCCGCCCCCTCGCCGAGCACGCGCACCTGGAAAACCCGGTGGGGCCGTTGTTGCCCCTGCTGGCAGACCTGCAAGGGCCGGTGGACATCGCCTTCTCGTGCCTGGGCACGACCATCAAGCAGGCTGGCTCCCAGGAGGCGTTTCGCGAGGTCGACCATACGCTCATCGTCGCCTATGCCCAGCGCGCCCTGGAACTGGGTGCGCGACACTTTCTGCTGATCAGCGCCATCGACGCCGACCCGCAATCCTCGGTTTTCTACAATCGGGTGAAGGGCGAAACCGAAGAGGCCCTGCGTGCGCAGGGCTGGCCGCAACTGACCATCGCCCGACCTTCGCTGCTGATCGGTGACCGCGTCGAGGCACGCCTGGCCGAGCGCATTGCCGGGCCCCTGTCGAAACTGATTCCGGGCAAGTACCACGGCATCGAAGCGCTGCAACTGGCCCGTGCGCTTTGGCGCCTGGCGCTGGAGGAACAGGACGGCGTGCGCGTGGTGGAATCGGACGAACTGCGGCGCCTGGGTAAATAGCTTGCCGCCCGCGCCTCAGTCGTCGCTGCCGTGGTGGTGCTCGCCCCAACGCGGCAGCATGTCCTGAGGAATATCGAGCAGATTCAGCACGCGCGCGACGACGAAGTCGATCAGGTCGTCGATGGTCTGCGGCTGGTGATAGAAACCCGGTGCCGCCGGCAGGATCACCGCGCCCATCTGCGACAGCTTGAGCATGTTTTCCAGGTGAATGGTCGAGAACGGTGCTTCCCGCGGCACCAGAATCAACTGCCGACGCTCCTTGAGGGTGACGTCGGCGGCGCGCTCGATGAGGTTGTTGCAGGCGCCGGTGGCAATGGCCGACAGCGTTCCCGTCGAGCACGGCACCACCACCATCGCACTGGGCGCACCGGAACCCGAGGCCACCGGCGACATCCAGTCTTCCTTGCCATACACGCGGATCTGCCCGGCGGACGCTCCGGTGTACTCGTTGAGAAAAGCCTGCATGGCCTGCGGTTTGGCCGGCAGGGTGACGTCGGTCTCGGTAGCCAGCACCAGTTGCGCGGCCTTGGAGATGAGGAAATGCACCTCGCGGTCCTCACGCACCAGGCAGTCGAGCAGGCGCAAGCCATACTGCGCGCCCGAGGCGCCGGTCATGGCCAGGGTGATGCGCTGCGGACCGCTCATTTAAGCGCCTCCGCCAGTTTCAGATGCAGGCCGCCGAAGCCGCCGTTGCTCATGATCACCACATGGGTGCCGGGCCGAGCCTGGCCCTTGACCCGCTCGATGATGGCTTCCAGCGAATCGGCCACGACCGCCGGGACCGGGCACTGCGCCGCCGTCGCGGCCAGGTCCCAGCCCAGATTGGGGGGCGCGTACCAGATCACCTGATCGGCGTCGCGGACGCTCTCGGGCAGGCCGTCGCGGTGGGCGCCAAGCCTCATGGAGTTGGAACGCGGTTCGATCACGGCGATCAATGCTGCATCACCAATGCGCTTGCGCAGGCCGTCCAGCGTCGTGGCGATGGCCGTGGGGTGGTGTGCGAAATCGTCGTAGAGAGTAACGCCCTGCACTTCGGCGACCCATTCCATACGCCGCTTGACGCTCTTGAACGCGCACAGCGCCTCGATACCCAGCGGCGCAACCACGCCGACGTGGCGGGCGGCGGCCAGGGTTGCCAAGGCATTGGCCACGTTGTGCTGGCCGGTCAGCGGCCAATCCACCGTGCCCTGCACCACACCCTCGAACGACACCTCGAAGCGCGAGCCATCGGCGCTGAGCAGATTCGCCTGCCATTGGCCGCTCTCGCCCGTGGTCTGCACCGGTGTCCAGCAACCCATCTCAATCACGCGACTCAAAGCCGGCTCGGTGGTGGGGTGGATGACCAGGCCTTCGCTGGGCACCGTGCGGATGAGGTGATGGAACTGACGCTCGATAGCCGCCAGGTCGGGGAAGATGTCAGCGTGATCGAATTCCAGGTTGTTGAGGATCGTGGTCCGCGGGCGGTAGTGGACGAACTTGGAGCGCTTGTCGAAAAACGCGCTGTCGTATTCGTCTGCCTCGACCACGAAGAACGGCGTCTGCCCCAGGCGGGCGGACACCGCGAAATTCTGTGGCACGCCGCCGATCAGGAAGCCCGGCGCCATGCCGGCATGCTCCAGCACCCAGGCCAGCATGCTGCTGGTGGTGGTCTTGCCGTGGGTGCCGGCAACGGCCAGCACCCAGCGCCCCTGCAGCACATGGTCGGCCAGCCATTGGGGGCCGGAAACGTAGGGCAGGCCTTTGTTCAGCACGTATTCGACCGCTGGGTTGCCGCGCGACAGGGCATTGCCGATCACCACCAGATCGGGTGCAGGCTCCAGCTGAGCGGCGTCGTAGCCTTGGGTCAACTCGATGCCCTGAGCCTGCAGCTGGGTGCTCATGGGCGGATAGACGTTGGCGTCCGACCCCGTGACACGGTGGCCCAGTTCCTTGGCGAGCACCGCCAGAGAGCCCATGAAGGTGCCGCAGATACCGAGAATGTGAATGTGCATGGTTGGCCTCGTAAAACGTCGAGGCAGGGTAGCGTAGGGTAGGAAAAATCGCATCCTTTGATTGGCGATCACCCGCCTCCGGCCTGCCGCCCTGCAGTGGTTTCAAGGCGCCCTGCCCGGCTTTGTTCTACGCTTAAGGGGCGCTACCGCGCGTCCTCCACAGAACCACAACAGCAGGAGACTCCCCATGCGTTACGCACACCCGGGCACCGAAGGCGCCAAGGTCGAGTTCAAGGCCAAGTACGGCAACTATATTGGCGGCGAATTCGTCGCGCCGGTGGACGGCAACTACTTCACCACCACCTCACCCGTCAACGGCAAGCCCATCGCCGAATTCCCCCGTTCCAATGCCCGCGACATCGACAAGGCGCTGGACGCCGCCCATGCCGCCGCCGAGGCGTGGGGCACGACGTCGGTACAGGCTCGCTCGCTGATCCTGCTGAAGATCGCCGACCGTATCGAACAGAATCTGGAAACCTTGGCCATCACCGAAACCTGGGACAACGGCAAGGCCATTCGCGAAACCCTGAACGCCGACATTCCGCTGGCGGCCGATCATTTCCGCTACTTCGCCGGTTGCCTGCGGGCCCAGGAAGGCAGCGCCGCCGAAATCGATGGCAACACCGTCGCCTACCATATCCACGAGCCGCTGGGCGTGGTCGGGCAGATCATTCCCTGGAACTTCCCGATCCTGATGGCCGCCTGGAAGCTCGCCCCGGCACTGGCCGCCGGCAACTGCGTGGTGCTCAAGCCGGCCGAACAGACGCCGCTGGGCATCACGGTACTGATGGAGTTGATCGGTGACCTGCTGCCGCCGGGCGTGCTCAACGTGGTCCAGGGTTTCGGCAAGGAGGCCGGCGAAGCGCTGGCCACCAGCAAGCGCATCGCCAAGATTGCCTTCACCGGCTCGACACCGGTGGGCTCGCACATCATGAAATGCGCTGCCGAGAACATCATTCCCTCGACGGTGGAGCTGGGCGGCAAATCGCCGAACATCTTTTTCGAAGACATCATGCAGGCCGAGCAGACCTTCATCGAGAAAGCCGCCGAAGGCCTGGTGCTGGCCTTCTTCAACCAGGGCGAGGTGTGCACCTGCCCTTCCCGCGCGCTGGTGCAGGAATCCATCTACCCGGCTTTCATGAAGGAAGTCATGAAGAAGGTCGAGCAGATCAAGCGCGGCGATCCGCTGGACACCGACACCATGGTCGGCGCCCAGGCGTCGGAGCAGCAGTTCGACAAGATTCTCTCCTACCTGGAAATCGCCAAGGGTGAAGGCGCCGAACTGCTCACCGGCGGCCAGGTGCAGAAGCTAGAAGGTGACCTGTCAACCGGCTACTACATCCAGCCGACCCTGCTCAAAGGCACGAACAAGATGCGCGTGTTCCAGGAGGAAATCTTCGGCCCGGTGGTCAGCATCACCACCTTCAAGGACGAAGCCGAAGCCCTGGCCATCGCCAACGACACCGAGTTCGGCCTGGGTGCCGGGGTCTGGACCCGCGACATCAACCGTGCCTGGCGCATGGGCCGCGGAATCAAGGCCGGACGGGTCTGGACCAACTGCTACCACCTGTACCCGGCGCATGCCGCGTTCGGTGGCTACAAGAAATCCGGCGTGGGCCGCGAGACCCACAAGATGATGCTCGACCATTACCAGCAGACCAAGAACCTGCTGGTCAGCTACGACATCAATCCACTGGGCTTCTTCTAACCCCGTGGCAGCGGGGGATGTCTCGGCGTCCCCCGCCTGTTCTGCCGACCCTGGCCTGCTCTACCGACCCTGATGGTTTCACTGCGCCAACATGCGACCGCCGGTCGGTTGCCTGTGCCTGGCAAACCGGCCAACAAACCTGCTTCACCCATCGGTATACTGCGCGGATTCTCAAAGATCGAATCAGCACAGGTACCCGCCATGGAATTCAGCTTCATCGACCTCATCCTGCACCTGGATGTGTACCTCAACATGCTGGTGACCCAGTACGGCACCTGGGTCTACGCGATCCTGTTCCTGGTGATCTTCTGCGAAACAGGCCTGGTGGTGATGCCTTTCCTGCCCGGTGACTCGCTGTTGTTCATCGCCGGTGCCGTGGCGGCCGGTGGCGGCATGGACCCGTTCCTGCTCGCGGGCCTGCTGATGACCGCCGCCATCCTGGGCGACAGCACCAACTACATCGTCGGGCGTACCGTGGGCGACAAGCTGTTCAGCAACCCGGACTCGAAGATCTTCCGTCGCGACTATCTGGATCAGACCCACGCCTTCTATGCCCGCCACGGCGGCAAGACCGTGACCCTGGCGCGGTTCCTGCCGATCCTGCGCACCTTCGCCCCGTTCGTGGCCGGTGTCGGCAAGATGCACTACCCGCGCTTCCTGGGCTTCAGTGTGCTGGGCACGGTGTTGTGGGTCTGCGGCCTGGTGACCCTGGGCTACTTCTTCGGCAACATGCCGTTCATCAAACAGAACCTGACCCTGCTGATCGTCGCGATCATCCTGATTTCGCTGCTGCCGATGATCATCGGCCTGGTGCGCAGCCGTATGGGCGGCCCTGCCCCGTCGCGCTGAAATCATGTGGTCGTACAAGGCCTGGCGGCGCCAGCGAATTCTGGACCGCCACCGTATCGATGACGCACTGTGGCAAACGGTGCGTGAAGACCTGCCGATTCTCGATGGCCTCGATGCACAGCAGGACCAGCACCTGCGCGAGGCCTGCGTGCTGTTCCTGCAGGCCAAGGCTCTGACGTGTCTGCCCGGTGTCGAACTCGACGATCGCGCCCGCCTTCACCTTGCGGCACAGGCGCAGTTACCGTTGCTGCAATTGGGCGATCTGGACTGGTATCAGGGCTTTCACGAAATCGTCCTGTACGCCGACGATTTCGTCAGCCCGCAGCGTTACCGCGATCCCAGCGGCGTGGAGCACCAGTGGGACGGCGAGCACAGTGGCGAGGCCTGGCAACAGGGGCCGGTCATCCTTGCCTGGTCGGGGGTGATGACCAGCGGTGGCTGGGACGGCTACAACCTGGTCATCCACGAACTGGCGCACAAGCTCGACATGCTCAACGGCGACGCCAACGGCCTGCCGCCGCTGCACGGGGACATGCGTGTGAGCGGCTGGGCCAGCGCCATGCAGCACGCCTACGACGATCTCAATCGCCAGCTCGATGCCGATCCGGATGCGGAAACGGCCATCGACCCCTATGCGGCGGAAAACCCGGCGGAGTTCTTCGCCGTCACCAGCGAGTATTTCTTCGCCGCGCCGGATTTGCTGCACGAGGCCTATCCGCAGGTCTACGAGCAGTTGCGCCTGTTTTATCGCCAGGATCCGCTCGAACGGCTCGCGGCCCTCCCCCGACCTGCGTAACGCCCGGACGCGGCTTGCGCCGCTGCTACAGGGAAGGTGATTGCCGGCAAACGCGGCGTTGGGAAATGCGATAGGTTACCGATGGCCTGCATTGCGCGGATGAACACGGTCCCCCGTAGCAGCGCCGCAAGCCGCGTCGGCAGGCGCTGCAGACGACTGGGGCCGGACCGCGGCGCGTGTGGCATGCGTTCCTACAATGTGCCTATAATCGCGCCCACATTTTCGGCCTGCACGGCCTTCAGACTGGCCCAAACCACGGGGGCAACGCCCAATGAGCTACAGCAAGATTCCGGCTGGCAAAGACCTGCCGAACGACATCTACGTCGCCATCGAGATTCCGGCCAACCACGCGCCGATCAAATACGAAATCGACAAGGACAGCGACACCCTGTTCGTCGATCGTTTCATGGCCACGCCGATGTTCTACCCGGCCAACTACGGCTTCATCCCCAACACCCTGGCCGATGATGGCGACCCCCTCGACGTGCTGGTCGTCACCCCTTACCCGGTTGCACCAGGCTCGGTCATCCGCGCCCGTCCGGTCGGCATCCTGCACATGACCGACGACGGCGGCGGCGACGCCAAGGTCATCGCCGTACCGCACGACAAGCTGTCGCAGCTGTATGTGGACGTCAAGGAATACACCGACCTGCCAGCCCTGCTGCTGGAGCAGATCAAGCACTTCTTCGAGAACTACAAGGATCTCGAGAAAGGCAAATGGGTGAAGATCGAAGGCTGGGGCGACGCAGACGCCGCCCGCGCCGAAATCACCAAGTCGGTCGCCGCGTACAAAGGCTGATCCGTCGCTGTACCGAAAACCCCGGCCAAGGCCGGGGTTTTTCATGGGCGCAGCAAAGGCATTTGGCCTTGAGGGGAAAAAGAGATTTGCACAGGCACCCGCCCGTGCGTATTCTTTGGCCCTCATCAGCTCAGGCTGGTCAACAGTTTGCAGGCGGTTGCGGCTTACCAAAAGTAAGGCAAGATCGTCGACGAGAAGCCGGCCATAAGCCGGCTTTTTAATGCCCGCAAGAAACTGCGCAGCGCCTGTTTCGCGGCCACAGACCGCTCCTACGAAACACTGTACACCCCTGTAGGAGCGGTCATCGGCCGCGAAAGCGTCCTTCGGGTCGCCATCGAATCCCGCCTCTTCACGGTAACTTGCAGCGCCTACAGGTCGTAGCCGGTGCCGGCCAGACCACGCTTGACACTTTCCAGATGCAGACGCGCGCTTTCGGCATTGCCGACCAGCATCTGCCGGCACGCGGCGCTGGCGATGCCGTGGGGCACAGGCTTGAGCGGGCGGCCGCTGGCCATGGCCTTGAGTTGCACTTCGGCGGCGCGCTCCAGGTAGTACAGGTCATCCCACGCTTCGGCGATGCTGGGGCCAAGCACCAGCGGGCCGTGATTCTTGAGCATGACGATATCCGCCTCACCGGCCGCGCGCGAAATGCGCTCGCCCTCGGCATCGTCCAGGGCCAGGCCGTTGTAGTGCTCGTCCACCACCATCCGCTCATAGAACTTCAACGCTGTTTGCCCGGCCCACACGAAGGGGTCGCCTTCGAGCATGCACAGCGCCGTGGCGTTGGGCATATGGGTATGGAACGCGGCGGTGGCGCGCGGGTTGAGGCGATGCAACTGGGCGTGGATGAAAAACGCCGTCGCCTCTGGCTGGCCTTCACCGGCCAGGACCCGCCCCTGAAAATCGCAGATCAGCAACGAGGACGCGGTGACTTCGGCGAACGCCAGACCGAACGGGTTCACCAGAAACAACTGCGGATGGCCGGGCAGCACAAAGGAAAAGTGGTTGCAGATCCCCTCGGCCATACCCAGTTTCGCCGCCATGCGAAAACAGGCCGCCAAGTCGGTGCGCGCCTGACGGATCTCGGGGCTGTCGAGACTGGCTGTACGCGTCATAGGGCTGACAGCAGGGTGGATATCGAAACTGTGAGCCATGGTCAGGGGTCCTGAAAAAGCTGGAGAGAGACTGCCAAGCGTAGCCAAAACCAGCCGCGGGCCAAGGGACAGTTACGCGGTTTGCCTGGGCCAGTCGAACTGCCTGACCCACTATTTCAGCCCATCTGGCCCTACGAGCGCGGCAGCGTTTGTTCCTATCGTGAGCCACCGCCGTGCGCTCACGGCCCCGCCACCAGCCTTGGCTGACTACGATCCTGCAGAGGTAGCCCATGAGCACGCCCGTTTCCAACGACTACGTGTACGCCCTGGACCGTGAATTCGTGTTCCATTCCTGGTCGACCCAGGGCGCGCTGAATCCGCTGGTGATCGCCGGCGGGCAGGGCTGCACGTTATGGGACTACGAGGGGCGCGAGTATCTGGACTTCAGCAGTCAGTTGGTCAACACCAACATCGGCCATCAGCATCCGAAAGTCATCGCGGCCATCGTCGAGCAGGCCAGCAGCCTGGTCACGGTGGCTCCGGCCACGGCCAACCTGATGCGCGGTGAGGCGGCCAAACGCATCCTGGCGCGGGCGCCGAGCCACTTCAGCAAAGTGTTCTTCACCAATGCCGGCGCGGACGCCAACGAGAACGCCATGCGCATGGCGCGGCTATTCACCGGGCGCGACAAGATTCTTTCCGCCTACCGCTCCTACCATGGCAGCACCGGCGCGGCCATCGTCGCCACGGGCGATCCACGGCGAGTGCCCAATGAATTCGCCCGCGGCCATGTGCATTTCTTCAATCCGTACCTGTTTCGCACCGAGTTTCATGCCACCAACGAGCAGGAAGAATGTGAACGCGCACTGCAGCACCTGCGCCGGGTCATCGAATGCGAAGGCCCGGCTGCCATTGCGGCCATCCTGCTGGAAAGCGTACCCGGCACGGCCGGCATCCTGGTGCCGCCCAAGGGCTACCTGGCCGGCGTGCGCGCGTTGGCCGACGAGTACGGCATTCTGGTGATTCTCGATGAAGTGATGGCCGGTTTCGGGCGCACCGGCAGCTGGCTGGCACTGGACCATTTCGACATCGTGCCGGACCTGATCTGCTTCGCCAAAGGGGTCAACTCCGGCTACGTGCCCGCCGGTGGGGTGATGATTTCCAAACCCATTGCCGAGTATTTCGATAACCATTTCTTCCCCGGCGGCCTGACCTATTCCGGGCATCCGCTGGCCATGGCGGCCATTGTGGCGACGCTGGATGTGATGGCCGAGGAAGGCATCGTCGACAACGCCCGGCAGATCGGCCATGAAGTGCTGGGGCCTGGCTTGCGGGCGCTGGCGGCGAAGTACCCGTTGATCGGCGAGGCCCGCGGGATCGGCCTGTTCTGGGCGCTGGAGTTCATCAGCGACAGAAAACTCAAGACGCCGCTGGCCGCTCCGGTGATGGGCCAGATGAAAGCGGCATTTCAGGCGCGCGGATTGCTGACTTTCATCGTCGAGAACCGCTTGCACGTGGTGCCGCCGTGCATCGTCAATGCCGCCCAGGTGGAGGAAGCGCTGGGGATTTTCGATGAGGTGATCGGTGAGTTTTCGGGCAGGTATTCGGGGTGAATGGGCTGGCCTCTTCGCGGGCAGAGAGCTCACCGCCCGCCCCGCTCCCACAATGGACCGGATTTTATGTGGGAGCGGGCTCTGCCCGCGAAGAGGCCAGCACAAGCACCACAAAACCCAAGCCCCTCACACCCCCTCCAGCACCCCGGCCAACTGCTCTATCCCTGGCCGGATCTTGTCGGCATCGATGGCATGAAACCCCAGCCGCATGAAATTCCCGGGCGGTGCGGGGTTGAAGAAGAACTGCGCTCCGGATTCGATCAGAATGCTCTTCTGCGCCGCCGCCCACGCCAGTTTCTGGGTATCCACGCCGGCCGGTGCCTTGAGCCAGAATGCGCTGGAACTGTCGCTGCCCAGATGCTGGCAACTGCTCAGACATCGGCTCACAGCGTCCTGCATCGAGGCCCGTCGCCGCCCATGTTCCTCGCGAAAGCGGCGCAGGTGCGCATCGTAGTGACCTTGAGCGAGAAACTCGGCCAGCATGCGCTGGTTGTTCAACGGTGGGTGCCGGTACATCAAGCGGCGCAGGGCCCGCAGCTCGCTGATCAGTTCGGCATCGGCCACCATGTAACCCAGGCGCAGCCCCGGTGAAAACGCTTTCGACAAGCTGCTCAGGTAGATCACCCGCCCACTGCTGTCGCTGGCCTTGAGCGCGGGCTGCGGATGATGGTCCAGGTTGAGTTCGGCGTCGTAGTCGTCCTCGATGAGGATCTGGTCGTGCTGGCGAATATGCTGCAGCAGACGGGTCCGTCGTGCGGCACTCATGGCAATGCCGGTGGGCACCTGATGGCCCGGCGTCACATAGAGGTAGTCACAGTCGTCCAGGCGAGCATCCACCACCAGCCCTTGAGCGTCGATGTCCTGCTTGTGCACGTGAGCGCCTTGCAATTCGAAGATGCTCAGGGCGTCGCGAAAACCGGGGTTCTCGATGGCCACCTTGACGCCATGCGTCATCAGCAATGTAGCCAGCAGGTACAGCGCGTTCTGCGAGCCCAGGGTCAGCAGGATTTCGTCGGAGCTGGCCCAGATGCCCCGCTTGGGCAGCACGCGGGTGCGCAGCTGTTCGATGAGCATCTGATCGTCGCGGTCGAAACGATCGCACAACCAGCCTTGATCGCGTTCACTGCGCAGGGTGTTGCGCGACACTTCGCGCCAGCGTTCCAACGGGAACAAGTCCCGTATGGGCTGCCCGTAGATGAACGGGTAGCTGAAGCCACTCCAGTCACCGGGCCGCAAGACGCCGTGCTTCAAACTGGGGAGCATCTTCAGGCGCCCGGCCCAATCCGGAGCGCGCTCCGCATCGCAGGTATCGCTGTAGCCGACCGGACGGTGACGGCTGAACGACGGCCAGGCGTTGCGCGCATCGCCGCCGCAGTAGTCGGCATGCAGGTAGTAACCACTGCGGGGACGGCTCACCAGATAGCCGTTATCCAGCAGGCTCTCGTACACCAGTGCCACGGTATTGCGCGAGATGTTCAATTGCTGGGACAGCTTGCGGCACGACGGCAAGGGCTCATCGGGTGGAAACCCTCCGCCCAGAATCGCCGACACCAGAGATTCGCGCAGTTGCTCCTGCAAGCCGCGCTGCTGGTCGAAATCCAGGTAAAACACGTGATCGATCATGCTCTCGCTCCGCGATGGCCCGCCGCGGATTGATCCGCGTCGTTGCGCTTTCACCTGTCCTGAACCCGCCCGGTTTCCAGGACGAGCCAACCTGTGGCACCCGTGCCGATCGATGGACTTTGCAAATAGCGCGCCATGCTTTTTCGCGCACGCAACTGGCCAGTCGAATGTGCCCAACTGCCCCTATCGCTGTGCGCAGACGCCTCACTAAGGTTGGGGCCATGCCACTGAACGCCTTCGTTCAGCGAAACGATCAGGCCTATTTCAACCCTCGGGAGCAGCATCCATGAAGCAACCCCGCAAGCGTTCGATGACCGGCACATCCCTGGGCCTGCTGCGCACGTTGAGCCTGGCCACGCTGGTACTCTCGGCCTCGTTCGGCGCCCACGCCGACCTTGCCGAGGTGAAGAGCAAAGGTTTCCTGAGTGTCGCCACCGAGGATGACTACGCACCGTTCAACTACATCGTCGATGGCAAACCCGAAGGCTTCCACAAGGAGCTGCTGGAGGACCTCAAGGCCTACGCAAAAACCCAGAACGTCGACGTCAAGCAGGACATCCTGCCCTGGACCGGGCTGCTCGCGTCGGTTTCTTCCGGTCAGTACGACGTGGCCTTCACCGGCGCCCTGGTCACCGATGAGCGTCTGCGCGTGTTCAACTTCGCCCCGCCTTTCGCGTCCGCCCAGCACTTCTACGTCAAGCGTGCCGATGACAAGCGCCTCAGCGATATCGCCAGCCTGTGCGGCAAGACCGTCGGCGTGCAGGCCGGCAGCGCACTGCTGGCACGCCTGCCCGAGCTCAAGAAAATGATGAAGGACAAGGGTTGCGAGATGGGTAAGGTGGTGGAGTATCCGTCGTACCCGGAAATCTACGCCGATTTGGCCAACGGTCGCCTGGACTACGCCGTGAACGCGCTGATCTCGGTGAACGACCTGGTCAAGACCCGCGGCGACACCTTCGCCAAGGGCATTGCCGTGTCGGGCGCCGGCTTCGCCGCCTGGCCCGTGCCGAAGAACAGCCCGGAGCTGCTCACGTTCCTCAGCGGCTTCATGGACCAGATCCGCGCCAACGGGCGTCTGGCCGCGTTGCAGACCAAGTGGTTCGGCGAAGCCTTCCCGGACATGCCCAAGGAGCCGATCACCAACGTCGAGCAGTTCCACACGTTGGCGGGGATGAAGTGATCGCCTGAATGATCGGGTTGTGTCAGTGCGGGCCTCTTCGCGGGTAGAACCCGCTCCCACACGGATGGGTGATGAGCGGTGTAGCCCTGTGGGAGCGGGGCGGGCGGCGAGCCATCTGCCCGCGAAGAGGCCAAGACATACAACACAAAAACCCCAGCCAAGGATGCCTGCCATGAACACACAAGCCTGGCTACTCTTGCTCGAAGGTGCCTGGACCACCCTGTGGCTGTGCGGCATCGCCATCGGCATCGGTGTCGTCCTGGGTCTGGTCATCGCCCTGATCCGCTTGGCCAAGGTCCCGTTCGTCGAACAACTGCTGGTGCTCTATATCAGCCTGGCCAGGGCCACACCGCTGGTGACCCTGGTACTGTTTCTGTTCCTCTCGGCGCCGGTGTTCGGCATCAACATGAACCGCAACACGGCCGCCATCGTCGCCATGACCCTGAACACCGCCGCATTCAATGCGGAAATCTGGCGTGCCGCCTTCCTCAGTTTCTCCCGCGACCAGCGCGAGGCCGCGCTGGCCTGCGGCATGACCGGTGGGGTGTTCTTTCGCCGCATCATGTTGCCGCAAATGATCACCACCAGCCTGCCCGGCCTGGTCAACGAGATGTCGTTTCTGATCAAGGGCAGTCCGGCCGTGGCCGTGATCGGCATCGTCGACCTGACCCGTGTCACCAACCGCATCTCGGCGGTGACCTACGATCCGCTGCCGCCCATCCTCGCCGCCGCCGTGCTGTACATGCTGATCATCGGCGTACTGCTCAAGCTGCAAGGGCTGGCGGAACGAAAAGCCAATCGGCTGGCCATGTGAGGAATTATCGACATGACTGAATGGACCATTCTGTGGGAGGCACGGGCACTGTTCCTCGATGGCCTGCTGGCCACTCTGGGGCTGTTCGCGCTATCGATTATCTGCGCCTTCGTACTGGGCTGCGCCTGGGTGTTCCTGCTCGAGGAGCGCAACCGGCTGTCCATAGTCGTGCGCGGTTGGATCAACCTGATGCGCACCCTGCCGTTCCTGATTCTCGCCTACCTGCTGTATTACGGCTTGCCGGAACTGGGTCTGCGCATGAGCGCCTGGACCGCCGGCCTGCTGGCCCTGGTGATCTACCACGCAGCGTATTTCGCCGAGATCCTGCGCGGCAGCCGCCTGGTATTGCCCGAAGGTTACATCGAAGCCGCCAAGGCGCACGGTTTCACCCCGCTGCGTCTGTACCTGCGCATCACCCTGCCGCAACTGCTGATCAAGACCCGTCCCTTGCTGGGCAACCAGTTGATCATTGCGCTGAAGGACACCGCCTTTCTGACCATCATCACTGTGCAGGAACTCACTGCCGCCGCCAACTCGGTGCAGTCCACCTATTTCATCCCGACCCAGGCGTTCGTGGTGGTGATCGTGATGTATTGGCTGATCAGCATCTGCCTGGAGCTGGCGCTCAAGCGCGCCGGCCGTTTCGGCGCCAGAAGAGGATTCGACCATGTCTGAACCCAGCATCGCCATCCCGGCGGTCAGTATCCGCAAGCTGTCCAAGAGTTTCGACGGCGTCGAGGTGTTGCGCGACATCGATCTGGTGGTGAACAAGGGCGAAGTGGTCAGCGTGCTGGGCTCCTCGGGCTCCGGCAAGTCGACCATGCTGCGCTGCATCAATTGGCTGGAGGAGCCGGATCGGGGCAGCATCCACATCGCTGGCCAGCGCATCGGCATCAATGAGCAGACGCGCCGCAAGATGACCAGCAAGGAGCTGGCCACGCTGCGCGCCCGTACCGGCATGGTGTTTCAGGGCTTTAACCTGTGGCCGCACCTGAACGTGATCCAGAACGTCATGGAGTCACCGATCTACGTCAAGCGCATGCCCAAGGATCAGGCGCGTGCGATCGCCGTGGAGCTGCTGGAGAAGGTTGGCCTGGCCGACAAGCACGAGGCCTACCCTTTCACCCTTTCCGGCGGTCAGAAGCAACGGGTGGCCATTGCCCGAGCGCTGGCCATGAGCCCGGAGGTAATCCTGTTCGACGAGCCCACCTCGGCGCTGGACCCCGAGCGGGTCGGCGAGGTGTTGCAGGTGATGAAGAACCTGTCCAGCGAGGGCTACACCATGATCGTGGTCACCCACGAAATGGAGTTCGCCCGCGCCGTGTCCGATCAAGTGGTGTTTCTGGACAAGGGCCGGATCATCGAAAAAGCCCCACCGGCGAAGTTCTTCAGCAACCCTGATACCGAACGGGTGCGCAGGTTTCTCGAAATCACGGCCTAGATCAGGCCGCTGTCACCCTTCGCAGAAGCGAATCCGGTTGCCGAACGGGTCATACACTTCCAATACCCTTCCCCACCCCTGATCGACGATCTGCGGGCGCCCATAGCCATAACGCTTGGCCAGCAGTTCGTCGCGCAACGCTTCCACACCCTGCATCGGCACGAACACGGTCGAGCCAGGCGAGCTATCGCCATGATGCTCGGATAGATGCAGGTGCAGACTCCCTCGTGCCACGCCCAGGTACAAAGGCAAATCAGCTTCGAAACGGTGCTCGAACTCGACCTCGAAGCCCAGAAAGTCCAGGTAGAACTCGCGGGCCTTGGCTTCGTCGAAAATTCGCAGGATGGGGATGGCCCGGTCGAAGCCGATCATTGCAGAAGCGGTGGGCGCCAGGCTGGCTGACGCGGTGTTCCAGTCCTTGTGCCCCAGTTGCCGGGCCACCATCTCCAAGGCGCTGGAATGGGACACTTCATGACCCTGCGCCTGCAGCCCGACGCGCAACGTCTTGGCCATCTGCTTGGCTTGCTCGATTGAAAACATGACAACTCCCGAGTCGATGCATGCTGGTGCTCGCGTTGCCAGACCTCGACGATCAAGAGAGGTATGAGGGCGGTACTCGAAGATGCTTTCACCTTTCCTTGCGGAGCGAGCGGCAGGCAGCATGGGCCGTCGCAGAGCCTAGCGCAAAAAAGGACGGTGGTCATCCCGAAAAGTGCCGTGAATTCTGCTCTGTGAGCCACGATTAAATTGACGGCATGCCCGGCGAAAAAATCATGCATCGACCATTCGCGAGCGCGCGCGATGACGGACCGTAAAGGAATTTACAGCCCTAGCATGGCGTGCTTTCGGGGTCCAGAGGCAGGCGCTGGACACCGACACAGGTACAACCGCCGGCAACCCCGCGAGGCCCCGCTGCGGCCGTAAATTTTCTTTCAAACCGGCGTCACTCCAGCTCGATTGACCCTGTCCGGCGGCGCTGCTAACTCTTACGACAGCTACCCCGCCCAACAGTTTTCCTTCGAGACTCAAACCATGGATGAAGCCACCACCCTCACCCCTTCGGACCTTGCGCCGCGGACCTCGAGCACTCGCTCGATCGCTGAGGCGCTGTCGCACCACAGCACGGATACTCTCAAGCACTATTACGATCACTGGGCGCGTCATTACGATGCCGATGTGGAAGCCGAGGCCTATTGCGGCCCGACCATGATCGTTGATCTGCTCGATGCCGTGGCGCAGCTCACAGGTGTGCGCCATGACAGTCACATTTTCGATGCCTGCTGCGGTACCGGTCTGGTCGGGCGAACCCTGCATGCACGCGGTTATCGCCTGATCAGCGGCTGCGACCTGTCCAAGATCATGATCGACAAGGCCGAAGCCAGCCAGGTGTACAAGACGTTGTACCCCAACACAGACCTGACCCAGCCACTGCCGGATGATCTGCCCCGCAACTTCGACGCGGTGGTGTGCTGCGGCGCCTTCATTCCCACTCATTTGCCGGCCACTGCACTGCGCAACCTGATCGCCATGACTCGACCCGGTGGTGTGGTGGTGGTGAGCATTCGCGAGGCCTACTACACCACGGACGGCTTCGAGGCTTTGCTGCAGACGCTGGTGCACGAGCAGGGGCTGAGCGTGCTGCAAACCAAACTGTCGGCCAGCTACCTGCAAAACGCACGGGCGCACTACCTGGCGTTGCAGGTCGCATGAACCGGGTCAATGGCACGCCGGTGCTTCCGGTCATTTCCCTCGCGCAACTGATCGCACGCAAACCGGAGGCGCTTGCGCAGTTGCACGACGCGTGTGTGCATGACGGTTTTTTCTATCTGGTGGAGCATGATCTTTCAGACGAGCTGATCAAGCGATACCTGAGCGCTGCTCAGGCCTTTTTCGCCCTGCCCGAGTCGGTCAAACAGCGCTTCGGCCACCATCGGCAGCTCGGCTACCCGCGCACTGCGCGCGGTTACGTCGCAGCCTACGGCGAAACCCTGCACCCCGACGCGGGCCCGGACAACAAGCAGCACCTGGACTGGGGCATCGATCGGTGCGGTGGCGCCCCCTTCAGCGGCCCCAGCGTACTGCCCGACAAGCATGTCGCCCCGGACCTCAACGCCAGCGCCTACGCTTTGCAGGACGAGGTCATGGAACACCTGTTCCCGAACCTGCGCCGTGCGATCGCCACCGCTCTGGCGCTACCGCCGCACGCCTTCGACGCGCATTTTCGCCGACCGACGCTGATCCAGCGCGCCTCCTATTACCCGGCCAACTCGGGAACGGCCGGCAAGCACACCGACAACGGCTTTCTCACCGTACTGATCCAGCAACCCCTGCCGCAGCCTTCGCTACGCGTCCATACCCGCGGTGAGTGGCGCGACGTGCCGTGCCTGGAAGGCGCCGTGCTGGTCAATCTGGGTGATCTGCTGCAACGCTGGACCAATGGACGTCTGGTCAGTACTGCTCATCAAGTCCTGCATCGCCAGCCCGACGCGCGGGTGTCCCTGGCCTTTTTCATCTATCCGGACATCGACGCGAGCATCTCGCCCATCGGCGGCGGGCAGAGCTTCTCCACCGCCGACGTGATGCTGGATAACTTCGACTCGATCTGGGTACGCAAACAGGGCGCTGGAAGGGCCCGCCAACTGGTTTGAACACACAAGGAATCGTTCGATGACCCTTTCTATCGGCTTTATCGGGGCAGGCAACATGGGCCGCCCGTTCATTCGTGCACTGCTGGAAACCGGATTCCGCGTCACCGTCCATGACCATGACCCGGGCTGCGAACGCTGGGTTCGCGGCCAGGGCGCGCAGTGGGCAGGCACGCCCGCCGCTGCGGCGCAGGACATCGACGTGTTGATCACCTGCCTGCCGCTGCCCGAGCATGTGCGCGAAACCATGATCGGCCGCGACGGCGCCCTTGCGGCCCCCGTCGACGACGCCAGGGACGTGGTATGGATCGACACCTCGACCACCGACTACCACAACACCCTGGACATCGCCCGAGTGGCCGCGCTGCGCGGCGTCATGAGCCTGGAAGCCCCTGTGAGCAACCTCTCGCACATGGGCGTGGACTTCAACAACGTCTGCTTCTATGTCGGCGGCGAAAAAAAGGCCTACGACAAAGTCCGTGGAGTTCTGGACGCGATGGGCCAATACAGCTTCCACGTCGGCGCCATCGGTCAGGGCCAGTCGGTCAAGCTGCTGACCAACCTGCTGTTCTATTGCGCGACACTGGCGTGGGGCGAGTTGCTGCTGGTGGCACAGAACCAGGGCCTGGACCTGCGCTGGCTGTGGAATGTAGCGAAGACGTCGCGGGCCAACTGCTTCGTTGTCGACCAGGTCACGCCGATGCTGCTCGATGGCAGCTACGACCATTCCTGTACCCTGGAAATCACCGTCAAGGACATGGCCCTGACGGTGGCCCTGGCCGATGAGCTCGGCGTTGACCTGCCACTGGGTCGGCTGACCGAGGCGCGCTATCGCCAGGCCGGGGGTCTTTATCCGGCCCGTGCCAACCACCTCAAGGTGGTGGCCATGATGGAAGCAGAGAACCAGCGTCGCCTGCTGATCGAAGGCTTCACAGCGCCCTCCCCCTACGGCGCCGACCGCAACTATCGCCATCCCGATACCTTCGACGTCGACGCCCGCGGGCGCCGCAAGCCCAGTCTGCCGGAGCGCTTCGGCTATCCGCTCAGCCATCCCGCGTGCGGCCGCTATGCCCAGTGCCTGCTGGAAGTCATGGCCTGGACCAACCACGCCATCCTGCAGGAAGCGTTGCAACTGGGACGCGCCATGGGCCTGGAGCCCTCTTTGCTCGATCAGGTGGTCAGCCGCAGTTGCGGCGCCAGCTGGGTGGATGACCATCGCGACCGCTATGTGCCTCATGGAGCGGTGCTACAGGATCTGCCAAGGCTGATGGAATCGCTGCATCTGCCCATCCTGCGCGCCTTGGACCTCGACGCCGTGGTCGCCTGCCAACCTGTGAGGCAGGCCTCATGAAAATCAGCCGCCTGCGTATCTACCAAGTGGACCTGCCGCTGGACAAACCCTACTCGCTGTCCGGCGGGCGCCTGCACTACAGCGCGCTGGACAGCACCATCGTGGTGATTGAGACCGACCAGGGCTTGTCCGGGATCGGCGAAAGCTGCCCGTGGGGCGCGTCCTACCTGCCCGCCTTCGCGCTCGGCGTGCGCGCCGGACTGGCCGAACTGGCGCCCCATCTGCTGGGCTGCAACCCGCTGAACCTGAATGCGATCAACCAGGTCATGGACCTGGCACTGCCGGGCCACCCCTACGTCAAGACCGCCGTGGACATGGCCTGCTGGGACCTTCTGGGACACTACTGCAACCTGCCGGTACACGCGCTGCTCGGCGGACGCCTGAACACCGAGCTGACCTTGCAAAGCAGCATCCCCACATCGACGCCACGGCAGATGGTCGCCGACATGCACCTGGCCCATGCCGAAGGCTACCGAACCCATTCGTGCAAGGTCGGCTCGGGCGTGACGGCCGACCTGTCGCGGATCCAGGGTTTGTTGGCCGAACGGATGCGCGGCGACCACCTGACCTTCGACGCCAATCGCGCCTGGCTGCCCGCTCAGGCCGTGGCGGTGATGAACGCCGTCAGGGACTACGAGGTGCATTTCGAGCAGCCGTGCGAGACGCTGGAGCAGTGCCAGCATGTGCGCAACCTGACGCGCCAGCCGTTGATCCTGGACGAGTGCATCCACGGTGCCGCCGACCTGTACCGCGCCTGCTCCCTGAATACCGCCCAGGTCATCGGCTTGAAGATCGCCCGGGTCGGCGGCCTGACCAAGGCCCGGCATCTGCGCGACTACTGCATCCAGCAAGGTATCCAGATGAACATCGAAGACGTCGGCGGCAGCCAGATCGCCGACACTGCGGCCATGCACCTGGCCATGGCCACCCCCCACCAATACCTGCGCGCTAGCTGGAATGCCTGCCGCCATCACAGCATCGTCACGGCGCAGGGCGGCGTGAACGTGAACCGCGGCATCGCGCACCTGGATGACAGTCCGGGGTTGGGCCTGACCCTGTGCCTGGACGCCCTGGGCGATGCGGTGGCTGTCCATGAATGAATATGTCGCAGAACACCTCTGTACGAGCCTCGACGTCGGCGCTTTTCATCCCGATGCGGAGCACGCCTACAACCTCCCCGGTGCTTTCTATTTCGACGCCGCACGTTACGGTCAGGAACTGCAAGCCATCTTCCATCGCACCTGGCAGTACGCCTGCCATGTTTCCGCGCTGGCGGTCGAAGGCAGCTATATCGTCTGCGACATCGGCCAGCAGAGCGTACTGGTGCTGCATTGCCAGGACGGCCAACTCAGGGCGTTCCACAACGTCTGCCAGCACCGCGCCCATCGTCTGCTCGAAGGCTGCGGGCAACTGCGTGGCGCAATCACCTGCCCCTACCATGCCTGGCGCTACGATCACGCAGGCAGCTTGCTGAGCGCTCGGCACAGCTGCGACGTGGCGGGATTCGAACCTGGACGTGCCCGCCTGGCCAGCGTCCGCCTGGAGGTGATGTGCGGGCTGGTCTTCGTCAATCTGGACCCCGACGCCGCACCATTGGCCACCCAGCTCGCCGGGCTCGAAGCGCAACTGCGCAGCTTCTCGCCTGCGCCGGAGTCGCTCTACCACAGCTACAGCCATACTTATGCGCTGCAAGCGAACTGGAAAGTCTCGGTGGAAAACTATTCAGAGTGCTATCACTGCCCCGGCTGCCACCCCAGCCTGTCGCAACAGACACTGGATCTGAGCAGTTACCGTATCGACCTGCATCCGGGTTTCCATGCCCACCTGAGCGCCGACCAGGGTGAACGACAAGGCTATGCAACCAACCCCGGCGCGCCGCGCACGGGCGAGTTCGGTGCCTGGTACGTATGGCCGAACCTGTGCATCGAAGTCTATCCCGGCGGCTACATGAACCTGTTGCACCACGTACCCACAGGCCCGCAGCGCTGTGAGCAGCGCGTGCAATGGTTCACCCAAGGCCCGCACCCCGATCCCCAAGAGCAGGCCGTGATCGATTTCGTCGCGGTGGTCCGTGAAGAAGATCTGCCCTTGTGCGAGAGTGTCCAGAAAGGTCTGCACAGTCTGGGCTACTCAGGGGGGCGGTTGATGGTGGATGCACCGCGCAGCGGTTTCAGCGAACATGCCGTACACGACATCCAGAAAAGGGTGCTGGCAGCACTTGCCGATCCTGGAGCACGCGATGCTTAGATCCCCCCACGGTACCTTTCGCTTGCCAAACCGGCGCCTGGTCAGCACGCGCCCTACGGTACTGTGGCTGACCGGCATCCCCGCCGCCGGCAAGACCACCATCGCCCAGGCCACGCACGCGGAACTCAAGGCACTGGGCTACGCGTGTGTGGTACTCGATGGCGACGAGCTGCGGCGCGGGCTCTGCCAAGACCTTGGCTTGAGCGACAGCGATCGCCTGGAACACGTGCGTCGAACCGCTGAGGTCGCCCGCCTGTTCTGCACCCAGGGCAGTATCGTCCTGGCCTCGTTGATCTCGCCACGCCTTGTCCACCGCGCGCTGGCGCAACGGATCATCGGCAGCGATGCCTTCGTCGAAGTCTTCGTCGACACACCTTTGGCGCTCGCCGAAGCGCGTGATCCCAAGGGGCTGTATCGCCAGGCACGCAGCGGCGCCTTGAGCGGCCTCACCGGTCTCGATGCCGTCTACGAAGCGCCCCTGGCAGCACCGGTCAGGCTCACCACCGCCAACATGAGCTGCGCGAGCTGCGTGCAGTCGCTGCTCGCCTGCCTGTCCCTGCGCGATGCGGTGATGTGACCCTTAGGCCGGCACGGGTTCCACACTGGGCCTGGACTCCAGCAAAAGCTGTTGCAGCCACTGCACCAAAAGGCTGGCTGCCGGCGAGAGCGGATTGGCATGCCACTTGTAGACACCCAAGGCGTCGGGCATGGTCAGGCGTTCGTCGAACAGGCGTACCAGCCTGCCGTCCTCGAGCATCTGCCGTGTGGTCATCTGCCAGCCCAGCGCCACGCCGTGACCCTCCAGCGCCGCCTGCATCATGACCGGAAAGCTGTTGAAGCCCATGCCTTTGCGGCCAACCCGAAACGGCGCGCCGACATGTTCCAGCCACTGGTCCCAGCCCACGAAGTCCTGTCTGCTGGGCTCGTAGTGCAGCAGACGGCAGTTGGGCAGCTCCTCCAGGGTCAAGCGTCTGCAGATGCGGTCGTAGTAGGCCGGGCTGCACACCGGGAACACCTGGTCGGGTGCGCTGAACAGCAGAACGTGATCGGCACTGGCCCGGCCCAGGGTCTGGACCGCCACATCGAAGCGTTCGCGCTCGTCACCGATAGCGGCCAATGTGGAATGCAGGCGTAATTCGATCTGCGGATGCTTCTGATGAAAGCCCGCCAGCGCCGGCATGAACAGGTAGAACGCCTCGACCAATTGCGACGACAGCACCACGACCCGTGCCGACGACTGATGCTGACGCAGCTCTTCGGTACGTTGGGCAATATCCCGCAAGGCGGCGGCAACCGTCTGGCGATAGCTTTCACCCGCGTCGGTAAGGAAAACGCCACGGCTCTTGCGATCGAACAACTGCACACCCAGGTTCTCTTCGAGAGAACGAATCTGGCGGCTGATGGCCGTCTGGGTAAGGTGCAACTCGTCCGCCGCACGGGAAAAACTCTGTAGCCTGGCGGCTGCCTCGAACGGGATGAGACTTGAAAGTGGCGGTAATTTACGCCGGAGGTTTTCCATAACCTAAAGTTGCCCTGGCCGAATAAATGGTCGTTACAGACCATGTCACCTTTTAGGGCATCATGCAAAGACTCACCGCCTGGACTCACCACGGCATGGAACAGCGACGGCTCCTCCACGACACACGCGCAGGCGCGGGGCTGATCACCGGTTCGGTATTCCTGGTCGCGACATCCGATGCCTTGATCAAGCTGGGCAGCGCCCAGTTCACGGTATGGCAGCTGTACGTCGTTCGTTCCGCGATCGCCATTGCCCTGCTCCTGTTGTGGTTGGGCCTTTCGCAGCGCAGCGGCGCGTGGCATCACCTGACCTGGGATCGCTGGACATTGCTTCGCAGTGCGGCCCTCTCCCTGATGTGGATCGCCTTCTACGCTGCACTGCCGCACGTGAGCCTGAGCCTGGCCGCACTGGCGCTTTACACCGCGCCGCTGTTCATTGCGCTGTTGTCGGCGTGGGTGCTGCGCGAACCGGTAAGCCCACGGCGCTGGATGGCCATCGTCTTGGGTTTCCTGGGCGTGCTGCTGATCCTGCGCCCGACGGCTGCCGACTTTTCCGTCATGACGTTGTTACCGGTGCTGGCAGCCTTGCTCTACGCCGTGGCTGCAGTGGTGACGCGCACCCGCTGCCATGACCGCGGTGCACTGTCGCTAGCGCTCAGTCTCAACCTGTGCCTGTGCCTGGTCGGCGCAGTGGTGTTGCTGGGCCATCGACTACTGGGCCCCTCACCGGAGCCGTCGCACGATGGCTTCCTGACCCCGCACTGGGCGCCGATGGGAACGGCGCAATGGGGGCTGATGAGCGTGCTCGCGGTACTGATGGTGCTGATGAGCGTGGGCGTTGCCAAGGCCTACCAGATAGGCCAGAGCACGGTTGTGGGCACGTTCGATTACAGCTATCTGCTGTTTGCGATGTTCTGGGGCTTTGCCCTGTTCGATGAAGTCCCCGACACCACCATGATCGTGGGCATGGGCCTGATTGCCGCATCCGGGGTATGGGTGCTGCGTGGTTGACCAAGGAGCTGGACATGTTGATGCGACCGCTGCGAGTGATCATCTGGGCCGTGTCCCGGAGTCGCTCTACCGCACTCGAACGCTGTGTGATGGAACACCCCGCCGTGCACGTCCTGCATGAACGCCTGAGCGAACCGTTCCTGATGCAGCATTGGCCCGAAAAGTATCGCAGCGTACTCGACACCCGCCGCAAGACCGGCACCCGAGACCTTGTGCCCACCTATGGTCAGGCTCTGCAAGCGCTGGCCCAGGCGCCATTGCCCGACGGGAAGTCGGTGCTGTTGAGCAAGGAAATCGCCTGGTTCTGCGATTTCGCCCAGATCAGCGACGACTGGCTGCAGCAGTTCAAGCACGTGTTTCTGGTCCGCGAGCCGGAGGCGGTCATGCGCTCCCTGTATCGCGTCGGCACTCACGGCGAGGACACATGGTTCGATCCCGACGAGTCGGGATTCGAGGAGCTGCTGGCGCTGTACTGGCGTGTCCACCGAGTGTGTCCGGCCCAGAGCCTGCTGGCCCTGGAAAGCGATTCGGACTTGATGCACGACAGCGCGAGCGGATTGAGCACCCTGTGCGACTTCATGGGCGTACCGTTCAATCCGACCATGCTGCACTGGGAAGCCAGAACGGTACCGGCCTGGCAGTTTTTCAAGGGCTGGCACGAAGAGGCGCAGCGCTCGACCGGCTTCGCAGCGGTGCACCATCCTGAGCAAACCTACCCGGCTGTGGTCAGGGAATGCGCCGACAGCGCCCAGCCGACCTATCGCTTCTTCGCCCTGCTGGCCGGCCTGCAGCGACCCGGCAGCACCGCCGGAATGCTTCGCAGCCTGCACCGCGCGCCTTCGGCGCACCTGGATATCGTTCTGCTGCACAGCAGCAGCGAGGACCTCAGCCATCTGCTCTGGAGCATGGCCCAACTCCCCAACGTGAGCTGCCATGCCCTCGACACCTCGGCATCCACCTGGACACAGAACCGGCAGCCGTCCGAGCTGCATGAGCTGGTCGGCCAGCCGCTGCTGCTGGCCTGCACAGAAGCGAGCGCCACGGCGCAGCGGCCGTCCATCGACAAGCTGATGGCGCAGTCGTGCGTGATCGGCCTGTTGACCGAAACCGGCTTTCATATGCTGGATGCGCAGGGCCGAACCGGACCCTCGTCGTTGACAGCTCCCCAGGCCTGCACCCTGCAACTGCAACGCCTGCGCGAACGCAGTCTGGATGACTGGGGCACCTTCAACCATTACAACCGAAGCGCGGCGGACGTACCCGACTGGCTGGACACCTTCAGCGCCAGCGTGACCGCCGAGCCGGATCACATCGCCGTCAGCGATGGGCGCGACAGCCTGACCCTGCAGCAACTGCATGACCAGGCGCAGCGGCTGGCGCGGGTCCTGCAGGCGCGCCTGGCGCCTGATGCCTGGGCAGTGTTGTTCAAGCGCAAGAACATCCACACCGCCGTCGCCATGACCGCCTGCGCCCTGGCTGGACGCCGATATCTCGAGATACCCGCCTGGTACAGCGCTCAGCACTGCCAGCAGTTGCTGGAGCGCCTGGGTGAGTGCCTGGTGCTGTGCGACGCCGATGGCGCACGACAGCTGGAAGCTGCACAACCCTACTTGCTGGAAAGCCAGTTCGCCCGCCAGGTACCTGCCGACTGTCCGCCGTGGGCACGCACTCGCCCGGCCATCGCCTATGGCCTGCTGACCTCGGGCACCAGCGGTCCGGCCAAGGTGGCGCTGATGTCACCGTCGGCCATGCTCGACTCCCTGCACCTGTGGCAGAACTATCTGCAGCCGGGGCAGCGAGTGGGCTTCAACGCCTGGCTGACCAGCTACCTGTATTACCCGCTGCTGAGCCGGTGCACCACCGTGATCATCGCCGATGAGGTGGTACTGGACCCGATCCGCCTGATGGACTTCATCGTCGACAACCAGCTGCAACAGATCATGATCACTCCATCGTTGTTGCAGGGGCTGGTGCGCGAAGAGATTCGCTTCGTCGCCTGCTGTGCGGGTCTGCGGCTCCTCTGGAGCAGCGGCGAGAAGCTGTCGGCAGCCTTGCGCTCACAGGTGCAGGCGCTGCTGCCTGACTGCCACCTGCTCGACCTGTACGGTTCCAACGAAGCCGGCGACGTTGCGCTCAAGCACGACGATGGCACCCTGCAATTGATCAGAGGCGTCCAAGCGCAGGTGCTGGATCGGGAAGGGCAAGCGGTCCCCCTCCGCGTTGCAGGCCAACTGCACCTGCGCACACCAGGGTTGTTCAGTGGCTACCTCGGGCAAGCCGACACTGCCGCGGTGAACGGCAGGCTGTTCGACAGCGGCGACCGGGTGATCTGCCTGGGCAACGGTCGCCTGCAACTGCTCGGGCGCGACAGCGCTCATCTGAAGATACGCGGCTACAAGGTGCATCCGGAAAACGTCGAGCAGGTCCTGAACAACCACCCGCTGGTGGCCCAGAGCTACATCGGCAGTCGTCACGAGGGTGCCGCCCGCCAATTGCTGGCCTACGTCGTCCCCGCCGACCCCGCGCAGTTGCCCACGGCCACGGCCCTGCGCGCCTGGGCGGCTCTCAATCTGCCGTTCTTCGCCGTGCCCAGCGCCTACTATGCAGTGGCCAGCCTGGATGCTGGCCGCAATCAGAAGCGTGAGCGGTTGAGCGCAGCGCACCTGGATCAGGCTGTACCACTGCCTGAGGATCAGGTAACGCTGACCGCCACCCAGGCACAGGTATCAACGGTGTGGCGCATGGTTCTGGGCGACGACATTCCGGCCTTGCACGAAGACGATGATTTCTTTGACCGCGGCGGCAGCCTGCAGCTGAGCGAATTGCTGCTCGAGCTCAACAACCGCTTCGATGTGCAGCTCTCCCTCTCCGCCCTGCTCAGGGACACGCGACTGCAGGGCATGGCGTTGGCCATCGATCGCGCCCAGGCCGGGTTGCCTGCGGTATCGATCCTGCGCGAAGTCGCTGTGGAGGCAGCGCGTTACCCATTCAGCCCCGGGCCGCAGCGCGGTGAAGACCTTATCCACGCCTACCGAGCCAAACCGCGCAAACGCATCCTGCTGACCGGCGCCACGGGGTTTTTCGGTGCGTTCATCCTGGCCACCCTGGCCCGTCAGCCCGAGGTCGAGCACGTGATCTGCCTGGTCCGTGCCACAGACCTGGCAGAAGCACGCCGACGTTGCCTGGACAGCCTGCACCGCCATGGTCTGGTCCCCCCTGGCGTGCCCCTGGACTGGCTGAGCAAACTGCAGATGGAGTGTGGCGACCTGACCACCGCGCACCTGGGGCTTGCTGCGGACACCTATCGGCACCTGACCGAAACCGTCGATTGCGTGGTCCACGCCGGCGCCGAAGTCAACTGGGTCAAGCCCTACGCCAACCTGGTGCCGTGCAACGTCGAAGGCACCGCTCAGATCGTGCAACTGGCCCTCGACGGCGCGATGCCACTGCTGCTGGTGTCCACCCTCGCCGGCGGTGGCAGCGCGCGGACCGGCTACGAGGAAAGCAAGCAAGTCGCCGAAGCCATGGCACTCAACGCCGCTCGTGAACATGGCTTGCCCGTCACCATAGCCCGTTGCGGCGACCTCGCCGCGCCCCTCGAGGTTGCGCACAGCGTTGTCAACGACAGCGACTATGTGTGCCTGCTACTGGGCACCTGTATGTTGCTCGGATGCTGGCCGGACCTCGAGGGCAGTGTCAATCTGACCCCTGTCGACGTCGCCGCACAGGTCATGACGCAACTCGCGATCCAGGTACCCGCCAGCGCAACGAGCCGAGCCTCGAACCTGTGCCATCCACACGGTGCCCTGGACTGGCGAACCTTGTGTGGCTGGGTGGCCGACAACCTCGAACCGGGCAGCTTCGTCCCGCTATCCCTGGACCGCTGGCGACGATGCCTGGACCACGATACCCGCCAGCATCCGACCATTGCCAAGACGCGCCTGATCCTGTCGATGATCCTTGACGATCTGCTCGCCACGCCGCCGCGCAACGATCTGGAGTTTCCCCGTACCTCGGCGATTCGCCTGAACCCACAGTGGGCCGCCCGCTTGACGCGGCAGCTGCTACGTACCCTCGAGCAGGCCCGCTCATGAGCGGGCGCATGGTCACCGCCTGGGCCGCCGCTCAGCGCAAGCGCGAACTGATGACGCTCAGCTACCGCAGCCCGCCCCTGAGGCCGATGGACGTGGAAATCCAGGTCACGCATTGCGGTCTGTGCAGCAGCGACCTGCACCTGATCGATGGCCACTGGGGTGATGCCAGCGTCTACCCACAGGTGTGCGGCCATGAAGTGATCGGTCGCATCAGTGCAGTGGGTGAAAACGTCGCCGGTCTGCGCCTGGGCCAACGGGTCGGCGTCGGTTGGTACCGCAGCGCCTGCCTGGCCTGTGAGTTCTGCCTGCGTGGCCAAGAGCAGCACTGCCCTTGCCTGATCGCCACCTGTACCCATGGTGAACACGGCGGGCTGGCCGACTACATGCACTGCGACAGCCGCTTCGTCTTCCCCATTCCCAGCGCGCTGAGCAGCGAGCACGCCGCACCTCTGCTGTGCGCCGGCGTCACCGTGCACACGGCGCTCAAGCGCGCCACCGAGCCCAACATGGTGGTCGGCATCGTCGGTATCGGTGGCCTGGGCCACCTCGCCGTCCAGTTCGCGGCCAAGCGCGGCTGTCACGTCACGGCGCTGTCGAGCAGCCCGCACAAGGAACGCGATGCCCTGACCCTGGGCGCCAAACGCTTCGTCGACCTCAGCGAACCCGTGGAGTGCAAGCGAGTGCGCAACGCCCTGGACTACATCCTGGTGACCAGTTCGGTCGCCTGCGACTGGCCAACCATCATCGACATGCTGCGGCCCTGCGGAACGCTGTGTTTCGCCGGCATGCCACCACCGGTGACCTTCGATATCGCCTCCATGATGTACAAGACCTTGAGCATCACCACCGCCAATGTCGGCGGACGACGGGACATCCTGGACACCCTGGACTTCGCCGCAGCGCGCGGGGTGCGGCCCTGGGTGCAGTCCTGGCCACTGGAAGACGTCAACCAGGCCATACGGCAGTTGCGAAAAGGACGCGTGCACTATCGCGCCGTGATGCATGTCGGCAAGGAGCACGGCCCGGCACAGTAGCCACGGCGCTCCCATTTGCCCCGCAGCCGCCCGTCTGCTAACGTCGCCCGGTTTCAATCCTTCTCGCCGAGACCGCTGCCATGGCCCGCAAAAAAGCCTCCCTGGATTTCGAACAATCCCTTGCCGACCTGCAGACGCTGGTCGAACGCCTGGAGAACGGCGAGCTTTCGCTGGAAGACTCGCTCAGCGCTTTCGAGAACGGCATCCGCCTCACCCGCGACTGCCAGAGCGCGCTCGCCCAGGCCGAGCAGAAAGTCCAGGTCCTGCTGGAAAAGGACGGCGAGCTCACCGAAGAACCTTTCGACACGGAACAGCCTGAATGATCGCTGCCTACCAGGCTCTCTGCCAACAACGCGTGGATGGCGCGCTGCAAGGTCTGTTCATCCCTCCGTCGACGGAGCTGACACGGCTTTACCAGGCCATGCGCTACAGCGTCATGAACGGTGGCAAGCGGGTCCGTCCGCTGCTGGCCTATGCCGCCTGCGAAGCCTTGGGTGGCGACGCAAGCCAGGCCAATGGCGCGGCCTGTGCGGTCGAACTGATCCACGCCTACTCGCTGGTGCACGACGACCTGCCGGCCATGGACGACGACGACCTGCGCCGTGGCCAGCCGACCACTCACAAGGCGTTCGACGAAGCCTGCGCGATCCTCGCCGGTGATGGCCTGCAGAGCCTGGCTTTCACTGCCCTGCTCGACCCGAGCCTGAGCCCGCAAAGCGATACCATCCGGCTGAGCATGGTCCAGGTGCTGGCCCAAGCCGCAGGCCCGGCCGGCATGGTCGGCGGCCAGGCCATCGACCTCGGCTCGGTGGGTCTGCAGCTTGATCGGCACGCCCTGGAATTCATGCATCGGCACAAGACCGGCGCCTTGATCGAGGCTAGCGTACGCCTCGGCGCGCTGGCCAGCGCCCGCGCCGAGCCAGCGCAACTTCAAGCGCTGCAAGCCTATGCCCAAGCGGTAGGACTGGCCTTTCAGGTGCAGGACGACATCCTCGACGTCGAAAGCGATACCGCCACCCTGGGCAAGCGCCAAGGTGCCGACATCGCCTTGAACAAACCGACCTACCCGGCCCTGCTCGGTCTGGAAGCCGCCAAGGCCTACGCCCTGGATCTGCGCGACCAAGCCTTGCTTGCGTTGCAGCCTTTCGATGCCGCGGCCGAGCCGCTGCGCGGGCTGGCACGCTACATTGTGACGCGACGCAACTGACGAGCGCGTGCGCAGCCGCCGCCGCATCAGGTAAACTGCTCCATTCTTAAAACTCATAACGATTCGCCTGATGCCCACGACGTTTCAAGACATCCCCCGCGAACGCCCGGCGACGCCTCTGCTCGACCGTGCTGACACTCCTGCCGGCCTGCGCCGTCTGGGCGAAGCCGAGCTCGAAACACTGGCCGACGAACTGCGCCAGGAGCTGCTCTACACGGTCGGTCAGACCGGCGGGCATTTCGGTGCCGGCCTGGGCGTCATCGAGCTGACCATCGCCCTGCACTACGTCTTCGACACGCCCGACGATCGTCTGGTCTGGGACGTCGGCCACCAGGCCTACCCGCACAAGATCCTCACCGGTCGCCGCGAACGCATGGCCAGCCTGCGCCAGAAGGACGGCATCGCCGCCTTTCCGCGACGCAGCGAAAGCGAATACGACACCTTCGGCGTCGGCCATTCCAGCACGTCCATCAGCGCCGCGCTGGGCATGGCCATCGGCGCACGCCTGCAGAACAGCGGGCGCAAGGCCATTGCCGTGATCGGCGATGGCGCCCTGACCGCAGGCATGGCCTTCGAAGCGCTCAACCATGCGCCGGAAGTCAACGCCGACATGCTGGTGATCCTCAACGACAACGACATGTCGATCTCGCGCAATGTCGGTGGCCTGTCCAACTATCTGGCCAAGATTCTCTCCAGCCGCACCTACACCAGCATGCGCGAGGGCAGCAAGAAGGTCCTGTCGCGCCTGCCCGGCGCCTGGGAAATCGCCCGTCGCACCGAGGAATACGCCAAGGGCATGCTGGTTCCCGGGACCCTGTTCGAAGAACTGGGCTGGAACTACATCGGCCCGATCGACGGCCATGACCTGCCGACCCTCGTCGCCACCCTGCGCAACATGCGCGACCTCAAGGGTCCGCAGTTCCTGCACGTGGTCACCAAGAAGGGCAAGGGGTTCGCCCCGGCCGAGGTCGACCCGATCGGCTACCACGCCATCACCAAGCTCGACCCGCTCGACGCGCCGGTCGCCGCTCCCGCCAAGGCCAGCGGGCCGAAATACTCGGGCGTATTCGGGCAATGGCTGTGCGACATGGCGGAAGCCGATCCTCGCTTGGTCGGCATCACCCCGGCCATGAAAGAAGGTTCGGACCTGGTGGCGTTCAGCGAGCGCTTCCCCGAACGGTATTTCGACGTGGCCATTGCCGAGCAGCATGCGGTGACCCTCGCTGCCGGCATGGCCTGTGAAGGCACCAAGCCGGTAGTCGCGATCTATTCCACGTTCCTGCAACGCGGTTACGATCAACTGATCCACGACGTGGCGGTGCAGAACCTCGATGTCCTGTTCGCCATCGACCGAGCCGGCCTGGTGGGCGAAGACGGCCCGACCCACGCCGGCAGCTACGACCTGTCGTACCTGCGCTGCATCCCCGGCATGCTGGTGATGACGCCCAGCGACGAAAACGAGCTGCGCCTGATGCTCAGCACCGGTCACCACTACCCAGGTCCGGCAGCCGTGCGCTACCCACGCGGCAACGGTCCGGGCGCGGCGATCCACCAAGGTCTGGACAGCATCGAGATCGGCAAGGGCGTGGTCCGTCGGCAAGGTCGTGGCGTTGCCATTCTGGTGTTCGGCGTGCAACTGGCCGAAGCACTGAAGGTGGCGCAGAAGCTGGATGCCACCGTCGCCGACATGCGCTTCGTCAAACCGCTGGACGAGCAACTGGTGCGCGAACTGGCTGAGAGTCACGATCTGCTGGTCACGCTGGAAGAAAACGCCATCATGGGCGGTGCCGGTTCGGCGGTCAGCGAGTTCCTGGCCCGCGAAAGCGTGCTCAAGCCGGTGCTGCACCTGGGCTTGCCGGACACCTACGTGGAACACGCAAAGCCGGCGCAGATGCTGGCCGAGTGCGGCCTGGATGCCGCCGGCATCGAAGCCGCCATCACCCTACGCCAGCGCCTGCTGCAGCGCTGACGACGTCGCGATGCTGGGCCGACGTCGTCGGCCCGGCATTGCACACTAAAGCCCTTCGCTACCCTTGCGGATCGTGCCGACGACTTCGCCCTGATGCTCGCTGCCCATCATGTGGCCAAGCTTGCCGGCCTTGGTCGCCAGGTAGTATTTGTTGTGCGGGTTGTGCCCGGTGTGCAGCGGCACTCGCTCGGCAACGTTGATGCCCATGTCGGTCAATGCCTTGACCTTGCGCGGGTTGTTGGTCATCAAGCGCAAGGCTTTGACCCCCAGGTGTTCGAGCATCGGTTCGCACATGCCGTAGTCGCGTTGATCGGCAGCGAAGCCCAGGCGCTCGTTGGCCTCGACCGTATCGGCACCGCCGTCCTGCAGCTCATAGGCGCGGATCTTGTTCAGCAAACCGATACCCCGGCCTTCCTGACGCAGGTACAGCAATACGCCACGGCCTTCCCGGGCAATGGCCTGCAACGCGGCCTCGAGCTGCGATCCGCAGTCACAGCGCTGGCTGAACAGCGCATCCCCCGTCAGACATTCCGAATGCAGGCGTCCCAACACGGGCGCACCGTCAGCCACATCGCCCAGGCTGAGCACGACATGCTCGCGGCCTGTGGCCTCATCGAGAAAACCATGCATGGTGAACAAAGCGAAAGGCGTGGGAAGCTGAGAAGCAGCGACAAAAACGACGGGCACCGGGTGCTCCTGATTCTTGATGAACTTGACAAGGGCAGTATTGTAACAGCAGCTCTGCGGGCCTGCTCAGCGGATGATCGTGGCGCGCTTTACACATGCCGGTCAAGGCGCTGGCTGGGGGGCATCGAATGGATAAGGTTGGCCCCAGCGCTGGTAGATCCCGCGCAGCTGTCCGCCTTGGACCAACTGCTCCATGCGCTGGTCATAGATGGCCAGCAACGCCCGCCCGCGCGCGCTGTCGTTGAAGCCCAGGTACAACGGCAGCTCGGCCACGTGTACGCGCTTGAAACGAGCGGGATCGGCCGCCTCGCGCAGGATGACTTCGATTTCGGTCAGGGCATCGACGTAATAGTCGGCACGGTCGTGTTCGAGCATGGGCAGGATGCCGTTGCGGCGCTGAACCTCGTTGTAGATTTTCACGTTCGGCAGGTATTTCTGAAACTGATAGCCCCGTACCCAGGCCAGGCGATAGCCACCCAGACTGGTGAAATCGACTTGGGGCCTGTCGACCAGGCTCAGGGCGTAGATGTGATCGGTGTCGTAATGCCAACGCGGGTACAGGGCCTGCGTTTCGTTCTGGTACGAACCGACCCAGGCATCGGCCTGGCCCTGCTGCACCAACCCCACCGAGCGGATGTAAGGCGCGGTGTGGATGACCACGGTGATACCCGCCGGCTGGAACACTTCACGCAACACGTCCCAGGCAAGGCCCTTGCCATCGGCGTCGGTGTAGTCCTCCCATGCCTCACTGACCAGATCGATGCGGGCCGGCTGCGGCAATACCCCTGCAATGGCCGCCCCGCACATCAGCACCGCCGCTCCCAGCAACCATCGCCACCGACCCATCCGTTGCGCCCTCACAGCCGATCCACCCGAGGCCGGCTCACACGAAGCTCCAACCCCACACCAGCAACTGCATGGCCAACCAGGCGAATACCCCGGCCAGCACATCGTCGAACATGATACCCACACCTCCATGCACATGCCGGTCTATCCAGCGAATCGGCCACGGCTTGAGAATGTCGAAAAAGCGGAACACCAGAAACCCCACCAGCAACCACACCCAGCCTTCGGGCACCAGCCACAGGGTGATCCACATGCCCACCATCTCGTCCCAGACGATGCCTTCATGGTCGTGCACACGCAAATCGTCGGCGACCTTGCCGCACAGCCAGATGCCGAACAGCATGCTCACGCCCAGCATCAGCCAGTAGCCCCAATCGGGGAGCATCTGCCACAACGGAATGAACGGCACGGCGACCATCGATCCCCAGGTGCCCGGCGCCTTGGGCAAGGTTCCGGAGCCGAAACCGAAGGCCAGGAAATGCCATGGATTACGCCACACCGAAGGGGGCACGAACTCCGCTGGAACCTGGTTGGGATGGTCTGTCACGGTGTCTCCGCAAAATGTTGGTAGCCCCGGATGGTCGGGGTGATGTCCTGGCCGTGATGATCGACCAGCGTGACGCCTTCGCCAACACTCGCTTGGCCGATGACGAAAAACACCTCGCCCTGCGCGCGCAGGGTGGCTTCTTCTTCAGGAGGCAGGGTGAACGCCAGTACATAGTCGTCACCGCCACTCAGGGCTGCCGACCAGGCCCCTTCCAGTCCAAGCAGCGCCTGCAGGGCATTGGACACCGGCAGCCGCTCGCGTTCCACCAGCAGGGCGACTTTCGACGCCCTGGCGATGTGGCCACAGTCGGCCAGCAGGCCATCGGAGATGTCCAGCGCCGCGCTGGCCCTGCCGCGCAACGCCCGGCCCAAGGCGAATTGCGGTAGCGGCGACCAATAGTGGGCCAGCAGAGGACCGGCCACCTCCGGCTCGGCGCGACATTGGTCCAGCACCAATGGCAGGGCGCCTGCGGCGTTGCCCAACCTGCCACCCACGCAGAGCAGATCTCCCGGTCGGGCGCCGCTGCGGGTCAGGGCCTGGCCTTGAGGAATGCTGCCGAAGACCGTCAGGGTCAAACTCAGCGGGCCACGGGTCGTGTCGCCGCCGACCAGGCGCAGGGCGCAGCGTTCGGCCATGGCATCCAGGCCGCTGGCGAACTCTTCCAGCCATTGCGCCGAAACGCTGGGCAAGGTCAGGGCCAGGGTAAAGCCCAGGGGGCTGGCGCCCATGGCGGCCAGGTCGCTGGCCGCAACGGCCAGGGCGCGCTGGCCCAGCAGGAAAGGATCGGCACCGTCGGGAAAATGCACGCCCGCCACCAAGGTGTCGGTGGAAACCGCCATCTGCTCACCCGGCGCCAGTGCCAGCAAGGCGCAGTCGTCGCCGATGCCCAAGGCGACACCCTCGCCGGCCCGCGCACAGGACGCCGCGGCGAAATAGTGTCGGATCAGCTCGAATTCGCCCATGGGCTGCATGTCCGCGATCAGCGCTTGTGCGCTGCTACTTCCGGGCCACGCAGGCTCGGCGCCAGCTTGTCGAGCACGCCGTTGACGAACTTGTGGCCGTCGGTGGAACCGAACACCTTGGCCAGCTCGATGCCTTCGTTGATGACCACGCGGTACGGCACGTCGACACGCTTGAGCAGTTCCCAGGTGGACAGGCGCAGCACGGCGAGCTCGACCGGATCGAGCTCTTCAATGGTAATGTCCAGGCAGGGCGCCAGCGCGCTGTCGATTTCATCGCGGCTGGCCGGCACACCGTGCAGGATTTCGCGGAAGTACGCGCCATCTATGTCGCTGAAGTCGTTATCGACGCGAAACTGCGCTTCGATCTCGTTCAACGAGTGCTTGGCCATGTGCCACTGGTACAGGGCCTGGGTCGCCAACTGGCGGGCTTCGCGACGCTTGGCGCTGCGCGAAGGCTTGCCGGCGTCTGCAGGCTTGGGATCGCGCGGATTGAAGCGATCGCTTTCGTCGTTGATCACTTGGCCTCCAACTGCGCCAGCAGGCTGACCATTTCCAGGGCCGACAGCGCAGCTTCGGCGCCCTTGTTGCCGGCTTTGGTGCCGGAACGCTCGATGGCCTGCTCGATGGTGTCCACGGTCAGTACGCCGAAGGCGACCGGCACGCCGAACTCCATCGACACCTGGGACAGGCCCTTGGTGCATTCACCGGCGACGTATTCGAAGTGCGGCGTACCGCCCCGAATGACGGCGCCCAGGGCGATGATCGCGGCGTATTCGCTTTGCTGGGCAACTTTCTGTGCGACCAGCGGAATCTCGAACGCGCCAGGGGCGCGAATGATGGTGATGTCGCTTTCGCTGACGCCGTGGCGAACCAGGGCATCGATGGCACCGCTCACCAGGCTTTCGACGACGAAGCTGTTGAAGCGGCCAACCACCAGGGCGTAACGACCTTTGGGGGCGATGAAGGTACCTTCGATGGTCTTCAGGGTCATTCGGGTCTGTCTCATCTTAAAGAGCCAGGCCGCCTGCAGGCGGCCTTTGCGGATAATGGATCACGAATATCGACGCTGCGGTTCGAGCACACCGCCATCTGGGCGGCACTGCGGCGAACCTTGCAGCCAGTCTTTATTCGGAGGGCACGTATTCTACAACTTCCAGATCGAATCCGGATATCGCATTGAACTTCATCGGCGAACTGAGCAGGCGCATCTTGCGCACACCCAGGTCCCGCAGGATCTGTGAACCGGCGCCGACGATGCTGTAGGTGGTCGGTGTTTTTGCCGTGGCCTGCCCGGCGCTTTCGCGCAGGTGTGCCAGCAACACATCACCGTCCTGCTGATGACCGAGCAGCAGCACCACGCCGCTGCCAGCCTCGGCCACCGCGCTCATCGCGGCCCGCAGGCTCCAGCGGCCGGGCTGCTTGACCATCAGCAGGTCGCGCAACGGATCCATGTTGTGCACCCGCACCAGGGTCGGCTGGTCCGGCAACACGGTGCCCAGGGTCAGCGCCATGTGCACGTCGCCTTCCACCGAATCGCGGTAGGTCACCAGGTTGAACTGGCCCAGCTCACTGTCCAGCGGCTGCTCGGCAATCCGCTGAACGGTACGTTCATGGATCATCCGGTAATGGATCAGATCGGCAATGGTGCCGATCTTGATGTCATGCTCGGCGGCAAACACTTCCAGTTCGGCGCGACGCGACATGGTGCCATCGTCGTTCATCACCTCGCAGATCACCCCGGCCGGCTCGAAGCCCGCCATGCGCGCCAGGTCGCAGGCCGCTTCGGTATGACCGGCGCGGGCCAGGGTGCCCCCCGCCTGCGCCATCAGCGGAAAGATGTGCCCGGGGCTGACGATGTCTTCGGCGCGGGCCTCGCGAGCGGCCGCAGCTTGAACCGTGCGTGCGCGGTCGGCGGCAGAGATGCCCGTGGTGACGCCGGTGGCTGCTTCGATGGACACGGTGAACTTGGTACCAAAGCCCGACCCATTGCGCGGTGCCATCAGCGGCAGCTTGAGCGTCTCGCAGCGCTCGCGGGTCATCGGCATGCAGATCAGGCCGCGCGCATGGCGGGCCATGAAGTTGATGTGCTCGGCCTTGCAGCATTCGGCGGCCATGATCAGGTCGCCTTCGTTTTCGCGGTCTTCGTCATCCATCAGGATGACCATCTTGCCCTGGCGGATGTCTTCCACCAGTTCCTCGATCGTGTTGAGCGCCACGCGGCACCCCCTTGTGTTCAGAACAGCAGACTGTTCAGGATTTCAGGTAGCCGTTGGCGGCCAGAAAGCTTTCGCTGATCCCGCCATGACTCGACTCGCTGGCCTTGTCGCCCAGCAGCAGTCGCTCCAGGTAGCGCGCCAGCAGATCGACCTCGAGGTTGACCAGGCGACCGGGACGGTAGTCGTCCATGATGGTTTCGCTCAGCGTGTGCGGGATGATCGTCAACTCGAACTCGGCACCGTCCACGGCGTTCACGGTCAGGCTGGTGCCGTCGACGGTGATCGAACCCTTGTGGGCGATGTACTTGGCCAGTTCCTTGGGCGCGCGGATGCGGAATTCCACGGCCCGGGCATTTTCCTGGCGTGAAACCACCTCGCCGACACCGTCGACATGGCCGCTGACCAGGTGCCCACCCAGACGCGTGGTGGGGGTCAGGGCCTTTTCAAGGTTGACCCGGCTGCCGTTCTTGAGCTGGTGGAAGGCGGTGCAGTCCAGGGTTTCGCGGCTGACGTCGGCGACGAAACCATGGCCTGGCAGTTCGACGGCCGTGAGGCAGACGCCATTGATGGCGATGCTGTCGCCCAGCTTGACGTCACCCAGGTCGAGCTTGCCGGTGTCCACGTGGACGCGCACGTCACCGCCCTTGGGGGTCAACGCACGGATGCTGCCGATGGATTCGATGATACCGGTGAACATGAGTTCTCCTCCAGAACTGGGCTGGCGCCAGGCGCAAGCCGAAAATTATACGCGCTTTGTCGGCGCCGTAGCGGGCTGTGGCGCGAGGTTCGGGGCCGGGACGGCAATCACCCGCCAGTCGTCGCCCACCGCGGTCATTTCGATGATCTGCAAAGGCGCCGCTTCGCTCATGCGCTCAAGCGGCCAGTCGAGCAACGGTCGCGCCGTGGAGCCCATGAACTTGGCGGCGATGAACAACTGGTATTCATCCACCAGGCCCTGCTTCGCGAAGGCACCGGCCAGACTCGCCCCAGCTTCCACCAGCACTTCATTGATGCCTCGCCGTGCCAGCTCGATGGACAGCTTCGGCAGATCGACCTGCCCGTCGTCACCACGCAAGCTCAGCAACTCATGGCCGCCTTGGGCGTATTGCGGATGCGCTGCCGCGTCTGCGCAGGTCACCACCAGCGCGGGCCCTGCCTGGAAGAACGGTGCATCCAGCGGCACCCGCAGGCGGCCGTCGATCAGGATGCGCAGCGGGGTGCGGCGGGTGGCCAGTTCGACGGTCTCGGCATCCAGCCCCAGCTCGGCAGCGCGTACGGTCATGCGGGCGCCGTCGGCGATCACACTGTCGGCGCCGGTCAGCACGGCACTGGATTGCGCCCGCAGGCGCTGCACCGCCGAGCGCGCAGCGGGCCCGGTGAGCCATTGACTCTCGCCGCTGGCCATGGCCGTGCGCCCGTCCAGGCTCATGGCCAGTTTCACCCGGATGTACGGCTGGCCGTGCTCCATGCGTTTGAGAAAACCGGGGTTCAGCGCACGCGCTTCGGTCGCGAGCAGCGGACAGGTGACGGCGATGCCCGCTTGCCGCAAACGCTCCAGGCCCTGCCCGGCCACCTGCGGATTGGGGTCCTGCATCGCCACCACTACCCGTGCCACGCCCGCCGCAACCAAGGCGTCGGCGCACGGCGGTGTACGTCCATGGTGGCTGCACGGCTCCAGGGTCACATAGGCCGTGGCGCCGCGGGCACGATCACCGGCCTGGCGCAGTGCATGCACCTCGGCATGGGGGCCTCCGGCCTGGACATGCCAGCCTTCGCCGACCGTTTCGCCGTCTCGCACGATCACGCAACCCACGCGCGGGTTGGGATGGGTGGAATACACCCCCTTGCGTGCCAGCTCCAGGGCACGGGCCATATGCCGAGCGTCGTTGGCTGCCAGGTCGGACATGCTGATCACTCCTTGGCGGGTTCGCGGGCCAGACGGTCGATTTCCTCGCGAAATTCGTCCAGATCCTGGAAGCGCCGGTAGACCGAAGCGAAGCGGATGTAAGCCACTTCATCGAGCTTCTGCAGCTCGGTCATGACCCACTCGCCCACGACCAGCGACTTGACCTCACGCTCGCCCGTGGCGCGCAACTGATGCTTGATGTGCACCAACGCCGCTTCAAGACGCTCGACGCTGACCGGGCGCTTTTCCAGGGCCCGCTGCATGCCGGCGCGCAGTTTTTCTTCGTCGAAGGGCTGGCGGCTGCCGTCTTGCTTGATCAGCCGCGGCAGTACCAGTTCGGCGGTTTCGAAGGTGGTGAAACGCTCACCGCAGGCCAGGCACTCACGGCGCCGGCGAACTTGCTCGCCCTCGGCGACCAGGCGTGAATCGATGACCTTGGTGTCGTTGGCACCGCAGAAGGGACAGTGCATGGTGGCAGGCAACAAAAAAAGGGAGGGCCATGGTAGCGCATCCCACTGGCAAGACAAGCCCGAGCCTTTGCGGTATACAGACGGATCTACTTTTGTTGGATCTCGAAATGCCGTCCAAGTCGCTCGTTCTGCTCGCCCTTTTCAGCCTGCTCGCCGCCTGCAGCAGTGATGCGCCCAAGCCCGCGGCCAGCGCCACACCGCCCGCAACCGCGCCTGCGCCGGTCATCAAGGCCCCCGTCGAACTCGGCCCGTTGCCTGCCTACCAGCGTCAGCTCAGCGGCAACCTGCTCGGCGTGCCTGCCGGTGCCGAAGTCGAAATGGCCTTGCTGGTGATCGACTCGAAGGGACGTCCGCAAAAGCTGCTGGCCAGCGCCAAGCAACGTGGCACCGCGCAACCACTGCCCTTCCAACTGCGCTTTGCTGCCGAAGCGTTCCCGGCAGGCTCACGGGTCGAGTTGCGCGCCCGCGCCAGCCAGTCGGGGCAGCTGATCCTGCACCTGCCTGCGGTGCAGATCAGCCAGCCGACCACCCAACTGCTGGGCAACCTGGAGATGATCAAGGCCCCCTGAAACGGTCTGACAGCGCCCGCCACCTGGCCATCCGAGCGGCGGTGGTGGGCCTGATTCGAATCCCTTATAGTCCACCGAACCGCTGATCCTCGAGATTCACATGAGTCAAGAAACCCCGTACATCATCGACGTTACTACGGCCAGCTTCGACCAGGCCGTCATTGAGGAATCCTTTAACCGGCCCGTGCTGGTGGATTTCTGGGCCGAGTGGTGCGCCCCCTGCAAGGTGCTGATGCCCTTGCTGCAACAGATCGCCGAAAGCTATGCCGGCGAATTGGTTCTGGCCAAGGTCGACTGCGACGCCGAACCCGACATCGTCGGCCGCTTCGGCATTCGCAGCCTGCCTACCGTAGTGCTGTTCAAGGATGGTCAGCCGGTGGATGGTTTCGCAGGCGCCCAGCCCGAATCGGCCATCCGCGCGCTGCTCGAACCCCATGTACAGATGCCGCCACCGCCAGCAGCCGATCCGCTGGAACTGGCGCAGGCACTGTTCAGCGAGAGCCGTTTCGGCGAAGCCGAGCAGACCTTGAAGGGGCTGCTGGCCGAAGACAATGCCAACCCTGGGGCGTTGATCCTGTTCGCCCGCTGCCTGGCCGAACGCGGCGAGCTGGACGAAGCGCAGCAGGTGCTCGACGCCGTCAGCGGCGACGAGCACAAGGCTGCGCTGGCCGGTGCCAAGGCGCAGCTGACGTTCCTGCGCCAGGCGAAGACCCTGCCCGACGTGGCCGATCTCAAGGCCCGCCTGGGTCGCGACGCGGGCGACGACGAAGCGGCGTACCAGTTGTGCATCCAGCAGCTGTCGCGCCAGCACTACGAAGCCGCCCTCGATGGCTTGCTCCAGCTGTTCATGCGCAATCGCAGCTACAGCGAAGGGCTGCCGCACAAGACCTTGCTGCAAGTGTTCGAATTGCTCGGCAACGATCACCCACTGGTGACCACCTACCGCCGCAAGTTGTTCGCCGCCTTGTACTGATGGGTTGCGCAGGGGCCTGCCAGGCGAGCGGTCCTTCCCGCTAGCCGATCCAGCAATAGACCGGCGCATCCGCGCCGGCTTCCACCTTCACCTGCGGACAATGGCGCAAGCGCACCAGCATCCGCTTGCCGGCCGCCACGTCACCCACCAACCCCTGGACCTGATCCAGCAACGCCGGCCCCTCGATACGCCCCGCCTGCTCCAGCAGCAACAGCACGCTGCGCCAGGCGCCGTCGTCCTGCGCCTTGCCCTTGCCCGGCGCGGGTGTCGCTGCCGACGTCGGCGCAGCTTCGACGGCCGTCGCCAATGGGCCGGTGAGGTGAGCCCAATCCTGGGCGTCCATTTCTATGGCCAGGTCCACCGGCAGATTGCCGACGGTGCCTTTGATTCTGATCATGCGAATGCCCTTTCATAACGAGGCCTCGTTGTAGCAGCGCCCCGCCAGTGAAGCAATCCCGCCTTCGACATCACACCGTCCGCGCCCGCTGCCTGAAGCGAACATGAATCTTTCCCCAAGCTTGGTCACAAAATGTAAATTTGTTATAACATTGCGTTTCCATATCGCTGACGAGATTCCCTTATGCGCCGTCTCATGCTTGCCCTGCCCTTTGCCCTGCTGCCCCTCGTCGCCCACGCCCACGAGGAGGGCCACGATCACGAGCATGAACACGAGCACGGCAGCCTCGGCGCCCATGAACATGGCGTGGCCCGCCTCGACGCTGCCCTGGATGGCCAGACGCTGGAACTGGAACTGCAAAGCCCGGCCATGAACCTGGTGGGCTTCGAACACGCCGCCAGCAGCGATGCCGACAAAGCCAAGGTCGCCGCAGCCCGCAAGACCCTGGAGCAACCCCTGGCGTTGTTCAGCCTACCCGCCCGCAGCTGGCTGCAAGGTCACCGACCAGGAACTGGAAAGCCCGCTGTTCGGCGACAAGCCAGATCACGAGCACAGCGCCACCGAAGCCAAGCAAGGCGATGAGCACCATCACGAGCACAGCGAGATTCACGCCCACTACCACTTCACCTGCGCGTCGCCGAAGGCCCTCGACCACCTGGACCTGGCTCGCCTGTTCAGCACCTTCCCCGCCACCCAGAAAATTCAGGTACAACTGATCGGCCCGTCCGGCCAACAGGGCACGGACCTCACTCCCACGCAAAGCAGCCTGAAATTCTGACCCATGAGCGATGCATTGATCGAGCTGGCCGAACTGGGCTTTGCCTGGCCCGGCCAAGCGATGTTGCTGGATATCCCCGCGTTCCGCCTGGAGCGTGGGGAAACCCTCTTTCTCAAAGGCCCCAGCGGCAGTGGCAAAACCACCCTGCTCGGCTTGCTCGGTGGCGTGCACACCCCGCAACGCGGCAGCGTCCACCTGCTCGGCCAGAACCTGGGCGAGCTGAGCTTCGCCGCCCGTGATCGGTTTCGCGTCGAGCACACCGGCTACATCTTCCAGCAATTCAACCTGCTGCCGTTCCTGTCGGTGCGCGAAAACGTGGAACTGCCCTGCCGCTTCTCCCGACGCCGCGCCGATCGTGCCGGGCAGCGCCATGGCAGTGTTGCCCAGGCGGCTACCCATCTGCTGGCCCATCTGGGACTGCGCGACCCGGACCTGCTCCAGCGTCGCGCCGACACCCTGTCCATCGGTCAGCAGCAAAGGGTCGCCGCCGCACGCGCGCTGATCGGCCAGCCCGAACTGGTGATCGCCGACGAGCCGACTTCGGCCCTGGACAGCGATGCCCGCGAAGCCTTCATCCAACTGCTGTTCGCCGAATGCCGCGCAGCGGGCTCGAGCCTGCTGTTCGTCAGTCACGATCAAAGCCTGGCCCCCCTGTTCGACCGCCATCTATCCCTGGCCGAGCTCAATCGCGCAGCGCGCCCTGCCTCATCCGAGGTGTCTTGATGTACCTGCTTCGTCTTGCCCTGGCCAGCCTGGCCAACCGCCGCTTCACCGCATTTCTGACCGCCTTCGCCATTGCCCTGTCGGTGTGCCTGCTGCTGGCTGTGGAACGTGTGCGCCACGAGGCCCGCGCCAGCTTCGCCAGCACCGTCAGCGGTACCGACCTGATCGTCGGCGCCCGCTCCGGCTCGGTGAATCTGCTGCTCTACTCGGTGTTTCGCATCGGCAACGCCACCAACAACATCCGCTGGGACAGCTTCGAGCATTACGCCAGCAACCCGCAGGTCAAATGGGCCATCCCCATCTCGCTGGGTGACTCTCACCGCGGCTACCGGGTCATGGGCACCAACCAGAGTTATTTCGAGCACTACCGGTACGGCCGTCACCAGTCCCTGCAACTGGCCCAGGGCCGCGCCTTCCAGACCGATCCTTTCGAAGTCGTGCTCGGCGCGGAGGTAGCCGACGCCTTGCACTACAAACTCGGCGACAAACTGGTGCTGGCCCACGGCGTGGCGGCCATCAGTCTGGTCAAGCACGACGACAAACCATTCACCGTCGTCGGCATCCTGGCGCGCACCGGCACGCCCGTCGATCGCACGCTGCACATCAGCCTGGGCGGCATGGAAGCCATCCACATCGACTGGAAAAACGGCGTACCGGCCCGCGGCGCCGGACGAATCAGCGCCGACCAGGCGCGCAACATGGACCTGACACCCAGCGCCATCACCGCCTTCATGGTCGGCCTCAACAGCAAGATCGCCACCTTCGCCCTGCAACGCGACATCAACGACTTCCGCGGCGAACCCCTGATGGCGATTCTTCCCGGCGTCGCCCTGCAAGAGCTGTGGAGCCTGATGGGCACCGCGGAACAGGCCTTGTTCGTCATTTCGGTATTCGTCGTGCTCACCGGTCTGATCGGCATGCTCACGGCGATCGTCACCAGCCTCAACGAGCGCCGCCGCGAGATGGCCATTCTGCGCTCGGTCGGCGCCCGACCCTGGCACATCGCCGGTTTGCTGATTCTCGAAGCCTTCGCCCTGGCGCTGGTCGGGATCCTGGCCGGCATGGCATTGTTGTACCTGAGCATTGCCTGCGCCCAAGGCTACGTGCAGTCCAACTACGGCCTGTACCTGCCCTTGAGCCTGCCCAGTGCCTATGAGTGGTCGTTGCTGGGCATCATCCTCGCAGCCGCCGTGGTCATGGGCGCGATACCGGCCTGGCGCGCCTATCGGCAATCCCTGGCCGACGGCCTGTCGATCCACCTGTGAGGATTCAACCTATGTTGCGCGCGGTAATGGCCCTGTTGCTGCTGACCAGCCTGTCGCTGTCCGCGGCCGAGCTCAAGGAAGTCAGCTGGGAGGCACTGATCCCGCCGGATGCGCCCAAGCTGGTGCCGCAGATGACACCCATGCACGACCTGGCGCAGATGGGCACCGCGCTGGCCGAAGCCGGCCCCGCCGCCCATCAGCAGGCGCCGGACGCACCGGTGGTCCAGGCACTGGACGGTCAGCAACTGCGCATCCCCGGCTACATCGTGCCGCTGGAGGTCAACGAGTCGGGACGGACCACCGAGTTTCTGCTGGTGCCCTACTTCGGCGCCTGCATCCATGTGCCACCCCCGCCGTCGAACCAGATCGTGCATGTGACCAGCGCCGTCGGGGTCAAGGTCGAAGAGCTCTACCAGCCTTACTGGATCGAAGGGCCGATGCAGGTCAAGGCCAGCACCAGCGAGCTGGCGCAGGCCGGCTACAAGATGGCTGCAGCGAAGATCTACCCCTACGAGCTGCCGGACTGAGCCATTGGCTCTTTTATTGAGCCAGATCAAAAAACCAAGCCGGTGCACTGACTACCATTGGGCGAATTTCCTTCGCATTGCCCAATGGAGCTCCCATGAACAAGTCCTTGCTCGGCGCCTCACTGATTGCCATGGCGCTGGCAACCCCCCTGGCCCAGGCACACCAGGCCGGCGATCTGATCATCCGTGCCGGCGCCGCCACCACCGCGCCCAATGAAGACAGCGGCCAGCTCAAGCTGGACGGCGCCAAGGTCGCGGGCACCAAGGCCACTCTGGACAGCGATACCCAACTGGGCCTGGCCTTCGCCTACATGCTCACCGACCACGTCGGCATCGAACTGCTGGCAGCCACGCCGTTCCAGCACACCGTGGGCGTACGCGGAGTCAGCGCTGCCACCGGCATCGCCGGGCTGGACGGGAAACTTGCCGACGTCAAGCAACTGCCTCCCACCCTGTCCCTGCAATACTACCCACTGGCACCAACCTCACGCTTCCAGCCGTACGCGGGCGTGGGCATCAACTACACCCTGTTCTACGACGAAGACCTGAGTGGCGCGCGCAAGCAGCAAGGCTTCAACAACCTGAAGATTCAGGACTCAGTGGGTTTCGCCGGGCAGTTGGGGTTCGACTACATGCTCAGCGAGCACATGATGGTCAACGCGTCGGTCTGGTACGTCGACATCGACACCAAGGCCAGCGTCGACGGTCCTACGGCGCTGGGCGTAGGCCGCACCAAGGTCGACCTGGAAGTCGACCCGTGGGTGTACATGGTCGGTGTAGGCTACAAGTTCTAGACGCGCTTGCCGTCGCCCGCCCTTCGCCCGTTGCGGGCGTGGGCTGGCACGTGAAAGTGAAAAGCCTACAAGCCGAGCAGGCGCCGCAGTCCTTCTTCCAGCGGCGTCACCGGACCCAGTTCGAAGCGTTCCAGCAGTCGGGTATTGTCGGCCCGCGAATGACGGATATCGCCCCCCCGCGTCGGCCCATGGCTCACCGCCGGCAAACCACCCAGCACCGCCCCCAGCCCCGCCAGCAACTGGTTCAATGAAGTCGCCTGATTCAGCCCGACGTTCACCGGCCCCGCCTGCACATTCGGCTGCTGCAACCCCTGCATCAGCAAGGTCACCAGATCGCCCACATAGAAGAAATCGCGGGTCTGCTCGCCATCGCCGAACAGGCTGATCGGTTGCCCGCGCTGCGCCCGCTCGCTGAAGATACTGATGACGCCCGAGTACGGCGAGGAAGGATCCTGCCGCGGCCCGTAGATATTGAAGAAGCGAAACACCACCGGCTCCAGCCCATGCTCGCGACGGTAGAAGTCCAGGTAGTACTCACTGGCCAGCTTGTCCGAGGCATAGGGCGTCAAGGGTGCCTTGGTGGTGTCTTCGCCAACCGCTTCGCCCTCGCCATTGTTGCCATACACCGCCGCGCTGGAAGCGAACAGCACTCGCTTGACCCCTGCCAGGCGCATGGCCTCGCACAGGTTCAAGGTGCCGATGAAGTTGCTCTGATGGGTTTTCACCGGATCGTCCACCGAGGCCTGCACCGAAGCGACCGCCGCCAGGTGCACCACCGCCTTGCAGCCGCGCACCACCTGGGTCATCAGCGCGGCGTCGGCGACATCGCCCTCGATCAGTTCCAGCCTGGGGTTTTCCATCGGCAGGTTGCTGCGCTTGCCCGTGGACAAGTCATCGAGCACTCGCACCGAGTGACCGTCGGCCAGCAACGCATCGACCAGGTGGGAGCCAATGAAACCGGCGCCGCCGGTGATCAGAATGGGTGTATCAGCCATGTCGGTAGTATCTGTCCAGAAGGCTCGGCAGCCCCGAACGCCAGGCGCGCGGCTTGATACCGAAAGTGTGCAAAATTTTCTTGCAGGCCAGTACCGCGTGTTGCGGTTCTTCCCCTGCATCGGGTCGCGCGGCGTGGGCCTGCGCAGTGGGCGCGTCGATCGCCAGCGAATGCAGCGTCTTGGCTTCGCTGATGATCGCCTGGCCCAGGGCCAGGGCGGTGGTCGCCTCGTTGCCGGCGTAGTGGTAGGTGCCCCACAGCGGCGCTTCACAGTCCAGTTGCTTGAGCACCGAGAGGATCACCCGTGCAGCATCGTCCACGGGGGTCGGATTGCCGCGTCGGTCATCGGCCAGGGGCAAGGGTTGCGGCAACTCGGCACGCCGAAGGTAACGGCCCAGCACGCCGTCGGCGCTGTCGTCCAGCAGCCAGCCGAAACGCAACAGCACATGCCGCGGGCAGGCCGCACGCACGCTCTGCTCGATTCGCCACAGTGCCTGACCGCGCAGGCCCAGAGGCACCGGCTCGTCCTTTTCGCTATAGGCAGTGGCCCGCGAGCCATCGAACACACGATAGCTGGAAGGCTGCAGCAGCACGATCTGATGCTCCTGGCATCGCTCGGCCAGACGCTCCACCGCAAGTTCTTGCTGGTCCAGGCGCGCCTGACTCACGGCATCGGCCTGAAACCAGTCGAAGTAGTACGCCAGGTTGATCAGCGCATCGGGGCGGGTTTCATCGAGCAGGTCGGTGAGGCTGGCCGCATCCCAACCAGCGTCCGGTGGACGTGGAGCCAGGAAGCCGATGCCCTCTTCCGCTCCAAGGCGAATCAGCGCATGCCCCAGGGCATTCCCACCGCCCAACAGCATAAGGCGCATTCGCATAGAGTCAGCAGGTCCGTTCAAAATTGACAGTTCAGATTAACCGCAGGCGCGTGGTCGACGATCAAACCTTCGCCCGCACTCGAATCGAACAGCCATTTTGCGTTTTTCTGACGCTGACGTCACGCGCTATCAAAAAGAGGGTTTCGTGGCAGCGCCACAGCCTCAGCCCGGCACGGCCTGCGCCGGCAATCGCTGCCCCAGTAAACGACGCCCCCACTTCTGTCCGTTGACCTCGATCAGGTGGTAGGTGACGAAGGAAATTCCGATCACGGCCAGCAATACCAGGCTAACGAGCAGGTTGTTGAGCCACGGATAACCGCTGTCCAGGTAACGGAAATCTCCGAACACCGGCGCCAGCGGCAACCCGGTCTTCTTCTCCAGCACCATGAACAGCAGGATCAACACACTCAAAATGATCACATGGGTCAGGTAGATCGAGTACGACAGCCGCCCCAGCAACTCGAACAGACGCGCCCTGAGCAGGCCGGAAACAATGCCGGCATCGAACGCATACAAGGTCACCGTCACGCAGAACAGCCCGCTGGCCAGCACGGCCTTGTTCGGGCTGTCGCTGCTCAAGGTCCACACAATCAAAGCGCCCGCCAGCATTTCCAGCAGCGATGCCACGCCAAACCCCAGCTGCACCCGTTGGCGCAGCGCCTCGAACACCTTGTAGCACAAGGCACCGGCGAAGAAGCAGGCCAGCCCCTTGTAGGCCAGCGCGGTAAACGGCCCCGCCCCGCTGTACAGCATCGCCACGGCGACGATGACGATCCCCGCCCACACCAGCACCCGCCGCGCCGACGTGCACAGCACCACTGCGGCGAAAATCAGATACATGTAGTACTCGATGCTGATGCTCCAGGAGGGGTAGTTGAACGACATGTTCTCGGTCAACGGCGTCCATGCCTGGATCAGCAACAGGTTAGGCAGAATCTGCGAAGGCGCATACATACCGGTGAACGGCTCCTTGTTGAAGCTGACCCCCTGCTGCGCCGCGCCCCACTTCACGAACTCGAAGACGATGAACATTCCCAGCAGGCACACATGCAGTGGCGCCAGACGAAACGTACGCAGAATGAAGAACCGCCGCAGGTCCAGATCGCGCCGCGCACCATAGGCATGAGTGATCACGAACCCGCTGAGCACGAAGAAGAAGTCGACGAACAGATCGGCACTGCGAAAGAACGCCAGCTCGGTCAGGCTGCCCACCACATGCAGGTGGTACAACACCACCGCCAATGCGCAGATGCCGCGAAGACTGTCGAGCGCATGAAAGCGATGACCTGATGCCATGGAATGATTCCGTTCGAAGGGGTGTATCGGCTGCAGGCATTGCGCTGTAGGCGACAGCACGTGGGCAACAGGACCGCTAATTTCGAAAAATCTTAGTGAAGCGACGGGGCTGCGGCAAGAAAATACGCGATGCATATATTTATATTTTGCCGCTGCAAAAACAGCTGAAAAACTGACGCCAAATGAGCCTGCGAAGGCTGGTTGGAAGCTGCAAGCTCGCCTGCTTTTTGGCGAGCAACAAAAAGCCCCGCTGCCGGGTGGCAGCGGGGCTTTTTCGGTTCAGGCGGGCAGCTTAGAACGGAATATCATCATCAAAGCTGTCAAAGTCCGGAGCCGGTTGCTGCGCCGGCTGCTGCTGGGCAGGCGGAGCTGAACGCTGCTGCGGTGCCGACTGCTGTGGACGCGGCGCCTGCTGGCGTGGGGCCGGTGCCGACTGCTGGTAGTTGTTGCCGCCACCGCCCTGCTGGTCGTTGTTCTGCGGACGGCCACCCAACAGCTGCATGGTGCCCTGCATGTCGACGATGATCTCGGTGGTGTACCGCTTGATACCGTCCTTTTCCCACTCGCGGGTCTGCAGCTTGCCTTCGATGTACACCTGCGAGCCTTTGCGCAGGTACTCACCGGCGATCTCCGCGACCTTGCCGAACATCGACACACGGTGCCACTCGGTACGCTCGACCTTCTGGCCGCTCTGCTTGTCGGTCCACTGCTCGCTGGTGGCCAGGCTCAGGTTGGTGACCGCGTTGCCGTTGGGCAGGTAGCGAACTTCCGGATCCTGACCACAGGTGCCGACCAAAATGACTTTGTTAACCCCACGGGCCATATCGTTCTCCTAGGCTTCGCACGCTGTCGGCGCTGGGTTGACCAGGCGCTCGAGGGCGGTGCGATCCAAAATTTCTTTGTCCAATTTGATATAGATGGCAGCTTCTTCTGCTACCACCACCGCATCTGTTACACCGGGCACGGTTTTCAACCGCTCGGCCAATCCCGTCTCGCGCATCGCTTGGGGCGAAAGCGGCAAGCGCAGACTGGTCACGTAGGGTGGTTCGCGCATAGTAACAGCTATGGCCAGCCACAGGGCGCACAGCGCCGCGCATCCGATGAAGACCACACCCAGGCCACCGTGCTGGAACAGCCAGCCACCCAGGATGCCGCCCATGGCCGACCCCAGGAACTGACTGGTGGAATACACCCCCATGGCCGTGCCCTTGCCACCGGCCGGCGAAACCTTGCTGATCAACGAAGGCAGCGACGCCTCGAGCAGGTTGAACGCGGTGAAGAACACCACCGTACCGATCACCAGCGCCTTGAGACCGTCGCCGAACGCCCAGAAGAACAGCTCCACCAGCATCAGGGTTGCCACCGCGCCCAGTAGAACACGCTTCATCTTGCGCTTCTTTTCGCCGTAGATGATGAACGGAATCATTGCGAAAAAAGATACGACCAGCGCCGTCAGGTAAACCCACCAATGCTGTTCCTTGGGCAATCCGGCGCGCTCCACCAGCGCCAGCGGCAACGCAACGAAGCTGGCCATCAGGATCGAGTGGAGGACGAAGATACCTAAATCCAGGCGCAGCAGGTCGGGGTGCTTGAGCGTGGCCAGCATCTCGCCACGGGCCACGCCCGACTCGCGATGCCGAGTGTGGGCAGTCGCCTTGGGCACCACGAAGGCCACCAGCGCGATGCCGACCAGAGCCAGCACACCGGTCGCCAGGAACAGCCCATGCAGGCCGAAGGCACGGGTCAGCAGCGGCCCGACCACCATCGCCACGGCGAAGGACACACCAATGCTCATGCCAATCATGGCCATCGCCTTGGTGCGGTTCTGCTCGCGAGTCAGGTCCGAGAGCAAAGCCATGACCGCCGCCGATATCGCGCCGGCACCCTGCAGGATGCGTCCGGCGATCACCCCCCAGATGGAATCGGCCTGGGCCGCGACCACGCTGCCGATGGCGAAGATCACCAGGCCGCCGTAGATCACCGGGCGACGGCCGATGCGGTCGGAAATGACCCCGAAAGGGATTTGCAGGAAGGCCTGGGTCAAGCCATAGGCGCCGATCGCCAGACCGATCAAGGCCGGGGTGGCACCTGCCAGGTCCATGCCATAGGTCGCCAGTACCGGCAGGACCATGAACATGCCCAGCATGCGGAAAGCGAACACCAGGGCCAACCCGCTGGCTGCGCGGGTTTCACCGCTGCTCATGCGTTCGCTGTGGGGATCGTGCATGGATAAACCTCGTGTGAACCGGTGACGATTCTACCAGTCCCACCCATTAACGGCACAGATGGCGACGCTATGACGCGCCTTCTTCATCTTTGCGCGCACGCACCGTGCGGTGCCATTGACAAGCCCCGTATACTCACCTGTTTACGCCCGCCGCGCGAGGCCGCCTTGGACAAGATTCTGGTACGTGGGGCTCGAACCCACAATTTGAAAAACATCGACCTGACCCTGCCCCGTGACAAACTGATCGTCATCACCGGGCTGTCGGGTTCAGGCAAATCCTCCCTGGCTTTCGACACCCTCTACGCCGAAGGCCAACGCCGCTACGTCGAATCGCTGTCGGCCTATGCCCGCCAGTTCCTGTCGATGATGGAAAAGCCCGACGTCGACACCATCGAAGGTCTGTCGCCGGCCATCTCCATCGAACAGAAGTCGACATCGCACAACCCCCGCTCCACCGTCGGCACCATCACCGAGATCTACGACTACCTGCGCCTGCTGTACGCCCGCGTAGGGACGCCGCGCTGCCCGGATCACGACATTCCACTGGAAGCCCAGACCGTCAGCCAGATGGTCGACCTGGTCCTGGCCCAGCCCGAAGGCGCGCGGCTGATGCTGCTGGCCCCGGTCATCCGTGAGCGCAAGGGCGAACACCTGGCCATTTTCGAAGAGCTGCGCGCCCAGGGCTTCGTCCGCGCGCGCATCAACGGCAAGCTCTACGAGATGGACGAACTGCCCAAGCTCGACAAGCAGAAGAAGCACACCATCGAAGTCGTCGTGGACCGCTTCAAGGTCCGTTCCGACTTGCAGCAACGCCTGGCCGAATCGTTCGAAACAGCCCTGAAGCTGGCCGATGGCATCGCTCTGGTCGCCTCGATGGATGACGACGCGTTCGAAGAGATCATCTTCTCCGCACGTTTCGCCTGCCCGATCTGCGGACATGCGATCAGCGAGCTGGAGCCCAAGCTGTTCTCCTTCAACAACCCGGCCGGTGCCTGCCCGACCTGCGATGGCCTGGGCGTGAAGCAGTTCTTCGACAACAAGCGTCTGGTAAACGGCGAGCTGACCCTGGCCGAGGGCGCGATCCGCGGCTGGGATAGGCGTAACGTCTACTATTTCCAGATGCTCGGCTCGCTCGCCAGCCATTACCAATTCAGCCTGGACGTGCCGTTCAATGAACTGCCGGCCGACCAGCAGAAAGTCATTCTCACCGGTAGCGGCACCCATAATGTCGACTTCCGCTACCTGAATGACCGGGGCGATATCGTCAAGCGTTCGCACTCCTTCGAGGGCATCGTGCCCAACCTCGAGCGCCGCTACCGCGAAACCGAATCGGCCAGCGTGCGTGAAGAGCTCGCCAAATTCCTCAGCACCCAGCCTTGCCCCGACTGCCGTGGTACTCGCCTGCGCCGCGAGGCACGTCACGTATGGGTGGGCGAAAAAACCCTGCCTGCCGTCACGGGTCTGCCGATCGGCGATGCCACTGATTATTTCGGCAGCCTTAGTCTGACCGGTCGCAAGGGTGAAATCGCCGACAAGATCCTCAAGGAAATCCGCGAGCGCCTGCAGTTCCTCGTCAACGTAGGCCTGGACTACCTGACCCTGGACCGCAGCGCCGACACCCTGTCCGGCGGCGAGGCCCAGCGCATCCGCCTGGCCAGCCAGATCGGCGCGGGCCTGGTGGGCGTCATGTACATCCTCGACGAGCCCTCCATCGGCTTGCACCAACGCGACAACGACCGCCTGCTGGGTACCCTCAAGCACTTGCGCGACATCGGCAACACCGTGATTGTCGTCGAGCATGACGAAGATGCCATTCGCCTCGCCGACTACGTGGTCGATATCGGCCCAGGCGCCGGCGTCCACGGTGGCCACATCGTCGCCCAGGGCACCGCGCAGGAGGTCATGGACCATCCTGACTCACTGACGGGCAAGTACCTGTCCGGCCGCGTGAAGATAGCCGTGCCTGCCAAGCGCACGCCGCGCAACAAGAAGCTCGCCCTGACCCTCAAGGGCGCCCGCGGCAACAACTTGCGCAACGTCGATCTGGAGATCCCGATCGGCCTGCTCACCTGCGTGACCGGCGTGTCCGGCTCGGGCAAGTCGACGCTGATCAACAACACCTTGTTCCCCCTCAGTGCAACTGCCCTGAACGGCGCAACCACGCTGGAAGCGTCTGCACACGACAGCATCAATGGCCTGCAGCACCTGGACAAGGTCGTGGACATCGATCAAAGCCCGATCGGACGTACCCCACGCTCCAACCCGGCCACCTACACCGGGCTGTTCACGCCGATCCGTGAACTGTTCGCCGGGGTTCCCGAGTCGCGTTCACGCGGCTATGGCCCGGGCCGATTCTCATTCAACGTCAAGGGCGGACGCTGTGAAGCCTGTCAGGGCGACGGCTTGATCAAGGTCGAAATGCACTTCCTGCCTGACATCTACGTGCCGTGCGACGTCTGCAAGAGCAAGCGCTACAACCGCGAAACCCTGGAGATCAAGTACAAGGGCAAGAACATCCACGAAACACTCGAGATGACCATCGAGGAAGCTCGTGAATTCTTCGACGCCGTACCGGCGCTTGCCCGCAAATTGCAAACGCTGATGGACGTGGGCCTTTCCTACATCAAGCTGGGCCAGTCGGCGACCACGCTGTCTGGTGGCGAAGCGCAGCGGGTCAAGCTGTCGCGCGAATTGTCCAAGCGCGACACGGGCAAGACCCTCTACATTCTCGACGAACCCACCACAGGCCTGCATTTTGCCGACATCCAGCAATTGCTCGACGTGCTGCATCGTCTGCGCGATCACGGCAACACCGTGGTGGTGATCGAACACAACCTGGACGTCATCAAAACGGCCGACTGGCTGGTCGACCTGGGCCCGGAAGGCGGCTCCAAAGGTGGCCAGATCATCGCCGTCGGCACCCCGGAGCAGGTCGCCGAGATGAAGCAGTCCTATACCGGCCACTACCTCAAGCCCCTGCTGGAACGCAACAAAGCCTGAAACCAAAAAGCCCCGCGCAAGCGGGGCTTTTCTCAACACAATCCCTGTATCAGCGGCGAGACCCTTGTAGCAACGACGCAAGCCGCGTCAGCGATCTCTACATTCCACCTGCCGAATCAAACCACAGCCTGGCATCAATCAAAACTGCGACTGCAGATAATTCTCCAGCCCAATCGACTTGATCAGTCCCTGCTGCTTTTCCAACCAATACGTATGGTCTTCCTCGGTATCCGCCAACTGCACGCGCAGAATGTCGCGGGTCACGTAGTCATTGTGCTGCTCGCACAACTCGATCCCCTTGCACAGCGCAGCGCGCACCTTGTATTCCAGACGCAGATCGGCTGCGATCATGCTCGGCACATCGGTTCCGACTTCGAGATCGTCCGGGCGCATGCGCGGCGTGCCTTCGAGCATCAGGATGCGGCGCATCAAGGCGTCAGCATGACCCGCCTCTTCTTCCATTTCATGATTGATGCGCTCGAAGAGCTTGGCGAAGCCCCAGTCCTCGTACATCCGCGAGTGGATGAAATACTGGTCACGGGCAGCCAGCTCGCCAGTGAGCAAAGTATTGAGGTAATCGATTACGTCCGGGTGGCCTTGCATCGCCGTAGATCTCCTAGCAGAAAGGCATAGTTTGAACCAAGGTCGCGGATACGTCACGGCCTGCAGTGCAGAAATACGCTAAAAAGCAGAGAAAAAGTGACGAAATAAAGCGAAAAACCGCCCAAATGAGGGCGGTTCTTTTTATCACTTAGGTTCAGCCGAGCTGGATGCCCAACGCTTTGGCGATGCCATTACCGTAGGCTTCATCCGCGTGGTAGAAGTGCTGCAGTTGGCGCTCCACCACGTCCGCGCTCACACCCATCATCGCACCGGCGATGTTGTCGATCAGCAGCGCCTGCTGCTCGGCACTCATCAAACGGAACAGAGCACCAGCCTGGCTGTAGTAGTCCGCGTCCACGCGATGATCGAAGCGATCCGCATCGCCATGCAAGGCCAAGGCAGGTTCGCGGTACTGAGGCGCTTGCTTGGGCGCATCTGCATAGCTGTTCGGCTCGTAGTTGGGTGCTGCACCGCCATTGCTGCCAAACGCCATGGAGCCGTCTCGCTGGTACGAATGAACCGGGCTGCGCGGCGCGTTCACCGGCAGTTGCTGGTGATTGGTCCCGACGCGATAGCGGTGGGCATCGGCGTAAGCGAACACACGACCCTGCAGCATGCGGTCAGGTGACAGCCCTACACCGGGCACCATGTTGCTCGGGCCAAAGGTCGCTTGCTCAACTTCGGCAAAGTAGTTCAGCGGATTACGGTTCAGTTCCAGCATGCCCACTTCGATCAACGGGAACTCCTTCTGCGACCAGGTCTTGGTCACGTCGAAGGGATTCTCGTGATGACGGTTCGCCTGGTCCTCGCTCATGATCTGCATGCATACGCGCCACTTGGGGTAGTCCCCACGCTCGATCGCATCGAACAGATCGCGTTGAGCGTAATCCGGATCGGTGCCGGCAATACGGGCAGCGTCGGCAGGTGCCAGGTTCTTGATGCCCTGAGCCGTCTTGTAATGCCACTTGACCCAGTGCCGCTCGCCCTTGGCGTTGATCAGGCTATAGGTATGGCTACCAAAGCCGTGCATGTGACGATAGCCATCAGGAATACCCCGATCCGAGAACAGGATAGTGACCTGATGCAACGACTCAGGCGAATGCGACCAGAAGTCCCACATCATCTGCGCGCTTTTCAGATTGCTCTGAGGCAAGCGCTTCTGAGTGTGGATAAAGTCTGGAAACTTCATCGGATCGCGAATGAAGAACACCGGCGTGTTATTGCCTACGATGTCCCAGTTGCCTTCCTCGGTGTAGAACTTGAGCGCGAAACCACGCGGGTCGCGCTCGGTATCCGCCGAACCACGCTCGCCACCCACGGTAGAGAACCGCAAGAAGGTTTCGGTCTGCTTGCCTACCGCGCTGAACAGCTTGGCGCTGGAGTATTCAGTGATGTCCCGAGTGACGGTAAAGGTACCGTACGCGCCCGAACCTTTGGCATGCACGCGACGTTCTGGAATGTTCTCGCGGTTGAAGTGCGCGAGTTTTTCAATCAGATGGAAATCGTCCAGCAACAAGGGACCACGAGGTCCCGCCGAGCGGGAATTCTGGTTGTCGGCGACAGGTGCGCCGCTGGCAGTGGTGAGGATCTTGCTCTGGCTCATGGACGATGTTCCTTGGTCTGGCTTGCTGTGTAGGTGCCGACTTGAGCGGCTTGAAGCAAGTATCCGAGAATCCTATCCATAGCACTAATCGGGAAATTATCTTTAGCCGATAGATTTTGGCTAACGAGCAGGCATAAAAAAACCGGGCCAGGGCCCGGTTTTTCAGAACAGACTTTTCGTCTTATTCGGCAGCTTCAACCGAGCCACCGACAGGACGATCAACCAGCTCGACGTACGCCATAGGTGCGTTATCGCCAGCGCGGAAGCCGCACTTGAGGATACGCAGGTAGCCGCCCTGACGGGTTGCATAGCGCTTGCCCAGATCGTTGAACAGCTTACCGACCATTTCTTTCGAGCGAGTACGGTCGAAAGCGAGACGACGGTTTGCAACGCTGTCTACCTTGGCCAGAGTGATCAGCGGCTCGGCAACGCGGCGCAGTTCCTTGGCTTTTGGCAGGGTAGTCTTGATCAGCTCGTGCTCGAACAGCGACACCGCCATGTTCTGAAACATGGCCTTGCGGTGCGAGCTGGTACGGCTCAGGTGACGTCCACTTTTACGATGACGCATGGTTCATTCCTTACCAAACACTACGTTCGGTGATTACGACGATCAGGCAGTCGCCTTGTCGTCCTTCTTAAGACTTGCAGGCGGCCAGTTGTCGAGGCGCATGCCGAGGGACAGACCGCGGGAGGCCAGAACGTCCTTGATTTCAGTCAAGGATTTCTTGCCCAGGTTCGGAGTCTTCAACAGTTCTACTTCGGTACGCTGAATCAGGTCGCCGATGTAGTAAATGTTTTCCGCCTTAAGGCAGTTAGCCGAACGTACAGTCAGTTCCAGATCGTCAACCGGGCGAAGCAGGATCGGATCGATCTCGTCTTCTTGCTCGATTACCACAGGCTCGCTGTCACCTTTGAGATCGACGAACGCAGCCAACTGCTGTTGCAGGATGGTTGCAGCGCGACGGATAGCCTCTTCAGGATCCAGGGTACCGTTGGTTTCCAGATCAATAACCAGCTTGTCCAGGTTGGTGCGCTGCTCGACACGGGCGTTTTCCACCACGTATGCGATACGGCGTACCGGGCTGAACGAAGAATCGAGCTGCAAGCGACCAATGCTGCGGCTTTCGTCTTCATCGCTTTGACGCGAGTCGGCCGGTTCATAACCACGACCACGAGCTACGACGAGCTTCATGTTCAGGGCGCCGTTAGACGCCAGGTTAGCGATTACGTGATCGGGATTAACGATCTCGACATCATGATCCAGCTGAATATCGGCAGCGGTAACCACCCCCCCGAACCCTTTTTCGACAAGGTCAGCGTAACTTCGTCACGACCGTGCAGCTTGATAGCCAGGCCTTTCAGGTTCAACAGGATTTCAATGACGTCTTCCTGTACACCTTCGATGGCGCTGTACTCGTGGAGTACACCGTCAATCTCGGCCTCGACTACTGCGCAGCCGGGCATTGAGGACAACAGGATGCGTCGCAGCGCGTTGCCCAGGGTATGGCCGAAACCACGCTCGAGAGGCTCGAGAGTGATTTTGGCGCGGGTTGGACTGACGACCTGCACATCAATGTGGCGGGGCGTCAGGAACTCATTTACCGAAATCTGCATGGATGCACCTATTTTCTAGCCCTTACTTGGAGTAGAGCTCGACAATCAGGCTTTCGTTGATGTCGGCGGACAGATCACTGCGAGCAGGAACGTTCTTGAAAACGCCCGACTTCTTCTCAGTGTCTACTTCTACCCATTCTACGCGGCCACGTTGGGCACACAGATCGAGAGCTTGGACAATGCGAAGCTGGTTTTTTGCTTTCTCGCGAATCGCGACCACGTCACCAGCACGAACCTGGTAGGACGGAACGTTAACGGTCTTGCCGTTGACGCTGACGGACTTGTGCGATACCAACTGACGGGATTCGGCACGAGTCGAGCCGAAGCCCATACGGTATACGACGTTGTCCAGACGGCATTCGAGCAGTTGCAGCAGGTTCTCACCGGTTGCGCCTTTCTTGCCGGCAGCTTCCTTGTAGTAACCGCTGAACTGACGCTCGAGAACGCCATAGATACGACGGACTTTCTGCTTTTCACGCAGCTGGGTGCCGTAGTCGGACTGGCGGCCACGGCGCTGACCGTGGATACCTGGGGCTGCTTCGATATTGCACTTCGATTCCAGGGCGCGAACGCCGCTTTTCAGGAACAGGTCAGTGCCTTCACGACGAGCCAGTTTGCATTTTGGACCAATGTAACGAGCCATTATCTATCGTCTCCTGAATTACACGCGGCGCTTCTTCGGCGGACGGCACCCGTTATGCGGGATTGGCGTCACGTCGGTGATGCTGGCGATCTTATAGCCACAGCCGTTCAATGCACGGACAGCGGACTCACGACCTGGACCTGGACCCTTGACGTTGACGTCGAGGTTCTTCAGGCCATATTCCAGCGCAGCTTGACCAGCACGCTCAGCAGCCACCTGGGCAGCGAACGGGGTGGACTTGCGAGAACCGCGGAAACCCGAACCGCCGGAAGTAGCCCAGGACAGGGCGTTACCTTGACGATCGGTAATGGTCACGATGGTGTTGTTGAAAGACGCGTGGATGTGGGCGATGCCATCAACCACTGTCTTTTTGACTTTCTTACGAGGACGAGCAGCAGGTTTTGCCATGACTAGATTCCTGTCGATTCGCTGGTGCGATTACTTGCGGATCGGCTTACGCGGACCTTTACGGGTACGCGCGTTGGTCTTGGTACGCTGACCGCGTACTGGCAGACCACGACGATGACGAAGACCGCGGTAGCAGCCCAGATCCATCAAGCGCTTGATTTTCATGTTGATTTCGCGGCGCAGATCACCTTCGGTGGTGAACTTCGCCACTTCGCCACGCAGCTGTTCAATCTGCTCGTCGCTCAGATCCTTGATCTTTGCGGCTGGGTTGACCCCAGTGTCTGCACAGATTTTCTGTGCAGTAGTGCGACCAACACCATAGATGTAGGTCAGCGAGATAACAGTGTGCTTGTTATCTGGAATGTTGACGCCTGCAATACGGGCCATTCAGTGGGACTCCAATTGACAGCTACCTACGCCCCGGAAGCCAAGAAATAGGGCGCGAGATAATATCGCTGTAATAACAAATAATCAACCCGGCAGCGCACTAGCTGCCGGGCTTGTAGCACATCACAGTCAGCCTTGGCGCTGTTTGTGACGCGGCTCTGCGCTGCAAATGACTCGAACGACGCCTTCGCGACGAATGATTTTGCAGTTACGGCACAGCTTTTTCACCGATGCACGAACTTTCATTGCCAACTCCTCGAACCTTAAGGGACTGTCAGCGCAGCAGACCGCTGCCACCGTAGCCTTTCAGGTTGGCTTTCTTCATCAGGGATTCGTACTGGTGCGAAACGAGGTGCGATTGTACTTGGGACATAAAGTCCATCACAACCACTACCACAATCAGCAACGAGGTCCCGCCAAGGTAGAACGGAACGTTTGCAGCCACCACCAGAAACTGTGGAAGCAAGCAGACGCACATCATGTACAGGGCACCGAACATGGTCAAACGAGTCAGAACGCCATCAATGTAGCGCGCCGACTGTTCGCCCGGACGAATACCCGGAATAAAGGCACCGGACTTCTTCAGGTTTTCCGCTACGTCTTTCGGATTGAACATCAACGCCGTATAGAAGAAGCAGAAGAAAATGATCCCTGCACTAAACAGCAGAATGTTCAACGGCTGACCAGGAGCGATCGACTGCGAGACGTCCTGCAACCAGCCCATACCTTCGGACTGACCGAACCAGGAGCCCAGCGAAGCCGGGAACAGCAAGATGCTGCTCGCGAAAATGGCAGGAATCACACCGGCCATGTTCACTTTCAGCGGCAAGTGGCTCGTCTGCGCAGCGAAGACCTTGCGGCCCTGCTGACGCTTGGCATAGTGAACGGCGATTCGCCGCTGACCACGCTCGATGAACACCACGAAACCGATAATCGCTACCGCCAGCAGACCGATTGCAACCAGCGCGAAGATGTTGATGTCGCCCTGACGTGCAGACTCGAAAGACTGCCCTATCGCTCTCGGAAGACCAGCAACGATACCCGCGAAGATCAACATCGAGATACCGTTACCCACACCACGCTCAGTAATCTGCTCACCCAGCCACATCATGAACATGGCGCCCGCCACGAAAGTGGAGACCGCCACGAAGTAGAAGCTGAAGCTTGCAGTGAACGCCACACCCTGGTTGGCCAGGCCGATCGACATGCCGATCGCCTGCACCAGGGCCAGGATGACGGTGCCATAGCGGGTGTACTGGCTGATCTTGCGACGGCCAGCTTCACCTTCCTTCTTCAACTGCTCCAGCTGCGGGCTCACGGCGGTCATCAGCTGCATGATGATCGATGCCGAAATGTACGGCATGATCCCCAGTGCAAAGATGCTCATCCGTTCCAGCGCGCCGCCGGAAAACATGTTGAACAAGCTAAGAATGGTCCCCTCATTCTGTCGAAACAGGTCTGCGAGTCGGTCCGGGTTGATACCTGGAACCGGGATGTGTGCGCCAATTCTGTAGACGATGATCGCCAGGAACAGAAAACGCAGACGAGCCCAGAGTTCAGACATACCGCCCTTGCCTAGCGCTGAGAGAGCACCTTGCTTAGCCATTTATTCCTCGAACTTGCCGCCAGCTGCTTCGATAGCCGCACGCGCACCTTTGGTGGCGGCGATACCCTGGATGGTTACAGCGCGAGTCACTTCGCCCGACAGCATGATTTTCACACGCTGTACGTTCTGGTTGATCACGTTGGCATCCTTCAGGGACTGCACGGAGACGATGTCGCCTTCCACTTTGGCCAGCTCGGACAAACGCACTTCTGCGCGGTCCATGGCTTTCAGGGAAACGAAACCGAACTTCGGCAGGCGACGATGCAGCGGCTGTTGACCGCCTTCAAAGCCTGGAGCGATGGTGCCACCGGAGCGGGAGGTCTGACCTTTGTGGCCGCGGCCACCGGTCTTGCCCAAACCACTACCGATACCACGACCCGGACGGTGCTTTTCGCGACGCGAACCGGGAGCTGGACTCAGATCATTGAGTTTCATCGATTAACCCTCTACGCGAAGCATGTAGTAGGCCTTGTTGATCATCCCGCGATTCTCGGGAGTATCCTGGACTTCTACAGTGTGACCGATGCGACGCAGACCCAGACCCTTAACGCACAGTTTGTGGTTAGGGATACGGCCGGTCATGCTTTTGATCAGCGTAACTTTTACGGTAGCCATGATCAGATGATCTCCTCAACGTTCAGACCGCGCTTGGCGGCGATGGACGACGGGGACTGCATGGCTTTCAGACCCTTGAACGTAGCGTGAACCACGTTGACGGGGTTGGTGGAGCCGTAGCACTTGGCCAGAACGTTCTGGACACCAGCGACTTCGAGAACGGCACGCATTGCGCCGCCTGCGATGATACCGGTACCTTCCGAAGCAGGCTGCATGTACACCTTCGAAGCGCCGTGGGCGGACTTCATGGCGTACTGCAAGGTGGTCCCGTTCAGGTCCACTTGAATCATGTTGCGACGAGCTGCTTCCATAGCTTTCTGGATGGCAGCAGGCACTTCACGAGACTTGCCACGGCCGAAGCCAACACGGCCCTTGCCATCACCTACCACGGTCAACGCGGTGAAGGTGAAGATACGGCCGCCTTTGACGGTCTTGGCAACGCGGTTAACTTGAACCAGCTTCTCGATGTAGCCTTCGTCGCGCTTTTGGTCGTTATTTGACATAACTTAGAACTCCAGCCCAGCTTCACGAGCACCATCGGCCAGCGCTTTGACGCGACCGTGGTACTTGAAGCCAGAGCGGTCGAAAGCCACCTGCGAGACGCCAGCGGCCTTAGCACGCGAAGCGACCAGCTGGCCAACCTTAGTGGCCGCGTCAATGTTGCCAGTGGCACCATCACGCAATTCTTTGTCCAAAGTCGAGGCACTTGCCAGGACCTTGCTGCCGTCGGCCGAGATGACCTGGGCATAGATGTGCTGCGAAGAGCGGAACACGCAGAGACGCACGACTTCGAGTTCGTGCATTTTCAGGCGTGCTTTGCGAGCGCGACGCAGTCGAGTAACTTTTTTGTCGGTCATTTGCTATGCCCTACTTCTTCTTGGCTTCTTTACGGCGGACGACTTCGTCTGCGTAACGTACACCTTTGCCTTTGTAAGGCTCTGGCGGACGGAAATCGCGGATTTCAGCGGCCACTTGACCCACCAGCTGCTTGTCGATGCCCTTGATCAGGATATCGGTCTGGCTAGGAGTCTCAGCGGTGATGCCTTGCGGCAACTCGTAATCCACCGGATGAGAGAAGCCCAGCGACAGGTTCAGCACTGTGCCTTTTGCTTGTGCCTTGTAGCCAACACCGACCAGCTGGAGCTTGCGCTCGAAGCCTTGGCTTACGCCCTGGACCATGTTGTTGACCAAAGCGCGAGTGGTACCGGCCATTGCACGGGTCTGCTGATCGCCATTCTTGGCAGCGAAACGCAGTTCGCCAGCCTCTTCAACGATTTCAACCGACGAGTGAACGTTCAGTTCCAGAGTGCCCTTGGCACCCTTCACCGAAAGCTGTTGGCCGGCGAATTTGACTTCGACACCAGCTGGCAGCTTAACGGGGTTCTTAGCGACGCGAGACATGCTTATCCCCCCTTAGAACACTGTGCAAAGTACTTCGCCGCCGACACCGGCAGCGCGCGCAGCACGATCCGTCATCACACCTTTGTTGGTGGAGACGATGGATACGCCGAGACCGCCACGAACTTTTGGCAGATCTTCAACGGATTTGTACTGACGCAGGCCTGGACGACTTACGCGCTTGACTTCCTCGATGACCGGACGGCCTTCGAAGTATTTCAGCTCGATGGAAAGCGACGGTTTTGCTTCGCTGCTTACCTGAAAACCCGCGATGTAACCTTCGTCCTTCAGAACTTTGGCCACAGCTACCTTCAACGTGGAAGATGGCATGCTTACGACGGACTTTTCAGCCATCTGGGCATTACGGATTCGAGTTAGCATGTCCGCTAACGGGTCCTGCATACTCATGGGCTAGACGCTCCTGATACAAAAATAATTAGCCTTGCGGCTACAACGTCGCCGAGCGTGTGATCCGGTCCAAAAACCCGGGCTCAGGCGAGCCGGCAATTCTAGACGTACGCCAGAAATGAATCAAGCCCCATAAGGGGCTTGATTCAATCGCCATGACACCGGCGGTCGGTTGATTGCTCAATTTTCCGCCGGCACCAGGCCGGTCCGACTTACCAGCTGGCTTTAACCAGACCTGGTACGTCACCGCGCATGGCGGCCTGGCGCAGCATGTTACGGCCGAGGCCGAACTTGCGGTATACGCCATGTGGACGACCAGTCAGGCGGCAGCGGTTACGCATGCGCGAGGCGCTGGCGTCACGTGGCTGCTTCTGCAGAGCTACGGAAGCATTCCAGCGTTCTTCTTCACTTGCGTTCAGATCAACGATGATAGCTTTCAGCTCAGCACGCTTCTTGGCGTATTTAGCTACCGTCAGCTGACGCTTCAGCTCACGGTTCTTCATGCTCTTCTTGGCCATTTTCCTACTCCAATCAGTTGCGGAACGGGAAGTTGAAAGCACGCAGCAAGGCGCGACCTTCTTCATCCGAACGTGCAGTGGTGGTCAGGGTAATGTCCAGACCGCGCAGAGCATCGATCTTGTCGTAATCGATTTCCGGGAAAATGATCTGCTCTTTCACGCCCATGCTGTAGTTACCACGACCATCGAAGGACTTGGCATTCAGGCCGCGGAAGTCGCGTACCCGAGGCAGGGAGATCGCCAGCAGGCGGTCCAGGAATTCGTACATCTTTTCGCGACGCAAGGTCACCTTGACACCGATCGGCCAGCCTTCACGAACTTTGAAGCCCGCGATGGATTTACGAGCGAAGGTCACAACGGCTTTCTGGCCGGTGATCTTCTCGATGTCGGCTACAGCGTGCTCGATGACTTTCTTGTCGCCGATCGCTTCGCCTAGACCCATGTTCAGGGTGATCTTGGTAACGCGCGGAACTTCCATCACGTTCGCCAGCTTAAGTTCTTCCTTAAGCTTGGGAGCGATTTCCTTCCGGTAAATCTCTTTCAGTCGTGCCATGGTCTTCTACCTAGCAGTGTTCAAGCATCAACCGCTTTTTGGGTCGACTTGAAGACACGAATTTTTTTGCCTTCTTCTACTTTGAAACCAACGCGGTCAGCCTTGTTGGTTTCGCCGTTGAAAATGGCGACGTTGGAAGCGTGCAGAGGCGCTTCTTTCTCGACGATACCGCCCTGTACGCCCGACATCGGGTTAGGCTTGGTATGACGCTTCACCAGGTTGACCCCACCAACGACCAGACGGTCGTCAGCGAGAACCTTGAGCACCTTACCGCGCTTGCCTTTGTCTTTGCCGGCGATCACGATGATCTCGTCGTCACGACGAATCTTTTGCATGTCGGATCTCCTTACAGCACTTCTGGGGCGAGCGAGACGATCTTCATGAACTTCTCAGAACGAAGCTCACGGGTCACTGGCCCAAAGATACGGGTGCCGATTGGCTCTTGCTTGTTGTTCAACAGAACAGCAGCGTTGCCATCGAAGCGGATGATGGAGCCGTCAGCACGACGAACGCCGTGGCGAGTGCGGACTACAACAGCAGTCATCACTTGACCTTTCTTCACCTTGCCACGAGGAATTGCTTCCTTCACGGTCACCTTGATGATGTCGCCGATGCCAGCGTACCGGCGGTGCGAACCGCCCAGTACCTTGATGCACATGACGCGACGAGCGCCGCTGTTATCGGCCACATCGAGCATGGATTGAGTCTGAATCATAGAATTTCTCCGACCCCTAGCCCTTAGACTTCAACAGCGCGTTCGAGAACGTCAACCAGTGCCCAGGACTTGGTCTTGGCCAGCGGACGGGTTTCACGAATAGTGACCTTGTCGCCGATCTTGCACTGATTGGTTTCGTCGTGAGCGTGCAGCTTAGTCGAACGCTTAACGTATTTACCGTAGATCGGGTGCTTTACGCGACGCTCGATCAATACGGTGATGGTTTTGTCCATCTTGTCGCTGACCACACGGCCAGTCAGCGTACGGACGGTTTTTTCGGCTTCAGCCATGATCACTTACCTGCCTGCTGGTTGAGCACAGTTTTCACGCGAGCGATGTCGCGCTTCACTTGCGAGAGCAGGTGAGACTGCCCCAACTGGCCAGTTGCTTTCTGCATGCGCAGATTGAACTGGTCGCGCAGCAAGCCGAGCAGTTGCTCGTTCAGTTGCTGTGCTGATTTTTCACGAAGTTCATTCGCTTTCATCACATCACCGTCCGCTTAACAAAGGAGGTGGCGAGAGGCAGCTTTGCAGCCGCCAAGGCGAAAGCCTCACGCGCCAGCTCTTCGGAAACACCCTCGATTTCATACAGGACTTTGCCTGGCTGAATCTGGGCAACCCAATATTCCACGTTACCCTTACCTTTACCCATACGAACTTCGAGGGGCTTTTTGGAGATAGGCTTGTCCGGGAATACACGGATCCAGATCTTGCCGCCACGTTTTACGTGACGGGTCAGTGCCCGACGCGCTGACTCGATCTGACGAGCGGTGAGACGACCACGAGCTACAGACTTCAGCGCGAACTCGCCGAAGCTGACTTTGCTACCGCGCTGAGCCAGACCACGGTTGTGGCCAGTCATCTGCTTGCGGAACTTCGTACGCTTAGGTTGCAACATTTGGCGTACCCCTTACTTAGCAGCTTTTTTACGAGGCGCAGGTGCTTGTGGTTTCAGTTCTTCTTGGCGACCACCAATTACTTCGCCTTTGAAAATCCAAACCTTCACACCGATCACACCGTAGGTGGTGTGAGCTTCGTAGTTGGCATAGTCGATGTCGGCACGCAGGGTGTGCAATGGCACACGACCTTCGCGATACCATTCAGTACGTGCGATTTCAGCACCGCCGAGACGACCGCTCACTTGGATCTTGATGCCTTTGGCACCAATGCGCATGGCGTTCTGTACGGCGCGCTTCATGGCGCGACGGAACATCACACGACGCTCCAGCTGCTGAGCTACGCTCTGCGCAACCAGCATACCGTCGAGCTCCGGCTTGCGGATCTCTTCGATATTGATGTGCACAGGCACACCCATTTGCTTGGTCAGGTCCTGACGCAGCTTCTCAACGTCCTCACCTTTCTTCCCGATAACGATACCAGGACGAGCGGTGTGAATGGTGATGCGTGCAGTTTGGGCCGGACGATGGATATCGATACGGCTTACGGACGCGCTTTTTAGTTTGTCTTGGAGATACTCACGCACCTTCAGATCTGCGAACAAGTAGTCCGCATAAGTCCGACCGTCTGCGTACCAGACGGAGGTGTGCTCCTTGACGATTCCCAGGCGAATGCCAATGGGATGTACTTTCTGACCCATCTGATCGACTCCGTTACTTGTCAGCAACCTTGACAGTGATATGGCAAGACCGCTTGACGATGCGATCAGCCCGGCCTTTGGCACGAGGCATGATGCGCTTCAGCGAACGCCCTTCGTTGACGAAAACGGTGCTGACCTTCAGGTCATCAACGTCTGCGCCTTCGTTGTGCTCGGCGTTGGCTACGGCCGACTCCAGCACTTTCTTCATGATTTCTGCGGCTTTTTTACTGCTAAAAGCCAGCAGGTTGAGCGCTTCGCCCACCTTCTTCCCGCGGATCTGGTCGGCGACCAAGCGGGCTTTCTGGGCGGAGATTCGAGCGCCCGACAACTTAGCGGCTACTTCCATTTCCTTACCCCTTAACGCTTGGCTTTCTTGTCAGCCACGTGCCCGCGATATGTACGGGTACCGGCGAACTCGCCCAGTTTGTGGCCGACCATGTCTTCGTTCACGAGAACGGGGACGTGCTGACGACCGTTGTGTACTGCGATGGTCAGACCGACCATTTGTGGCAGGATCATCGAACGACGCGACCAGGTCTTAACTGGTTTGCGATCGTTCTTTTCCGCCGCCACTTCGATCTTCTTCAGTAGGTGAAGATCAATAAAAGGACCTTTTTTCAGAGAACGTGGCACTGTCGTATCCCTCTATTTACTTGCGACGACGGACGATCATTTTGTCGGTACGCTTATTACCACGAGTCTTCGCGCCCTTAGTCGGGAAGCCCCATGGCGATACCGGATGACGACCACCGGAGGTACGACCTTCACCACCACCATGTGGGTGGTCAACCGGGTTCATGGCAACACCACGAACGGTTGGGCGAACGCCACGCCAGCGTTTGGCACCGGCTTTACCCAGCGAGCGCAGGCTGTGCTCGGAGTTCGAAACCTCACCCAGCGTTGCACGGCACTCGGACAGCACTTTGCGCATTTCGCCCGAACGCAGGCGCAGGGTCACGTAGACACCTTCACGAGCGATCAGCTGAGCCGAAGCGCCAGCGGAGCGAGCGATCTGAGCACCTTTGCCCGGCTTCAGTTCGATGCCGTGGATGGTGCTACCAACCGGGATGTTGCGCAGTTGCAGCGAGTTGCCTGGCTTGATTGGTGCCAGAGCACCTGCAATCAGCTGGTCGCCAGCACTCACGCCTTTCGGTGCGAGGATGTAGCGACGCTCGCCGTCTGCGTACAGAACCAGAGCGATGTGAGCAGTACGGTTAGGATCGTATTCGATACGCTCGACAGTGGCGGTGATGCCATCTTTGTCGTTGCGACGGAAGTCGATCATGCGGTAATGCTGCTTGTGACCACCACCGATGTGACGAGTGGTAATACGGCCATTGTTGTTACGACCACCAGACTTCGATTTTTTCTCGAGCAGCGGTGCGTGAGGAGCGCCTTTATGCAGCTCCTGGTTGACCACCTTGACCACGAAACGGCGGCCAGGGGAAGTCGGTTTGCATTTAACGATTGCCATGATGCACCCCTTCCTTACTCAGCACTGCTGCTGAAATCGAGATCTTGGCCTGGCTGAAGGGAGATAACTGCCTTCTTCCAGTCATTACGCTTGCCCAGACCGCGAGCAGTGCGCTTGCTTTTACCCAGTACGTTCAGGGTAGTAACACGCTCTACTTTCACGCTGAACAGGCTTTCGACGGCCTTCTTGATTTCCAGCTTGGTTGCGTCGGTAGCAACCTTGAAAACGAACTGACCTTTCTTGTCTGCCAGAACCGTAGCCTTCTCGGAAACGTGCGGGCCAAGCAGAACTTTAAATACGCGTTCCTGGTTCATCCCAGCAGCTCCTCGAATTTCTTCACGGCCGACACGGTGATCAACACCTTGTCGTATGCGATCAGACTAACTGGGTCGGAACCTTGAACGTCACGTACATCGACGTGCGGAAGGTTGCGAGCAGCCAGGTACAGGTTCTCGTCGACGGAGTCCGATACGATCAGAACGTCGGTGAGGCCCATGCCATTCAGCTTGCCCAGCAGGTCTTTGGTTTTCGGTGCTTCGACAGCGAAGTCCTGAACCACGACCAGACGATCGGTACGCACCAGCTCAGCAAGGATGGAGCGCAGTGCTGCGCGGTACATCTTCTTGTTCAGCTTCTGGGTGTGATCCTGAGGACGAGCTGCGAAAGTGGTACCACCGCCACGCCAGATTGGGCTACGGATAGTACCGGCACGCGCGCGGCCAGTACCCTTTTGACGCCAAGGGCGCTTACCGCCACCACGAACGTCGGAACGGGTCTTCTGCTGCTTGCTGCCCTGACGACCGCCAGCCATGTAGGCCACGACTGCCTGGTGCACCAGTGTCTCGTTGAACTCGCCGCCGAAAGTCAGTTCGGAAACTTCGATCGCCTGAGCGTCATTTACATTTAATTGCATTTTCGCTTCCCCTTAACCGCGAGCCTTGGCTGCCGGACGCACAACCAAGTTGCCGCCGGTTGCGCCAGGAACAGCACCCTTGACGAGCAGCAGATTGCGTTCAGCGTCGACGCGCACAACTTCCAGGGACTGCACGGTCACGCGCTCAGCGCCCATATGACCGGACATTTTTTTGCCCTTGAATACACGGCCAGGAGTCTGGCACTGGCCGATGGAGCCAGGGACGCGGTGGGAAACGGAGTTACCGTGGGTGTTGTCTTGACCGCGGAAGTTCCAACGCTTGATGGTACCGGCAAAGCCTTTACCTTTGGACTGACCGGTAACGTCTACCAGTTGGCCCGCTGCGAAGAGTTCAGCATTGATCAAGTCGCCAGCCTGGTACTCGCCTTCTGCAAGGCGGAATTCCCAGACGCCACGACCGGCAGCAACGTTCGCCTTGGCGAAGTGACCTGCCTGAGCAGCAGTCACGCGCGAAGCACGACGCTCGCCGACAGTGACTTGCACTGCACGATAGCCATCAGTTTCTTCAGTTTTGAACTGGGTGACGCGATTCGGCTCGATCTCAATGACCGTGACCGGAATGGAGACACCTTCTTCGGTGAAAATACGGGTCATACCGCATTTACGACCGACTACACCAATAGTCATGTTGTAAACCTCATGAGTGTACGGGGCTTTCACCCGCTATGGCCGCCCATTTCAGAGCGTTACACGACTAAGACCCAAGTCTTAGCCGAGGCTGATCTGCACTTCCACACCTGCCGCAAGATCAAGCTTCATCAGCGCATCAACGGTTTTGTCCGTTGGCTGGACGATGTCCAGAACACGCTTATGAGTACGGATCTCGTACTGGTCGCGCGCGTCTTTGTTGACGTGCGGAGAAACCAGAACAGTGAACCGCTCTTTACGGGTAGGAAGTGGAATTGGACCACGCACCTGAGCACCAGTACGTTTCGCGGTTTCCACGATTTCCTGGGTGGATTGGTCGATCAGGCGATGGTCGAAAGCCTTCAACCTGATACGGATTTGCTGATTTTGCATTGGATTTCAGACTCCGGCTGCTGTTCCCACCGGGCGCAATGCACCCGTTAAAAGGAGGCGCAATTCTATAGACGCGCCTATCGAGTGTCAACCCAATAAAAAAGCCCCCGCTAAGCGGGGGCTCTTTCAAGCGATCAACGATTACTCGATGATTTTGGCTACGACGCCAGCGCCGACGGTACGACCGCCTTCACGGATAGCGAAGCGCAGGCCGTCTTCCATTGCGATGGTCTTGATCAGAGTGACAGTCATCTGGATGTTGTCACCTGGCATTACCATTTCAACGCCTTCTGGCAGTTCGCAGTTACCGGTCACGTCAGTTGTACGGAAGTAGAACTGTGGACGGTAGCCTTTGAAGAACGGAGTGTGACGACCGCCTTCTTCCTTGCTCAGAACGTAGACTTCTGCAGTGAACTTGGTGTGCGGCTTGACCGAACCTGGCTTGACCAGAACCTGGCCACGCTCAACGTCGTCACGCTTGGTGCCGCGCAGCAGCACGCCGCAGTTCTCGCCAGCACGACCTTCGTCGAGCAGCTTGCGGAACATTTCAACACCGGTGCAGGTGGTGACGGTGGTGTCACGCAGACCAACGATTTCCAGCGAATCCTGAACGCGAACGATACCGCGCTCGATACGACCGGTAACAACAGTACCGCGACCGGAGATCGAGAACACGTCTTCGATTGGCATCAGGAACGGCTTGTCGGTCAGACGAACTGGTTCTGGGATGTAGCTGTCCAGAGTTTCAACCAGTTTACGAACGGCAGTGGTGCCCATTTCGTTTTCGTCGTTGCCTTCCAGAGCCATACGAGCCGAACCGATGATGATCGGAGTGTCGTCGCCTGGGAAGTCGTAGGTGGACAGCAGGTCACGAACTTCCATCTCGACCAGTTCCAGCAGCTCAGCGTCGTCTACCAGGTCAGCCTTGTTCAGGAAGACCACGATGTACGGAACGCCTACCTGACGGGACAGCAGGATGTGCTCACGGGTTTGTGGCATCGGACCATCAGCGGCCGAGCAGACCAGGATAGCGCCGTCCATCTGGGCAGCACCGGTGATCATGTTCTTCACGTAGTCAGCGTGACCTGGGCAGTCAACGTGAGCGTAGTGACGAATGGTCGAGTTGTATTCGACGTGCGCGGTGTTGATGGTGATACCACGAGCTTTTTCTTCTGGTGCGCTGTCGATCTTGTCGAAGTCAACACGAGCCGAACCGAAAACTTCGGAGCAGACGCGAGTCAGAGCAGCGGTCAGAGTGGTTTTACCGTGGTCAACGTGGCCGATGGTGCCGACGTTGACGTGAGGTAGGGAACGATCAAATTTTTCTTTAGCCACGACAATAAACTCCTAGCCTAAGGGGCTGAATCAGCCTTGTTTTTTAACGATAGCTTCGACGACGTTCGACGGAGCCTCGGAGTATTTGGAGAATTCCATAGAGTAGCTCGCGCGACCCTGGGACATTGAACGAACATCGGTCGCATAACCGAACATTTCGCCCAACGGAACCTCGGCACGGATAACCTTGCCGGACACCGTATCTTCCATACCCTGGATCAGACCACGACGACGGTTCAGGTCTCCCATCACGTCACCCATGTAGTCCTCAGGTGTTACAACTTCCACCTTCATGATCGGCTCAAGCACAACACCGCCGCCTTTGGAGGCCAGCTGCTTGGTCGCCATGGAGGCAGCCACCTTGAACGCCATCTCGTTGGAGTCGACGTCGTGGTAAGAGCCATCGAAAACGGTCGCCTTCAGGCCGATCAGCGGATAGCCGGCAACGACGCCGTTCTTCATCTGCTCTTCGATACCCTTCTGGATCGCCGGGATGTATTCCTTCGGAACAACACCACCTACGACTTCGTTCACGAACTGCAGACCTTCCTGACCTTCGTCAGCAGGAGCAAAACGGATCCAGCAATGGCCAAACTGACCACGACCGCCGGACTGACGAACGAACTTGCCTTCGATCTCACAGGCCTTCGTGATCTTCTCACGATAGGAAACCTGCGGTTTACCGATGTTGGCTTCTACGTTGAACTCGCGGCGCATGCGGTCAACCAGAATGTCCAGGTGCAACTCACCCATACCCGAGATGATCGTTTGACCAGTCTCTTCATCGGTCTTGACGCGGAAAGACGGGTCTTCCTGAGCAAGTTTGCCCAGTGCGATACCCATTTTTTCCTGGTCATCCTTGGTCTTGGGCTCAACGGCAACCGAGATTACCGGCTCCGGGAAGTCCATGCGAACCAGGATGATCGGCTTGTCGGCCGAGCACAGAGTGTCACCAGTGGTGACGTCCTTCATGCCGATCAAGGCCGCGATGTCACCAGCGCGTACCTCCTTGATCTCTTCGCGGGTGTTTGCGTGCATCTGCACCATACGACCCACGCGCTCTTTCTTGCCCTTGACCGAGTTGATCACGCCGTCGCCGGAGCTCAACACACCCGAGTAGACACGGGCGAAGGTCAGGGTACCCACGAATGGGTCGGTAGCGATCTTGAACGCCAGAGCCGAGAACGGCTCGCTGTCGTCTGCATGACGCTCCATGGCCACAGTCTCGTCATCCGGGTCGGAACCCTTGATGGCAGGAATGTCGACAGGGGCCGGCAGGTAGTCGATGACGGCATCCAGAACCAGGGGAACGCCCTTGTTCTTGAACGAGGAACCGCAAACAGCCAGGACGATTTCACCAGCGATGGTACGCTGACGCAGAGCGGCCTTGATTTCGTCGTTGGTGAGTTCTTCACCTTCGAGGTACTTGTTCATCAGCTCTTCGCTGGCTTCGGCCGCAGCCTCGACCATGTTGCTGCGCCACTCGTCAGCCAGTTCCTGCAGCTCGGCAGGGATCGGCTCACGGCGTGCAGCCATGCCTTTGTCAGCGTCGTTCCAGTAGACCGCTTCCATGGACATCAGATCGATCTGGCCCTGGAAGTTGTCTTCTGCACCGATGGCCAGCTGAATCGGCACCGGGGTGTGACCCAGGCGCTGCTTGATCTGACCGATCACGCGCAGGAAGTTGGCACCGGCACGGTCCATCTTGTTCACGTAGACGAGACGTGGAACACCGTACTTGTTGGCTTGACGCCATACGGTTTCGGACTGAGGCTCGACACCGGAGGTACCGCAGAACACCACGACCGCACCGTCGAGTACACGCAGCGAACGCTCTACTTCAATGGTGAAGTCAACGTGGCCGGGGGTATCGATGATGTTGAAGCGGTGGCGTGGGAACTGCTTGTTGGAGCCTTCCCAGAACGCGGTAGTAGCAGCGGAAGTAATGGTAATACCCCGCTCCTGCTCCTGCACCATCCAGTCCATGGTCGCGGCGCCATCATGCACCTCGCCCATCTTGTGGTTCACGCCCGTATAGAACAGGACGCGCTCGGTGGTGGTGGTTTTACCCGCATCCACGTGAGCGACGATACCGATGTTACGGTAGCGATTGATATCAGTTGTACGAGCCATAAAGCCCTCGCAAAATAAGTGACGCCGAATTTAGAAGCGGTAGTGCGAGAACGCTTTGTTGGCTTCAGCCATACGGTGAACGTCTTCACGCTTCTTAACTGCAGCACCTTTGCCTTCGGCAGCGTCCAGCAGTTCGCCGGCCAAGCGCAGAGCCATGGACTTTTCACCGCGCTTGCGCGCGAAGTCTACCAGCCAGCGCATTGCCAGAGCGTTACGACGGGACGGACGAACTTCGACCGGAACCTGGTAAGTAGCACCGCCTACACGGCGCGACTTCACTTCGACCAGCGGAGCGATGGCGTCGAGAGCTTTCTCGAAGATTTCCAGGGGGTCGCTGTTCTTGCGTTCTTTAACCTTGTCCAGCGCGCCATAAACGATACGCTCGGCAACGGCTTTCTTGCCGCTTTCCATCACGTGGTTCATGAACTTGGCCAGGATCTGGCTGCCGTATTTTGGATCGTCAAGCACTTCGCGCTTGGCTGCTACGCGTCTTCTTGGCATGGATAAGCCCTCAAACGGTCTTCAGGTTAGCTCGGGACACGCCCGACCTTACTCTTATCGACTCAGAAAAATAGATAACTGCAGTATTCCGCAAACGCCGATTACTTCGGACGCTTGGTACCGTACTTCGAACGACCTTGGTTACGACCTTTGACGCCGGAGGTATCCAGGGAGCCGCGAACGGTGTGGTAACGAACACCTGGCAAGTCTTTTACACGACCGCCGCGGATCAGTACCACGCTGTGCTCTTGCAGGTTGTGGCCTTCACCGCCGATGTACGAGGAAACCTCGAAACCGTTGGTCAGACGCACACGGCATACTTTACGCAGTGCCGAGTTAGGTTTTTTCGGCGTGGTGGTGTACACACGGGTGCACACGCCACGACGTTGCGGGCAGTTCTGCAGCGCAGGTACGTCGGATTTCTCGACGATACGCTTACGCGGCTGACGTACCAGCTGGTTGATAGTTGCCATCTACTAGCTCCACTGTTGTCTTGCGACGCTATTGTCTTGCAAGAAAAGCAAAAATGGCAGGAATCAATCCCGCCAAATTTAGGGGTACAAGAGTCTAAAGAGGATCTCGTCCCCAGTCAAGACAAGGCCCCGGCCTCCCCTGCCCACTCCGCCGCGACTTTCGTGTCGTTGCGGAGCCTGCAAGGGCTACCAGGGCCCTGTCATCACTACCGCTGGTCTCAATTACCGCTTGAGTTCAGCGCTTCGGTCAACGCAGCTTCAACTTCACTGGCGCTGACGCGGGTTGGTTTGTCGAGTTCACGACGACGCTTGCGCTCGCTGTGATACGCCAGACCGGTACCGGCCGGGATCAGACGACCCACGACCACGTTTTCCTTCAGGCCGCGCAGGTAGTCGCGCTTGCCGGTAACAGCCGCTTCGGTCAGCACTCGAGTGGTTTCCTGGAAGGAAGCCGCCGAGATGAACGATTCGGTGGACAACGACGCCTTGGTGATACCCAGCAGAACACGGGTGAACTTGGAAACGAACTTGTCGTCGCCGCTCAAACGCTCGTTCTCGCCCAGTACCTGGGTCAGTTCCATCTGGTCGCCCTTGATGAAGCTGCTGTCACCCGACTCGGAGATCTCGACCTTGCGCAGCATCTGACGCAGGATCGTCTCGATGTGCTTGTCGTTGATCTTCACGCCTTGCAGACGGTACACGTCCTGAATCTCGTTGACGATGTACTTGGCCAGCGCACTCACACCCAGCAGACGCAGGATGTCGTGTGGATCGCTTGGGCCGTCGGAGATCACTTCACCGCGGTTCACTTGTTCGCCTTCGAAGACGTTCAGGTGACGCCACTTCGGAATCAGCTCTTCGTACGGATCGGTACCGTCGTTCGGAGTGATGACCAGACGGCGCTTGCCCTTGGTCTCCTTACCGAACGCGATGGTGCCGCTGACTTCCGCCAGAATCGAAGCTTCCTTCGGACGACGCGCTTCGAACAGGTCGGCAACACGCGGCAGACCACCGGTGATGTCACGCGTCTTCGAAGTTTCCTGCGGGATACGGGCGATAACGTCACCCACACCCACTTGCGCACCATCCGCCACGCCGACCAGGGCGTTGGCTGGCAGGAAGTACTGGGCCGGTACGTCGGTACCGGGCAGCAGCAGATCCTTGCCATCGACGCCGACCATCTTCACGGCTGGACGAATTTCCTTGCCCGCCGCTGGACGATCCTTGGCATCGAGTACTTCGATGTTGGTCAGGCCGGTCAATTCGTCTGTCTGACGTTTGATCGTGATGCCTTCTTCCATGCCCACGTAGGTCACGGTACCTTTCATCTCGGTGACGATTGGGTGAGTGTGCGGATCCCACTTGGCCACGATGGCACCAGCGTCGACCTTGTCGCCTTCCTTCACCGAAATCACTGCACCGTACGGCAGTTTGTAACGCTCACGCTCACGACCGAATTCGTCGGCAATCGCCAACTCACCGGAACGCGACACGGCGACCAGGTTGCCGTCGGCACGCTCTACGTGCTTCAGGTTGTGCAGACGGACGGTGCCGCCATTCTTAACCTGGACGCTGTCTGCAGCCGAGGTCCGGCTTGCCGCACCACCGATGTGGAACGTACGCATGGTCAGCTGGGTACCCGGCTCACCGATGGACTGGGCAGCGATAACGCCGACCGCTTCACCGATGTTCACCTGATGCCCGCGAGCCAGGTCACGACCGTAGCACTTGGCGCAGATACCGTAGCGGGTTTCGCAGCTGATCGGCGAGCGCACGATGACTTCGTCGATGCTGTTCAGCTCGATGAATTCAACCCACTTCTCGTCTACCAGCGTACCGCCTGGAACGATGACTTCGTCGGTGCCTGGCTTGAACACGTCACGGGCGATCACTCGACCCAGTACGCGCTCGCCCAGAGGCTCCACGACGTCGCCGCCTTCGATGTGCGGGGTCATCAGCAGGCCGTGTTCGGTACCGCAATCGACCTCGGTCACCACCAGATCCTGCGCCACGTCTACCAGACGACGAGTCAGGTAACCGGAGTTCGCAGTCTTCAAGGCGGTATCCGCCAGACCCTTACGAGCACCGTGAGTGGAGATGAAGTACTGAAGTACGCTCAGACCTTCACGGAAGTTCGCGGTGATCGGCGTCTCGATGATCGAGCCGTCCGGCTTGGCCATCAGGCCACGCATACCGGCCAACTGACGAATCTGAGCAGCCGAACCCCGGGCACCGGAGTCAGCCATCATGTACATCGAGTTGAACGACTCCTGGTCGACTTCGTTGCCATGACGATCGATGACCTTCTCTTTCGAGAGGTTCGACATCATCGCCTTGGACACTTCGTCGTTGGCCTTGGACCAGAGGTCGATCACCTTGTTGTACTTCTCGCCCTGGGTTACCAGGCCGGACGCATACTGGCTTTCGATCTCTTTCACTTCGTCGGTCGCAGTACCGATGATGCGAGCTTTCTCATCCGGGATAACGAAGTCGTTAACGCCGATGGAAACACCCGAAATCGTCGAGTAGGCAAAACCGGTGTACATCAACTGGTCAGCGAAGATCACGGTCTCTTTCAGACCTACCACGCGGTAGCACTGGTTGATCAGCTTGGAAATCGCCTTTTTCTTCATCGGCAGGTTGACGACGTCGAAGGACAGACCTTTAGGCACGACCTGGAACAGCAGCGCACGGCCGACAGTGGTGTCGACGATACGGGTGCCGCTCACGCTGCCGCCATCACGATCGTTGACGGTTTCGTTGATACGAACCTTGATCTTGGCGTGCAGGGCAGCTTCGCCGGCGCGGAAAACGCGGTCGACTTCCTGCAGGTCGGCAAAGATACGGCCTTCGCCCTTGGCGTTGATCGCTTCACGGGTCATGTAATACAGACCCAGTACAACGTCCTGCGAAGGAACGATGATTGGCTCACCGTTGGCTGGCGACAGGATGTTGTTGGTCGACATCATCAGCGCACGAGCTTCGAGCTGGGCTTCCAGGGTCAGCGGTACGTGAACCGCCATCTGGTCACCGTCGAAGTCGGCGTTGTACGCGGCGCAGACCAGTGGGTGCAGCTGGATGGCCTTGCCTTCGATCAATACCGGCTCGAACGCCTGGATACCCAGACGGTGAAGGGTCGGTGCACGGTTGAGCAGCACGGGGTGTTCGCGAATCACTTCGGCGAGCACGTCCCACACTTCTGGCAGCTCGCGCTCGACCATCTTCTTGGCGGCCTTGATGGTGGTCGCCAGACCACGCATTTCCAGCTTGCCGAAGATGAACGGCTTGAACAGTTCCAGAGCCATCTTCTTCGGAAGACCGCACTGGTGCAGGCGCAGGGTCGGGCCTACGGTAATTACCGAACGACCCGAGTAGTCAACGCGCTTGCCGAGCAGGTTCTGACGGAAGCGACCCTGCTTACCCTTGATCATGTCAGCCAGGGATTTCAGAGGACGCTTGTTCGAACCAGTGATGGCACGACCGCGACGACCGTTGTCGAGCAGCGCATCCACAGCTTCCTGCAGCATGCGCTTTTCGTTGCGCACGATGATGTCGGGAGCCGACAGATCCAGCAGGCGCTTCAGACGGTTGTTACGGTTGATCACTCGACGATACAGATCGTTGAGGTCGGAAGTCGCGAAACGACCGCCATCCAGTGGAACCAGTGGACGCAGATCTGGCGGCAGAACCGGCAGAACGGTCAACACCATCCACTCAGGCAGGTTGCCGGAGCCCTGGAAGGCTTCCATCAGCTTCAGGCGCTTGGACAGCTTCTTGATCTTGGTTTCCGAGTTGGTCTGCGGAATCTCTTCGCGCAGGCGACCGATCTCGTGTTCCAGGTCAATGGCGTGCAGCAGCTCGCGAACGGCCTCGGCACCCATGCGGGCGTCGAAGTCGTCACCGAACTCTTCGAGTGCTTCGAAGTACTGCTCGTCGTTCAGCAGCTGGCCCTTTTCAAGGGTAGTCATTCCCGGATCGATAACGACGTAGCTCTCGAAGTAGAGAACGCGTTCGATATCACGCAGGGTCATGTCCATCAGCAGACCGATACGGGACGGCAGCGATTTCAGGAACCAGATGTGAGCGACCGGCGAAGCCAGTTCGATGTGAGCCATGCGCTCGCGACGAACCTTGGCCAGCGCGACTTCAACGCCGCACTTCTCGCAGATCACGCCACGGTGCTTCAAGCGCTTGTACTTACCGCACAGGCACTCGTAGTCCTTGACCGGGCCAAAGATCTTGGCGCAGAACAGGCCGTCACGCTCAGGCTTGAACGTACGGTAGTTGATGGTTTCCGGCTTTTTAACTTCACCGAACGACCACGAACGGATCATCTCAGGCGACGCGAGGCCGATGCGGATCGCATCGAACTCTTCGACTTGACCCTGGTTTTTCAGCAAATTCAGTAGGTCTTTCAAGGCCTTTCCTCCTGGCGGAGCAGGGAGTGGACGGTAGCCGTCCACTCCCGATTCGCGTCACGTGTTATTCGGTTTCCAGATCGATATCGATACCCAGAGAACGGATCTCTTTGATCAACACGTTGAAGGACTCGGGCATGCCCGGCTCCATACGGTGATCGCCGTCCACGATGTTCTTGTACATCTTGGTACGACCGTTCACATCGTCCGACTTCACTGTGAGCATTTCTTGCAGGGTGTATGCCGCGCCGTATGCTTCCAGCGCCCACACCTCCATCTCCCCGAAACGCTGACCACCGAACTGCGCCTTACCACCCAGCGGCTGCTGGGTAACCAGGCTGTAAGAACCAGTGGAACGCGCGTGCATCTTGTCGTCCACCAAGTGGTTCAGCTTCAGCATGTACATGTAGCCAACGGTGACCGGACGCTCGAACTTGTTGCCGGTGCGACCGTCGAAAAGCTGCATCTGGCCGCTTTCCGGCATGTCGGCCAATTTCAGCATGGCCTTGATTTCGCTTTCCTTGGCACCGTCGAACACCGGGGTAGCCATTGGAACGCCGCCCTTGAGGTTCTTCGCCAGATCCAGGATTTCCTGGTCGGAGAAGGTTTCCAGCTGTTCTTGACGGCCACCGATCTCGTTGTAGATCTCGGTCAGGAACTTGCGCAGATCAGCTACCTTACGCTGCTCTTCGAGCATGGTGTTGATCTTCTCGCCCAGACCCTTGGCCGCGAGGCCCAGGTGGGTTTCGAGAATCTGACCGACGTTCATACGCGAAGGTACACCCAACGGGTTGAGTACCACGTCCACCGGCGTACCGTTGGCGTCGTGCGGCATGTCCTCGACAGGCATGATCACCGAAACCACACCCTTGTTACCGTGACGACCGGCCATCTTGTCACCCGGCTGGATGCGACGGCGGATGGCCAGGTAGACCTTGACGATCTTCAGCACGCCCGGAGCCAGGTCATCGCCTTGCTGCAGCTTGCGCTTCTTGTCTTCGAACTTGTCATCCAGCAGACGGCGACGATCGACGATGTAGGCCTGAGCCTTCTCGAGCTGTTCGTTCAGCGCGTCTTCGGCCATGCGCAGCTTGAACCACTGACCATGCTCCAGACCGTCGAGGACCTCGTGGGTCACCTCGGTGCCTTTCTTCAGGCCAGCGCCGCCTTCAATGATCTGACCCATCAGGGCCGAGCGCAGACGTTCGAAGGTCGCGCCTTCAACGATACGGAACTCTTCGTTCAGGTCCTTGCGGATCTCGTCCAGCTGGCTCTTCTCGATCGACAGAGCACGAGCATCACGCTCGACACCGTCTCGGGTGAAGACCTGTACGTCGATGACGGTACCCTTGGTGCCGGTAGGCACGCGCAGGGAGGTGTCCTTAACGTCGCTGGCCTTCTCGCCAAAGATCGCGCGCAGCAGTTTTTCTTCCGGCGTGAGCTGAGTTTCGCCTTTAGGCGTCACCTTGCCGACCAGAATGTCGCCGGCGCCGACTTCGGCACCTACGTAGACGATACCGGCTTCGTCCAGCTTGTTCAGCGCCGCTTCACCCACGTTCGGGATGTCGGCAGTGATTTCCTCTGGGCCAAGCTTGGTGTCACGGGCCACACAGGTCAGTTCCTGGATGTGGATCGTGGTGAAGCGATCTTCCTGAACCACACGCTCGGACAGGCAGATGGAGTCTTCGAAGTTGAAGCCGTTCCACGCCATGAACGCGATGCGCATGTTCTGACCCAGCGCCAGTTCACCCATGTCGGTGGACGGGCCATCGGCCATGATGTCGCTGCGCTGAACCACGTCACCCTTGTTGACAAGCGGACGCTGGTTGATGCAGGTGTTCTGGTTCGAGCGGGTGTACTTGGTCAGGTTGTAGATGTCGACACCGGCTTCGCCAGTCTCGACTTCGTCATCGGCAACCCGGACCACGATACGGCTGGCATCGACGGAGTCGATCACGCCGCCACGACGCGCCACGACGCAAACGCCGGAGTCACGGGCAACGTTACGCTCCATGCCGGTACCGACCAGCGGCTTGTCGGCACGCAGGGTAGGTACAGCCTGACGCTGCATGTTCGAACCCATCAACGCACGGTTGGCGTCGTCGTGCTCGAGGAACGGAATCAGCGATGCGGCTACCGAGACGACCTGCTTGGGCGAAACGTCCATCAGGGTGACGTCTTCCGGCGCCTTGACGGTGAATTCGTTCAAGTGACGTACGGCTACCAGCTCGTCGATCAGCACCTTCTTGTCGTTCATCGTGGCCGAAGCCTGAGCGATCACGTGATCGGCTTCTTCGATGGCGGACAGGAACACGATCTCGTCGGTGACCAGAGCGTCTTTCACCACGCGGTACGGACTTTCCAGGAAGCCGTACTGGTTGGTGCGCGCATAGGCCGCCAGGGAGTTGATCAGACCGATGTTCGGACCTTCCGGCGTTTCGATCGGGCACACGCGACCATAGTGCGTCGGGTGAACGTCACGCACTTCGAAGCCTGCACGTTCGCGGGTCAGACCACCAGGGCCGAGCGCGGAGACGCGACGTTTGTGGGTGATCTCGGACAGCGGGTTGTTCTGGTCCATGAACTGCGACAGCTGGCTGGAACCGAAGAACTCCTTGACCGCGGCAGCCACTGGCTTGGCGTTGATCAGGTCCTGCGGCATCAGGCCTTCGCTTTCGGCCATCGACAGACGTTCCTTGACCGCGCGCTCTACACGCACCAGGCCAACACGGAACTGGTTCTCGGCCATTTCGCCTACGCAGCGAACACGACGGTTACCCAAGTGGTCGATGTCATCGACGATGCCTTTGCCGTTGCGGATGTCGACCAGAGTCTTCAATACGGCAACGATGTCTTCCTTGCTCAATACGCCCGAACCTTCGATCTCGGTACGACCGATACGACGGTTGAACTTCATCCGGCCGACCGCAGACAGGTCATAGCGCTCAGGGCTGAAGAACAGGTTGTTGAACAGGGTCTCGGCAGCATCCTTGGTTGGCGGCTCGCCTGGACGCATCATGCGATAGATTTCCACCAGGGCTTCAAGCTGATTGCCGGTGGAATCGATCTTCAGAGTGTCGGAGATGAACGGACCGCAATCGATGTCGTTGGTGTACAACGTTTCGATGCGAACGACCTGCGCCTTGGCGATCTTGAGCAGCAGTTCGGTGGTCAGCTCGGTGTTGCACTCGCACAGGATCTCGCCGGTGGCCGGGTGCACGATGGCCTTGGCCGTGGTGCGGCCCAGGACGTAGTCCAGTGGCACTTCCAGCTGCTTGATGCCGGCCTTTTCGATCTGGTTGATGTGCCGGGCAGTGATACGGCGGCCCTGCTCGACAATGACCTTGCCCTTGTCGTCGACGATGTCGAGAACGGCGATTTCACCGCGCAGGCGCTGGGGCACCAGTTCCAGGCTGAGCTGCTCGCCCTGCACGTGGAATACGTTGGTGGTGTAGAACGCATCGAGGACTTCCTCGGTGCTGTAACCCAAGGCGCGCAGCAGCACCGAGGCAGGCAGCTTGCGACGACGGTCGATACGGACGAATACACAGTCTTTCGGATCGAACTCGAAGTCCAGCCAGGAGCCACGGTAAGGAATGATACGGGCCGAGTAGAGCAGCTTGCCCGAGCTGTGCGTCTTGCCACGGTCGTGGTCGAAGAACACACCTGGCGAACGGTGCAGCTGGGAAACGATGACGCGCTCGGTACCGTTGATTACGAAGGTACCGTTCTCGGTCATCAGGGGGATTTCCCCCATGTAGACTTCCTGCTCTTTGATGTCCTTGATCGCTTTGTTCGACGATTCTTTGTCGAAAATGATCAGGCGCACTTTTACACGCAGCGGCACGGCGTAGGTCACGCCACGCAGTACGCACTCTTTGACGTCAAAGGCCGGTTCGCCCAGACGATAACCAACGTACTCCAGAGCAGCGTTGCCGGAGTAGCTGATGATCGGGAAAACGGATTTGAAGGCCGCATGCAGACCGACATCACGGAACTGGTCCTTGGTCGCGCCCGCCTGCAAGAATTCGCGATACGAATCCAGCTGGATAGCCAAGAGGTACGGTACGTCCATGACGTCCGGCAACTTGCTAAAGTCCTTGCGGATACGTTTTTTCTCAGTATATGAGTAAGCCATCAGCGTTCCCCAGCTTGGTCACCTGCTTGTGGCTTCTCCCGACGGGAGCAGCCAGAAAATCGTGCAAACCCCGTGGTTTGCGCCACCCTCGGGTGGTTACAGCGCGTTGCCGGCGTCGACCTGATCGACTGCCAGTAACGGAAAAAGGCCGGTGGCATGAGCCACCAGCCATCAGCCTTTCGCTTGACGCTCGGGCTGGAGACGCAAGGTCGATGCTTACTTGAGCTCGACTTTGGCGCCTGCTTCTTCCAGCGTTGCTTTGGCTTTGTCGGCTGCGTCTTTGGCAACAGCTTCCAGAACCATGGCAGGAGCGCCGTCAACAACAGCCTTGGCTTCTTTCAGGCCCAGACCGGTCAGTTCACGAACTGCCTTGATGACGTTTACTTTCTTCTCGCCAGCTTCCAGCAGCATGACGTTGAATTCAGTTTGCTCTTCAACAACGGCAGCTGGACCAGCAGCTGGACCGGCGGAAGCGGCAGCAGCCGAAACGCCGAACTTTTCTTCCATCGCTTTGATCAGCTCAACGATTTCCAGAACGGATTTCTCGCCGATTGCTTCGATGATTTGGTCGTTAGTCAGAGACATGACTATAAATTCCTGTATTGGGGTGACGGCCTAGGCGGCCATCGAAATAAACAATAAACGTAGAGAGAAGTCGCTCAGCCTCAGGCTGCTGCAGCTTCTTTCTGGTCGCGAAGGGCCGCCAGAGTACGAGCCAGTTTGCTGGTAGCGCCTTGAATCACGCTCATCAGCTGGGAAATGGCTTCGTCACGGGTCGGCAAGCTTGCCAGCACGTCGATTTGGTTAGCTGCGAGGTAGTTACCCTCGAACGCAGCTGCCTTGATCTCGAACTTGTCCTGACCTTTGGCGAACTCCTTGAACAAACGGGCAGCAGCACCTGGATGTTCGTTGGAGAAGGCGATCAAGGTCGGGCCAGTGAACACGTCGTTCAGAACACTGTAAGGAGTGTCTGCAACGGCGCGCTTGAGCAGGGTGTTACGTACGACACGTACGTATACGCCAGCTTCACGAGCCTCTTTACGGAGTCCGGTCATAGCGCCTACTGTTACGCCACGGGCATCAGCCACGACAGCGGACAGAGCAACTTGGGCAGCCTTGTTGACTTCAGCGACGATGGCCTTCTTGTCTTCAAGTTTAATTGCCACGGGTTCAACTCCTGCTTGTTACCGTTTCATCCAACCGAGGCCGGATGTCGTTTTGGTGTCTGATTCGGTAAGGAACCGGGAGCACCATCTGCGTAGGCTTGTGGTTTAAGACTTGCGTCGCCTACGGTCTTGGATAGCCCCCGCCAGGCAGGGACCCCAATTTTTCAGCTGATGGCCCGGTCGCCCGAGCCATCGGCAAAGTCTTACGCGTCCAGCGAGCCTTGGTCGATGACCAGACCTGGGCCCATGGTGGTGCTCAGGGTAACGCGCTTGACGTAGATACCTTTCGAGGAAGCTGGCTTGATACGCTTCAGATCAGCGATCAGGGCTTCAACGTTTTCCTTCAGCTTGACGGCGTCGAAGCCGACCTTGCCAACGGAAGTGTGGATGATGCCGTTCTTGTCGGTGCGGTAGCGAACCTGACCAGCCTTGGCATTCTTGACGGCGTTGGCGACGTCTGGCGTCACGGTGCCGACTTTCGGGTTAGGCATCAGGCCACGTGGACCGAGGATCTGACCCAACTGACCTACTACGCGCATGGCATCCGGGGATGCAATGACGACGTCATAGTTCAGGTCGCCGCCTTTCATTTCGGCAGCCAGGTCGTCCATGCCAACGCGGTCTGCACCGGCAGCCAGAGCGGCTTCGGCAGCAGGACCCTGGGTGAACACGGCAACACGTACGGTCTTGCCAGTGCCGTGTGGCAGCACGGTAGCGCTACGTACGACCTGGTCGGATTTACGTGGGTCAACGCCCAGGTTCACAGCCACGTCAACGGATTCGCTGAACTTGACGGTGGACAGTTCGGTCAGCAGCGCAGCTGCATCTTCGAAGTTGTACAGCTTGCCTGCTTCGATCTTGGAAGCAATAGCTTTTTGGCGCTTAGTCAGCTTAGCCATTACACACCCTCCACGTTGAGGCCCATGGAGCGAGCAGAACCGGCGATGGTACGCACGGCTGCTTCCATGTCAGCGGCAGTCAGGTCCGCATTCTTGGCTTTAGCGATTTCTTCGAGCTGAGCGCGAGTCACGGTACCGACTTTGACGGTGTTCGGACGGGCGGAACCGCTGGTCAGGCCAGCAGCTTTCTTCAGCAGTACCGAAGCAGGGGTGCTTTTGGTCTCGAAGGTGAAGCTACGGTCACTGTAGACAGTGATGATTACAGGAGTCGGCAAGCCGGCTTCTTGACCCTGAGTACGGGCATTGAAGGCCTTGCAGAATTCCATGATGTTCACGCCATGCTGGCCCAGGGCCGGGCCGACGGGCGGGCTAGGGTTGGCCTGGCCGGCCTTTACTTGCAGCTTGATGTAAGCCGTGATTTTCTTAGCCATGAGCTACTCCACTATTGGGTACGAGCGCCTTGCGGCTCCCCAGTTGCTTGCGTTTTATCCCAGTGACGACAAAACCCCGCAGCTTACGCCTGCGGGGTATGGGATCCGTTTCCAATCAGACTTTTTCGACCTGACTGAACTCGAGCTCTACCGGAGTAGAGCGACCGAAAATGAGCACCGCGACCTGGATCCGGCTCTTTTCGTAGTTGACTTCTTCGACGGTACCGTTGAAATCCGCGAACGGACCATCGGTGACGCGAACCACTTCGCCTGGCTCGAACAACGTCTTGGGCTTGGGCTTGTCGCTACCATCAGCAACACGACGCAGGATAGCTTCAGCTTCCTTGTCGGTGATCGGAGCCGGCTTGTCCGCCGTGCCGCCGATGAAACCCATGACCCGAGGCGTGTCCTTGACCAAGTGCCAAGTGCCTTCGTTCATGTCCATCTGCACCAGCACATAGCCTGGAAAGAACTTGCGTTCACTTTTACGCTTTTGGCCATTTCGCATCTCGACCACTTCTTCAGTGGGGACGAGAATTTCGCCAAAACCGTCTTCCATACCAGCCAGCTTTACACGCTCGATCAAAGAGCGCATAACATGCTTCTCGTAACCCGAGTAAGCATGCACAACGTACCAACGCTTAGCCACGGGACACCCTTAGCCAACAATCAAGGAAACAAGCCAGCCGAGCAGGGAATCTAGCCCCCACAACAGCAACGCCATGACCAGAACGACCGCAACTACGATCAGCGTGGTCTGTGTGGTCTCTTGGCGAGTCGGCCAAACGACTTTACGGATTTCGGTGCGTGCTTCCTTTGCCAGGACGAAGAACGACTTGCCTTTGGCTGTCTGCAGAGCCACGTAGGCGGCCACAGCGGCAATGGCAAGAAGTGCAAGCACCCGGTACAGGATCGGCGACGCGGAGTAGTACTGATTACCAACCACGCCAACCACGACCAAAGCGACAACAACGAGCCACTTCAGCAGATCGAAACGAGATTCTGGGGCTTCAGCCTTGGGAGTCATCTAGGAGGATCCTGTGAAAAGAAAGCCAGACACACCGAGTGAATCTGGCAGGTCAGGAGGGAATCGAACCCCCAACCTACGGTTTTGGAGACCGTCGCTCTGCCAATTGAGCTACTGACCTAAAACAAATCAGGCCGAACATTATGCCGACCCGGGAAAGCTATTTCAACACCTGATTGGACTTCCGAATTGCACAAGAGAAGATAACCCTTCACCTGGCATGGACCTCACAACCCAAGATGCCAACAGCAGAGACCTGCAATGCCCACAGGAGCAAGACACGCCTACCATTAAAACAAAGGCAGATATTTTCATATCTGCCTTGCAAAAATGGAGCTCTTGAGCGGATTTGAACCGCTGACCTCACCCTTACCAAGGGTGTGCTCTACCAACTGAGCTACAAGAGCTTAAAACCATGCACAAACAGCAAACTTGGAGCGGGTAGCGGGAATCGAACCCGCATCATCAGCTTGGAAGGCTGAGGTTCTACCACTAAACTATACCCGCGGAGCTTGCGGCTCACGCTAAAAATGGTGGAGGGAGAAGGATTCGAACCTTCGAAGTCGTAGACGTCAGATTTACAGTCTGATCCCTTTGGCCGCTCGGGAACCCCTCCTTAACGTGGCGGCATTTTACGCTATGCCACCTTACTGTCAAGCTTTTTCTCATTAAAATCTTGAGGTTAGCTACATCGACAGCCGTTTCACATCGCTGGGCATTCGCACCATCGCTGTGAAGCGGGCGCCATTCTATGCAAACCATTACACCCTGGCAATACCCTGGATGCGATTATTTTACGTTTTAAGTTATTGAATTCATTGAGTCCCTGCCGGACCCCCAGCACGCGCATCGGTGCGAGGCGCGCCTTGTGTACCCAGACCTGCAAAGCACACGCCGTGCAAGCCAGTCAGTGCTGGGTCGCAGGCTTTTCGTTCAGCAGCTGAATGTTGTGCCGCTCACCTTTGTAGGTAGAGAGGGGCTCGAGTTCCTTTGGACGTACCGGCAACTCCTGGTTGTGCCACCCGGCGTAAAACACATTTAGCACCAATAGAAGCAGTACAAGCCAGCGCATCATCTTTCCTCGCCTTGGTCAGAAGCAGCTAAGGGCTGGTCGCTTGCTGCAAGCCGCAGACTCAGCTCTCCACCATTGAATACCTGCTCCACTCCGTCCACCGCGAGCCGCAGGCCACCTTGTCCGTCTATTCCCAGTACCAGGCCCTCAATGGCTTTCACACCAGCGCTGAGCACCACCGACCTGCCCTGCCAAGCATGAAGGTCTTCCCATTCCTCGCGCAACTGCTCGAAGCCGGACACTGCATGACGCTCCAGGTAGCACTGTAATTGGTCATTGAGCTCGGTAACCAGCACATTGCGGTCCACCAGACTCATGCGCTGCAAACGCATGGACGTCCAAGGCCGATCCACGTCGGTACTCAGCTTCATGTTCACGTTGATACCGATACCGATCACCACGTGACACACGTCACTGGGGTCACCGACCAGCTCCAGCAGTATCCCTGCCAGCTTCTTGTCTCCCACCAGGATATCGTTGGGCCACTTGAGTCTTGCCTCGCTCACGCCTTGCGCATGCAGGGCTCGCACCACGGCAAGACCGACGACCAGACTCAATCCTTCCAAACGACTCATACCGCCCTCTATGCGTAGCGCCAGGCTGTAATAGAGGTTTTGTGCATACGGGCTCACCCACGGCCTGCCTCGTCGCCCTCTGCCCGCGGTCTGACGCTCTGCCAGCACCAGCAGCGGCAGTGGGCATCCCTGGGCTATGGCGTGAAGTGCCTGGGCATTGGTGGAATCAGCGCTTTGCATGATACGTACGTCCCAGCCAGCAGGCGCTCCTGCCCTCACCGCCTCCAGGCACAGCGAACAGATCGGGTCAGCCAGACGATAACCTTTGCCACGAACCTTGTGCACCTCAATGCCAAGCTCTGCCTGCAACTGCTGAAGCTGTTTCCACACAGCGCTACGGCTGACCCCCAGGACTTCCCCAAGCGCTTCGCCCGAGTGAAACTGACCGTCTTTAAGCAAATCCAGTAATGGTGACATAGCCAACTCTGCGCCCGTGGTAAGGCCGCAATGATAGCCATGCCCGAAAGCTTCGAACACTGGCAAAAATGAAGGATAACGATTGGAAACGCGAGATGCGGAAAAGACAAAACCCCTACCTGCTCACGCAGATAGGGGTTTCGGAATTGAATCTTGACGATGACCTACTCTCACATGGGGAAACCCCACACTACCATCGGCGATGCATCGTTTCACTGCTGAGTTCGGGATGGGATCAGGTGGTTCCAATGCTCTATGGTCGTCAAGAAATTCTGTAGCCGGGGTGCCCTTTGGGAGGCACTCCAGCGAATCGGGTATGTGATATTTGTGGGTTGTCTTGCTGCGAACTTTCGGTTCGTGTCATCTCCACAGTCACCGCAATCTGGTCTTCGACGCAAATTGCTTGGGTGTTATATGGTCAAGCCTCACGGGCAATTAGTATGGGTTAGCTCAACGCCTCACAGCGCTTACACACCCCACCTATCAACGTCGTAGTCTTCGACGGCCCTTCAGGGAACTCAAGGTTCCAGTGAGATCTCATCTTGAGGCAAGTTTCCCGCTTAGATGCTTTCAGCGGTTATCTTTTCCGAACATAGCTACCCGGCAATGCCACTGGCGTGACAACCGGAACACCAGAGGTTCGTCCACTCCGGTCCTCTCGTACTAGGAGCAGCCCCTCTCAAATCTCAAACGTCCACGGCAGATAGGGACCGAACTGTCTCACGACGTTCTAAACCCAGCTCGCGTACCACTTTAAATGGCGAACAGCCATACCCTTGGGACCGGCTTCAGCCCCAGGATGTGATGAGCCGACATCGAGGTGCCAAACACCGCCGTCGATATGAACTCTTGGGCGGTATCAGCCTGTTATCCCCGGAGTACCTTTTATCCGTTGAGCGATGGCCCTTCCATACAGAACCACCGGATCACTAAGACCTACTTTCGTACCTGCTCGACGTGTCTGTCTCGCAGTCAAGCGCGCTTTTGCCTTTATACTCTACGACCGATTTCCGACCGGTCTGAGCGCACCTTCGTACTCCTCCGTTACTCTTTAGGAGGAGACCGCCCCAGTCAAACTACCCACCATACACTGTCCTCGATCCGGATGACGGACCTGAGTTAGAACCTCAAAGTTGCCAGGGTGGTATTTCAAGGATGGCTCCACGCAGACTGGCGTCCACGCTTCAAAGCCTCCCACCTATCCTACACAAGCAAATTCAAAGTCCAGTGCAAAGCTATAGTAAAGGTTCACGGGGTCTTTCCGTCTAGCCGCGGATACACTGCATCTTCACAGCGATTTCAATTTCACTGAGTCTCGGGTGGAGACAGCGCCGCCATCGTTACGCCATTCGTGCAGGTCGGAACTTACCCGACAAGGAATTTCGCTACCTTAGGACCGTTATAGTTACGGCCGCCGTTTACCGGGGCTTCGATCAAGAGCTTCGCTTGCGCTAACCCCATCAATTAACCTTCCGGCACCGGGCAGGCGTCACACCCTATACGTCCACTTTCGTGTTTGCAGAGTGCTGTGTTTTTAATAAACAGTCGCAGCGGCCTGGTATCTTCGACCGGCATGAGCTTACGGAGCAAGTCCTTCACCCTCACCGGCGCACCTTCTCCCGAAGTTACGGTGCCATTTTGCCTAGTTCCTTCACCCGAGTTCTCTCAAGCGCCTTGGTATTCTCTACCCAACCACCTGTGTCGGTTTGGGGTACGGTTCCTGGTTACCTGAAGCTTAGAAGCTTTTCTTGGAAGCATGGCATCAACCACTTCGTCGTCTAAAAGACAACTCGTCATCAGCTCTCGGCCTTGAAATCCCGGATTTACCTAAGATCCCAGCCTACCACCTTAAACTTGGACAACCAACGCCAAGCTGGCCTAGCCTTCTCCGTCCCTCCATCGCAATAACCAGAAGTACAGGAATATTAACCTGTTTTCCATCGACTACGCTTTTCAGCCTCGCCTTAGGGACCGACTAACCCTGCGTCGATTAACGTTGCGCAGGAAACCTTGGTCTTTCGGCGTGGGTGTTTTTCACACCCATTGTCGTTACTCATGTCAGCATTCGCACTTCTGATACCTCCAGCAAGCTTCTCAACTCACCTTCACAGGCTTACAGAACGCTCCTCTACCGCATCATCAAAAGATGATACCCGTAGCTTCGGTACCTGGTTTGAGCCCCGTTACATCTTCCGCGCAGGCCGACTCGACTAGTGAGCTATTACGCTTTCTTTAAAGGGTGGCTGCTTCTAAGCCAACCTCCTAGCTGTCTAAGCCTTCCCACATCGTTTCCCACTTAACCAGGATTTTGGGACCT
>NZ_JBEPNQ010000001.1:1877500-3062500 GCF_040546375.1 Pseudomonas sp. PvP001 | reverse complement strand
TACGCGCGCTTTACGCCCAGTAATTCCGATTAACGCTTGCACCCTCTGTATTACCGCGGCTGCTGGCACAGAGTTAGCCGGTGCTTATTCTGTCGGTAACGTCAAGACAGCAAGGTATTCGCTGACTGCCCTTCCTCCCAACTTAAAGTGCTTTACAATCCGAAGACCTTCTTCACACACGCGGCATGGCTGGATCAGGCTTTCGCCCATTGTCCAATATTCCCCACTGCTGCCTCCCGTAGGAGTCTGGACCGTGTCTCAGTTCCAGTGTGACTGATCATCCTCTCAGACCAGTTACGGATCGTCGCCTTGGTGAGCCATTACCTCACCAACTAGCTAATCCGACCTAGGCTCATCTGATAGCGCAAGGCCCGAAGGTCCCCTGCTTTCTCCCGTAGGACGTATGCGGTATTAGCGTTCCTTTCGAAACGTTGTCCCCCACTACCAGGCAGATTCCTAGGCATTACTCACCCGTCCGCCGCTGAATCAGGAAGCAAGCTTCCCTCAACCGCTCGACTTGCATGTGTTAGGCCTGCCGCCAGCGTTCAATCTGAGCCATGATCAAACTCTTCAGTTCAATACTGCAATTGGGTTTTGAGAAAACCCTATAAACTTGGCTCAGCAATCGCAAACTCGAGCCCGAAGGATCGAGGTAACTCTTCGATTTCTCGTGGAGTTGTTGTGATGCTGATAATCTTGTTGACTAACAGTCTTAACTCACAAGCACCCACACGAATTGCTTGATTCAATTGTTAAAGAGCGGTGGGTTGATTCTTTCGTCTCAACCGAGGCGCGCATTCTACGCTGGCCTCACATTTTGTCAAGCGTTTATTTCGAAGTATTTTTCCAGAAACCTGAACAACTTCAAACACTTGACTCGCTTCGATCACTCGTCAGCGGGAGGCGAATTCTACAGCGTTTCAAACCGCTGTCAACTGCCTTTTTCACCGCCTCCGACCTTGAAGATCGAAGCGCTTCCTCACTGCCTGAACGACTAACTCATTGATTAACAAAGCGTTTATCGTTTCGGCTGCGCCGGAAGTGGGGCGAATTATAGACACTTCGAACTCGCCGTCAAGCCCTTGTTTTGAATTATTCGGTTTTCAGCGTAATACGGGCGAAGGCCTTCTTGCCGGCCTGTACTACATGGGTTGCGCCCAGCGGAAAGATGAATGCGCGGTCTACTACAGCACCGTCGACGCGAACACTTCCGGCATTGAGAAGGTCGCGCGCGCCTGCGGCGTTCTTGACCAGCGCTGCCTTATTAAGGATAGCCGCGATGGGCATGTCTTCAGTGGCTGCTACATCCACCTCCGGCAGATCCTCTGGCAGCTCACCATCCTTCATGCGGTTGCCCGCCGCCTTGTGGGCGCTCTGTGCCGCTTCCTCGCCATGGAAGCGTGCAACGATCTCCTCGGCCAACTTGATCTTGATGTCACGCGGGTTGGCGCCGGCTTCCACATCCGCCTTGAAAGCGTCGATCTCATCCATGCTGCGGAAGCTGAGCAGCTCGAAGTAACGCCACATCAGGGCATCGGGGATGGAGACCAGCTTGCTGTACATGATGCCGGGCGCTTCCTGAATGCCCACGTAGTTGCCCAGCGACTTGGACATCTTCTTGACACCGTCCAGGCCCTCCAGCAACGGCAAGGTGACGATGCACTGGGCATCCTGACCATAAGAGCGTTGCAGCTCACGCCCCATCAACAGGTTGAATTTCTGATCGGTACCGCCCAGCTCGACGTCTGCCCGCAGGGCGACGGAGTCATAACCCTGGACCAGGGGATAGAGGAACTCGTGAATCGCGATCGGCTGGTTGCTGGTGTAGCGCTTGTCGAAATCATCGCGCTCGAGCATGCGGGCCACGGTGTACTGCGAAGCCAGGCGAATGAAGTCAGCTGGGCTAAGGACGTCCATCCAGGTGGAGTTGAACGCCACTTCGGTTTTGGCAGGATCCAGGATCTTGAACACCTGAGCCTTGTAGGTTTCGGCATTCTCCAGCACCTGCTCACGCGTCAGCGGTGGACGTGTGGCGCTCTTGCCACTGGGGTCACCGATGGAGCCGGTGAAGTCACCTATAAGGAAGATGACCTGGTGACCCAGCTCCTGGAACTGCCGCAGCTTGTTGATCAGCACGGTGTGGCCCAGGTGCAGATCCGGGGCGGTGGGATCGAAGCCTGCCTTGATACGCAGGGGCTGACCGCGCTTGAGCTTCTCGACCAGTTCGGATTCGACCAGCACCTCTTCAGTGCCGCGCTTGATCAGCGCCAGCTGCTCTTCAACAGACTTCATATAAGGTCCTACAACGCTCGGATTCAAAAGGCTCAACGATACAAGATCACGGGTCAAATACAAGGCGCGGGCACAGATGTGACTCATTGGCGCCAAGCAAACGTCTGCGAGCTTGCTTTGGAGGGGTTTTGGTTATATTTTATACAGTTATTTCATCTTCATCATGTCATTCATCTCATCTTTCCATCTTTAAAAGTCAAAAAATCACCTATGACCAAGCAACCGCCTAAAGCGCCGCCGCTTTATCCGAAGAGCCACCTCGTGGCTGCCAGCGGCCTGGCCGCCCTCCTCAGCCTTGCCTTGCTGGTGTTTCCTTCCAGCGATGTAGAAGCAAAACGCACGAACATGAGCCTGGAGATGCCGGCTCCCGTCGAACAACTCAAGGACGCCGAACAAGACACCCCGGTTGCTCCGATCGCCGAGCAGGCAGCCCCTGCACCCTTCGCCCAGATTGAAACCCCTGCCTCGACCGACACCGAGCACGCCGCACAGCCATCCGAGCATCCAGCCCCCCACGTTGCTGCAACCAAGGAAGCATCCGCTGCCAAGGAAGTCGCTGCCGCGAAGAAAGAGCCGGGACATCGTCAGGTGGTGGTTGCCAAGGGCGACACGCTTTCCACGCTGTTCGAGAAGGTCGGTTTGCCGGCGTCGACCGTGGCCGAAGTCATAGGCAGTGACAAGAAGGCCAAACAGTTCACTCAGCTCAAGCGTGGACAACTGCTGGAATTCGAACTGTCGCCGGAAGGCGAATTGCTCAGCCTGCACAGTAAGGTCAGCGACCTGGACACCATCCGGCTGACCAAGGCTGGCGCGGGTTTCGCCTTCGAGCGTGAAACCAGCAAGCCGGTGACTCGTGAAGCGTATGCCCATGGCGTAATCAAGAACTCGCTGTCGCAGTCAGCCGCGCGTGCCGGGCTGTCCCATAGCCAGACCATGGATATGGCCAGCATCTTCGGATATGACGTGGACTTCGCTCAGGATATTCGCCAGGGCGATGAGTTCGACATCATCTACGAGCAGCGTGTACTCAACGGCAAGGTCATCGGTACCGGAGGCATTCTCGCTGCGCGCTTCACCAACCGCGGCAAGACCTATACCGCAGTGCGCTATACCAACAAGCAGGGCAACAGTAATTACTACACCGCCGATGGCAACAGCATGCGCAAGGCGTTCATCCGTACCCCGGTGGACTTTGCCCGCATCAGCTCGCGTTTTTCGATGGGCCGCAAGCATCCGATTCTGAACAAGATCCGTGCGCACAAGGGCGTTGACTATGCTGCGCCGCGCGGTACGCCGATCAAGGCGGCCGGTGACGGCAAGATCACCTTGGCCGGTCGTCGTGGCGGCTATGGCAACACCGTGATCATTCAGCACGGCAACAGCTACACCACGCTGTACGGACACATGCAGGGCTTCGCCAAAGGCATCAAGACCGGTGGTAGCGTCAAGCAAGGCCAGGTGATCGGTTACATCGGTACCACCGGTCTGTCGACAGGTCCGCATCTGCACTACGAGTTCCAGGTAAACGGCGTACACGTCGATCCTCTGGGCCAGAAGCTGCCAATGGCTGACCCGATCGCCAAGTCCGAGAAACAGCGCTTCAACCAGCTGAGCCAGCCGCTGATGGCGAAGATGGACGTAGAGCGCAGCACCCTGCTGGCGAGCAAGCGCTGAGCCATGGCGTACTACCTTGGGGTCATGTCCGGCACCAGTCTCGATGGGCTGGACATCGCCCTGATCGAGCAGGATCAATCCACTCGGCTCGTGGCAACACACTACGTGCCCATGCCCGAGGCATTGCGCAGCCAGCTACTGGAACTGTGCGCCAGCGGGCCGGATGAAATCGCTCGAGCTGCCGTCGCCGAAAACCAATGGGTAGCACTGGCAGCCGATGGCATCTCTGCCTTGCTGGCCTCACAGCATCTTGCACCTGCCGACATCCGAGCGATTGGTAGCCACGGACAGACCGTGAGGCACGAGCCAGCTCGGGGCTTCACCGTACAGATCGGCAATCCGGCGTTGTTGGCGGAGCTGACGCAGATCACCGTCGTGGGCGATTTTCGCCGACGCGATGTAGCCGCCGGCGGTCAGGGTGCACCCTTGGTTCCGGCCTTCCACGAAGCGCTGTTCGGTGCCGAAGGTGAGGCGCGTGCGGTGCTCAATGTGGGTGGCTTCAGCAATCTCAGCCTGATCGGCGGCAATCAGCCAGTAAGCGGTTTCGACTGCGGACCTGGCAACGTGCTGATGGATGCCTGGATTCAGCTCAAGCGTGGCCAGGACTATGATCGAGCAGGCGCTTGGGCAGCGACCGGTACGCTGCAACCGCATTTGCTGAGTGCTCTGCTAAGCGATCCATTCTTCGCTGGCAGCGGCCCGAAGAGCACGGGGCGCGAGGTGTTCAACCTGAGCTGGCTGCAACGACACCTGGACAGCCTTCCTGCGTTCGACGACGCCGACGTTCAAGCAACGCTTCTGGAGCTGACCGCGCAAAGCATCGTACAGTCGCTGCGTGTCGCCCAGCCGAGCACTCATGCACTGCTGGTGTGCGGTGGCGGCGCTCACAATCAGGCCCTGATGGCGCGACTGCAAGCCTTGCTGCCGGGGACTCGGGTCGAGAGCACGGCAGCGGCGGGTGTCGATCCGGACTGGGTCGAAGCCATGGCTTTTGCCTGGCTGGCTGATTGCTGCCTGCAAGGCGTTGCGGCCAACCGGCCCAGTGTGACCGGCGCGCGAGGCCTGCGCGTGTTGGGCGCCATCTACCCGGCGTGAAGCTGGATACCTGAAACGCAAAACGCCGTGCAATTGCACGGCGTTTTTCATGGGTGTTGGATCAAATCGAGAAGGACTGACCGCAACCGCAGGTGGTGCTGGCGTTGGGGTTGTTGATCACGAAGCGCGAACCTTCCAAGCCTTCCTGGTAATCGACCTGTGCGCCGGCCAGGTATTGGAAGCTCATGGGATCGACCACGAGACTGACGCCTTCGCGCTCGACGATGGTGTCGTCTTCGGCAACGTCTTCATCGAAGGTAAAGCCATACTGGAAGCCCGAGCAGCCGCCACCGGTGACGAAGACGCGCAGCTTGAGGCGATCGTTACCCTCTTCATCGACCAGGGTCTTGACCTTGATGGCAGCCCCTTGGGTGAATTGCAAAGCCATGGGGGTAAAGGATTCGACGCTCATGTAGAAGTTCTCCCGGCGTACGCCGTCATAATGCTCAATGGCGGCATTATCCTCTTCTCCTACGAAAATGGTCAAGAATTAGCCAGTGGCTAAAGCAAAGAGGCCCGCAATGCGGGCCTCTGGGCGATGCTGCGGAAATGGTCAGGGCAGCATGCCGGCGTGGGACAGACCGAAGCGTTCGTCCAGACCGAACAGGATGTTCATGTTCTGCACGGCTTGGCCCGACGCGCCTTTGACCAGGTTGTCGATGACCGAAAGCACGACCACCAGGTCGCCACCCTGGGGGCGGTGCACGGCGATGCGGCAGACGTTGGCGCCGCGCACGCTGCGGGTTTCGGGGTGGCTGCCGGCCGGCATGACGTCGACGAAGGGTTCATCGGCGTAGCGTTCTTCATACAGCGCCTGCAGATCGACCGATTTGTCGACGACCGTGGCATACAGTGTGGAGTGGATACCGCGGATCATGGGCGTGAGGTGGGGGACGAAGGTCAGACCCACCTCACCACCGGCGGCCCGACGCAGGCCTTGGGTGATTTCGGGCAGGTGACGGTGGCCCTTGACCGCATAGGCCTTCATGCTTTCGCCAGCTTCGCAGAACAGTGAACCTACGCTGGCGCCGCGACCCGCGCCACTGACGCCCGACTTGCAGTCGGCGATCAGACGCGTGTTGTCGGCCAGTCCAGCCTCGAGCAGCGGCAGGAAGCCCAGCTGGGTGGCCGTCGGATAGCAGCCTGGCACGGCGATCAGGCGCGCCTGGCGGATCTGCTCGCGGTTGACCTCGGGCAAGCCATAGACGGCATCGGCCAGCAGCTCGGGCGCACCGTGCGGCTGACCGTACCACTTGGCCCATTCATCGGCATCCTGCAGGCGGAAGTCGGCGGACAGGTCGATGACCTTGGTACCCGCCGCCAGCAGCTCGCCGGCCAGGGCGTGGGCGACACCGTGGGGCGTGGCGAAGAACACTACGTCGCAGGCACCCAGGGTCTTGATGTCAGGGACGCTGAACGCCAGGCCGTCGTAGTGACCGCGCAGGTTGGGGTACAGGTCGGCAACCGGCAGGCCAGCCTCGGATCGGGAGGTGATGACCTCTACCTGCGCCTGCGGATGCTGCGCCAGCAGACGTAGCAGTTCGACTCCGGTGTAACCCGTGCCGCCGACGATACCGACCTTGACCATACACTGCCCTCTTCACGATGCGACTGGAAAGCCTTCGATGATAGGGGCCTGGGGCTTGAGTCACAACCGTTGAGATGACGCGAACGCCGACAGACTCTACTATCGACGCTACCGTGAACCTGAGAAGACCAAAAATGCTTTATCTATGGATCAAGGCTCTGCATATCGTCAGCGTTGTCTGCTGGTTTGCCGGGTTGTTCTACCTGCCTCGTCTGTTCGTCTACCACGCACAGAGCGAGGACACCGTCAGCCGCGAACGCTTTGCCGTCATGGAGCGCAAGCTTTACCGCGGCATCATGACCCCGGCGATGATCGCCACGTTCGTCTTCGGTATCTGGCTGATTGCACTGTCGCCGGGCTGGATGAGCCAGGGGTGGATGCATGCCAAGCTGACCCTGGTCATATTGCTGACCGGCTACCATCACGTGTGCGGCGCGCAGATGAAGCGCTTCGCACGTGGCGAGAACAAACGCAGCCATGTGTACTACCGCTGGTTCAACGAAATTCCAGTGCTGATCCTGCTGGCTGTGGTGATCCTGGTGGTGGTCAAGCCGTTCTGAGGTCACGCACAAGCTGCGAGCCCAAATGTGGACGCGCGCGGTAGAATGCCCATATGAAACCGCGCCAGCTTGCCTGGCGGGGGTATGGAGAATTCGATGACCCGTTATGCCATGATCACAGGCGCGTCGGCAGGCTTGGGCCTGGCCATGGCCGAAGCCCTGGCCAGGCGTGGGCGCAGCCTGCTTCTGGTAGCGCGCCAGCGTGACCAGCTTGAAATCATTGCCGCTGAACTGACGCAGCGCTTTGGTGTGGAAGTATTGTTTCGTGCCTGCGACCTGGGCGAACCCCTGCGGCTGTCGGGGTTCCTGTTGGAGCTTGAGGAAAGCGAACGCCAGATCGACCTGTTGGTGAACTGCGCGGCCGTGCGCTCCTATGGGCACTTTCTGGCTCAGGACTGGAGCCATGAACAGGATCTGATCGAACTGAACGTTCTAGCCCTCACCCGCCTCTGTCACGCCTTGGGCAATGCGATGGCCGTGCAGGGTGGTGGGCAGATCCTGAATGTCGCCTCACTGGCCGCCTTCCAGCCCGGACCATGGATGAGCAGCTATGCGGCGAGCAAGGCCTATGTGCTGCATTTTTCAGAAGGGCTGCGCGAGGAACTCAAGCAGACCGGGGTGAAGGTTTCGGTGCTGTGTCCTGGACCGGTACGCTCCAGCCAGCGGCGCATTCCGCGCCTGGCGAACAGCTCGCAGGTGCTGGACCCCGAGCAGGTAGCGCTGCAGACGGTACGAGCGCTGGCCCGCAATCGCGCGGTGATCGTGCCTGGGCGGCGCAATGCCTGGCTGGCCAGGGCTCCGCGGCTGGGCTCACGGTGGCTGACGCGCATCGTGAGTGGATGGATCAACAAGGCTTTCGCCCCCCATTGAAGCCGGCAAGGCTGGGCGCTGGGCACAAGCCTCAGTACACTGAACCTTCGACTGCCATGGAGATGCATTGTGGATACTTTGTTTACCAAGATCATCAACCGGGAGATTCCGGCCAAGATCATCTACGAGGATGACCAGGTACTGGCCTTCCACGATATCGCGCCACAGGCCCCGGTGCATTTTCTGGTCATCCCGAAAAAACCCATCCGCACGCTCAACGACTTGACCGAAGACGACAAGGGCCTGGCTGGACATATCCTGTTCACCGCCCAGCGGCTGGCCAAGGAACTAGGCTGCGAAGAGGGCTTTCGGGTGGTCATGAACTGCAACGAACTGGGCGGTCAGACCGTCTACCACATACACATGCATGTACTGGGACAGCGCCAGATGAACTGGCCACCCGGTTGAGCGGCAATCATGCAGGCCAGGTTTTCAACGGAGGTGCCCATGGCTACCCAGCGTCACTACTCGCCCATTGATCGTTTGCTGCTGCAGGCCGATACGGCCATGCGCACGCTGTTACCGTTCAGCGGACATCCATCGCGACCCTCGCCGGCGCTCGTCCAGCCCGAGGTGACGATGGACAAGCAGCAGAGTCGGCACGTGGCCGGCCTGATGCGCATCAATCACACCGGTGAGGTCTGCGCTCAGGCGCTGTATCAAGGCCAGGCCCTGACCGCGAAGCTGCCCCAGGTGCGCAAGGCCATGGAGCATGCGGCCGAAGAGGAAGTGGACCACCTGGCGTGGTGCGAGCAGCGCATTCGGCAACTGGGCAGCCACACCAGTGTGCTCAATCCGTTGTTCTACGGCATGTCGTTCGGTATTGGCGCGGTAGCGGGCGTCATCAGTGACCGGGTGAGCCTGGGTTTCGTGGCAGCGACCGAGCATCAGGTGGTCAAGCATCTGGATGAGCACTTGCTGCAACTGCCCGCCGAAGACGTCAAGTCGCGGGCGATCCTGGCGCAGATGCGCAGCGATGAACAAGCCCATGCCGAATCGGCCCTCGACGCTGGTGGGGCCAGGTTTCCGGCGCCGTTGCGCTTTGGCATGAGCCTGTTGGCCAAGGTCATGACCAAGAGCACCTACCGGATTTGATTGTTTGCGGCAGATAGAACAGGGGCGCTCGATGAGCGCCCTTTTCATTTGTTCTGGAAGTCAGCCCAGTTCGACGATTTCGTAGTCATGGGTGATGTCCACGCCGGCGCGACCTAGCATGATGGATGCCGAACAATACTTCTCCGCCGACAGCTCCACCGCACGCTTGACCTGAGCTTCTTTCAGGCCGCGGCCCTTGACCACGAAGTGCAAGTGGATCTTGGTGAAGACTTTCGGGTCTTCCGTGGCGCGTTCGGCTTCCAGAAAGGCTTCGCAGCTTTCGATGGGCTGGCGCGATTTCTTGAGGATGCTGACCACGTCATAGTTGCTGCAGCCGCCCAGGCCCAGCAGCAGCATTTCCATGGGGCGCACGCCGAGGTTGCGGCCGCCGCTCTCGGGAGGTCCGTCCATGACCACGACATGGCCGCTACCTGACTCGCCCAGAAACATGGCCTCGCCGGCCCACTGAATACGCGCCTTCATCTTTCCGGACTCCCGTGTTCATAAAGCGGGTGAGCTTAACACAGCGCACCTGTAACAATTCGCGAGGTCGAAACGGTCAAATCCCACGTTCTGCAGTCAAATGCCGTGTGACCACACTATGTGTCTGATAAGCTGACGCCAATGTACTGGCGTATTGCCGTGATTCATGCAAGATCGATTGCCCTTTCCGGAACCAAGCCATGACTGCTGCCGCGCACAAGATCAAGAACCTCGAAAAGCTGCTCGCGCAAGGTCAGCGCCATCGATTTGCCGCGAAGACCACGCTGATCGCGGCCGGTGCCCGGGATGACACCCTTTCGCTGATTCTCAAGGGCTCGGCAACAGTGATGATCGAGGCCGAGGAAGGCCGGGAGTTGGTGATTGCCTACCTCAATGCCGGAGACTTCTTTGGTGAGCTGGGCCTTTTTCAGTCAGCCCATGGCGCACAGGCACACGATGCCTGGGTACGTGCCAAGACCGAATGCGAAGTGGTGCAGATCAGCTACACCGCGTTTCGCGAATTGGCTCAGCAGGAGCCGGACATGCTCTATGCAGTGGGTGGGCAAATGGCGCAACGTCTGCGCGACACCACGCGCAAGGTGGGCGACCTGGCGTTCTTCGATGTGACTGGGCGGGTAGCTCGTTGCTTGCTGGATCTGTGCAAGCAGCCCGACGCCATGACTCACCCCGACGGCATGCAGATCAAGATCACGCGTCAGGAAATCGGCCGCATCGTGGGTTGTTCACGGGAGATGGTCGGGCGGGTTCTCAAGGACCTGGAAGAGCGCAGCGTGGTCCACGTGAAGGGCAAGACCATGGTGGTGTACGGAACCCGCTGACCCGTCAGGCTCAGGCCAGTGCTGTTAGCATTTGGGTATAGGCCACTTGCAGCTCGTCGATCAGATCCGGTGCGGGATGACGCTCGTGCAGTGCTATATGGCTGGAGGCCTTGACGCGCTGCTCCAGCCCACACTGCTGATTGAACAGATTGACGGCGGCCGCCATCGATTCGCGCTCGTCCTCCATCAACATCGCCCCGTGAACCAATACCACCGGACGCGTGCCGCTCAGGCCCTGGCGCCAGCGCTGTGCCGTGCCCACCCATTTGCGGCCGTCGAGATTGACGTTGAAGCGGCCATCGCAGAAGGCGCCTTCTATTTCGCCCAGTGACGCGCTGCCACCAAGGCGCTCGAGGGCATCGAGCAAGGGCTGGCACAGGCGGCGGTAGGCCGTTTCGATACGGTGTTGGTCGCCTTCCTGCTGCGGGGCGACATACACCAGCGCGACGTTGATCGTCGAGGGCGACTGTGGCACCGGTTCGCCGCCTGTCTCGCGCAGCAGCACGGGCCAGCCGCTGGCAGCCGATGCGAGGCTGGCCTGCTCGAAGCCATCGAGGCGGCTCATGCGTCGCGGCATCACCAAGGTGCGATCGGTGGGGCACCAGAACAGCAGGCCCCATGCCTGCTCGCCCTTGCAGACGCTGCCGAGCAGATCCTGCTCGGCGCGCAAACCCTGTTCCGTAGGCAAATGCTGAAGCATGGGGCGAGACTCGTGCGAAGTGAAGGCCCAGACGGCCGTTGGATCAGGGGAAGAACAGGCGCTGCAGTTCCGTGCCTGGATCTTCGGCGCGCATGAACGCTTCGCCGACCAGGAACGAGTAAACCCCGTTGATTTCCATGAGCTGAACATCGGCACGATTGAAGATGCCGCTCTCGGTGATCACCAGGCGATCGCGCGGGATACGCGGCAGCAGATCGAGCGTGGTTTCCAGGCTGACGTCGAAGGTGTGCAGGTTGCGGTTGTTGACGCCGACCAGCGGGGTGTCCAGGGTGTTCAAAGCACGCTCCAGTTCATCGCCGTCGTGGACTTCGACCAGCACGTCGAGGCCAACGTCCTTGGCCACTGCGGCCAGCTCGGCCATTTGCGCATCCTGCAGCGCCGAGACGATCAACAGGATGCAGTCCGCCCCCAATGCGCGCGCTTCGACCACCTGATAGGGGTCGATCATGAAGTCCTTGCGGATCACCGGCAGCTGGCAGGCAGCGCGCGCCTGTTGCAGGTACAGGTCGGCCCCCTGGAAAAAGTCGATGTCGGTCAGTACCGATAGGCAGGTAGCGCCGCCTTTCTCGTAGCTGGCCGCGATGTCGGCGGGTACGAAGTGCTCGCGGATGACACCTTTGCTGGGCGAGGCTTTCTTGACCTCGGCAATGACCGCTGGCTTCTTCGAAGCGGCCTGGGCGATCAAGGCCTGGGCAAAACCACGCGGCGCATCGGCTGCGGCGGCAAGGCGCTCGAGTTCGGCCAGGCCGACTCGTTCGCGACGCTCGGCCACTTCCTGCGCCTTGCGCGCCAGTATGTTCTCTAACACCGTAGGCACGCTCATGCTTCGTTCTCCTGCTTGAATACAGCGGTAAAGGCACCCAGCTCCTCGAGCTTTTCGCGGGCCAGGCCGGTGTGCAAGGCATCGTGCGCCATGGCCACGCCCTCTTTCAGGCTGCTCGCCACATCGGCCGCGTACAACGCCGCACCGGCATTGAGGACGATCATTTCGGCGGCTTTCTCGCCATGTTCGGTCTTGCGCCGACCCAGCGCATCGCGGATCAATTCGAGCGAAGCCGCCGGGCTGTCGACCACTAACCCGTGCAAGCTCTGGCTCTTGATGCCAAGGTCTTCGGGCTCGACCCAGTATTCGGTGACTTCGCCATCCTTGAGCTCGGCGACGAAGGTTGGGGCGGCCAGGCTGAACTCGTCCAGACCGTCGCGCGAATGCACCACCAGTACGTGTTTGCTGCCCAGGCGCGCCAGCACTTCGGCCAGCGGTCGACACAGGGCCTGGGTGAACACACCCACCACCTGATGCTTGACGCCTGCCGGATTGGTCAAGGGCCCGAGCATGTTGAACAGGGTCCTAAGGCCCAGATCGCGGCGCGGGATGGCTGCGTGTTTCATGGCGCTGTGATGAGCCTGGGCGAACATGAAGCCGATGCCGACGCTGTCGATGCAGCGGGCGACCTGAGTGGCGTCCAGGTTGAGGTAGACGCCGGCAGCTTCGAGCAGGTCGGCACTGCCGCTCTTGCCCGAGACCGCGCGGTTGCCATGCTTGGCCACCGTGCAACCGGCCGCCGCGACGACCAGTGCCGAGGCAGTGGACACGTTGAAGATGTTGGCGCCATCGCCACCGGTGCCGACGATGTCGACCACCTTGTCCAAGGTCCGCAGTTCGACCTTGCTCGCCAGCTCGCGCATCGCCGACACGGCGCCGACGATCTCGTCGATGGTTTCGCTTTTCATGCGCATGCCCATCATGAAGGCGCCGATCTGCGCTTCGCTGCATTGGCCGGTCATGATGTCGAGCATCACCGTGCGCATTTCCTCGGTGCTCAGGTCCAGCTGGCTGACGATACGGGTCAGCGCGCTCTTGATATCCATGGGTATTCCTTAGCCCTGGCGGCTGCCGCCGGTCTGCTTGAGAAAGTTGGCGAACAGCTCGTGGCCTTGCTCGGTCAGGATCGATTCGGGGTGGAACTGCACACCCTCGACATTCAAGGTCTTGTGCCGCAGGCCCATGATCTCGTCCACCGTGCCGTCTTCGTGTGTGGTCCAGGCCGTCAGCTCCAGGCACTCGGGCAGGGTCTGCGCCTTGACCACCAGGGAGTGATAGCGGGTGACGGTCAATGGGTGGCTGAGACCTTCGAATACACCCAGGTCGGAGTGGGTGATCGGGCTGGTCTTGCCGTGCATGACCTGCCGAGCACGCACCACGTCACCGCCGAAGGCCTGGCCGATCGACTGATGGCCCAGGCAGACGCCGAGGATGGGCAGCTTGCCGGCAAAGTGGCGAATGACGTCGAGGGACACACCGGCTTCGTTGGGTGTGCAGGGCCCAGGCGAAACGACGATACGCTCCGGGGCCAGGGCCTCGATTTCGGCGATGGTCAGTTCATCGTTGCGGATGACCTTGACGTCAGCGCCAAGCTCGCCCAGGTACTGGACGACGTTGTAGGTAAAGGAGTCGTAATTGTCGATCATGAGCAACATGGTGCTTAACCTCTCGAATCTGCTGACGGGTCACCGGTTGTCTGGAACCGGTGAACACTGGCTTGCCGGGTCCGGTATCAGTCTGGCGATTGCTCGGCCAGGGCCACGGCCTTGAACATGGCGCGACGCTTGTTCAGCGTTTCTTCCCATTCCAGGGCAGGCACCGAGTCGGCCACGATGCCGCCGCCAGCCTGCACGTGCAGTTCACCGTTCTTGATGACCGCGGTACGGATGGCGATCGCGGTATCCATGTTGCCGTTCCAGGCGAAGTAGCCGACCGCACCGCCGTAGACACCGCGTTTGACCGGTTCCAGCTCGTCGATGATTTCCATGGCGCGGATCTTCGGGGCACCGGACAGGGTGCCAGCCGGCAGGATGGCACGCAGGGCGTCCATGGCGGTCAGGCCCTGCTTGAGGTGGCCGGTCACGTTGGACACGATGTGCATCACGTTGGAGTAACGCTCGATGACCATCTTCTCGGTCAGCTTCACCGAGCCGACTTCCGATACCCGGCCCACGTCGTTGCGGCCCAGGTCGATCAACATCAAGTGCTCGGCGATCTCCTTGTCATCGGACAGCAGATCGACTTCCAGCGCATGGTCGGCTTCTTCGGTCGCGCCGCGCGGGCGGGTTCCGGCAATCGGCCGTACGGTGATCAGGTCGTCCTCGACCCGTACCAGCACTTCGGGCGAGCTGCCGACCACGTGGAAATCGCCGAAATTGAAGAAGTACATGTAGGGCGTTGGGTTGAAGCAGCGCAACGCGCGGTACAGATCGATCGGCGCTGCCTTGAAGTCGATGGACATGCGCTGCGAAGGGACCACCTGCATGACGTCGCCCGCCAGGATGTATTCCTTGATGGTGTCGACGGCGCCTTCGTAGTCGGACTGGGTGAAACTGGAACGAAACACCGGGTCGGCAGCCTGCGGACGATTGAAGTCCAGCCCGCGGCGCGGCGCAATGGGCTGGCGCAGGCGGTCCATCAGGGCTTCGAGCTGATCGCGGGCCTGCTCGTAGGCATCGGCCTGCGCAGGATCGGCCAGGACGATGGCGTGCATCTTGCCAGCCAGGTTGTCGAACACCACCACGGCATCGGAGACCATCAACAGGATGTCCGGAACGCCCAGCGGATCCGGGTTCGGGCACTGGCCCAAACGCTTCTCGACGTAACGCACGCAGTCATAGCCGAAATAGCCCACCAGGCCACCATTGAAGCGTGGCAGGCCGGCGATGGTTGGCACGTTGTAGCGGGCTTTGAAGGTCTCGACGAAGGCCAGCGGGTCTTCGACATCGCAGGCTTCGATCTCGACGCCGTCGCAGGTCACGCTGGCATGGTAGCCGTGCACACGCAGGACGGTGCGGCACGGCAGGCCGATGATCGAGTAGCGGCCCCATTTCTCGCCGCCCTGCACCGATTCCAGCAGATAGGAATTGGGCTGGTCGGCCAGTTTCAGGTAGATGGACAGGGGTGTATCGAAGTCGGCCAGGGTTTCGTGGGCCATCGGGATACGGTTGTAGCCTTCGGCGGCCAGGCGCAGGAATTCTTCGCGGGTCATGATTCAGCCTCGTGATGGAGGGGTCGAACGGTCTGTGGGCAAACGCTGGAACGGGAAAGTCAGGCGCGCCAACGCCAGCGGGCCAAGGCCTTGATGACTTTCATCCAGAGTTTGCGAGTGACCACCACGATGGAATCTCTATGAGCGGGGGAGTTGCCGTGGGCCAACGTTATCCCAGTGGCCGGATCGAAGCAACCAGGCATCAGTGCGCGCAGATCGTCGATCACCAGTGCCGGTGATTCCTCGGCGATCGGTCGGCCATGGTTGTAGCCGTAGCTGAGCGCGATACAGTTCACGCCCGCAGCCTTGGCGGCTTGCACGTCACTGCGCGAATCGCCGATGAACAAGGCGTGCTGCGCCTTGACCTTGGCCATTTTCATGACGAACAACAGGGCTGCCGGATCGGGCTTCTGCTGGGGTAGCGTATCGCCGCCGATGATCCACTTGAAATAGCGTCCCAGGCCCATCTGGTCCAGCAGGGGCGCGACGAAGCGTTCCGGCTTGTTGGTGATCAGGGCCATCTTCACGCGCTTCTTGTGCAGCCATTTGAGGGTTTCGTGCACGCCCGGGTACACCTGGGTCAAAGCATGATTTGCGGCATAGGCCGCCGAGAACAGCTCCAGGGCGTGCTCGGTTTGCGCCTCGTCGATGTGCGCGTGATCGAAGCTACCTGCAAGGGCGCGGCGAACCAGCACGCGGGCACCGTTGCCGATCCATTCGCGCACGGCTTCAATTCCGACCGGTTCGCGGCCCAGCTGGGCCAGCATGGTATCGACGGCGGCTGCCAGATCAGGCACCGAGTCCACCAGGGTGCCGTCCAGATCGAACATCACCAGGCGCGGCAGGCTGCCGGGAAACAGCCGCTCCAGGGCGCTCATGAGCGGGCCAGCGTCAGTTCCGTGCGCATTTGCTCGATCACATGGCGGTAGTCGGGCGCGTTGAAGATAGCGGAGCCGGCGACAAAAGTGTCGGCACCGGCTGCGGCTATCTCGCGAATGTTGCCCACGTTGACGCCGCCGTCGATTTCCAGGCGGATGTCGCGCCCGCTGGCGTCGATCAGGGCGCGTGCTTCACGCAGTTTGTTCAGGGTGCCGGGAATGAACTTCTGGCCGCCGAAACCGGGGTTGACGCTCATCAACAGGATCATGTCGACCTTGTCCATGACGTATTCGAGCAGGTTCAGCGGGGTTGCCGGATTGAAGACCAGACCGGCCTTGCAGCCGCCTTCGCGGATCAATTGCAGCGAGCGGTCGATGTGCTGGGTCGCTTCGGGGTGGAAGGTGATGTAGCTGGCACCCGCCTCGATGAAGTCACCGATGATGCGGTCGACCGGGCTGACCATCAGATGGACGTCGATGGGCGCACTGATACCGTACTTGCGCAGCGCCGCGCAGACCATCGGGCCGATGGTGAGGTTGGGGACGTAGTGGTTGTCCATCACGTCGAAGTGGACGATATCGGCGCCCGCGGCGAGTACGTTATCGACTTCCTCGCCCAGGCGGGCGAAATCCGCAGAGAGGATGGACGGGGCAATTGCGAAGGGCTGCATGGCGCACCTATTCAGGCTGGAATCACGGTGGCGCGCATTGTAGCTCAGGTGCGATGGGCGGGCGAATCGCGCTGGAACGCATTGCAGAACCGGGGGCGGAGCAAAGGGGGAACATTCGCTGTGAACGACCTTTGCGTGGATGGCACTAAGCTATAGGCTTGGAATTTCAACCGGTGTCGAACACAAGAATCATTGATCTGGACGGAAAGTACCGATGAAAGCTGTTCACATCAGAGCGGTCTGCCTGGCATTGCTCGTTCCGCTGCACGGCGTTGCGCTGGCCGAGGACGCCGTACCGGTCAAGGAAGCGGCGGATGTTCGTCAACCTTTGCCTGAGCGCAGTGCAGAGGATGCTCAGGCACTGGAACGTCAACTGCCTGCCAGCGAGCAGCAACAGTTGCAGGCCGGCAGCGATGAGTTCCTGTCGCTGTGGCGTCCGGCCAATACTGCCGATGCGCAGGGTACGGTCATCATCGTGCCAGGTGCCGGGGAAACCGCGGACTGGCCGCAGGGCGTGGGGCCCTTGCGGCGCAAGTTGCCGGACGCCGCGTTCAACAGCTTGAGCCTCAGCTTGCCGGACCTGGTCAGCCAGATGCCTTCGGCCAGGCCAGCCGAGAAGCCGCCACTGCCAGTGACTACCGAAACCCAGGCGACGCCGCCGGATGCCGGCGCCGGGGTGGAAAAGGCCACAGCGCAGGATGCCGAAGCGGCCAGCCCCGAGGTGCAGTTGCAAGACCCGATGAAGGTGGACGCCGAGCGCATCTTTGCGCGCATCGAAGCAGGCATCGCTTTTGCCCAGCAACACAACTCGCGCAGCATCGTATTGGTGGGCCATGGCAGCGGTGCCTACTGGGCGACCCGCTACATGGCCGAACGGCAACCTGCACACGTCCAGCGACTGGTGTTGGTGGACACGCGCACGCCGGACAATGCACCCCAGCAGATCGACGAGTTGGCCGCACTGCTCAAAGTGCAGACCACGGACATTTTCTACAGCGATCGTCAGGCGGCGGCCGCTGCTGCGCAACTGCGTCTGCAAGCCAGCAAGCGCAACAAGGGCGCGGTGTATTCCCAGGTTTCGCTCAAATCGCTGCCGGACAGGGATGCACAGGCCGAGCAGTTGTTCCGGCGGGTCAAGGGTGCCTTGAGCGCACAGTAGACGATTGCGCGCTCGCCAGCGGACCGGGCCCATCAACGCAGATCGCGACGCTCGCGGATCAGGCTGTAGGCGTTGTGCAGCTCACGGGTGCGGTCGGTCGCCTCGCGAATCTGCGTCGGGGTTGCGCCGCTGCCTACCAGCTTGTCAGGGTGATGTCGGCTCAAGAGGCGCCGGTAGGCGCGTTTGATCTGATCCGGCTCGGTGGTCGAGGAAACTCCCAGCAAACGCATCGCCTCTTCGTAGGCACCGCCACGCTTGGTCACCGGTCTGTGGCGCGGCTCGTAGTCCTGCCCCAGCCCCTGCACGCGCGCCGACGACCAGCCCAGCCACTTGCCCCAGGTGACCACCAGCTCGCGTTCGGCGGTTCCGGCGCGACCATCGGCCCAGACCATCCGCCAGCAGGCACGCAGCATGCCTTCGGCGGAATTGGGTTGATGCTTGAGGCGCAGCAGGTGCCCGCGCAACTGATCACCCCCCGCCTTGCCCCGATTGAATGCACCGATGGCGCGGCGACGTGCCTGCTCGTTGAGGTTCAAAGAGCGCATTTCCAGGCGCGCCTGCTGGATATGCGCCGCCACCACCTGGCCTTCGGCCTTGGCCACCCGACCCAGCAGTACGAACAACAATTCTTCGTCGCGCAGCACCGACTTGCCTTTGAGCCGATCCAGCAACTCCCCCCACGTCTTCAACCTGAGGTGGCGATCAAGCACCTGACCAAGCACCAGGCCCAGCAGCGCCCCTGGAATGTCGGCGATGGCATAACCTGCCGCTGCGCCGGCTACCGTTGCGGGCCACAGCATATCAACCCCGCTCGGCCAGGAGTCGATCCAGGTCGCTCAGCCGCTGCGGCGTGCCGACGTCGATCCACTGGCCCTGGTAGTGCTCGCCGGTCACCTGCCCCACGTCCATCGCACGGCGCAACAACGGCGCGAGCTTGAACGCGGTTTCGCCGTGACCGTCGAACAGCTCGGGGTCGAGCACGGCGATGCCGCTGTAGGTCAGCCCGGGCTGGTCGCGCACCTGGCCTTCGAGCAGGGTGAAGTCACCCTGTGGATGCTGGGCCGGGTTGTCGACCAGTACCAGATGGGCCTGGCCCGCCAATGGACCGCGCAACCGGGCGAAATCGTAGTCAGTCCAGATGTCGCCGTTGACTACCAGAAACGGTGCATCACCCAGCAGCGGTAACGCCTGACGAATGCCCCCGCCGGTTTCCAGCGGTTCGGTCTCGCGCGAATACTCGATGGCCACACCGTAGCGCGCGCCGTCACCCAGGTAGTCTTCGATCTGCCGGCCCAGCCAGGCGTGATTGATCACCACGTCGCTGAAGCCCGCCTTGGCCAAGGCGAGCAGGTGGTATTCGATCAACCTTTTGCCACCGACGCTCAGCAACGGCTTGGGCGTGGTCAGGGTCAGCGGACGCATGCGCTCGCCCTTGCCTGCCGCCAGGATCATGGCTTTCATGAGGACACTCCAAGGCTTTTGAACAGTTGACCCAATTCAGCCAGCTCGGGACGCCGCGCCAGTACCGTTTCTATATAAGAGAAGAAACGCGGTACGTCGGCCAGGTAACGGGGTTTGCCGTCACGATGGCAGATACGGGCGAAAATGCCGATCACTTTAAGGTGGCGCTGCACACCCATCAGGTCGCTGGCACGGCAGAACTCGGCGAAGTCCAGCTGCACCGGTATGCCCTGCTCGCCCGCCTGCTCCCAGTAGCGCTGCAGCCATGCCTGTACACGTTCCTCGGGCCAACTGAGGAAAGCATCCTTGAACAGGCACGTGATGTCGTAGGTAACCGGACCATAGACCGCATCCTGGAAGTCCAGCACGCCTGGATTAGGCTCGCTGACCATGAGATTGCGCGGCATGAAGTCGCGATGCACCAGTACCTTGGGCTGCGCCAGGGCGCTGTCGATCAGGCGCGTGCTCACGCGCTGCCAGGCCGCCAGCTGCTCGGCGTCCAGCTGTTTGCCCAAGGCTTTGCCAACGTACCATTCCGGAAACAGTTCCAGCTCGCGCCGCAGCAGCGCCACGTCGTAGCTGGGCAGGTCGCCGCTGGCCGGTAGTTTCTGCAGCGCCAGCAAGGCATCGATGGCGTCGGCGAACAGCGCTTCGGCGTTGTCCGCATCGATCACGTCCAGGTAGGTCTGGTGGCCAAGATCGCTCAACAGCAGGAAGCCACGCTCCAGGTCCTGGGCATGAATCTGCGGCACATTGAGGCCGGCGCTCGCGAGCAATTCGTCGATTTTCACGAACGGTGCGCAGTTTTCCTGGGGCGGTGGCGCGTCCATGACGATAAAACTGCGACCCTGGCCCTGCCAGCGGAAGTATCGACGAAAACTGGCGTCGCTACTGGCCGCAGTCAACGTGGCCGGGGGTACGGCGCCCCATTCACGAGCCTGGAAGAGTTTCTCCAGTTGCTCGTCGAGCCATGTTTTGAGGTGTTGCAGGCGTACATCTTGATCAGGCATTGCAAGGGTCTCCGACGGCGCTAGCCGTCAAGCGGGTCATGCTTTATTATCCAGCATCTTTTTCAGACCATCGAGAGGCGTGCGGCCCCCCCGCGGGCAAGATGGCACGCAGGAAGCCCGGACTAATAAGATGGCATTGAAATCCCCCGCGTTTCGTAAAAAATTTCCGTTGCTGGTCACTGGCGGTTTGCTGGTGATGCAACCCATGGCCACCCAGTTCGTCTTTGCTGCAGAGCAATTCGACTGCCAAGTCTCCGCTGCCGGTGCCTGGGACTGCAACCCCAAGGCCCCGGCTGCGCAGTTGCCGCCCCGCCCCGTGCACGACGGCGCGGCGGTGGCAGGCAGTGGCGGCGGCTCTTCGCGTGAAGAGAAGACCGTCGGCCCGGTGGCCGTCACCCAGAGCAAGGGCCGTGGCCTGACCTCGCGCAGTGCCGACTACAGCCACCTGGACTGGGTACCGCGCAGCAAGCTGACTGCCGCGCAACTGGCCGAAACCGGACCGTACTGCTCCGGTGCGTACATCGAACCCGTGCGTCCCGGCATGAGCGACAACACGCCCAAGAGCGAGTCTCCGACCTTCATCGGCGCCAAGGCTTCGCGCTACCAGACCGAAGAGCAGATCGCTTCGCTGGCCGGTGACGTGGTGATGCGCCAGGGCAGCATGCAGATCGAGGCCGACGAGGCCAGCCTGCATCAGGCCGAGAACCGTGGCGAGCTCAACGGCAACGTCAAGTTGCGCGACAACGGTGCGCTGGTGGTGGGCGACCACGCCCAGGTCCAGCTCGACACCGGCGAGGCCCAGGTCGACAACGCCGAATACGTGCTGCACAAGTCGCGCATCCGCGGCAGTGCGCTGTACGCCAAGCGTGCCGAGAACGCGATCATTCGCCTCAAGGACGGTACCTATACCACCTGTGAGCCGGACAGCAACGCCTGGCAGCTCAAGGGCAACAACATCACGTTGAACCCGGCCACCGGTTTCGGCACCGCGACCAACGTCACCCTTCGCGTGAAGGATATTCCGGTGCTGTACACGCCGTATATCTACTTCCCGATCGACGACCGTCGCCAGTCCGGCTTCCTCCCGCCGTCCTTCGCCACCGACACCGACAGCGGCTTCACCCTCGTCACGCCGTACTACTTCAACCTGGCGCCCAACTACGACGCCACGTTGTATCCGCGCTACATGGCCAAGCGCGGCGTGATGATGGAAGGTGAATTCCGCTACCTGACCAAGACCAGCGAAGGCCAGTTCGGCGGTGCGTACCTCAATGACGAGAACGACGATCGCCGTCTGCAGTCCGACTACGACAAGACCCGCTGGATGGTCAACTGGCAGCACAAAGGCGGCCTGGATTCGCGTCTGACCACCGAAGTCGACTACACCGACATCAGCGATCCCTACTACTTCCAGGACCTGCAGTCCGACCAGATCGGCGTCGAGCGCCACGACTGGATCAACCAGCAGGGTGCCCTGACCTATCGTGGCGATACCTACACCGCACGCTTGAACGCCCAGGCGTACAAGCTGGCGACCGTGGCCGACATCACCCCGTACAACCGCATGCCGCAGATCACCTTCACCGGTGCGCTGCCTTACCATCCGGGCGGTCTGGACTTTACCTACAACAGCGAGATCGTTCGTTTCGAGCGCGATCTGCGCACCGGTACGTTCATCAACGAAGATGGTATCAGTGAGCGTCGTATCGACAACAACGTCTCCGGCCTGGCCCGTGCCAACGGCAACCGCCTGAACCTGGAACCCGGCGTGGCCCTCCCGCTGAACTGGAACTGGGGCTTCGTGCGTCCATCGCTCAAGTACATGTACACCCAGTACGACCTGGATCTGGACAGCCGCGGCAAGAACACCCTGCTGGCCGACGAGCGTTTCAGCAGCTCGCAGAACCGTGGCGTACCGATCGCCAGCATCGACAGCGGCCTGTACTTCGACCGCGACACGCAGATGTTCGGCACCAACTTCCGCCAGACCCTGGAACCGCGCCTGTTCTACCTCTATGTACCTGAGGAAGACCAGACCGACATTCCCGTGTTCGACACCTCGGAAACCACCTTCAGCTACAGCTCGCTGTTCCGTGAAAACCGCTTCACCGGTGCCGACCGCGTGGGCGACGAGAACAAGCTGTCGCTGGGCGTGACCAGCCGCTGGATCGAAGACAACGGTTTCGAGCGTCAGCGTGTCAGCGTCGGCCAGGCCCTGTATTTCCGGGATCGCGAAGTGCAGCTGCCGGGCGTCGACTTCAAGACCCGCGACGATGCACAGGCCAACGTTTCGCCGTACGCCCTGGAATACGAATACCGCTTCAACCGCGACTGGCGCTTCAGCTCGGATTTCAACTGGGATCCGGACAGCCGCAGCACTCGTTCGGGCAGCGCGATGTTCCATTACCAGCCTGAAGACAACCCCAACAAGGTGGTCAACCTGGGCTATCGCTACCGCGACGACACCGTCCACTACGATTCGGCGACCGGTCGCTGGACCTTCGGTGGCGACTATGGTCAGCCGGGCGATCTGAACTACGTGAAGGACTACTACAAGATCCAGCAGCATGACTTCTCGGTCATGTGGCCGATCGTGCCGCAGTGGAGCGTCATCAGCCGCTGGCAGTTCGACTACAACCGCAACCGCACGCTGGAAGCTTTCGGTGGTTTCGAATACGACAACTGCTGCTGGAAGATGCGTCTGATCAACCGTTACTGGGTTGACAACGACGAATACAGCCAGGCCGCCCCGCAGAACGAAAAAGGCGACCATGGCGTCTTCCTGCAAATCGTGCTGAAGGGCCTCGGTGGCGTGGTAGGCAATAAGGTTGAGGGTTTCCTCGACAAGGGCATTCAAGGTTATCGTGAACGTGAAGACCAAGCTATGTGATCTGCTGCGCCCAGTCGTGCTGGGCGCCATGCTGCTGGGCACCACGGCGCACGCCGCGGTGCAACAGCTGGACCGTGTCGTGGCCATTGTCGACAACGACGTGGTCATGCAAAGTCAGCTCGACCAGCGCGTCAAGGAAGTGCAGCAAACCATCGCCAAGCGTGGCGGTAGTGGTGGCGTGCCTCCAGCCAGCGTCCTGCAACAGCAGGTGCTGGAACGCCTGATCGTCGAGAATCTGCAACTGCAGATCGGCGAGCGTTCCGGCATTCGCATCACCGACGAAGAACTCAACGCTGCCATCGCCACCATCGCCCAGCGCAACAACATGTCGACCGCGCAGTTCCGTGCCGCATTGGCGCATGACGGCCTGTCGTATGACGATGCGCGCGAGCAGGTGAAGCGCGAGATGATCATCAGCCGCGTGCGTCAACGTCGCGTGGCCGAGCGCATCCAGGTGTCGGAGCAGGAAGTGAAGAACTTCCTCGCCTCGGACCTGGGCAAGATGCAGCTGTCCGAGGAACTGCACCTGGCCAACATCCAGATCCAGGTCCCGGAAAGCGCCAGCTCGGCGGCTATCCAGGCAGCGGCCAGCAAGGCCGAAGACATCTATCGTCAACTCAAGCAGGGTGCCGACTTCAACAAGCTGGCCATCGCCAGTTCGTCGAGCGAAAACGCCCTCGAGGGCGGCGACATGGGCTGGCGCAAGCCGGCGCAATTGCCACCGCCTTTCGATCGCATGCTGAGCACCATGCCGGTCGGCGATGTGACGCAGCCAGTGCGCACCCCCGTGGGCTTCATCATCCTCAAGGTGCTGGACAAGCGCGGCGGCGGCGCCCAGACCGTCGACGAAGTGCACGTACGCCACATTCTGTTGAAGCCGAGCGAGATCCGCAGCCCGGCGCAAACCGAAGAGCTGGCGCGCAAACTGTACGAGCGCATCGAGAACGGCGAAGACTTTGCCACCCTGGCGAAGAATTTCTCGGAAGATCCGGGCTCGGCACTCAACGGTGGTGACCTGAACTGGGTCAACCCGCAGTCGCTGGTACCCGAGTTCCGCGAAACCATGGCCTCGACGCCGGTGGAATCGGTCTCGCGCCCATTCCAGACGCAGTTCGGCTGGCACGTTCTGCAGGTACTCGGCCGCCGCGCGACCGACAACACCGAGCAGGCCCGCGATCAGCAGGCAATGAACGTGTTGCGTAACCGCAAATACGACGAAGAGCTGCAGACCTGGATGCGTCAGATCCGCGACGAAGCCTACGTGGAAATCAAGCTGCCTGGCGCCGACCAGGCCGCACAGTGACACCCAAGCGTTTCGCATTGACGCCCGGCGAGCCGGCGGGCATAGGTCCTGACCTGTGCCTGCTGCTCGCCGCGCAACCCCAGCCTCATCCTCTGATAGCCATCACCAGTCGTGACCTGCTCGCCGAGCGGGCCGCGCAACTGGGGCTGGCCGTCAGTCTGCTGGAAGTCGATGCCGACGCCCTCCCCGACCATCCTGCGCCCGCTGGCAGCCTGTACGTATGGGATACGCCGCTGGGCGCGCCTGTGCGCACAGGTGAGCTGGATACGGCCAATGCCGCGTTCGTGCTGCAGACCCTGACCCGTGCGGCCCAAGGCTGTCTCGACGGCCTGTTCGCAGGCATGATCACCGCGCCGGTGCACAAGGGTGTCATCAATGACGGCGGCATCGCGTTTTCCGGACATACCGAATTCCTCGCCGACCTCACCGCCACCCAACAGGTGGTGATGATGCTGGCCACCGGCGATCTGCGCGTGGCGCTGGTGACCACTCACCTGCCGCTGCGCGACGTAGCCGACGCAATCACCGCCGAACGCCTGGAGCGGGTCACGCGCATTCTGCATGCCGACCTGCAGGGCAAATTCGGCCTGGCTCGCCCGCGCATCCTGGTCTGCGGCCTCAACCCGCACGCTGGCGAGGGCGGCCACCTGGGTCGCGAAGAAATAGACATCATCGAGCCCACCCTGGAGCGTCTGCGCGCCGAGGGCATGGATCTGCGCGGGCCGCTGCCTGCCGATACGCTCTTCACTCCCAAATACCTGCAGCATTGCGACGCGGTGCTGGCGATGTACCACGACCAGGGCCTGCCCGTACTCAAGTACAAGGGCTTTGGCGCGGCGGTCAACGTCACCCTGGGGCTGCCGATCATCCGCACCTCCGTGGACCATGGCACCGCCCTCGACCTGGCCGGGACCGGCAAGGTCGATACCGGCAGCCTGCGCGTCGCCCTCGACACCGCCTATCGAATGGCCGAGACATTTTAATGACCGAGCAATACCAACACCGGGCGCGCAAGCGCTTTGGTCAGAACTTTCTTCATGACGCCGGCGTTATCGACCGCATCCTTCGCTCGATCCATGCCAAGCCCGGTGAACACCTGCTGGAAATCGGACCGGGCCAGGGCGCGCTGACCGAAGGCCTGCTGGGCAGCGGCGCGCAACTGGACGTCGTGGAACTGGACAAGGACCTGGTGCCCATTCTCAATCAGCAGTTCGCAGGCCGTGACAACTTCCGTCTGCACCAGGGCGACGCGTTGAAGTTCGACTTCACCAGTCTGGGTGCCGAGCCCGCTACCCTGCGCGTAGTCGGCAACCTGCCGTACAACATTTCCACACCGCTGATCTTCCATCTGATGCACAACGCCCATCTGATTCGCGACATGCATTTCATGCTGCAGAAGGAAGTGGTCGAGCGCATGGCTGCAGGGCCTGGCGGTGGCGACTGGGGTCGTCTGTCGATCATGGTTCAGTACCACTGCCGCGTCGAACACCTGTTCAACGTCGGACCCGGTGCGTTCAATCCACCGCCCAAGGTCGATTCGGCCATCGTGCGACTGGTGCCCCATACCACCCTGCCCCACCCGGCCAAGGATCACCGCCTGCTCGAGCGTGTCGTCCGCGAAGCGTTCAACCAGCGCCGCAAGACCTTGCGCAATACCCTCAAGGCATTGTTGCCCAATGAGGCGATCGAAGCGGCCGGCGTCGATGGCAGCCTGCGGCCCGAGCAGCTGGACCTGGCGGCTTTCGTACGCCTGGCCGATCAATTGGCCGAACGAAGCGACGCACTCTGACCTCTAACGTGGACCACCCGTTGGTCCACAGGCCCTCTATTTGACCTAGACTGACCTGAACCGGCCGACGCCGGCTACATTCGCTCTCGCTTTCAAGGCCTTTTGCATGTCCGATCCTCGCTATCAGATCGACGTCAGCGTCGTGACCCGTTTCCTGCCCGAACAGTCTCAACCCGAGCAGCACCGCTTTGCCTTCGCCTATACCGTGACCGTGCTCAACAACGGACAACTGCCGGCTCGCCTGCTATCACGTCATTGGGTGATCACCGATGGCGACGGCAAGGTCGAAGAAGTCCGTGGGCCTGGCGTGATCGGCCAGCAACCGCTTATTGCTGCAGGCGCGAGCCACACCTACTCAAGCGGTACGGTCATGGCCACCACCGTAGGCAACATGCAGGGCAGCTACCAGATGCAGGCCGAAGACGGCAAGAAATTCGACGCCGTGATTGCGCCGTTTCGCCTTGCGGTGCCCGGAGCCCTGCACTGATGGCGGTGTACGCAGTCGGTGACTTGCAAGGCTGTCTGGAACCCCTCAAGTGCCTGCTGGAACGGGTCGCCTTCGACCCGACGAAAGACACCTTGTGGCTGGTGGGTGACCTGGTCAATCGTGGACCGAGCTCGCTGGAAACCCTGCGCTATCTGTATGCCATACGCGAGTCGCTGGTCTGCGTGCTGGGCAACCATGACCTGCACCTGCTGGCGGTAGCCCACAACGCCGAACGACTCAAGCGCGGCGATACTCTGCGCGAGATCCTCGACGCGCCAGACGGTCCGCAACTACTGGACTGGCTGCGCCGCCAGAAGCTGCTGCACTACGATGAGCAACGCAATACCGTTCTGGTTCATGCCGGGATTCCGCCCCAGTGGTCGCTGCGCAAGGCCCTGCGCCTGGCCGCCGAAGTCGAGACGGCCCTGCGTGACGACAACCTGTTTCAGCCCTATCTGGACGGCATGTACGGTAACGAGCCGAACAAGTGGGACAAGGAACTGCAGGGCGCCGCTCGTCTGCGTGTGATCACCAATTACTTCACCCGCATGCGCTTCTGCACCGCCGACGGCAAGCTCGACCTCAAAGGCAAGGAAGGCGCCGACACCGCGCTGCCCGGTTACGCGCCCTGGTTCGCGCACAAGGAGCGCAAGACCCGCGACCTCAAGATCATCTTCGGCCATTGGGCGGCCCTGGAAGGTCGCTGTGACGCGCCGGGCGTGTTCGCGCTCGACACCGGTTGTGTATGGGGCGGCGCGATGACCCTGCTCGACGTTGACAGTGGCGTGCGCCTGTCATGCCAATGCACCGACCAGGGCGGGGCAATTGCACCTGAACCGATGCCTGCGGCAGATTTCCCTCCCCCCGGCGACAAACGCTAGAATGGATGTCCAGCCCAGGAGCCTGCCCATGACCGAATTCCAACGCATCCCTCCGCAACAAGCCCACAGCCTGCGCGAACAGGGCGCCGTGGTGGTCGACATCCGCGATCCGCAGACCTTCGCGGCCAGCCACATCACCGACTCCACGCACCTGGACAACCACTCGCTGCACGATTTCATCAAGGCGGCCGACCTGGACAAACCGCTGGTCGTGGTCTGCTACCACGGCAACTCCAGCCAGAGCGCAGCCGCCTATCTGGTCAGCCAGGGGTTCTCCGACGTCTATAGCCTGGATGGTGGCTTCGAGTTGTGGCGCAGCACCTTTCCGAGCGAAACCAGCCAGGCCTGAATCCTCGGCGGCGGGCAAGGCGCGGCGAATTTTTTTTCGTGCGCCGACGCCGCGCCCCACGGGCCTTCCCGGCATCGGCGCAAAGCCTTGCCGAGACTTAATTGCGCATCTGCCCTTGAAGTCCCCGATTACCAACTATCCTTTAGCTCAGGCCATCCATAACAGGGGAGAGCCGGTACACCGGCGCGCGGGTCAATCGGTAAAGACTACATGGGTGTTCTGGGGGGTATACGGCCACCAAGGGGTTCAGGTGACCGCCAGCATCAACTGAGTGATCCGACGTCGGCTCCACGTATCGAGCGAGGTGACGTCATGAGTATTTTTAGCCACTTCCAACAACGCTTCGAATCCACACGCCAGGAAGAGCTCTCATTACAGGAGTACCTCGAGCTGTGCAAAAAGGACCGTAGCACCTACGCCTCCGCCGCCGAGCGGATACTAATGGCGATCGGGGAGCCCGAATTGCTCGATACGTCGACCAATTCCAGGCTGTCGCGCATCTTTTCCAACAAGGTGATCCGCCGCTACCCCGCCTTCGAAGACTTCCATGGCATGGAGGAATGCATCGACCAGATCGTGTCGTACTTCCGCCATGCCGCGCAGGGTCTGGAAGAAAAGAAACAGATCCTGTACCTGCTCGGTCCGGTCGGTGGCGGCAAGTCGTCGCTGGCCGAGAAGCTCAAGCAGTTGATCGAGAAGGTGCCGTTCTACGCCATCAAGGGCTCGCCGGTGTTCGAATCGCCCCTGGGGCTGTTCAATGCCACCGAGGACGGCGCGATCCTGGAGGAAGACTTCGGTATTCCGCAGCGCTACCTGAGCACCATCATGTCGCCTTGGGCGACCAAGCGCCTGGCTGAATTCGGCGGCGACATCAGCCAGTTCCGCGTGGTCAAGCTCTACCCTTCCATCCTCAACCAGATCGCCGTGGCCAAGACCGAGCCAGGGGACGAGAACAACCAGGACATTTCCGCGCTGGTGGGCAAGGTGGACATCCGCAAGCTGGAGGAATACCCGCAGAACGACGCCGACGCCTACAGCTACTCCGGTGCCCTGTGCCGCGCCAACCAGGGGCTTATGGAGTTCGTCGAGATGTTCAAGGCACCGATCAAGGTGCTCCATCCGTTGCTGACCGCCACTCAGGAAGGCAACTACAACAGCACCGAGGGTCTGGGCGCGATCCCCTACTCCGGCATCCTGTTGGCGCACTCCAACGAATCGGAATGGCACAGCTTCCGCAACAACAAGAACAACGAGGCGTTCATCGACCGGATCTACATCGTCAAAGTGCCGTACTGCCTGCGCGTGAGCGACGAGATCAAGATCTACGACAAGCTGCTGTTCAACAGTTCGCTGTCCAAGGCCCATTGCGCGCACCGACACCCTGAAGATGCTCGCCCAGTTCACCACCCTGTCGCGGCTCAAGGAGCCGGACAACTCCAACATCTACTCGAAGATGCGCGTATACGACGGCGAAAACCTCAAGGACACCGATCCCAAGGCCAAGTCGATCCAGGAGTACCGCGACACAGCAGGTGTGGACGAAGGGATGAATGGTCTGTCGACGCGCTTCGCGTTCAAGATCCTGTCCAAGGTGTTCAACTTCGATCCACACGAAATCGCCGCCAACCCGGTGCATCTGCTTTACGTACTGGAGCAGCAGATCGAGCAGGAGCAGTTCCCTGCCGAGGTGCGTGAGCGCTACCTGCGTTTCCTCAAGGAATACCTGGCCCCACGCTACATCGAGTTCATCGGCAAGGAGATCCAGACCGCGTATTTGGAGTCCTACAGCGAGTACGGCCAGAACATCTTCGACCGTTACGTGCTGTACGCCGATTTCTGGATTCAGGATCAGGAGTACCGCGATCCGGAAACCGGGGAAATCCTCAACCGTGTGGCCCTTAACGAAGAGCTGGAGAAGATCGAGAAGCCGGCTGGCATCAGCAATCCGAAGGATTTCCGCAACGAGATCGTCAACTTCGTGTTGCGCGCCCGCGCCAACAACAATGGCAAGAACCCGACCTGGCTCAGCTACGAGAAGCTGCGCGTGGTGATCGAGAAGAAGATGTTCTCCAACACCGAGGATCTGCTTCCGGTCATCAGCTTCAACGCCAAGGCCAGCAAGGAGGACCAGCAGAAGCACAACGACTTCGTCACTCGCATGGTCGAGCGCGGCTATACCGACAAGCAGGTACGCCTGCTGTCCGAGTGGTATCTGCGGGTCAGGAAGTCGCAGTGATCGCGCGGTAAGCTTCAGGCAGCGAAGGGCCCGGACGGACATCACCGCCCGGGCATCTCGCCGCTCTCGACTTGTGGCTTGCAGCCAGGCTGCCCGGAGGCCTAATGAGCTATGTGATCGACCGACGCCTCAATGGCAAGAACAAGAGCACGGTGAACCGCCAGCGTTTTCTGCGGCGTTATCGTGACCACATCAAGAAGGCCGTGGAAGAAGCGGTCGGCCGCCGCTCCATCACCGACATGGAACACGGCGAGCAGATCAGCATTCCCGGTCGCGACATCGACGAACCGGTGCTGCATCACGGCCGTGGTGGCAAGCAGACCGTGGTGCATCCCGGCAACAAGGAGTTCACGGCCGGCGAACATATCGCCCGCCCCCAAGGCGGTGGGGGTGGCGGCAAAGGGCCTGGAAAGGCGGGCAACTCCGGCGAGGGCATGGACGAGTTCGTGTTCCAGATCACCCAGGAAGAATTCCTCGAATTCATGTTCGAAGACCTCGAACTGCCCAACCTGGTCAAGCGCAACCTCAGCGGTACCGACACCTACAAGACGGTGCGCGCCGGGATCAGCAACGAGGGCAACCCCTCCCGCATCAACATCATCCGCACTCTGCGTTCCGCCCACGCGCGGCGCATCGCGCTCTCGGGCAGCAGCCGCGCCAAGCTCAAGGCGGCCAAGCTCGAACTCGAACGCCTGAAGATCGAAGAGCCCGACAACTTTGGTGACATTCAGGCCCTGATGGGGGAAATCGAGAAGCTCAGCGCCCGCATCCACCGAGTGCCCTTCCTCGACACCTTCGACGTGAAGTACAACCTGCTGGTCAAACACCCCAACCCAAGCTCCAAGGCGGTGATGTTCTGCCTGATGGACGTGTCCGGCTCCATGACTCAGGCCACCAAGGACATCGCCAAGCGGTTCTTCATCCTGCTGTACCTGTTCCTCAAGCGTAACTATGACAAGATCGAGGTGGTGTTCATCCGCCACCACACCAGCGCTCGCGAAGTCGACGAAGAAGAATTCTTCTACTCGCGCGAGACCGGCGGCACCATCGTTTCCAGCGCGTTGAAACTGATGCAGGAAATCATGGCGGCGCGCTACCCGACCAACGAATGGAACATCTATGCCGCCCAGGCCTCGGACGGCGACAACTGGAACGACGACTCGCCCATCTGTCGGGAAATTCTCACCAAGCAGATCATGCCGTTCGTGCAGTACTACACCTATGTGGAGATCACGCCGCGCGAACATCAGGCGCTGTGGTACGAATACGAGCGCATCAGCGAGTCGTTCGCCGATACGTTCGCCCAGCAACAGCTGGTGTCGGCCGGGGATATCTATCCGGTCTTCCGTGAACTCTTCCAGCGCAGGTTAGCGACATGACCGCCAGAGAGCAGAAGCGTCAACCCATCTCCACGGGCTCGGAATGGACGTTCGAGCTCATCCAGACCTATGACCGGGAAATCAGCCGCATCGCCGAGCGCTATGCGCTGGACACCTACCCCAACCAGATCGAGGTGATCACGGCCGAGCAGATGATGGATGCGTATGCTTCGGTCGGCATGCCGCTGGGCTATCACCATTGGTCCTACGGCAAACACTTTCTCAGCACCGAGAAATCCTACACGCGCGGTCAGATGGGGCTGGCTTACGAGATCGTCATCAACTCCGATCCGTGCATCGCCTACCTGATGGAAGAGAACACCATCTGCATGCAGGCGCTGGTGGTGGCCCATGCCTGCTATGGGCACAACAGTTTCTTCAAGGGCAACTACCTGTTCCGCACCTGGACCGACGCCAGTTCGATCATCGATTACCTGGTGTTCGCCAAGTCCTACATCATGAAATGCGAGGAACGCCATGGGATCGATGCTGTGGAAGACCTGCTCGATTCCTGCCACGCCCTGATGAACTACGGGGTCGACCGCTACAAGCGTCCGTATCCGATTTCCGCCGAGGAGGAACGTCGCCGCCAGGCCGACCGCGAAGAACACCTGCAGCGCCAGATCAACGATCTGTGGCGCACCATCCCCAAGGGCGCCGACAAGAACCGCGAGGAGGACAACGCCCGGTTTCCGGCCGAGCCGCAGGAGAACATCCTTTACTTCATCGAGAAACACGCGCCGTTGCTCGAGCCGTGGCAACGCGAGATCGTGAGGATCGTGCGCAAGATCGCGCAGTATTTCTACCCTCAGCGCCAGACCCAGGTGATGAACGAAGGCTGGGCGACGTTCTGGCACTACACCCTTATGAACGACCTCTACGACGAGGGTCTGGTCACCGACGGTTTCATGATGGAGTTTCTGCAGTCGCACACCAGCGTGGTGTTCCAGCCGGGTTTCGACAGCCCTTACTACAACGGTATCAACCCCTATGCGCTGGGTTTTGCCATGTACCGGGACATACGGCGCATGTGCGAACACCCGGACGACGAGGACCGCCGCTGGTTTCCCGAAATTGCCGGCAGTGACTGGCTGTCGACGATCAAGTTCGCCATGAGCAGCTTCAAGGACGAGAGTTTCATCCTGCAGTACCTGTCGCCCAAGGTCATTCGCGACCTGAAGCTGTTCAGCATCATGGACGACGACCAGCGCGACGAACTGCTGGTGCCCGCGATCCACGACGAGAACGGCTACCGCACGATCCGTGAGACCCTGGCGGCGCAATACAACCTGGGCAACCGCGAGCCCAACGTGCAGATCTGGAGCATCGATCGGCGCGGTGACCGCTCATTGACCCTGCGTCATCAGCAACACGACCGCAAGCCGCTGGGTGAATCCACCGAGGAAGTGCTCAAGCACCTGCACCGTTTGTGGGGTTTCGACATCCATCTGGAGACGCTGCAGGGCGATCAACTGGTCAAGACGCACCACGTGCCACCGCGCAACGAGCACACGGACGGCAGCCATGGGCGGGCGGACCTCAACGTCGTGCACCTCTGAGGCCGGTGCACTGGGCAAACCTTCGATGGCTTGGTGTTATCCTTCGCGGCCATCGGAGGTGTTGCAATGAAGATCTATGAAGTGGGCGGCGCGGTGCGCGATCGCCTTCTGGGTATACCTGTCACCGACATCGATCGCGTGGTCGTGGGTGCCAGCGCGGAACGAATGCTCGCTGACGGGTACCGGCCGGTCGGCAGCGATTTCCCGGTGTTTCTGCATCCGCAGACCGGCGAAGAATATGCCCTGGCGCGTACCGAGCGCAAAAGCGGCCGCGGCTACGGTGGTTTCGTATTCCACGCCAGCCCGGACGTCACCCTGGAGGAGGACCTGTCGCGGCGCGACTTGACCATCAATGCCATGGCCGAGGACGACGAAGGTCGGATCATCGATCCCTACGGTGGCCAGCAAGACCTGCATGACCGCCTGCTCAAGCACGTCTCCCCCGCCTTCATCGAAGATCCCCTGCGCGTACTGCGAGTCGCGCGTTTCGCTGCCCGCTACGCCGGGCTGGGCTTTCGAGTGGCCGAACCGACCTTGCAACTGATGCGTCAGCTGAGCGAATCGGGCGAGTTGCAGGCCCTGACGGCCGAACGCAGCTGGAAGGAAATTTCCCGGGCGCTGTTGGAAGCGCACCCCCATGTGTTCATTCAGGTGCTGCGCGACTGCGGAGCATTGGAACAATTGCTCCCCGAAGTGGACGCGTTGTTCGGCGTACCGCAACCGCCTGCTCATCATCCGGAGATCGACACCGGGGTGCATACCTTGAGCGTGCTGGAACAGGCCGCGCGGCATGACCAGCCGCTGACCGTGCGCTGGGCGTGTCTGTTGCACGATCTGGGCAAGGGCACCACGCGACCCAGCGAGTGGCCGCGGCATATCGCTCACGAGCAGCGCGGCGTGAAGTTGATCAAGGCGGTCAACGAGCGCTTCAAGGTGCCCAAGGATTGCCAGGAACTGGCGGTGCTGGTGGGTGAATACCACACCCATGGGCATCGGGCTCTGGAGCTCAAACCGTCGACCTTGCTGGAGCTGTTGCAGAGTTTCGACGTGTACCGCCGTCCCCAGCGCTTCGAGGATTTCATCATGGCGTGCGAAATGGACGCCCGTGGGCGGTTGGGGCTCGAGGCGCGGGAGTACCCTCAGGCGGATTATCTGCGCGGTGCGGCTGCGGCGGCGCGGGGGGTGGCGGTTCAGCCGCTGGTTGCCCAGGGGTTCAAGGGGCAGGCGCTGGGTGAGGCGTTGAAACGGGCACGGTTGGAGGTGTTGAAGGAGTACAAGGCGGGGGTTTGAATGGGGGTGGTTGAGGGGGGGCTTGAGGGCCTCTTCGCGGGCAGAGACCCGCTCCCACAGGTGATCCCACTTCCCCATGGGACCCACAGGTGATCCCACTTCCCTGTGGGAGCGGGTTTCTGCCCGCGAAGAAGGCGCAAGCGATCTAAAGCGTGGCAGGCGTCAACTGCTGTCCGCGCCATTCGAAGGGGACAGGTGCCAATACCTGATCGATACTCGCCTCGCGCCACAACTGGCCAAGACTCACGCCTGTACCCGGATGCACCAACTCTGGCGCAATCAGCGCCAATGGCCACAAGACGAACGCATTTTTCAGAATTTCGGCACGCGGCAATATCAGCCCATCGAAGTTGCCGACCAGGTCGGCGTACAACAATACATCGATATCCAGCGGCAGCCCCTTGCGGTCCGGGGCGTAGCGGCCATTGTCGGCCTCGATGAATTTCAGCCGGCGGTCCAGCTCCGCCAACGTCAGATCGGTCAGCGCGGTGACCACCAGGTTGAAGAACGGACCGCTCTTGATGCCCACCGGCTGGCTTTCGAATACGGCCGAGCAGCGCAGGTCCACGAGGAAGGCGGCCAACGCGTCAAGGCCGGCGCACAGATGACGCTGGCGATCGACGTTGCTGCCCAGGCCCAGATAGATTCGATTCAGCGACATCCGCGCTCGATCTCCACACCCACACCCTGCGCCGCCGCGACGGCACCCGGCTTGGTGACTTTGAGCCGCAGCCAGGGAATGCCGAATTCGCTCATCAGCAATTGGGCAAGGCGCTCGGCGAAGGTCTCGACCAGCTCGAAGCGCGCCTGGGCGGCAAAGGCCTGGATGCGCTGCGAGACGGTCGCGTAGTCCAGCGCGAGCGTCAGGTCGTCGCCCGCGGCAGCCGGACGGTTGTCCCAGGCCAATACCAGGTCCAGACGCAGGCACTGACGAATGTCACGCTCCCAATCATAGGCGCCGATCACTGTGTCGACTTCCAGGCCTTCGATAAACACTCTGTCCAAGCACTTCACTCCGCAGCACGACAAGGGCGCCTGGCGCCGTTAGAATCAAGGGTTTCCCTACCCGGAAATAAAGCATGTTCTGGTTGCTGGCGCTTGGCGCCTACCTGCTCGGCTCGCTGTCCTTCGCTATCGTGCTCAGCCGCGCGACGGGCACTCCCGACCCGCGAATGAGCGGTTCGGGCAACGCCGGCGCGACCAACATGCTACGCCTGGCCGGTAAAAAGCTCGCCATCCTCACTCTGCTGGGCGACTTGTGCAAGGGTTTGCTGCCGGTACTGATTGCCGCGCAAGCCGGGATGACGCTCGCACAACAAGCCTGGATCGGGCTCTGCGCGGTGATCGGCCACCTGTTTCCGCTGTATTTCCGCTTCAAGGGCGGCAAGGGCGTGGCCACCTCCGCCGGCCTGCTGCTGGGCCTGTACCCGCCTGCCGCGCTGCTGGCCATGGTTGCCTGGGCGCTGACCTTTCGGCTCACGCGCACCAGTTCGCTGGCAGCCCTGATCGCCACGCCACTGACCTTGCCGCTGCTGGCCTGGCAACGGCCAGAGACACTGCTGCCCCTGAGCGTGCTGACGATCCTGATCATCTGGCGTCACCGCGGCAACCTGCGCGATCTGTTCGCTGGTCGCGAGCGGCACTTCTGAGCAGGCTGGCCGGCGCGTTCAGAGCGCCGGCAGTTGCTCCATCGGCCAACGTGCCTGGACACTGATGGCCAAGGTTTCCTGCTGCCCGGCCAACAGACGCTGACATCCAGCATAGGCGATCATGGCACCGTTATCGGTGCAGAACTGCGGGCGGGCGTAATAGACGTTGCCACCCAGCTCGCCCAGCATCTTTTCCAGGCCTTGGCGCAATGACTGGTTGGCACTCACCCCACCGGCGATCACCAGACGCTTGAGGCCGGTCTGCTTCAAGGCCCGGCGGCATTTGTAGGTCAGCGTATCGACCACCGCCTGCTCGAACGCCAGGGAGATATCGCAGCGAGTCTGCTCGCCGTCGTCGCCAGCGCTGCGGCACTGCTGCCAGGTGTTGAGCGCGAAGGTCTTCAGACCGCTGAAACTGAAATCCAGGCCAGGGCGGTCGCACATCGGCCGGGGAAAGGTAAAGCGCCCCGCTACGCCTTGTCTGGCCAGGCGGGCAATCTCCGGGCCACCCGGGTAGTTCAGGCCGATCAGCTTGGCAGTCTTGTCGAAGGCTTCCCCGGCCGCATCGTCCAGGGTCTCGCCCAGCAAGGCGTACTGGCCAATGCCGTCGACCTGGACCAATTGCGTATGGCCACCGGATACCAGCAGGGCAACGAACGGAAACTGCGGCGGTTGCTCTTCCAGCATGGGTGCCAGCAGATGGCCTTCCATGTGGTGCACGCCCAACGCCGGTATGTCCCAGGCGAATGCCAGCGCCTGGGCGCAGGAGGCGCCGACCAGCAGCGCGCCGACCAGTCCGGGGCCGGCGGTATAGGCGATGGCGTCGATCTCGGTGGCCGCGCAGTCGGCCTCTGCCAACACCTGACGGATCAGCGGCAGCATGCGCTTGACGTGGTCGCGCGAGGCAAGCTCGGGCACCACCCCGCCATAGGCGCGATGCAGGTCGATCTGGCTGAACAGCGCATCGGCCAGCAGGCCGCGTTCACTGTCGTATAATGCGACACCGGTTTCGTCGCAGGACGTTTCCAATCCCAGTACTAGCATGGCCAGGCCTTGTGGAGCTGTATTCGAAGGCGCGCATGATAGTCGTCGAACAGGGCACCGACCAGCGGTTTTCGATCAGAGGCTTTGCATTCCTGCTGGGTAAGGGTTAACATCCGCAACCCTTAAAAACCGACGTACTTATGCGCGCTTTTGCCATGAGATGTCGACCCCGGTAATGAATGAAGGTAGCTCTGGATGCCAGCCGTCAAAGTTAAAGAGAACGAACCCTTCGACGTAGCTCTGCGTCGTTTCAAGCGCTCCTGCGAAAAAGCCGGTGTACTGGCTGAAGTTCGTAGCCGCGAATTTTACGAGAAGCCGACTTCGGAGCGTAAGCGCAAGGCAGCAGCCGCTGTCAAACGTCACGCCAAGAAAGTCCAGCGCGAACAGCGCCGCGCCGTTCGTCTGTACTAATACACAGACGTTCGTCGCAAGCTTCTGCCTTGCCCGGCCCACAGCCGGGCTGCCGGCAGTTGCCGCAGTACCCCGCCTCAAACGTCAGAACTGGCTTCATTGCCAGATCGTGCACGTCATCCTGACGAGCCTTGCAAGGCTGCAGACGAGCACACTTATTCCGTTGGTAACGCCCTCCTTCGACTGCTGCCCAAGGCGCCGTTGAACGCAGAGACGTTTCCGACATAGAAATCTGCGCTGCAAAACCTGCCAGACCGATTTCCAATGGGTACACTTCCGCTCCTGGGCTGCTGATAAAGAGAACGCCATGGCCGGGCTGATTCCCCAAGGCTTCATCGACGACCTGCTCAACCGCACCGACATCGTCGATGTGGTGCAGTCACGTCTGCAAATGAAGAAAGCCGGCAAGAACTACACCGCCTGCTGCCCCTTTCACAAGGAAAAGACTCCCTCTTTCAGCGTCAGCCCCGACAAGCAGTTCTATTACTGTTTCGGCTGCGGCGCCGGTGGCAACGCCCTTGGTTTCATCATGGACCACGACAACCTGGACTTTCCCCAGGCCGTCGAGGAACTGGCCAAGGCCGCCGGCATGGAAGTGCCGCGCGAAGACAGCGGGCGCAACAGCAAGCCGCGCCAGCCCACCGACTCACCGCTGTACCCACTGCTCGAAGCCGCTGCAGAGTTCTATCGCCTGGCGCTCAAGGGGCACCCGCAACGCCGGGCGGCCGTTGACTACCTCAAGGGCCGCGGCCTGTCTGGCGAGATCGCGCGCGATTTCGGCCTGGGCTTCGCACCGCCGGGCTGGGATAACCTGTTCAAGCACCTGAGCAGCGACAGCCTTCAGCAGAAAGCCATGATCGATGCCGGCCTGCTGGTGGAAAACGCCGACTCGGGCAAGCGCTACGACCGTTTCCGCGATCGCGTTATGTTCCCCATCCGCGACAGCCGCGGGCGGGTCATCGCCTTCGGTGGCCGGGTATTGGGTGACGACAAACCCAAGTACCTGAACTCCCCGGAAACCCCGGTGTTCCACAAGGGCCAGGAACTGTACGGCCTGTACGAGGCGCGCAAGCACAACCGCAACCTCGACGAGATCATCGTCGTCGAAGGCTACATGGATGTCATTGCCCTGGCTCAGCAAGGCTTGCGCAACGCCGTCGCGACCCTGGGCACGGCCACCAGCGAGGAGCACCTCAAGCGTCTGTTCCGCGTGGTGCCCAGTGTGCTGTTCTGCTTCGACGGCGACCAGGCCGGCCGCAATGCCGCCTGGCGCGCGCTGGAAGCTGCGCTGCCGAGCCTGCAGGATGGGCGAAAGGCACGCTTTCTGTTCTTGCCCGAGGGCGAAGACCCGGACACCCTGGTGCGCGCCGAAGGCACCGATGCCTTCCGGGCTCGCATCAACCAACACGCACAGCCGCTGGCCGACTATTTTTTCCAGCAACTGACCGAAGAAGCCGATCCGCGCTCGCTGGAAGGCAAGGCGCACATGGCGACGCTGGCAGCGCCGCTGATCGACAAGGTACCGGGCGCCAACCTGCGCACCCTGATGCGCAATCGCCTGAGCCAGATCACCGGCTTGAGTGGCGAGGCCGTCAGCCAGCTGGTGCAAAGCGCGCCCGCAGCGCCGACGCCCAGCCACGATCCGATGGCCGATTACGATTCGATGCCGGGTTATTCGCCGGACTTCAGTGACTTTCATGCGCCGCCGGCCTTCGAACCACAGCAACAATGGACATCGGCCAAGACGTCCGGCAAGAAATGGGAAGGTAAGCCGTGGAAAGGCAAGGGCAAGCGTGATTTCGAACCGCGTCCGCAGCCGCGCACGCCAGTGACGGTGGAGCCGCCCACGCTCAGCGCACTGCGCACCCTGCTGCACTATCCGCAACTGGCGGAGAAGGTGGAGGATGTCAGTCATTTTGCCGACGAGGAACAGCTGCACGCACAGCTACTGGTGGCACTGCTCGAAGCCCTGCAGAAGAATCCCAAGCTACGCTCTCTGCAGTTGATCGCGCGGTGGCACGGTACCGAACAAGGCAAGTTGCTGCGCGCATTGGCCGAGAAAGAATGGCTGATCGATGCCGATAACCTTGAACAACAGTTTTTCGACACTATAACTAGCTTGTCCGCTCGCCAACGCGAGCGTTGTCTCGAGCATTTGCTCAGGAAATCAAGACAGAGTGAACTGAGCGCAGAGGAAAAGAATCAACTGCGCGAGCTTCTCAGCCGCAATGTTCACGCACAAACCCCGACCTCAACTGGCGCGTGAGGTCCTAGCTCGGGTATAATCCTCGGCTTGTTTTTTGCCCGCCAAGACCTTCAGTGGATAGGGTGTTATGTCCGGAAAAGCGCAACAGCAATCTCGCATCAAAGAGTTGATCACCCGTGGTCGTGAGCAGGGCTACCTGACTTACGCGGAGGTCAACGATCACCTGCCCGAGGATATTTCAGATCCGGAGCAGGTGGAAGACATCATCCGCATGATCAACGACATGGGGATCAACGTATTCGAGAGTGCTCCGGATGCGGATGCCCTTTTGTTGGCCGAAGCCGATACCGACGAAGCGGCGGCCGAAGAGGCCGCTGCGGCGTTGGCAGCGGTCGAGACCGACATCGGCCGCACGACCGACCCGGTGCGCATGTACATGCGCGAAATGGGTACGGTCGAGCTGCTCACGCGTGAAGGCGAAATCGAAATCGCCAAACGTATCGAAGAGGGCATCCGTGAGGTGATGGGCGCGATCGCGCACTTCCCCGGCACGGTCGAGCATATCCTCAGCGAATACGACCGCGTGACCACCGAGGGTGGTCGCCTGTCCGACGTGCTCAGCGGCTACATCGATCCGGACGACGGCATCGCGCCGCCGGCCGAGGTGCCGCCGCCGGTCGAGAAACCAGCCGACAAGGCCGACGCCAAGGATGACGACGAAGAAGAAAGCGACAGCGACGACGAGGAAGAGACCGAGAGCGGTCCCGATCCGGTCGTGGCCCAGCAGCGTTTCGGCGCCGTGTCCGATCAACTCGCCGTTACCCTGAAAGCGCTGAAGAAGCATGGCCGTCACAGCAAGCAAGGCATCGCCGAGATGCTCGCGCTGGCCGAGCTGTTCATGCCGATCAAGCTGGTGCCCAAGCAGTTCGAAGGCCTGGTGGAGCGTGTTCGTGGTGCCCTGGATCGCCTGCGTCAGCAGGAACGCGCAATCATGCAGCTGTGCGTTCGTGATGCTCGCATGCCGCGCGCCGACTTCCTGCGCCAGTTCCCTGGCAACGAAGTCGACCAGACCTGGAGCGATGCACTGGCCAACGGCAAGGCGAAGTACGCCGAAGCCATCGGTCGCCTGCAGGCCGACATTCAGCGCTGCCAGCAGAAGCTGAGCGCGCTGGAAGCGGAAACCGGTCTGACCATCGCCGAGATCAAGGACATCAACCGTCGCATGTCGATCGGTGAAGCCAAGGCTCGCCGGGCGAAGAAGGAGATGGTCGAAGCCAACCTGCGTCTGGTGATCTCGATCGCCAAGAAGTACACCAACCGTGGCCTGCAATTCCTCGATCTGATCCAGGAAGGCAACATCGGCTTGATGAAGGCGGTGGACAAGTTCGAATACCGTCGCGGGTACAAGTTCTCGACGTACGCCACTTGGTGGATTCGTCAGGCTATCACCCGCTCGATCGCCGACCAGGCGCGCACCATCCGTATTCCGGTGCACATGATCGAGACCATCAACAAGCTGAACCGCATTTCGCGGCAGATGCTGCAGGAGATGGGTCGCGAGCCTACGCCGGAAGAGCTGGGCGAGCGCATGGAGATGCCCGAGGACAAGATCCGCAAGGTCTTGAAGATCGCCAAGGAGCCTATCTCCATGGAGACGCCGATCGGTGACGACGAAGACTCCCATCTGGGTGACTTCATCGAAGACTCGACCATGCAGTCGCCGATCGACGTGGCCACCGTGGAAAGCCTCAAGGAAGCCACGCGCGAAGTGCTGGGCGGCCTGACGGCACGGGAAGCCAAGGTGCTGCGCATGCGCTTCGGCATCGACATGAATACCGACCACACCCTCGAGGAAGTCGGCAAGCAGTTCGATGTCACCCGTGAGCGTATTCGTCAGATCGAAGCCAAGGCGCTGCGCAAGCTGCGTCATCCGACGAGAAGCGAGCACCTGCGCTCCTTCCTCGACGAATAAGCCTCAGCGACGAGCACCACCAGAACCCCCGGCCTTGCCGGGGGTTTTGCGTGATGGACCCATGACCCCAAAGTTTGTTCGCCCCCCTCTTCCCGCTGGCTGCCGCGCCCGACTACACTGGCCCTTCCTGCGATGGTCCAACGAGGCTGCCATGCATCGACTGCCGGCACTTGTGCTGCTGACTTCGCTCGCCGGGGCAGCCATCGCCGACACTTTTTCTCCCGCTGGTTACCCGTCTGGGCTGGTTGAACATCCGCCCCTGCTCGCGAGTGTGGCCGAGGCGCGCCCCCTGCTTGCCGCAGCGCCAAACGACGGTGTGCCAACGACGCAGCAGGCCTCGTCGGCCGATGCTGCGCCCACCCGTGACTGGTACACCGCCCTGATCTACGGCCTGCCCGGCCTGGTCATGCTGGTCATTGCCCTGGGCGTGGTGATCCGCATCAACCGCCGCCTGACCTCGGAAATCAGCCAGCGCATCGCTCTGGAACGTGAGCTGCGCAGCAGCGAATACCATTACCGCGGCCTGGTCGAGAGCCTTTCGGCCATCGCCTGGGAAGCCGACACGACCGACTATACCTACAGCTACGTCTCACCCCATGCCGAGGCGCTGCTGGGCTACCCGTTGCAGAGCTGGCTGGAGCCCGGCTTCTGGCTGCGCATCCTGCACCCGGAGGACGCGAGCTGGGCCCGCGATTACTGCGCCGAGCAGACCGCTGCTGGGGTGGGGCACTCCCTCGAATACCGCGTGATCACTGCAGACGGTCGCAGCCTGTGGGTGCGCGACATCGTCAGCCTGATCAAGCATGACCAGCGACCGGTGATGCGCGGCCTGATGATCGACATCAGTGAAACCAAGAAGATCGAAGAAGCCCAGCGCCTGTCCGAGCAGAAGTTCGCCTCGGTGTTTCGTCAGTGCCCCGACATTCTGGTCATCGCGCGGCTCAGCGACGGCTGCCTGCTGGAGGTCAACGAAGCCTTCGAAGAGCAGATCGGCCTCAAGGCAGGACAGGTGGTCGGACGGCGTGCAGCGGAGCTCGACATCTGGGGCGTGGACGGCGTCGCGCCGCGACTGCTCAAGCGCCTGCAGGGCGGCAGCATCCGCAACCTGGAGATGACCTTTCGCCGCGACAACGGCCAGCGCTTCACCGGCCTGCTCTCGGCCGAACCGCTCCAGCTGGAAACCACGGCGGCGATGGTCGTGGTGGTGCGCGACATCAGCGAGCTCAAGCAGACCCAGCAGCGCCTGCAGATTTCCGAGGAGAAATTCGCCAAGGCGTTCCACGCCTCGCCCGATGGCATGCTGCTGACTCGTCAGAGCGACGGCTTGCTGATCGAAGTCAACGAAGGCTTCAGCATCATGACCGGGCACAAGAGCAAGACGTCGCTGGATCGCTCGACCCTCGAACTGGGCATCTGGGCCGATCCCAACGAGCGCAAGCGGCTGCTGGACAAGCTGCAGCGCCAAGGCTTCGTTCGTGACTTCGTCTGCCGCATCCGGCGTATCGATGGCCAGGTGCGCCTGTGTGAGGTGTCGGTGCGACCGCTGCCCATCGGTGGGGACGCCTGCATGCTGACCATTGCCCGGGACATCACCGAGCGCCAGCAGATGCAACACAAGCTGACCCTGGCGGCGACCGTGTTCGAGAGCACTGCCGAGGGCGTGCTGATCACCGACACCCAGCAACGCATCAGCATGGTCAACCGTGCCTTCACCGAGATCACCGGCTTCTCCGAACAGGAAGTGCTGGGCGAAACCCCTCGCCTGCTCGCCTCGGGCCAGCACGACAGTGCGTTCTACATTGCCATGTGGCATCGCCTGGCCGCCGAGGGGCATTGGCAGGGCGAGATCTGCAACCGACGCAAGAACGGCGAGCTGTACCCCAGTTGGCTGACCATCAGCTCGGTACGCAACAGCGAAGAGGCCATTACCCATTTCGTCGCCGTGTTCGCCGACATCTCCAGCCTCAAGCACGCTCAGGCGCGGCTGGACTATCAGGCGCACCACGACCCGCTCACCGGCCTGCCCAACCGAACCCTGTTCGAAAGCCGGCTGGCCGCCGCCCTGGCCAACCAGAACGAAGCCGGTGGCCAGGGCGCGGTGCTGTTCCTGGATCTGGACCGCTTCAAGCACATCAACGACAGCCTCGGCCACCCCGTAGGCGACCTGCTGCTCAAAGGCATCGCCCAGCGCCTCAAGGAACAGGTGCGCGACATCGACACCGTGGCGCGCCTGGGCGGCGACGAGTTCATCATTCTGCTGCCGGGCCTGGCCCACGCCAGTGATGCGGAGCACATTGCCGCCAAGGTCCTGGCCTGCTTCGCTGCGCCCTTCCAGGCCGGTGACCATGAGTTCTTCACCAGTGCCAGCATCGGCACCAGCCTGTATCCCCAGGACGGCACCGACGTCGCCACCCTGGTGAAGAACGCCGATGCCGCCATGTACCGCTCCAAGGCCAAGGGCCGCAACCGCGTGGAGAGCTACACCCGCGACCTCACCACTCAGGCGACCATGCGCATCGCGCTGGAGCACGAGCTGCGCCGGGCGATCGAGCGCGATGAGCTGAGCCTGAGCTACCAGCCCAAGTTCAGCATCGACTCGGATCTGCTGGTCGGTGCCGAAGCGCTGATCCGCTGGAAGCACCCCAACTTCGGCGACGTGCCGCCCGAGCAATTCATTCCGCTGGCCGAAGAGAACGGCATGATCCTGCAGCTTGGCGATTGGGTGCTGGAGCAGGCCTGTCGGCAGCTGCGCGAGTGGAAACAGCTCTACCACGAGTTCGGCCCGCTGTCGGTCAACCTGGCCGGCGCGCAACTGCGCCAGCCCAACCTGCTCAAGCGCATCGAAGGCCTGCTGGCCGACAGTGATCTGCGCCCGCAATCGCTGCAACTGGAGATCACCGAAAACTTCATCATGAGCCAGACCGAGGAAGCACTGGTGGTGCTGCATCAGCTCAAGCGCCTGGGGGTGCAACTGGCCATCGACGACTTCGGCACCGGCTATTCATCGCTGAGCTACCTCAAGCGCCTGCCGCTGGACATCCTCAAGATCGACCAGTCCTTCGTCCGCGGCCTGCCCGACGACCCCCACGACGCCGCCATCGTACGCGCCATCATCGCCCTGGGCCGCAGCATGCAACTGACCGTCATCGCCGAAGGCGTGGAAACCGCCGCGCAGCAAGCATTCCTCGCCCGCGAAGGCTGCGAGCAGATCCAGGGCTACCTCGTCAGCCTCCCCCTGCCCCCCGACCGATTCGCCGCGACCTTTCTTCGCATGCGCCTTACAGATTTTTCGGATAGCACTCCCTGCAATCCATCGCTATAATCGGCGGCCTTCTGGGGCCTATAGCTCAGTTGGTTAGAGCAGGGGACTCATAATCCCTTGGTCGCAGGTTCGAGTCCTGCTGGGCCCACCAAAATTTTAGAGCCGCGCTTTGCGCGGCTTTTTTGTTTTTGGGGGACCTGCAACAACCCTGTCCCATGATCCAAAACCGCACTCCCCCGCACGCATCATCAACCCCCTCAATCACCCCATCAAAACAGCTGATTGGCCATTTCCCGTCCCCCTCCGTAACGTAACCACCCGGTGCGACAGATGCGCGCACCGTCTGAGCTTGTCGTTGCCCCTGCTCAGCCCACGATCACGCACGAGCCCGCCATGTCTTTGAATACCCCGCAGCAAATTGCCGAAATTGCCGTCGAAAGCGGCTTCAAGAAAGCCCATCTGAGCCTCTCTTCGTTGATGATCCTCGGATTTCTGGCGGGCGCTTTCATCGCCTTCGGATTCCTTCTCGACATCCATGTGAGCACCATGATCCCCAGTGATTGGGCGTCGCTGGGTAACCTACTGGGCGCTGTGGTGTTTCCGGTGGGGCTGATTCTCGTGGTGCTGGCCGGCGGCGAGTTGTTGACCGGCAACATGATGAGCCTGCCCATGGCGCTGTTCGCCGGGCGTATCGGTTTGAGCCAACTGCTGCGCAATTGGGCGCTAGTGACGCTGGCCAACTTGGTTGGTGCGCTGTTCGTCGCCTACTGTTTCGGGCATTTGGTCGGCCTGACCGAAGGCGCCTTCATGGGAAAGACCGTGGCTATCGCCAATGCCAAGGTGTCGGCCAGTTTCGAGCAGGCGTTCATTTCCGGTATTGGCTGCAACTGGTTGGTGTGCCTGGCAGTGTGGCTCAGCTACGCGAGCAAGGATGTGGTCGGCAAGGTGGTGGGCATGTGGTTTCCGGTGATGGCTTTTGTCGCGATCGGCTTCCAGCACGTTGTTGCCAACATGTTCGTCATACCGGCAGCGATCTTTGCCGGGGCGTTGAGCTGGGCGCAGTTCGCCGATAATTTCGTGCCGGTATTCCTGGGTAACGCCGTGGGCGGCGCGGTCTTCGTCGGCTTGGCCTATCATGTGGCGTACTTCAAGACGGCAACCGGCTCCGAAGCATCGTCCACGGCCAGTGGCGCGCAAACGCCGAAATAATCCAGCCCGGCTGGATCAGTACTGTCATCAAGGTTGAGAAATGGACTTCACACCTGTCATCGCCCAGCTCTGGGGAACGCTGAGCTGGGCGCTACCGCTCCTGTTGCTGATCACGCTGTTCAAATCGCCATGGGCCAAGGGTCATATCGGCGAGTGGCTGGTGCGCTTGTTTGCGCACTGGCAACTGGACGCGCAGATCTACCGTCGTCTGCATAACGTCACCTTGAATACGCCTGACGGCACGACGCAGATCGATCATGTGTTTCTCTCGGTCCATGGCATTTTCGTGCTGGAAACGAAGAACATGAGCGGGTGGATTTTCGGCACTGAGCAACAAGCGCAGTGGACGCAGAGATTTCCCAGGCGCAGTTTCAAATTCCAGAATCCCCTTCGGCAGAACTACAAACACCTGAAGGCACTGGAAGCCGCTTTGGGTGTCAGCCCTGCGCATCTGCATTCGGTCATCACGTTCGTCGGGGGCAGTACGTTCAAGACCCAGATGCCGGCCAACGTGACGCGGGGCATTGGCTTCATTCGCTATATCAAGTCATTTCGGCAGGTGGTGTTCAGCGAGGCGGAAGTCGGTGACATGTTGCAAGCATTGAAGGCCGGGCGTCTGGCGCCGAGCCTTGCGACTCATCGCGAACACGTGCAACACCTCAAACGGCGCAGTGATCCAAGCGCTGAACGTTGTTGCCCGAAGTGCGGCAGTGCGCTGGTCATTCGCACGCGGAAAACGGGAGCCAATGCCGGGCAGCAGTTTTGGGGATGTTCGGCGTTTCCCAAGTGTAGATTTATGCAAAGTCTCTAGGGTGCTGCCCTTCACTAGACTGCGCATCGAAAGGCGGACTACCCAAATGTTTGCCTGAACGGATCGGCACTTTTCTGTATTGCGGTCACCACGTGCTGCGCTCGCTCTGTCACCTCACCCGAGTTCGCCAGCACCTGCTCCAACGCCTGCAGTTGCGTGCGGATAACTTCTTGCGGCTGCTCCACACCACAGAGCTGGGCGAAATCCAGCAGCCCCTGGCGCGAGGCAAACATGGATTTGTTGCCGATCAGATCCAGTGCCAATACATCGTCAGGGATATAAGCCGTGGTATTGACGATGTCGTAGGCGGGTGCAAGTCGTGCATCGCCTAGGGCGGGATTGGCGTAGAGCAGTCCGAAGTTTTTCAGATGGGCATCGCCGTTGCCGACGATGCAGCTGAGAGTCACGATGGCGAATAGCTGAGACAGTGAATGCTCTATCCGGTCAGGGGCGCAGAACATCCGGATGGCTCTGGCAATGGACGAGTAGCTCTTGCTGTACTTCTGTTCGGCAGCCAGGCCCATGAGGGCTGTCATGTCCTCGAAGCCAATGGGGTTGAACTGCTCGTCCCGATCGAAGCGGCGCATGACGAATAGTTTGGTGTTATCCGACAGGTAGAATTCCGGCACGACGATTCCAGAAGCCTTGGCCACGGACATGCACAGAAACTCGTTGATCGCCAGGCCAGGGAATTCATCTCGGCCGCTCTTGATAATCAGCTCGGACGTTTTCGAGGTGAATCGCTGCGGCGCGTGGTTTTGATGCTCAGGTACCAGTACCTTGGGTTGCACCCCTGAGATGCCGGCACGCAGGATGTACCGATCAACCAGGCTGGCGAAGATGTCCTCGGCACCATCCCAGGCGAGGATCTCATCCAGCCTTTCTCCGGGGAACTGTTGGCGTTGCAACAGCGCATCGACTTCCGGCGATTTGACTGCGACTCGCCCGATGGGCGAACTGCTGCCTGAAAGTGCCAGGAGTAGCATTGGATCGACGTTTGTCACCTTGGCCAGGCGATTACGCAGCTGCTCCAGCACGTAACCCTCAGGCAGATTCATCTGGAAGATGGGATGAAGTTCGCGATGGCGGTAGTCATCCATACGCGGGGGCATGAGCAGACTGATCGCGGTGTGTGCAGCGGCGTCATCGCGATAGCGGAAGATGTAGTCATCTTCGCTGCGTAGCACTCTTCCGCTCTCTCCCTCCGGGGTTGAAACCTGCAGTAGGGTCGGCATCAGTCGAATATCCCATGAATTTCATCCAGCGTGGGCAGCACGGCAGGGATGACCGTGAGTTCGCAATTCAGCGCAGCGAGCACGCGTGCATAGGCGGTCATGCCGACCGAGTGGTCGCCCTTCTCGATCGCAATGACCTTCTGCCGTGTGACAAAAGCTAATGCGGCAAGCCGGGCTTGAGTCATGCCACGATTGAGGCGGCGTTGCCGGATTTGCGCGCCCAGACGGGTAGCGATGAGCTCGTAATCCATGTTCTGTATACGTGACAAAGTGAGGTCAATGTAACGTATACCTAACCCTTGCGAAAATAAAGCTTCGCCTGACACAAAGTGCAGCCTTTAGGCTCCTCTGGAAACACTCAGTTGGCCTGCAGGCGAAACCCCAGCAAATTTTCCTGCAGCCGGTACTGCTCGCCAATGTTCCCGCAAAAGCTGGTGCGCGGCAGGAACGCGCCGGCGCCGTTCAGGTAGGGCGGGATGTTGGTGCTCTGTTCGCAGCCTTGCAGGATGCGGCCGCGTAGCGCGCCATTGGCCTGGGCCGAGCGCAGGGCGCCCAGTGGGGTTGGGTCGGCGACGACCAGGGCACCGGGGGGCACCAGGGTTTCGTAGGTGCGGGCGAACTGTTCTGCGGAGCGGTCCTGCAGATAGGGCACCAGGTAGTAGCGGATGTCGTTGCGAAACGGCAGCGCTTCGGTGTGAGTCGGCAGTTTGACCCAACCGTTGGCGTACAGCCCCCACATCGACAGCAGGGCCGCCGGCCCGGCCATGACCGAAAGGTAGAGCGCGGCGACGCCGAAACGATTGCCAGGCAGGTACCTGGCCAAGTGAGCGACGCCCAGGATGCTGGCCAGGGCGATCCCGGGCAGAAACAGGGTGAAGCGGTCGAATACGCCGTAGGACACGGCGAACAGGAAGTTGAGCAGCAGCGCGGCCCACAGCACTTGCAGGGCGCGGGTTTTCGGCCACACGAGCAGGCCAACGAGTTGCGGGCCGATCAGTGACAAACCCAGCAGCACCACGGCGTTCTTCTCATGCCACATGTCGTCGAAACGCCACAGCGTGTCGTTGCGGCCGCCGGGAATGATCGCCAACTGGTCGGGACCGGCCAGGTTAACGGCGAGCGATGTCGAACAGGCTCATGCCGCTGTCCAGGTCGCCGATGACAGCGGGCAAAGCGGGTGCAAACCCCAGCGCAATTGCAGGCAGGACCAGCAGCAGGCGCAATCTTTCCTGCATGGCCAGATGCACGTACATCGGCAACAGCACCACCAGCGTCAGCGGGTGTATCGCCAGGGCCAGTCCACTGAGCACACCGATGGCCAGCAGGCGCGCTGTGGCGCCAAGTCGCGCGGGTGTGGCGAAGCACAGCCAGTAGGCCCCGATGATCAGCACGGCATGCAGCACATAGGGCTCGGCCTTGGTGGACGCCCAGAACACGGCGTGGGCCAATACCGTTGCCGTGACCGACAGCAGCGCCAGGTGGCGCGCAGCGCCGATGCTGACCGCCAGGCCATGCACGACCAGCGCCAGCGGCAGCAAGAGGATGGCGTTGAGCAGGCTGAGCAGGTGCATGCCCAGCAGCGCCTGGACGACACGGCTCACCAGTGCGTGGAACGGGTGGCTGACCGGCCCCAGGGAGGTGCTGAAGAACGAGCCGTGGGCGGCCTCGGCAAGCATCAGGCCGTTGTCCATCCACTGAATCGGACCACTGCTGGCCAGGAAGCTGGCAATCACGGCGCAGGCCAGCATCAGACCGGCCACTACGGTGGGCAGGTGCATGCCACGGGTTGAACTCATGTTCCTTGCTCTCCATGGCCGCGAGCAGCGGACTGTTTGGTCAGGGTATGAAAGGGGTTTTGTTCGGCAGGCGAACTATAGAGGGATTAATTGTTTTGCCACTTCAATTTAATCAATCCACTGCACTCAGCCTGCCGTTCGCCTGACGCCAGAAACAGCCGGTTGCAGCGGACTTTTCATCCGTTGCGTCAAACTTTCCATTCAACTAACGCAACGCCAAGCAACAGCGGTTGAAAGACCTGAAGGATCGCCCTTGGCAACATTGCTTTGAGCCGGGCGTCGATAAATGGCCTAATGCGCCGCACTGACTTGCCTATGGAGCCCCCGCCTTGTCCGACCGCCACCCGCTTGCCTTGGATGCCATAGATCGCCAATTGATTGCCGCGCTGCAGCTCAATGCCCGCGAGAGCGTGGCGATGCTCGCGCGCGGATTGGGCATCGCGCGCACGACGGTCACGGCGCGGCTCGCTCGGCTGGAAAGCTCCGGGGTCATCAGCGGGTACGGTGTGCGGCTCGGCCGGCACGCGTTGGACGGCGGCCTGCAGGCCTACGTCGGCATCACCGTGCAGCCACGCTCGGGCAAGGACGTAGTGCGGCGCCTGAGTGGGATGGCGCAGGTGCAGCAACTGTGCGCGGTGAGTGGCGAGTTCGATTACGTGGCCTGGCTGCGCACCGACTCGCCGGAGCAGCTGGACCAACTGCTGGACCAGATCGGCAGCGTCGACGGGGTGGAGAAAACCACGACGTCGATCATCCTCAGCAACAAGGTCGACCGCCGGGGTTGAACCCCCGTTTTGCACAATGCAGCGCCGACACGTCTTTTCGACCGATAAAACGTCAGATCGACGACACTTTGTGTCTTATTAACCTCATCACCCTTGCCTAGAATGAACCTGGCGTTTTCCTCGTTCAGCCAAGGTCCCGCCATGAGCCCAACTTCGCGTCACCCCGCCGACGGCAAGAAGCCCGTCACCGTATTCGGTCCGGATTTTCCCTTCGCCTTCGATGACTGGATCGAGCATCCGGCCGGGCTGGGGGTGATTCCCGAACACCACCATGGCGCCGAAGTGGCCATCGTCGGCGCCGGGATCGCCGGGCTGGTGGCGGCCTACGAGCTGATGAAGCTGGGGCTGCGGCCCGTGGTCTATGAGGCGTCGAAAATGGGCGGACGGCTGCGCTCGCAGAAGTTCGAAGGCACCGAGGATATCGTCGCCGAATTGGGCGGGATGCGTTTTCCGGTGTCGTCTACCGCGTTCTATCACTACGTCGACAAGCTCGGCCTGCAGACCAAGCCCTTCCCCAACCCGCTGACCCCGGCCTCGGGCAGCACGGTGATCGACCTGGAAGGCGAGACCTACTACGGCCAGACCTTGGCCGATCTGCCGGCGCTGTTTCAGGAGGTCGCGGACGCCTGGGCCGACGCGCTGGAAGAAGGCGCCCGTTTCGGCGATATCCAGCAGGCGATCCGTGACCGCGATGTGCCTCGTCTCAAGGAGCTGTGGAACACCCTGGTGCCGCTGTGGGACGACCGCACCTTCTATGATTTCGTGGCCACGTCCAAGGCCTTTGCCCAGCTGTCGTTTCATCACCGGGAAGTGTTTGGCCAGGTGGGTTTCGGTACCGGCGGCTGGGATTCGGACTTTCCCAATTCGATGCTGGAAATCTTCCGCGTGGTGATGACCAACTGCGACGATCACCAGCATCTGGTGGTCGGTGGCGTCGAGCAGGTGCCTTTGGGTTTGTGGAAGCATGTGCCTGAGCGCTGCGCTCATTGGCCTGCCGGCACCAGCCTGGCGTCGCTGCACCGCGGCGCGCCACGTGGCGGGGTGAAGAAGATCGCCCGGGCCGCCGACGGCCGCTTTGCGGTCACCGATCACTGGGACGACACGCGCCATTACGCGGCCGTCCTGACCACCTGCCAGAGCTGGTTGCTGACCACTCAGATCGAATGCGAGGAAACGCTGTTTTCGCAGAAGATGTGGATGGCGCTGGACCGTACCCGCTACATGCAGTCCTCGAAGACCTTCGTCATGGTCGACCGGCCGTTCTGGAAGGACAAGGACCCCGAGACCGGCCGCGATCTGATGAGCATGACCCTCACCGACCGCCTGACCCGTGGCACCTACCTGTTCGACCACGGCGACGACAAGCCGGGGGTGATCTGCCTGTCGTACGCCTGGATGAGCGATGCCTTGAAGATGCTTCCCCATCCCGTGGAGAAGCGCGTCAAGCTGGCCCTGGATGCCTTGAAGAAGATCTACCCGAAAGTCGACATTGCCGCGCGCATCATCGGTGATCCTATCACCGTGTCATGGGAAGCCGATCCGTATTTCCTCGGCGCCTTCAAGGGCGCCCTGCCCGGCCACTACCGCTACAACCAGCGCATGTATGCGCACTTTATGCAAAGCGCGTTGCCTGATGCACAACGCGGTATCTTCATCGCCGGTGACGACGTGTCGTGGACGCCTGCCTGGGTCGAAGGCGCGGTGCAGACGTCGCTGAACGCGGTGTGGGGCATCATGACCCACTTCGACGGCTACACTCACCCGGAAAACCCCGGGCCTGGGGATGTTTTCGATGAACTGGGGCCCATTGCCCTGTCGGATTGACCGCTTCCTTGATCGCAACAGGAGCCCGCATGCGCATAGCCTTGTACCAATGCCCGTCCCAACCGCTCGACGTCGAGGGCAACCTTGCCCGCTTGCAGGCGCGCGCCCGTGAAGCTGCACAGTGGGATGTCGAACTCTTGGTACTGCCGGAGATGTTTCTGAGCGGCTACAACATTGGCGCGGGCGTGGCCCGCAACCTGGCCCAGGCCAGCGACGGTGCCAACGCCGAACAGGTCGCGCTGATCGCTCGGCAATTCGGCCTGGCCATTGTGTACGGCTACCCGGAACTGGATGAACGGGGCAACGTGTACAACTCGGTGCAGTTGATCGACCGCACCGGCGAGCGCCTGGGCAACTACCGCAAGACCCACCTGTTCGGCGACGCAGACCGCGCTATGTTCAGCGCAGGCGAACAGGCCCCTGCCGTGCTCGAACTCAATGGCTGGAAGCTGGGCCTGCTGATCTGCTACGACCTGGAGTTTCCGGAAAACGCGCGTCGGCTGGCTGCTGCTGGGGCGGAGCTGATTCTGGTGCCCACCGCCAATATGGTCCCCTACGGGTTCATTGCCGAGGTGACCGTGCGCAGTCGGGCGTTCGAGAATCAGTGCTACGTGGCGTATGCCAACTATTGCGGCAACGAGATGGAGTTCGAGTACTGCGGGCTGAGCAGCATTGCCGGCGCCGATGGGCAACAGATTGCCAAGGCGGGTCGGGATGAGGCGTTGATCGTCGGCACGTTGGACAAGGCCTTTCTGGCGTCGGCGCGCAGTGCGTTCACCTATCTGAACGACAGGCGGACCGAGCTTTATTGATGTTGCCAACGTGTAGGCGGGGTCTTGGACCTTGAAAGCTTGACTGGGGCGTGTCTGACACACCGGAGTGTCTTTTCGCGGCCGCTGACCGCTCCTAAGGGGATGGGGGGTGTGGCGGGACGGGTGAATGAGTGATGTCAATAAACCATCATGAGCGTGCTTTGTGGCCCATGGTGGTTTTTTTTTGACGACGGTAAATAGTCGTCTTTTGTGTGAATTTTACTGTTCTACCGCGCTTGCGAAATGATCGGGCCCAGTAACTGCGCGGGTTTGCGGTCCACTGACGGGCTCCCCAGCTGGAAAACTTCAAAAACGTCAAAGAAAGCAGCAATATGCCAGCGCCAAAAATAAATTACTTTATAAATCAATGTCATATGTAATTCTGTCAAGGCGATCCTAATCGGCGCGCTATTTTTGACGAAAGCAATTGACACTCCTCCCGCCAAAGCCGATATATCACCCCATCTGCCGCCAACACAGCAGTTGCAGCGACGCCGAAGAGTGCCGCGCAGACCCGACGACTACCCCAATGCCCTGTAAGCGCTGACCTCAATGAGCGGTCCGCGCCGTGTGCTCTGGCCTATGCAGTCCGTCATGTTCATTGCAGTACGCGAAGTTGGAAGTTGCACATTTCAAGGATCGTCGAGTACGAACCGGGCGGTAGCTTTGCCCAAACACAGAGAACGTTAGTTATGGCGTTCAATCAACCGCGTGTCCAAGGAGGGTTCTTCCTCATGTCACATTTGTTCAACCTGGATGAAAACACGTCGAACCGCCTGGCGGCCGACATGAATGAACAGGGCTATGCCGTACTGGAGAACGCTTTGGCGCCCTACGTGCTGGAAGAACTTCGTGCTTATGTGGATGACCAGGCTGCGCGCCATAACCAACAGTACTTCGCCTATCACGGCAATGCGCCGCTGGTGGGCAGCCGCTTGGCCGCCACGGCGATGTCGAGCGAGTTTCGCCAGCACCTGGCGCGCCTGCACGAGCAGGGCCAGGGCCATGCCGCACCCAGCGACCAGGTGTTCCCGGTATTGCGTTGCGTGCAAGGCCACAGCGGCTTGAAGGAATCCAACGCGTTTCACTTCGATGCCACCCTGCTGACCATGCTGGTGCCGATCTTCATCCCCGATCAGGGCAAGGATCGCGGCGACCTGGTGCTGTTTCCCAACCTGCGCAAGGTGCGGCGCAGCGTGCTGTTCAACGCTGCCGAAAAAGTGATGTATCAGAACCCGCTGTGCCGGCGCCTGATGGGTTGGTGCATTGAGCGCGGCTGGCTCAAGCCGCTGTTGCTGCGCATGAAACCTGGCAACGTGTATTTCTTCTGGGGCTACCGTTCGCTGCATGCCAACCAGCCGTGCGATCCGGCGCACCGGCGTGCCACGGCGCTGTTCCACTACGGTGACCCCCATGCCGGCAGCCTGACCACGCGGATGATCCTGCGGCTCAATCAGCACCGCGCCCGACGCGCAGTCGCCCGCAGCAAAAGTCAGGCGTCCTGAGCGGACGACAACGGTTGGATACCACAGCAATGGCGAGCCGCCAGGGAGCAGCGAATGATCAACGTAACAAAGGCCTATCTAGGCGACATCGACAAGTTCAAGGCCTATGTGGACCGTATCTACGCGTCCCACTGGCTGACCAACCACGGTCCGCTGTGCTGCGAGCTGGAGGAGCGCCTCAAGGATTACCTGGGCGTGCGCCACTTGATCCTGACCAATAACGGCACGCTGGCGCTGCAGGTGGCCTACCGCGCCCTGGGCCTTTCCGGTAGCGCCGTGACCACGCCGTTCAGCTTCGTGGCCACCAGCAGCTCGCTGCACTGGGAAGGTATTCGTCCGGTGTTCGCCGACATCGATCCGCATACGTGGAACCTGGACCCGGAGCAGATCCCAGGCAGCCTGCAGGCCGACACCAGTGCCATCGTCGCCACCCACGTGTTCGGCAACCCCTGCGCGGTGGAACGCATCGAAGCGATCGCTCGTCAGTATCGTCTCAAGGTGGTGTATGACGGCGCCCACGCCTTTGCCGTGAAGCACGCCGGTCAGTCCGTGTACCACTGGGGCGATGCCAGCACCCTGAGTTTCCATGCCACCAAGTTGTTCCACACCATCGAGGGCGGCGCGATCGTCACCAACGACGATGAAGTCGCGGCGCGGGTGCGCAAGCTGTGCAACTTCGGTATCACCGACGTGGACAAGATCGAGGGCCTGGGCACCAACGCCAAGCTCAACGAATTCTGCGCCGCCATGGGGCTCAGCGTGCTCGACGACATCGACAACATCCTCGAGCGTCGCGCCGAGATGGGTCACTACTACCGCCAGCGCCTGAGCGGCTACCTCGACCTGCAACGCCAGGCCGACGACAGCCAGGTCAACTACAGCTATTTCCCGGTGGCCTTGCAGAATGAAACCCAGGTGCTTTCCATGCGCACCGAACTGCAAGCCGGCGGCATCAATCCACGGCGTTATTTCTACCCTTCGCTCGACACCCTCGAATATCTGCAGCCGCAAGCGGTCCAGTACCAATCGCGCAGCCTGAGTGAGCGGGTGCTCTGCCTGCCCATCTACCCCGGTCTGGCGCGGTCGACTCAGGACCAGGTCATCGACACCCTGCTGCGCGGCCACGAACTGAGTTACCCACAATCCGTTTCATGGGCCACCGCTGTATGAAAACAGGCATGAATTCGTTGAACCAGGGCACGCGTCGATGAAGAAGCTTTCGGTCATCCACAACACCGCCCTCAGCTACCTGGGCCAGGCCTATGCGCTGGTGATCGGCATCTTGATCATGCCGTTCTACCTCAGCCATCTGGGCGCCGAAGCCTATGGCTTGATCGGCTTCTACGCCGTGATGCAGGCCTGGCTGCTGCTGCTCGACGCCGGTGTGTCGCCGTCGCTGGTGCGCCAGATCGCTCATCACCAGGGCAGCAGCGACAGCGCGGCGGCCAAGCGTATCGGCGGTTGGTTGATGCGCTCCTTCGAGCTGGTGTTTCTGCCCATGGCACTGGTGTGCGCGTTGGGTGTGTACCTGGCCAGCGACTGGATGGCCGCCCATTGGCTACAGGCCCAGGCACTGGAGCCGCAGACCATCGTCAACTGCGTGATTCTGATGGGGGTGATGGTTGGCCTGCGCCTGTTCGCCACGCTGTACAAGAGCGGCCTGCAAGGCCTGGAAATGCACGCCTGGTTGAACAACGCCAACGTGGTCATCGCCACGCTGCGCTACTTCGGCGGCCTGGTGCTGGTGACCTGGGTGTCGCAGGACGCGCAGGTGTTCTTCGAATTCCAGCTGTTCGTGGCGCTGGTGGAGACCTTGATCTTCGCTGCCAAGGCCTACCGCCACCTGCCTGCACCGACCCCGCTGAGCGGGTTCAACTGGGCGCTGGTCAAGCCGATCCTGCCGTTCGCGGCCAGCGTATCGCTGACCGCCGTGGTGTGGATCGTGCTGACCCAGCTGGACAAGGTGCTGTTGTCCAAAGTGCTGCCGCTGGCCGAATACGGTTACTTCTCGCTGGTCGCCCTGCTGACCACCGGGATCATGATGATGATCAACCCGCTGGTGCAGACCTTGCTGCCGCGCATGACGGTGCAGGTTGCCGAAGGCCGTGAAAGCGACATGCATGCCCTGTACCTGGGTGCCAGCCGCTTCGTCAGCACCTTCCTGTTCCCCCTGGCGGCGATCATCGCGTTCCATGCCGAGCCGCTGCTGTTTGCCTGGAGCGGTGATACACAAGCCGCTCAGTGGGGGGCGCCGATCCTGTTCTGGTACGCCCTGGGCAGCGCCATCCTGGCGGTCAGCGCGTTCCAGTACCACCTGCAATACGCCTACGGCGAAATGCGCCTGCACATCGGCTACAGCGTGGTGTCGGCCGTGATCAGCGTGCCGGCGATGATCATCGCGGTGTACGGCTGGGGCGCCCTGGGCGCGGCCGTGACCTGGTTCATGCTGCGTCTAGTGTCGTTCGCGCTGTGGCCACAGGTCGTGCATCGGCGCCTGGCGCCCGGCCTGCACCGACCCTGGCTGCACGACATTCTGCGCATCAGCCTGAGCACCGTGCTCGGCGTGCTGCTGACCCATCCGTTGTTCAAGGCCATTGCCGGCGGCTCCAGCGATCGGCTGGTGATCTTTGTCGCCCTGGCCTTGTGTGGCGCGCTGACCCTGGCCCTGGTGGCCGCCACCTACAAACCACTGGCCCAACGGGTTTTTCTCAAGTTGAGCAGAGCGAGCGCCGAACGATGAAACGGACCGAACAACAGATCATGCAGGCCTGGCCACAGGGGCAGGAGCCGTTGCTGTCGATCACTTGCCCGGCCTACAACCAGGTCGACTACATCGAGCAGACCCTGGACAGCTTTCTGGCGCAACGCACCACGTTCGCCTTCGAGATCCTGATCAACGACGACGCCTCCAGCGACGGCACGACACAGATCATCGAGCGCTACGCCGAACAGTACCCGAACCTCATCAAGCCGGTGATTCATCAGCACAACCAATACCAGTTGGGTCGCTGGTGCTTCCCGGCGCTGTTCAACCGGGCCCGCGGCAAGTACATCGCCTATTGCGAGGGCGACGATTACTGGATCGACCCGCTCAAGTTGCAGAAGCAGGTGAACTTCCTCGAAGCCAACGCCGACTACGTGCTGACCTACCACGACGCCATGGCGTTCGACAGCGAAGGTGAACGGGGCATCCAGCTGACCGGCCAGTATCAGGCCGACGCCAGCGCCATGGACCTGCTCAAGGCGCGGCCGATCTCGACCCTGACCACCTGCTTTCGCAACGTGCTGCACGAGCTGCCCCGCGAGCTTGCGCAAGCGCCGGTGCTGGACCTGTGCTGGTGGTCGATGCTCGGTGCCCACGGCAAGGGCAAGTACCTGGCCGACATCGCCCCGGCACGCTACCGCCTGCACCCTGGCGGGATCTTTTCCCAGCGTCCGGGCCAGAACAAATTGCAGATGACCCTGCACACCTACGCATGCCTGGCCAACTACTACTTCCGCCAGGGCGATCGCGTGCTCTACGAGCACTTTCTGGTGCAGGTGTCCGGCATGTGCGTGGCGGCGATCCGCCCGGTACAGAAGTTCCGCGCCCTGCTGCATGTGTCGGGCAACGTCAGCCGCAACCTGATACGGCGCCTGACGCCGGCCGCGGCGAGGGGCTGAAGACGACATGATCAACAAGGTTCTGGTGATCTGCATCGGCAACATCTGCCGCAGCCCCATGGCAGTGGCGCTGTTGCGTCACCACGCGCCGCACCTGCAAGTCGAATCGGCGGGCCTGAGGGCCTGTGTTGGCGAAGACATGGCCAGCCTGACCGCACAGGTACTGGCCGGCAACCAAGTGCCACGGCCGGCGCACGCCGCCTGCCAGCTGACCGGCGAGAAGGTGCGTTGGGCCGATCTGATTCTGGTCATGGACCAGCGCCAGTTGCGCAGCATCACCGACACGGCCCCGCACACGCGCGGCAAAACGTTTCTGATCGGCAAGTGGCTCGACAATTTCGAAATCGACGATCCCTATCGCCGCCCCATTGCCGCCTTTCAAAGGACCTACACCGAATTGACTCGGTGTATCGAAGGCTGGCTGCCCTACCTGAGTTCCGAGGATCGACAAAGATGACCGCGATGAACCGTTCAAACCTGGAGTACTACAAGGACACCCAGATCGATCTCGCGACGATTCTTCGGACCTTGTTCGATCACAAGAAACTGATTGCCGGAGTCGTGGCTCTGTTCACGCTGCTGGGTGCTTTCTACGCCGTGGTCGCCACGCCGGTGTACCAGGCCAACGCCATGATCCAGATCGAACCGAAGAAGGTCGGTCTGGATGCGACCCCGCAGCTCAACACCAAGCCGTCCTCGGTATCGGAAGCGGTGACCGAGATCGAGCTGATCAAGTCGCGCACCGTGCTCGGCCAGGTGGTCAGCGACCTCAAGCTGGACGTAGTGGCCACGCCGCGCTACTTCCCGGCGATCGGCCGCTACATGGCGCGCGAATTCACCCCGGCCGCCAACCAGAAACTGGCCGCGCCGCTGTTCGGTCTGGATGCATTCGCCTGGGGCGGCGAGAAGATCGACGTGTTCAATCTGGACGTGCCGGAAAACCTGCTGGGCGAGCGCCTGACCCTGATCGCCGGGCCGAACGGCACGTATCGCCTCGTGGGCACCGACGGCGCGCCACTGCTCAGCGGCCGTGTCGGCGAGGTCAGCCAAGGCAACGGCGTGACCCTGCAACTGGCCGAGCTCACCGCGCGCCCCGGCACTGAATTTCGCCTGGTGAAGAACCGCCTGCTCAACACCTCGCTGGACTATCAACAGCGTCTGCGCGTAGCCGAGTCGGGCAAGGATTCGGGCATCGTCTACCTGAGCATCAACGACACCGACCCGGTCCAGGCCAACCGCGTGCTGGATGAAGTCAGCCGCCTGTACGTGCGCCAGAACGTGGAGCGCAGTTCGGCCGAAGCGGCCCAGCGCCTGGATTTCCTGCGCTCGCAACTGCCTGTGGTGCGCAAGGAACTGGAGAAGTCCGAAGAAGCCCTGCACGCCTTCCAGATGCGTACCAAGTCGGTGGACATCACCCTGGAGACCAAGGCCCTGCTCGACCAGATGGTTGCCTACGACGCCCAACTGTCGGAGCTGCGCCTCAAGCGCACCGACCTGGATCGCCTGTACACCCGTCAGCATCCCGCGTCGGCAGCGTTGAGCCAGCAGATCAGTCAGATCGAGTCGCAGAAGACCTCCCTGCAAGCGCAGATCAAGGGCCTGCCCGAGACTCAGCAGGAATTGCTGCGCCTGACCCGTGACATGCAGGTGACCACCCAGACCTACACCCTGGTCCTGAACAAGAGCCAGGAGCAGGACATCATCCGCGCCGGCAACATCGGCAACGTGCGCATCATCGACAAGGCCGACAGCAACGTCGAAGAACCGGTCAAGCCGATGCGCGCGGTTATCGTTCTGGTGGCGATGCTGCTGGGCACGCTGGTCGCCGTGGCCATCATCTTCATCCGCCAGGCGTTCTACCGCGGCGTGGAAAACCCCGAGGTGATCGAGAGCCTGGGCATGCCGGTGTACGCCTCGCTGCCGCTGTCGCGCCAGCAGGAACGTCTGCAGAAGAAACGTGGCAAGGGTGTGACCAATCGCGAATCGCGCCTGCTCAGCGTGGCGGCACCGAGCGAGCTGGCCATCGAGTCGCTGCGCAGCCTGCGCACCAGCCTGCACTTCGCGATGATGGAAGCACGCAATAACGTGCTGATGATCACCAGCCCCATGCCCGGTGTGGGCAAGTCGTTCGTCAGCGCCAACCTGGCGGTGATCATTGCCCAGGCCGGCAAGCGCGTGCTGCTGATCGACGGCGACATGCGCAAGGGCTACCTGCACCGATCGTTCGGCCTGCAGCCCAAGCACGGCCTGTCCGATGCCCTGGCCGCGCGCCTGGGCAACACCGAGGTGATCAATGCCACCGAAGTGGACAACCTGCACCTGATCGCCTGTGGCTTTGCCGCGCCCAACCCTTCAGAACTGTTGATGCATGACAACTTCAGCAAGCTGCTGCGCGAGCTGTCGCCGCATTACGACCTGGTGATCATCGACACCCCGCCGGTGATTGCCGTGACCGACGCCAGCCTGGTCGGTCGCCAGGCCGGGACCACCCTGCTGGTCGCTCGCTTCGGCCAGAGTTCGGTCAAGGAGATCGAGGTCAGCAAGCGTCGTCTTGCGCAGAACGGCGTGCTGGTCAAGGGCGCGATATTCAACGGCGTGATCCGCAAGGCGTCCACCGCCGAGTACGACTGCGCTGCCTACGGCTACGACTATTCGCCGAGCAAGAAGTGATCGCCGATCCAGGCAGGAGTCTCCCGATGCCCCGCACCGTTGCAATGATGCAGCCTTACTGGTTTCCCTATTTCGGCTATTTCCAGCTGATTGCCGGCGCCGATGCCTTTGTGCTCGGCGACAACCTGCAGTACGTCCATCCCGGTTGGGTCAACCGCAACCGGCTGCTCAGCTGTGGCGCGCCGAGCTTGTTCACCCTGCCGCTGAAGAAGGACCGCTCGGACCTGGCGATCAACCGGCGCGAGCTCAGCGACAGCGCCCCGCAGGTGCTGGGCAAGCTGCTCAAGACCATTGCCATGAGCTACTCCCGTGCACCTTACCGCGACGACGTGCTGGCGCTGCTCGAGCCGCTGATGACCTGCCCGGAACGCAACCTGGCGCTGTACCTGGAGTACTCGCTGCGCAAGGTCTGCGAATACCTGCAGATCGACACGCCGATCCACGTCGCCTCCACCCTGCCGGTGGACGAGCGCCTGGTGCTGGACAAGCAGGATCGCGTGGTGAAGCTGGCCCGCCACTTCGGTGCGCAGCGCTACCTCAATCCTATCGGCGGCACTGGCGCTGTACGACGAAGAGTACTTCGCCCGTCACGACCTGGAACTGCGTTTTCACCGCATGGACGAGCTTTGCTACACGCAGTTCAAAGACCCGTTCGTGCCCAACCTGTCGATCATCGACGTGCTGATGTTCAACCCGGTATCACGGATTCGCCAATGGCTGCCGTGCTACAGCACGCTCAAGCCGAGCGCTGCACAGGACACCCGCAGGGTGGCCACCAGTCCTTCCGTCCACGCCATCGAGATGCGCTCATGAACGACTTCGACAGCAATGCCAACTGGTACCTGATCCAGACCAAACCGCGGCAGGAAGCCCGTGCCGAAGAACATCTGCTGCGTCAGCAATACGAGTGCTTTCGCCCGTTGCGCGCCGCCCCTGCCCTGACCCGCAGCCGCCGCGTGGCCGACGAGGACTTGTTCCCCGGCTACCTGTTCATCCGCCTGGACTGCAACGACAACTGGTACCCCATCCGTTCCACCCGTGGCGTGTGCCGCGTCGTCGCCTTCGGCGGCATGCCGTGCCCGGTGCCGGACAGCCTGATCGCCAGCATTCGCCAGCGCACCCAGGCCAGCGCCGCGAACGCGGTGCGTTTCACCGAAGGCGAAGCGGTGCGGGTGCGCACCGGCGACAGTGAAGTGCAGGCCATTTTCCTCTGCGAGGACGGCGACGAACGCGCCGTAATCCTGCTCAACCTGCTGCAACGCGAGCAGCGTATCAGCCTGCCGCGCAGCAGCCTGCAGCGGCTTACCGCGCACGCCTGCTGAGCGGCGCACCGACATACGATGCTTCAGGAGAGCAGTTCGATGAATGCCAAGACCACCCTGGTGACACTGACGTACGGCGACCGCCTTGGTTACCTCGAAGCGCTGATCGAGCGTTCGCTGGCCTCCGCACACATCGAACGGGTGGTGGTGGTGAGCAACGCGTCGCGCGCCGATCTGAACTCGCTGCGCACGCAATGGCCGACCCGGATCACCGTGATCGAGCTGCCCAGCAACACCGGTTCGGCCAATGGCTACAAGGTCGGTATCGAGGCGGCGTTGCAACAGGGCGCCGAATACCTGTGGCTGATGGACGACGACAATGCGCCCACCCTCGGCGCGGTCGAGACCCTGCACCAGCGGCTGCACGAGTGCGAGCGCCTCGTGGGCGTGGACAAGGCCGCCGTGATCGGTTTTCGCCCCAACCACCAGGCCGACATCGCCGCCGGGGTGCCGCATCGCTATGCGATCCAGTTGCGCTCCAGCTGCTTCGGTTTCCACATCGCCCAACTGCCCTACAAGCTGTGGCGGCGTACGCCCTGGGGAAAACCGGCCGGGCGCAAGGCGGCCAGCAAGCCCTTGGTGCAACTGCCCTTCACCACCTACGGCGGCCTGCTCGCGCACCGCAGCGTGTTCCAGCGCATCGGCCTGCCGCTCGAAGACCTGCTGCTGTATGCCGACGACACCGAATACACCTGGCGCATCACCGCCAGCGGCGGACAGATATTCCTGGTGACCGAGGCGCTGCTCGACGACCTGGAAGAGTCGTGGAATGCCAAGGCCCGCACCAACAACATTTTCGAGAGCTTCCTGCTCGGCAACTCGGACCTGCGCGCCTATTACACCGCGCGCAACCAGGCCTGGTTCGACAAGCACGTGTGGGCCGGCTCGACGCTGCTGTATCGGCTCAATCGCTCGGTGTTTCTGCTGTTGCTGCGCTATTTCGCAAAAAGGAGCGGTTCGGACCGACGCCTGGGCTTGCTCGAACAAGCCATGCGTGACGGGGAATCGGGTCGTCTGGGCATTCATGAATCCTACCCACTATGAAGATACTGTTCCTAAGCAGCCTGTACTCGCCGCACATCGGCGGCGGTGCTGAAATCGTCCTGCAACGCACGGTCGAGGGCATGCAGCAGCGTGGCCACCAGGTCTGCGTGCTGAGCACCGGCCCGGATGCGGGCCTCAAGCATGAATACGTCAAGGGCGTGAAGGTCTACCGCGCCGGGCTGCTCAACACCTACTGGCACTTCAGCGAGCAGCGCCCCGGCGCGTTGGCCCGGCTGGGCTGGCACCTGCGCGACAAGTACAACATGGGCATGCGCACCTACCTGCGCGAAGTGCTGGCTGCCGAGCACGTCGACCTGGTGGTGTGCCACAACCTCAGTGGCTGGTCGGTGTCGGCCTGGGACGAGATTTCCGCCTCCGGTTTGCCGCTGGTGCAGGTGCTGCACGACATGTACCTGATGTGCCCCAGCAGCAACATGTTCAAGAAGAACGCCGCCTGCAAGGTGCCGTGCAAGCTGTGCAGGCACTTCCGCCAGGGCCATGCCGAACGCTCGGCCCAGGTCGACGCGGTGGTGGGGGTCAGCCAGCACCTGCTGGGCAAGCTCACCGACGCCCGCTTCTTCCGCAACGCTTCGCAGCAGGTGATCTACAACGCCAGCCCGAAGATCGACCATGCACCGTCGCGTTTCACCCGCATGGCCCAAGGCGAACCGTTGCGCTTCGGTTACCTGGGCACCTTGTCCGAGCCCAAGGGCCTGCGCTGGCTGATCGATCAGTTCAAACGGTTGCCGTTCAACGCCACCTTGCAGATCGCCGGGCGCGGGCAGCTGGACTACGAGCAGGTGCTGAAGCTTGAGGCCAGCGGCGAAAACATCCACTTCGTCGGCTACCAGTCGCCGGAGAGTTTCTATCGGCAGATCGACGTGGCCATCGTGCCTTCGATCTGGAACGAGCCGTTCGGTCTGGTGGCGGTGGAAGCCTGCGCCCACTCGGTGCCGGTGATCGCCAGCGCCCGCGGCGGCTTGCCGGAGATCATCCAGGACGGCGTCAACGGCCTGCTGTGCAACCCCGACGAGCCACAGACCCTGGGCCTGGCGATGCTGCAGCTGTACCGCGACCCCGAACTGCGCGAACGCCTGGGCGCCCAGGCGCGCAACAGCGTCGAGCACCTGCTCGACCAGGAGCGGATGCTCGACAGTTATCAACAGCTGTTCCTCGATGTTCTGCAAAGAAGAAATGTCCATCATGAAATCAGCCCTGTCACTCAGTCGCTTTGAGGCACCGGCGACACGACTTGCGGTGAACAAGTCGACGCTGGTGGTCTGGACCGCGATCGCCCTGCTGCTGGTCGAGACGTTTTCCGGTGCGCTGCGCTATTACTTCGACCAGGCCGGCATCTCGGCCTTGCTGTACCTGCCCAAGGTGCTGTGCGTGGTGTTGTTCGCCCTGGAATTGACCACGCTCAAGACCCACCGCCTGTTCTGGATCCTGTTGCTGGGCCTGGTCGTCTCGGCCGGATTGGGCATGCTGCACGGCGCGGCCCTGGTCAACCCGCTGTTCGCCCTGTTCGGCTACATTCCGCTGCTGTTCGGGCTGGTCTGCGGGGAACATCTGGAACAGCGCCGCAAGTTGCTGGGCTGGGCGATCGGCCTGTGCCTGCTGGCGACCATCGTCGGTGTGTACGCCGACAGCCTGTTTTCGGTGCCCTGGAAAGGCTACAGCTACAACCTGGGCGACCAGGAGCTGACCGGTAACATGACCTGGGCAGCGGACGGTATCGACCGACCCGCCGGTTTCGCGCGGATGTCGACCACAGCCGCCACCCTGACCGCGGTCTTCACCCTGTACCTGTGTGCTTTCACCCGCTCCAAGGTGCTGCTCCTGGCTTTGCTGGGCGTGGCGTTCGTGACCATCCTAGTGACCACCAACAAGTCCACCGCCGTGGCGCTCATCGCCGTGTTGCTGGTGATGCCGTTCTACAACCAGCGCCTGCTGTGCCGAGTCGCCTTCGTCGTACTGGTGGGCATGGGCGCCGTGCTGCCGCTGATCGGCCTGTGGACGCAGCTGGATCCGAGCCTGGCCGCCAGTGGCGCCGAAGGCAGCCTGGTGTCGCTGTACGACCGCATGATCAACACCTGGCCGCGCCTGGCCGATGAAGTGGTCCGCCGCGACTGGAGCTGGACGGGCGGCGGGCTGGGCATGGTCGGCAGCGCGGTGAACATGTTCCCCGTGGACAACGTCAAGTACCCGGCCGTGGCCGACAGCCTGTTCATGTACCTGTGGGCCAGTTTCGGCGTCATGGGTCCGGTGCTCTACGCACTGTTCCTGCCGCTGCTGATGACACTGCGCAGCAAGAACAGCTGGATGGCTCGCGCCCTGTTGAGCATTTGCCTGTGCGTGGTGGTGGTGGGCTGGACGACTGACGTGCTGGAAGTGCCGGTCTGCGGGATCTTTCTGGGCCTGGCCATCGCCCATGCGCTGCGCCGCAAGGCCATGCCCGTGCAGTGGTTGATTACCGAGCGACGCCGCAGCAACCGTGATGACTACCCCGATGGCCTTCAACTGACGTGAACCTTTTTATGCCCAGATTGCTGCAACGTATGGTTTGGTTACTGCTGGGGCTGTTCACCCATGCGAACACCAAGGCCGCCGACACTTTCATCGTCGGGGTCGGTACCCATCTGCTTCATTCGAGCGCGCCGGTGGCACGGCCGACCTTGCTCATGAAAGAGGCCGGCATCGCCTCGGCCCGCGATGACCTGTTCTGGTCCACGGTGGAGCGGGAGCCCAAGCGCCTGAACTTTCCGATGGGCTGGCAGCGCTATCTGCAGGCCCTGCGCGAACGGCAGATCGGCACCATGCTCATCCTGGGCTACGGCAACCAGTGGTATGAAAAAGACGCCAAACCGCGCAGCCCGTTCGTGCGCGATGCCTTCGCCAACTACGTGAACTTCATCAGCCGGCGCCTGCGTGGCCAGGTGGACTTCTACGAGATCTGGAACGAATGGGACCTGGAAGACCCGACCAGCGAAGCCTTCAGCCAGGACTACGCCACGCTGATCAAGGAAACCAGCGCGCTGGTGCGCAGCAACGACCCAAACGTGCGCCTGGTGGCCGGCGCGGTGACCACTCAGGGTCTGCAGGAAGGCTTCGCCGACCGGCTGGTAGAGGCCGGTGTGATGGACGATCTGGACGGCTTGTCGCTGCACCCCTATGTCCACTGCCGCAAGGACCATGCAGGCAACACCCCGGAAAGCTGGATCAAGTGGCTGAGCGACATCTCCAGCCGCCTCGACGCCCTGGCCGAACGCCCGGTGCCGCTGTACCTGACGGAAATGAGCTGGCCCAGCGCCGACGAGCCTTGCGGCGTCAGCGAAACCACCCAGGCCGCGTACCTGGCGCGAGGGTTTTTCCTGGCGCGCATTCATCCGGCGATCCAGGGCATGTGGTGGTACGACCTGCTCAACGACGGTCGCGACCCCAAGGAGCGCGAACACAACTTCGGCCTGCTCGATAACGACCTCAACCCCAAGCCGGCGTACACCACGCTCAAGGCGATTGCACCGTACCTGACGCAGTACCGCTACGACGCCAAGCACAGCGTGATCAGCGACACGCTGTACCAATTGCGCTTCGCCAAGGGTGATGAACAGGTGCTGGTGATGTGGGCGGTGGGTCAGTCGCGGCCGGTGCGGATCCAGTCCAGCGCCCTGCTTGAGGGTGGCGCGCGGCTGATCGACACACGCCAGGCCGGTGTGGGCATGCGCGAAAGCGAGAACCCATGGGATTGCGGGGAGCACTACTGCACCACGGTGGTGACCGCCTCCGAGTTCCCCAAGATCGTCAGCCTGGGCAAGGCCAATTGGTTGTTCACCCAGTAGAAAACGCGACGCCCGCAGGAGCGGGCCTTAATTGCGGTGCACCTTGCGCCGCCTTCGACCGCGACCGTTGGACGCGGCACTACCTCTAGCAAGCGCGTGAGCCAAGGATGTTCCGATGATTGTCATCAATGCACGTTTTCTGACCCAGGAGCTGCGCGGGGTGCAACGGTTCGCCGAGCAGACCTGCCTGGCCCTCAAGCGGCAACGTGACGACCTGGTATTCGTCACCTCACCGGGTGTGCGCATGCACGAGACCGCTCGGCTGCTGGATGCACAGGTCGTGGGCACTCGTACTGGCCACCTGTGGGAACAACTGGACCTGCCGCGCTACCTGCGCAGCCAGGGCAATCCCTTGTTGCTGTCGTTGTGCGCCACGGCACCGCTGTTCTATGGCAATCAGATCGCCACGCACCACGACATCACCTACGTGCGCCATCCACAGAGCTACACCTGGCAGTTCCGCACGGCCTATCGGCTGATGACGCCGCTGTTGCTCAAGCGTCTGAAGACACTGATCACCGTCAGCCAGTTTTCCAAGCGCGAGATCGGCGAGTTCTACGATTTTCCGGCGCAGAAGATCCTCGTGGTACCCAACGCCGTGGGTGAAGAATTTCAACCCGGCGAACCGTTGCAGGCCGGTCCGCGCTATCTGCTGGCAGTGTCCTCGCCCAGCGCGCACAAGAACTTCAGCCGCATGATCCAGGCGTTCCTGCAGCTCAAGGGCTTCGAGCAGGTCGAGTTGCGCATCGTCGGTGGCGGCGGCGCGGTGTTTTCCGACCCGAACCTGGAGGCTCTTGCCAACAGCGATCCACGGGTGCGCTTTCTCGGGCGCCTGACCGATGCCCAGCTGATCGAGCAATACCAGGGCGCGGCGGCCTTCGTGTTTCCTTCGCTGTACGAAGGCTTCGGCATTCCGCCGCTCGAAGCGCAGGCCTGTGGTTGCCCGGTGCTGGCGGCCAATGCCGCCTCGATCCCCGAGGTGCTGCAGTCCAGCGCGCTGTACTTCGATCCACTGGACGTCGAACACATCAGCCGGGCCATGGCGCTGGCCTTGAACAGCCTGACCATCCGCCAGCACCTGCGCACCCTGGGCCTGCAGAACGTGTCGCGGTTCAGTTGGGACGCATCGGCACGACTGATCAGCGACCGAATCGACACAGTCCAGACCCGACGTCCGCGCAGTGCCGCATTGACCCAGCCGTCGCCCGGCAAGGAGCACTCATGACTCGCCTGGGGTATCTGGATGCCTTGCGCGGCATCGCCGCCCTGCTGGTGGTGGTCTGTCACTTGTGGCAGCCGTTGCTGGGCCCCGGTGCGCTGCCGCATTTCTGGCTGGACATCGGCAAGCTGGGCGTCATCTGGTTCTTTCTGCTCAGCGGTGTGGTGATCCCGTTCAGCCTGCAACCTGGCCCCGGCGGCGCACGTCGCTTCATCGTCTCGCGGGTGCTGCGCCTCTACCCGGCCTATTGGCTGTCGCTGGCGCTGTACATCAGCATGCTGGCGCTGACCGGCGAAGCCCTGCCGACCTGGCAGCGCGTAGTGGCCAACGTCACCATGCTGCAAGCGGCCATGGGCGTCGAAGATGTGATGGGGCTGTACTGGACGCTGTTCATCGAGTGGCTGTTCTACGCACTGTGCCTGGGCCTGATGCTGATCGGTCGCCTGCGCAGCACCCGCTTCCGCGCCGCCTGCGCCCTGGCCCTGCTGGCCGCTGCGGTGGGCATGGGCATGATGCGCATGCTGCTCGAACGCAAGCTGCCGGTGGCCTTGCCGCTGGGCCTGTCGCTGATGCTGTTCGGTTCGATCTGGCGCGACTGCCTGCTGGGCCAGGCCGATGCCCAGGTGCGGCGCTGCGTGAAGGGCCTGCTGCTGGCCTATGCCGTGGCCCTGCCGCCGACCTTCTACGCCGCCTACGGCTTCGATGCCGGCAACGGCGAGTACTGGTTTCGCTACTGCTTCACCTACCTGTTGGCGATCAGCAGCTTCATGTTGCTGACCCAGCGCATCCGCCTGCATCAACCGTTGTTGCTGTGGCTGGGCACCATCAGTTATTCGCTGTACCTGCTGCACCCGAGCATGGAGCTGTTGTGCCGTTACCTGCTGGGCGTTCCCGGTCGTTCGTTGTCGGTCACCTTGCTTGCCACCGCGCTGTCGCTGCTGGCCGCGCACGTGAGCTATCGCCTCGTCGAACTGCCTTTTATCCAGTTGAGCAAACGACTCAACACCCGTGCTCGTCCCAGAGCGCCCCTCATTCCCGAACTGCAGGTGCCCTATGAAAATAGCAATCGTCCATGATTGGCTTGTCACCTACGCCGGTGCCGAAAAGGTCCTGGCCTCGATGCTCAAGATCTCGGCCCGACGCCGATCTGTTCTCGGTCATCGACTTTCTCAGCGACGAAGATCGCGTGCACCTGGGCGGCAAGCGTGCCACCACCACCTTCATCCAGCGCCTGCCCAAGGCCCGCACGCGCTACCAGAAATACCTGCCCTTGATGCCCATGGCCATCGAGCAACTGGACCTGTCCGGCTACGACCTGATCCTGTCGAGCAGCCACGCGGTGGCCAAGGGCGTGCTGACCGGCCCCAACCAGTTGCACATCAGCTACGTGCATTCGCCCATCCGCTATGCCTGGGACCTGCAGCACCAGTACCTGCGCGAGGCCAATCTGCTGGCCGGTATCAAGAGCAAGGTGGCACGGATGATCCTGCATTACATGCGCATGTGGGACCAGCGCACCGCCGCCGGTGTCGACGAGTTCATCAGCAACTCGCAGTTCATCGGCCGACGCATCGACAAGGCCTATCGCCGTCCCTCGACCGTGATCTATCCGCCGGTCGACACCACCGGCTTCAACCTGCAGACCGAGAAGCAGGACTTCTACCTGACCGCCCAGCGCATGGTGCCGTACAAGAAGGTGCCGATGATGGTCGAGGCGTTCAGCGCCATGCCCGACAAGCGCCTGATCGTCATCGGCGACGGCCCGGAGATGGACAAGTGCCGTGCGGTGTGCGGCCCCAACGTCACGCTGATGGGTTACCAGTCGTTCGAAGTGCTGCGCGAGCACATGCAGAACGCCCGCGGCTTCGTCTTCGCTGCCGAAGAGGATTTCGGCATCAGCCCGGTGGAAGCCCAGGCCTGCGGCACGCCGGTGATCGCCTTCGGCCGCGGTGGCACCCTGGAAACCGTACGCGGGCTCAACGAAGACAACCCTACCGGGGTGTTCTATTACCAGCAGACCGTGGCGGCGCTCACGGCCGCCATCGAGACGTTCGAGAGCCAGGCCTCGCGCTTCAACCCCCGCGCCTGCCGCGAGAACGCCCTGCAATTCGCGGAAAAGCGCTTCGAACGGGAAATGCGCCAGTTCGTCGAGAACCGCTGGAACGAGGCGCGTCTGGGCGATGCCTTCGATTGCAACCCGGTACTGGGCCTGGCCGACGCCGGTCTGCTGCTCGCCGCAGCCCAGAAACTCTAGGCCACACGAAAAGACTTCACCGCCACACCGCTGTTCCGAACCTCCCAAATACCGTGTGAGAAGTCCGATTCTCCAAGGAAGATTGCAATGAAACGAACTGTATTCGTAGTCGCGTTGTTCGCCGTGCTGCTGCAAGGATGTGTGTTTTCCCCAGGGCAACACATGACGCCCGAGGATGCCGCCGATGACATCGGCGAAACCGGACCGGTCACGGTCCTGCCGATCAACGCGCAGACCGTCGCCCAGCATCAGAACCAGTACCGGCCAGAACCCGTACCGGCCGCGCTGTATGCCTACAAGCCAGGCGACTACCGCATCGGCGCCGGCGATGGTCTGCAGATCACCGTCTGGGACCACGTCGAGCTGAACTCGCCGACCAACCAGGAACCGCGCGCTCAGGGCACGCAGATCGTGCGCAACGACGGCACCGTGTACTACCCGTTCATCAACTCCATCCAGGCCGAAGGCAAGACCGTCAGCGAACTGCGCAATGACCTGCAACGCGCCCTCTCGCGCTACCTGACCGACACCCAGGTGGACGTCAACGTGCAGAACTACGCCAGCCAGCGCGTGGTGTTTTCCGGCTCGTTCAAGAACGCAGGTCCCCAGGTGCTGAACAACGTGCCGTTGTCGCTGATCGAAGCGGTCAGCCGTGCCGGTGGCGACGATGGCAGCGGCAACCTGGCCGGGCTGATCCTCAAGCGCGACGGTCACGAGTACCTGCTCGACATCGACACCCTGAACCGCAAGGATTCCAAGCTCAACGGCATCTACCTGAAGAACGGCGACCAGCTGCACCTGGGCAACAACCGGGCGAACAAGGTCTACGTGCTCGGCGAAGTCAATTCGCCCCAGGTGATGACCTACGGCACCAGCACCTTCACCCTGCTCGAAGCGCTGGGCAACGCCGGCGGCCTGTCCCAGGAAACCGCCAACGCCGAGGCCATCTACGTGATCCGCGGCGCACAGGAGCGCGCCCAGCAACCCGCCACGGTGTTCTACCTCAACGCCAAGAAGCCAACCGCATTCCTGCTTGCCCGCCAGTTCGACCTGCAAGCCTCGGACGTCGTGTTCGTCGGCCCTTCGGACATCACCCGCTGGAACCGCTTCATCAGCCAACTGCTGCCCTCGGCGTCCGTGGTCGCTACTGGCAATGCGCTGAGTCAGTGATCTGACCTGAAGCCGCACTGAACGCTTGGGCAAGCGCTCCACTCCAAGTCTTGCCCGGGCGCTCATTGCCAGCGTTTCGCGTCGACGGGTATTCGAATCATCTGCCCACACCAGGAATTCCCATGACTGACCCACGCAACGTTGCCCACGACAAGAAAGTCCAGCAGGAAAAGAAGAACCACGGCGAAGAGATCGCACCCAACGCCGAGCACGCGCCACAGCCAGGCATGAAGCCAGCGCTCAAGCACGACGATGAGCAGCAGGACGAGCAGGATGACAAGGCTTGAGCCTGTCTTTGAGCTGAGTTGAAGACCGTGGTCTGGCGGCGCCGGTTGATGTCGGCGGCCGCCACATCGCTTCCCGAGATGTGCATTTCTCCGCAATCCGCAAAAAAGCTCGTTTCGCCTGGAAAATCCCTGTGCGAACGGCTCCCCCGCCTACCCCCAAATCCGCTACGATTACGCCCTACAGCCTGACCGCTCAAAGGGAATTGACATGCCTCAACCTTCACTGCCGGCCGCCGAACATGTGGTGCTGGACAACGGCCTGCACGTGCGCCTGCATCATGAGCCACGTCTCAAGCGTGCCGCCGCCTTCATGCGCGTTGCCGCAGGCAGCCACGACGTACCCGCCGCCTGGCCTGGTCTGGCCCATTTCCTTGAACACCTGTTCTTTCTCGGCACCGAACGCCACAGCGGCGACCACGGGCTGATGGCCTTCGTGCAGAACCACGGCGGGCAGATCAACGCCAGCACCCGCGAGCGCTGCACCGACTATTTCTTCGAAGTGCCGGTGAATGCCTTCGCTGGTGCGCTGGAACGTCTGTGCGACATGCTCGGCCATCCGCGCATGACCCAGGCCGAGCAACTGCGCGAACGCGAAGTGCTGCACGCCGAATTCGTCGCCTGGTCGCGCGACCCCGAGGCACGCCACCAGCAATGGTTGACCAGCGCGCTGGACGCCGAGCATCCGCTGCGGGCCTTCCACGCCGGTAATCGCTACAGCCTGCCGGTGCCGCGCGATTCGTTCCAGCAGGATCTGCGCAGCTTCTACCGGCGCTTCTACCAGACCGGACAGATGACCCTGTGCCTGGTCGGCCCGCAACCGCTGGAGCAGCTGCGTGCCATGGCAGAAAAAGCGGCGGGTGCGCTGCGCCCCGGCGACACTGCCGAACAGATCGCCCCGCCACCGCTGGTGGGCACGCCGAGCGAAGCGGTCGAGCCGCCGGACAAAGGCCGTTTCAACCTGTTGTTCGCCTGCGAAAACCTGCCCCGCGGTGCCACCCAGGCGCTGGAGTTCCTCGCCACCTGGCTGGGAGCCAGCCAGCACGGCGGCCTGCTGGCCGAGCTGCGTCGCCGACAACTGGTGCAGACCCTGGAACTGAGCACGTTCTATAACTTCGCCGACCAGGCCCTGATCAATATCGAATTCAAGCTCACGCCGGCAGGCGAAACGGCGACCGCGCTGATCGGCCAGCTGTGCTTCGATTGGCTGGAGTTCTTCCAGGCCCACGACGACTGGCAAGGCCTGCGCGAGGAATTCCGCCTGCTCAACGAGCGCCGCTTGCAGGTTGCCAGTGCCTTGGAACTGGCTCGCCACCACAGCGACGAAACGCCGTGCGAGTTGAGCCGCCAAGCCTTGCAGGCATTGCGCGAGATTCTCGAACACCTGCGCCCCGAACACCTGTTGCACCCAGTGGCAGCCGGTCCGGAACGTGACCTGGCCGGCCGCTGGCGACTGCCGCCGCGCAACCGCTTCCTGCGCCCCAGCCGCCGCCCGGACCATCCCGTACAGGATCCGCAAGGTCTGGCCTATTGGGACGGCGCTTCGGCGCACAGCCATGAAGCCGCCCTGTACCTGCGCTGGCGCGTCAATGCCTCGCGCCATCAGGGGCTGTTCCGCACCCTGCAGGACAGCCTGCGCAAGCTCACCGAAGAAGCACGCCAGGCCGGTGTGCAGATGGTCTTCAGCAGCCTGGGCGACGACTGGCAACTCAAGCTGAGCGGCGTGCAGGCGCCCATCCCGGCGCTGCTGGAGCAAGCCCTGGAGCTGCTGGCCATACCGGCCCCGGAGGTCTGGCACCAGGCCGGGCAGGAATCCTCCAGTGCCACCCTGACCCCCATCAAGGAACTGCTCAAGCGCCTGCCCGACCACAGCCTGGGCTATTTCCACAGCCGCACCTCCGACGAAGACCTGCGCCCCCTGGCCTTGCAGAAGCTGTGGGGCGCAGCGCGCTGGGACGGCCTGGCCGTGGGCATGAACGACGGTGAACGCAGCGCCCTGAACAATGCGTTGCGCAAGATGCCCGGCACCGCCAGCCCGCAGCGGGGTCAACCGCATGCGGCTCAATCGGGGCGTAGCTGGAGTCATGTGCCCTGCCAGTCGAGCGAACAGGCGCTGCTGTTGTTCTGCCCGGTGCCAAGCCAGAGCATCGCCGACGAAGCCGCCTGGCGCCTGCTGGCGCAGCTGTGCCAGACCTCGTTCTACCAGCGCATGCGCGTCGAGCTGCAATTGGGCTACGCCGTGTTCAGTGGCCTGCGCCAGATGGCTGGCCGCACTGGTCTGGTGTTCGGTGTGCAGTCGCCCCAGGCACCGCTGGCCGATATCCTGGGCCATGTGCAAACCTTCATCGAAACCTTGCCAACCCTGATCGACACCCTGAAACCCGCTGCGCTGGACACTCAGCGCGAAGAACTCGCCAGTCGCCACGAGCGCTCGCAGATGGACCTGCTGCCCCTGGCCGAGCTGCTCTGGCAAGCCTGTCAGGCCGGCCATGGTGCCGACTACCTGAGTGCCCTGCAGCGAGCCGTGCGCGAGCTACGCCCGGACGACCTGCACCACGCGGCGCAGCAACTGGCCAGCGGCACCGGTGGCTGGCTGTGCCTGGCCACCGGCCCTGCACTGGAGCCTTCGTGGGTGCCGGCCCAGCGATCGTTACCGGGCAGGTAACGGACTTTATCGAATAAATACCCATAGGCGGCTTTCTTATTTAGTAACATAGCGCCCCAAGGAGCATTGAACGTCCTACGGTCGGGGCGGACTAATGCTACAAGCCCATCAACCCAGAAGGAGATCTCTTATGTGGACCAAACCTGCTTACACTGATCTGCGCATCGGCTTCGAAGTCACCATGTACTTCGCCAGCCGCTAAGCTTCAGTTGCAACGCAACGCCTCGGCCAGCCAATGACCGGGGCGTTTTCATTTCCAGGCTTGATGCTGCGAGTTCTCCATGCATATCCAGATTCTCGGCTCCGCCGCCGGCGGCGGCTTTCCCCAGTGGAACTGCAACTGCACCAATTGCAGTGGCTTTCGCGATGGCAGTCTGCGTGCCCATGCGCGCACGCAGTCGTCCATTGCCCTGTCCGACGACGGGGTGAACTGGGTGCTGTGCAACGCCTCGCCGGACATCCGTGCGCAACTGCAGAGCTTTGCGCCCATGCAGCCGGGCCGTGCCCTGCGTGACACCGGGATACAAGCCATCGTCCTGCTCGACAGCCAGATCGATCACACCACCGGCCTGCTCAGCCTGCGCGAAGGTTGCCCGCATCAGGTCTGGTGTACCGACATGGTGCATCAGGACCTGAGCACCGGCTTTCCGCTGTTCAACATGCTCAGCCACTGGAATGGCGGACTGGACTGGCAACGCATCGAACTGACAGGCAGCTTCGTGATTCCGGCCTGCCCGAACCTGCGTTTCACCCCCCTGCCGTTGCGCAGCGCCGCGCCGCCCTACTCGCCCCACCGTTTCGACCCGCACCCGGGCGACAACCTGGGTTTGATCGTGGAAGACACCCGTACCGGTGGCACGCTGTTCTATGCACCGGGCCTGGGCCAGGTGGACGATGCCCTGCTCGAACGCATGGCAGGCGCGGACTGTCTATTGGTAGACGGCACCCTCTGGGATGACGACGAAATGCAGCGACGCGGTGTCGGCACCCGCACCGGACGCGAAATGGGCCACCTGGCGCAGAACGGCCCGGGCGGCATGCTCGAAGTGCTCGAAGGCCTGCCGCGCCAGCGCAAGGTGCTGATCCACATCAACAACACCAACCCGATCCTGGACGAAGACTCGCCACAGCGGGCCGAACTGGCCAGGCGCGGTGTCGAAGTGGCGTTCGATGGGATGAGCATCGAGTTGTAGTGGCGTGTCAGTAAGGGCCTCTTCGCGGGCAGAGACCCGCTCCCACAGGGTTCAATGCAGCCCTTGTGGGAGCGGGGCTCTGCCCGCGAAGAGGCCGGCACTGACAACACATTCCCCGGGAGAACCACAATGTCCGACACCCCCATGACCCCCGCCGAGTTCGAGCAGGCCTTGCGTGCCAAGGGTGCGTATTACCACATCTACCACCCCTATCATGTGGCCATGTACGAAGGCCGCGCGACCCGTGAGCAGATCCAGGGCTGGGTTGCCAACCGCTTCTACTATCAGGTCAACATCCCCCTCAAGGATGCCGCCATCCTGGCCAACTGCCCGGACCGTGAAATCCGTCGCGAGTGGATCCAGCGCCTGCTCGACCACGACGGCGCCCCCGGCGAAGACGGCGGCATCGAAGCCTGGCTGCGCCTGGGCCAGGCCGTGGGCCTGGATCCCGACCAGTTGCGCTCCCAGGAGTTGGTCCTGCCCGGTGTGCGTTTCGCCGTGGACGCCTACGTCAACTTCGCGCGCCGGGCCAACTGGCAGGAAGCAGCGAGCAGCTCGTTGACCGAACTGTTCGCACCGCAGATCCATCAGTCGCGCCTGGACAGCTGGCCCGCCCACTACCCATGGATCGACCCCACTGGCTACGAATACTTCCGCACCCGCCTGGGCCAGGCCCGGCGTGATGTGGAGCACGGCCTGAGTATCACCCTGCAGCACTACACGACGGTCGAAGGCCAGCAGCGTATGCTGGAAATCCTGCAGTTCAAGCTCGACATCCTGTGGAGCATGCTCGATGCCATGAGCATGGCCTACGAGCTGAACCGCCCGCCCTATCACAGCGTCACCGACCAGCGCGTCTGGCACAAGGGGATCGCCCTATGAGTTTCGACCGTCAAAGCACCCCAAAATGGCGCCAAGGCTACCGCTTCCAGTACGAGCCCGCGCAGAAAGGCCATGTGCTCCTCTATCCCGAGGGCATGATCAAACTCAACGAGAGTGCCAGCGCCATCGGCGGGCTGATCGATGGTCAGCGCAGCGTGGCCACTATCATCGCCCAGCTCGAAGAACAGTTTCCCGGCGTGCCCGAACTGGCCGAGGATATCGAGCAATTCATGGAGGTCGCCCGTGCACAGCACTGGATCGAACTTGCCCAGCCTGCCACCCACGCCTGAAGTCGGCCTGCCGCTTTGGCTGCTGGCGGAGCTGACCTACCGGTGCCCGCTGCAATGCCCGTACTGCTCCAACCCCCTGGACTTCGCAGCCCAGGGCAAGGAGTTAAGTACCGAGCAGTGGTTCAAGGTGATGGCCGAAGCCCGCGAGATGGGCGCGGCCCAGATCGGTTTCTCCGGCGGTGAACCGCTGGTGCGTCAGGATCTTGCACAACTGATCGGCGAAGCCCGGCGCCTGGGGTTCTACACCAACCTGATCACCTCGGGCATCGGCCTGACCGAGCAGAAGATCGCCGACTTCAAGACCGCTGGCCTGGATCACATCCAGATCAGCTTTCAGGCCAGCGACGAACAGGTCAATAACCTCTTGGCCGGCTCGAAGAAAGCTTTCGCGCAGAAGTTGGAAATGGCCCGTGCGGTGAAGGCCCATGGCTATCCGATGGTGCTCAACTTCGTCACCCATCGGCACAACATCGACAAGATCGACCGCATCATCGAGTTGTGCGTGGCCCTGGAGGCCGACTTCGTCGAGCTCGCCACCTGCCAGTTCTACGGCTGGGCCGAGCTGAATCGTGCGGGCCTGCTGCCCACCCGTGAGCAACTGGTACGCGCCGAGCGCATCACCAACGAGTACCGCGCCAAGCTGGAAGCGGCCGGCAGCGCCTGCAAGCTGATCTTCGTCACACCCGACTACTACGAAGAGCGCCCCAAGGGCTGCATGAACGGTTGGGGCAGCATCTTCCTTACCGTGACCCCCGACGGCACCGCGCTGCCCTGTCACGGCGCGCGCCAGCTTCCGGTGGAGTTCCCCAACGTCCGTGATCACAGCCTGCAACACATCTGGTACGACTCCTTTGGCTTCAATCGCTTCCGTGGCTATGCTTGGATGCCCGAGCCCTGCCGCTCGTGCGACGAGAAAGAGAAGGACTTTGGCGGCTGCCGCTGCCAGGCCTTCATGCTGACCGGGGATGCTGCCAACGCCGACCCGGTGTGCAGCAAGTCACCCCACCATGGCGTGATTCTGCGCGCTCGCGAAGAAGCGGAACACGCCACCCAGACGATCGAACAACTGGCCTTCCGCAATGAACGAAACTCTCGCATCATCGCCAAAGCATGACCGCTTCAGTGCATCCCAGGCCGTCGCCGCCGGGACCGATTTCGCCGAACTTCGGGTAGGCCCCGCCGGCGTGTTCTGGAACGAGTTCCGCCCCCAGGATGGCGCGTGCCGTGTGTGGACCGAGCGCGACGGCGTGGCAACGTGCCTGACACCCGACGGTTACAGCGTGCGCAGCCGCGTCTACGAATACGGTGGTGGCTCGTTCTGCCTGGCGAATGACGAACTGGTGTTCGTCAACGAGGCCGACCAGCAGCTGTACCGTCAGCCGGTGACCGGTGGCCTGCCGCAGCCTTTGAGCTTCGGCCAGATGCGCTACGGGGGGCTGGAATATGCCGCAGGCCAGGTATTGGCGGTGGAGGAAGACGGCGACACGCATCGTCTGGTGGCCATCGACCTGGCCAGCGAGCGCCATCGCGTGCTGGCCGAAGGCGCCGATTTCTACGCATCACCGGCGCTGAGCCCGGACGGCACCCGCCTGGCCTGGATCGAATGGGATCGGCCCCATCAACCCTGGACGCAAACGCGCCTGATGTGCAGCGAACTGGCGGCAGTCCCGGAGTGCGTGGCCAGTGGTTTCAGCCTGCAGCAGCCGCGCTTCGACGAACAGGGGCGGCTGTACTGCCTGTCCGACGCGCACGGCTTCTGGCAACCCTGGGCCGAGGTCGGCGACGACTGGGCGCCATTGCCCGCCGCCAAGGCCGATCACGCCGCGGCCCCTTGGCAACTGGGTGCCTGCACCTGGTTGCCAACGAGCGACCAAGGCTACCTGAGCAGCTGGTTCGAAGCAGGTTTCGGCCGTCTGGGCCTGTGCGATGGGCAAGGCCAATGCGTGGACTACACCGGCGAATACACCCGCTTTCGCGCGCTGGCCATGGACGCCGATCACCTCTACGCCATCGCCGGCTCGCCGGTGCAGCCATCGGCGGTAATTGCCATCGACCGCCACGACCACAGCGTACGCACCCTGGCGGGCGGCTACTCGCCATTGCCGGCCGAGCAGGTCAGCCTGCCGCACCCGCTCAGCTACCCCAGCGGCGGCAAGCAGGCACACGGCTTCTTCTACGCGGCACAGAGCGACGAGCGACATCCGCCTCTGGTGGTGTTCATCCACGGCGGGCCGACGTCGGCGTGCTATCCGGTCTTCGATCCGCGCATTCAATACTGGACTCAACGCGGCTTTGCCGTCGCCGACCTCAACTATCGCGGCAGCAGCAACCATGGCCGCGCCTATCGCCACGCCCTGCATCTGCGCTGGGGCGAAACCGACGTGCAGGATGCCTGCGCTGTGGTCGAGTACCTGGCCGCTCAAGGCCGCATCGACCCGCACCGTGCGTTCGTGCGTGGCGGCAGCGCGGGTGGCTATACGGTGTTGTGCGCGCTGGCGTTCGCCAAGGTGTTCCGCGCCGGCGCCAGCCAGTACGGGGTCAGCGATCCGGCTGCCCTGGGGCGCGTCACCCACAAGTTCGAGAACGATTACCTGGACTGGCTGATCGGCGACCCGGACATCGACCACCAGCGCTACGCCGACCGCACGCCGTTGCTGCATGCGGACCGAATCACCGCGCCGGTGATCTTCTTTCAGGGAGAGCTGGACGTAGTGGTCGTGCCGCAGCAGACCCGCGACATGGTGGCTGCGTTGGAGGCCAACGGCATACCGGTCGAGGCGCATTATTACGCCGAAGAGCGGCATGGCTTTCGCAATGCCGCGAACCTCGCGCATGCGTTGGAGCATGAGTGGCGGTTCTATCTGCAGGTGATGCAGGAGGACGACCGCGGACTGGTCGACCTGCTCTGAACGGGTGCCGGTGCGCTCGTCGAAGGACGAACGCACCGGCAACAACGTCGTTACTTTCTGCTGGCGATGATGTACACCGCGTGGATGATGCCGGGGATGTAGCCCAGCAACGTGAGCAGGATGTTCAGCCAGAAAGCGCCACCGAAGCCCACTTGCATGAACACGCCGACAGGCGGCAGGAGGATGGCGAAAATGATGCGAATGATGTCCATGGTGCAGCTCCTTGAGGTCGATGCATAACAGACCTCGGGCCGCCCCCGGCGTTCCGCGTGGCGCTAAAGCTTGGCGTCGAGGGCATCGAGCAGACGCTTCAACGCGCCTTGGTTGGCGCGCATCACGGCCAGCCCGGCCTCTCCGCTGCGCACCGCATCACGCGGCAGTTCTATCCACTGTCGCACTGCCGTTGCCAGACCCTGGGCGTCGTCGACCTCGACCAATGCACCGGCCTCGCGCAGCATCGCGCCGATCTCGAGAAAGTTGAACATGTGCGGCCCGCTCAGCACCGGCTTGGCCAGCGCGGCAGGCTCCAATGGGTTGTGCCCGCCGTTGGCCACCAGGCTGCCGCCGACGAACGCGATGTCCGCCAGGGCATAGAGAAACAGCAACTCGCCCATGGTATCGCCCAGCAACACTTGGGTTGCCGCCGTGACCGGCTGATCGAGCGAGCGCTGCACCGTGGTGAAACCCTGGGCCTTGCACAACCCATGCATCGAAGCGAAACGCTCCTGGTGCCGCGGGACCAGAATCAGCAAGGCATCGGCGTGGCTGGCGAGCAACTGACGATGGGCGGCCAGAATCACCTCATCTTCACCCTCGTGAGTGCTGGCAGCGATCCAGACCGGACGTTCGCTGGCCTGCCACTGTTCGCGCAACCGAGCGGCGCGAATGGGCACGGTAGGGTCGACGTTGAGATCGAACTTGATCGAGCCGGTCACCTGCACACACTCGGGGCGCGCACCCAATGCCAGAAAACGCTCTGCCTCGACTTGCGTCTGCACCGCCAGCAGGCTCATTTCCGCCAGCATTGGCGCGGTCAACCGAGAGAAACGTGCATAGCCCCTGGCCGAACGCTCGGAGAGCCGGCCATTGGCCAATGCGACCGGAATGCCGCGCCGGGCGCACTGATGAATGTGGTTGGGCCACAGTTCGGTTTCGATGATCACGGCCAGGCGCGGACGTACGTGGTCGAGAAAGCGGCCGGATGCCCAGGGCAAATCGTACGGCAGGTAGCAATGCTGGATGCGCGGCTCGCCAGCGAACAGTGCCTGGATGCGCTCCGACCCGGTCGGGGTCATGCAGGTCACGGTGATGGGCAGCTCGGGATGGCGCAGCAGCAACTGGCGGATCATGGGTGCGGCGGCAATGCTTTCGCCCACCGACACGGCATGCACCCAGATACCCCCCGGCTGCATCGGCGGCAGCCGGTAGGCGAAACGCTCGCCCAGGCGTTGCCCGTAGGCCGGCGCCTTGCGCGCCCGCAGCCACAGACGCACGGCCAGCAACGGCAGCCCCAGGTGAAACAGCAAGGTGTAGAGAGTTCTGTTCATGGCGGCGAAGTGTACTCAGGTCATGATCCTTGACCAAGTGCCCGCCGCAACCCTGCGAACCGATTGCCCGGCGGTCACTCGAAATGGACGAACCCGCGCCGGCCGTGCATCGCCTAGAATGCCTGCATCGAACAGGAGCCCCACCATGAACGCCTATGCTTTTCTTGCCATCGCCATCTGCGCCGAAGTGATCGCCACTGTCTCCATGAAGGCGGTCAAAGGGTTCAGCACACCGCTGCCGCTGTTTCTGGTGGTGGCCGGCTATGGCATCGCGTTCTGGATGCTGACCCTGGTTGTGCGCACGGTGCCGGTGGGTATCGCCTACGCCATCTGGGCGGGCATGGGCATCGTCATGGTCAGCATCGCCGCCCTGTTCATCTACGGGCAAAAGCTCGACCTGCCGGCCATGCTCGGCATGGCGCTGATCGTGCTGGGCGTGGTGGTGATCCAGCTGTTCTCGAAAACCACCGGGCACTGAGGCTGTATACTCCCCCGCCTGTCCTAGCCTGTGAGGTCTGCAATGCCGTCTGAACTGTCCACTGATATCGTCATCGTCGGCGCCGGTGTCGCCGGGCTCTGGCTCAACGCGCGGCTGCGCGCCCTGGGCTATTCGACGGTGCTGGTGGAGAACGCGCGCCTGGGCGGCGGGCAGACCTTCAAGGCCCAGGGGATCATTCACGGCGGTGCCAAATACGCCCTGCACGGCGCGCTGACCGGCGCCTCCGAAGCCATCGCCGACATGCCGCGGCGCTGGCGCGAAGCGCTGGCTGGCCAGGGCGAACTGGACCTTTCGGGCGTGCGCCTGCTGTCCGAGGCGCATTATCTGTGGTCGCCGGGCACCTTGGCGGGCAACCTCACCAGCTTCTTCGCCAGCAAGGCCGTGCGCGGCCGGGTCGATCAGGTCAAGGGCGAGCAACTGCCGCCTGCGCTGCAGGACCGCGCATTCAAGGGCAAGGTCTATCGCTTGGCCGAGCTGGTGGTGGATGTGCCTAGCCTGGTCGCTCGGCTCGCCGAGCTGGCCGGCGATGGGCTGCTGGCAGGCGAGCGGATCGAGCCACTGTATGACCAGAACCGGCTGGCCGGACTGATCGTCGACGGCCGGGTGATTCGCGCCCAGCGCGTGGTGCTCAGCGCCGGCGAAGGCATCCAGGCCCTGCTGGCGGAGCTGGGCGTCGAACAACCCACGATGCAGCGGCGGCCACTGCACATGGTGCTGGCCAAGGGCGCCAACCTGAAACCCTTGTACGCCCATTGCCTGGGCGGCGGGCCGAAGCCGCGCATCACCGTCACCACCCATCCGGGGGCCGACGGCCAATGGGTCTGGTACCTGGGTGGCGAGATCGCCGAAGCCGACGGTGTGGCTCGCGATCCGGCGCAGCAGATCGCCGCTGCCCAGAAGGAAATCGGCCAGTTGCTGCCGTGGGTCGATCAAAGCCAACTGCGCTGGGCCACCTTGCGGGTCAATCGTGCCGAGCCCGCTCAATCCGGGCTGGTGCGCCCGGACAATGCGTTTCTGGCCGATCAACCCGGCTTGCTGGTGGGTTGGCCGACCAAGCTGGCCCTGGCGCCGGATTTCGCCGACCGCGTCATCGCTGCCCTGCAGCGCGATGGCATTGCACCGCACAGCCATGCTCCCCTGCCAGAGCTGCCCAAGCCGGCCCTGGCCACACCTGTCTGGGATGAACTGCTGCCATGAGCCTGCCCACCCTGCACGACCTGCACCGCCCGCTGGGCGACACCGGCCTGCGGGTTTCACCCTTGGGCCTGGGTACGGTGAAGCTGGGCCGCGACCAAGGGGTGAAATACCCCAACGGCTTCACCATTCCCGACGACAGCGCCGCGCGCATGCTGCTGGGCCAGGCACGCCAGCTGGGCATCAACCTGATCGACACCGCGCCGGCCTATGGCATCAGCGAAGAACGCCTTGGGCCGCTGCTGCGGGGTCAGCGGCAGGACTGGGTGATCGTCAGCAAAGTCGGTGAAGAATTCGAATCGGGCCATTCACGCTTCGACTTCAGCGCCGAGCACACGCGTTTCTCGGTGGAGCGCAGTTTGAAACGCTTGGAAACAGACTTCATCGATCTGCTGCTGGTGCATTCGGACGGCAACGATCTGGATATTCTCCAGGGCTGTGAGGTGTACGAAACGTTGGCGGCGCTGAAGGCCGAAGGCAAGATTCGCGGCTTCGGCTTTTCCGGCAAAACCGTGCAGGGTGGGCTCAAAGCCTTGGAAACCGGAGACTGCGCCATGGTCACCTACAACCTGAACGAGCAATCCGAGCGCCCGGTGCTCGACTACGCGGCCGCCCATGGCAAGGCCATTCTGGTGAAAAAGGCGTTGGCCAGCGGTCATGCCTGCCTGGCGCCGGGCGTGGATCCGGTGCGCGCCAGCTTCGAGCTGCTGTTTGCTCACCCAGGCGTTGCCAGTGCTATTGTCGGAACGATAAATCCGCTGCACCTGTCCCACAACGTAGCGACAGCCGCTGCCGTGCTACTCAGGAATTGACGCCGCCGACGCGGCCGACCCCGACGCAAGAAGGAGCCGTAATGCCGCGTACCCTGACCCGAAAGAATCCAGGCAATTTCAAGACCCTGCCCCTTACCGTCGATGCCACGCCCGAAGCCCTGAGCTATGAAGCCGTGGGCATGCCGTTGAATTTCGCCCAGACCCTGGAGCGGCGCAAACCGGTCGAGGTGAGTGACAGCGAACGCTTTCGCGTGGAACTGGCCAACCTCGGCGTGTCGGTCCGGCTGACCCTCAACTGGCGTGGCCGCGACTACTGGGTGCTGGTGCGCCAGCGCCGCGAAGACCGCGGCGACGTGGTGCTCAAGCTGATCTCTGGCTATGTGCCTGCCCATGAAGTGAACCTGCCGCTGCACACGGCCATTCAGGAAATTGCCGAGGAATGCCTGCTGGAGACGTCGGAAGGTTGGCTGGGTGGGGCGCTTCAACGACACCTGGCTGCCGACGCCGTATGACCAGGTCTTGCGCTATCAGGAGAAGCTGCCCTTTCGCTTGAGCACCCGCTCTGGTGCGGCGCGGCCGGTGAAGTGTGGCAGCCTGAACCTGATCGAGCGGCCCCGAGCCTACGTGCACGTACCGACGGCTTCGTTGCAGTTGGTGTACGACCTGCGTCTGGAAGTACCGACCCAGGCCAAGGGGCTGAGTTTGTTCCACGTCGAGGAACGGCTGGAAAAAGGGGAATTGATCACCCGTTTGAGTCGCAGCAAGCCTGACCTGTACCTGATTCCTTTGAAGGACGGGCAGCCGGTCGCCGAGTTGTACACGTTGAAGAAGGACAAGCTGCACGCCGCCAGTACACGGGGCGTCTACTTGGCCGAGAGCTTCGCCGCACAGGATGGCTGGCTGGTCCGCGACGAACGCGTGCGCTGGCGCAACTGGGTAGCGGAAAAAGGCCTCGCCATCCCGAAGAAGCCCCGCACCAGCCTGGAGAAATTCAAGGTCAAGGCGCGAGTATTGGTGCGCAAGGTGCGCAGCGGTTTGCACAAGTAACCCCATTGTCCCGACCGGCTACCATCGTGCGGTGTGCCTGGGAAACTGCGGTGTGGGCGGACGCGGCTTGCGCCGCTGCTACAGGGGTGGGCGGTGGACGCGGTCTCTGTAGCAGCGGCGCGAGCCGCGTCGGCGGTGGACGCGGGGCATTTGCGGGAACGCGGTAAAACCCGACGCTCTAACGGCTGCGGATTTTGTCGACGATGGCGGTGGTCGAACTGTTTTCCACCAGCCCCAAGACCTTCACCGTGCCGCCATAAGCGCTGACGATGTCGGCGCCTACCACCTGATCCATCGAATAATCACCGCCCTTGACCAATACATCCGGACGCACATGGGTCAGCAGCTTCTCCGGTGTACCTTCGGCAAAACTGATCACCCAGTCCACCGCCCCCAGCCCCGCCAACACCGCCATGCGCCGGTCGACGCTGTTGATCGGGCGCCCCGGCCCTTTCAAGCGGCTTACCGAAGCATCGTCGTTGACTGCCACGATCAGACGATCACCTTGGGCACGAGCCTGCTCCAGGTACGTCACATGACCGGCGTGGAGAATATCGAAACACCCATTGGTGAACACGATGCGCTCGTTGTGTGCCCGCGCATCGTCGATCGCCAGCAGCAACTGCTCCAGGCTCAACACGCCACGTTCCGAACCTTCCTCGCGCTGGATCGCCCGGCGCAGTTCAGGCGCGCTGATTGCCGCCGTACCCAGCTTGCCGACCACGATACCCGCCGCCAGGTTGGCCAGCGCCACGGCGTGGGGCAGTTCTTCACCTGCTGCGATGGCCGCCGCCAGCGTGGAAATCACCGTATCGCCGGCGCCGGTCACATCGAACACTTCACGGGCCCGTGCAGGCAGGTGCAGGGCCGGATGTTCGGGTCGCAACAAAGTCATGCCGTGCTCGCCACGGGTCACCAGTAAGGCGCCCAGGTCGAGGTCGCGCATCAGTGTGGCGCCCTTGGCCACCAGGTCTGCTTCATCGGCACAGCCGCCGACGATGGTTTCGAACTCACTGAGGTTGGGCGTGATCAGGCTGGCACCGCGATAGATCGAGAAGTCCTTGCCCTTGGGGTCGGCCAGCACCGGGATATCGCGTGCACGCGCCGCCTGGATCAACGCCTGGTGGTTCTTCAAAGCGCCTTTGCCGTAGTCCGACAGCACCAGCACCTTGACGCCTTCAAGCAGTGCGTCGACCTCACCGGCCAGTGCAACCGGGTCGGTGGCGAACGCTTCCTCGAAGTCGATGCGCAACAGTTGTTGATGGCGGCTCATGACCCGCAGCTTGACGATGGTCGGCTGGTGGGCAATGCGCTGGAACACCGCGGTGACGCCGGCAGCCTTGAGGCTGTCGCTCAGGCTGTCGGCGGCTTCGTCGGTCCCGGTCACGCCGACCAGGGAAGCCGGTGCGCCCAAGGCTGCGATGTTCAACGCGACGTTGGCAGCACCACCGGGACGGTCTTCGATCTGCTCGACCTTGACTACCGGCACCGGTGCTTCCGGGGAAATGCGCGAAGTACCGCCATGCCAGTAACGGTCGAGCATGACATCGCCGACCACCAGTACAGGGGCCGATTCGAATCGCGGCATGGATAACTTCATGGGCAACCCACATACAAAATGAACAGGGCGGCGATATTAACACGCAAGCACCCGATAGGCCCGCCCCTGCCCTTACTGTGGGAGCGGGGCAGGCGGCCGAGCCCTCTGCCCGCGAAGAAGGCGACGCGGTAGGGCAGGCAGGTCGCGGTGAGGCCTTCGCGGGCAGAGACCCGCTCCCACAGTTCCGCTCCCACAGACCAAATGCCACAGACCAGATGCCGTGGCCCGCCCCCCCCTGTGGGAGCGGGCTCTGCCCGCGAAGAGGACGACGCGGTATGGCAGGCAGGTCGCGGTGAGGCCTTCGCGGGCAGAGACCCGCTCCCACAGTCCTGCTCCCACAGACCAGATGCCACAGACCAGATGCCGTGGCCCGCCCCGCAGAACAAACAGGGGGTCAGGTGATGTCGGTTTTTACCGGCTCGTCCAGGCCCATGGCGTGCAGTCTGGCGTAATAGCCGTTCTGCGCGAGCAACTGGGCGTGGGTGCCACGCTCGACGATGCGGCCCTGGTCCATCACCAGAATCTGGTCGGCCTTCTCGATGGTCGACAAGCGGTGCGCGATCACCAGGGTGGTTCGCCCCTTCATGACGTGGTCCAACGCTGCCTGGATATGCCGCTCCGACTCGGTGTCCAGCGCCGAGGTCGCTTCGTCGAGAATCAGCACGGGTGCATTCTTGAGCAGCGCTCGAGCGATCGCCAGGCGCTGGCGTTGGCCACCGGACAACAGCACGCCGTTCTCGCCGACCTGCGTATCGAACCCTTCGGGCAGGCGGTCGACGAACTCCTTGGCATAGGCATCGGCCGCGGCCGCCACCACGTCCTCGCGCGGCGCGTCGGCCAGATCACCGTAGGCGATGTTGTTGGCGATGCTGTCGTTGAACAGCGTCACGCTCTGGGTCACCAAGGCAATGTGCCGACGCAGATTGCGCAACTGATAATCGGCGATCTCCACACCATCGAGCAGCACTTCACCTTCGTTGTGATGATAGAAGCGTGGGATCAGCCCGGCCAAGGTCGACTTGCCACTGCCCGATCGCCCCACCAAAGCGATCATCTGCCCCGGTTTGGCAGTGAAATTGATGTCATTGAGCACCTGCCGATCAGTGCCGGGATAGGTGAAGTTGAGGTTGCGTACTTCCAGCAGGCCACTCACGCGCTCGCGTTCCACCGTGCCGGTGTCCAGCTCGGGGGCAACGTCCAATTGCTCGAAGATGCTTTCTGCACCGGCAACGCCCTTCTGCACCGTGGAACTGACTTCGGACAGCTGGCGTATCGGCTTGGGCAGCAAGCCGGCTGCGGTGATATAGGCCACCAGATCACCGGCAGTGGCGTCGCCACGCATGTACAGCACCAGAAACATCAGCACGGCCATCGCGGTGTAGATCACCAGCTGCAGCATCGGCGTGTAGATCGCGCCGGTCTTGGTCATGCGCAGTTGCTTGTCGGTGTTGCCTTGGCTGGCCTTGGCGAAACGGGTCTGTTCGTAGCCTTCGCCGCCGAAGCTGCGGACCACCCGGTAGCCCTGGATGGTCTCGGACGCCACGTGGGTCACGTCGCCCATGGCGACCTGAATCTTCTTGCTCTGCTTGCGAAATTTCTTGCTCGTGCTGCCGACCATGACCGCAATCAGCGGCAGGATGGCAAGCATCACCAGGGTCAGTTGCCAGTTCATCCAGATCAGGTAGATGAACAGGAACACCACCGTCAGGCCTTCGCGGATCACCACCTTGATGGCATCGGTCGCAGCCCCCGTGACCATGGTCACGTTGAAGGTGATGCGCGAGATCAGGTGGCCGGAGTTGTGCGTGTCGAAGTAGCGGTTGGGCAGCACCAGCAGTTTGTTGAACAGCTCCACGCGCAGGTCGTGGACCAGCCCCAGCGATACCTTGGCCAGGAAGTAGTTGCCCAGGTAGGAACCCAGGCCCTGCCAGGCGGCGATCAGCACGATCAGGATCGGCACCGCTTGCAGCAGTTGCAGGTCGCGCAGGTAGGGCACGTTGGGAAACAGCACCGCTTCGGGATTGCTCAGGCCGTCGACGAAGTACTTCAGGATCCCGGCCAGCATGGGCTGGGTCGAGGCGAAGATCACGAAACCTAGGATACTGATCAGGAACATGCCCACGTAGGGGCGAACGTAGCTGAGCAGTCGCAAATAGATTTTCAGGCTTGAATCCTGTTCCGCTGGGCGCGGTGAATCACTCATCGTCTAACTCACTGTTGGCGTAGAACGGGAACTTTATCACAGGGGCGGATCAGGGATCGCGGTGCAGCAGGAACACGGCGCCGCGCCTTTCGCGGGCAGAGCCCACTCCCACAGCACAGTCCCTTGTGGTATCAGGCTCTGCCCGCGAGGGGCGCACTGCGGTGGGCCTGGCGGTAGAACATGCCGCCGCTTTTGGGCATCATGCCAACCGCCCTCTTCAATCAAGGCTTTATCACGATGCAATGCACCCGCCTTCCTCAGGCTGCTTTTGACACGCTGACCACCGGTGCCAAGGTGTTGGAGGCCGACAGCCATGGCGCGAAAGTGTACCTGCTCGCGGACGGGAACATCCTCAAGCTGTTCCGTCGCAAACGCCTGTTTTCCTCGGCGCTGCTGCGTCCTTATTCGGCACGTTTCATCGCCAACGCCCAGCGTCTTCAGCAATTGGGCGTGCCGACCTTGAAGGTGCTGCAGCACTACCGTCTGGACAAGCCCGGCATGACGGCCGTGCTGTACGAGCCCTTGCCCGGCAGGAACCTGCGCCAGTTGATGGACACTGCCGAGTTCACCTGGCAGGAGAGCCTTGAGCCACTGATCGCCCTGATCCGCCAGTTGCACCGCTGCTGGGGTGTATTTCCGCTCGCTGCACCTGGGCAATGTGATCGTCACGCCCGAAGGGGCATTGGGCTTGATCGACATGGCCGACATGAGCTTCACGCGAGGGCCTTTGTCCAGGCGCTTGATCAAGCGCAATCTGGAGCATTTCTCCCGCTACCTGGAACGCGAGCGATTGACCGACTGCTTCCCGTTGGCAGAGCTGAACAAGGCCGTTCTGAGATAACACCAGGCCCGACGCGGTATGGCCGGACGCGGCTTGCACCGCTGCTACAGGGGATCGCGGTGCCCGCCAGAAATCCGCACCCCCCGCATCAGCGGCGCACGCGGTGTACCTGCAAAAACACAACTCCTGTAGCAGCGGCGCAAGCCGCGTCGGCGTCCCACGCGGTGTACCTGCAAAAACACAACCCCTGTAGCAGCGGCGCAAGCCGCGTCGGCGGCCCACGCGGTGTCCCCGCAAGAACACAACCCCTGTAGCAGCGGCGCAAGCCGCGTCGGCGGTACAGGCGGTGTACCTGCAAGAACACAACCCCTGTAGCAGCGGCGCGAGCCGCGTCGGCGGTACAGGCGATGTACCTGCAAGAACGCCGTGCAGCTTTCCTCAACGCCCCAACGCCGCCTTACAAGTCCTTGCGCCAGAACAACTCATGACGGCGCACCGCCTTGCGGAAGAATTCGTTTTCGCCGGTGGCCGGCCAACGTCGACCCGCCAGCAACCACTGCAGCCAGCGTCGCACGCGACGCTTGAACGGGGCTGGCGGTTGCAGGTCGTGCATCATGCCCAGGGCCATGGCCTTGTCCATCTGCACCGTGGCGCTGACCGGCAGGCTGCACGGCACCAGCCGCTCGCGGGCATCGAAGAACGGCGGCAGGGCCACGCCCTCGCCTGCACTGCCCATGGGCCAGCGGTCGTTGTCATGCAAATGGTTGGCATAGCCCAGCAGATGACGTGGCCGGTGTGCCAGCCCTTCCAGCGCCTGCAACACCGCCGCCTGGGCGCAGATGTGGTCGGGGTGCGGATCGATGCTCGCGTGCGGCATCACCAGCACCTCGGGTTGCGCACGCTGCAACAGCTCGCGCAGGTCCGCCACCAGGTTGTTCCAGGTCGGCGCGCCGTCGGCGTCAGCTGGCAAGGCGAAAGGGTTGAGCTGGCGGAACGGGCGGATATCGGTCATGTCCGCCTCACGCGAGCCACACGACTGGTCAGGCGCCGCCTGCATGGCCGGCAATTGCAGGCAGAAATACCCCAGTTGCACGCACTGCTCGGCCGGCACCCCGGCCCAGCGCGGCACGGCCAGGCTGTCCCAGGCCCGTAGCCGTCCCTTCAGGCGCGCCGCCTCGGCCGGCGCCAGCCCCATCGCCTGATAGTGCTCGGCTTCGATCTCCCCTGCCGTCACGGTCACGATCCAACTGCTCGCCGCCCGGCTGTACAAACCATAGGCCGCCAACTCGGCATCGTCGGCATGGGGTGCGATGACCATGACCCGCTGCTCGGCAAAATCCGGATGCTGGAAACGCCACAGCCGCGGCTCCCCGACGATCCGACAGAAACGTCCACGCACCCGCAGGCGGCCCTGATTGAGTTCGTCGGCAAAGCCGCTCAGGTTCAGATAGCGCAAACCGTCGACACCGCGCTCGAACGTCTGCCGGTCGGCCAGCTCGGCACCCAGCAGTTGCACGCACGGATCCAGGAATCGACCCAGCCAGGACGCTTTCACGTCCACCGCCAGAATCAGCGTGTCCACTGCTTCGAGGCGTTCGGTGACCTGCAGCAGGTCGCCGTTCAGGCTGACCCCGGCCAGTTCCGCAGTGCTGTCGAAGCTGTAGGCGTAATCATCGCCGGGGGAATAGAACAAATGATCGGCAAACCACGCCTCATGGGCCACCCAGGCCAGCAACAGCAGGGGCAGCGGCAACCACCAGGCGATCAGTATCCCGGCCAGCAGCATCACCGCCAGCCCAGCCAGCAGCACACGCCGCTTGTTGCGCCGGTGCCGGGCGAGCAACGCCTGTTTGCGGCTCATGCCTGAAACACCGGAACGGGGTTGCACCAGCGGTCCTTGTATTCGCGATCGGCCCGGCCGAACGAGAAGCGCAGCGGCTTGTTCACCGCACGGGCCTGTTCCCAGGCACTCTGGGTATTGAGATAACTGAGCACACTGCCCGGGCTGAACGCACGGGACTGCGGATCCACACCACCATTGATGTACTCCACACTGACCCATTCCGGGGCCTCGACGCGGTACACCAACTGGATGGCGATGGGCGCATCGTCCAGCAGCAGCACCGACCCGATCATCAGCTCGCGCAGCAACTCGATGACCTCGCCCATGCGTTCGGCACCGGTTGCGGCAAAACCCCAGCGCCGCAGGAACAGATCGCAGTAGATCGCCGCCAGCTCGTCGCTGCTGAACTCGGTGACCGGCTTCACCACCCCGCCCGCCTCTTCCAGCAACCGCAGTTCACGGCGCTGGTTGTAGCGAAATTTCTTCGACAGGTCTTCCGGCGTGCGCGCCATGGCCAGGCTTTCGGCCTGCGTCTTCAAGCCGCTGAAACGCCCCTGGTTCAGTTCGGACAGGTAACGGCCATGGTGACGCAGCGGCGCCTGGGCGTCCTTGGCTGCCGGCAGGATCAACTCGGCATTGCCCAGATCGTACAAGCCCTTCTTGCCGTGCTGCTTGAGCACGTCCTTGGACAACGCCAGGTAGCGACCCCAGGTGGGTATTGCCGCAACCAGTTCACCGGCATGCTCCCAGCCCAGATAGCGCACCGGGATGCCGGCCAGCTCGGCCAGGCGCTCGACCACCAGTGGATGAGTGGCCACACTGCCGCCGAACTGTGTCCAGGCTTGGGCGTAGCTGGAGGCATCCAGCGTTTGCCAGCCCCGCTCGCGCACGCTTTGCAATCGATTGAGCATCATGTTTGCGCCGTCAGTGCCGTGACCATCGGTAGTTGCCAGAAGGCCCTGCGCACGGCCCGTTCGCAGAAGCGGGCGTCCAGGCGTTCGGCCATGAGCATTTGGTACTCCGCACGCTGGTAGCGATCCATTGTGGCCATGTGCTCCAGGCCATGGGCCAGACGTTCGGCATCACCTTGCGGGAACAGGATACCGGCACCCTCGACGATCTCCGGCGCACTACCGCAGGCCGCCGCCAGGAGCGGCACATTGGCAACCATGGCTTCGAGCAGGACCATGCCCGAAGGCTCGTTGGTGGAACTCGAGGCGAACACATCGAACGCCTTGAAATGCAGCCGGGCCTGCGGCACCTGGCCAAGCAACCGAACTCGCTCGACGATACCCAGCTCCACGGCCAGGTCCTTGAGGTGCCGCTCCTGCTCCCCGGAGCCGATGATCACCAGCAGCGCTCGCTCAGGCAGTTTTGCCAAGGCCAGGGCAAAACCACGCAGCAAGGTGGCCTGGTCCTTGTCCGGGTGCAGACGGCCCACGTTGCCAACGATCCAGGCATCGGGCGCAAGGCCCAGGGCCTGGCGGGCTTCGGCCGCCGGCAGCAACTGCTCCTGCAGGGTGAAGGTATTCATGCGGGTATACAGCGTGACAATACGCTCCGGTGCCCAGCCGGGCAGGCAGCGGCGAATGTCGTCGCGTACCACGTCGGACACACCCAGCAGCCCTAAGCGCTTGCGGAACAACTGGACAAACAGCCGGCGCGAACGACGCTGATAGGCACCGAACGCATGATGCACGCCGATCACCCGCAGCGAAGTGCCCAACAGAGCAATGTAGATAGGCGCAAACTGGTGCGCGACACAGAAGGCGAATGTTCGCGCAGCGACAATCTTGCGCAACTCGGCAATGGCGTCCCGCTTAAGACCGGCCAAAGCTTCGGCGCTGCAGGCCATGAACAGCACTTCATCGCTTTCGCAGTCGGCGGCCACCCGAGCATCGGCTGCGCCGGTCAAAAACACGGTGGTGACCCGATAGCCACGGCCCACCAACACGCCGGCGTATTGACGGGCGCCTTCGAGAAGCAGCCCGTCATAGCCTTTGGCAAATTTGCAGGACATGACGCTCAGTCGAGCGTGTCATAGGCTTTGGCGCCCTCTTTGACCACCAGAATGTCTTCCATGATCAGGTATTGCAGGTCCGAGCCGTAGAACATGTTCAAGGCATCGGTCGGCGAGCAGATCATCGGTTCGCCACGGCGGTTGAGCGAAGTGTTCAGCGACACACCGTTGCCGGTCAGCTCTTCCAGAGCCTTCATCATGTCGTAGTAGCGCGGGTTGTATTCGCGCTTGAGCACCTGGGCACGGGAGGTGCCGTCTTCATGGACCACTTCCGGCACACGGGTCTTCCATTCTTCGGCCACCTCGAAGGTGAACGTCATGAACGGCGCCGGATGGTCGATCTTGATCATCTGCGGCGCGACGGTGTCGAGCATCGAGGGGCAGAAAGGCCTCCAGCGCTCGCGGAACTTGATCTGATGGTTGATGCGGTCGGCCACGCCCGGCACGCTCGGGCAACCGATGATCGAACGACCACCCAGCGCCCGCGGGCCGAACTCCATACGCCCCTGGAACCAGGCCACCGGGTTACCGTCGACCATGATCTGGGCGATCTGCTTGGGCATGTTGCCGAGCATGCGGCCCTTGGGCTTGTTCGGATGGCGTGCGCAAGCGGCGATCACGTCCTCGTTGGTGTAGGACGGGCCCAGGTACACGTGCTCCATCTTCTCCACGGGCACACCGCGGGCATGGGACACATAGGCCGCCGCACCCACCGCCGTACCGGCGTCGCCGGACGCAGGCTGCACGAACAGCTCTTTCACGTCCGGGCGGGCGATGATCTTCTGGTTCAGCTTGACGTTCAGCGCACAGCCACCGGCGAAGGCCAGCTTGCCGGTCTGCTTGAGCACATCGCCCAGGTAGTGGTCGATCATCTGCAAGGCGAGCTTCTCGAACAGCGCCTGCATGCTCGCCGCGTAGTGGATGTACGGCTCGTCGGCGATGTCGCCTTCGCGTTTCGGGCCCAGCCATTCGATCAGCTTGGGCGAGAAATAGAAGCCCTTGCCCTTCTCTTTATAGCGGCGCAGGCCGATGACGTTGGCGTAGTCGGTGTTGATCACCAGCTCGCCGTTCTCGAACGAGGCCAGGCGCGAGAAATCGTACTTGCTGGCGTCGCCATAGGGCGCCATGCCCATGACCTTGAACTCGCCGTCGAGCATTTCGAAGCCGAGGAATTCGGTGATTGCGCCATACAGGCCGCCCAACGAATCCGGATCGAAGAATTCCTTGATCTTGTGGATCTTGCCGTTCTCGCCGTAGCCGAAAAAGGTGGTGGCGTACTCACCCTTGCCGTCGATGCCCAGGATCGCGGTTTTTTCCTGGAAGCCCGAGCAATGGTACGCGCTGGACGCATGCGCCAAATGGTGCTCGACCGGCTCGATCTTGATCTTCTTCGCATCGAAGCCCAATTGCTCAAGGCAGAAGACGATCTTGTTGCGGTAGCGTTTGTAGCGGCGGTTGCCCATCAACAGCGCATCGAGAGCGCGGTCCGGGGCGTACCAATAGCGCTTGGCGTAATGCCAGCGAGCCTTGCCGAACAGGCTGATGGGGGCGAAGGGAATGGCCACCACGTCAACGTCCGACGGCTTGATGCCGGCCTGTTCCAGGCAGAACTTGGCCGATTCGTAGGGCATGCGGTTCTTTGCATGTTTGTCGCGCACGAAGCGCTCTTCTTCGGCGGCGGCAATCAGCTTGCCGTCGATGTACAGGGCCGCGGAAGGGTCATGGCTAAGGGCGCCGGACAGGCCAAGAATCGTCAATGCCAAGGGTCTAGCCTCTTTGAACGGGTAGATGCGCCCGCGGGCCTTCAAGGCGGCGGGCGGCGAAAGGCGAGGATTATAGCGTAATTGCCCACCGCCCAACACCGGGGCAAGGCTGGCGCACGCCGCGCCTCGGCCTTCGTGCGTTGTGCCTGCAGTTACCCGATGGCCAACGTTGCGGGGTGCGTTACTACAGAGGAAATGTGGACAGTTTAATCAGCAGTGCGCGTGGCGGATTTTTCATCGCGAAAGTACTCAGGCAGGTCAGCGTCCGAAATGAACCAGTGAAGGCCTGTGGCGCACCTGCTCCACTGGAGAGCAGGCGCGGCACCGCTTCTTTTTCAGGGGAGTGTGGGAACGGTGCAATACCCTTCGACGCGCACACTGATAACGACCGGAGACTTCGCCGACACCGCTGGGCCGACCGCGTTGGTGATGGTGATGTAAGCGTTGGCTGTCAAATAACAGATCGCTTTCAACTCATCTTCCGTGATATCGGCCTCCCAGTAACCTGCAGTCAAATCGGCAGCCTCAAGCGTGTGATTGCGCTTCACTTCCGTGGCAGGAATTTCCGCAGCGTTAGAATCCGTACGACTATTCACCGCCACAAACCTGACGTTGACAGTATTGCCAGCACTCACGTTTGCCAGCGGGGTACCAGCGCCATCTATGAGCGGCACTCTGATTTTTGTGCCATCGGCGCCAGCGGCCCGATTGATCACGAGATACGGCCCCGACTGGAATGCCTCCGGATACAGCGCCAGCGGCAAGCCCGCTGTGCCACCTGGCAGCGATGCGGTATTCACCACCTGCACAGGGGTGGCGGGTGAAAGCGCCTCACCGATAGCAGAACCTGCAAGCACCCGGCGAATGGAGTAGGAAACCGGAACCTCTCCACTGGGGGACACGCCAATGACTGAGGCATGGTCGACGGTAAACGAAATGTCGCTGGTATCGGTGGCTTCAATGGGCCTGGTGACTGTCCTACTCCCCCATGTTACCGCCAAGGTATCGCCAGCCGCCCAGATCGGGCTGGTATCCGCGCCTGTGTACGGAATGATCGCAGTGGCGTCGTTTCCATATTCGTCGGCGGGAATCATGTTCGAGGAGCCCCCACTGCTCAGTACTTCCAAAGGCCTCAGGTTCTCATGTACAGGCGTACCTGGCTCGGGATCGACAATGCCACCTGGCGTTGTAAGGTTCACTTGCACGGTTGTAGCTGCTGACCTGGGAATCTGTACGCTGGCTCGCAAGACGGAATACGTGACATCGACGGTTGCCGGCCAAGTGCTGCCGTTATTCACATAGGTGAAGGGCACGCCGATGGCCATCATAGGGTCATTCCAGGTTCCACCTGGGGGGGTGCCGATCTCCCCCGTCAGGCCAATGGCCGAGTTTCCCCAATAAACAAGAATCTGATCCTGAGGCGCCGGATCGGTATACCGCGGGATCTGGACAGGCAAGCCGTCTGGCTGAAAGCCAGGAGCGGCGTCTGCCCAAGTGATCAACCCGTCATCGTTGGCTGGCACCAGCGGGGCGGCCAGTGTCGAAGGAGCGTTCATCAGGATTTTGAGCCGTACTCCGGGTGCCAGTGCGGATCTGACGTTCCCGGCCTGATCCCTGATCTGGTAAGAAAACCAACGGTCGCCGTCGCCCATGGCCACGAGACTGGCTTTTGGAATGCCGATCTCGTAATGATCATTGGGATCGCCAACGGTGAGTGACAGATTGGGGTTGAAGGCTAGATAGTCTGAGTCGGTTGGATTTTCGTCCGTTGAGTAAAAAAGTGTTGCTACATCACCAGTAGCCTCATCATACCAACCTGGAAGAACGGTGATCAGCTCATCGTTGTTATCCAGCTCCCCTGGGGTGACACCATCCAAATGTTCGATGGCAAACGACATGGCTCCCAAGTCAGCAGAGCCAGGGGGAGTGCGGTCGACAATAACGGGGATTGGGGCTTCCGCTGGCTCAGCATTATTTCCGATCGCTTGCCACGTCATGTAGTCGATCACATAACGTCTTTCGTCAGGGATCAACGCAGGTGTCAGTGTGAGCTCTGTAAAATCCGGTGGTTCGACGATGGGCTCGATGATGCCTGTAAGCACGCCGTCAACCATGAGCTCGACCTTATCAAACTGTTTGTCCGCTCCTTGCCAGGCCAGAACCTTTACGATGATGTCTTTGTCCAGCATATCGCTCGGTATCGTTCCGTCAGGCAATCGTCGGTCGATAACAGGGTCATTATAAGGTGGTTTCCGTGTTTGTACGCCTCTACGCTGCAGGGTGTCGGCTGAGAGAGGAATGGGAAGTATCTTTACCCGCGGAAGTTCGGCTGCGGGGTGTTCGATGACTTTCTTTTTACCGGCCATTTTCTGACTCCGTGATAACTCCAGATACAGATCGACTCCAAGAGACGACCCAGAAAGAGATGCCCACTGTCGGCACTCGTGCCCGGCAAAGTATTGCGCCGTATTTGTAATGCTTGCCAGTCCCTTTAATCATTCGACTGGAGACGGCGTTATGATCAAGACATCGATAAACTGCGCAACCTTTTGATTACAGAGATTTTTTAATGAAAGTCCAAGCTGGCATTGTATTTATTCATCGAATACCTACCTGCAGGCCAAAGCGGCATATATAAAAAATAATGCACTGATCACGCACCGTGATAAATATTTTTCTTCACGGACACGTAATTGTAAATATATTTACAGCGGCAGACTTTACAAGCGCAATGTTTGACAACGAGCCGTCAGCAAACTAGTTATATAACCCATCACCCGTAGAGTTCTGTCACCGGCCATTGGAGGGCGTGTGGCACGAGTAACCTGTTACGCAGCGGAGTTATCATGATCAAATGCCCCAGGCTTTTAGTTGCCTACCCCGCACCACTGGCAGCCTCGTTGTTGGCACTCTGTTCCATGCCCACTCAAGGCGCTGACCTGGGACCCGGCCAATCGGCCACCGTCACTGCCAGCCAGCCGGCGGAACGCTGGGGGCTCGAGAGCGCTGTACTCGATGTTCTTCCAGGCGGGAGCACACTTGCGATCGCATTACGGGCGGCGTCGACGCTGACGGTCGATGGCGGGAGTGTCCAAGGCGGCACGTCCATAGGCATAAACGCAAATGACAGCACTGTTTCAATGCAGAACGCAACACTGACCAGTACCGGCAATTATGCCCTTTCCCTCACGACCAATCTGGGCGGCAGTCAGCCCGGCTCCACCGGTACCGTGATCAGTTCGAGTGTTACCGGCGCCTCGCGTGGCATCAACATGACGCGCAATAGCCAGTTGACGTTACGGGACTCTACGGTCAGTGCCTCCGCCACCAACGGGTATGGCATGACAGTGTTGGGTAGCACTGCGGTGCTGGACAATACCGCCGTTACCGCCCCTAACGTCGGCGTCCTCATCGGGGCCGATGGTGTCACCGCCACCAATGTCAGCCTGACGCTGGACAATGGTTCATCGGTCGTGGCTTCCAGAAACAGTGCACTTTCCACAGTGGCCAATGGTGTGGCCAACGCCACGGTACGGGTCGCCAATGGCTCGACGCTCACCGGTGGCAATGGCGTGATCCTCGATATACCCGTGGAGGCGACGTTTGCATTCACTGTGGATAACAGTCAATTGACCGGCAACATCCAGGCTGTGGAGATCGCTACCTTGAACGTGGATCTGCGCAACAACGCAAGCTTGACCGGCAATGTGACCAATGCCCGACAGCGTATTGCTGGATGCAAGCACGATGACGGGCGATGTCACGTCGCTGCCAGGCAGCGGCTCGACGGTGGACTTGCGCAACGGATCCTCGCTGTTTGGGGCGGTGAGCGATGTAGACACCTTGACGCTGGATGCCAGTGAGCAGACCGGCACTATCAGCAACGTGACGACGGCCAAGCTGTCGAACGGCTCCACCCTTGCCGGTGACGTCAGCAATGTCCAGGCGTTTTCACTCGATGGGAGCACGATGACGGGCAACATCAGGAATGTGAATGCCCTCGCCCTGTTGTCCAGTTCATTGGCTGGCGCCACCGACGCTGTGCAGACCATGAGTCTGGACGCCACTTCACGCTGGACACTGAGCGGCAATTCCACTGTCGGTGCACTTGCGCTTGATGGCGGGACCGTGGAACTGGGGGGAGGCAATGGCAATTTCAGAGTGTTGAGTCTGGGTAGCCTGAGTGGTACCGGGACCTTTGCCATGGGCACTGACCTGGCTGGGCATCTGAGCGATCTGATCGATGTGAGTGGCACCGCCGAAGGCAGCCATAGCCTGCGGGTGCGCAATACCGGGGTGGAGCCCGCGGCCGATGACAGGCCGCAGCGTCTGGTACACACCGGCGGCGGTGCGGCCAACTTTGCGGTTGTGGGAGGCGTAGTGGATGTCGGCACTTACCAATACCAGCTCGAGAAGCGGGGAACTGAATGGTTTCTGGTGCAGGCGACTACGGGGGGGCCGACTGATCCGACCAACCCTACGGACCCTGGCCCCGTAGATCCTACGGATCCGACTACTCCCACGGACCCTGGACCTACAGATCCTACAGATCCTACAGATCCGACCACTCCCACAGACCCTGGCCCTACCGACCCGACTGATCCTACGGACCCTGGCCCTACAGATCCTACGAATCCACCCGATCCCACGGAACCGACCACTCCAACCAATCCGGGCGATGGTGGGGGACCCATTATCAGCCCCAGCACTCGCGCCGTGGTCGGCGTGTTCAGTGCAGCCCCCACTGTGTGGTACGGGGAACAGAGCACCGTGCTTTCGCGCATGGGCGAACTGCGTGACGGGCACACTGCAGGCGGCGCATGGGCGCGCACTTACGGCAACAAGTACAGCGTCTCGGCAGGGGATCAGGTCAGCTACACCCAGCAGCAGTACGGTGTTTCGCTGGGCGTGGATACCTCGTTGCCTACCCAGGAAGGTCAATGGCTGCTGGGCGTGATGGCAGGCTACAGCCAGTCGGATCTGGACTTGCAGCGTGGCACTTCCGGTTCCGTCGACAGCTATTACGCAGGTCTTTACAGCACGTGGATGAACCCCGCGGGTTACTACGTGGATGCGCTGCTCAAAGCCAACCGCTTTCGCAACAAGGCCGATGTGCGCATGAGCGATGGAGCCAAGGCCAAGGGCGATTACAACAACTATGGCGTGGGTGCCTCGGTGGAAGTGGGCAAGCATATCGAGCTGGGCGACGCCTGGTACCTGGAGCCTTTCGTGCAAGGCTCGATGCTGTGGGTGGAGGGTGAAGGCTACGGCCTGGACAACGGCCTGGAAGCCCGCAGTAACCATGCCAATTCCATGCTGGGCAAGGTAGGTAGCCACTTGGGACGACGCATGCCACTGGCCAATGGCGGGTTCGTGCAGCCCTACATAAAGCTGGCCGCTGCTCACGAGTTTGCGCGCAACAACAAGGTGAACGTCAACGGCAACCGTTTCACCGATGACTTGTCTGGTACCCGCGGCGAAGTGGGTGCCGGGGTGGCCGCGCAAATCACCGATGTGCTCCAGGTTCATGCCGATACCAGCTATTCCTCCGGTGACGCCGTGGAGCAGCGCTGGGGCGTCAACCTGGGGCTTCGTTACAGCTGGTAGGGCCGCGTATACCTCTAAAGATCTAGGATATTTCCTACAGCAATCAAAGAAGGAGGTGACGGTCTAATTTTGGAGCTTCACCTCTAATACGCCTCATCGATAACATAAGGCGTATCAACTACATGATTGTGAGTAATCGCTTCACCCCCCTCGCCTGTACGGCCATCACCATGGCCACAGGCTTGGCTCTGACATTGTCCAGCACGGTTCTGGCGGGTGATCTGGGCGCGGGTCAGTCTGCCACCGTGGACGAAACCTCTCCCGTTGAAAGATGGACCCTCATGAACGGCGCTCGCGTCACCCTCACCCCCGGCGCCGAGAGCAACAAGATCGCTGCCTACAGCGCCTCTGTCGTAAACGCCAGCGGCGCGACCATCACCGATACCGGCTCTGCCCTCCTGTTGATCGACAGTACCGCTCTTATCCGGAACTCGAGCATGCGCTCCACGCAGCGCTATGGCCTTGAGATGCTCACTCAACTCGATGGCAGTGGGGGCAGTGGTGGTGGCTCCACGGCGACAGTGACAAACAGTCAGATCGAAGGTGTGAGCAGGGGCATCAGCGCCACTGCCAATGCCCAGCTGACTTTGGAAAACACCCACGTGCGGGGCTCCGGTAACGGTACAGGCAATGTGACTCAGGGCGGGGTGGGGGCGATGCTGCTGGGCGCCCGTGCATCACTGCAAGACAGTTCCGTGACAGGCGATCACATTGGCATGGTGCTGATACGTGATACCAGCGTTACGACAGGCAACACCGTCCAGTTGGTACTGGAGCATTCAACCGTGCAAGGGAAGGCTGGCAGCGCCATCACCGTAGGTGGCGCCGGAATCGGTGTTACCGGCTCCGGGCTGACTGCTGATATCACTGTGGCCAATGGCTCAAGTCTGGTGGGTGGCAATGGCCGAATCCTGGAGGTCCGGGAGAGCAACGTGGTGGCCATGACCGTGGACAACAGCCGACTGAACGGCAACATTGTCGCCGATGAAGTGGCTGACCTCGCGCTGACGTTCAATAACGCTACCTGGCTCACCGGCAGTATCGAAGGTGCCGACACACTGGCCATCGACGCCAGTTCCGGCTGGTCCCTCACTGGCGACAGTCAGGTCGACCAACTGACGCTGAGCGGCATGGTCGACCTGCGCGGCATCGATGGCAACGCCAGCTTCGCCCACTTGCAGGTCGGTGAGCTCAGCGGCAGCGGTGCCTTTGCCTTGGGTACCGATCTGGCCGCAGGTCTGGGCGATTTTCTCGATGTCGGCGGCACTGCCACCGGCAGCTATTCCCTGCTGGTCGAAAACACCGGCGTTGAACCGAGCAGGAATGCCGATGACCTGCGTGTGGTGCATACCGGTGGCGGAGACGCAGACTTTGCCGTCGTGGGCGAGACCGTCGACGCAGGCGCCTATACCTACCGGCTGGAGCAACGCTCGGACGGCAGTGGCGCCAACGACTGGTTCCTGGTCCAGGTCAAGCAGGCTTCGCGCAGCACCAGCGCTGCCGTTGGCCTGTTCAGCGCCGCGCCGACCGTTTGGTACGGTGAAACCAGCACCTTGCGCACCCGCATGGGTGAACTGCGCAACGGTACAGGACAGGGTGGTGGCTGGTTACGCAGTTATGGCAGCAAGCATAATGTGTCGGGCGGCAGCGAGTTTGCCTACTCCCAGCGTCAGCAAGGCATTTCCTTCGGCGCCGACGTGCCGCTGCCTACCTCCAATGGCCAGTGGTTGGTAGGTGTGATGGGGGGATACAGCAACTCCACCCTGGACCTCAAGGCCGACAGCTCAGGCAAAGTCGACAGCTTCCATATCGGTGCCTACAGCACCTGGCTGGCTGACAACGGGTTCTACGTGGATGCGCTGCTCAAGGCCAACCGCCTGCAAAACCGCACTGACGTGATCATGCGTGATGGCCAGAAAAGCAAGGGTCGCTACACCCAGCACGGTGTTGGCGCCTCGGTGGAGGTGGGCAAACGCATTGCATTGGGCGAAGACAGCTTCGTCGCGCCTTACGCCCAGCTGTCCGGGCTGTGGATCACCGCGGGTGATTATTCGCTGGACAACGGCCTGCATGCCCAAGGCAACAACGCGGACTCGCTGGTCAGCAAGGTGTGGGGGCGCAGGTGGGCCGGCGTTTCCCCCTGGCCAATGGCGGCAGCATACAGCCCCATGTCAAGGTGGCAGTGGCCCACGAATTCGCCAACCATAACCAGGTCAACGTCAACGGTAACCGCTTCGAAAATGACTTGTCGGGCACCCGTGGCGAAATTGGCCTGGGTGTCTCTGCCCAGATCGGCGACAGGCTGCAGGTGCACGCCGACTTCGACTGCATGCAAGGCAAGAACATCGAACAACCCTGGGGCGCCAGCGTAGGCGTACGCTACAACTTCTAGACCTCTACCCGCCCCCCACGGATCCGCTGCTGCAGCGGCGGATCTGCCCGCACCCGTGTTCGCGCTTGTCGAGATGTATCGCGCAGACGTTACAAGCGCTGCACCCTGCTTCAACCACATCATTGCAACGAAGATGGGTATCGACCTCTGTGCCTTCACAGACGTATCCACTTGGAGCATTTGATGATGACCGATTCTTCTCTTCCCGCTCGATCCACGGGGCTGCCGCCGTTCGAGGTCCCTGGCCTGCTTGAGGATGGCACCCTGCCCATCGCTCTGCGGGGTCAAGACCTGATCGTGGAAATACCCCTACCTGATCATGCCGACCCTCTGACTGACAGGCTCGACCTCATGTGGAATGACAAACCATTGGGTGTCCAGGTACCCATTGATGGGACGTCCATGATTCAACGGCTGATACTGCCCCAGGCGCTGTTGCAAGCTGAAGGTCGGCACACCCTGGACTATGTGCTTTACCATGGTTTTGGTGGCAACCCGCTAAAGGCCGAACAAGCTCGACCGGTGATTGTCGACCTGACCGCCCCTGGCTCCAACAACCTGGGCGCCCTGCTGTTCGCCGCCGAGCATTACCAGGGTGTGATCGAGCAGAACCTGGTGGACGGGGCCCTGCGCGCCTTCGTTCCCGGCTGGATTTCTCAGCAGGTGGGAGACGTCGCTACGCCGTGGGTCGCCAAGGGGCGTTACCCCGCACCTAGCGATTTCATCGAGATGCCTGCCTACGAGCAGGTGGTGAAGGAAGCGGGTGGACGGCTGATCCTCAACATTGCGCAGCATGAGCTCAAGGCATTGGGGGACGGCTGGATTTCCTTCAGCTACAAAGTGCGGGACAAGGCGGGCAATCGTCGCAGCAATCTTGCCTTTTCGGCGCCGCTCAACGTATTGCTCAACGAGGCTCCGGGCAACCTGCGCCCGCCCCGTGTGCCAGCCTTCGACGATGGCCTGGTGACCTGGGACGACGCGCGGCCAGGCGTGCCGGTCAGCATTCCTGGCTACGACAACGCCACTCCAGGCGACGTCATCGGCGTCGCCTGGGGCGATCAGAACGCTGTGGTTCTGACACTCGGACCAAAACCCGTTGGCGGTTACCCAGACCCTCTCATGAATGTGCCAGTGCCCCGCTCCCTCGTTCAGCTGCAAGGCAACGGTTCCGTCGCCGTGACCTACTGCGTCATGCGCAATGGCGTACACGTCGGACCATCGCCGGCAGCGGTTGTCGAGGTCGATCTGCGCACCCCGGGGGGCGTGGACCCCGACCCGCTGACGCCGGAACACGACAACCTGCAAGCTCCCCAGGTCTTCAGTCACAGCGGCGTACGTGACGAAATTCCTGCCGGTGACTACGGCGCTGATGCGGTCATGGTGATTCCGCACCTCGATGCGGCTGGCGTCGCCGTCTGGCAGGATGGCGATGAGCTGGAAATCCACTGGGCAGGCATTACGGTGGGACGCAGGCTCGCGGGTGACAACAGCGATATCCGCTTTGTCATTGATCACGGCCAGGTGATCGAGCCAGCACCCACCGGTCCTGTCAGTGTGTTCTACCGGATCAAGCGCCCATTGGGCGGCGGACATTACGGTGTAGCGCAATCACCTGCGGTGCAGGTGCGTGTGGTGAGTCTGGCCGCACTGCCCGGCGGTGTGGCCGGGGTTCCGCTGGCGAACTATCCGGAAGCGTTCATCAGCCTGGGGCATTGGGTCATCAACAAGGCAGCGAGCGTGGACGGCACCTTTATCCGCGTGCCGTTGCTGCGTCCTGGTCCGTCGGCAGCCCCGCTTGAGAACGTGGCGGTAGGTGACCATGCGAGCGTACGGTTTGTGGCGGTGAACCATCTTACCGACCCTGCTGCCGCCGAGATCCCTGCAACGGAGGTGATTGTCACGCGAACCTTGAAGCACGAAGACCTGGCCGCTGGTTACTGGGACGCCCCTATCACTGAAGATCAGCTCAAAGCCATCTGCTCTTTGACGGCCAACAGTTACATCACCCTGACCAATGCCACGGGTTCAGCCACTTCACCTCGCTCACCCGTGATTGTCAGCGTGCGTGTTCTGGGCTACTGCACGATTCCGACGGTGTGACTCAGCGCTGGGAGGGGGGCACTCATGCTTCCCTTCCAGACCGACTGCAAACAGTGGCATACGCGACGGCCCACACGATGAAGGATGCAGAATGGACGCTGGGAATAGAAGACTTTACTTGGACACCTGGCATCGTTATAAACCCGCCAATATCAAACAGCCAACTAAAGATTTTAGAATTCATGACGTGCAAGTTTGAATTGTTTTTTTCCTGACGGCCTGTCGCGTACAAAAATATACTTGATTATGATCTTCCAAGTTCGACGCCCTCTCTCCGGGAAATCCATTGCATTACAAACGGTTATCCATACTAGTTCGCTTACCTTATTACTATTGACTGTGTTTGCGCTTATTGCGCACTCAGACTAACTTTCTTCACCAGGCGATACTTGATTTATCGCACTGCTCCTCACACTTTCGATACTCCCTCAACTTCTCCGAGGTGAACCATCGTGAAAAATCCGCCCCGCGCACTGCTGGCCAAACTGTTCAACCGCACCGCGTCCTCGGCCTTACGCACTCTGGGCGCGCGCCATCTCATCACGCCCACCCTGTCACCGCCCGGCATTCCCGCCAACCACACCGGCGGCCTCAACCAGGGCCACGTCGAATCCGGCGAGGCCCCGGTCGTGGTGCCCGTCTATTACGGTATCGAAACCGGTCAGGACGTGGTGCTCTACCTCAACGACAACATCGTCGACACCCGTGTCGTGATCGACGAGAACCAGTCGCTGCTGACCTACATTCCGGCACGCGAACTGCCGCGCGGTGACTCGGACAACACCGTGCACTACCACGCTTTCACCGGCTTCAACGGTGTCAACGAGGAGGCCTCCTACCCGGTCAGCGTGCGGGTCAAGACCACGGTGCCGGGCAACCCGCCGGGCGACCCAATTGAGCCTGGGGTCAACCCCTACCTCAGTGCGCCTGTGGACGTTCCCGAGAGCATTTCAAATCCCAACGCCGTGACCACCGTGCCAGTGGGGGTGCCAGCGTACGCCAACATGGCCGAAGGCGATGTGATCACCGTGTTCTGGGGCGGGGCCGGGGTTGTGGCGCCACCCCTGACCGCGGCTCAGGTGGGGCGCGTGGTGTATGTCGAGGTGCCGCAGGCGGTCATTCTCGCGCGTCCCGGCAACAACATCGTGGTGCGTTACCACGTCTACGACGCCGTGCGAAACTATTCGCTGTACAGCCCGAGCGTCTTCAGCAACGTGACGCCCGTGGCCACCTTGCCTGCGCCCCTGATCGCGCGCGAAGTCAACGACACCTTGAACATGGACAGCCTGGCCGGCTCGGACATCGACATCATGGTGATGCAAAACACCATCAGCCCCACCGCCGACATCACCCTGCACTTCACGGGCCAGCCTGAGGATTGGCCTTATCTGGACTTCAGCCTTGGCCCGATCCGGTTCGGCAGCGCGGAATTCCACACCTTCACCGTGCCCAACGTGCTGGGCCGCAGCCTGGTCAACAGCGAGACGATCGTGTTCTATGAAGCGGTCACCGACGGTACCACCGCGCGTTCATTCAATGCCCAGGCGCAGGTGATCGGCACCGCCATCGACCTGCCAGCCCTGGTAGCCCCCGATGGTCCAGGCGGTCTGCTGGACCTGAACAAGATTTCCGGCGCCACCTTCGACCTCACCGCCCCGGCCAACACCGCGTTCGTGCACGACACCTTGGTCCAATTGGTGTGGGAAGGCATCAACGACGCGGGTGATACCTTTCACCACGAGCTGCCCCAGACGGTCACGCCGGCCAGTATCGGCGATGCCGTCACCTTCAAGGTGCAGAAAGGCTGGGCCGAAGAAATCGCTGGCGGCAGCGTCGAGCTTCACTACAACCTGATCGTGCCGGGCACGGCGTCGGTGACCTACGTCTCCAACGTGCTGCCGCTCAACATCGCCGGAAAAGCTATTCTGCTGCCCGTACCGGAGTTCGAGCCGGCGCTCACCGCCGACGACGAGCTGGACGTGGATAACCTGACCGGGGCATTCAACGTCAAGGTCAACATCGTCGACACCGTGTTCGTCGGCGGTATGTTGAAGGTGCACTGGCAGGGCCAAAGCGCTGCTCGGATCCTCGAAGCGCCCGTGTCCAGCACCGGGGTGATCCGGGTGTCGGTGGATCGCGCCACCCTGATCGATCCCAACCTGGATCAAAGCGTGGACGTCTGGTACGAGATCGTGCGGCCGGGCGGCCAAGTAGGCCGGTCGGAGCATGTCTTGATCTCGGTGATCAGCGGCGCCAGCCTGGTGTGGCCAATGCCCGAGGTGTGGGATTTCACCGATAAGCCGGTCAATCCGTGGAACCCGGTCAGACCCGGCACCACCCAGGCCAATATCGCCCGCTTCACGCTGCGTGATGCACGGCTGCAGGTGAACGATAAGGTGTCGGGCGCCTTGAGATTGCCGGATGGTACAGTTCAGGGCATAAGAGTGATAACCGTTACTACAGCAGGCTTTGCCCAGGGCGAAATTGCATCCGACACGCTGGCCGGATTATTGGGCACGACGGTGCGGGTGTCCTGCTTTCCGGTTCTGGGCGGCGTACCGGGTCCTACATCCGAAATGTTGACCTGGCAGTTGCAAGCTCTGCCACCTTCGGCGTTGAGAGAGTTGATCATCCGGGAGGCCGACAACGGAGGGGCTGGGCCGGAATTAGACGTTGGCAGCCTCACCGACAGGGCTACCCTGCGCGTCGGCGGATGGCCGTTCATTACCCAGGGACAGTCGGCATGGCTGACAGTGTCGGGTACCAATCAGGATGGCAGCACTTACAGCAAACAGGTGATCGGCCCACCCGACGTCGTCGACCGAGGCTGGGCCAACACAGAGACCAAGACATTTTATTTACCAGCCGCCGAACTCCAGGGGCTCATGAATGCCAGCTCATTGACGCTGACGTTGAAAGTGGACACGGCAGGAGGAACGAACGAGGCGGCTGCCGTTGTCTTTACACCGAAAATCTACACGGTGAAGTCGACCGGCACCCCAGTGGCGGCAAAGGCGCTCTAGGGCGAGGGTGCAACTTCCGTGTCGCGCACGCTCACTGTCGTCTCGCAAAAACGGTAGTGAACGCACGCCCGGTCGCTGCGCAAGCAGCGACCGGGCGTGGTGCCCCCGTGGACAGATGTTGCGGTGCTGCAAACCTCATCACAGGGGTGCGCAGTGGTCTGATGCGGCAGGTACCGCCGCTCGGATCAGCGCGTCGACGTCCAGGAGTGCAGGTTCCCCACCTCCACCTCAACCTTGCTGGCAAACGGGAAGTAATGCTCTACACAGGCGTCCAGTTGTCGCTCGTAGGCTTGCGAGCTGATGCCCAGGGATTGCTTGAGGTCGGCGCGCAGCAGCAGGTCGTAGTAGTCCGGGCGTGTTTCGCGCAGGACGTCGTCGAGCAGTTGCGGGCCGGTCATCTCGAACGTGTCCTTGACGTAGCGCCAGAAGGTCAGGGTTTCGCCGGCACTGGCACCCTTTTTCAGGGTGGGCCGTGGCTTGGCGTAGAACTCAGGCCTGGCCTTGAATCGGGTCTGCATGGCACGGGTGACAGCCTTGAGCACCGGATTGTCGGGATGGCTGGCGAAGACATGACCGTTGTAGCCGCTGTAGGGAACGTCGGCCAGCACCACGGCGTCGTCGAGCAGCACATCCTCGGGGCCTGCACGCAGTTGCAGGTCGGCATGGGCGGTGGCGAAGGTGTTGTCCACGTCCATGTACACCCCGCCGTGAGCATCGATCAACGGGTAGCGCAACACGTCGCTGGCAGCGGCATAGTTCTTCGCCTGCCCCGTGCGGCACGCGCGGTACTGAGGGCCGCTGTCGCCCGCCAGCAGGGTTTTGAAAAAGTCCTGATCGGCCAGGGGTTCGATCTCCACCTCAGGCTTGTCGGCCAAGATGCCCTTGAGCTTGGTCAGCAGCGCGTCGCTTTCCAGATCCACGTGCAGGACTGTGCGCCAGCCTTTCATCAACGTGGCGTTGCCGACGAGGTTGTCGAGCAGGGCCTGACCGGGCAGCTCATGGCCCACCCAGATGTAATGCAGCACCTGCGGAATGGCCGGCGCGCTGACGGGCGGTGCGGGCAGCGGTGGCAGCACGATGCGCTTGGTAGCGCGCGCGACCGGTGCGTCAGCCACAGCGCCTTGCCATTGCAGGCGGTCGCCGCTGCGCCATTCACCTTCGGCGCTCTGCCACAGGTAAGCGTTGTTGCCCAGGTGGTTGAGACGCCAGGTCTGTTCGTCGGCGTCGTACATGGCCAACAGCGATCCTCGGCCAGAGATGCGGACCATGTAGCGATCAAGGACCTTTTCCACACCGTCCAGTGGCACCGTCACACGAATCGCCGTAGCCAAAGGCGGTACGCGGACGTCGCTGGCCAGCTCGGTACGCGGTACATCCCATGCGATCGCGTCCTGGGGTTCGACCACCGAGTCCAGGGTGATGGGCTCGCCTGGATGCCAGGCCCCCTTGGCGTCCACCGTTAGCGGGATGCAGGCGTCGATGGCATAGGGGTTGAGCGGGTCGACCACTGCCCATTGCTTGAGCGCGACCATGTAGCGCACGCGGTACAGCACATTCTGTACCTGGGCATAGATCTGATTCCCTGACGCACGTAGAGCCCGGCCATGAGGCCGTGAGTCTGGACGTGCAGATCGCGGCCGCGTACCACGGCCGGTCGCCATTCGAGCAGGCGGTTGGCGTCGGCCCCATGGCTGGGCGAAGGCGAATCGCTGGAAGTGGAAGCGCTGGAAAGATCATCGTCGCTGCCCAGATAAAGCGGCTCGAAATCGTCGCTACCACTGCCGCCGCTGCCGCTGGCCCCTTCACCGGTTTCCTCGACCACACTGCCCCAGGCACCTTCGCCATCGGCCTCCACGTCTATTTGCACACCGACCTCTTCATAGTCACCGATGGTCGTGAGGTCGCCCAGCAAGGGCAGCGTGAGAAACACATTCAAGGCCTGCAGCACTGCACCGCGAATCGCCTCGGAACGCTCGCGCTCGTTCACCGCGTTGATGGCCTTGTCGGCATACAACCCCACCGCGCCCAAGCCGGCTGCGATGGAAAGCGCCGCAATGGGCCAGCCCATCATGCTGAAAATGCCATACAACTTGAACGAGGCTTCCAGATAACCCAGCCACATGCCCTTGCTGATCTGGTTGTTGGAAATCAACAGGTAGCTGGCGTCGTTCTCCATGTCGGTTTTCAAATGGTCGGTAAGGAAGGTGAAGGCATAACCATCCAGTGTCTGTTGCTGCGCGTTGAGCCGGGTCTTGCGCTGGTTCCAGGGTGTGCTGGCGATGTCGCGCAGATGCCCTTGCAGGGTATTCCATTGGCCGTGTCTGTCGTGTTCGGGCCGCACGAACTGCAGGCCGAAACGGTGGCGGCCTTCTTCGGTGGTCAAATACCCCTGCACCCACTCGTACATTTCTTGAGCATTGGCGAAGGCGACGAAGGCTGGATCCTGCATGGCGCAATAGATGATTTCCCGGCCCGCCGCCGTGCGAAAGCGCAACATGGTGTGGCTGACGATGCCCTCGATATCGAAGCTGTGCATCTTGGTGGTGGACCACATCGCTACAGCACCCATGAGTTTTTCCGGCCGGAAAGGCGTGCTGGAATCATTCACCACTGCGGCATACACCTCGATGAAGTCCTCGATGCGCAACAGGCCCTTCTGGCAGTTGAGGGTGGCGTTGCACAACATGCTGAGCTTGGACACCATGCAGTACAGGGCATGATTGTTGATCCAGAAGCCACGCAACCTGGAAGCGTAATAGGCGGCGAAGTCGATACGCCAGAAGTACGCATGCACCTGGCGCGGGTCCAGGCGGATTTCATTCTGTTCATTGAAGACGTGGGCCGACTGATCGACACGGTAGAAGCCGCCCATCTGCGCCAGCAGGTCGCTGTTGCGCTGCTGATCCAGATCGAAGCGGCGCATGACCAGTTCAACCAGGTTCATCGACTGCTTGGGCGGGCCGTAATGCTCCCAGCCGGTGTAGGTGCGCGCACTGCTATTGGCCGAATCGAACCAGTGCCAGTGCACCTGGTAAGGGTCCAGACCGAACAGCCCTGCCCTGGCCAATACCTGACGAGCGATCTGCAGCGCGGCACGTTCGATGTCAGGGTACTGCTGCATCAGCTCGGCGATCTTGTTTTCCCAAAAGAGGATGTTCGAAACGATCGGATCGGGCTGGACGGTGTTGTTGTCGGTGATGGTCGTTGAGGTTGCAGCGCTGGATGTTGGCTCGTTCATGGTCTTGCCTCGCACATTCGGGAGGCCCAGCTTAAGCAACCGCGCGAGCCGGACTGCCTACATGGTTGGCACCCGCTGCGGGTATGAGGCCAGCGCATGAACCGACGCGCCGGGCTGTCGCAGGCGCGCGCCGCAGCGATGCTCCCGCCTGCCGGCGCCCCAGCTCTGCGGGTCGGCTGCGAGGATCACGCTGAGCAGCGCCTTGCCCGTTACCACGCCTTCGGGATAGCGCTTGTAGAGTTCCACGCCGATGTTGATCGCCAGGCGATCGGCAGGGGTGCGCCAGTGGCGCAAGGTGCGGCGCTGCTCCAGGGACGTGTGCTCATCGATGCCGTCGACCAGTACGCCGGGCCGAAACCCCGCCGCCATGCCCAGGTAGCCGTAGTGAATACCGGCCCACAGACCCACGTGGTAGAGGTAGCGGCCTTGCTTGTGCCAGGAAGAGTCCTGCAGCTGCGCGACCTTGGCGCGGTAATTCCATTCGCGGTTGTCGTCCATCTGCTCGACCCACAGGGCCACGGCTTCGTCCTTGCAGGCCTTGGCCACTACCCGAGGGTCGCGCGTCCACCAGCGCGCATGCCAGGGCAGCGCCTTGTAGGTGAGCATGGCCCGGCTGGCATCGTAGCGATTGAGCTGGCCGATCCTGGCGATGGTCGGGTGGCGAACGTTGCCGTTGATCTCGCTCGCCAGGTAGGTGGTGATCGACAGCAACTGGTCTGGATGGCCGCAGTTCAACGCCGTGTCCGGCCGCGGCAAGACCGATGGCCGGGGTTTGACCTGGCGCACGGACTCGTACTGGGTGCTGAACGAGGACGGGATCAGCAGCGCATTGCACTGGCAGCTGCTGGTACTGTCGAGGCTGCCCGCAACGCGCCGGCCGTTGCTCTTGAGCTGATCCACACCGCCGACGATGTGAAACTCGCCCGTGCTTTTGCCGCACGACACGCGATCGCCTTCGCGCGAGCGCGGGACGCCAAGCAGCGTAACGCCACGCTCGCCGCCCAGCACCGTGCCGCCGCACGAGGTCTTGTCACCCAGCCGAATGAAGTACCCCAGTCTCATGTCTACCCCTCCCTGCTCCGCCGCTGGCCCGCAAGGGGCCGCCAAGCGACAGGAGTCTCCGGGAGTACCGGAAGGACGTCTGTAGGATTAATCCTATACGAACGCAGGAAGTGTCCTGATTTGCGGATGCAAGGTACGCCTAGCGGCCGAGCCTCAGCGCGTGGACTTCCAGGAATGGAGATTGCCCACGACGATTTCCGCGCGGTTGGCGAAAGGAAAGTAGTGCTCCACTCGCGCCAGCAGGCGCAGCTCGTATTCCTCGCTGCTGATGCCCAGCGAGCGACGCAGGTCGGCGCGCAGGGCCAGGTCGTAGTAGTCGGGGCGGGTTTCGCGCAGGACGTCGTCGAGCACCTGCGGACCGGTCATCTCGAAGGTGTCCTTGATGTAGGCCCAGAAGATTTTCGTTTCCACGGCGCTGGCGGTCTTGCTCAGGGTCGGCCGTGGCTGAGCGTAGAACTGCGGGCGAGCCTTGAAGCGGCGCTGAATGGACCGGCTCACGGCCTTGAGCACCGGATTGCCGGGATGGCTGCCCAGGACGTGGCTGTTGTAGCCACTGTATGGCACGTCGGCGTGAGTGACGGCATCGTCCAGCAACAGATCGTTCGGCCCGGCAGGCAGATCGATGTCATGGGTCGCCGCCTTGAAGGTGTTGTCGACGTCGGTGTAGATACCGCCGTAGGTGTCCAGCAACGGGTAGCGCAGCAGGTCGCTGGCGGCGGCATAGTTCTTCGCCGGGCCGGTGCGCAGCGCCCGGTACTGAGGGCCACTGGGGCCTGCGCAAAGCGTCTTGAAGAAGTCCTGCTCGGCCAGCGCTCTGACTTCGAACTCATCCTTGCCGGCGAACTGGCGGGTCAGTTGATGCAGGAGCCTGGGCGTGTCCATGTCGGTGTGGATGATGACGCGATAGCCTTTCATGCGGGCGGCGTTGACCAGCAGGTTGTCCAGCAGCGCCTGGCTGGGCATTTCATGGCCCAGCCAGAGGTAATGCAGGAGTTTGGGGATCGGCGTGGCCTGGGTCACCGGCGCGGGCAAGGGTGGCAGGGTGACCGTTTTCACGTCATGGGGCGCGGGGGCGTGTGCGACCGCCTCCAGCCACTGACCGCGCTCGCCGCTGTGCCAGGCACCCTCGGGCGTGCGCCATAGATAGGCGGTATTGCCCAGGTGGTTGGCCCGCCAGGTCTTCTCGCCGGCATCGTACATGGCCAGCAGAGGACCTCGCTCCACCGTGCGGACCATGTAGCGGTCCATGACCTTCTCGACGCCATCCAGGGGTACGTCGACGGTGATGGGCGCGGCGGGGGGTTGCAGGCCGATGTCGCCGTCCAGTGGCGCGCCGCTCCAATCCCACGGCTGCTGTAACGGGGTGTCGATGCTCGCAGTGACTCGCTGGGCCGGTTGCCAGACGCCTTTGGCATCCAGCGAGATGGGGATGTAGCTGTTCAGCGCGTAGGGGTTGAACGGATCCACCACTGCCCACTGCTTGATCTGGCTCACAAAGCGCACGCGGTACAATGCGTTGTCGATCGGTGCGAAGGTCTCCAGGCCTGCGCGCACGCACAGGCCTGCGAACCGCCCCGTGCGGTGCAGGGTGAAATCGTTGGCCCGCAACAGCGCCGGGCGCCACGCCGCCAGGTCGTGGGCGCTGCGACGCGACAGGGCTGCCGGGGTATCACCCTGCCCGCTGGTCGAGGCGACCGAGGAGGACGTATCCGAGTCGTCGTCGGACGAAGTCGGCGTGTCGTCTTCGCGGGCTTCGCCACTGGGCGGCGGCAGCTCGGCTTCGGCATCCAGATCATCCGTCGACTCGACTTCCAGCTGTGCATAGTCGCCCAGCGAGCTGGCATCGCCGAGCAGCGGCAGGGTCAGCATGACGTTGAAGGCTTGAAGTACCGCCCCGCGGATGGCCTGGGTACGTTCCTGGTCGCTGAGGGCGTTGATCGCCTTGTCGGTGTACAGGCCGATGTCGATCAGGCCTGCAGCGATGGACACGGCTGCGATGGGCCAACCGATCAGGCTGAAACCGCCATACAGCTTGAGAAAACTGTCCAGGTAGCCGAGCCACAGGCCCTTGTCGAGCCGAGCGTTGGAAGTCAGCAGGTACTTGGCATCCAGCTCCATGTCGGTCTTGAGGTTGGCAGTCAGAAAATCGAAGCCATAACCGTCGAGCAGACGCTCTTGGGTGTTGATGGGTGTCTCGCTGTTTTTCCAGGGAGACTGGGCAATGTCGGCCAAGTGGCCTTGCAAGGTCCTCCATTCGGCGCCCTGATTGTGTTCGGGCTTGACGAACTGGACGCCGAACACGCGCCGGGCGGCGGGAGTCTGCAACTGGGCTTGCAGCCACTCGTAGAGCTGCTGCTTGCCCGCCACCGTCACGAACGCCGGATGCTGCATGGCGCAATAGAGGATTTCCCGGCCTTGACGGGTGCAGAAACGGATGACGCTCTGACAGACCATCCCCCCGATGTCCAGCGGGCGCAATACCGTGGTCGAGCCCGCAACGATGTCCCCGTACAGCTTCTCCGGACTGAAAGGGCCGCTGGGATCATTGGCCACGGCGTCGTAGACGTCCATGAAATCCTCGGGGGTCATGTCGCCACGCTGGCATTGCAGCACGGCGCTGCACAACAGGCCGATCTTGGATACGAACCGATAGGTCGTCTGGTTGTTGATCCAGAAACCGCGCACGCGGGACAGGTACTGGCTGGCGAAGTCGATGCGCCAGAAATAGGTGAGCACTTCGCGAGGATCCAGGCGGACCTCGTTGTGCTCGTTATAGACATGGGCGTTTTCGTCGGCCGTGTAGAACCCGCCCATCTGCGCCAGCAGGTCGCTGTTGCGCTGCTGATCCAGATCGAAACGGCGCATCACCAGTTCGACCAAGGTCATGGACTGCCTGGGGCTGCCGTAGTGTTCCCAGCCGGTGAAAGTGCGTGGGCTGCTGTTGGCGGAGTCGAACCAGTGCCAGTAGACCTGATACGGGTCGTGGGCGCCGCTGCCCAATTGTGCCAGCAGCGTACGGGCCGCATCGAAGGCGGCGCTTTCGATGTCGGGGTATTGGGTGGCGATCTGCTTGATACGCTGCCGCCAGTAATTCACCTGCGCAGTTCTGTGTGCTTCGAAGGTGTCGTTGCCAGCTGAATCAGGGGTTGTGGTGCTCATGGCGGGACCTCGTGGATGGGAGCCCACGAGGTTAGAAACCCACCCGCCTGCCATGGACGTGCATAGTTGGCACCGCGCCAGCGCTGGGATCAGGGCAAGCGCCGATCCAGCAAGACGCGCAACGCGCTGGCCTCGGGCCAGTTGCGCAGCAACCGCTCGCGGTCGCGCGTATGGGCTTCGGCGAAACGGCTATCGCTGGCGTGCTGTTGCATGGCGTCCAGGTCGATCAGCGCCCAGCGGCCGTTGTGCCAGAACAGGTTGTGGCCCTTGAGATCGCCATGGCTGATGCGCTCGCGCTTGAGGTCGGCGAACAATCGATCCAGTGCCTGCAACTGCGCCTCGGGGACCTCGCCGGTGTCGACATGGGGCGCGAAGCATTCGATCAGGTCCGGGCCACTCAGGTGCTCGGTGACCAGGTAGGCCTCGCGGCGCAACCACAGCACGCGTTTCTCCAGCACGCCCAGGGGCTTGGGCGTGGCGATGCCGAGGAACAGCAGGCGGTTGCCTTCGACCCAGGAGTGCCAGGCACGGCTCGGGCGCCAGAAGCGCTTGCCCCAGTGCAGCAGGTTCTTGATGTTGTAGCGCTTGATCAGCAGGTCGCGGCCCTGGCTGTGAACACGGCCGACCGTGGCGGCGCCGCCGGTCTTGTAGATGTGGCCTTGTTCGAGCAGGGCGTCGGCACGCTCCAGCACGGGCAGCATGGCGGCCTCTTCTTCGCGGCGCACGGCACGCAGCCTGGAGGCGTTGTCCTGGACGCTAAACAGGCTGCAGTCGCGGCCGACTTTGCCCAGATAGTCCTTGAGGCGCCAGGCGCGGACCTTGTCGATCTGCTTCTGCAGCGCTTCCATGGGCAGGCCGTGTTCGCCGTTGGCCAGCAGGTAGTACACCAGCAACTCTTCGGTGAAGGGTTCCAGGTGCTTGGGTAACTGAGCGAAGAACACACCGAGGTTTTCCAGCACCTTTTGCCGCGACAGGGGCTTGCCCGCCTCTTCGACCTGGATGCCGGCGCCGTCGATCAGGTACACCTGGCCGTTGTGGCGCAGCAGGTTGTCCAGGTGCAGGTCCTGTTGCCACAGGCCTTTGCCATGCATCTGGCCGATGACGCCGAGGGCCTCGCTGAGCACGGCGCTCTGTTCATCGGCCAGGGGTGGCAGGGTTTCCACGCGGGCCCATTCGTCGGCCAGGCTGTGGGCGTTTTCCAGGTACTCGAACAGCAGCCAGCCGCCCTCGCCTTCCTGCAGGCCGTCGGCGAGCAGTTGCGGGGTGGTCAGGCCCTGTTCGGCGAGCAGGCGCACGCCGGCCAGTTCGCGCTGGAAATGCCGTGCGGCCTTGCTGCCGACCAGAAGTTTGGCGAGCACGGTGCGGCCCCGCCAGACACCGGCGCCGACGTAGCGCTGGCCGGGCAGAACGCGCAGCAGGGTCAGCAGTTGCAGCTCGGCAGGACCGGCGGCGTCGGCCAAGGTGATGCTCAATGGCAGGGCTGGGGTGCGGCCGGCTTGGGTCAGTTCAGACAGGCGCATCGGCGGGCCTCTTGTTGTAGGTAAGGTGGGGCGCTGGATGGGTGGCTGGCAGGAAGGGCCTCTTCGCGGGCAGAGCCCGCTCCCACAAAGAGCACATGCCGTGCATTCTTCTGTGGGAGCGGGCTCTGCCCGCGAAGAGGCCAGCTGCAGCAACACACATCTAGCGCCCTTCCTTGTGACTGCGACGGCGGCTCAAGCGTTGAAGCCAGGCGTCGACCAGAGGGCTGGCTTCAGGCTGCGCAAGGTACGCAGCCAGCAATACACGAATATCCGCCGCCTGCCAGCGCGGCGACCGGCGCAGCAGCGGTTCCAGGTCCTTGGCGCGGTCGCGCTGGCCGAACAGCAATGGCCGGGTTTTTTCCAGGTCGATCAACTGCGCCTGGTACCCGCTCGCCGTGGCGCGCAGGAAAATGTGCTTGGGGTAGAAACAGCCATGCACCTGCCCTGCCGAATGCAGGATGCGCCCCAGCTCGCCGACCGCCACCAGCACCGCTCGGCGCGTATCGGGGGCCAAGGTCGGCCATTGCTGCAATACCGCGTCAAGGTCGGACCAGCCGTCCAGCGCGCGGGTCATGAGCATGGCGCGGGTATCGCCCTGAACCTGCCGTTGACCGTAGAACACCGCCTGCAAGGCCGGAATCCCCTGCTTGCGATAGCGGCTGATGTTGCGAAACTCGCGGGCAAAGGTCGGCTCGCCAAACGGTCGGGCCAGGGTCCGGGTCAGGTAGTTGCTCTGGCGCTTGAGGTAGAAGCCGCGGCCTTCCAGATCCAGGCGGTACACGCTGCTCCAGCCGCCACGACCGGTGTTGGGTTCATCCACGGCGTCCAGTTGCAGGTTCCACAGTGCGTCGAACGTGGCCAGCCCGTGGCGCTCGAGCAAGGCGCGCTCCTCGCTGGCGATGAAGTCGCTCATTCGCGGCCCTCGAAGAATTTGACGATTTTGCGCACGCGCAGCTTGTCCGACGCATTGAGCCTTTCGCGGCGGCGGTACTGCAGGTAGAAGCGCAAACGCTGAGTGTTGGACAGCTCGCGCTTGCCCAGTTTGTCCAGGCAGGCGAGGTCCTTGATGATGCGATACCGCAACATGAAGCTGCGCCAGAACGCACCATTGGGACAGTCGATGAAGTACAGCACGTCCTTGTCGTCGACCAGCAGGTTGCGCCACTTCAGATCGTTGTGCGTGAAGTGGTTGTCGTGCAGGGTCCGTGTATGTTGCGCCAACTGGCGGCTGATGTGGTCGACCCAGGCACGGTTGCGCAGGCGTGGATCACCGCTCTGCGCCAGGTGATGCAGATCCTGGGTATTGGGCAGTTCGCGAGTGATCAGCGCGCCGCGGTCATAGCTGGCGCCATTGCGCTCCAGGCCCCAGGCCACCACCTCGGCGGTCGGGATGCCCCACTTGGCGAAGCGCTTGAGGTTCTGCCATTCGGCCTTCACCCGCGGCTTGCCCAGGTGTGCGCGCAGGCCTTTGCCGGCGCCCACGTAGCGCTTGACGTAATAGGTCACCCCGCCGCGCTGGACGCGAATCACCTCGGACAACGGGTCGCGGGTCAGACGCTCGCCGGTCAGGGCGAACACCGCTTCCAGGCTGCCGAAGTCGGCCTGCAGGTGTTCATAGCCCGCTTCCAGATTCCAGCCGGCCATCAGAGCGCGTCCCCGTAACGTTGCTTGCGGTCGTACAACTTGTTCGCCTTGCCATCGAGCCAGCCGAGCAGCTGCGCTTCTTCCTTGAGCACGCGGCGTAGCGGCTGCTGGAAATAGTCACGCAGAAAACGCAGCTTGTCGCGGCGCGTCAGGCCGATGTCCAGCGCCGAGAAATACAGCGCGGCCAGGTCCTTGTTGCGCCAGCGGCGGGTGATGCGCGGCCGCACCTGTGCGCGGTGCAGATCGATCACCGACAGCTTGAAATCCGTGGCCGTGACCGGCTTGTCGGTGTGCAGCAGAAAGTGGCAGATGTAGCAGTCGCGGTGGTTGACCCCGGCGCGGTGCATCATGCCGACCAGGCGTGCCACCTCGGCGATCAGGGCGCGCTTGAGCGCAGGCTCGGGTGGCTGCTTGACCCAGTTCAGGCTCAGCACTTCCAGGTCGATGGTCGGCGCCAGCTCCTGGGTGATGACGAACGAATGCTGATCGGCCGGGTTACTGCCGCGCTCGCCGTAGGCCACCGCCGTCATGCTCGGCACGCCAGCTTGGCGCAGGCGCTGAATGGCTTTCCATTCCTGGCCGGCGCCGAGCACCGGCAGCTTGGCGGTGAGCAGGTTCTTGGCGATCTCCGCCCAGCCGATGCCGCGGTGGATCTTGACGAAATAGCCCTTGCCATCGACTTCGGTGCGCAGCGTACGGCGCGCCTCGAGCTCGCGGAACACTTCACCTTGCAGCGCTTCGACGGCCACGAACGGATCGCGCCCGGCCCACAGCGTCTTGAACGGCTCCTCGAGCACCAGTTTCATGGTCGCGCCTCCAGGATAACGTCGGCGGCGTGCTCAGGCATGCTGTAGATGTCGGCGCTGTCGGCGAATGCCAGGCCATTGGCCGACCAGGCGGCTCGCGCGCTGTCGTCTTCGAGCATGCGTTGCAGGTAGCGGTTGAGCTCTTCCTGCTCGAAGGGTTCGCTGAGCACCAGCCCGGCGTCGGCCTCGGCGATGTAATGGGCATAGCCACACACCGCCGACACCAGCACCGGCAGGCCGGCCACGGCGGCTTCGAGCAGTACGGTACCGGTGTTCTCGTTGTACGCCGGGTGGATCAGCACGTCAGCGCCAAGCAGGAAGCGCGGAATGTCGCTGCGGCCCTTGAGGAACTGCACCCGGTCACCCAGGCCGAGCGCTGCGCTCTGCATCTGGAACAGCTTGGGGTCGTCCTGGCCGATGACCATCAGCCGCACGCGCTTGCGCAGCGCCGTCGGCAAGGCCGCCATGGCCTTGAGGCTGCGATCCACGCCCTTGGTCTTGAAGCCCGAGCCGATCTGCACCAGCAGCAGTTCGTCGTCTTCGAGCATGAATTCACCGCGGAACTCGGCGCGGATCAAGGCCGCATCCGGCGGCGCACGGCGGTCCTGGGCAATGCCCGGCGGCAGCAGGTGGAAGCGCGCCAGCGGGGTGTCGTAATGCTTGATGAACAGCGGTTGCTGGACTTCGGAAATCATCAGGATTTCGGTCTTGGCGCCGCGCCCGAACACTGCGCGTTCGTAGTCGGCGAAATGCTTGTAGCGACCCCAGTAGCGGTACAGCGAATGGCGCAGGTTCTGCGCCTTGTCTTCATAGCAGCCATCGGCGGCGTAATAGACATCCAGGCCGGGCATCTTGTTGAAACCGATCAGGCGGTCGACCGGACGCTTGGCCAGGTCGGCCTGCATCCAGCTCAGCAGTTTCTCGTTGCGCCGATGGTTGAAGAACGCCTTGACCGGCGCGACCTGCACCTCGAAGCCTTCGGGCACCTCGCCCTCCCAGATCAGCGTGTAGACGCGGATGCTGTGGCCACGGCGCTGGCATTCCAGGGCAATGCGCATGAAGTCGCGCTGCAGGCCACCGAAGGGAAAATATTTGTAGAGCACGAATGCCAGTTGCATCAACGAAGATCCTCGGCCAGTAACACGGCGCTCAATCGGCTTGCCACGCGCTCGGGATTGAGCCGGGTGAAACACAGCGGCCACTCGCGTTTGAGATCGAACCGACGCTGGTCGTCCGGCGTCGGCTGGTAGGTACATTTTTTCTGCATGCAGGGTGCGCACGACGGGTAATCGCTGGCCAGGTGGACCTGGCTGCGGCCGTAGGCGCCGGTCAGGCCGACGTTGGTCGGCCCGAACAGGGAGATGGTCGGCACGTCCAGGGCGGCGGCCAGATGGCCAAGGCCGGTGTCGACCGCCACGCAGGCGCGGGCCTCGGCCAGGGTCTGCGCCATCCCGGCCAGATTCAACCGGGGCAGGACCACGCAATTCTTCAGGCCGGCGGCAATGCGTTGCGCGCGCGCCTGTTCGGCTTCGTTGCCCCACGGCAAGCGCACCTGGATATGGGCATGGCCAAGGCGTTCGGCCAGCTCGCGCCAGTAGATTTCCGGCCAGTGCTTGGTGTCCCAGGTAGTGCCGTGCAGGAACACCACGAACGCCGGGCCGGGAATCAGATCACGCCATTGCAGACGATTCAGGCCGTAGTCGCCGGTGCCTTCGGGCAGGTCATAGCCCAACGCCAGGGCGAACAGCTGGCGCACGCGTTCGACCGCATGCTGGCCGCGCGCGACCGCCAGACGCCGATGATAGAAACGACTGGCCAGGCCTTCGCGCGCCGAGCCCTTGTCGAGGCCGGCCACCGGGGCCTTGACCAGGCGTGTGAGCCAGGCGCTCTTGAGCAACCCCTGGGCGTCGATCACCAGATCGTAGCGGTTGGCGCGCAGACGCTGACGCAGTTGCTTGAATTCACCGCTCTTGTAGGCCTGCCAGAGGTTTTTGCGCCAGCGACGGATGGCCACCGGAATGACCGTGTCCACGGCCGGATGCCATTTCGGAATCTCGGCGAAGCCCTCCTCCACCACCCAGTCGAAACGGATGCCCGGCACGGCTCGGGCCGCATCGGTCAGCGCCGGGAGGGTATGAATGACGTCGCCCATGGATGAGGTCTTGATCAGCAGTACCCGCAATTCATTCCGCCTTGACTGTCAGTTCGACCGTGGCCGGCCCTTCCACCTGCTGCAACGCATCGGCAACCCGCTGGGGTTCCAGCAGGCGCAGGCAATTGTAGTGGCCGAAGCGGCAGGTGCGGTCGAAACACGGGCTGCAGTCTAGGCCCAGGCGCACCACTTCGACCTTTTCCGCCAAGGGTGGCGTGAAGCCGGGCGAGGTCGAGCCGTACACCGCCACCAGCGGTCGGTTGAGCGCGGCGGCCACGTGCATCAGGCCCGAATCGTTGGAAACCACGGCGTCGGCGCAGGACATCAGGTCGATGGCCTCGGCCAGCGCGGTCTCGCCGGACAGGTTATAGGCTTCCTCGCGCAGGCCCGGAATCAGCCGCTCGCGAATGGCCTCGCCTACCGGGAAATCCTTCTTGGAACCGAACAGCCAGACCTGCCAGCCTTCGCGGATCTTGATCTCGGCCACTTCGGCGTAGTGCTCGGACGGCCAGCGCTTGGCCTCGCCGAACTCGGCGCCGGGGCACAGAGCCAGTACCGGACGGTCCAGGGCCAGGCCGAACTTGGCCAGCGCGGCGTCGCGGCTGGCTGGGTCGATGCGCAGCTCGGGGCGCGGATACGGCTGCGGCAGCAGAGCGCCGGGCTCGAAGGCCAGGGCCATGAAGCGTTCGATCATCAACGGGTAGCGTTGCTTGTCCAGCGTGCGCACGTCGTTGAGCAGGCCATAGCGAAACTCGCCACGCCAGCCGGTGCGTTTGGGGATGCCGGCGAAGAACGGCACCAACGCCGATTTCAGCGAGTTGGGCAGCAGGATGGCCTGGTCGTACTGACCCTTCAGGCTTTTGCCGATGCGTCGGCGCGTGGCCAGTTCGAGCGCGCCGTGGCCGAGCGGAAAGCTCAAGGCCGCGCGCACTTGCGGCATGCGCTCCAGGATCGGGCGGCTCCATTCGGGTGCCAGCACGTCGATCAGGCAATCGGGGTGCCGTTGCTTGAGGCTCTGGAACAGGGTCTGTGCCATTACCATGTCACCGACCCAGCTAGGCCCAATGATCAGAATTCTCATAGTTTTCCAGAACAGTCAGTCGGGTGGTGCTGGTTTTGCAGGTCGGGGTGTTCATGAGGGCCTCTTCGCGGGCAGAGCCCGCTCCCACAATAGAGCCTGCTCCCACAGTTGACCTCATGTGGCGCGGGCTTTGGTGGGAGCGGGCTCTGCCCGCGAAGAGGCCCGCACAGGCACCATCGAATTCAGCTCAACCCCAGCTCACCCCAGATCCGCATCACCTCGCGCCGTTCATCGGTGAACTGGTCGCCCGGGATCACCCCGGCCTGCTTCTGCAGGGCCTGGCGATGGGCGGCCGAGCGGTAGGCCTTATAGGCTTCGCGCAGCAATCCGGCATCGGCGGCGGGCAACAATCCGGCCTCTTCCAGGCCTTCGAGAATGCGAATGTTGTCGGTATAACGCAGCAGGTCCGGGTGTTTGCCCGACCACGCCAGAGCCGCGTATTGCACCATAAATTCGATATCGACGATACCACCGGCGTCCTGCTTGACGTCAAAGCGCTGGCCAGCTTCGAAGGCATTGGCGCCTCGCCCTGCTGCGGTCTGACGCGTGCCGAGGTTATCGCGCATCTTCGCACGCATATCGCTGACCTCGGCACGCAAGGTGTCCAGGTCGCGTGGCTTGGCCAGCACGGCGCCGCGCACCTGCTCGAACGCCTCACCGGTCTGGCGACAACCCACCAGCACCCGGGCGCGCACCAGGGCCTGGTGCTCCCAGGTCCAGGCCTCGGTCTGCTGATAGCGCGAGAACGCCGCCACCGAACTGACCAGCAGCCCCGCCGCGCCGGAGGGGCGCAGGCGCATGTCGACCTCGTACAACTGGCCGGAGTTGGTCTGCGCGGTCAGCAGGTGGATGATGCGCTGCCCCAGGCGAGTGAAGAACTGGGCGCTGTCGATCGGCTTGGCACCATCGGTTTCCAGGCTCGGATCGCCATCGTGGATGAACACCAGGTCCAGGTCCGAGCCGTGCCCCAGCTCGATACCGCCGACCTTGCCATAGCCGACGATGACGAACGCCGGATCGCAGTCGCTGCCGTCGGGCCGCTTGGGTACTCCGTGGCGAGCCACGGTCTGACGCCAGGCCAGCGCCAGCACCTGCTCCAGAATCGCTTCGGCCAGCCAGGTCAGGTAATCGCTGACCTTCATCAGCGGCAACCCACCGGCAATTTCCGAGGCCGCCACGCGCAGGTTGTGCGCCAGCTTGAAATGACGCAGCGCTTCCATCTGCTGTTCCAGGTCGTCCTCGGGGATGCGGGTGAGCCGTTCACGCAGCTCGGCCGCCAGCTCCGGTGCCAGTGGCGGGTTGAACAGGCGCGCCTCGTTGAGCAATTCGTCGAGCAGCAAGGGGAAGCGGGCGATCTGCTCGGCGATCCATGGGCTGGCGGCGCAAAGAGTCAGCAGGCGACGCAGGGCATCGGGGTTTTCCGTCAGCAGCACCAGGTACGCCGAACGCCGTGCCACGGCTTCCACCAGCGGCAATACCCGCTCCAGGATCAGGTCCGGGTCGGCGTGTTCCACCGCCTGGGCCAGCAAACGCGGGATGAAGGCATCCAGACGTTCGCGGCTCAGGCGCTGCATGGCGCGCAGTTGCGGGCTGGCGCGCAGGTCTTCGAGGCGCTTGAGGGCCTGGCGCGCGTCTCTGAAACCGGCTTCCTGCAGTTGTCGGCAGGCCGAATCGGCGTCGTGGGTTTCTTCCCACAACGGCAGCCATTCGCCGCCGATGACCAGGGCATCACTGGCGTCGGCGTCTTCATCCGGATCGGCGATCACCTGCGCGAAATGCCAGGCGGTGCGGCCACGCCAGTGCATCAGCCGCTCGTGAAAGGCGTTCCAGTCGGCAAAGCCCATCATGAAGGCGATGCGCGCACGGTCCAGCTCGTCATCGGGCAGCATCTGCGTCTGCCGATCGGCGATCGCCTGGATGGCGTGCTCGGTGTAACGCAGGAATTCATAGCCCTCGCGCAACTCATCGACCACCGCAGCCGGCAGGTAGCCCTGCCCCTCCAGGGTCGCCAGCACCTTGAGCAAGGGGCGTTGCTGCAGGCTCAGGTCACGCCCACCATGGATCAGCTGGAACGCCTGGGCGATGAACTCGATTTCGCGTATGCCCCCGGAGCCCAGCTTGATGTTGTCGGCCATGCCCTTGCGCCGCACTTCCTGTTGGATCAGCTGTTTCATGGTGCGCAGCGCGTCGATGGCCGAGAAGTCCAGGTAGCGGCGGTAGACGAACGGTCGCAGCAGGTCGAGCAACTGCGCGCCAGCGTGCTGGTCACCGGCCACCACGCGGGCCTTGATCATGGCGTATCGTTCCCAGTCGCGCCCCTGGTCCTGGTAATACTGTTCCAGCGCGTTGAAGCTGAGCACCAGGGCACCGGACGAGCCGTAGGGGCGCAGGCGCATGTCGACGCGGAAGACGAAACCGTCGACGGTGATCGGGTCCAGGGCCTTGATCAGGCGCTGGCCGAGCCGGATGAAGAACTCCTGATTGTCGAGCGGACGCTTGACCCCTTGGGTTTCGCCGCCTTCGGGGTAACCGAAGATCAGGTCGATGTCGGACGACAGGTTCAGCTCCACCGCGCCCAGCTTGCCCATGCCCAGCACGACCATGTGCTGTTGCTCGCCGCTGCGCCGGCCCATGGGCGTACCGAACTGCTGGCAGTGGCGCGGGTACAGCCATTGGTAGGCCTGGTCGATGCAGGCGTCGGCCATGTCCGACAGGTCGCGACAGGTCTGCACCAGGTCGGCCAGGCGGTTGAGGTCACGCCAGATGATGCGCACCTGTTGCCGCGCACGCTGGCGGCGCAGGGTGCGCGCCAGTTCGTCTTCACTGTCTGCCTGGGCCACGGCCTGGGCGATCTGTTCGCGCAGTTCACCGGGTTTGAAGGACCGGTCCAGATCGCCGCTGGCGATGAGGTCGAGCAGCATGGCGGGGTTCTGGATGGCTTGCTGCAGGACGAAGTCGCTGGCTGTGGTGACGCGGTCCCATTGTTGCCAGCGGTCGGTGGGCCAGTTGAGGGGTGTGGTGACTGGGGGGGCCTCTTCGCGGGCAGAGCCCGCTCCCACAATTTCACTGTGGGAGCGGGGCGGGCGGCTGAGCCCTCTGCCCGCGAAGAGGCCCTCAGCCCCCACCACAGCAGCCTGGAACGACTCGCGATTGCGCGACACCAAAGGCATGAGAACGGCCGGAATTTCGACCAGCAAAGGCAGGTTCATGGTCTATCCTTGTGCAGCGTGAAGAGCCCAGTAAAGGTCTGTATAGACAGGTTCATCTGTCCCTGAACTGTCGAACAAAGGTGATAAATAGCTAAATACCGGCTGAACTTGGCAGAATTATCCCCAGCACAGCCTGCACATGAATACATTCGATCACAGGTTGCGATGCAAGCCACAACCGGACAGGGGGCCAAAAGCCTGTATCCTGTGTTTCCCCCGCTGCCCTCCACCCGCAAGGGCATGAAAAGGGCAGGGATTTGTAGTAAAACTACAGCGCGCCGGAAAAGCTGCCGGTAATCCAAGAATTCAATATCGTCTGCCCACAAGGCCAGTCGCAAACTCAGGCTTCGATTCTGGAAGCCTTTCCGCCCTGGAGCAAGCCATGCAAGACCTCGATCCCGTCGAAACCCAGGAATGGCTGGATGCCCTGGAGTCGGTCCTCGACAAAGAAGGCGAAGACCGCGCTCACTACCTGATGACCCGCATGGGTGAGTTGGCCACCCGCAGTGGTTCACAACTCCCTTACGCCATCACCACGCCGTACCGCAACACCATCCCCGTCACCCACGAAGCACGCATGCCTGGCGACCTGTTCATGGAACGCCGCATTCGCTCGTTGGTGCGTTGGAACGCACTGGCGATGGTGGTCCGGACCAACCTGCGCGACCCGGATCTGGGCGGCCACATTTCCAGCTTCGCCTCCAGCGCGACCCTGTACGACATCGGCTTCAACTACTTCTTCCAGGCCCCGACCGACGAACACGGCGGCGACCTCATCTACTTCCAGGGCCACGCCTCGCCTGGCGTCTACGCTCGCGCCTTCATGGAAGGCCGCATCAGCGAAGATCAGATGAACAACTTCCGCCAGGAAGTGGACGGCAAAGGCCTGTCCTCGTACCCGCACCCTTGGCTGATGCCTGATTTCTGGCAGTTCCCGACCGTTTCCATGGGTCTGGGTCCGATCCAGGCGATCTACCAGGCACGCTTCATGAAGTACATGGAAGCGCGCGGCTATATCCCGGCCGGCAAGCAGAAGATCTGGTGCTTCATGGGCGACGGCGAGTGCGACGAGCCCGAATCCTTGGGTGCGATCTCCCTGGCAGGCCGCGAGAAGCTGGACAACCTGATCTTCGTCATCAACTGCAACCTGCAGCGCCTCGACGGCCCGGTTCGCGGCAACGGCAAGATCATCCAGGAACTCGAAGGCGTGTTCCGCGGCGGTGGCTGGAATGTCAACAAAGTGGTTTGGGGCCGTTTCTGGGACCCACTGCTGGCCAAGGACGTCGACGGTATCCTGCAGCGTCGCATGGACGAAGTCATCGACGGCGAGTACCAGAACTACAAGGCCAAGGACGGCGCGTTCGTCCGTGAGCACTTCTTCAATACTCCGGAACTCAAGGCCATGGTCGCCGACCTGTCCGACGACGAGATCTGGAAGCTCAACCGTGGTGGCCACGACCCGTACAAGGTCTATGCGGCCTACCATCAGGCGGTGAACCACAAGGAACAGCCGACCGTCATCCTGGCCAAGACCATCAAGGGCTACGGCACCGGTGCAGGCGAAGCCAAGAACACCGCGCACAACACCAAGAAGGTCGACGTCGACAGCCTGCGCAAATTCCGCGACCGCTTCGACATCCCGGTCAAGGACCAGGACCTGGAAAGCCTGCCGTTCTACAAGCCTGAAGAAGGCAGTGCCGAAGCGCGCTACCTGAGCGAGCGCCGTGCTGCCCTGGGCGGTTTCGTGCCGCAGCGCCGGGCCAAGAGCTTCAGCGTTCCGACCCCGCCACTGGAAACCCTCAAGGCGATCCTGGACGGTTCGGGCGACCGTGAAATCTCCACCACCATGGCCTTCGTGCGGATCCTGTCGCAGCTGGTCAAGGACAAGGAAATCGGTCAGCGCATCGTCCCGATCATCCCGGACGAAGCCCGCACCTTCGGTATGGAAGGCATGTTCCGCCAGCTGGGCATCTACTCTTCCGTCGGCCAGCTGTACGATCCCGTCGACAAAGACCAGGTGATGTTCTATCGCGAGGACAAGAAGGGCCAGATCCTCGAGGAAGGCATCAACGAAGCCGGCGCCATGTCGTCGTTCATCGCTGCCGGTACTTCGTACAGCAACCACAACCAGCCGATGCTGCCGTTCTACATCTTCTACTCGATGTTCGGTTTCCAGCGTATCGGTGACCTGGCATGGGCCGCCGGCGACAGCCGTACCCGTGGCTTCCTGATCGGCGGCACCGCCGGCCGGACCACCCTGAACGGCGAAGGCCTGCAGCACGAAGACGGCCACAGCCATCTGCTTGCCGCGACCATCCCGAACTGCCGCACCTATGACCCCACCTACGGCTACGAGCTGGCGGTGATCATTCAGGACGGCATGAAGAAGATGACCGAAGAGCAACAGGACATCTTCTACTACATCACCGTGATGAACGAAGCCTACACCCAGCCTGCCATCCCGGCCGGCGCCGAGGAAGGCATCATCAAGGGCATGTACCTGCTCGAGGAAGACACCAAGGAAGCGGCGCACCACGTCCAGTTGCTGGGCTCGGGCACCATCCTGCGTGAAGTCCGCGAAGCGGCGAAGATCCTGCGCGAAGAGTTCAACGTTGCCGCCGACGTGTGGAGCGTCACCAGCTTCAACGAGCTGCGCCGCGACGGCCTGGCCGTGGAACGTTCGAACCGCCTGCACCCTGGGCAGAAGCCGCAGACCACCTACGTCGAAGAATGCCTGAGCGGCCGTAAGGGTCCGGTCATCGCGTCGACCGACTACATGAAACTGTTCGCCGAGCAGATTCGTCAGTGGGTTCCTTCCAAGGAATTCAAAGTCCTGGGTACCGATGGCTTCGGTCGCAGCGACAGCCGCAAGAAGCTGCGTCACTTCTTCGAAGTGGACCGCAACTTCGTCGTGCTGGCTGCCCTGGAAGCCTTGGCAGATCGCGGCGATATCGAAGCCAAGGTGGTGGCCGAGGCCATCGTCAAGTTCGGTATCGACCCTGACAAACGCAACCCACTGGACTGCTGAGGAGATTTTTTGTGAGCGAACTCATTCGCGTACCTGACATCGGCAGCGGTGAAGGTGAAGTCATTGAATTGCTGGTCAAGGTCGGCGACCGCATCGAGGCCGAGCAGAGCCTGCTGACCCTCGAGTCGGACAAGGCCAGCATGGAAGTGCCGGCGCCCAAGGCGGGCGTCGTGAAAAGCATCAAGGTCAAGCTGGGCGACCGCCTGAAAGAAGGCGACGAACTGCTGGAGCTGGACGTCGAGGGTGCTGAGGAAGCGCCCCAGGCTTCCGAGCCTGCCGCCGAGCCCAAGCTGGAAGAGAAAGCCGAGGCCACGCCTGCCGCTGCCCCGGCCGCCGCTCCCGCTGCCGCCTCTTCGAGCCAGGACATCCACGTGCCGGACATCGGTTCGTCGGGCAAGGCGCAGATCATCGAGATTTCGGTGAAGGTGGGTGACACCGTCACCGCCGATCAGTCCTTGATCACCCTGGAATCGGACAAGGCGAGCATGGAGATCCCCTCGCCTGCCGCAGGCGTGGTGGAGAGCATCAGCGTCAACCTGAACGACGAAGTCGGCACCGGTGACCTGATCCTCAAGCTGACGGTCGAAGGCGCAGCCCCCGCTGCTGCCCCGGCCGCCGCTGCTCCCGCGCCTGCCGCGGCGGCGCCTGCACCGGCTGACAAGCCGGCCGCAGCGCCTGCCGGCGACAGCGTGCAGGACATCCATGTGCCGGACATCGGTTCGGCTGGCAAAGCCAAGATCATCGAAGTACTGGTCAAGGCCGGCGACACGGTCGAGGCCGATCAATCGCTGATCACTCTGGAATCGGACAAGGCCAGCATGGAGATTCCTTCTCCGGCTGCCGGCGTGGTCGAAAGTATCAGCGTCAAGCTGGAAGACGAAGTCGGTACCGGCGATCTGATCCTCAAGCTGAAAGTGGCTGGCGCTGCACCTGCGGCGCCTGCCCAGGCGGCAGCCCCTGCCCCTGCCCCTGCACCCGCTGAATCGAAACCAGCTGCCGCGCCTGCACCTGCTGCTGCCGCTGAAAAGCCTGCTGCCGCACCGGCCAAGCCCGCTGGCGCCAAGGTTCATGCCGGCCCGGCCGTTCGCCAGTTGGCGCGCGAGTTCGGCGTCGAATTGAACGCAGTGAGCCCGACCGGCCCACACGGCCGCATCCTCAAGGAAGACGTGCAGGTCTACGTCAAGGCGATGATGCAGAAAGCCAAGGAAGCACCGGCCGCTGCGGCCGGCGCTACCGGTGGTGCAGGCATTCCGCCGATTCCAGTCGTCGACTTCAGCCGCTTCGGTGAAACCGAAGAAGTGCCGATGACCCGCCTGATGCAGGCCGGTGCTACCAACCTGCACCGCAGCTGGCTGAACGTGCCGCACGTGACCCAGTTCGACCAGGCCGATATCACCGAGCTGGAAGCCTTCCGCGTGGCGCAGAAAGCCGTGGCGGAAAAGGCCGGCGTCAAGCTGACCGTGCTGCCGTTGCTGCTCAAGGCCTGCGCGCACCTGCTCAAGGAACTACCGGACTTCAACGCGTCGCTGGCCCCTAGCGGCAAGGCGATCATCCGCAAGAAGTACGTCAACGTCGGCTTCGCAGTCGATACGCCGGACGGCCTGCTGGTGCCGGTGATCAAGAACGTCGACCAGAAGAGCCTGCTGCAACTGGCTGCCGAAGCCGCGGCCCTGGCTGAAAAAGCCCGGACCAAGAAGCTCTCGGCAGACGACATGCAAGGCGCCTGCTTCACCATTTCCAGCCTCGGGCACATTGGCGGCACCGGCTTCACGCCGATCGTCAACGCGCCGGAAGTGGCGATCCTGGGTGTTTCCAAGGCTACCATCCAGCCTGTCTGGGATGGCAAGGCGTTCCAGCCCAAGCTGATGCTGCCGCTGTCGTTGTCCTACGATCACCGCGTGATCAACGGCGCTGCCGCTGCCCGCTTCACCAAGCGTCTGGGCGAGCTGCTGACCGACATCCGTACCATGCTGCTGTAAGGCTGGCCGGATAAGAAAAACCCACCTCACGGTGGGTTTTTTTTGCCCTGAATTTGACCCCGAAGTTCATTATTCGCACGCAATCCATACGGTAGATGCCTTCATCACCCGCTATTTTCGGATCCAATTCCAGAATTTTGTGCGCCTGCCGACAACATGGAAGCACCGAGCCACTGTATCGCTTGTAAGCCCGAGCGCCATGATGCAACCTTGCCCCACGCGCGAGCCTGTAGGGACCCCAGTCTGTAGGGATTGTCGTCTCTGCGCGACCAGTACTCTTGAAGCGAGTGTTCAATGAAAAGCCAGCCCGATGCCGCCAACCGCATGGTGGCCGAGGTAGTGACGCAGCTGCCGGTGCCCTCGCGCCTGGGCATGCTGCGTTTCGAGCGGCTGAACGAGGCCAGTTGGGCCCTGCTTTTCCTGGATCCGAACTGCGAACGCGTGTTCGGTCTGCCTGCGGCAGAACTGTGCTCGCTGACAGGTGCGCCCTACGCCAGCCTGATGGAACCGGCGGCCCGTCACCGTCTGCACGACGCCATCCAGGCGCAACTGGTCGATAGCACCCATTACATCGTGCGTTACACCCTGCACAGCAACCAAGGCAGCCTGCACCTGATGGAGCTGGGCGAGGCGTTTCGCCAACGCAACCGACAGCTGTTGCGCGGCTATCTGGTGGTCATCGACGACGCCGTCGATAGCGTGTTCGACAATGCTGCGCAGCCAAACGACGTGAGCAGCCCGTTGCAGATGGCGCTTGAACTGAACCAGTTGGCGCAACGCGAACAATTGCAGCATCTGGAGCGCGCCAGCGCCCAGCAGGCCTTGATCCTGAGCCTGGCCCAGCAGCGCTACGGCACTCACAAGCCCTTGCTCGAAGCCGCCGAGCTGATTACTCGCAACGCCTGTGAAATCTACGCCGTGGATTGCGCCAGCCTGTGGAACCTGCAAGGTCAGCAACTGGCGCCCATCACCGCCTATCATCGCGAACGCCAGGCCCATGGTTGCCCGCAGGCCGTAGACTTGAGCGACTACCCCGACTACCTGAGGGCCCTGCACACCAGCCGTGCCATCGACGCCAGCGATGTGGCCACTGATCCGCGCACCTGCCAGCTGGCGCCGTTGCTGGCGCTGCGCGACGTTCACTCCGTGCTCGATGCCAGTATCCGCATCGACGGTCAGGTCGTCGGTGTCCTGTGCCTGGAGCAGAGTGGCGGCGGACGTGTCTGGCGCGCCGACGAGATTGCCTTCGCCGGCGAGCTTGCCGACCAATTCGCCCAGGTGATCAACAACCATGACCGCCGCGCCGCCACCAGCGCCTTGAATCTGTTTCAACGTGCGGTGGAACAGAGTGCCAATGCCTTTCTGCTGGTCAATTGCGATGGCGTGGTGGAGTACGTCAACCCCAGCTTCACCGCGATCACCCAGTACAGCACCGAGGAAGTCCACGGCAAGCGTCTGGCGGACCTACCGGCCCTGGAAAACCTCAGCGAACTGCTGTTCGACGCGCCGTCGAGCCTGGCCAACGGCAATAGCTGGCAAGGCGAATTCAAGAGCCGGCGCAAGAATCTGGAGCCCTACTGGGGCCAGCTGTCGATCTCCAAGGTCTACGGCGATGACCGTGAGCTGACCCACTACATCGGCATCTACGAGGACATCACCCAAAGCAAGCTGGCCCAGCAGCGCATCGAGCGCCTCGCCTACACCGACAACCTGACCAATCTGGGCAACCGCCCGGCGTTCATCCGCAGCCTGGACGAAAGCTTCGCCCACGACAGCGACCGGCCGATCAGCCTGATGCTGGTGGACATCGACAACTTCAAGCGAATCAACGACAGCCTCGGCCACCAGACCGGCGACAAGCTGCTGGTCAGCCTGTCGCGTCGCCTGCGCAACAGCCTGAGCCCGGCCGGCAGCCTGGCACGCTTTGCCAGCAACGAGTTCGCCGTGCTGCTGCACGACACCGACCTGGAGGCCGGCCAGCGTATCGCCCAGCAGGTGCTGCTGACCCTCGACAAGCCGATGTTCGTGGACAACCAGTTGATCAACGTCACCGGCTCCGTGGGCCTGGCCTGTGCGCCGCTGCACGGGCGCGACCCGCAGACCCTGATGAAAAACGCCGGCCTTGCCCTGCACAAGGCCAAGGCCAACGGCAAGCATCAGGTGCAGGTGTTCACCGAAGCGCTGAACGCCGAGGCCAGCTACAAGCTGTTCGTGGAGAACAACCTGCGGCGCGCCTTGACCCAGAATGAACTGGATGTGTTCTACCAGCCCAAACTGTGCCTGCGCTCGGGTCGCCTGCTGGGCATGGAGGCGCTTTTGCGCTGGAACCATCCGGAAAAAGGCATGATCCGGCCCGATCAGTTCATCAGCGTGGCCGAAGAGACGGGCTTGATCATTCCCATCGGCAAGTGGATCGCCCGGCAGGCCTGTCGCATGAGCAAGGCCATGACCGCCGCTGGCCTTGGCCGTCTGCAGGTGGCGATCAACCTGTCGCCCAAGCAGTTTTCCGACCCCGACCTGGTCGCCTCCATCGCCAATATTCTGCAAGAAGAAGCGCTGGACGCCTCGTTGCTGGAGCTGGAGCTGACCGAAGGCCTGCTGCTGGAAGCCACCGTGGACACCCATCAGCAACTCGACCAGCTCAAGCGCCTGGGCCTGACCCTGGCCATGGACGACTTCGGCACTGGCTATTCTTCGCTCAGCTACCTGAAGAAATTCCCCATCGATGTGATCAAGATCGATCGCAGCTTCATTCACGAGATCCCGGACAACCAGGACGACATGGAGATCACCTCGGCCGTGATCGCCATGGCGCACAACCTCAAGCTCAAGGTGGTGGCCGAGGGCATCGAGACCGCCGAGCAACTGGCGTTCCTGCGCCGTCAGCGCTGTGATGTGGGCCAGGGCTATCTGTTCGACAAGCCGATTCCCGGCGCCGAGCTGATCGAACGGCTCAAACGCTACCCCCGCGGCCCGGCGGTCTGACGTTCTCGGCGAATTCGGGCAAACTGCAGGTCTGAGGGTTTGCCCGCACACGAGAGAGGAACAGCACGATGGTCCTGCGTTCGGAAATTCTGGTGAAGAAACAAGACTTGCCCACCGCCCAACAGGCCCTGCCCGGCCGGGACACCGCGATCAGCGTACCGGAGGCGCATTTCGTCAACGGCAAGCCGCTGCTGGGTCCCTTTCCCGAGGGACTCGAAACGGCGATTTTCGGCCTTGGGTGTTTCTGGGGCGCGGAACGTCGCCTGTGGCAGCAGCCTGGCGTGTACACCACGGCGGCAGGCTACGCCGGCGGCATGACGCCCAACCCGACCTACGAGGAAACCTGCTCGGGCCTGACCGGGCACAGTGAAGTGGTGCTGGTGGTGTTCGACCCGCAGGTGACGTCCTACGAAGCGTTGCTGAAGGTGTTCTGGGAATCGCACAACCCGACCCAGGGCATGCGCCAGGGCAACGACATCGGGACTCAGTACCGCTCGGTGATCTACTGCACAAGCCCGCAACAATTGGCCGCTGCCGAGGCGACCCGCGAGGCTTTCCAGGCCGAGCTGACCGCAGCCGGACACGGTGAGATCACCACACAGATCGAACCGGCGCCGACCTTCTACTACGCCGAGGCGTATCACCAGCAGTACCTGGCCAAGAACCCGCAAGGCTATTGCGGGCTGGGCGGAACCGGGGTGTGCCTCACACCCTGAGGATCATTCGGCGATCAGCCAGTCCATCTTCCAGCCGCCCTGGCTCTGGCCGAGCAGATCGGCCAACCAGGGCATCAGCGTGTTGAGCTCTTCTTCCAGCCCCCACGGTGGGTTGGAAATGACCAGGCCCGAGCCGTTCAGGCTCTGTGGCGTGTCCAGCGGGTGCACCAGCAGCTCCACGCGCAGAAGCTTGGGCGCGCCGCTGCTGGTGAGTTCCTGGTAGAAGCGCTTGAGGGCGCGCGAATCGTCCTTGATCGGGTACCAGATGGCGGCCACGGTCTGGCGCATGCGGCCGATGGTTTCCTTCATGGCCTTGGCGCAGCGCTGCAACTCGTCCAGTTGTTCGAACGGCGGGTCGATCAGCATCACCGCGCGTTTTTCGGCCACGGGCAGCAAGGCTCGCGGCACGTGCCAGCCCTCGCCCAGGTGCACCGCCACCCGCGGGTCCTTCTTCATGTTGTCCTTGAGCAACTGGCCATCGTCCGGATGCTTTTCGTTGAGCAGCACGCGGTCCTGCTGGCGCATCAGCCGCCGCGCCAGTTCGGGCGACCCTGGGTAGTAACGCAGCTCGCCTTCGGCGTTGAGGCGGTTGATCACCTTGACGTAATCGTCGGTCAGCGCGGGACGGTCAGTGGCATGCCACAGCCGGGCGATGCCTTCGAGCCATTCACCGGTGCGGGTCGCCTGGTCGCCGCGCAGGTCGTACAGGCCGAGGCCGGCATGGGTGTCGATATAGGCGAACGGCTGTTCCTTGCGCGACATCAGCGCAATCAACCGGGTGAGGACGATATGTTTGAACACGTCGGCGTGATTGCCGGCGTGGAAGGCATGACGATAGTTCATGGGGACTCCTGCAGATGGGCAGGAGTCTAGCATTTCGGATGGGATTTTTGCGGTGGCTGGACGGGCCCTTTCGCGGGCAGAGCCCGCTCCCACAGGACGGCGGAGAACATGTGGGAGCGGGGCGGGCGGCTGAGCCCTCTGCCCGCGAAGGCGATCGCCCAGGCACTGCATCACTTGCCTTGGTGGAAAGCCGCCTCGGCGCGTTCGAAGCGGCTGATCATGGCTGGTGACGGACCGCGGCCCAGCTTGCTGACGATCATGATGGCCAGGCTGGCAAACGCGAAGCCCGGAATGATCTCGTACAGCCCCAGCAGCTCGAAGTGTTTCCACAGGATCACCGTCGCCGCGCCCACCAGAATGCCGGCCAGGGCGCCGTTGCGGGTCATGCCTTTCCAGACCACCGAAATCAGCACCACCGGCCCGAATGCCGCGCCGAATCCTGCCCAGGCATAGCTGACCAGACCCAGTACGCGATTCTCGGGATTGGACGCCAGCCAGATCGCGACCAGCGCCACCAGCAGCACCATCATGCGGCCGACCCAGACCAACTCGCGCTGAGACGCGCCCTTGCGCAGGAACGCCTTGTAAAAGTCCTCGGTCAGGGCGCTGGAGCACACCAGCAACTGGCAGCTGAGCGTGCTCATCACTGCGGCCAGGATGGCCGACAGCAACACGCCCGCAATCCATGGGTTGAACAGCAGCTTGGCCAGCTCGATGAACACGCGCTCGTGGTTTTCGGTGACCGGTCCGGCCAGTTCAGGATTGGCTGAAAAGTAGGCGATGCCGAAGAAGCCCACAGCCACGGTACCGCCCAGGCAAAGGATCATCCAGGTCATCGAGATGCGGCGAGCCTTGGCGATGGATCGCACCGAATCGGCCGCCATGAAGCGCGCGAGGATGTGCGGTTGACCGAAATAGCCAAGGCCCCAGCCCAGCAGCGAAACGATGCCGATGAAAGTGGTGCCGCGCAGCATGTCGAAATTGGCCGGGTTCTGCGCCTCGATGGCCAGGAACGCCGTGTCGACACCGCCGGTGGCCAGCACCACGACGATCGGTGTGAGGATCAGGGCGAAGATCATCAGGGTGGCCTGCACGGTGTCGGTCCAGCTCACCGCCAGGAAGCCGCCGACGAAGGTGTAGGCGATGGTCGCCGCGGCGCCAGCCCACAGGGCCGATTCATAGGACATGCCGAAGGTGCTTTCGAACAACCGCGCCCCGGCGACGATGCCGGATGCGCAATAGATGGTGAAGAACACCAGGATCACGACCGCAGAGATGATCCGCAACAGGCCGCTGGTGTCTTCGAAGCGCCCGGCGAAATAGTCCGGCAAGGTCAGCGCGTCGCCGTTGTGTTCGGTCTGCACGCGCAGCCGGCCCGCAACGAACAACCAGTTCAGGTAGGCGCCGATGATCAGGCCGATGGCGATCCAGCCCTCCGAAAGACCGGACATGTAGATCGCCCCCGGCAGGCCCATGAGCAGCCAGCCGCTCATGTCCGAGGCACCGGCGGACAGTGCCGTGACCACGCTGCCAAGGCTGCGTCCGCCAAGAATGTAGTCGGAAAGATTGTTGGTGGATCGATAGGCGAACAGGCCGATCAGGACCATGGCAGCGATGTAGATCACGAAGGTGATCAGAGTGGGGTTGCTGACACTCATGGGGTGTCTCCTTGATTTGTTTTTATGAGCCAGCGAGCGCGCTCAGGCGCTTCGCGTGCGGGTCGGCAGATTGCAAAACGTCTCGATTGGCTGGAAGGGCCCGAACTTTAGGCCTGCTCCACGAACAGGCGCAACCCTTTTGGCAAGGTAGTTGCACCTTTGGAAACATCTGGACAAACACCCCGCATGTGCTTCCTTTCGGAGCATTTGCCTGTTTACGGCTACACATCTGCACCGGGTTTGTGCAGATTCAACCCATGCAAAAAGATTTTCCGTCGAGCGGTGCAACTTTCATCGAGATCCAGGTTGCACCTGGTTGCACCCCGCAAAGCGCACGGCTAATCTTGCCGCCGGCTTTATTGCCACGCACCGTGGCCCTGATGAGGACAAGAAATGGCAACCACCACCCTGGGCGTCAAACTGGACGACCCGACCCGCGAACGCCTCAAGGCTTGCGCGCAGTCCATCGACCGTACGCCGCACTGGTTGATCAAGCAGGCAATCTTCAACTACCTGGAGAAGCTGGAAGGTGGCGCGACGCTGAGCGAGCTGACCAGTGCCGGGGTGAGTGGCAATGACGATGCGGGCGACATCCAGCCCGACCATGCCCATCAGTGCTTCCTCGAATTCGCCGAAAGCATCCTGCCGCAGTCGGTACTGCGCGCCGCGATCACTGGCGCCTATCGTCGTCCCGAGCCTGAGGTGGTGCCGATGCTGCTGGAGCAGGCACGCCTGCCGGCCGACATGGCCGATGCCACCAACAAGCTGGCGGCGCGCATCGCCGAGAAGCTGCGCAACCAGAAAAGCGCGGGCGGTCGTGCCGGGATCGTTCAGGGCCTGCTGCAGGAATTTTCGCTCAGCTCCCAGGAAGGCGTGGCCTTGATGTGCCTGGCCGAAGCACTGCTGCGCATCCCCGACAAGGGCACCCGCGATGCCCTGATCCGCGACAAGATCAGCACCGGCAACTGGCACCCGCACCTGGGCAACAGCCCATCGTTGTTCGTCAACGCTGCGACCTGGGGCCTGCTGCTGACCGGCAAGCTGGTGTCCACGCACAACGAATCGGGCCTGTCGTCGTCGCTCAGCCGCATCATCGGCAAGAGCGGCGAGCCGATGATCCGCAAGGGCGTAGACATGGCCATGCGCCTGATGGGCGAGCAGTTCGTCACCGGCGAAACCATCGGCGAAGCCCTGGCCAACGCCAGCAAATTCGAGAGCAAGGGTTTCCGCTACTCCTACGACATGCTGGGCGAGGCGGCGCTGACCGAGCACGATGCGCAGAAATACCTGGCCTCCTACGAGCAGGCGATCCACTCGATCGGCAAGGCCTCCCACGGCCGCGGTATCTATGAAGGCCCCGGCATCTCGATCAAGCTGTCGGCGCTGCATCCGCGCTACAGCCGGGCCCAGTACGAGCGCGTGATGGAAGAGCTGTACCCGCGCCTGCTGTCGCTGACCCTGCTGGCCAAGCAATACGACATCGGCCTGAACATCGACGCCGAGGAGGCAGACCGCCTGGAGCTGTCGCTGGACCTGCTCGAACGCCTGTGCTTCGAGCCGCAGCTGACCGGCTGGAACGGTATCGGCTTCGTCATCCAGGCCTACCAGAAGCGCTGCCCGTATGTGATCGACTACGTCATCGACCTAGCTCGTCGCAGCCGTCATCGCCTGATGATCCGCCTGGTGAAAGGCGCCTACTGGGACAGCGAAATCAAGCGCGCCCAGGTCGAGGGCCTGGAAGGCTACCCGGTGTACACCCGCAAGGTGTACACCGACGTGTCCTACGTGGCCTGCGCACGCAAGCTGCTGTCGGTGCCGGAAGTCATCTACCCGCAGTTCGCGACCCACAACGCCCATACGCTGGCGGCCATCTACCACATTGCCGGCCAGAACTATTACCCCGGCCAGTACGAATTCCAGTGCCTGCACGGCATGGGCGAACCGCTGTACGAGCAGGTGGTGGGCAAGGTTGCCGATGGCAAGCTGAACCGTCCATGCCGCGTGTATGCACCGGTCGGCACCCATGAAACGCTGCTGGCCTACCTGGTCCGCCGCTTGCTGGAGAACGGCGCCAACACCTCGTTCGTCAACCGTATCGCCGATCAGTCCATCTCCATCCAGGAACTGGTCGCCGACCCAGTGGCCACCATCGAGCGGATGGCGACCCAGGAAGGTCAGTTCGGCTTGCCGCACCCGCGCATCCCCCTGCCGCGCGATCTGTACGGCAGCGACCGGGCCAACTCGGCCGGCATCGACATGGCCAACGAACATCGCCTCGCATCGCTGTCGTCCGCCCTGCTGGCCACTGCTCACAACGACTGGAAAGCCCTGCCGCTGCTGGGCTGCGAGGCCAGCAACGAACCGGCCCAGCCAGTGCTGAACCCGTCCGATCTGCGCGACGTGGTCGGCCATGTTCAGGAGGCCACGGTCACCGACGTCGACAACGCCATTCAGTGTGCGCTGATCAACGGCCCGATCTGGCAGGCCACCCCGCCAGCCGAGCGCGCCGCCGTACTGGAGCGCGCCGCGGACCTGATGGAAGCCGAGATTCAGCCGTTGATGGGCCTGCTGGCCCGCGAGGCCGGCAAGACCTTCGCCAACGCCATCGCCGAAGTGCGCGAGGCCGTGGACTTCCTGCGCTACTACGCGGTGCAGGCACGCAATGATTTCAACAACGACGCCCATCGCCCGCTGGGGCCGGTGGTGTGCATCAGCCCGTGGAACTTCCCGCTGGCGATCTTCACCGGCCAGGTGGCTGCGGCGTTGGCCGCGGGCAACCCGGTGCTGGCCAAGCCTGCGGAGCAAACTCCGTTGGTGGCCGCTCAGGCCGTGCGCCTGCTGCTCGACGCCGGCATTCCGGAGGGCGTGCTGCAACTGCTGCCGGGCCGCGGTGAAACCGTCGGCGCACGGCTGGTGGGCGATGACCGGGTCAAAGGCGTGATGTTCACCGGCTCCACCGAGGTGGCGCGGCTGCTGCAGCGCAACATCGCCGGACGTCTGGATGCGCAAGGGCGTCCGATTCCATTGATCGCCGAAACCGGTGGCCAGAACGCGATGATCGTCGATTCCTCGGCGCTCACCGAACAGGTGGTGATCGATGTGGTGTCCTCGGCATTCGACTCCGCTGGCCAGCGTTGCTCGGCCCTGCGCGTGCTCTGCCTGCAGGAGGATTCCGCCGACCGTGTGATCGAAATGCTCAAGGGCGCCATGGCCGAAGCACGCCTGGGCAACCCCGAGCGCCTGAGCGTGGACATTGGCCCGGTGATCGACGCCGAAGCCAAGACCGGCATCGAGAAGCACATCCAGGGCATGCGCGACAAAGGCCGTGATGTCTATCAGATGGCCATTGCCGACAGCGCCGAGATCAAGCGCGGCACCTTCGTCATGCCAACCCTGATCGAACTGGAAAGCTTCGATGAGCTGCAACGCGAGATCTTCGGCCCCGTGCTGCACGTGGTGCGCTACAAGCGTCGCGATCTGGATCAGTTGATCGCTCAGATCAACGCTTCCGGCTATGGCCTGACCCTGGGCGTGCACACGCGCATCGACGAGACCATCGCCAAGGTGATCGACAACGTCCATGCCGGCAACGTCTACGTCAACCGCAACATCGTCGGCGCCGTGGTGGGTGTGCAGCCGTTCGGCGGCGAGGGCCTTTCGGGCACAGGTCCCAAGGCCGGTGGCCCGCTGTACCTGTACCGGCTGCTGTCGACCCGACCCAACGATGCCATCGCCCAGTCGTTCCAGCGCAGCGACGCCGGGCTCGCCCCCGACGTGCGCCTGCGCGATGCCCTGGGCAAGCCGTTGCAGGCGTTGCAAGCCTGGGCCGCGAGCACTCAGCAGGCCGAGCTGGCGCAACTGTGCGGTGAATTTGCCACTCAGTCGCAGAGCGGCGTGACCCGTCTGCTCGATGGCCCGACCGGTGAACGCAACAGCTACACCATCCTGCCGCGCGAGCACGTGCTGTGCCTGGCCGAGGTGGAAGCCGACCTGCTGGTGCAACTGGCGGCGGTGATGGCCGTGGGCTCCAGCGCAGTGCTGCCGGACAACGCCTTGAGCAAGGCCGTGCGCGCCCGTCTGCCCAAGGAAGTCCAGGCACGGGTCAAGCTGGTACCGGAGTGGAACAAGGACGAGGTGCTGTTCGACGCAGTGCTGCATCACGGTGATTCCGATCAGCTGCGTGCGGTCTGCGAGCAAGTCGCCAAACGCGGTGGTGCCATCGTCGGCGTGCACGGCCTGTCCCAGGGTGAAACCGGGATCTGCCTGGAGCGTCTGGTGATCGAGCGGGCACTGAGCGTGAACACCGCTGCGGCCGGCGGCAACGCCAGCTTGATGAGCATCGGCTGATGCTGACCGATTGAAGCTGATCGGTTCGACACAACGGGCGCCTCAGGGCGCCCGTTGTGTTTGTGGGCCGCGCACCCTGCGCGCTTGCCTGCGACGTATGGGCGGCGCCGGGCAAATCCTTTGACATACATGCGTTTACACGGGTTAGAATCCGTTGGCACGAGGCCTGCATGTTGCCGGTTCTGCCACTGCTTACGGAGTACTGCCCTTGGACGCCACCTTCATCAACAGCCTGTTCTTGATCGGCGCGTTGCTGGTGGGTGCAAGTATTCTGGTCAGCTCGCTGTCCTCTCGGCTGGGCATTCCCATTCTGGTGATCATCCTCGCCGTCGGCATGGCCGCCGGTGTGGATGGTGGCGGCATCATCTTCAACAACTACCCGACGGCCTACCTGGTCGGCAACCTGGCGCTGGCAGTGATTTTGCTCGACGGCGGTTTGCGCACGCGGGTTTCGAGTTTTCGCGTGGCGTTGTGGCCGGCGCTGTCGCTGGCCACGGTCGGGGTGCTGATCACCACTGCGCTGACCGGCGCGGTCGCGGCCTGGCTGTTCGACCTGAGCATGATCCAGGGGCTGTTGATCGGCGCCATCGTCGGCTCCACCGACGCCGCGGCGGTATTCTCGCTGCTGGGTGGCAAGGGCCTGAACGAGCGGGTGACCGCAACGCTCGAAATCGAATCGGGCAGTAACGACCCGATGGCGGTGTTTCTCACCGTGACCCTGATCGACATGATCGCCAGCGGCCAGACCGGTCTGCATTGGGGCCTGCTCGGCCACCTGCTGCGCGAGTTCGGCATCGGCGGCGTGATTGGTCTGGGCGGCGGCTGGGTCATGCTGCAACTGGTCAACCGCATCAACCTGGCCACCGGCCTGTACCCGATCCTGGTAGTGGCCGGTGGCTTGCTGGTGTTCGCCTTGACCAACGCCCTGCACGGCAGCGGCTTCCTCGCCGTGTACCTGTGCGGCCTGGTCATGGGCAACAAACCGATCCGTAGCCGCCACGGCATTCTGCACATGCTCGACGGCATGGCCTGGCTGGCACAGATCGGCATGTTCCTGGTGCTGGGCCTGCTGGTCACGCCCCACGACCTGCTGCCCATCGCCCTGCCCGCCCTCGCCTTGGCGCTGTGGATGATCCTGATCGCACGGCCGCTGTCGGTGATGGTCGGCCTGCTGCCGTTCAAGGCTTTCCAAGGCCGCGAAAAGGCGTTCATTTCCTGGGTCGGGCTGCGCGGTGCGGTACCGATCATCCTGGCGGTGTTCCCATTGATGGCCGGACTGCCGGATGCGCAGCTGTTCTTCAACCTGGCCTTCTTCATCGTGCTGGTGTCGCTGCTGGTGCAAGGCACCAGCCTGCCGTGGGTGGCCAAGCTGCTCAAGGTCACCGTGCCGCCGGACCCGGCGCCGATCTCCCGCTCGGCCCTGGAAGTGCACATCACCAGCGAGTGGGAGCTGTTCGTCTATCGCCTGGGCGCGGAAAAATGGTGCATCGGCGCCGCCCTGCGCGAGCTGAAGATGCCCGAAGGCACGCGCATCGCCGCATTGTTTCGCGGCCAGCAACTGCTCCACCCGTCGGGCAGTACGGTCCTGGAAGTGGACGACTTGCTGTGCGTGATCGGCCATGAGCACAACCTGCCCGCTCTGGGCAAACTGTTCAGCCGCGCGCCACAACGCGGTCTGGACCTGCGTTTCTTCGGCGACTTCGTGCTCGAAGGCGACGCCGAACTGGGCGCCGTCTCGGCGCTCTACGGCCTCAAGCTCGACGGTCTGGATCCGCAAATGCCGCTCAGCCGCTTCATCATGCAGCGGGTCGGCGGCGCGCCGATCGTCGGCGACCACGTGGAGTGGAACGGCACGCTGTGGACGGTCGCGGTCATGGACGGGAACCGGATCATGAAAGTGGGCGTCAAATTCCCCGAAGGAAGTCGTCCAGCGCCTGGGCTCTTCCTCTAAACTGCCCATCTCTCTTCGAGCTGTACGACTTTTAACCTATGCGCAATTTTCTTTCCGCAGCCCTGCTGGGGCTGTGCATGGCTGTCGCCAGTGTTCAGGCTGCCGACCCGCTGAACCGTGAAACGGTGCAACAGAACCTCGACAAGATCGCCGAACGCAAGCTGCCAGAAGCCGACCAGAAGGCTCTGCAGCAAGTGTTCGAGCAGACCCTGAGCCTGATCGGCAACCAGGAAGACAACGAGCGCAAGCTGGCTGATCTCAAGCAGCAACTGGCCGATGCCCCCAAGCAGACCCTTGAGGCACAGCGCGAACTGAGCCGCCTCAAGAGCACGCCGGTCCTCCCGGTGACTCAGCGCTATGCGACCTTGAGTGTGCCGCAGCTGGAGCAGATCTTCAGCGAGCGCACCACCGAACAAGGTGAGCTGCAGAAGGCGCTGTCCGACGCCAACAGCCTGATCATCACCGCGCAGACCCGCCCGGAACGCGCGCAGACCGAGATCAGTGCCAGCCAGAACCGTATCCAGCAGATCAACGGCATCCTCAAGCTGGGCAAGAACGACGGCAAGGCGCTGACGCCCGACACCCGCAACCAACTGGTGGCCGAACAGGCCTCCATCGGCGCCTTGATCAACCTGCGCCGCCAGGAATTGGCCGGTAACAGCACCCTGCAGGACCTGGGCAACGCCCGTCACGACCTGGTGCTGGAGAAGACCACTCGGCTGGATCAGGAAATCCAGGACCTGCAGACGCTGATCAATCAGAAGCGTCTGGCGCAGTCTCAGGAAACGGTCACCAAGCAATCGCTGGAAGCACAGAAAGCCGGCGGCAGCAGCGTGCTGGCCACTGAAAGTGCGACCAACGTCAAATTGTCCGACTACCTGCTGCGCAGCACCGACCGCCTCAACGAACTGACCCAGCAGAACCTCAAGACCCGCCAGCAGCTCGACAGCGTGACCCAGAGCGACCAGGCCTTGGATGAGCAGATCAGCGTGCTCAAGGGTAGCCTGCTGCTGTCCAAGATTCTCTACAAGCAGAAGCAGGCCTTGCCCCACCTGAAGGTCGACCGCGACCTGGCCGACGAAATCGCCGATATCCGTTTGTACCAGTTCGAAGTCAACCAACAGCGGGAAGCCATCAGCAATCCGGCAGCCTATGTGGATAACTTGCTGGCCAATCAGGCGCAGGACCAGAACACGCCGCAGTTGCGCAAAAGCCTGCTGGAGCTGGCGGTCACCCGCAGCGACCTGCTCGAACGGCTGAACCGGGAACTGAGCGCACTGCTCAACGAATCGATCACCCTGCAGCTCAACCAGAAACAGCTGCTCAGCACCGCCCAAAGCCTGCGTGCCACGCTGGACGAGCAGATGTTCTGGATCCCCAGCAACAAGCCGCTGGATGACGAGTGGTTCAAGGCGGTGCCGCGGCGCCTGGAAAACCAGGTCACCACCCTGCCCTGGGCGTCCAGCGTGAGCGAGCTGACCGACGGTCTGGTGCAGCGACCCTTGCTGTTCCTGCCGCTGCTGCTGGTGATCGGTCTGCTGCAGTGGAAGCGCGCGTTTCTCTACCAGAAACTCAATGCAGTGCATCAGGACATCGGCCACTTCAAGCGCGACCGCCAGTGGCACACGCCTGCCGCCATTCTAATCAACATTCTGCTGGCCATGCCGGTGGCCCTGGGCCTGGCACTGTGCGGCTATGCCCTGTTGATCGATGCCCGCGGGCAGAATGCCGGCCTGGGCGCGGCCATGTTGCAGATCGCCCAGGCGTGGCTGGTGTTCTATACCGCGTACCGCATCCTCGCCCCCGGCGGCGTTGCCGAGCTGCATTTCCGCTGGGAGCGGGCGCAGGTGGCCTTTCTGCAAGGCTGGGTGCGCCGCCTGGGCTTCGTCGTGCTGGCTTTGGTCTCAGTGGTGGCGGTGGCCGAACTGCAACCCTCGGCGCTGGCCGATGACGTGCTCGGCATCGCCGTGGTGCTCACCTGTTATGCATTGATGGCCTGGCTGCTGGGACGGTTGTTGATCAGCAGCCCGACGCACAAGAGCGCTTCACTGTTTCGCCGCGCCATCGGCCTGCTGTTCACAGCGTTGCCGATCGCCCTGTTCGTGGCAGTCTGCTTCGGCTACTACTACACCGCGCTCAAGCTCACCGACCGGCTGATCGACACCCTGTACCTGCTGATGATCTGGCTGGTCATCGAAGCCGCGTTCGTGCGAGGGCTGAGCGTCGCCGCCCGGCGACTGGCCTACCAACGGGCGCTGGCCAAGCGACAGCTGGCCAAGGACAGCGGCGAAGGCGAACCGGTGGCCGAAGAGCCGACCCTGGACATCGAACAGGTCAACCAGCAATCCCTGCGCCTGGTGCGCCTGGCCTTGCTGGCCGGTTTCATCGGCGCGCTGTATTGGGTCTGGAGCGATCTGATCAGCGTGTTCGCCTACCTGGACAACATCACCCTGTACGAATACACCAGCGGCACCGGCGCCGCCATGAGCATGGTGCCGATCAGCCTGAGCGACTTCATCGGTGCAGCCATGATCATCGGCATCACCATCGTGCTGGCCGGCAACCTGCCGGGGCTGCTGGAAGTGTTGGTCCTGTCCAAGCTGAACCTGGCCCAGGGCAGCGCCTACGCCACCACTACCCTGCTGTCCTACGTGATTGCCGGTGTCGGTTTCGTGTCCACGCTGTCGACCCTGGGGGTGAGCTGGGACAAGCTGCAATGGCTGGTCGCGGCCTTGTCGCTGGGTATCGGTTTCGGCATGCAGGAGATTTTCGCCAACTTCATCTCCGGCATCATGATTCTCTTCGAGCGTCCGGTGCGTATCGGTGACACCATCACCATCGGCAACCTGTCGGGCACGGTGAGCAAGATCCGTATCCGCGCGACCACCATCACCGATTTCGACCGCAAGGACATCATCGTCCCCAACAAGACCTTCATCACCGGGCAACTGATCAACTGGTCGCTGACCGACACCATCACCCGGGTGACCTTGAAGCTGGGCGTGGACTACGGCTCGGACCTGGACCTGGTGCGGACCCTGCTGCTCAAGGCGGCACGGGACAATCCACGGGTGCTCAAGGAACCGGAGCCGCTGGTGTATTTCCTCAACTTCGGCGAGAGCACCCTGGACCACGAGCTGCGCATGCACGTGCGTGACCTGGGCGACCGCAACCCGGTGCTGGACGAGATCAATCGGTTCATCAACAAGGAATTCAAACGCCAGAACATCAATATTTCGTTCCGGCAGATGGAGATCTACCTGAAGAACACCACCGGCAAAGAGTACAAGCTGGTGCCCGCCGAGCCAGGCGAAAGCACCGGCACCCTGCAGCCGGCCGCCACGCCTGCACAGGCGGAGCCGCCGAGCACGCCTCGAGTCGTCGACGCACCCCAGCCGCCCCCCTCGAAACTTGACTGAGCGCACTACGCCCACGGAGAACGCACATGAAAGGCCTCGACGAACTGATCTTCGACAACCGTTTCGCCCGCCTGGGCGACGTCTTTTCCACTCACGTTCTGCCGGAGCCCATCGACAACCCACGGCTGGTGGTGGCCAGCGATGCAGCCATGAGCCTGTTGGACCTGGACCCTGCGTGTGCCCAAACCCCGCTGTTCGCCGAGTTGTTCAGCGGCCACAAGCTGTGGAGCGAAACCGAGCCGCGGGCGATGATCTATTCGGGTCATCAGTTCGGCGGCTACACCCCTCAGTTGGGCGACGGCCGCGGTGTACTGCTCGGCGAGGTGTACAACGACGCCGGCGAACACTGGGACCTGCACCTCAAGGGCGCCGGACCCACGCCCTACTCGCGCCGAGGCGATGGCCGCGCAGTGCTGCGCTCCTCGATCCGCGAATTCCTGGCGTCCGAAGCCTTGCACGCCCTGGGCATTCCCAGCAGCCGCGCCCTGTGCGTGATCGCGTCGGACACGCCGGTATGGCGTGAAAAGCAGGAACGCGCCGCCATGCTCCTGCGCCTTGCGCCGAGCCACGTGCGTTTCGGTCATTTCGAATACTTCTACTACACCCGCCAACCCGAACTGCAGAAACAGTTGGTCGACCATGTGCTGGCGGCGCACTTCCCTGGGTGCGCGACCCAGCCCGAACCCTATCTGGACATGTTCCGCGAGATCGTCGAGCGCAATGCCGAGCTGATCGCGCAATGGCAGGCCTACGGCTTCTGTCACGGGGTGATGAACACCGACAACATGTCGATTCTGGGCATTACCTTCGACTTCGGGCCGTTCGCCTTTCTGGATGACTTCGACGCGAACTTCATCTGCAACCACTCCGACCACGAAGGCCGCTACAGCTTCAGCAACCAGGTGCCGGTGGCACACTGGAATCTGAGCGCCCTGGCTCAGTCGTTGACACCCTTGATCGAGGTGCCGGCGCTGCAGGAAGCATTGGGGTTGTTCCTGCCACTGTACGAGGCCGCCTATCTGGACATCATGCGGCGGCGACTGGGCTTCACCCTGGCCGAAGACGGCGACAAGGTGCTGCTCGAACGTCTGTTGGGGCTGATGCAGAACAGCGGCGTGGATTACAACCTGTTCTTCCGACGCCTGGGCGAAGTCGGCGCGCTGGCCGTGCTGCGCGATGACTTCGTCGATATCCAGGGCTTCGATGCCTGGGCGGCCGATTATCAGGCGCGTATGGATCGTGATGTGAGCGACGGCCGTACCGAGCGCATGAATCAGGTCAATCCTCTGTACATCCTGCGCAATTACCTGGCGCAGAAAGCCATCGATGCCGCCGAAGACGGCGACTATTCCGAGGTGCGGCGATTGCACCAGGTGCTCTCGAACCCGTTCGAAGCGCAACCGGGCATGGAGCGTTACGCTGAACGCCCACCGGAATGGGGCAAGCATCTGGAGATCAGTTGTTCATCGTGAGGGGTGGCTGACTCTCTATCATCAACGGCATGCATCGGACACCGCCTACATTGCTTTCAAGCCTGTCCGACTGTCGTTTCGTTGCAACCAGCCCATCATCGTGTGCCCCGAAACCCATATCTGAAGCGGTACCTTTTTTTGGTACCATTTTAGAGTACGGAGCGCTACGATGCCCCCTTCAAAGCTCAAACACATTGACGTGCTTGAGGCGATCTACGCTCGCCCTGTGTCAGGAACGATCCGCTGGTCACGCATCGAACGATTGTTCATCGAATTGAGTGGCAAGGTGCAAGAGCGAGAAGGCTCCCGAGTGGCGGTAGTCCTTTTCGGGACCGTGCGGGTGTTCCATCGCCCTCATCCGTCCCCGGAAACCGACAAGGCTGCAGTGGCGAGCATCCGCAATTGGCTGGCAGTCAACGGAATCGAACCATGAACAACATCATGATCATCGACGGCCATCGGGCCGTCATCCAGTACGACCCGGAAGTCGGGACTTTTCGCGGGGAGTTCATCAATCTGAATGGCGGTGCGGACTTTCACGCCGACAGCGTCAGCGCATTGAAGACCGAAGGCGCCGAGTCGCTGCGAGTATTTCTGCAAGTGTGCGCAGAGGAAGGGATCGAGCCAGTCAAATGCTACTCGGGGAAATTTCAGCTCCGGCTGCCTGAAACGCTGCATGCCCAGGTCACTGAAGCGGCGGCTGCGCTGGGCGTCAGCATCAATCAGTTCGTGCAGCGCAGCCTTGAGCATGAGCTCAAGGCGGTGAAGCTGTAATCACGTTTTTGCCAAGTCAGACTCGCCACTGCGGCTCAATAACCAGCGTAGGCCGCTCTGCACATGGACCTGAGTGCTATCGATCAGCGGCAACGGCGCCTCGACGCTCTGCAGAAGAAGGCCGATCTCGGTGCAGCCCAGAATGGCTGCCTGCGCGCCTTGGCCGTGAAGACTTTCAAGGCAGGCCAGGTAGTACGCTCGCGATACCGAGGTGAACTGTCCTTGGCACAACTCTGAAAAAATGATCCGGTCGATCTCTGTCATTTGCGTCTCTTCAGGCAGTACCACCTCGATACCATAGCGCTCGGCCAGCCGCAGACGATAAAAGTCCTGTTGCATGGTGAAGCGTGTGCCGAGCAAGGCCACTCGCTGGAAACCGCCGGCTTGCAGGGCTTCACCTACTGCATCGCCGATGTGCAGCAAGGGGATCTCGACCGCTTGCTCGATGGCATCGGCAACCTTGTGCATGGTGTTGGTAGCCAGCACTATCGCGCCCGCCCCCGCTCGCTCTAATCCGCGCGCCGCATCGGACAGCTGGACACCCGCAGCCTGCCAGTCCCCGACCTTCTGCAGGGCGGCAATGCTGGCGAAGTCGACTGAGTGCAGCAGCAAAGGAGCCGAGTGAAGTCCGCCCTTTGCGTCTCTGTAGCCTTCGTTGATCAGTCGATAGTAGGAGGCGGATGATTCCCAGCTCATCCCACCCAGAATGCCGAGCAGCGCCATGGCCTGTTCCTGATTGCAAGTTGGGTTTTACTCTACTGGGCAGCGGTCAAACGCTACAGATACAGTCGGCAGGCAATCGGCACGTACAGCGCCGGTTGATATCCAACTGTGCCGCCTCCACATACCTGTGGTGCATTCATACAACCGGAGCCCGGCATGAGCGACTCACTGGTAATCCCCTGCCCGCATTGCAACGGGCTCAACCGCATTCCTGCTTCGCGCCTCAAAGACCAGCCCAAGTGCGGGCGGTGCAAGGTGGCGGTGTTGCTCGATACACCCTTCGAGCTGACTCAAGGCGACTATGCCAGCCAGATCAAAGGCGACCTGCCATTGCTGGTGGACGTCTGGGCCGACTGGTGCGGGCCGTGCAAGTCCTTCGCACCGGTATTCGAACAGGCGGCGGCACAACTGCAGGGCCGCTGCCGACTGGCCAAGCTGGACAGCCAGGCCAACCCGCAGCTGTCCACGCAACTTGGGATCCGCTCGATACCGAGCTTGATCCTGTTCAAGAATGGTCGGGAAGTCGCGCGGCAGAGCGGTGCAATGCCGCTGCCACAGTTAGTGGGCTGGCTACGCGCCCAAGGGATTGTTGATCGGTAGGAACCTGAAGAATTGCATAGCGGCCCGGACGCGGCTTGCGCCGCTGCTACAGGGGATCGCGGTGTTTCTGTAGCAGCGGCGCGAGCCGCGTCGGCGGTGCATGCGGGGCACCTGGAATACCGCGTCGGCGGTGCATGCGGTGTACCTGGAAGACCGTGTTGAGACCGGACGCGGCTTGCGCCGCTGCTACAGGGGATCGCGGTGTTCTGTAGCAGCGGCGCGAGCCGCGTCGGCGGTGCATGCGGTGTACCTGGAGGACCGCGTTGAGGCCGGACGCGGCTTGCGCCGCTGCTACAGGGGGTCGAAGTGTTCCTGTAGCAGCGGCGCGAGCCGCGTCGGCGGTGCATGCGGTGCACCTGGACGACCGCGTTGAGGCTGGACGCGGCTTGCGCCGCTGCTACAGGGGATCGCGGTGTTTCTGTAGCAGCGGCGCGAGCCGCGTCGGCGGTGCATGCGGTGTACCTGGAAGACCGCGTTAAGGCCGGACGCGGCTTGCAGTGCGGGTTCAGGCTTGTTCGAGCAGGTTGTGCAGCTCAACGAATTGCTGGGTCAGCTTGTGCCGCGGGTCCAGATGGATCAGCGGGATGTTCAGTTCATGGGACTCGCGCATCTTCACCGAGCTGTTGAGATACACCGGCAGCACGGGCAATCCCTCCGCTATGAGTTCGTCGAGCATCTGCTGAGGCAGGCTGGCGCGAGGCTGGAACTGGTTGACCACGATACCTTCGACTTCAAGGCCTTCGTTATGGTCTTCCTTCAACTCGGCGATTTCATCGAGCAAACCATAGAGCGCATGCCGGGAAAAGCTGTCGCAATCGAAGGGAATCAACACACGGTCCGCCGCGATCAAGGCTGATACCGCATAGAAATTCAGCGCCGGTGGTGTGTCGATATAGATCCGATCGTACTCTTCGCTGAGCTCGTCGAGCAGTTTGCGCAGCTTGTTGATCTTGTGCTTGGCTTCCAGCTTGGGCTGCAGGTCGGCCAGCTCTGCAGAAGCCGTGATGACATGCAGGTTATCGTAAGGCGTCTCGTGAATGTCCACCTTGCCTTTCTTGCTGGCCGGTCCGGACGACAGGATCTGTTTGAAGAAATCCGCGATGCCCATCGGAATGTCGTTACCGGTCAGCCCGGTAAGGTATTGGGTCGAGTTGGCCTGGGCATCGAGGTCGATCAATAACGTGCGAAAGCCCTCGTTGGCACTCACGGCCGCCAGGTTGCAGGCAATGCTGGATTTGCCCACGCCGCCTTTCTGATTGAACACCACGCGCCGCATGCACAGCCCTCCGTAAGCGGTGAAACGTCGAGTGTAGTGGCCCGAACATGACATTAGCTAGCACCGCGCAGCTTTTCCTACGCCACTCGGGGAAACTCCCTCCTCCCGCCTCTTTGGCGTTTTCTATACATTTCAGATCCTTTTTTTCGGCTTTGAACCCATACACGGAGCGTTTGCAACGCAGCGCAACGTAAACACATTGCGTCATGCGTCGAGAAGCGACTGGGCCGGTGCGGATGCAACCACATTTGCGTCAGCCGTACCCTACCGGGATAATGCGCGCCGCTTTACACCCTGTACCCCACCAGGGTTGGCACTGTCCTCAATCGACACCATGGAATGGAAGCCCCTGAACCGGGCAGGAACGAGCACCGTGATCACATTCAATATCGCGCAATGGCGTGCCTGGACACCAGGATTGTCGTCAGCGGACGACTGGCAGCAGTGGAGCTGCGCCCCCACGCTGGAGGCGCTCAACGATACCGCCGAAGCGGCGCCCGATGTCTCGTTCTTGCCGGCCATGCAGCGTCGTCGACTGAGCCGCATGGCGCGCATGGCGTTTCATGTCGGATGGCCACTTGCCGAAGGGCTGTCCGATCTACCGTTCGTATTCGTCTCCCGCCACGGCGAAACGCCGCGCACTTTCGACATCCTCAGCGATCTGGCGGCCGACCAGCCCTTGTCTCCCACGCAATTCAGCCTCTCGGTGCACAACGCGATCATTGGCCTGTGGTCGATCATGCGCGCGGAAGCCAGCGAGATGACGGCTTTGGCAGCGGCAGGCGATGGCTTGGAACACGGTGTGATGGAAGCCGTGGCACTGCTGCACGAAGGTGCACCGGCGGTACTGCTGGTTGTCACCGAGGATCAGCCTCCGGCCGCCTATGCTCGCTGGATCGACGACGTACCGGCGCCGTACGCCGTCGCTCTGCTGCTGACGCCCGGCAGCGACTGGTCGCTGACATTGGATCCCCACGCTGGAGAACCCGTCCAGCCAGGCTGGCCACACGCCTTGAGCTTGTTGTGCTGCCTGCTGCGCGACCAACCCACCTGCCAACACTTCTGGAAAAATCGCGCATGGACCTGGCAACGCAGCCATTGACCAAACCCAAGCGCCGCGACGCCTATTACTGGCGTCTGCTGGCCACTGCCTGCAGTTTTTTCCTGTTCGGGCTCGGCGGGCTGTGCCTGCGATTGGTGATCTTTCCCGTGCTGGCGTGCCTGCCCGGCGATGCGAATGTCCACGGACGGCGTGCACGGGTGGTGGTCAGCGTGCTGTTCTGGCGCTTCATCCGGCTCATGGCCCGCGCCGGCGTCCTCACCTATGAGGTACAGGGCGCAGAAAGGCTCGGCCGGCCGGGGCAGATGATCATTGCCAATCATCCCTCGCTGATTGACGTCGTGTTCCTGATCGGCCTGGTCCGAGGTGCCAACTGCGTGGTCAAGCACAGCCTGTGGGAGAACCCCTTCACCCATGGTGCGGTGCGTGCGACCCAGTACATCAGCAACGATGGCCGTACCGACATGCTCGACAACGCCGCCGATTCATTGCGCAACGGCCAGACCCTGATCCTGTTTCCCGAGGGTACCCGCACCACGCCGGGCCAGGCACCCATCTTTCATCGTGGGGGCGCATCCATTGCCCTGCGCGGCGCCCAGGTACTGACCCCGGTGATCATCTCGGTGACGCCCAGCACACTGACCAAGGCAGAGCCGTGGTATCGCATCGCGCTGCGCCGTCCGCACTTCAGTTTTCGCGTCGGGGCCGATATAGACCCACAGACTTACGCTGCACAGGGCTCTGCACCGCAGGCCTCACGCAAACTCAATGATGACCTGCACCACTACTTCAACAAGGAGCTCGCCCAGGATGAGCAACCCAAACACTGACATCCACCTGCAGATCAAGCTGCTGATCATCGACGCGCTGGGTCTGGAGGACATCAGCGCGCAGGAAATCGGCGACGAGCAAACGCTGTTCGGCGAGGGCCTGGGCCTGGACTCGGTGGACGCCCTCGAACTGGGACTGGCGATCCAGAAGCGCTACGGCATCAAGATCGACGCCGACGCCAAGGACACGCGCAATCACTTCAACAATGTGGCCAGCCTCGCGGCGTTCGTCACCTCCAGACAGGCAGCTTGAGACAGTACCATGCAGACCCGTGACGATATTTTCAACACCCTGCGCGCGGCCCTGGTCGAGCTCTTCGAACTGGAGCCGGAGCGAATCAGCCTCGATGCCAACCTGTACCAAGACCTGGAAATCGACAGCATCGATGCCATTGATCTGATCGACCACATCAAGCGCCAGACCGGCAAGAAGATCGCAGCCGAAGAGTTCAAAACGGTGCGCACAGTGGGCGACGTGGTCGAGGCTGTGCATCGTCTGGTGAACCAGGCCGCATGAGCCAGCTGATCGGCCTGGTTCTGGTGGTTGCAGGCCTGTTGTACCCCTTCGCGGTGTATTTCGGGCTGGAGCATTTCGCCCCATGGCAGTTCGCGCTGCTGCTGGGCAGCCTGTGGCTTGCCCGCGCGCTCACCGGCGAACGCAAGCCTGGCCGCACGTGGCTGACACTCGCCGTGCTGGGCTTCTGTGCATTGTTGGCGCTGCTCGACAACCCCCACCTGCTGCGTTGGTACCCCGTATTGATCAGCCTGCTCATGCTGACTTTGTTCGGCTCCAGCCTGTTTTACGGCATGCCGCTGGTGGAACGTCTGGCACGCCTGAGCGAAGCGGATTTCCCTGCCGCAGCGGTGGCTTACACACGCAAGGTGACCTGGATCTGGAGCGCGTTTTTCCTGGGCAACGGCCTGCTCGCCGCAGCACTGACGCTCTGGGCGCCGCTGGCCTGGTGGACGCTTTACAACGGCTTGATCGCCTATGGACTGATGGGCCTGCTGTTCGCTGGCGAATGGCTGGTCCGACAACGTGTAAGAGGCCGCCTATGACATGGATGAACCTGGACCAGTTGCTGGTGGAGGCAAGGCCGGGACGTGGCGTCACATTTTCTCCGACCATGGATCACGAGCAACTGCGCGAACAGGCGTTGCGCCTGGCGGGCGGACTGCGCGAGCGCGGTGCGCGACGCCTGGCCGTGCACCTCGAGGATGCCGGTGACCTGGCCGTGGCTCTGCTCGGCGCCTGGCGTGCCGGCGTCAGCGTATTGTTGCCCGCCGATCTGCAGGCGCAGACTCGACAGCGCTGGGCCGAAGAAGTCGATCTCTGGCTGACCGGGGACATCGATGCCTTGTACGCGGAGCCCATGCCCGCAGCCGCGCTGGACCTCGACCAGTGCCAGCTGAGCCTGTGCACCTCCGGGTCCAGTGGCGAACCCAAGCGTATCGACAAACACCTGCGACAACTGGCCAACGAGGTCTACGCACTGGAGCAGCTCTGGTCCGACGATTTGGGCAACGCCTGTCTGATCGGCAGCGTTGCCACGCAGCACATCTATGGCCTGCTGTTCCGCGTGCTGTGGCCGCTGTGCGCCGGGCGTAGTTTTCTGCGCACGCAGCTGCCGTTCCCCGAAGACATCCAGCGCGCCAGTCGCGAACACCGCGAATTCGCCTGGGTGACAAGCCCCGCGCTGCTCAAGCGCATGGGCGACAACCTGGACTGGACCGCCTTGAGCGCCGTGAAGAAAGTCTTCTCGTCAGGTGGCCCACTACCCTGCGATGCCGCCGAGCATCTCCAGCGACGCCTCGGCCAACGCCCTGCGGAAATCCTTGGCAGCTCGGAAACCGGCGGTATCGCGTGGCGCCAGAACGATCCGCTATGGCAACCCTTCGCCGGTGTGCAGTTGAGTCAGGATGATCACGGTGCCCTGCGCATCGCTTCGCCCTATCTGCCAGCCGGGCATGTCGAGCAGGGCTCGGATGCAGTGGAGTTCGCCGACGATGGTCGCTTTCGCTTGCTCGGACGCGTCGATCGCATCGTCAAGCTCGAGGAAAAACGCATCTCGCTGCCGATGCTCGAACGAGCGTTGATCGATCACGCCTGGGTGAGTGAGGCACGCCTGGGGGTTGTCCAGGGAAACCGTGCCAGCCTAGGTGCGCTCGTGGTGCTCAGTGGCGACGGCGTGGAAGCGCTGCGCAACCAAGGCCGTCGGGCATTGACCCAGGCCCTGCGCGAGCACCTTGCCGGCCACTGTGAAGCATTGGCGTTGCCGCGGCGCTGGCGCTTGCTTGCCCAGTTGCCGCTGAACGCCCAGGGCAAGCTGCCCCAGGCCGACGTCGATCGGTTGTTGTCGAGCGACAGAACCCGATTGCCTGAACTGTTGGACCAGCATCGCAACGGCGACGATCACCTGCTGCGCCTGCACGTACCTTGCGACCTGGCACATTTCAGCGGCCATTTCCGCAAGGCTCCGGTGCTCCCAGGTGTGGTTCAGGTCCAATGGGCCCTGCACATGGCTCGCCAGATCCTGCCGTTTCCCACCCGATTCGCGGGCATGGAAGTGCTGAAATTCCAGCAACTGATACGCCCCGGCGATACGCTGCAGCTGACACTCAGGTTCGATGCCGAACGCGGCAAACTGTACTTCGCCTTCAATAACGCCGGTGCTCCGTGCTCCAGCGGCCGTATTCTACTGGAGGCCGCCGATGCATAAGCCTTGCGCGGTCATCCCGGTCTACAACCATGAACACGCGGTACCTGCGGTAGTGGCGGAACTGCTGCGGATCGGACTGTCCTGTGTGCTGGTGGATGACGCCAGCAGTCCGGCGTGCGCGGCCATACTCGACGCACTGGCCTGCCAGCCCGATACCTGGCTGGTGCGTCTGCCGCAGAACCAGGGCAAAGGCGGCGCGGTGATGGCCGGGCTGCGCGAAGCAGGTCGGCTGGGCTTCAGCCACGCGTTGCAGGTCGATGCCGACGGTCAACATGACCTGAAGGATGTACGGCTGTTTCTGGAAGCTTCCGCATTGCGCCCGCAGTCGCTGATCTGCGGCTATCCGCAATACGACGCCAGTGTGCCCAAGGGCCGTCTCTATGCGCGCTACCTCACCCATGTCTGGGTATGGATCAACAGCCTGTCGCTGCGCATCCTCGACTCCATGTGCGGCTTTCGCGTCTACCCCCTGGCGCCGACGCTTGACCTGATCGACAGCGTCAAGCTGGGCACACGCATGGATTTCGACCCTGAGATACTGGTCCGCCTGGCATGGCGCGAGCAGTCCATGCACTGGCTGCCGACCAAGGTGCACTACCCCACTGACGGCCTGTCGCATTTCCGCTTGTTTCACGACAATGCGCTGATTTCCAAAATGCACACCAAGCTGTTCTTCGGCATGCTTGTGCGCCTGCCGGTCATTCTATGGCGCAGGGCACGGGCATGAGTGGTCTGGAACGCGAAACGCGGCACTGGGCCGGTCATCGGGAGCGCGGCAGTTTCTGGCTGATGAAACTCACTGCCTGGGGTGTCAAGGTGCTGGGACGGCGCTTTTTGAGCCCTGTTCTGCACGGCATCGTGCTGTATTTCTTTTTGTTCGGCCGCCGCGCACGGCACGCCGCCCGGGAATACCAACAGCGCCTCGCCGACTTCAGCGCCCGTCCGGATCTGATCCCCACCCAACGCTCGGTGTTCGCACAGTTCATGGCGTTCGCCGACGCGTTGCTGGACAAACTCGATGTGTGGAACGGCAAGCTGTGCCTGGAGCAGATCGAAATCGTCGACCCCGGCGGCCTGCGCAGCCAGTTGCGTGGCGAACGGGGGCAGATGCTGGTGGGCGCGCACTTGGGCAATCTCGAAGTCTGTCGCGCCCTCGCCGAGCTGGGCGAGAAGGTGACCATGAACGTGCTGGTGCACACGCGGCACGCCGAACGGTTCAACCGTCTGCTGGGCGAAGCGGGTGCGACCAATCTGCGTCTGATCCAGGTCAGCGAGCTGGACCCGGGCGTGATGCTGCAACTCAGCGAGCGCCTGGACCGGGGCGAGTGGCTGGCCATTGCCGGTGATCGCGTCCCGCTGCATGGCGGGCGTCAGGTCAACGTGGATTTTCTCGGCAGGCCTGCGGCGTTTCCTCAGGGCCCATGGCTGCTGGCCGGCTTGCTCAAATGCCCGCTCAACCTGATCTTCTGCCTCAAGCGCGATGGCCGCTACCAGGTGACCCTCGAACCTTTCGCCGATCAGGTGTCGTGGAAGCGCGGCGAACGCGACGCGGTGATCGCCGAGTGGGTTCGCCGCTATGCCGAACGACTTGCCTGCCATTGCCTGCAAGCGCCGCGGCAATGGTTCAACTTCTACCCTTTCTGGAACACACCATGACCACGATCCTGTTCGGCCAGGCGCCTCTGTCCATCGAAGCTATTATGGCGGTGGCCAGACGTCGAGCGCCCAGCCAGTTGCAAGACGACCACGACTACCGCGAACGCATCGCCAGGGGTGCGCGCTTTCTCGACTCGTTGCTGGACAAGGAAGGCGTGATCTATGGCGTGACCACCGGCTATGGCGACTCCTGCGTGGTGGCGGTACCGCTGGAGCATGTCGAGGCCCTGCCTCGGCACCTCTACACGTTCCACGGCTGTGGCCTGGGCAAGCTGCTCGATGCACCGTCGACGCGAGCGGTGCTGGCGGCACGGTTGCAGTCACTTTGCCATGGCGTATCGGGCGTCCGGATCGAGCTGCTGGAACGCCTGCACCAGTTTCTCGAACACGACGTGCTGCCACTGATCCCGGAAGAAGGCTCGGTAGGGGCCAGTGGCGACCTGACACCGCTTTCCTATGTCGCCGCGACCCTCTGTGGCGAACGTGAAGTCATGTTTCGTGGCGAACGCCGTCAGGCCGCCGATGTGCACCAGGCACTGGGTTGGACACCATTGGTGCTGCGACCCAAGGAGGCCCTGGCATTGATGAACGGCACGGCGGTGATGACCGGACTGGCCTGCCTGGCTTTCACCCGGGCCGACTACCTGCTCAAACTCGCGAGCCGCATCACCGCCATGAACGTGGTGGCACTGCAGGGCAACCCCGAGCACTTCGATGAGCGCCTGTTCGCGGCCAAGCCCCATCCGGGCCAGATGCAAGTCGCCGCCTGGCTACGCCAGGACCTGGCCATCGATGCGCCGACCGCCCCCTTGCACCGCCTGCAGGATCGCTATTCGCTGCGTTGTGCCCCGCATGTGCTGGGCGTTCTTGCCGACAGCCTGGGCTGGTTGCGCGGCTTCATCGAAACCGAGCTGAACAGCGCCAACGACAATCCGATCATCGACGCCGAAGCCGAGCGTGTGCTGCACGGCGGACACTTCTATGGCGGTCATATCGCGTTTGCCATGGACAGCCTGAAGAATCTGGTAGCCAACGTCGCTGACCTGCTCGATCGGCAGTTGGCGCTGCTGGTGGACGTACGCTACAACCACGGCCTGCCGAGCAACCTGTCGGGGGCACCCGCGGAACGCGCCATGCTCAATCACGGTTTCAAGGCAGTGCAGATCGGCGCCAGCGCCTGGACTGCCGAGGCCCTGAAGAACACCCTGCCCGCCAGCGTGTTTTCGCGATCGACCGAGTGCCACAACCAGGACAAGGTCAGCATGGGTACCATCGCTGCCCGCGATGCCCTGCGCAGCCTGGAGCTGACCGAGCAGGTGGCGGCGGCGACCTTGCTCGCGGCCAACCAGGGCCTCTGGCTGCGGGCTCAAGCCAGGGACGCGCGGCCTTTGCCGCCCTCGCTGGCAGTCATGCATGAGCAACTGCTGATGGACTTCAAACCCGTGCTCGAAGACCGTGCCCTGGAAAGTGAGTTGCGTCTGTGCCTGGAGCGTATCGGCAATCAGCACTGGAATCTGTTCGATGCGTAGCGCTGGGGTATTGCATGTCGACACCGAGGTGTCGGTGCCGTTTTTCGACGTCGACAGCATGAATGTGGTCTGGCACGGCCATTACGTGAAGTACCTGGAGGTGGCGCGCTGTGCGCTGCTCGACCATCTGGGCCACAACTACACGCACATGCGTGAGTCCGGTTATGCATGGCCGGTGATCGACCTGCAACTGCGCTACGTCCGCGGGGCCGTGTTCGGTCAGAAGCTGAATGTGCGCGCCAGCCTGGTGGAGTGGGAGAACCGTTTGAAGATCAACTACCTGATCAGCGATCTGGCCACGGGCGAGCGGATGACCCGCGCCAGCTCCGTGCAAGTCGCCGTAGAGATCGCCAGCCGCGAGATGCAGCTGGCCTCGCCAAAAGTGTTCGTGGACGCAGTGCGCGGGGTGATCGGGTGAAAGGATTTGCGATGCAATGGCGCCAGCCTGGCTGGCGCGCATGCCACGCCTCATTCTGGTTGGCCATCAGCCTGCTGTTCGCCTCGACCGCTCACGCGTTCGACCTCAAGGACTTGAGCCGTCAACTGAGTAAACCCGCTGTCATCCGCGGCCCGTTCATCCAGGAAAAACACCTGCGCGCCCTGCCGCAACCCCTGGTCAGCCAGGGGACGTTCGTACTGGCCAAAGAGTACGGCCTGCTGTGGCTGCTCAAGACGCCCTTGCAGCAGGATTACCGCATCAATTCACAAGGTATCGCGCGACGCGACGCCACGGGTTGGCAGATGCTGCCCGGCAAGAGTGCCGGCGCCCAACAGAATCATCTGTTCTTCGCCGTGCTGCAAGGTGACAGCGTCGAACTCGAGCGCGATTTCGAGCTGAACCTGCAAGGCGACGGCCACGCCTGGACCCTGCAACTGATACCCCGTTCGCTGCTGCTCAAACAGGTATTCACCCGCATTGACATCAGCGGTGGCGCCTATGTGCAGCGTATCCAACTGGCAGAAAGCCAAGGCGACAGTACCGTGCTGCGCATGCCGGACAGTACCAGTTCTGCCAGCCTGAACGACTCGGAGCGCGCCGACCTTGCGCAGTGAGCGACTCTTGCCACGGCTTTTCCTGGTCTTGCTGGTGGCGGTCATCGCCTTGGCCGGTTGGCAATGGCACGACGGTGCCCCGGTGTCCGCCAACCTCATGGAGCTGGTGCCGGGGTCCGCGCAAGACCCTCTGGAGCAGCGCGCCGAACAGCGCATGCAGGAGCCCTTGAACCGGGAGCTGCTGGTACTGGTGGGCAGCGAGGACCGTCAGACCGCTGTGACCATGGCCAGAACCCTGGGCGAGCAATGGCAAGCCAGCGGCCTATTCGAAAAGGTCCAGTGGAACCTGCAAGCGGACTTGCCAGCGCTGCGCCACCAGCTGCTGCAAGGCCGGCTGGCCATGCTTGCACTGCCCGACCGCAAGCTGCTGATCGACAATCCCCACGACTTCATCGAGCAACGGGTGCAGAGTCTGTTCGATCCTTTTGCCGGTTTCAGCCTCGTGCCCAGCCGGGACGACTGGCTGGGCCTGACCGGTCGCATCCAAGGCAGCCAGCCCCGGCACGGCGCGGTGGACATGGACCTGACCAGCGGCGCTCTGGTGGCCAATGCCGACGGCCGCAACTGGGTACTGCTGCGCGCACGTACCCACGGCGACGCCTTCGATATGCAGTTGCCACTCAAGGTCGCGGATCTGCTCGCCGATGCTCGCCAACAGGCAGGGCAGGCACAGGTGCAGCTGCTGGCTGCCAGCGGCCTACTCTACGCTGCCAACGGCCAGCGCGAAGCCACACGGGAAATCAGCTGGGTCGGCGGCGGCGCCACCGCTGGGATTCTGCTGTTGTTGTTGCTCGCCTTCCGTCGCTGGCGAGTGCTGCTGGCATTCGTCCCGGTGCTGGTCGGCATGCTGTTCGGTGCCGTAGCCTGCGTCGCGTTGTTCGGCAAGATGCATGTCATGACTCTGGTGCTGGGTTCGAGTCTGATCGGCGTTGCGGTGGACTACCCGCTGCACTACCTCTCCAAGAGCTGGAGCCTGAAACCCTGGCACAGCTGGCCGGCGCTGCGCCTGACACTGCCGGGGCTGAGTCTGAGCCTGGCTACCAGTTGCATCGGCTACCTGGCTTTGGCATTCACACCTTTCCCGGCGCTGACGCAGATCGCCGCGTTCTCGGCCGCTGGCCTGATCGGCGCCTACCTGTGCGCGGTCTGCCTGCTGCCGGCGCTGCTCAAGGATGTCGACCTGCGTCCGGCAGGCTGGCCCCTCGAGCTTGCGCAGCATTTGCTGAACCTGCGTGAGCGCCTGTTGCGCCATGTGCCCAGCCCCGCACTGCTGCTGATTCTGGCGGTGTTCTGCGGCGGCGGCCTATGGCACCTGCAGATCAAGAACGACATTCGCCAATGGGTGGGCACTCCGCCGGGCTTGCTCGAGCAAGCCCAGGCGATTGCACGGATTACCGGTTATCAACCCACCAGTCAGTTTTTCCTGGTTCAGGGCGCTGACGAGCAACAGTTGCTGGAACGCGAAGAGGCCCTTGGCAAGCAGCTCAACGCACTGGTGGCTGGGGGCAAGCTGCACGGCTACATGGCACTCAGCCAACTGGTCAGCCCTCCCAAGGCACAGGTCGAGGTGCGCGATGCCCTGAGCCAACTGCCCGGACACTGGCAACCCCTGCTGGCGCTGGGTATCCCCGAAGACGCGCTGCGGGCGGAATTGACACAGCTTGGGCAACTACCGCCGCAAACCATCGAGAGCGCCCTGTTTGGCCCGCTCGGTGAGCCCTGGCGAGGACTTTGGCTGGGGCCTACCAGGCAAGGCGTCGCGTCGATGGTCAGTCTGCAGGGCTTGAGCGATGCCGGTCAGCTTCGGGCACTGGAGCAGGATCTGCAAGGGGTCAAGCTGGTGGATCGTCTGGGCGACCTGAACCGGGTCTTCGCCCAGACTCAAGTCAGCGCTGCCGAGTTGAAACTGGCATCGTGCATCCTGATCGTGCTGCTGCTGCTCAAGCCATTCGGCCTGGGCGGCGCCGTGCGCATGGTCGCCCTGCCCCTATTGGCGGCGTTCTGCAGCCTTGCCAGTCTGGGCTGGCTGGGGCAGCCGCTGACCCTGTTCAGCCTGTTCGGGCTGCTGCTGGTCACTGCCATCAGCGTCGACTACGCCATTCTCATGCGCGAGCGCATCGGCGGCGCCGCCGTCAGCCTGCTAGGCACCTTGCTGGCAGCCGCCACGACCTGGCTGTCATTTGGCCTGCTGGCAGTGTCGAGCACACCGGCGGTGAGCAATTTCGGACTCTCGGTCAGCCTGGGGCTGGCTTTCAGCTTCCTGCTGGCGCCGTGGGCTGCGAGCGGCCGGGAAGAAGCGCCGCGAGCATGATCTGCGTGTCTTTCTGGCCACTGCGCCCCTTTTTTCGTTGTAATCATGGCCAGGAGGCCCTATGCCAAACGTTGAACTGCCAGCCAGCCCGGTCGTGGTGATCGGCGCCGGTCCTGCGGGAGCGATCGCCGCCACACTGCTCAAACGTCGTGGTCACGACGTCATCGTGATCGAGCGCCAGCATTTTCCACGCTTTTCCATCGGCGAAAGCCTGCTGTCCCACTGCCTGGATTTCGTGGAAGAGGCGGGCATGCTCGAAGCCGTGCAGGCCGCAGGGTTCCAGCTCAAGAATGGCGCGGCGTTCGCGTGGGGTGAGCGGCGCAACGCGTTCGACTTCGGCGAGACCTTCACGGGCGGCAAGCCCACGACCTTTCAGGTACAACGCGCAACGTTCGACAAGCTGCTGGCCGACCAGGCCGAGCTGCAGGGGGTCGAGATTCGCTACGAGCAGGAGATCATTGGCTTCGATACCGACCGTGCGCGGTTGCAGGTCCGTCGCCAGGACGACAGCACATATGACCTGCAGGCGGCCTTCGTGCTCGACGCCAGCGGGTATGGTCGCGTGCTGTCGCGCCTGCTGGATCTGGAACAACCGTCGAATTTCCCATTGCGTCAGGCCGTGTTCACCCACGTTGAAGATCGTATCGACAGCGCCGAGTTCGACCGGCAGAAGATACTCATCACCACTCACCCGTTGCATCGGGATGTCTGGTTCTGGACCATCCCGTTCAGCGATGGTCGCTGCTCCCTGGGCGTGGTCGCCGGCAAGGCACATTTCCAGGGTTTCGAGAACGATCTGGATGTCTGTCTCAAGACGCTGGTGGCGCAGACCCCAAGCCTGCAAAGCGTGCTGGAAAATGCAGTCTGGGATACCCCGGCACGCAGCATCGGCGGCTATGCCGCCAGCGTCAGGACCTTGCACGGTCCCGGCTTCGCCCTGCTGGGCAATGCTGCCGAGTTTCTCGACCCTGTGTTCTCGTCCGGCGTGACCATCGCCATGCGCTCGGCCAGCATGGCCGCCGCCCTGCTCGACCGGCAGCTCAAGGGTGAATCGGTGGATTGGCAGGCCCAGTTCGCCGAGCCGTTGAAAGCAGGGGTAGACACCTTTCGCGCATACGTCGAAGGTTGGTACGACGGCAGCTTCCAGGACGTCATCTACCATACCGACAGCTCGCCGGAGATTCGCCGGATGATCTGCGCGATCCTGGCCGGGTATGCCTGGGACACTCGCAACCCCTTTGTCGCCGAGCCCAAACGACGCTTGCGCATGTTGACCGAGCTGTGTGCGAGTAGCGCGTCGTGAGCCCGTTTCAGAGCGATACCTATGTCGAGGAAACCCGCTTCGGTTTCTGGTTCCTGCGCAGCCATACCTGGCAACATCACGTGCTCAGAGTGGCGATCGATGACCTGCGCAGCCTGTTCAGCGAACCGCCGCCCGCCAATGCGGTGCTGTTGGACACGGGGTGCGGCCAGGGAAAATCCTTCCGGTACCTGCGTCAGGTATTTGCGCCCGCGCAGCTGTTGGCCAATGATGCCGACCCACTGAGCGTCGAATTGAGTGCCGACGAGGCCCGACGTCTGGGTGGCGACATTCGTGTGCAGGGTGGTGACTGTGCACACCTGCCCTATGCCGATGCGAGTATCGACCTGCTGTTCTGTCACCAGACCTTCCACCATCTGGTGGAACAGGAAAAGGCCCTGGCCGAGTTTCATCGCGTACTCAAACCGGGTGGGTATCTGCTGTTCGCCGAATCCACCGAAGCCTATATCGATACCTGGGTGATTCGCTGGCTGTTCCGCCACCCCATGCATGTGCAAAAAAGCGCGAGTGGCTATCTGCAGATGCTGCGCGAGCAGGGCTTCGAATTCGATGCTCGAAATGTCTCGTATCCCTATCTATGGTGGAGTCGGGCCAAGGATTTCGGTTTGCTGGAGCGCTTCAGGCTGCGCCGGCCCAAGCCGTTTGGCGAGCGCGAAGAAACCTTGGTCAACGTGGTGGCGCGCAAGCCGCTTGGAGCCGTGGCGCCATGATGCGGGCTTTGATAGTCAGTTGCCTGATGGTGTTGGCCGGCTGCGCGAGTCAGGCGCCGCTTCCTGCAGCCACGCCCACGCTGGACTTGCCGCTGCAAGTGCATGTGCAACGCGTGCAGGCGGGGCAAAGCCAGGATTGGCTGCTGGTCATACAGCGCGAGGATGGCGCCCTGCGCTGGTCGCTGCTGGACTTTCTGGGCATCCCCCAGGCACGCCAACGCCTGCTTGAGCAGCGCTGGCAAGCCGACGGCCTGCTACCGCCCAATCCCGAGGCTCGGGAGCTGTTTGCCGCAGTGCTTTTCGCGCTGACGCCGACCGAAGAACTGGCTGCAGGCTACCCGGATGCCGCAGCCACGAATGGTGGTCGCCGGCTGGGCGATCGCTGGATTGTCGTGTATCCACCGGCCTCTTCGCATTCACTGGCCGGTCCTGCGAGTGTGTGTGTCGGGCCAAACGCGGCAGGAACGGCCAGCCGCGACGATGGAGCGCCGATACACAGCGCCAACGCTCGATTCACCCTGCAACTCCAGCACGGCTTGACCTACCGCATCAGCCCACTGCCACAAGAGCCCGCACCATGACCGCCTACCTCAATGCCCTGGGCCTCAACTGCGCCCTGGGTATGGACATTGCCAGTGTGAGCCGCGCCCTGTCCGCTGCAGACACCTGTGGTCTGCGTGCTCAGCCCGGCTGGGTACCCCAGCGTGTGCTACCGGTAGCAGCGGTACCCGGTGAGTTGCCGCAGGTGCCTGCTGCCCTGCGTGCTCAGGGCACCCGGAACAACCGGTTGCTGCTGCAGGCAGCGCTGCAGATCGATGTCCAGATCCATCAGGCCATCGCTCGTTTTGGTCCCTCGCGCATTGCCGTTGTACTGGGTACCAGCACGTCCGGCATCGACGAAGCGAGTCGAGGCATTGCCGGCTACCTGCAAGACCGCGAGTTCCCCGACGACTACGACTACCGGCAACAGGAACTGGGAGCGCCAGCGGCGTTTCTTGCCGATCTCTACCACCTCAGCGGTCCGGCTCATGTGATTTCCACTGCCTGCACCTCCAGCGCGCGAGCACTCATGACCGCGCGCCGGCTGCTGGCCATGGACCTGTGCGATGCCGTGCTGTGTGGTGGTGTAGACAGCCTGTGTCGGCTGACCCTCAACGGATTCACGGCGCTGGAAGCGGTGTCCGCAGAGCGCTGCAACCCGTTTTCACTCAATCGCAATGGCATCAATATCGGCGAGGCCGCCGCAGTGTTCCTGATGACCCGCGAGCCGGCCAGCGTCGCCCTGCTGGGCGCCGGTGCCAGTTCCGATGCCCACCACATTTCCGCTCCCGAGCCTGGCGGCCGTGGTGCCCTGCAGGCGATGCGCAAGGCTTTGGCGCAAGCCGATCTGACGCCTGAGCAGATCGGCTATCTGAACCTGCACGGCACCGCCACCCAGCACAACGACGCCATGGAAAGCCGGGCAGTCGCCGAGCTGTTCGCTGCAGGGGTGCCGTGCTCTTCGACCAAACCACTGACTGGCCATACCCTGGGCGCCGCCGGGGCGCTGGAAGCAGCGTTCTGCTGGCTGAGCCTGCAACCCGGCGCAACCTTGCCCCCCCATGTCTGGGACGCAGTCATCGACCCACAATTACCTGCGCTGGACTTCGTCCTGCCGGGACAGATCCTGAAAGGGCCGCGTAACCTGATGAGCAACTCATTCGCCTTCGGCGGCAACAACGTCAGCCTGATTCTGGGAGCTTCGAGATGATCGACTGGCCTGTTGCCGAACTGTTGCCCCACGCCGGCGACATGATCCTGATCGACCACGTGGTGGCCTTCGACGAGGAGAGCATCCACACCCAGGTCACCGTGCAAGCGGCCGGCATGTTCAATGACCTCGACGGCAGCCTGCCCGCCTGGGTCGGCGTCGAACTGATGGCTCAGAGCGTGGCTGCCTACGCCGGTTGCCGTGCCCGCCAGCAAGGCAGACCGGTGGAGATAGGCTTCCTGCTGGGCACTCGCAAATACCAGTGCAACGTTGATCGCTTTGCACTGGGCACCCGGCTGGACATCCATGCCCGCCGCTCTCTGGAAGACGACGGCGGCATGGGTGTATTCGAGTGTGAACTGCTGGGCCCCGGCATCGCCGTGCACGCCCGTCTCAACGTTTATCGCCCACCCCAGGTCGAGCAGTACCTGACCTGGGCGCGCACAGAGGACAGTACCCATGACTGACACCGTTCTGGTCACCGGCTCCAGCCGTGGCATCGGCCGCGCCATCGCCCTGCGCCTGGCCGAGGCCGGCTACGATCTGGTCCTGCATTGCCGCAGCGGCCGTACCGAAGCCGAGGCCGTTCAGGCCCACGTCCATGCACTGGGCCGCCAAGCGCGGGTGTTGCAGTTCGACGTCGCGGACCGCGCAGCCTGTGCGCGGATTCTGCTCGACGATGTGGAAACCCATGGCGCCTACTATGGCGTGGTATGCAACGCCGGGCTGACCCGAGACGGCGCGTTTCCAGCCTTGACTGAAGAAGACTGGGATCTGGTGATGCGAACCAATCTGGACGGTTTCTACAATGTCCTGCACCCGCTGACGATGCCCATGATTCGCCGCCGCGCGGCCGGCCGTATCGTCTGCATCACGTCGGTGTCAGGGCTGATCGGCAACCGCGGTCAAGTCAACTACAGCGCATCCAAAGCGGGTGTCATCGGTGCCGCCAAGGCCTTGGCCATCGAACTGGCCAAGCGCAAGATCACCGTCAACTGCGTGGCACCCGGGCTGATCGATACGGCCATGCTGGATGAAAACGTGCCGGTCGACGAGTTGCTCAAAATGATCCCGGCTCAGCGCATGGGCACACCCGAAGAGGTGGCCGGTGCGGTCAATTTCCTGATGTCGGCGGAAGCGTCATACATCACCCGCCAGGTACTGGCAGTCAACGGAGGACTGTGCTGATGAAAAGGGTCGTGGTGACCGGCATGGCCGGCATTACCTCGCTGGGCAGTGATTGGGCCAGCATCGCCAGCCATTTCGCGGCCAACCGCAGCGGCATTCGGCGCATGGACGAGTGGGACCGATTCGAGGAGCTGAACACGCGCCTGGCCGGCCCCATCGATGACTTCAAGGTGCCGGCTCACTGGACGCGCAAGCAGCTGCGCAGCATGGGCCGCGTGTCGCGCCTGGCCGTGGCAGCGGCGGAGCAGGCGTTGGCCGACGCCGGGCTGCTGGGCGATGAATCGATCAAGGACGGTCGCATGGGCGTGGCCTGCGGTTCGTCCACCGGCAGTACCGACGAGATCAAGGCCTTCGGCAACATGTTGCTCAACTCCGTGGCGGAGGGCCTCAACGCCAATTCCTACGTGCGGATGATGCCCCACACCACCGCGGCCAATATCAGCATCTTTTTCGGACTCACCGGACGGCTGATTCCGACCTCCAGCGCCTGCACCAGCGGCAGCCAGGGTATCGGCTATGCCTACGAGGCGATCAAGTTCGGGCGCCTGCCCCTGATGCTCGCTGGCGGCGCCGAAGAGCTCTGCCCCACCGAAGCCATGGTGTTCGATGCCTTGTACGCAACCAGCCTGCAGAACGACGCGCCGCACACCAGTCCGCGCCCGTATGACGGCGGCCGTGATGGCCTGGTGATCGGCGAGGGGGGCGGCATGCTGGTGCTTGAAGAACTGGAGCATGCCCTGGCCCGCGGCGCGAAGATTCACGCCGAGCTGGTCGGCTTCGGCAGCAACGCCGACGGCCAGCACACCACGCGGCCCGAGCAGACCACCATGCGTCGTGCCATGGAGCTCGCCCTGGAAGATGCCGACCTGGCGCCGGAAGCCATCGGTTACGTGAATGGTCATGGCACCGCCACCGAGCAAGGCGATATCGCCGAAACCCTGGCCACCAGCAGCCTGTTCGGTACGCACATGCCGATCAGCTCGCAGAAGAGCTTCCTGGGTCACACCCTCGGGGCATGTGGAGCACTGGAGTCCTGGTTCAGCATCGAAATGATGAACCGCGAACAGTACGTGCATACGCTGAATCTGGACGCGGTGGATCCGCGTTGCGGCGAGTTGGACTACTTGCGCGGCGAGTTTCGCGTCATGAGCCATGAGTACGTGATGAACAACAATTTCGCTTTTGGCGGGGTCAACACGTCGTTGATTTTCCGCCGTTGGCATTGAAGTCGGGCGTGCGACGCCTGCGCAAGGATGGCGTCGCAGCCAGACGAGCGGTGCCCGCAGCGGCACCGATCAAACCCTATGGACCCCCACTCAAGGTAGAGACCCGATGAAATTGAAAGCCCTCTTCGCAGCCCTGGCCGTTGCCGCCGTACCTGCCGTCAGCCAGGCCCGCGACACTGCGTTGTTCCTGCCTTTCCAGAAAGTGGTGGATGAAATGACCCAGGCCGGCAAGCTTGACGGTAGCGTCAAGTTCTATCTGGCTGGTGTAGCGCCCAAAGGCAAGGTCAGCGTCGTCAGCGCGAACGCCGTCACCAACAAGAAGACCAATGCCTTCAACAAGACCGACGAAGGTGCGTGCGAATGGGCCTTGCAATCGGCCCTGCTGACCTTGCAGGACGCTGCCCGCAAGGTCAACGCCAACGCCGTGGTGAACATCGCCAGTTACTACAAGAAGAACGAGCACAAGGATGCCAAGACCTATGAGTGCCATGCAGGTGCGGTGATCGCCGGCGTAGCGATCAAGGGTGATCTGGCGAAAGTGAACTGACACCCGCCCATCCGGGATGCAGGGCGCAATGCCCTGCACTGGCGCGACACAGCCCGTCAGACGGCGGCAATAATGTATTGAAAGAAATCATTAGCCAGCTATATAGTTTTTTCTGACTCCGCCGTACCGACTACCCATCGAGGTCTCCTTGAAGACTGCTGTCGAGCCACAGGCTCAAGCCGCTGCACCGCTGGACGAAGCCATCATCGAACTCTACATCGAAAAAGGCACCCCGCAGTTCCTGCGAACGGTCCTGGCCTTGTTCAGCGGCGGCTTCGCCACCTTTGCCCTGCTCTACTGCGTGCAACCCATGATGCCGATCCTGTCCCATGAGTTCGGCATCAATGCCGCCCAGAGCAGCCTGGTGCTGTCGGTGGCGACCGGGATGCTGGCCATCGGCTTGTTGATCACCGGGCCGATCTCCGACAGCATCGGGCGCAAGCCGGTCATGGTCGCGGCGCTGTTCTGCGCTGCGGCGTGCACCATCGGCAGCGCGTTGATGCCGAGCTGGGACGGTGTCCTGCTGCTGCGCGCCCTCACCGGGCTCAGCCTCAGCGGACTGGCGGCGGTGGCCATGACCTACCTGAGCGAAGAAATTCACCCCCAGCACATCGGCCTGGCCATGGGCTTGTACATTGGCGGCAACGCCATCGGTGGCATGAGCGGACGCCTGATCACCGGGGTGCTGATCGACTTCGTCAGCTGGCACACCGCCCTGCTGGTGGTCGGCGGCCTGGCCCTGGTCGCGGCAGCGGTGTTCGTTAAAATCCTGCCCGAATCGCGCAACTTCCGCCCACGCAGAATGAACCCGCGCGGCTTGATCGAAGGCTTCACCATGCACTTCAAGGACGCCGGCCTGCCGTGGCTGTTCCTCGAAGCGTTCCTGTTGATGGGCAGCTTCGTCACCCTGTTCAACTACATCGGCTATCGCCTGCTGGCCGAGCCATACAGCCTGAGCCAGGCCTTGGTGGGATTGCTGTCGGTGGTGTACCTGGCTGGCATCTACAGCTCGGCACAGGTTGGTTCCCTGGCTGACAAGCATGGGCGGCGCAAGGTGTTCTGGATGAGCATCGTGCTGATGTTCGCAGGTCTGCTGGTGACCCTGTTCAACCCGGTGCCGGTGATTCTGCTGGGGATGCTGATGTTCACCTTCGGCTTCTTTGGCGCGCATTCGGTGGCCAGCAGCTGGATCGGTCGCCGAGCGTTGACGGCCAAGGGGCAGGCTTCTTCGTTGTATCTGTTCAGTTATTACGCAGGATCGAGCGTCGCCGGGACGGCGGGGGGCATGGCCTGGCATTACGGCGGCTGGACGGGGGTGGGCGGGTTTATCGCGGGGTTGTTGACGGTGGCGTTGGTGGTGGCAGCGAAGTTGGCGAAGTTGCAGCCGGTGGGGATGTCAACGCGCTAGAGCAAGGCGCCGCATGCAGCGCTGACGCGGCTTGCGCCGCTGCTACAGGGGCGGGTGTTGCTGTAGCAGCGGCGCAAGCCGCGTCAGGAGTCGACACGGCAGGATGTCAGCCGTGGTATTGCGCCGAAAACTCATGCACGGCCCTGATGAAGGCACCGGCGTGCTCCGGATCCACTTCCGGCGTGATGCCGTGGCCGAGGTTGAACACATGGCCGGTGCCCTGGCCATAACTGGCGAGGATTCGCGCCACTTCGGCGCGGATCGCTTCGGGCTTGGCGTACAGCACGGTGGGGTCCATGTTGCCCTGCAGCGCGACCTTGTGACCCACGCGGCGACGGGCTTCGCCGATGTCGCAGGTCCAGTCCAGACCCAACGCGTCGGCGCCGGCGTCGGCAATGCTTTCCAGCCACAGGCCGCCGTTCTTGGTGAACAGAATGACCGGCACCTTGCGCCCTTCGTGCTCGCGGATCAGGCCGCTGACGATCTTGCGCATGTAGGCCAGGGAGAATTCCTGGTACGCCGCAGCGGACAGGTTGCCGCCCCAGGTATCGAAGATCTGCACCGCCTGGGCACCGGCCAGGATCTGGCCGTTGAGGTAGCTGGTGACCGACTGCGCCAGCTTGTCCAGCAGCAGGTGCATGGCCTGGGGCTGGTCGTAGAGCATGGCCTTGGTCTTGCGGAAGTCCTTGGACGAGCCGCCTTCGACCATGTAGGTGGCCAGGGTCCAGGGGCTGCCGGAGAAGCCGATCAGCGGCACCCGGCCGTTGAGTTCGTGGCGGATGGTGCTGACCGCGTCCATGACGTAGCCCAGATCCTGCTGCGCATCGGGGATCGGCAGCGCTTCGATATCGGCCAGGGTGCTGACGACCTTCTTGAAGCGCGGGCCTTCGCCGGTTTCGAAGTACAGGCCCTGGCCCATCGCGTCGGGGATGGTGAGAATGTCGGAGAACAGGATGGCGGCATCGAGCGGGTAACGCTCCAGCGGCTGCATCGTGACTTCGCAGGCGAACGACGGGTTCTTGCACAGGCTCATGAAGTCGCCGGCCTTGGCACGGCTGGCGCGGTACTCGGGCAGGTAGCGACCGGCCTGCCGCATCATCCACACCGGGGTGACGTCGACGGGTTGCTTGAGCAGGGCACGCAGGAAGCGGTCGTTCTTGAGGGCAGTCATGTCAACATCCGGCAGAAAAGTGGGGGGATTTTCGCAGAGCGCAGGGCAACACGCTACCCGCCAGGGGTGGGCGGCGGACCTCTGGGGGGGACCGCCCTGCTGCCCGGTTGGATCAGTTTCCAGTGTCGCTGCAACGGCTGACCAAGGCATCGATCCGGCTTTTGCACTGGTCCATGGCCTGGGCATGGCCCTGGCTCAGTTCGACCTGACGCTGGCACAGGTTCAGCGCGGCCAGCACCAGCAAGCGGTCGCCCACCAGCGTCGGATGACTTCGTTTGGTCTGTGCCAGGGTGCGTTCCAGCATGTCGAATGCCCGGCGCAGCGCGTGCTGTTCGCCAGGCGGCGCTTTCACTGAATATTCGTTGCCCAGAATCGAGAAGACCTCGATCCCGTCGTCAAGGTTCATACCGCTGCCGCGGCAGCGCGCTCGACCAGGGCCTGAATGCGCGCAGTGGTCGCGCCCTGCTTCTCTTCATGTTCCAGCAGGTTGAGCTGCAACGTGTCGTTGTCATCCTTGGCCTGGGCCAGCTCGCCGGCCAGTTGGGCATTGCGTTCGGCCAGTTCGCGGTTGTGCTTGACCAGCTCGTTTACCAGGCTTTCCAGTTGATTCAGGGACGCTTCCAACATTAGCTATTTCCAACACTTTTTCCGGGGGCGCGAACGATAAAGAAAAAATCTCGCTCGGGCCAGCTTTGATAGGACCTCGATGGACCTACCGATCGTCATTCGGTTCGTCCCGTTCATCGGTCTTCACTCGCTCGTCACTTTCCGTGGCGCGCGCCGCCTGCGGCAAATTGCCCCTCAAGACTTCTGGCCATCGACCGATAAGCAGCGATGCCTTCTCTTGTGTCGCATGGATCGCGCCCTACCCTTCGGTAACCCCCACATGTCTTTACGCAACATGAACATCGCCCCGCGTGCTCTGCTCGGCTTCTCGCTCATCGGCCTGCTGATGATCGTGCTCGGGGTGTTTTTCCCTGAACCAGATGAGCCATATCCGTGCCGCCGGCCAGAACATCGAGAACAATACCGTACCCAGCATCAGCAGCCTCAACGACCTGACCCAGCTGACCCTGCGCCTGCGCGTGCTGTCGTACCGCCTGCTGTTGAATCGCGAAGCCGATACCCAGCAGAAGACCGTGCAGTTGTTCGAGCAGCGCAACCAACAGATCAACCAGGCCCAGGCGCGCTACGAGAAAATGATCTCCAGTGCAGAGGAACAGGCTGCGTACGACGACTACACCCGCCTGCTTGGGCAGTACCGTCAGCTCGAGACGCGCATGAAGGGCTTTTCCGCCAGTGGCCAGGTGGATGAACTGCGCGCGCTGCTCAACAGCGACATGTTGAGCAACTCGGAACAGGTCAATACCGCGCTGGATAAGCTGGTCAAGATCAACAACGCGCAGACTCGCGAGATCAACCAGCAAGCCGATGACGAATACCGTTCGGCGTTCAACTGGGTGGTGGGCATGCTGATCGTGGCCACGCTGCTGACGTTCCTGTCCGCCTGGCTGCTGACCCGCAGCATCGTCAAACCGATCGACCAGGCGCTGATCGCGGCCGAGGCCATCGCCGAGGGCAATCTGACCCAGCCGATCCACGCAGAGGGACGCGATGAGGCCGCGCGCCTGCTGCTGGCCATGCAGAAGATGCAGGGCAAGCTGCGTGACACCCTGCAGCGCATTTCCGGTTCGGCGACGCAACTGGCCTCTGCCGCCGAGGAGCTCAACAGCGTGACCGACGAAGGCGCGCGCGGTTTGACTCAGCAGAACAACGAGATCGAACAGGCTGCCACGGCGGTCAACGAGATGACCAGTGCGGTGGAAGAGGTGGCTCGCAATGCCGTGAGCACTTCCGAGGCTTCCCGGGACGCTACGACGTCGGCCAGCGATGGCCGCGATCTGGTCATGGAAACGGTCAGCGCCATCGAGCGCATGAGTGGCGACGTGCAGAGCACGGCCGAGCTGATCGGCAACCTGGCTGCCGAGTCGCGGGATATCGGCAAGGTGCTGGACGTGATTCGTGGGCTGGCTGACCAGACCAACCTGCTGGCGCTCAACGCCGCCATCGAGGCGGCACGCGCTGGTGAGGCCGGCCGCGGGTTTGCCGTGGTGGCCGATGAGGTGCGTGCACTGGCGCATCGCACCCAGCAGTCAACCAGCGAGATCGAGCGCATGATCGGTAGCATCCAGGGCGGCACCGAGCAGGCGGTTGATTCGATGCGCAACAGCACCGAGCGCGCCGAGTCGACCCTCAACATCGCCAAGGGCGCCGGCATGGCGCTGGAGACGATCAATGGCGCCATCGTGCAGATCAACGAGCGCAACCTGGTGATCGCCAGCGCCGCCGAAGAACAGGCGCAGGTGGCACGCGAGGTGGATCGCAACCTGGTGAACATTCGCGACCTGTCGGTGCAGACCGCCGCAGGGTCGGCGCAGACCACGGCCGCCAGCGGCGAGCTGGCGCGCCTGGCGGTGGACCTGAACGCGATGGTGGCACGCTTCAAGGTGTAACCCCCGGGCACTTGGACGCGGCTCGACGCGGTCCTCCAGCTGCATCGCATGCACCGCCGACGCGGCTCGACGCGGTCTTTCAAGTACACCGCATGCACCGCCGACGCGGCTCGCGCCGCTGCTACAGGAACACCGCGCCCCCTGTAGCAGCGGCGCAAGCCGCGTCCGGCCTCAACGCGGTCTTTCAGGTGCATCGCGGATACCGCCGACGCGGCTCGCGCCGCTGCTACAGGAACACCGCGACCCCCTGTAGTGGCGGCGCAAGCCGCGTCCGGCCTCAACGCGGTCTTCCAGGTGCATCGCGGGTACCGCCGACGCGGCTCGCGCCGCTGCTACAGAAGCGCCGCGATCCCCTGTAGCAGCGGCGCAAGCCGCGTCCGGCCTCAACGTGGTCTTTCAGGTGCATCGCGGGTACCGCCGACGCGGCTCGCGCCGCTGCTACAGAAGCGCCGCGATCCCCTGTAGCAGCGGCGCAAGCCGCGTCCGGCCTCAACGTGGTCTTTCAGGTGCATCGCGTGTACCGCCGACGCGGCTCGCGCCGCTGCTACAGAAACACCGCGATCCCCTGTAGCAGCGGCGCAAGCCGCGTCCGGCCTCAACGCGGTCTTCCAGGTGCATCGCATGCACCGCCGACGCGGCTCGCGCCGCTGCTACAGAAGCGCCGCGATCCCCTGTAGCAGCGGCGCAAGCCGCGTCCGGCTTCAACGCGGTCTTTCAGGTGCATCGCGGGTACCGCCGACGCGGCTCGCGCCGCTGCTACAGGAACACCGCGACCCCCTGTAGCGGCGGCGCAAGCCGCGTCCGGCCTCGACGCGGTCCTCCAGGTGCATCGCGTGTACCGCCGACGCGGCGCGGTCCTCCAGGTGCATCGCGTGTACCGCCGACGCGGCTCGCGCCGCTGCGACAGGAACACCGCGCCCCCTGTAGCAGCGGCGCAAGCCGCGTCCGGCCTCGACGCGGTCCTCCAGGTGCATCGCGCAAGCCGCGTCCGGCCTCGGCGCAGTGGTTCGGGTACACCGCGGAGCTCGGATCAGAACTCGATCCGCACATCCCCCTTCGGCACGCTGCAGCAGGACAGGATGTAGCCCTCGGCTTCGTCGTCCTCGGTGATGCCGCCGTTGTGCTCCATCTCCACTTCCCCGCCCAGCTTCAACACCTTGCATGTCCCACAGATCCCCATGCCACACGCCTTGGGGATCATCATGCCGAGCTTGGAGGCCGCCGCGTGCACGGTTTCGCCCGGTGCCACACGGATGCTCTTGCCGCTGGCAGTGAACTCCACCAGGTGCAGTTCGGAAACGTCTACCTCCGGCGCATCGGCTGCCTGCTCGGCCTGTTCCACGGCGTCGGCGCGCGCCTCCGGGGGCGTGGCGCCGAACGATTCCTCGTGGTAGCGGGTCATGTCGAAGCCAGCGGCTTCCAGCAGGCGCTTGACCGCGTTCATGTAAGGCGTCGGCCCGCCAGCAATACACCTCGCGCTCCATGAAGTCGGGCGCGATCAGTTCCAGCAGCTTGTGGTTCAGGTAGCCACGATAGCCCGACCAAGGTTCGCCCAGCCCGTGCTTCTCGCAGATGATGTGCAGGCTGAAATTGTCGACCCGCGAGGCCATGTGCTCCAGCTCGCGGTGGTAGATGATGTCCTTGGGCGAGCGCGCGCTGTGCACGAAGACCATGTCGACGTTGGCATTGGTGTCGTAGAACCAGCGCGCCATCGACATCACCGGCGTGATACCCACCCCGCCGCTGAGGTAGAGAATCTTCGGCGCTGGAAAATCGATCGCGTTGAACAACCCCACCGGCCCGTGCACCGCCAGCTCCTGGCCTTCGTGCAGAGTGTCGTGCAACCAGTTCGACACCCGCCCGCCCGGCACCCGCTTGATGGTGATGGAAAAGCTGTAGGGCACCGACGGCGCGCTGGAAATGGTGTACGAGCGCATCACCGGCTCGCCTTCGATTTCCAGCTCCAGGGTCACGAACTGGCCCGGTTTGAAGAAGAACAGAATGGGTTGGTCGGCCATGAAGCAGAAGGTGCGCACGTCCCAGGTTTCCTGGATCACCTTGACGCAACGAACGATGTGGCGCCCGTTGGCCCAGGTCTGGGTATTGACGGGCATCAGGAAGGGGTTGGACATGCTGTTCTCCAAGGTCGATTACCGACGGTGCGTGCAGCGATTCTGCGTGCGCGCTGCCCCTGCCACATTCCCATCCGCGACATCCACATGCTTATGGCGACCAGGCCCATGCAGCCTAGCCTGCAGCGTCGGGAATGGATTTGGCCATGTCGCCCATGGATAAGGTTACCGACGCGCCGAGTCGCACACTCCACCGCATCTGAACGCAGTTTCAGCCGCCTTGCGTCGACAACCGTAACCGCCACTTTTTTCGCGGCCACACTGCATGGCCATGAGGATCAACACGATGGATGCCACCACTACCCTGAGCCTGGGCGATCCACTGGAACCCGCACGCAAGGCCACCGCCCAGATGCTGCAGGAGCGCGAGCGCACCTTCTCGCTGCCACAGCCGTTCTACAACGACGAGCGCCTGTTCCAGATCGACATGCAGGAGATCTTCAACAAGGAGTGGCTGATCGCAGGCATGACGTGCGAAATCCCGGCCAAGGGCAACTACCTCACGCTGCAGATCGGCAGCAATCCGATCATCCTGGTGCGTGGCGCCGAAGGCGTCGTGCACGCCTTTCACAACGTCTGCCGCCACCGCGGTTCACGCCTGTGCACCAAGGAAAAGGGCAAGGTGGCCAAACTGGTCTGCCACTACCATCAATGGACCTACGAACTGGATGGCCGCCTGCTGTTCGCCGGCACCGAGATGGGCGCCGATTTCGACATGAAGCAGTACGGCCTCAAGCCCGTGCATGTGAAGACGTCCGGCGGCTACATCTTCATCAGCCTGGCCGAGAACCCGCCTGCGATCGACAACTTCCTCAGTACGCTGAACCATTACATGGAACCGTACGACATGGAAAACACCAAGGTCGCGGTGCAGACCGATCTGCTGGAAAAGGCCAACTGGAAACTGGTGCTGGAGAACAACCGCGAGTGCTACCACTGCGGCGGCTCCCACCCTGAATTGCTCAAAACCCTGCTGGAATGGGACGACGTCACCGATCCACGCGCCGACCAGGCCTTCAAGGACCACGTGGCTGCTTCGGCCGCTGCCTGGGATGCCGAGAAGATCCCCTACGCCCACGCCAGTCACGGCCTGCGCAACCGCATCGTGCGCATGCCGCTGCTCAAGGGCACGCTGTCGATGACGATGGACGGCCAGGTCGGCTGCAAGAAACTGATGGGCCGCATCAAGAACCCGGACCTGGGCTCGATGCGCATCCTGCACCTGCCGCACTCCTGGAACCACTGCATGGGTGACCACATCATCGTCTTCACGGTGTGGCCGATCAGCGCCCAGGAAACCTTGGTCACCACCAAGTGGCTGGTGCACAAGGATGCCGTGGAAGGCGTGGACTACGACGTTGCGCGCATGCGCCAGGTGTGGGACGCCACCAACGACCAGGACCGTCGCCTGGCCGAGGAAAACCAGCGTGGCATCAACTCCACCGCCTACCAGCCAGGCCCGTATTCGAAAACCTACGAGTTCGGCGTGGTGAACTTCATCGACTGGTACAGCGAGCGCCTGCTGAGCAACCTGGGGGCGGAGCCTGCGGCCTATCTCAAGGGTGTAGCTGTGCACGAATGATGAGCTGACACACCCTACCTCCAACGCAGCGGACTCCACCGGGCCGCTGCGACGAGCGACCAACGAGGGCGATCTACCCCGCAATTGTCTACACCGGCGCTACGACTTCCCCACGTGGACCCGCCTTCGCCTGATCGGACATAAACAAGGAAATTCATCCGATCACAAGCAGGACAATATGCCGCTCCTCCAACGTTTCTCTAGCCCGTTCGCCATCCATGGCAAGACTCCTGTACTCGTGGTATCAGACTCCCGGGGACTGCCTGTTCGCGACATCGCCTATTGCCGCACCGAAACGGGTACTGCGGCTCAGGCACGTATCAACGTCCAGTGGCACGACGTTGCCGGTCGGTCGATTGCACAATGGGACCCGCGCCAGTTCAGCCATTTCGAAGCTGGGCTCAGTGAAACCCCGAACCAGCGCAACTGCTTCAGTTTGTCTGGCGTACTCCTGAGACAGAAATGCGTAGATTCCGGCTGGAGAGTGTCGCTACAAGACAGCTTGGGACAGCCTCGACAAAGCTGGGACAGTCGAGCAATTCGGGTGACCAGTCACTATGACGAGTTCGCTCGGCTGGTGGCGGTGGAGGAACAGGACAGCGACGGCCAGACGCGCACCCGTCAGCGTCTGACGTATGCGGGGGCGAACGCCGAGAGCGCTGCACTCAATCTATGTGGAGGCCTGACTCGCCAGGACGACGACGTCGGCAGCCTCTTCGCTCAGGGGCTGAGCATCACAGGTCAAACAATGCGCAGTACTCGCCGGTATCTTGCAGCGCAAGCGCTGCCTGACTGGCCTGCTGGCAGCCACGCTCGCGACGCTCTTCTGGAGCCGGGTTCCGGGTACCTCAGCACCAGTGCCTACGACGCTTGCGGTAGTGTGACCGCGAACGTGGACGCGATGGGCAATCAACAAACCTTCACCTGTAACCTCAACGGTTTGCAGTCCAGCGCCCATCTGTTGAGTGCCACAGGTGTGCGCAAAACTCTATTGCTCTCTGTCGACTACGACGCCGCAGGCCGCTCCGTTACTCAGGCACTGGGCAATGGCATGATCACCCGGAGCACGTATTCGAGTACAAGCCAAAACCTGACGCGCCAGATAACCACTCGGCAAGACGGGACGGTACTTCAAGACCTGAGCTACGAATATGATCCCGTCGGCAACGTGCTTGTCATCACCGACTCCTCTCAGTCCGTTGGCTACTTTGCCAATCAGCGCACAGCGCCAATCAACCGCTACGCGTACGATTCCTTGTATCAACTGATCGAAGCGACCGGGCGCGAGACGGCTGCAGCCGGCGGGCAAGGCCCAGGGCTGCCTGAACTTCAGCCATTGATGGCCGACAGCAGTCAGTGGCTCAACTACACCCAAAGCTACAAGTACGATGAGGCCAGCAATCTACGCGAGTTGCGCCACGTCAATGGCCAGCAGAGCCATACCCGACGCTTCGCGGTGGCCCAGCACAGCAATCGCTCACTACCTGAATACAACAGCGAGCTGCCCGATGAGGCACAGTTGGCAGAGGCGTTCGACGGTAATGGCAACCTGCTTCAATGGGTGCGAGGCCAAGACGCTACCTGGGACTTGCGCGATCAACTGCACCGGGTAACCACCGTAAGGCGCGACGCAGCAGACAACGATCATGAATGCTATTTCTACGATGCCTCTGGCAACCGCCTGCGCAAAATCTCAAGCGTACGAACCCGCCAGGGAGCGCACAGTAGCGAGGTGCGCTACCTGCCCGGACTTGAGATCCGCACCGATAGCCGTACTGGCGAACGGTTGCACGTTGTTGTCGCTCAGGCAGGGCTTAGTGGCGTTCGCCTGCTGCATTGGCATGCCGGCAAGCCAGCCCAGCTGGACAATGACCAACTGCGTTACAGCCTCGGTAATCATCTGGGCTGCGCCACGCTGGAGGTCGATGGACTGGCCCAGTTGATCAGCCGGGAAGAATACTACCCCTTCGGTGGCACCGCCTGTCGCGCGGGACGCAGCGAGCTGGAGGCCAGCTACAAGACCATTCGCTATTGCGGCAAAGAGCGCGACGCGAGTGGGCTCTATTACTATGGAATGCGCTACTACGCTCCATGGCTCATGCGTTGGATCAATCCGGACCCAGCGGGAGACAGCGATGGGCTGAACCTCTATTGCATGGTGGGCAATAACCCTGTGACCTTCGTTGACATCATGGGCCTGCAAAAAGGAAAATATCAGCTCGAAGGTGAGAGCCGCGAAGATTATAAAACACGCAAGCAAAAGCTGGATCGCACGGTCAATCAACGCATCGCCCGGTTCAATCAATCCATCAACATCGTCAACGAAAACATCAACGCCCAGCATGCGGCCTTTCGCAACAGCTCCGATGCCAGCGCTCTGGCACAGGCGGCCACTGCCAAAGTAGCTATGCAGACTGTTTCGGCAGTAGCGTCGAGCGTAAGCAGTTTTGCCGCAGGGGCGGGTACCCTTGCCGTGACGCTGCCTGTGCTGGGCCCTGGGGCTCCAGTGGCAGCATTTGCTGCTGGCACTGTAGCCAGCAAAGCGACAAGCGCGGCTGTTGACTACGTCGGGACCAAGGTTGGCGTACCCAAAACAATCAACATTCGTTCGGGCGCCTTCAAGGCCAGCAGCCTGTTAGACAAAGCCGAGGCGCGGGAAGGCAGCATTGACGGCCAGATTGTTGCCAAGCTCAAGAGCACGGCAAAAGCTGTCATCCCTTACGATTTCGACAAAGGCAAGGTAGACAATCACAAGCTGCAGAAACTCGGCGAAGAGGTTGGGAAAGGCGTGGTGGGTGCTTTCGTACCAGGCGGCAAGGTACTCAAGCAGATTCCCGACTTCGCTCGTATCGGACAACAGGCGATTCGAGCAGCGCAAGGTAGCAAGGACAGCGCCAAGATCGATGAAATGATCTATGGCGTGATGACGACCATCGAAGAACTGATGTATCAGTTGGACGAAGTCAGCGAGGCCAACTGGCGAGGGAATGCCTATCCCGGACATCTCACCAATAAGGGCCTGAGCCACGGACCTTCCCTGCAAAGCATGGCCAACAAGCTCAATTCCACCGTCGACAACCTCGAAGGGATGGCCTCCATCCTGGCTCCTGGTTTCGAAATGCGCGAAGGTTACATGCATCGTCGCGCCACTGTTGTACATATGTAGACATCCGTCCGGCTTTGGCATTTTGCTGGAGCGAGTGCAGTAAGGACATATCTTGAAAAGGCGCCAACTGGTGTTGTAGTCGGTGTCTGCTTTAGGGTCGCCTGCCAACAATTATAAAAAGCTGGCTCATGTCATACACCGCTCGTACACATTACACCGCTGGCATCGATGGCCTGCGCGCCATCGCCGTTCTGGCGGTCATCATCTTCCACATCGAGTTCCTCGGCTTCCTTCCGGGGGGCTTTACCGGTGTGGACATGTTCTTCGTCATTTCCGGTTACGTCATCAGCCAGTCCCTGGCCGAACGAGGTGACCGGGCTTTGCATGCCTACCTGCTGGACTTCTACCGCAGACGGGCCTTGCGTATCCTCCCGGCGCTGTTGGTGGTGCTGCTGGTCAGCGTGATGCTGTCCGCCCTGTTGGTACCGCCGGTGTGGCTCAGTACCCACAACGCTGACACCGGCCTGACCGCGTTCCTGGGCGTCAGCAACTTCACCCTGGCCTGGCAGAGCAACACGTATTTCTCTCCCAGCGCCGAATTCAATCCCTACCTGCACACTTGGTCGCTGGGCGTGGAAGAGCAGTTCTACGTGATCTTCCCGGTGCTGTTTTTCTGCTGGCTGCGCTACCACGCCACGCACCTGCTGGCACGGATCGCGTTGCCACTGCTGACCCTGGCGTCGCTGCTGTGGTGCGCGCTGCAGACCCAGGCTGCACCACTGTCGGCGTTCTACCTGTTGCCCAGCCGGTTCTGGGAGCTGGCGGCCGGAGCGCTGTTGTTTCAGATGTTGAGCAACACGACCGGTGGTCGACGCGAGGCAACATGGCCATTGGGTCTGCTGGGCGCCGGGCTGGGGCTGCTGATGGCAGGGTTTGTGTGGACACCTGTGCGCGGCTTTCCCTTCCCCTGGGCGCTGGTCACTGTGGCAGGAACTGCGCTGGCCATCGCGGGCATCGTGCTCGCTGGCGGCGGGCGGCCTGGCTTGTTGCACCGAGCCTTGAGCGCATGGCCGATGACCTATGTCGGGCGCCTGTCCTATTCGCTGTACCTGTGGCACTGGCCTGTGGCGGTGTTCCTGCGCTGGACCGTGGGTCTGGAGACACTGTTCGTGCAGATGCTGTACCCGCTGGTCGTGCTGGGTCTGGCTGCCGCTTCCTACCACTGGATCGAACAACCCATACGCCGTGGCCGCAGTGTGTTTCAACGTCGTGCCAGCCTGACCCTTGGCGCGGCCCTGCTGGCCGTAGGTCTGTCCGCTTGGGCCGCCATGTGGGCGGTGGACAATACCGAACGCCTGTCGTTGAGCACGGTTGCCGACAGCTACACCTGGCACGCCTACAAGCACTACCCCCGCGAACCCATCCAAACGGTCGAGGACCCTGCCCTGCAAGGGCGTCAGCTGTTCGCGCTGGGCGACTCGCACACCGCTGCCTACCGCACGATGTTGAATATCGTCTCGCTGCGCTTGGGCATCGAGGTGGTGGAATACGAACGCGGCGGCTGCGCGGTGGTGAGTCTGCTGGCGGCCGATCCGCCAGCCTGCGGCGCCTGGCGAAATGCCGCGCTGGCCGATATTCGAGCCCGTGCCAAGCCTGGGGATGTGGTGTTTCTGGCGTCCTTGCGCATGCCGGAACTGACGGGACGCGATTGGCAGGGCGATGAGGAGGCGGTCTTCGCCCAAGCGCTCGGCGAGCGCACCGCGCAACAGGCACAGGAGGCTCGCGCTGCCGCCGACGCCGTGCTCGCGCCTCTCCAGGCGGCTGGGCTGACGGTGCTGATCGACGCGCCGGCACCGGTGTTCAAGGCACCGGCGAACCGTTGCTCCGATGTGTTCAACCGCATGAACCCTGTGTGCGCACCTGGATTGACGGTGGAGCGTGATCGGGTAGTGCAGCTGCGTGCGCCGCAGATGCATCTGCTGACGGTATTGGCCCGTGAATACCCGGCGTTGAAAATCTGGGACCCGTTGCCGATCCTTTGCCCGGGCGCAACGTGCTTGGCGTATGACATGGACGCACAGCCGCTGTTCGCCGATGCCGACCATCTGAGCGGCCATGGCAATCGCGTGCTGGAACCTTCATTTACCCAGCTCTTGATACGCCTTTACCAACCGATGTAGACGCGGCGACAGTACGGCCTTGGCGTGTTTCCGTAGCAGCGGCGCGAGCCGCGTCGACGGTGCATGCGGTGTATCTGGAAAACCGCGTCGGCGGTGCATGCGGTGTACTTGGAAGCCCGCGTTAGGGCCGGACGCGGCTTGCGCCGCTGCTACAGGGATCGCGGTGTTTCTGTAGCAGCGGCGCGAGCCGCGTAGGCGGTGCATGCGGTGTACCTGGAGAGCCGCGTCCGGGGTCGGCGCGTCGGCACTGCAGCAACGCGCGATGATTTCAACGCACCACACCTTCCTCGATCAACGCCTTGAGCACCGCCTGCGCGCCCTCCTCGGCGCTCAGGCCCTTGAGCACCTGCCCCCCGCCGCCGCTGGCCTTGGCCGTGGCGGCTTTCATGCGGTCGGCGCCGCTCTTGGCCTTGATCACCTTGAGCCGTTTGGGCCGGGGCTTGGCCGGTTGCAGTTCGGCGCTGTCGAACAACTCGTCGTTGATCACCTCTACCTCATCGACCGCCAGCCTACCCCGTTGAGCAGGCCCATAGGCGCTTTGCCGGGGTTTGGGCGCAGCGTTGTCGACCGTGGCCAGCAAGGGCAGGCGCACGCTCAACCGACGTCGCTGACCACGGGGCAAAGCCTGCAGCACCTGCGCCACCCCGTTGTCGATGGACTCCACCTCCGCCAAACCCACGATCATCGGCCAGCCGAGCTTTTCGGCCAACAGAAACGGCAACATGCCCGAACCTTCACCGGTTTCGGCCTGGGTCCCGGTCAAGACCAGTTGGGCGCCAGCGCCTTGCAGGTAGTCGCACAGTACCGGAAGCGCATCGGCGCCCTGCGGCTGCTCGAGCACGTGCAACTGTTGCAGGCCCATGCCCAGATAGGCGCGCAGGGCCGGCTCGGCGACGTCACCGGCATGCAGCACCTGCAAGTCGTCGCCCGCCAATTGCAGGCCCAGCTCCACGGCGCGGGAGTCCTGGTCGGCGCGCCGAGGCCGGCCGGAAGTCGGGTGGGCGCCGATGGAAACCAGACTGATGACCTTGGTGTTCATGATTGAGCCTCTCTCATCGAGTCGTGCCTCAGGCAGCGTCGCGTTTGGCCGGGTTGCGATAGGCCTGGATGGCGTCGATCAAGGCCAGCATGATCGCCTGGCTGTCGCCGATCACCGACAGGTCCGCGCGCTTGATCATGTCGCAGCCGGGGTCCAGGTTGATGGCGATGACCTTGTCGCAGCCGCCGATGCCCTGCAAATGCTGGATCGCACCGGAAATACCCACGGCCACATAGACCCGCGCGGTGACCCAGGTACCACTGGCGCCCACCTGCCGATCGCGAAGCATGAAGCCGTCGTCCACCGCTACCCGCGAAGCCCCTTCGGTCGCCCCCAGCGCCTGGGCGGTGCGATGAAACAGTTCCCAATCCTTCACCCCGTTGCCGCCTGAAAAGATGAATTCCGATTCAGCCATGGGGATTGCCGCAGGGTCGACCGCCACGGCACCCAAGTCCTCGATGCGCGGCAGGCTGCGCGCCACGGCGGTGGACAACGTCACCGGCAGCACTTCGTGACGGGTTTCATCCACAGGCTCGGCGCATTCGGCGGCAGCCAGCATCAAGCGCGGCAGCGGCCGGGCAATGTCCTGCTGGCCGGCACCGGCACGGCTGACGCACTGGCCGTCCTTGACCTGCCATACCCGCGTCGCGGGGCGCTCACCCAGACGAGCGGCAAAACGCCGTCCCAGTTCGCCACCGCCAGTGCGGCTGTCCGGCAGCAGCCAGTGACGGGGGGAAAACTGATTATCCACCGCCTGCAGGCCCTGAATGCGCTGCTCGGGTGCATAGCCTTCGAATTCGTTGCCATCGAGTACCAGCAAGCGATCCACGCCGGCTGTGTCGAAGGAAGTTTCCTTGTGCTCGCCGAAAACGATGGCCAGTACCGCACCGCCCTCTGCGGCGAGTCGATGGGCCAGGCCCAGCAGATCGCGATCGTGACTGCTCAGGCGACCGCCGACCATGTCCGGTACCACTGCAACATAGAACGCGGGCGCCGCTACTTGATGCAGCGGCAGTTGCACGGTCGTCGTCGCCGAGCGCTTGCTGCCACCGCCCTGTTGAGCACCGCTGCGATCGATTCGCTTGACGCCGTTGGGACCGAGGAAACCGATGCCATGGGGGTTCTTGCGCATCACCCCATTGGGTCCCATCCAGGCGCTGGCCTGTGGCTGCATCGCACTGTGCAACGGGTGCAGACGGTTGCGGGCGATCCACTCGGCCCGCGGGTCGCGGCGAATAATGTCGCTCATCAGCTCATCTCCTCAGCGACTTCACGCTTGGCCGGAACCGGCTTTACTGGCGCGACAGGCTCTTCCTGCAATGCCTCGGCCACCAGCTCGGCGATGTCCTTGATCAAGGGTCGGGGTTCGACCACGCCTTCGAGCATGGCCGTGCATTGCGGGCAGCCGACGGCGACCAGTTCGGCCTGAGTCTCGCGAATGTCTTCCATGCGCATATCGGGGATCCGCTGCTTGCCGGGAATGTCGGTGATCGGCGCGCCGCCGCCGCCGCCGCAGCAACGGGAACGGAAGCCCGAGCGCTGCATTTCCCTGACCTCGATGCCCAAGGCCTTGAGCACGTCGCGCGGCGCCTGGTACTCGCCGTTATAGCGGCCCAGGTAGCACGGGTCGTGGTAGGTGACGCTGCCCCCCTTGTGCTGGCCGAGCTTGAGCTTGCCCGCAGTGACCAGCTCAGCCATGAAGGTGCTGTGGTGCAGCACTTCGTAGTGACCGCCCAGGGCGCCGTATTCGTTCTTCAAGACATGAAAGCTGTGCGGGTCGCAGGTGACGATGCGCTTGAAGCTGTACTTGCCCAAGGTGCCGATATTGCGCTTGGCCAGCAGTTGAAAGGTCGCCTCGTCGCCCAGTCGCCGTGCCACGTCGCCGCTGTCGCGTTCTTCGAGACCCAGTACGGCGAAATCGACCTTGGCGGCTTTCAGCACTTTGACGAAGGCGCGCAGGGTGCGCTGGTTGCGCATGTCGAAGGCACCGTCACCGACCCAGAACAGCACGTCGGCGTTTTCCTTGTCGCCGAGCAGCTGCAGATTCAGGTCCGCGGCCCAGTTCATGCGGCCGCCGGGGTTGAAACCGCCGGGGTTGTCGGTGGCGATCAGGTTGTCCAGCACTTCGGCGCCCTTGTTGGGGGTGGCGCCTTTTTCCAGCGTCAGGTGGCGGCGCATGTCGACGATGGCGTCGACGTGCTCGATCATCATCGGGCACTCTTCCACACAGGCGCGGCAGGTGGTGCACGACCACAGCGTGTCGGCATCGACCAGGCCGTTGACGATCGGCTGATGGGGATTGCCGCCGTGCTCGCCGATGGCCTTGCCAGGGTACGGGCTGCCCGCGAACCTGGCATCGGTGCCACCGGCCAGGCCCACGACCATGTCCTGAATGAGCTTCTTGGGGTTCAGCGGCTGGCCAGCGGCGAACGCCGGGCAGGCGGCCTCGCACTTACCGCACTGCACGCAGGCATCGAAGCCCAGCAACTGGTTCCAGGTGAAGTCCTTGGGCTTTTCCACACCCAGCGGTGCCGTAGGGTCGTTCAGGTCCAGCGGCTTCAGGCCGGTCGAGCGACCGCCGCCGAAGCGCTCGGCGCGGCGGTGCCAGGCCAGGTGCAAGGCGCCGGCGAAGGCGTGCTTCATCGGCCCGCCCCAGGTCAGCCCGAGAAACAACTCGGATACGCCCCAGGCCACGCCGATGCCCAGCACCACGGCCAGCACCCAGCCGCCGAAGTTCATCGGCAGGATACCGGCCACCGGCAAGGTGGCGATGAAGAAGGTCGCCGAGAACATCAGCAGGCTTTTCGGCAGGCGCATCCACGGGCCCTTGGACAGGCGCGCGGGCGGGTTGAGACGGCGGGCGTAGACGAAGCAGGCCCCGACGAACATCAGCGCCGTGGCCAACAGCAGCGCGTAGCCAAGAATGCGGTTGTGCAGGCCGAAGCCGTGCACCAGCACCGCCAGCACCGCCGCCAGCACTGCGCCACCGGCCGTGGCCACGTGGGTGTTGGCGATGTACTTGTCGCGGGCGACCACATGGTGCAGGTCGACCATGTAGCGCTTGGGCATGGCCAGCAGGCCGCCCACCAGATCGACCTGTGAAGGCCGGCCGCGGCGCCACATATTGATTCGCCGCACGGCGCCCAGAACGGCCAGGGCCAGGGCGGCGAACAGCAGGATGGGAAGCAGTGTATTCAGCATGGTGAAGCCCCTGCGGACCAAGAGGTCCCAATAACGGGAAGCCGAAGCGGACTGTGTGGGAGCGGGTCGGCCGGCGTTCCGGTCTGCCCGCGAAGCGGACTCCGCGGTGCCCCATTCGCGGGCAGACCGGAACGCCGGCCGACCCGCTCCCACAAGATCGGCGTCAAGCTTGGGACGGCGTCAAAAATCCTTGCACAGGCGCAGCGCGTCGTAGATCGCGGCGTGGGTGTTGCGCTGGGCCACGCAGTCGCCGATGCGAAACAGCAGATAGTCGTCGCCCGAGGTACTCAACGACGGCTGCGGCTGGATCGCGAACAGGGCGTCGATGTCCATCTGGCCCTTGTTGCGCGAACCCTGCTTGAGTTCGTAATAGAGCTTCTCGTCGGGCCGCACGCCGTTCTCCACCACCACCTGATCGACCACCCGTTCTTCCTTGGCGCCGGTGTATTCGTTCTCCAGCACCGCCACCAGCTTGTCGCCTTCGCGGTAGACCTTTTCCAGCATGAGGTCGCCGGTCATGATCACCTCCTTGGGGTACATGCTGCGGTAGTAGGTGGGGAACGACGTACCGCCGATCGCCACGCCCGGCTTGATGTCGTCGGTGACGATCTCGACCTGGCAGCCCTTGTCGGCCAGGAAGTCGGCCACCGACATGCCGGTGAACTCGCAGATGGTGTCGTACACCAGGACGTTCTTGCCCGGCGCGACCTTGCCGTCGAGCACGTCCCAGCTGCTGACCACCAGACCCTCGGCGGCGCCCCAGTGCTCGCCCTGCTCGAGAAACGGATGACCGCCCACGGCCAGCACGACGATGTCCGGGCGCAGGTCCATGATGGTGTCGGCATCGGCGGCAGTGCCCAGGCGCAGATCGACTTTCAAGCGTGCCAGCTCCAACTGGAACCAGCGGGTGATGCCAGCGATCTGATCACGCTGCGGCGCCTTGGACGCCGTGGTGATCTGGCCGCCGATGAATTCCTTCTTCTCGAACAGGGTCACGTCGTGGCCGCGTTCGGCCGACACACGTGCCGCTTCCATGCCGGCCGGGCCGGCGCCGACCACCACCACCTTGCGCTTGACGCCGGTGGATTTTTCGATGATGTGCGGCACGCCCATGTATTCCCGCGACGTGGCGGCGTTCTGGATGCACAGCACGTCCAGGCCTTGATACTGCCGGTCGATGCAGTAGTTGGCGCCCACGCACTGCTTGATCTGATCGACCTGGCCCATCTTGATCTTGGCGATCAGGTGCGGGTCGGCGATGTGCGCGCGGGTCATGCCGACCATGTCCACGTAGCCGCCTTCCAGAATGCGCGTGGCCTGGTTCGGGTCCTTGATGTTCTGCGCGTGCAGCACCGGGATGTTCACCACTTCCTTGATACCGGCCGCCAGGTGCAGGAACGGCTCCGGTGGATAGCTCATGTTGGGGATGACGTTGGCCAGGGTGTTGTGGGTGTCGCAACCCGAGCCCACCACACCGAGGAAATCGAGCATGCCGGTATCGCTGTAGTACTTGGCGATTTCCTTCATGTCCTCATGGCTGAGGCCGTCGGGATGGAACTCGTCGCCGCAGATGCGCAGGCCCACGCAGAAGTCGTCGCCGACTTCCTTGCGCACGGCCTTGATCACCTCGATGCCGAAGCGCATGCGGTTTTCAAAGCTGCCGCCCCACTCGTCGGTACGCTTGTTGACCCGCGGGCTCCAGAACTGGTCGATCATGTGCTGGTGCACCGCCGACAGTTCCACGCCGTCCAGGCCACCGGCCTTGGCCCGCGCCGCAGCGCTGGCGTAGTTGCCGATCACCCGCCAGATCTCTTCGGGCTCGATGGTCTTGCAGGTGGCGCGGTGCACCGGCTCGCGAATGCCCGAGGGCGACATCAGCGTCGGCCAGTGCTCGCCGTCCCAGCGCGAACGACGGCCCATGTGGGTGATCTGGATCATGATCTTTGCGCCATGCTTGTGCATGGCATCGGCAAGGTTCTGGAAGTGCGGAATGATCTTGTCGGTGGCCAGGTTCACCGATTTCCACCAGCCCTGAGGGCTGTCGATGGCTACGCTGGAGGAGCCGCCGCAAATGGCCAGGCCTATCCCGCCTTTTGCTTTCTCTTCGTAGTATTTGACGTAACGATCGGTGGTCATGCCGCCGTCGGTGGCGTAGACCTCGGCGTGCGCGGTGCTGAGCACGCGGTTGCGGATCGTCAGCTTGCCGATCTGGATCGGCTGGAACATCGCTTCGAAAGCCATGGCGGCGTCTTCCTCGACTTACAACGGTTTCACGGTGAAGAGGCCATCTTCGTGACCTTCTTCGGAGCCGCCGTAGACTTGCTCGGCGACGGTACGAATGCTGCTGCCGCGTGCGGCGAGAATCTGGTCCATGGCCCCGGCGAACCAGCCGGTGAACATGTAGTCGACCTTGCGCCCGACCTTGCCGTACACGTAGACGAAGCAGGAGTGTTCCAGCTTGACGCTGCAGGTGCCTTTATCCAGATCGATGTCCTGGATCTTGAACAGCCCCCAGCCGCGCTGCGACAGACGCTTCATGTAGTGCTCGAACACCGCGACGCCTTTCAGGCCATGGCATTCGGCTTCTTTCTCGCACCAGTGCCAGGCGGATTTGTAGCCGGCCTTGTAGAGGATCTCGGCATAGGCGTCGGCGCCCAGCACTTCCTCGATGCCCATGTGGTTGTTGACGAAGAAGTGGCGTGGCACGTAGAGCATCGGCAGGGCGTCGGAAGTCCAGACGCCGGTTTCGCTGTCGACTTCGATGGGCAGTTGCGGGGCGATCTTGGCCATGTGCTTGAACTCCGGAATCAGTAGTTGGCTGCCACGCGCAAACACCGGGTTGCGGCGTTCGCGGGCAGAGCCCGCTCCCACAGGGGTGAGCGGCTGGAATAAGAAATGCGGCGTGTCAGGTCGGGCGTTATTCGCCCCAAACGTCCTTGAGGACGTTGACCCAGTTCTCGCCCATGATCTTGCGCACCACGCGTTCGCTGTGGCCGCGTTTGAGCAGGGTTTCGGTGAGGTTGGGGAATTCACCCACGGTGCGGATGCCCAGCGGGTTGATGATCTTGCCGAAGCTGGTCAGGCGGCGGGCGTAGCCCTTGTCGTGGGTCAGGTATTCGAAGAAGTCCTGGCCATGGCCCTGGGTGAAGTCGGTACCGATGCCGATGGCGTCTTCGCCGACGATGTTCATGGTGTATTCGATGGCTTCGGCGTAGTCGTCGATGGTCGAATCGATGCCCTTGGCCAGGAACGGCGCGAACATGGTCACGCCAACGAAACCGCCATGGTCGGCGATGAACTTCAGCTCTTCGTCGGACTTGTTGCGCGGGTGCTCCTTGAGGCCCGAAGGCAGGCAGTGGGAGTAGCACACCGGCTTCTTGGATTCGAGAATGACTTCTTCACTGGTTTTCGAGCCGACGTGGGACAGGTCGCACATCACGCCCACGCGGTTCATCTCGGCGACGATTTCGCGGCCGAACCCGGACAGCCCACCGTCGCGCTCGTAGCAGCCGGTCCCGACCAGGTTCTGGGTGTTGTAGCACATCTGCACGATGCCCACGCCCAGCTGCTTGAACACTTCCACGTAGCCGATCTGGTCCTCGTAGGCATGGGCGTTCTGGAAGCCGAAAAGGATGCCGGTCTTGCCGATTTCCTTGGCCTTGCGAATGTCGGCGGTAGTGCGCACGGGCATCACCAGGTCGCTGTTCTCGCGCATCAGCTTCTGGCTCTTGCAGATGCTGTCGACGGTGGCCTGGAAGCCTTCCCACACCGACACCGTGCAGTTGGCCATGGTCAGACCGCCCTTGCGCATGTCCTCGAACAGCTCGCGGTTCCATTTGGCAATGATCAGCCCGTCGATAACGATGCTGTCGGCGTGCAATTCGGCTGGGCTCATCAGGCGGTCCCCATCAGGCAAGTCAGGCGCCGAATCGTATGCCGGCGCTTCATGGGGCCAGCATATGCCTGCGCGACACGGCGACCGGATGCAAAAACGACAGGGGAATTGCCGAAAGCGTCAACGCCCGACGCAAAACGGAACCGTGCCCGGCCACTCCATGAAAAATGCTGCCTGCCATCGCTCTGCCCCTATGCTTTACCCCGCCCCTGAGACAGAATCACCGGTAATCATCACTGTTCAACGGGTTAGGTAGATCCTCATGAGATTCACGCTGCTGATGCTTGCCCTGCTGTCCTTCGCCGCCCAGGCCGAAGAGTCCGATGGCCCCACCCCGTGCGACAACGTGGAAACCGATCAGCAGAGCTACGATTGCTCGGCCTACAACCGCAAGACATCGGAAACCGAAATGAGCGAGTCGTACACCGACCTGCTCGACCGCATCAACTCCCAGTTCCCCAAGGGCTCGCCAGAGCTCAAGGCGTTCACCGACAAGCTCAAGGCGGCCCAGGACCTGTGGACCAGGTCGCGCGATGCCGATTGCGACGTGTACACGGTCAATGCCGGCAAAGGCACCAAGGCCTATGAAATCGCCCAGAACGATTGCCGCGCGCAGAAGAGCGACGAGCGTTCCGAGTTCCTGCAATCGGTGGGCCTGGAGTGAGCGTGAAAATAGCCGGGATCGAGATCAAGGGCAGCGAAGCGATCTTCGCCGTGGTGGAATACGTTGACGCCGATTTGGCGCATGTGCCCGCCACCGTCAAGAAGATTGCCCTGGAAGACGATGATATCGCCGCGAACGTGCGGCAGTTCCGCACGCAAGTCGCAGCGTTCATCAGCGATAACGGGTTGAAGATGCTCGCCATCAAGAAGCGCGGCAAGAAAGGCGAGTTCGCCGGCGGGCCGACCACCTTCAAGATCGAAGGCGTGCTGCAACTGCTCGAAGGCTGCGAGGCGGTGCTGGTATCGCCGCAGACCATCAGCGCCCAGGCCAAGAAGCTGGCCGAGCTGCCGGGCAGCTTGAACAAGTACCAGCACGAGGCCTACAAGGCTGCCTGCGCGGTATTGCTCAAGGCCCGGTGACCATGGGGGCTCAAGCGCCCGTCACTCCTCCTCGTTCACCCGGCAATCCAGGCTGATGTCCGTTGGGTTGTCGGCGTCCTGCGCCACGAAGGCGCGTGTCCTGCGTTCGGCATCTGCCAGGCTGTCGGCCTCTACAGGCAGATCCACCAGGGTGTTGTTCCAGGCGTCGGTTGCCTGATTGTCGATGACGCGACAGTCGTACCAGGCGGCCGATGCAGGCCCGGCCAGGGTCAGCAATGCTGCGGTAACCAGGCTCGATGCAATGATTTGCTTGCCCATTTCGATGATTCCTTTATCGATGAATGAGCGCGCAGGTTAGCGGCCACGTGGCGTGCAGGGACGGTACATATGCATTGGCTTTACCGGCGCCGATCTTCCCGCGGGCAGCGGGCGAACCGCGCCCGATAGCTGCGGGTGAAATACGACGGTGAATCGAAACCGCAGGCGATGCTCACCTCCAGCACGCTCATCGGCGTCTGGCGCAGCAATTGCCGGGCTTTCTCCAGACGCAGGCGCAGGTAGAAATTGCTTGGCGTGTCATCCAGGTGCAGCCGAAACAGGCGCTCCAACTGGCGTCGCGTGACCTTGGCCAGCTCGGCCAGTTGCAGCGTGCTCAGCGGCGGTTCGGTGTGCTGTTCCATTTCGCCGATCACTTGCACCAGCTTCTTGTTGTCGATGCCGTAGCGCGAGGCGATCTGCATTCGCTGATGGTCCTTGCGCGGCCGGATGCGGCCGACCACGAATTGCTCCGACACCTGGATCGCCAGCTCGCTGCCGTGGGCCTGGCCGATCAGATCGAGCATCAGATCGATGCAGGCGGTACCACCGGCGCAGGTGATGCGCGCGCTGTCGGTTTCGAACAGTTCCTGGCTGGCGCTCAGTGCCGGATAGGACTCGCGGAAGGCATCCAGAGCCTCCCAGTGCAGCGCCACCCGGTGGCGCTCGAGCAGGCCCGCTTCGGCCAGGACAAAGCTGCCGGTGTCGATGCCGCCCAGGGTCACCCCTTCGCGATCCAGCCGGCGCAGCCAGTCGCGCAGCGCCCCATCGAAGGTTGCCAATGGCTCGAAACCCGCCACCACCAGCAATGTCGCGCCTTTGGCCAGCGGCCCGAGCGCGCCGTCGGCATTCACCGACATGCCATTGCTGGCCAGCACCGCGCCGCCATCCAGGCTCACCACCTGCCAGCGATACAGCTCGCCACGAAAGCGGTTCGCCACCCGCAGCGGCTCGATCGCCGAGATGAAGCCCAGTGCGGAGAAACCGGGCAGCAGCAGAAAGTGGAAGTCTTGGGCCATGGCGTGCTCTGTGATTTCTGCGGCGCGATCCCGTGGGCGCGGGGCGGACGGCGAGCCCTCTGCCCGCGAAGAGGGCCTCTGTGAAACACCACTAATACCCAGCACGTCGCCACTGTGCAAGCGCCGGTCGCCGCAGTGCGATTTTTCCCGCAGCAGGCTGCGTACCTTATGCAAACGGTGCGTAGACACCGCCTCCATAACAATTCGAACTGCCGCGTGAGGGAGCCATCATGAACAGACTGATCAGCTGCTGCCTGCTGATGCTTACTGGTACCGCACTGTTGACCGGCACCGCCAGCGCCGCGGAACCGGCCAGTTGCAAGAACGTACGCCTGGGCGTGGTCAACTGGACCGATGTGATCGCCACCAGCGCCATGACCCAAGTGCTGCTTGAAGACCTGGGCTACAACGTCAAACAGACCAGCGCTTCCCAGCAGATCATCTTCGCCGGCATTCGCGACCAGCGCCTGGACATGTTCCTGGGCTACTGGAATCCGCTGATGACCCAGACCATCACGCCCTTCGTGGAGCAGAAGCAGGTGCGCGTGCTCGACCAACCGAGCCTCAAGGACGCCCGCGCCACCCTGGCCGTACCGACCTACCTGGCCGACAAGGGCCTGAAAAGCTTCGCCGACATCGCCAGATTCAAGAAGGAGCTGGGCGGCAAGATCTACGGCATCGAGCCGGGGTCCGGCGCCAATACCCAGATCAAGGACATGATCGCCAGGAACCGCTTCGGCCTGGGTGACTTTCAACTGGTGGAGTCCAGCGAGGCCGGGATGCTGTCGGCGGTGACTCGCGCGGTGAAGCGCAACGAGGCCATCGTGTTCTTCGGCTGGGCGCCGCACCCGATGAACGTCAACCAGGACATGACCTACCTGACCGGCAGCGAAGACGCCCTGGGCCCGAACGAAGGCATGGCCACGGTGTGGACGGTGACCGCGCCGGACTACGCCAGCCGCTGCCCGAACGCGGACAAGCTGCTGAGCAACCTGACCTTCACGGCCGCAGACGAGAGCCGAATGATGCAACCGCTGCTGGAGCACAAGGACGCCTTCGACTCGGCCCGACAATGGCTCAAGGACCACCCGCAAGACCGCCAGCGCTGGCTGCAGGGCGTGACCACCTTCGACGGCAAACCCGCCTCCTGAGCACCCTGTAGCAGCACCTGTGGGAGCGGGTTCTACCCGCGAACGGTTCACCACCGAAGATGGACAAGACCGCGCTGCATCAGCAACACCGCGAATACCGCCGACGCGGCTCGCGCCGCTGCTACAACGGCCGGCGGCGCCTGTGGGAGCGGGTTCTACCCGCGAACGGCTCACCACCGTAGACGGAGGACCGCGCCGTACCTGTGGGAGCGGGTTCTACCCGCGAAGGGTTCACCACCGTAGATGGACAAGACCGCGCTGCACCAGCCACACAGCACAGACCCATAAGGACCACTGCAATGAACCACGACGTCATCATCACCTGCGCCTTGACCGGTGCTGGCGATACCACCGCCAAAAGCCCCCACGTTCCCGTTACACCGAAGCAGATCGCTGCTGCGGCCGTGGAAGCCGCCAAGGCCGGGGCCACCGTGGTGCACTGCCACGTACGCGACCCACAGACCGGCCGCTTCAGCCGCGACGTGGCGCTGTACCAGGAAGTGATGGAGCGCATCCGCGAGGCGGACATCGACATCATCGTCAACCTCACCGCCGGCATGGGCGGCGACCTGGAAATCGGCCCCGGAGAAACGCCGATGGCCTTCGGTGCTGGCACCGACCTGATCGGTCCCCTGGCGCGCCTGGCCCATGTCGAAGCGCTGCTGCCGGAGATCTGCACCCTGGACTGCGGCACTCTGAATTTCGGCGACGGCAACAGCATCTACGTATCCACTCCCGAGCAACTACGTGCAGGCGCCCGGCGCATCACCGAGCTGGGGGTGAAGGCGGAGCTGGAAATCTTCGACACCGGCCACCTGTGGTTCGCCAAGCAGATGATCAAAGAAGGACTGCTGCACGATCCGCTGTTCCAGCTGTGCCTGGGCATCCCCTGGGGCGCGCCGGCCGATACCACCACCATGAAGGCCATGGTCGACAACCTGCCGGCGGAGGCGGTGTGGGCCGGCTTCGGTATCGGCCGCATGCAGATGCCCATGGCCGCGCAGGCCGTGCTGCTCGGCGGCAACGTGCGGGTCGGGCTGGAAGACAACATCTGGCTGGAGAAAGGCGTGCTGGCCACCAACGGTCAACTGGTGGAACGGGCCAGCGAGATTCTGACCCGGCTCGGGGCACGGGTGCTGACGCCGGCCGAGGGGCGGCAAAAGATGAACCTCGTTCGACGGTGATTTCTTTGGTGCCTCCAGAGGGCCTCTTCGCGGGCAGAGACCCGCTCCCACACGGTTCGTGCTCATCTTGTGGGAGCGCGAAGAGGCCCTCACCCCACACACTTCTCCAGGAACAACCCATGACCTACATCACCCACATCAACACCTTCGCCGCCCTGGGCAGCGGAGTCATCGGCAGCGGCTGGGTTGCCCGCGCCCTCGCCCATGGCCTGGACGTCGTCGCCTGGGACCCGGCGCCCGGTGCCGAAGCTGCCTTGCGCCAGCGCATCGCCAATGCCTGGCCCGCCCTGGTCAAGCAAGGTCTGGCGGCGGGTGCAGCGCAGTCGCGGCTGCGCTTCGTGGCCACTGTCGAGGACTGCGTGCGCGACGCTGACTTCATCCAGGAAAGCGCTCCAGAGCGGCTGGAACTCAAGCTGGAACTGCACGCCCGCATCAGCGCCGCCGCCAAGCCCGACGCCTTGATCGGTTCCAGCACCTCTGGCCTGCTGCCCAGCGAGTTCTATGAAAGCGCCACACATCCGGAACGCTGCGTCGTCGGGCACCCGTTCAACCCGGTCTACCTGCTGCCGTTGGTGGAGGTGGTCGGCGGCCGACACACCGCACCCGAGGCAGTCCAGGCGGCCATCAGCGTTTACGAAAGCCTGGGTATGCGCCCGCTGCACGTGCGCAAGGAAGTGCCCGGTTTCATCGCCGACCGCCTGCTCGAAGCGCTGTGGCGCGAAGCCTTGCACCTGGTCAACGACGGCGTGGCCACCACGGGCGAAATCGACGACGCCATTCGTTTCGGCGCCGGCTTGCGCTGGTCGTTCATGGGCACCTTCCTGACCTACACCCTGGCGGGCGGCGACGCCGGCATGCGGCATTTCATGAACCAGTTCGGCCCGGCCCTGAAGCTGCCCTGGACCTACCTGCCCGCGCCGGAGCTGACCGACACGCTGATCGACGATGTCGTGGCCGGGACCTCGGCGCAACTGGGGGAACGCAGTATTGGCGCCCTGGAGCGTTACCGCGACGATTGCCTGCTGGCGGTGCTGGACGCGGTACGGGTGACCAAGGCCCGCCACGGCATGAGCTTCGAAGAATGATCACCTATCAAACGCCCGTGCTCGCGGAGTGGGTGGACTACAACGGCCATCTGCGCGATGCGTTCTACCTGTTGATCTTCAGCTACGCCACCGACGCATTCATGGCCCGCATCGGGGTCGATCCGCAGCGTGACCAGCACTCGCTGTTCACCCTGGAATGTCACCTCAACTATCTGCACGAGGTGAAGCAGGGGGCCGAGGTGCAGGTGCGCACGCGGGTGCTGGCCCATGACCGCAAGCGAGTGCAGGTGTACCACACGCTGCACTTGCAAGGCGTGGACAAGGTACTGGCGGCCAGCGAGCAGATGCTGTTGCATGTGGATTTGCAGGGGCCCAAATCGGCGGTATTCGGGGAGGCTTCGCTGACAGTGCTGGGCGAGGCTTTCGAGGCGCAGCGGCATCAGCCTGCAGCCGAGTATGCCGGCCGACGGATCGCGTTGCCTGGCTGAATACCGTGTTGCGCCCTTCGCGGCCACGGACCGCTCCTACGGGGTTTGGGTTGCGCCGTAGGAGCGGTCATCGGCCGCGAAAGCTGCACCACGCACTTCCTGCCGATCCACCGCCGCGGCAATCAGCGGCGCCATCTCGCGCAGCCCTTCGAGCCCGATCTTGCCCTCCTCGAACAAGCGCAACCACTGTCGCCGCACGCGCATCACGCGCTCGTCGTCGCGCAATGGCAGGTGCTTGAGGGTGTACTCGGCCCGCGCCCGCACCGCTTCCGGCACTTTGTCGGTCAGCACCAGTTGCAGCGACGGCAGCAACACCTCGAACCAGCCCTCGCGCACTTCGAACGGATCGAGAAAGTCCTCGGCTTTCTTGCTGCCCTTGGCACTGTTCATCCAGGCATCGACATAGCGATAGTTGCTCCACTCGTAGGCCATGCCGCGGTCCTCATCACAGCTGATGAAATGCTCCACGGTGCCGCTGGGAATGTACATGGCACCGAAGGCACAGCGGTTGGCGAAGCCCTCGCCCAGTTGCGGACGGAACGGCGACCAGTAGTCCCGCGGCCTGCCAACGTCAGGATTGTCCTGCAACCAGGCGTTGCCGCGCTGGCGGCAGCGCTCGTCGAAGCCGTGGGGCTCGGGCAGTGGATGAACGAGCTCGATCATGCCTGCACGCCTCCTTTGGCAACGACCCAGACCGGCCAGAAATGATCCCCCGCAGGCAAGGCTCGCAGCAGCTGCGACTGGATCGCTGCCTCACTGTCCAGCCCCTCGGGTAGGCCAGATCGCTCGCCGCGCATCCAGGCTTCGGCGGCGCCGATGGCCGCTTCCGCTTCCACCGAGCGCGCCTGGCGCAGACCGAAGCTCTGGGACACCAGCCAGTTCACCGCATCGCCCTGCGCCGCCCAGGCTTGCCGGTGCAACTGCACCTGGCCGTCCTGTACGCTCAGGGTGAAGAGCGCATCGCGCGCATCGACGAACTGGGTCTCCATGGAAGCCAGCACCAGCGGCGAATGGGTGGCCACGATCATCTGCACCGCCAGGCGCTGGCGAGTCAGCGCGCCGACCACATCCATCAGCGCAGGGACGATGCGACGCTGCCACTGCGCATGCAGATGGCACTCGACCTCATCCACCAGAAACACCAGCTCATCGCTCGGCCGTACTCCGGCCAGGCGACAGGCCCGGCGGTGCCCTTCCCAGGTCCAGACCAGCATGTAGGCCAGGGCCACGACGCGGCGGATCGCACTGGAGGTTTCGGGCAGGGGCACTTGTCCCTGGGGCCGCTGCAGGGTCGGGTATTCGGTTTCATCGAGCAGGCCGATATGGCACGGCCGGCCGGGCAGCAGCAACTCCTCGCGCGACGGCGACAATGCGCGCAGGACCTGCTTCAAGGCAGCGAACGCCTTGCAGCCGTGGGTTCGCTGCCAGCGTACCCAGTCGTTGATCAAGCCATTGCACAGGCGCCCCTGCCCCGCCATCGACGTACCGTGCCACAGCTGGTTTTCATCGAAGTGATAGGCCGCCAGCTCACCCGCGTTGCGCACCGGGTCCCAGGCGCTGAAGGTGCCATTGGCATGGGCATACACCACCAGCGAACGGTTCGGCGTGGCGTCGCCTACCGGTGTCCAGCGGTCTCGCTGCCAGGCCCATTGCCCGGCGCTGCGGTCCGCGCCGGTGAAACGATAATCGATGACCGGCAGCGCCGACGACTCGCGCGCCTTGATCGGCTTGCCTGCGGCCCAGGTGCGGGTCAGCACCCACCACGCCGTATCGAGCACGAAACTCTTGCCCAGACCGTTGTCGCCGGTGATGAAGTTGAGGCGTGGCGCCAGCCCGATCGGGCCCAGGGCTGGAGAGGGGCCGACGCCTTGAAAGGAGAGAAAGTCGAGCATGTCCGTTGCCGTCCATTGAAAGTGAACGGCAAGGGTATTCAGGCCCGCCCCGCCAAGTGCCATACCCGGTTGCTACATGGCTGGCTCACAGCCGCTGCGAACACAGCGAAAAACGACCTGTTCGTGTGCAATCCGGCCATGCTGACCACCGCCTCTTGCCCAGCGCGTGCGCGGCTACCAGAATCCGGACAACGTCACGCCACCCATAAAAAGGATCAGCATCATGATGCATGCGGACTTGATTGATCAGGAGGACCTGCTGGGCCAGCTGCGCGCACTGGGTTTCGAGATGCCCACAGGCGCCACGGCCGAGCAGGCCTGTGAATGTGCAGTGCGCGGCCTGGACAGCGGCCGTGCCCAGGCCCTGCGCAAGATGGTGGAACAGATGCTGACGGGCAGCGCGACCATCCTGCCGGCGGTCCGCCAGGCGATCGACCGGACCTTGCTGCCGGCATTGGCCCAGCATTCGAAGCGGGCCTGAATTCCAGCGCAACCCCTGCTGAGCTCATTGTGGGAGCGTGGCGGGTAGTCTGACCCATCGCGGTGGACCCTTCGCGGGCAGAGCCCGCTCCCACAGGTGTGATGCAAGCTCTGTGTGATGTAAACCCTGTGGGAGCGGGGCGGGCGGCGAGCCCTCTGCCCGCGAAGGTCGCGCCGCGGTATCAGATCCTCACACTGGCAAAGGTCGATTCGTTGCGCGCCTGGCTCAGTGCCGACAACGGTCCGGCCAGGACGATGGCCTGCGGGATCGGCAGCATCGCCACCTGCTGGGTGGTATTGGAGCCGACGCGTTCGTCACGCGGCGGAATGCCGAAATACTCGCGATAGCACTTGGAGAAATGCGGCGTGGACACGAAGCCGCACACCGACGCCACCTCGATGATCGACATCGGCGTCTGCTTGAGCAACTGCCGGGCGCGAATCAGGCGCAACTTGAGGTAGTAGCGCGACGGCGAACAATGCAGGTACTTCTGGAACAGCCGCTCCAGCTGGCGTCGCGATACCGCCACATACACCGCCAACTCGTCCAGGTCGATCGGCTCTTCCAGATTCGCCTCCATCAGCGCGACGATCTCCTGCAGCTTGGGCTGGTTGGTGCCCAGCATGTGCTTGAGCGGCACCCGCTGGTGATCCTGTTCGTTGCGGATGCGCTCGTAGACGAACATCTCGGAAATCGCCGCCGACAGCTCGCGGCCGTGATCGCGGCTGATCAGGTGCAGCATCATGTCCAGCGGCGCCGTGCCGCCCGAACTGGTGAAGCGATTGCGGTCCAGGGTAAACAGGCGCGTACTCATGGCCACGCGGGGAAAGGCCTCCTGCATCGAGGCCAGGCATTCCCAGTGCACGCTGCACTCGAAACCGTCGAGCAGACCGGCGCAAGCCAGCGCCCAGCTGCCGGTACAGACCGCCCCCAGGCGCTTGGACTGCCGTGCCTGGCTCTGCAGCCAGCTGACGTGGTCGCGACCCACCGCACGCTGGATACCGACACCGCCACAGACGATCACCGTGTCCATTGGCGCGGCCTTGTGCATGGCCGAATCCGGAGTGATCTGCAGGCCATCGCTGGCCCATACCTGGCCACCGTCCGCGCTCAGGGTGGTCCATCGATACAGCTCGCGTCCAGACAACTGGTTGGCCATGCGCAGCGGTTCGACTGCCGAGGCCAGGGAGATGAGGGTGAAGTTGTCGAGCAACAGGAAGCCGATGGACTGAGGACTGCGGGTCTGCGGCTGAGCGCCGGTGGTGAAGGATGTCATTGCGGTATCTCCTTACGCGAAGCGGATGGTGGCCTCAGGCAGGCTCTTGTTATTGCCCTCTGTTTAACAGGGGCTTTGCTTTGCTACGCAAACCCCATGCCGACAATTGGTCGGGAACTCCACCGCGCCTGAAAACGACGTCGCGCAGGGCTATGCAGAGCGCTGCGAAAGACCTTCGCGGGCGACCGTTGATTCTCCTCAAAAGCATACCCGCCGTGGGGTCTGAGCAATTCGGTAGCAACCGCTGGGGTAGCGCACCGCCAAGTGTCACCACAAGCACGCTGTTCGCCGCAGCCCACTGCGGAGCGCGGTCGAAGGCACCGGTGATGAGCTGCGCGCGAAAAAGAGGCGTGCAGCTCGCCTCTGCACGTTCGTGTGGCAACTTCATATAAGTGGATGTACGCAGGTGTCGCGGGTAAGGTCGCTGCTGCAAGCCCATGAGCTGTAAGCGACGTCACCGACACTGGATGCGACTCTGCCCGCACTGGATACGACGCACCCGGTAGGCGGCTGATTTGCGCTGGTACATGATCACTCACGGCCCGATCGCCTGGCACCTTGGCGGCGCACCCGTCGCGGACGCGGCGATCGAGCATTCAAACAAGCGTGGCATGCCCTTGCGCCCCACGCCGAGAAAACCAGGAGCACACCATGAAAGGTCCAACATCGATTCTGCTGGCCACCCTGCTGGGCCTGCCTGTACTGGCTCAAGCAGCGGAACCGGCGCGATGCGCCACTGTGAATTTCTCCGATGTCGGCTGGACCGACATCACCGTCACCACCGCCGTCACCAGTGCGGTGCTGCAGTCACTGGGCTACAAGACCAAGACCACGATGATTTCCGTGCCGGTGACCTACAAGTCCCTGGCCGATGGCAAGAACATGGACGTTTTCCTGGGCAACTGGATGCCGACCATGGAAAACGACATCAAGCCCTACCGCGACGCCGGCACTGTGGAAACAGTGCGGGCCAACCTGGAAAACGCCAAGTACACCCTGGCCGTCCCCCAGGCGCTGTACGACAAGGGCCTGAAGGATTTCGCCGACATCGTCAAATTCAAGAAGGAGCTGGACGGCAAGATCTACGGCATCGAGCCGGGCAACGACGGCAATCGCCTGATCCAGAGCATGATCGACAAGAACGCCTTCGGCCTCAAGGACGCCGGTTTCAAAGTGGTCGAATCGAGCGAGGCCGGCATGCTGTCCCAGGTCGACCGCGCCCAGCGGCGCAACACCGACGTGGTGTTCCTGGGCTGGGAACCGCACCCGATGAACACCCGCTTCAAGCTGCAGTACCTGACCGGTGGCGATGACTTCTTCGGCCCCAACTTCGGCCAGGCCACCATCTATACCAACACACGCAAGGGCTACACCCAGGAGTGCAGCAACGTGGGTCAGTTGCTGAAGAACCTGCAGTTCAGCCTGGCCATGGAAAGCACGCTGATGGGCAACGTCCTGGACGACAAGCAGAAACCCGACGTCGCTGCTCGGGCCTGGCTGAAAAACAATCCACAGGTGCTCGACACCTGGCTCGCGGGCGTCACCACCGTCGATGGCAAGCCGGGTCTTGAAGCCGTCAAGGCCAAGCTCGCGCAATAACGCTGGCAGGCGGGCCGGCGGTTGCCGGCCTCACCGGCCGGCCCTTCGTTTCCTCGCATGCGGACACTCACTACCATGCTGACAGACCACAAGATCCCCCTGGGCGAGTACATCGCGGCTTTCGTCGACTGGCTCACCCAACACGGGGCTTCGACGTTCGATGCCATCGCGTCCACGCTCGAAGCGATCATTCATGGTTTCACCGCCGGTCTGACCTGGTTCAACCCCTACGTACTGACCGCCCTGATCGCTGCGCTGGCGCATTTCATCCAGCGCAAATGGGGCCTGACGCTGTTCGTGGCGCTGTCGTTCCTGCTGATCCTCAATCTGGGGTACTGGCAGGAAACCATGGAGACCCTGGCGCAGGTGCTGTTCGCCACCCTGGTCTGCGTGATCATCGGCGTGCCGTTGGGCATCGTCGCCGCGCACAAGCCGATGTTCTACACCATGATGCGGCCGGTCCTCGACCTGATGCAGACGGTACCGACCTTCGTCTACCTGATCCCCACGCTCACCCTGTTCGGGCTGGGCGTGGTACCGGGCCTGATTTCCACGGTGGTGTTCGCCATCGCCGCGCCCATTCGCCTGACCTACCTGGGCATTCGCGACGTGCCGCAGGAACTGATGGACGCCGGCAAGGCCTTCGGCTGCTCGCGCCGCCAGCTGCTGTCGCGCATCGAATTGCCCCACGCCATGCCGAGCATCGCCGCCGGCATCACCCAGTGCATCATGCTGTCGCTGTCCATGGTGGTGATCGCCGCCCTGGTCGGTGCCGATGGCCTGGGCAAGCCGGTGGTCAACGCACTGAACACCGCCGATATCGCGCTTGGCTTCGAAGCCGGTCTGGCCATCGTGTTGCTGGCGATCATGCTCGACCGTATCTGCAAACAACCCGACGTCAAGATAGGGGGTGATGCATGAGCATTATTCGATTCGACAACGTCGATGTGATCTTCGCCAAGGACCCACGCGAAGCGCTGAAACTGCTCGACCAAGGGCTGACCCGCAACGAGATCCTGAAGAAGACCGGGCAGATCGTCGGCGTGGAAAAGGCCAGCCTGGACATCAACAAGGGTGAGATCTGCGTGCTGATGGGGTTGTCCGGTTCGGGCAAGTCGAGCCTGCTGCGCTGCATCAACGGGCTGAACACGGTGAGCCGCGGCAAGCTGTTCGTCGAGCATGAAGACCGCCAGATCGACATCGCCTCGTGCACGCCGGCGGAGCTGAAGATGATGCGCACCAAGCGCATCGCCATGGTGTTCCAGAAGTTCGCCCTGATGCCCTGGCTGACGGTGCGAGAGAACATCAGCTTTGGCCTTGAGATGCAGGGCCGTCCGGAAAAGGAACGGCGCAAGCTGGTCGACGAGAAGCTCGAACTGGTGGGCCTGACCCAGTGGCGCAACAAGAAGCCCGACGAGCTGTCCGGCGGCATGCAGCAGCGTGTGGGCCTGGCCCGGGCGCTGGCGATGGACGCCGACATCCTGCTGATGGATGAACCCTTTTCGGCGCTCGACCCGTTGATCCGCCAGGGTCTGCAGGACGAGTTGCTGGAGCTGCAACGCAAATTGAGCAAGACCATCGTCTTCGTCAGCCATGACCTGGACGAAGCGCTGAAGTTGGGCAGCCGCATCGCCATCATGAAAGACGGGCGGATCGTCCAGTACAGCGTACCCGAGGAAATCGTCCTCAACCCGGCCGACGATTACGTGCGGACCTTCGTCGCCCACACCAACCCACTCAACGTGCTGTGCGGGCGCAGCCTGATGCGCACCCTGGACAAGTGCACCCGCGTCAACGGTTCGGTGTGCCTGGATCCGGGCGTGGATTCATGGCTGAACCTGGGCGCCGGCAATTCGCTGACCAGCGCGCGCCAGGGCGACACCGTGCTCGACGTGCAAGGCTGGGCGCCCGGGCAAGCGATGGAAGGTCTGGGCCGCCGGCCGACACTGGTCAACGCCGACATCGGCATGCGCGACGCCTTGCAGATCCGCTATCAGACGGGCCACAAACTGGTCCTGCAGGACAGCGACAAACAGGTGGTGGGCATTCTGGGGGATACCGAGCTGTACCATGCCCTGCTCGGCAAGAACCTGGGCTGATCCTCGCTGGAAGCAACCCTGCCGCGGCCGGTTTGACACACCGCGGCGTCTTCTTCGCGGGCAGAGGGCTCGCCGCCCGCCCCGCTCCCACAGGGTTGCGCGCCGCCTGTGGGAGCGGGTCTCTGCCCGCGAACGCCTCACCGCAATCCCCCTGACACCCCCCGCTCAAACCTTATTGCCTTCCCCTCCCCGATCCTCTAAAAACCCTGCACACATTCATCCATCCTTTTTTTATTGATTGATCGTTCAATCAAAATAAACTAGACTGGCTTCAGTCGGCTGTCACTCACTGCCCGTACTGCAGGCCCAAGGAGATTCGCGCAATGCCCAAGGTCGGTATGCAACCCATCCGCCGCCAACAGTTGATCGAAGCCACGCTCCAGGCTGTCGACCAGGTCGGCATGAGTGACGCCAGCATTGCTCTGATCGCCCGCCTGGCCGGTGTGTCGAACGGCATCATCAGTCACTACTTTCAGGACAAGAACGGCCTGATCGCAGCGACCATGCGCCACCTGATGAACGTGCTGATCGACAACGTCGCCACGCGCCGACAGGCCTTGACCGACGACAGCGCCAGGGCGCACCTGCAGGTGATCATCGAAGGCAACTTCGACGCCAGCCAGGTCAACGCTCCGGCCATGAAGACCTGGCTGGCCTTCTGGGCCACCAGCATGCATCAGCCGTCCTTGCACAGGTTGCAGCGGATCAACGACCACCGCCTGTATTCCAACCTGTGTTGCCAGTTCCGCCGTGAATTGCCGGTGGAACAGGCACGCAGCGCCGCACGCGGCCTGGCTGCACTGATCGACGGTCTGTGGTTGCGCGGCGCCCTGTCGGGCGATGCTTTCGATACCGCGCAGGCACATCGCATCGCCTGCGAATACATGGACATGCAACTGGCAAAACAGCAGCGCTGAAGCTTCGCGCCTCGCCTGCTGCCACCTTAACTGCACCGCGAGGATCTTATGGCCCGTTTCCCAACGCAAAAACTCTACATCGATGGCGGCTACGTGGACGCCAGCGGCAGCGGCACCTTCGATGCCGTCAACCCGGCCACCGGTGAAGTGCTGGCGCAGGTCCAGCGCGCCACCGCCGAAGACGTCGAAAAAGCCGTCGCCAGCGCCGAAAAAGGCCAGAAGATCTGGGCCGCGATGACCGCCATGGAGCGCTCGCGCGTGCTGCGCAAAGCCGTCGACATCCTGCGCGAGCGCAACGACGAACTGGCCCTGCTGGAAACCCTGGACACCGGCAAGGCCTACTCGGAAACCCGCTACGTGGACATCGTCACCGGTGCCGACGTGCTCGAATACTACGCCGGCCTGGTGCCTGCCATCGAAGGCGAGCAGATCCCGCTGCGCGACACGTCCTTCGTCTACACCCGCCGCGAGCCCCTGGGCGTGACCGCCGGTATCGGCGCCTGGAACTACCCGATCCAGATCGCTCTGTGGAAGTCCGCTCCGGCGCTGGCCGCCGGCAACGCGATGATCTTCAAGCCCAGCGAAGTCACCTCGCTGACCACCCTCAAGCTGGCCGAAATCTACACCGAAGCCGGCCTGCCCGCTGGCGTGTTCAATGTGCTGACCGGGAGTGGCAGCGAAGTCGGCGCCTGGCTCACCGAGCATCCTGGTATCGAGAAAGTCTCGTTCACCGGCGGCGTCAGCACCGGCAAGAAAGTCATGGCCAGCGCCTCGAGCTCCTCGCTCAAGGAAGTGACCATGGAACTGGGCGGCAAGTCGCCGCTGATCATCTTCGACGATGCCGACCTCGACAAGGCCGCCGACATCGCCATGATGGCCAACTTCTACAGCTCCGGTCAGGTCTGCACCAACGGCACTCGGGTGTTCGTGCCCAATGCCCTCAAGGCGCAACTCGAAGCCAAGATCCTGGAGCGCGTACAGCGCATCCGCATCGGCGATCCTGAAGACGAAAACACCAATTTCGGTCCGCTGGTGAGCTTCGCCCACATGGAAAACGTGCTGGGCCATATCGCCAAGGGCAAGGCCGAAGGCGCGCGCCTGCTGTGCGGCGGCGAGCGGCTGACCGACGGTGAGCTGGGTCAGGGCGCGTTCGTCGCACCCACCGTGTTCACCGATTGCAGCGACGAGATGACCATCGTGCGCGAAGAAATCTTCGGCCCGGTGATGAGCATCCTCGGCTACGACAGCGAAGAGGAAGTGATCCGCCGCGCCAATGCCACCGAGATGGGCCTGGCCGCCGGTGTGGTCACCCGCGACCTGAACCGTGCGCACCGCGTGATCCATCAGCTCGAAGCAGGCATCTGCTGGATCAACGCCTGGGGCGAATCCGACGCGAAGATGCCGGTGGGTGGCTACAAGCAGTCCGGCGTGGGCCGCGAAAACGGCATCAGCTCGCTGGCGCAATACACCCGGATCAAATCGGTACAGGTGGAACTGGGCGATTACGTTTCGGTGTTCTGATCCGAGACCCTTGTGGGAGCGGTCCGGGCGGCGAGCCCTGTGCCCGCGAAGGGGCCTTGAGCAACACCGCGGAGCCTTCTTCGCGGGCAGAGCCCGCTCCCACAAAAAAGCCCGACAAAGCTGATCCTTGTGGGAGCGGGCTCTGCCCGCGAATAGGCCAGACCTGACACCCTGCCCACCTTGCCATATTTCAAAGAGGGAACCTCCATGTCCCAGGAATTCGACTACATCATCATTGGCGCCGGTTCGGCCGGTAACACCCTGGCCACGCGCCTGACCGAAGATCCAGGCGTCACCGTCCTGCTGCTCGAAGCCGGCGGCCCGGACTATCGCCTGGACTTCCGTACCCAGATGCCCGCCGCCCTCGCCTTTCCCCTGCAGGGCCGCCGCTACAACTGGGCCTACGAGACCGAGCCCGAGCCGCACATGAACAACCGCCGCATGGAGTGCGGCCGCGGCAAGGGCCTGGGTGGCTCTTCGCTGATCAACGGCATGTGCTATATCCGCGGCAACGCCATGGACTACGACGGCTGGGCCAAGCTGCCGGGCCTGGAAGACTGGAGCTACCTGGACTGCCTGCCGTATTTCCGCAAGGCCGAAACCCGTGACATCGGTCCCAACGACTACCACGGTGGCGAAGGTCCGGTCAGCGTCACCACGCCCAAGCCCGGCAACAACCCGTTGTTCGCCGCCATGGTCGAAGCCGGCGTGCAGGCAGGCTTTCCGCGCACCGACGACCTCAACGGCTACCAGCAGGAAGGCTTCGGTCCCATGGACCGCACCGTGACGCCCAAGGGCCGCCGCGCCAGCACCGCACGCGGCTACCTGGACCAAGCCAAGCAGCGCGACACCCTGACCATCGTCACCCACGCCTTGACCGACAAGATCGTCTTCGAAGGCAAGCGTGCGGTCGGCGTCAGCTACCTGGTCGGTGACAGCGACGAGCGCATCCAGGCCCGTGCCCGCAAGGAAGTCCTGCTGTGCGGCGGCGCGATCGCCTCGCCACAGATTCTCCAGCGCTCCGGTGTGGGCCCTGCCGAGGTGCTGCAGCCGCTGGGCATCGACGTCGTGCACGACCTGCCAGGCGTCGGCCAGAACCTGCAGGACCACCTCGAAATGTACCTGCAATACAGCTGCACCCAGCCGGTCTCGCTGTACCCGTCGCTGAAGTGGTGGAACCAGCCGCAGATCGGCGCCGAATGGATGTTCCTGGGCACCGGTATCGGCGCCAGCAACCAGTTCGAGGCCGGTGGTTTCATCCGTTCGCGCCCTGAGTTCGAGTGGCCGAACATCCAGTACCACTTCCTGCCGGTGGCGATCAATTACAACGGCACCAAGGGTGTTCAGGAGCACGGTTTCCAGGCCCACGTCGGCTCCATGCGCTCGCCGAGCCGTGGCCGGGTCAACGTCAAGTCGAAGAACCCGCGCGACTACCCGAGCATCCTGTTCAACTACATGGCCAGCGAGCAGGATTGGCAGGAATTCCGCGACGGTATCCGCCTGACCCGCGAGATCATGCAGCAACCCGCGCTGGACCAGTACCGCGGCCGCGAGATCAGCCCCGGCATCGAGGTGCAGACGGACGAGCAGTTGGATCAGTTCATCCGCGAGCATGCCGAAACCGCCTATCACCCATCGTGCTCGTGCAAGATGGGCACCGATGAGATGGCCGTGGTCGATGGTCAGGGTCGCGTGCATGGCCTGCAAGGCCTGCGCGTGGTCGACGCCTCGATCATGCCGATCATCACCACCGGCAACCTGAACGCGCCGACCATCATGATCGCCGAGAAGATCGCCGACCGCATTCGTGGCCGCAAGCCCGAAGCACGCTCGACCGCGGCCTACTACGTGGCAGGCGATGCGCCGGTGCGTGGCAAGCCGATGCGCGAAGTGGGTGCGCCTCACAGCTGATATGGATTTGCCCCATGGCGGCGGTGGGGCCTAAGCTGTGGGCCTGCTCAACCCGGCTCTGCATGCCGGCCCCTTCGCGGCTGCTAGCCGCTCCTACATGGGATCGCGTTTCCTCTGTAGGAGCGGGTAGCAGCCGCGAAAGGGCCGAAACTGCCCCACCACAGAGGCCCCTGAATGTTCGATTCCACCGCCCTGTTGCAACGACGCTTCGCCGCCCTGCGCACTCGCGCCGAATTCTTCTCCCTGCGCCACGTGCGCCAATCCAGCCAGCACCTGGCCGTACGCAAGAACATCGCCGAACCGCCGAGCCTGAGCCTCGACGAAGGCGTGATGATCACCGTACGAGTGAAAGGCGTGGAAGCCTACGCTGCCACCGGCGATCTGTCCGTACGCGGTCTGCAGCAGGCGCTGGAGCGGGCCGAGCAACAGGCAGGCGCCATCGCCGCCCATGCCTTGCTCGACCTGCAGCAACACCCGGTCAGCAGCGCCCGCAGCGATTATCTCTCGCCCGACAGGCAGGCCGCCTTCCCGTCTCTGGCCCAGTGCTACCAGATGCTTGGCGAGGAGTCCGCCCGCGTTCCGGACGATCCGCGGCTGGTCAGCTGGTATGCCGGCCTGGGCATCACCGATGTCGAACAGATCTACCTCAACAGCGCCGGCGCGCAGATTCGCCAGGCGCAGCGCTTCGTCTTCCCCGGCCTGAGCGTGACGGCCTTCGATGGCAGCGACAGCCAGACCCGCAGCCTGGGCCGCGACAACTTCGGCCAGCAAGGCGGTGTCGACGTGATCGAGCGCTGTGGCATTGTCGGCGCCGGCCGCCAGGTCGCCGACCAGGCCCTGCAGTTGCTGTTGGCGCCCAATGCCCCGCAAGGCCCGCGTGACCTGCTGCTGACACCCGACCAGATGATGCTGCAGATCCACGAATCCATCGGCCACCCCCTGGAGCTGGACCGGATTCTGGGCGACGAGCGCAACTATGCGGGCACCAGCTTCGTCAAGGTCGAGGACTTCGGCCACCTGCGCTATGGCTCGCCGTTGCTCAACGTGACCTTCGACCCCGATATCCCGCACGAACTGGCCAGCTACGCACACGACGACGATGGCACTCCAGCCAGCAAGCAGTGGCTGATCCGCGATGGCGTGCTGGTGCGCCCATTGGGCGGCGCCCTGTCGCAATACCGCAGCGGTATGGACGGCGTCGCCAACAGCCGTGCCAGCAGCTGGAACCGGGCTCCGATCGATCGCATGGCCAATCTGAACATCGAGCCGGGCGAGCACAGCCAGACGCAGCTGATCGCCGGCATCGAGCACGGCATCCTGATGTCCACCAACCGCTCCTGGTCGATCGATGATGCACGCAACAAATTCCAGTTCGGCTGCGAGTGGGGCCAACTGATCGAGAACGGCGAACTCAAGGGCGTGGTCAAGAACCCCAACTATCGGGGTATCTCCGCCAGCTTCTGGAAAAACCTGCGAGCGGTAGGCGACGCCAGCACCCTGCAGGTGCTGGGTACGCCCAACTGCGGCAAGGGTGAACCCAACCAGGTGATCCGTGTAGGGCATGCATCGCCCAGCTGCGTGTTCAGCCAGATCGACGTTTTCGGAGGTGACGCATGAGCCATCACGCCGAGCATTTCCAGGCACTGGTGCAAGGGTTGCAACACACCGTCGCCCCGAGCCAGCGCTTCACCCTGAGCTACAACGCCGAAGCCTCGGATTTCATCCGCTTCAACCATGCCAAGGTGCGCCAGGCGGGACAGGTGCTTCAGGCCACAGTGTCGCTGAAGCTGATCGAAAACGACCGCCAGGCCGAGCTGCAGCTGACCCTGTCCGAGGATCTGGAGGTGGACCAGCAGCGTCTGACCCAGGCCGTGCACCAGCTGAGCCAGACACTGCCGCTGCTGCAACCGGACCCTTATCTGCAACTCAACACCTCGCAGTGGCAGACGCGCCATGTCGACGACACGCCCTTGCCCGATGCGGCTGAAGTCGTCGAGCAGATCGGCACGGCGGCCCGTGGTCTGGACCTGGTCGGCATCTATGCCGCGGGCACGATCTGCCGGGGTTTTGCCAACAGCGACGGGGCCACTGGCTGGCATCAGGCCAACAGCTTCAATTTCGATTTCAGCCTGTTCCATGCCAATGGCGAAGCGGTCAAGGCCAACTACGCCGGCCAGCAGTGGCAGGCACAGGCCTTCGCCGACCGCCTGGCCCAGGCCCGCGAGCAACTGGACCACCTGAGCCGTCCGCTCAAGGTGCTGCCACCGGGCGCCTATCGCGCCTACCTGGCACCGGCTGCGCTGGATGAAATCATCGGCATGCTGGGCTGGGGCGGCTTCTCGGCGCAGGCCATCGCCAGCAAGAACAGCCCGTTGCAACGACTGTATGCAGGCGAAGCCCGGTTGAGCGCGCAGGTGAGCTTCGAGGAGCGCATCAGCGGTTCGTTGACCCCGGCGTTTTCCCAGGAAGGCTATCCGCGCAAGGACCTCTCGCTGGTCAGCCACGGGCTCGCTGCCGAGCGCCTGGTGGATTCACGCAGCGCGGCCGAATACGGCTTGCAGGGCAACGGCGCGGACAACTCGGAGATGCCGGGCGCGCTGCAGATGGCAGCAGGCGACCTACCCCTGGCCGACGTGCTGCAACGCCTCGGAACCGGTCTGTACATCAGCAACCTGTGGTACCTGAACTACTCCGACATGCCGGCGGCGCGCATGACCGAGCTGACCCGCTTTGCCACTTTCTGGGTGGAGGACGGTCATATCGTTGCACCGGTCAATACCATGCGTTTCGACGACAGCGTCTACAGTGTCCTGGGTGACCAGCTGGAAGCCTTGACGGCCGAGCGCGAGCTGATTCTCTCGACCAGCACCTACGGCGAGCGCCAGACCCATTCCAGTTTGCTCCCCGGCGCGTTGGTGAAGCGGTTGCTGTTGACGCTGTAGGAACGATCTCTGGCCGCGAAAAGTGCACCGCGCAGTGTCAGCTACACCGCAGTGCATGTTTCGCGGCCGATGACCGCTCCTGCCGGCTGGCCATGAACATTCATAATCAACCTCAAACAACAAGAGGCCCCATGTCCACGCGCCCAACACTGGATCCCGTTACCGCTCGCTGGCTGCCCTGGGTCATCGCCATTGCTTTCTTCATGCAGGCCCTGGACGGCACCATCCTCAACACCGCGCTGCCGGCCATGGCCAGCGACCTGGCGGAAAACCCGTTGCGCATGCAGTCGGTGATCATCGCCTACATGCTGACGGTCGCGCTGCTGATCCCGGCTTCCGGGTGGATTTCCGACCGCTTCGGCACGCGCAAGGTGTTCTTCAGCGCCATCATGCTGTTCAGCATCGGCTCGCTGTTGTGCGCGCTGTCCCAAAGCCTGGCGATGCTGGTGGTGGCCCGGGTGATTCAGGGTCTGGGCGGTGCCCTGATGCTGCCGGTGGGGCGGCTGGTGGTGCTGCGCGCCTACCCGCGTTCGGAGCTGGTGCGCATCCTCAGCTTCATCACCGTGCCAGCGCTGCTCGGCCCCCTGCTCGGGCCGACCCTGGGCGGCTGGATGGTGGAATGGTTGAGCTGGCACTGGATCTTCCTCATCAACCTGCCGGTGGGCGCACTGGGTTGCTGGGCGGTCTGGAACCTGGTACCCGACCTGCGCGGCGCCGAACGCACGCGCTTCGACGGTATCGGCTTCCTGCTGTTCGGTGCCGCCATGGTGCTCATCACCATCGCCATGGAAGGCCTGGGCGAGCTGCACCTGCCGCACCTGCGGGTGATGCTGTTGCTGTTCGTCGGCATGGCTTGTCTGGCCGCCTACTGGCTGCGTGCAGGCAAGATCGACAACCCGCTGTTCTCGCCGAAACTGTTCCACACGCGCACCTTCGCCATCGGCATTCTGGGCAACCTGTTCGCGCGCCTGGGCAGCGGCGCCCTGCCCTTCATGGTGCCCTTGCTGCTGCAAGTGGCGCTGGGGCACTCGCCGTCGGAAGCCGGCATGAGCATGATCCCGCTGGCGGCCGCGGCCATGGTGGCCAAATCGTTTTCCCGGCCAATCATCGAGCGCTTCGGCTATCGCATCGTGCTCACCGGCAACACCCTGCTGCTGGGCCTGTTGCTGGCCAGCCTCGGCTTGGTCTCGGAAACCACCCCCTACTGGCTGCTGCTGACCCAGCTGGGCCTGCTCGGCGCGGTGAACTCGCTGCAGTTCGCGGCGATGAACACCGTGACCCTGATCGACCTGGACGACGAAAGCGCCAGCAGCGGCAACGGTCTGCTGTCGGTGGTGGCGCAGCTTTCCCTGGGCTTGGGCGTGGCCTGCGCCGGTGCTCTGCTGGGCGGTTTCACCGCGTCGTTGGGCAACGAGGGCGTGGACACGGTGCTGGGCGCCTTCCAGGCGACCTTCCTGACCATCGGCCTGATGGCAATGCTGGCCGCCGGGATCTTCGTGCAGCTGTCCGACAGCGATGGACGGCGCGCACCTCGTCAGGAACCTCCGGTTGAGCACTAAGGAGGCTTAGGGCGAAAGGTCACGGGGCTGATACACTGCGCGACATTTTGTTTTGCAGGCCCGTCCCGTGACCACCATTGCCACTGCTTTCAACACGCTGCCCCTGTCCGCCGCCATGCTGGCCAACCTGGAATCCCTCGGGTATGCCCAGATGACGCCGATCCAGGCGCAGAGTCTGCCGGTGATTCTCAAGGGCATGGACCTGATCGCTCAGGCCAAGACCGGCAGCGGCAAGACGGCCGCGTTCGGCATCGGCCTGCTGAACCCGATCAATCCGCGCTATTTCGGCTGCCAGGCGCTGATCATGTGCCCCACCCGCGAGCTGGCTGACCAAGTGGCCAAGGAGATCCGCCGCCTGGCGCGCGCCGAAGACAACATCAAGGTGCTGACCCTGTGCGGCGGCGTCTCGTTCGGCCCGCAGATCGCTTCGCTGGAGCACGGCGCGCACATCATCGTCGGCACCCCGGGACGCATCCAGCAACACTTGCGCAAGGGCTCGCTGGTGCTCGACGGGCTCAACACCCTGGTGCTCGACGAAGCCGATCGCATGCTCGACATGGGCTTCTACGACGCCATCGCCGACATCATCGAGCAGACCCCGGAACGCCGGCAGACCTTGCTGTTCTCGGCCACCTACCCGGTCGGGATCAAGCAGCTGTCGTCCAAGTTCATGCGCGATCCGCAGCAGGTGAAAGCCGAGGCCCTGCACGCCGACAGCCAGATCGAGCAGCGTTTCTACGAGATTTCGCCGGATGACCGCATGGCCGCCGTGGTGCGTGCCCTGGGTCACTTCCGCCCGCAGTCGTGCGTGGCGTTCTGCTACACCAAGCAGCAGTGCCAGGAAGTGGTCGATCACCTGACCAGCAAAGGCATCAGCGCCGTGGCGCTGCATGGCGACCTGGAGCAGCGCGACCGTGATCAGGTCCTGGCGATGTTCGCCAACCGCAGTACGTCGGTGCTGGTGGCGACCGACGTGGCTGCCCGTGGCCTGGACATCGATGCCCTGGACATGGTGATCAACGTCGAACTGGCGCGCGATTCGGAAATTCACATCCACCGTGTGGGCCGTACCGGTCGCGCCGGGGAGAAAGGTTTGGCGATCAGCTTCGTCGCCCCGGCCGAGGCGCATCGGGCGCAGGCCATCGAGCAGTTGCAGAAATCGCCACTGGCCTGGGCCGAGCTCGACAGCCTGACCTCCAAGGGCGGCGAGCCGCTGCTGCCACCGATGAGCACCCTGTGCATCGGCGCCGGGCGCAAGGACAAGGTGCGTCCGGGCGATATCCTCGGCGCACTGACCGGCGATGCGGGCATTCCCGGCACCCAGGTCGGCAAGATCGCCATTTTCGATTTCCAGGCCTACGTGGCCGTGGAACGCGGGATTGCCAAGCAGGCGCTGCAGCGTCTGAACAGCGGCAAGATCAAGGGCCGTTCGCTGCGCGTGCGGATTCTCTGACTGCAGGTCAGGCCCTTTCGCGGGCAGAGGGCTCGCCGCCCGCCCCGCTCCCACAAAGGTAGAGCCCCCCTATCGTGTGGGAGCGGGCTCTGCCCGCGAAGAGGCCATCCCTGACACCCCACGAAGCAAGAGGACCCAGCAGTGCGCTCTACCCCCGTCATCATCATCGGCGCCGGCGCCGCCGGTCTCATGTGCGCCCTGAGCGCCGCACAGCGAGGCCGTGAAGTGCTGCTGATCGACCACGCCAACAAACCAGGCAAGAAGATCCTCATGTCCGGCGGCGGTCGCTGCAACTTCACCAACATGTACACCGAACCTGCCAACTTCCTCTCGCAGAACCCGCATTTCTGCAAGTCGGCCCTGGCCCGCTACACCCAATGGGATTTCATCGCCCTGGTGGCCAAGCACGGCGTGCCCTATCACGAGAAGAAACTGGGCCAACTGTTCTGCGACAACAAGTCCAGCGACATCCTTGGCCTGCTCCTGGCCGAGTGTGAAAGCGCAGGGGTCGAGCTGCGCATTGACACCTCGGTGCAGGCCATCGAGAAAACCGCCGAAGGCTATCGCTTGCAGACTTCAATGGGGCCGTTGGCGTGCCAGTCCTTGGTGGTGGCCACCGGTGGCCTGTCGATTCCGACCCTGGGTGCCACCGGTTTCGGCTACCAGATCGCTCGCCAGTTCGGCCACAGCATCCTGCCTACCCGCGCCGGCCTGGTGCCGTTCACCATCACCGACCAGCTCAAGGAGATCTGCGCCGAGCTGTCCGGGACGTCGGTGGATTGCCTGGTGAGCTGCAACGATCAGGCGTTTCGCGAGAACCTGCTGTTCACCCATCGGGGCCTGAGCGGCCCGGCGATCTTGCAGATTTCCTCCTTCTGGCAGCCTGGCGACAGCGTCGAGATCAACCTGCTGCCCGATCACGATGCACTGGCCTGGTTGCAGCAACAGCAGGCCGAACGACCCAATTCCGAGCTCAAGACCCTGCTGGGTGAAGTCTTCACCAAGAAAATGGCCAATCTGCTGGCCGAGCACTGGTTCGTCTCCAAGCCGATGAAGCAGTACACCCCGGTCGAGTTGCAGGCGGTGGCGAACGCATTGGGCGCCTGGCAACTGGTGCCCGCCGGCACCGAAGGCTATCGCACCGCCGAGGTGACCCTGGGCGGGGTCGACACCCGCGAGGTATCGTCCAAGACGATGGAATCGTTGAAGAGCCCGGGTCTGTATTTCATCGGCGAAGTGCTCGACGTCAGCGGGCATCTGGGCGGGTTCAATTTCCAGTGGGCCTGGGCCTCGGGTTACGCAGCAGCGCAGTACGTGTAGCACGACGCCAGTGCGCAGCGCCCCCGGACGCGGCTCGCGCCGCTGCTACAGAGTCCCCCACACCCCATCGATCCGCCACCGCCCCCGTAGCAGCGGCGCAAGCCGCGTCACGACCACCGCACCCCATCGACCCACCACCGCCCCTGTAGCAGCGGCGCGAGCCGCGTCGGGGCCACCGCGCAGTACCCGTCCACCGCCGACAATGATAAATTGGCGCCGTTCATCAGCTCCCTTGCCTACAGGTCGATCCCCTCTACATGGCATCCAGGTCGTTCCGCCAATCCATGCGCCGCTTGTGGGCACTGGACAAGTTCAGCTACAGCGTACGGGTGTTCATCGCCCTGTCCGGCAGCATGGCGCTGTGCTGGTATGAAAACGAAATGCGCCTGCTGGTCCCGCTGTTCCTGGGCATCATCGCCTGTGCCCTGGCCGAGACCGACGACAACTGGCAAGGCCGCATCCGCGCCCTGGCGGCCACGCTGACCTGCTTCACCGTCGCTGCCTTCTCCGTCGAGCTGCTGTTCCCCTACCCCTATGTGTTCGTCACGGCCCTGGCCGTGGCCAGCTTCGCCCTGACCATGCTCGGCGCGCTGGGCGAACGCTACGGAGCGATCGCCTACGCCACGCTGATCCTCTCGGTCTACACCATGATCGGCGTCGACCAGCGCGGTGGCGAGGTCAGCAATCTGTGGCGCGAGCCGTTGCTGCTGGTCGCCGGTGCCGCTTGGTACGGCCTGTTGTCGGTGCTATGGCAGGTGCTGTTTTCCAACCAGCCGGTGCAACAGGCCCTGGCGCGGCTGTTCAGCGAACTGGGACAGTACCTCAAGCTCAAGGCGAGCCTGTTCGAACCGATTCGCCAACTGGATGTGGAGGCCCGCCGTCTGGAGCTGGCCAAGCAGAACGGTCGAGTCGTGGCCGCGCTCAACGCCGCCAAGGAAATCATCCTGCACCGGGTCGGCAACGGCCGCCCCGGCTCCAAGGTCAGCCGCTACCTGAAGCTGTATTTCCTCGCCCAGGACATTCACGAACGCGCCAGCTCCTCTCACTATCCGTACAACGCCCTGGCCGAGGCGTTCTTCCACAGCGACGTCCTGTTCCGCTGCCAGCGCCTGCTGCGCCAGCAAGGTGTTGCCTGTCAGCGCTTGGGCGAGTCGATCCAGTTGCGTCAGCCGTTCATCTACGACGACAGCTTCGCCGAAGCACTGAGCGACCTGCACGCCTCGCTCGAACACCTGCGCATCCAGAGCAATCCCGCCTGGCGCGGTCTGCTGCGATCGCTGCGCGCGCTGGCCGCCAACCTCGGCACCCTCGACCGACTGCTCAGCGACGCCGGCAACCCCGACCGTCTCGCCGACGCCCGCGACAGCAGCCTGCTGGACCGCTCCCCGCATACCCTCAAGGACTTCTGGGGCCGCATTCGGCAGAACCTCACGCCCACTTCGCTGCTGTTCCGCCACGCCCTGCGCCTGCCCCTGGCGCTGGTGATCTGCTATGCCATGGTCCATCTGATCCACCCCAGCCAGGGCTACTGGATCATGCTGACCACCCTGTTCGTGTGCCAGCCCAGCTACGGCGCCACCCGACGCAAGCTGGGCCAGCGCATCATCGGCACCGCCATCGGCCTGACCGTGGGCTGGGCGTTGTTCGATCTGTTCCCCAGCCCCATCGTGCAATCGCTGTTCGCCATCGGCGCCGGCCTGGTGTTCTTCGTCAACCGCACCACGCGCTACACCCTGGCCACGGCGGCCATCACGCTGATGGTGCTGTTCTGCTTCAACCAGACCGGCGACGGCTACGGCCTCTTTCTGCCGCGCCTGTTCGACACCCTGCTCGGCAGCCTGATCGCCGGCCTTGCAGTGTTCCTGTTCCTGCCCGACTGGCAGGGCCGCAAACTGAACAAGGTGCTGGCCAATACCCTGACCTGCAACAGCATCTACCTGCGCCAGATCATGCAGCAGTACGCCAACGGCAAGAGCGACGACCTCGCCTACCGCCTGGCCCGGCGCAACGCGCACAACGCCGACGCCGCGCTCTCCACCACCCTGGCCAACATGCTCATGGAGCCGGGGCACTTCCGCAAGGAAGCCGACGTCGGCTTCCGCTTCCTGGTGCTGTCGCACACCCTGCTCAGCTACCTGTCCGGACTGGGCGCGCACCGTGGCACCGAGTTGCCAGCCGAGGCGCGTGAGCAACTGATCGGCGAGGCCGGCGAAAGCCTGGCGCTCAGCATCGATGAAATCGCCACAGGCCTGGCCACGCGTGAACCGGTGCAGGTGCAAAGCGACAGCGAGGAAGCGCTGGCCGACACGCTGGAGCAGATGCCCGACGAGGTCGACGAAGGACAGCGCCTGGTGCAGACCCAACTGGCGCTGATCTGTCGTCAACTGGGGCCGTTGCGAACCCTGGCCGCACACCTGATCAAAGGGCCGACCGCAGTCGTCACCTGATGGCGCTGCGGCTTGCCGGAATCGAAACACCGAACGAGGTAAACATGGCCATCGAATGGACGTGCATGCACCACCGCGAGCTGGATATCCACCAGCTGTACGAAATCCTGCGCCTGCGCAGCGAGGTCTTCGTGGTCGAGCAGCAATGCCCCTATCAGGACGTCGACGGGCAGGATCTGCACGCCGACACCTGCCATCTGCTGGGCCGGGACAACGGGCAACTGGTGGCCTACCTGCGTCTGCTCGACCCGTCGACCCAGGACGGCGACGTGGTGATCGGCCGGGTGATCACCGCCGCATCGGCTCGCGGCACCGGACTGGGCCACGCGCTGCTGACCCACGCACTGGAACAGGCCGCCCAACGCTGGCCACGCGTGCCGATCCAGCTATCGGCCCAGGCCCACCTGCAGGGCTATTACGGCCGCTACGGTTTCATCGCCCAAGGCCAGGAATACCTGGAGGACAACATCCCGCACATCGCCATGCGGCGCGAGGTCGAGGCTGCTCAGGGGTAACCGAGCACCTGGCGGATCTGGCCCAGGTTCTGGCCGATCCATTCACGGTCGATCGCACCCCATTGCCGGATCACATAGCGACCGATGTGGTTGCGCTCGCCGTCCTGTTGCTCGAACTCACAGGCAATGTCCAGATCGGCGAGCGCCGCAATGGTGTCCTGAGCGGTGCGCCGAGGCATGCCGGTCGCCTCGATGAGGGCCGGCACGGTGGCCGCCTGGCCACTGTCAATCAGCCAGGCCACATAGAGCCGGCGGTAGAAACTGCTGCGGGTCTTGCTGACTTGCATGGGAATATCCTTCACGTCGCGGGGGGCAGATCACGGTAGGTCAGGTAGACGCGCAGGTCGAATTCCAACTGGTGATAACCGGGCAGCATGTGCTCGCACAGTTGGTAGAACGCCTTGTTGTGGTCACTCTCGCGAAAGTGCGCCAGCTCGTGCACCACGATCATTTCGAGAAACTGCGGCGCCGCGTCCTTGAACAATGAAGCGATGCGGATTTCCTTCTTGGCCTTGAGCTTGCCGCCCTGCACCCGCGACACCGCCGTGTGCAGGCCCAGCGCGCGGTGCGTGAGGTCCAGGCGGTTGTCGAACAGCACCTTGTCGATGGCCGGTGCGTTGCGCAAGTGCGCCTGCTTCAAGGCCACGGCATAGTTGTACAGCGCCTTGTCGCTCTGCACGGCGTGACGATCGGGGTAACGCTGGCCGAGATAGTCCGCCAGCTGCCCGCGCTCGATCAGTTGCCGTACCTGCTCCTGCAGTGCGGGTGGGTAGGCTTGCAGGTACTTCAGCGCGCTCATGGTGCCCGTTTCGACTTGAGAAAGGCGACCAGTGTAACGCCTGCCCGGTGCCGGCGTCACACCGCCGCCGGCTGCACGCCCGCGCTGACCAATGGAAAATCGCTGGCGGCCTGTGCGGTCAACGGCCGGGCAATGACAAAGCCCTGGATCCACTCGCAGCCGGCAGCGCGCAGCCACCGACATTGCTCGGCGGTCTCCACGCCTTCGGCGATCACCGTGATGTCGAAAGCATTGCAGGCCTGGATCACGCTGCGCGCGAAGACACCGTCAGGGTGCGAGTCGGGCAACTTGGCAATCAGGTGACGGTCCAGCTTGAGCGTGTCGATGGGCAGATCGCGCAGCAGCTTCAGCGAACACGGGCCGGTGCCGAAGTCGTCCAGGGCGATGCGCACGCCCAGGTTGCGCAGTTGGTGCAGCTGTGCGGTGGCCTGGGCCAGGTTGTGCATCAGGGAGGACTCCACCACTTCCACTTCGAGCTGCTGCGGGCGCAAGCCGTGCAAGGCGATGGCGCGCTGCAGCTCGGAGACCAGATTGGGCATGGCGAACTGGGCATTGCTCAGGCTGATGCTGAGCACCAGCTCGTCGGGAAAGCGGCGGGACCAGGCCCGACGCTGGGCGGCGCCCTCGGTGTAGATCCAGCTCGACAGGCGGCTGATCAACCGCGCCTGTTCGAGCAGGGGAATGAACAGCCCCGGCTGCACGTCGCCAACACTGGGATGGCACCAGCGCAACAGCGCTTCGAAACCACGCAGACGACCGTCGAGCAGCGACACCTGCGGCTGGTAGACCAGGCTGAAATCGCGGTTCTCGATGGCTTCGCCGACACTGGTTTCCAGCAGCAGACGCGATCGCGCCCGACCGTTCAAATCCTGGTCGTAGTAACGGTATTGCTGACGGCCCGCCTGCTTTGCGGCATACATGGCAATGTCGGCGGCGCGCAGCAGGCTGTCCAGGTTGGTGCCGCATTCGGGATAGGTGGCGATGCCGATGCTCACGCCCAGATTGATGTCCACCCCGTCCACGGTCTGTTCCATGGCGATGCGTTCCATGAGCTTTTCGGCCACCTTGGCGGCCTGCTCGGGGTAGTCGAGGTTATCCAGCAGCGCGGTGAATTCGTCACCGCCCAGGCGGGCCACCACGTCGAAGGGGCGCAGCACGGCCTTGATCTGTTCGGCCACCCAGCGCAAGGCTCGATCGCCAGCGTCATGGCCATGGCGATCGTTGATCCGCTTGAAACCGTCCATGTCCAGATACAGCAAGGCCTGGGCCTTTTCCGCGCGCTCGTTGCGCACCAGCGCACTCTCCACCGCCTGATAGAAGCCACGGCGGTTGAGCAGCCCGGTCAACGGGTCAGTGACCGCCTGGTATTCGAGCTGCTGGTGCAGGCTGCGCACCACCGACATGTCCAGAATCGTCACCACCATCGCACGCTGCTCGCCGGGCAACGGCGCGCACGACAAGGCCACCGGCAGTTGCTGGCCATTGGCCGTGCGCATCAGCCCGTCGTGTACGCGGTAGGTCGTACGCGTGTTGTAGGCGCGGTAGAAGTCGGACTCGAACCACTCGGGGACCTGCGGCTTGTGCAGGTGATCGGCCAGCACGGTGCACTGCAGTTGCTCGACACTGGCACCCAGCAGGCGCGAGATGGCCGGGTTGGCGAAGGTGATCAATCCTTGATCATTGACCACCAGAATGCCTTCCCCGGCGTTTTCGAGGACCGAGGCGTTGAAGGCGCGAGCCGTTTCAAGATCCCGACTCAAGCGCTGCAAGTCGCGTCGGTTGCGCTGCTGCTCGAGCAGTGCCTGGACCTTGGGCCGCAGAATCTGCGGATCGAACGGCTTTGAACAGATAGTCCACCGCGCCCGTGGCGTAGCCCTTGAGCACGGCGGCCTGCGACTGCTCGTTGGCGGTCAGGAAGATGATCGGGGTCAGGCGCGTACGCTGGCTGCCGCGCATCAGGCGCGCCACTTCGAAACCGTCCATGCCGGGCATCTGCACGTCCAGCAGAACCAGATCGACCTCATGCTCCAGGAGCTTGCCCAGCGCTTCCACACCGGAAGCGGCAGTGATCACCTGCCAGTCCTGGCGCTCGAGCAGAGCTCTCATGCTCAGCAGGTTTTCCGGGTAATCGTCGACCACCAACAACGTAGAACCGCCGTCCGTGGACGGATAAAGGGCGCATTCCATGCTACTACTCGTTCAGACGGGGCTTGATCCGGAGGTATCCGGAAAATTCATGCATCACTTTAGACGGGCGCCGCACAAAGCTGTAGGACAATTTCCAGGTGTTTGCGGCATGGACCGATATCGGCCGATGGACGGCGCGTCTGGTGCAGGGACCGTGGAGCTCGCGAAACACCCGGCCAAAACGAAAGAACCCGCCAATAGGCGGGTTCTCTGGTCGCGATGACGCTTAGTTGACCTTGGCGTTCAACTCGCCGCTGGCATAGCGCTGGAACATGCCTTCCAGGGAGATCGGCTTGATCTTGGAGGCATTACCCGCGGTGCCGAACGCTTCGTAGCGCGCGATGCACACGTCACGCATGGCTTTCACGGTTTCGGCGAAATACTTGCGTGGGTCGAACTCGGCCGGGTTCTGCGCCATGAAGCGGCGAATCGCACCGGTGGAGGCCAGACGCAGGTCGGTATCGATGTTGACCTTGCGCACGCCGTACTTGATGCCCTCGACGATTTCCTCAACCGGCACGCCGTAGGTTTCCTTGATGGCGCCACCGTACTCGTTGATGATCGCCAGCCATTCCTGAGGTACCGACGAGGAGCCGTGCATCACCAGGTGAGTGTTGGGAATGCGCGCATGGATCGCCTTGATGCGGTCGATGGCCAGGATGTCGCCAGTAGGCGGCTTGGTGAACTTGTAGGCGCCGTGGCTGGTGCCGATGGCGATGGCCAAGGCGTCGACCTGAGTCTTGGCGACGAAGTCAGCCGCTTCTTCCGGGTCGGTCAGCATCTGGCTGTGGTCCAGGATGCCCTCGGCACCCACGCCGTCTTCTTCACCGGCCTGGCCGGTTTCCAGCGAACCCAGGCAGCCCAGCTCGCCCTCTACCGACACGCCGCAGGCGTGGGCGAAGGAAACGGTCTGCGAGGTCACGCGCACGTTGTAGTCGTAGTCGGTCGGGGTCTTGCCGTCGGTGCCCAGCGAGCCGTCCATCATCACCGAGCTGAAGCCCAGCTGGATCGAACGCTGGCAGATGTCCGGGCTGGTGCCGTGGTCCTGGTGCATGCATACCGGGATGTGCGGGAATTCCTCGATCGCCGCCAGGATCAGGTGGCGCAGGAATGGGGCACCGGCGTATTTGCGGGCGCCGGCCGAGGCCTGGACGATGACGGGGGAGTCGGTCTTGTCGGCCGCTTCCATGATGGCGCGCATTTGCTCGAGGTTGTTGACGTTGAAAGCTGGTACGCCATAGCCGAATTCGGCGGCGTGATCCAGCATCTGCCGCATGCTGATAAGTGCCATTGTTATGTGTCTCCCGGTTCAGGGTCGTTGATCGTTGCAGCTCACCGCAGGCGGCCGCTATTGAAGTAATGCCTATCATCGGGCAGGCCCTGGGGCCCAGCCGTCACGGAGCCTTGCAACCCCGGCCAATCAAATCGTCGGTGGCGACCCAGTACACCAGGCCTTCGTCACCTTTCTTGTGGAACGCCAGCACGCCATCGCTGAACAATTCACCTTCGGCACCGGCCTGAGGGGTCAACGCATACTCCTTGTCGCTGCCCGCCAGGCGCACTTGCATCGCGCTCTTGTCGGCGGCGCTGTAGCGCCATTGCACATCGACTTGGCTGTCACATTGCCAGCGTGTCCAATTAGGGGACACCGGCATCTGTTTGTCCATATAGGCGCAGCCGGAGAGGAGCGCCAAGACCATTATCGCCATACCGCCTTTCATTCATATACCTCGAAGCGCGGGGCACTGCTGCCCCATGCAGCACTGGCTCAGGCCCCACAATCCTGCGCCGTGTTCTGAGTACTGGCCGGCGCGCCCGTGGAGTTGGTCTGCACGCGCTGATCATCCTGTGTGGTCGGCGTGACCACTGCCGCCGGGCTGAACACTTCACAGGCGCTGCCTGCGCCGGAACTCATGCAGCCGCTGGACAGCACCGCTGCCAGCAGGGTGGCCGAACCGAATGTCGCGGAACCGATCTTCATGGTGAACTCCTTGTGCCAAAGGCGGTGATAATCGTGAAACTCACCACAGAAGACCGCTGGCGAGCACCTTTGGTTGCCCTCAAGGACAACCGGGTGCCTGCGCCTGCTGTTCCGGCTCGTAGCGCTCCAGCGCCTCGGGCCCCATGCGTTTGCCCACCACCGGGATGCTTTCGGGCTTGCCACTGCGACTGCGAACAGCCTCCAGGGGTCGCTGCCGGCTCGTCGTCAACCGAGGTTGCCGGCGCACCGGAACAACCGGCCAGCAGACCGATCAGCAATGCCAGGGTGGCAGCCTTGAGCATCCGTTTCTCCTCGAAACTCACAGGGCATCAGGCCTTGGCACGCTGTTCCAGCATTTCCACGGCCGGCAGGACCTTGCCCTCGACGAATTCGAGGAACGCACCGCCGCCGGTCGAAATGTAGGAAATGTCTTCAGCGACGCCGTACTTGTCGATGGCCGCCAGGGTGTCACCGCCACCAGCGATGGAAAAGGCCGGGCTCTGCGCGATCGCCTTGGCCAGCACCTGGGTACCGTTGCCGAACTGATCGAACTCGAACACACCTACCGGGCCGTTCCACAGGATGGTCTTGGACGATTTGAGCAGTTCGGCGAACTGTTCGGCGGTCTGTGGGCCGATATCGAGGATCATGTCGTCATCGGCCACATCGGCGATGAGCTTGACCGTGGCTTCGGCGCTTTCGGCGAACTCCTTGGCCACCACCACGTCGACCGGCAACGGCACGCTGACCTTGGCGGCGATGGCGCGCGCGGTATCCAGCAGGTCAGGCTCGTACAGCGACTTGCCGACCTTGTGCCCGGCCGCGGCCAGGAAGGTGTTGGCGATGCCACCGCCGACGATCAACTGATCGCAGATGGCGCTGAGGCTGTTGAGCACGTCCAGCTTGGTCGACACCTTGGAACCGGCGACGATGGCCGCCATCGGCTTGGCCGGGGCACCCAGCGCCTTGCCCAAGGCCTCCAGTTCGGCGGCCAGCAGCGGACCGGCAGCGGCCACCTTGGCGAACTTGGCCACGCCATGGGTGGAGCCCTCGGCGCGGTGCGCGGTGCCGAACGCGTCCATCACGAACACGTCGCACAGGTCGGCGTACTTCTGCGCCAGCTCATCGGCGTTCTTCTTTTCACCCTTGTTGAAGCGCACGTTCTCGAACAGCACGACAGAGCCAGGCTCGACCTGAACGCCATCGAGGTAGTCGGCCACCAGCGGCACATCGCGGCCCAGTGCCTTGCTCAGGTACTCGGCGACCGGCTTGAGGCTGTTCTCGGCCGAGAACTCGCCCTCGGTGGGCCGGCCCAGGTGCGAGCAGACCATTACCGCTGCGCCCTTCTCAAGGGCCAGCTTGATGGTGGGCAACGAGGCGACGATGCGCGCGTCGCTGGTTACCTTGCCATCCTTGACGGGCACGTTGAGGTCTTCGCGAATCAATACGCGCTTACCTTGCAGGTCGAGGTCGGTCATCTTCAACACGGTCATTGCGTTCAGTCCTTTCAAGCTCGTTTGGAATTGTTCATGACGCGCAGGTAATGCCCCGCGACGTCGAGCATACGATTGGCGAAGCCCCACTCGTTGTCGAACCAGGCCAGCAGGTTCACTAGGCGCGGCCCGGATACACGGGTCTGGCTGGCATCGACGATGGCCGAATGGGGGTCGTGGTTGAAATCACAACTGGCGTGCGGCAGTTCAGTGTAGGCCAGTAGACCTTGCAGCGGGCCGCTGCCTGCGGCTTCTCGCAGAACCCGGTTGACCTCGACGGCACAGGTGTCGCGCGCCATCTGCAGGGTAATGTCCAGGCATGACACGTTGACGGTCGGCACGCGCACAGCTTTGGCCTGGATTCGGCCGGCAAGTTCCGGCAACAGGCGTTCGATACCGCGGGCCAGGCCGGTAGAAACCGGAATGACCGACTGGAAGGCCGAGCGCGTGCGGCGCAGGTCTTCGTGGTGATAGGCATCGATCACCGGCTGGTCGTTCATGGCCGAGTGAATGGTGGTGATGGACACGTATTCCAGGCCAATGGCCTGATCCAGCAGGCGCAGCAGCGGCACGCCGCAATTGGTGGTGCAGGACGCGTTGGACACCAGCTTTTCGTGCCCGGTGAGGCAGTCCTGGTTGATGCCGAACACGATGGTGGCATCGACATCGGCCTCGCTGGCCATGGGCTGGGAAAACAGCACGGCCGGTGCCCCAGCTGCCAGGAAACGCTGACCGTCGGCACGGGTGTTGTAGGCCCCGGAGCATTCGAGCACCAGGTCGATGTCCAGCGCAGCCCAGTCGATCGCCTCGGGCGTGGCGCTGCGGATGACCCGTATGGGGCGCCCGTTGATCAACAGATGGTCGGCTTCGACCGTGACTTCACCGGGAAAACGTCCGTGGGTCGAATCGAAGCGCGTGAGGTATTCGAGACTGGCCATGTCGGCCAGGTCGTTGATCGCCACTACCTCGAAGTCAGCCTGCGCGCCGCGCTCGCACAACGCACGCAGCACGCAGCGGCCAATCCGGCCGTAACCGTTGAGGGCGACTCTGTAGGGGCGTTTCTGAGACATGGAGAGTTACGCCTGAAGTCATTCAGATCATGTGGGAGCGGGTTCTACCCGCGAAGAGGACACTGCGGCAGCACATGACTGCGTGTTGTGTTCTTCGCGGGTAGAACCCGCTCCCACAGGGGTGTGGATCAGTCTTCGAGCAATTCTTCGGCGGTGGCCAGGATGTTCTCCAGGGTGAAGCCGAACTCTTCGAACAGCGCCGGTGCCGGTGCCGACTCGCCGAAGCTGGTCATGCCGATCACCCGACCTTCCAGTCCCACGTACTTGTACCAGTAGTCGGCGTGCGCAGCCTCGATGGCGATGCGCGCGCTGACCTGCAGCGGCAGGACCGATTGCTTGTAGCCTGCATCCTGCGCGTCGAACACGCTGGTGCACGGCATCGACACGACGCGCACGTTGCGGCCCTGTTCGGTCAGCTTGTCGAAGGCTTTGACGGCCAGGCCCACTTCGGAACCGGTGGCGATCAGAATCAGCTCAGGCTCGCCAGCGCAATCCTTGAGCACGTAACCGCCACGAGTGATGTCGGCCAACTGGGCCTGATCGCGGGCCTGGTGATCGAGGTTCTGACGCGAGAAGATCAGCGCCGACGGACCGTCGTTGCGCTCCAGGGCAAATTTCCATGCTACCGCCGACTCGACCGCATCGGCAGGACGCCAGGTGTCGAGGTTCGGGGTGCAGCGCAGGCTCGCCAGCTGTTCGATCGGCTGGTGGGTCGGGCCATCTTCGCCCAGACCGATGGAGTCGTGGGTGAACACGTAGATCACGCGCTTCTTCATCAGCGCCGACATGCGTACCGCGTTGCGGGCGTATTCCATGAAGATCAGGAAGGTCGCGCCGTATGGCACGAAGCCGCCGTGCAGGGCGATCCCGTTCATGATCGCACTCATGCCGAATTCGCGCACGCCATAATAGATGTAGTTGCCGGCGGCGTCATCCGCTTCGACACCCTTGCAGCCTTTCCACAGGGTCAGGTTCGAACCGGCCAGGTCGGCCGAGCCGCCGAGGATCTCAGGCAGCAACGGACCGAAGGCATTCAATGCGTTCTGGCTGGCCTTGCGGCTGGCGATGGTCTCGCCCTTGGCGGCCACTTCGGCGATGTAGGCGCTGGCCTTTTCGGAGAAGTCGGCAGGCAGCTCGCCACTCATGCGGCGCACGAATTCGTTGGCCAGTTCAGGGTAGGCAGCGGAATAGGCGGCGAAGCGCTGGTTCCACTCGGCTTCCAGGGCTACGCCGGCTTCCCTGGCGTCCCATTCCTTGTAGATGTCGGCCGGGATTTCGAACGGGCCGTGGTTCCACTTCAATGCTGCGCGGGTCAGGGCGATTTCCTCGGCACCCAGTGGCGCGCCGTGGCAGTCTTCCTTGCCCTGCTTGTTCGGCGAGCCGAAACCGATGGTGGTCTTGCAGCAGATCAGCGTCGGCTGCTCGCTCTTGCGGGCGGTTTCGATGGCGGTCTTGATTTCGTCCGCATCGTGACCGTCGACGTTGCGAATCACCTGCCAGCCGTAGGCTTCGAAGCGTTTCGGCGTGTCGTCGGTGAACCAGCCTTCGACTTCGCCGTCGATGGAAATGCCGTTGTCATCGTAGAAGGCGATCAGCTTGCCCAGGCCCAGGGTGCCGGCCAGCGCACTCACCTCGTGGGAGATGCCTTCCATCATGCAGCCGTCGCCAAGGAACACGTAGGTGTTGTGGTCGACGATCTTGTGGCCGTCGCGGTTGAACTGCGCTGCCAGCACTTTTTCCGCGAGCGCAAAACCTACCGCGTTGGCCAGGCCTTGGCCCAATGGACCGGTGGTGGTCTCGACGCCTGGGGTGTAGCCGTACTCGGGGTGACCCGGCGTGCGGCTGTGCAACTGGCGGAAGTTTTTCAGGTCTTCGATGCCCAGGTCATAGCCGGTGAGGTGCAGCAGCGAATAGACCAGCATCGAGCCATGACCGTTGGACATGACGAAACGGTCGCGGTTGGCGAACGCCGGGTTGGCCGGGTTGTGCTTGAGGAAGTCACGCCACAGTACTTCGGCGATATCCGCCATACCCATGGGGGCACCTGGGTGACCGCTGTTGGCTTTTTGCACGGCATCCATGCTCAGTGCACGAATGGCATTGGCGCGCTCACGACGGCTGGGCATCGCTTATCTCCTGGGGTCTGTGTAGGCAGGGATACAACAAAGGAGGGCATTTTCCCCCACCGGCAGGGGGTTGGGCAATCGGACATTTACCCTGAGCGGCAATTGCCGGCCAATGAACCTGCCGAAGCAATATCAAAACTTTTTGATATTGGTCTTGCGACGCCGCCCGTCGCTCTCTAGACTGCCAAGCCTATGAACCTTCGTGCCCCTGCGTTCGACCATCAGGCAAGTGACGATCTGGCTGCCCTGTGCAAAGCCGGTGGCGACCCCCTGCGTCTGAACGTGCTGCGCGCGCTGGCCAGCGATTCGTTCGGCGTGCTGGAACTGGCGCAGATCTTCGCGGTGGGCCAGTCGGGCATGAGCCATCACCTCAAGGTGCTCGCCCAGGCCGACCTGGTGGCCACGCGGCGCGAAGGCAACGCGATTTTCTATCGTCGTGCCCTGCCCAACGGTCGCGTGCTGGGCGGACGCCTGCACAGCGCCCTGCTCGAGGAAGTCGACGGATTGAGCCTGCCGGCCGAGGCGCAGGCGCGCATGGCCGTGGTGCAGCGCCAGCGCGCCGCGGCCAGCGAAGATTTCTTTTCGCGCATGGAAGAGAAGTTCCGCGCCCAGCAGGACCTCATCGCCGGCCTGCCGCAGTACCGCGAAAGCCTGCTGGCCCTGCTCGACAAACTGAGCTTCGCCCACCAGGCCAGCGCTCTGGAAGTGGGTCCGGGCGATGGCGGCTTCCTGCCCGAACTGGCCCGACGCTTTGCCCAGGTCACGGCGCAGGACAACAGCCCGGCCATGCTCGAACTGGCTCGCCAAGTCTGCCTGCGCGAGCACCTGAGCAACGTACGCCTGGAACTGGCCGATGCCTTGGCCCCCACCAGCCTGCGCGCCGACTGCGTGGTGCTGAACATGGTTCTGCACCATTTCAGCGACCCGGCTCAGGCGCTTGGCCATCTGGCGCAGCGGGTGCAGCCAGGCGGCAGCCTTTTGGTAACAGAGTTGTGCAGCCACAATCAGAGTTGGGCCAAAGAGGCCTGCGGTGATCTCTGGTTGGGGTTCGAACAGGAAGATCTGGCCCGTTGGGCCATCGCTGCGGGGCTTGTTCCCGGAGAGAGCCTCTACGTGGGCTTACGTAATGGTTTCCAGATTCAGGTCCGCCATTTCTCGCGGCCGGCTGGCGACACTCACCATCGGTCAATTTAGGAAACCGTCGAGATGAGCGAATACTCCCTTTTCACCTCCGAGTCCGTCTCCGAAGGACACCCGGACAAGATCGCCGACCAGATTTCCGACGCGGTGCTGGACGCCATCATCACCCAGGACAAGTTCGCCCGCGTGGCCTGCGAAACCCTGGTCAAGACCGGCGTGGCGATCATCGCCGGCGAAGTCAGCACGTCGGCCTGGGTCGACCTGGAAGACATCGTGCGCAAGGTCATCGTCGACATCGGCTACAACAGCTCCGATGTCGGCTTCGACGGTGCCACCTGTGCGGTCATGAACATCATCGGCAAGCAGTCGGTGGACATCGCCCAGGGCGTGGACCGCAGCAAGCCGGAAGACCAGGGCGCTGGCGACCAGGGCCTGATGTTCGGTTATGCCAGCAACGAAACCGACGTGCTGATGCCTGCCCCGATCTGCTTCTCGCACCGCCTGGTCGAGCGCCAGGCCGAAGCGCGCAAGTCCGGCCTGCTGCCGTGGCTGCGCCCCGATGCCAAGTCCCAGGTGACATGCCAGTACGAAGGCGGCAAGGTCGTGGGTATCGATGCCGTGGTGCTGTCGACCCAGCACAACCCGGACGTGTCGTACAACGACCTGCGCGAAGGCGTCATGGAGCTGATCGTCAAGCACGTGCTGCCGGCCGAGCTGCTGCACAAGGACACCCAGTTCCACATCAACCCCACCGGCAACTTCATCATCGGTGGCCCGGTGGGTGACTGCGGCCTGACCGGGCGCAAGATCATCGTCGACAGCTACGGCGGCATGGCTCGCCACGGCGGCGGCGCCTTCTCCGGCAAGGACCCGTCCAAGGTCGACCGCTCGGCCGCCTACGCCGGTCGCTATGTGGCCAAGAACATCGTCGCCGCCGGTCTGGCCGAGCGGTGCGAGATCCAGGTGTCCTACGCCATCGGCGTGGCCCAGCCAACGTCGATCTCGATCAACACCTTCGGCACCGGCAAGATCAGCGACGAGCAGATCGTCAAGCTGGTGCGCGCGCACTTCGACCTGCGCCCGTATGCCATCACCACCATGCTCGACCTGCTGCACCCGATGTACCAGGCCACCGCTGCCTACGGCCACTTCGGCCGTGCGCCGGTGGAAATGACCGTCGGCGACGACACCTTCACCGCGTTCACCTGGGAGCGCACCGACCGTGCCGCCGCCCTGCGCGATGCTGCCGGCCTGAAATAAGCGCCTCGCAGCACTCCGTAAAAAGCCCCGGCCGGGTGACTGGCCGGGGCTTTTTTTCGTGTCGGCGCCAACGCTCCGGAACTGGCCAGGACGCGATCGCTTTGACCTGACTGGCAAAAGGTCCTTCAATAGGTGGATCACGTCGCCGGCGACTGCACCGTCTCGATCTATCCAGCCGTGAATAAGACGCGTCCTACAGACAGCTACTTCAATTCATCGTCAACTATTCAGAATCATCTTCTCGGAGTCACCATGAACAAGTTTTCCTCGCTGTGCGCCGTACTGGTCGCCGGTGTACTGGCCGGCCCGGCGATCGCAGCGCCCTCCGCTCCCGCCTCGGCCCCTGCAGCCACCGGCTGCGCCGCCAAGCAGCAGCATGTACAGGCGCAGATCGACATCGCCAAGGCCAACGGCAATCAGAACCAGGTCGATGGGCTGAGCACCGCGCTACGGGAGATCCAGAACAACTGCACCGAAAACGGACTGCGCAAGGAGCGTGAGGGCAAGGTGCTCGATGCCAAGCGCGAAGTCAGCAAGCGCCAGAGCGATCTGGACAAGGCCATGAAGAAAGGCGATTCGGAGAAGATCAATAAGCGCAAGGACAAACTTGCCGAAGCCCGCAAGGAGCTGCAAGACGCCATGGATGAGTTAGACAAGTAACGAGCATCCGGCGGCGCGTCATATCGATGACCCGTCGCCACTGCCGCACCCTGTTGGCTACATCGAAACGAAGAAGTAGCTGACGATGATCGCAAATCCCGCGAACCATACCAGCGATCGCAACGTCGCCCAGTCGGCCAGATAACAAATGATGTACAGCAGACGCGAAGTGATGAACACCACCGCCAGCACATCCAGCGTCACCTGCTGGGCATTGCCGACGATATCGGAAATCACCACAGCGGCGATGAAGCCGGGAAGAATCTCGAAACTGTTCAGCTGGGCCGCGTGCGCCCGCTTGGGCAGGCCCTCCAACGCATCCAGATACGTGCGTGGATCATGGTTCTGCTTGAGGCCGAACTTGCCGCCGGTGAACTTGGCGATATACGCGCAACCGTAGGGCAATATCAAAGCGATCAAGACACACCAGAAGGCGACAGTCATACAGAGTTCCTTGTCCAAGTAATCCACCGCGAGGTGCCCATGCACGGCCGCTACGAAGTATGAGGGCAGCCGCCATGAAAGGTTCGCTGGCGCAGAGTTCCATTGCAATTATCAATTTTGCCGACTTTAGTGGCCTCCCTATAATAAGCGCCGCTGTATCGTTACAGCTTTTTGCGCACCCATTCCAATAAATCGTGTTCTCTGCAGCTCATGCGGAGGCTGGCGCATGCCCTCTTCGGGCAACTCACCTCCTACTCGAGAGAATCCGTATGCCACTTGCGTTGTTTGCATTGGCCGTCGCCGCATTCGGCATCGGCACCACCGAATTCGTCATCATGGGCCTGTTGACCGATGTGGCCCAGGACCTGTCCGTCAGCATCCCGGACGCTGGCCTGCTGATCACCGGCTACGCCCTGGGCGTGGTGTTCGGCGCTCCGGTGCTGGCGGTACTCACTGCCAACCTGCCACGCAAGGCTACCCTGCTGGGCATGACCCTGATGTTTATCCTCGGCAACGTGCTGTGCGCGATGGCGCCCAACTACGCCACGCTGATGGGTGCACGGGTCATCACGGCCCTGTGCCATGGTGCCTTTTTCGGCATCGGCTCGGTGGTCGCCGCAGGGCTGGTGGCGCCGACCAAGCGAGCCCAGGCCATCGCCCTGATGTTCACCGGGCTGACCTTGGCCAACGTGCTGGGTGTACCGCTGGGGACCGCTCTGGGCCAGTTCGCGGGCTGGCGCTCCACCTTCTGGGCGGTCTCGGTCATCGGCGTCATCGCCCTGCTGGCGCAGATCGTCTGGCTGCCCAAGGCCATTCCCATGGAGCGCGGCAACCTGGCGCGCGAGTTTCGGGTGTTGCGCAAGCCCAACGTGTTGCTGCCGCTTGCGATGAGCGCGATGGCCTCCTGCAGCCTGTTCAGCGTGTTCACCTACATCGCGCCGATCCTGCAGGATGTTACCGGCGTCAGCGCCCACGGCATCACCGTGATGCTTCTGCTGTTCGGCGTCGGCCTGACCATCGGCAGCATGCTCGGAGGGCGTCTGGCCGACTCACGCCTGCTGCCTTCGTTGCTGGGCATGGCGATCGCGGTGGTGTTGATCCTGGCCCTGTTCACCCAGACCAGCGGCTCGCTGATTCCGGCGGCGATCACCCTGCTGGCCTGGGGCGTGTTCGCCTTCGCGCTGTGCCCGATCCTGCAATTGCTCATCATCGACCAGGCGCACGAGGCGCCGAACCTGGGATCGACGCTGAACCAGAGCGCCTTCAACCTCGGCAACGCAGCGGGCGCCTGGGTCGGCGGCCTGGTCGTGGCCAGTGGTGCGCCGCTGGTGGACCTGCCCTGGACCGGCGCCATCACCGGTCTGGGCACGCTTGCCCTGGCATTGGTGTTCATCTATTGGCAGCGACGGCCGGTGGCAGTCAACGCCGCTGGATGAATGAAGTGTGCCGCTCAGTCACGCGGCAACATCCAACCATAGTGCGGCGCCTGATAGGCGCCCTCTATCGATAGATCTTCAACACCTGACCCAGGGAGCCCGGATGCTCGAGATAGTCGCGACATTCATTTGCCTCACCACACTGCTCACCTACGTGAACTTCCGCTTCATCGGCCTGCCGCCGACCATCGGCGTGATGGTCACCGCCCTGATGTTCTCGCTGATCCTGCAAGGCCTGAGTTTCATCGGCTACCCAGGCCTCGAGGATCGCGTCGAAGCGTTGATGAACCAGATCGACTTCGGCGATCTGCTGATGAACTGGATGCTCTCGTTCCTGCTGTTCGCCGGCGCGCTGCACGTGAACCTGGCTGACCTGCGTAACTACCGCTGGCCCATCGGTCTGCTGGCCACCTTCGGCGTACTGATCGCCACCTTCGTGATCGGCACCCTGGCCTTCTGGATCTTCGGCCTGTTCGGCTGGCACGTCAGCTTCCTGTATTGCCTGCTGTTCGGCGCTCTGATTTCACCGACCGACCCGATCGCGGTGCTGGGCGTGCTGCGAACGGCCAACGCCTCCAAGCCGCTGAAGACCACCATCGTCGGCGAATCGCTGTTCAATGACGGCACGGCGGTGGTGGTGTTCACCGTCCTGCTGGGCATCGCCCAGTTGGGCGAAACCCCCACCGTCGGCGCGACGGCCATGCTGTTTCTGCATGAAGCAGTGGGCGGCGTGCTGTTCGGTGGGCTGATCGGCTACATCGTCTACCGCATGATCAAGAGCATCGAGCAGTACCAGGTCGAAGTCATGCTGACCCTGGCGCTGGTCATCGGCGGCTCGGCCATGGCTTCCGAGCTGCATGTCTCGGCGCCGATCGCGATGGTGGTGGCCGGGCTGATCATCGGCAACCTGGGACGCAACCTGGCGATGAACGACATGACCCGGCGCTATATGGACGGTTTCTGGGAGCTGCTCGACGACATCCTCAACGCCCTGCTGTTCGCCTTGATCGGGCTGGAGCTGTTGCTGCTGCCCTTCTCCTGGGGGGCTGCACCTGTTGGCGGCCTCCCTGCTCGCCGTGGCGATCCTGCTGTCGCGGTTGCTCACCGTGGCCCCGGCGATTCTGCTGCTGCGGCGCTTTCGCAGCGTTCCGCGCGGCACCATTCGCGTGCTCACCTGGGGCGGCCTGCGCGGCGGCGTCTCGGTCGCCCTGGCCCTGGCCCTGCCCATCGGCCCGGAGCGCGACCTGCTGCTGAGCATCACCTACATCGTCGTGCTGTCCTCGATCCTGCTGCAAGGCCTGAGCATCGGCAAGCTGGTCAAGGCCGTCACCCGCGAGCCCGACACGCAGGCAGTGCGCGAGCACTGATTCAATGACACAAGGATAGCGACAGCCCACACTTGCGAGTAGCAACTTGCCGGTCCGGCTGTCCTACCCTGTCAATGAAGACCGCGTAGACGGTACGTGCTGCAACCAAGATGAGATGCCTTCGACGTTGAGCGCGCTGGATGAAGCTCGAGCAGCCTTTAACAAGGTTGCAAGGTGTAGATCGCTTTGCGCTTGCCATAAACTGCGATTTTCATGACACCATCGTGATCACTGGCAGCCTGCGCGACTCTGACAAGCTTGGGCATGCTGTTGATGGTTGTGGTTTTCGACCTGTATTTGCACCTCTCGATCTCGTCCAATGAACACGCGCGGTAAGCATTTCTAATAGCGCCACACTTTTCCAGAAGGTCGATTTTCTCGGGCGATATCCAGGAAAGCAGCTGCGTTATCCTGGCGATTTTTTCATGAAGGTGAGTCACTGCCTGCTGCTCATTGGTGATTCCAGAGCGTTTCCATGCCGGCTCGTGATGGAAAATCCGATTTCGAAAGTGTCGGACAAGTGAGACACGCTCCCTGCATTGCTTGAGCATGCTCGCGGCGGCCGTGGTGGGCCACTCTCCTCTGAAGACCGCACCCAGATGCTTGGGCCAAATCAGGTGGTTCCCCATGTACTCGCTTTCGAGGATAAATTCCCACGTCGAGAAATCGGTCTGCGAAACGATCTCATGGTGATCCGGAGCGCCTTTGAACGTCTTGCCGATTCGCCTGGAACGCTCACGCTGTGCGGCGCTGTAAGCCGACGCAAAATTCCCGGCCAAGTGACTTACCGGATACGGCTCCCTTGAAGTTCCAGGCGTGTAACTCTTGAATTTCAGCGTACCCTTTCTCCACCAGAACTTTCCCAGGTCCGCCGTCAAGGCCACATCGATAGCATTCCTGAGGGTAATCTCCGCTGCCCCGAGCAACGGATACAGCGCCGCACAAACGTGCGAATTCCATAAATAGGCGCCTACCAGCTCTGAGTCGCTTCTTATGGAAAATACCCTGCTGTAGCTCGCAATTCGGTGTGCACTGATCAGCTCATCGATCAGCAGAGGTCGGTATTGGACGGTATGCGGCATGCTCAGCTTCCTTCTGGCAACGCGTTTTTTCCCTTGTATATCGATGGGTTGACACGTGTGTCAACCGGCCGTAGCATCGGTACACAGGTTGGCAGTGAGCTCCAATTGGCAACAGCTTACGACTCACTGCAAAGACCACGAAACACCCGCCCCGGCCTCGAGCCGGGGTTTTCGTTTCTGGCGCATGCGTACTCACAAAACAAAAAACCCCGCGAATGCGGGGTTTTTTTTCAGTGCCGTATCGACATCAGAAGATGTTGATCGGGTACTCGACGAAGGCGCGCACTTCGTTGCCGTCGTCATTGTAGCCCGAGGCACGGACGTTGTCCGAAGTGCGCAGCCATGAGCCGCGCAGGCGCAGGGTCAGGTCCTTGGCCGGGCCGTTCTGTACCACGTACTGGAGCTGGTTGAAGATCTCGCGCTCCTGACCGTCGCCGGTCGGGGTGCGGATGTTGTCGCCACGCACATAGGCCACCTTGTAGGTCAGGCCCGGCACGCCGAATGTGCGGAAGTCGATGCCGTAGCCCAACTGCCAGGAGACTTCGTCTTCGGCGTTGAAGTCCGACCAGTAGGAGTTGGCCAGGAAGATGGTCGAGCCACCGTCACCCACACCGCCGGCGTTCTGGTAGAAACCGTAGTTGTAGCCGGTGTCGCCGGTGCTGCGCTGATGCGCCAGGGTCAGCGAGTGCGGACCGAAGGCCCAGGTAGCGGCCAGGCTCCAGATCTTGTTGTCGCGACCGGTGCCCAAGGTGCTGGCGTAATCCTTGTCCAGGTGCGAGCGGTAGCCATTGAAGTCGAACGTCAGCGATTGCTCGCTCGGCAGGGCCAGCACGTAGTTGAGGTTGATGTACTGCTTCTTCAACCGGTCTTCGACATCGGAGGCATACAAGGCGCCGGTCAGGCTGTCGGTGAACTGATAGCTGCCGCCGTACACGTCGATCTTCTTCAGGCCGCCGCTGTCGCGGGCTTCGGCGCTCTTGCGCGCTTCCTGGGTGAAGCGCCCGGCGTTGAGCACCAGGCCGTCGATTTCCTTGGAGGTGATCAGGGTGCCGGTGAAGCTTTCCGGCAACAGGCGTGAATCGTCGAAGTTGAGCACCGGCAGTGCTGGCATCTGATCGCCGTACTTGATCACGGTGTTGGAGATACGCACCTTCACCGCTGCCCCGGCGCGGGCCAGGTCGTGGGGCGCGCTGCTCGGATCGTCCGCAGTACCGCCACGCTTGAAGAAGTCGATACCGCCAGCACCGGCGCGACCGGTGCCGCCATCCAGGCGCAGAGCATACAGGCCGAAGGCATCGACGCCGACGCCGACCGTACCCTGGGTGAAACCAGAGTTGAACTTGGCGATCACACCCTGGCCCCACTCGGCCTTGTCCTGCCCGCCATGCTTGTAGTCACGGCTGATATAGGCATTGCGCAGCAGTACATCGAGGTGGCTGTCTTCGACGAAACCCTTGGCATCGGCCTGCTCGTTGGCCATGGCTTGGGTAGCCGCCATCACGCCCAGGGCGAGGACAGCCCATTTCTTGTTCAACATCTTGTTTTCCCTAATCACCAGTGAGGACGCTACACGACCACCCGCTCGTTTCCCGTCGTCCGTGCTACCTGCGCAGCGCTCTGCGACAGGCGTTCGAACGATGGGGCAGGGTCTATGAGGATCCGTGCGCGGGGTCGGATCCTAGCGATGGGGGACAACGAAAGTCAAAATTTCGTGAAACTTTGTGGCTATAAGAAGGTCTCGCGATGGAATAACGCCCATGAAAAAGCCCGGCATCAGGCCGGGCTTTTCAGGGCGACTCAGGCCGACTCAACCGCGCACAGGTGCCGGCTGCTGCTGGGTCAGGCAGTGGATGTTGCCGCCACCGAGCAGCAGCTCGCGACCTGGCACCATGACCACTTCATGCTCTGGAAACAGCTTCTGCAGCAAGGCCTGCGCCTCGCAGTCGAGCGGATCGTCGAAGCTTGGGGCGATGATGCCGCCGTTGACGATCAGGAAGTTCACGTAGGAACCGGCCAGGCGTACGGACGGGTGACGCTCCTGGCTGCCGGCAACCAGATCGACGCCGTCGCATTCCTCCTGAGTGGCGTACAGAGGCCCGGGGATCGGCATCTTGTGCACCACCAGCGCCCGCCCCTTGGCATCGACGCTGTTTTCCAGCACCTGCAAAGCGGCCTGGCAACGCGGGTAGTTAGGGTCGCTGGCGTCGTCGGTCCAGGCCAGCAGCACTTCACCGGGGCGCACGTAGCAGCAGAAGTTGTCGACGTGGCCGTCGGTCTCGTCGTTGAACAGGCCGTCGGGCAGCCAGATGATCTTCTCCACCGCCAGATGATCGGCCAGGATGCGTTCGATCTGCCCGCGGTCCAGGTGTGGGTTGCGATTGCGGTTGAGCAAGCACTCTTCGGTAGTGATCAGCGTGCCTTCGCCGTCGACGTGGATGGAGCCACCCTCGAGCACGAAACCCTGGGTGTGATAGCGCTGGCAACGTTCCATGTCCAGGACCTTGCTGGCGACCTGCTCGTCACGGTTCCAGGGCGCGTAGAGGCCACCCAGGAAGCCGCCCCAGGCATTGAAGGCCCAGTCCACGCCGCGGACTTCGCCACCGTGGTCGACGACGAAAGTCGGCCCGGTATCGCGCATCCAGGCATCGTCGCTGCTCATCTCGACCACACGGATGTTGGGCACGTCCAGGCGTGCGCGCGCGTTGTCGTATTGCCCGGCAGACACACCGACCGTGACCGGTTCGAAACGCGCGATGGCCTTGGCCAGGGCGACATGCGCCGCCTGCACCGGCTTGCCACCCAGGCGCCAGTTGTCCGGGCGCTCGGGCCACAGCATCCAGGTCTGGGTATGGGGTGCCCATTCGGCCGGCATGTGGAAACCGTCGGCGCGAGGGGTACTGTCGAGCGTGGTCATGGGTCAGGGCTCCGGTGGTCCATGAAAAGGTATGGGCGCACTCTACAGGTTGTCGGGCGGATCGTGAAACACGCCCGCCGCAGGTCACGCCAGCGGCCGTTTCAGCAGGTCATTTCGTCCAGCACCTGCGCCACGCTGTCGACGAAGAAGTCCACGCTCTGCCGGGTAGTCACCATCGGTGGCTTGATCTTGAGGATGTTCAGATAGTCACCGGTGGGTTGCATGAAGATGCCCAGTTCCCGCAGCCGCTCGCACAACAGCGCCGTCTCCTGGGTCGCCGGCTCCAGGCTGTGGCGGTCGCGCACCAGCTCCAGACCCAGATAGAAGCCGGAACCGTGCACCGCACCCACCAGCGGATGCTCATCGAGCAAGGCCAGCAGGCGGGCCTTGAAGTGTCCGCCGACCACCCGCGCGTTTTCCCACAGGCCCTCTTCGGCCATGACGTCGAGCACCGCCAGGCCGATGCGGCAGCTCACCGGGCTGCCACCGGCGGAAGAAAAGAAATAGCCCTCGGCTTCCAGCGCCTCGGCAATCTCGCGACGGGTGATCACCGCGCCTAATGGATGACCATTGCCCATGCCCTTGGCCATGGTGATGATGTCCGGCACGACGCCTTGCTGTTCGAACCCCCAGAAATACTCGCCGAGTCGGCCATAGCCGACCTGCACTTCGTCGGCGATGCACACGCCTCCGCGGGCTCGGACCCGTTCGTAGACCTGTTGCAGATACCCCTCGGGCAGGGCAATGCCACCGGCGTTGCCGTACACCGGCTCGCAGATGAAACCGGCCAGTTGACGCCCCTGCGCATCCAACCGATGCAAGGCATCGTCGACACTGCGCACGTAGCCCGCAGTGCTGTCGGCGCCGCGGAACGTGCCCCGATAACTGTTGGCCGCAAGAACCGGATGGACCCAGTCCGGACGCGTGCTCAGGGCCTGTGGATTATCGGCGATGGAGGTGGAGATGGCATCGGTGGCCACCGACCAGCCATGGTAGCCCTCGAGCATGCTGAGCATGTCGCGACCACCGCTGGCCGCCCAGGCCAGGCGAATCGCCAGGTCGTTGGCCTCGGTGCCGCTGTTGACCAGAAACACCCGATCGAACCCGTCGGGCGCCAACGCCAGCAGGCGCTCGGAAAACTCGGCGATCGCGGCATAGTGGAAGCGTGAGTTGGTATTGAGCAACGACCATTGTCGCGCCGCCACCTGGGCCATGCGCGGGTGCCCATGGCCAAGCACCGCGACGTTGTTGAGCATGTCCAGATACGCCTGGCCGTGCATGTCGATCAGGTGGTTGCGCCAGCCGCGCTCGATCTGCGGCGGCGCCTGGTAATAATGCTTCTGCGAACGCGCGAAGCTGGCGTCGCGCCGCTGCAGCAGAAGGTCCGCGTCCGGGGGTGGCGGCGCATCGCAATCCATGCCCAGCACAAGCGCTGGCGAAGGGCATAGACGCTGCCAGGCTGCTGCCCGTGCCGGCGTACAGAACAGCGGCGGACTCAGCTCGGGAATGCGGCACAGTTGCACCAGCAGCGAACCGTCGACCCGGCCCAGCGGGGCGCCCGCCGCCAGCACCGCCCCGGCCGGGCAAGGACAATCGAGCCCCCACAGGTGCAGGCTCGCGAAGGCGCCTTCGAGCACCACGCTGGCATCGGCCAGTCGCCGTAGCGTACCGGCCCAGGGCGCTTGCAGGGATGTGCCCGGCGGCGCCTGTACCTGCACATGCAATGCGCAGGTCGCCGATGCCGAGCAGGTGTCGATGCGAGTACGCGAGAGGCGGTACTCGCCATACCGGGTGCAGGCCCAGCCACCGACCGCTGCGGCATCGACCAGCAGCCGTTCGTCGATATTCGCTTGCTCCCAATTGCCGTCCGCGAAATGCTCGCTGAGCACGCTCAGATCCACGGGGCAAACTGTCGAGTGCGTCACGCCGACAAGCAAAGGCAATATGCCATCGCCTGAAGATTCGGGTATGCTCCGACCCACACTGCTGAAAATTGCCGCTTCCATCAATTCGAATGGTTCTGCGGTAGCTATGTCGAATATTTCCCACTCATGTTCGACATTGGCCCGGATGTAGTCGTTATCCGGCGCCACGCTCAACTGCCGGGCGCTGCTTGTCACCAGCACCGCCGCCCGCAGCACCACCAACGGCCACAGCGCACGCAACTCGGCTTCGCTCAGCGGATTGACCTGCTGATAGGCCATCACTGCCGGCAACACCGCGAACGGATCGCCATGGGCATGATGCAGCAGCGCGGCGCAGGTTGCCGCCAGGTCCGCCACACGCCAGGTGTGCACCAGATCACCAAAATCGATCAGACCCGTCAGCTGCCAGCGCAGATCCGCATCGCGCTGCCAGACAGTGTTGTCGTCGGTGATGTCCAGATGCACCGCCTGCATCGGCAGATCGACGCTCACCTGTCCCAGCCGGCGCTGGGCCTGAAACGCCATTTCGACCACACGGCCACGTTGCCGTGGATCATCGAGCGTCGGCAGCAGGCGATCAAGCAACTTATGCGCGTGGCGCGGGTCCCATTGCAGCGTGCGCGCAAGGCCTGGGTGCCGAAAGTCGATCAAGGCGCGGTCCACCTCGCCGCACAACCTGCCGATGCGGGCGATCGGTTCGGGTCCCAGGTGCTTGAGACGGGTCAGCGGCTGGCCTTCCAGATAGCTCAAGAGGCGGCATCTGCAGTCGCTGCTGGCCAAGCGTCACGGCCATGGTGTCGCGACCGTTGGCCGCCAGCAGAGCGTGAGGCACCGGCAAGCCATGGCGGGCCAGATGCAGCATCGCGGCGTGCTGGGCAGCCAGTGCCTGATGGGCTCCCTCATCGTGACAGAACTTCAACACCCAGCGGCCCTGTGGGTTTTCGACCCGAAAGTTCAGGTCCTGCTGGCTACCCAGGCTGTACAACTGGCCCTGCAGGCCGTAGTGCTCGAACAACAGTGCCTGCGCCTGTTCGATACTCACCACGGGGTTGGGAAGACTGGCACGTTGCACGAGCGAGTCGAGCGGCATGAGCAAAACCTCGATGGCCTGATTTACCCGTACTGTAGCGGTTCGCCGCGCGACATTTCCACCGTCGGCAAGGTTGTCTGGCGCGACGCGATCGCGCAGGCCGGCGGCTACTGAACCATGCTGCACAACCATGCTGCACATTCGTTTAACCAACCGGGCTTGCACCGCCCGCGCCCATCCACACAAGCTAGGCTGCAACGAACCATTGTCAGCTAAGGAAGAAGGCTTTCGACATGCGCATTCTCATCACCGGCGGCGCCGGTTTCATCGGCTCGGCCCTGGTTCGTCACCTGATCGCCAACACCGAGCACGAAGTTCTCAACCTCGACAAGCTGACCTACGCCGGCAACCTCGAATCACTGACCGAAATCGCCAACGACAGCCGTTACGAATTCGTCCAGGCCGACATCGCGGACCAAGCAGCGGTCGCCGCCGTACTGGCGCGTTTCCAGCCCCACGCGATCATGCACCTGGCCGCCGAATCCCACGTCGACCGCTCCATCGACGGGCCAGGCGAGTTCATCCAGACCAACGTGGTCGGCACCTATGCCCTGCTCGAAGCCACCCGTGGCTACTGGCAGCAGCTGCCCGCAGCCGAACGCGAAGCCTTCCGCTTCCACCATATTTCCACCGACGAGGTCTACGGCGACCTGCATGGCGTGGACGACCTGTTCACCGAAACCACGCCGTACGCGCCAAGCTCGCCCTACTCGGCCAGCAAGGCAGCCTCCGACCATCTGGTACGTGCCTGGCAGCGCACCTACGGCCTGCCGGTGCTGATCACCAACTGCTCGAACAACTACGGCCCGTATCACTTCCCGGAGAAACTCATTCCGCTAGTGATTCTCAACGCCCTGGCCGGCAAGCCGCTGCCGGTGTACGGCAATGGCATGCAGGTGCGTGACTGGCTGTACGTCGAAGACCATGCCCGCGCCCTGTTCAAGGTCGTCACCGAAGGCGTGGTCGGCGAGACCTACAACATCGGCGGCCACAACGAGCAGAAGAACATCGACGTGGTACGCAGCATCTGCGGTCTGCTCGACGAACTGGCACCGCAGCGTCCGGACGGTGTGGCGCACTATGCTGACCTGATCACCTTCGTCAAGGACCGCCCGGGCCACGATCTGCGCTACGCCATCGACGCGAGCAAGATCGAGCGCGAGCTGGGCTGGGTCCCGCAGGAAACTTTCCAGACCGGCCTGCGCAAGACCGTGCAATGGTATCTGGACAATCTTCAATGGTGCCGTCGCGTACAGGACGGCAGTTATCAAGGTGAACGCCTGGGCTTCACCGAACCTAAGGACTTGATCGCATGATGAAAGGTATCGTTCTGGCCGGAGGCTCCGGCACCCGCCTGCACCCCATTACCCTGGGTGTTTCCAAGCAGTTGCTGCCCATCTACGACAAGCCGATGATCTACTACCCGATCTCGGTACTGATGCTGGCCGGCATCCGCGAGATCCTGCTGATCTCCACGCCCCAGGACCTGCCGCAATACCGCCAGTTGCTGGGCGATGGCAGCCAGTTCGGGATCAACATCCAGTTCGCCGAACAACCGGCGCCGGACGGCCTGGCCCAGGCGTTCCTGATCGGCGAGGAGTTCATCGGCGACGACCCGGTGTGCCTGATCCTGGGTGACAACATCTTCCACGGTCAGCACTTCAGCGATCAGCTCAAGCGGGCCTCGGCGCACCCTACCGGCGCTACCGTGTTCGGTTACTGGGTCAAGGACCCCGAGCGTTTCGGCGTGGTCGAGTTCGACGCGGACGGTCGCGCACTGTCCATCGAAGAGAAACCGGCCGAGCCCAAGTCCAGCTACGCGGTCACCGGCCTGTACTTCTACGATAACGACGTGGTGCGCATCGCCAAGGACGTCCAGCCTTCGCCGCGCGGCGAGCTGGAAATCACCGACGTCAACAACGCCTACCTGGAACGCGGCGACCTGCGCGTCGAGCGCTTCGGCCGTGGCTTCGCCTGGCTCGACACCGGTACCCACGACAGCCTGCTCGATGCCTCGCAATATGTGCAGACCATCGAACACCGTCAGGGGCTGAAAGTGGCCTGCCTGGAAGAAATCGCCTACCAGAACCGCTGGATCGACCGCGAACAGTTGCTGGTACGTGCCAAGTACTTCGGCAAAACCGGCTACGGCCAGTACCTGTATTCGCTGGCCGGAGAAACCCGATGAACGTGATCGCTACCGAACTGCCCGATGTTTTGATCATCGAGCCGAAGGTTTTCGGTGACGAGCGCGGCTTCTTCTACGAAAGCTTCAACGCCCGGGCTTTCAAGGAAGCCACCGGCATCGAGCTGCCGTTCGTCCAGGACAACCACTCGCGTTCGGCCCGTGGCGTGCTGCGCGGGCTGCACTATCAGGTGCAGCATGCCCAGGGCAAGCTGGTGCGCGTGGTTGCCGGGCAAGTGCTGGACGTGGCGGTGGACATCCGCCGCAGTTCGCCCAACTTCGGCAAGTGGGTGGCCGTCGAGCTGTCCGCGCAGAACAGCCGCCAGCTGTGGATTCCGCCAGGCTTCGCCCACGGCTTCGTAGTCCAGAGCGAGTACGCCGAATTCCTCTACAAGACCACCGACTACTACGATCCGTCTTCGGAACGCAGCATCGCCTGGGATGACGAGCAATTGGCAATCGATTGGCAGCTGGATACAGCGCCATCGCTGTCGGCCAAGGACCTGGCCGGCAAGCGTCTGGAAGAGGCCGACGTGTTTCCGTGATCGGCCTGCGGCAACGTCGCGATGCATGTCACCCGTGCTTCGCGGCGGTTGCCTGACGCATAATACGCCGGTCTATCCCGGCGTGTTGTCCTATGACCTCCAGATCTTCCTCCACTCGCAGACCCCGCTGGCGCAGCCTGGCGATCCTCGCCTTGTGCCTGGCGCCCCTGTTGTGGCCACTGGAACATTTGGCCGAGCGCTATTACAAAAGCGAGTTGGTCAGCCAGAACCGGCAGACGCTGGACCTCTACGTCGCCAACCTGCTGGGCACCCTGCACCGCTACGAAACCCTGCCGCAAATCCTCGGTGACCTGCCCGCGCTGCGTGCGCTGCTGGCTGCACCTCGCGACCCTCAAGCAACGCTAGACGCCAACCATCTGCTCAAGGACATCCGCGAACAGACAGGGGCGGAAGTCATGTACCTGCTGGACGCCGATGGCAATACCCTGGCCGCTTCCAACTGGGAGCAGCGCGACAGTTTCGTCGGTCGCAACTTCGCCTTTCGCCCCTATTACAGCGATGCCGTCGCCGGGCGCCTGGGACGCTTCTTCGGGCTTGGCACCACGTCGGCAAAACGCGGCTACTTCTTCGCCGCCGCCGTACATGACCAGGACAAGGTCATCGGCGTGCTGGTGGTGAAGGTCGACCTCGACCACACCGAAACCCTGTGGGGCAAGACGCCCGAACAGCTCCTGCTCACCGACCACAACGGCGTGGTCATCCTCACCTCGCGTCCCGAATGGCGCTTCCGGGCCACACGCCCGCTCAGCGACAACGAGCGCCAGGCCATCGTCTCGATCCTGCCCTACCCCACCCGCGACCCGCAGCCGCTGAATCTGGACGCCGACGCCTGGCTCACCCAGACGCGAACCATCGCTGAAACTGGCTGGAACGTCAGCATCCTCGCCCCCAAGACCTTGCTCGATCGCCCGGTGCGCACCGTCGTGGCGGTGGGCGGAGCCCTGCTCCTGGCATTGATGCTGCTGCTTGGCCTGATGATGCAGCGTCGCCGCCACTACCTCGAACGCATCGAATTCGAAGGCCGCACCCGGCATGAGCTGGAAACGCGTGTGGTGGAACGCACCAGCGCGCTGGAAGGGCTCAACAGCAAGCTGCGCCAGGAAGTGCTCGAACGCGAGCAGGCCCAGCAGGAGCTGGTGCGTGCTCAGGACGAACTGGTCCAGGCCGGCAAGCTGTCGGCGCTGGGCACCATGTCGGCCAGCATCAGCCACGAGCTCAATCAGCCCCTGGCAGCCATTCGCAGCTACGCCGAGAACACCGAAGTGCTGCTCGACCACGAGCGCATCGAGGATGCGCGGGGCAACCTCAAGTTGATCAGCGAACTGACCGGCCGCATGGCTTCGATCATCGCGCACCTGCGTGCCTTCGCCCGCCGCGACCGCCACGCCCTGGAAAGCGTCGCCCTGCAGCCGGCCCTCGACGATGCCCTGGCGCTGCTCGCCAAGCGCCGCCGGGCCATGGCCGTCGAGCTGATCCGCGACCTGCCCGATGCGCCGCTCTGGGTCCAGGCCGGCGAAACCCGGCTGCGTCAGGTGCTGGGTAACCTGCTGGCCAATGCCCTCGATGCCCTGACCGAAAAAGCCACGCCACGTTGCCTGTGGCTCAGCGCCGAACAGACCGCCGACGGCGTGGAGCTGCGCATCCGCGACAACGGCCCCGGCTTCACCAGCGAGGCCATGGCCCGGGCCCGCGAGCCATTCTTCACCACCAAGACACGCACACAAGGGCTTGGCCTGGGCCTGGCGATCTGCGATACGCTGATGCGCGCACTGGGCGGCGAACTGCTGCTGTCCAACCATCCCCAAGGCGGCGCCCTGCTGATCCTGCGTTTACGCGCCGGAGAGCCGGGCGTCAGCCTGCAAGCCCCCGAGGACCCATCGGCATGACCAGCGACAGCGCCATCGACAGCAAGATCCAGGTCGTGCTGATCGACGACGACCCCCATCTGCGTCAGGCCTTGAGCCAGACCCTGGACCTGGCCGGCCTCAAGGTGCTGGCCCTGGCCGATGCCCAGGGCCTGTCCGCGCGCATCGAGCGCGACTGGCCTGGCGTGGTGGTCAGCGATATCCGCATGCCGGGCATCGACGGCCTGCAATTGCTCGAACAACTGCATGCCCGCGATACCGAACTGCCGGTCCTGCTGATCACCGGGCACGGCGACGTGCCGCTGGCCGTGCAGGCCATGCGCGCCGGGGCCTACGACTTCCTCGAAAAACCGTTCGCCAGCGACGCGCTGCTCGACAGCGTACGCCGCGGCCTGGCCGTACGCCGCCTGGTGCTGGACAACCGCAGCCTGCGCATGGCTCTGAGCGATCGGCAGCAATTGAGTACGCGACTGGTCGGCCAGTCGGCCTCCATGGCGCGCCTGCGCGAGCAGATCGGCGCGCTGGCCGGGACCCGTGCCGATGTGCTGATCCTGGGCGAAACCGGCGCCGGCAAGGAGGTCGTGGCGCGCGCCCTGCACGACCTGTCCAGCCGCCGCAACGGCCCTTTCGTGGCGATCAACGCCGGCGCCCTCGCCGAATCGGTGGTGGAAAGCGAGCTGTTCGGCCATGAGCCCGGCGCCTTCACCGGCGCGCAGAAACGCCGCATCGGCAAGTTCGAGTTCGCCAACGGCGGCACCCTGTTCCTCGACGAAATCGAAAGCATGAGCCTGGACGTGCAGGTCAAGCTGCTGCGCCTGCTGCAGGAACGGATGGTCGAGCGCCTGGGGGGCAACCAGCAGATCCGCCTGGATATCCGGGTGATCGCCGCGACCAAGGAAGACCTGCGCCAGGCCGCCGATCAGGGTCGCTTCCGCGCCGACCTGTATTACCGCCTCAATGTCGCCTCGCTGCGCATCCCGCCACTGCGCGAGCGGGGCGAAGACGTGCTGATGCTGTTCCAGTACTACGCCGATGCCGCGGCCGAACGCCACGGCGTGCTGGCCAACGAACTCTCCGCAGCGCAACGCGCGTTGCTGTTGCGGCACAGCTGGCCGGGCAACGTGCGCGAACTGCAGAACGCTGCCGAGCGCTTCGCCCTGGGCCTGGAACTGGCGCTGGACAACGGCGAGCCAGGCCCGGTGGAGATGACCCGCACGGTCACGGGCGGGCTCAGCGACCAGGTCGAGCATTTCGAACGCGCCTTGATCGCGGCCGAAATGAGCCGCTCGCACACCTCCGTTCGCAGCCTGGCCGAAGCCCTCGGCATCCCCCGCAAGACCTTGCACGACAAGCTGCGTAAGCACGGCCTGAGCTTTGGTGGAGGCGAGGAAAATGAGTGAAATCCAGGCCCTCGAGCGGCTGCTGCATCACGACATTCCGCTGACCGGCGACATGGGCCTGCGCGTGCGGGCCTGGGACAACCATTGCCTGCGCCTGCATGTGCCGCTGGCACCGAACGTCAACCACAAGAGCACGATGTTCGGCGGCAGCCTGTACTGTGCCGCCGTGCTGGCGGGCTGGGGTTGGCTGCACCTGCGCCTGGGCGAGGCCGGCCTGAGCGGTGGCCATATCGTCATCCAGCAGGGTCAGATCGACTATCCCCTGCCGGTGGCCGGCGACGCCCTGGCCGTGTGCGAAAACATCGACGAGGCCCTGTGGCAGCGCTTTCTCAAGACCTACCGACGCCATGGCCGGGCGCGCCTGCAACTGCAGACCCAGGTGCTGGATGGCGAGCGCTGTGCGGTAACGTTCAGCGGTCAGTACGTGGTAGTTGCCCACACCCCGCCTGCGCCAGCGTAACGAGCGACTGACGCCAGGGCACATTGCTGGGCAGCGCCAGGAACGACGGATTGAGCAATGACTCGCGGGCCGCATAGACAAACGGCTGTCCGTCGATCTGCAACACTTCGCCACCCGCGCCTTCGAGCACGCCCTGGGCCGCAGCGGTGTCCCACTGCGAAGTTGGCGCCAGGCGCGGATAGCAATCGGCGGCGCCTTCGGCCAACAGGCAGAACTTCAGTGAACTGCCGACACTGACCAGCTCCAGCGGGCCCACCACGGTGCTCAGGCCGGCCAGCAGGTGCTCCTGTTCGGGGCTGGAATGTCGCCGACTGGCGACCACGGTAAACGCGCTGCCGGACGCAGGCACACTGCGTACGCCGATCGGCTGGGCCGGTTCTCCGTCCGCTGCATGCCAGGCACCCAGCCCGGCACCGCCATAGTAGGCACTGCCCGTTGTCGGCACGGTGACCACGCCGAACACCACCTGACCGTTCTCGATCAACGCGATGTTGACGGTGAATTCTTCGCTGCCGTTGATGAACTCCTTGGTGCCGTCCAGCGGATCGACCAGCCACCAGCGGGTCCACTGTTCACGCACCGCGAGGGCGATGTCTGCATCCTCTTCGGACAGGATCGGGATATCGGGCGCCAGCGCCGTCAACCCGTCGACGATGATCTGATGCGCCGCCAGATCGGCGGCAGTCACCGGCGACTCGTCGGCCTTGGCCATGACCTGCACATCGGCCCGCCAGAACGGCAGGATTGCCGCGCCGGCCTGATGGGCCAGCGCCACGATTTCGGGCAACAGACGTTCGACGTCGCTCACAGGCTGAACACTCCGCGCTGGATCAACAGGTCGCGCGCCAGGTACAGGGCCGCCAATGCGCGGCCTTCGGAGAACTGCGGATGCTGGGCCAGGCCGGACAGGTCGCGCAGGTTGACCCGTTCGACGCGCATCGGCTCCGGCTCGTCGCCCTCGAGCCGCTCCTCGTACAGCCCCTGCGCCAGTACCACCTGGATCTTCTGGCTCATGTACCCCGGCGACAGCGACAGTTCGGTGAGGTGCTCCAGTTCACGTGCGCCGAATCCGGCCTCCTCCTTGAGCTCGCGGTCGGCGGCCGCCAACACGTCTTCGCCCGGCTCGATCAAACCCTTGGGCAACGACAATTCATAAGCATCGGTCCCGCCGCAATATTCCTCGACCAGCAGGGCATGCTCGGCATCGGCCATCGCCACGATCATCACCGCACCGTAACCATTGCCGCGGCCCACCAGACGCTCGTAGGTGCGCTCCACGCCATTGGAGAAGCGCAACTGCACTTCCTCGACACGGAACAGGCGACTGCTGGCAACGATTTCGCGGGCGAGGACTTCGGGTTTCTGGCGCATCGGGCAGCTCCTGGACGTGAACGGGTTACTATACCGTGGCTTGGCCTGCGGCAGGCCACCCTTGATCCACCACTGCCCGAGAATCTTCGCTATGCCTTGCCTCGCCTGGAGCACCATCGACACCGTCCTGCTGGACATGGACGGCACCCTGCTCGACCTGCATTACGACAACCACTTCTGGCTGGAGCATCTGCCGCAACGCTATGCGCAGGTGCATGGGGTCAGTCTGGCGATGGCGCAGTTGGAGCTGCAACCGTTGTTCACCGACAACGCCGGCAAGCTGAACTGGTACTGCCTGGATTTCTGGACCCGCGAGCTGAACATCCCGGTGCGCGAGCTCAAACGCGAAACCGCCGAGCTGATTGCCCTGCGGCCCGACGCCGACACGTTCCTGGCCGCCATCAAGCAGGCCGGCAAGCGCGTGATCATGATTACCAACGCCCACCGCGACTCGCTGTCGCTGAAACTGGAGCGCATCGAGCTGGCGCCCTATTTCGAGCGGATGATCAGCTCCCACGACTACGGCTACCCCAAGGAAAACGCGCAGTTCTGGGACGCCCTGCAGGCCGACATCGGCTTCGACCCGGCGCGCAGCCTGTTCATCGATGACACCCTGCCCGTGCTGCGCAGCGCCCGGGCCTACGGGATCAAGCACCTGCTGGCGGTCAGCGAGCCCGACAGCCGCAAGGGCGCCAAGGACACCGAGGAGTTCGCGGCGGTGGGTGACTACCGCGAGCTCATCGCGGGTTTGTGACCCGCCCGGCTGGCCAGGGACCTACCGCCAGCGCGTGTCGCTATACTGCGCATCGCCAACCCAGGAGCGAGCATGGACATCAAGCAACTCAAATTCCTCATCGCGTTGGATGAAACGCGGCACTTCGGCCAGGCCGCAGCGCGCTGTCACATCACCCAGCCGACCCTCTCGATGCGCCTGCGCAACCTTGAAGAAGAACTCGACTTGCCGTTGGTGAAGCGCGGCCAGCGCTTCGAAGGTTTCACCGCGCCCGGCGAGCGCGTGCTGGCCTGGGCGCGTACCGTCCTGGCCGCCTACGATGGCCTGCAGGCCGAAGCGGCGGCGTGCCGCGGCCACCTGGTCGGGACGCTGCGTCTGGGTGTGGTGCCACTGTCCAGTTTCGACCCGGTGCCGCTGCTGCACACCCTGCACGGCGAGCACCCCAACCTGCGCTTCGAACTCAGCTCGCTGAGCTCCGAGCAGATCCTCGAACAGCTGGCGAGCAACCGCATCGACCTGGGCGTCTCGTTTCTGGAGCGGCTGGACCAGGAACGCTTCGAATCGCGCGCACTGGGCGAAACGCGCATGGGCCTGCTGTTCGATCAACGTCACTACGATTTCGGCGAGCAGGCCCTGAGCTGGGAAGCCCTGACCGAACTACCCCTGGGCATGCTCACCACCGGCATGCATTTTCGCCAGTCCATCGATCACAATTTCCATTCGCGCGGGCTCGCACCGCAACCGCTGCTGCAGACCGATGCCGTCCATCAGTTGATCCAGGCCGTTCACGGTGGGCTGTGCTGCGCGATCATGCCCCTGGCAGGCGGGCTCGAAGGTTTGACCGAGCACCTGCGCCTGCAACCCATCGCCGAGGCCCACACGCTGGCGCCTCTGGGCCTGATCATGCGCCGCGCAGCGCCCCGTTCGGCACTGGCCGAAGCCTGCTTCAAGCTCTATGACGCGCCATGATCAATGCGGTCTATCGTCGCATCGGTAATAGCAATTAGACGCTAGGCAATCCTGCGCCTAGGCTTAAAGCTGAATTCATTGCCGGTCAATTCCCATGAACGCCAAGCACCCGGCCAGCGCGGTGCCCGTTTCTACCTCGGCTGCCCCTCTCGCCAGTCCCACCGCCAGCCAGACCTACAGTTACTGCAGCTTGAGCCTGGACGAACCCGGCAGCACGCCATTGGCCGAAGAAGTGGCACTGGCGATCGCCTACAACGGCATCAGCCAGGCCGTCATGCTGGTCACCCCTACCGACCTCGAAGACTTCGTCACCGGCTTCAGCATCGGCAGCGGTATCGTGGCCGGTGCCGATGAAATCTACGACATCAAGCTCAGCGGCGCAGGCTCGGCACGTCATGCCGAGGTGCAGATCGCCAATCGCGCCTTCTGGAACCTCAAGACCCAGCGTCGGCAATTGGCCGGCAGCAGCGGCTGCGGGCTGTGTGGCGTAGAAGCTGTCGAACAGGCATTTCCTGACCTGGCGGTATTGCCCGGCGCGGCCCTGCCGCCAGCGCAATGGCTCGAAGGCCTGCGCCAGCGCATCGGTGCCTTCCAGCCACTGGGCCAGCGCAGCGGCGCGGTCCACGCGGCGCTGTTCATGGACGCCACCGGCACCCTGCTGTTGGGACGCGAAGACATTGGCCGCCACAACGCGCTCGACAAAGTGATCGGCGCCCTGGTGCGGCAGAACATCGACAGTACCGGCGGGCTGGCCATCGTCACCAGCCGCTGCAGCCTGGAACTCATTCAAAAAGTATTGCGCGCCGGCATCCAGACCCTGGTCAGCCTGTCGTCGCCGACCGGCCTGGCCCTGCAATGGGCACGCCGGCACAACCTGAACCTCATCCACCTGCCGCAGCACAGCGCGCCGCGGGTCTATAGCCCTGCGTTGGAGAATCAAGCGTGAGCATTCACAATCAAGCCGACAAGACTCCTGTTCCTCGCTACAAGCCCTACAAGGGCGCTGCCGGCGGCTGGGGCGCACTGATCAGCGTGACGCAGTTCTGGCTGAGCAGCGACAACGCCCTGAAGAACATCCGCACCATGCTCAAGACCAACCAGAACGGCGGTTTCGACTGCCCGGGCTGTGCCTGGGGCGACTCGCCGGAAAGCGGCATGGTGAAATTCTGCGAAAACGGCGCCAAGGCCGTGAACTGGGAGGCGACCAAGCGTCGCGTCGACCCGGCCTTCTTCGCCAAGCACAGCGTTACCTCGCTGCTGGAGCAGAGCGACTACTGGCTCGAATACCAGGGCCGCCTGACCGAGCCGATGGTCTACGACGCCGCCAGCGATCGCTATGTCCCGATTGCCTGGGACGACGCCTACGCGCTGGTCGCCAAACACCTGCTCAATCTGGAAAGCCCTGACCAGGCCGAGTTCTATACCTCGGGCCGGGCCAGCAACGAAGCGGCGTATCTGTACCAGCTGTTCGTGCGCGCCTATGGCACCAACAACTTCCCCGACTGCTCGAACATGTGCCACGAGGCCAGCGGCGTGGCCTTGTCGCAGAGCGTCGGGGTGGGCAAGGGTACGGTGACGTTCGACGACTTCGAGCATGCCGATGCCATCTTCGTCTGGGGTCAGAACCCCGGCACCAACCACCCGCGCATGCTCGAACCGCTGCGTGAAGCGGTCCAGCGCGGTGCGCAGGTGGTCTGCATCAACCCGCTCAAGGAGCGTGGCCTGGAACGCTTCCAGCACCCACAGCACCCGATCGAGATGCTCACCAACGGTGACCGTCCGACCAACACCGCCTACTTCCGTCCGGCCCTGGGCGGCGACATGGCGATGATGCGTGGCATGGCCAAGTTCCTGCTGCAATGGGAGCGCGAAGCCCAGGCCAACAATGCGCCGTCGGTGTTCGACCACGACTTCCTCAACGAGCACACCGCCACCGTGCTCGAATACCTGGCGGCGATCGATGACACGTCCTGGGAGCATATCGTCGAGCAATCCGGCCTGCCGCTGGAAGATATCGAACTGGCCGCGCGCATGTACCTCAAGGGCAAGAACGTCATCATGTGCTGGGCCATGGGTATCACCCAGCACCGCCACTCGGTGCCGACCATCCAGGAAATCGCCAACCTGATGCTGTTGCGCGGCAACATCGGTCGCCCTGGCGCCGGTCTGTGCCCGGTTCGCGGCCACAGCAACGTGCAGGGCGACCGCACCATGGGCATCAACGAGCGGCCGCCGGCCTTTCTGCTCGATGCCCTGGAGAAGCGCTTCGGTTTCAATGTGCCGCGCACCAACGGCCACAACGTGGTCGAAGCCATCCACGCCATGGCCGAAGGTCGAGCCAAGGTGTTCATCGCGCTGGGCGGCAACTTCGCCCAAGCCACGCCGGACAGCACCCGCACGGCACAGGCACTGCGCAATTGCGACCTCACCGTGCAGATCAGCACCAAGCTCAACCGCAGCCACCTGATGCACGGCAAACAGGCGCTGATCCTGCCGTGCCTGGGCCGTACCGACATCGACCAGCAGAGCGAGGGCCCGCAAGCGGTCACCGTGGAAGATTCGTTCAGCATGGTGCACGCGTCCAACGGCCAACTGCAGCCGCTGTCCAAGCAGATGCGCTCTGAACCGGCGATCATTGCCGGCATTGCCGCCGCCACGCTCGGTGCGCAGCCGGTTGACTGGAACTGGCTGATCGCCGATTACGACCGCATCCGCGACCTGATCGCCGACACCCTGCCCGGCTTCAAGGACTTCAACGAACGCCTCAAGCATCCAGGTGGGTTCTATCTGGGCAACAGCGCTGGCGCACGTCGCTGGAACACGCCCACCGGGCGCGCCAACTTCAAGCCTAACCGCCTGCCGCTGGACCTGATCGACGAGCGAGTGCGTGCCACTGGCCAGGTGCCGGATCTGATCATGCAGTCGATGCGCTCTCACGATCAGTACAACACCACCATCTACGGCCTGGACGACCGCTACCGCGGCGTACGTGGCCAGCGTGACGTGTTGTTCGCCAATGAGGCCGACATCATTCGCCTGGGCTTCCGCCCGGGTCAGAAAGCCGATCTGGTATCACTCTGGGAAGACGGCCGCGAGCGCCGCGTGAAGGGCTTCACGCTGCTGGCGTTCGACATTCCGGCCGGTCAGGCAGCAGCGTACTACCCCGAGGTCAACCCGCTGGTGCCGCTGGAAAGCGTCGGCGACGGCAGCAGCACGCCAACTTCGAAGTTCGTCGCCATTCGCCTGGAGCAACCCACCCCAAGCGCCCGCATCGCCTGATACCCCACGCAACCCCTTGTCGCGGCCCGTGCCGCGACAAGCACGCCCCCCTGTAGCAGCGGCGCAAGCCGCGTAGCTCTTGATCTTGCTCTTACCCCTTCAACGCCATCAAACGACGCAGCTCCGGAAGTACGTGCGACCACCCTCCCTGCTCAAAGTTTCCCCATGAAACTTCAGAATCTCAGAACTGCGCACCCATCGTGCTTTCCATCACATCGCGCTTGTCGGACGACCGATCGCATAGCAAAGTCGCGCCGTCATCCCTCTGAGATCTGATCGATGAAATTTCCCTCGATACTTTTGTTGACCCTTGGCCTGGTAACAGGCGCTGCCTCTGCTGGCAGCAACACCGAAGCCGGTGTAGGGGGCGCATTGGGTGGGGTACTGGGCGCGGTGGTCGGCCAACAACTGGGCGGCAGCACCGGCTCGACCATTGGCGCAGGCCTGGGTGGTGCAGCAGGTAGCGCAGTCGGCGCCGACAAGCGCAGCCGTGGCCAGGCCGCCATCGGTGGAGCTGTGGGTGCTGCAGGCGGCAACGTGGTGGGCCGCAACGTAGGCGGCAGCACCGGCGGCCTGATCGGCGCCGCCACCGGCGGTGGTGCCGGCGGCGCGCTGGGCAACTACATGGGCTCCTCGTCCGACCGCGACGATCGTGACGATCGCCGCTATCGCGGCCACGACAACCGCGGCAAATGGAAACACCGCGACCGCGGCCGCCATGTCGGCCACAACAAGCATTGGCGCGATCGCTGAGTCTTTCTTTTATCTGCACAACTAGGGCAGGTGTCGAGCCTTTTTCCCGCAAAACCCTCCAGACTGATCTGAAGCCATAAAAAAACCGCCTTGAAAAAGGCGGTTTTTTTGTTTCAGCGAACGCTTACAACTGCGGACCGGCAGCCTTGATCGAGTCGCTCACGTCGAACTTCTTGAAGTTCTCGATGAACAGCGAAGCCAGGCCTTTGGCAGCTTCGTCGTAGGCGGCTGGGTCAGCCCAGGTGTTGCGCGGGTTGAGCAGGTTGGTGTCGACGCCTGGGACAACCTTTGGCACGTCCAGGTTGACGATGTCCAGGTGCTCGGTCTCGGTGCCGATCAGGGCGCCGCTCTGGATCGCTGCGATCACGCCACGGGTGGTGGGGATGTTGAAGCGTTTGCCAACGCCGTAGCCACCGCCGGTCCAGCCGGTGTTGACCAGGTAGACCTTGGAGCCGAAGCCACGGATACGCTTGATCAGCAGCTCGGCGTACTCGCCAGCCGGACGCGGGAAGAACGGTGCGCCGAAGCAGGTCGAGAAGGTCGACTTGATGCCGCTGCCCGAACCCATCTCGGTCGAACCGACCAGCGCGGTGTAGCCCGACAGGAAGTGATAGGCCGCCTGCTCTTCGCTGAGGATGGACACGGGCGGCAGTACGCCGGTCAGGTCGCAGGTCAGGAAGATCACGGCATTGGGCTCGCCACCCAGGTTCTTCGGCGCGCGCTTTTCGATCAGCTCACGCGGGTACGCGGCACGGCTGTTCTGGGTCAGGCTGTCATCGGCGTAGTCGGCCTTCTTGTCGGCATCGAGCACGACGTTCTCCAGCACGGCACCGTGCTGAATGGCTTTCCAGATGACCGGCTCGTTCTTCTCGGACAGGTCGATGCACTTGGCGTAGCAGCCGCCTTCGATGTTGAACACCACGCCCACACCCCAGCCGTGCTCGTCGTCACCGATCAGGTAACGGCTTTCGTCGGCCGACAGGGTCGTCTTGCCGGTGCCCGACAGGCCGAAGAACAGGGTGACGTCGCCGTCTTCGCCCATGTTGGCGGCGCAGTGCATCGGCAGCACGTCGGCGGCCGGCAGCAGGAAGTTCTGCACCGAGAACATCGCCTTCTTCATTTCGCCGGCATAGCGCATGCCTGCGATCAGCACCTTGCGGGCCGCGAAGTTGATGATCACGGTACCGTCGGAGTTGGTGCCATCGCGCTCGGGCACGCACTCGAACTCAGGCGCGTTGAGCACCTGCCATTCATCCTTGCCACCGGCGTTGTATTGCTCCGGGTTGATGAACAGGCAACGCCCGAACAGGTTGTGCCAGGCCGTCTGGGTGGTCATCTTGACCGGCAGGTAGTGCGCCGGATCGGAGCCTACATGCACATGGGAAACGAACCGCTCACGCTCGCCCAGATAGGCTTCGACGCGATCCCACAGGGCATCGAACTTGTCTGCGGGGAATTTGCGGTTGATCGGGCCCCAGGCAATGGCGTCCTGGGTAGTAGGCTCTTCGACGATGAAACGGTCGACTGGCGAACGACCGGTACGATGACCGGTACGCACCACCAGAGCCCCGGTATCGGCAAGCTCGCCTTCACCACGGTTCAGGGCTTCTTTAACCAGATCGTCTACAGTCAGATCGGCGTACACGGCGTTCTTGGCTTGCGTCATGAGGTTCCCCGTCGGCTCTGGGCCGAGTGCTCCAAACGTTTTGTAGTAAGTTTACAACAACCACTACAGCTAAAAAGTGGGCCGGATTATGCCAGAAACGCCCGAAAAGAATAGCGTCCTCCTGTCGGTAACGGCGTTATTCCGGCGTCCGTTTGTTAATTTAGCGAGACTAAATCGCTTCAGTGACGGGTATCTGACGGAGCGTCCACACCGGCGCCACTGAAGAGCTGATCGACGTCGGTGGCGTCAAACAAGTAGCGCTGGTTGCAGAACTGGCAGTCGATTTCCACCGTACCGCCATGCTCCTTGAGCAATTCGCGTGCATCGTCGTGCCCAAGACTGACGAGCGCTCGTGCCGAACGCTCCCTGGAACAGCTGCAGCGAAACCGAATCGGCTGGGTATCGAAAAGCCGCAATGCCTGCTCGTGGTACAGGCGGTACAGCACGGTTTCGTTATCCAGGCCCAACAGTTCTTCGGCCTTGAGGGTATCGGCCAGGGTGATGGCGGTCTTCCAGCTCTCGGCGCGGTCGTCCTCGTCCTTGATCACAGCGGCAGGCAATTGCTGCAGCAGCAGGCCACGGGCACGCTGGCCATCGGCCTTGAGCCAGAAGCGCGTACCGAGCTGTTCGGAGAGGGCGAAATAATTGGAGAAACTTGCCGACAGGTCGGCACCTTCCAGATCCACGATGCCTTGGTAGCGCTGACCTTCGGTAGGGTCGATGGTCATCGCCAAGGTACCGGCGGGCATCAGTTCTGGCAGGCCGTCGGTGTCGTTGATCTGCTCGGCGTGGAAACGCGCCAGGCCGCGGATGTCACGCTCGCTGGAGCATTCGATCATCAGCAACGGCACAGGGCCTTCGGAGCGAGCCTGCAGAATCAGCAAGCCATCGAACTTGAGCGTCCCTACCAGCAGGGCTGCGGCAGCCATGAATTCGCCCAGCAGCAGCTGCACCGGCAGCGGGTAATCGTGCTTGGCCAGGACCTCGGCGTAGCTGCGTTCCAATGCTACCGCCTCACCGCGTACATCGGCGTCGTCGAAAATAAAGCGTTGGGTGAAATCGGCTTCAGGAAGATCGTGCATAAGTCCAGTATCTGAGAATGGTGACAAAATGTGTAGCGGCTTTTATAAAGCCCGCTTCAGAGCGTTCGTTTGATCGCTCACTGCCCTGTGGATGTAGAGGTATCTTATGAACAAAGCCCCACTGTTCCAAGCCAGGTGGAACGTTAGCGGCTTGCTGCTGTGCAATTCAATCCCGATCGTGCTCTTGTGCTTCTGGTTATGGCCTATTGGCCATCATTTGTGTACAGCATTCGACGAATGGCTGTTTCGCCTGATCAACACGCCCCTGGCCAGCAATGCCGCGTGGCGTTACGTGTGGACCCTGGGCAGCTTGCGACCCTTCGACATCGTAGTCGGTGTGATCATGCTGGCGCTGCTGATCCGCGGCAATTGGGTGTTCAAGGCCGGACAGGCTCGCCAGGCCTTTTTCGGCTTCATGGCCGTGCTGCTGCTCTTAGTGGTGGTGCGCGCGCTGTTTTCCAAGTGGATACACGCAATGGGCTGGGACCATGACAGTCCGAGCATGGTCCTGACCGATCCGGTACTGCTCAGCGACTGGTACCCGGACCTGGAACGCCACTGGGAACTCAAGGACCGCTCCAGTCAGAGCTTTCCGGGCGATCACGCGTCGGTGCTGCTGATCTGGGCGCTGTTCATGAGCGTCTGTACCCGTCGAATCGGCCAGTGGCTGTGTATCTGGGCCCTGGCCCTGGTGTTCATGCTGCCGCGCCTGGTTGCCGGCGCCCACTGGGGGCAGGACGACTACATTGGTGGCGTGCTGATGGCTGTCTGGGCACTCGGCTGGGGGTACTTCACGCCTTTCGCAGCCCATACTTCGCAATGGCTGGTGCGGGTCACCGAGCCAGTGTTCAGGCTGCTGGCGAAGCTGCCGGTGCTGGGACGGTTGAGTATCGTCGCAGGGTGATGCGGTGTCTGTGCTGGCCTCTTCGCGGGCAGAGCCCGCTCCCACAGGCCAGTGCAGTTCAAGGAAGGTGTGGGGGCAGAGGGCTCAGCTACCCTCCCCGTCCCTGCAGCACATTGTTGGAGCGGGGCGGGCGGCGAGCTCTCTGCCCGCGAAGAGGCCAGCACTGCGCCCCATCAATCCCCTGAACGAAAACTGAACAATTGCCGACGCTGCTTCTTCGAAGGCTTGCCGTCGGTGGTCACGCCCAGCGCGCCGGCCTTGCGCATGGCCGCAGCGGCTTCGCGCCTGGCCTGGCTCTGCTCGGTTTCGCGGTAGAGCGTCTGCGCTTCGGGCGCACCACGGCGCACGATGGACAGCGCCTCGATGATCACACTGCGCTCATCGAAACCGGTGCGTATCTGCAGTTCATCGCCCACGTGCGGCTCCTTGCCCGGCTTGCAGCGCTCGCCGCGGTAATGCACCTTGCCGCTCTCGATGGCTTCCTTGGCCAGGGCACGGGTCTTGTAGAAGCGCGCAGCCCACAGCCATTTGTCCAGACGGACCTTGTCCTCTTCTTCCTGCTTTTGCTTCTGTGCCACAGGCTCACCTCGCGAAATGCCGTCATCGAACTGTACTACCGTGCCTGTCGGATGCAAGCGACGGTCTTTGCGATTACAGTGCACGCACGCTTGCCAAGCGGCGTCGGGCTGGGTTGAATTGATCCGGGCCTCGCCGGTCTGAAGCTTGCGTATACGGGTCCACCCCTACCTCTTGCGGTTTGCCGAATTTGAAAACATTTGATCACCTGACCGTCATCGGTCTGCGCGAGTGGGTGGCGCTGCCCGACCTGGGTGTCGCCGGCCTGCGCGCCAAGATCGACACCGGCGCCAGCACCTCCAGCCTGCACGCCACGGACATCGAACCGTTCACCCGTGCCGGTGAGAAGTGGGTGCGTTTCACCGCCCACCTGGGCACCGTGGTGCAACTGCGCCACAGACGCTGTGAAGCGCCGCTGGTGGCCATGAAGACCATCAAGAGCTCCAATGGCCATGCGCAGACGCGCTACGTGATCAAGACCACCCTGGCCCTGGGCGACCGGGTCTGGACGGTCGAATTCACCCTGGCCTGCCGTAAATCCATGCGTTACCGCCTGCTGCTGGGTTCCAAGGCGCTGGTCCATGGCCAACTGGTCGTGAACCCTGGCGTCACCTACGTTCAAGACAAGCCGGTGTTCCCGGCCTCTACTACCTCTGCCACAGGTGTTGCATGAAGATCGCTGTGCTGTCGCGCAATCCGCGTCTGTATTCCACTCGTCGTCTGATCGAAGCCGGCACTGCCCGTGGCCATGAAATGGTCGTGATCGACACGCTGCGCGCGTACATGAACATCGCCAGTCACAAGCCGCAGATCCACTACCGGGGCAAGCCGCTGCAAGGCTTCGATGCGGTCATTCCGCGCATCGGTGCATCGGTCACCTTCTATGGCTGTGCGGTGCTGCGTCAGTTCGAAATGATGGACGTGTTTCCGCTGAACGAATCGGTGGCCATCGCCCGCTCGCGCGACAAGCTGCGCTCGCTGCAACTGCTGTCGCGGCGCGGCATCGGCCTGCCTGTCACCGGCTTCGCCCACTCGCCGGACGACATCCCCGACCTGATCAGCATGGTCAATGGCGCCCCGCTGGTGATCAAGGTGCTCGAAGGCACCCAGGGCATCGGCGTGGTGCTGTGTGAAACCGCCACCGCCGCCGAGTCGGTGATCGAGGCGTTCATGGGCCTCAAGCAGAACATCATGGTTCAGGAGTACATCAAGGAAGCCGGCGGCGCCGACATTCGCTGCTTCGTGGTGGGTGACAAGGTGATTGCAGCCATGAAACGCCAGGCCAAACCCGGTGAGTTTCGCTCCAACCTGCATCGTGGCGGCAGCGCCAGCTTGATCAAGATCACCCCGGAAGAGCGCATGACCGCGATCCGCGCAGCCAAGGTGATGGGGCTCAGCGTCGCCGGCGTGGACATCCTGCGCTCCAACCACGGCCCCCTGGTGATGGAGGTGAACTCATCCCCTGGCCTGGAAGGCATCGAGGTGACTACCGGCAAGGACGTGGCCGGGATGATCATCGAGCACATCGAAAAGAACAGAGGCCCGAACATGACCCGCACCAAGGGCAAGGGCTAGTTCCTAGACGGCATCCCTGGGCAGCATCAGGCCCAGTGGCAGCCGCACCCGCGCCTCCAGCCCGCCCGTCGAGCGATTGCGCAGTTCCACGTTGCCGCCATGCATGGCGGCAATGCGCTTGACGATCGCCAGACCCAACCCGGTGCCCTTGCCACTGCGCGCGCGATCGCCGCGGATGAACGGGTCGAAGATGCCAACCAGTTCCCCCGGATCGATACCGGCGCCACGGTCCAGCACGCTGAGCACCACATAGGGCGCGTTGTCGTCGCCTGAAACGTTGACCGCCACCTCCACACCGCTGCCGGCATGGTAGAGCGCATTGCCGATCAGGTTGTTCAGCAGCCGCTTCATCGACACCCGGCGCAGCGGGAACGGCGGGATCGGTTCCAGGCGAAGCAGCACCTGCTCCTGCGCCTGGTTGTAGGGCGCAACGACTTCCTGCACCAGATTCCCCAGGTCGACGACCTCGACTTTTTCGTCGCGCCCGTCGCGAATGAAGGCCAGGAACTGATCGAGGATAGCGTCCATGTCCTCGATGTCGCGGACCATGTCGGGGGTGAATTCGTTGTCCGAGGTCATCAGCTCCAGCGACAGCCGCAGCCGGGTCAGCGGCGTGCGCAGGTCGTGGGAGACGCCGGCAAGCATCAGCTCGCGCTCGCGACCGGCCTGTTCGACGTCTTCGGCCATCTGGTTGAACGCCCGGTACACCTCGGTCATCTCACTGGGCGTATCGCTCACCGGCAGGCGCACGCTGCGGCCCTGTCCCAGTTGACGGGCGGCGAACACCAAGCGCTTGAGCGGCTGGTTGAGCTGACGCACGAAGATCCAGGCCGAAGCGGTCGACAACAGGCCGATCGCCAGAAACCAGCCCAGCACGCTCCAGATCTTCTGCCCGCGCAACGGGTGCGGGTACAAAGGCACCTTCAACCAGCCAGCGCCCAGGCTCGGCGCGCGCACCCACAAGGCGGGCGGCGCATGGACGCGCAAGCGCACTTCGGTGTCCTCGCCCAGCTCGGCCTGCATCTGGCGTTGGTAGATTTCGCTGTACGGCCAGTGCTGTTCACCTTCCGGCACACCGCCGCCGACCACGCGGATCAAGCCTGCGGCGTCGGCGATCTGGTCGCGGTTGTTCTCGTCCGCCGCCCAGTAGGCGCGCAGAGTCAGCGCCACACCGTGACTGTACTGGCGGTCGACCAGCACGTCTTCGTTCATCAACAGGTAGACCAGGGTCAGGGCCTTGGAAAACAGGACGACGACCAGCACCAGCCAGAGGGTTCGGGCGAAGAAACTTTGGGGAAACCAGACAGGGGTCTTCATTGCGCGGCGGTCACATACGTTACAGGAGCGAGCAGGCTCGCAGACATTCTGAATGACGAATATCCCGAATCAACATGTGATTCAGGATATCGACCCTACAAAAACCCCTGAAGTCTACCGGGCGGCGTTGCCATCGGGTACGAATACGTAACCCACGCCCCAGACCGTCTGAATGTAGCGCGGCTTGGACGGATCGGGTTCGATCATGCGGCGCAGGCGCGAGATCTGCACGTCGATGGAGCGCTCCAGAGCGTCCCATTCACGTCCACGGGCCAGGTTCATCAGCTTGTCGCGGGTCAGTGGCTGACGAGCGTTCATCACCAGGGCCTTGAGCACGGCGAACTCGCCGGTGGTGAGCATGTGCACTTCGTCGCCGCGCTTGAGCTCGCGGGTGGCCAGGGAGAGCTCGTAGTCGCCGAAGGACACCGATTCATCCTCGCTGCCCGGAGCGCCCGGCACCGGTGCCGACTGACGACGCAGCACGGCCTTGACCCGGGCCATCAGCTCGTCGGGGTTGAAGGGCTTGGCCAGGTAGTCGTCCGCGCCCAGTTCCAGCCCCTTGATGCGGCTGAGTTCGTCACCCTTGGCGGTCAACATGATGATCGGGACCTGATTGTTGCCGGCGCGCATGCGGCGGCAGGCGGACAGACCGTCTTCGCCGGGCAGCATCAGGTCCAGCACCACCAGATGGAACACTTCACGAGCCAGCAGGCGGTCCATTTGCTCGACATTGGGCACGGCGCGCGCACGGTAGCCTTTGCTGGTGAAGAATCGCTCCAGCAGGCTGCTCAATCCCGGGTCGTCATCGACGATGAGGATCTTTTCACCTTCGGCTGCTTGTGCGGTACTGCTCATGGGTTGCTCCTCTGATCTCGGCGCGCATTATGGCGTAGCTGCCGACGCTCGTGCCGTGTGCATTGTTAGCAGATTTTTCCTCGGCCGCCAGTCACATTCCTTCATCGTCCAGGCTTGGGGTTCGCGCCGAGACGATGTCGCTGGGTATACTGCGCGGCTCGTCAGCGGCAACGTACGCATGAAAGCGTTCGCTGCCACGGTGCCCGAAACGCGCCCATACACCAGGCTCGCGGGGGACTGCACCTTGTACCTATCATTTTTCAGGTGGTTATCATGATCAGCATAAACAGCCGCATCGCCGAGGAACTCGGCGTCCGCCCTCAACAGGTCGAAGCGGCCGTCGCACTGCTGGATGAAGGTTCGACCGTGCCTTTCATCGCTCGTTACCGCAAGGAAGTGACCGGCAGCCTGGACGACACCCAACTGCGTCACCTCGAAGAACGCCTGCGCTACCTGCGCGAACTCGACGAGCGCCGCACCAGTATCCTGGCCAGCATCGAGGAACAGGGCAAGCTCACGCCCGAGCTGACCCGCGAGATCCAGCAGGCCGACACCAAGACACGCCTGGAAGACCTCTACCTGCCGTACAAGCAGAAGCGCCGCACCAAGGGCCAGATCGCCCTGGAAGCCGGCCTTGGCGAGCTGGCCGACGGCCTGTTCGCCGACCCGACGCTGACCCCGGAAACCGAAGCAGCCCGCTTCGTCGACGGCGACAAGGGCGTGCTCGACGTCAAGGCTGCGCTGGAAGGCGCCAAGTACATCCTGATGGAGCGCTTCGCCGAGGACGCCACGCTGCTGGCCAAGCTGCGCGGCTTTCTCAAGCAGGAAGCGGTACTCAGCGCCCGGGTGCTGGCAGGCAAGGAAGAGGAAGGCGCCAAGTTCCGCGACTACTTCGAGCACGACGAGCCGCTCAAGAGCATGCCCTCGCACCGCGCCCTGGCCATTTTCCGCGGGCGCAACGAAGGCATTCTCGGCTCTTCGCTGAAAGTGGGCGAAGAACTTCCGGGCACCCTGCACCCGTGCGAGATGATGATCGGCGAGCACTTCGGCGTGAAAAACCAGCAGCGCGCCGCCGACAAGTGGCTCGGCGAAGTGGTGCGTTGGACGTGGAAGGTCAAGCTCTACACGCACCTGGAAACCGACCTGCTGAGTGAGCTGCGCGAGAACGCCGAAAGCGAAGCCATCAACGTCTTCGCACACAACCTGCATGACCTGCTGCTGGCCGCCCCGGCTGGTCCGCGCGCCACCCTGGGCCTGGACCCTGGCCTGCGTACCGGCTGCAAGGTGGCGGTGGTGGATGCGACCGGCAAGCTGCTCGATCACGCCACGGTGTATCCGCATGTGCCGCACAACAAATGGGACCAGACCCTGGCCACGCTGGCGGCACTGTGCGCCAAGCATGCCGTGGACCTGATCGCCATCGGCAACGGCACTGCCAGCCGCGAGACCGACAAGCTGGCCGCCGAGCTGATCAAGAAATACCCCGGCCTGAAAATGACCAAGGTCATGGTCTCCGAAGCCGGTGCCTCGGTGTATTCGGCCTCGGAGCTGGCGGCGCGCGAGTTTCCCGATCTGGACGTATCGATCCGCGGTGCGGTGTCCATCGCTCGGCGCCTGCAGGATCCACTGGCCGAACTGGTCAAGATCGATCCGAAATCCATTGGTGTGGGTCAGTACCAGCACGACGTCTCGCAGCTCAAGCTGGCGCGCGGCCTGGATGCCGTGGTGGAAGACTGCGTGAACGCCGTGGGCGTGGACGTCAACACCGCCTCCGTGGCCCTGTTGGCACGCATCTCCGGGCTCAATGCCACGCTGGCGCAGAACATCGTCGCCCACCGCGATGAGCACGGTGCGTTCCGGACCCGCGCAGCACTGAAGAAAGTCTCGCGCCTGGGCGAAAAAACCTTCGAACAGGCGGCCGGTTTCCTGCGCGTCATGAACGGCGACAATCCGCTGGACGCCTCGGCCGTGCACCCCGAAGCCTATGTGCTGGTACAGCGCATCGCTGCAGGCACCGATCGCGATATACGTTCGCTGATCGGCGACAGCGGCTTCCTCAAGCGCCTGGACCCGAAAAAATTCACCGATGAAACCTTCGGCTTGCCGACCGTGACCGACATCCTGCAGGAGCTGGACAAGCCGGGCCGCGACCCGCGTCCGGAGTTCAAGACCGCCGAGTTCCAGGACGGTGTGGAAGAGCTCAAGGACCTGCAACTGGGCATGGTGCTCGAAGGCGTGGTGACCAACGTGACCAACTTCGGCGCCTTCGTCGATATCGGCGTGCACCAGGACGGTCTGGTGCACATCTCGGCGCTGTCGGAAAAATTCATCAAGGACCCGCGTGAAGCGGTGAAGGCCGGCGACGTGGTCAAGGTCAAGGTGATGGAAGTGGACATTCCGCGCAAACGCGTGGGGCTGTCGATGCGCATGGGCGACACGCCCGGCGAGAAGATCGACGGTGCACGGGGCAGCCGTCCCGGTGCCGCAGCCCGCCAGCAGGCCGCTCCGGCCCGCGTCAAGGAAGCCGCCGCGCCCGCCAACGGCGCCATGGCGTCGTTGTTCGCCAATGCCAAACAGTTGAAGAAACGCTGATGCAGATCGCCGACGATCTGACCCAGAGCGCCTACTTTCGTGAGCTCGGCTGCCAGGTGCGACGCCTGGATGCCGGCGTGGCGGAAGTGGCACTGCCCATGGCCGAGCACCTGCGCAACCGTGGCCAAGTGATGCACGGCGGGGCCATCTTCAGCCTGGTCGACATTGCCATGGGCCTGGCGTGCTCGACCTCCCACGGTTTCGATAATCAAAGCGTCACGCTCGAATGCAAGATCAATTACCTTCGCGCGGTGTCAGAAGGTGAGGTGATCTGCAAGGCCCAGGTATTGCACGCCGGCCGACGCACGATGGTGGTGGAGGCCGAGGTGCTTCAGGGCGAAAAACTGATGGCAAAGGCACAAGGTACTTTCGTGGTTCTCTAGCCCGAAGGGGTCGTTCTGCGGTAATTTCGGCACGGCGCAGGCGGTGTCGATCGCAGTACGGCCTGCACCTTGCCCGATCGAAACCAGGCGACGACGCCGGTTCCTTTTTGTCTTCACCCTTGCAGACCGTCCGCTCCACCCCCATATCGGGGCGACTGACGCGTGAAGGAATCCAACTTGAGCGAATTTCTCAACCGCCGCCTGACTTTGCTCGGCGAGCCTGCCACCCTTTCTCTGCTCGCGCAGTGCCTGCATGGCATCGAGCGTGAGTGCCTGCGCGTCAACCACGAGGGTCGCCTGGCACAGACGCCGCACCCCGAGGCGCTGGGATCGGCGCTGACCAACGAACAGGTCACCACGGACTACTCCGAATCGCTGCTGGAATTCATCACGCCCGCACTCGAGGATCCTGCACAGACCCTGCACAGCCTGGAGCAGATTCACCGCTTCGTGTACAGCAAGCTGGGCAGCGAGTACCTGTGGAGTCCCTCCATGCCCTGCCCGTTGCCGGCCGAGGAAGATATTCCGCTGGCCTACTACGGCACCTCGAACATCGGCCGCCTCAAGTACGTCTATCGCCAGGGCCTGTCCCTGCGTTACGGCCGCACCATGCAGTGCATTGCCGGCATTCACTACAATTTCTCCCTGCCCGAGCAGCTGTGGCCGGTGCTCAAGCAGGCTGATGGCTATGTCGGCACCGATCGTGATTACCAGTCGTCCGCGTACATCGCGCTGATTCGAAATTTCCGTCGCTACAGCTGGTTGCTGATGTACCTGTTCGGCGCCTCGCCGGCACTGGATGCCGGCTTTCTGCGCGGGCGCGCCCATCAGCTCGAGCAGCTGGATGCGCAGACCCTGTACCTGCCCTACGCCACCAGCCTGCGCATGAGCGACCTGGGTTACCAGAGCAATGCCCAGGCCGGCCTGACGCCGTGCTACAACGATCTGGCCAGCTACACCGACAGCCTGCGCAAGGCGGTGGCCACGCCGTATCCGCCGTATGTGCAGGTGGGCACGCACAAGGATGGCGAATGGGTACAGTTGAACACCAACATCCTGCAGATCGAGAACGAGTACTACTCCAACATTCGTCCCAAGCGGGTGACCTACAGTGGCGAGCGGCCGATCCAGGCATTGATGGCGCGTGGCGTGCAGTACATCGAAGTGCGCTGCCTGGACATCAACCCGTTCCTGCCCACCGGGGTCGACCTGACCGAGTCGCGCTTCCTCGATGCGTTCCTGCTGTTCTGTGCGCTGGAAAGCAGCCCGCAGATCGACAGCAACGAGTGCGCGGCCTGTACCGGCAACTTCCTCAGCACGGTCAAGGAAGGTCGTCGGCCGGGCCTGCAATTGCAGCGCAACGGCGAGGCGGTCGAGCTCAAGACGTGGGCCGGCGATTTGCTGGAGCGTATCGACGCGGTCGCTGCACTGCTCGATCGCAGTACCGGTACCGATGAGCATGCCCAGGCGATGGCGGCGCAACGCGCCAAAGTCAGCGACCCTTCGCTGACGCCGTCGGCGCAGGTCCTGGCGAAGATGGCCGAGCAGAAACAGAGCTTCGCCGAGTTTTCCTTCAGTCAGAGCCAGGCTCATGCCGAGTACTTCCGCCAGCAGCCCTTGAGTCCCCAGGATCAGGCGAGCTTCGAACAACAGGCTCGCGACTCATTGGCCGCCCAGGCAACGCTCGAGGCCGAGGAAGTGGGCGATTTCGATGTGTTCGTCGGTTCCTATCAGGCAAGCATCCTGGCCATCAGCAACTGACCGCGCTGAATACCCTGCGGTATCTCTGCTGCACCGCAGCGCCCTTTTCGCGGGCAGAGCCCGCTCCCACAATAGATATGTGCTTATCCCATGTGGGAGCCGGGCTCTGCGCGCGAAGAAGGCGCCGCCGATCTCCCAGAAGCCCTATCACAACGCCTTTTCGAAGATCTTCGAATTACGCTGGTAGTTGTACAGCGAAGCGCGTGCCGCTGGCAGGCGTTCGACGCCGCTGGGCACGAAGCCGCGCTCGCGGAACCAGTGCGCCGTGCGGGTGGTGAGCACGAACAAGGTGTTCAACCCCAACGCCCGCGCCCGCTCTTCGATACGTTCGAGCAGCTCGTCGCCACGACCGCCATGGCGGTATTCCGGATTCACCGCCAGGCACGCCAGCTCGCCGGTCTGTGAATCGGCGATCGGGTACAGCGCGGCGCAGGCGATGATCATGCCTTCACGCTCGACTACGCTGAACTGGGTGATCTCGCGCTCCAGCACCTCGCGGGAGCGGCGTACCAGGATGCCCTGCTCTTCCAGCGGGCTGATCAAGTCCAGCAAGCCACCGACGTCTTCGATGTTGGCTTCGCGTACCTGTTCGAACTGCTCCTGCGCCACCAGGGTACCGCCACCATTGCGGGTGAACAGCTCGGTGAGCAATGCGCCATCTTCGGCGTAGCTGACGATGTGCGCGCGGCTGACGCCCCCTTTGCACGCCTGGGCGGCCGCATCGAGCAATTCCCCCTGGTAATCGTTGCCCAGTCGCAACAGGTGCGCCGGCACCTGCTGCGGGCGCAGTTCGCGCACCAGGTGACCGGTTTCATCGAGCAGCCCCGGCTCGGCACCGAACAGCAGCAGCTTGTCGGCCGCCAGGTCGATGGCGGCCCGTGTTGCCACGTCTTCACAGGCAATGTTGAAGATCTCGCCGGTAGGCGAGTAACCCAGCGGCGACAACAGCACGATCGAGCGTTCGTCGAGCAGGCGGTTGATGCCCTTGCGATCGACCCGACGCACCTCACCGGTGTGGTGATAGTCGACACCCTCGACCACGCCGATCGGCCGCGCCGTGACCAGATTGCCGCCCGCCACGCGCAACCGCGAGCCCTGCATCGGCGAGGACGCCATGTCCATGGACAGGCGCGCCTCGATGGCGATCCGCAGATGGCCCACCGCATCGATGACGCACTCGAGCGTGGCCGCATCGGTAACCCTGAGGTTGCGATGATAGTGCGGGCTCAGGCCGCGCGCGGCCAGACGGCTTTCGATCTGCGGGCGCGACCCATGGACCAGCACCAGGCGCACGCCCATGCTGTGCAACAGCACCAGGTCGTGGACGATATTGCCGAAGTTGGGGTGGGCAACGCCCTCGCCGGGCAGCATCACCACGAAGGTGCAGTCACGGTGGGCATTGATGTAGGGAGAAGCGTGGCGAAGCCAATTCACGTAGTCGGGCATAACGGCAGAAGCCTGTAGAAAAGTGGGACGAAAAGCATCACTCGGCGCACAGCGGTATGAGGGTTATCGTCGTGACAGGCTTGGCAACACGCGCGCACTCCTTGCAGGGATGACGGCCCGCAGGCACGCCGATTTAGGCAATCACCGATTCGAGGCAGTAATGCCCGATCAGTTCACGCAATAGACGCACGGTAGGCTGCAAACGTGACATTTCCAGGTATTCGCCGGGCTGGTGCGCACAGGCGATGTTGCCTGGCCCCAGTACCAGGGTTTCACAGCCCATGCTCTGGAAGTACGGCGCCTCGGTACCGAAGCCCACGGCCGCCGCCGTGTACCCCGTCAGCCGCTCGGCAACCCGCACCAGCTCGGTGTCGGCACGCTGCTCGAAGGGTGGCACCTCGGCGAACAGCGGGGCATAGTCGATCTTCACCTGGTGCAACTCGGCCAACGGCGCAAGCTTGCTGCGAATGGCGGTGCGCAGGACCTGTGGGTCCATGCCCGGCAACGGCCGCAGGTCGAATTCCAGCGAGCATTGCCCACAGATGCGGTTGGGGTTGTCGCCGCCATGGATGCAGCCCAGGTTCAGGGTCGGTTGGGGCACGCTGAACTGCGCGTTGTTGTATTCGCGCTGCCATTGCCGACGCAGGTTCATCAGCTCGCCGATTGCCCCGTGCATCGCCTCCAGGGCGCTGTGCCCAAGGCTTGGGTCCGAGGAGTGGCCACTGCGGCCAAGGATGTCGATGCGCTCCATCATCACCCCCTTGTGCAGGCGGATCGGCTTGAGCCCGGTCGGCTCGCCGATGACCGCGGCACGGCCCAGCGGCCGGCCGGCGGCGGCCAGCGCCTTGGCACCGGACATCGAGCTTTCTTCGTCGCAGGTCGCGAGGATGATCAACGGCTGCTTGAACGGCTGATCGATCAGGCCACGCACCGCCTCGATCGCCAGTGCGAAGAAGCCCTTCATGTCGCAGCTGCCCAGCCCGACCCAGCGTCCATCGACTTCAGTGAGCTTGAGCGGGTCGGTGTTCCACAGCGCCTCGTCGTAAGGCACCGTGTCGCTGTGCCCGGCCAGCACCAGACCGCCAGGGCCGCTGCCGAACGTGGCGATCAGGTTGAACTTGCCGGGCTCGACCTGCTGGATCTCGCAGGCGAAGCCCAGCTCGGTCAGCCAGTTGGCCAGCAGATCGATCACCGGGCCGTTGGACTGGTCCAGGCTGGGCTGGGTGCAACTGACCGAAGGCGCCGCGATGAGGGCGGCGAATTGTTCCTGCATGGACGGCAATGGCATGGCGATCCTCCCGAGGCGAGCCCCATCATAGAGCCATCGGGCGCCAAGAATAAACCGCCGCGGCACGACTGCTGTACACTGCACGGCCTTATCTAGTCATCAGCGCGTTGTTGTCCGCCAGCGCTTGGATTGCCCCCTCATGCACAAAGAAACTGAAATCAAACTGCGCGTCAGCCGCGAAACGCTCGCTGCTCTGCGTGAGCATCCCCTGCTGAAAAAGCGCAACAAAAGTGGCTGGGAGCGCCGAGAGCTGTTCAACCAGTACTTCGACACGCCTGCACGCGAACTGGCAGCGGCCAAGGTCGCCCTGCGCCTGCGCCGCGATGGCGAAGAGGTCATCCAGACCCTCAAGACCCGTGGCAGCAGCGTGGCCGGGCTGTCGCAGCGCAACGAATACGACTGGAACCTGCCCAAGGCTAAGCTCGACCTGAAGAAGCTCGACGGCGAATGCTGGCCCGAGCAACTGGCCGGGCTGGACAAGAAGACCATCAAGCCGGTATTCACCACCGATTTCGTCCGTGAGCGCGCGGAAATCGCCTGGGGCCGCGGCAAGGCCCGGGTGGTGATCGAAGCGGCCCTGGACCTGGGCAAGGTCATCGTCGGCAAGCAGTCCGAAGAGATCTGCGAACTGGAGCTGGAGCTGCGTGAAGGCGAGCCGGCGGCATTGCTGGAGCTGGCCGCCGAGCTGGCCGAAAAACTGCCCCTGATGCCCTGCGACATCAGCAAGGCCGAGCGCGGCTATCGCCTGAGCGATCCGGACAGCTACGCGCTGAGCCTGCCCGCCCCCGAGCTGGGCGCCGAGACGACGCTCGACGATGCCTTCACCGCCCTGGCCTGGCACCTGTTGGCGAACAGCCAGCGCCTGGCCGAGCAGTACCGTTTCAACGGCCACTGGCGCCTGCTGCAGGACTGGGTGCAACAGCTCATCGAGTTGCGCGGGTTGGTTGGCAGCCTGGGCCAGGCCGCGCCGCGCGCCAGCAGCAACGAACTGCGCACTGCCCTGGACGCCCTGCTCGAAGACTGGCGCCCTCTGGTGCAGGCCGGGCAGGAAGACGAAGACGTGCGCAAGGCCGCGCCCGAGCAGTTCGCCGAAGAGCTGCTGGACGTGCGCTGGGGCCTGTTCTCGCTGAACACCTCGCGCTGGCTGATGGGCCGCCTGTGGACGGTCGAGCGCAACAACCGCGGCAACCGTCAGGGCGCCGCCCAGCTGCAAAGCTGGCTGGGCCACCTGCTGGCCGAGGAAGGCGCAGCGCTGCAACTGCCGCGTTACCAGCAGCAACCCGAGGATCTGGCCGAGCAGTTGCCCCGTATCGAGCGGATCCAGAGCTGGCTGCACCTGGCCCGTGGCGTGCTGGACGTGCCGGAAGTCGACCGCCTGTTCGGCGAGCTGAACAAGCTGCACGCCCTGGCCAGTCTGGACATCACTGATGAAGTGCTGGATGCGCGGATGCAACAGGCCATCGCCGTGAGTCAGAATCGCGCGTGGAAACTGTTACTGCGCAAGTAAGCTTTGTGGTGTTTGTTCTGACCTCTTCGCGGCTGCTAGCCGCTCCTACAGGGTGTTATGAACCTGTAGGAGCGGCTGATCTCGCCAGTCACCGATCCACCGGCAGGCTGGTGGTCGACTTGATTTCGGACAGCGCCACCGTCGAATTCACCTCTTGAATGCCCGGCACCATCGACAGCTTCTCGAAGAAGAAACGCTCGTAGGCCTCGATGTCCGGTGTGACGATGCGCAGCAGGAAATCGACGTTGCCCATCAGCACATAGCACTCCAGCACCTCTGGAAAGCCCCGTATCGCTTCCGTGAACTCGGTGAAATTCGAGCGGCCGTGGGCGTTGAGCTTCACCTCGGCGAATATCTGTGTGTTCAGGCCGATTTTCTTGCGATCCAGCAGCGTCACCTGCGCCCGGATGACCCCCTCCTCCTTGAGCCGCTGGATGCGCCGCCAACACGGCGACTGCGACAACCCCACCTGCTCGGCAATCTGCGCGCTGGACAGCGTGGCGTCCTCCTGCAGCAACGCCAGAATGCGCCGGTCGTAAGCATCCAGCGGGCTGTGCATAATTATTTCTCCATTATCCAGATTGCGAAATTTTCTGATTCAAGATAGCTCAATAATCCGAAAATTCAGGTAAGAAATACCGTCAAGGACGTGGGAAGCTTTCCCGCATCAACCACGGAGATGAACCATGTCCGCTTTCGAACTGCTGACCCCGCTGCGCCCGGATGTCTGGGCCGCTGGCAATCTGACCGCCACCGTGCAGTTCAACCTGAGCGCCGAGATCGAAGCCGACGTGTTGTGCCGGGTGCTCAACCTGTTTGCCATGCAGTACCTGATTCCCTGTGAGCTTTCGGCCCGGCAGGTGGCGGACAATCTGGAAATCCAGGTGCAGGTGAGCGAGCTGAGCTGGCATCGTGCGCAGGTGATTGCGGAAAAGATGCGCAATCTGGTCAGTGTCCTCAATGTGCAACTTGCTGATGCCCAGCATCCGGTTCAGGTGCCGTCATACGCTTGAGTCGGTGACAAATGCGGCAACGGTTGCCATGACGGCAATTTTCGGAACGGGGCTAGGCTGTGTGGCACGACCGATCGCGCACCGCCAAGGAGGCCCCCGCATGACCCTCGTCGCCACGACCCTGCGGCATCGCCATGACTGCGACCTGTGCTTGCGCGAGCTGGTCGACGATCTGCTGGCTGATGGCCTCATCGTGCCGGACCGCGCCCAGGCACTGTGCGACAGCCTCGACTACAAGGAGCCGCTTCAGACTCACCCCCTGCAACGGCTCGCCGACTACCGATTGCCCGATCCCCGCCAACCCGGACAGTTGCTGACCCTCGAAGCCCTGACCCAATGGCTGGCGCAGCGTGCCGGCCAACCGTACCTGCGCATCGATCCATTGTGCATCGACGTACCCACCGTGGTGGCCTTGATGCCCCAGGCCTTCGCGCAGCGCCATGGCATTCTTGCCGTGGCCGTGGACGAACACAGCGTCACCATCGCCAGCGCGCAACCCTGGCAACGCCACTGGGAAGCCGACCTGGCGCAGGTGCTCAAGCGCACGATCAGGCGCGTGGTGGCCAATCCTGTCGATATCCAGCGCTTTACCGAACAGTTCTTTCAACTGGCCCGCTCGGTCAGCGGCGCCAGGGTCCAGGGCCAGTCCAGCATCACGGGCAATCTGGAGCAACTGCTGCAGTTGGGCGACGTGGTCGCCCCTGCCGCCAGCGACCAGCACGTGATCAACATCGTCGACTGGCTGTTTCAATATGCGTTCGAGCAGCGCGCCAGCGACATCCATGTCGAGCCACGGCGAGACATCGGTGTGCTGCGCTTTCGCATCGACGGCTTGCTGCATTGCGTGTACCGCTTTCCGGAACAGGTGACACTGGCCATCGTCAGCCGCCTGAAGAGCCTGGGCCGAATGAACGTCGCCGAGAAGCGCAAGCCTCAGGATGGGCGGATCAAGACTCGCCTGCCCGAGGGTCAGGAGATCGAGTTGCGCCTGTCCACCCTGCCCACGGCCTTCGGCGAAAAGCTGGTGATGCGCATCTTCGACCCGCAGGTGCTGCTCAAGGATTTTGCCCAGCTTGGTCTGCTGGGCGACGATCTGCATCGCTGGCGGCAGATGACCAACCAGGCCCATGGCATCGTGCTGGTCACCGGTCCCACCGGCTCGGGCAAGACCACCACGCTGTACACCACCCTCAAGCAACTGGCGACGCCGCAGATCAACCTGTGCACCATCGAAGACCCGATCGAGATGGTCGAACCGGCCTTCAACCAGTTGCAGGTGCAGCACAACATCGATCTGGATTTCGCCAGCGGCCTGCGGGCGCTGATGAGGCAGGACCCGGACATCATCATGATCGGCGAGATCCGCGATCTGGAAACGGCCGAGATGGCGATCCAGGCGGCGCTGACCGGTCACCTGGTGGTGTCGACCCTGCACACCAACGATGCCGTGGGTGCGATCACCCGCCTGCTGGAACTGGGCGTCGCGCATTACCTGATCAAGGCCACGGTGCTGGGCGTCATGGCGCAGCGCCTGATACGCACGCTGTGCGCGGACTGCAAGGCGCCGACGCGCGTCGACCCGACGAGCTGGCAAGCGCTCATCGCGCCCTGGCGCATGGCCATCCCGGAAGGTGCGCAGCGCGCCATGGGCTGTCCGCGCTGTCGTGACACCGGTTATTGCGGGCGGGCCGGTGTGTATGAAGTGCTGCTGCTCAGCGACGGTGTGAAAGCCTGCATCGACGCCAACACCGACTTCACCGCGCTCAGACGTCAGGCATGCAAGGAGGGTATGCGCAGCCTGCGCCTGGGAGGTGCACGGCAGATCGCTGCCGGCCTGACCACCCTCGAGGAAGTGCTGCGCGTGACCCCGCGCATCGACTCGATGTGAAGCCGCTGCTGCGGGCCGCTCGACCGCCCCGGGGAACTTGAATGACGTTGACCCTATCCAACGAGCAGAACGACAACTGCCCCGGATCACATTCGTACCGGATCACACTGTGGAGTCTCGATCATGCGCCTCAAAACCGCTGTTGCTACCCTCGCGTTGCTGTCCCTGCCCGTCAGCTCGGCCATGGCCGATCCCTTCTGGCGCAACGTGCTTTCCTCGGGCGCCACGAACCGGCTCCTCCTACCTGACCTTCAAGGATCACAAGCTGATCATCGCCGCACAGGACGATGCCGGTAGCTTCGTGGCCAGCGAAGGCGGTATCCGCGGCCCGTATCTGGAAGCGGCGATCCAGAAAGTCCGTGCGCAGAACCCTGGTCTTGAAGCGTCCGACATGGACCTGGCCAACGCCATCCTGGCCAAGAACGCCGTCGCCGATAACTGACAGCGCGGCCATGAAAAAACCCTCGCACAACGGTGCGAGGGTTTTTTTATGCGTGCAGCTTTCTGTCCAGGGTGGCGCGAGGGGCCCTATGGCCCCTCCATGACCGTCAACGCACCAGGTGCAGGAACTGCATGTGCCGTTCGTACTGATCGAGGATGTCGTTGATGATCTGCTCCTTGCTGTAGCCGACCAGATCGTAATCCTGGCTGCCTTCGGACAGATGCACCTCGGCTCGGTAGTACCGGCGGTTCTTGAGCTCCTGGTTGCCCATCCCGCCACGGGCGAAGGATGGCGTGAAGTAACCGCGCATCTGCACCTGGTAGATGAATGGCCGCTCCTCGCCATGCCCGATTTCGAACGTCACGTTGTCGTGGCTGGTGTCCTCCTGGGTCACCGCATCCAGGCCCTTCTCGGCGAACGAGGCGGTCACTTCGGCCACTGCCGGGCGCACGTGGGTGTCCATGAACCGGTACACCTCGTCACGCGAGGGGAAGCTCACGGCCTGGCTCAGGCGCTGTCGCCAGCCACCGCGTCCGGGCCGCGAGCTGGCAACCGGGGCCAGCGAATACAACTGGGCGATCTTGCGCTGGCCTTCCATGTGGAACGCCTTGTGCAGCCCCCACATCATCGCCAGCAGGATGATCGAGAACGGCAGCGAGGTCAGCACCACCGCCGATTTCAACGAATCGATGCTGCCGGCGAACAGCAGGCCACTGGTGACCAGCGCCGTCATCGCGCCCCAGAATACCCGCAGCCATTTCGGACCGTCTTCGTCCGGGTTGCCACCCCGTGCGGACAGCGTCGAGAGCACGACAGTGCCCGAGTCGGCCGAGGTGACGAAGAACACGAAACTGATGAACACAGTGACCGCGATCACCGTCCGCGCCCACGGATAGGTTTCCAGCAGCAGGTAGAGGGTCATCGACGGGTCGGTGATGGCCGACTGGCCGATCGCGGCCATGCCGTGGTTGATCACCTGGTCGATGGCGCTGTTGCCGAAGATCGACATCCAGGCCAGGGTGAAACCCAGTGGAATCAGCAGCACGCCAAAGACGAACTCGCGAATGGTGCGTCCGCGCGAGATGCGCGCGATGAACAGCCCCACGAACGGCGACCAGGCAATCCACCAGGCCCAATAGAACACCGTCCAGTTGCCCAGCCAGTCGCTGGGTTTGTCATAGGCATAGACGTCGAAACTCTTGCTGGGCAGCGCGCCCAGATAGTCGCCGACGTTTTGCACCAGGGTGCTGAGCAGGTGCTGGGTCGGCCCCGCGAACAGCACGAACAGGAGCAGCGCACAGGCCAGCAGCATGTTGATGTCGGACATCACCCGCACGCCCTTGTCGACGCCGGAGACCGCCACCAGAATGGCTGCGCCCATCATCAGGGTGATCAGGATCACCTGAACCCATTGGGTATGGGCCACACCGAACAGGTAATCCAGGCCCGAATTGAGGTGCAGGACGCCAAAGCCCATGTCGGCACCCAGGCCGAAGATGGTGGCGATGATGCCGAAGCCATCCACGGCGTAGCCGATCGGCCCGTTGATGCGCTTGCCGATCAGCGGGTAGAGCGCCGAGCGCAGCGCCAGCGGCAGGTTGTGACGATAGGCGAAATAGGCCAAGGCCATGCCGACGAAGGCGAACACTCCCCAACCGTGCAGACCCCAGTGCAGGAACAGCAGCTGCATGGCCTGGCGCGCGGCCTCCTGGGTACCCGCCTCGCCCTGCGGCGGTTGCAGCATGTGGGTCAGCGGTTCGGACACGCAGAAGAAGAACAGGGTGATGCTGATGCCGGCAGCGAACAGCATGCCGGCCCAGGACAGGTAGCTGAATTCGGGCTCGTCGTGATCGGCCCCCAGCTTGATCTTGCCGTAGCCAGACAGCGCGGTCACCACCACGAACACCAGGTACAGGGTCATGGCCAGCATGTAGTACCAGCCAACGGTGTTGGCCGCCCAGCTCTGCGCGGCCAGCAGCCATTGGCCGGCCGCCTGCGGGAAGGAAATGACAACGATGCCGAAAATCAGGATGAAGCTGGCGGCGAAGTAGAACACCGGAGGGTTCATGCGCACGTTGCCGCTGGGTGTCGATGAAGATGCACTCATGCGTTGTGCACTCCACACGTTCGGAAATGGAAGAAACTGGGCGTTTTCAGCAAGGGATGGCCTCCTGTTGAACGCGAATCGCGATCCATGGTTTTATTGAACGAGCGTTCAATTAAAACACGAGTGATGGGTAGATGGCCAATTGATGGGCCAAACGGTCCTGTTGAACAGGCCGCTGGCCATGCGCCGTGTACGCTTACTTCTGGCTGCTGTCGTGTTGCACCAGATTGGCCTGGGTCAGGTTGCTGCCAGCGGGTACGGTGCGCGTGAGCCACACGTTGCCGCCGATGGTCGAGCCCTTGCCGATGGTGATGCGACCCAGAATGGTCGCCCCGGCATAGATGACCACATCGTCCTCGACGATCGGGTGGCGTGGATGACCTTTCTGCAATTGTCCGGACTCGTCTGCCGGGAAGCGCTTGGCGCCCAGGGTGACCTGCTGATAGATGCGCACCCGTTCGCCGATGACGGCGGTTTCACCGATCACCACGCCTGTGCCATGGTCGATGAAGAAGCTCGGGCCGATCCGCGCGCCGGGGTGAATGTCGATACCGGTCGCCGAATGGGCCAGCTCCGAGCTGATGCGCGCCAGCAACGGCAGGCCGGCCAGATACAGATGGTGAGCCAGACGATGATGAATCACCGCCAGCACGCCGGGGTAGCAGAGCAGCACCTCATCGACGCTGCGCGCCGCCGGATCGCCGTGGTAGGCCGCCAGGACATCGGTATCGAGCAACCGCCGCAGGCCCGGCAGAGCGGCGGCGAAGTTCTGGATCAACTCCAACGCCTTGGCGTCGACGGCTGGCAAGTCGCAGTCACCGTTGCGCGCTGCGTAACGCAACTCCAGGCGAGCCTGGGTCAGCAGTTCGTTGAGCGCGGCGTCCAGGGTGTGGCCGACGTAGAAATCTTCGCTTTCCTCGCGCAGGTCCACCGGCCCCAGGCGCATCGGGAACAACGCACCGCACAACTGTTCGAGCACCTGGGCCATGGCCTCGCGCGAAGGCAGCTCGCGACCGCCCTGCATGCCGCAGCTGCGCCCGTTCTGCCGACGCCAATCGGACCGCGCCTCATGCAACTGGCCGACGATGGACTGTAACTGCCAATGGCCTTTGCGTGCCTGAGGAATGTCGTTCACGGTTATGTCCTGCCCTGTGCGAAAACAGCGATGGCCGCCGATAGGCGCCCACCATACGGGAAAAATCCTGGCACCAAAAAGAACGCTTTGGATCGATCGTGGAGCATCTGAACATAAGCCGGGGTCATACGTTCCGTGGCTACCGTTGGGACTTGTGGGCCAGCGTGGCGGTGCCTATAGTCCTGTTTTCCGATCGCGCCCCTCCTTCATCACGATCATCCATTACAACAAGGATTCGCCATGAATTTTCCCGCATTGCGCAAACACCTGCTGATCGCCGGCCTGGTTCTGGGCAGCTCGCTGCTGGGCCAGGCGGTCGCCGGCGAACAGTTGCAGAAGATCAAGGACGCCGGTGTCATCAACGTCGGCCTGGAGGGCACCTATCCACCGTTCAGCTTCGTCGATGAAAACGGCAAGCTGACCGGTTTCGAAGTGCAGCTTTCCGAGGCATTGGCCAAGGAGCTGGGCGTCAAGGTCAAACTGCAGGCGACCCCGTGGGCCGGCATCCTTGCGGCGCTGGATTCCAAGCGCCTGGACATCGTGGTCAACCAGGTGACCATCTCCGAGGAGCGCAAGAAGAAGTACGACTTCTCCACGCCCTACACCATTTCCGGTATCCAGGCGGTGGTCGCCAAGAAGAACGCCGACAGCATCAAGCAGGCGTCGGACCTGGGGGGCAAGAAAGTCGGCATGGGCCTGGGCACCAACTACGAGCAGTGGCTCAAGGAAAACGTACCGAGCGCCATCGTGAAGACTTATGACGATGACCCCACCAAGTACCAGGACCTGCGCGTCGGCCGCATCGATGCCATCCTGGTGGATCGCCTGGCGGCCTTCGACCTGATCAACAAGACCAACGAGACCCTGGCCCTGGCCGGCGACGCCTTCTCGCGTCAGGAATCCGGAATCGCCGTACGCAAAGGCGAACCGGAGCTGCTCAAGGCCATCGACGACGCTCTGGAGAAACTGCGCAAGGACGGCACCCTGGCCAAGCTCTCCAAGCAATGGTTCAGCGCTGACGTCACCCAATGATCGAGAGCAGCCTGCAGCTGATGCTCGATTCGGCGCCCTTTCTACTCAAGGGTGCCTACTACACGATATTTCTCAGCCTGGGTGGCATGTTCTTCGGCTTGCTGCTGGGTTTCGGCCTGGCGCTCATGCGCCTGTCCAGAAGCCGGTTGCTGAGCTGGCCGGCGCGGGTCTACGTGTCGTTCTTCCGTGGCACGCCGTTGCTGGTCCAGCTGTTCGTGATCTATTACGGCCTGCCCCAGGTCGGTATCGAGCTGGACCCGCTGTCGGCGGCGCTGATTGGGTTTTCCCTGAACATGGCAGCCTATGCCTGTGAAATCCTGCGCGCAGCGATCGCATCCATCGAGCGCGGCCAGTGGGAAGCGGCCGCCAGCATCGGCATGACCCGCGCGCAGACCCTGCGCCGGGCCATCCTGCCGCAGGCCATGCGCACCGCCCTGCCGCCGCTGGGCAACAGCTTCATCTCGCTGGTCAAGGACACCGCGCTGGCCGCGACCATCCAGGTACCGGAGCTTTTCCGTCAGGCGCAGTTGATCACAGCACGCACGTTCGAGATCTTCACCATGTACCTGGCGGCCGCATTGATCTACTGGCTGTTGGCAAGCATTCTGGCGCACCTGCAGAATCATCTGGAACGGCGGGTCAACCGCCACGACCAAGAGGCGTGAAGCAATGATCGTGGTAAAGGGCCTGACCAAGCAGTTCAATGGTCACACGGTGCTCAAGGGCATCGATCTGGAGATCGCCGCCGGCGAAGTGGTGGCCATCATCGGCCCCAGCGGTTCGGGCAAGACGACCTTCCTGCGCTGCCTGAACCTGCTGGAAACACCCACCAGCGGCCGCATCCGCGTGGGCGACATCGAAATCGACGGTGCCCGCGTGGCACAGCAGCAAGGCTTGATTCGCGAGCTGCGCCAGCAGGTGGGCTTCGTCTTTCAAAACTTCAACCTGTTCCCCCACCGCACTGCACTGGAAAACGTCATCGAAGGGCCGGTGGTGGTCAAGAAAACGGCCATGGCCGAAGCGGTCGAACTGGGCCGCAGCCTGTTGGCAAAGGTGGGTCTGGCCGGCAAGGAGGACGCCTATCCGAGACGGCTGTCGGGGGGCCAGCAGCAGCGCGTGGCGATTGCCAGGGCACTGGCCATGCAGCCGCAGGTGATCCTGTTCGACGAGCCGACCTCGGCGCTCGATCCGGAGCTGGTCGGCGAGGTGCTGGCGACCATTCGAGGCCTGGCGCAGGAACGGCGGACCATGGTCATCGTCACCCACGAGATGCAGTTCGCCCGGGACGTGGCCAACCGCGTGGTGTTCTTCGACCAGGGCGTGATCGTGGAACAGGGTCCGGCCCGTGAGCTGTTCGCCAACCCGCAGCAGGCGCGGACCCGGCAGTTTCTCGATAAATTCCTGCACCCCGAGCGGTAATACCGCTCAGCGTTTGCGGAACACGTAGAACAGGTTCGGTTCGCTGACCATGTACAGGTTGCCATCGTCGTCCATGGCGATGCCTTCGGGCTGCGGCACGCTCTTGCTCAAACCCTGGTGGCCCTTGCGCAGCGACATGGTGCTCAGGGGCCGCCCCTGCACGTCCAGTTCGACCACCAGCAGCGACTCGTCCGAGAGTGCCAGCAGGTGACCACTGCGCTCGTCGTACTGCAGGCTGGAAAGATCACGCACGAACAGCCCGGCATCGCGCCGGCGGTCCTGGGTGACCTGCACGTCCAGCGGCTTGTCACTCACCCCCCGCGGAAAGCCCTGCACCTCGTAGATCAGCATGGGGTCGCGCTCACGCGCCACGAACAGGCGCTTGCCGGCCGAATCGTAGGCCAGCCCTTCGAAACCCTTGTTGCTGCGGCCGCCGAAGTTGAGGCTCAACTGCTCGGCGTGCTGCGCATCGAGGACCTGCGTGGTGTCGTCGATGTTGATCTTGATAAGCCGTTGCTGGCGCTCGTCGGTGATCACATAGACACCGGGGCTGATGTACTCGACCGCTTCCGGGTCACCGAACCCGACCAGCTCGATCCGCCGCAGGATTTTGCCCTGCAGCGACAGTTCGATCAGCTCCGAGCGCTGGTTGGTGACGGTGAACAGGGTCTTGCGCGATGGGTCGAAGGTGAGCGCCGAAATGTCGTCGTCCAGGCCTTCGATCACCTTGGCCTCGATGTCCACCTGATAGCTGTCCAGATCGATGGCGCCCGGCAAGGGCCCGCCGAGCCAGCGTTCTACGTTGAAACTGGCGCGTTCGAGCCAGCGAAAGTGGTGCAGTGCAGCGAAGGCGCAGATCAGCGCGATCAGTGCCGCGATCAGCAGCAGGTGAATGGGTCGGACGAAGAAACGCATTGCGTCGGGCTCTTGAATGAAGTGTGCGCATCAAACCACTAAACGATGAAGCCAAGCTTAAGTTTCGACTGATAAACGTGTAGGAAATATTCCCATATCACGGGACCGAGAAACACGCCCAGAGGCTCACTGCTTGCGCAACACGTAGAACAGGTTCGGCTCGCTCACCAGGTACAGGGTGCCCTCGTCATCGATGGTTACCCCTTCGGCGCGGGGAATGGTGTCCTTGAGGCCGTTCATGCCGCCCAGCAGGGTCATGAAGCTCCACTGCTTGCCTGCTTCGTCGTATTCCATCAGCAAGTGCGAGTCGGCCGACAGCAGCAGGCGGTGGCCGGTACGAGGATCCACTGCCAGCGCCGAGAGGTTGCGCATGTCCAGGTCGGGCGCATCGAGGCGCTGCTTCTCGCCGGTGGGCTGGCCATCGCTGCCCAGCTTCAGCGAGAACAGCGCGGGCGGGCGCTCTTCGCCCAGCAGCAGGCGCTGGTTGTGCGGATCCCAGGCCACCGCTTCGAAAGCCTTGTTCTGGTCCGTCGAAGGGCCGAGGTCGAAGGATGCGAAATCGGCGATGTTCAGCTCGCGGGTATCGGCGTCGACCTTGACCACGGTCAACTGGTGCTGGCGCTCGTCGATGATCGCCAGGCGCCCGTCGGGCAGCGCCGTGACCGCCTCCGGATTTTTCCAGCCGTTGAGTGGCATCTTGCGCAACACGTCGCCCTGCAGGCTCAGTTCGGTCAGGTAGGGATTCTTGCCCATGACCGCGAACAGCGTGCGGGTGCCGGAGTGATAGGTGATATCCGAAGCCTCGTCGCCTTCCATGCCCGGCAGGTGCTTGCCGTCGATCACGGCCTTGTAGTCGGGCAACCAGATGCTGGCCTTGCGCTGCGCGCTGTTCTGCGTCCACTCCTGCACCCACAGCTCGGCCCGGTCGTCCCAGTGCAGGATCACGGCGACGATGTAGCCGATCAGCAGCACCAGCAGGGTCCACAGGTACCAACGTTTGTACAGGGGGCGGGATGAATGCAGCGCGGCGCGGACCATGGAGTACCCTTGCTGGAGATGGATTCATGCGGGCACATCTGGACGATGCACCCACTGGGGTGGGGGCATTATCCAGATCGAATGTCAAAAAAAAGTGAGGCGCGGCGCGACTACTGAACGCGGCTTTCGAAGCGGCTGACACCCGGCAGTTCCAGCACGATATCCGCGCCGACTTCGAGCGGACCGACCCCGGCCGGGGTGCCGGTGAGAATGACGTCGCCGGCCTGCAGCGAGAAGCATCCGGCCATGTATTGGATCATTGGTACGATGGGGTTGAGCATCAGGCTGCTGTTGCCGTCCTGGCGCACTTCGCCGTCGATGGTCAGGCGTATCGGGATGTTGGTGAGGTCAGGGAAGCTTGCCGCCGACACGAAGGGTGCGATCACCGCGGCGCCGTCGAACGACTTGGCGATCTCCCACGGCAGGCCTTTCTCGCGCAGGCGTGACTGGACGTCGCGCAAGGTCAGGTCCAGCGCCGGGGCGAAGCCGGAGATGGCATCGATGACTTCTTCGACACTGGGCCGGGTGCTCAGGGACTTGCCCAGCAGCACCGCGATCTCGGCCTCGTAGTGCACCGCGCCGCGGTCGGTGGGAATGCTGAAGGTTTCCTGCAATGGCACCACGCAGCTGCTGGGCTTGATGAACAGCAGCGGTTCGGTCGGGATCGGGTTGTCCAGTTCCTTGGCGTGTTCGGCGTAGTTGCGGCCGATGCACACCACCTTGCCCAGCGGAAAGTGGATACGGGTGCCATCGATGTACTGGTGCTGGTAGCTCATTGCTCGAACCTCTGCTCAGATGAACGCATCAAATGGAAAAGATCTTGCCCGGGTTCATGACCCCGTTGGGGTCGAACACGGCCTTCATGGCCTTCATGTACTGGATTTCGACCGGCGAACGGCTGTATTGCAGGTAGTCGCGCTTGACCATGCCCACGCCATGCTCGGCGGAGATGGAGCCGTTGTACTTGCGTACGGTTTCGAAGACTTCGGTATTGACCAGCGCGCACTCGGCGAAGAACGCGTCCTTGTCCATGTGCTCGGGCTTGAGGATGTTCAGGTGCAGGTTGCCGTCGCCGATGTGGCCGTACCACAGTACGTCGAAGGCCGGGTAGCGTTCGCTGACGATGGCGTCGATTTCGCGCAGGAAGGCCGGCACCTTGGAAATGGTCACCGAGATGTCGTTCTTGTACGGCACCCAATGGGAAATGGTTTCGGAAATGTACTCGCGCAGCTTCCACAGGTTGCGCAACTGCTGCTCGCTCTGGCTCATCACCCCATCCAGCACCCAGCCCTGCTCCACGCAGTGCTCGAAGGTGGCCAGCGCGGTGTCGGCGATGTCGTCGGTGGTGGCTTCGAATTCCAGCAGGGCATAGAACGGGCAGGCCGTTTCGAACGGCGCCGGCACGTCGCCGCGGCCCAGCACCTTGGCCAAAGCCTTGTCGGAGAAGAACTCGAACGCCGTGAGGTCGAGCTTGCCCTGGAACGCGTGCAGCACCGGCATGATCGCGTCGAAGTCGGCGGTGCCGAGCACCATCGCGGTGAGGTTCTTCGGCGCGCGGTCCAGGCGCATGGTGGCCTCGACGATGAAGCCCAGGGTGCCCTCTGCACCGATGAACAGCTGACGCAGGTCGTAGCCGGTGGCGTTCTTGACCAGGTCCTTGTTCAGTTCCAGCAGATCGCCCTGGCCGGTGACGACCTTGAGGCCCGCCACCCAGTTGCGCGTCATGCCGTAGCGGATGACCTTGATGCCGCCAGCGTTGGTACCGATGTTGCCGCCGATCTGGCTGGACCCCGACGAGGCGAAGTCCACCGGGTAGTACAGGCCGTTTTCTTCGGCCAGATTCTGCAACTGCTTGGTGATGACACCCGGCTGGCACACCACGGTGCGGTCGGTGGCGTTGAATTCGAGCACCTTGTTCATGTAGTCGAACGACACCACCACTTCGCCGTTGGCCGCCACCGCTGCCGCCGACAGACCGGTGCGGCCGCCGGAGGGCACCAGCGCGACCTGGCGCTGGTTGGCCCAGCGAACGATGGCCTGGACCTGTTCGATGGTCTTGGGAAAGGCGATGGCGCTGGGGGCCGGGGCGTACTGTTTGGTCCAGTCCTTGCCGTAGGTGTCGAGGGAGGTGGCATCGGTGAGGACCTTGCCGGGCTCGAGCAGGGTCTTGAGTTCATCGATCAGGGCGTGGCTGTTCATGGACGCGACTCTGGAAGTGAAGGTTTCACGAATCGAGCGGTTCGCGGCCCGTCAAACCTCGAACCATTCATAGTCACCCTGAGAACGGCTCATGACCCAGGATGGGCGTACGACAGGGAGGCTATGCTAGCATACGCACCCCGCCAATCGAGCTCTGGCCCGGTGCGCGCCGCTTCACTTCCTGCCATTTTTTTCGGGACACAGGTTTACGCAGATGAGCAAGACTTCCCTCGACAAGAGCAAGATCAAGTTCCTTCTTCTCGAAGGCGTCCACCAATCCGCCGTGGACGTCCTCAAGGCTGCCGGCTACACCAGCATCGAGTACCACACCAAGTCGCTGCCCGAAGCCGAACTCAAGGAAAAGATCGCCGACGCGCACTTCATCGGCATTCGCTCACGCACCCAGCTGACCGAAGAGCTGTTCGACTGCGCGAAGAAACTGGTGGCCGTGGGCTGCTTCTGCATCGGCACCAATCAGGTCGACCTGGCTGCTGCCCGCGAGCGCGGCATCGCCGTGTTCAACGCGCCGTACTCCAACACCCGCTCCGTGGCCGAGCTGGTACTGGCCGAGGCCATTTTGCTGCTGCGCGGCATCCCCGAGAAGAACGCTTCCTGCCACCGTGGCGGCTGGATCAAGAGCGCGGCGAATTCCTTCGAGATCCGTGGCAAGAAGCTGGGCATCATCGGCTATGGCTCGATCGGTACCCAACTCTCGGTCCTGGCCGAAGGCCTGGGCATGCAGGTGTACTTCTACGACACCGTGACCAAGCTGCCGCTGGGCAACGCCACTCAGGTCGGCAGCCTGACCGACCTGCTGGGCATGAGCGACATCGTCACCCTGCACGTGCCTGAAACCGCCGCCACCCAGTGGATGATCGGCGAGAAGGAAATCCGCGCCATCAAGAAGGGCGGCATCCTGATCAACGCCGCGCGCGGCACCGTGGTCGAGCTCGACGCACTGGCCGAGGCGATCAAGGACAAGCACCTGATCGGCGCCGCCATCGACGTGTTCCCTGTCGAGCCACGCTCCAACGACGACGTCTTCGAAAGCCCGCTGCGTGGCCTGGACAACGTCATCCTGACCCCGCACATCGGCGGCTCCACGGCCGAAGCGCAGGCCAACATCGGTCTGGAAGTGGCCGAGAAGCTGGTCAAGTACAGCGACAACGGCACTTCGGTGTCGTCGGTCAACTTCCCCGAAGTGGCCCTGCCGGCACACCCGGGCAAGCACCGCCTGCTGCACATCCACGAAAACGTGCCGGGCGTGATGATGGAGATCAACAAGGTCTTCGCCGAGAACGCCATCAACATCTCCGGCCAGTTCCTGCAGACCAACGAAAAGGTCGGCTACGTGGTGATCGACGTCGACGCCGAATACTCGGATCTTGCGCAGGAAAAACTGCAACAGGTCACCGGGACCATTCGTTGCCGCGTACTGTTCTGATAGCGACCGGATTGCGGTGTGCCTGGCACACCGCGTCGTCTGGTTCGCGGCTGCTAGCCGCTCCTGCAATCAACCCAGATCTCCTGTAGGAGCGGCTGGTAGCCGCGAACCAGGCGAGGCGGTGTATCAGAACGGCTCATTGCCTCGCCGCCGAAACCAGCCGGTCAGCGACAGCCGATTGCGCTGCGCCGGCATCACTTCGTGCGGCACCTCTCCGGAAAGAAACACCACCAGCGTGCCACCGATCGGCTGCACGTCGTACGCCGTGTCGCCTTGCAGGTACATGCGCAATTGCCCCCCGTCCGCTTCGCTCCAATCCGCATCGTTCAGGTACAGCACCGCTGAAACCATGCGCCGGTCATCGTCGCGAAACCGGTCCAGATGACGTAGGTAAACGCTGCCCGGCGGGTACAGGGCGAAGTGGCATTCGAAGTCTTCCAGCCCCAGGAACAGACCCCGGTTCAGGGCTTCACGCAGGCTGTCCATGACCGCCAGGTAGGTGTCGCACGGCAGCGCTTCGCCCGGCTCGATCCACTGGATGCGATCACCACGAATGCCTTCGCGAATCTCCTGGGACGGGCCACGCCCGACCGCCGCTGGCGCCAACTCGCCCTGGGCATGACGGGTACGACATTCAGCCGCCAGCGCCAGGGTCAAAGCCTGGGGCACGAAGAGTTCCTGCTGCGACCAACCCTGCTCGGCCAGGTCGTCGACGATGCGCAGCAGCAGCGGATGGTCAGAAGGTATTTGCATGCCCGGCATAGTATCCATACGCCCGCAAAACCGACAGAGGCTTGCACAGTGTCGATGCATCCAGGCGCGATGCCTGTGTCACATCTCGACAAAGCCTGGCAATGCCACGGACAATGGCCCCTTGCCGACAGGAGTCCCTATGCGCCGCGTCCTTGTGTTCTTGATGATGTTCAGTACGACGCCTGCCTGGGCCGACGACCACGACTTGCTGTACAAGGCTGCCGGCTGGCCTGAACAAAGGGCGCATTTCAGCGATGCCCTCAAGGCGGCCCAGCAGCGTTACCAGAGCAGCCTGCCACCGGCCGTGTTTCAGGCACTGGTGAGCAACAGCGACCAACGCTTTGCGGCCCAGGCCATGGACCAGCGTGCTGAAGCGCGGCTGCGCCAGGGGTTGGCCGATCCCAAGCCTGCCCTCGCCTTCTTCGAGTCGCCATTGGGCCGCAAGATCGTCGCCGCCGAACTGCTCGCCACCCGCAGTGACCAACTGGCCAAGAACGCCCAAGGTTTGCCGAAACTGCAGGTCGAATCCACCCGCGCGCTGTTGATCGGCCACCTGGCCCAGGCCCTGCCCGCCCGCCAGGCCGGTGCAGAGGTCAGCCTGGCGATCGCCGGGGTAGCCGCCGACAGCCTCAGTTCGATGATTCCAGGCCTGCTGGGAGGCGGTCAGGCCGCGGGTTTGCTCGATGGCCAGCGCGAGCGACTGCAACAGCAGATCGGCATCGATTTGAACAACACGCTGCTGTACGTGTACCGCGATCTGTCCGATCCGGAGCTGGAAGAGTTCGTCGACTTCGCCGAGTCTGCCGCCGGGCAGGCTTATTATCAGGCCGCCCTGGAGGCGGTACGGGCAGGATTGGCGGTCGGCCAGGCACAGGGCCGGCCTGGGGCTTAGCGTGGCCATGCGGGCCTATTCGCGGGCAAAGGGCTCGCCGCCCGCCCCGCTCCCACCGGATCCACTAATGCCTGTGTGGGAGCGGGGCTCTGCCCGCGAATGGATCGACGGGGTTACAGATTCTTGTCAAAAAACTTGAAACACTGCGTGCGAATCGGCAGCACCTCATTGACCAGATGATGCTTGCCCCCCTCCACCTGCAACACATGCACCTCATCGAACTTGCCGCGCAGTACCTTGAGGTTATGCCGCCAGTCCACGGTGTCATCGTCATCCCCCTGCACGATCACCACCGTCCGCGGACTGCGCGGCGCGGCTTCGATGTGTCGCACCCATTGCACCAACGCACCCACCCATGCCGTTGGCAGGCGCCGGGGTTGCAACGGATCGGCCTGCAGAAACGGCAGAAAATCCACGTCGTTGCTATTGGCGCTGAAACGCCGCGCAATGCCGTTGACGAAAGGCTTGAGCAGACGATAGCTGAGCTTGGACAGGCCCCACGCCACCGGCCGCACCAGCGGCGCCATCAACAGCACCTGCCCTTGTGCCGGTGACCGTGCCCCGTGGTACAGCAGATGGTCGATGATGATTGCGCCACCGGTGCTCTGGCCCAGCAGGTGCCATGGCTGGGGCAACTGCAGCAGGCTCGCTTCGGCGAACAGGCCATCGAGGGTCGCCTGGTAATCGGCGAAGTTGTGGATGCTGGCCCGCTCTCCGCTGGACAGGCCATGACCTGGCAGATCGCAGGAAATGACCGCGAAGCCGCGTCCCAAGGCCCATTGCACAGCGTGCCGGTACAGCCCCATGTGGTCGTAGAAACCGTGCATGACGAAGAGCGTGGCAATGGGTCGTTGCGGCAGCCAGACTTGGGCCACCAAATCGAAGCCGGCAGCGCTGAAACGACCCAGCCAGCTTTGTACCGGCAGGTCTAGCTGATAGAAGCGCTGGTAGGCCTGAGCCTCATCGGACAGCGGCTGTCGGGTGGCCAAGGGTGGCAGGGAATTGCGTAGGGTGTCGGGATGGAATGCAGAGGGCATGGATGATTGTTCCAAGGCAATACGAGTGCTGATCAGGCCGGCCTCTTCGCGGGCAGAGACCCGCTCCCACAATAAACCCGCACTGTACCGTACCTGTGGGAGCGGGCTCTGCCCGCGAAGAAGCCCCCTCCCACAATACACCCGCGCTGTACCGTACCTGTGGGAGCGGGCTCTGCCCGCGAAGAGACCCGCTCCCACAATAAACCCGCACTGTACCGTACTTGTGGGAGCGGGCTCTGCCCGCGAAGAAGCCCCCTCCCACAATAAACCCGCGCTGTACCGTACCTGTGGGAGCGGGCTCTGCCCGCGAAGAGGCCCCCTCCCACAATAAACCCGCACTGTACCTGTGGGAACGGGGCGGGCGGCGAGCCCTCTGCCCGCGAAGAGGCCCTCAAGGGCGGTGAAGATCCAGCGCCCTACCCCATCAAACCGACGCCACCGGCCGCTGTGCCTTGGGCTGCTGCCAGGAGTTCGCCGCACTTTCCTCGATGGCTTGCTGGATCGCCTTGCGGCGCCGCTCTTCAGCCTGACGACCGAAGTACCAGACCAGGAATGTCACCAACGACACCGCCAGCAGAATCAGGCTGGCCACCGCGTTGATCTCGGGCTTCACGCCCAGGCGCACCGCCGAGAACACTTCCATCGGCAGCGTCGTGGAGCCCGGTCCGGATACGAAGCTGGCCAGTACCAGGTCATCCAGCGACAGTGCGAACGACATCATCCCACCGGCCGCCAGCGATGGCGCGATCATCGGGATGGTGATCAGAAAGAACACCTTCCACGGCCGTGCGCCCAGGTCCATGGCGGCCTCTTCGATCGACAGGTCCAGTTCACGCAGCCGCGAGGACACCACCACCGCCACGTACGAAGCACAGAAAGTGGTATGGGCGATCCAGATCGTGGCGATGCCGCGCTCCTGCGGCCAGCCGATGACTTGCGCCATGGCCACGAACAGCAGCAGCAACGACAGACCGGTGATCACCTCGGGCATCACCAGCGGCGCGGTCACCAGGCCGCCGAACATCGTGCGGCCCCTGAAGCGACTGATACGGGTCAGCACGAACGCCGCCATGGTGCCCAGCGCCACAGCTGTCACCGCCGTGTAGCAGGCGATTTCCAGCGAGCGCATGACGGCACCCATCAGTTGGGCGTTGTCCAGCAGGCCGACGTACCACTGCACCGACCAACCGCCCCACACCGTCACCAGACGCGAGGCGTTGAAGGAATAGATGACCAGGATCAACATCGGGGCATAGATGAAGATCAGCCCCAGTATCAGGATCAGTTTGGAGAACCCGAAACGCTTCATGCCTTGCCCTCCAGCTCTTTGGCCTGGCTGCGGTTGAACAGCACGATGGGCACGATCAGAATCGCCAGCATCAGCACCGCCAGCGCCGAGGCGACGGGCCAGTCGCGGTTGTTGAAGAACTCCTGCCACAACACACGGCCGATCATCAGGGTTTCCGGGCCACCGAGCAGCTCGGGAATCACGAACTCGCCGACTACTGGAATGAATACCAGCATGCAACCGGCAATGATGCCGTTCTTGGACAGCGGCACGGTTATCTTCCAGAAGCTGTTGAACGTGCTGGAGCCCAAGTCGGAGGCCGCTTCCAGCAGGCTGTTGTCATGCTTCACCAGGTTGGCGAACAACGGCAGGATCATGAACGGCAAGTACGCATAGACCACACCGATGTACACCGCCAGGTTGGTGTTGAGGATCTGCAAGGGCTGATCGATCACCCCCAGCCACAGCAGAAAGGCGTTGAGCAGACCGTTGTTGCTCAGGATGCCCATCCAGGCATACACGCGAATCAGGATGGCGGTCCAGGTCGGCATCATGATCAGCAGCAACAGCACCGTCTGCAGGTCCTTGCGCGCCTTGCTGATGGCATAGGCCATGGGGTAGCCGACCAACAGGCAGATCAGCGTGCTGAAGAAAGCCATCTTCAACGAGCCCAGATAGGCCGAGATGTACAGGTCGTCCTCGGTGAGCAGCGCATAGTTGGCGAAATTCAAGACCAGCTGGAATTTCTGTTCGGCGTAGCTCCAGATTTCGGTGTACGGCGGGATCGCCACGTCGGCTTCGGCGAAGCTGATCTTGAGCACGATGAAGAACGGCAGCATGAAGAACAGGAACAGCCACAGGAACGGTACGCCAATGACCATCTGGCGACCGTCGGGGATGATCCGCTTGAGCTTGCGTTTGATCTTGCGCAGCTTCATGAGCGCAGTACCACGCCGCTGTCGTCTTCCCACCAGACGAACACTTCGTCGTCCCAGGTCGGGCGGGCGCCGCGGCGCTCGGCGTTGGCCACGAACGACTGCACCAGCTTGCCGCACGGCAACTGCACGTGGAACACCGAATGACCGCCCAGGTAGGCGATGTCATGGACCTTGCCGCGCGACCAGTTGTGCTCGGTGGCCGGTTGCTCGGTGGTCACCAGCATCTTTTCCGGACGAATCGCGTAGGTCACGTTCTTGTCTTCGGCGGCGGTACTCACACCATGGCCGACATAGATGCTGCGTTCCAGCTCCGGGCTGCTGATCAACGCGTAGCCTTCCATGTCCTCGACCACCTGGCCTTCGAACAGGTTGACGTTGCCGATGAACTCGCACACCAGGCGGCTGGTGGGGGTTTCGTAGATATCGATCGGGCTGCCGATCTGGGCGATCCAGCCCAGGTGCATGATGGCGATGCGCTGGGCCATGGTCATGGCCTCTTCCTGGTCGTGGGTCACCATCACACAGGTCACACCGACCCGTTCGATGATCTCCACCAGTTCCAGTTGCATCTGCGAACGCAGCTTCTTGTCCAGCGCACCCATCGGCTCGTCGAGCAGCAACAGCTTGGGCTTCTTCGCCAGCGAGCGGGCCAGCGCAACGCGCTGACGCTGGCCGCCGGACAGTTGATGGGGCTTGCGCTTGCCGTACTGGGTCATCTGCACCAGCTTGAGCATTTCCGCCACGCGTGCGTCGATCTCGGCGGCCGGCAGCTTGTCCTGCTTGAGGCCGAAGGCGATGTTCTGCGCCACCGTCATGTGCGGGAACAACGCATAGGACTGGAACATCATGTTGATCGGCCGCTCGTAGGGCGGCATGTCGGTGATGTCCACGCCATCGAGGAAGATACGCCCCTCGGTCGGCCGTTCGAAGCCTGCCAGCATGCGCAGCAAGGTGGACTTGCCGGAGCCGGAACCGCCCAGCAAGGCAAAGATCTCACCCTGATTGATTTCCAGGGACACGTCGTCCACGGCCACCGTTTCGTCGAATTTCTTCGTGACCTTTTCGATCCGGACCAGCACCTTCTTCGGTTGCTGGCTGCCTTCTAGGGCTTTTTTGTAGGCGCTGGAGGCAACAGCCATTCACGAAACTCCCAAACTTGAGTGAGGGCGGCTCTGGATCGGGCCGCCCTGGGTATTTATTTGCCCGACTTGACCTTGGTCCAGCTGCGGGTCATCAAGCGCTGCACCTTGGGCGGCAGCTCGACGTTGACGTAAAGCTTGTCCTGAATGGCCTGTGGCGGATAGACCGACTCGTCGTTGCGCACATCCTGATCCATGAACTCGCCGGACTTGAGGTTGGGGTTGGCATAGCCGACATAGTCGCTGACCTTGGCAATCACCTCCGGTTTCAACAGGTAGTCGATGAACGCCAGGCCCTGCTTGGCATCCGGCGCATCGGCGGGGATGGCCAGCATGTCGAACCACAGGTTGCCGCCTTCCTTGGGAATCGAATAGGCCAGGTTGATGCCCTTGCCCGCTTCCTCGGCACGCGACTTGGCCTGGAACACGTCGCCGGAATAGCCCACGGCCACGCAGATGTTGCCGTTGGCCAGGTCGCTGATGTACTTGGAGGAATGGAAGTAGGTCACGTAGGGACGGACCTTGAGCAGCTTCTCCTCGGCTTTCTTGTACAGCTTCTCGTCGGTGGTGTTGGGGTCCAGGCCCATGTAGTTGAGCACGGCTGGAAACATCTCGTCGGGCGAGTCGAGGAAAGCGACGCCGCACTTGGACAGCTTCTTGATGTTTTCAGGCTCGAACACCATGGCCCAGGAATCGATCTTGTCGACACCCAGCACTTCCTTGATCTTGTCCACGTTGTAACCGATGCCGTTGGTACCCCACAGGTAGGGCACGGCGTACTGGTTGCCCGGATCGTTCTTTTCCAGGCGCTTGAGTAGCACCGGATCCAGGTTGGCGTAATTTGTCAGTTGGGTCTTGTCCAGCTTCTGGAAAGCCCCGGCCTTGATCTGTTTGCCCAGGAAATGGTTGGACGGCACTACCACGTCGTAGCCGGTGTGGCCCGCCAGCAACTTGCCTTCCAGGGTTTCGTTGGAGTCGAACACGTCGTAGATCGGCTTGATACCGGTCGCGGCTTCGAAATCCGCCAGGGTGCTTTCGCCGATGTAATCGGACCAGTTGTAGATGTGCACGGTGCCTGCCGCTTGGGCATTGAGCGCCAGGGTCAGACCCGCACCGATCAGCATGGCCTTGCGAAACAAAGAGTGTGACAAGTGGAGGTCCTCTCAAGCGTTTGTTCTATAAGACAAACCGGCGCGCAACTTACAGCCCATGCGCGCACGCCGCAATTGCTGATTCACCTGGGCCGAGATCGAATTACGCCCTTCGCGGCCACGGACCGCTCCTACAGACTGTTCATATCCCCCGTAGGAGCGGTCATCGGCCGCGAATGACGAAGCGCAATACGCGCCCGGCTTATTTGCCCGACTTAATCTTCGTCCAGCTGCGCGTCATGATGCGCTGCGTTGCCGCAGGCAGATCGGCGATGGCGTACAGCTTGGCCTGCACGTCGGCGTGGCGGGTAGATACCTGGATCTTCGCTGATGGCTTTATCCACCAATGCCGTTGCAGCCTGGTTACCGTTGGGAAACTGCACGCTGTTGGTGATCTCGGCCATGACTTCCGGCTTCATCAGGAAGGTCATGAACTTGTAGGCGCCCTCGACGTTCTCGGCATCCTTGGGAATGGCGACCATGTCGAAGAAGCTGCCAGCACCTTCCTTGGGAATGTTGTAGCTGACCTTGACCTTGCCGCCGGCCTCTTCGGCGCGCGACTTGGCCTGGTAGATGTCACCCGAGTAACCCACGGCCACGCAGATGTTGCCGTTGGCCAGGTCGGAGATGTACTTGGAGGAGTGGAAGTAACCGATCGAAGGACGCACCTTGAGGAACAGCGCTTCGGCTTCGGCGAGCTGCTTCTTGTCCTGCGAGTCGGTCGGATAGCCCAGGTAATGCAGGGCGATCGGCAACATCTCGGTCGGCGAATCGAGGAAGCTGATGCCGCACGACTTCAGCTTGGCCGCGTTTTCAGGCTTGAACAGCAGGTCCCAGCTGTTGGTCGGCGCGTCGGCGCCCAGGGCAGCCTTGACCTTGTCGGGATTGAAGCCAATGCCGATCGAGCCCCACATGTACGGGAAGGCATGCTTGTTGTCCGGATCGCTCACCGACACTGCCTTGAGCAGCGATTGGTTGAGGTTCTTCCAGTTCGGCAGCTTGGAGCGGTCCAGTTCCTGGTATACGCCGGCCTTGATCTGCTTGGCCAGGAAGTTGTTGGAAGGCACGACGATATCGTAGCCGGACTTGCCGGCCAGCAACTTGGCTTCCAGGGTTTCGTTGCTGTCGAATACGTCGTAGACGACCTTGATCCCCGACTCCTCCTCGAACTGCTTGATCGTGTTCGGCGCAATGTAGTCCGACCAGTTGTACACGTGCAGAACCTTGTCGTCCGCCTGCGCAGCACTGGCCATCGCCCCCATCAGGGCCGCGGCGAGGAGGGTCTTGCCAAATATCTTCATGCGTTGTGCTCCAATTTTATCGAAATCCGATGTCGAGATTACTGGGGAAGCTGCCGATGCCCTGTGGGCGCTGGCTCTGTCTGCGAACGGCGTGAATCGGTGTCGCGGCCATTCGCGGGCAGAGCCCGCTCCCACAAGGGGTACGAACATTCGCGGGCAGAGCCTGTTCCTTCAGGGGCAGGCATCAATTCGTCAGCCTCGGCAAGCCTAGCATTTAGCCACCTAGCGCTTCGAGTGTCAGGTCAAGGCAAAGGCGTGCCTTGCTCACCAGCTCGTCGATCTCGGCATGGCTGATGACCAGCGGCGGTGCAATGATCATGGTGTCACCCACCGCGCGCATGATCAGTCCGTTGTCGAAGCAGAACTGCCGACAGATCATGCCGGCACCCCGGCCCTCGTGACGGCTGCGCGTGGCCTTGTCCTTGACCAGTTCGATCGCCCCGAGCATGCCAAGACCGCGGACCTCGCCCACCAGTGGATGGTCCAGCAGCTCCCGCAGACGCTTTTGCAAATACGGTGCCGCCTCGGTCCTGACGTTGTCGACGATGTGCTCGTCGCGCAGGATGCGCAGGTTTTCCAGCCCCACTGCCGCCGCGACCGGGTGCCCGGAATAGGTGAAGCCATGGTTGAAGTCGCCGCCCTGGTTGATCACCTTGACCACCTCGTCGCGCACGATCACCCCGCCCATGGGGATGTAACCGCTGGTGAGGCCCTTGGCGATGGTCATCAAGTCGGGCGCCAGGTCGTAGTAGTCGCTGCCGAACCAGTGGCCGGTACGGCCAAAGCCACAGATCACTTCATCGGCGACGAACAGGATGTCGTAGCGCGCCAGCACTTCCTTGACCTTCGGCCAGTAGGTGTCGGGCGGAATGATCACCCCACCGGCGCCCTGGATCGGCTCGGCGATGAACGCCGCGACGTTGTCTTCGCCCACTTCCAGAATCTTCTTTTCCAGCTGCTCGGCGGCCCAGACACCGAACTCGTCGGGGGTCATGTCGCCCCCCTCGTCGAACCAGTAGGGTTGGGCGATGTGCACGATACCCGGGATCGGCAGGTCACCTTGCTCGTGCATGCCCGACATACCGCCCAGGCTGGCGCCAGCCACGGTGGAGCCGTGGTAGCCATTGACGCGACTGATGATCACCTTCTTCTCGGGTTTGCCCTTGAGCGCCCAGTAATGGCGCACCAGGCGTAGCACGGTGTCGTTGCCTTCGGAGCCGGAGCCGGTGAAGAACACATGGTTCATGCCCTCGGGCGCCAGGTCGGCGATGGCCTTGGCCAGCTCCAGCGCAGGCGGGTGAGCGGTCTGGAAGAACAGGTTGTAGTACGGCAGTTCACGCATCTGCGCGCTGGCCGCCTGCACCAGTTCTTCGCGACCGTAGCCGATCGCCACGCACCACAGGCCCGCCATGCCGTCGAGAATCTTGTGCCCTTCGCTGTCCCACAGGTACACGCCATCGGCCTTGGTGATGATCCGCGGACCCTTGTTCTTGAGCTGCGTGTAATCGCTGAAAGGCGCCAGGTGATGGGCGCTGCTCAAGTCCTGCCAATGCTGGGTCTGGGGGTTGTTGTTGCTCATCTGTCGCTCCTTTTTCTCACACCGCGAACAGCAGGAACTCACGTTCCCACGAGCTGATCACGCGCTTGAAGTTCTCGTGTTCGGCGCGCTTGACCGCGACATAGCCGACGACGAATTTCTTGCCCAGGTATTTCTCCACCGTCTTGCAGTTTTCCATGCGCTCCAGCGCATCCTCGATGGTCAACGGCAGACGCAGGTTGCGACGTTCATAGCCACGGCCCTGGACCGGGGCGCTCGGGTTCAAGCCCTCGACCATGCCGATGTAGCCGCACAGCAGGCTGGCGGCAATGGCCAGGTACGGGTTGGCATCGGCGCCCGGCAGGCGGTTCTCGACTCGCCGGTTCTGCGGGGTCGCATCGGGCACGCGCAGGCCCACGGTGCGGTTTTCCTCACCCCACTCGACGTTGACCGGCGCCGAGGTGTCGGGCAGGAAGCGGCGGAAGGAATTGACGTTGGGCGCGAACAGCGGCAGCAGTTCGGGAATGAATTTCTGCAGGCCGCCGACGTGGTGCAGGAACAGCTGGCTCATGGAGCCGTCTTCGTTGGCGAAGATGTTCTTGCCGGTGGCCGAATCGACGATGCTCTGGTGCAGGTGCATGGCGCTGCCGGGCTCGCCGGTCATGGGCTTGGCCATGAAGGTCGCGGCCACGTTGTGCTTGAGCGCGGCCTCGCGCATCGTGCGTTTGAACACCAGGATCTGGTCGGCCAGGTGCAGGGCATTGCCGTGTCGGAAATTGATCTCCATCTGCGCCGTGCCGTCTTCGTGGATCAGCGTGTCGAGGTCCAGGTTCTGCGCCTCGCACCAGTCGTAGACGTCTTCGAACAACGGATCGAACTCGTTCGCCGCCTCGATGGAAAACGACTGTCGACCGGTTTCGGGACGCCCGGAGCGGCCGATCGGCGGCTGCAGCGGGAAGTCCGGGTCTTCGCAGCGCTTGGTCAGGTAGAACTCCATCTCCGGCGCCACGATCGGCTGCCAGCCCTTGTCCGCGTACAGCTTCAAGACCTTCTTGAGCACGTTGCGCGGCGACAGCTCGATGGGGTTGCCCTGCTTGTCGTAGGTGTCGTGGATGACCTGCGCGGTGGGCTCGATGGCCCAGGGAACGAGAAACACCGCGTTCTCGTCGGGGCGGCAGATCATGTCGATGTCGGCGGGGTCGAGCAACTCGTAGTAGATGTCGTCTTCTACATAATCGCCGGTCACAGTTTGCAATAAAACACTTTCCGGCAAGCGCATGCCCTTTTCGGCGATGAACTTGTTGGTCGGGGAGATCTTGCCGCGGGTGATCCCGGTGAGGTCGCCGATCAGGCATTCGACTTCGGTGATCTTGTGTTCTTTCAACCAATCGGTGAGCTGGTCGAGGTTGGGACTCATAAATACCTCAGGAGGCCATTAACCCGGCTCGCGGCGAGCCAGGCACTTGTTGACGCATGGGCGTCGTTGGAAAAGCGGTCAAGCGAGGGCACCACGATGCCCGCCCGGCCTTTCGATACCCGGCCGGAACGTGAGGCTCAGGGTAGCGGTTTCGGGGCAAAGGCAGTACATGACGGACAAAAAAACAGAGACGCAACGCCGTGGGCTGTCAATTATTCTGGCCGCTGGCAACCGGCGGCTGCAGCGACTGAAATCAGATAATGGCAGGCGTGCCATGATTCACCCTCGGTCTTATTGAAATGACGGGTTGAAAACGAGCTTAGCCTTGTTCATTTTTTTCCACAACTCTCGACCTGCAAACTTCATCGTGCACTTTTCATGAAGTTGCAAAGCGCCTTAATTGCCTGTCACACGCGCCCTGATATGCAGCAAAAGAGGCTCAACAGCGCCCTTTCAGGGCAAAGCCCGGCTCGCTTGACTTCATGTTGGCTTTCGGATTGACTGAAACCTGCTCAACCCAATGATTGATATTTTTAACAACAAAGGTGTTGCATCATGTCGGTACCCCCGCGTGCCGTTCAGCTCAACGAAGCGAACGCATTCCTTAAGGAACATCCTGAGGTTCTGTACGTCGACCTTCTGATTGCAGATATGAATGGTGTGGTGCGCGGCAAGCGCATCGAACGCACCAGCCTCCACAAGGTTTACGAGAAAGGCATCAACCTGCCCGCCTCGCTGTTTGCTCTGGACATCAACGGCTCCACCGTGGAAAGCACCGGCCTCGGCCTGGACATCGGCGATGCCGATCGGATCTGCTATCCCATCCCCGACACCCTGTGCAACGAGCCTTGGCAGAAGCGCCCTACCGCGCAACTGCTGATGACCATGCACGAACTCGAAGGCGAACCCTTCTTCGCCGATCCGCGTGAAGTGCTGCGCCAGGTCGTCGAGAAATTCGACGCCATGGGCCTGACCATCTGCGCCGCGTTCGAGCTGGAGTTCTACCTGATCGACCAGGAGAACGTGAACGGTCGCCCTCAACCACCGCGCTCACCCATTTCCGGCAAGCGTCCGCATTCGACCCAGGTGTATCTGATCGACGATCTGGACGAGTACGTGGACTGTCTGCAGGACATTCTGGAAGGGGCGAAGGAACAAGGCATTCCGGCCGACGCCATCGTCAAGGAAAGTGCGCCGGCGCAGTTCGAGGTCAATCTGCACCACGTCGCCGACGCCATGAAGGCCTGCGATTACGCAGTGCTACTCAAGCGCCTGATCAAGAACATCGCCTACGACCATGAGATGGACACCACATTCATGGCCAAGCCCTACCCAGGCCAGGCGGGCAACGGTCTGCACGTGCACATCTCGATCCTGGACAAGGACGGCAAGAACATTTTCACCAGTGAGGATCCCGAGCAGAACGCCGCATTGCGTCACGCGATCGGCGGTGTGCTCGAGACCCTGCCCGCGTCGATGGCGTTCCTGTGCCCGAACGTCAATTCGTACCGCCGCTTCGGTGCTCAGTTCTATGTGCCCAACTCCCCGTGCTGGGGCCTGGACAATCGTACCGTGGCGCTGCGCGTGCCCACCGGGACGCCGGATGCCGTGCGCCTGGAACACCGCGTCGCCGGTGCCGATGCCAACCCGTACCTGCTGATGGCTGCGGTTCTGGCCGGCGTGCACCATGGCCTGACCAACCAAGTCGAGCCCAACGAGCCGGTGACAGGCAACTCCTACGAGCAGAACGAGCAGAGCCTGCCGACCAACCTGCGCGATGCCCTGCGCCTGCTGGACGACAGTGAGGTGCTGGCCAAGTACATCGATCCGAAATACATCGATATCTTCGTGGCCTGCAAGGAAAGCGAGCTGGAAGAGTTCGAACACTCCATCTCGGATTTGGAATACAACTGGTACCTGCACACGGTGTAACGGCGGGGTGCCGCGGTATGCCTGCCATACCGCGATGTTCACGAACGCATTTGCTGGGCTGCGGTGCAGCAGGTATACCCCGTCGTCCCCGGACGCGGCTTGCGCCGCTGCTACAGGGGAGCACCGTATCTTCTGGATATGCAGTCCCTGTAGCAGCGGCGCGAGCCGCGTCGGCGGTACGTGCGGACTACCTGACGTACCGCGTCCGGTTCAACGCGCCCAGCGCAACTGGGTCGGCAATGGCGATGGGGGCTCTGGCTCCGGTGGATTGCCGGGCAACGCCAATACCCGATTGAGCACTTCGGTTTCCAACGCCGCCAGGCGATGAGAACCGCGAGCCCGCGGCCGCGGCAGCTCGACGGCCAGATCCAGACCGATACGCCCCTCCTCGATCAGAATCACCCGGTCGGCAATCGCCACCGCCTCGGAAACGTCGTGGGTCACCAGCAACACGGTGAAGCCGTGCTTGCGCCACAGGTTCTCGATCAACTGCTGCATCTCGATCCGCGTCAGGGCATCCAGAGCACCCAAGGGTTCATCCAGCAGCAACAGCCGCGGCTTGTGGATCAGCGCCCGCGCCAAGGCCACACGCTGCTTCTGCCCCCCCGACAGCGCCGCCGGCCATTCATTGGCACGTTCGGCCAGCCCCACCGCTTCGAGCGCCTGCAGGGCCTGCTCGCGCCAGTTGCCGGAAAGCCCCAGGCCAACGTTGTCGATGACCCGTTTCCACGGCAACAAGCGAGCTTCCTGAAACATCAGCCGAGTATCGTTGCGCGCCTCGCTGAGCGGACCCGAGCCGGCCAGCAACTGGCCGCTGGTGGGCTGGTCGAGGGCCGCCAGCAGGCGCAGCAAGGTGCTCTTGCCGCAACCGCTGCGACCGACGATGGCCACGAACTGCCCGGCCGGGATGTTCAGGTCGATGTCGCGCAGCACCTCGCGCTCGCCAAAGGTCTTGCGCAACTGACGAACCGCCAGGGGAATCCCGCGCCGCAGGTTCTGCGGTTGTTCCTTGAACACGGTCATGCCGCACCTCCCTTGGTTTGATAGGCCGGATGCCAGCGCAACCACACCCGTTCCAGCCCACGCGCCGCCAGATCGGCCAGTTTGCCGAGAATCGCATACAACACGATGGCCAGGACCACGACGTCGGTCTGCAGGAATTCACGCGCGTTCATGGCCAGGTAGCCGATGCCCGAGCTGGCGGAAATGGTTTCCGCCACGATCAGCGTCAGCCACATCAGACCCAGGGCGAAACGCACGCCGACCAGAATGGAAGGCAAGGCTCCGGGCAGAATCACCTGCCAGAACAGGCGAAACCCGGACAGGCCATAGCTGCGTGCCATTTCCACCAATGCGGGGTCGGCGTTCTTGATGCCGTGGTAGGTGTTCAGGTAGATCGGGAACAACGTGCCCAAGGCCACCAGAAAGATCTTCGCCGACTCGTCGATACCGAACCACAGGATCACCAGCGGAATGAGCGCCAGGTGCGGCACGTTGCGGATCATCTGCACCGAGGTATCGAGCAGGCGCTCGCCCCAGCGCGACAGGCCGCTGATCAGCCCCAATACCAGGCCGATGCCGCCACCGATGGCAAAGCCGATGCCGGCGCGCCAGCCACTGATGGCCAGATGCGTCCAGATCTCCCCGGACTTGAACAACGCCACACCCGCCTCGAACACCGCGCTGGGCGCCGGCAGGATACGTGTCGACAGCCAGCCGACGCTGACCGCCACCTGCCAGATCAACAGCAGGCCCACTGGCAGCGCCCAGGGCGCCAGCCGGTGGATGATTTTGCTTGATGTACTCATGACAGATTCTCAGCGCTTGGCCGCGGCCTTGGGCAAGATGTCATTGGCCACCATCTCACCGAAGGGGCTGACGTAATTGGCGCCGGTCGGTGTCTCGGGGCGCTGCACGTCCAGGTGCGGGAACAGCAACTCGGCCACGCGATACGACTCTTCCAGATGCGGGTAGCCGGAGAAGATAAAGGTGTCGATGCCCAGCGCGGCGTACTCCTTGACCCGCTCGGCCACGGTCGAACCGTCACCCACCAGCGCGGTGCCGGCGCCGCCACGAACCAGGCCGACGCCGGCCCACAGGTTGGGGCTCACCTCCAGCTTGTCCTTGCTGCCGCCATGCAACGCAGCCATGCGCTGTTGGCCTACCGAGTCGAAGCGCGCCAGCGAGGCCTGGGCACGGGCAATGGTGTCGTCGTCGACATGGGCGATCAGCCGTTCGGCGGCGTGCCAGGCTTCTTCGTTGGTTTCCCGCACGATCACGTGCAGGCGAATCCCGAACCGCACGGTGCGGCCGAGCTTGGCCGCCTTCTCGCGCACCTGGGCGATCTTCTCGGCCACGGCCGCCGGCGGTTCGCCCCAGGTCAGGTACATCTCCACCTGTTCGGCGGCAAGGTCCTGGGCGGCGTCGGAAGAGCCGCCGAAGTACAGCGGCGGACGGGGCTGCTGCACCGGGGGATAAAGCAGCTTGGCGCCTTTGACGGTGAGGTGCTTGCCATCGTAGTCGACGGTTTCGCCTTCCAGCACACGACGCCAGATACGGGTGAATTCCACCGAGGCTTCATAGCGTTCCTCATGGGTGAGGAACAGCCCGTCGCCGGACAGCTCGTCCGGGTCGCCGCCGGTGACCAGGTTGAACAGCGCGCGGCCATTGGACAGCCGGTCCAGGGTCGCGGCCTGACGCGCCGCCACGGTGGGCGAAATGATGCCCGGACGCAGGGCTACCAGAAACTTCAGGCGCTGGGTGACTGGAATCAATGAGGCCGCCACCAGCCAGGAGTCTTCGCACGAACGCCCGGTCGGAATCAGTACGCCACCGTAGCCCAGGCGATCGGCGGCCTGGGCGATCTGTTGCAGATACCCATGGTCGACCGCCCGCGCGCCTTCGGCGGTGCCCAGGTAATGGCCGTCGCCGTGGGTGGGAAGAAACCAGAAAATGTTGAGGCTCATGGAGTTGTCTCCTGACGTGGCTCGAAACCGGTGCCGGGGCATCGGTGGAATTGTGCGGTGGTTGAAACAGGGCGATTTAGGGCGCCTTGGCTACACTGGCCGGCGGTGTCCAGATCACATCGTGAATGCGCAGCGGCTTGGGGATCAGCTTGAGCTGGTGAAAGCTGTCGGCGATCTTCTGCTGCGCGGCAACGGTCTGCGGGTTGAGAAACTGCGCACCGTAACCCTGGCGCTTCACCGAGGTCAGGGTGATGTCGGCCGGCAGGCCCAGCAGCGGCGCGACCTGGGCGGTCACTTCTTCGGGGTGGGCCTTGGACCATTCACCCACCGCGCGGACTTCTTCGACCAGGGCGGTGATCACTTCCGGGTGCTTCTGGGCATAGGGCTTGGTCGCGAGGTAGAACTGCAGGTTGTCGACGATGCCTTGACCGTCACGCAGGGTGCGGGCCTGCAACTGCTGTTCCGCAGCAGCCTGGTAGGGGTCCCAGATGACCCACGCATCGACGCTGCCGCGCTCGAAGGCGGCGCGCGCGTCGGAAGGCGGCAGGTAGACGGTCTGGATGTCGGAATACTTGAGCCCCGCCTCTTCCAGCGCGCGCACCAGCAGGTAATGCACGTTGGAGCCCTTGTTCAGCGCGACTTTCTTGCCTTTGAGCTCACTGACCGAGCGGATGGTCGAATCCTTGGGCACCAGGATCGCTTCGCTGGTCGGGGCTGGCGGCTCGTAGGCCACATACAGCAGATCGGCACCGGCGGCCTGGGCGAACACCGGCGGGGTTTCTCCGGTCACGCCGAAATCGATCGAGCCGACGTTGAGGCCTTCGAGCAATTGCGGCCCGCCGGGAAACTCGGTCCATTTGACGTCCACGCCCTGTGCCGCAAGACGCTTCTCCAGCGTGCCCTTGGCCTTGAGCAGCACCAGCGTGCCGTATTTCTGATAACCGATGCGCAGGGTTTCAGCCTGGGCCTGGGTAATGGCGCCGAACGACACAGCCGCAACAAACAGTGCGACCACACCACGACGCAAGAACAGGGTGCGCATGGCACTCTCCTTTTGCAGAGGGAATTGGGTTGCACCTGCTTGCCCGTTGGCGGGCGAGTAAGGTGGATACGGCAGTTCGGTTCAGATGCTCCAGCGGGCACTGCGCAGGCTTTGCGTGAGCAAGGCCGGGTCATGGGTCTGGGGTCGACGCAGCAGGAAGGCGTGGAATTCCTCCAGGGCGCTTTCCAGCCGCTGCTCGAGGGCCGGTGCCAATTGGGCCGCGACACTGCCTTCGCCGTAGGCGATCTGACTGTCGTCGGCGAAGATGCCCTGAAGCATTTCCTGCGCCTTGAGCGAGGCCAGCACGGGCTTGAGCGCGTAGTCCACCGCCAGCATATGGGCGATGCTGCCGCCGGTGGCGACGGGCAGCACCACCTTGTTGCTCAGGGCGCGCTCGGGGAGCAGGTCCAGCAGCGTCTTCAGCGCACCGGAGAACGAGGCCTTGTACACCGGCGTTGCCACGATGAGGCCGTCGGCCTTGCCGACCAACTCGATGAAATGCAGTACGTGCGGGCTGTCGAAACGGGCGTGCAGCAAGTCTTCGGCCGGGAAGTCCCGTACCTGGAACGTCACCACTTCGACGCCTTTACGCTGCAGCCACTGCTTGCCGCGTTCCAGCAGTACACCGGAGCGCGAGCGCACGCTTGGGCTGCCGCCCAGAGATACGACCAGCATGGGGCAAATCCTTGAATAGCGAAGTCGGAGCGCTTCTGGAGAAGTCGCCGGAATGAAGGGAACAGTAACAGGCAGGATTTATATCTTTAAATCATATTTATTCATTTGGTTATTCTATAAAAACATAACCACGTCACCTCACCCCCTGTAGCAGCGGCGCAAGCCGCGTCGGCTGTAAACGCGGTACATCAGACGCACCGCAAAATGCCGGACGCGGCTTGCACCGCTGCTACAGGGTCAGTACTCAGCGGTTGGGCTGTGGGGTCAAGCGCAGGTATGGCTTCACCGCCTTGTAGCCCTTCGGAAAGCGCTGCTTGATCTCTTCTTCGTCCTTGAGCGAAGGCACGATCACCACATCGTCACCATCCTGCCAGTTGGCCGGAGTCGCCACCTTGTGGTTGTCCGTGAGTTGCAGCGAATCGATCACCCGCAGGATCTCGTGGAAATTGCGCCCGGTACTGGCTGGATAGGTGATGGTCAACCGGACCTTCTTGTTCGGATCGATGACGAACAGCGAGCGCACGGTCAGGGTGTCGTTGGCATTGGGGTGGATGAGGTCGTAAAGCTCGGACACCTTGCGGTCGGCATCGGCCAGGATCGGAAAATTCACCGTAGTACCTTGGGTCTCGTCGATGTCGCCGATCCAGCGCTGGTGGGACTCGACCGGATCCACCGACAAGGCAATGGCTTTGACGTTGCGCTTGGCGAACTCGTCGGCCAACTTGGCGGTAAAGCCCAGTTCGGTGGTGCAGACAGGTGTGAAGTCGGCCGGGTGCGAAAACAGCACGCCCCATTGATCACCCAGCCACTGATGGAAACTGATGCTGCCCTGGCTGGATTCCTGCTGGAAGTCGGGGGCGATGTCGCCGAGTCGAATGGTCATGGTGCTGCTCCTGGACTGTTGTGCGCATGACTGTGCACCGAGCGGCCGCGGAAACAAAAAGAATGGATGGTGCTGGTGCTAGGCGAATCTGGAATAACGCTGCGCCACAAACGAAAAAGCCCGCACGAGGCGGGCTTTTTCCAACGGCACGTATTACTTGAAAGCGTACGTGTAGTTGAAGATCAGACGGGTCTGATCGGTGTTGGTGCCCACGTCGCTGCGGTAGGTACCGTTACGCAGGGTGGCGCCGAAGTTCTTCAGCAGACCGCTCTGGATCACGTAGTCGACGCGCATGTCGCGTTCCCACTCGGAGTTGTCCGAATCACCGGTACCGGCTGCCTTGATGTCATCGGCATGCAGGTAGGCGATCGAAGCCTTCAGGCCAGGTACGCCAACGCGGCTGAAGTCGTAGGAGTACTGGGCGAACGTGGTGTTCTCGCCAGCACGGGTGAACGAGTTGATCATGCTGTCGGTGAACAGGTAGACGCTGGAACCGCCGTTGCCCTCGTTGCGACCGTTGCCATCGACCACGCTGCCGTTGTTGATGAACGGCATGCCGCCGTCATCACCCACTTGCTGGTAACCGGCGAGGAACGCGTGACCAGCGATGCTGTAGGTGAAGATGGCACTCCAGGTCTTGTTGTCGATTTCACCTGGGGTCCTGGCGTAGCCGTTGTTGTTGTTGAAGCGGTAGCCCACGTCACCGTTCTTGCCGTCGGAGCGGCTGTCGAAGTAGCGCAGGTCGGTCTTGAACGACTGGTCTTCACCCAGTGGCAACACGTGCACGGCGCCCAGGAAGGTCTGCTTGTAGAAGTCTTCCAGTTGCGCGTGGTAGACCTGCAGAGTCAGGTCCTTGGTCGCTTTCCAGTCCACACCGGCGAACTGGAAGTTGTTGGTGTCTTGAGTGGCACCGCCGACGCCCAGACCCGAGTAGTTACTGGTAGCACGACCCGCGGACTTGTTCAGTCGACCAACGGTGAAGGTGAAGTTGTCCAGGTCCTTGGAAGTCAGGATACCGCCCTGGTAGGTAGCAGGCAGCAGGCGACCATCGTTGGATACCAGGATCGGCAGGTTGGGCTGCAGTGCGCTACCCACCTTGAGTTCGGACTTGGCGAACTTGACCTTGCCGTTCGCGCCCAGACGCGACCAGGTCTTCTCGGCCGAGCCATCGGTATCGCTCGGGAAGAAGCTGTTGTTGTTCGGGTGGTGACCGCGGCCGCCGTCCAGGTGAATACCGCTCATGGCCTGTACGTCCAGACCGAAGCCGACGGTGCCGGGGGTGTAGCCAGAGATGAAGTTGAAGAGGAAGCCTTGGGCCGATTCTTCCTGGTCGTTCGCTGTGCCTTCACGGGTATCGTTGCGGAAGTACATGGTCCGCGAGCTCAGCGTTGCTTTGCTGGCTTCGAGGAAACCCGAGGGTGCCGGATCGGCGGCGTAAACACTGGTGGAGATGCTGGCGAGCGCGATGGCTACGGCGAGCGACTGCTTGTACATGTGATGCTCCTCTGGTTTCTAATTTTTGTGGTGTCTTTGGTCGGGGTCTGATGCCCCTTGTTCGCCGATGCGCGATTAGCGCTAAAGCGTGACCAGTTAGTCAATGTTTACAAGCCGATTCGAGACCTTGGTCTAAGCCAAACTCTGGGTGCCGAGATTAACGAAATTTTCACAAAACCAAAAAGAATTGTTTCAAGTTTTTTTAGAATTTAATTGCATAACAACTGCAACCTTCCAAACAAAAAAGTTCAATCCGATTGTCAAACATAAGCTAATTCCCAAACGGTATTTCAAAGCCGTTTCTTATATCGTTTAGATTCTTCTCATTCGCCGATCCGGCACCTCACTTCACGCGCCAGAAGCGTGTGCTGGACGCTCACCGCCCCCCTGACTCTTGCAAAGGCAACCACCATGGCCAAGCAGCGCTTCGTACGAAAACTGTTCACCACTCTGGCCCTGACGGGCCTGGCCATGGGCATCCAGGCCGCCCCGTTGACCGTGGGCTACCAGACCGGCATCGACCCCAGCAAGGTGCCCCAGGCCGATGGCGTCTATGAAAAGGCCATCGGCGCGAAGATCGACTGGCGCCGCTTCAACAGCGGTCCGGAAGTGGTCACGGCCATCGCCTCGGGTGATGTGCAGATCGGCAACCTGGGGTCGAGTCCGCTGGCGGCTGCCACTTCACGCAAACTGCCCATCGTCGCCTTCATCGTTTCGGCGCAGATCAATTCCGCTGAAGCCCTGGTGGTGCGCAACGGCAGCGGTATCGACAATCCCCAGCAACTGGTGGGCAAAACCATCGCCACGCCCTTCGTTTCCACGTCTCACTACAGCCTGCTCGGCGCGCTGAAGCACTGGGGCCTGGAAGGCAAGGTCAAGGTGGTCAATCTGCAGCCGGCCGAAATCGCCGCCGCCTGGAAGCGCGGCGACATCGATGGTGCTTTCGTCTGGTCACCGGCATTGGGCGAGATCCGCAAGAGTGGCAAGACCTTGACCGATGCCGCGCAGGTCGGCCAATGGGGCGCACCGACCTTCGAGGTCTGGGTGGCGCGCAAGGATTACGCGGAGAAGCACCCTGAAGTGATCGCCAAATTCGCCAAGGTCACCCTGGAGTCCTTTGCCGACTACGCGAAGAACCAGGCGCAGTGGACCGCCGACTCCGAGCCGGTGCGCAAGATCGCCAAGCTCACGGGCGCCAATGCCGCGGATGTCCCCGACCTGCTCGCCGGCTCCACCTACCCCGACGCCGAGGCCCAGGCTTCGGACGCGCTGCTGAGTGGCGGTACTGCCAAGGCGGTGGCCAAGACGGCCGAGTTCCTCAAGGAACAGGGCAAGCTGGAAGCCGTGCTGCCCGATTACACGCCTTACGTCAGCGCCAAGTTCGTTCAGTGATCCCGCGCACGCCCAACGGAGTACGACCGTGGCCCAATTGATTCTCGACCGTATCGGTGCCCACTACCCGGGCGCTGCGCAGCCGGTGTTGCAGGACATCTCCCTGAGCCTGGGTCCACAGCAACTGTGCGTGGCGCTGGGTCCCTCGGGCAGCGGCAAGACCTCGTTGTTGAACCTGATCGCCGGTTTCGTGCCGCCCAGCAGTGGCCGCATCACCCTGGACGGGGTCGCGGTAAAAGGTCCGGGGGCGGACCGTGGCGTGGTGTTTCAGGATGACGCCCTGCTGCCTTGGCAGGACGTGCTGGCCAACGTCGCCTTCGGTCTGCAACTGGCGGGCATCGCCCGGCCGCAGCGTGAAGCGCGGGCGCGTGAGATGCTCGCGCTGGTCGATCTGGCCGGTTTCGCCGAGCGGCAGGTGTGGCAACTCTCCGGTGGTCAGCGGCAACGCGTGGGCCTGGCCCGAGCGCTGGCGGCCGATCCGCAGGTGCTGTTGATGGACGAACCCTTTGGCGCATTGGATGCGTTCACGCGGGAGCAGATGCAGGAACTGCTGCTGCAGGTCTGGCAACGGACCGCCAAGCCAGTATTTCTGATCACCCATGACATCGAAGAAGCGGTGTTTCTGGCCACCGACCTGATTCTGCTCGCACCCGATCCGGGGCATGTCGAGGAGCGCCTCAGCCTGGACTTCGGCCTGCGCTACGCCGCCGGCGAGAGCGCCCGGGCGATCAAGTCCGACCCCCGATTCATCGAGACCCGCGAGCACGTGCTGGCTCAGGTATTTGCACAACGAGAGTCTGCACAACGAGAGTTCGCCCAGCGTGTTTCTCCACAGGGCGCCACCGCGCGCGAGGCACTGGCATGAGCCACTATCCGACCGAAGCCATCGACCGCACGCGCAAGCCCGCTGCGCGCCGACCCTGGCGTCTGAGTACGCGAGCCATCAGCACACTGACCCTGGCCGGCGTGCTACTGCTCTGGTGGGCGGTCACCGCCACCGAATTGATCGAACCGCTGTTCCTGCCCTCGCCGGGCGCCGTGCTGGACAAAGCCTGGCTGCTGGCAACCCAGGGCTACATGGACGCAACCTTGTGGCAGCACCTGGGTGCCAGCCTGGGGCGCATCGGCCTGGCCCTGGTCTTTGCCGTTTTGTTCGCCATTCCGGTGGGCATCGCCATCGGCCACAACCGCATTGCCCAAGGCATCCTCGATCCGCTGATCGAGTTCTATAGACCCATTCCACCGCTGGCCTACCTGCCGCTCATCGTGATCTGGTGCGGTATCGGCGAGACCTCGAAAGTGCTGCTGATCTACCTGGCGATCTTCGCTCCGATCGCCATTGCCACGGCCACCGGCGTGCGCAATGTCGATCCAGCCCGGCTGCGCGCCGCGCAGTCGCTGGGCGCCACACGCGCGCAGCTGATTCGTCACGTGATCGTGCCCAGCGCCCTGCCGGAGATCCTCACCGGTATCCGCATCGGCCTGGGCGTCGGCTGGTCGACCTTGGTCGCCGCCGAGTTGATTGCCGCCACCAGCGGCCTGGGTTTCATGGTGCAGTCGGCCGCGCAGTTTCTGGTCACCGATGTGGTGGTACTGGCATCCTGGTGATCGCGCTGATCGCCTTTGGCCTGGAAATGGGCTTGCGCGCCCTGCAACGACGGCTGGTGCCCTGGCACGGCCAGAGCCACTGAATCACCGATTTCACCAACAGAGCTGACCAACATGACTCTGCACATCACCCCCTTGAGCCCCACCATCGGCGCGGTCATCGAAGGCGTCGACCTGAGCCGGGAACTGACCCCGGCGCAGCAACGCGAGATCGACGCTGCGCTGCTCGCCCACCAGGTCTTGTTCTGGCGCGACCAGCCACTGACGCCGGCCCAGCAGGCTCGGCTGGCGCACCAGTTCGGTGACCTGCACATCCATCCGATCTACCCCAGCGTGCCGGGGCAACCCGAAGTGCTGGTGCTCGACACCGCCGTGACCGATGTGCGCGACAATGCCATATGGCACACCGATGTCACCTTTCTCGCGGAACCGGCAATGGGCGCGATACTGACGGCCCAACAGGTCCCGCCCTTTGGCGGCGACACCTGCTGGGCCAACGGTATCGCCGCGTTCGAGGTCTTGTCCGCGCCCTTGCAGACCCTGCTCGACGGCCTGACCGCCACCCACGATTTCGCCAAGTCGTTCCCGCTCGAACGCTTCGGCAACGATGCCCAGGCCCTGGCACGCTGGGAGCAGACCCGGCAGCAGCATCCGCCGCTGTCGCACCCGGTGGTGCGGACCCATCCGGTCAGCGGGCGCAAGGCATTGTTCGTCAATGATGGCTTCACCACCCGTATCAACGAGCTGTCGGCGGCGGAAAGTCGGGCGCTGCTCGACTTGCTGTTCGCCCACGCCACGCGACCGGAGTTCTGTGTGCGCTGGCAATGGCGTCAAGGGGATGTGGCATTCTGGGACAACCGCGTGACCCAGCATTACGCGATCGACGACTACCGACCGCAGCGACGCGTGATGCATCGTGCGACGATATTGGGGGATCGACCGTTCTGAACGGGCGGGGGTGGCAATGGCCACCCCCGCTGACCATCATTCGCCGATGGCAGCCTTGTAGCCTGCGGCATCGAGCAGCTTGTCCAGCTCACCGGCAGCGCTGGGCTTGAGCTTGAAGAACCAGGCGCCGTAGGGTTCGCCATTGACGCTCTCGGGAGCGTCGGCGAGTGCCTCGTTGATGGCGATCACTTCACCGCCTACCGGCGAGTAGATATCGGACGCTGCTTTCACCGACTCCACCACACCGGCCTGATCACCAGCGGCGAACACCTTGCCGACTTCCGGCAGCTCGATGAACACCACGTCACCCAAGGCTTCCTGGGCGTGGTCGCTGATGCCTACGGTCACCGTGCCATCAGCTTCCAGGCGCGCCCACTCGTGGCTTTCGGCAAAACGGAGTTCAGCAGGGATATCGCTCATATCATTGTCCTCAACAAGGGTCAGCGGCCAGCCCGCCATACGATTCAGATCAGGGTGCTACCATGCCGGACGAAGGTCGGCTTGACCACCCGTACCGGGTACCATTTGCCGCGTATCTCGACTTCCGCACGGTCAGCGGTCGCCATGGGTACACGCGCCAGCGCAATCGACTTGCTCAGCGTAGGTGAGAAACTACCACTGGTGATCTCCCCTTCGCCAACTCCGGCGATCCGCACCACCTGATGCGCGCGCAGCACGCCGCGCTCCTCGAGCACCAAGCCGACCAGTTTCATCGCCGGCCCGACTGACCGCTCGCGCTCCAGCGCCTCACGCCCGATGAAAGCTCGCGAGATCGGTTGCCACGCCACGCTGCCGGCCATGTTCGACGCCAATGGCGAGTTCGCCTCGTCCATGTCCTGGCCATACAGATTCATGCCTGCTTCCAGACGCAGCGTATCGCGCGCGCCCAGGCCGATGGGCGAAATGCCGGCACCGATCAATTCGTTGAAGAAGTCGGCGGCCTGGGCCGCAGGCAAGACGATTTCGATGCCGTCTTCACCCGTATAGCCGGTGCGAGCAATGAACCAGTCGCCTTGGTGGCGCCCTTCGAAGGGTTCCAATCGCAGCAGCAATTCGCGGCGCTGGCTGCCCAACAGATCGGCGACCTTGCGCCGCGCCTCGGGCCCTTGCACTGCCAGCAGCGCCAACTCGGGACGCTCGCGCCACTGCACATCGAACCCATCGGAGTGAGCGCTCAGCCAGGCCAGGTCCTTGTCGCGGGTGGCGGCATTGACCACCAGGCGATAGCCATCCTCGGTGAGGTAGGCGATCAGATCATCGACCACCCCGCCCTGCTCATTGAGCATGGCGCTGTACAAGGCCTGGCCGGTTGCGGTCAGGTTGCCCACATCGTTGCTCAGCAGGTGTTGCAGGAACGCCCGGGCATCCGGCCCGTGGATATCGATCACGGTCACATGCGACACGTCGAAGACGCCGCAATCGCGACGTACCTGATGATGCTCTTCGACTTGCGAGCCGTAATGCAGGGGCATGTCCCAACCGCCAAAATCGACCAGCTTTGCACCGAGGGCAAGATGCAGGTCATACAGAGGCGTACGCTGTCCCATGGGTTTCTCCTTCCGGGCGTGGCGAAAGCGCAGGCGGATTGTCCTTGGTGCCTGCGCCGGATGCGGCGCATTGTAGCGACAAGGTCGCGTGATGACATCCGACGCGACAAGGTCGCGGTGGTGATATCTGTAGCGACAAGGTCGCGGTGGTGATATCTGAAGCTTGGATCAGTGAGTTCGACCCAGCTGGCGCGCCGAACGTCGAATCAGCCCGATGACCGGCAGCAAGCCGACCAGCACCAGGGTCAGGGCCGGCAGCGAAGCACGAGCCCACTCGCCTTCGCTGGTCATTTCGAAGACGCGCACCGCCAGCGTATCCCAGCCGAATGGACGCATCAGCAAAGTGGCCGGCATCTCCTTCAACGTGTCGACGAACACCAGCAGCGCTGCGCTGAGCGTGCCAGGCAGCAACAGTGGCAGGTAGACCTTGAAGAACAGCCGCGCACCGCCCACACCCAGGCTGCGCGATGCTTCGGGCAAGGACGGGCGAATCCGCGCCAGGCTGCTTTCGAGGGGCCCGTAGGCCACCGCGATGAAGCGGACCAGGTAGGCGACCAGCAGCGCCGCCACACTGCCCAGCAGCAACGGCCGACCGGCGCCGCCCAACCAGCTGGACACTGGCACCACCAGTTCGCGGTCGAGAAAACTGAAAGCCAGCATCAGCGACACCGCCAGCACCGATCCCGGCAGGGCATAGCCAAGGTTCGCGATCGCCACACCGGCGCGAATGCCCGGCGTGGGCGCCTGACGCCGCGCGAACGCCAGCAACAACGCCACCGCGACGGTGATCAGCGCGGCCATGGCGCCCAGGTACAGGGTATGCAGGATCAGCTCACGATAGCGCTCGTCGAGGTCGAAGCGTCCGCGCTGCCAGCACCATGCGACCAACTGCACCATGGGCACGACAAAGGCGCAGGCGAACACCAGCGCGCACCAGCCACTGGCCAGCCATGCCTTGAATCCGCTCAGCCGATACAGCGCCTGCCCGCGCGGGCGCTCACTGGCCGCGTGATCCTGGCCACGGGCGCGACGCTCGCCATAGAGCACCAGCATCACGGCCAGCAACAGCAGGCTGGCCAACTGCGCCGCGCTGGAAAGGCTGAAGAAGCCGTACCAGGTCTTGTAGATGGCGGTGGTGAACGTATCGAAATTGAACACCGCCACGGCGCCGAAATCCGCCAGGGTTTCCATCAATGCCAAGGCCACACCGGCCCCGATGGCGGGCCGGGCCACCGGCAGGGCGACCCGCCAGAAGGCCTGCCAGGGTGATTGGCCAAGCATGCGCGCCGCCTCCATCAAACCCTTGCCCTGGGCCAGGAACGCGGTCCGTGCCAGCAGATAGACGTAGGGGTAGAACACCAGCACCAGCACGATGATGACCCCGCCCGTGGAGCGCACCCGCGGCAGGCGCAGGCCGTTGCCGAACCACTCGCGCAGCAGGCTCTGCACGGGGCCGGCAAAATCCAGCAGCCCTACGAACACGAAGGCAAGCACATAGGCAGGGATGGCAAACGGCAGCATCAGCGCCCAGTCGAGCCAGCGCCGCCCGGGGAATTCACACAGGCTGGTGAGCCACGCCAGGCTGACGCCGATCACCGTCACACCCGTACCTACGCCCACCACAAGAGTCAGTGTGTTGCCCAGCAGCCGCGGCATCTGCGTGTCCCACAAATGGGACCAGATCTGCAGGTCGATGCTTTGCCAGGACAGCGCCAGCACACTCAGCGGCAAGAGCACGAGCCCGACCACGGCCAAGACCAGCGGATACCAACGGCGTTGGACGGAAGAGGACAATGGGCTCACTCGTGGTTTTCAGATTGCGGGCTACTCATGCGCCTTCGCGGGCAGAGACCCGCTCCCACACTGAAAGCACAAAAGCGCCTGTTCTTCTGTGGGAGCGGGTCTCTGCCCGCGAAGGCGGCACCACCGATATCAGCTCAGTTCCATCCGGCACGGTCCATCAACCGGATCGCTTCGGCCTGACGCTTGCCCGCCACTTCCACGGGCAGTGTGTCGGCCTTGAACTTGCCCCAGCTGGCGACTTCCGCAGAGGGAGCGACCGCCGGATTGGCCGGAAACTCCTGGTTCACCCCGGCGAAGATTTCCTGCGCCTGCGGCCCGGTCATCCACTCCACCAGAGCGATGGCCGCCTGAGGGTGCGGCGCATACTTGTTCAGGCCAATGCCCGACAGGTTCACGTGAACACCGCGATCGCCCTGGTTCGGCCAGAACAGCTTCACACCCAGGTCCGGTTGCTGCTTGTGCAGGCGGCCATAGTAGTAGCTGTTGACGATACCCACGTCGCACTGCCCGGCATCGATGGCCTGCAGCACCGCGATGTCATCGGAGAACACGTCGGTGGACAGGTTGTTCACCCAGCCCTTGAGAATCTGCTCGGTCTTCTCCGCGCCATGGGTCTCGATCAAGGTGGCGGTCAGGGACTGGTTGTACACCTTCTTCGCCGTACGCAGGCACAGGCGTCCTTCCCATTGCTTGTCGGCCAGCGCCTCGTAGGTGCTCAGCTCCTGCGGTTTGACGCGCTCGCTGGCGTAGGCGATGGTCCGCGCGCGCAGGCTCAGGCCGGTCCACTGGTGGGACGCGGCACGGTATTGCGGGGGAATGTTGCCGTCGATGACGGTGGAATGGATGGGCTGCAGGATGCCCATCTGCTCGGCTTGCCACAGGTTGCCGGCATCGACGGTGAGCAGCAGGTCGGCCGTGGCGTTCTGCCCTTCGGCCTTGATGCGCTGCATCAACGGCGCTTCCTTGTCGGTGATGAACTTGACCTTGACCCCGGTTTTCGCGGTGTAGGCGTCGAAAACCGGCTTGATCAGCTCGTCGATGCGCGACGAATAGACGACCACTTCATCGGCAGCGTGGGCGTTGCCACCCAGCAGACAGAGCGCCAGTGCAGCGAGAAGACGTTTGCGCACCATCATGAGGGAAACCTTGCCGTTGGAGTGAGGCCGAAATGGTAGTGAATCACATTTACCTTCTCAACCGAACTCGGGGGCCAGCCGTTACCAAATGTTGCAGGCAAGCGCAGGCATATAGCTGTCTCAGAGGCGCGCCAGCTCAGGTAGATCGCCGGTCAGGCCCAGCGCCTGGCGGACGAACAACGCCTTGGCTTCCGGCACTCGCTCCACCCACTTCAAGCCGGTGTTGCGCAACCAGCGCAGCGGCAGCGGATCGGCCTGGAACAAACGCTCGAAGCCTTCCATGGCCGCCATCAGTGCCAGGTTGTGTGGCATGCGTCGGCGCTCGTAGCGCGTCAGCACCGGCATGCCCGCCAACCGCTCGCCGCGCTGCCGGGCATGGATCAGTTCTTCGGCCAGCACCGCCGCGTCGAGCAGGCCCAGGTTGACCCCCTGCCCGGCCAGTGGATGGATGGTGTGCGCGGCATCGCCGATCAGCGCCAGACCGGTTTCCACGTAGCGCTTGGCATGTCGCTGACGCAACGGGACACACAAGCGAGGATCGGCAGCGAGAACCTCGCCCAGACGTCCCTCGAAGGCTTGGCCCAGCGCTCGGCAGAAGGCCGCGTCGTCCAAGGCCATCAGGCGTTCGGACTGCTCCGGCGTGGTCGACCAGACGATCGAGCACCAATGCTTGCCATCACCGCGTTGCAAGGGCAGAAAGGCCAGCGGGCCCTCGTCGGTGAAACGTTGCCAGGCCGTATCGCGATGGCCCTCGCTGCACTGCACGCTGGTGACGATGGCGTGGTGCAGGTAGTCCCATTCGCGTGTCTCGCAGCCAGCCAGTCGACGCACCGCCGAGTGCGCGCCGTCTGCGGCGATCACCAGCGGGGTGCGTACGGTCTGACCGCCGGCGAGGGTCAACAGACGATCGTCACCCGAATGGCGCAGCTGCTCCAGTCGCGCATTGGCCAGCAGCCGGATCCCGCTGTCCTGCAGGCGTTCGAGCAAGGCGTCCTGAACCACGCGGTTCTCGACGATATGCCCCAGGGTGTCGGCATGCACGCTGGCGGCGGAAAAATTGATCTGCCCGGTGCCGCTGCCGTCCCACACGCTCATGTGTCGATAGGGGTTGGCACGCCGCGCCTGGATACCGTCCCAGGCGCCCAGGCGCTGAAGGATGCGCTGGCTGGCCATGGACAGCGCACTGACCCGCGCTTCGAAAGGTGCCAGTGCGTCGAAAGGTTTGCCGGTCAGCGGCCCGCCGTCGATCAGCAGGATGTCCAGGCCGCTGTCGCGCAGGGCGAGCGCCAGGGCGCTGCCGACCATGCCAGCGCCGACGATGACCAGGTCGGCGCGCAATTCGTTGGTATGGGTCACTGTATTCATTGCCCTTTGATGTCCGACCGAGTGCCCAGGCCCATGGCCTGGCGTGCGAACCAGCGCTTGGCCGGCGGCAGCAGATCGAGCCCCAGCAGGCCCAGATTGCGGCCCACCGCGACCCATGGATCGGGTGTCGCGAACAAACGCGTCAGCTGGTCCGAAAAGCCCACGGTCAGGTTCTGATCCAGGCGCTGGCGTTGCTCATAGCCACGCAGCAGCGACAGCTCGCCCACATGGCCGGTGCTGGCGAGCAAGGCATCGGCCAGTGCCTGCACGTCGCGCATCGACAGGTTGAAGCCCTGTCCGGCAATGGGGTGCAACGCATGCGCCGCGTTGCCCAGGACCACCAGATTGGAACGCACCTGCTCCTCGGCCCGTACCAGCGACAACGGATAGACGTGCCGGGCGCCCACGCGTTGCAAGGTGCCCAGGCGGTAGCCGAACACCCCCTGCAACTCCTGCAGAAACGCATCATCGGACAGCCCCTGCAGGCGGCGGATATCGGCGGGCGTACGGGTCCAGATGAGTGCGCAACGGTTGTCGGGCAACGGCAGCAAGGCCATCGGCCCATCATCGGTGAAGCGCTCGAACGCCTGCCCCTGATGCGGATTGCCGGGGGTGATGTTGGCGATCAAGGCGTCTTGATCGTAGCGCGTGTGCTGCACGGCAATGCCCAACTGTTCGCGCAGCTCGGAACGACCACCGTCGGCCAGCACGGCCAGGTCGCACTGCACCTGGGTGCCGTCGTTCAAGGTCAATGCGTAACCGTCGGCCAAGGCCTGGGTGCCGGTGACTTCCGCCGGACAGCGCCAGCTCACCACCTCTCGGTCAAGCGCCTGCCACAGGCACTGGCCGAGCCAGGCGTTCTCCACCACATAGCCCAAGGCCGGTACGCCTTCGTCCTCGGCGCGAAGCCGCGCGGTGCCGAAGCGACCGCGGTCGGACACATGGATCTGACGAATCGCTTCGGCACGCTGGCTGATCGCCGGCCACAAGCCCAGGCGCTCATAGATCTGCCGGGTGCCGTAGGACAACGCCGAGGAGCGCGCATCATAGCTGGGCTGGTAGGCGTCCCCGGGGGCGAAGCGCTCGATCAGGACGATGTTCCAACCGCGAGCCTTGGCACCGGCCTGCAATGCCAGGGCCAGGCTCGCGCCGACCAGTCCGCCACCGATGATGGCCAGATTGAAGCGGCTCATGCCTCAGCCCGCGCGGTCGCCATCAGCGCCTCGATATCGGCGACCGACTTGGGCACCGCCCCGGTAAGAATCTCGCAGCCTTTCTTGGTCACCACTACATCGTCCTCGATTCGTACGCCAATGCCCCGCCACCTCTTCGCAACGCTGAGGTTGTCGGGCGCGATGTAGATGCCGGGCTCGACGGTCAGGGTCATGCCGGGTTCGAGCACCCGCCACTCGCCACCGACCTTGTACTCGCCGACATCATGCACATCCAGGCCCAGCCAATGGCCGGCGCGGTGCATGTAGAACGCGCGATGCGCGTCGCGGGCGATCAGCTCGTCGACCTCGCCCTTGAGCAGACCCAGCCGCACCAGCCCCTGGGTTATGACCTGGACCGTGGCTTCATGGGCCTGGTTCCAGTGCTTGTCGGGACCGATCGCGGCGAAGGCGGCCTGCTGCGCCTCGAGCACCAGCTCGTAGATGGCTTTCTGCTCGGGCGAAAAGCGACCGCTCACCGGGAAGGTACGGGTGATGTCGCTGGCATAGCATTCGATTTCGCAACCGGCGTCGATCAACACCAGATCGCCGTCGCGCAGCACCGCATCGTTCTGCTGGTAATGCAGGATGCAGGCGTTGCGACCCGCAGCCACGATTGAGCCATAGGCCGGCATCTTCGCCCCGCCCTTGCGAAACTCGTAGTCCAGCTCGGCTTCCAGGCTGTACTCGTGCAGCCCGGCGCGGCAGGCCTGCATGGCACGGACATGGGCGCGCGCAGAAATATCGGCGGCCCGGCGCATGACCTTGATCTCGGCCGCCGACTTGTACAGACGCATGTCGTGCAGCAGGTGGTCCAGCGCTTCGAATTCATTGGGCGGCTGGGCGCCCAGGCGCGCCTTGGAGCGGATGCTGTTGATCCAGTCCATCAGGTGCCGATCGAACTCCGGGTGGCTGCCGATCGAGGAGTAGACGCGGTCGCGTCCCTCGATCAGGCCGGGCAGGATGTCGTCGATATCGCTGATGGGAAAGGCGTCATCGGCACCGAAATCGCGCACTGCCCCTTCCTGACCGGCCCGCAACCCGTCCCACAGCTCGCGCTCCGGATTGCGCTCGCGGCAGAACAGCACGTACTCGCCATGCTCGCGCCCCGGAATCAAGGCGATCACCGCTTCGGGCTCGGGAAAGCCGCTCAGGTACTGGAAATCGCTGTCCTGGCGGTAGACGTGCTCCACGTCGCGATTGCGGACGGCCACCGCGGCCGCGGGCAGAATGGCGATGCTGTTGGGCACCATCTGCGCCATCAGTGCCTTGCGGCGGCGGGCATATTCCGATTTCGGGATGTGGCTCATGGGCAGGCGCAGGCTCCGGGGTCAGGTCAGTGCAGAGACGGCTTGGCGCTGGCCGCGGTCGGGTGCTTGGCCGACTCGGTGTAGAGCAGCAGCGGCGCGACCCGCAGGTATTCCATGACTTCCATGTAGTCGGTCTCGCCGTCTTCGGACTCTTCCAGCGCGTCCTGCACCTGGGCGATGGCCGCCAGATCCTGCAGCACTTCCATGGCTTCGGTGCTCAACGCCGTGTCGCGTGCGGTCAGACCGAAACCAGCCAGGAAACCCTGGCACCATTCGCCCAGGGCGGCAGCCCGCTCGGGCAAAGGCGACTCGTCGCTGGGGACCAGCAGTACCACGGTCATGTCGTCGCTGGTGAGCTCGCCCTTGACCATTTCCTGCAGGCCGATCAAGGCCTGGCGAACATTGTCTTCGGCGGGTGCGCCGAGCAGGTCGGCGGCATCGACCAGCCATGGCTCGACCTCGAAGCCGGCCCCGGCGCAACTGCGCCCCAGCAACAGGCCGTGCAGTTCGGCAGGCGAAACGGTGTGGCCGCTGCTGTTGAGCAGGGTGGCGAAGGCGTGATAGGGGGAATTCTGAATAGGCATGGGCAACTAGGCGCCAGACGGCGCAATGACTAGAATGAAGGCCTTGTATCCTAGCACCGGCAACCGCGCCAGACTATCGACGCGGCCAACTACGTGTTCATCTTCACCGGACCTGCCAGTTCAGCGGCAGGCGACTTTTTCCAACCGTACCTACCGGGACTCCATGGAACACAACGACCTGCAAGCGCTGATGAGCCGACTCGAATCATTGATCGGACGAGTCGAGCAACTTAAACGACAAAACGGACTCCTATTAGCGCAGGAAAAGACCTGGCGCGAGGAACGCGCAAGTCTCATCGAAAAGAATGAAATCGCCCGGCGTAAGGTCGAGTCCATGATTTCGCGCCTCAAGGCCCTGGAGCAAGACTCATGAGTTCAAGCAATAGCGTCACCGTTCAGATCCTGGACAAGGAATACTCGATCATCTGCCCGCCGCAGGAGCGCAGCAATCTGGTCAACGCCGCCCGTTACCTGGATGGCAAGATGCGCGAGATCCGCAGCAGCGGCAAGGTGATCGGTGCCGACCGCATTGCTGTCATGGCCGCGCTGAACATCACTCACGACCTGCTGCACCGCCAGGACACACCGCCGCTCCCGGTCAATGACAACACCCGCGAACAGGTCCGTGATCTGCTCGAACGCGTGGATCTGGTGCTTGCCAACGATCCGGAAACGCCCAAGGGCTGAAATCCGCAAAGCTTTTCTGTATACTGGCGCCACTCCCTGGAGTGCTTGCCAGTCGGTCATGTCCCTGAGCCGATACGCACAACCACGGGGGTTGCACGTGGGGTTGGTGTGCATGTCCGCTCGACGGAAAGCCTTAAAACCTCCTGTGATCTCCACCTTGAACTTTCGGGTTCAAGGGCTACACCGACAGCGGTTCGTCGGGGAGTACCTGAATTTCCAGCCCATGCCAGCTCGACTCGGCGTGGGCTTTTCATTTGTCGCTGGGCAGCACAGCCCCGGTGGCGTCCGTGATCAGGATCGACCGCGCCCATGACCGCCTCCGCGCCGCTGCCTCGTCAACAACCGTCTCGTCAGCAATTGCGGCGCCAACTGCGTGCCGCGCGTCGCGCCCTTACTCCCGCACAACAGCGTCAGGCTGCCCAGGGCCTCTATCGGCAACTGGCTCAGCACCCGTTGTTTCGGCGTGCCCGGCACATTGCGCTGTACCTGCCCAACGACGGCGAGATCGACCCACGGCCCTTGCTGCGCGAGGCCCAGCGGCGCGGCAAGCGGACCTACCTGCCGGTGCTCAGCGATTGGCCGCGCACTAAAATGGTGTTTCAGCAGGTACGCCGAGGCGAAAAGCTTCGTCCCAACCGCTTTGGCATCCCCGAACCCCGTATCCAGCGCGCCCGCCAACGCACCATCTGGGCGCTGGATCTGATCCTGCTGCCGCTGGTGGGGTTCGATGACGAAGGGGGACGCCTGGGCATGGGCGGCGGCTTCTACGACCGCAGCCTGGCCTATCGCGCTCGGCGCACGGCCTGGCAGGCCCCGGTGCTGCTGGGGCTGGCCCATGAATGCCAGAAGGTGGAGCGCCTGGCGCAGGCCAGTTGGGATGTACCGTTGCAGGGCACGGTCACGGACAGGGCTTGGTATCTGACTTGAAACCTGTTGGAGCGGTCAGTGGCCGCGAAAGCCGCGCCGCCGTTACCGCGAGCTCACCACCGAAGTCTGCACCACGGTCAACTCAACACCCGTATCCGCCTTGCTCGCCCACAGACTCTGCGCGTATCCGGTGGTGACCACACCCAGACCAAACAAGATCACCAATGTCCACAACAAATCCGGCTTACGGCGCATCGACGCTGCCCCCCTACAAGGCAATTCAAGAATCAACGGAACGGTATTCTGGCCTGCCGAACAGCAGCGCCGGGCTTAAATTTGCGCGCATTCTGGGGCAAGCTTCAACGACAAGCAAACTTTGTGCGCAACCAATTGTCGGCTACTTTTCCACCCCCAAAAAGCTGGCCATTTCGTATCACTGAGGAACCCCTGTCATGGCCTACTGGCTGATGAAATCCGAACCTGACGAACTGTCCATCCAGGACTTGGCCACGCTTGGCCAGACGCGCTGGGACGGTGTGCGCAACTACCAGGCGCGCAATTTTCTGCGCGCCATGGCGGTGGGCGATGAATTCTTCTTCTATCACTCCAGCTGCCCCGAACCTGGCATAGCCGGTGTAGGCAAAATCGTGGCCGCCGACTATCCAGACCCCACCGGCCTGGACCCGCACAGCCCCTACTTCGACGCCAAGGCCAGCGCCGAGAAGAACCCTTGGACCTCGGTCGACGTCGTGCACGTCGAGACCTTTGGCAAAGTGCTCGGGCTCGGTTATCTGAAGCAGCAAGCAGGTCTGGCCGAAATGCCCCTGGTGCAAAAAGGCAGCCGCCTTTCGGTGATGCCGGTGACGGCAGAACAGTGGGCGCTGGTAATGCAGTTGCGCTGAACATTCGAATAGGCCGTGGCCTACTCTGAAATTGATGTCGCTTAAGTGCCGACTGACCGTCTGCGCTGTTACTGCACAATCAAGTTATTGAACAGCAAGTCTTCCACGATGGGCTTGCCCTCTTCGTCGTTCATCACTTGCTGCAATTGTTTGAGGGCTTCCTGGCGCAGCTTTTCCTTGCCCTCGACATTGCTCATCGAGTCGGAAGTCTGTTGCGCGAACAAGGCCACCAGTTGATTGCGCAAGAGCGGATCCTGGCGCTTCACCGCAGCCTCCGCCTCCGTCCCGGTCACCTTCAAGGCGATGTCTGCCTTGTATACGTGCAGCTTGGGGCCGCCATCCAGAGCGTAGTTGCCCACGAACGGTGGGGTCATGCCGATATAGGCCACCTTGGGCGCGGCATTCTCACCTTCTTTGGCTGCCTCATTGGCCATCACGGCGGTTGGCAGGACCAACGCCAGCACTATGGATACCCAGGCTTTCATCTTTGATTTCTCCGCAAGGTCGTGTCCTGGCCGGGCTGTCGTGCCGGCCAGTGCTGTTACCTGTCTGTATCGGCCAGGATAGACAATTCAATAGCTCATACGAATCCGAAGAGCTGAAACGGTTCTTCCCACAAACGAAACCACATGACGAGCAGAACTGAACCGTTTGAGTTCGCATTGCAACATTTTCGCGCACTCCACTGGGCGGTAATCGATTTTGTTTTCGGTAATGAAACTGTAACATTCGAATCCGCAGCAAATAACAATAAATGGAGCTTGTGCATGTTCGCCTTCTTCCGCCCCGCCCCTCATCGCGCCGCCCTGCCCGATGAAAAGATAGACAGCACCTACCGCCGCCTTCGCTGGCAGATCTTCGCCGGGATATTCATCGGTTATGCCGGTTATTACCTGCTGCGCAAGAACTTCTCGCTGGCCATGCCCTATTTGATCGAAGAGCAAGGCTACACCCGTGGCCAGCTGGGTCTGGCGATGTCTGCCATCGCCATTTCCTACGGCCTGTCGAAGTTCCTCATGGGGATCGTCTCCGACCGCTCCAACCCGCGCTACTTCCTGCCGTTCGGTCTGCTGATCTCGGCCGGCGTGATGTTCGTGTTCGGCTTCGCACCCTGGGCAACGTCCAGCGTCACCATGATGTTCATATTGCTGTTCATCAACGGTTGGGCCCAGGGCATGGGCTGGCCGCCCAGTGGGCGAACCATGGTGCACTGGTGGTCGCAGAAGGAGCGTGGCGGCGTGGTGTCGGTGTGGAACGTGGCGCACAACGTCGGCGGTGGCCTGATCGGCCCCCTGTTCCTGCTCGGCATGGGCCTGTTCAACGATTGGCATGCGGCATTCTACGTGCCTGCCGCGGTGGCGTTGCTGGTGGCCCTGTTCGCCTTCGCGACCATGCGCGACACGCCGCAATCGGTGGGCCTGCCGCCGATCGAGCAGTACAAGAACGATTACCCGGAAGGCTACGATGCCAGCCACGAAGAAGAATTCACCGCCAAGGAAATCTTCGTCAAATACGTGCTGCGCAACAAGATGCTGTGGTACATCGCCCTGGCCAACGTGTTCGTCTACCTGCTGCGCTATGGCGTACTTGACTGGGCGCCGACCTACCTCAAGGAAGCCAAGCACTTCACCGTGGACACCACCTCATGGGCGTACTTCTTCTATGAGTGGGCCGGCATTCCCGGCACGTTGCTGTGCGGCTGGATGTCGGACAAGATCTTCCGCGGCAATCGCGGGCTGACCGGTGTGGTGTTCATGGCCCTGGTGACCGTTGCCACCCTGGTGTACTGGCTCAACCCACCAGGCAACCCGACCGTGGACATGATCGCGCTGTTCTCGATCGGCTTCCTGATCTACGGCCCGGTGATGCTGATCGGCCTGCAGGCCCTGGAATTGGCACCGAAGAAAGCGGCAGGTACCGCCGCCGGCTTCACCGGCCTGTTCGGCTACCTGGGTGGCTCGGTCGCCGCCAGCGCCGCGATGGGCTACACCGTGGATCACTTCGGCTGGGACGGTGGTTTCGTCCTGCTGATCGGCGCCTGCCTGCTGGCAATCGTCTTCCTGATCCCCACGCTCTGGCACAAGCAGGTGGCCAGCGCCGAGCGCCATGCCTGATTGACCCAGGCTACGCCGTCAGGGCAGGAATTGCTGCGAAGCCTGAGTGCAGCTGCCCTGATGGCAACGCTTGAGCCTGGCTTCCAGGTTCTTGTCCGGCATTGCGTGATTGCGCAGGGCACTGACGGTCTGCTCGACGTAATCACGAGTGCTGCCGAAGCGCCCACTGGCACTGTCCAGAATCTGTGTCAGCAGGTTGTCGGGCAGGTTGCCGGCATAGCTGGGCAAATGCCGCTCCAGCACGAAACCCAACGCCTGTACTTTGGTGCCGTCTTCCAGACGGCAGTTGAGCCAGTGCGGGCGGTAGGAGGGATAGGGCATTTCACGCTGCCAAAGCGCCAAAAGCGAGTCTTCGAGATTTTCCTGCGGCAGGCGGTAGGCGAACCCGGCGCAGGAGCCGCCACGGTCAAGACCGAACACCAGGCCCGGCCGCTCGGGCGTGCCTCGGTGCTCGTGGGACCACAGGTACAGACCCCGGTGATAGCCATGGACTCGAGCGCGGCGCCGCTCTGCAGCGCTGCACTCAGGCCGCCAGATGAGCGAGCCGTAGGCGAACAGCCAGACCGGACCACCACGATGACGTCGCATCGTCGTATTCAGTGAGTGAAGAAGTTGCTCGTGGGTCAGTTGCGGCCCGAGATCGAGCGACGGTGGATAGACCACATTCAAGTGCGCAGTTTCGAGTACCGACATAAGCAGTCGCCTGTTATCCCCGTAAGATTGCAATGAACCCTTACTCTAACGCATTGCAACTGTCGCGCCCCTACCGTATGGCAGATTGGTCAATAAATACAAGCGCTTATAATCAACTTCAAATAGATTGGTTATAAGCACCAAAGCGGTACAGGCATAAAACTCCGTGCACGATTACACGGCGTCGTATTCGACGCCGGCCATGCAGTGAAGAAGTTCAAGCCACGAAATGAAGCAGTGGCGAAGAAACTAGAGTGGGCGCGGCGCGTAGGCGAAGACATCCGCACGCATCTGGTGCGCATCCATGCCGGCTTCGACCAGGGCATCGAGCGTGGCATAGATCATCGCCGGTGAGCCGCTGCCATAGACATGCACCCCGCCGAGGTCGGCGATGTCTTCGCAGACCGCTTCGTGCAGCATGCCGCAGCGCCCTTCCCAACCGCACAGGTCGCTCACCACCTTGTTCAGGAACAGGTTGGGCAACTGCTTCCATTGCTCCCAATGTTCCAGCGCGTAGAAATCCTCGGGGCGACGCACACCCCAGTACAGATGCACCGGATGCTTGAAGCCCTGGGAACGGCAGTGCTCGATCAGGCTGTTCATTTGCGCCATGCCAGTCCCCGCGGCAATCAGCACCAACGGCCCGTCGGGCAACTCGGACAGGTGCGTATCGCCGTAGGGCATGTGCACACGGGCCATGCCATTGCGCTGCAACTGCTCGATCAGGCTCTGTGCGCTGGCCTCGCGCACCAGCACGTGCAACTCCAGATCGCGCCCGCTATGAGGCGCGGAAGCCAGGGAAAAAGCGGACTTTTCGCCGTTGTCACGCTCGATCATCAGGTATTGCCCGGCGTGGTAGCGCGGCGGCTTGCCAGCCGGCGCGCGCAGGCGCACACGCCAGACGTCGCCGCCGATATCGACGCAGTCGACCAGTTGGCAGGCGAGGCTGCGCACCGGCAGCTCGCCCTTGGCCAGCACACCGTCCCAGAGGATCACGCAGTCCTCCAACGGCTCTGCGATGCAGGTGTGAAACTCGCCATGATCGATCACGACGCCTTCCTCGCGAACGCTGCCTTCCACCAGCACCGCGCTGCACACATGGCAATTGCCGTTGCGGCAGCTCTGCGGGCATTCGTAGCCCAGGCGCTGCGCGGCAGCCAGGATCCGCTCGCCAGGCAGGGTTTCCAGCACCACGCCCGAAGGTTGCAAGGTCACACGCATCAATCTATTCCCAACTGATTCCAGAGTTCATCGATGCGTCGGGTCACGGCCTCGTCCTTGACGATGACCCGCCCCCATTCGCGCGTCGTCTCGCCTGGCCATTTATGCGTGGCATCCAGGCCCATCTTCGAGCCCAGACCCGACACCGGCGATGCGAAGTCCAGGTAGTCGATCGGGGTGTTGTCGATCATCACGGTGTCGCGCTTGGGGTCCATGCGCGTGGTGATGGCCCAGATCACGTCGTTCCAGTCCCGGGCATTGATGTCGTCGTCGGTGACGATGACGAACTTGGTGTACATGAACTGGCGCAGGAACGACCACACCCCGAGCATGACCCGCTTGGCGTGCCCCGGATACTGCTTCTTCATGGTCACCACCGCCATGCGGTAGGAGCAGCCTTCGGGCGGCAGGTAGAAGTCGGTGATTTCCGGGAACTGCTTCTGCAGGATCGGCACGAACACTTCGTTCAGCGCCACGCCCAGGATAGCGGGCTCATCCGGTGGTCGGCCGGTGTAGGTGCTGTGGTAGATCGGCTTGATCCGATGGGTGATGCGCTGCACCGTGAAGACCGGAAACTTGTCGACTTCGTTGTAGTAGCCGGTGTGATCGCCGTACGGTCCTTCATCGGCCATTTCGCCCGGATGAATCACCCCTTCCAGGATGATCTCGGCGGTGGCCGGCACCTGCAGGTCGTTGCCGCGGCACTTCACCAACTCGGTGCGGTTACCGCGCAGCAGTCCGGCGAAGGCGTATTCGGACAGGCTGTCGGGGACCGGCGTCACCGCACCGAGGATGGTCGCAGGGTCGGCGCCCAGGGCCACGGCCACGGGGAAAGGTTGACCCGGATGCTTGTCGCACCACTCACGGTAATCCAGAGCGCCGCCGCGATGGCTCAGCCAGCGCATGATGACCTTGTTGCGGCCGATCACCTGCTGACGATAGATACCCAGGTTCTGACGTTCCTTGTTCGGCCCCCTGGTGACCGTCAGGCCCCAGGTGATCAACGGCGCGACGTCTCCGGGCCAGCAGTGCTGCACGGGCAGCATGCCAAGGTCGACGTCGTCGCCTTCCACAACGATCTCCTGGCAGGGCGCGTCCTTGATCACCTTGGGCGCCATGGCGATGATCTTCTTGAAGATCGGCAGCTTGGACCAGGCATCGCGCAGACCCTTGGGCGGCTCGGGCTCCTTGAGGAACGCCAGCAGCTTGCCGATCTCGCGCAGCTCGCTCACCGATTCGGCGCCCATGCCCATGGCCACCCGCTCGGGCGTGCCGAACAGGTTGCCCAGCACCGGGATATCGAAGCCGGTGGGCTTTTCGAAAAGCAACGCCGGCCCTTTTGCGCGCAGGGTGCGGTCGCACACCTCGGTCATTTCGAGCACCGGCGAGATGGGCACCTGAATGCGTTTCAACTCTCCGCGCTGCTCAAGCTGCTGCACGAAATCCCGAAGATCCTTGAATTTCATCGACCATGCCAGTTAGAAAATAAGCGTACATCCTACCTGCTCTGACGGGCAAACAGCAGCCCGTCAGTGCCTGGCATCGCTCAGTTTTGGCTCGTGCCCAGCAACACGGGCGCAAACAGTGGGCTGAGCCGCGCGCCGCCTGCGTCGGACAAGTGATCTTCGTCCTTGTACTGCGAAGCTCCGTTGACCTCTATGCTGCAGACACCATCGGTACACATCATCGGCGTAGGATCAATGACGTGGACACCCGGATCGGCCTTGCTCAGGGACGCGAACAAGTCGCCGAGGAAGCGCTGCCGCGCCAGATGCTCCTGGAGCGGACGCCCCAGGCCATCGGCCGAACGCCCTATTCGCGCCAGACTGGTCAGTCGATCGATGATGCCCTTGCGCTGCAGCGGCACTTCCTTGAACAACCAGACCTGCACCCCTGCCTCTCGCAAGGCAGCCACACGTGCCTTGATGGCGGCGGCCATGCGTTGCTCGGCCTGGGCGGTATCGTCGTGGGCATTGAGCAGGACCTTTTTGTCGCCGTCCTCGCGCCCGTAGACGTACAGGCTCCAGTTGGACGCCAGCACGACGTCCTTGATACCGAGGCTGAGCACCTTGTCCATGGTTTGTTGGTTGAAGTCCTTGCAGCGCTGACGCGGCTCGTCACTCAGAATCGGTGGGCAGGCGCTCATGCTGAACAGCCACACCGACCGTCCTTCAGCCCGGGCATTGCGCTCGATGGCCGGCATCAATGCGGCGGCGTGGCTGTCACCCCAAAACGCCTGGGTCGGCGGCTTGGCTTGCTCTCCGCCGACCAGGCACGCCTTGTCTATCGACTTGTCCTGCGTCACCACCATGCATTTCATCTGCCCGGCTCGCCATTCACGGGTCTGCGCGTACTCCAGGGCCTTGCCGCTCAGACGCCCCGGCACGCCATCGGCGGAGCGAATCGCCGAACCGATCGTCACCAGTACGACGATGGCCGCCAAGCCGCCTGCCAATATGGATGTGCGCCCTGCCAGCAGACGTTTTTCTCGAAACGGTAATTCGACATACCGCAGGCTCAGCCAGGCCAGACCCAGTGCCAGGGCCATCCAGCCCAGTGCCTCGAACGGCTGGATCCCGTCGATGGAAATGGCATTGGCATACACATAGACCGGCCAGTGCCACAGATACAGCGAATAGGAGAGCAACCCCACCCAGACCAGCGGCCGCAGGCTCAGCAGCCGTGCCGCCGGGCCCGGACCCTGCGCCCCGGACCAGATCAGGGCAGTGGTACCCAGAACCGGCAGCAGGGCCGCCCAACCGGGAAACACCGTAGACCGATCGAACGTGAACACGGCAAGCAGGACCGCCACCATCCCGGCGAGCCCGACCAGCTGGTAGACCCAAGGCCGCACAGCCCGCTTGGGCACAGGCATTACCGCGAGCATGGCGCCACAGAGCAGCTCCCAGGCACGGGTGGGCAGCGAGAAAAAGGTGAATGCCGGCTTGTGCTCGATGAAGGCGATGTTCAGGCCGAATGAAACCAGCAACAAGCCCAGCAAGATCCAGCGCCATTGCCTGAAAAAGCGGATCATCACCACCATGATCAGCGGAAAGAAGATGTAGTACTGCTCTTCGACCGCCAGTGACCAGGTATGCAGCAGTGGCTTGAGATCCGAGGCGGGCTCGAAGTAGCCGTGCTCGCGCATGAACAGGATGTTGGAGATGAACAGCGACTGATACCGCACGGTTCGGCCAAGCTCGGAAAAATCCTTCGCCGTCAGCAACAGCCAACCCATCGCCAGGGTCGCCAGAATGACCACGCTCAAGGCTGGAATGATGCGGCGCGCGCGGCGTGCCCAGAAGTCGACGAAACTGAAGCGCCCGGCGCTGATTTCGCGGAATAGAATCGAGGTGATCAGAAACCCCGAGATGACGAAGAACACATCCACGCCGACGAAACCGCCGCTGAATGCATCGAATCCAAAATGAAACAGCACGACGGGGATAACCGCCAGCGCCCGTAGTCCGTCGATATCACGGCGATTGCCAAACGTGTGCATGAAAAAACCTTACCTGGTCTCGAGACAGAGTTCCTTGGAGGCGCGAAGTTATCAGCCGCGCAAACTTCAATCCAGATGCAAACAATGCGGGACAAAAAAAAGCGCCCTCGCGGGCGCTCTTCTTGAACAGCAGACGTTACTTGCGTTTCATCGACAGGAAAAAACTCGTCGTTGGTCTTGGTCTGCTTGAGCTTGTCGATCAGGAACTCGATGGCCGCCACTTCGTCCATCGGGTGCAGCAGCTTGCGCAGGATCCACATGCGCTGCAGTTCGTCGTCGGCGGTCAGCAGCTCTTCGCGACGGGTACCGGAACGGTTGATGTTGATGGCCGGGAAGACGCGCTTTTCGGCGATCTTGCGGTCCAGGGGCAGTTCCATGTTGCCGGTACCCTTGAACTCTTCGTAGATCACTTCATCCATCTTCGAGCCGGTTTCGACCAGCGCGGTGGCGATGATGGTCAGCGAACCGCCTTCCTCGATGTTACGCGCAGCACCGAAGAAACGCTTCGGCTTCTCCAGGGCGTGGGCGTCGACACCACCGGTCAGGACCTTGCCGGAGCTCGGGATCACGGTGTTGTAGGCACGCGCCAGACGGGTGATCGAGTCGAGCAGGATGACCACGTCCTTCTTGTGCTCGACCAGGCGCTTGGCCTTCTCGATCACCATCTCGGCCACTTGCACGTGGCGGGTTGGCGGCTCGTCGAAGGTCGAGGCGACCACTTCGCCGCGCACGGTGCGTTGCATCTCGGTCACTTCTTCCGGACGCTCGTCGATCAGCAGGACGATCAGGTGGCATTCGGGGTTGTTGCGCGTGATGTTCGACGCGATGTTCTGCAGCATGATGGTCTTGCCCGCTTTCGGCGGAGCGACGATCAGGCCGCGCTGGCCCTTGCCGATCGGTGCGCACAGGTCGATGACACGACCGGTGAGGTCTTCGGTGGAACCGTTGCCGGCTTCCATCTTCATGCGCACCGTAGGGAACAGCGGCGTGAGGTTTTCGAAGAGAATCTTGTTTTTCGCGTTTTCCGGACGGTCGAAGTTGATGGTATCGACTTTCAACAGGGCGAAATAACGCTCGCCTTCCTTCGGCGGGCGGATCTTGCCGACGATGGTGTCGCCGGTACGCAGGTTGAAGCGGCGGATCTGGCTAGGCGACACATAGATGTCGTCTGGGCCGGCCAGGTACGAGGCGTCAGCCGAACGCAGGAAGCCGAAGCCGTCCTGGAGAATCTCCAGCACGCCATCACCGGAGATTTCCTCACCGCTTTTGGCGTGCTTCTTCAACAGGGAGAAAATCACGTCCTGCTTGCGCGAACGGGCCATATTTTCTATGCCCATCTGTTCGGCCATTTCGAGCAGATCGGTGATCGGCTTTTGCTTGAGTTCAGTCAGGTTCATAAGGGAATGACGTAATCGTGTATGGAGGGGAGAAATTAAGCTTTGGGCTTAATGAGGCCGCGCCGCAGAGAAGGCGACAGGATCGCGTACTGATTCGAGTAGGAGTGCGTCGGCGACGGCTTGCAGGGGGCAGAGGAGAAACCAATGCGAGGCCGAATGTAACACCTGGATTTGCAGGCGTCCAGTATCCCGGCCAGAAAAAGGCCCCGACGAATGCGGGGCCTTTCGGGTGTCAGATGTTGGCGTCCAGGAAGGCTGCCAACTGCGACTTGGACAGTGCACCGACCTTGGTCGCCTCGACGTTGCCGTTCTTGAACAGCATCAGCGTCGGGATGCCACGCACGCCGTGCTTGGCCGGGGTTTCCTGATTCTCGTCGATGTTGAGCTTGGCGACGGTCAGCTTGCCCTTGTAGGTTTCGGCGATCTCGTCGAGTACCGGGGCGATCATCTTGCACGGGCCACACCACTCGGCCCAGTAGTCGACGAGTACAGCACCGTCAGCCTTCAGTACATCTGCTTCGAAGCTGGCGTCGCTGACGTGCTTGATAAGGTCGCTGCTCATGGAGTGTCTCCGTGGTCATATTCGGAAAGAAAAACGTGGCCCATCATAGCGGCACAGCGCCGCCACAGGAAGCCGATGATCATTGATCATCACTATGAACATCGGTGATACAGCCAATGGAACCCCGCCTGACGCACCAGGAATGACCGCAGGTGCGGTGCAGGGCGCTCCGCAACGGTGCGCGCCGTGCCCCCGGATGGGCAGCCTCCACACGCCAATACCCATGGCAAGCCAGCGCAATCCGCGCCCTGCCCCATTCTGGCACGCGCTGTGCTACCACCCCTGGCAACCTCGACTCGATCGCAATCGGAGTACTGCCATGATTTCGCGCTGCAGACTGCTGTTCACTGCCCTGGCCGCCAGCTTCATGCTCGCTCAGGCCGTTCACGCCGACGGCCTGAGCGACATCACCGAACGCGGCACCTTGCGTGTCGCCGTGCCGCAGGACTTCCCACCGTTCGGCTCGGTCGGCCCCGACATGCAACCGCGTGGCCTGGACATCGACACCGCCAAGCTGATCGCCGATCAACTGAAGGTGAAGCTGCAACTCACCCCGGTGAACTCCACCAACCGCATTCCCTACCTCACCACCGGCAAGGTCGATCTGGTGATCTCGAGCCTGGGCAAGAACGCCGAGCGTGAACAGGTCATCGACTTCTCCAGTGCCTACGCGCCCTTCTACCTGGCCGTGTTCGGCCCGCCGGAAGCACCGGTGGCCACTCTGGATGACCTCAAGGGCAAGACCATCAGCGTGACCCGCGGCGCCATCGAAGACATCGAGCTGAGCAAGGTCGCCCCCGAAGGCCTCACCATCAAGCGCTTCGAGGACAACAACTCGACCATCGCCGCCTACCTCGCCGGCCAGACCGACCTGATCGCCAGTGGCAACGTGGTGATGGTGGCCATCTCGGAAAAGAACCCCAAGCGGATTCCGGCCCTGAAGATCAAGCTCAAGGACTCGCCCGTGTACGTGGGCATCAACAAGCAACAGCCGGAGCTTCTGGCCAAGGTCAACGAGATCATCGCTGCGGGCAAGAAAGACGGCAGCCTGGAAAAGAATGCGCAGACCTGGCTGAAGCAGCCGCTGCCCGCCGATCTCTGATTGTCGAGCGTACGCAATGGCCTATCAGTTTGCTTTCGCTCCAGTACTCGCTCAGGCCGACCTGTTGCTCAAGGGTGCACTGTTCACCCTTGAGCTGACCGCCATCGGCGCGCTGCTCGGGGTGGCCGTGGGCATCGTCGGCGGCGCCGTGCGGGCCTGGCAGATCAAGCCGTTCGCCGGCCTGTTCGGGGTCTACGTGGAGTTGATCCGCAACACGCCCTTCCTGGTGCAGCTGTTCTTCATCTTCTTCGGCCTGCCCAGCCTGGGTGTGCAGATCAGCGAGTGGCAGGCCGCGGTGCTGGCCATGGTGGTCAACCTGGGGGCCTACTCCACCGAGATCATCCGTGCCGGTATCCAAGCCATACCCAAGGGCCAGCTCGAAGCGTCGGCGGCCCTGGCCATGAGCCGGTTCGAAGCCTTCCGCTACGTAGTCCTGCAGCCCGCGCTGGCCAAGGTCTGGCCGGCGCTGAGCAGCCAGATCATCATCGTCATGCTGGGTTCGGCGGTGTGTTCGCAGATCGCCACGCAGGAGCTGAGCTTCTACGCCAACTTCATCCAGTCACGTAATTTCCGCGCGTTCGAGACGTATCTGCTGACCACCCTGGTGTACCTGGTCATGTCGATCCTGATCCGCATGCTGCTGAACTGGTTGGGTCGGCGTTTCATCATGAGGAACAGTTGATGGATTTCACCCTGTGGGACATCGTGCGCAATCTGCTCACCGGCCTGCAATGGACCCTGGCCCTGAGCCTGGTGGCGTTCATCGGCGGCGGGCTGATCGGCTTGCTGGTGATGACCCTGCGCATCTCCCCCATGCACCCGCTGCGCACCGTAGCGCGCTGCTACATCGAAGTGTTCCAGGGCACGCCGCTGCTGATGCAGCTGTTTCTGGTGTTCTTCGGCGTGGCGCTGATGGGCGTGGACATTTCGCCCTGGGTGGCCGCAGCCCTGGCCCTGACGCTGTTCACCAGCGCCTATCTGGCCGAGATCTGGCGCGGTTGCGTGGAGTCCATCGGCAATGGCCAGTGGGAAGCCTCGGCCAGCCTGGCGCTGACCCGGACCGAGCAACTGCGCTACGTGATCCTGCCCCAGGCCTTGCGCATCGCCGTGGCGCCGACCGTGGGCTTCTCGGTGCAGGTGGTCAAGGGCACTGCGGTGACCTCGATCATCGGCTTCACCGAGCTGACCAAGACCGGCAGCATGCTGGCCAACGCCACCTTCGAACCCTTCATGGTCTACGGCTTCGTCGCCCTGGGCTACTTCGCCCTGTGCTACCCGCTGTCGCTCAGTGCCCGTTATCTGGAAAGGAGGCTGCATGCCGCTGCTTAGGATTTCCGCCCTGCACAAGTACTACGGCGATCATCATGTGCTCAAGGGCATCGACCTGAGTGTGGACGAAGGTCAGGTGGTCGCGATCATCGGCCGCAGTGGTTCGGGCAAGAGCACCTTGCTGCGCACCCTGAACGGCCTGGAATCGATCAATGACGGCGTCATCGAAGTCGATGGCGAATACCTGGACGCCGCGCGCGCCGATTTGCGCAGTCTGCGCCAGAAGGTCGGCATGGTGTTCCAGCAGTTCAACCTGTTCCCGCACCTGAGCGTGGGCGAGAACGTCATGCTCGCCCCGCAGGTGGTGCAGAAGACGCCCAAGACCCGCGCCCGCGAACTGGCCCGCGAGATGCTCGAACGCGTCGGTCTGGGCGAGAAGTTCGATGCGTTCCCCGATCGGCTGTCGGGTGGCCAGCAGCAACGGGTGGCGATCGCCCGGGCCCTGGCCATGTCGCCCAAGGTGCTGCTGTGCGACGAGATTACCTCGGCGCTCGACCCGGAACTGGTCAACGAAGTGCTCAGCGTGGTGCGCAAGCTGGCCGAGGATGGCATGACGCTGATCATGGTCACCCATGAAATGCGCTTCGCCCGCGAAGTCGGTGACAAGCTGGTGTTCATGCACCACGGCAAGGTGCACGAAGTGGGCGACCCCAAGGACTTGTTCGCCAATCCGCGTACACCCGAGCTGGCGCAGTTCATCGGCATGCAGCCGGCCTGAAGGCCATTGGGGCTCGCCAGAGCTCGAGCCTGGGGGCAAAGATCAGGATGGCGCGTTGGCGCCGTCGCCTGATCGTGGCACGATGCGGGGGTTAACGACCGAGATCCTTTGACCATGCCGCAGACCAAAGCCAAGAACCTGTCCCTGATCGCCGCCATCGACCTGGGCTCGAACAGCTTTCATATGGTGGTGGCCAAGGCCCACGTCAATGAAATCCGCATCCTCGAACGTCAGGGGGAAAAGGTCCAGCTTGCCGCCGGCATCGACGAGGAGCGCAAGCTCAGCGAAGAGTCGATGCAACGCGGCCTGGACTGCCTCAAGCGCTTCGCCCAGCTGATCAACGGCCTGCCCCTGGGTGCCGTGCGCATCGTGGGCACCAACGCCCTGCGCGAAGCCCGCAACCGCAATGAATTCATCGTCCGCGCCGAGCAGATCCTGGGCCATCCGGTGGAAGTCATCTCCGGCCGCGAAGAAGCTCGCCTCATCTATCTGGGCGTTTCCCATACCCTGGCCGACACCCCGGGCAAGCGCCTGGTTGCCGACATCGGCGGCGGCAGCACCGAGTTCATCATCGGCCAGCGGTTCGAACCTCTGTTGCGCGAAAGCCTGCAGATGGGCTGCGTGAGCTACACCCAGCGCTACTTCCGCGACGGCAAGATCACACCTGCCCGCTATGCCCAGGCCTACACGGCGGCGCGCCTGGAGATCATGAGCATCGAAAACGCTCTGCATCGGCTCAGTTGGGACGAGGCCATCGGCTCCTCCGGCACCATCCGCGCCATCGGCCTGGCACTGAAGGCCGGCGGTCAGGGCAGCGGCGAGGTCAACGCCGACGGGCTGGCCTGGCTCAAGCGCAAGCTGTTCAAGCTGGGCGATGTCGACAAGATCGATTTCGACGGCATCAAGCCGGATCGGCGGACCATCTTCCCGGCGGGGCTGGCGATTCTCGAAGCGATCTTCGATGCGCTCGCCCTGCAGCGCATGGACCACTGCGATGGCGCCCTGCGTGAAGGCGTGCTGTACGACCTGCTGGGTCGTCACCACCACGAGGACGTGCGCGAGCGCACCCTGAGTTCGCTGATGACCCGCTATCACGTCGACGTCGAGCAGGCCGAGCGCGTGGAGCGCAAGGCCCTGCATGCCTTCGACCAGGTGGCAGCGGACTGGGGGCTGGAAGATGGGGTCTGGCGCGAACTGCTGGGCTGGGCGGCGAAGGTCCACGAGATCGGCCTGGACATCGCCCACTACCATTACCACAAGCACGGCGCCTACCTGATCGAACACTCGGATCTGGCCGGCTTCTCGCGTGAAGACCAGCAGATGCTCGCGCTGCTGGTGCGTGGCCACCGACGCAACATCCCCAAGGACAAGTTCGCCGAGTTCGGTGATGACGGTGAGCAGTTGATCCGCCTGTGCGTGCTGCTGCGCTTCGCCATCCTGTTCCACCACATTCGCGGCACGCAGACGATGCCGGCGGTTTCCCTGCATGCCAAGGCCAAGAGCCTGGACGTGGTGTTCCCCGATGGCTGGCTGGAAAACAACCAACTGACCCAGGCCGATTTCGCCCAGGAAGCCGAATGGCTGACCCGCGTGGGCTTTACCCTGACCGTTCGCTGAAGACCGCACAGGCCCTTTCGCGGGCAGAGACCCGCTCCCACATTGGAATGCGATCCCTGTGGGATGTGGGTTTTACCCTGACCGTTCGCTGAAGACCGCGCAGGCCCTTTCGCGGGAAGAGACCCGCTCCCACATTGGAATGCGATCCCTGTGGGAGGTGGGTTTTACCCTGACCGTTCGCTGAAGACCGCGCAGGCCCTTTCGCGGGCAGAGACCCGCTCCCACATTGGAATGCGATCCCTGTGGGAGCGGGTCTCTGCCCGCGAAGGGGGCGCCGCCGATCGTGATGTCTGCTAGCGCACTGGCAGGATCGGGTTGCTCAGCCGCTCCAGCAGGGTGTCCTGCGCGCTGCGGGCATTCTGGTTGCCGGTCGGGGTGTTGCGCACGTAGCGCCCGTCGGCCTGCAGGATCCAGGAATGGGTGTTGTCGGTCAGGTAGCTCTCCAGCTCCTTCTTGACCCGCATGATCAGCTTCTTGCCTTCGACCGGGAAACAGGTCTCCACACGCTTGTCGAGGTTGCGCTCCATCCAGTCGGCGCTGGACAGGAACATCTGCTCCTCGCCACCGTTGAGGAAGTAGAACACCCGCGTGTGCTCCAGGAAGCGCCCGATGATCGAGCGCACATGGATATTGTGCGACACCCCGGGAATCCCCGGCCGCAGGCAGCACATGCCGCGCACCACCAGATCGATGCGCACGCCGGACTGGCTGGCCTTGTACAGCGCGCGGATGATCTTCGGATCGGTCAGCGAGTTGAACTTGGCGATGATGTGCGCCGGCTTGCCATCAAGCGCGTACTGAGTTTCGCGCGCGATCATGTCGAGCATGCCCTTCTTCAGCGTGAAGGGTGCATGCAGCAGCTTTTTCATGCGCAGCGTCTTGCCCATGCCGATCAACTGACTGAACAGTTTGCCGACGTCTTCGCACAGCGCATCGTCCGAGGTCAGCAGGCTGTAGTCGGTGTACAGCTTGGCGTTGCCGGCGTGGTAGTTGCCGGTACCCAGATGCGCATAACGCACGATCTCACCGCCTTCGCGGCGCAGGATGAGCATCATCTTGGCGTGGGTCTTGAACCCCACCACGCCATAGATGACCACCGCGCCGGCAGCCTGCAGGCGGCTGGCCAGCTGCAGGTTGGATTCTTCGTCGAAGCGCGCGCGCAATTCGACGACTGCGGTCACTTCCTTGCCGTTGCGCGCGGCATCCACCAGCGCATCGACGATCTCGGAGTTGGCACCGCTGCGATACAGCGTCTGCCGCACGGCCAGCACATGGGGATCCTTGGCGGCCTGGCGCAGCAGATCGACCACCGGCGTGAACGACTCGAAAGGGTGCAGCAGGAGGATGTCCTGCTTGCTGACCACACTGAAGATGTTCTCGCTGTTCTGCAGCAGTTTTGGGATCTGCGGCGTGAACGGCAGGTATTGCAGTTCTGGGTGGCTGTCCAGACCGGTGATGCTGAACAGACGCGTCAGGTTGACCGGCCCGTTGACCTGATAGAGCTCGGTCTCGGACAGGTTGAACTGCTTGAGCAGGTAGTCCGACAGATGCTTGGGACAGGTGTCGGCCACTTCCAGGCGCACCGCATCACCGTAGCGCCGCGAGAACAGCTCGCCGCGCAGGGCACGCGCCAGGTCTTCGACGTCTTCGGTGTCCACGGACAGGTCGGCGTTGCGGGTCAGGCGGAACTGGTAGCAGCCCTTCACCTTCATGCCCTGGAACAGGTCATCGGCGTGGGCATGGATCATCGAGGACAGAAAGACGAAATTGTCGCCTGGCCCACCGACGTCCTCGGGCACCTTGATTACCCGTGGCAACAAGCGCGGCGCCGGTATGATCGCCAGGCCCGAGTCACGGCCGAAGGCGTCGATGCCTTCGAGCTCGACGATGAAGTTCAGGCTCTTGTTCACCAGCAGCGGGAACGGGTGTGTGGGGTCCAGCCCGATCGGCGTGATGATCGGGGCGATTTCGTCACGGAAATAACGACGCACCCAGGTCTTGAGCTTGGTCGTCCAGTGCCGACGGCGAATGAAGCGAACCTGGTGCTTCTCCAGCTCCGGCAACAGGATGTCGTTGAGGATCGCGTACTGGCGATCGACGTGCCCATGCACCAGTTCGCTGATTCGCGCCAGCGCCTGATGAGGCTGCAGACCATCGGCCCCGGCCTGTTCACGGGCGAAGGTGATCTGCTTCTTCAGGCCCGCCACGCGGATCTCGAAGAACTCGTCGAGGTTGCTGGAGAAGATCAGCAGAAACTTGAGCCGCTCGAGCAACGGATAGGATTCATCCAGTGCCTGCTCCAGCACGCGGATGTTGAACTGCAACTGCGACAGCTCGCGGTGGATGTACAGGCTGCTGTCGTCCAGCCCCGGCACGACGATGTGCGGCGCCGGCGCGAGGGCCTCGCTCGGGTGCGCGGGTTCGACGATGGCTTCTATGACCAACGGCGCTTCTACCGGGGTTTCGACCACCGGCTGGTCTTGAGTGAGAGCGACTTGCGTCTGGGCTTCGTTGTTCATCTGGCGTTCCCGGGGGCGTAACTGCCCTCTGCAATTGAGCGGCACGGATCGCGTAATGCGTCAGGATGCCATTGGCGCCTGCACGCTTGGAAGGGGGGCGCGACAGTTATAAGCATCGATTATGACGTTCGCATGACAGGCCTGGCCGCATACACATGCTGTCTACGATCTCAGGTTGACAAGCATTGTTCACGACAAGACACATTTGGACACTTTCATGTATGCCCATGAAGGGTTAGGCTGCGCATTCACTTCGCCAGCATCGATAAAATGCTCCAACAATTCCTGAACGATTTTGGCTACTTCGCCCTGTTCCTCGGTACGTTCTTCGAAGGCGAGACCATTCTGGTCCTGGCCGGATTCCTGGCGTTCCGTGGCTACATGGATATCAACATGGTTGTGGTGGTGGCCTTCTTCGGCAGCTACGCAGGCGACCAGCTCTGGTATTTCATGGGCCGCAAGCATGGCCGCAAGCTGTTGGCGCGCAAACCTCGCTGGCAGTTGCTGGGTGACCGCGCGCTGGAGCATATCCGCCGGCATCCGGACATCTGGGTCCTGAGCTTCCGCTTCGTCTATGGTCTGCGCACCGTCATGCCGGTGGCCATCGGCCTGTCGGGCTATCCCCCGCGACGCTATTTGCTGCTCAATGGCATTGGCGCGGCGGTGTGGGCCACCGCACTGGGATTGGCGGCCTATCATTTCGGCTCGTTCCTGGAACACATGCTGGGCAACGTGAAGAAATACGAGCTGTGGGTGCTGGGTGCGCTGGTACTGATCGGCGCCTTGCTGTGGATACGCCGCCGCATCAAAGCGGCCCGCATCGCCCGCCAGGCTCGCCTGCAACCCCCTGCGGTCACGCCTGCGCCCAGCGACGAACAGCCCTGATCGCCGACTCGAACTGAACACGCGACGCCGATCGGGATCCATGCTACTGAAACAGCGGACAGAATCGGAGTTCGACATGACCAAGAAAATCGCGGTGATCCTTTCCGGCTGTGGCGTCTATGACGGCAGCGAAATCCAGGAAAGCGTAATCACTCTGCTGCGCCTGAACCAACGCGGCTGCGAAGTGCAGTGCTTCGCCCCCGACGTTGCCCAGAAGCACGTGATCAACCACCTCAGTGGCGAGGAAATGCCCGAATCACGCAACGTGCTGGTGGAATCGGCACGGATCGCCCGTGGCGAGGTGAAGGACATCGCCCTGGCCAACGCTGACGACTTCGATGCCTTGATCGTCCCCGGCGGCTTCGGCGCGGCAAAGAACCTGTCTTCCTTCGCCACCGACGGCGCCGCCTGCTCGGTGAATCTGCAGGTGCAGGCACTGGCCGAGGCCTTCGCCGAAGCACGCAAGCCGGTCGGCCTGATCTGCATCTCGCCGGCTCTGGCCGCCAAGATCTACGGACCCGGCGTGATCTGCACCATCGGCACCGATGCCGACACGGCGCAGGCCATCGAGAAGATGGGCGGCACTCACCAGGAGTGCGAAGTGACCGAGATCGTCGAGGACACCGCGCGCAAACTGGTCAGCACGCCTGCCTACATGAGCGCCAAGACCATCAGTGAGGCCGCTGCCGGGATCAACAAGCTGGTAGATCGGGTGATCGAACTCACTCAGGCCTGACAGCCCCTCAAGCCGGCACCCGGCGCAGGGTCGCGAGCAACGTGGCAGCGGCCACGAACAAGCCGGCAAAGGTACGGTTCATGCGTCGCTGCTGACGCGGTGTGCGCAGCAGACGCAGCACCTTTGCCGCAAGCCCGGTGTAGCCGGCCATGACGATCAGGTCCACGGTGATCATGGTCGCTGCAATGGTCAGGTATTGAACCAGCAGCGGCGCGTGCGGATTGATGAACTGTGGCAGCACGGCAAGCATGAACACCAGCGCCTTGGGATTGCCGACGTTCACCAGAAAGCCTCGCAAGAACCAGACTGGACGCTTTGCCTGTCGGCTTTTGCTCGGTCTCTTCGCTGATGTCGGCAGGCAATGCACGCCACTGCTTGACGGCCAGATAGAGCAGATACAGCACACCAAACCACTTGATGGCCTGGAACGCCGTGGCGGACGCCGCCAGCACGGCTCCGACGCCCGCGGCGATGATCGCGATCTGCAGGAGCAGCCCCAGCTGCAGGCCAATCGCATTCCAGTAGCCGCGCAGGAAACCGTGCTGCAGGCCGCTGGACATTGACGCGATGGCCCCGGCACCCGGTGAAAGGCTGATGATCCAGCACGCAGCAAAAAAGGCCAACCAGGTTTCCAGCAACATACGGACCTCGACGCTCGAATAGGGACAGCCTAAGGTAAAGCGGCGCAGCGAATTTGGCTATGGGCCTGTGACGGCGGCCCGGCATCGCGCCGCAGTGTCAGCCCAGTGCTTCGAGTTGTGCCTGCATGTCTTCGAGCAGCTCCAGCGCTTCCATCCACTGCTCCTCCAACTCACCCTCGCGGACCTTGAGTCTGGCCTGCTGGGCAAGCTGGTCGCGCAATTCATCCTTGCGCGCGGCCTCGTAGAGGGCGCTGTCAGACAAGGCGGCTTCTATCTTCGCCAGCTTCTCGTGCACCTCACCCAGATCGCGCTCCAGCTTGTCGGCCTGGCGCTTGTGCGGGGCCAACTGCTGACGCAAGGCAGCGGCAGCCTGGCGCTGGGCTTTCTTGTCGGTCTTGTCGGGATTGACCGGGGTGTTGCTGACCGGGGCATGGCGTTGACGATAATCCACCAGCCAGCGCGCGTAGTCGTCCAGATCGCCATCAAACGTCTCGACCTTGCCGTCGGCCACCAGCAGGAAGTCGTCCGTGGTGCTCTTGAGCAGATGCCTATCGTGGGACACCACCAGCACCGCGCCACTGAATTCCTGCAGGGCCATGGTCAGGGCCAGGCGCATCTCCAGGTCCAGGTGGTTGGTCGGTTCGTCGAGCAGCAACAGGTTGGGCCGCTCCCAGGCGATCAAGGCCAGCGCCAGGCGAGCTTTTTCACCGCCGGAGAAATTCAGCACCGGCTCGTCGATACGCGCACCGCGGAAATCGAAACCACCGAGGAAATCGCGCAGCACCTGCTCCCGCTCGGTAGGCGCCAGGCGTTGCAGATGCAGCAGCGGGCTGGCCTTGCTGTCCAGAGAGTCCAGTTGGTGCTGGGCGAAATAGCCCACGACCAGATTCTCGCCACGCACCAGACGCCCGCCGATGGGCGTCAGCTCACCGGCGAGGTTCTTGATCAGGGTCGACTTGCCGGCGCCGTTGGGGCCCAGCAAACCAATGCGCGCACCGGGCGCCAATTGCAGCTTGACCTTCTCCAGCACAGCCTTGTCGCCGTAGCCGAGGCGACCCTCGGAGAGGTCGAGCAACGGGCTGGAAATCTTCACCGACTCGCGGAAGACGAAATCGAAGGGTGAGTCGACGTGCGCCGCCGACAGCTCCTCCATGCGCTCCAGGGCCTTGATCCGGCTCTGAGCCTGGCGCGCCTTGGTCGCCTGGGCCTTGAAGCGGGCGATGTACTTCTCCATGTGCGCCCGCTGCGCCTGCTGCTTCTCGTAGGCTTGCTGCTGCTGCGCCAGGCGTTCGGCGCGAGCGCGTTCGAAGGCGCTGTAGCCGCCGCGATACAGGGTCAGCTTCTGTTGTTCGACGTGCGCTACGTGATCGACCACTTCGTCGAGGAAGTCGCGGTCGTGGGAGATCAGCAGCAAGGTGCCGGGATAGCCTTTCAGCCAGTCTTCGAGCCACAGGATGGCGTCGAGGTCCAGGTGGTTGGTCGGCTCATCGAGCAGCAGCAGGTCGGAGGGACACATCAAGGCCTGCGCCAGGCTCAGACGCATCCGCCAGCCGCCGGAAAAATCCCCGACCTGACGATCCATCTGCTCGTTGCTGAAGCCCAGCCCGGCCAGCAGCTTGCGGGCGCGGGCGTCGGCGGTATAGCCATCGGCGCTGTCGAGTTCGGCATGCAGACGGGCCTGGGCGGCGCCATCCTGCCGGGCTTCGGCGTCGGCCAGGGCATGCTGCACTTCGCGCAGACGTACATCGCCGTCGAGCACGTAGTCGACCGCAATGCGTTCGAGGGTATCGACTTCCTGGCGCATGTGGGCGATGCGCCAGTCGGCGGGCAGGTAGCAATCGCCCGAGTCGGGCGCAAGCTCGCCGCGCAACAGGGCGAACAGGCTGGATTTGCCGGCACCGTTGGCACCGATGAGACCGGCTTTCTGACCGGCGTGCAGCGTCAGCTCGGCGTCTTCTAGCAGACGCTGCGGGCCACGCTGTAAAGTGAGGTTCTGAAGTCGGATCATAATGGCGGCGAAGTCTACCAGCTTCCTTGCCCACTGGCGCGAGTAGCACGATGCACGATGAATTGTGGGAGTTTGCCTTGAAGCTCTATGCCCGACCGGGCATCGAGGCCGCCTGCCTGCAGTTGCAGGCAGAAGGCGCCAATGTGTGCCTGCTGCTGTGCGGCGCCTGGCTGGGTGCCAGAGGCGTGGCCTGTTCGCATGAGCGCGTCATGCTGCTGCAGGCGATCGCCACGCCCTGGCACGATGAGGTCGTGCGGCCTCTGCGCGACCTTCGCCAGCAGTGGCGCGCAAAGGCCATGCATGATCCCGAGCTGATGCCGCTGCGTGAATCGATCAAGGCGCTGGAACTCAATGCCGAGCACCAGTTGCTGCAGCGCCTGCACCGCCAAGCCGCTCCGTGGCTCCTTGCCGCGGAACAGTCCAACATGACCTGGCTGCCCGCCCTGCTACCGGCGCCGGCTGCAGGCGTCAGCGACGCATTGCGGACACTGAGCGTGGCAGCCCGCGAGACTCAGGCCTCGCTGGACGACGCGCCACCTTTGTCTGGCTGACCAGCCACGCCTTGGGTATCCGACTCGGTCGCGCTCGTATGAACGGCTGCCGCCAGCGACTTGGCGGCGGCAGGCTTCCTTGCAGGCCGGGCGGCAGGCTTGGCAGGTGCCTTCGCCTCGGGCTTGACCGCTGCGCCTGGCGCGGCAAGAGCCTTGCGCGTGGTGCTGCGCGAAACAGCCGGTTTGCTTGCAGTGGCGGCGGCAGCGGCTCGGGTGGTCTTGCTCGCTGCCGGCTTGGCTGCGGCACGCGCGGTCGAAGCTGTCGGACTGGTTTTGGCTGGGGTACGAGCAGCAGGCTTGGCGGCCGAGCTGGCAGGCTGGGTGACGGATGCCGTGGTCACCTTGGGCTTGGTCGAACGGGTTTCGATGGCCTTGCTGGCCGCTTCGCGGACACGGCCCACGCCGGCTGCGAGCTTCAGGCTCTCCTGGGCATCGCGCTTGAGCTCGACGATGTAGGCGCGGGTTTCGGCCTGGCGTTCCTTGAGATCGTCGAGCAGCTCCTCGAGTTCGCTTACCGAATCATGCGCCTTGGCCTGTTTCTTTTTCTTGCCAGCGGCCGCGGCGTCCTGCACTTTGGTGCGCGACTTGTGCAGTTTTTCCTGAGCCTTGCCACGTTGCTTCTCGAGCTTGGCGAGCAGTTTTTCAGCATCGGCCAAGGCTTGGGAACACGCACTTTCAAGGTGCTCGAGCAAACTGCCGGACAGCTGTTGCAGCAAATGCAGCGGGGTGTTTACAGGCTTCTTGTTAGCCGACATGGGTTACCTCCGGGCCGATGGGTTGAGGCTCATACTAGACCTGAGACCGTAGAGCCGCCAGAACATGTTGACCATGTCTGCCAGCGCCCGTTGCGCACTCGGTGGCATAATCGCTCGATGCTCGGTCTGTCTTGTTCTGGAGAACCCAATGCTGTCTCGCCTGCTGCTGTCGTTGTCCTTGGTGCCGTTGTCGCTGGTGTGGTCGCACGCGCAGGCTGCGCAGGGTACACCGGATGATGGCCACGATCTGGCCTACAGTGTGGGTGCCAGCTTGGGCGAACGCCTGCGCCAGGACGCCCCCGGCCTTCAACTGGACGCCTTGGTCAAGGGCTTGCAGCAAGCCTACCGACAGGAGCCGCTGGCCTTGAGCGATGAGCGCATGGGCCAGCTGCTGGCTCGATACCAGGCGCAGGCGGACAAGGCTGACACCGGCGCGGATACGGAAAAGGCGCAGGCGGCCGAGCGTCGCTTCATGGCCGGCGAGCGGGCCAAGGCTGGTGTGCGGGAGATCTCGGACGGGGTGCTGGCAACCGTACTCGAACCTGGGGCAGGCAGCGCTGCCACAGCCGATGGGCGCGTGCAGGTTCAATACGTGGGGAGGTTGCCTGACGGCAGCGTGTTCGACCAAAGCAACCAGCCGCAGTGGTTTCGCTTGAACAGCGTCATCGAAGGCTGGCGTACGGCACTGCAACAGATGCCTACGGGTGCGAAATGGCGCGTGGTGATTGCCTCGGCCCACGCCTATGGTGCGGAAGGCGCAGGAGATCTGATCCCCCCCTATACGCCACTCACCTTTGATATCCAACTGTTGGCCACGGCCCCATAGGGCCGTACCTGGGACGAATCACGCCTGAGCGACGGATTCCTCCTTGTGGGCGTTGTGCAGCACTTCGATCAGGCAATCCTCGAGCTCGAAGCGCTCGTGCAACAAGCCTCCCAGTTCCTTGAGCTTTTCCAGGATGACGGCGGCATCGGAGCAGTCGCCCTTGTCGCAGTAGTCGTTGAAGTCGAGGGCTTTCTGGGTGATCTCGTCGATGCGTGGCCAGATCGTATCGGCCAGCTCCAGACCACGCTTGTCGTTGAATGCCTTGGCTTCGTCGGTCAGTTGCTCATAGATCTCGAAATGGCCTGCGGAGGTGTAGTCGACCAGCAAACCGCAGAAATCCTGAAGCCTTTTGCGATCCTCGACCAGCGCCTGAGGTGTGTCGCCCAGTGCGTCGAAAGCCTTGATCAGCTCGTTGCGTTCCTGCAGCCAGCGATCGATCAGCAGGTGAACTCCGCCCCAGCGTTCCTGGGCATTCTTGCAGCTTTCCAACATGATGAGTGCTTCCCTTGTGGGTCATGCCCGGCGTCGCACTCCTGTATCACAGGAAGCAGGGCTCGGACCGATTCGCCGTCTGTGATGGCGAATGTCGATGTACGTGCAGGGGGAGATTATGCCCGTGCGCCAGTGGCATCAAGGTACGCATCGGATAAAGTTCATACAAGTGTTTAATCGTGGCAATACCGTAACGAATGCCGGATTTGCGGGCCTCGCCCCTGTTTCACGAACATGTCGCGGAACAGGGGCGCATCACCCTGAGCACTTAGGCCTGAAAGTGCTTTAGAGCGGGCGAACCGTGGTCGGCAGCGGCGCGGCCAACAGGCGCTCGTCGAGCAGCCCGAGACCTTCCTGGAACAGCAGGTTGCTGCGCTCGGTATCGCCGAGCTGGGCCAGCAGGCGCGCCAGCTCCGCACAGGTTTCCGGGCTGCGCTGCAGGCGCAGGCTGCTTTCCAGGTAATCGCGTGCCTTGCCCCACAGGCGGTTCTGCAGGCAGAGGCGGCCGAGTGTCAGCAACAGCCCGGCGTCATCGGTGTGTTGCTTGAGCCAACCTTCGGCGGTCTGCAACTGGCGCGCCGGATCGTTGCCGATGACCAGGCCGTAAAGGCGAGCCAGGTGCGTGTCGTACTGACGCTTCTGCGCCGTACGCAGGACTTCTTCGGCCTGGGTTTGCGCGCCTACCTGCCGCAGTTGCTCTGCATAGGCGAGGACCAAGGCAGGCTCCTGACGCTGTGCCGAACTCAGTGCCTGCCATGCGCGCTCGAGTGCAGCCAGGCCCGCTTCGCCCTGACCCTGATCCGGCGCCGATACGTGCGCGGCCACACTGAGGTTCTCGCCCCAGGCACGTCGCTCCAGTTCGGCCAGTTCGGCCGCTGGTAACGCCTTGTCCTTGCGCAATTGTGGCAGCAGCTTGACGACGGCTGCCCAGTCTCCACGCTGCTGATGCACGCGTTGCAGTTGACGCAACACCTGCACGTTGCGCGGATGACGCTCGTGCATGGCCTGCAGGGTTTGCAATGAGCCGTCGCTGTCACCGCGATCGCTCTGCAGTTGGGCATGGCTCAAGGCAATCGCCAATTCGGCTTGTGGCTGACGTGCCAGGGCTTGTTCGAGCAGGCTGTCGCTGTCTTCGTAGCGGCCCAGTTCGTTGGCTGCGCGGGCTGCGCCCAAGTAATACAGTAGGGGCTGGCGTTCATGTTCGGCGGCGTGCTGCAGGTGCTTCTGAGCGCTGGCCCAGCGTCCTTCGGCCAGGTCCAACTGGCCCTTTTCGATGGCAGCCTGAACACGGCGATTGCGGTTACGGCCCGACCATGGATTGACCACGCGGCCGGAGGTAACCACCACGCTGATCAGCAGATAGACGATGAATACCAGCAACGCCAGAACCAGCAAGGCCAGCAACGTGGTCCACAGGCCGGATTCGTAGCGCATCACATGGGGGTAGTCGATCAGCACATAGCCTGGGTGCTTGGCCACGGCCAGGCCTAGCCCGACCATGGCGGCGATCACCAGAAACAGGATCACGTAGAACCGTTTCATGGCTGGCTCTCCGTAGCGCCTGGCGTGACTTCGGTCGATTTCTGCAGGCCTTCGACCGGTGTGTGACGGCGCTGCAGGTAGGCCTGGATGGCATTGAGGCTGGCATCCAGATCAGGTGTGGTGACCGACACCGGCTGGCTCTTGAGTGCGGTCAGCTGTTCGATCATGGCTTGGGTGTGGCCGTTTTCGCGGTTGAACCCTGCGATCAGAATGCTGCGTGCGTCATCCAGCGCTTGCGTATAGACCTTGCCCTGACCGTTGAGCGCGGCCCATTGCGCCTGTTCCAGTGCAAGGCTCAGGGCCAGGCGAACCTGGTTCAGGCTTTGCCCGGCCAGCAACGGACGGATGCTGTCATCGGGGTTGAAGTCGACGCGGAAGAACCCGGAAATCTTGTTCCACCACTGACGCCAGCGGGTCTCGCCTTCAGGCGAAGTGCCTTGCGCGGCGTCGGCGGCGGCTTGGAATTCCGGGGCCAGGGCCGTCAACTGCGTTGCCTGCTCACGCAGTGCGCTCAACTGCAGGAACAAGCCGGTGCGGTCGGGCTGGGTCGTGCCTTGCAGCGAGGCCAGGCTGCGGGTCAACTGTTCGCGGGCGGCGAAGGCTTGCGGGTCGTCCTGCTCGCGCAGGATTTCGTCGGCGCCCTGCACCAGGGCCTTCGCGCTGGTGACATCCTGCAGCGCAGACAGACGCAGGCTGGCCAGGCGCAGCAGATGCTCGGCCTCGGCCAGGCGCCAGTCCTTGCGGCTGGCACCCAGCACGGTTTCCAGGCGCTGGCTCAAGCGCTGCTGATCGCCCTGCAACTGCGCGACCAGACGGCGGCGATCTTCCAGTTCGTTGGCATCGGGCAACTGCGCCAGGTCGGCGCTGAGTTGCCGTTCGTTGTGCTCCAGGGTCAGCGTCTGCGTGGCGAGCCCTTCGATCACTCGCGACTGCTGCTGATGACCGGCCGTGAGCGTGCGCACCTGCCACACGCCCCAACCTGCGGCAGCGAGGCCCGCGGCGGCCAGCAGCAGCGCGATGATCGCCAAGCCATTGCCATTGGCCGAGCGCTGAGGCGGCACGGCGGCTGGCTGTTCGAAAGGCGCCTTCGGGGCGCTCTGCGTCTCGTCTTTGGGCAAGGCTGTTTCGCTCACGTGTCCATCCTTTGCATAGGGGCGCGCTCGCCTGGCTGGCGGTCGCGCCTTACGATCTGGGTGCGGTCTGCGTGTGCAGCGCCGCCAGCAACGCCGAAGTGCTGGCACCTCGGCAATCCACAACATTCAAAGCGCCGGCGTCACGCGCCAGCGCCGCCACTCGCGGGCTGGGCACAAACAGTGGCAGGGCGCGGATCGCCAGCCACTGCTCACCTGCCAACTGGTGCAAGTGTTGAAAACCCTGCCCACTGCTGACCACCACGGCGTTCAAGCGTTCCGATGCGATACGGGTCGCCAGCGTACCCGGCGGGTAGACCGGAATGCTGCGTCGATACAGTTCCAGATACTCCACCGCTGCGCCTTGGTCGCGCAAGTGTTCGGCCAGCGCCTCGCGTCCACCCTCGCCACGAATGATCAGCACCCGTGGATGGGGACCGCTCAAAGCGGTGCGCAATTGGGCCAGATTCAGCAGGGCTTCGCTATCGTCTCCTGTTTCAGGATACGTCACGTGCAGCCCGCGGTCTTGGAGAATGGCCGCCGTGCCAGCGCCGACGCTGAACCAGACAGTCTGGCCGAGGCTGGTGGGCGCTCGTTCCAGCGCCAGGCGGGCGGCGGGCTTGCTGACGACGATCACCGCGTCGTATTGATCGAGGCTGGCCAGAAGTTGCCGCTGGCTATCGCTCGATGGCAGAGGCTCGATTGCCAGGAGCGGCAAGCTTGCTGCGAACACACCCTCCTCGCGCAGCGCCTGAGTTTGCTGCGCGCACTCGTCGGTGGGCCGTGTCAGCAACACTCGCCAATGGCTCAAGGATGACCTGCCTCGCCGTACACCGCACGCAGGATGTCGTCGGCGCCCTGCTCCAGCAACGCCTCGGCCACCTGTACGCCCAGTTGTTGCGCATCGGCCAGTGGTGCCCGTGCCTGGGCATGTAGCAAGCGCTGCCCGGCCGGATCACCCACCAGGCCGCGAAGCCAGATCTGTTCGCCTTCGAGCACCGCATAGCAGGCGATGGGCACCTGGCAGCCACCGTTGAGGTGCTTGTTCAGGGCGCGTTCGGCGCTGACGCGGAACTCGGTATCGCGATGATGCAACGGCCCCAGCAGCGCGTGGATCTCGCTGTCGCCCGTCCTGCATTCGATACCGACCGCGCCCTGACCGCCCGCAGGCAGACTGTCCTCGACGCTGATGTTGGTGGTGATGCGGTCTTCGAAGCCCAGACGGATCAGGCCGGCTGCGGCAAGGATGATGGCATCGTATTCACCGGCATCGAGTTTGGCCAACCGGGTGTTGACGTTGCCCCGCAGGAAGCGGATCTGCAAGTCGGGGCGGCGCGCCAGCAGTTGGGTCTGACGACGCAGGCTGGAGGTGCCGACGATACTGCCGGGCGGCAACGCTTCCAGGCTGTCCCAGGCGTTGGAAACGAAGGCATCGCGGGGGTCTTCACGTTCGCAGATACAGTACAGACCCAGCCCTTCGGGAAAGTCCATTGGCACGTCTTTCATCGAATGCACGGCGATGTCTGCCGTGCCTTCGAGCAAGGCGGTTTCCAGTTCCTTGACGAACAGTCCCTTGCCGCCGATCTTCGACAAGGGCGAATCGAGCAGCTTGTCGCCGCGACTGACCATCGGGACCAGGTTGACCTGAAGACCGGGATGGGCCTGCTCCAGTCGAGCCTTGACGTACTCGGCCTGCCACAGGGCAAGGGCGCTTTTACGGGTGGCGATGCGGATTTCGCGAATGGGCATGAATCGATCCGTATGAAGATTAGCGGACGATGATACCAGCTGTGCGGCAGGCCGCGCCCAGTCAGCCAGACTGGGCCGGCCACTGGAGCCCTAGAGGTGCTGCATCATCTTGCGCACGCCGGCGACATGGCGGCGGCTGACGATCAGCGCATCGCCGTTGAGACCTTTCAGGTAGAGCTGAAAGTGGCCCAACGGTGTGCGCTGCAGACGCTCGATGCGCTCGCGGGCCACCAGGGCGTTGCGGTGAATGCGCACGAAACGATCGCCGAACTCGTCTTCCAGTGCCTTGAGCGGCTCGTCGAGCAGCACTTCGCCGCCCTCGTGGCGCAGGGTCACGTACTTGTGGTCGGCGATGAAGTAGATCACCTGGTCCAGCGGAATCAGCTCGATGCCTTTACGGGTTCGCGCACTGATGTGGCTGCGCGGACCGGTACCGGCCTCGGCAGCAGGACGAGTCAGTGCAGCCAGCTGCACACGGTTGGGCTTTTCGGCCTTTTTCAGCGCTTCGAGCAGATGTTCGGAGCGCACCGGCTTGACCAGATAACCCACAGCGCTGACCTGGAATGCGTCCAGGGCGAACTCGTCATGGGCGGTGCAGAACACCACCGCTGGAGGCGTGTCGCGCTCGCACAGCTTGGCGGCGACTTGCAGCCCATCCAGGCCAGGCATGCGAATGTCGAGCAAGACCACATCGGGCTTCTGCGCCTCGATCATGCTCAGGGCTTCTTCACCATTGCTGGCACCGGGTTCGAGCACATGATAACCCTCGAGCTCGCCAACCAATCGGCTCAGGCGCTCGCGGGCAAGGGGTTCGTCATCAACGATCAGGACATTCATATAGCGCTGGATTCCTGCGTGAGTCTCGCACATGGATAACGTAGACAAGTGAAGTGACGACCGTCACGGCGATTCACGCTAAGACTTGCGCGCGGACCGAAAAGTGCCGCAAGTCGAGCGCCAATGTTTGCCAGTGCCTGCTGGGTTCCGCCTGACGCGTGCCCTGCGGCGGCCTCCTGGTAGGGATTGCTGATGGTCAATATGAACTCTCCCCCTTTATAGTCGGCCTCCACGCTGACCACCCCGCCCGAGATCAATGGGGCGATGCCATGCACCAGCGCATTTTCCAACAATGGTTGCAAGGTTAGTTGAGGGATCGGCAGATCATCCGGGATTGTTTCGATCCTCCAGTGCAACTGTAGACGCTCGCCGAGACGATATTGCTCAATCGATAAATAACGTTTGGCCAATTCAACTTCGTCCCGCCACATGACCAGGCTGTTGGGCTGGGCGAGACTGGCGCGGAACAGGTCGGACAGGTTGAGCACCGCCTGCTCGGCCTTCACCGGATCGCTGACCACCAGGCTGGCGATGCTGTTCAGGCTGTTGAACAGGAAGTGCGGACGAATGCGCGCCTGCAAGGCCTGGATGCGCGACTGCAGTTCAGCCTGCTGCTGGCGCCGCCACTGGCTCTGCAAGTAGAAGTAACGCAGCAGCAGTGCCGACATGATCAGCCCGATGAGGGCATGGCGCAGGTATCGGTTGACCTCCACGGTCGGCGTGTCGAGCCCGCCCAATTGAAAGTAGTCGATCACCGCTGTGCCTGTCAGGGTCAGCCCCACCACCAACGCGCAGCACAGGCCACCTGCCATGCCCGGGCGCAGCCGCGCCAGCCAGGGGCGCAGGGTACAGAGCAGGCCCGCCGAGAGCAGGACGATCCACTGCACGAACAACGACGTCAGTGCCAAGCGCACCCAGTTGAAGCCCGGATTCATGGGCTCGGCCAGCACCAGCACGAAAACCAGCAACTGCGCCAGTACGATCAGCATCAGCAGTGCCTGGGGCAGGCAGAGCTCGGGCAGGAAAAAGTCCGGCTCGGGAGGGTTCGACGGCTTGCTGAACATGGGGGGATTCCTGGCTCTGGCTAAGGTATCAAGCCTGTTCGCGGCCGCTCACCGCTCCCACAGGAATCCGCGCAGATCACGTGTAGGAGCGGTCAGCGGCCGCGAAGAGATCAACGCAGACAATAGACATCTGCACTATGCCGCCAACAGACCCAGGCCGCATTTGTTATTATCGCGGCAATTTCCCGTTCACGCCTTGCACGAGCCTATTCATGAGCACTGACAAGACCAACCAGTCCTGGGGCGGCCGCTTCAGTGAACCCGTCGACGCCTTCGTCGCCCGCTTCACCGCATCGGTCGACTTCGACCAGCGCCTCTACCGCCATGACATCATGGGCTCGATCGCCCACGCCACCATGCTGGCCAAGGTCGGCGTGCTCACTGATGCGGAGCGCGACACCATCGTCGACGGCCTGCGCACCATCGAGCAGGAAATCGAGGCCGGCCAGTTCGACTGGCGCGTGGACCTCGAAGACGTGCACATGAACATCGAGGCGCGCCTGACCGATCGCATCGGCGTGACCGGCAAGAAACTGCACACCGGGCGCAGCCGCAACGACCAGGTCGCCACCGACATTCGCCTGTGGCTGCGTGACGAAATCGACCTGATCCTGGACGAAATCACCCGCCTGCAGCAAGGCCTGCTGGAGCAGGCCGAGCGCGAAGCCGACACCATCATGCCGGGCTTCACCCACCTGCAGACGGCCCAGCCGGTGACCTTCGGGCATCACCTGCTGGCCTGGTTCGAAATGCTCAGCCGCGACCATGAGCGCCTGGTCGACTGCCGCAAGCGCACCAACCGCATGCCCCTGGGCAGCGCCGCGCTGGCCGGCACCACCTACCCCATCGACCGCGAGCTGACCTGTCAGTTGCTGGGCTTCGAAGCGGTCGGTGGCAACTCGCTGGACGGCGTTTCGGACCGTGATTTCGCCATCGAATTCTGCGCTGCGGCCAGCATCGCGATGATGCACCTGTCGCGGTTTTCCGAAGAGCTGGTGCTGTGGACCAGCGCGCAGTTCCAGTTCATCGACCTGCCCGACCGTTTCTGCACCGGCAGCTCGATCATGCCGCAGAAGAAGAACCCCGACGTACCGGAACTGGTGCGTGGCAAGAGTGGCCGGGTGTTCGGTTCGTTGATGGGCCTGCTGACCTTGATGAAGGGCCAACCGCTGGCCTACAACAAGGACAATCAGGAAGACAAGGAACCCTTGTTCGACGCCGCCGACACATTGCGCGACTCGCTGCGAGCCTTCGCCGACATGATCCCGGCAATCAAGCCCAAGCACGCCATGATGCGCGAAGCCGCGCTGCGTGGCTTCTCCACGGCCACCGACCTGGCCGATTACCTGGTGCGCCGTGGCCTGCCGTTCCGCGATTGCCACGAGATCGTCGGGCATGCGGTGAAGCACGGTGTGGACACCGGCAAGGACCTGGCGGAAATGAGCCTGGAAGAGTTGCGCCAGTTCAGCGACCAGATCGAAGCGGATGTGTTCGAGGTATTGACCCTGGAAGGCTCGGTCAACGCCCGCGATCACATCGGCGGCACCGCGCCGGCTCAGGTACGTGCAGCCGTGGCTCGTGGCCGGGAATTGCTGGCGGCTCGCTAAGTGTGCCTGGCAGGTCCGGCCTCTTCGCGGGCAGAGACCCGCTCCCACAGTAGGTGTTGAACATCCTGTGGGAGCGGGTCTCTGCCCGCGAAGGGCGCCCCACAGAACCCGACATTGACCCCCATCGAGAACATGCCATGAGCGACAACCTGATAGACGAAGACGAAGCGTTCGCCGAGGCCACCCTCACCCAGGCCATCGAGAACCAGATCGAAAGCGACAACCCGCCGGCTGCCAAGGCCACGTTCAACAAGCTGACGCTGGTCGGTTACGAGCGCGAGGACATCCTCAACATGATGGCTCATGTGTTGGCGATCGAGATCGACGCCATCCTGGAGCAGGACCGGCCCTTCGACACCGCCTGGTACGAAGCCGCACTGCGCGCCCTGCCCGAGCTGCCACCGGAAAAAGTCTGACGCTGCACAGGCGCGTTCGCCCAGGGCTGACTACACTGGAAAAACCCCGTTGCCACCGCATCAGGGGTACAGCGCACAGCGCCATTCGGCGCTGTCGTTCATTCCATAAGAAAGTCGGGAGCGCCTATGTCGTCCTACACCCCGGAACTGGTTGCCGAGCTGGAAATCCTTGCCCTGTTCAACCTCGGCAACACCATGGAAGGTCTGAAAATCCACCACACCGCGTCGCCCGCGGCCATCGCAGCCGCCACTCGCCTGCATGACAAGGAACTGATCACCAAGCCTGACGGCGGCTACCTGACCAGCCTGGGCCATGAAGCGGCCGAGCACGCGCAGTCGTTGCTGACCATCCTGACGGTGGCCGAACCTGCCTGAGCGGCAGAGGCTTTATCGATCGTCCGCAGGCGCCGACAGCGCCTGCAACCGGCGCTGCTCGGCAGCCGCGATGATTTCGCGCCGAGTGTCGTCATCGGCCGAGCGCCAGGCCCTGATGTCCTCGACGTGGCGGAAACAACCCTGACAGACCCGCTCTTCGTCCAGTCGGCACAAGCTCACGCAGGGCGACTGTACCGAGGGGCTGACATTGCTGTAGAGCGGCTTGGGGGCGCGTGCAGGCTGGCTCACAGGCATCAGATCTCTTCGAAGTCCAGCTCGACGCCGGCCTGTTCCTTGGTGGCCCGGGCCAACACTTCGCCCAGCAACTCCTCGGATTTCTCGCAGCTCCACTTGCCCGACTCTTCGTCGTAGTCGAAGTGATAGCCACCGGAGCGTGCGGCGAGCCACAGCTGGCGCAGCGGCTCCTGGCGGCTGATGATCAGCTGGCTGCCGTTGTCGAACTTGATGGTCATCATGCCGGCGGAAATCTCGATGTCGTCGGCGTGGCCTTCGAGCAACTCCTCCAGCGCCTGCTGGGTGGCATCGACCAGGTCGTGGAAACGGGCTTCGGTCAAACTCATTGCAGGAACCTCGGAAAGTGTCTGTGCGCGCTACGGGCGGCAAGATACGAGCAGCCAGCGGTTTATGCAAAGCATAATGCACCCGTCTGGATCGATGGCACTACCGGCAGCCCACCTGCATAGCCACCATGCCGGGCGCTGGGTATACTCGGGCGCAATTACTGCTTATACAAAGGATTTCGCCATGAAGCGCCTGATCTCTTCCCTGGCCGCGCTCGTCGCCGTTGCCTGCCTGGTGTCCGCCTGCGGTCAGAAGGGCCCGCTGTACTTGCCCGATGACAGCAAATCCCCCGAAGACCAAGCCAAGTCGTCGCAACCGCACAAGCATTACTAAGGGAACACCATGGACGCTTTTCAACGCCGCGACGGTGAACTGTTCGCCGAAGGCGTAGCGCTGTCTGCCGTGGCCCAGCGCTTCGGCACGCCGACCTACGTCTACTCGCGCGCCCACATCGAGGCGCAGTACAACGCCTACGCCGATGCCCTGCAGGGCACCTCCTCGCTGGTCTGCTTCGCCGTGAAGGCCAACTCGAACCTGGCCGTGCTCAATGTCCTGGCGCGTCTGGGCGCCGGTTTCGACATCGTCTCGGGTGGAGAGCTTGAGCGCGTGCTCGCCGCTGGCGGGCGCGCCGATCGCGTGGTGTTTTCCGGCGTCGGCAAGACCCGCGCCGACATGCGCCGCGCCCTGGAAGTGGGCGTGCATTGCTTCAACGTCGAATCCACCGACGAACTGGAGCGCCTGCAGGAAGTGGCCGCCGAACTGGGCGTGCGGGCTCCGGTGTCGCTGCGGGTCAATCCGGATGTCGACGCGGGCACCCACCCGTACATTTCCACCGGTCTGAAAGAGAACAAGTTCGGCATCGACATCGCGGCAGCCGAAGACGTCTATGTGCGTGCCGCGCAACTGCCCAACCTCGACGTGGTGGGCGTGGACTGCCACATCGGCTCGCAGCTGACCACCCTGGCGCCGTTTCTCGACGCGCTGGACCGTCTGCTCGATCTGGTCGATCGCCTGGGCGATTGCGGCATCTACCTGCGCCATATCGACCTGGGCGGTGGCCTGGGCGTGCGCTACAGCGAAGAACAGCCGCCGCTGGTGGCCGACTACATCAAGGCCGTGCGCGAGCGCCTGGACGGCCGCGAGCTGACGCTGGTGTTCGAGCCGGGACGTTTCATCGTGGCCAATGCCGGGGTGCTGTTGACCCAGATCGAATACCTCAAGCACACCGAGCACAAGGATTTCGCCATCGTCGATGCGGCCATGAACGACCTGATCCGTCCGGCCCTGTACCAGGCGTGGATGAACGTCACTCCGGTCAAGCCGCGTGAAGGTCAGGCGCGCGCCTACGACATCGTCGGTCCGATCTGCGAAACCGGTGACTTCCTCGCCAAGGACCGTGAACTGGTGCTGGCCGAAGGCGACCTGCTGGCGGTGCATTCGGCCGGCGCGTACGGTTTCGTCATGAGCTCGAACTACAACACGCGCGGCCGTTGTGCCGAGGTGCTGGTCGATGGCGACCAGGCGTTCGAAGTCCGCCGCCGCGAAACCGTGGCTGAGCTTTTCGCCGGCGAAAGCCTGTTGCCGGAGTAATCCCATGCTACTGCGTTTTACCAAGATGCATGGCCTGGGCAACGACTTCATGGTGCTGGACCTGGTCAGCCAGCATGCCCACATCCTGCCCAAGCATGCCAAGCAATGGGGCGATCGCCATACCGGCATCGGCTTCGATCAACTGCTGCTGGTCGAAGCACCGAGCAATCCGGACGTCGACTTCCGCTACCGCATCTTCAATTCCGACGGCTCCGAAGTGGAACAGTGCGGCAACGGCGCGCGCTGCTTCGCCCGCTTCGTGCTGGACAAGCGCCTGACGGCCAAGAAGACCATCCGCGTGGAAACCAAGGGCGGCATCATCACCCTGGACGTTCGCAGCGATGGCCAGATCAGTGTCGACATGGGCCCGCCGCGCATGCTGCCGGCCGATATCCCGTTCCAGGCTGACGTCCAGGCGCACAGCTATGCGCTGTCGGTCGATGGCCAGAGCGTCGATATCGCGGCACTGTCCATGGGCAACCCCCATGCGGTGCTGCGCGTGGACGACATCAACAACGCACCGGTGCACACGCTGGGGCCGAAGATCGAACATCATCCGCGCTTTCCGGCACGGGTGAACGTGGGCTTTCTGCACGTCGTCGATCGTACCCGCGCCCAGCTCCGTGTCTGGGAGCGTGGCGCCGGTGAAACCCAGGCCTGTGGTACCGGCGCGTGCGCCGCCGCAGTCGCGGCCATCAGCCAGGGCTGGATGGACTCCCCGCTGCTGCTCGATCTGCCGGGCGGGCGCCTGTCCATCGAATGGGCCGGGCCAGGCCATTCGGTGATCATGACCGGCCCTGCGGTGCGGGTCTTCGAAGGACAAGTGCGTTTATGAGCGAGTACAGCCAATGACCGATCAGCCTCAAGTACCCGCGCCTGCGGAGCTCCTGGAGGCTTCGGCCGTGGCCGAGTTTCTCGCCGCCAACCCGGCCTTCTTCGAGCAGCATGAAGAACTGCTGACCCAACTGCGCCTGCCCCACCAACGCGGTGACACGGTGTCGCTGGTGGAGCGGCAGATGACTCTGCTGCGCGAGCGCAACGGCGAGATGCGCCAGCGCCTTTCGCACCTGATGGAAGTCGCCCGCGACAATGACCGCCTGTTCGAGAAGACTCGACGACTGATTCTGGCCATGCTCGATGCCGCGTCCCTGGATGAGTTGGTGATCAGCGTCGAGGACAGCCTGCGCGAAGACTTCCAGGTGCCGTTCGTCAGCCTCATCCTGTTCAACGACATCCCTGCGCCAGTGGGTCGCAGCGTGACCAGCGGCGAAGCCCAGCAAGCCATCGGCGGCCTGTTGTCGGAGGGCAAGTCGCTCAGTGGCGCCTTGCGCGAACACGAACTGGCGTTCCTGTTCGGCAGCGATCAGGCCTCGCAGGTCGGCTCGACCGCGCTGGTGCCATTGTTGCACCAGGGCCTGCACGGCGTGCTGGCCATCGGCAGCCGCGACCCTGCGCATTACAAAAGCTCGGTGGGCACGCTGTTCCTCAGCCACATCGGCGAAGTGCTCAGCCGGGTATTGCCGCGTTACACCGGCGCCTTGCGCTCGGTGCGCTGAAGTGCGTGAACAGCTGGACGCCTACTGCACGCACCTGCGCAGTGAGCGCCAGGTGTCGGTGCATACCCTGGATGCCTATCGGCGTGACCTGACGAAAGTCGTCGAGTTCTGCGAGAAGGAAGGCCTGGCCAGTTGGCAGGCATTGGACATCCAGCAGTTGCGGCGCCTGATCGCGCGCCAGCATCAGCAGGGACAGTCGTCACGCAGTCTGGCGCGCCTGCTTTCGGCGGTGCGCGGTCTGTACCGCTATCTCAATCGCGAAGGCCTCTGCAGCCACGACCCGGCCAATGGCCTGGCCCCGCCCAAAGGCGAACGGCGCCTGCCCAAGACGCTGGACACCGATCGGGCCCTGCAGCTGCTCGAAGGAGCGGTGGAAGATGATTTCCTGGCTCACCGCGATCAGGCCATTCTTGAACTGTTCTATTCCTCGGGCCTGCGGTTGTCAGAGCTGACCAGCCTCGACCTGGGCCAGCTCGACCTCGCCGATGGGCTAGTGCAGGTGCACGGCAAGGGCAGCAAGACCCGCGTGCTGCCCGTCGGGCGCAAAGCGCGCGCAGCCCTGGAGCAGTGGCTGTCCATGCGCCCGATGAGTAATCCGATCGACGACGCGGTGTTCGTCAGCCAACAGGGCCGACGTCTCGGACCGCGCGCCATCCAGGTGCGGGTCAAGGCCGCCGGCGAGCGCGAGCTGGGGCAGAACCTGCATCCGCACATGTTGCGCCACTCGTTCGCCAGCCACTTGCTGGAGTCATCCCAGGACCTGCGCGCCGTGCAGGAAATGCTCGGCCACGCCGACATCGCCACCACGCAGATCTATACCCACCTGGACTTTCAGCACCTGGCCAGTGTCTATGACAGTGCCCATCCACGGGCCAAACGCAAAGGCGGCGACTCATGAGCATCAAGCTGATCACCTTCGACCTCGACGACACCCTGTGGGACACGGCCCCGGTGATCGTCAGCGCCGAGGCCATCCTGCGTGATTGGCTCGCCGATCAGGCGCCGAAGCTGGGACCGGTGCCGGTGGAACACCTGTTCAAGATCCGCCAACGCCTGGTCGATGCCGATCCTTCGCTCAAGCATCGCATCAGCGCGCTGCGCCGCCGCGTACTGCTGCACGCCATGCAGGAGGCCGGCTACCCGGAAGACGAAGCCGGGCCGTTGGCCGACAAGGCCTTCGAGGTATTCCTGCATGCCCGGCATCAGGTGGAGATCTTCCCGGAGGCCCAGCCGACCCTGGAAATCCTCTGTCAGCGCTACACCCTGGGCGTGGTCACCAACGGCAACGCCGATGTGCGCCGGCTGGGCCTGGCCGACTTCTTCACCTTCGCGCTGTGCGCCGAAGACCTGGGTGTGGGCAAACCGGATTCGCGGCCTTTTCTGGAAGCCATGCGCCTGGGCGGCGCAGGCGCTCATGAATCGGTGCACATCGGCGATCATCCGGGCGATGACATCGCTGGCGCGCAGAAGGCAGGCATGAAAGCCATCTGGTACAACCCGCAGGGCAAGCCATGGACCGCCGAAGGCAAACCCGACGCCGAAGTGGCCAGCCTGGCCGAACTGCCCGCGCTGCTAACCCAGCTAGCCTAGTCAGCGCTGTGGGAGTGGGGCGGGCGGCGAGCCCTCTGCCCGCGAAGAGGCCCAAACTGCCCACCTCACACCCACAAAAAAGCCCGCAGCGACCGCGGGCTTTTTCGTCAGCGCGCCAAGCGCAGCAGACCGTCAGATAGGACGGCTGCCGTACTTGTTGTCGGGCTTCTTGGGTGGATCGGCCACCACATTGGGCTCGACTTCCTGCACCTTGCCGCCGCGCGAAAGAAATTCTTCCATCGCCCGCGCCAGCGCATCGCGCTCTTTATTCTTGGCTTCGATACTCGGCAGTTCATCCACCGACACCGCGGCCTTCGCCTTGCCTTTGGCTGCAGGTGCGGGCGTGTCGCCACCTTCGTCGTCCGCCACGTCTTCGGCAGCGGCTTCGAGGGTTTCCTCGGTATCGTCTTCTTCGCCTACTTCGAGGTCGTCGTTTTCCAGATCATCGTCGCTCATGTTCTACCTCATGACTTGCGAAAGCAGATTATTTATAGCCCAGCTTTACCTTATGTCGACGGCTGCCGGAAAAAATTCACATCCACTGATAACCAGCGGTCAAGCGTCCTCGCCATACAGCGTGGCAAGGACCCGACGCGCGCCGCCATGATCGCGATGCTCGCCCAAATAAATACCTTGCCAGGTACCTGTCGCCAGCCTTCCCGAGGTAACCGGAACGGTCACCTGGCAGCCCAGCAAGCTGGCCTTGAAGTGCGCAGGCAGGTCATCGGGGCCTTCGTCGTTGTGTTCGAAACCGTCCGAGCCCTGTGGCACCAGACGGTTGAAGAAGCGCTCGAAGTCCCGGCGAACGGCCGGATCGGCGTTTTCGTTGACGGTCAACGATGCCGAGGTGTGTTGCAGCCACAAGTGCAGCAGGCCTGTGCGGCATTCGCGCAGGCGCGGCAGTTGTGCAAGCAACTCGTCAGTCACCAGATGAAACCCGCGAGGCCTGGCTCGCAAGGTGATGAGGGTCTGCTGCCACATACCGTTCTCGTCCGTTCGGGGCGCATTCTAGCGCGCTCTGGGAAAAAGCAAAGAGCCTGTTCGTGACTGTTTTGCAGTGAGCCGCCGTCCTCGATCGCTACGGCAAAGGGCCGCCCCGGCGGTAAACCCGCAGGGACTGAAGCAGATGACAAATCGCAGGCAAAAAAATGCCCGGCAAGCCGGGCATTTTTTTCCGAACGGTTACAAGTTGTAGCCGCGCTCGTTGTGTTGCGCGAGGTCAAGGCCCACGGCCTCTTCTTCCTCGTTGACTCGCAGACCCATCACCGCATCCAGAACCTTGAGGATGACGTAGGTCACGATCGCGGTGTAGACCACGGTGAAACCGACACCCTTGAGCTGGATCCAGACCTGCGCGCCGATGTCTTCGACGGTGCCGAAACCACCCAGTGCGGGAGCGGCGAACACACCGGTCAGGATGGCGCCGACGATGCCACCGATACCGTGTACACCGAAGGCATCCAGGGAGTCGTCGTAGCCCATCTTGCGCTTGAGCGTGGTGGCGCAGAGGAAGCAGATGACACCTGCCGCCAGGCCGATCACCAGGGCGCCCATCGGGCCGACGGTGCCGGCAGCCGGGGTGATGGCAACCAGGCCAGCGACCACGCCCGAAGCGATGCCCAGCGCGCTTGGCTTGCCGTGGGTCAGCCACTCGGCGAACATCCAGCCCAGTGCAGCGGCGGCGGTTGCGATCTGGGTCACCAGCATCGCCATGCCGGCGGTGCCGTTGGCGGCAGCGGCGGAACCGGCGTTGAAGCCAAACCAGCCGACCCACAGCATGGCTGCGCCGATCAGGGTGTAGCCCAGGTTATGCGGCGCCATCGGCGTGGTTGGGTAGCCCTTGCGCTTGCCCAGCACGATGCAGGCAACCAGACCCGCCACACCGGCGTTGATGTGCACCACGGTGCCGCCGGCGAAGTCCAGCACGCCCCAATCCCACATCAGGCCGCCGTTGCCGGACCAGACCATGTGCGCGATCGGTGCATAGACCAGGGTGAACCAGATGGCCATGAAGATCAGCATCGCGGAGAACTTCATGCGCTCGGCGAAGGCACCGACGATCAGCGCCGGGGTGATGATGGCGAAGGTCATCTGGAAGGTGATGAACACCGCTTCGGGGAACAGCGCCGCAGGGCCGGTGATGCTGCTTGGGGTGACGCCGCTGAGGAACGCCTTGGACAGGCCGCCGACGAAGGAATTGAAGTTGACGACGCCTTGTTCCATGCCGGTCGTGTCGAAGGCCAGGCTGTAGCCGTAGACCATCCACAGAATGCTGATCAGGCCGGTGATGGCAAAACACTGCATCATCACCGAGAGCACGTTCTTGGAGCGCACCATGCCGCCGTAGAACAACGCCAGGCCAGGAATGGTCATGAACAGCACGAGGGCGGTCGAGGTCAACATCCAGGCGGTATCGCCGGAGTTGAGAACGGGGGCTGCCGCCTCGTCCGCCAAGGCAAGGCCAGGCATTGCGAGGGACAACAGGGCTCCTAGCCCTGCGAATTGACGCAGAGTCATATTGTTTACTCCTGGGGCGTTGGGTTGTGTCGGCTTTTTTTTAGATTGCGTCGGTATCGGTTTCGCCGGTACGGATGCGAATCGCCTGTTCCAGATTGACCACGAAAATCTTGCCGTCGCCGATCTTGCCGGTGTTGGCGGCCTTGGTGATGGCTTCGATGACGCGATCCAGATCCTTGTCGTCGATGGCAACGTCGATCTTGACCTTGGGCAGGAAGTCGACCACGTACTCCGCGCCGCGATACAGCTCGGTGTGGCCTTTCTGCCGACCGAAACCCTTGACTTCGGTTACGGTGATGCCCTGCACGCCGATTTCCGACAACGACTCGCGGACGTCGTCCAGCTTGAATGGCTTGATGATGGCAGTGACTAGCTTCATGAAACTCTCTCCCGAATTGGTGGACTTGCCCCAGGAAAACAAACCCGGATCAAGTCTAAGCGCAGTGCCTGGCTTTGTAACGCATCGTCGACCCCGCAGCCCCGGACCGACACCAGATAAACTGCTCCTGACGAAACACATCCTGCGAAGCTCAGCACTGCTCTCGTCACGGCGAGTCCATCAGTGCCTGGGTCACTTGGCTCTAAGCAGAAAGCTTGCCATGTCACGCAAACCGCGTGATTTCGCCGCCCTGCCCGGCTTTTGTGCAACTCCGCCGGCAGGTCGCGCCGGCAGGTGCACAACAAGGGTGCAGCCATGGGCACGCTCGTGCTCGAAAACCGTGCGCGGCCGGCCTGCTTTTCAGCATGGGGCTGCGTGATACACTGCAACCCACTCTGCCTCAGGATATTTTCCATGCTCGCGCCCAAAGCTTTTCTCGACGCCCTGAGCGACCACGCATCCCGCCTGCTCAGCGGCGACACCGCGCAGCCGCGCGCCGAACTCGAAAGCCAGTTCAAGGCCTTGCTGCAGTCCGGTTTCAGCAAGCTGGACCTGGTCAGCCGCGAAGAATTCGACAGCCAGATGGTCTGTCCTGGCGCGTACCCGTGCGCGATTGGAGAGCCTGGAAGCCAAAGTCGCCGAGATGGAAGCCAAAGCTGCACCCAAGGCCGACTGACATCAGGGGTGCAGCACGTCGCTGGGGCGACTGCACCGCTTTGCGTCACTCCCAGGCATTGCCATTGAACATGTTATTGAACGGCAGGGACGTGCTTCGATGAACCGCAACGAGCTGCGCAAGGCCGATATCAACCTGATGGTGGTGTTCGAAGCGCTCATGCTCGAGCGCAACGTCACCCGCGTCGCGGAAAAGCTGTTCCTCGGCCAGCCCACCGTCAGCTCGGCGCTGAACCGGCTGCGCGCCCTGTTCAACGACCCTTTGTTCATCCGCATCGGCCATCGCATGGAGCCCACCGCGCGCGCCGAGGAAATCATCCGGCACCTCTCGCCCGCGCTGGACGCCATGTCCGTCGCGCTGAGCCTGACCCACGATTTCGACCCGACCGTAAGCACCATGACCTTCCGCATCGGGCTCTCCGACGACGTCGAGTTCGGCCTGCTGCCGCAAGTGCTGCGCGCCTTGCGCACCGAGGCGCCAAAGGTGGTGATCGTGGTGCAGCATGTGGATTACTGGCGCATCCCCGACCTGCTCGCTTCCGGCGACATCACCGTGGGCATCAGCCAGACCCGCGGCCTGCCGGCCAACGCCAAGCGCAAACTGCTGCGCCGCATGCGCCCGCGCGTACTGCGCGCCGACAAGTCCGCCACGCCGCTGACCCTGGACGAATACTGCTCGCGCCCCCACGTGCTGGTGTCGCCTACCGCGCACACCAGCGGCATTGCGGACGAGTGGCTGCACGAAATAGGTCGCACACGCCAGGTGGTACTGTCGGTGCCCCAATTCAGCTCCCTCCCCGCCCTGCTCGCCGGCACCGACCTGCTCGCTGGCCTGCCCGACTACGCCGCAACCGCCATGGCCGCCCATGGCAATCTGTTCGACGAACCGCTGCCGTTCGATGCGCCCACTCTGGATCTGTCGATGGTGTGGTTGAGCATCACCGATACCGATCCCGCGGAGCGGTGGTTGAGGTCACGGTTGGAGGCGTTCATGGGGGATCGGGGTGGGGTGGTGTAGGGATTGGGGATGCGTTGGTTTGGCTTGTTGCTTTTTAGTGAAGGCGAGCCATTTCCGGTTAAGATTTTCTGAGCGATTGGCGCATATTTTAAAAAAATCTTGGCTGCGTTAAGAAAATCTGACCGAAGACAGGGGGCAAAATGGGAAATCTGGTGGGTTACGCCCATTTGATCGATGCGATGGGCCTGAAGGCTATCGGGGTAAGGAAGCCTGCGCTCGTTCAACCTATCACCCGTATTGAGCGGATCAATGGCGCACTTGCAGTGCCACAGGCGGTTGCACCGGAGGCTGGGGATTTTCTCGCCCACATCATCTTTGCCCTCAAACATGAGGGCGTCAACCTGTCTATTTTGGCGCAGGCTGTACCTCGCATCGAGGGCCGACTTCTTGTCGAGGCCATAGACCAATCTCCCAGCAGCGGTTATCTGCGCAAAGTCTGCTTCCTCTGGGAAGCCTATTCAAACCGTTTATTGGACTACACGGAAAAGCCCCGTGGCCCCGGCGTCATGTTGTTTGATCCAGAGCGTTACATCACGGGTCCGTCAGTGCGAAACAGCCGCTGGCGCGTGGACTTCAATGGGCTAGGAACGCTCCAATATTGCGTGACGGTTGAACGCACGCCTGAGGTCCAGGCTTTGCTTGAATACGACATTCTTGGACGTTCGAAAGAGTTCATTGCTTCCTTGCCCAAGGAAATGATGGATCGCGCCATAAACTGGGCGTACCTGAGCGAAACAGATTCTTCATTTGCGATTGAAAAGGAAGCACCCAGCGAGCAAAAGTCAGAGCGTTTTGTTCAGTTGCTGCGCCAGGCACATAACCGCCAGCCGCTCACCGAAGACTACTTGGTCTGTCTGCAAAACAGTGCAATTTCCCAACCGCTCGAATGGGCGGTGGCGTTCCGCCACGAACAAAACCACCTGACCAACTCCTTTCGAGGGGCGGCGGGGATCACCTATATTCCCCCTCCTCCAGACCTTTGCCGGGAACTGATGTTCGAACTCATGGCGTTCGCAAACCGCGCACCCTTGGAGCTCGACCCGCTGGTGGCCGCCGGCATTGCTTCATTCGGATTCGTGTTCTTGCATCCCTTCATGGATGGGAATGGGCGACTGTCACGCTTCCTGATACACCAGGCATTGTGCTGCAGCGGCGCGCTGGAGAACGGTTTGTTACTTCCTGTATCTGTGGCGATGAAACGAGAGGAGCAACGCTATCTTGAAGCGCTCCAAAGTTTCTCGAAACCTGCAAGGCAATTCTGGGACGTTAGTTGGATCGATGCCGACAACATGGCGCTGAACTTCACGGGCGACCCGAGCCTATACCGCTACTGGGATGCGACTGAATGCGTGGCCTTTACGCTGGAAATGGCCAGGCGTGCGCTGGAAGTCGAGCTGAGGGAAGAAACCGAGTATCTGCAACGGTACGACACGCTGTTCAAGGTGGTTAATGACAACTATGACGTGCGCGGCAGTCTGTTGAGTAAGCTGATTATGCAGTGTTTAGACCAGAACGGGGTCGTATCAAAAGGCCGGCGCAAGCAATACAACGGGTATATCCAAGAGGAGGTTTTTGATTTCCTCGAAGTTCATGCTCAGGCCCTTCTTGCAGAAGCCTACGCCGAGCCCGACGGCCAATAGTCCAGCGACCAGGGCGGTTGAATGGCGGATGGCAGATCCCTTGTGCACAGCCATACCTATCTCAGCCGCGCCATTCCGATGGGCTATCAGCTATCCATGGCGACGGGCTCAGATTGCCCGCGATGGCCAATATGGCCCAGGTGACCAGATCCTCGCGAGAGATCACATACTGCTTTCTTCCGTAGCACCGTGAATCATTTCCCCACTGGCATACCCGCCCTCATCCACTACCCTCGCACCACCACCGCAGGAAGCGGTTCATCTTTCAACGCATGGAGCACGCATGTCTCTCGCTATCGTTCACAGCCGGGCTCAGGTGGGTGTGGGTGCGCCTGCGGTCACGGTCGAGGCGCATCTGGCCAATGGGCTGCCGGCGCTGACTCTGGTGGGGTTGCCGGAGGCATCGGTCAAGGAGAGCAAGGATCGGGTGCGCAGCGCGATCCTCAATTCGGGGCTTGAGTTTCCGGCGCGGCGGATCACGTTGAACCTGGCGCCGGCGGATCTTCCGAAAGACGGTGGGCGGTTCGATCTGGCCATTGCGCTGGGCATCCTGGCGGGCAGTGGGCAGATTCCGGCGATCACCCTGGATAATGTGGAATGTCTGGGCGAGCTGGCGCTTTCGGGTGCCGTGCGGCCGGTGCAGGGGGTGTTGCCCGCTGCCCTTGCCGCTCGCGACGCGGGACGCACGCTGATCGTGCCCAGGGATAACGCCGAAGAGGCGGCGCTGGCCTCGAACCTGACGGTGATCGCTGCGGACGATTTGATGCAGTTGGTCAGTCACTTCAACGGGCGCAACCCGATCAGCCCCTTCAATGCCAATGGGCTGCTGCTGGTGAGCAAGCCTTATCCGGACTTGAGCGAAGTACAGGGTCAGGTCGCGGCCAAGCGCGCGTTGCTGGTGGCCGCCGCTGGCGCGCACAATCTGTTGTTCAGTGGCCCACCGGGAACAGGCAAGACCTTGCTCGCCAGTCGATTGCCCGGATTGCTGCCGCCGCTGGACGAGCGCGAAGCGCTGGAGGTAGCGGCCATTCAGTCGGTAGCCAGCCATGTGCCGCTGAAGAACTGGCCGCAGCGGCCCTTTCGGCATCCCCATCATTCGGCATCGGGTGCGGCGCTGGTGGGCGGCGGTAGTCGGCCGCAGCCAGGGGAAATCACCCTGGCGCACCATGGCGTGCTGTTTCTCGATGAATTGCCGGAGTTCGACAGGAAGGTGCTGGAGGTCTTGCGCGAACCCTTGGAGAGCGGCGAGATCGTGAATTGCGCGGGCGCGGGACAAGATTCGTTTTCCTGCGCGGTTCCAATTGGTGGCGGCGATGAATCCGTGCCCCTGTGGGTATCTGGGTGACCCCAGCGGTAAATGCCAGTGCGGCAGCGATCAGATCCAGCGGTACCGCAACAAGCTGTCCGGGCCGTTGCTGGATCGGATCGATCTGCATCTCACGGTGGCGCGGGAGGCGACGGCCCTGAGTCATGAGCCACAGGCGGGTGAAAACACAGCCAGTGCTGCCACCAAGGTGGCCGAGGCGCGTGAGTTGCAGAATCGGCGTCAGGGTTGTGCCAATGCGTTTCTCGATCTGCCGGGGTTGCGCAAGCATTGCAGGTTGTCGTCCGAGGACGAGCGCTGGTTGGAAACCGCGTGTGAGCGGTTGACGCTGTCGCTGCGCGCAGCGCATCGATTGTTGAAGGTGGCCCGCACCTTGGCGGATCTCGAGCAGGCGAAAGATATCGAGCGGGCGCATGTTGCGGAAGCGTTGCAGTATCGGCCTTCGGCGCAGTGAGCCGTGACGGGGGATGTGCAGTGTAGCGAGAAGCATGATTGCGTTTCAGCAGGCCCATCGGGGATACCGCCGACGCGGCTTGCACCGCTGCTACAGGGGATCGGGCATTCATGCATTACCGCGTCGGCCATGGACACGGTGTTCGTGCGTCACCGCGTCGGCCATGGATGCGGTGTTCGTGGCTCACCACGTCGGTGGAGGATTGGGATACCCCTGTAGCAGCGGCGCGAGCCGCGTCGGCGGTGGGTGCGGTGTATCTGTCGGGACGCGGTCAGGCCCTGCGGGGCTTGGGGTTACAGAACGACGCGCAGGACCTGGCCGGCATGGTAGAGGGAGAAGCCGGTTTCGTAGACGCCGGTACGCAAACCAGCTGCCGACACCGGTTTGTCCGCGCAGAACGGCAGGGGCAGCTTGTCGGCCTGGCCATGCAACAAAAACTGCGCCAAGGCTTTGCCCACGACGGTGCCGGTGGTGTTGCCGCGGCCGTTGTAGCCGGTCACCGACACCAGCCCTGGAGCGGGTTCGAACAGGCGCATCAGGTGGTCGGGGGTAAAGTCGATGCAGCCAGTCCAGTGCATCTCCCAGTCGACCTTGCCCAGTTGCGGGAAGTAATGGGTCTGGATGCGGTCGGCCCAGCGGCGGATGAACCAGGCGGGTTTGTTGTCCACGCGGCCCATGCTGCCGAGCAACAGACGGCCGTCGTCATCGCGGCGGATGCTGCTCAGCACCAGTCGGGTATCCCAGGAACCTTGGCCATGCTTGAGCACGGCATCGGCGGCTGCCGAATGCAGGGGCTTGGAAGCGACCTGATAGTAGTAGCCGCGGAAGAATTGGCCGCGCAGGTTGCACCAGTCGCCTTCGGTGTAGGCACCGGTGGAAATCAGCACTTTGTCGGCGTTGACTTCGCCGTTGGCGGTCTTCACCAGCCAGCCCCCGGCTTGTTGTTCCAGACCCAGTACCGGCGAGTGCTGGAACACCTGCCCGCCCAGACACTGAACCGCCGCGCCCAGGCCACGGGTGTAGGCCATGGGATTGATGGTGCCGGCGCGGCGGTCGAGCAGGGCCGCCTCGATCTTTTCGGTGCCGCAGTAGTCGACGCATTGCGCTCCGGTGAGAAGCTCCACGTCGGCGCCCCGCCGCTGCCATTGCTCGCAGCGCGATTTCAGGTCGGCCACGCCATTGGCGTTGTGGGCCATGTGCAAGGTGCCGTCGTTGTGGGCCTGGCAGTCGATGCCATAGCGTTCGATCAGCGCGAAGACTTCGGCCGGTGCACCGCCGAGCACGGTGTTGAGGCGGCCGCCCACGGCACTGCCCAGGGTCTGCTCGACTTCGTCGGGCGGGATCCAGGTGCCGGCGTTGACCAGCCCGACGTTGCGCCCCGAGCCGCCGGTGCCGATTTCACTGGCATCGAGCAGCACCACGCGCTTGCCCTGCTCCAGTAATTCGATGGCCGCGCACAACCCGGTGATACCGCCGCCGATCACGCAGACATCCGCCTTTACCGCACTGGCCAGAGCTGCCGTGTGAGGGGGCCTGGCGGTGATGTGTTCCCAAAGACATTGTTGCCGTAGTTCGCTCATGACTCATTCCAAGCCAGGGAAATCGGGTTCGGACCGCGCCGTCGTCATCGCGGGCAGAGCCCGCTCCCACAGGGATATCCATTGCAGCAAAGATCCCTGTGGGAGCGGGTTCCACCCGCAATAGCGCCAGCCCCGCCACCACATCACTCAACCATCAATCAATCAAACACGATGCCCTGGGCCAGCGGCAGCTCGCGCGAGTAGTTGACGGTGTTGGTCTGGCGGCGCATGTAGGCTTTCCAGGCATCGGAACCGGATTCGCGACCGCCACCGGTTTCCTTCTCGCCACCGAAAGCGCCGCCGATTTCCGCACCACTGGTGCCGATGTTGACGTTGGCGATGCCACAGTCGCTGCCGGCCGCGCTCTGGAAACGCTCGGCTTCGCGCAGGTCGGTGGTGAAGATGCACGAGGACAGGCCCTGGGGCACTTCGTTGTTCAGGCGCAGGGCCTCGTCGAAGTCTTCGTAGCTCAAGACATACAGGATCGGCGCGAAGGTTTCGTGGCGCACCACGTCCGATTGCCCCGGCATTTCGACGATGGCCGGGGCCACGTAGTAGGCGTTCGGGTATTGATCGGCCAACTGACGCTCGCCACCGAACACTTCGCCACCCTCGTCACGCGCCTTGGCCAGAGCACCCTGCATGGCGTCGAAGGATGGCTTGTCGATCAGCGGGCCGACCAGGTTGTCCTTGCGCGGATCGCCAATACGCACCTTGGCGTAAGCCGCCTTGACCCGAGCGAGCACTTCGTCCTTGATCGAGCTGTGCACGATCACCCGGCGCAATGTGGTGCAGCGCTGGCCTGCGGTGCCCACGGCACTGAACAGGATGCCGCGCACGGCCAGGTCGAGGTCGGCGCTGGGGGCCAGGATCATGGCGTTGTTGCCGCCCAGTTCGAGGATGCTGCGGCCGAAGCGCGCGGCGACGCGTGGGCCGACTTCGCGGCCCATGCGGGTGCTGCCGGTGGCACTGACCAGCGCGACGCGTGGGTCGTCGACCAGAGCTTCGCCGGCTTCGCGATCACCGATGATCAGTTGGGCCAGGCCTTTGGGTGCATCGCCGAACTGTTGCAGGGCCTTGTCGAACAGTGCCTGGCAGGCCAGCGCGGTCAGCGGGGTCTTTTCCGACGGTTTCCAGATCACCGAGTCACCGGCCACCAGGGCCAGGGCGGTGTTCCACGCCCACACCGCCACCGGGAAGTTGAACGCGCTGATGACGCCCACCACGCCCAGCGGCTGCCAGGTTTCACGCATGTGGTGGCCAGGGCGCTCGGAGGCGATGGTCAGACCGTACAGTTGACGGGACAGGCCGACGGCGAAATCGCAGATGTCGATCATTTCCTGCACTTCACCCAGGCCTTCCTGAGTGATCTTGCCGGCTTCGATCGACACCAGCTCGCCGAGCTGAGCCTTGTGGGCGCGCAGGACTTCACCGAACAGGCGCACCAGCTCGCCGCGACGCGGTGCCGGCACGGTGCGCCAGGCCAGGAACGCCTCGTGCCCCAGAGCGATCTTGTCGACGACCTGCGCCTTGGATTCCAGGCTCACCGAGGCGATCTGGCTGCCATCGATCGGGGTATGCACGGGATGGTTGCCATCCTTGAATGCACTCGCCGCAACACCCAGGCTTTCGAGCAGGCCATCGACCATTGTTTTCTCCTCACAAGGCTTTAACGATAAGAACGAATTGAGATCAGTATTAATCCGCGGGCCAGACCACCACAACGGAGCAATATTCCATATATCATTCCCTCACCTCATGACCTTGAGCCGATGCCTTCATGTCAAAACGCCTTGTTCCTTCGATGACGGCCCTGCAGTGTTTCGAAGCGGCCGCCCGCCACCTGAGCTTCACCCGCGCGGCGGAAGAACTGCACCTGACCCAGAGTGCGGTCAGCAAGCAGGTCGCACAGCTCGAAGACATGTTGCGCCATCACCTGTTCCTGCGCATTCGCCGACGTCTGCAACTGACCCCGGCGGGCTCGCTGTATCTGGCCGAGGTGAACAAGATCCTCACCCAGGTGGACATTTCCAGCCGCTACATCCTGTCCTACGGCGATGAAACCGAAGTGCTGACCGTAGCCACCCAGCCCAGCTTCGGTGTGGGTTGGCTGATTCCCAAGCTCAAGGGTTTCGGCAAGGCGCACCCCAATATTCATCTGGACATCCGCAACGAGCTGGAGCCGTTCGCGTTGCTGCAGGCCAAGGCGGACGTGGGTTTCTTCTTCGGCCAGGGCACCTGGCCCGGGGCGACCTGCATCGAGTTGTTCGACGATCAGGTGGTACCGGTGTGTGCGCCCGACCTGCTGGAACAGCCGTTGAGCAACGCCGAGCAACTGGCCGAGCAGGTGCTGATGCAATGCACGTCGCGGCCCGAAGCGTGGCACGAGTGGTTTCTGGAACAGGGCCTGAGCGCCCAGAACAGTTATCACGGTCCCCGTTTCGATACCTTCTACATGTGCCTGAGCGCAGCGCTTGCCGGCTGTGGCGTGGCGCTGGTGCCGCGTTATCTGGTGGAGAACCACCTGGCCAACGGCGATCTGGTCATGCCCTGGCCGCACACCATGAGCAGCCAGGGCGCGCATTTCGTGGCGTTTGCCGAGCATGCGGCGGAAGCCCCAAAAGTGCGTGCGCTGGTCGACTGGATCCTCGAGCAGATCCCGTCCTGACAACCCAAGCGGATCAGAGCCAATGCCGACTTGCAGGAATGACCCCCGCACTTTTTTTCGCTTGATCGTTCAGGTCATTCCCCGCTTTCATACTCCCAGCCCTTTGCGCCTGGAGTCCGCCATGCCCTTCGTCAGTCCCGACCAGACCCGTGCCGCGTTTTCCCGCGCCATGTCCGAGATGTACAAGAAAGAAGTGCCGTTGTACGGCGACTTGATGAGCCTGGTCGGCGAGGTCAATCGTCAGTGCCTCGAGCAACAGCCGGAGCTGGCCCGATCCCTGGCCCGTACCGGCGAGATCGAGCGCCTGGATGCCGAGCGCCATGGCGCGATTCGGGTCGGCACCGCTGCTGAACTGGCGACCATCGCCCGTCTTTTCGCGGTCATGGGCATGCAGCCGGTGGGTTACTACGACCTGACGTCGGCCGGTGTACCGGTGCACTCGACGGCCTTTCGGGCGGTCCACGAACAGTCACTGCAAGTGAGCCCCTTTCGCGTGTTCACCTCGCTGCTGCGCCTGGAGCTGATCGAAGACGCGGCGCTACGCGAACAGGCCCGGCAACTGTTGGAACAGCGGCAGATCTTCACCCAGCCGTGCCTGGCGTTGATCGAGCGCTTCGAGCGCGATGGCGGCCTCGATCAGGCCAGCTCCGACGCCTTCGTCGAGCAGGCACTGGAAACCTTCCGCTGGCACCACGACGCCACGGTGACCGCAGCCCAGTATCAAAGCCTGCACGACGCCCATCGCCTGATCGCTGACGTGGTGGCCTTCAAGGGGCCGCACATCAATCACCTGACGCCGCGTACGCTGGACATCGACACGGTGCAGGCGCTGATGCCGGCGCGCGGGATCACGCCCAAGGCCGTCATCGAAGGACCGCCACCACGTCGTCATGCCATTCTGCTGCGTCAGACCAGCTTCAAGGCGCTGCAGGAAAAAGTCGCGTTCACCGACCCAACGGCTGGCGCCGAAGGCAGCCACACCGCGCGCTTCGGCGAGATCGAGCAACGCGGCGCGGCACTGACGCCCAAGGGACGCGAACTGTACGACCGCCTGCTGAACGCTTCGCGCACCGCACTGGCCGGGTTTCCCAGCGAGACCAACGCCTCGGACTACATGCACCTTCTGGGTGAGCAGTTCGTTGAGTTTCCCGATGACCTGACGCAGATGCGCGAGCAGGACCTGGCGTTCTTCCGCTACTTCGTCAGCGGCCAGCCGAGTGCGGGCGAAACAACACTGCAGGGGCTGCTGAACAATGGTGCCATCCGCTGCGAGCCGTTGGTGTACGAAGACTTCCTGCCAGTCAGCGCCGCCGGCATTTTTCAGTCCAACCTGGGCGACGATGCCCAGGCCGAATACGGTCTGGGGTCGAGCCAGGAGGCGTTTCATCAGGCCTTGGGGCGCGCGGTGCTCGATGAGCTCGCGCTGTACGCCCAGACCCAGCAGCGGTCGCTGGACGACTGCGCTCGCGCACTGGGCCTCCCCTCGCTAGGCTGATCTTGCCGCTAGCGGGCGCCGCCCACCCGGAAGCGATTGACTTCCTGACGCAGTTCCGCCGCCAGCCCTTCGAGCTCGCGAGCGGTCTGCGCCAGGTTGGAGACCACCTCGCGCTGCTCGCCATTGGTCATGGCAATGCTCTGCAGGTTGCTGCTGAGCATGGTGGCCGTGCTGCTCTGCTCCTGGGTCGCGGTGCTGATCGCATCGAACTGATGCCCCGCCGACCGACTCTGCTCATCGATCTGGGCGAGCGCCTGGGCGACCTTGGCGTTGCGGGTCAGGCCTTCGCGCATCAGCACGTTGCCCTGGTCCATGGTGCTGATGGCGTTGGCGGTTTCCTTCTGGATGCTACCGATCATGCCGGAGATTTCATCGGTGGCCTGGCGCGTGCGCGAGGCCAGGCTACGCACCTCGTCGGCGACCACGGCGAAGCCACGGCCCTGCTCGCCGGCACGGGCGGCTTCGATCGCGGCGTTGAGGGCCAGCAGGTTGGTCTGCTCGGCAATCGAGGTGATCACCCCGACGATGCCGCCGATTTCCTGCGAGCGCTGCCCCAGGGTGTTGATGACCCCAGCGGTGCTGTTCAGCGCGCCGGCAATCTGTTCCAGCGAATTGGATGCCTCGTCCATCGAGGCGCGGCCGATGCGGGTCTGCTGGGCATTGTCCTGAGCCAGACGCTGGGTGTGGCCCATGTTGTCGGCGATGTCCAGGGACGTCGCACTGAATTCCTCGACCGCGCCGGCCATGCTGGAAATCTCGCCGGACTGGTGCTCCATGCCTTCATAGGCGCCCGCCGACAGGCTCGACAACGTTTGCGCGCGACCGCTGACTTCATGGGCGGCGTTGCGAATGTGCACCACCATGTTCGACAGGGCTTCACCCATGTGGTTGAAACTGCTGGCCAGCTGGCCGATCTCGTCGTGGCTGGACACCTTCAGACGGGCATCCAGATCGCCCGCACCCAGCGCTTCGGCCTGGCGCACCAGTTCCCCCAGCGGCCGCAGCTTGCTGCGCAACAGCCAGATCGCTGCACCCACCGCGATCAGCATCGCCAGCAGGCTGCCGATCGCCAGTTGAGTGCCGACGTTCCAGGTCACGGCATTGATTTCTGCCTTGGGCATGCTCGCCACCACACTCCAGGGTCCCCCCGTGAACGTCACCGCTTCGGAGAAGATGTCCTGCTTGCCGTCGTTCCACAGCCGACCCTTGCCATCCAGAAGCGCCAGATCGGCCAGGGTCTTGGCTGCGGCGTCCGAGTCGTTGACGTTGGCCGGCGGCACCAGCCAGCGGTTCTGCTCGTCGAGCAGGGCCAGGGAGCCGGTCTCGCCGATGCGGAAGCGTTGCAGGTTGGCGAACTGGGTATTCTGCGCATCGGTGTAGTCGAAACCGACGAAGAGCACTGCAATCACCTGGCCCGAGCCATCGCGCACCGGGGTGTATTGAGTCATGTAGGAGCGTTCGAACAGAACCGCGCGACCGATGTAATTCTGGCCGTCGAGCAAGCGCTTGTAGGCAGGATGGGCATGGTCGAGCACGGTGCCGATGGCGCGGCTGCCGTCCTGCTTGGTCAGCGAGGTGCTGATGCGCACGAATTCGCTGCCGCTGCGCACGAAGACCGTGGCAACGCCCGCGGTGAGCTGCTTGAAGTCGTCGACTTCCGTGAAATCGTTGTTCAGCGTCTGGCTGCCCAGGCGCAGGCTTGGCGTCTGCTGGTTGCCCACGGTGACCTGCGTGCCTGTGTCCACGCTCAGACCACCAGAGAAGCGCTTCTCGAACAGCCCGCTCAAGCGCTGGGTACTGTCGCGCAACGTGCTGTGAAACGTGCTGAGCTGGTCGGCCAGCAACCTCGCCTCGCTGGCCATGTGCTGCTCGCGGATGGCCAGGTTGGCGATGTCCAGTGAGCGCAAGGCGAAGGCCGTGCTACCGGTGATGACGATCGCGAGAATCACGGCCAGGGCGATGCCCAGTTGCGTGGCGATACGAGCGCGAGGTTGCGACATGTGAAGCTCCTGAGAATCGTGTGCGGACGGCAGTGCCAGGGATGGTCCAGACTTGTCGAGCACCTGTCATCCTTGATCTTATTGGTACTGCTACATCGGCGATCCGAACGAATACTTGAGCACGATACTGCGGCAAGGCCGGCGCACGTACATTTGCGTTGCGCTGCCACAAGGCCGAGAATCCAGCGTCCCATCTCCCCGCCGACCGAGCTTCATCATGCACGCCTCCATCCGTATCGAACTTCGAGCCCTGCTTCGGCTGGCGGGGCCGCTGATCGCCTCGCAATTGGCACACATGCTGATGGTCCTGACCGATACCTTGATGATGGCACGCCTGAGCCCCGAGGCGTTGGCCGGCGGCGGCCTGGGGGCGGCCAGCTATTCCTTCGTGTCGATCTTCTGCATCGGCGTGATCGCTGCGGTCGGTACCCTGGTGTCGATCCGCAAGGGTGCCGACGATCAGCAAGGCGTGGCCCGCCTGACCCAGGCCGGGCTGTGGCTGGCCTGGGCCATGGCGGCCGTGGCGGCCGTGCTGCTGTGGAACCTGGGGCCGGTGTTGTCCATGCTCGGGCAGACCCCGGCCAACGTCGCCTTCGCTACCCAGTTCCTCTTGCTCTTGCCGTTCGCCTTGCCGGGCAACCTGAGCTTCATGGCGCTGCGCGGTTTTACCGCCGCGCTGGGTCGCGCCACGCCGGTGATGGTCATCAGCATCATCGCCACAGTGGCCAACTACCTGCTCAACCATGCGTTTATCGAAGGCATGTTCGGCCTGCCCAAGCTCGGTCTGGTGGGCATCGGCATGGTCACGGCGATCATCAGCACCCTGATGGCGATTGCCCTGGCTCTGTACATTCGCTTTCACCGTGCCTATGCGCCCTACCCGCTGCTCAAGGGGCTGGCCCGGCTAAACCTGAACGCCCTGCGCGAGTTGTGGCGCCTGGGCCTGCCGATCGGCGGCACCTATGCCGTGGAGGTCGGCCTGTTCGCCTTCGCCGCGCTGTGCATCGGTACCATGGGCACCACGCCGCTGGCTGCGCACCAGATCGCCCTGCAGATCATTTCAGTGGCCTTCATGGTGCCGGCGGGCATGTCCTATGCGGTGACCATGCGCATCGGCCAGCACTACGGCGCCGGGCACCTGCTGGCCGCGCGCCTGGCCGGGCGGGTCGGCATCAGCCTCGGCGCCGTGGTGATGCTGGGCTTCGCCCTGCTGTTCTGGCTCGCGCCGGGGCCTTTGGTCGGGGTGTTTCTGGACCGCTCCGATCCGGCCTTCCGCGGCGTCATCGAGCTGGCCATCAGTCTGCTGGCCGTGGCGGCCTGGTTCGAGATGTTCGACGGTATCCAGACCATCGCCATGGGGGCCATTCGTGGCCTCAAGGACGCCAAGACCACCTTTCTGGTCGGGCTGTTCTGCTACTGGGCGATCGGTGCGCCCGCAGCCTGGAGCCTGGCGTTCCATTTCCAACTCGGCGCGGTGGGCGTCTGGTGGGGGTTGGCGCTGGGTCTGCTGTGCTCGGCCGTTACCCTGACCCTGGCGTTCGAGTGGCGCATGCGCCGATTGCGTCGGCTGGCCACGCCTACGGCGCTGGCGACCTGACGGCCTGAGCCTGGCCGAAACGCAGGAATGCCTGCAGCTGCTCCAGGGGCAAGGGCTGACTGATCAGATAGCCCTGCACCTGGTCGCAGCCGAAATCGCGCAGCAACGCCAACTGCTCGGGCGTCTCGACACCCTCGGCCACGACGTTCAGGTCCAGGTTGTGCGCCAGGTTGATCATGGCGTGCACCAGCTTGCTGTTTTCAGGACGTTGCTCCATGCCGCTGACGAAGCTCTTGTCGATCTTGAGCAAGGCGATCGGCAGGCTGCTGAGGTGGACGAACGAAGAGAAGCCGGTGCCGAAATCGTCGAGGGAAAAGCGCACACCCAGACGGCCCAGCGCGTCCATGGTCTGCTTGACCAGATCGTTGCGGCGCATGACCGCGGTTTCGGTGAGTTCGAACTCCAGCCAGCCGGCATCGATGCCGCGCTCGGCGATCAATCGTCCCAGGGTGCTGAGCAACTGGCTGTCCTGAAACTGCCGGAACGACAGGTTGATCGCCATGTGCAAGGGTTCGAAGCCGCTTTCGCGCAGGGTCTGCATGTCGCGCAGGGCCCGTGCGATAACCCAGTAGCCCATCGGCACGATCAACCCGCTTTGCTCGGCCAGCGGCACGAACTCGCCGGGTGCGAGCACGCCACGTTCGCGATGCCGCCAGCGCACCAGGGCCTCGAGACCGACGATGGTATTGCCGCTCAGGTCCAGCCGTGGCTGGTAGTGCAGTTCCAGCTCGTCACGCCGCAGGGCGCGGCGCAGCTCGCTTTCGAGGTCGGCCAGGCTGCGCGCATGGCGGTTGATGCGTTCGTTGAACAGATGGTAGCTGCAGCCCTGGGTGCTTTTGGCCTGCTGCATGGCAATGTGCGCATGCCACATCAGTGGATCGGCACCGGCGCCCGCGCGGGCATGGGCGATGCCCAGGCTGCAGCCGATCAGCAGGCTCTCGCCGTCGACGTAATAGGGTTCGGCCATGGCTTCGATGATGTTGGCCGCCAGGCGCTCGGCCCGTGACGGGTCGCGGCGGGTGTCGAGCAGCAGGGCGAACTCGTCGCTGCCCAGGCGGGCCACCTGATCACCCGCCTCCAGCTGCTTCTTCAGACGCGCCACCACCTGCAGGATCAGCCGATCGCCGGCCTGGTGTCCCAGCGCATCGTTGGCATGACGGAAGTTGTCCATGTCCAGATGGCCCAGGGCAACGCCACGGCCTTCCTGTTCGGCCAAGCGGGCGGTGAGCAGGGTCTGGAAACCGGGACGGTTGGCGATGCCGGTCAAGGGATCCTGTTCGGCCAGGCGTTGCAGGGTGTCCTGCAGCACGCCGCGCTCGCGCGCATGGCGCAGGCAGCGGCGCAACGTATCGCTGTTGAGCTCGCCCAGCACCAGCCAGTCGCTGGCGCCGGGCGGCGGTTGCGTAGGCTCCTCGGTGAGCAGCAGCACCACCGGCAGCGCGCAGCGCCCGGGTGCCGGCAGCCGCTCGGGGGTCGCCAGCAACAGAGTGCCGGGCTGATTGTCGAACTGCCCGGCCACCGCGTCCCAGGAGGACGCTTCGATCAACGTGGCCACATCGCCAAGGGCCGCCAGGCACTCGCGCAACGACGTGGCCCAGGTGCGATCCTGGGCCAGCAGCAACAGCCGCGCGGGTTCGACAGGCGTAGACAAACGAGCTCCTTGGGACAGTTTCACAGTCATTCGATAGCGCTTAAAAACGGCCTCGGCAACAGCTCGGGCCAGACCCAATCCAAAGTACGTGTCAACGTGTAACCACATCCTGCTGCAAAGTCGACAAACCGGCAAATTTTAATGGATCTGCGGTCGCGGCACAGTTGCACCAGCGGTGCTAAAATGCGCGGCCATTTCGTCAGTGACTCCCGTCATGTCCCGACTCAATCCCCGGCAGCAAGAAGCCGTGAACTACGTCGGCGGCCCTCTTTTGGTGCTCGCCGGTGCAGGTTCCGGCAAGACCAGCGTGATCACCCGCAAGATCGCCCACCTGATCCAGAACTGCGGCATTCGTGCCCAGTACATCGTCGCCATGACCTTCACCAACAAGGCTGCGCGCGAGATGAAGGAGCGCGTCGGCACCCTGCTGCGCAGCGGCGAAGGGCGGGGCCTGACCGTGTCGACCTTCCACAACCTGGGCCTCAACGTCATCCGCAAGGAACACGCGCGGCTGGGCTTCAAGCCGGGCTTCTCGATCTTCGACGAAGCCGACGTGAAAGCGTTGATGACCGACATCATGCAAAAAGAGTACTCGGGCGAGGACGGCGTCGACGAGATCAAGAACATGATCGGCGCCTGGAAGAACGACCTGATACTGCCGCCCCAGGCCCTGGAGCAGGCGCGCAACCCCAAGGAACAGACCGCAGCCATCGTCTACAGCCATTACCAGCGCACCTTGCGCGCGTTCAATGCGGTGGACTTCGACGACCTCATCCTGCTGCCGGTGAAGCTGTTCCAGGAACATCCGGACATCCTCGAGAAGTGGCAGAACAAGGTCCGTTACCTGCTGGTGGACGAGTACCAGGACACCAACGCCAGCCAGTACCTGCTGGTGAAGCTGCTGATCGGTACGCGCAACCAGTTCACCGTGGTCGGCGACGACGACCAGTCCATCTATGCCTGGCGTGGCGCGCGCCCGGAAAACCTGATGCTGCTCAAGGACGACTACCCGTCGCTGAAAGTGGTCATGCTGGAGCAGAACTACCGCTCCACCAGCCGCATCCTGCGCTGTGCCAACGTACTCATTTCGAACAACCCGCACGCCTTCGAGAAGCAGCTGTGGAGCGAGATGGGGCACGGCGATGAAATCCGCGTGATCCGCTGCCGCAACGAGGATGCCGAAGCCGAGCGCGTGGCCGTCGAGATTCTCAGCCTGCACCTGCGCACCGACCGGCCCTACAGCGATTTCGCCATCCTCTATCGGGGCAACTACCAGGCCAAGCTCATCGAGCTGAAGTTGCAGCATCACCAGATCCCCTATCGGCTCAGTGGCGGCAACAGCTTCTTCGGGCGCCAGGAAGTGAAGGACCTGATGGCCTACTTCCGCCTCATCGTGAACCCGGACGACGACAACGCCTTCCTGCGCGTGATTAACGTGCCACGCCGGGAAATCGGCTCCACGACCCTGGAAAAGCTCGGCAACTATGCCACCGAGCGCAAGATCTCGATGTACGCGGCCACCGACGAGATCGGCCTGGGCGAGCATCTGGACGCGCGCTTCACCGATCGCCTGAGCCGCTTCAAGCGCTACATGGACAAGGTCCGCGAACAGTGCGCCGGCGAAGACCCGATCGGGGCGCTGCGCAGCATGGTCATGGACATCGATTACGAGCAGTGGCTGCGCACCAACAGTTCCAGTGAAAAGGCCGCCGACTACCGCATGAGCAACGTGTGGTTCCTGGTCGAGGCCTTGAAGAACACCCTGGAAAAGGACGAAGACGGCGCCATGACGGTCGAGGAAGCGATCGGCAAGCTGGTGCTGCGCGACATGCTCGAACGGCAGCAGGAAGAAGAGGACGGCGCCGAGGGCGTGCAGATGATGACCCTGCATGCGTCCAAGGGCCTGGAATTCCCCTACGTGTTCATCATGGGCATGGAAGAGGAAATCCTGCCGCACCGCTCCAGCATCGAAGCCGACACCATCGAGGAAGAACGCCGCCTGGCCTACGTGGGCATCACGCGCGCGCGGCAGACCCTGGCCTTCACCTTCGCCGCCAAGCGCAAGCAGTACGGCGAGATCATCGATTGCGCACCCAGCCGCTTTCTCGATGAACTGCCGCCCGACGACCTGGCCTGGGAAGGTAACGACGACACGCCCACGGAAGTCAAAGCCGTGCGCGGCAACACCGCATTGGCCGATATACGCGCCATGCTCAAACGCTGAATTCAACCCTGCCCGGGCCACAGCCGGCCTGCGCACATTGGTACATCGAGGAACCACCGTGGAAGCTCTGCACAAAAAGATTCGCGAAGAAGGCATCGTGCTTTCCGATCAGGTATTGAAGGTCGATGCCTTTCTCAACCACCAGATCGATCCGCTCTTGATGCAGCAGATCGGCGACGAATTCGCCCGCCGGTTCGCCGATGCCGGGATCACCAAGATCGTCACCATCGAAGCTTCGGGCATCGCCCCGGCGGTAATGGCCGGTCTGCGCCTGGGCGTGCCGGTGATCTTCGCGCGCAAGCACCAGTCGCTGACGCTGACGGAAAACCTGCTGGTGGCCTCGGTGTATTCGTTCACCAAGCAGACGGAAAGCACGGTGGCCATTTCGCCACGGCATTTGAACAGCAACGACACCGTGCTGGTGATCGACGATTTCCTGGCCAACGGCAAGGCGTCGCAGGCGCTGATTTCGATCATCAACCAGGCCGGCGCCAAACTGGCCGGACTGGGTATCGTCATCGAGAAGTCCTTCCAGGGCGGCCGCGCCGAACTCGACGCGCAAGGCTATCGCGTGGAATCCCTGGCGCGGGTACAGTCGCTGGCCAATGGCGTCGTGACCTTCGTGGAGTGACCTGACCCACCGCATCCAGCCATTCGCGGCCGATGACCGCTCCTACGCAGGCCGATGATGCCAGCCAAGCGGTCATGGGTCGCTTCTACGCAGACCGATGATGCTCGCCGTAGGAGCGGTCATCGGCCGCGAAGGAAGCCACGCGGTGTAGCGCCTAGCGCGCCGGGTTTTCGGTCTCCTGCAGGGCAGCCAGTACCAGGCGCTGGTAGAGTTCCTCGCGCAACCCCTGCGGCTGGTCCAGCCCCATGCGCTGCAGGTGCAGGGGGTAGCGGCTGGCCTCGGGTGCCTCCAGCGCCGCCTTGCCCAGCTCGAGCATCTCGCTGAGCTTGAACTTGCTCTTGAGCCAGTTCAGCGCGCGCAGCAGGTCCTTTTCCTCGTCGGTGAAATCGCACCCCAGTGGATACTCAGGAAACAGCGACGCATGCCGTTCGCGAATGCCCTGCAAACGCTCGCTGGTGTTGTCGGCAAAGCGCGGATCGAGCACGAAATCCTTGCTCAACTTGCCGGCGCGCTGGGCCTCGTCGATCAGGCTGGGCTGGAAGCGCGAATCGCTGATGTTGATCATCGCCTCAATCACCTCGGCATCGGTGCGCCCGCGCAACTGGGCAATGCCGTACTCGGTCACGACAATGTCGCGCAGGTGCCGCGGAATCGTGCAGTGACCGTAGTCCCAAAGCACGTTGGAGCTGATGACGCCTGCCGACTCACGCCAGCTGCGCAGAATCAGCACCGAACGTGCGCCCTCCAGGGCGTGCCCCTGGACGACGAAATTGTACTGCCCGCCCACGCCGCTGATGACCCGCCCGTCTTCGAGCTGGTCCGACACGGCCGCGCCCATCACCGTAGCCGTGAACACGGTATTGATGAACCGCGCATCGCGTCGTTGCAGGCGCTTCAGTTGCTCGTCGCCATACAGCTCGTTGATGTAGCTGATCGCGGTCATGTCGAAGCGGGCCAGGCTTGCCGCAGGCATCTGGCGAAGGCGCTCGTAGAAACTGTTCGGCCCGAGAAAGAAACCGCCGTGTACCACCACCCCGTCCTGGTCCTCATCGGCGTGCAGCACACCGGCGTTTGCCGCGGCCTGGCGTGCCACGTCCGGGTAGACCTTGCGGCGTATCACCCCCGCTTCGGCGAGGGCCAGCAGGCCGTTGACGAACATCTCGCTGCAGCCATACAGGCCGGCAGCGAAGGGCTCGACGCCGCCTTCTGCCTGGATCAACGCCTGCCAGGGCGACAGGTCGAGTTCATCGAGCAACGCCCGGTAGCCGGCATTGTCGGCCTGACGCGCAAGCAAGACGGCGCTCAGCGCATCGCCCATCGCCCCAATGCCGATCTGCAGCGTACCGCCGTCGCGCACCAGTGTGCTGGCATGCAGACCGATGAAATGATCCTGCACACCGACCGGCATGTTCGGCGTGGAAAACAGCGTCGACTGTTCGGCACCGTCGATCAGCAGGTCGAACGCCTGGCTGTCGATTTCGGCGCTGCCGGGCATGAACGGCAGCGCTTCGTGGACCTGGCCCAGAATCAGAATGGTCTCGCCGGCCGCACGACGCTTTTCGATCATCGGCAGCAGGTCCAGGGTGATGTCCGGATTGCAGCTCAGGCTCAGACGTTCGGCATTTTCGGGGTGCTGGCCGACCAGTTGCGCCACCAGATTCAGCCCCTTGGCATTGATGTCGCGCGCGGCGTGGCTGTAATTGCTGCTGATGTAGCTTTGCTGCGCCGTCGTGCTGCCCAGCAGGCTGCCCGGCTGCATGAAGAACTGTTGCACGCTGACGTTGGAGGGCAGCTCGTCACGGCGCAGGTCGGCGAGAAAGTCGAACTCGGGGTAATCGCCGAACACGCGCTCGACGAAGGGTTCGAGCAAGCGCTTCTGCAGGCCGTCGCCCAAGGGCGGGCGGCCCAGCACCAGTGCGGTGTAGATCGTCAGGCGTCGTTCGGGCAGGCTCTTGATTCGGGCATACAGCGCGTTGACGAAGCGGTTGGGCTTGCCCAGGCCCAGCGGCATGCCCATGTGGATATGCGTGGGCAAACGCTGCAGCACCTGGTCCACGGCCGCTTCGATGGAACATCGGTGGACCATGCGCAGGCTCCTTAGAAATTCGCCGGCGTGGCGGCGCTGATCAAGCGGGCGGGCGTATCGAACGGGTTGCGGAAGCGATGCGGCTTGCTGCTTTCGAAGTAGTAGCTGTCGCCCTCTTCGAGCACGTAGGTGTCCTGACCGACCACCAGCTCCAGGCGCCCTTCCACCAGGATGCCGGTCTCCTCGCCCTCGTGCATGAGCATTTCCATGCCCGTGTCGGCACCCGGCGGATAGACCTCGCTGAGAAAGGCGATGGCCCGGCTGGGGTGGGCCTTGCCGACCAGTTTCATGGTCACCGCGCCGTCGGAGATATCGATCAGCTCGTTGGCCTTGTAGACCACCTGAGTTGGCCGCTCGGCCTGCAGCTCTTCGGAAAAGAACTCCACCATGGACATCGGAATCCCGCCCAGCACCTTGCGCAGCGAGCTGATCGAGGGGCTGACGCTGTTCTTCTCGATCATGGAAATGGTGCTGTTGGTGACGCCCGCCCGTTTGGCGAGTTCACGCTGGGACAAACCCTTGAGTTTGCGAATGGCTTGCAGTCGTTCGCCGACGTCCAATGCGAAAGCCTCCTGGAATGCTGTGCAGTTCATGATGGCCGGTATCATGGCAACAGCGTTCGGGATTTACAACACATTGGCGGGCGATGGGTCGGCCCGGGCGCATGGCGCGCCTAAACGTCAGGCTAAACGTACTGCAAGGGCACACGGCGCAGGTTGCAGAAGATCTGGTAGGCAATGGTGCCAGCCGCTTGGGCAACGTCACTGGCCAGCACCTGCTTGCCCCACAGCTCGACCGTGCTGCCCACACCCGCCTGAGGCACATCGGTCAGGTCGACGTTGAGCATGTCCATCGACACCCGTCCCGCCAGCACGGTACGCACGCCGTCGACCAGCACCGGCGTGCCATTGGGCGCCAGGCGCGGGTAACCATCGGCATAACCCATGGCCACCACGCCGATCCGGCTCGGCCGCTGGGTGACGAAGCGCGCGCCGTAGCCCACGGCCTCCCCGGCAGGCAGTTCACGCACGCTGATGACCTTGGACTGTAGCGTCATCACCGGCTGCAATCGGGCACTGGCAGGGGTCGCGGTTTCGAACGGTGTGGCCCCGTAGAGCATGATGCCGGGGCGCACCCAGTCGCTGGGAATCTGCGGCCAGCCGAGCACCGCCGGAGAGTTGCGCAGGCTGATCTCGGCGCTCAGCCCCTGGCGCGCCGTATCGAACACGGCCAGTTGCTCGGTACTGCTGGGGCAGTCCAGCTCATCGGCGCGGGCGAAATGGCTCATCAGCACGATCTTGGCCACCTTGCCGCTGGCCAGCAGGCGCTGATAGGCGGCCTGGTAATCCTTGGGATGCAGGCCGACACGGTGCATGCCCGAGTCGAGTTTCAACCAGACCTGCAACGGCTGGCTCAAGCGTGCCTGCTCGATGGCTTCCAGTTGCCACAACGAATGCACCACGCACCACAGCCCATGCTCGATGATCAACGGCAGTTCGCTGGCTTCGAAAAAGCCTTCGAGCAGCAACACTGGCGCGGTGATACCGGCCGCACGCAGCTGCAGGGCTTCCTCGATGCAGGCCACGGCAAACCCGTCCGCCTCGCCTTCCAGCGCCTGGGCGCAACGCACCGCGCCATGCCCGTAGGCATCGGCCTTGACCACAGCCAACGCCCTGGCTCCACTCATCTGGCGTGCCAGTCGATAGTTGTGGCGCAGGGCGGAAAGGTCGATCAGGGCGCGGGCTGGACGCATGGCGGGCTTCTTTTGCAAGGTTTGAAGGGTGAAAAGGTCGAGGGATCGCCGCGCTGGGCGGCGATCCAGGGCCAACGGTTACGAATGGGCTGGCGCGGACTGACCCTGGCGAACCGTTTCATGCGGCTGCCCGTAGCGCGATATGTCGAGGCCGGCCGCGCTGATCTGCGGCTTTTTACGCGCGATCAGGTCGGCAAGCAAGCGTCCGGAACCACATGCCATGGTCCAGCCCAGCGTGCCATGGCCGGTATTGAGGAACAGGTTCTTGAATGGCGTGGCACCCACGATCGGCGTGCCGTCCGGGGTGGTCGGCCGCAGCCCGGTCCAGAAGCTGGCCTGAGTCAGATCACCACCCTGCGGGTAGAGGTCATTGACGATCATTTCCAGCGTTTCGCGACGACGTGGATTCAGGCTCAGATCGAAACCGGCGATCTCGGCCATCCCGCCGACGCGGATGCGGTTGTCGAAACGAGTGATCGCCACCTTGTAGCTCTCGTCGAGAATGGTCGAGGTCGGCGCCATCGCCGCATCGGTGATCGGCACGGTCAGCGAGTAGCCCTTGAGCGGGTACACCGGTGCCCGGATGCCCAGCGGCTTGAGCAACTGCGGCGAATAGCTGCCCAGTGCCAGCACGTAGCGGTCAGCGGTTTCCAGCTTGCCGTCGATCCACACGCCGTTGATGCGGTCGCCGGCGAAGTCCAGGCGCTCGATGGCCTGGCCAAAGCGGAACTGCACACCCAGATCCCTGGCCATCTGCGCCAGGCGGGTAGTGAACATCTGGCAGTCACCGGTCTGGTCGTTGGGCAGCCGCAGGGCACCGGCCAGAATGCCAGTGACCGAGGCCAGGGCCGGTTCGACGCGGGCGATGCCTTCGCGGTCGAGCAGCTCGTAGGGCACGCCGGACTGCTCGAGCACGGCAATGTCCTTGGCGGCGTTGTCCAGTTGCGCCTGGGTGCGGAACAGCTGGGTGGTGCCAAGGGTCCGGCCTTCGTAGGCGATGCCGGTCTCGGCGCGCAGCTCGTCGAGGCAGTCGCGGCTGTACTCGGACAGGCGCACCATGCGCTCCTTGTTCACCGCATAACGGCTGGCGGTGCAATTGCGCAGCATCTGCGCCATCCACAGGTACTGGTCGACATCGCCGGTCAGCTTGATCGCCAGCGGTGAATGGCGTTCCAGCAGCCATTTGATGGCCTTGAGCGGCACGCCCGGCGCCGCCCAGGGCGACGCATAGCCCGGCGAAACCTGCCCGGCATTGGCGAAGCTGGTTTCCATGGCGACGGCCGGCTGGCGATCGACCACGGTCACTTCCATGCCTTGCCGGGCCAGATAATAGGCACTGACGGTGCCGATCACACCACTACCGAGTACCAGAACGCGCATGTGTGTCGCCCTCATCGCGGAAATCCGCTGACGTAAGATGTTAGGTCCGAAGATGTGGGCAGTATAAAAAGGTCCAGCCAGTGCTTTTCACTGTATGCAAGGCTATATTTGGCGACAATTCTCGGCCATTGACGCTTTAACGGAGGGGCATCGCCTGTGCGTACCCAGCACCAGAGCAAACGCGAACTCGACAAGATCGACCGCAATATCCTGCGCATCCTGCAGGCCGACGGGCGCATGTCATTTACCGAACTGGGCGAGAAGGTTGGCCTGTCGACCACACCCTGCACCGAACGGGTCCGCCGTCTGGAGCGCGAAGGCATCATCATGGGCTATTACGCCCGGCTCAATCCGCAGCATTTGCGCGGAAGCCTGCTGGTGTTCGTCGAGATCAGCCTGGACTACAAGTCGGGCGACACCTTCGAGGAATTTCGCCGCGCGGTGCTCAAACTGCCCCACGTGCTGGAGTGCCATCTGGTGTCGGGTGACTTCGACTATCTGGTCAAGGCACGCATTTCCGAAATGGCCTCCTACCGCAAGCTGCTGGGCGACATCCTCTTGAAACTGCCCCATGTGCGCGAATCCAAGAGCTACATCGTCATGGAAGAAGTGAAGGAGAGCTTGAACCTGCCGGTGCCGGACTGACCCGGCAATGCTTCAGACCAGCACCTGGCGAGTGCTGGCGATCAGCTTGTGCACCTGATGCTCCACGGCGGGGTCGATCATCTCCACCGGGCGTCGCCCATTGGGGCATGGCAGCGTGGGCGTGGTTCCGAACAGCCGGCAGATCAGCGGGCGCTCTTCATACACCGTGCAACCCTGCGGCCCCAGGTGCACGCAGTCGAACCGGGCCAGCGCGGCCTCCTGTTCAGCGGCCGTCTTGCGCGGCAGGCGCGCCATTTCCTCGGATGAAGTGGTCACCGGCCCGCAGCAGTCATGGCATCCCGGCACGCATTCGAACGAAGGAATCTGCTCGCGCAGGAAACGAAGCTTGTGGCTGTTGAAGCTCATGACGGTCACCGCGTGGACGAGGCGCCATTGTGCCGCGCGGTTGCCGCCATGGGAAACCCCGGCTTATGCTGCGTCGAATTTTTCCGTACACCCCTTTCAAACCATTGCTACCAGGACCACTCACATGAACGCTCGCGCCGAGCACGCCGCCTCGTACTACGCCGCCAGTCTGCATCGGCAGCCGGTATACCCGCCCTTGCAGGGCGAGGTCAGCGTCGATGTGTGTGTGGTAGGCGGTGGCTTCTCCGGGCTGAACACCGCGATCGAACTGGCGCAGCGGGGGTTCAGCGTGGCCCTGCTCGAAGCCCACCAGATTGGCTGGGGTGCCAGCGGGCGCAACGGTGGGCAACTGATTCGCGGCGTCGGCCACGATCTGGAACAGTTTCGCAAGATCATTGGCGACGACGGTGTGCGCGACTTGACCTTGATGGGATTGGAAGCGGTCGAGATCGTCCGCCAGCGGGTCGACCGCCATGGTATCGAGTGCGACCTGACCTGGGGCTACTGCGACCTGGCCAACAAGCCGGCCCAGCTGCAGGGGTTCGTCGAAGACGCAGAAGCCCTGCGCAGCCTGGGCTACGCTCACGAGCTGCAAATCGTCGAGGCACAGGACATGCACAGCGTGGTCGGCTCGGACCGCTACCACGGCGGCCTGGTCGACATGGGCTCCGGCCACCTGCATCCGTTGAACCTGGCCCTGGGTGAGGCCGAAGTGGCCCGGCAATTGGGTGTGCAGGTCTTCGAGCACTCACGGGTGACGCGTATCGAATATGGCCCGCAAGTGCGCGTGCACACCGCTCAAGGCCAGGTGCCGGCACGCTTCCTGGTGCTGGGCTGCAACGCCTACCTGAACGACCTCAACCCGCAGCTGAGCGGCAAGGTGCTGCCGGCCGGCAGCTACATCATCGCCACCGAGCCTTTGGATGCCGAACAGGCACGGCAGCTGCTGCCCCGCAACATGGCGGTGTGCGACCAGCGGGTGACGGTGGATTACTATCGACTGTCCGCCGATCGGCGCCTGCTGTTCGGCGGCGCCTGTCACTACTCGGGGCGCGATCCCAAGGACATCGCCGAATACATGCGGCCCAAGATGCTCGATGTGTTCCCGCAACTGGCCAATGTGCGCATCGACTATCAATGGGGCGGCATGATCGGCATCGGCGCCAACCGTCTGCCGCAGATCGGCAGGCTCAAGGAGCAGCCCAACGTGTTCTATGCCCAGGCCTATTCCGGGCACGGGCTGAACGTCACGCACCTGGCGGGCAAACTGCTCGGCGAAGCCATCAGTGGCCAGGCCAGCCGCGGCTTCGACCTGTTCGCCAAAGTGCCGCACATGACCTTTCCCGGCGGCCGCTACCTGCGCTCGCCCCTGCTGGCGCTGGGCATGCTCTGGCACCGGTTCAAGGAGCTGGGCTAGACCGCTGCGCTACGAACGCCAGAACGGCTTCAAGCCTTCGCGGCGGGCCTGCTGCGCGTCCAGGCCGATATCGCGCAACTGATCCTCGTCCAGTTCGAGTAGGGCCGGACGCGTGCGCAAGTGATGCAGCATCAGCGCCCAACGCCCCAGGCCTGCCGGTGCGCACGGCGTGCGCGAGCGCAGCTTCGGCGCTTCCAGCAATTCTTCGGTGCGCAGCAGCAGACGTACATCGCTCAAGCCGTTCATGGCCTTTCTCCTTGAAGTGTTTGGACAGCAAGGCCATGGTGCCGCAGCCGACACCGCTTAATACAGATTCAAAAAGCGCTTATGTTTTTCATACAGATGGCTGACCAGTGCGTCTGAATGCTGTATTTTCCACGCATCTGTATGGTCATCAGTTCGAGCACGCCCATGACGCTGTACATGAACCTCGCCCAACTGCTCAGCCAGCGCATCGAACAAGGTCTCTACCGGCCTGGCGATCGCCTGCCGTCGGTGCGCGCCCTGAGCATCGAGCACGGGGTCAGCCTGAGCACCGTGCAGCAAGCCTATCGCCAGCTAGAAGACCACGGCTTGGCCGCGCCCCGGCCCAAATCCGGCTATTTCGTGCCCACCGCCCGCGAACTGCCGGCACTGCCCGCCGTGGGCCGCCCCATGCAGCGTCCTGTGGATATCTCCCAGTGGGACCAGGTCGTCGAACTGATGCGCGCAGCGCCCCGCGATGACGTGGTGCAACTGGGCCGTGGCATGCCCGACGTCAGCAGCCCGACCCTGCGGCCGTTGCTGCGCGAGCTGGCCCGCCTGAGTCGGCACCAGGCGATGCCGGGCCTGTACTACGACTCGCTGTATGGAACCCAGGCCCTGCGCGAACAGATCGCCCGGCTTCTGGTGGATGCCGGCTGCCGATTGGGCATTGGTGAACTGGTCGTCACCACAGGCTGCCATGAAGCGCTGTCGGCCAGCATCCGCGCCATCTGCGAGCCCGGCGATATCGTCGCCGTGGACTCGCCCAGCTTCTTCGGCGCCATGCAGACCCTCAAGGGCCTGGGCATGAAGGCCCTGGAAATCCCGACCGACCCGCTCACCGGCATCAGCCTGCAAGCGCTGGAGCTGGCCCTGGAGCAATGGCCGATCAAGGCCATACAGTTGACGCCCAATTGCAACAATCCGTTGGGCTACGTGATGCCCGAAGCTCGCAAGCGTGCCCTGCTGACGCTCGCGCAACGCTTCGACGTGGCCATCATCGAGGACGATGTGTATGGCGACCTGGCCTTCAGCTATCCCCGTCCGCGCACCATCAAGTCGTTCGACGAAGACGGTCGCGTGCTGTTGTGCAGTTCGTTCTCCAAGACCCTGGCCCCCGGCCTGCGCATCGGCTTCGTCGCCCCCGGCCGCTACCTGGAGCGGGTGCTGCACATGAAGTACATCGGCACCGGGTCGACCTCGACGCAGCCGCAGTTGGCCATCGCCGAGTTCATCAAGGGTGGTCATTACGAACCGCACCTGCGCCGCATGCGCACCCAGTACCAGCGCAGCCGCGACCTGATGATCGACTGGGTCACCCGCTACTTTCCCACCGGCACCCGCTGCAGCCGCCCTCAAGGTGGATTCATGCTGTGGGTCGAGCTGCCCGAGGGCTTCGATACCCTCAAGCTCAACCGCCTGCTGCTCGACCAGGGCGTACAGATCGCCGTGGGCAGTATCTTTTCGGCGTCGGGCAAGTACCGTAACTGCCTGCGCATGAACTTCGCCAGCAAGCCTTCGCCCGACATCGAGGCCGCCGTACGCACCGTGGGTACCTGCGCTCGGCAGCTGCTTGCGGATAATCCGCACTCCGATGCCGACCTTTGAGCCCATGCCAAGGTCGAACGGCACGCCCGCCCTCCCTGCAAGGATGATCGCTTTGCCCTGCCCCAGGCTGTTACCGCCGCTGTTGACCCTGATCCTCGCCGTGCAAGGCTGTGCCAGCGTGAATGCGCCGCGTGAATACAGCGAGATGCTCCCGGCCGAACAATCGGCCTTCGGCAGGTCGGTACAGGCCCAGGTGCAGGCCCATCATGGCCAGTCGGGTTTCCGTCTGCTGTCGAGCAGTGACGAGGCCTTTCGCGCACGTGCCGAGCTGATCCGCAATGCCCAGGTCAGCCTCGACCTGCAGTACTACATCGTCCACGACGGTTTCAGCACCCGCGCCCTGGTCGACGAACTGCTCAAGGCCGCCGACCGCGGCGTGCGCGTACGCATCCTGCTGGACGACACCACCAGTGATGGCCTGGACAAGACCATCGCCACCCTCGCCGCGCATCACAACATCCAGATCCGCCTGTTCAACCCCACCCACCTGGGCCGCTCAACCGGCGCCACGCGCGCGGTGGGCCGCCTGCTGCAACTGTCTCGGCAGCACCGGCGCATGCATAACAAACTGTGGCTGGCCGACAACAGCGTGGCCATCGTCGGCGGACGCAATCTGGGCGACGAATACTTCGACGCCGAGCCGGACATGAATTTCACCGACATCGACCTGCTCGGCTTCGGGCCGGTAGCCCAGCAGCTGGGCTACAGCTTCGATCAGTACTGGAACAGTGCGCTGAGCCAGCCGATCGCCAATTTTCTGTTCACGGTGCCGACGGCCAAACACCTGGCTGCGTCGCGGGTGCGCCTGGAAAAGTCCCTGACCACCTCGCGAAGCCAGCATCACGCCCTCTATGAACGCTTGATGACCTACCAGAGCGCGCCGCAGCTGGACGTCTGGCGGCGCCAGTTGATCTGGGCCTGGGGCCAGGCACTGTGGGATGCGCCGACCAAGGTGCTGGCCCGAGGCGAGCCCGATCCGCACCTGCTGCTGACCACGCAGCTCGCTCCGGAGCTGACCCAGGTCAAGCATGAACTGATGCTGATCTCCGCCTACTTCGTACCGGGCAAGGCCGGCCGCGACTACCTCACCGGGCGCGCCGACGCCGGCGTCGACGTCAGCCTGCTGACCAATTCCCTGGAAGCGACCGACGTACCTGCGGTACACGGCGGCTACGTGCCCTACCGCAAGAACTTGCTCGAGCACGGAGTGAAGCTGTTCGAGCTGCGTCGCCAGCCGGGTGACGATGCGGGTGGCACATTGAGCTTCAGTGGCAGCTCCGATTCCAGCCTGCACAGCAAGGCGATGATCTTCGACGAGCGCAAATCCTTCATCGGCTCGTTCAATTTCGACCCGCGTTCGGTGCTGTGGAACACCGAGGTCGGCGTGCTGGTGGACAGCCCGGAACTGGCGGCGCAGATGCGCCACCTGGCCCGTGAGGGCATGTCGCCTGCACGCAGCTACCAGGTGCGCCTGGAAAATGGCCAGGTAGTGTGGGACACCGAGGACCACCAGCAGATGCACACCCTGTACCGCGAACCGGGTGACTGGTGGCGTCGGCTGAATGCGTGGGCCAGTGAAGTGATCGGGCTGGAGAAGATGCTTTGATCCACCAGCCCGACCGGCAGTGGATCAGAGCTTGATCCAGGTGGCCTTCAGTTCGGTGTATTTGTCGAACGCATGCAGCGACTTGTCACGACCATTGCCCGACTGCTTGAACCCACCGAACGGCGCAGTCATGTCGCCACCGTCGTACTGGTTGACCCACACGCTGCCGGCGCGCAGCGCCTTGGCCGTCAGGTGCGCCTTGGAGATGTTCGCGGTCCATACCGCAGCCGCCAGGCCGTAGGCGCTGTCGTTGGCGATGCTGACCGCCTCCTCGGCGGTGTCGAAGGTGAGCACCGACAGCACCGGCCCGAAAATCTCTTCCTGGGCGATCTTCATGGCATTGGTCACGCCATCGAAGATGGTCGGTTCGACGTAGGTACCGCCGGTTTCCTCGAGGATGCGCTTGCCGCCCACCAGCAAGGTGGCGCCGCCTTCCTGACCGGCGCTGATGTAGGACAGCACCGTGTTCATCTGCTGGGTGTCCACCAAAGCACCGACATTGGTCGCCGGGTCAAGCGGGTTGCCTGGTTTCCAGGCCTTGAGTGCCTCGACCACCATGGGCAGGAAGCGCTCCTTGACCGAACGCTCCACCAACAGGCGCGAGCCCGCCGTGCAGACTTCGCCCTGATTGAAGGCAATGGCGCTGGCCGCCGAATCGGCTGCGGCCTGCAGGTCAGGCGCATCGGCGAACACGATGTTGGGGCTCTTGCCGCCCGCCTCCAGCCAGACGCGCTTCATGTTCGACTCGCCCGCGTAGATCATCAGTTGCTTGGCGATCCTGGTGGAACCGGTGAAGACCACGGTGTCCACGTCCATGTGCAGGGCCAGTGCCTTGCCGACCGTGTGGCCATGGCCCGGCAGCACATTGAGCACGCCCTTGGGAATGCCCGCCTCGATCGCCAACTGCGCGATGCGGATGGCGGTCAATGGGGATTTCTCCGACGGCTTGAGGATCACCGAGTTGCCCGTGGCCAGGGCCGGACCCAGCTTCCAGCAGGCCATCATCAGAGGGAAATTCCACGGCACCACTGCGGCCACCACGCCGACGGCTTCACGCGTGACCAGACCTAGTTGGTTATGCGGGGTCGGTGCGACTTCGTCGTAGACCTTGTCGATGGCTTCGCCGCTCCAGGCCAGGGCATTGGCCGAGCCGGGTACGTCGATGTTCAGCGAATCACTGATCGGCTTGCCCATGTCCAGCGTTTCCAGAAGCGCCAGCTCCTCGGCATGCTCACGCAGCAACCCGGCGAAACGAATCAGGGTGGCCTTGCGCTTGGCCGGCGCGGCCTTGGCCCAGACGCCTTCGTTGAACGTGGCGCGGGCATTCTCGACCGCGCGCTGGGCGTCGGCAGCGTCGCAGCTGGCCACCTGGGCCAGCAGTCGACCGTCGACGGGGCTTACGCATTCGAAGGTCTGGCCCGACACGGCGTCGGTGTACTCGCCGTTGATGAACGCGCGCCCTTCGATCTTCAGCTGCTGGGCACGTTGTTCCCAGTCAGCGCGAGTCAGAGTGGTCATACGGATCTCCTGTGATTGAATGCAAAGCCCGGCCGTGCAAGGCTGAGCGGGGTGACATCGAACCACCCTAAACCACCGGTGCGACGCATTTCAATATATTTGACACCCGGCGCACACAGGCCCACGGATGTGCGTTTTATCCAACAAGCGAGGGGTTTCCTGCATGAACATCACCAGCATCGTCGACTTTGCCCAACACAGCGTCACCCCGGAACGCTACCGCCCGGCGCCTGAGAAAATCCTTGGCGGCGACCCCGAACAGACACTGTTCAACCACTACCAGAGCCCCTGCGGACAGATGAACGCGGGGGTCTGGGAAGGTCAGGTGGGGCAATGGACGGTCAACTACACCGAGCACGAATATTGCGAAATCGTGCAGGGCGTTTCCGTATTGCGTGACGACCAGGGCAATGGCAAGACCTTGCGCGCCGGCGACCGCTTCGTGATCCCTGCAGGCTTCACCGGCACCTGGGAAGTGCTGGAGGCGTGCCGCAAGATCTACGTGGTGTTCGAAGCCAAATAAGCACCGCGTCCCATGCCTAGATCCAGGAGCTACAACCGTTGATGACACGACGTTATTTCGCTATCGGCTCCGCCCTGCTGGCTACCGGTGCGGCTTTTTATCGTTTCGCCCAGGCTGACGAAAAACGCCCTACCACCGGCGGCAACTACACGCCCCAGGTGCATTACGCACCGCCCACAGGCTTCATGAACGACCCCAATGGCCTGGTGTTTTTCGACGGCGAATATCATCTTTACTATCAACACAACCCGTCAGCGGCGACGATGGGCAACGTGCACTGGGGACACGCCGTCAGCCCTGATCTTCTCAATTGGCAAACCTTGCCCACCGCCTTGTTCAACACCCCGGCCGGTCAGGCGTTCAGCGGCAGCGCGGTGGTTGACCAGCACAACCTGAGCGGACTGTTCCAGGCACAACCAGACGCCGGGGAACGAGCGGGCGGCATCGTCGCCATCTATACGCGCGCTTCGGCAACCCTGCAGACCCAGGAAATCGCCGTCAGCAGCGACCGCGGGCGCAGCTTTGTCGAGTACGCTTACAACCCGGTGCTGGACATCGGTTCCAGCCAGTTCCGCGACCCCAAGGTCTTCTGGCACGCGCCGGAACAGTGCTGGATCATGGTGGTGGTCGAAGCACGCTCGCATCGGGTGCTGTTCTACGGCTCGGTCGATCTGAAATCCTGGGACAAGCGCGGTGAATTCGCAGACAGCGGCCTGCTGGGCATCGACTACGAGTGCCCGGACCTGATCCGTGTACCCGTCGAAAACGGCGGCGAGCGTTGGGTGCTGATCCTTTCCATCAATCCCGGCGGCCCTCTGGGCGGCAGCACAGTGCAGTATTTCGTCGGCGACTTCGACGGCCGGCAGTTCACCGCCGAGGACCGCGTCACGCGGCTGATGGACTTCGGCAAGGACTTCTACGCCTTTCAAAGCTTCTCCAACCACTCCGGGGCACCGGTGGGCCTGGCCTGGCTCAGCAACTGGCAGTACGCCAACGAGGTGCCTGCATCACCATCCAGAGGCATGATGACACTGCCACGCACCCTGGGATTGCGGCGCGTGGGCAAGGACTGGCGGCTGGTGCAGCAGTTCGTCGACCTCGCTCCCTTGGCGGGCAAGGTCCTGATCGACGACACCCGACCATGGGGCAGCGCAACGCTGGCCAGTGCCGCATTGCCCGCCGGCGAGGCAATCGAGGTGCGTCTGGAAGTCGAATTGCAGCCAGGTGCCGTGGTGACGGTCCGTCTGTCCAACGAGGCTGGAGAAACCCTTGAGGCCGGATTCGACGCAGGCCCTTTCGGCGGCTTGTTCATCGACCGACACGGTGCGTCAGGCTTTGAGCAGCGCTATTTCGTCGACCGGTTTTCGTATGCCTTCCAACCTGATACCCGCACCATGGACATGCACCTGGTGATCGATCGTTCCTGCCTGGAACTGCTCGGTGCCGCAGGCAGCGCGGCAGGGACTGCGCTGTACTACACGAAATCGCCATTGGAGCGCATCAGCGTTGTTGCACAAGGAGGAAACGCGCGCCTGAGCAAGGTTTTTGTCACCACCCTGAACCCCATCCCTAACGCCCAAGCCCAGCATCGCTAGATCGAAAGCCTGGCCTGCGCCAAACCGGGCACAAAAAAAGGCCCGCATCTTTCGATGCGGGCCTTTTTCTGGTCGCCAAAATCAATTACTTGATTTTGCCTTCCTTGTACATCACGTGCTTGCGAACAACCGGATCAAATTTCTTGATCTCGATCTTGTCCGGGGTAGTACGCTTGTTCTTGTCGGTAGTGTAGAAGTGACCAGTACCGGCGCTCGAGATCAAACGAATCAATTCACGCATGATAAAGCTCCCTTAGATCTTGCCAGCTTTGCGAATTTCGGCCAGCACGACAGTGATGCCACGCTTGTCGATGATACGCATGCCCTTGGCGGATACGCGCAGGCGAACAAAACGTTTCTCTTCTTCAACCCAGAAGCGGTGATGCTGCAGGTTCGGCAGGAAACGACGACGGGTTTTGTTGTTTGCGTGGGAAATGTTATTCCCAGTCACCGGACCCTTACCGGTAACTTGACAGACTCTCGACATGCCTCAGCCCTCTAAAACCACATGCCCAACCCGGCATGGGTTGGCCGCTTATCTCTCAGTCATTTGGCGCACGGCGCCGCGTTTCTTCAGGGTCTTACCCGCCTCACCGTAAAGGCAGAGGAACAGGGCCCTAGAAAAGAGCGCTGCTTTATACCAGAAAGCCTGCGGCGCAACAACTCCAGATGCACAATCGATGCGCCCAGCTGCGCCGGCATCGGCGCAGGCACAGCACTGGCGGGCGTGCTGCGGCATGACCACTCGTCGCGCAGAAAAACGATTTAGGGATAGTCAACGCCGCTCGACATCTCTAGGGTAGGACTTTTCTCCAGACTGCATAGGCAGATGGGCCCTCGACACGCCAAGGAACACACCATGCGTCTTGCGACTTTGCCGTTCTTGCTTGCTCCCCTGTTTGCCTCCGCACTGGTGCATGCCGCACCGCTGACGGTCTGTACCGAAGCCAGCCCCGAAGGCTTCGACGTGGTGCAGTACAACTCGCTGACCACTACCAACGCCTCGGCCGATGTGCTGATGAACCGCCTGGTGGAGTTCGACGCCAAGGCCGGCAAGGTCATCCCCAGCCTGGCGGACAGCTGGACCGTGTCGGCCGATGGCCTGACCTACACGTTCAAGCTGCACCCGGGGGTCAAATTCCACGACACCGCCTACTTCAAGCCAGACCGTGAGCTGAACGCGCAGGACGTGCTGTTCAGCTTCCAACGCATGCTTGACCCGGCCAACCCCTGGCACAAAGTGGCGCAAAGCGGCTTTCCGCACGCCCAGTCGATGCAACTGCCTGGCCTGATCAAGAAAATCGAGGCGCCTGATCCTCTGACCGTACGGTTCACCCTGGATCATCCCGATGCAACGTTCCTGGCGACCCTGAGCATGGGCTTCGCCTCGATCTATTCGGCGCAATACGCCGACCAACTGATGCAAGCCGGCACTCCGGAAAAACTCAACAGCCAGCCGATCGGCAGCGGGCCCTTCGTATTCGTGCGCTTCGAAAAAGACGCCGTGGTGCGCTACAAGGCCAACCCGGACTACTTTGCCGGCAAGCCTGCCGTCGACCCTTTGCTGTTCGCCATCACCCCGGACGCCAACGTGCGCCTGCAGAAGCTGCGCCGCAACGAGTGCCAGCTGACCCTGTCGCCCAAGCCCCTGGACATCGCTGCGGCCGCCGACGACAAGAGCCTGAAGGTGATCAAGACCGAGGCTTTCATGACCGCGTTCGTGGCCATCAACAGCCAGCACCCGCCTCTGGACAAGCCTGAAGTGCGCCAGGCCATCAACCTGGCCTTCGACAAGGACAGCTACCTCAAGGCCGTCTTCGAAGGCACCGCCGAGGCTGCCAATGGCCCCTACCCGCCCAACACCTGGAGCTATGCGCGGGACCTGCCGGGCTACAAGCAGGATGCGGCCAAGGCGCGCGAGTTGCTCGCCAAGGCAGGCTTGAAGGACGGTTTCAACACCACGATCTGGACCCGTCCTTCGGGCAGCCTGCTCAACCCCAACCCCAGCCTGGGTGCGCAGCTGTTGCAGGCCGACCTGGCCAAGGTCGGCATCAAGGCCGAGATCCGCGTGATCGAATGGGGCGAGTTGATTCGCCGTGCCAAGGCTGGCGAGCATGACCTGCTGTTCATGGGCTGGGCCGGCGACAACGGCGATCCGGACAACTTCCTCACCCCGCAGTTTTCCTGCGCAGCCGTGCAGTCGGGCACCAACTTCGCACGCTATTGCGACAAGGGCCTGGACAAGCTGATCAGCGACGGCAAGGCAGTGACCGATCAGGCCCAGCGCAGCAAGCTGTACCAGCAGGCCCAGGCGCAGATCCAGAAGCAGGCGCTGTGGCTACCGCTGGCCCACCCCACCGCCGCCGTACTGGCTCGCGAAGGGGTCGAGGGCTACACCGTCAGCCCGTTCGGTCGGCAGGATTTCTCCAGGGTGTCGGTGGAGAAATAGGCTGCCACTACCGGCCTCTTCGCGGGTAGAACCCGCTCCCACAGTGGATTTCCGTATCACCACGGATCCCTGTAGGAGCGGCCGGTGCATGCACAGCCGAATCTCGCCCCTTACATCCACCCGTGCTCGACCATCGACAACGGCTCGCCTTCGCCGATGATGATGTGGTCGAGCACCCGCACATCCACCAGCGCCAATGATTCCTTGAGGCGCTGGGTCAGCGAGCGATCGGCCTGGCTCGGGGTCGGATTTCCGGAAGGATGATTGTGCGCCAGGATGAGCGCTGCCGCATTTGTGGCGATGGCCCGTTTGACCACCTCACGCGGATACACCGCCGCGCTGTCGATGGTGCCGCGAAACAGTACTTCGAAACCCAGCGGCTGATGCTTGGTGTCCAGAAACAGGCAACCGAACACTTCCTGGCGTTCATGGCGCAGCTTGGCCTTGAGGTAGTGGCGCACCGACGATGGATCTTCCATGGCCGGGCCACGGTTCAACCGCTCGGCCATGTAGCGACGGTTCATCTCGATGGAGGCCTGCAACTGGGCATACTTGGCAGGGCCCATGCCGAAGTGCTGGCTGAAGGTTTTCTGGTCGGCTTCGAGCAAGGCGCGCAGGCCACCGAAGCGGATCAGCAGGTTGCGCGCGACGTCCACGGCGCTGTGCCCGGCCACGCCGGTGCGCAGGAATATCGCCAGCAGCTCGCCATCGGAAAGACTGCCCGGACCATGCGCCAGCAGGCGCTCACGCGGGCGCTCGGCCTCGGGCCAATCGCGAATACTCATCCCCACTCCCTGTCTGTGTGCCTCGCTGTTCCATAGCGAGCGCTGTGCTATCTTAGCGCAACTTTTTGCACGGCGATCCGGCCCCGGAAGGCGGTTTCACCGTGGTGTTATTACCAGATATAAAGGCAGGCCTATGCAGCGGCTGTATCGAAAACGCATCATTCTGGGCGTCGGCGGCGGCATTGCCGCCTACAAGAGCGCCGAGCTGGTACGTAGGCTTCTGGAGCAAGGCGCCGAAGTGCGCGTGGTAATGACCAAGGGCGGCAGCGAGTTCATCACGCCACTGACCCTGCAGGCGCTGTCCGGCCACCCGGTGCACATGGACCTGCTCGACCCGGCGGCCGAAGCTGCCATGGGCCACATCGATCTGGCCAAATGGGCCGACCTGGTCCTCATCGCCCCGGCCACCGCCGACCTGATGGCACGCCTGGCCCAGGGCCTGGCCAACGACCTGCTGACCACCCTGGTACTGGCCACCGACGCCACCGTGGCCATCGCCCCGGCCATGAACCAGGCCATGTGGCGCGACCCGGCCACACAGGACAACCTGCACCTGCTGCGCAGCCGCGGCCTCAAGGTCTTCGGCCCGGCCGCTGGCAGCCAGGCCTGCGGCGACATCGGCCTGGGCCGCATGCTCGAAGCCACCGAGCTGGCACTGTGCGCGGCCGAATGTTTCGAGCACCTGGCACTGACCGGCAAGCACGTGTTGATCACTGCCGGGCCGACCCAGGAAAATATCGACCCGGTGCGCTACATCACCAACCACAGCTCCGGCAAGATGGGCTTTGCCCTGGCCGAAGCGGCCGTCGAAGCTGGCGCCCGCGTTACCTTGATCTGCGGCCCGGTGCATTTGCCCACGCCCGACCGCGTCACCCGCATCGACGTGGTCAGCGCGCGCGACATGCTCGCCGCCTGCGAGGCTGGCATGCCCTGCGACGTGTTCATCGCGTCCGCCGCCGTGGCCGACTATCGTCCCGAAGTGGTGGCTGCGCAGAAGCTCAAGAAAGACCCCAGCAGTGGTGACGGCCTGCTGTTGCAGATGGTCCGCAACCCGGACATCCTGGCGACCATCGCCGGTCGCGCCGATCGTCCATTCAGCGTCGGCTTCGCCGCCGAGACCGAGCACCTGCTCGACTACGCCGCGCGCAAGCTCAAGGACAAGAACCTGGACTTGATCGTGGCCAACGACGTCGCCAACCCCAGCATCGGTTTCAACAGTGAAGAAAATGCCTGCAGCGTGATCGACCGCCAGTTGCAGACCACTGCTTTCGCCCAGACCAGCAAGGGCAAGATCGCCCGCCAGCTGGTTTCCTTCATCGCCAAGCGCCTCGACCAGGTTTAACGACACCCATGCACGCCCTACAAGCCAAGATCCTTGACCCACGTCTGGGCCGGGACTTCCCGCTGCCACACTACGCCACACCCGGCTCCGCAGGCCTGGACCTGCGCGCCATGCTGCAGCAAGACACGCTGCTGGCACCCGGACAGACCCTGCTGATCCCTACCGGCCTGTCGATCCATATCGGTGATCCGGGTCTGGCGGCGATGATCCTGCCGCGCTCGGGCCTTGGCCACAAGCACGGTATCGTGCTTGGCAACCTGGTCGGCCTGATCGACTCCGATTACCAGGGCGAACTGATGGTCTCGTGCTGGAACCGTGGCGACAGCGAGTTCACCCTGACGGTGGGCGAGCGCATCGCCCAGCTGGTGCTGGTTCCTGTGGTGCAGGCTCACTTCGAACTGGTCGAAAGCTTCGACGAAAGCCAGCGCGGGACCGGCGGTTTCGGTCACTCCGGCACCCAGTAAACGGCCATGCAGACCCGGCGGCCGTGGCGATGCCCGTCCGCTTCAAAGCGTTCAATGCGGAGATGACAGGTGAAAGGATTTCCTCGCAATGCCAAGACGGCCGAGCAAGGCCAGGCTTCGAACGCGCGGACCACCGCCGGTAACCAGGCACTGCTGATCGCCGTCGTCGGCGTGCTCGTCGCCTTGCTGCTGATCTGGTTCCTGGTTGTCGCGCCGCTCGCCGGCCGTGCCTTCCAGAACGCCGAGGCGACCGCCGCCGCGCCTTTCACCGCAGGTCTGGACAACGTGATCGCGCGCCAGGCCGGTGTAACGGCCACTCTGGCTCACTCACCTGCACTGACGGCTGCGCTGGCCAGCCAGGACCCTTCGCTCATCGCTCAGGCCGTTGGCGCCGTGCCCTTGATCGATGGCCTGCAGGGCGTGCGCCTGAATCTGCCGGGGCAGGCCAAGGTCGATCAGCAGGGTGCTGCGCCGATCAATTTTGCCGTACTGGACATGATCAACCGCGCCGAACGCGGTACTGCCACTGCGCCCGAGGCCTACAAGGTCAATGGGCGCTGGTGGATCTACAACGTCGCCACCGTCCAGCAAAGCTCGACATCCCCAGTGCTGGGTACGCTGGTGCTGGCCTTCGAGATGCAGCCCCTGACTCAGGCCCTGGCACTGCCCGACGCCGAATTCGGCCAACTGCGCCTGCAGCAGAGCGTACTGGGCAGCCCGCCGCAGGTGCTGGTCGAGCAAGGCAGCAATGCGTCGGCCATGCGCTACCCGTATCCGACCGCCAACCCCAACTGGCGCCTGGAATTCGGCCCAGGGCCGCTGTTCCAGCCGCCGTTTGCCTGGAGTGCACTGGGCCTGATGATGCTTGCCGCGGCGATCGCCATCGGCTGCGCCGCGCTGGCGGTGCGTCTGGCCCAACGCCAACTGTATGCACGCATCGAGGCCGACGCGCGGCAGCTTGAGCAGTTGCTCGAGGAGTTGTCCGGCGGCAAGGCGGTCAAGGCGTTCGGCCTGAGCCTGGCGCCCCTCAACGGCCTGGCACAAGGCCTGGCGCGCCTGTCCCTGCGCGAGGGCGCCGCGCGTCCGGCCGACAGCAGCACGGCCGCGCCTGCGCCTGCGCCGGTCGTGGACGACTGGACCAATCCGATCTTCCAGGACATCGACATGCTCGAGCTCGACGCCACCGACCCTGTCGTCGAAGCGAGCGACATGCCGCCGGCGCTGCCCCACGGCATCTTTCGCGCCTATGACATTCGCGGCATCGTCGGCAGCACCTTGAATGCCGACACCGCCTATTGGGTGGGCCGTGCCGTCGGCGCGCAAAGCCTGGCCATGGGCGAGGCCAACGTCAACGTCGGCCGCGACGGGCGCCTGTCCGGCCCCGAGCTGGTGCAGCCGTTGATCCAGGGCCTGGTCGACGCCGGTTGCCACGTCAGCGACGTGGGCCTGGTGCCGACACCTGCGCTGTACTATGCCAACCACGTGCTCACCGGCCGCTCCGGCGTGATGCTCACCGGCAGCCACAACCCGCCGGACTACAACGGCTTCAAGGTAGTGGTCGCCGGCGACACGCTGGCCAACGAACAGATCCTGGCCCTGCACCAGCGCCTGCTGCATAACGACCTCAGCCAGGGCCAGGGCAGCGTCGAGAAGGTCGAGATCCTGGAGCGCTATGTGGCGCAGATCCGCGATGACATCGTTCTCACCCGCCGACTCAAGGTCGTGGTCGACTGCGGCAACGGTGCCGGTGCCGTGGTAGCGCCGCAGCTGATAGAGACCCTGGGCTGCGAAGTGATCCCGTTGTTCTGCGAGGTCGACGGGCGTTTCCCCCATCATCATCCAGACCCGAGCAAGGCTGCCAACCTGCAGGCGTTGATCGCCAAGGTCAGCGAAACGGGCGCCGACCTGGGCCTGGCCTTCGATGGCGACGCGGACCGTGTGGGCGTGGTCACCAACACCGGCCGCATCATCCATCCTGATCGCCTGCTGATGCTGTTCGCGCGCGACGTGCTGTCACGCAACCCCGGCGCCGACGTGATCTACGACGTCAAATGCACGCGCCGCCTGGGCCCGCTGATCAAGGAACACGGCGGCCGCCCGGTGATGTGGAAGACCGGGCACTCCCTGATCAAGAAAGAAATGAAGCGCACCGGCGCGCTGGTGGCCGGGGAAATGAGCGGGCACATCTTCTTCAAGGAACGCTGGTTCGGCTTCGACGACGGCATCTACAGCGCTGCACGGCTGCTGGAAATCCTCAGCCGCGAACACCTCAGTGCCGAAGACGTCTTCGCCGCATTCGCCGATGATGTGTCGACGCCCGAGCTGAACATTGCGGTGACCGAAGACAGCAAATTCGGCATCATCGACGCCCTGCACCACGGCGCTCAGTGGGGTGACGCCCAGCTCACCCTCATCGACGGCGTGCGAGTGGACTACCCTAGAGGCTGGGGCCTGGTCCGCGCCTCCAACACCACCCCCGTGCTGGTGACGCGTTTCGAGGCCGAAGACGCCGAGGAACTCGAACGAATCCAGGGCGTCTTCCGTACCCAGTTGTTGAAAGTCGCACCCGATCTGCACCTACCGTTCTGACCACTTGTTTCACTGGAGCCCCGCATGACCCTCGAACGTGATGCCGCCACCAACGTCGCCAAGGTATTGTCCGAAGCGCTGCCCTATATCCGCCGCTTCGTCGGCAAGACCCTGGTGATCAAGTACGGCGGCAACGCGATGGAGAGCGAGGAGCTCAAGACCGGTTTCGCCCGCGACATCGTGCTGATGAAGGCTGTGGGCATCAACCCGGTGGTGGTGCACGGCGGCGGACCGCAGATCGGCGACCTGCTCAAGCGCCTGTCCATCGAGAGCCATTTCGTCGACGGCATGCGCGTCACTGACGCCCAGACCATGGACGTCGTGGAGATGGTGCTCGGTGGCCAGGTCAACAAGGATATCGTCAACCTGATCAACCGCCACGGCGGCAGCGCCATCGGCCTGACCGGCAAGGACGCCGAACTGATCCGCGCACGCAAGCTGACGGTCACCCGCCAGACCCCTGAAATGACCAAGCCGGAGATCATCGACATCGGCCACGTCGGGGAAGTCAGCGGGGTCAATACCGATCTGCTGAACATGCTGGTCAACGGTGACTTCATCCCGGTGATCGCGCCCATCGGAGTGGGTCCGGATGGCGAGTCCTACAACATCAACGCCGACCTGGTGGCCGGCAAGGTGGCCGAGGCACTCAAGGCCGAGAAGTTGATGCTGCTGACCAACATCGCGGGTTTGATGGACAAGGAAGGCAACGTGCTGACCGGCCTGACCACCGAGCAGGTATCGGGGCTGATCGCCGACGGCACCATCTACGGCGGCATGCTGCCCAAGATCCGTTGCGCGCTGGAAGCGGTCCAGGGTGGCGTGACCACTTCGCACATCATCGACGGCCGCGTCCCCAATGCTGTGCTCCTGGAAATCTTCACGGACAGCGGTGTCGGCACCCTGATCAGCAACAAGAAGATCGGTTGACCTGACCGCGCGGTGCATCAGAAGCACCGCGACGACCGCCGACGCGGCTCGCGCCGCTGCCACTAAATCCTGATCGCCTGTAACGACGGAACTCACGATCCCTGTAGCAGCGGCGCAAGCCGCGTCGGCAGTGCACGCGGTGTTTCGGGAAAAACGCGGTGAGGCCCGACGCGGTTACAGCGGGGATTCGAGAAGCTTGACCAACTGGGTTCGCTGCTGGGCGAACCCGGCGTCTGCTTCGCTGCGTGTCTGCTGCAGTTTGGCGATTCGCGCTTGGGCGTCGATGATCTGAGCCTGCACATCACGCAACTGGTCGAGCATCGATGTCGACACTTCCTGACCCGCCCGTTCCTGCGCCGCCGCCTGCCCCTGCAGTGTGGTCTGCTGACCCTGCAAGGTCTGCACGTTCGCCGTGGCCACGGCAATCAGGGCATCGATCTCAGCCCTGCGACGAGCACTGGCCTTGTCCAGCTCTTCCAGCGATGGATAACGGTCGAGCAACTGCGCATCGGCCTGCGACTGCACCTGGGCTTGTTGCTTGAGGCGTATCTCTTCGGCAGTCGGCGCGGGTGGCACGGTCTGTACCACCCGACCGCTCTGGTTGAGCACCTGATAGCCCTTGCCCACGTACTCAGGCGGTACGCCCTGGCGATCCAGCACCGTCACGCCGCGGCTATCGACATAGCGATAGAGCAGCATGACCGGTGCCTGCGCGGCGACGGCCACGATCGGCAGCAGGCCGAACGCTGCGATCACCACTGCCCGCCAGCGCACGTGACTAGATACCGTACTGCGCACGATAGGCTTCGACCGCCGGCAGATGCTGCTTGAGCTGCGCGTCGTCGGCGAGGAATTCCAGCACCTGGTTCAGCGAAACGATGCTGACCACGGGCACGCCGAAGTCACGTTCCACTTCCTGGATGGCCGACAGCTCGCCGTTGCCACGCTCCTGGCGATTGAGGGCGATCATCACCCCTGCCGCGGTCGCGTTCTGCTGCTGGATGATCTGCATGACTTCACGGATGGCCGTACCGGCGGTGATCACGTCGTCGATGATCAGCACGTTGCCGGCCAGGGGCGAACCGACCAGGCTGCCGCCTTCGCCATGCGCCTTGGCTTCCTTGCGGTTGAAGCACCAGGGTATGTCCAGCTGGTGCTTTTCGGCCAGTTGCACCGAGGTCGCGGCCGCCAGGGGAATACCCTTGTAGGCGGGTCCGAACAGGACGTCGAAAGCAATGCCGCTGTCGACGATGGCTGCGGCATAATAGCGCGCCAGTTCGGCCAGTGCGGCACCGGTATTGAACAGGCCGGCATTGAAGAAATAAGGACTGGTACGCCCTGATTTCAGGGTGAATTCGCCGAAACGCAGAACGCCTCGATCAATTGCAAAACGAATGAAGTCGCGCTGATAGGCCTGCATCGAAAAAGTCCCGGATACCACGGATTTAGCTAATTAGGTAGAGCTCGGGTATCATACACGCACAAGATTTTTGGGGCCATGTATGCGGATCATCAGTGTGAACGTCAATGGTATTCAGGCGGCAGTCGAGCGCGGGTTGCTCAGTTGGCTGCAGGCCCAGAATGCCGACGTCATCTGCTTGCAGGACACCCGTGCTTCCGCCTTTGAACTGGACGACGCCGCCTTCCAACTGGACGGCTACTTCCTTTATGCGTGCGATGCAGAAGTTCCAGCCCAGGGTGGTGTGGCGCTGTACTCGCGGTTGCAACCCAAGGCGGTCATCAGTGGGCTGGGCTTCGAGACAGCCGACCGCTACGGGCGTTATCTGCAGGCAGATTTCGATAAACTCAGTATTGCCACCTTGCTGCTGCCTTCGGGCATGAACGGCGATGAAGACTTGAACCAGAAGTTCAAGCTCATGGACGACTTCGGCAAGTACCTCGACAAGCAACGGCGCAAGCGTCGCGAATACATCTACTGTGGTTCGCTGTATGTTGCGCAGCAGAAACTCGACATCAAGAACTGGCGCGACAGCCAGCAGTCGCCCGGCTTCCTGGCGCCCGAGCGGGCCTGGATGGACGAAATCGTCGGCAACATGGGCTACGTCGATGCGTTGCGCGAAGTCAGTCGCGAAGGCGACCAGTACAGCTGGTGGCCCGACAACGAACAGGCCGAGATGCTCAACCTGGGCTGGCGCTTCGACTACCAGCTGCTGACCCCAGGTCTGCGACGCTTCGTGCGCAGCGCGCGCCTGCCGCGCCAGCCTCGCTTTTCCCAGCACGCGCCACTCATCGTGGACTACGACTGGACCCTGACGATCTGATCGCCAGGCACAAAAAAGCCGACCTTGCGAGGTCGGCTTTTTTGTGGGTTTCTTGCAGAGCTTGGACACTGTGGGAACGGTGAATCAGACAGACCGCATGCACCGCCGACGCGGCTCGCGCCGCTGCTACAAAAGCACCGCAATCCCCTGTGGGAGCGGGGCGGGCGGCGAGCCCTCTGCCCGCGAATGCAGGCCCCTGCGGTTGGTCTGATGCACCGCAGTGTCTGCATTCGCGGGCAGAGCCCGCTCCCACATAAAGCCAGTCCTACAAAAAGCCCGCCTCACAGAGAATCCTCATCCACAGAGGCTTGCGTCACTCGGCCAGGGCAGCTTTCTGCAGGGCGAAGATTTCCTCCATGCCCTGCTGGGCCAGTGCCAGCATGGCGTTGAGGTCGGCCGGCTGGAACGGCGCGCCTTCGGCGGTGCCCTGCACTTCGATGAAGCCACCGGTGCTGGTCATCACCACGTTGAGGTCGGTCTCGGCAGCGGAGTCTTCCAGGTAGTCGAGGTCCAGGACCGGTTCGCCCTGGTACATGCCCACCGACACGGCAGCAATCATTTGCTTGAGCGGATCGCCGCCCTTCAGGCCGCCGCGCTTCTTGACCATCTTCAAGGCATCGACCAACGCCACCATGGCACCAGTGATGGACGCGGTTCGCGTACCACCGTCGGCCTGGATGACATCGCAGTCGACGTACAGCGTGATGTCGCCCAGCTTGCTCATGTCCAGCGCTGCACGCAGCGAGCGGCCGATCAGGCGCTGGATTTCCAGGGTACGGCCGCCTTGTTTGCCACGGCTGGCTTCACGCTGGTTACGGTCGCCGGTGGCGCGCGGCAGCATGCCGTATTCGGCGGTCAACCAACCCTGGCCCTGCCCCTTGAGGAAGCGCGGCACGCCGTTTTCGACGCTGACGGTGCAGATCACCTTGGTGTCGCCGAACTCTACCAAGACAGACCCTTCGGCGTGCTTGGTGTAGTTGCGAGTGATGCGGATCGAGCGGAGCTGATCGGCGGCGCGACCACTTGGACGTTTCATCGGGATACCTGTACTGGACTCAAATCTGGCGGGCATTATAGGGCGTTCGACCATGAATTGCCCGTCCCGCCCCCGCAGATCGCGCCAGCATTGGGAGCCGGCGCCAGGTTGCGCTACAATCCCGCGCCTCGATTCATCGTCCATCGTCTGCGAGGTTTCTCCCCCATGGTGCACAGCATGACCGCCTTCGCGCGTTGCGAACGAGCCGCGGCCCAAGGCACCCTGAGCTGGGAGCTGCGCTCGGTCAACCATCGCTATCTGGAACCGCATCTGCGCCTCCCCGAAGCCCTGCGCGACCTCGAAGGTTCGGTGCGCGAAGCACTGCGCCAGGGCCTGTCGCGCGGCAAGGTCGAATGCACCCTGCGCTACACCGAGGACACCAGCGGCCAACCCTTGCAGGTCGATCGCGAACGCGCCACGCAACTGATAGCCGCCGCCGAGACCGTTGCCGCCCTGATCAAGCAGCCTGCCGCGCTCAACCCGCTGGAAGTGCTGGCCTGGCCCGGCGTGCTGGTGGCCGACGCCAGCGATCCCCAGGCTCTGAGCACGGCGGCCAACGAACTGTTCGCCCAGGCGCTGACCGAACTCAAGAATGGCCGCGTGCGCGAAGGCGCCGAACTGGCCCGGCTGATCAACGACCGGCTCGACGCCATGAGCTGCGAGGTCGCCACCTTGCGCAGCCTGGTGCCGCAGATGCTCAGCGCGCAACGGCAGAAGATCCTCGACCGCTGCGCCGACCTGCAGGCCGAACTCGACCCGCAGCGCCTGGAGCAGGAAATGGTCCTGCTGGCACAGAAAAGCGATGTGGCCGAAGAACTCGACCGCCTGACCACCCACGTCACCGAAGTGCGGCGCGTGCTCAAGGCCGGCGGCGCCGCCGGCCGACGCCTGGATTTCCTCATGCAGGAACTCAACCGCGAAGCCAACACCCTGGGCTCCAAAGCCTTCGACCCACGCAGTACGCAGGCTGCCGTCAACCTCAAGGTGTTGATCGAGCAGATGCGTGAACAAGTGCAGAACATTGAGTAAGGCCACCCTTTCATGACCCACAGCACCGGCACCCTTTACATCGTTTCGGCTCCCTCGGGCGCGGGCAAGACCAGCCTGGTCAAGGCCCTGATCGACGCCCAGCCATCCATTCGCGTCTCGGTCTCGCACACCACCCGCGCCATGCGTCCGGGCGAGGTCTGTGGGGTGAACTATCACTTCGTCGACCGCGAGACCTTCATCGACATGATCGGCCACGGCGACTTCCTGGAGCAGGCCGAAGTGTTCGGCAACCTCTACGGCACGTCCCAGAGCCATCTGCAGCAGACCCTCGACGAAGGTCACGACCTGATCCTGGAAATCGACTGGCAAGGCGCCGAGCAAGTGCGTCGGCTGATGCCCTCGGCACGCTCGATCTTCATTCTGCCGCCTTCGCAACTGGCGCTGCGCCAGCGTCTGACCAACCGCGGTACCGACAGCGACGAGATCATCGAGACGCGCATGCGCGAAGCGGTCAGCGAGATGAGCCACTACGTCGAATACGACTACCTGATCATCAACGACGACTTTGCCTCGGCCCTGGAAGACCTCAAAGCGGTGTTTCGCGCCAACCGCCTGCAGCAGCAGGCACAGCAGCAAAAGCACGGCGCTTTGCTGGCCGAACTGCTCGCCTGAAAACAAAGCTTCCCTAAACGCTGGTGATTTTTTAAACTATCGAGTCCGCTCGCCCATCCGGGCCGCGCGCATAATCGCATTTGCTACGAGGAAGACCATGGCCCGCGTAACCGTTGAAGACTGCCTAGAACACGTGGATAACCGTTTCGAGCTGGTCATGCTCTCCACCAAGCGCGCTCGCCAGCTGGCGACCGGCGGCAAAGAGCCGAAAGTGGCGTGGGAAAATGACAAGCCTACCGTGGTAGCCCTGCGTGAAATCGCCGAAGGCCTGATCGACTATGCTGCTATCGCTGAAGCTGAAATCGTTGAAGACGAACCCCTCTTCGCAGCGTTCGAAGACGAGGCCAACGAGGCCGTCTAAGTCCATGCCTGGTCGACGCTGTACGGCGCGAGGTTCTATCCCACATCGGCAGGAGGTTTCCCCTTGCCGAGCATAGACGCCCTCGCCGATCGCTTATCGACCTACCTCGGCAAGGAACAGGTCAACCTGGTCCGCCGAGCGTACTTCTACGCCGAACAAGCCCACGACGGCCAACGCCGTCGCAGCGGCGAAGCCTACGTCACGCACCCGCTGGCGGTGGCAGGCATTCTCGCCGACATGCACATGGACCATCAGAGCCTGATGGCGGCCATGCTGCACGACGTGATCGAAGACACCGGTATCGCCAAGGAAGCACTCAGTGCCCAGTTCGGCGAAACCGTGGCCGATCTGGTCGACGGGGTCAGCAAGCTGACCCAGATGAACTTCGAGACCAAGGCCGAGGCCCAGGCGGAAAACTTCCAGAAGATGGCCATGGCCATGGCCCGCGACATCCGCGTGATCCTGGTCAAGCTGGCCGACCGCCTGCACAACATGCGCACCCTCGAAGTGCTGTCCGGCGAGAAGCGTCGGCGCATCGCCAAGGAAACCCTGGAAATCTACGCGCCCATCGCCAACCGGCTGGGCATGCACAACGTGCGCGTCGAATTCGAGGACCTGGGCTTCAAGGCCATGTACCCGATGCGCTCGGCGCGCATCTACCAGGCGGTCAAGCGTGCCCGCGGCAACCGCAAGGAACTGGTCAACAAGATCGAAAATTCCCTGGCCCATTGCCTCTCGGTGGATGGTATCGAGGGCGATGTCAGCGGCCGCCAGAAGCACATCTATGGCATCTACAAGAAGATGCGCGGCAAGCGCCGTGCCTTCAACGAGATCATGGACGTGTACGCCTTCCGCATCGTGGTCGACAAGGTCGACACCTGCTACCGCGTGCTGGGCGCCGTGCACAACCTGTACAAGCCCCTGCCAGGCCGCTTCAAGGACTACATCGCGATCCCCAAGGCCAACGGCTACCAGTCGCTGCACACCACCCTGTTCGGCATGCACGGCGTACCGATCGAAATCCAGATCCGCACCCGTGAAATGGAAGAGATGGCCAACAACGGCATCGCTGCCCATTGGCTGTACAAGTCCAGCGACGACGAACAACCCAAGGGCACCCATGCCCGGGCCCGTCAGTGGGTCAAGGGTGTGCTGGAAATGCAGCAACGTGCCGGCAACTCGCTGGAATTCATCGAGAGCGTGAAGATCGACCTGTTTCCGGACGAGGTCTACGTGTTCACGCCCAAGGGCCGCATCATGGAGCTGCCCAAGGGTTCCACGGCGGTGGACTTTGCCTATGCGGTGCATACCGACGTGGGCAACAGCTGCATCGCCTGCCGCATCAACCGACGCCTGGCCCCACTGTCCGAGCCACTGCAGAGCGGTTCGACGGTGGAAATCGTCAGCGCACCCGGCGCACGCCCCAACCCGGCCTGGCTCAACTTCGTGGTCACCGGCAAGGCCCGCACCCATATTCGCCATGCCCTGAAGCTGCAACGCCGCTCGGAATCGGTGAACCTGGGCGAACGTCTGCTGAACAAGGTGCTCAACGGTTTCGACAGCGCGCTGGACAAGATTCCCGCCGAGCGCGTTCAAGCCATGCTGGCCGAGTACCGCCTGGAGCTGATCGAAGACCTGCTCGAAGACATCGGCCTGGGCAACCGCATGGCCTATGTCGTGGCGCGACGCCTCCTGGCGACCGATGGCGGCGAGCAGTTGCCCAGTCCCGAAGGGCCGCTGGCCATTCGCGGTACCGAGGGCCTGGTGCTCAGCTATGCCAAATGCTGCACGCCCATCCCCGGCGATCCGATCGTGGGTCACCTGTCGGCGGGCAAGGGCATGGTGGTTCACCTGGAAAACTGCCGCAACATCAGCGAAATCCGCCACAACCCGGAAAAGTGCATCCAGCTGAGCTGGGCCAAGGACGTCACCGGCGAGTTCAATGTCGAGCTGCGTGTGGAGCTCGAACACCAGCGCGGCCTGATCGCGTTGCTGGCCAGCAGCGTCAACGCCGCCGACGGCAACATCGAGAAGATCAGCATGGACGAACGCGATGGCCGCATCAGCGTGGTCCAGCTGGTGGTCAGCGTGCACGATCGCGTCCACCTGGCCCGCGTCATCAAGAAACTGCGCGCCCTGGCTGGCGTCACCCGCCTCACGCGCGTGCGTGCCTAAGGCGCGGAACCTTCATTTCAAGGAGCTGTTCATGACCAAGACCGTAATCACCAGCGACAAGGCCCCGGCTGCCATCGGTACCTACTCCCAGGCCATCAAGGCAGGCAATACCGTCTACATGTCCGGCCAGATTCCACTGGACCCTACCACCATGGAGCTGGTCGAAGGCTTCGAGGCTCAGACCGTGCAGGTGTTCGAGAACCTCAAGTCAGTGGCAGAGGCTGCCGGCGGTTCGTTCAAGGACATCGTCAAGCTCAACATCTTCCTGACCGATCTGAGCCATTTCGCCACCGTCAACGAAGTGATGGGCCGCTACATTCCAGCAGCCTTACCCTGCCCGCGCCGCCATTGGCGTCGCTGCCCTGCCCAAGGGCGCGCAGGTTGAAATGGACGCTATCCTGGTCATCGAATAAGCCGCCCCGCGCGCTGCGGCAATCGTCTGCAGCGCCATTCGCCAGCAAGGACTTCCTTCATGCGTCACGCGCTCGCCCTATCTCTGGCCGCCCTGCTTCTGGGCGGCTGCGCCAGCCACGAAAACGTCGATCCCAACGGCGTCTGGATCAATCAGAAAGCCATCGATGCCGCCGCCAAGGGCGCAAGCCTGCGCCAGGCGTTGTTGGCCAACGGCCCGACACTGGAATGGTCGATCGACACCGTGGCCGGTCAGGCTCGTTTCAGCAATGGCTTCGAAGAGGGTGAAGGCAAGCTGGTACCCCAGGCCGATGGCCAGTTCAAGGTGGACTTCTACGGCAACGGTGAAGACACCCTGAAAATCGACGGCGCTACCCTGCAACAAGCAGCGAGCGATAACACCCCGGTGCAAACGTTCAGCAAGTCGGCCACCCCGGCGCGTGCGGACACGCCGGTGGGCGCGACCTTCGAGCAGGCGCTGTACACCGCCTACATGGGCGGCGACTGGAAAGTCGTCGAGGGCCCGGGCCAGGGCGGCGTGGCTCATTTCCTGCCCGACGGACGCATCGATGGCCTGGCGGGCCTGGATCGCTACGCGTTGTGCCTGGCGGGTGACTGCGCGGCCATGAGCGGCGAGTTCGACAGCATGTGGCTGGAACAGCAACAGCGCGGCAATGCCTTCATCTTCCGCCGCAAGGGCAATCAGCTGGAAATCCTCCAGGCGCTCAACCAGGCCCAGGACGATGAAATGCCCAACCTGGTCCCCGGCACCCGGCGCTGGTTGCTCAGCAAGTAGCACCGGGACGAGGCGAGGCTACCGGCTCAGCAAGGCCGCATACCCTTCCCGATAGGTGGGGTACTGCGGCGTCCAGCCCAATGCGCGTGCACGCGCATTGCTGCAGCGCTTGGAACCGGTGCGGCGTATGCTCTGGGTCTGCGAGCGCTGGGTGACGCCCAGGTACGTGCGCAGCCAATCCACCACCTCGTGCAATGGGGCCGGGGCATCGTCGACGCCTATGTAGCAGTCATCCAGCCCGACGCCACGAGCATCCGCTTCCAGCAGAAACGTCAAAAGCCCTGCGGCATCGTCGGCATGAATGCGGTTGCCGTACAGCGGCGGCTGCGACGCGACCTGATAACCCTCGCGTACCTGCCCAGCCAGACGCTCGCGACCGGGCCCATAGATGCCGGTCAGGCGCACGACGGTCGCCGGTTCAGGCGCGCTCAATGCCAGTTGCTCGGCTTCGAGCATCAGGCGCCCGGAAAACCCGCTGGGCGTTACCGGCGAGGTCTCATCGACCCATTCCCCTTCGCTCTGTCCATACACGCTACTGCTGGACACGAAGAACAGGCGCCTGGGCGTCTGCCGGTGCTCTGCCAGCCAGCTCAATACATGGCGCAAGCCGTCGACATAGGCGGCTTGATAGCCCGGCTCGTCGTGTTGCGTGGCGGCCACGCAATACAGCAGGTAATCCACGGGCTCGCGTGGCCAGGCCTCGGGGCACTGCGCCTGGTGCAGGTCGGCAGCGACGCCGAGCACACCGTCAGGCAACTGCTCGATGTGCCGACGCAGACCGTGCACGCGCCAGTTCGACGCCAGCAGGCGGCGTGCGACGCGGCTGCCGATATCGCCGCAACCGGCGATCAATACAGTGGGTGAAGTCATGCGCAAGGCTCCTGAAAGTCAGGCACCGAGCCTACCCTTAGCCGAGGTTTTGCGGCCAGCGGTATTAAATAAGTTACATTATTACTTTTGCTAACAAGAATTACTTGCAATAATACCGCCCCAATCTGTTCTCGGCCTTTCGCGAGGCCTTGAAGAACGTGCCCCCTTTTCTTTCTCTTCTCAGGTCCGGCCAGCATGATTCGCAAACACCCTTCCGCTTCGCCAAGCCAGCCACGCGCGTGGAGTGCCATCGCAGCGTTGCTGCTGGGCCTGGCCATCGCTCCGCTGACATTCGCCGACGCCACTGCGCCGAGCAATGCACCTGCCAGTAACGCGACTGCAGCGCCTGGGCAAGCCGCACCGGCATCGCAGCCCGCCGCCACACCTGCACCGAGCGCCGAGCAACCCGCGCCGGCCGAGCAGGCGCTGGTCGAAGACACCACCCTGGGCATGGGTCACGACCTGTCGCCGTGGGGCATGTACCAGAACGCAGACATCGTGGTGAAGGCCGTGATGATCGGTCTGGCCATCGCCTCGATCATCACCTGGACCATCTGGATCGCCAAGGGCTTCGAGCTGCTGGGCGCCAAGCGTCGCCTCAAGGGTGAAATCGCCGCGCTGAAGAAAGCCGCCACCCTCAAGCAGGCGAGCGAAACCGCGTCGCGCAAAGGCACTCTGGCCAACCTGCTGGTACACGATGCCCTCGAAGAGATGCACCTGTCGGCCAACGCGCGCGAACGTGAAGGCATCAAGGAGCGGGTCAGCTTCCGTCTCGAGCGTCTGGTCGCCGCCTGCGGTCGCAACATGAGCATGGGCACCGGCGTGCTGGCCACCATCGGTTCCACCGCGCCCTTCGTCGGCCTGTTCGGCACCGTGTGGGGCATCATGAACAGCTTCATCGGCATCGCCAAGACCCAGACCACCAACCTCGCCGTCGTCGCACCCGGCATCGCCGAAGCCCTGCTTGCCACCGCACTGGGCCTGGTTGCGGCCATCCCGGCAGTGGTCATCTACAACGTCTTCGCCCGCTCCATCGCCGGCTACAAGGCGCAGGTCTCGGACGCTTCGGCACAAGTGCTGCTGCTGGTCAGCCGTGACCTCGATCACCAGCCAGGCGAGCGCGCAGCTCAGCCGCAGATGGTCAAGGTGGGCTGACCTATGGGCCTGCACCTGAACGAAGGCGGCGATGATCTCGCCGAGAACCATGAAATCAACGTGACGCCGTTCATCGACGTCATGCTGGTGCTGCTGATCATCTTCATGGTCGCAGCCCCCCTGGCGACGGTGGACATCAAGGTCGACCTGCCCGCCTCGACCGCCAAGCCGGCGCCGCGGCCCGAAAAGCCGGTGTTCCTCAGCGTCAAGGCCGACCAGAACCTGTACGTGGGCGACGACAGGGTCGAGCGCACGCAGCTGGGCCAGATCCTCGACGCCAAGACCCACGGCAACAAGGACACGACCATCTTCTTCCAGGCCGACAAGGGCGTGGATTACGGCGACCTGATGGAAGTGATGAACACCCTGCGCGGCGCGGGCTACCTGAAGGTAGGCCTGGTCGGCCTCGAGACGGCAGCCAAGCAATGATCACGACGCGCCAGAAAACGACGCGTTATGTTGCCAGCCTGGCGGTCGTCCTCGGCGTGCACGCTGCGGCCATCGTGGTTGCCCTGAACTGGCCCGCGCCGCAGCCCATCGAGCTGCCGCCGCAGGCCATGATGGTGGAGATGGCGCCGCTGCCCGAACCTGCGCCCCCTCCGCCACCACAGGTCGTCACGCCGCCGCCACCGCCCGAGCCGGTGGTCGAGGATCCATTGCCCAAGCTGGCCGAAGCGCCCAAGCCGACCATCTCGGTGCCCAAGCCGACGCCGCCCAAGCCCAAGCCCAAACCGCAGCCGCCCAAGGTCGAGAAGAAGCCCGAGCCGCCCAAGGAGCAGCCGCCAGCCGAGCAGACCGTGGACAGCCGTCCGGCGCCGCCACAACCGGCCAAGCCGGCAGCGCCTGCGCCCAGCCCGCCGTCCAACAGCAATGCGTTGCCCAGCTGGCAGGGCGATCTGCTGCGCCATCTGGCCAAGTACAAGAAGTATCCGGAGGACGCGCGTCGTCGCGGCATGACCGGGGTCAACCGCTTGCGCTTCGTGGTGGATGCCGAAGGCCGTGTGTTGTCGTATTCCCTGGCAGGAGGTTCGGGCAGCGCGGCACTGGACCGCGCGACCATGGAGATGATCCGTCGAGCGCAACCGTTTGCCCAAGCCACCGGCCGAGATTCTGGTCAATGGCAGCCTGGAAGTGGTCGCGCCCTTCGTTTACTCGCTGGACAAACGCTGATTCGCATAATTTGATGCGTTTCAGCGCCGTTGATAACGTGCGTCTATCGGTTGCAGCCGCTATGCTGGGCTCGCAACTTCATGGACGCACGTTATGACCCTCACAGAATTGCGCTACATCGTTACCCTGGCTCAGGAGCAACACTTCGGCCACGCGGCCGAGCGCTGCCATGTCAGCCAGCCCACCCTCTCGGTCGGTGTCAAGAAGCTCGAGGACGAGCTCGGCGTGCTGATCTTCGAGCGCAGCAAGAGCGCCGTACGCCTGACCCCCGTTGGCGAAGGCATCGTGGCTCAGGCGCAGAAAGTGCTCGAGCAGGCCCAGGGTATCCGCGAACTGGCTCAGGCCGGCAAGAATCAGCTCACCGCACCGCTCAAGGTCGGCGCCATCTATACCGTCGGCCCGTACCTGTTCCCACACTCCTCATTCCGCAACTGCACCGCGTGGCGCCGCAGATGCCGCTGTACATCGAGGAAAACTTCACTCACATCCTGCGCGACAAGCTGCGCAATGGTGAGCTGGACGCGGTGATCATCGCCCTGCCGTTCAACGAAGCCGATGTACTGACCTTGCCGCTCTATGACGAGCCGTTCTACGTGCTGATGCCTGCGGATCACCCCTGGACGCGCAAGGAAACCATCGATTCGGGCCTGCTCAACGACAAGAGCCTGCTGCTGCTGGGTGAAGGTCACTGTTTCCGAGACCAGGTTCTGGAAGCCTGCCCGACCCTGACCAAGGGCTCGGAAGGCGCCAAGCACACCACCGTCGAATCCAGTTCGCTGGAAACCATTCGGCACATGGTTGCGTCCGGCCTGGGTGTTTCGATCCTGCCGTTGTCGGCCGTCGACAGCCATCATTATGCGCCTGGCGTCATCGAAGTCCGGCCACTGACCCCACCGACCCCGTTCCGCACCGTGGCGATCGCCTGGCGCGCCAGCTTTCCCCGGCCCAAGGCCATCGAGATCCTCGCCGATTCGATCCGTCTGTGTTCGGTGGCCAAGCCGGTGGGCCGCGACGCGCCATGACCGAGCTGGCTCAGGTATCGGTCACTGCGCTCAAGGGCGTGGGCGAGGCGATGGCGGAAAAACTCGCCAAGGTGGGTCTCGAAAACCTCCAGGATGTGTTGTTCCACCTGCCCCTGCGCTATCAGGACCGCACCCGGGTAGTCCCGATCGGGGCGTTGCGCCCTGGCCAGGATGCGGTCATCGAGGGGGTGGTCAGCGGTGCCGACGTGTCCATGGGCAAGCGCCGCAGCCTGTTGGTGCGCCTGGGCGATGGCAGTGGCTCGCTGAGCCTGCGCTTCTATCATTTCAGCAATGCCCAGAAGGAAGCGCTCAAGCGCGGCACACATGTGCGCTGCTATGGCGAAGCACGGCCCGGCGCCTCGGGACTTGAGATCTACCACCCCGAATACCGCGTCCTGACCGGGGAGCAGGACATCCCGGTCGAGCAGAACCTGACGCCCATCTACCCGACCACCGAAGGCCTGACCCAACAGCGTTTGCGCCAGTTGTCGCAGCAGGCCCTCGACCTGCTGGGGCCGCGCAGCCTGCCCGACTGGTTGCCGCTGGAGCTGGCGCGCGAGCACCAACTGTCCCCTCTGGATGAAGCGATCCGCTACCTGCACCGCCCGCCGCCGGATGCCGACCTCGAAGAGCTTGCGGTGGGTCATCACTGGGCCCAGCACCGCCTGGCTTTCGAAGAGCTGCTGACCCATCAGCTGTCCCAGCAGCGTCTGCGTGAAAGCCTGCGCGCCCAACGCGCGCCTGCCCTGCCCATGGCCCGGGACCTGCCAGTGCGCTACCTGGACAACCTGGGGTTTGCGCCCACCGGTGCCCAACGTCGGGTGGGTGCGGAAATCGCCTACGACCTGAGCCAGCCCGAGCCGATGCTGCGCCTGGTGCAAGGCGACGTCGGTGCCGGCAAGACCGTGGTGGCGGCCCTGGCCGCCTTGCAGGCACTGGAGGCGGGCTATCAGGTGGCGCTGATGGCGCCGACCGAGATTCTCGCCGAGCAGCACTTCATCACCTTCCAGCGCTGGCTCGAACCGCTGGGCATCGAAGTGGCCTGGCTGGCCGGTAAGCTCAAGGGCAAGGCACGGGTCGGCGCACTCGAGCGTATCGCCGGCGGCGCGCCGATGGTGGTGGGTACCCACGCCCTGTTTCAGGCCGAGGTGCAGTTCGCCCGGTTGGCCCTGGTGATCATCGATGAGCAACACCGCTTCGGCGTCCAGCAACGCCTGGCGTTGCGGCAGAAAGGTGTGGGCGGAACGATGTGTCCGCACCAGCTGATCATGACCGCTACGCCGATCCCGCGGACGTTGGCGATGAGTGCCTACGCCGACCTCGACACCTCCGTACTCGACGAGCTACCGCCCGGGCGTACGCCGGTCAACACCGTGCTGGTGGCCGACAGCCGCCGCCCAGAGGTGGTGGAGCGGGTACGCGCCGCCTGCGCCGAAGGCCGCCAGGCCTATTGGGTCTGCACCTTGATCGAGGAGTCCGAAGAGCTCACCTGCCAGGCCGCGCAAAGTACTTTCGAAGAGCTTACCCTGGCCTTGGGTGAGCTGCGGGTCGGGTTGATCCACGGACGCATGAAGCCTGCCGAAAAGGCCGAGGTCATGGCCTGGTTCAAGGCCGGCGATCTGCAACTGCTGGTGGCCACCACCGTGATCGAAGTCGGGGTGGATGTGCCCAATTCCAGCCTGATGATCATCGAGAACCCGGAGCGCCTGGGGCTCGCCCAGCTCCATCAGCTGCGCGGACGCGTCGGTCGCGGTAGCGCCGCCAGCCACTGCGTATTGCTCTACCACCCACCCCTGTCGCAGATCGGTCGGGAACGGCTGGGCATCATGCGCGAAACCAACGACGGCTTCGTGATTGCCGAAAAGGACCTGCAACTGCGTGGTCCCGGCGAGATGCTGGGGACCCGGCAAACGGGCCTGCTGCAGTTCAAGGTTGCCGACCTGATGCGCGACGCCGACTTGCTGCCGGCGGTGCGCGAAGCGGCCCAGGTGCTCATCGAACGCTGGCCCGGCCATGTCACCCCGCTGCTCGAGCGCTGGCTGCGGCATGGGCAACAATACGGTCAGGTCTGAAGCACCCCAGAAACTTGTGTGATACAGGTCTCGGTTTCCTGGGCAAGCTGAGTATACTGAGGCGAATGTAGGACAATGGATGCAGACCATGAATGAACTTGCGCTGGAAGCCGTCACTTCGCCCGTCCCCGCCGTGATCCAGAAGATGCTCAACGATTCGGGCATCGCCTGGACGGCGGTGGATGCGCGACGGGTGACCGCCGCCGATGCCGGCCGCACGATCCAGGCGGTTCTGCTGGCCGATGAAGTCGGGGCACTCATGGTGCTGTTTCCGCAGAGTCAGTTGCTGGACCTGAACCGCTTGACCGAGCTGACCGGGCGCAAGCTCGCGGCCGTGTCCGAGGAGCGCCTGACCACGATGCTGGGCAAGCATAAGCTGGCCCTGCTGCCAGGCCTGCCGATCCTGACCAGTTCGCCCTGCCTGTACGACGAGCGCTTGCTGCTCGAACCGACATTGCTGGTCAGCTCCGGTGAACCCGGCGGGTGGCTCGAACTTGGCGGCGATGATTTCCGCAAGATGCTGACCAAGGCCAGTTCCGGCGCCTTTGGCCAACCCTTGGCCAATGTGCGTCCCAACCTGGATCGTCCCGATGACGACGGTCAAGAAATCACCCGCGCAGTGCAGAACTTCACCGCACGGCGTATCCAGCAGCGCCTGGAATCGACCATCGAGATTCCTCCCCTGGCGACCACGGCGCAGAAGATCATCAAGCTGCGGGTCGACCCCAACGCCACCATCGACGACATCACCGGCGTGGTCGAGACCGATCCGGCGCTGGCCGCGCAGGTGGTCAGCTGGGCCGCATCACCTTATTACGCCTCACCCGGCAAGATTCGTTCGGTGGAGGACGCCATCGTTCGCGTGCTCGGTTTCGATCTGGTGATCAATCTGGCGCTGGGTCTGGCCTTGGGCAAGACCCTGAACATGCCCAAGGACCAGCCGCGCCACGCCACGCCACACTGGCATCAGTCGATCTACGTGGCCGCGGTGATCGAGGGCCTGACCCGGGCCATGCCTCGGGCCAGCCGTCCGGAAGCGGGCCTCACCTACCTCGCCGGCTTGTTGCACAACTTCGGCTATCTGCTGCTCGCCCACCTGTTTCCACCGCACTTCCAGCTGATCTGCCGTCATCTCGAGGTCAATCCGCACCTGCAGCATGATTTCATCGAGCAGCATCTGCTGGGCGTGACGCGAGAGCAGATGGGCGCCTGGCTGATGCGCTACTGGGAAATGCCGGAAGAACTCAGCACGGCGCTGCGGTTCCAGCATGATCCCAACTACACCGGCGAGCACGCCGCCTATGCCAACCTGGTGTGCCTGGCCATTCGCCTGTTGCGCAGCCGCGGCATCGGCAGCGGCGATCAGCACATTCCGGATGCCTTGTTCGAGCGCCTGGACCTGAGCCGAGACAAAGCCGAAGCGGTAGTCAGTAAAGTGCTGGAAGCCGAAGCGCTGCTGCGCGAGCTGGCCCACCAGTTCGACTGACAGGTGCGCGGCGAGCTCAGCGCTTTCTGGGCTTGAGGTATTTCATCGCGCCCTGGAACCACACGACCAGCGCCGGATTGCCTTTGATCTGGATGTGCTTGTCCTGAATGCCCTGCATGAACGCCAGCTGTTTGTTGCTGGCCTGCAGGGTGTCGTAGCCGTATTTGGCGTCCTTGAAGGCAATCGCGAAGGCCGGCTGTTCCACGCTGCCGCTGCGGCTGCTCACCCGTTGATCGCGGACGATGAAGTGCCGCGCGATCTTGCCGTCCAGTGTCTGTAACTGAAACACCAGGTCCTTGTCCTTGAGCTGCTGGGCGAAGGCTGGGTTGTTGCGGCTGGCGCGGGCCATCATCAGGCCCATGGCCCAGAGCAGGAAGCGGAATTTCATGGCGAAGTCTCGGCGCGGGAAAGTGGCGGCGAGTGTACCGGCAATGCCTCGGTCACGGCAGTCCGGCTACGGCGGGGCAGGCTATCTGGCCGTTATGGCGGCAGGTATGTCGCAGGCACCCGGCGGACCGGGTGCCATGGCGGGCGGCGCTCAGCAGCGCGGTGCCGGGTGCATCAGTTCACACTGTCCTTGAGAAACTTCCCAGGCTTGAAGGCGACGGTATTGCTGGCCTTGATCTTCACCGGCTCGCCGGTCTGCGGATTCTTGCCGGTGCGGGCGCCGCGGTGGCGTTGGATGAAGGTGCCGAAGCCCACCAGAGTGACACTGTCCTTGCGGTGCAGTGCGCCGGTGATTTCTTCGAGTACGGCATTCAAGACGCGGTTGGCCTGTTCCTTGGTCAGGTCCGCTTTTTCAGCAATGGCATCTACGAGCTCTGGTTTACGCATGGTGAAGCCTCTTATGGCGGTTTTTGTTTTTATTGGCGACTGCCTGGTGGACGGCAACGCCCAACTCGCCGCAGGCTCTACGCTGCGGCAGACGGAGTGAGAATGGCACGCTGCACGAGGGCGCGCCAGTGTCTGCCACGGGTTTGTTACGGCAAAGTGCCGGTTATTCCGACAGAACGGCGCCTATCGGCAATGCGGCACCCGAATGCGGGTCACCATCAACCGATCTCGATCATTTCGAAATCCATCTTGCCCACGCCGCAGTCGGGGCACAGCCAGTCTTCGGGCACGTCTTGCCAAAGGGTGCCGGCAGCGATGCCATCCTCGGGCCAGCCGTCGGCTTCGTTATAGATCAAGCCACAGACGATACATTGCCACTTCTTCATCATGTTCCCTCGGTATTCAGGCGATCTGGCGGGCGCTCGATGGTAAGACGTTGTCGCCCGGCTCTCGCGGTTTGTACTGATCAACGTCGCGCGATGCAAGCTTCATCAGGCGGGGGCGGCCAATCGGCACCGGCAAACATGATAAAGTCGACGTCTTTCCAGCCGACCCGATTCACTACCGTGCCCCATTCCGGATCCCCCTCCCCCGATTGGCAATGCCTGGCCGACGCCGACCCGCTGGTAAGCGACTGGCTGTTCGATCCAGGCTCCCTGACCCGCCGTTTGATTCAGCTCAGCGATGACCATTTCAGCGTCCGCGTGCTGCTGCAGGACTGGCAACCACTGCGTGATGAAGAATGCCTGGCGCTGGATGTGCCGTCAGGCAGCCAGGGTTGGGTGCGCGAGGTCTGTCTGCTCGGCCATGGCGAGCCCTGGGTGTTCGCCCGCAGCGTGGCGGCGCGCAGCAGCCTGCAGGTCAGCGACCTGGACCTGCAGGCGTTGGGCAACCGTTCGCTGGGCGAGTTGCTGTTCTGCGACCCGGCCTTCGTTCGTGGTCCCATTCAGACCTGCCGCTACCCGGCCCGGTGGCTGCCCGCCCGGCAGGCCAGCGAGGGGCTGTGGGCCAGACGCTCGCGTTTCGACCGGGGGTCGCTGGCGGTGCTGGTCGCCGAAGTCTTCCTGCCGCCTGTGTGGCAAGCCGTTCGTAACCAGGAGCGCCGTTGATGTACCAGAGTCTGCTCAAGTCGCTGAACCGGATGAACCCGCGCGCCTGGGATTTCATTCAGCTCACGCGCATGGACAAGCCCATCGGCGTCTACCTGTTGCTGTGGCCGACCCTGTGGGCGCTGTGGATCGCCGGGGAAGGCAGGCCTTCGCTGGCCAACCTGATCATCTTCGTCGCTGGCGTGGTGCTGATGCGCGCGGCCGGTTGCGTGATCAACGACTTTGCCGACCGCAAAGTCGATGGCCACGTCAAGCGGACCGAAGCGCGGCCCTTGGTCAGCGGCAAGATCAGCAGCAAGGAAGCGCTGGTGTTCTTTGCGGTGCTGGTCGGCATCAGTTTCGTGCTGGTGCTGTGCACCAACGCCCAGACCATCGGCCTGTCGGTAGGCGGCTTGATATTGGCGGCGAGTTATCCGTTCATGAAACGCTACACCTACTACCCGCAGGTGGTGCTGGGCATGGCGTTTTCGTGGGGCATGCCGATGGCGTTCACCGCCGAAACCGGCGAGTTGCCAGCGGCCGCCTGGCTGCTGTGGATCGCCAACCTGCTGTGGACGGTGGCCTACGACACCTACTATGCCATGACCGACCGCGATGACGACCTGCGCATCGGGGTGAAGTCCACCGCCATCCTGTTCGGCGCCGCCGATCGCCTGATCATCGTCATCCTGCAGGGGCTGGCCCTGGCCTGCCTGCTGCTGGCCGGCGCACGGTTCGGCCTCGGCGGCTGGTTCCACGCGGGCCTGGCGGTGGCCGCGCTGTGTTTCGCCTGGCAGTGGTGGCACACCCGCGAGCGCGAGCGCATGGCCTGCTTCAGGGCGTTCCTGCACAACCATTGGGTAGGATTGGCGATATTTCTGGGCATCGTGCTCGACTACGCCCTGCGCTGACGCCCTCCCTGGCCGTCGCGCCGGATCGAGGTGTGCAGCTCAGTCTTCGACGGGACGGGCGACTTGCCAGGCGTTGTCTTTCTTGCCGTCACCGCTGGTGTCGCCAGGCTTCTTGTCAGCCTTGTAGGTGTACAGCGGGCTGCCCATGTAGGCCCACTGCAGGCTGCCGTCGTCGCGGCTGATCACGGTCCAGTCGCCGTCGTCGGCGGCACCCTTGTCGGCCATCAGCGGCGGCCAGTTCTTCGCGCAGTCGGCGTTGCACGTCGACTTGCCGTCTTCGTCTTCGGCATAGGTGTAGAGCGTCATGCCGCGGCTGTCGACGAACGCCTTGCCCGGCTCCAGGCGCGGGTGGTCGGCGGCCATGGCCAGGCCGGACAGCGTCAGCGCCAGGGCGCCACACAGGGCCGTCCAGGCCGAAGTCGTACGAGTCTTCATGGGTGCCTCTCGTCATCAATGAACAGGGATTTACAGCTTAGTACAGTCTGAATAACTTGATACGCTCGAGCAGCTGTCACACGACTGCAATAATTGCGTTATCTAATGCGGCGCATGACAGGGTAATGACAAGAGGTTTGCACAATGGCTGGCAGGAGCATTCTCATCGTCGACGATGAGGCACCGATCCGCGAAATGATCGCCGTAGCCTTGGAAATGGCAGGCTACGACAGCTTCGAGGCGGAGAACGCGCAGCAGGCCCATGCGATCATCGTCGACCGCAAACCCGATCTCATCCTGCTCGACTGGATGCTGCCCGGCACCTCGGGCATCGAATTGGCGCGCCGGCTCAAGCGCGACGAACTGACCGGCGATATCCCGATCATCATGCTCACCGCCAAGGGTGAGGAAGACAACAAGATCCAGGGGCTGGAAGTCGGTGCCGACGACTACATCACCAAGCCGTTCTCGCCACGCGAACTGGTGGCCCGGCTCAAGGCCGTGCTGCGCCGCGCCGGCCCCAGCGATGGCGAATCGCCGATCGAGGTCGGTGGTCTGTTGCTGGATCCGATCAGCCATCGCGTCACCATCGACGGCAAGCCCGCCGAGATGGGCCCTACCGAATACCGTCTGTTGCAGTTCTTCATGACCCACCAGGAACGTGCCTACACTCGCGGGCAGTTGCTCGACCAGGTCTGGGGCGGCAATGTCTACGTCGAGGAGCGCACGGTGGACGTTCACATCCGTCGGCTGCGCAAGGCCTTGGGCGACGCCTACGAAAATCTGGTACAAACCGTGCGCGGCACCGGTTACCGCTTTTCCACCAAGAGCTGAGCCGGCAGGTTTTCACAGCATAGGATGCGCGATACGTGAAACAAGACTGGTATGCCACCCTCGTGCGTCACATGCTGTTGCTGGTAGCGGGGTGCCTGCTGGTCGGGCTGATCACCGGTCATTACGGTTGGTGTCTGGCGCTGGGTCTGGCGGTGTACCTGGCCTGGACGCTCAAGCAGCTGCTGCGTCTGCACCGCTGGCTGCGCGAGCACCAGCCGGATCAACCGCCACCCGACGGCTATGGCCTGTGGGGTGAGGTGTTCGACAGCATCTATCACATGCAGCGCCGCGATCAGCGCGCGCGCGGGCGTCTGCAGGCCGTGATCGATCGCGTGCAGGAGTCCACTGCGGCCCTGCGCGATGCCGTGATCATGCTCGATGCCGACGGCAACCTGGAATGGTGGAACCGCGCGGCCGAGACCCTGCTGGGGCTCAAGACCCCACAGGACAGTGGTCAGCCGGTGACCAACCTGATCCGCCATCCGCGCTTCAAGGAATACTTCGCCCAGGAGCAGTACGCCGAGCCGCTGGAGATTCCCTCGCCGGTCAATGATCGTCTGCGTGTGCAGTTTCTGATCACCCGCTATGGCAACAACGAACACCTGATGCTGGTGCGCGACGTGACCCGCATCCACCAGCTGGAACAGATGCGCAAGGATTTCGTGGCCAATGTGTCCCACGAGCTGCGCACACCGCTGACCGTGATCACCGGCTACCTGGAGACCCTGCTGGACAACGTCGAGGACGTGAACCCGCGCTGGACCCGTGCCCTGCAGCAGATGGAGCAGCAAGGCGTGCGCATGCAGACCCTGCTCAACGACCTGCTGTTGCTGGCCAAGCTGGAAGCCACCGATTACCCCTCGGACAACCTGCCGGTGGCGGTCACGGCCCTGCTGCACAGTATCGTCAGCGACGCCCGGGCCCTGTCCGGGCCGCGCAACCAGACGATCAGCCTGGACATCGAGAACGAGGTGCTGCTCAAGGGCAGCGAGGCCGAACTGCGCAGCGCGTTTTCCAACCTGATTTTCAACGCGGTGAAATACACGCCGGAACAGGGGACCATTCGGGTGCGCTGCTGGACCGACGCCCAGGGCGCCCATCTGCGGGTACAGGATTCGGGGATCGGCATCGATGCCAAGCACCTGCCGCGTCTGACCGAGCGTTTCTATCGCGTGGACTCCAGTCGGGCCTCCAACACCGGTGGCACCGGGCTGGGGCTGGCCATCGTCAAGCACGTGCTGCTTCGCCATCGGGCGACGCTGGAGATCAGCAGCGTGCCGGGTCATGGCAGTATCTTCACGTGTCACTTCTCGCTGGTACAGGTGGTGGTTCGGTAACCGCGCGGGGATCGACCTTGTCGCGCGAACGGTCATTGGCCGCGAGGCAGGCGGTGCGGTGTGCAGGGGGAACCGCGGCGCGCCCTTCGCGGCCACGGACCGCTCCTACGGAAATTGTGGTGTTCCTGTAGAAGCGGTCATCGGCCGCGAAGCAGGCGCTGCGGTGTGTTGGGGGAACGCTGCATATGGCTGCCTTATCAGCACACCCCCTAGGCAAGGGCCCGTCCAGCCGTTACATTGCCAAACACATTACCCACCCTGGGTATCGCCTCACTTCCCTCCAGCACACGGACACCGTAAAACGCCACCATGGACCCTTCCACAGGCATCTCCCTTTCGTCACTGTTCGCCGACTTCGGCATGATTCTTTTCGCTCTGTTCCTGGTCTTGCTCAACGGCTTCTTCGTAGCCGCCGAGTTCGCCATGGTCAAGCTGCGCTCGACCCGGGTAGAGGCCATCGCCAAGAAGCATGGATGGCGCGGCAGCATTCTACGCACCGTGCACAGCCAGCTCGATGCCTACCTTTCGGCCTGCCAGCTGGGTATCACCCTGGCCTCGCTGGGCCTGGGCTGGGTCGGTGAACCGGCGTTCGCACACATCCTCGAACCGTTGCTGGGCGCCGTCGGCGTGCAGTCGCCGGAAGTCATCAAGGGCGTGTCGTTCTTCAGCGCCTTCTTCGTTATCTCGTACCTGCACATCGTGGTCGGCGAGCTGGCGCCCAAGTCCTGGGCGATCCGCAAACCCGAACTGCTGTCGATGTGGACGGCGGTGCCGCTGTACCTGTTCTACTGGGCCATGTACCCGGCCATCTACCTGCTCAACGCCAGTGCCAACGGCATTCTGCGCATTGCCGGCCAGGGCGAACCCGGCCCGCACCACGAGCACCATTACAGCCGTGACGAGCTCAAGCTGATCCTGCATTCAAGCCGTGGCCAGGACCCCAGTGACCAAGGCATGCGCGTACTGGCCTCGGCAGTGGAGATGGGCGAACTGGAGGTGGTCGACTGGGCCAACTCGCGCGAAGACCTGGTGAGCCTGGAATTCAACGCGCCGCTCAAGGAAATCCTGGCGATGTTTCGTCGCCACAAGTTCAGCCGCTATCCGGTGTACGACACCGAGCGCGAAGAGTTCGTCGGCCTGCTGCACATCAAGGATCTGCTGCTGGAACTGGCCGCGCTCGACCACCTGCCCGAGTCGTTCAACCTGGCCGAGCTGACCCGCCCTCTGGAACGGGTGTCGCGGCACATGCCGCTGTCGCGTCTGCTGGAGCAGTTCCGCAAGGGCGGCGCGCACTTTGCGCTGGTCGAAGAAGCCGACGGCAAGATCATCGGCTACCTGACCATGGAAGACGTGCTGGAAGTGCTGGTCGGCGATATCCAGGACGAACATCGCAAGGCCGAGCGCGGCATTCTGGCCTATCAACCCGGCAAGCTGCTGGTGCGGGGCGATACGCCGCTGTTCAAGGTCGAGCGGCTGTTGGGGGTGGACCTGGATCATATCGAGGCGGAAACACTGGCGGGCCTGATCTACGAGACCCTCAAGCGGGTGCCCGAGGAAGAGGAGCTGCTGGAGGTGGAAGGTTTGCGCATCATCATCAAGAAAATGAAGGGGCCCAAGATCATCCTGGCCAAGGTGCTCAAGATCGAGTGAGTTGTGGCAGGTCAGTGCTGCCTGCGAGTGGGGCGTTGGGATTTGCAGTGGGTTTGATGGCCTCTTCGCGGGTAGAACCCGCTCCCACAGGGGGGCGTCGGGGATCAGGATGCGCAGTGGGTTTGGTGGCCTCTTCGCGGGTAGAACCCGCTCCCACAGGGGGCGTCGGGGATCAGGGTGTGCAATGGGCTCGATGGCCTCTTCGCGGGTAGAACCCGCTCCCACAGGGGGCGTCGGGGATCAGGATGTGCAGTGGGCTCGATGGCCTCTTCGCGGGTAGAACCCGCTCCCACAGGGGGGGTGCTGCAAGGGGGTTATTGGCCGCCGACGGCGAAGTTGGGCAGTACGCCCAGTGGCCGGTCGAACTGGTAGGGAATCGATTCCAGCGCCAGGCCGACGTTGCGCTGCACCACGAAGTGCAGGTGCGGGCCGGTGCTGTTGCCGGTGTTGCCCGAGCGCGCCAGCGCCGAGCCGACGCTGACCTGCTGCCCTTCCTTGACGCTCACCGAACCGCGCATCAGGTGCAGATAGACACCCATGGTGCCGTCCTCGTGGAGGATGCGCACGAAGTTGCCCGACGGGTTGTCGCCGCGGTTGTCCTGATTGTTTTCCACTTTGATCACCGTACCACCGCGCGCCGCGATGATCGGCGTGCCTTCGGGCATGGCGATGTCCATGGCGTAGCGCCCTTTGGCGCCGAAATGGCTGTAGGTGCCATTGGGCCCCTGGGTCAGGCGGAAGGGCCCGCCGCGCCAGGGGAAGGGGTAGCGGTAGCCGTGCGCCTCACCCTGCGGGTCGCCGATGGACGACACTAGGGTCTGGGCATAGCCCAGCGGCTTGCCGACCTGCTGGGCCGTCAGTGTCACCAGGCTGACGCTGCTGCGGGCGGGCACGACGCGGCGGATGCTGCTGGGTGGCAGACCCTGCACGTTGCGCAACTTGCTCAGTTTGAGTTCGACCTCGACGGGTGCGTACAGATCGTTGCGCACCATGAAGTTGGCGCTGCCCTTGCCTTTCTTCACTTCCAGACGAACCTGCCGGTCGATCCGCTCGACGATGCGCTCGCGCATCACGAAGACCCGTGCGCCGGGCACGGGCCGATCGGTATAGGACGTGACGCCATCGGCATTGGTGAATTTGTAGACAGTCGCGGCCTGAGCCAGGGGGGCGGCCGCGAACAGGCCGCAGATCAGCAGAAGGCGATAGATCATGGCGGCAATGTCTGAGAGGAAAAGTGCGTCCAGATTAGGCAGGTATCTGCAGAGCGGCAATGTGCCACCTGTCAGGCACCTGGCACGAAATGCTTCTGCACCGAGCCTCGGGCGATCAAGCGCGATACATAGTCCAGCTTCTGCGCATCCTGGTCGAGAAAACGGAACGTAAGCTGCAGCCAGTCGCTGTCGGGTTTGGGCTCGAACGCGGCCACGGCATGCAGATAGCCATTGAGACGCGCCACTTCGGCGTTCTCGCCCTGCTCCAGATCCAGCACCGCCAGTTCCAGCACTTGAGGCAGCGTGGCCGTGCGCCGTACCACCAGCAAGGCCTCCTTGAGGCTCAGGGCCTTGATCACGCACTGCTGGCTGCCGCCGGGCAGGCGCAGCTGGCCTTGTCCACGCCCCATGGGCGCGCTGGCTCGCGTGCCTGGTGCTGGCGCACTGACCGGTGCTGCAGCGGCTGGCCGAGGCGCAGGGGCCACAGGTCGCGCAGGCTCGGCACGGCCCGAGGTCAGCGCACTGAGCGAATCGTTGGCAAAGGCCGAGGCGGCCTGCTGGCGCGTCGGTGCACCGGCTGCCAGCGCCTGCAGCTTGCCGACCTTGGCCAAAGCCTTCTTGACCTTGGTCATCAGCTGCTCGTTGGTGAACGGCTTGCCGATATAGTCCGACACGCCAGCCTGGATCGCCTGCACGACGTTTTCCTTGTCGCCACGGCTGGTCACCATGATGAAGGGCAGGGTCTTGCTGTTTTCCTGCTCGCGGGTCCAGGTCAGCAGTTCCAGGCCGGACATTTCCGGCATTTCCCAGTCGCACAGCACCATGTCGTAGCTGTTGTGCATCATCAGCGACTGCGCCTTGCGGCCGTTCACTGCATCCTCGACGACGATGCCGGGAAAGGCATTGCGCAGGCATTTCTTCACCAGGTCGCGAATGAACGGCGCATCATCCACTACCAGCACACTGATCTTGCTCATCGACCGCTCCTGAAAACCGCGCAGGCATCGCCACTCGCCGAAGGCCACGTGCCGTTCGGCGGGGCTGGCCACACGGCTGCCTCGCTTCGCCCCACAACGAAAAACGCCCGGCAAAGGCCGGGCGTTCGTGTCGGACCCTCTTACTTATCGTCAGGTTGGTCCAGAACATTAGCGCTGTCGAGGGTGCCTTCGACTTCCTGCTTCATGCGCTTGAGGCCCATGTGCCGTACATCGGTGCCGCGGACCAGGTAAATCACCAGTTCGGAGATGTTGCGCGCATGGTCGCCGATGCGCTCCAGCGAGCGCAGTACCCAGATCACGTTGAGCACGCGGGAAATGGAGCGCGGGTCTTCCATCATGTAGGTGACCAGCTCGCGCAGGGCTGTCTTGTACTCGCGATCGATGGTCTTGTCGTACTGGGCCACCGACAGGGCCAGGTCGGCGTCGAAGCGGGCGAAGGCGTCGAGCGCGTCGCGCACCATGATGCGCACCTGGTCGCCGATGTGGCGCACCTCGACGTAGCCACGCGGCGACTCGCCCTCCTCGCACAGCTGAATGGCGCGGCGGGCAATCTTGGTGGATTCGTCGCCGATGCGCTCCAGGTCGATCACCGATTTGGAAATGCTGATGATCAGCCGCAGGTCCGAGGCCGCCGGCTGTCGCCGCGCCAGGATGCGCAGGCATTCCTCGTCGATGTTGCGTTCCATCTGGTTGATCTGCTCGTCGACCTCGCGCACCTGCTGGGCCAGGCCGGAGTCGGCCTCGATCAGCGCGGTGACCGCGTCGTTGACTTGCTTCTCGACCAGCCCGCCCATGGCCAGCAGGTGGCTGCGCACCTCCTCGAGTTCGGCGTTGAACTGCTGCGAGATGTGATGGGTGAGGCCTTCTTTACTGATCATGGGTCGAATCCTTGGTGCGTCCGCTCGGGATGATGCCAGCAACGGCGGCGAAGCCCTAGCCGTAGCGACCGGTGATGTAGTCTTCGGTCTGCTTCTTGGCCGGGTTGGTGAACAGCGTGTCGGTGTCGCCGAACTCCACCAGCTTGCCCATGTACATGAACGCCGTGTAGTCGGACACCCGTGCCGCCTGCTGCATGTTGTGGGTGACGATGACGATGGTGTACTTGGACTTGAGCTCGTAGATCAATTCCTCGACCTTGAGCGTGGAGATCGGATCGAGTGCCGAGCAGGGCTCGTCGAGCAGCAAGACCTCGGGCTCCACGGCAATGGTGCGGGCGATTACCAGACGCTGCTGCTGGCCGCCGGACAGGCCCAGGGCGGACTCGTGCAGGCGGTCCTTGACCTCGTCCCACAGCGCCGCGCCCCTGAGTGCCCATTCGACCGCTTCGTCGAGGATGCGCTTCTTGTTGATGCCCTGAATGCGCAGGCCGTAGACCACGTTTTCGTAGATGGTCTTGGGAAACGGATTGGGCTTCTGAAACACCATGCCGACGCGGCGGCGCAGTTCGGCGACATCTTCGCCCTTGCGGTAGATGTCGTTGCCATAGAGGTTGATCGCGCCCTGCACGCGGCAGCCGTCGACCAGGTCGTTCATGCGGTTGAAAGGTGCGCAGCAGGGTCGACTTGCCGCAGCCCGAAGGACCGATGAACGCGGTCACGCGCTGTTTGGGGATGTTCATGGCGATGTCGAACAGCGCTTGCTTGTCGCCGTAGAACAGGCTCAGGCCGGGCACTTCGATGGCCACGGTCTCCTTGGCCAGGTTCAGGCTCTGCTTGTCGCGCCCCAGGGCCGACAGGTTGATGCCATGGGATGGGTTTTCATGCTGCATGGCAGACTCCAAAGGCTGTCAAATTCGGTGCAAAGTTGAAATATTCTGAAGGATGTGAGGGTCTCTTCGCGGGCGTGTGGGAGCGGGCTCTGCCCGCGAAGAGGACCTGGCTGACACACCCCTCAACTGTCCAGCGCCTTGTACTTCTCGCGCAAATGGTTGCGAATCCAGACCGCCGACAGGTTCAGCGTAGCGATCACCAGCACCAGCAACAATGCGGTGGCATACACCAGCGGTCGCGCCGCCTCGACGTTGGGGCTCTGGAAGCCGACGTCGTAGATATGAAAGCCCAGGTGCATGATCTTCTGGTCCAGGTGCAGGTACGGGTAGTTGCCGTCCAGCGGCAGCGACGGCGCCAGCTTGACCACGCCCACCAGCATCAGCGGGGCCACCTCGCCGGCGGCACGGGCCACCGCCAGGATCATGCCGGTCATCATCGCCGGGCTGGCCATGGGCAGGACGATCTTCCACAGGGTTTCCGCCTTGGTCGCACCCAGCGCCAGGGAGCCTTCGCGCACGGTCCGCGGAATCCGCGCCAGGCCCTCTTCAGTGGCCACGATCACCACTGGCACCGCCAGCAGCGCCAGGGTCAGCGACGCCCACAGCAGCCCAGGTGTGCCGAAAGTAGGCGCCGGCAACGCTTCGGGAAAGAACAGCCGATCGAGCGAGCCGCCCAGCACATAGACGAAGAAACCCAGGCCGAACACGCCATAGACGATGGCCGGCACACCGGCCAGGTTGTTCACCGCGATGCGAATCAGCCGGGTGACGGTATTCTGTTTCGCGTATTCGCGCAGATAGACCGCCGCCAGCACGCCAAACGGCGTGACGATGACGGCCATGATCAGGGTCATCATCACCGTGCCGAAAATGGCCGGGAAGATCCCGCCTTCGGTGTTGGCTTCACGGGGATCGTCGCTGAGGAATTCCCACATCTTGTTGAAGTAGAAACCCAGCTTGGTCAGCGTGCTCATGGCGTTGGGCTGATAGGCGTGGACGATCTGGCCCAGCTGGACCTCGATTTCCTTGCCGTTGGCATCGCGCACCGTGATGCTGTCGCGGTTGACCTGGGCATGCAGCGCGCCCAGGCGGGTTTCGATGTCCTTGTAGCGCGCATCGAGCTCGGCACGCTCGGCGTCCATGTCGGCCTGAGCGGCTGGATTGAGCTGGCCTTCGAGTTCCAGGCGACGGCTTTGCAGACGTAGCCTTTCAAGCCCGGCGTTGACCTTGCCGATGTCGGATTTTTCCAGTCGGCCCAGCGCGTCCGCCAGGTCGCTGACCCGCAAGATGCGGCTTTGCAGCTCCGGCCAGGCACCCTCGCCCTCGGCCACGACCTTGCCCTGCTCCTTGATGTTGACCAGGTAACCGTAGAAATTGCCCCACTCGCGACGTTCCAGCGCCAGCAGTTCGGGTGGGGTGCTCTGTTCGGTCAGCCAATCACCGACGATCCAGGTGAAATCGGCGCCGTTGATATCGCGGTTGCCGACCTTGACCAGCTCCCGGGTCATGAACTCGGGGCCGTCGTCCGGCACCGGCAGGCCAGCGCTTTTCAGACGTTCGCGCGGTACCTCTTCCCTCTGCACGATCTCGCCGATGACCAGATGATTGGCCATTCCCGGCACGTTGTAGCTGGCGTGGACCAGGTCCGCCGGCCAGAAGTGCGCCAGACCGCGCACAGCGATCACGGCCAACAGGCCCAGCGTCATGATGACCGCGATGGACACGGCGCCACCGCTGATCCAGACACCGGGCGAGCCGCTCTTGAACCAGCCTTTCAGGGAGTTCTGCTTCACAGCCGGCTACCTTTTCTCAAAGCGATGAATATTTCTTGCGCAGGCGCTGACGGATCAGCTCGGCCGCGGTGTTCATGACGAAGGTGAACAACAGCAACACCAGGGCCGAGAGGAACAGCACCCGGTAATGACTGCCGCCCACTTCCGACTCGGGCATTTCCACCGCGACGTTGGCCGCGAGGGTGCGCAGGCCTTCGAACAGGTTCATTTCCATGACCGGCGTGTTGCCGGTGGCCATCAGCACGATCATGGTTTCGCCCACGGCCCGGCCCATGCCGATCATCAGCGCCGAGAAGATACCCGGGCTGGCGGTCAGGATCACCACGCGGGTCAGCGTCTGCCACGGCGTGGCGCCCAGCGCCAGCGAGCCCAGGGTCAAGCCGCGCGGCACGCTGAACACAGCGTCCTCGGCAATCGAATAGATGTTGGGAATGACCGCGAAGCCCATGGCCAGGCCCACTACCAGCGCGTTGCGTTGGTCGTAGGTGATGCCCAGGTCGTTGCTGATCCACAGGCGCATGTCGCCACCGAACCACCAGGTTTCCAGGAACGGGCTCATGTACAGCGCGAACCAGCCCACCAGCAGGATCACCGGGATCAAGATCGCGCTTTCCCAACCGTCCGGAATGCGCAGGCGAATCGATTCGGGCAGGCGGCTGACCAGAAAGCCTGCACTCAGGATGCCCAGCGGGGTGAGCAGAAGCAGGCTGAAGATACCCGGCAGATGGCCTTCCACATAGGGTGCCAGGAACAGGCCGGCGAAGAAGCCGAGGATCACCGTGGGCATGGCTTCCATCAGCTCGATGACCGGCTTGACCTTGCGACGCATGCCCGGAGCCATGAAGTAGGCGGTGTAGATGGCTGCAGCGATGGCCAGTGGCGCGGCGAGCAGCATCGCGTAGAACGCGGCCTTCAAGGTACCGAAGGTCAACGGCGCAAGACTCATCTTGGGCTCGAAATCGGTGTTGGCCGCCGTCGACTGCCAGACGTAGGCGGGCTTGTCGTAGTTCTCGTACCAGACCTTGCTCCACATCGAGCTCCACGACACCTCGGGATGCGGGTTGTGCAGGCTCAACGGCTGCAATGCGCCGTTGGCTTCGACCATGAGCCTGTTGGCCCGTGGCGACAGGGCGTAGATACCGGGGCCGTCGACCACTTGCTCGACCAGCAGCGTACGGTGGGCGGTGCTGTGGAACACGCCCAGCTGGCCCGAAGCGTCCAGGGCGGTAAAGCCCTTGCGACGCTGTTCGGAGCTGATCTGCACGATCGGCGAGTGGCCCATCTGGAACGTACGGATCTGCTTGAGGCGCGGCTCGCCGTCCTCGTCGCGAGCCATGAACCATTGCGCCAGGCCGCCCTTGGAGTCGCCGATGATCAGCGAGATGCCACCGACCAGTTGCGCGCTGGCGGTGATCTGGGTGTCGGCGTTTTCGCTGAGCTTGTAGCGGCCGTTCATGCTGCGGTCACGCAGGCTGAAAACATCGGCCTGGGCACGTCCGTTGATCACGTACAGCCACTGCTGACGCGGGTCGATGAAGATCGCCTTCACCGCCTGATTCATCTGCGGCAGCTCGATGCGCTTCTGCTCGTTGGTGACCTCGCCGGTCATCATGCTTTCTTCGCGTGTGAGTTGCAGCACGTTGAGCTGGTCACCGGTCGAGCCGGCCAGAATCAGGCTGGCGTCGCTGGCATTGAGACTGACCCGCTCCAGGGCGCGGCCCTGGGGGTCGAGCGCGATGGGGGCATCGCCATAGGGGTATTCGATCGCCGGCGTGATGGTCTTGTTGCCGCCCGGGTAGGTCACCCGGTAGGTGTGGCGAAACACCAGGGCCTGGCCGTTGGACAGGCCCAGTACCACCAACGGGGTACCGGGCTGGTCCTTGGCGCTGGCAGTCACGGTCACGCCGGCTGGAATGGGCAACGACGTGCGCGACAGCTCTTCGCCCGTCTGGGCGTTGAAGAACAGCGCGACCCCCTGCTCCGAAACGCGCATGCCCGCCTCGTTCTGCTCTTCGAGCGCGTACACCAGCGGTTTACCGGCGTCCTGCAGCCAGGCCGGATGCAGAGGCGGCTCTACAGTCAGGTCGGCGCCCTTGAACAGCGGCACGACTACATAGGCGAGAAAGAAGAAGATCAGCGTGATCGCCGCCAGCACGGCCAAGCCACCCACCAGGACGTACCAACGCGTGAAGCGGTCCTTGAGCGCACGAATGCGCCGCTTGCGTTGCATCTCGGGGGTGTTGAAATCGATGCGCTTGGGTGGAGAAGTCGGGGTCATCGGGGAATTGGCCAGATCGTTCATGCGCACACCCTAGCGATCCTGTATGACAGAAACATGACAATGAGGTGACGCGACAAAATCGCCGTCCGGCACAGGGCCGTCGGCGAATAGATGTAGGTTAATCCCGTAGGAGCGGTCCGTGGCCGCGAAACGGTCACCGCGGTACATCAGGTTTCACGGCGGCGCGCTTTTCGCGGCCACAGACCGCTCCTACGAAGTCAGGGTGTCGTTCACTGCTTGGCGACGTCGGCCCCTTCCTTCAGGCCTAGGTCAGCCAGTGCCTTGGCAGCGACCTTGGCGGGCAGGGGAATGTAGCCATCCTTGACCACGACTTCCTGGCCCTGCTTGGACAGCATCAGCTTGACGAACTCGGCCTCCAGCGGTGCCAGCGGCTTGTTCGGCGCCTTGTTCACGTACACATAGAGGAAGCGCGACAACGGGTACTTGCCGTTCAGGGCGTTCTCTTCGGTGTCTTCGATGAACTCGCTGCTGCCCTTCTTGGCCAGCGGCACGGTCTTCACGCTGGCTGTCTTGTAGCCGATGCCCGAGTAACCGATGCCGTTCAGCGAGCTGCTGATCGACTGCACCACCGAAGCCGAGCCTGGCTGTTCGTTCACGTTGGGCTTGTAGTCACCCTTGCACAGGGCTTCTTCCTTGAAGTAGCCGTAGGTGCCGGACACCGAGTTGCGACCGAACAGCTGCACCGGCTTGTTGGCCAGGTCGCCGGTCACGCCCAGGTCGCCCCAGGTTTTCACATCGGCCTTGGCGCCGCACAGGCGGGTGGACGAGAACACGGCGTCGACCTGCTCCATGGTCAGGTGCTGGATCGGGTTGTCCTTGTGCACGAACACGGCCAGGGCGTCGACGGCCACGGGAATGGCGGTGGGCTTGTAGCCGTATTTCTGTTCGAAGGCCGCCATTTCGGTGTCCTTCATCTTGCGGCTCATCGGACCCAGGTTGGCGGTGCCCTCGATCAGCGCCGTGGGCGCGGTGGCCGAGCCTGCTGCCTGGATCTGGATGTTGACGTTGGGGTATTCCTTCTTGTAGTTCTCGGCCCACAAGGTCATCAGGTTGGCCAGGGTATCGGAGCCGACACTGGACAGGTTGCCCGACACGCCGGTGGTCTTGACGTAGGCAGGGATGGAAGGGTCAACGGCGGCTACCGCATTGGCCGTGGCAACGCCAGCAGCGACAAAGGTCATGGCGGCCATCAAACGCGTGAGTTTCATGCCTTGCTCCTAGCAAATCCAGAAAAGGGTGTTGAATCGGCGCTCAGTATCGGTGGGCCGTGCGAACACTCTATGAAAGGATTGTGACAGTAGGATGAATGGCCATCATCCCCGGCGGGACCCCTTTCGCCGGTAGAACCGGCGAACGGGGCCGTCGGAATCAGCGCTTCTTGGCCATCAGGTAAAGCCCGCACACGAAGCCGATCACGCAGATCGCTGCCACATAGTAGGACGGACCCATGGGGTTGGATTTCATCAGCAGGGTAACCGCCATCGGCGTCAGGCCACCGAAGATGGCATAGGCCACGTTGTACGAGAACGACAGGCCGGAGAACCGCACCACGGCCGGGAAGGCCTTGACCATCACGTACGGCACCGCGCCGATCACGCCCACGCACAGGCCCGTCACCGCATACAGCGGGAACAGCCAGTCGGGGTGATCGTGCAGGCTGTGGAACAGGGTCCACGAGGTGGCCAGCAGGGCAAGGCTGCCGAACACGAACACCTTGCCGGCGCCGAAGCGGTCGGCCAGCGCGCCCGAGCCGATGCAGCCCAGGCTGAGGAACACGATCGCCAGGCTGTTGGCCTGCAGCGACTGCTTGGGGGTGAAGCCGTAGAGGGTCTGCAGGATGGTCGGGGTCATCAGGATGACCACGATGATCCCCGCCGACAGCAACCAGGTCAGTAGCATGGAGATGGCCACCGCTCCGCGATGGTCGCGCAGCACCGTGCGCAGCGGCACTTCGGCGGCCAGTGCCTTGCGTTGCTGCAGCTCGGCGAAGACCGGGGTCTCATGCAGCCAGCGACGCAGGTACACCGACGCCAGACCGAATACACCGCCGATAAGGAACGGGATCCGCCAGGCGTAATCCGACACCTCGGCCGGGGTATAGATGCTGTTGATGGCCGTGGCCATCAGCGACCCCAGCAGGATCCCGCTGGTCAGGCCGCAGGTCAGCGTGCCGCAGGCATAGCCGACGTTGCGCCCCGGCACGTGCTCGGAAACGAATACCCAGGCCCCAGGCACTTCACCGCCGATGGCCGCTCCCTGGATCACGCGCATCAGCAACAGCAGGATCGGCGCGAAGATGCCGATCTGCGCGTACGTCGGCAGCAGACCCATGATCAGGGTCGGCACGGCCATCATGAAGATGCTCAAGGTAAACATCTTCTTGCGCCCCAGCAGGTCGCCGAAGTGCGCCATGATGATGCCGCCCAGCGGACGCGCCAGGTAACCGGCGGCGAAGATGCCGAAGGTCTGCATCAGCCGCAGCCATTCGGGCATGTCGGCGGGGAAGAACAACTTGCCCACCACGGCGGCGAAGAATACGAAGATGATGAAGTCATAGAACTCAAGTGCACCGCCCAGGGCGGACAACGAAAGTGTCTTGTAATCACTGCGGGTCAGCGGACGCGAAGGCGGAGCGATACTCGAAGGCGCGGCGGTCATTTGATGTTCTCTTATATACAAATCCACAGCTTTGTTGCTGTTTAGGGTTTGGCAGTGCAAGCACGATAGCAAATTGCTAGAAAAAGCACATGGCCTGTATTGGCAAACGCAGTAATTGAACAGCGAACGGTCGTTATAGCGGTTCTGCGCCTATATACTGGGCGTTATTGAAGGGTTTTGTGCGAAAGCGCAGCTAGCGTTGTAGCCGATTTCGCAGAGGTACCCTGTGTGCGCCAGTTGAAAGAAAAGCCGTGTAGGCTTTTGTCATTGGCGACGATCGATGCGCCACTCCAATAAAGCGTCACGGGTCAGAGGCCCCCCCGGCATGATTGAACTCGAACAAGAAGATCCCATTCCCCAAGGCGACCTGGCCTTGCAGATCACCGCGCTGCCGCGCGAAACCAACGGCTTCGGCGATATTTTCGGCGGCTGGCTGGTTGCCCAGATGGACCTGGCCGGCACGGCCATGGCCAGCAAGGTCGCCGGAGGGCGCGTAGCGACGGTGGCCATCGATCGCATGGCCTTCCTGGTCCCGGTCGCTGTCGGTGCGCAGTTGTCCTTCTATACCCAGACCCTGGAGATCGGCCGCAGCTCGATCCAGATGATGGTCGAGGTGTGGAGCGACGATCCGCTGTCCAGCGAATGGCGCAAGGTCACCGAGGCCGTGTTCGTGTTCGTCGCCATCGACGGCAGCGGTCGCACCCGCGCGGTACCGCCGCGGCGCTGATGAACCCCCAGCGCGTCACCCGACTTTTTGAACCCATAGCGAGAACTCTACATGTCTGAGCCGCAGGTCGAATCGGTCAAGCTCGATGAACTCAATTGCTGGCGCATCAGCACCGATCAGGCCGAGCTGCTGATCGCGCAGCAAGGCGCCCAGGTGATCAGCTACCAGCGCCACGGCCAGCAGCCGCTGATCTGGCCCAACCCCGCTGCCTTCTACAAATCGGGCAAGGCCGTTCGCACCGGCGTGCCGGTGTGCTGGCCGTGGTTCGGCAATCTGGCCCGCAACCCCGAGTCGGTGCAGGCCATGCGTACCGCCACCGACGAAGCGCCCGCTCACGGCCTGGTGCGGACGGTGGACTGGGAGTTGCTGGGCATCGACCAGCTCGAATCGGGCATCAAGGTCGAATTGAGCGTACCGCAGGCCGCTCGCGGCGAACTGCCGGGATGGCCGCACAAGGTCGAGGTCAAGCTGTGCGTGGTGCTCGGGGAGACCCTGGAGATCACCTTGCACAGCCGCAATCTGGACGACCATCCCGTGACCCTGAGTCAGGCGCTGCACAGTTACTTCGCCGTCAGCGACGTGCGCCAGGCCACAGTCGAGTGCCTGGGCGGCCTGACCTACATCGAAACCCTGGACGACTGGCAGCCTCGCCAGCAGGCCGGCGTGCTCGGGTTTGCCGGCGAGACCGACCGGATCTACCTGAACACTCCGGCGCAGCTGAGCTTCGTCGACCCGGGCTGGCAGCGTCGGGTAACCCTCGCCTCCACCGGCTCGCGCAGTGCAGTGGTGTGGAACCCATGGACCGCACGGGCCGCAGCCTTGCCGGACATGGCCGACGACGGCTGGCAGGGCATGCTGTGCATCGAGACGGCGAACGTCTGGGACGACATGGTCACACTGGCGCCAGGCGCGGCCTGTGCCATGGGTGTGAGGTTTACTGCTTCACAGCTTTGATCTTTGCAGGCAGGTCTGGCCTCTTCGCGGGTAGAACCCGCTCCCACAGGTAATCACGTTGACCTGTGGGAGCGGGTTCTACCCGCGAAGAGGCCAGACCTGCAACTTCATAACCTCACAAACTCACAAACTCACAAATCCGACTCCTTCACCACCCTCACCTTCTGCGCATCCAGCGCATAGGCCGCATCGGCCAGGTCATTGCTGACCTTCTCCACCTTGACCTTGCCCGTCACCCACAACGGCGTGTAGATATCGGCCAGTTTCAAGCCCTTGGGGTAGCGCACCAGAATCAGCTGGTTCGGCGGCGGTGGCGGCACGTGGATGCAGGCGCCCGGATACGGCACCAGGAAGAACAGCGTGCTGTTGCCCTTGGCATCGCTTTCCAGCGGAACGGGGTAGCCGCCGATGCGGATGTCCTTGCCGTTCATGGCCGCCACCGTCTTGGTGGAATACATCACGGCGGGCAGACCCTTGGCCTGCTTCATCCCGCCCTTTTCGGTGAAGGTGCCCTGCGCCTCGGGCGAGTCGTGGTCGATTTCGGGCATCCGCTCCAACGCCTCCTGATCGGCCTTGGGCATCAGTTGCAGCCAGTCGGTTTCCGGCAATTCAGCGTGCGCAGTGGCTGCAGCGAATACGAGGCAGAGCAGGAGAAATCGGCGCATGGCAGGGCCCAGAATGGAAGGTCGGCCATTCTACCCACAGCCCGGATACGACGCAGCCCCCATCGAGGCGAACTCGAGGGGGGCTGCAATACCCGCGGCGTGATACCCGTGGCGTCGCCACAGGCATCGAACGCAGTGGATCAGCGCTTCTTGCTGATCATGCCGTAGATCACCAGCAGGATGATCGCACCGACCAGGGCGCCGAGGAAACCGGCACCTTCGCCAGCCTGGTAGATACCCAGGGCCTGACCACCGTAGGTCGCGGCCAGGGAGCCGGCGATACCCAGCAGAATGGTCATGATCCAACCCATGCTGTCATCGCCAGGCTTCAGAAAACGAGCCAGCAGACCAACGATCAAGCCGATGAAGATAGTCCCGATGATTCCCATGATGTTCCCTCTGATATGAACAGGCTTGATGCCAGGGCTCGATAGCGGCCTTGGCGTACAGCCATCAGAGGGTTGCGGGTCGGCAATGGTTCCTCAACCCGCGATCAGGGCCTGCACTTCGGCGATCTGGCGCCGCAACGTGGCGCGATCGGCACTGCGCACGGTGGCATGACCCACCTTGCGGCCAACCTTGAACGCCTTGCCATAATGGTGCAGATGGCAATCGTCGATGGCCGCTACCTGCGCTACCGCCGGGACCTCACCGATGAAGTTGAGCATGGCGCTCTCGCCGACCTTGGCAGTCGAGCCCAGCGGCAGACCGGCCACGGCCCGCAGGTGGTTCTCGAACTGGCTGCACTCGGCGCCTTCGATGGTCCAGTGCCCGGAGTTGTGCACCCGTGGCGCGATTTCGTTGGCCTTGAGGCCGCCGTCCACTTCGAAGAATTCGAATGCCAGCACGCCGACGTAGTCGAGCTTTTCCAGCACCCGGCCGGCATAGTCTTCGGCCAGACCCTGCAGCGGGTGCGCGGTGCTGGCCACCGACAGGCGCAGGATGCCGGTCTCGTGGGTGTTGTGCACCAAGGGGTAGAAGCGGGTCTCGCCATCACGGGCACGCACGGCGATCAGCGACACTTCGCCGGTGAAGGGCACGAAGCCTTCGAGCAGGCACGGCACGCTGCCCAGTTCGGCGAAGGTGCCCGCCACGTCGGCAGCGCTGCGCAGAACCTTCTGGCCCTTGCCGTCATAGCCCAGGGTGCGGGTCTTGAGGACGGCAGGCAGGCCGATGCTGGCCACCGCAGCGTCGAGATCGGCCTGGGACTGGATGTCGGCGAACGTCGGCGTGGGAACGCCCAGGTCCTTGAACATGCTCTTCTCGAACCAGCGATCGCGCGCGATGCGCAGCGCGTCGGCACTGGGGTACACCGGGACGAACTGCGACAGGAAGGCCACCGTCTCGGCGGGCACGCTTTCGAACTCGAAGGTGACCAGGTCGACCTCGTCCGCCAACTGGCGCAGATGATCCTGGTCGCCGTAGTCGGCCCGCAGGTGCTCGCCCAGAGGCGCGGCACAGGCATCGGGGGCCGGGTCCAGGAAAGCGAAATTCATCCCCAGGGGGGTGCCGGCCAGGGCCAGCATGCGGCCCAGCTGGCCGCCACCGATTACACCGATCTTCATATCAAAGAACCTCAGGCCTGACGCGGGTCGGGATTGTCCAGAACGTTGTCTGTCTGCTCGGCGCGGAACGTTTTCAGCGCAGCGTGGAACTGCGGGTGCTTGGCGCCCAGGGATGCTGGCCGACAGCAGCGCGGCGTTGATCGCCCCGGCCTTGCCGATGGCCAGTGTCGCCACCGGAATGCCGGCTGGCATCTGCACGATGGACAGCAGCGAGTCGACGCCCGAGAGCATGGACGACTGCACCGGCACGCCCAGCACCGGCAGGTGCGTCTTGGCCGCGCACATGCCAGGCAGATGCGCCGCGCCACCGGCGCCGGCGATGATCACCTCGATACCGCGGCCTTCGGCCTCGTCGGCATACTGGAACAGCAGGTCCGGGGTGCGGTGGGCGGAAACCACCTTGACCTCGAAGGGAATACCGAGCTTTTCCAGCATATCGGCGGTGTGGCTAAGGGTGGACCAATCGGACTTGGAGCCCATGATCACGCCAACCAATGCACTCATCGTCGAGCCTCTTCTCTTGGGCGCCCGCGGGCGCGTCAAAAAACAACAAGCCACGCAGGAAGACCGGCGTGGCTTGTTATACGAATAATGGCCGGAGCAGACCGGCCGAAGGCCGCGCAGTATACCGTAAGAATGAAGATTTATTGCAGCCATCTTGACCGGTCGTCAACTGGCTGCGGAGCACGATTTTATTGACTTTGAGGTCAGTGAAATCGGCGGTGAATGCTTCGCGGCCACAGGCCGCTCCTACAGGAATCGCGATGGCTTTTCGTAGGAGCGGCCAGTGGCCGCGAAGGCAGCACCGCCGACTCGAGTCAGGCACTGCCCGCCGCCGCACCCTCCAACCGCTTCCACAGCAGTCGGACATTGGCCTTGCGCACCAGCGCGCAGCGATACGCGCGGATCTCCAGCGGCACGTGCCACTGTGGCCCGCCACACACCACCAGCTCGCCGCGAGCCAGCTCGGCGCGCACGCTCAGGCGTGGCACCCAGGCGATCCCCAGCCCCTCCAGGGCCATGCTTTTCAGGCTGTCGGCCATGGCGGTCTCGTACACCGTGGTGTAGCGCAGGCTGCGCTGGCGCAGCAGCAGATTCACCGAACGCCCAAGAAACGCCCCCGCGGTGTAGGCCAGCAGCGGGATGCTGCCCTCGCCTTCCAGGTCGAACAACGGTTGGCCCTGGGCGTCGCTGGCGCAGATGGGCAGCATCTCGGTGGTGCCCAGGTGCAGCGAAGGAAATATCTCCGGGTCCATCTGCATGGCCGAATCGGGATCGTAGAAGGCCAGCATCAGATCGCAGCCGCCCTCGCGCAGCGCATGCACCGCATCACCGACGTTGGTGGCAATCAGGCGTGTAGCGATGGGCAGACCTTCGTTGCGCAGCTTGGCGATCCAGCCGGGAAAGAAACCCAAGGCCAGCGAATGCGCTGCGGCCACCTGCATCACTTCGCCCTGCCCGCCTTCCAGGTGATGCAGGTGACGCAGTACCTCACCCAGTTGATCGACCACCGTGCGTGCCGTGACCAGAAAAAGCTGACCGGCCTCGGTCAACTCGATCGGCGTGCGCGACCGGTTCACCAGGGTCAGGCCCAGCGCCGCCTCCAGGCTGCGGATGCGGCGGCTGAACGCTGGCTGGGTAACGAAGCGGCGCTCGGCCGCCTGCGAAAAGCTGCGGGTAGCCGCCAGGGCGCTGAAGTCTTCCAGCCATTTGCTTTCCAGGTTCATGTCGGTTCTCGTTTCATGGATTCACCCGCGTGCAACGGCCTGACGCGCCCATGCGATCCCTTGTAGCAGCGGCGCAAGCCGCGTCAGCGGACAACACCGGGATCACCTGAATACGCCGGATCGCCCTGGCACGTCACATTAGCCATTATGCCGATTATGCATACCCCAGCAAGCATCAGCATTAGCCGGAAATTCTCTGCAGGCCTAGGATTGCCAGCATTCCGGTGGTTACCGGGCCCCTACAGAGACTTTCTCTATCATGTCCTCCGCTGCATCACTGCGCACTGAAAAAGACCTGCTCGGCGTTCTCGAAGTCCCGGCTGAAGCCTACTACGGCATTCAAACGCTGCGTGCCGTGCACAATTTCCGCCTCTCCGGCGTGCCGTTGTCGCACTACCCAAAGCTCGTCGTAGCCCTGGCCATGGTCAAGCAGGCGGCGGCCGATGCCAACCACCAGCTGGGTCATCTCAACAGCGCCAAGCATGCGGCAATCAGTGAAGCGTGCGCCCGTCTGGTGCGCGGCGATTTCCACGATCAGTTCGTGGTCGACATGATCCAGGGTGGCGCCGGTACGTCCACCAACATGAATGCCAACGAGGTGATCGCCAACATCGCCTTGGAAGCCATGGGCCATCAGAAAGGCGAGTACCAGTACCTGCACCCCAACAACGACGTGAACATGGCGCAGTCGACCAACGACGCCTACCCGACCGCCATTCGCCTGGGCTTGCTGCTGGGCCACGACGCCCTGCTGGCGAGCCTCGACAGCCTCATCCAGGCGTTCGCCGCCAAGGGCGTGGAATTCGCCCACGTCCTGAAGATGGGCCGCACCCAGCTGCAGGACGCCGTGCCCATGACCCTGGGCCAGGAATTCAAGGCCTTCGCCACCACGCTGACCGAAGACCTCAATCGCCTGCGCAGCCTGGCGCCGGAACTGTTGACCGAAGTGAACCTGGGCGGCACCGCCATCGGTACCGGCATCAACGCCGACCCGGGTTATCAGGCCCTGGCCGTATCGCGCCTGGCCACCATCAGCGGCCAGCCGCTGGTGCCTGCCGCCGACCTGATCGAAGCGACCTCAGACATGGGCGCCTTCGTGTTGTTCTCCGGCATGCTCAAGCGCACTGCGGTGAAACTGTCGAAGATCTGCAACGACCTGCGCCTGCTGTCCAGCGGCCCACGCACCGGCATCAACGAAATCAACCTGCCGGCGCGCCAGCCAGGCAGCTCGATCATGCCCGGCAAGGTCAATCCGGTGATTCCCGAGGCCGTCAACATGTGCGCCTTCGAGATCATGGGCAACGACCTGGCCCTGACCATCGCCGCCGAGGGCGGTCAGTTGCAGCTCAACGTCATGGAACCGCTGATCGCCTACAAGATCTTCGACTCCATCCGCCTGCTGCAGCGGGCCATGGACATGCTGCGCGAACACTGCATCGTCGGCATCACGGCCAACGAACAGCGCTGCCGCGAGCTGGTGGAACACTCCATCGGCCTGGTCACGGCGCTGAACCCCTACATCGGTTACGAAAACGCCACCCGCATCGCCCGCGTCGCCCTGCAGACAGGCCGCGGTGTGCTGGAGCTGGTGCGTGAGGAAGGCCTGCTGGACGACACCATGCTGGCCGACATCCTGCGCCCGGAAAACATGATCGCGCCGCGCCTCGTGCCCCTGAAGGCCTGAGCCGGCCGTACGCTCACCAGGTCGAGGGACTAGACACCTCTCACCTTTTGAGGGCTCCGAGAGCAATTTCGGAGCCCTTTTTTTGTGCCGCTGTAACGCCCTGGGTCAGACATCCCACAAGATGAATATGCCCAGTCCTATGCACCAAAAAGCTGCGCGGCCTTGCACCTATGGGTATAGTGCCGCCCTTTTGAACTTGACGAGGTAACCCCCATGCTTGAAGTCATCAACGACTTCCTCTCGGGAAAAGTCCTGATCGTGCTTATCGTCGGCCTCGGTGGCTATTTCACCGTGCGCTCGCGCTTCGTCCAATTGCGCCACTTCCTGCACATGTTCAGTGTGTTCCGCGACAGCCTGCGCAACAGTTCAGACCAGCTCAGCTCGTTCCAGGCGCTGATGCTCAGCCTGGCCGGTCGAGTCGGCGCCGGTAACATCGCAGGTGTCGGCATTGCCGTGACCCTGGGTGGCCCGGGCGCGGTGTTCTGGATGTGGGTCACCGCCTTGGTGGGCATGGCCAGCAGCTTCTTCGAATGTACCCTGGCGCAGGCCTACAAGCGCTGCGACCCCGACGGTCAGTACCGTGGCGGGCCTTCGTTCTACATCCAGCATGGCCTGGGCAAGCGCTGGCTGGGCATGGTCATGGCGGTATTGCTGCTGGTGACCTTCGGTTTCGCCTTCAACGGCCTGCAATCGCACGCGGTCACCAGCTCGCTGAACGATGCCTTCGGCCTGTCCACCACCTGGACCGGCGTGGGCCTGGCTGCCTTGCTGGGGCTGGTGTTCTTCGGCGGGATCAAGCGGATCGCGGCGGTCGCCGACCTGCTGGTGCCGGTCAAGACCCTGGCCTACATCGCCGTCAGCCTGTACGTCATCGTGCTGCAGTTCGACCAGGTGCCGGAAATGCTCGCCACCATCGTGCGCAGCGCCTTCGGCCTGGACCCGGTGTTCGGCGGCCTGCTCGGCAGCGCCATCGTCATGGGTGTGAAACGCGGCGTGTTCGCCAACGAAGCGGGCCTGGGCAGTGCGCCCAACGTGGCCGCGGTGGCGCAGGTCGAGCATCCGGTTGCCCAGGGCGTGGTGCAGGCGTTCAGCGTCTTCCTTGACACCTTCGTGATCTGCACCTGTACCGCACTGGTAATCCTGCTGTCGGGTTTCTACACGCCGGGCTTCGAAGGCGATGGCATTGCCCTGACCCAGAAATTCGCTGGCCAACGTGGTGGGTGAATGGGGCCGGGTGTTCATCAGTGTCGCCTTGTCGCTGTTCGTGTTCACCTCGATCCTCTACAACTACTATCTGGGTGAGAACAGCCTGCGCTTCCTCATTGGCGACAACCGCAAGGCCGTGCTGGTGTACCGCGCGATCGTGCTGTTGCTGATCTTCTGGGGCGCCATCGAAAACCTGGAGACGGTGTTTGCCTTCGCCGACATCACCATGACCCTGCTGGCCTTCGTCAACCTGATCGCCCTGGCGATGCTGTTCAAGATCGGTCTGCGCCTGTTGCGCGACTACGATGCGCAGCGCAGTGCCGGGATCAAGGTACCGGTGTTCGATGCCCGGCAGTTCGCTGATCTCGACCTGGACCCCAAGGCCTGGCCGGTGCCGAATCCTTCGGCCGCCAGCGAGAAGGCCCAGGCCGCCCAGCCCGTCCAGCGTTAAGGAGCCATCGGCATGAGCATCGCATCCCCTGCCCGTCACGTACGGGTGCTGTACACCGGCGGGACCATCGGCATGCAGGCCAGCGCCAATGGCCTGGCTCCGGCTTCGGGCTTCGAGGCGCGCATGCGTGAACAGCTTGGCGCCCAGCCTGATCTGGTGGTGCCGAAATGGAGCTTCGAAGAGCTGCTGCCGCTGATCGACAGCGCCAACATGACGCCGGCCTACTGGCAGCGTCTGCGCCAGGCCGTGGTGCAAGCGGTGGATGAACAGGGTTGCGATGCCGTACTGATTCTGCATGGCACCGACACATTGGCGTACAGCGCGGCAGCGATGAGTTTCCAGCTGCTGGGGCTCAAGGCACCGGTGCTGTTCACCGGGTCCATGCTGCCGGCCGGGGTTGCGAACAGCGATGCGTGGGAGAACGTCAACGGCGCCCTGGGTGACCTCGCCCGCGGCCTGGAGGCGGGTGTTCATCTGCATTTCCACGGCGCATTGCTGCCGCCGACGCGCTGCGCGAAGGTGCGCAGCTCGGGGCGCAATCCGTTTGCCGCTCTGCGCCGCACCGGTGGCGCAGCCAGGGCTGCGTCGTTACCCGAGGCGCTGGATTACCGCCAGCCACGCCAGCCAGCCAACATCGGCGTGGTGCCGCTGTATCCCGGTCTGGGCGCGCCGCTGTTGCAGGCCGTTCTGGACAGTGGGGTCCAGGCCTTGCTGCTCGAATGCTATGGCAGCGGCACCGGGCCGTCCGACAATGCGTCGTTCCTGGACACGCTGCGAGCGGCCCACGAGCGCGGCATCGTGGTGGTGGCGCTGACCCAATGCCAGGAAGGCGGGGTCGAACTGGACGTGTATGAAGCCGGTAGCCGTCTGCGCGATGCAGGCGTGCTCTCCGGCGGCGGCATGACCCGCGAGACGGCCCTGGGCAAGCTGCACGCCCTGCTCGGTGCCGGTCTGCCCGTGGCAGAGGTCCGTCGCCTGATGGAGCTCGACCTGTGCGGCGAACTCGCCTGATCGAATCCCAAGCATGTCCTTCGCAGCCAATGACCGCTCCTACGATCCCGTAGGAGCGGTCATTGGCTGCGAAGGACGTGCTGCGGTGCTGCTGTCACTCAGCAGCCAGTCAGCCTTTCCACCCGCGCTTCGCCGGGGAAGAACCACGGCCGCAAGCGAACGCCAACGCTGTTGCCGATGAACGCGGCAACCAGCCATAGCCAGCCGTGCAGGCTCCCGGATGCGATACCGCTGAAGTACGCGCCGATGTTGCAGCCATAGGCCAGACGCGATCCATAGCCCAGCAGCAACCCGCCGATCACGGCAGCCACCAGTGACCTGCGCGGGATCTTCAGGCTCGGTGCGAAATGACCTGCCAGGCCTGCCGCCAGCAATGCACCCAACACGATTCCGATGTCCATGACACTGGTGATGTCCTCCCACACCGGCGCGGCCAGCGCCTTGGCATTGGCCGCGGCCTGCCAGAACGCCCAATTGCCCACGTCGACCCCCAGCCCGCTGGCCACTTTTGCGCCCCACAAGGCAAATGCCGAGGTGATGCCCCATGGACGCCCGGCCAACGCCAGTGTCGCGAAGTTCAGCAACGCCAGCGCCACCGCCCCCCACACCAGCGGCCACGGCCCGCGGATGAACCTGTTCGAACCGGGCTTTGCGCTGGTCTCGGGCGTTTCCAGATCCCCATGTCGACGCCGCTCCAGACGTACCGTGACCAGCGCGATCACCGCGAACATACCCAGGCTCAACACCAGCGCCGGCATGACGCCCAGGCTCTTGACGATCGAAATCGCCGGCAGCGATGGCAGGGCGAACCACCAATCCACATGGTGCGTGGCGATCAGCGAGCCGCAGATGAAGAACAGCAGCGTCACCAGCATGCGTGCGTTGCCGCCACCGACGGTGAACAGCGTGCCCGACGCGCACCCGCCACCCAGCTGCATGCCGATGCCGAAAATGAAGGCGCCGAAGACCACCGATAGTCCGGCAGGCGCTACCAGCCCCACCACCGTCTGGCCGAACAGGCTACCTGCGCCCAGTGCCGGGAAGAACAGCAACACGGCCACTGCGAGCATGACCATCTGTGCTCGCAGCCCTGCTCCCCTGCGATCACGGATGAACACCCGCCAGGCCGAGGTGAAACCGAACGCCGCGTGATAAAGCGTCAGACCCAGGGCGGCCCCGACCACCCACAACAGCACTTGCCGAGTACCCACCACGGCCGCGAGAAACACCGCGCCGAGCACCAGCAGCGATACCGCCACCAACGGCGCGCCCATGGCGCGTCGTGGGGCAACAGAAACAGTCGAGCTCATGGAAGCGTCCAGATAGGAAAAACAATCGGCCAGTATAAAAGCTAATACACCGCCGTGCCGGCAGGCCTTGGCCGAAACCGACCGCTGCCGCACTTACCCTTTTGTGAACAACTTTACTGCAACGTTCTTCATGGGGGCCGGTCAGAAACTAGCCAATGATCGTACCGCAAGCCATTTTACTGTATGTAAAACCAGATGACTGGATTCATCTGTGGATAAGGCTGTGCATAAACAGGGGTATAACCCTGTGGATACCTGTGTGGATAATTTCCGAACGGGCACATGGATGCGTTCAACACGACGAACTGCCAAGATGGCAGTCATCCACCACCGGAGCCCGAGCATGTCCGACCTTGCAATTCGTCCTGTCACTGCTGCCGACTATTCCACCTGGCTGAGCCTCTGGCAGGCCTATCAGCGTTTCTACAAGACCGACATCCCCGAAGCCGTGACCCAGGTCACCTGGCAGCGCATGCTAGACGAGGCCGAACCCATCAACGCCGCGCTCGCCTGGCGCGACGGCGTGGCGGTCGGTATGGTCCACTACATCTATCACCGCTCGTGCTGGACCATTGAAAATTCCTGCTATCTGCAAGACCTGCTGGTGGACGATGCGGCTCGCGGCGCAGGCGTGGGCCGCCAGTTGATCGAATATGTCTACGCCACCGCCAAGGCCGCCGGGTGCGTCAAGGTGCACTGGTTGACTCATGAAACCAACGGCACTGCCATCGGCTTGTACCAGCGTGTCGCCGAACAACCCGGCTTCATTCAATTTCGCAAGACACTCTAGGAGCTGCCATGCCTACCTCCGCAATCGACTGGAAGCCTGTCAAGGCACCGGTGGCGACCACCATGAATGGCCGCTACATCCGCCTGGAGAAACTCGACCCCAAGCGCCATGGCGAAGACCTCTGGGAAGCCCTGCAAGGGCCGCAGTCCGACGCGCAGCTGTGGGACTACCTGCCCTACGGCCCGTTCAACGACCTGGAACTGTTCTACATCTGGCTCGATGGCTATGCGATCAGCAATGACCCACTCGGCTTCTGCGTGGTCGACCAGCACACCGGCAAGGCCGAGGGCATCCTCAGCCTGATGTCGATCGTACCGGCGCACGGGCGCCTGGAAGTCGGCCATGTCGCCTTCGCCGCCTCCATGCAGCGCACGCCCAAGGGCACCGAAGCCATCTACCTGGCGCTCAAGCTGGCCTTCAGCCAGGGCTATCGCCGGGTCGAATGGAAATGCGACAACGCCAACAAACGCTCGCGCCGCGCCGCCGAACGGGTCGGTTTCACGCTGGAGGGCGTGTTCCGCCAGCACATGATGGTCAAGGGTCGCAACCGTGACACGGCGTACTTCTCCATCACCGACAGCGAATGGCCCGCGATCGAGGACGCGTTCGAGGGGTGGCTGGCAGCGGACAACCAGCCGGCGTCGGGGCAAGTGAAGGCGCTGGAGCAGTTTCGCGCCGCCGGTTAAATAATTCTGTAAAGACCAGCCGCTATACAGGACGACCTCACTGCCTCCAGGTCGTCCGCTCATGCCGTACTCTCCGCACCGCCTTGCCCTTGCCATCGCACTGCTCACCTTGGGCACGCCGATGTCGGCAGCCTTCGCCAAAGACCTGCAGATCGACACTGCCACCCAGGCGACGCAAAGCCTGAGCGACACCGATCGGCTGATCGTGGGCAAGGCTGGAAGTATCACCGCCAGCACCGAGGCGATCAAGCTCAAGGGTGCGGCAGCGGGCACCGGCGTGGTGGTGGATAACGCAGGCCGACTGATTTCCACCGGGAATCGGGCCATCGACAGCTCCGGCAGCGGCGCCGTACGCAGCTATACCCTGATCAATCGCGCGGGCGGCCTGGTGCAAGGTTCGTCCGACGCCTTTCGCATCAAGGATGACTTCGACCGTGGCGCCATCGTGATCGACAACAGCGGCACGCTGCGCTCGCTGAACAAGCGTGCCATCGATCTGGAGGCGCTGGTAAGCACTGGCATCGCAACCACACTCGACAATCGTGCGGGCGGGCTGATCCGCAGTGAAAAGAACGACGCGATGAAAACCGGCATCAATGCCACCATCACCAATCATGGCGAGATATCCACAGGCGACACCCTGAGCCTGGACGATAAATACGACGGTATCGACGTGGCCGCAGCAACCGGCGTCTCTGTGTACAACTATGGCCTGATCAGCGGTGGTCGCCACGGCGTGACCACCGATGAAGGTGCGCTGCTCTACAACGAAGGCACCGTGATCGGCCGCAATGGCTCCGGCTACGGCTCGGACGGCAATGGCACGGTGATCAACCGAGGCCTGATTTCCGGCGATGTGTCCGGGCTGCAACCCGTGGGCGACGGCGACGGCGTAGACATCGACTACATCGGCCATATCGAGAACTACGGAACCATTCGCGGCACCGGCGCGTCCGGCGCCAAGCCCGGCGACCCGTTGAACGCCAGTGAAGGCATCGCCATGGGCGGTGGCTATATCTTCAATGCCTCGGGCGCCACCATCAGTGGTGCCGACAATGCCATTCTGATCGACGATGGCAGCAACGGTTCGGCCCATGGTGCCACCTACCTGGAGAACCACGGCAGCATCACCGGGCTCAAGGGTTTCGGCGTGCAATTGAATGGCGAGTTTGCCGACACCGTGATCAACGCCGGGACCATCGGCGGCAGCAATGGCCAAGCGCTGCAGATGGGCGCTGGCGATGACAGCTTGACCGTACACAGTGCGGGCCGCTTTATCGGCCTGGTGGACGGCGGCAGCGGCAGCGACCGGGTGAATCTGCAAGGCAATGCCGGCGGCAGCTTCGGCAACAGTCGCAACTTCGAGACGCTGGAGGTGCAGAGTGGTACCTGGACCCTGACCAGCGTCGACGATTTCAGCGCCCAGAGCCGCATTGCCAACGGTGCCACGCTGATCAACCAGGGTAGCATCGCTGGTGCGCTGACCGTGGACCCGGGCGGGGTCTACGCCGGTGGCGGCGCGGTAGGCAATCTGCTCGTCAACGGAACCCTGTCGACCAACAGCCGGCTGGGCACGGCCGTGGTCCGTGGCGACCTGACTCTGGCACGCAGCGCGACGTTGGCATATGGGGTCAACGCCGATGGCAGCAGTGCGCCACTGCGGATTGGTGGTGCGGCCAACCTCGACGGTGCCACTTTGAACATCATACCGAGCAGCGGCGAATATCCTTGGCAGAGCCGCTATACCGTGTTGCAAGCCGGCAGCGTCAATGGCCGCTTCGGTACGGTGACGAGCGATTACGCCTTTCTGACCCCGACCCTGAGCTACAGCGCGACCTCCGTCGACCTCGACTACGCCCGCAACGACATCGCCTTCGCCGACTACGCCACCACTGTCAATGGCGGCAACGCTGCGCGCAGCGTGTCCGCCGTGAGCGGCGGCGCCCTGTATAACGCGTTGCTCGGCACCCGTGCTGCCAGCGCGGGGATGGCCATCGAGCAACTAGCTGGCAGCAGCAATGCCAGCCTGGGTGTTGCGACGTTGGCCGGTACTGCACAGGTCGGTCAAAGCATGTTGTCGGCCATGCGCCAGATGGGCAGCGACGGTGGCCTGCTGGTGGGCCTGCACGAGCGGGACACGCCGGTACTGGCGGCCAATGGCGTGCCCGACCAGGCACGCAACCTGAACGACCCAAATGCCCGTGGCCGGGTATGGATTCAGGCGCTGGGCAGCTACGGCAAGCTTGAGGGCGCACACGGCAGCGATGGCCTTGAGCAACGGACCTCGGGCGCCGTGCTGGGTACCGACTGGGCACTGACGCCGGAGTGGCGCGCAGGTCTGCTGGGCGGTTACTCACGCACCGACCTGGACGCGTCCGGCGTGGACGGCAACGTCGACAGCTGGCACGCGGGCCTGTACGCCATGCGTCAGAGCGGACCTCTGGCCCTGCGCCTAGGCGCGGCGTACAGCAAACATGACGGCAGCAGCAAACGCACGGTCAGCTTCGACGGCTTCAGCGACCGGCCGCAGGGTGACTACGATGCCGACAGCCAACAGGCCTTTGCCGAACTGGGTTACAACCTGGGCAGTGGCCGGCTGAGTGCCGAGCCGTTCGCCAACCTCGGCTACCAGCGCTACAGCCGCAACGGTTACCGGGAAAAAGGCGGCCCAGCGGCGCTGGACGTGGAATCGCAATCCCAGGACAACTTCACCAGCACTTTCGGTGTGCGTCTGGCCCACCTGAGCCAACTGGACAATGGCATGAGCCTGACGCCACGCGGCAGCCTGGGCTGGCGTCACACCTATGGCGATGTGGGCAACAGCACACGCCAGGCTTTCCTGAGCGGCGGCAGTGGCTTCAACGTGGAGGGCAGCGCCCTGGACCGCGACAGCCTGATGCTGGAAGCCGGGCTGGATCTGGGCGTGAGCGCGCGGCAGAGCGTGGGGATTGGCTACAGCGGGGAGTTGGGCAGCAACAGCCGTAATCATGCTTTGGCAGGGCACTGGCAACTGCGCTTCTAATCGACGCGGGATGAGGCAGCCAAGCCCTAGCGGCCAGCGGTCCATCCAAGCCGCCACAATCATCATTCGGTGAACTGCACGCATTTTTGAGAGCCTGCCTGGCGGTGATTCAACCACGCCGCCAGGGTAATACTTTGTGCTACATACAGACCTGACTTGAATCCGTTGGTCAGTAGAAGATGATAAATAATTAAAAACCCTTCGCACCCTCTATTTAACGACTACGCTCACAATGTCATCTACATAACACAACTGCACAACTGCAGCGGGTAGCTGTCGGGCGCAAAAAAGAGGTTTATATGAATATTCATTTTCAAAAACTTGCTCTTGTTCTAACTTTTACACTTATTCTTTTACCCGCACCGACATTCGCTATCGACTGGGGAGAAGGGATACCCAACTTCCAACCTTCCCGGCCCCTGCTCAATGGCCAAGGCCAGCATGCAGCATGGGAAGCGGTGGGTCGATTGACCGTGGAGGGAGGTATGGACTGCACGGGCGCGTTGCTGGACACGCGCCAAACTGGAGCGCCGTCCGACGCACCCGCCTATGTTCTGACGGCGGGTCACTGCACGCATGCATTGAATGATCCGCTAAGTATTATTCATGACGTGGACGCCGAGGGCTCGATAACTTTCAACTATTTCCAAGACACGCAAGCCCAGCGCAAGGTATTCAAAGTCAAGCGTATTACCTGGAGCACCCTTCGAGGGTTGGACATCTCGATCATCGAGCTGGTACCTGACTTGGATACCGTAATAAAGTCAGGCGTTCCCCCCCTCAAGCTCAAAACAGGGCCTTCGCCGGCTCAGCTTCCCATGCTGGTTGTAGGCGCGCCGCTGGCACACCAAGGCGCCGAAGGCTACCTGCGCATGTCCGCCTGCATCGAGCAGCCCAGTGCAGCGGTGGTCGAGCACATATGGGTATGGGTCAACGAACGGAGCAATGGGTGCCATGACATCTACTCCGGGATTTCCGGTTCGCCGATGCTGGACCGTTATACCAATGAGATCATCGGCGTGATCAACACCTCCACATGGGGGAGCAAGTTGTCGCGATGCAGCTTCAATGATCCCTGCGAGGTGGAGAATGGCGTCATCAACAAGAAAACCAATACCAGTTATGGCTCCAGCACTCAAGGGCTGACCGAGTGCTTTTCGGCGGGGCGATTTACCGTCGACTCTGTGAACTGTCCACTCGGCGCGCCGACAACCTTCGTACTCGGTGATGAACCACCGCTGGGCTTCATCAAAGGTGGCGATGGCCCATGGCAATGGAAACAGACCTTTTCGGTAAATGCACCCGGCGTACGCTACAAGTACGTCCGCTCCGCGACAGACTGCGCAGCACTGGAAAACTACTCCGATGCAATACCTGCGACTGGCTTGGTCACAATTTCCAATTCAATGACTCAAGGCCCTGGCATTACCTTTCTCTGTGTCCTTCCTCTGGAAACGCTGATCGGCCCGGTTCGGCCCAATTTTTCCAATAGCGTTGTGATCTTCTATCGCTGGCTTATCAATCAACCACCGCTCATCCCGCCGCAATACACCAGAACTTACCACTCCGAAACCCGCACACATAAATTCGTGTTGGAAGACGTGACTCCGGACCTGGACATAACAGCTTACCGGTACAAGTTCGGCGAGCCCGCACAGTTGAATTGTGACTCCGATGAAGACTACATAAGTATCAATCCCAGATTCCCTATATTCGAGGTTGAAGTCGATTCGCAGCCTGCTGTGGTTTGCATTGCGGGCAAGGACAGGGTCGGCCAAGAGTCGCCTCGTACTTGGCTGCATCTCGCACCCGCCGTGCCACCTGCCAGACCATTGGCATCGACAGGCCGATAGGCATACCGCTTGATCCGGGTCTTTGGAGCCGACTACGGATAAACACAGAGTGCCAGTACCCAGCCCGGCTTTGGCTCAGGATCACCGTACTCAAAAAAAAGGGGGCCACCCGGCCCCCAGAGGAAAACCTTGCAGCCCGAGGTCAGCCCTCGATCTCGATCAATATCTCGCCGGGGTTCACGCGGTCGCCCTTGGCCACGTGGATGGCCACCACCTTGCCGGCCACACCGGCCTGAACCTCGGTTTCCATCTTCATCGCCTCGGTGATCAACACCGCCTGCCCGGCCTTGACCGCATCGCCCTGCTTGACCAGCACGTCGACGATATTGCCGGGCATCGCAGTGCTGACATGACCCGGTTCGCTGGCCTGCTTGCGCTTGCCGATGCCGCCGCCGACGAACTCGTTCAGGGGTTCGAACACGACCTCTTCAGGCATGCCGTCGATGGACAGGTAGAAATGCCGCTTGCCTTCGGCCTTTACCCCGACGCCGGTGATGTCGACTCGATAGCTTTCGCCGTGCACATCGATGACGAACTCGGTAGGGACCCCTTCACCGCTGCGCGCAACCTGGGCACCTGCCTCGGGGATCGGCAATAGCACTTCAGGCACCAGCGTGCCGGCGGCACGCTCTTCGAGGAATTTGCGCCCGATGTCGGGGAACATCGCAAACGTCAGTACATCCTCCTCCGACTGGGCCAGCTCGCCGATGTCCTTGCGCAGCTTGTCCATCTCCGGCTTGAGCAGGTCGGCGGGACGTACGTCGATGACCTCCTCGCTGCCGATCGCCTGGCGCCGCAGTTGTTCGTTGACCTTGCCCGGCGCCTGGCCATAACCGCCTTGCAGGTACAGCTTCACTTCGTTGGTGATGGTCTTGTAGCGCTCGCCGGCCAACACGTTGAAAAACGCCTGGGTACCGACGATCTGCGAGGTAGGCGTGACCAGGGGCGGGAAGCCCAGGTCCTCACGCACCTTGGGAATCTCGGCCAGCACCTCGTTCATACGGTTGAGCGCGCCTTGCTCCTTCAGCTGGTTGGCCAGGTTGGAAATCATGCCGCCGGGCACCTGATTGACCTGCACGCGGGTATCGACCGCCGTGAATTCGCTCTCGAACTGGTGGTACTTCTTGCGCACCGCATAGAAATACAGGCCGATCTCCTGCAGCAGTTCCAGGCTCAGGCCGGTGTCAAATTCGCTGCCCTTGAGCGCTGCGACCATGGACTCGGTGCCCGGATGACTGGTGCCCCAAGCAAAGCTGGAGATGGCCGTATCGATGTGATCGGCGCCATTTTCCACCGCCTTGAGCTGACACATCGCAGCGAGACCGGCCGTGTCATGGCTGTGGATGAAAACCGGCAGCGACTGCTCGGCCTTCAGGGCCCTGACCAGCTCACCGGTCGCATAGGGCGTCAACAGGCCCGCCATGTCCTTGATCGCCACCGAGTCGCAACCCATGGCTTCCATCTGCTTGGCCTGGGCCACGAAGGCGGCGACGGTGTGCACCGGGCTGGTGGTGTAGGCGATCGTGCCCTGGGCGTGCTTGCCAGCCGCCTTCACCGCCTCGATGGCCACACGCAGGTTACGTACGTCGTTCATTGCATCGAAGATGCGGAACACATCGATACCGTTGTCGGCCGCCTTGGCCACGAAGGCCCTGACCACATCGTCGCTGTAGTGCCGGTAGCCGAGCAGGTTCTGCCCACGCAGGAGCATCTGCAGACGGGTGTTGGGCAGCGCCTGGCGCAGTTTGCGCAGGCGTTCCCACGGGTCTTCCTTGAGGAAGCGCACACAGGCGTCGAAGGTGGCGCCGCCCCACACTTCCAGCGACCAGTAGCCGACCCGGTCGAGCTTGTCGCAGATGGGCAGCATGTCTTCGGTGCGCATGCGGGTCGCCAGCAACGACTGATGGGCGTCGCGCAGGATGGTGTCGGTCACGAATATGCGCTTGGAAACAGGAGTATTGGACATTGTTGTGTTCCTCACAGGCCGGCGTGGGCGGCGATGGCGGCAGCGATGGCCAGGGCCAGCTCTTCGGGTTTGCGCTTGATCGAGTACTGGGTCAGCTCCGGATGGCTGTCGACGAAGCTGGTATTGAACTGGCCGCTGCGAAACTCGGGGTTGCGCAGGATTTCCTGGTAGTAGGCCGCCGTGGTCTTGATGCCTTGCAGGCGCATGTCATCGAGCGCCCGCAGGCCGCGGTCCATGGCCTCTTCCCAGGTCAGGGCCCAGACCACCAGTTTGAGGCACATGGAATCGTAGAACGGCGGAATGGTGTAGCCGGTGTAGATCGCCGTGTCGGTGCGCACGCCGGGCCCGCCGGGGGCGTAGTAGCGGGTGATCTTGCCGAAGCTGGGCAGGAAGTTGTTCTTCGGATCCTCGGCATTGATGCGGAACTGCAGGGCAAAGCCGCGGTGCACGATGTCTTCCTGCTTCACCGACAGGGCAAGGCCCGAAGCAATGCGGATCTGCTCGCGGACGATGTCGATACCGGTGATTTCCTCGGTGATGGTGTGCTCCACCTGCACCCGGGTATTCATCTCCATGAAATACACCTCGCCCTCGGCGAGCAGGAACTCCACGGTACCGGCGTTCTCGTAGCCGACCGCCTTGGCCGCGCGCACCGACAGGTCGCCGATGTAGGCGCGCTGCTCGGGGGTCAATTGCGGGCTGGGAGCGATCTCGATGAGCTTCTGGTTGCGTCGCTGGATCGAACAGTCGCGTTCGAACAGGTGCACCACATTGCCGAAGCGGTCACCCAGGATCTGCGCCTCGATGTGCTTGGGGTTGACGATGCACTTTTCCAGGAACACCTCGGCCGAGCCAAAGGCCTTGGTCGCTTCGGAGATCACCCGTGGAAAGGCCTGCTCCAGTTCCTCGCGGCTGTTGCAACGGCGAATGCCTCGCCCACCGCCGCCCGAGGTGGCCTTGAGCATGACCGGGTAGCCAATGCGCTCACCCTCGGCCAACGCCTCGTGGATATCGGCGACGTTGCCCTCGGTGCCGGGCGTGACGGGCACGCCCGCCTTGATCATGCTGCGCCGGGCTTCGGTCTTGTCACCCATGCGGCGGATGACCTCGGCCGACGGCCCGATGAACTTGACCCCGCGCTCGGCACAGATATCGGCTAACTCGGCATTCTCGGAGAGAAAACCATAGCCTGGGTGCAAGGCATCGCAGCCGGTTTCGACCGCCAGGTTCACCAGCTTGCGTGGGTTCAAATAGCCGGCCAGGGGCTCGGCGCCAATGCTGTGGGCTTCGTCTGCGCGCTTGACGTGCAGCGCGTGACGATCGGCTTCGGAATAGATCGCGACCGAACGAATGCCCATTTCGGCGCAGGCTCGTACGATGCGTACGGCAATCTCACCTCGGTTGGCGATCAGGATCTTTTTTATCACTTGGAATTTCCTCGACCGATGAATCCATTCGGGTCGGTGCGTGGCCGACCTTTTGGGTAACCAGTTGTTTCCTGGTCGCCTCTGCAAACTAGCGCGGTACGAGGATTAATAAAAATCAATCTTTGTTGGGTTACATATTAGCTAAAGCTTATAGTTGGCTGATCACCGTTTGAACATTGGATCGGGACATGCGTAAGTCACTGATGCGCCTGACATTGCGTCAGCTTCAAGTATTCAACGAAGTCTGCGATCTGCGCTCGTACAGCCGTGCGGCCGAAGAAATGTCACTCACCCAGCCAGCGGTGAGCCTGCAGATTCGCCAGCTGGAAGAGCTGGTCGGCCAGCCGTTGTTCGACTACGTGGGCAAGAAGCTTTACCTGACCGAAGCAGCGCAGGCTTTGCAGGCGGCCAGCCGAGACATCTTCGGTCGCTTGGAAAACCTCGACATGCAGCTCTCCGACATGCAGGGCTCCCTGCAGGGGCAGCTCAAGCTGGCGGTCGAATCCAGTGCCAAGTACTTCACGCCCCATCTATTCGCTGCGTTCCGTACCCTGCATCCGGAGGTCAATCTGCAGCTCACGGTGGTCAACCGCGCCCAAGTGATCCGCCGCCTGAGCGACAACCGCGACGACGTGACCATCATGTCGATGGTGCCGCAGGACATGGGCCTGGACTTCATGCCTTTTCTCAACAATCCGATCGTCGCCGTCGCCCCGCCCGAGCATCCGCTGTGCCAGTTCGAACAGCTGAGCCTGCAGGACCTGCAAGCCTATACGTTGCTGGTACGCGAACAGGGTTCGGGCACGCGCCGGGCCTGCGAGGAATATTTCAAGGAAAAACGCGTGCACTTCACGCAGACCCTGGAAGTGGCATCTGCCGAAGCCCAGCGCGAATGCGTGATCGCAGGCCTGGGGCTGGCGCTGCTGACGCGCCACGCTGTCGCCCGGGAGTTATCCACAGGCACGCTGCGGGAGTTGCCTGTGACAGAACTGCCGTTGCAGCGCAGCTGGTGCGTGGTGCAGGCCAAGGCGCGGCGTCAGTCGCCGGTGGCGTTGGCCTTCGCCGCGTTCATCCGTGCCGAGCGGGCGCAGATCACGACGCTGGTCGAGCGCTTTGCCGGACATCCGCCGGCACCGTCTGCCAGACGTTGAGCTGGGCGTCGTCGCCAATTTCCTGAAGCAGGCGACGCTGCTCGGCGTAGCTTTCGATCGCACGGCGAAACTCCATGCGGCGCTGATCTTCCTGCTGACGTTTGGTGCGGGCGGCACTGTTGCCTTGCGCTTGCGAGCCATCGACGTAACGAGCCATTGCCTGTCTCCCAGTTCGAGTTCGGGAGTACAGGGTGGCGTGGGTGTATGAAGGTTTGGCGACGGGGCGGTGAACATCGGGTTAAACCCACTACGCCTCGCTCAGTCCTCGTGGGCCTCGTGGGCCTTCAACGACTTGGGCGAAAGGCGCAGGCTGCGCAGACTGCGCTTGACGCTCTTCAAGTGATTGACCAGGTCCGGGCCACGGGCCATCGCCACGCCCATGGCCAGCACGTCGATCACCACCAGGTGGGCGATACGCGAGGCCAGCGGCGTATAGATTTCGGTGTCTTCGTGCACATCCACCGCCAGGTTGACCGTCGCCAGTTCCGCCAGCGGCGTCTGCCCCGGACACAGGGAGATCAACGTGGCGCCACTTTCGCGCACCAGGTTGGCGGTGATCAGCAGGTCCTTGGAGCGCCCTGATTGCGAGATGCACACGGCCACGTCGGTCGGCTTGAGGGTCACCGCCGACATGGCCTGCATGTGCGGGTCCGAATAGGCCGCTGCGGTGAGCAGCAGGCGGAAGAACTTGTGCTGGGCATCGGCCGCCACCGCGCCAGAGGCGCCGAAACCATAGAACTCGACCCGCTGCGCCGTGACCATGGCGCTGATCGCCCGCTGCAAGGCCTCGGGGTCGAGCTTTTCGCGCACTTCCATCAAGGTATGCAAGGTAGTGTCGAAGATCTTCAGGCTGTAGTCGGCCACCGAGTCGTCTTCGTGAATGGCGAACTGGCCGAAGCTCGCCCCCGCCGCCAGACTTTGCGCCAGCTTGAGCTTGAGATCCTGGAAGCCGGTGCAACCGATCGCGCGGCAGAAGCGCACGATGGTCGGCTCGCTGATACCCACGCTGTGCGCCAGATCGGCCATCGAGCTGTGCATCACCGCCGCAGGGTCCAGCAGCACATGCTCGGCAACCTTGAGTTCGGATTTGCGCAGCAGGTGGCGAGACTGGTCGATGTGTTGCAGCAGGTTCAAGGGACAGCTTCCGCTAAAGGAGTCGAGGGGCCAGGATGTAGCTGGCCTGTAGTTATACTACAGGCCTTGGTGATCGCCCAGTTAAACGTCTCAGCACCCGCCGCGCAGGCAAAAACGGCCGGACATTGCTCGGCGCACACGTCGAATCTGCACCTTATGTCCGACACTCGCAGGATTTGTCTCGCAACCGACAACTCTTGTTTGCCCCAACTCCATCGCGCACCCTAAAATGCCGGAATGCGCGATGACCTCTCCCTTCTGCTGAATTCCCTCAACGATGCCCAACGCCAGGCCGTAGCCGCCTCCGTCGGCCGTCAGTTGGTCCTGGCCGGTGCTGGTTCCGGTAAAACCCGAGTGCTGGTGCACCGTATCGCCTGGTTGATCCAGGTCGAAAACGCCTCGCCCCACTCCATCCTGTCGGTGACGTTCACCAACAAGGCCGCTGCCGAGATGCGCCAGCGCATCGAGCAGTTGATGGGTATCAACCCGGCCGGCATGTGGGTAGGCACCTTCCACGGCCTGGCCCACCGCCTGCTGCGCGCGCACTGGCAGGAAGCCAACCTGAACCAGAATTTCCAGATTCTCGACAGCGACGACCAGCAACGCCTGGTCAAGCGGGTCATGCGCGAGCTGGGCCTGGACGAACAGAAGTGGCCGGCGCGTCAGGCGCAGTGGTTCATCAATGGGCAGAAGGACGAGGGCCTGCGCCCGCAGCACATCCAGCCTGGCGGCGATCTGTTCCTGGCGACCATGCGCTCGGTCTACGAAGCGTACGAGGCGGCCTGCGCGCGGGCCGGCGTGATCGACTTCTCCGAATTGCTGCTGCGCGCCCTCGACCTGTGGCGCGACAACCCCAGCCTGCTGGCGCACTACCAGCGGCGTTTCCGCCATGTGCTGGTCGACGAATTCCAGGACACCAACGCCGTGCAGTACGCCTGGCTGCGGCTGCTGGCACAGGGTGGCGACAGCCTGATGGTGGTGGGTGACGACGATCAGTCGATCTACGGCTGGCGCGGTGCCAAAATCGAGAACATCCACCAGTATTCCGCCGACTTCCCGGACTCCCAGCTGATCCGCCTGGAACAGAACTACCGTTCCACCGCGGGTATCCTCAAGGCCGCCAACGCGCTGATCGCCAACAACAGCGGGCGACTGGGCAAGGAGCTGTGGACCGACGGCGACGATGGCGAGCCGCTGAGCCTATATGCCGCGTTCAATGAACACGACGAGGCGCGCTATGTGGTCGAAACCATCGAGAGCGCCCTCAAGACCGGGATGGCGCGCAGCGACGTCGCCATTCTGTACCGCTCCAACGCCCAGTCGCGGGTGCTGGAAGAGGCGCTGCTGCGCGAGCGCATCCCCTACCGCATCTATGGCGGCCAGCGCTTCTTCGAACGCGCCGAAATCAAGAATGCCATGGCCTACCTGCGCCTGCTCGAAGGGCGCGGCAACGATGCAGCCCTGGAGCGCGTGATCAACGTCCCGCCCCGAGGCCTGGGCGAGAAGACCGTCGAAGCCATCCGCCAGCATGCGCGTCACGCCGAGCTGTCGATGTGGGAAGCCGGGCGGCAACTGGTGGCCAACAAGGGCCTAACCGGTCGCGCCGCCAACGCCCTGGGCGCGTTCATGGAGCTGATCGAGAACCTGGCCGCCAAGGTCATGCAGATGCCGCTGCACCTAATGACTCAGACCGTCATCGAGCAGTCCGGCCTGATCGTCTACCACCAAGAAGAAAAGGGTGAAAAAGGCCAGGCACGGGTGGAAAACCTCGAGGAACTGGTCAGCGCCGCGCGCAACTTCGAAAACAGCGAAGAAGACGCCGACCTCACGCCGCTGGCCGCATTCCTCGGCCATGCGTCCCTCGAAGCTGGCGACACCCAGGCCGAGGAGCACGAAGACAGCGTTCAGTTGATGACCTTGCACAGTGCCAAGGGCCTGGAGTTTCCCTACGTGTTCCTGGTGGGCATGGAAGAGGGTCTGTTCCCGCACAAGATGAGCCTGGAAGAGCCGGGTCGCCTCGAAGAGGAACGCCGCCTGGCCTATGTCGGCATCACCCGGGCCATGCAGCACCTGGTGATGACCTACGCTGAAACACGCCGTCTGTACGGTAGCGAGACGTACAACAAGGTCTCGCGTTTCGTGCGCGAAGTGCCCGCCGGACTGATTCAGGAAGTGCGCCTGTCCAACAGCGTGAGTCGTCCTTTCGGCGGGGGTCAGGCACAGAACTCGAGCAGCCTGTTCGGGGCTGCCGCCATCCCGGAAACCCAGTTCAATCTGGGCCAGCGGGTGCAGCATTCGGTTTTCGGCGAGGGCGTGATCCTCAACTTCGAAGGCTCCGGCGCCCAGGCGCGGGTGCAGGTCAACTTCGCCGAAGGCAGCAAGTGGCTGATGCTGGGGTACGCGAAACTGGAGGCGGTATAACGGTTGGCTTGACGGCTTTTTCGCGGTGCCCGGCGGCCGCGAAAAGGCCGACACTGCATCTTCCACAGGCAGTGAAATTTCCTACGCCGTTTTTCGCAATTACGCAAAAGCTCGAAACATGTTGTCACTAGCTATGTACAGCACACCTGTGCAACATGGCTCGCGTGCAATCCACCTAACGGAATGAACCTATGCAACGATTTCTCAGCATGGCTCTGGCCCTTTGCATTGGCCTGACCATGAGCCTGGATGCCAGTGCCAAACGCTTCGGCGGCGGCAAGAGCATGGGCGCAGCCCCGACTCACCAGACGCGCCAGGCCGCGCCTGCAACCCCAGGTGCCACAGCCGCCGTACCGGGCCGTGCCGCCCCTGCCGCCAGCGGTGCTTCGCGCTGGTTGGGCCCTCTGGCCGGCCTCGCCGCCGGTGGCCTGCTGGCCTCCATGTTCATGGGCGACGGCTTCCAGGGCATGCAGATCTTCGACTTCCTGATCATGGCGGTCATCGCCTTCCTGATCTTCCGCTTCATCGCCGCTCGCCGTCGCAAGCAGCAAGGCCCTCAGATGGCCGGCGCCGGTGCACCTTACCAGCGTGAAACCATCAACCAGGCCCCTGCCCAGCCTTCGATCTTCGGTGGTGCAAGTGGTGCTTCCGCAGCCCGTCCGGTGATCAATGCGCCGGCCTGGTTCAACGAAGAGAACTTCCTGAACGCCGCACGCAACCACTTCCAGTCGCTGCAGCAGCACTGGGATGCGAACGAAATGGACAAGATCGCCGAGTTCGTCACCCCACAGATGCTGCAATCGCTGAAGCAGGAACGCGCCGAGCTGGGTGATGGCTTCCAGTCCACCTACATCGACGATCTGCATGTACAGCTGGAAGGCGTGGATGATCGTGCCGAGAAGACCATCGCTACCCTGACATTCGTTGGCGTATCGAAGACTTCGCGCTTCGACAAGGGCGAACCCTTCAGCGAAAGCTGGAACATGGAACGCGCCCAGGGCGAAAACCAGCCTTGGCTGGTGGCCGGTATCCGCCAGAACTGATACGCGTCACGCTTTGCAAAGCCCCGGCCCTGGTCGGGGCTTTTGCATTTTGAACGTTGCATCCATTTCCAGCTAAGGTATAAACCGCAGCGCGTATTCTGGTCAGAGGAAAACATCGTGGAAGAAGTGATCGAGCAGCTCCGAGAAGCCAACGAACCGGTACCGGTTCCCCTGGAACTGCCAGACGAAGACCTGCTGGTCGAGATCGAAGAGCAGTTGTTCATCAACATTCCGTTCGTCTTCAAGGAATATCTGCTCACCGTCAGCGACGTGGTGTACGGCAGCCTGGAGCCGGTTACCGTGACCGATCCGCAATCGCACACCTACCTGCCGGACGTTGCGGCGACGGCATGGGACCTCGGCGTCCCGCGCGAGCTGATCCCGATTTGTCAGGACGGCGACGATTACTACTGTGTCGAAGAAGACGGCACCGTCGTGTTGTGGTCGGGCGAAGAAGAGTTGGTGACCGAGGAAAGCTGGGAATCGGTCTGGCACTGGGCGCGGGATGTCTGGCTGGAAAGCTGATCGGTACAGGCAGGTGTGACCTTTTCACCGCTCGATGGCGCGCCGCCAACCCTGTGGGAGCGGGTTCTACCCGCGAAGAGGCCAGACCTGCCTACCCAACTTCAATGCTCGACGTTGTTGTCCAGCGTCTCCAGCAAAGCCACCTGCATCCGCGTATGCACGCGAATGAACCAGCGCCACAACACGGCCACCACTGCGGCTGCCACCACGGCAATCAGCAGCAGCAATTCCAGGGTCGGCAGGATGCTCGCCGACAACGCGGCCAGCAGCACGAAAATCATCAGCAGCGACAATAGCGGAATGACTTCGGCAATGATGCGTCGAACCCGCTGGGTGTGCCTGCCCGCCATTTCCGGTTTCACGCCCATTTCCGCCAGGAGCATCGACAGCGCCTTGAGCTTGCGATAGGCGGCGATCAGGAACGGCAACGACAGCAGCAAAGCTGCGCCCCAGATCAAAGCTTTCTGCCCACCGGGCTCGGCCACCCATGTGGTCAGGTAGCCACCGATCCGCTCGGCGAAATAGGCCCCGGCAAAGAAGATACCGATCACCAGCGCCAGGTTGACCCCTACCTGCAGGAGAATCTTGCGGATCATCGACGCCAGCATCGCGCTCTGCCCGCGCGGCTGAATGCTGCGCAGCCATTCCCCATACATCCCCAGCACCCGCGCCATCCGCTGCGGCACCAAAGCGCCCAGACGATGGGAAAGCGGATCTGCCGCGCGGATCAGGTACGGCGTGGACAAGGTCGTCAGCACCGACACCGCCACGGCAACGGGATAGAGGAAGTCGCTGGTGACCTGCAGGGTCATGCCCAGCGCTGCGATGATGAACGAGAACTCGCCGATCTGGGACAGCCCCATCCCCACTCGAAGGGACGTCTTGCCATCGTTGCCGGCGATGAATGCACCCATCCCGCAGGAGACGATCTTGCCCAGCACCACCGCCACAGTGATGACCGCGATCGGCCAAGCGTAGGCGAGCAGGATGGCAGGGTCGAGCATCAGGCCGATGGCGACGAAGAAGATCGCACTGAACATGTCGCGGATGGGTTCGATCAGCCGCTCGATTTTCAGCAGCTGCCGAGATTCGGCCATGATCGCCCCGATCAGGAAGGCGCCCAGTACCATGCTGTATTCAAGCTTGACCACCAGCAGGCAGAAGCCGAAGCACAGGCCCAGCACGGTCACCAGCAGCATCTCGTTGCTCTCGAAGGTGGCCACGTAGGCCAACAGACGTGGCACCACCAGGATCCCCACGACCAACGCGATCACCATGAACAGCGAGAGCTTGCCGACCGTGGAGAACACCTCACCGGAACTGACCGCACCGCTGACGGCGATACCTGACAGCAGGGCAATGATGCCGATACCCAGAATGTCCTCGACGATCAGCACACCAAAGATCAGTTGCGCAAACCGCTCGTTCTTCATCTTCAGGTCGTTGAGTGCCTTGACGATGATGGTGGTCGAGGAGATGGCCAGGATCGCACCCAGGAACAGCGAATCCATGGTGCCCCAATCGAACCAGCGGCCGATCTCGTAGCCGATCCAGATCATCAGCACGATTTCCAGGAACGCGGCGATGAAGGCCGTGGCGCCGACCTTGAACAACTTGCGCAGGCTGAATTCGAGCCCGAGGCTGAACATCAGGAAGATCACCCCCAGTTCGGCAAGGGTCTTTATGGTGTCTTCGTCATGGATCAAGCCGAAAGGCGGGGTATGCGGGCCAATGATGAAACCCGCGACGATGTAGCCGAGCACCACCGGTTGCCGCAACCGGTGAAACAGGATGGTCACCACACCGGCCACCAGCATGATCACTGCCAGGTCCTGGATGAAACTGATGGCATGCATGGTGATAGCCTCCTTTGCTATTCAGAATTACGGTACCAATTGTTTCAGGAGGCAGGTTAACACTGCCCATTGCGGGCAAACGTCGGTGCAATATGCGGAAACAGATCGCCGCTATGCCCTATGTAATGGCACGATAGACGTGACGGAGTAGCCTCGCTCGGCGTCCGCCTGTGGACGAGACCCGTCGTAAGTGGCCAACGCCAGAATAGGTGATGCCCCTGTACTTCTGCCAACCAACCGTGAGTTCACTATGGAACCTGGAAACGCCCAGCTGTCGATGACGGTGCTGATGACCCCTGACATGGCCAATTTTTCCGGCAATGTGCATGGAGGAACGCTGCTCAAATACCTCGACGAAGTGGCTTACGCCTGCGCCAGCCGCTATGCCGGCCGGTATGTGGTGACCTTGTCGGTGGATCAGGTGATTTTCCGCGAGCCGGTGCACGTGGGCGAACTGGTGACCTTCCTGGCATCGGTCAACTACACCGGCAACACGTCGATGGAAGTGGGGATCAAGGTGGTCACCGAGAACATCCGCGAGCGTTCGGTACGCCACACCAACAGTTGCTTCTTCACCATGGTGGCGGTGGACGACCAGCGCAAGCCCGCCCACGTACCGCCTTTGAAGCCACAGGATGCCGAGGGCACGCGGCGCTTCATCCAGGCGCAGCAGCGTCGGCAGATCCGCCAGGAGCTGGAAAAGCGCTACCGCGATCTCAAGGAAGAACCCATTTAAAGCGCCACGGCTTCGAAACGCAGGCGTGGATGCACGATTCGATCCTGGGCGCGCACCAACTCCAGTTCGTAGCTGGCGCACGCCTGGGTCTCCAGCAGCACTTCGTGCACCGCCGCGGCCGTGAACTCGAAAGCGGCCAGCCAATCGTCACCCAGCAGCAGCCTGGCCAGAAACAAGCCACTGGTCAGGTCGCCCACGCCGACCGGCTGGCGCGGAAACGCCAGCAGCGGACGCCGCAGGTGCCAGCTGCCTGCGGCGGTGACCAGCAGCATCTCGAAGTCTTCGGGTGATTTGCCGGGGTAGGCCAGATGTTTTACCAGCACCGCTTTCGGGCCCCGGGCCAGCAAGGCGCGCGCCATGGCCACGCAATCCTGCAGGGAGTCGGCCTTGCGGCCACTGAAGCTGTCGAGCTCCAATTGGTTGGGACACAGCACGTCGGCTGCCGCCACGGCTTCATCGAGCAGAAAGTCGCTGACCTCGGCCGGTACCACGCAGCCTTTCTCCGCATGCCCCATCACCGGGTCGCACAGGTACAGGGCCTTGGGATTGGCTGCCTTGACCCGCCGTACCACGCCCAGGATTGCCCGCCCCTGAGCAGCGCTGCCCAAGTAGCCGCTGAGCACCGCATCGCAGTTGCCCAACTCGCCAATCGTCGCAATCCCTTCGACCAGTGCGGGAATGTGTTGCGGCGCCAACACTTCTCCCGTCCACTGACCATACTGTGTGTGATTGGAAAACTGCACCGTATTCAATGGCCAGACCTTGACCCCCACCCGCTGCATCGGGAAAACCGCCGCGCTGTTGCCGGCGTGGCCGAACACGACATGGGACTGGATGGCGAGCAGGTGTGGTGTACGTTTCATGCAAGGATTCCGGACCGGTGACAGGACTTCATGGCGCGCAGTATCGCGCGAAATGCAGCCTGTACGACAGACCGGAGACACAGTTAAGCTGCGAGCAACCGGTTGGAGCGCACGTTGATGTTGACCCTTGGCAATATGTTCATCCTGATGTTACTGGCCGCAGGTGCGGCCTGGTTGTGGCACAACCATGGCCTGCGAGAGAAGGCGTTGGAGCGGGTCAAGCAGCATTGCGGCAAGCTCGATCTGGAACTGCTCGACGACAACGTCGCCTTCAAGCGCTTTGCCTGGCTGGCCGATGCCAACGGCCGCAAGCGCTTGGCGCGGGTGTACAACTTCGAGTTCACCGTCACCGGCGAGCAGCGCCATGCAGGCATCGCCACGCAGTTCGGGCCGCACGCGGTGCAGATCGAGCTGGCACCCTACCCGTTCGAAGTGAAGACGCCGACCAGTGCCGAAGTCATCGAAATGAGCCAGTGGCGCCAGGAACACAAGCGCTGGCGCCCCTGAGGGTGTCAGTCCTGCGACGGATCCGGCACCTGTGCTCGCAACAACCCTTGCTGCAGGAGCGTTGCGTCCTGGGGTGTGTCGAATATCAGCTCCACCCGTGAATCGCGACGCCACTCGCTCGTTCTCCATTGGGCGACTTGTCCTGCCAGCAAGTTGCTTGATCGCCACCCCTGCGTGCTGTGGATAACCAGCTTGGCCCGACGCCAACCTTCATCCTCCAGCCAACGCCCCAGGGTCTGCAGGTCGAACTGCACCTGTGGGTGCCAACGCCAGCCGATGCTCCAGCCATCAGGGTGATCCTGGACTTGGCATTGGCCACGAGACTTATCCACCCATAGATCACCCAGCGCATTGGGGCTGTCCATCAGCTTGTCCACAAAAAGCGCGACAGGCTTATCCACAATCGGCAGTTGATCGAGGCGGATTTCATCGACCTCCCGCCACAGCATTTGCGCTGTGGGTAAATCTGTACTTATGCACAGCTCATCGGTACCGGATGCCTTGTTCATGATCAGCAATCCCGCCGTGCGCGCGGCTTCCAGCTGAACCGCAGGTAGCGCATTCCCCGCCCTGAGAGCCAGCGCGTCGAGCACCATCACCAGCGGTTGCACGGCCAGGACCCCGCGCCAAGGCGCTTCACCCAGTTGTGCGAGGATCTGCAGCGGATGGCCCAGGCCCGACGGCTCGATGAACAATCGATCCGGACGAGCACTGCGCAGCAAGCGGGCAAGGCCGATCTGAAACGGCGCACCATTCACGCAGCACAGGCAACCCCCGGCGATTTCACCGATTGCGATACCATCGTCGGCTGTAGCCAACAACGCGGCGTCTATGCCCACCAGACCGAATTCGTTGATCAAGACGGCCCAGCGTTCGTCCGCTGGCTTGCACGCCAGCAGATGACGAATCAGGCTGGTCTTGCCGGCGCCCAAGGGGCCTGCGATGACATGGGTGGGAATGTTCTGCAGCATGGTCGGATGTCTATGGAGGTTGAACGATGCGTGTGTGGGTTTTGTTGGGCCTGCTGGCCAGCACTCAGGTATGGGCCGAGGCCTGCGTGGTGCACAGTCAGGCCGAGCGGGTGAGCGTTGAAGTGTGCCAGCAGAATCGCACTATACCGCCCAAGCTGTTTCATGATGGATTCTGCCAGCCGAATTTGCCGGGCCAGAAGGTCGAGGTGCAACACCTGGAGCAATGCCCGCAGGGCGCCTACGGTGTCTGTCGCGGCGCGCGCGTGGAGCGCATGCCCTATGAACAGGACATCCACTACTACGGTGTGGCCAGCGATGCCGCTTACCTCAAGCCATTCTGCGAACAGAACAGTGGGGGCCACTGGGAGACCCCCTGATAGCCGAAGCTACACCGCCGGCGTCTGTTCGTGCCAGTCACCGAAGGGATCCGGCCAACGGGTCCAGGCGCGTGCGCCCTGGGCCAGTTCCTCGTCGTCGAGCAGGCAACTGTCCAAGTCTCGACTCAAGGCAGCGAAGTCGATGTTCTGGCCGATGAACACCAGTTCCTGCCGGCAGTCGCCGGTGTCGGCGTTCCAGTTGTGCTGGATGGCAGCGATGCTTTCAGCATCCTGCGGCCATTGCGTTTCGGGCACGAAGCGCCACCAGCGCCCGGCAAAACCATAGCGCATCAACCCACCGGCCTGTGACCAGCTCCCGGCTTCCTGGGGCTTGCTGGCCAACCAGAAAAAGCCTTTGGAGCGCAGCAGCTTGCCGTTGGTCCAGGGTTGGTCGATGAACGCATGGAAGCGCTGTGGATGGAACGGGCGCCGGGCGCGATAGGCCGTCGAGGCGATGCCGTAGGCGTCGGTTTCGGGCACGTGTTCGCCCTGCAGTTCCTTCAGCCAGCCCGGCGCCTGCGCCGCGCGCTCGAAATCGAACAGCCCAGTGTCCAGGATGCGCGCCAGAGGTACCTGACCCATGACCATCGGCAGCACCTGTGCGACCGGGTTGAGCTTTTGCAGCACCGCAGTCAGCTCGGTGCGTTCGGCCTGGCTGATGAGGTCGATCTTGCTGATCAGGATCACATCGGCGAACTCCACCTGCTCGATCAACAGCTCGGTGATCGCCCGCTCGTCTTCCTCCCCCAACGTCTCGCCTCGGGTGGCCAGGCTTTCCGCGGCCTGGTAGTCGAGCAGGAAATTGACCCCGTCAACGACGGTGACCATGGTGTCGAGCCGCGCCAGATCGGCCAGGCTCTGGCCTTGCTCATCGCGAAAGGTGAAGGTTTCCGCCACGGGTAGCGGTTCGGAGATGCCGGTGGATTCGATCAGCAGGTAATCGAAACGCCCATCGGCGGCAAGTTTTGCTACTTCCTGAAGCAAGTCTTCGCGAAGTGTGCAGCAGATGCAGCCATTGCTCATTTCGACCAGCTTTTCTTCGGCGCGGTTGAGGCTGACATCGCGCTGCACTTCGCTGCCGTCGATGTTGATCTCGCTCATGTCATTGACGATCACCGCGACGCGCAAGTCGTCACGATTACGCAGGATGTGATTGAGCAGGGTGCTTTTCCCGGCTCCCAGAAAACCTGAGAGCACAGTGACGGGTAAACGGTTGGGCATGACGGACCTCATCAGGAACGGTTACAACGAGCTATACGCGGTGTTTGTTGTTATAACATAACATAAACAGCGTTGATCTGTTGTCACTTAACCGAGTCGTCATGAGTCAAAAAAACACGTGTTCCACGTGGAACACGTGCCCTATGTTTCACGTACGGGGCTTTACCGCACCGCAGTCGTTACCCAACCAGACAGCACGGGTATTCATGCTGCCCTTTTGTGCCGTACCCGAGGCATTGAAGGTGCCCCTGACCGTGGTCAAAAATTCCCGGTCGCTGAGGAATTGCGCCTGTCCCGCGCCTTGGGCCTTGGGACAGCTGAACTGGAATTTCCATACGTTGCCGTTGCGTTCGGTGATCTTCTGCGTGCAGCCCGATTTTGGGTCCTGCAGCGGGATATCGTTGGTCTTGACCTGCTCAGGGGTCAGGCATGAACGAATGCCATTGCCGCCCAATGTAATGCCCTGGTTGGCTAATACGCCTTCCATCATCGCCCTTTGCTCGGGTGGCAGCATTTTCAGCTGGCCCAGCATGACCTGCATGTCCGGCAATGGCTTGCCATCGACCTGCATGTTGCTGGTGGTCATTTCCCACAGACCTGGCTGCAACATCTGCGCCTGAGCGCCTGTCGCCGAAAGGCTCACTATCAATGCTGCCATCGGCCATTTGAATCTCATCTGATGTCACTCCTGAAGGTCGTTGGGAAAAGCGCGGGCGCCTCGGCTTTTGACGCCGAAACCGGACCCGAGTTGCGCGGCAATAAAAACGCGACAACCGCTCCTGAACGTGGTCTGTTACCACAGCGAATCAAGGAGCCGCCGTGCAATGGATTATCACAGTCCGATTTTTTTTGGGTATCTATTTGGCCTGCTGCACGTACTGGGCATCGGGGCTGCCGTACATGCCGTGCTTACCGTACGCACCGCGCAAGGGTCGATCGCCTGGGCCTTGTCGCTGATGTTCATTCCCTACCTCACATTGATCCCCTATCTGGTGTTCGGGCGCAGCACGTTCGATGGCTACATCGAGGCGCGTCGGCATGCCAACAAGGAAATGCACACGGCCATTGCCGACCTGGATTGGCGGCCATGGATCGAGGAAGCGCTGGCTGCACGAAAGTCGACGTCCTACGCCTCGCTCAGAGCCATGCCCAAGCTTGGTCGCATGCCCTGCCTGGCCAACAACCGGGTCGGCCTGCTGGTCAACGGCCACGCCACATTCGATGCCATCTTCGCGGCCATTCGCGAGGCCAGGCAGGTGGTGTTGGTACAGTTCTTCATCATCCACGACGACCATATCGGCCGTCAGCTGCAAGGCCTGTTATTGCAGAAAGCCTCCGAAGGTGTGCAGGTCTATGTGCTGTATGACCAGGTGGGAAGCCATGCCCTGCCCCGTGAATACGTCGAGCGCTTGCGTGACGGCGGAGTGAACGTGAAGGCGTTCGCGACTCAGAGCGGCTGGCTGAACAGGTTCCAGGTGAATTTCCGCAACCATCGCAAGATCGTGGTGGTGGACGGTATTAAAGGCTTCATCGGCGGTCATAACGTGGGTGACGAATACCTGGGTGGCAACCCCAAGCTGTCGCCTTGGCGAGATACCCATGTGAGCATCAGCGGTCCCGTGATCGCCTGCCTGCAGGAGTCCTTCGCGGAGGACTGGTTCTGGGCGGCACGCGAACTGCCACCGTTGATTCTGCCGGATGCGTACGAAGAGGACGGTGTGCTGTGCCAGGTGCTGGCGACCGGTCCGGCGGATTCCTATGAAACCTGCTCACTGTTTTTCGTCGAGTCGATTCACGCCGCCAACGAACGGGTCTGGATCACGACGCCTTACTTCATCCCCGATGAGGCGGTGTTTGCCGCTCTGAGGCTGGCCGTGCTGCGCGGCGTAGACGTCAGGATCCTGCTACCCTCTCGTCCCGATCACAAAGTGGTGTATGCCGCCTCCAGCCTGTTCGCCTTCGAGGCCGTCCGTGCGGGCGTCCGGATGTTCCGCTATGGGCCGGGATTTCTGCACCAGAAAGTGGTGCTGATCGACGACGAGATCACCGCGATCGGGAGCGCCAACATGGACAACCGCTCCTTCCGCCTGAACTTCGAAATCATGCTGTTGACCGTGGACAAAGCCTTCACCAGCGAAGTCGAACGGATGCTGCTGGACGACTTCGCCCAATCGCGCGAGATCGATGTACGCGACAGCAAGGAGACCCACCGCCTGCAAAAGTTGGGCATGCGCGTGGCGCGGCTGATTTCACCCATCCTCTAGCCGTCTCAGCTGCTGTAGATATCGTCTCGGGTCCAGGGCAGTCCGGTATGGCCGTCGGTGTAGGGTTTGACGGCAAGGATCTGGTGAATATTGATCCAGCCCCGACTGAACCCATAGGCGCAACCGGCCAGGTACAGACGCCAGATCCGCAGGGACTGTTCGGATACCATGCCGGCGGCGGTCTCCAACTGGTTTTCCAGGCGCGCGCTCCAATGCTGCAGAGTGCGTGCGTAGTGCAGCCGCAGACTCTCCACATCCACGACCTCAAGTCCCGCTTCGCTGACCTGCGCGTCGACCATGGACAGGTGAGGCAATTCGCCGTGGGGAAAGACGTACTTGCCGATGAATTCCCCCGCGCCCCTGCCCACCGGACGGCCGTCCGTGTGCCGGGCCGTGATGCCGTGGTTCATTACCAGACCTCCCTCGCGAACAGCGCCGCAAAGGCGCTGGCAATAGAGCCCCAGGTTGGCGTGGCCAACGTGCTCGAACATGCCCACACTGACGACCTTGTCGAAGCGTCCGTCCTGAGGCAGGTCACGATAATCAAGCAGCTGCAGTTCGACCTGATGTTGCAGGCCTTCGGCCACTACTCGCGCCCGAGCCAGCTTCAACTGCTCCTTGCTCAGGGTAATGCCCAGCACCCGTGCGCCGAACTCGCGCGCCGCGAATCGTGCGAGGCCACCCCAACCGCAGCCGACATCCAGAAGGTAATCACCCTGTCGCAGTCGCAATTTGCGGCACAGGTGTCTGAACTTGTCTTGTTGCGCCTGCTCCAAGGTCTCTTGACCGGTATGGAAGTAGGCGCAGGAGTACGCCATGTCCCGGTCGAGCCAGAGCTGATAGAACTCGTTGGACAAGTCGTAGTGATAGGCGATGGAGCGTTCATCGGTGTCTTTGTCATGTGCCGATCGCACGGGTGCAGTGCCATCGTCGTCGTGCAAAATCGCTTGGCTGAGTTCATCGCACAGGCGGATGACGTCGCCGATCTCGCCTTCGACATCCACCTTGCCTTCGATGAAAGCACTACCCAGTCGATCCAGGCTCGGGTGGGAAAACTGGCTGATGACCTGCGGCTCTTTCAGTACGAGCGTGACGCTGGGCGATGGACCCAGATCCAGTTCATGTCCGTCCCAGAGACGCAGCCGTAAGGGAAGCTGCAGGTTTTGCAACACAGGCGGTAGGTGCGCGAGCATGGAAGTTCTCCCCTGTCTGAACGATTCAGCAGAAAAGACTAGCTCAGAAGTCGGCGCCCCGATGACCAGTCGATCATCGAGTCGGGTGCCGTGGGTCGGTAATCCTTCGATCTGTAATTAAATTTTCACGTCATCAGCTACGCTGGCAGCTACAGGACACATCCGGAAACATCGGAAACGCTTGGTGTACCATGCCCGGGCTTCGACATCATCAAGGAAATGGACCTGCATGAGCGCAGACAACGAAAGATTCATAGGTTTGGAATGGCTGCGCTTTTTCCTCGGCGTGTACCTTGTGATGTTTCACACACTGCCTTTCTACAGCGAGTACACACAGCTCAGTGGATTGGTGGAGTTCACCGAACTGGGTTTTTTCGCCACCAGTAGCTTCTTTGCGTTATCCGGCTTTCTCCTTACCCACGTCTACCTGGACGGCAACAAACTTCGAGAGCCACCTCTCTCCTTCATGACCAAGCGCTTTGCCAATCTCTACCCTATTCACCTGTTCGGCCTTGCCAGTTGCGTGATCCTGATCGCGCTCACGGGCCTGTTCGACAGCAACACCGACCTGGGTGTCGCCTATCGATCCGATGACCTGCTCAAGCGCACCGCCCCCGAGCTGCTGAAATACCACCTCAGTGACTTTCAGATTGCTGTCAACGCCGTACTGCAGGTCACCCTGCTGCAAGCCTGGAACCCGGTCTACCTGGCCTACAACGGGCCGCTGTGGTCGATCTCGGCACTGTTCTTCTTCTATCTCGTGTTCCCCTGGTTCGCGCCGCGCCTGGCGGCCGCCAAACACAAGGTGCGGTTGCTGCTGATCATCTGGGCGGCGTGTCTGGTCCCGCCGCTGCTGGTGGTCCTCAACGATGACTACAGCTCGATCTGGATCGGTTTCCTTCACCACTTTCCGTTGCTGCGGCTACCGGTCTTCCTCGCCGGCATCGTCGCCTACCTGCTGTTTCGCGAACATCGGCTGATGGGCGTCGGGTTGCAGGGCCCTGGCAAACTGCTGGCGGTGATTGCCCTGGGCTTTGGTGTAGCGATCGCCGCCGAGGTCAACTGGCGGGGTGCCAGCCACTGGTATGTGCTGCTGCATAACGGCCTGCTGCTGCCGCTGGTGCTCAGCGGGATCACACTGTGCGCCATGGCCTCGAGTCCGCGCAGCGAGCGATACATCAAATGGGCGCGCCGGCTGGGCGCGGCATCGCTGCCGATGTTCGCCTTGCACACACCGATCTTCATCATCTTCCGTCGTCTGGAAATGCTGGCGAACATCAATGTGCCGCTGTGCTTCAGCAATGCCTCGGCCTGCGTTGCGCAAGCCAAGGGCCACCCGCTGTCGCTGGCGTACTACCCTATCCTGCTGCTGCTGTGCATCATCATCTGCGTGATATTCCAGGAGCAGATCGGCAACCGCACGCGGCAGTGGCTGTTGCAGGGGCCGCTGAGTCGGTGGGTGGTCAAGAGCAAACGTGCAGATACCGGCAAGGCCAAGACCATGCGCACGAGCATGAGCCGCGGCTGAGGGGCCAAGCGCCATGCCCTGAGACCGTTGGGTTCTCAGGGCATGGCGCTGGCACCCGGTCAGTACTTCCAGCTGACCGATGCGGTGATGTTGCGCGGCGCGCCGTAGCTGCTGGCGGTCTGGCTGTACAGCGAGCGCAGGTACTTGCGATCGGTGACATTGTTGAAGTTCAGCGACGTGCTCCAATGGTCGTCGATGTCATAGCGGGTCATCAGATCGACGATGGCATAGGCATTCTGGCGAATGGCACTGTTGGTGTCGTTCTCCACCCCGCTCTGCCAGCTCAGGCGCGTGCCCACGTGAGCCTTCGGCAGCATCGGCAGACGGTAGCTGACCAGACCGTGGAAGCTGTGAGTGGGCACATAGTTGCGCGCATCACTGCCGTCCTCGTCTTCGATGGCGACATAGGTATAGCCGGCCAGCACGTCCAGGCCGGGGTACGCTTCGCCTGAAGCCTCCAGTTCCACCCCATGGCTCTTGTAGTCCTCGGTCTCGTACAGGTACTGCGAACCCACCTGGGTGAAGGCCCCGGCCACGTTGCTTTGCTGCGTCTTGAACACCGCCGCCGTCACGTCCAGACGGTTTTCGAGCAAGCGACCCTTGACACCGGCCTCCAGGCTTTTGCCTTCGAGCGGGTCAAGCAACTTGCCGTCCAGCCCGTAGGTGGCGTATTGCGGATTGAAGATCCGTGTCCAGCTGGTGTACACCGCCCACTGCTGGCTCAGGTCGTAGACCAGGCCGGTGTACGGCGTCACCCGACCATGCTCGCGCAGGGAATGATCCGAGCCGTAGCTATCACCTGAGCCATCGGCGCTGAGCATGCGTGCACCCGCGATCCAGTGCAGATCGTCCGTCAGGTTGAAGCGCGCGCCAGCGAACAGGCTCTTCTGGCTGTCCACGAAGTTCTGGGTATTGGTGTCGCTGGTCACAGTGAAGGACGGACGGGCGATAGTGCCGTTCAGGATGCTGGCGAAGGATGCGTCGTAATAGCCCCCTTCAATGGAATCATATTCACGCGCAGTCTGGTGCGTTCGTCCGTAGGTGGCCCCAAAGGTGAGTTCATGCTCGCGACCGAACAGGCTGAAAGGGCCTGACAGCTTCGCTTCACCAATGGCCTGGTTGGCCGTGGCGGAGGTGTCTGCTGCAAAGACCCGTGCCTGATCAGCGTTCAGACCCGCCACGTAGAACATGTTGGTGTCCTGATATTCGTGAATACCGGTCACCGTCAGCGTGGCATTCCAGCCGTTGTCGAAGGCATGCTGCAGCTCGGCGAAGGTGCGCTGCGTGTGCATGTTCCAGTAGGTCCAAGGCTGGCCCACGTTGGAACTGCGGCTGCTGTAGTGCAACCGGTTGCCGCCGTCGTCCACCAGCGGCAGGTTGCCCCAGGTGCTGGCATTGGAGTCGCTGTTGTGCTGGGAGAAGCCGACCGTGAGCGTATCCCGCTCACTCAGATCGAACGCCAGCAGGCCGGCAGCCACGTTGCGTTCGTGGCTGTAGCGGTCCATCCATGAGTTGCCCTTGTCATGGGCGTAGATGAAACGGCCACGCACGTTGCCGCTCTCGGTCAATGGACCGGAGACGTCGGCGGCGATACGGCGGCCGTCCCAGGAGCCCACGCTGCTATCGATCTGCGCCTGGAAGGTCTCGGTTGGGCGTTTGCGCACGAAATTTACCGTCGCCGATGGGTTGCCGGTCCCGCTCATCAATCCGTTGGCCCCGTGCAGCACGTCGATCTGCTCGTACTCAGCCATGTCGACGTCGCCGATCAAGGTGGCCTGGGAAAACGGCATGCTCATCCCATCGTATTCGAACGACGTGATTTCAAAGCCGCGGGATGTGAATTCGGTCCGATCGCTTTCGCTCTGCTCCACCGTCACCGAAGGCGCAGAGCGCAAGGCATCCTTGATGCCACGGATCTTGAAGTCTTCCATCTGCGCCTGGGTGACGGTGGTGATGCCCTGTGGTGTTTCCTGCTTGCTCAGCCCCAGCTTGGTGGTGCTTGAGGACGGCTTGGCCGTGTAGCTGACGGTGGGATCTCTGTACTGATCCTCGGAGGCCGATTCCTGCACCTGGATAGACGGCAGCGTGAGGGAATCATCGGCATGCGCCAGCGGAAAGGTACCGCAGGCGCCGGCCAGCAACAGAGTGGCGGAAATACGAGGCTTCAAGATCGGCGTCCCAAGACGAAGAAAAGGACGGGGATAATGTAGGAAATTTCAAACAAGAACTAGAATCGTTTACCTGATTTTTACTTTTTTTTCACATTTGTGCCGGTAAGTCAGTCCTGCCAGCAAGCGGACGATGCTAAGCATCAGGCTCGCAGGGCGATCAGTCCACCCTGTCCAACTCCACCACACAGACCTGCGCCATTGCGCCCTCCAGGCTATAGCGCTGCAACTGACCACCGACGTTGGTGCACCGCAGCGTGGCTCGCGGGACTAGCTCATGGCGCTGTCCACTGCTCGCGTGGGTGACGTTGACGATGCCCACTGACGCATTGAAGAAAACGACCTGAGTCGCCTTGGAGCCCAACACCACGGCCGGATGACAATCCACCCAGCGCAAGGAAGCGTTGATCCGATCCGGGCGGTAGATCAGGTTGAAATCCTCGATCGGCGAGCCCAGCAAGCGACACTGCACGGTCGCTCCACCGTCGAAACTCAGCGGCTGCAGGGGACCCAACGCCTCACTGTCCACCCCATTGATTTGCAACACCATCCCATCGCCATGCAGCACGGTGATGACCCGGCTGTAGCCGGGAAACACGGAAAAGGGTCCATCGACATCGATCTGGGCGAGCGACAGGCGCCAGTCATAGCCGCTGTCATCGATGCAGCGCTGCCGGGCAATCTCCAAGGTGCTGCCACCCCCGTTTTTCCAAGGCATGGCCGTGTACGCTTCGGGTCGGTACAGGTACGAATCAGTCATCGGAATCCGGCTACCAAAGAAATGTCAGGCAGGCTTGAACGCCATGAAGCGCTCGATCAGCGCAAGCAGTACCGGTCGCAAGGTGTCGACCTTGGCCTGTTGCAACTCGTAGGGCGGCGCTTCCTGCATGTAGGCACGCTGCGCCAGCTCCAGCTGAACCGCGTGAACCCCATGGGCCGGGCTGCCGTACTGGCGGGTGATGTAGCCGCCCTTGAACCGGCCATTGAGCACCGCTGGCAACTGCGGAGCCAACTGCTCGGCCAAGGCGTGCAACTGCTCGCCAACGCCAGGCGCGCAGGCGCTGCCGCTTGCCGTACCGAAGTTGAACACCGGCAACTCGCCTTCGAACAGGTGCGGGATGACCGAGCGGATCGAGTGGGCATCCCACAGCAGGGCATACCCGTGGATGGCTTTGATTCGCTGCAATTGCTGGTGCAAGGCCCGATGGTACGGCTGCCAATAGTGCTCCAGGCGTCGGGCGATTTCAGCGTCGTCAGGCTCGTGCCCCGGTTGATACAGCGGCACGTCGTCGAAGGTGGCCAGCGGGCAGAGTCCAGTGGTGTTCTGGCCCGGATAGAGGCTGGCGCCATCGGCCGGCCGATTCAGGTCGATCACGTAGCGCGAAAAGCGTGGACGCAGTGTCGACGCCCCCAGCGCGGTCGCGAAGTCGTACAGCTCATGGATATGCCAGTCGGTGTCATCCACCGCCTGGCCGACCGGGCTGTAATGCGCCTTCAGATCGTCTGGCACTTCAGTGCCCACATGGGGCATGGAGATCAGCAAGGGGCCGATGCCCTCATGCAGCTCGAACGTGTGTTGCTGACTCATATCGTTTGCTCCAGGAGGTCGGCCAGGGTGGCGCGGTAGCCGTGCAGCGCTTCCACCTGCAGGGCGTGCTGGCCGTTGTCGATGACGTGCCTGCCGCCGACGAAGACATCGCGTACGGGTTGGGTGCCGTGCTCGCAGAACACCATCGAGGACAACAGCTGTGCCGGATAGCCCGGGGCGGTATTGGCGGCGTCCGAATCGATCACGACCAGATCGGCACGCTGGCCGACCACCAGGCCGCCCACCGAGCGGCCCGTGGCCTGCGCCCCGCCACTGACCGCCTGAGCGAACAGTCGGTCCGCCACCACCGGCGCTTCGGCGCTGGCCAGCACGTTGCGGCGGCGATGCAACAGGCGTTGGCCGTATTCCAGCAAGCGCAGTTCGGCCCAAGGATTGACCGCCACGTTGCTGTCCGAACCGATACCCCAATTTCCCTTGTCGGCCAGAAAACGCTGCGCGTCGAACAAACCATCGCCAAGGTTGGCTTCGGTGGTCGGACACAGACCGACGACGGCACCACTGCGCGCCAATGCGGCGTATTCGGCGTCGTCCATGTGGGTGGCGTGCACCAGGCACCATCGCGGGTCCAAGGGTTGGCGGTCCAACAGCCACTGCACCGGTCGCTGGCCGAGGATGGCTACGCAGTCATCGACCTCACGGGTTTGTTCGGCAATATGGATATGCACGGGCGCCCGCGGGTCTTCACTGTCCAAGCCCTGGATCAGCCTCGACAAGGAGGCTTCGCTCACGGCGCGCAACGAGTGCGGCGCTACGCCGTAGCGTCGGTTGCCGTTCTGCGGCATGGCTTTTTGCAGGTGCTGACGCAGCTCGAAGATCCACTCGGGTGAATTGATGAAGCGACGCTGGTGCGGCAACGGTTCTGCCTGACCCAGGCCGCCGTACTGGTACAGCACCGGCAGCAGGGTCATGCCGATGCCCACCTCCTCGGCTGCACGAACCACGCGCAGGGACAGTTCGGCGGGGTTGGCGTAGGGCTGGCCGTCAGCGCCATGGTGCACGTAGTGAAACTCGCAGACCGAGGTGTACCCGGCCTTGAGCATCTCGATGTACAGGTGCCGGCCGATGGCCTGCAGGTGCCGCGGCTGCAGGCGCTGGGCGAAGCGATACATCAGGGTGCGCCAGCTCCAGAAGGAGTCTTTCGGGTCGCCCAGGGTTTCGGTCAACCCGGCCATGGCGCGCTGAAAGGTATGGGAATGCAGGTTCGGCATGCCACTGATCACCGGGCCCCGCGCCACCGGCGTGCCGGCCTCAGGCACGGCATCGATGCTCACGGTGGTCAGATCGCCGAGCCCGTTCCAGCTCAGCAGCACATTGCGCTGCCAGCCATCGGGCAGTAAGGCGCTGTGGGCAAACAGGCTGCTCTGGGCGTGACTGGTAGGTGAATCCAAGGGTGTATCCACATGAACCTCTGGGCAGTGAGTCAGGCGGGGGCAATCAGAGAACAGGCGCCGCGTCTCGCGACAGCACGCTTTGCAGGAAACTGCGCGTACGGACTTCGCGAGGCGCGGTGAAGAGCTGGGCTGGCGGCGCGGCTTCGACGATGGCGCCTTGGTCCATCACCACCACCACATCGGCCACTTCCCAGGCAAAACCCATTTCGTGGGTGACAATGATCATGGTCATGCCTTCGTTCGCCAGGGTCTTCATGACCTGCAACACCTCACCCACCAGCTCCGGGTCCAGTGCCGAGGTCGGCTCGTCGAACAGCATGACCTTGGGTTCCATGGCCAATGCACGGGCGATCGCCACGCGCTGCTTCTGCCCGCCCGACAGGGTGCCGGGATAGACCTGGGCCTTGTGTTCGAGGCCGACCTTGTTCAACAGGCGCAAGCCCTGCTCTTGCGCAGCCTGGCGCGACTTGCCGCGCAGGGCCATGGGCGCCAGGGTGATGTTGTCCAATACGCTGAGGTGCGGGAACAGGTTGAAGGACTGGAACACCATGCCGACTTCACTGCGCAGGGCGTCGAGTTTGCTTTCGGACATCATCCGGCCCTGCTCCACCACCGTGTGACCGCAGGCGCGCAGCGTTCCGCCTTCGGCGGTCTCCAGGCCGTTCATGCAACGCAGGAAGGTGCTCTTGCCCGACCCGCTGGGGCCGATCACCACCACGACCTGGCTGGGCTGTACGCTGAAGTCGATGTTGTGCAGCACCTGATGGGTACCGAAGGATTTGCTCAGGTTCCGAATGTCGATGATGGCGGTGCTCATCACACTCTCCCGTCGGCGCGCAGCACTTTCTCGGTGCGGCGCAGGATCAAGGTGGTGATGCTGGTCAGCATCAGGTAGATGAAGGCGATGGCCAGGTACACTTCGAGCGAGCGATAGGACACGCTGATGATCTTCTCGCCCTCGTGCATCACGTCGGCAATGGTCAGCAGCGACACCAGCGCCGAGTTCTTGATCAAGGCAATGAACTCGTTGCCCAAGGCGGGAATCATGCGCACGAAGGCCTGGGGCAGGATGACCTTGCGCATCGCCAGCTTGTGCGGGAGACCCAACGATCGGGCGGCTTCCATCTGGCCCTTTTCCACGGACTGGATCGACCCGCGGACGATCTCCGAGACGTAGGCCGCGCTGTAGATGCCCAGGCCGAAGATCCCGCATACATAGGCGGGCAATTGGATGCCGAAGTGCGGCAGACCGAAGAACAGAATGAACAACTGCACCAGCAGCGGCGTGCCACGGACCAGCGTCAGGTAGGTGGTGCACAGCCCATAGATGATCTTGCGATCGGGATTGAGCCGGCCGAGCCCGATCAACAGGCCCAGCACACAGCCCAGCACCAATGCCGCAGCCGTGATTTCGATGGTGATCAGGGTGCCGGAGGCGAGCGCGCGCCAGCCGTCCCAGACCGGGGAAAAGTCGAGATCCATGAAGTACTCCGCACAGGCTACGGTTGAAGGCGTGATGTGCAGGTCCGTCGCAAGCATCGCGCGGACCTGCAGCGGCGGCTTATTCTTTGGTGGTGCCGAACCATTTCTGGGTCAGGGCGGCATATTCGCCGTTGCTGCGCAGGGTCTGCAGCGCCTGGTTCATCTGCTGTTGCAGCTCGGTGTCATTCTTGCGAATGGCGAAACCGTACAGTTCGGTGGTCAGACCTTCGTCCAGCACCCGGACCTTGGGCTGACGCTTGGCGTATTCCACCGCCGCCGGACGCCCAGTGACCGCAGCGTTGACCCGGCCAATGGCCAACAGGTCGAACATGGCCTGGTTCTTCTCCACTTCCACCACAGTCACTGCGGGGTAGTTGGTTTTCAGAAAGTCGATGGACTTGGTGCCCACCTGGGCCGAAACCTTCTTGCCCGCCACCAGATCGGCAGGCTTGTCGATGCTGGCGTCCTCCTTCAGGACCAATACAGCCAGGCCCCCGCGATAGTAGGAGTCGGTGAAGTTGACCACCTTCTGACGCTCTTCGGTCATGTAGATAGCCGATGCAGCGACATCGAAGCGGTTCGAAATCAAGCCAGGGATCAGCCCCTTGAAGCCGATATCGACCCATTCGACTTTCTTGTTCAGTTGCTTGCCGATGGCTTCGATCAATTCGATATCGAAGCCGGTACGCTTGCCATCCTGCACGAACTCCATGGGCGGGAAGGTGGCATCGGTGCCGACACGCATCACATCATCGGCTGCCTGGGCCGAGGTGCAGAGCGAGGCCATCAGCGTCAGCGCGGCAGCCAGGGGGGTGAACAACTTCAACGCTTTCATCACAAATTCCTTTGGCAAGGGTGAGTCCGTCAGGACCCGAAACATGGATTGAGCGGCAGTTAGAAGCGATTGCAGATGCGGCTGGCTGCTTTTCTGGTGAGGCTGATCAGCTCAGCTTCCCGTGGGCCAACGCGCAATGACGGCGCCATCAACGTAATGGTGCCTTCCAGGCCACCGTCCGCTGAAACCAATGGGACACTCACGCCCCAGACACCCAGATCGACTTCACTGTCACTGGTGGCATAGCCATTCTTGCGAATTCGGACGATCTCCTTTTCCAGCGCCGCGACGTCCACGGCGCCCTGTTGCGCTTGCTCTGCGAGCAACTGGCGCTGCACCGGCTCGGGCAGAAACGCCAGGAGACTCTTGGCCGACGCACCCTGCATCATGGAATGCGCGCGGCCCTTGGTGAACGAGCAACGCAGCGAGCTGCTGCTCTCCTCCATGGCGATGCACACCATCTGGCCGTTGCTGTACACCAGCAGGCCAACGCTTTCGCCCGTGCGTTCAGCCAGGGCACCGATCTCGTCGCGGCTCTGGCTGATCAGATGGGACGTCTGATCGAAGCCCCAGGCCAGTTGCACCCCGGTCGCACCGGGTTCGTACAGCCCGGTGGTCATGTGCTCTTGTAACAAGCCCCACTTCTTCAGCGACGCCAGATGCCGATAGACCGTGCTCAGCGGCAGCCCAACCTGCGCGGCAATGCGCTTGGCCGCTATCGGTTGTCCGGCCTTGGCCACACAGGTCAGCACCTGCAGCACACGGTCGACGATGCCTGTGGTTCGTGGGTCGTTCATGACTGCACTATAAGAACAAATTCTCGATTCTGAAGGACGATTCTCACTGAGCGGGAAAAAAATCCCATACCGTCGACTGCAGTCTTCACCCAGACAGCCAAGGGATGCCTCACCGACCGCTCTAGATCCGAACTCTCATGATTTCCTGCAGGTCACAACTCCATGCCCTGCCCACGGACTTTCAGGAGACAGCCCATGCCCTACTCGACCTCCACGCTGCTGACACCTCTGCGCCGCGCCTGCCTGGCCGGGCTGTTGCTCGGCGCCCTGCCGATGGCTCATGCGGCCGACGTCCTGCTGGTGGGCAACAAGGCCGGCGCCAGTGTGTCGGCACTGGACATGGTCAACGGCAAGGAACTGTTGAAGCTGCCAGTCGGCACCGGCCCCCATGAGGTCATCGTCGCCGGCGACGGTCGGCTGGCGGTGGTGGGCAATTACGGCGCCCAGGGCAAGCCCAACAACAGCCTGAGCGTGATCGACTGGCCGACCCGCAAGGTGTTGCGCACCATCGACCTGGGCCAGGATTCGCGCCCCCACGGCATACGCTTCTTTCCCGACAACCAGCGCATTGTGGTCACCACCGAAGACAGCGAACGCCTGCTGGTGGTCGACCTGGCTCAGGGCAAGGTGCTCGAGCGCATCGACGTGGGCGGTGGCCAGCCCCATATGGTGGTGCTGTCGGCAGACGCCAGCCGCGCCTACGTGACCCACGTCAAAGGCGGCAGCCTGTCGGTGGTCGACCTTGGACAGCACCGCAAGCTCGCCTCGGTGCCCACCGGTAACAGCACCGAGGGCATTGCCATCGAGCAGTCGGGCAAGCATGTGTGGGTGAGCAATCGTGAAGACGACGAGGTGGCGCTGGTCGATACCCAGACGCTGAAGGTGGTGGATCGGATCAAGACCGGCCGCTTCCCGATCCGCATCGTCATGACACCCGATGGCAACCATGCGTTGGTCAGCTGCGCCAAATCTGCCGAGCTGTCGGTGATCGACGTGGCGAACAGGCGCGAGATCAAGCGTGTCGATCTGGCCCGAAAAGGCGCGGTGTATCGCGAAACCTTGCTGGGCGCCGCAGCCCTGCCCATCGGCGCGGTGGTGGCGCCCGACGGCAAACGTGCATTCGTCGCCATCAGCGGCGGCGACGAGATTGCCGTGATCGACACTGCCACCTGGTCCGTGCAGGCGCGCTGGCCGGCAGGCCCGGAGCCGGACGCGCTGGCCATTATTCCGCAGGGTTGAGTGTCCACAGCTTCGAGCATTCAACAGCGTCGAATTCCATGGGATAGTGCCTGTCTTCCTCACCACCTGAAGACCCTGCCCCATGGCCACCAAGCACCCACTTGAACCGCTGGCTCGACGCTTCCTCGGCAAACACCCCCATCAGCTCGAACCCGAAGAAATCCATGTGCTGGAGCAGATGAGAAAACGACTGCCCGTCAGCCGCGATGCCGGTGACGCCTCTGACGAGGTAGCCACCTTCGGTGAACGGCTGTCCGACCGGGTAGCGGCAATCGGTGGTTCATGGGCCTTCATCATCGCCTTCACCATCATCCTGCTGGGCTGGATGCTGCTCAACACCGATGTGCTCGATCACTTCGGCCTGGCCTTTGACCCCTACCCGTACATCTTCCTCAACCTGATGCTCTCCACCGTCGCAGCCATTCAGGCACCGGTGATCATGATGAGCCAGAACCGCCAGTCAGCCAAAGACCGCCTGGCCGCGAGCCTGGACTTCGAGGTGAACCTGCGCGCGGAGCTGGAGATCATGCGACTGCATGAAAAGATCGACAAGGAGATCGTCGAGCGGTTGGATCGGATTTTGGCGAAGGTGGAGCCTGAGGGGACGGTGTGAAGGGACGAGCAGGCGTGGCGGCGGGCTGGCAGGGAGAGTTGCTGGCGGTGACCGAGCGGTGCCCTAACGGGGGCGCAGGCGGGGACGAACACTGTCCAGACCTGAGCAAAGAGCAGAAAGCTCAGAGAGGAAAGGAGATGGATGAGTCCAAGTGTGGTGTGCAGGGCAGATATTGCTACTAAATGGACGGTGATAGACATCTCTCACGACATCATTTTTGCAATAGGCACGGGCGCAGTTGCCATGCTTGGACTGAACGACACTGTTGATGGCATTGTGCGTACCGCTGGGTATCTCAAGGAGGCTTATGCGACGCTGAAAGCGGTGGTTGAGAGCGGTGATGTCTGGGGCTCGGTCAAACAGCCGTACCTTGACCATATCGACCAGTTGCAAGCGCAGTATGAACGAATTCATAAACTATAATCAAATATCCTTTTCAACGGTAGCAGAGTGGATATATTCGTAGATCCTTGGCAGAGCGGCAGCGGCTTCGCTGAGTTTGTCGCCGGAAAACAAGACTCGCCCCACCCCACTTGGCATTGCAAAATCTGGTAGCTCTAGCCCACACCAATCGTAATCATTTTCGAATCTATACGCTTTTAATTCTTCTCCAGACAGCAAAGACGCGGTGGGTTTTTTATGATTCGTAACCACTGTACTGCAGATAACAATTTTTCTATTGCCTCCCGCTCCGCGCCAATTGTCCAATATAAAATCCCCATTAAAATGCGAGACCTCAGTCATTGTTAGTCCTTCTTCTAGTCTGATTTTTAGACCTGGGTAGTGATCTAGTGCGATTTCCTGCCCTTTCCATTGAGGAGCGCGTAAAGTGCCTCGTGGCTTATCTTGAATTTTGCGCTTTCCCTGAAGGTGGCTATCCTGTACCTCCCGACTAAACCCAAATGCTATTTTAAAGGGGGTCCATCCATTCCTATTTTCGGGAGCCACAGAGGCTAATTCTCCGCTTCGCCACCAAATAAGGCCCTCCAGCGCAACTGCGCGACAGGTTCCATCCGTGAATTCGGTACTTATATGAAATCCCCATAACTTTTGAATATCAACTCTTTGCCCCGATGCAGTGACAATATGGCTATCTCGTGAGCATTGAGCAAGATCAGCATACACAGAATCGGTATGTATTAGGCAAGCAAAACCTATCAGTGCAAAAAAACCACTGACGCCTAGTTTCATTTTATTAATGGCAATCACTATGGTGCATGATCCTATAAGCTTCATGATTAACGCACTGGACTTATGTATTTTATTGCCGGCCAGTGCTATTAGCAAAATAACTGATGAAACAATTCCTTGACCAGATACCTGATAATTAATCCGTCTCCTTTACGCTCCAAAATTTTCTCATTCGAAAATGAGGTGCTCGCCCTGTGCCTTTAGAATTTCAATGGCTATGAAACCCATGGGGTCTTGTTCCATCTTTATTCGCTCATCTAAACTTTCTTTGAGTATCTAAAGACAGGATATGTTGTTGGGCGTTTACAACATAGTTTGACACAAGCCCCCCACTAAAAACATTGGAGAAACCGAAACGGATCGATAGCCGGACTAGCAACATAGATTGACACAGCGACCTTTATCTTTTGAATCCTGCACTGACCTTCTAATAACATAGTTCGACACAACCAACATCCGCTATTACCACAAAGCACAGAATTACGGAGCTTCGTCCTAGGAAATAGCCCTTGGCTTCTGACCTTGCAAACAACTCAGCAAGCCCCAGGAAATTGCCCAAAATTTGCAGGAGCATTGGCTGGCGATCGCCTCTATTGCTTAATAAGTCGTTCCGGCCAGTGGCTGAAATAGCCCTATAGGACCGATGATTGATCCATCTTGTAGCAAGCTGATACCGCTGTAGGTGAAATCTAATGGGTCCACCTCAGGCATGAAATCCAAATCAAAACTTGAGCCTCTGGCTGCTTTGACTAAAAATTCAAAGATTTTTAACTGAACGCCGACAAACGTACCTTGGGGAATGCCAAGTCTCAGTGGATCATTTCGTTTTGACTGGATCTTGCCATCCACAAAATCAAATACGTTTTCACCTGTGGGGCCAGCAAAATAGCCACCAACGTAAATTTGAGATGAGTTCGGATTGAGAGCCGATCCCCATAAAACAACCGGTAGCCTCATATCCTCATGAAGGCGAACGTTGTTTCTTAAAGACGCAGCCAAAAGTGGCTGATCTAACTTTTCAAGCAATCTACTGTAGTGGTACGCCGCGACAGTTTCAGCCAGGCTTTTTGCGGTATCACCCTCAATGGGTACATCACCTTCTGATTCTGGATCTTCTGCATAGATCGCTGATTTGACGCGAGATCTTTCTTCTGTAGCAAATCGAGTGGCTACGATATGCCCCTTCACCCTAACGGCATTCCCAGAATTATCAAGCACCCGAACTCGTGAGAATTGAGCTCGCCACTTTTCAAATTCCTTACTGTCGAAACTTACTGACGTGTATCTGCCCTTGGCTTCAGCCAGAAACACAGAACCTGTACCTTCACTACATAGATAGTCTGGCATGTCGCCTACGTCTGAACGTTCAATGGTATACCCATTAAATTTTTTCCGAACCCGCCCTTCTGTCATTTCGCCAATGTGAGCAAAATATTTTACACCTAGGTGCTCATGCAAAAACCAGCGACAAAAAGCCTGGCCGAGTTCCGATGACTTGTTTCTACGTGCGGCCGTAGATACTCCAAGACCATCTCCTTGAAACCGGAGGTGGTCATCTGACATTAAGAATGTGACGTGCTCAAATCTCGTAGGGTCGGGGTTTGGCGGGCAGGCACCATATGTATCCATATAGTAATGATGGTAAAGGTTGGCTAGATCTAAACAAACCTCCGGAACAGGTTCATTCAATTTTGAGGGGTGTTGAAGAGTCGTGGGGATGGGGATGTATTTATTTAGATGCAGTCCTAAGTTTTTATACACCTTGAATACTCCATTTCTCGGTTATGAAAACCAGCAATATTACAGAGAATTTGGCAGGAGGGGTAGCTACGATATTTTCATGAGCCACGAGCACGAAAGCGGCTGAACTTGGAAGGAATAGGAAGCAGGGCTTCTCTGCAGAGGCACCGGTGTTGCGGCCAGTGCGCGCAGCCGCGTGAACGAGCTGTTTACGCAAAGCCGAAACGCTGCGGGCAGCAGGAGCATCATGCTGATGATGAAAGAGGACGGCATGCAGATCGGGCGATTCAAGGTACGCAAGTTGATGCGAGAGATAAACTTGATCAGCAAACAGCCGGGTTCCCATGCCTATAAAAAGGCGACCGTGGAGCGACCTGATATTCCGAACGTGCTTGATCGAGGATTCACCGTCGCATCTCCAAACAAGGTCTGGTGCGGTGACATGACATACATCTGGGCTGGAGGCCGATGGCACTATCTGACGGCTGTCATCGACTTTTGTGCCCGCCGTGTTGTGGGTTGGGCGTTCTCACCCAAGCCCGACGCCGACCTGGTAATCAAGACACTGGACATGGCTTACGAGCAGCGTGGCAGGCCGCAAAACGTATTGTTTCACAGCGACCAGGGCAGCCAATATGGCAGCCGAAGTTTCCGGCAAAGACTATGGCGATACCGCTTCACACAGAGCATGAATCGGCGCGGTAACTGCCATGACAATGCGCCCAAGGAACGGCAATTTCGCAGCATAAAGACTGAATGGATACCGACGATGGGCTACATGAGCGCTGCGCTGGCGCAACTGGCGGCGACCGCATCAGTCAATGAAGGCTTGGCGCCTGCCATTGCCGGGGGAAAAGCTCAATTCAGTGATCCGGGATCAGTTGACCACTACACACCCGCTGAAAACTGAAGCGATGAATCCAGACCACAGGTAAAGCCTGCAAAGAAAAAACCCCCGTAGATACGGGGGTTTAAGCCTTTGTCAATCTATGTTTACGTGTGTCCAGCTTCATTGTTTAGTGTCAAGCTATATTGTTCAAAACCAGTTGTAAAACCCACCCTGCTCCCCCCCTCACTCCACCGTCACCGACTTCGCCAAATTACGCGGCTGATCCACATCCGTCCCCTTCAGCACCGCCACGTAGTACGAAAGCAGCTGCAACGGAATGGTGTAGAGGATCGGCGCCAACGCATCGATGATATGCGGCATGGCCACCACATGAGTGCCGGGGCCATTGCTCAGTTGCGCCTGCTCATCAGCAAACACCACCAGCTCGCCGCCGCGCGCGCGCACTTCCTGCAGGTTGGATTTGAGTTTTTCCAGCAGCTCGTTGTTCGGCGCCACGGTGACCACCGGCATGTCCTTGTCCACCAGCGCCAGCGGCCCGTGCTTCAATTCGCCAGCAGGATAGGCTTCGGCGTGGATGTAGGAGATCTCCTTGAGCTTCAGTGCACCTTCCATTGCCACCGGGAACTGCGCGCCGCGGCCCAGGAACAGCGTGTGGTGCTTCTCGGCGAACAGCTCGGCGATACGCTCGATGGTGGTGTCCATGGCCAGGGCTTCGCCCAGGCGGGTGGGCAGGCGGCGGAGTTCGGCCACCAACTGCGCCTCAACACCCTCCCTCCAATGATCCGTGGACCTGGCCCAGGGAAAGCGTCAGCAACATCAGCGCGACCAGCTGCGTGGTGAACGCCTTGGTCGAAGCCACGCCGATCTCCGGGCCTGCCTGAGTCAGCAGGGTCAGGTCGGACTCGCGCACCAAGGAGCTTATGCCGACGTTGCAGATGGCCAGGCTGCCGAGAAACCCGAGTTGCTTGCCGTTGCGCAATGCGGCCAGGGTGTCAGCCGTTTCGCCGGACTGGGAGATGGAGACGAACAAGGTGTCGGGCTGCACCACGACCTTGCGATAGCGGAACTCGCTGGCGACCTCGACCTGGCAAGGGATGCCGGCCAGGCCTTCGAGCCAGTAGCGCGCAACCATGCCGGCGTGATAGCTGGTGCCGCACGCGACGATCTGCACGTTGCGCACCTTGGCGAACAGTTCGGCCGCCTGTGGGCCGAAGGCCTGCACCAGCACCTGGTTCTGCCCAAGTCGGCCTTCCAGGGTGCGCTGTACCACGGTAGGTTGTTCGTGGATCTCCTTCATCATGAAGTGGCGGTATTCGCCCTTGTCGGCGGCCTCGGCGCCTTCGTGGTACTGCACGCTTTCGCGTTCCACAGGTGCGCCCGCGGCGTCCCAGATCTGCACGCTTTCACGACGGATCTCGGCGATGTCACCTTCCTCCAGGTACATGAAGCGGTCGGTCACCTGGCGCAGGGCCAACTGGTCGGAGGCCAGGAAGTTCTCGCCCATGCCCAGGCCGATCACCAGCGGACTGCCGCTGCGGGCGGCGACCAGACGATCGGGCTGGTGCACGCTGATGGCAGCCAGGCCGTAGGCGCCGTGCAGTTGCTTGACCGTCGCCTTGAGCGCGTCGGCCAGGTCCGGGAGGGCCTTGAGGGTGTGGTGCAGCAAGTGGGCGATGACTTCGGTGTCGGTCTGCGAGGTGAACACGTAGCCCAGCTCCTTGAGCTGGGTGCGCAACACTTCGTGGTTTTCGATGATGCCGTTGTGCACCACGGCCACTTCGTCTGTGGAAAAGTGCGGGTGAGCGTTCTGTTCGGTAGGCGCACCGTGGGTAGCCCAGCGGGTGTGGGCAATCCCCAGCTTGCCGAGCAGTGGCTCATCCGCCAGCGCAGTTTGCAGTTCGGCGACCTTGCCCACACGACGTCGGCGCTGCACGCTGCCATCTTCGCCCAGCACCGCGACACCGGCGCTGTCGTAGCCGCGATATTCCAGGCGCTTGAGACCCTCGACCAGAATGGCTGTGATGTTGCGCTCCGCAATGGCGCCGACGATTCCACACATGTTCGCTTCTCCTAGCTGGTAGCGGCGAGCACGAGATCGATCCCGCGCGCCTGAATCTGATCGCGCGCCTCGAGCGGCAGACGATCATCGGTGATGAGGGTACTGATGCGGCCCCAGGGCAGCTCCAGATTGGGAATCTTGCGTCCGACCTTGTCGGACTCGACCATGACGATCACTTCGCGAGCGACTTCGGCCATTACCCTGCTCAGGCCCAGCAACTCGTTGAAGGTCGTCGTGCCGCGCTCCAGATCGATGCCGTCGGCACCGATGAAGAGCTGATCGAAGTCATAGGAGCGCAACACCTGTTCGGCCACTTGGCCCTGGAACGATTCGGAGTGCGGATCCCAGGTGCCACCGGTCATCAGCAGTACGGGCTCGTGCTCCAGCGCACCCAGAGCGTTGGCCACGTGCAGAGAGTTGGTCATGACGACCAGACCCGGTTGCTTGCCCAACTCCGGAATCATCGCCGCCGTGGTGCTGCCACTGTCGATGATGATGCGTGCGTGTTCCTTGATACGCAGAACGGCTGCACGGGCGATGGATTGCTTGATGGCCGAGACGCGCGGGCCCGGTTCGCCAATCAGCTCTTGAGGCATGGTCACCGCGCCGCCGTAGCGACGCAGGAGCAGACCATGACTCTCGAGGGCGGCAAGGTCCTTGCGAATGGTCACTTCGGACGTGGCGAAATACCTGGCCAAGTTATCCACACTCACTTCGCCCTGCTCGTTGAGCAGGGCAAGGATGCTGTGACGGCGTTGAGGCGTATTGCGCTTCGACATGACGACCTAAGTTTCGTTTCGAAAGATAACGAAGGCAATAGAAACCTAAACTGAAAGGTTCGTCAATGGTGAAGTAAGGCTTTTCTGTAATCTCTTCGTGGGGCGGAGGGCTCACCGCCCGCCTCGCTCTCACGAATTGGGACACAGGACACTGTGGGAGCAGGCTCTGCCCGCGAAGAGGTCAGTGATAAATCACCGTGCTGTGGATAACTAGGGCTTTTTGATCTTCACCGGCCGTTTCCATCCTTCAACATTGCGCTGCCGGGTCCGCGCCACTGCCAACTGCCCTTCCGGCACCTCTTGGGTAATGGTCGAACCCGCAGCAGTGGTCGACCCCGCCAAGATATCCACAGGCGCTACCAGCGAATTGTTCGAACCAATGAATACGTCTGCACCGATGGTGGTTTTCCACTTGTTCGCGCCGTCGTAGTTGCAGGTGATGGTCCCCGCACCGATGTTGCTGCCGGCACCAATGTCCGCATCACCCAGGTAGGTCAAGTGACCGGCCTTGGCGCCCTCGCCCATGCGCGCGTTCTTCAGCTCGACAAAGTTACCCACATGGGCGCGAGCTTCCAGCACCGTACCCGGTCGCAGCCGCGCGAACGGGCCGGCGTCGCTGTTTTCATGCAACACGGCACCGTCGAGATGACTATTGGCCTTGACCACCACGCCGCGGCCCAGGGTGCTATCCTTGATGTAGCAATTGGGACCGATGACCACATCGTCCTCGATCACCACGCGGCCTTCGAGCACCACGTTGACGTCGATTAGGACATCTCGGCCCACGGTGACGTCTCCGCGTACATCGAAGCGTGCCGGGTCGCGCAAGGTCACGCCTTGGGCCATCAGGCGACGACCTTCACGCAGCTGGTAATGGCGCTCCAGTTCCGAGAGCTGACGTCGGTCGTTTGCACCCTGCACTTCCATCGGATCCTGAGCGGTTTCAGTAGCAACCACCAAGCCGTCGCTGACCGCCATGGCGATCACGTCGGTCAGGTAATACTCACCCTGGGCGTTGTCGTTGGACAGGCGCGCCAGCCAGTCGGCCAGGCGCTTACCCGGGACTGCAAGAATACCTGTGTTGCCTTCCTTGATCGCTTTCTGTGCGTCGCTGGCGTCCTTGTGCTCAACGATGGCCTGCACCTGACCATCGGCATCACGCACGATGCGCCCGTACCCTGTTGGGTCGGCCAGGTTGACGGTGAGCAGACCTAGCTGATCGGCACTGACCTTCTGCAGCAGCCGCTGCAGGGTCGCCACCTCGATCAGCGGGACGTCACCGTAGAGAATCAACACATTGTCGGCGCTCAGGCCCGGAACCGCCTGTGCGACCGCATGGCCCGTACCCAGCTGCTTGTCCTGCAACACGAAATTCAGATCATCGGCAGCGAGGCGTTCGCGTACCGCCTCGGCACCATGGCCGATCACCACGTGGATGTCCTGCGGCTGAAGTTGGCGCGCGCTGTGGATAACATGGCCGAGCATGGAATTGCCGGCGACAGGGTGCAATACCTTGGGCAGGGCCGAGCGCATGCGCGTGCCCTGGCCGGCGGCGAGAATGACGATATCGAGAGACATGGACGGCTACCAATCCGGAGAATGGCCAGCAGGCTGACCGGGGAGGAAATGCTGAAAAAGAAAAAGGGTAGCCGAGGCTACCCTTTTACTCAATCGCAAGTGAATCGACGCATCAGCCGCCGAATTTCTTGCGGATCTGCTGGACGGTGCGCAGCTGGGCTGCAGCCTCGGCCAGACGTGCGGCGGCAGATCCGTAATCGAAGTCTGCGCCTTTTTCGTTCAGGGCCTTCTCGGCAGCCTTGACGGCTTCCTGAGCGGAAGCTTCATCCAGGTCGGCAGCGCGCTGCACGGTGTCGGCAAGAACCTTGACCATGTTCGGCTGAACCTCGAGGAAACCACCAGAGATGTAGAACACCTCGGCTTCGCCACCCTGCTTGATCAGGCGGATCGGGCCCGGCTTGAGATCGGTGATCAGCGGGGCGTGGCCTGGAGCGATACCGATATCACCCAGGTTACCGTGCGCAATCACCATCTCGACCAGGCCGGAAAAGATTTCTCCTTCCGCGCTGACGATATCGCAATGGACTGTCATAGCCATACTTGCCTCAACCTGATTAGCGCCCGTTGCCGGGCGCCAGGATTACAGTTTCTTGGCTTTCTCGATCGCTTCTTCGATGCCGCCGACCATGTAGAACGCTTGTTCCGGCAGGTGGTCGTAGTCGCCGTTGAGGATGCCTTTGAAGCCTGCGATGGTGTCTTTCAGGGAAACGTATTTACCCGAGGCACCGGTGAAGACTTCAGCCACGAAGAACGGCTGCGACAGGAAGCGCTGGATCTTACGAGCGCGGGATACCAACTGCTTGTCGGTTTCCGACAGCTCGTCCATACCCAGGATCGCAATGATGTCCTTCAGCTCTTTGTAGCGCTGCAGCACGTACTGAACGCCGCGAGCGGTGTCGTAGTGCTCCTGGCCGATCACGTTCGGGTCCAGCTGGCGCGAAGTCGAGTCCAGTGGATCGACCGCTGGGTAGATACCCAGGGAAGCGATGTCACGGGACAGTACGACGGTGGCGTCCAAGTGGGCGAAGGTGGTCGCCGGCGACGGGTCGGTCAAGTCGTCCGCTGGTACGTATACCGCCTGGATCGAGGTGATCGAACCTTCCTTGGTCGAAGTGATGCGTTCCTGCAGAACGCCCATCTCTTCGGCCAGGGTCGGCTGGTAACCTACTGCCGAAGGCATACGGCCCAGCAGTGCGGATACTTCGGTACCGGCCAGGGTGTAACGATAGATGTTGTCGACGAACAGCAGAACGTCGTTACCTTCGTCACGGAATTTCTCGGCCATGGTCAGACCGGTCAGGGCGACGCGCAGACGGTTACCCGGCGGCTCGTTCATCTGGCCGTAGACAAGGGCTACCTTGTCCAGAACGTTGGAGTCCTTCATCTCGTGGTAGAAGTCGTTACCCTCACGGGTACGCTCGCCCACACCGGCGAACACGGAATAACCGCTGTGCTCGATGGCGATGTTACGGATCAGCTCCATCATGTTCACGGTCTTGCCGACACCGGCACCACCGAACAGACCGACTTTACCGCCCTTGGCGAACGGGCAGACCAGGTCGATAACCTTGATGCCGGTTTCCAGCAGGTCGTTGCCGCCTGCCTGTTCCGCGAAGGAAGGTGCTGGACGGTGAATGCCCCAGCGCTCTTCGGTATCGATCGGGCCCGCTTCGTCGATCGGGTTGCCCAGAACGTCCATGATGCGGCCCAGAGTGGCCTTGCCGACAGGGACGGAAATGGCTGCGCCGCTGTCGAGCACGTTCAGGCCGCGTTTCAGGCCTTCGGTGGAACCCATGGCGATGGTACGAACCACGCCGTCGCCCAGCTGCTGCTGGACTTCGAGAGTGGTTTCAGCGCCTTGTACCTTCAGCGCGTTGTAGATGCTCGGTACGCTGTCGCGTGGAAATTCCACGTCGATAACGGCGCCGATGATTTGAACGATACGTCCGCTACTCATAGCTGGATCCTCTGAATATTTGAACCGTTAAACCGCGGCAGCGCCGCCGACGATTTCCGAGATCTCTTGGGTGATCGCAGCCTGACGCGCCTTGTTGTAGATCAGCTGCAAATCGCTGATCAGGTCGCCGGCGTTGTCGGTTGCATTCTTCATTGCGATCATCCGCGCCGCTTGTTCAGCAGCGTTGTTCTCGACCACCGCCTGGTACACCTGCGACTCCACGTAACGCACCATCAGGCCTTCAAGCAGCTCTTTGGCGTCGGGTTCGTACAGGTAATCCCAGTGGTGCTTGAGTTCTTGATCCGGGGTTGCCTCCAACGGGATCAACTGCTCCACCGTTGGTTGTTGCGTCATGGTATTGATGAACTTGTTGGACACCACGGACAGGCGATCGATACGGCCTTCCAGGTACGCGTCCAGCATCACCTTGACGCTGCCGATCAGATCATTGATCGACGGCTCTTCGCCCAGATGGCTGATCGCTGCCACGACGTTGCCGCCGAAGTTGCGAAAGAACGCTGCACCCTTGCTGCCGATCACGCACAGGTCGATTTCGACGCCGCGTTCGCGATTGGCCGCCATGTCCTTGACCAGGGCCTTGAACAGGTTGGTGTTCAAGCCGCCGCACAGACCACGGTCGCTGCTCACCACGATATAGCCGACGCGCTTGACGGCGCGTTCGATCATGAACGGGTGGCGGTATTCCGGGTTGGCGTTGGCCAGATGTCCAATCACCTGGCGGATACGCTCCGCGTAGGGACGGCTGGCTGCCATGCGCATTTGTGCCTTGCGCATTTTGCTGACCGCCACTTTTTCCATGGCGCTGGTAATTTTTTGCGTGCTTTTGATGCTCGCAATCTTACTGCGAATCTCTTTTGCGCCTGCCATGTAACACCTATCAGGTTAGCAAGCAGGGGCCTTGCGGCCCCTGCTGCGGCTTACCAGGTTTGGGTGGCCTTGAACTTCTCGATACCGGCCTTGAGGCCAGCGTCGATTTCGTCATTGAAGTCACCCTTCACGTTGATCTTCGCCAACAGGTCGGCGTGATCGCGGTTGAAGTAAGCAATCAGGGCCTGCTCGAAGCTACCAACCTTGGCGATCTCGACGTCGGTCAGGAAACCACGCTCGGCTGCATACAGCGACAGCGCCATGTCGGCGATCGACATCGGCGAGTACTGCTTCTGCTTCATCAGCTCGGTCACGCGCTGGCCGTGCTCGAGCTGCTTGCGGGTGGCTTCGTCCAGGTCAGAAGCGAACTGGGCGAATGCCGCCAGTTCACGGTACTGAGCCAGAGCGGTACGGATACCACCGGACAGCTTCTTGATGATCTTGGTCTGAGCGGCACCACCTACGCGGGATACCGAAACACCGGCGTTCACTGCAGGGCGGATGCCCGAGTTGAACATGGCCGATTCCAGGAAGATCTGACCGTCGGTGATCGAGATCACGTTGGTCGGAACGAACGCGGAAACGTCGCCAGCCTGGGTTTCGATGATCGGCAACGCGGTCAGGGAACCGGTCTTGCCAGTCACTGCACCGTTGGTGAACTTCTCGACGTATTCTTCGGAAACGCGCGATGCACGCTCCAGCAAGCGGGAGTGGAGATAGAACACGTCGCCTGGGTAGGCTTCACGGCCTGGTGGACGACGCAGCAGCAGGGAAATCTGGCGGTAGGCCACTGCTTGCTTGGACAGGTCGTCGTAGACGATCAGTGCGTCTTCGCCACGGTCACGGAAGAACTCGCCCATGGTGCAACCGGCATAAGGTGCCAGGAATTGCAGCGCAGGAGATTCCGAAGCACTGGCAGCCACCACGATGGTGTTGGCCAGGGCGCCGTTTTCTTCCAGCTTGCGAACCACGTTGGCGATGGTCGACTGCTTCTGACCGATGGCAACGTAGACGCAGAAGATACCGGAGTTCTTCTGGTTGATGATCGCGTCGATCGCCAGAGCGGTCTTGCCGATCTGACGGTCGCCGATGATCAGCTCGCGCTGGCCACGGCCGACAGGGATCATGGCGTCCACAGCCTTGTAGCCAGTCTGTACAGGCTGGTCTACCGACTTACGCCAGATAACGCCCGGTGCAACCTTTTCGACCGCGTCGGTCTCGGTGTTGCCCAGCGGACCCTTGCCATCGACAGGGTTGCCCAGTGCGTCGACGACGCGACCCAGCAGTTCCTTGCCAACCGGAACTTCCAGGATGCGGCCGGTGCACTTGGCGCTCATGCCTTCGGCCAGGCTGGTGTAGGCGCCCAGTACCACGGCACCTACGGAGTCCTGCTCCAAGTTGAGTGCCATGCCGAAGACGCCGCCAGGAAACTCGATCATTTCGCCGTACATGACGTCGGCCAGACCGTGGATCCGTACGATACCGTCGGAAACGCTGACGACGGTGCCTTCGTTACGGGCTTGGGAGGTCACATCGAGCTTGTCGATGCGACCCTTGATGATTTCACTTATTTCGGAAGGATTGAGTTGCTGCATTGCTCTGCTGCCCCTTCAAACTCAAGATTTCAATGCTTCGGCCAGTTTCGCGAGTTTGCCGCGAATCGAGCCATCGATAACCAGGTCGCCGGCGCGGATGACGACGCCACCTATCAGGCTGGCATCCTCCGCAACTTGCAGGCGCACTTCCCGGTCGAGTCGTGCACTGAGAACCTTGGCGAGTTTGTCTTGCTGTTCTTGGTTCAATGCGAAGGCACTGGTGACTTCCACATCGACCGATTTTTCCTGCTCGGCCTTGTACAGGTCGAACAGTTCGGCGATCTCCGGCAGAAGCAGGAGACGGTCGTTTTCGGCAACGACGTGGATGAAATTCTGTGCCTTGGCATCGAACTTGTCGCCGCACACGTCAATGAACGTGGCGGCCTTGTCTGCGCTCGTCAGTCGCGGGGCCTTGAGCAGGCTCTGCATGGTAGCGTCTTGCGCCACCGCTGCAGCCAGGCCGAGCATGGCTGACCAATTGGCCAGCTGCTGGTGGGCCTGAGCGTGCTCGAAGGCCGCCTTAGCGTAAGGTCGGGCCAACGTGGTCAGTTCTGCCATGATCGCCCTCGCTTAGATTTCAGCAGCCAGTTTATTAACCAGCTCCGCGTGCGCGTTTTGATCGATTGTGGCGCCCAGGATCTTCTCGGCACCGCCTACGGCCAGCACGCCCAGTTGGGCACGCAGCGCGTCTTTGACGCCGTTCAGTTCCTGCTCGATCTCGGCTTGAGCCTGCACTTTCACGCGGTCAGCGTCGATACGGGCCTTTTCAACGGCCTCTTCGACGATCTGGTTGCCGCGTTTCTTTGCCTGCTCAATGATTTCGGCTGCCTGAGCTTTCGCTTCGCGCAGTTGCTGACCCACTTTCTCTTGGGCCAACTCCAGGTCGCGAGCTGCTCGGCTGGCAGCGTCCAAACCATCAGCGATCTTCTTCTGACGTTCGTGCAAAGCCGCGATGACCGGAGGCCACACGAACTTCATGCAGAACAGCACAAAAATGAAGAACGCAACGGTCTGGCCAATCAGGGTTGCATTAATGTTCACGCCAACACCTCGCTCGTTCTTTGTCCATCACACCAATCCACTCGAAGGTTCGAGAGATCAGCCAGCGAGTTGACCAACGAAGGGGTTCGCGAAGGTGAAGAACAGAGCGATACCAACACCGATCATGGTCACGGCGTCGAGCAGACCGGCGACGATGAACATTTTAACTTGCAGCATTGGGACCATTTCTGGCTGGCGAGCAGCGCCTTCCAGGAACTTGCCGCCCAGCAGGCCGAAGCCGATAGCGGTACCCAGTGCGCCCAGGCCGATCAGCAGAGCAACAGCGATAGCGGTTAGACCAACTACAGTTTCCATCTTTCCTCCCGACTTTTTACGTCGTCTTTTGCTTGGTTTTTAGGTTTTAAAGCGGTGTTACAAACCGGTGTTTCGGCCCGTGTGGACCTCCCTCGCGCCAGGGCGCGAGGGGCATCAGGCTCGCCAGGCGGGCCTTAATGATTTTCTTCGTGAGCCATCGAAAGGTAGACGATGGTCAGCATCATGAAGATGAATGCCTGCAGCGTGATGATCAGGATGTGGAACACAGCCCACGCCCACTGCAGCACGACGCCCAGGCCGCTGAGCCACAACAGGCCGCTGCCGAACATCACGGCGATCAGGATGAACACCAGCTCGCCGGCATACATGTTGCCGAACAGTCGCAGGGCCAACGAGATCGGCTTGGCGATCAGGGTGACGAATTCGAGCAGGAAGTTCACCGGAATCAGCAGGATCTGAACGAAGATGTTCTTGCTGCCGAACGGGTGCAGGGTCAGTTCGCCGATGAAGCCGCCGATGCCCTTGACCTTGATGCTGTAGAAGATGATCAGCGCGAATACCGACAGGGCCATGCCCAGTGTCGCGTTCGGGTCGGTGGTCGACACGGCGCGGAACGGGATGTGCGAATCGCCGGAGATCCAGGCCGCGGCCATCGGGATCCAGTCGACCGGAATCAGGTCGATGGCGTTCATCAGGAACACCCAGACGAAGATCGTCAGCGCCAACGGTGCGATCACCGCGCTGCGGCCGTGGAAGCTGTCACGCACGCTGCCGTCGACGAACTCGACCAGAACCTCGACGAAGTTCTGCAGAGCGCCCGGCTGGCCGGACGTCGCCTTCTTGGCTGCCATGCGGAAGATCAGGATGAAGATCAGGCCCAGGGCAACCGACCAGCCGAGTGTATCGACGTGGAACGCCCAAAACCCCATTTCCTTGGCTTCTGCAGCGGTGTGGGCAAAGCCCCAGCCGCCTTCTGGTAGCTGACCGAAGGTCAAGTTCTGCAAGTGGTGCTGGATATAGCCCGAAGCGGTTGTTTCTGCCATGGTTGCCTCAAACGCCCTAAGGTCTCGAAAGTCTTGTTTTCATGAGCAGGGGTGCGAACCAGCTGACCAGCTGGGTCAGCCCGAAGACGCCGAATACAGCCAGCGGCGCCAGTGGTTTCACTCCTGCGAACGTCAGTGCGAACAGCACTGCCGTCAAAATCAGCTTGCCTGCCTCGCCGGCGTAGAACGACCGAACGATGGCTTGTGCGGCCCGGGCTCCGGTGAACCGGAAAGCCTTCCAGGCGAAATACAGATTGGGCAACCAGGCGATCAGGCCTCCGCAGAGACCCGAATAACCGCTGACCGTCCCGAGCCATTGCCACAGCACCAGAGCTGCCAGCAACACGACGACACCTTGCGCCAACAACATCGGGAAAACGACCCACTGATGGAACGGCAGGCGGTTTGGCGTGCGGGTTTCCATCGTGACGACTCCTCAATGGTCGACGTGCCATAAGCCGTAACTTGGCATAAATTGTGCCGACAAAATGCGCGCAGAGTATAGGGGCGGTTCCTCCCCTATTCAACTGCCGGGTAGTGATTTCCGACTGCGCGCTACACAAGGAATTGTTTCAGCGGATGTGTGCGAGCACACCTTGCAACTCATCCAGAGAGTTGTAGCGGATGACCAACTGGCCTTTTCCTTTCTGCCCATGGCGGATCTGCACCGCAGAGCCTAGGCGTTCGGCCAGTCTTTGCTCCAGCCGGGTGATGTCAGGGTCGGCCTTGGCCGGTTCCACCGGCTCGGGTTTACCGCTCAACCACTGGCGAACCAGGGCCTCGGTCTGCCGAACGGTGAGGCCTCGTGCGACAACGTGTCGCGCGCCTTCGACCTGCTGCTCATCGGGCAGACCGAGCAATGCGCGCGCATGACCCATTTCCAGATCGCCATGGGACAGCATGGTCTTGATCACTTCAGGCAGCGCGATCAGGCGCAACAGGTTGGCCACGGTGACCCGCGACTTGCCCACCGCATCGGCGACCTGCTGCTGCGTCAGCTGGAACTCGTGCTGCAGACGCTGCAGGGCAATGGCCTCTTCCACCGGGTTGAGGTCTTCGCGCTGGATGTTCTCGATCAGCGCCATGGCGATCGCCGCTTCGTCCGGCACATCGCGGACCATGGCCGGGATGGTTTCCAGGCCAGCCTGTTGCGCTGCACGCCAGCGACGTTCGCCGGCGATGATCTCGAAGCGTGCGTTGGCCACCGGCCGTACCACGATCGGTTGCATCACGCCCTGGGTCTTGATCGAGTGCGCCAGCTCTTCGAGCGCCTGCGGGTCCATGTCCCGGCGCGGCTGATACTTGCCCCGCTGAATGACGTCCAGCGGCAGGTGCTGCAACTCGTTCTGGTCGACCTTGACAGCCTGCTCCTCGAGCGAGCTGACGGTCGGACCGCTGAGCAGCGCATCCAGTCCACGTCCGAGACCACGTTTCTTGACGGCCATTGGAATCCTTAAATGACTGCAGCGGTGCGAGAGTGGCGACGTTGCCGACGAACCATCTCGCCGGCCAGTGCCAGATAGGCCAGCGCGCCGCGTGATGATTTGTCGTACGACAGCGCCGGCATCCCGTAACTGGGCGCTTCGGCCAGACGAATGTTGCGCGGGATCACCGTATCGTACAGCTGATCGCCGAAATGCTCCTTGAGCTGTGCCGAGACATCGTTCATCAGGCTCAGGCGCGGGTCGTACATGGTGCGCAGCAGACCCTCGACCTTCAGGTCCGGATTGAGCAACTCGGCAATGCGCTTGATGTTATCCACAAGGTCGCTCAACCCTTCCAGGGCGAAATATTCGCACTGCATCGGGATGATCACGCCATCGGAGGCCACCAGCGCATTGAGGGTCAGCATCGACAGCGATGGCGGACAGTCGATGAGGATGTAATCGTAGTTGTTACGCACCGGCGCCAGGGCGCTGCGCAGACGGCTTTCCTTCATCTGCATTTCCAGCAGGACCACCTCGGCCGCGGTCAGGTCGCGGTTGGCAGGCAGCAACTGATATCCGCCGTGTTCGGAAAAATGCATGGCCTGAGCCAGGTCGCACTCGCCGATCAACACGTCGTAGATCGAATTTTCCAGCGCATGCTTGTCCACACCGCTGCCCATGGTGGCGTTGCCCTGCGGATCGAGATCGATCAGCAGCACGCGGCGCTTGGTCGCGACCAGCGATGCTGCGAGGTTGATGCAGGTGGTGGTCTTGCCCACACCACCTTTCTGGTTCGCTATCGCGAATACCTTAGCCATTAGTGCTCGTGTTCCCAATCATGCCGTGCGGCGCAGTATCAGCAGATGGCGTTGGCCTTGGCAACCGGGTACGGCCAGGGCGTGTTCGCTATCGAGGTGGAAGTCCGCTGGCAATGCTACCAGTTCGTCGGCCGGATGCAGCCCTTTCATCGCCAACCAGCGCGTATCGCTGTCGCCCAGGTGGCGTGTCCAGTGAGCGAAGTCGTGCAGGCTGCTGAAGGCGCGGGAAACGATGCCATCGAAGGGCTGCTCGGGTACGAACGTTTCTGCGCGGCTGTGGATAACCTGAAGATTGGCGAGTCCCAGTTCCAGCTTCACCTGCGTCTGGAAACGGGTCTTCTTGCCATTGCTGTCGAGGGTGGCGATGTGCTTCTCGGGAAACATGATCGCCAGAGGAATACCCGGCATGCCACCGCCGCTACCGACATCGAGCCAGCGCTGGGCATTACCCAGGTGCGCAAGAATGCTCAGGCTGTCGAGCAGGTGCCGTGACACCATCTCGTCCGGATTGCGCACTGCCGTCAGGTTGTAGGCCTTGTTCCATTTGATCAACAGGGCCAGATAGGCCAGCAGTTGTTCGCGCTGGCCTTCGGACAATTCGACACCCAATTGCCGGGCGCCTGTGGACAACTCTTCGCGGTGCTGTTCGGTGACCATGGAACTCAAGCGCTTTGCTCCAACTCGCGGCCTGCGCCGCGTTTTTTCAGGTGAATCATCAACAGCGAAATGGCTGCAGGCGTGACGCCCGGGATGCGCGATGCCTGACCGAGGGTTTCGGGGCGGGTCGCGCCCAGCTTGCCCTGGATCTCCTTGGACAGTCCGGAGATCCCGGCATAGTCGATATCCACAGGCAGACGGGTGTCCTCGCTGGCGCGCAGCCGGGCGATCTCGTCCTGCTGACGATCGATGTAACCCGCGTACTTGGTCTTGATCTCGACCTGTTCGGCCACCTGTGGATCATGCGCTCCGCCGCCGGTGACTTCGACCAGACCGACATAGTCGATCTCGGGGCGGCTGAGCAGGTTAAGCAGGTTGTATTCATGGGTCAACGGCGTACCGAACTTCTCGGCGACGGCATTCCCCTGAGCGGTGTTGGGGCGTACCCAGGTGCTCTTGAGCCGCTGTTCCTCGATTTCGATCGCTTCGCGCTTGGCACTGAAGGCCGCCCAGCGAGCGTCATCGACCAAACCCAGTTCACGGCCCTTTTCGGTCAGGCGCAGGTCGGCGTTGTCTTCGCGCAGGATCAGCCGGTACTCGGCTCGCGAGGTGAACATCCGGTACGGTTCCTGGGTTCCCAGGGTAATCAGGTCGTCGACCAGGACGCCGATGTACGCCTCGTCGCGGCGTGGGCACCAGGCCTCTTTGCCCTGGGCGCGCAGTGCAGCGTTGGCACCAGCCAGCAGACCTTGGGCGCCAGCCTCTTCGTAACCCGTGGTGCCGTTGATCTGCCCGGCGAAGAACAACCCGGCGATCACCTTGGTTTCCAGGCTGTACTTGAGATCACGCGGATCGAAGTAATCATATTCGATGGCATAGCCGGGTCGCATGATGTGCGCGTTTTCCATGCCGCGAATCGAACGCACGATCTGCAACTGCACGTCGAACGGCAAGGACGTGGAAATACCGTTGGGGTACAGCTCGTGGGTGGTCAGCCCTTCGGGTTCGATGAACACCTGATGGCTCTGCTTGTCGGCGAAGCGGTGGATCTTGTCTTCGATCGACGGGCAGTACCGTGGACCCACCCCTTCGATTTCGCCGGCAGCCGAGTACATCGGCGAGCGATCGAGGTTGGCCGCGATGATTTCATGGGTGCGCGCGTTGGTGTGGGTGATCCAGCAACTGACCTGACGTGGGTGCAGCGCCTTGGAGCCCATGAACGACATCACCGGGATGGGGGTATCGCCTGGCTGCTCGGTCATGACCGAGAAGTCCACCGACTTGCCGTCGATACGCGGTGGTGTACCGGTCTTCAAGCGACCTACCCGCAGAGGCAGCTCGCGCAGACGATGGGCCAACGCGATGGACGGCGGATCGCCGGCACGGCCACCCGAATAATTCTGCAAACCAATGTGGATAAGCCCGCCCAGGAACGTACCGGTGGTGAGCACCACGGAATCGGCCATGAAACGCAGGCCCATCTGGGTGACTACACCCTTGACCTCGTCCTGCTCGACGATCAGGTCGTCAGCCGGCTGCTGGAATATCCACAGGTTGGGTTGATTCTCGAGAATCTCGCGAATGGCTGCCTTGTACAGAACGCGGTCGGCCTGCGCACGGGTAGCCCGCACCGCCGGGCCTTTGCGGTTGTTGAGCACGCGAAACTGAATGCCACCCTTGTCGGTAGCCAGCGCCATGGCGCCGCCGAGCGCATCGATCTCCTTGACCAGATGGCTCTTGCCGATGCCGCCAATGGCCGGGTTGCAACTCATGGCACCGAGGGTTTCCACGTTGTGCGTCAACAGCAGGGTCTTTGCACCCATGCGTGCTGAGGCCAGTGCTGCCTCGGTACCGGCATGACCGCCGCCGATGACGATCACTTCAAAACGGGAAGGGAAATCCACCACGCACCTCGTGCCTGTTCTATGTGGGTAATTGGGATAGCTGCGCAGTATAGGGAATTTGCCTCGGCTAAAGAACCCTTCTGCACAAAAAATAACCAGCTGTGGATAGACCAGGCAATAGAAATTAAAAGAGAGAGATTTATTAAAGCTTTGTTTTTATGTTTATTTCTACGTAGACGGTTTTCTGTGGATAAGGCCACAAGAGCCACGTGAGCCGTGGTGTACAGAGGATCAAAAGGTTGTGGTCATGTGCTCAGGAGCATTCTGGATAAGTCGAATCAACCTGTGCATAACAAGCCGCCTTATGCACAGCCCGATCTATCACCTGCTTTTGAGCACGCTTATCAACCGAGCTGAAGGCGGGTTTTCCACAGGGCTCAATTGCTCTGTATAACGTGAAGGCGAAAAAAAACCGCCGTCAAGGCGGTCAAAGGGAGGTAAGGAGGAAGCAAGGTACATCGGCACAGCGGTAACGTCGGGTGCGGCTTTATTTGGCCATTTCGTCTTTCTTCGTTTCTTCACCTTTGCTCATGGTGTCCTTTTTCATGCTGTCCTTGTGCATGGCGTCTTTGCTCATGCCATCCTTTTTCATGCTGTCTTTCGTCATGGCGTCCTTGCTCATCTCATCCTTGCCCATACTGTCTGCGGCCCAGACATTGGCCATTGCCGAGACCAAGCTCAGTGCAAGCACGACTGTGGATAGTTTTTTCATGATGAATCTCCTGTTGCAGGATGAACACGCAGAGGTTGCGTGGTATGGATGAATCGCCTTGCTCAACTGCCACCGAACCAGCTGTAGCCCTGGTCTTCCCAGTAGCCGCCGGTATAGGTGTCAGTCACGAAAATTGCCTGGATATGCTTGGGGTTCTTGTAGCCCAGCTTGGTGGGCATGCGCAGCTTCATCGGAAAGCCGTACTGGCGAGGCAGCACCTGACCGTCGTAAGTCAACGCCAGCAGGGTCTGTGGATGCAGTGCCGTCGCCATGTCGATGCTGGTGTAGTAATCGTCCGCGCATTTGAAGCCGACATAGCGAGCATCGGTATCGGCACCAATTCGTACGAGAAAATCCGAGAAGCGCACACCACCCCATCGACCGATCGCGCTCCAGCCTTCCACGCAGATATGACGAGTGATCTGTTCCACCTGCGTCATCGCGTGGAGCTCTTCGAGGCGCCAGCTACGTTTGTCGGCGACCTTTCCGGTGATTTCCAGTCGATAGGTATCCTGATCGACCTGGGGTATGTCATCGAGGCCATAGAAGGCATTGAAGGGAAAGGGCCGCGTGATCATCGCGGCCGGGTATTGCGGTGCCAGTGAGCGGGGATCGAAGAGCCATCCTTGAACCCTGTCGTTGAACCGAGAGATGGAAGCCAGGACGCCTTCCACCTGGTCGTCGTTGGAAAGGCTGCAACCCGAGAGCATGGCCACGCCACCCAGTGTCAGGGAACGCGTCAGAAAAGCACGCCGGGAGGCATCTTCGATACGCGGCGCAAGAAGGCTGCGTGCCTCGGCAAGGATCGCCGGCTTATCCAGATCCGTAGATCGAGTGGTTTTCTCGACTGGCATAGTCATCCCCTCAACGACCCGTGATCATGGCGCGCAATGTGCGAGGCGCTGACGCGACCATGAACAGATGGACCAAAACGAAAGTTATCAACAGACCCATGGCAATGAAGTGCACGAGGCGTGCTGTCTCATAGCCTCCCAACAGATCGCGCAACAGACCCAGTTGTACCGACTGCCACAGCACCAGGCCGGATACCGTCAACAACGCAATGTCGAGCATGACCAGCAGGTAGGCCGCTTTCTGAACCTGGTTGTAGCGGTGTGTATCGGTATGAGCGAGTTTCCCACGCAGCGCCGCAGCCAGATCGCAAACGATCCCGCGGGGCGAGATTGGGAAGAAGCGCCGCCACATACGACCTGTCGCCAGGTTGAGGCTCAGGTAGAGCACGCCATTGAGCCCCAGCAACCACATGCCTGCGAAATGCCACTGCAAGGCGCCACCGAGCCATCCGCCCAGGGTCAAGCTCGCTGGAATCACGAAATCGAAAAGAGGCGATGCGTTGTAGATCCGCGCGCCACTGGTGACCATGATCAGCACCGCGACTACGTTCAGCCAATGGTTGATACGCAACCAGCAAGGATGGAGGGTGGATGGAGAGGCCATGGCCGCATCTCGTCTGCTCTGATGGCAACCATTGTCGAACGGCTCGGATTTCCAAGTCCTCACACAAATCTAAATAAAATGTGATAACTCTCGATGGCGTGATTGGCGAAAATGCGCGTTTGCCCATGTTTTGGAAAACCCGTGTCAGAGCCCCTCAAACACATTCTGATCGTCGAAGACGATGCACATATTGCCGATCTGCTGCGCTTGCACCTGCGTGATGAAGGCTATGAGGTAGAACACGCGGCAGACGGTCACGAAGGGATTCGCCTGTTGGAACAGGGCCATTGGCACGCATTGGTGCTGGACTTGATGCTGCCGGGCGTGGACGGCCTGGAGATCTGCAAGCGAGCTCGCGCCATGGTGCATTACACGCCCATCATCATCACCAGCGCGCGCTCCAGCGAAGTGCACCGCATTCTCGGCCTGGAACTGGGTGCCGACGATTACCTGACCAAGCCTTTTTCCATGCTCGAACTGGTCGCTCGTGTTCGCGCACTCGTACGCCGCACCGAAGCGATGGCGCTGAGCGCACGCGTGGGCGCCGGCTTCCTGCGCATCAATGGTCTGACGATCGATCCACTGGCCCGCGAGGCGCAACTGGAGGGTCAGGCACTGACGCTCACCCCCCGCGAGTTCGATCTGCTGTATTTTTTCGCACGCAATCCAGGCCATGTGTACTCACGTATCGATCTGCTCAACGAGGTCTGGGGCTATCGACATGACGGCTACGAGCATACGGTCAACACCCACATCAATCGCTTGCGGGCCAAGGTAGAACTGGACCCGACCAACCCCCAGCGCATTCTTACCGTATGGGGGCGCGGGTATAGATTCGAGGGCGTTGCCGCGCCAGGCGGCGCTCGATGAGGAGCCTGACCCGTCAATTGTCCTTGGTCTTCGCGGTGTTGCTGCTGGCCTGCAGTGGCGTTTCGATGTGGCTGCAGGTCAGCTACAACGCCCGTTACGAGCAGGAGCTGATACAGCGGCTGTCGGCGGACCTGGCTCGACACATCGCCAGCACCACTCGGTTGGTCGACAAACGCGGCTGGCGCCCCGAGGCAATGCGCGTGCTGTTCGATGAACTGATGGCCGTGAATCCGTCCGTCGAGGTCTACCTGCTGAACGACAGTGGTCAAGTGGTCGGCAGCGCCGCTGCGCTGGAACAGCTCAAGCTCGACATGGTGGACCTAACCCCTGTGCATGAACTGTTGGCAGGTGGCGCTCTACCCATACTGGGCGACGATCCCCGGCAATTGGGGGTACGCAAGGTATTCAGCGTGGCTACGCTCGAAGTGGATGGACAAAGGACCGGGTTCGTCTATGTGATCCTGCAGGGTCAGGCGTTCAAGGCGCTGGCCGATTGTCTTGCCGCAGACTCGTTGCTGAGGATGACGTTGGGTCTAATGGCCCTGATGGGTCTGTTGACGCTGATGGGCGGGCTGGTGGCATTCCATTTGATCACGCGTCCCTTGAGCGAACTTACCTACAGCGTCAGTACTTTCGATGGACAAAACCTGCCGTTATTCACTGTCCGGCCTGGGGATAACTCCTGGACCCGGGAAATCGCCACACTCAGCCATGCTTTCGAACAGATGAGCCGACGGATCCTGGAACAGTGGCAGCAACTGACCAAGCAGGATCAGGATCGTCGGGACATGATCGCCAACATTTCCCACGACCTGCGCACCCCCATGACCTCACTGCACGGTTATCTGGAAACCCTGAGGTTCAAGGACAGTATGCTCGATGCCGAGGAACGCCGACGTTATCTGAATATCGCCTTGGGGCAGAGCCATAAGGTGGGTCGCATGGCGCAAGAGCTGTTCGAACTGGCTCGACTGGAATCAGGCCTGGTACAGCCTGACCTCGAAGCGTTTGCGCTGGGTGACGTGGTCCAGGACGTCGTCCACAAGTTCGAACTCAGCGCCCATGCACGCAGGCAGACGGTGGCTGTGGATATGTTGCCGGGCCTGGTGCCGGTCAAAGCCGACCTGGGGATGATCGAGCGTGTTCTGACCAACTTGCTCGACAACGCGATTCGGCACAATCCACCTCAGACAGCGATCGTCGTACGGCTGAGTGCGCGAGGAAAATGCATTCAGGTAGACGTGCAGGATTCGGGCGTCGGTATCAGCGCCGATCTTCGCGACGGTCTGTTCGTTCGTACATCTGCTCTCAGGCATGCGCCGCGCGAGGGCGGCGGGCTGGGCTTGATTATCGTGCAGCGCATGTTGCAACTGCACGGCAGCGAAGTGACGGTGATACCGGCCAAGCCTCAAGGCTCGATTTTTCGCTTCGAGCTCGATGCGGCGTGATGCCGCCTATTTACCGATGCAGAAGCTGGAAAATATTCTTCCCAGCAGGTCATCGGAGCTGAAAGCACCGGTGATTTCGCCCAACGCCTGCTGTGCCTGGCGCAGATCCTCTGCCAACAGCTCACCAGCGCCGGCCAATGTCAGCTGATCACGGCCGTGGTCGAGGTGATTGCCTGCATGGCGCAAGGCATCGAGATGACGGCGACGAGCGCTGAAGCTGCTTTCAGCTGTCTGCTCGTAGCCCATGCACGCCTTGAGATGCTCACGCAGCAGTTCCAGGCCTTGGCCGGACCCCTTGGCCGTGAGGCTCAAGGTCACGTGACCATCGTGGTCATGTTGGATACCGATCGCTTCACCGCTCAGATCCGCCTTGTTGCGAATCACCGTGACCTTGCCGATGTCAGGCGTGAGCTCCAGGAACTCCGGCCAGACGGCGAACGGGTCAGCTGCCTCGGCAGAAGTCGCGTCCACCACCAGCAGGATACGGTCGGCTTCGGCAATGGCCTTCAGCGCGCGTTGGACGCCGATCTGCTCGACTTCATCGAGGGTGGTACGCAATCCGGCAGTATCGATCACATGCAGCGGCATGCCGTCGATGTGGATATGTTCGCGCAACACGTCACGGGTGGTACCGGCGATGTCGGTGACGATGGCCGCTTCACGTCCGGCCAGCAGATTGAGCAGGCTGGACTTGCCGGCATTCGGCCGCCCGGCGATCACGACGTTCATCCCATCACGCAGCAGGGCACCCTGCCCGGCTTCGCGCAGCACGGTGGATAACTCGTCGCGTACCTTGTCGAGCATGCTCAATACGTGGCCATCGGCAAGGAAGTCGATTTCTTCCTCGGGAAAGTCGATGGCAGCTTCCACATAGATCCGCAGCGCGATGAGCTGCTCGGTCAAGTTATCCACACGCCGAGAAAACGCCCCTTGTAGCGAGCGTACCGCGTTGCGTGCTGCCTGGGCGGAGCTCGCTTCGATGAGATCGGCAATGGCCTCGGCCTGGGCAAGGTCCAGCTTGTCGTTGAGAAAAGCTCGCTCGCTGAACTCGCCGGGACGTGCCAGACGGCAGCCCAATTCCAGGCAGCGCTGCAGCAGCATGTCCATCACCACGGGTCCGCCATGACCCTGCAGCTCGAGCACGTCTTCGCCGGTGAACGAGTTGGGTCCTGGAAAGTACAGCCCCAGCCCTTCATCGATGACCTGGGAATGTGCATCGAGCATTGGCCCATAGTGCGCATGGCGAGGGGTCGGCACGCGGCCGATGATAGCCTGGGCGGCCTGGCTGGCCAGCGGTCCGGAGATGCGTACGATCCCTACTCCGCCTCGACCCTGGGCGGTGGCAATGGCAGCGATGGTTTCGCGAACGACGTTCATGCAGGTACTCCGGTCGAATTTCAGATAGCAAAACGCCCCACGAGGGGGCGCCTTGTACACAGGTTAGTCGAGCAACCCGTCAGACGGCAGGTTTGTTCGCCGCGGCTTTCTCGATGCTGCGTGTGATGTACCACTGCTGGGCGATCGACAGGGTGTTGTTGGTTACCCAGTACAGCACCAGACCTGCCGGGAACCACAGGAAGAAGAAGGTGAACACGATCGGCATCATCTTCATCACCTTGGCCTGCATCGGATCCGGAGGCGTCGGGTTCAAGCGCTGCTGGATGAACATGGTCGCACCCATGATGATCGGCAGGATGAAGTACGGATCCTTGATAGACAGGTCGGTTATCCACAGCAACCAAGGTGCCTGACGCATCTCGACGCCTTTCCAGCAATACCCAGTACAGGGAAAGGAAGACCGGCATCTGCACCAGGATCGGCAGGCAGCCGCCCAGTGGATTGATCTTCTCTTTCTTGTACAGCTCCATCATGGCCTGGGACATTTTCTGCCGGTCATCGCCATGCTGTTCCTTGAGGGCAGCCAATTTCGGCGCCACGGCACGCATGCGCGCCATCGACTTGTAGCTGGCGGCCGACAGCGGGAAGAACAGCAGCTTGATCAGGATGGTCAGGCAGATGATCGAGAAGCCCCAGTTCCCCAGGATCGCGTGGATGTGCTTGAGCAACCAGAAGATCGGTTGAGCGATGAACCACAGGATGCCGTAGTCGACCGTCAGCTCCAGACCTGGGGACAACTCCTTGAGCTTGTCCTGAACCTTGGGGCCGGCGTACAGCGTAGCTGTGGTTTCAACCTTGCCACCTGGCGCTGCCGACAGTGTCGGGCCGGTGTAGCCAATGATGTAGTTGCCCTGGTTGTCCTTGCGCGTCATGACATTGTTGCTGTCGCCAGCGGCAGGAATCCAGGCAGTCACGAAGTAATGCTGCAGCCATGCGACCCAGCCGCCTTGGACGGTTTCCTTGAGGCCGGCCTTGTCCATGTCTTTCATCGACACTTTCTTGTACGGCTCGCCACTTGTCCACAGGGCTGCGCCCAGGTAGGTAGCGGTACCGGTGGCCGTGGTCGACGAAGGATCGGAGCTGTTGTCGCGCTTGAGCTGGGCGAACATGTTGCCGCTCCAGTTCTGCGCGCTCTGGTTATCCACAAGGTAGCTGACTTTCAGGTCGTACTCACCGCGATCGACGGTGAAGCGCTTGAGGTAGTTCACACCATTGTCGCTGTAGGTCAGGTCGACCACGAGCTGGTTCTGGCCGTCGGCCAGTTGATAACTTTTCTGCGTGGCGCTGTACACGGGACGTCCGCTTGGACGTGCATCCGGGCCGTTCGTACCGGTCAGCCCGCTTTGGGCCAGGTAGGTCAGCTCGCCACCGTTGTCGAACAATTGGAACGGAATGTTCGGCATGTCCTGGCGACGAGGATACTCGGGCAGGTTCAGCTGGACGATATCACCACCGGTAGGATCGATAGCGAAGTTGAGCACGTCGGTCTTGACCCAGATCAGGTCCTTGCTGACCACAACAGGGGTCGGCACAGGCAGATTGGCATCAGGATTGGCGCTGGGTACATCGGCACTGGCTTGAGTGTTGGTGCCCGGTACCGTTTCCGGCAACGCCGGCGTCGGGTTCTGGGTAGCCACATTCTGAGTCGGCAAGGCGGCTTGACCGTAATCCTGGTTCCATTTCAGGACCATGACGTAGGCCACGACTGCCAGGGCGACGATCAGGATCGTGCGTTTAATATCCATGATTACTCGGCTATCGAAGAAGAACGGGGTGATGGGGCGTCTGGAACCGGGTCGAAACCACCGGCATTCCATGGGTGACAGCGGCCAAGGCGACGAACGGTCAGCCAGCTTCCACGCAAGAGGCCGTGGATTTCGATGGCTTCAAGCGCGTAGCAAGAGCAACTGGGGTAAAAACGACAGTGATTCGCCATGAGAGGGCTGATGGCGTAGCGGTAGAACTGGATCGGAACGATTGCCAGTTTACGCATCTTGACTGTCCACTCCTGCAGGTTCGGTCTTCACCACTGGAGCGGGCCGGTTACGTGCGAGGCGCTTCCAGAGCTTGCCAAAATGCTCATGCAATTCAGGGTTTTCCACGTCGCCCAAACCTTTACGCGCGACGATGACGATATCCCAGCCCGCCAGGATGCCCTGGTGCAGACGGAACGAGTCACGCATCAAGCGTTTCAAGCGATTGCGCTGAACGGCGAGCTTGACGCTCTTTTTACCGATGACCAGCCCCAGACGGGGATGTTCGAGGCCGTTCTCACGCGCAAGGAGCAGCAGGTTCTTGCCGGGTACCTTGCCAGATGGCGAGTCGAAGACTGCTTTGAAATGCCGGGCTGTCAGCAGACGCTTTTCCCGACCGTAGTCCTGACTCACCACCCGTGCCGAAGGATCAAACTGCCAGACGCTTGCGGCCCTTGGCGCGACGACGCGACAGGACGGTACGGCCGTTCTTGGTAGCCATGCGAGCACGGAAACCGTGAGTGCGAGCGCGCTTGATGGTGCTGGGTTGGAAAGTACGTTTCATGGTTGTTACCTGGTTCGTCCACAACGGGCCGGAATGGACCCCGTTTTAAGAGACCGGCGATTCTAGTGAAAGCGCGGCAGAAGGTCAATTTCCAACCAACTATTACTTTTTGACCGCTTTCCTCAGATAGAGGGGAGCTGATGAACACCGGTCGGTGATTGGGCACCTTCATTGCCGATGCCTGCTCAGGGGGATGGGTTGGACGATTCAGGCGATCAAATATAAAAATAGAGAAGGGACTTATTTAAAGCTTTTCTGTAATGCTTATAGATCTTAGAGAGGACGATATCTGTGGATAACCGCCTTGAGGCCTTATTCACAGGGCGTTCTGGCGATCCGCAACCCTGTCCAGAAGACGTGCTGCGCCTGTGTCATTGCTCCGCACAACCTGTGGATGGAATCGATGGATATCCACAGGCGAGTTATGCACAGAGCTCGACCCCCACTTGTGCATAGATCTCAGGGCGGGTTATCCACAGAGCTCACACGCCGGTTTTCGAAGCATTCTTGTCGTGTTTTTCCAAGCCGCAGAACAGCGGACCCGACCTACATGTGGATAAGTGTGCGGAGCGTCGGTACAATGGCCGTTGTTTTTGCCTTGCCGGCTTTCAATTCAGGGGATACCTGTGTCAGTGGAACTTTGGCAGCAGTGCGTGGAACTCCTGCGCGATGAACTGCCTGCCCAGCAATTCAACACCTGGATCCGTCCGCTACAGGTCGAAGCCGAAGGCGACGAGTTGCGCGTCTATGCGCCTAACCGGTTCGTGCTGGACTGGGTCAACGAGAAGTACCTGACGCGGCTCCTCGAATTGTTGGGTGAGCATGGCAATGGCCTGGCGCCGGCACTTTCGTTGCTGATCGGCAGCCGTCGCAGCTCGACGCCCCGCGCTGCCCCCAACGCGCCGCTGGCAGCCGCCGCAGCCGCGAATCAGGTGCAGGCCGCCCCGGTGGCAGCCGCGCCTGCGGCAGCGCCTGTAGAAGCCGTTGCCAAGCCTTCAGTGGCCAGCGAAGAGCCTTCGCGTGACAGTTTCGACCCCATGGCCGGCGCCAGCTCGCAGCCGGCACCCGTGCGCTCCGAGCAACGCACTGTTCAGGTAGAAGGTGCGCTCAAGCACACCAGTTACCTGAACCGCACCTTTACCTTCGAAAACTTCGTGGAAGGTAAATCCAACCAGCTGGCACGCGCGGCTGCCTGGCAGGTGGCGGACAATCCCAAGCATGGCTACAACCCGCTGTTCCTTTATGGTGGTGTCGGCCTGGGTAAGACGCACTTGATGCACGCTGTGGGTAACCACCTGCTCAAGAAGAATCCGAATGCCAAGGTGGTTTACCTGCATTCCGAGCGGTTTGTTGCAGACATGGTCAAGGCGTTGCAGTTGAACGCGATCAACGAATTCAAGCGCTTCTACCGCTCGGTCGATGCGTTGCTGATCGACGATATCCAGTTCTTCGCGCGCAAGGAACGCTCCCAGGAGGAGTTTTTCCACACTTTCAATGCACTGTTGGAAGGCGGCCAGCAGGTCATTCTCACCAGCGATCGCTACCCCAAGGAAATCGAAGGACTCGAGGAGCGGTTGAAATCGCGCTTCGGCTGGGGTCTCACCGTCGCTGTCGAGCCGCCCGAACTGGAGACCCGTGTCGCCATCCTCATGAAGAAGGCAGACCAGGCCAAGGTCGAGCTGCCTCATGACGCGGCGTTCTTCATCGCCCAGCGCATCCGTTCCAATGTCCGCGAACTGGAAGGTGCACTCAAGCGGGTCATTGCGCACTCACACTTCATGGGTCGCGAGATCACCATCGAGTTGATCCGTGAGTCGCTCAAGGACCTGCTGGCACTGCAGGACAAGCTGGTGAGTGTGGATAACATCCAGCGAACGGTGGCCGAGTATTACAAGATCAAGATTTCCGATCTGCTCTCCAAGCGCCGTTCGCGCTCGGTGGCCCGGCCACGGCAGGTGGCGATGGCGCTGTCCAAGGAATTGACCAACCACAGCCTGCCGGAAATCGGCGATGTGTTTGGTGGGCGCGATCACACGACTGTGCTGCACGCGTGCCGCAAGATCAACGAACTCAAGGAATCCGACGCGGATATCCGCGAGGACTACAAGAACCTGCTGCGTACACTGACCACGTGAACACTCACTACGCAGCTTTTGAGGCAAGGGACTAGACCATGCATTTCACCATTCAACGCGAAGCCCTGTTGAAACCCCTGCAACTGGTCGCCGGCGTCGTCGAACGCCGCCAGACCTTGCCTGTGCTTTCCAACGTCCTTCTGGTGGTTCAGGGGCAGCAGCTGTCTCTGACCGGTACTGACCTGGAAGTGGAACTGGTTGGCCGCGTGCAGCTGGAAGAGCCGGCCGAGCCTGGCGAGATCACCGTGCCTGCGCGCAAGTTGATGGACATCTGCAAGAGCCTGCCCAACGACGCCCTGATCGACATCAAGGTCGATGAGCAGAAGGTCGTGGTCAAGGCCGGGCGCAGTCGGTTCACCTTGTCGACGCTGCCGGCCAATGACTTCCCTACCGTCGAAGAAGGCCCGGGTTCGCTGACCTGCAGCCTGGTGCAGAGCAAGCTGCGTCGCCTGATCGAACGCACCAGCTTCGCCATGGCCCAGCAGGACGTACGCTATTATCTCAACGGCATGCTGCTGGAAGTATCGGCCGGCATCATCCGAGCAGTCGCCACCGACGGCCACCGTCTGGCCATGTGCTCGATGCAGGCTGATATTGGTCAAGCCGACCGCCATCAGGTCATCGTGCCGCGCAAGGGCATTCTGGAACTCGCCCGTCTGCTGACCGAGCCCGACGGCAATGTCAGCATCGTGCTGGGCCAGCATCACATCCGCGCAACCACGGGTGAGTTCACCTTCACCTCCAAGCTGGTCGACGGCAAATTCCCTGACTATGAGCGTGTGCTGCCCAAAGGTGGCGACAAGCTGGTACTGGGTGACCGTCAGGCACTGCGTGAGGCCTTCAGCCGCACCGCGATCCTGTCCAATGAAAAGTATCGCGGCATCCGCCTGCAACTGGCAGCCGGTCAGCTGAAGATTCAGGCCAACAACCCTGAACAGGAAGAAGCGGAAGAAGAAGTGGCCGTGGACTATAACGGCGGTGCGCTGGAAATCGGCTTCAACGTCAGCTATCTACTCGACGTGCTGGGAGTGATGACGACCGAGCAGGTTCGCCTGATCCTATCTGACTCCAACAGCAGCGCGTTGGTCCAGGAATCCGACAATGACGACTCGGCATACGTCGTCATGCCGATGCGCCTCTGACAGCCACCTGAATGTCCCTGACCCGCGTTACAGTCACCGCGGTGCGCAACCTGCACCCGGTGACCTTCTCCCCTTCCCCGCGTATCAACATCCTCTACGGCGCCAACGGCAGTGGCAAAACCAGTGTGCTGGAAGCCATTCACCTCTTGGGCCTCGCGCGATCGTTTCGCAGCACGCGTCTGGTGCCGATCATTCAGCACGAGCAAGCCACTGCGACTGTATTTGGCCAGGTTGAGCTGGCCGAAGGCGGTCATAGCAACCTGGGTATTTCACGGGAAAGACAGGGCGATTTCACTATTCGTATCGACGGCCAGAACGCTCGAAGCGCGGCTCAGCTTGCCCAGATATTGCCCTTGCAGCTGATCAACCCCGATAGCTTTCGACTGTTGGAGGGGGCTCCGAAGATCCGCCGACAGTTCCTAGACTGGGGAGTGTTCCACGTGGAACCTCGATTCATGTCGACCTGGCAGCGGTTGCAGAAGGCCCTGAAGCAACGGAACTCATGGCTTCGGCATGGTACACTTGACGTTGCTTCGCAAGCGGCATGGGACCGTGAGCTCTGCCTAGCCAGCGCTGAAATCGACGACTATCGGCGCGCTTATATCAAAGCGCTCAAGCCAGTGTTCGAACAGACACTCGCCGAGTTGTTGAAGCTGGAAGGTCTCACATTGAGCTATTACCGAGGCTGGGACAAGGATCGCGAACTCGCAGACGTCCTGGCAGGGTCCTTGTTGAGAGATCAGCAGATGGGGCATACCCAGGCTGGACCTCAGCGCGCTGACCTTCGATTGCGAATGGGCGCCCACAACGCGGCCGACATATTGTCGCGCGGTCAGCAGAAGCTCGTGGTGTGCGCACTCCGCATTGCCCAAGGTCATCTGGTCGGCCAAGCCCGCCGCGGTCAATGCATCTATCTGGTAGACGACTTGCCGTCCGAGCTGGATGAACAGCACCGTCGCGCATTGTGCCGCTTGCTTGAAGACTTACGTTGCCAGGTGTTCATCACCTGCGTAGACCAGGAATTATTGAGGGAAGGCTGGCAGACGGAAACGCCAGTTGCTTTGTTCCACGTGGAACAAGGCGGTATTACCCAGACCCACGATCATCGGGAGTGAAGGCATGAGCGAGAATCAAACGTACGACTCCTCCAGCATCAAGGTGTTGAAAGGGCTTGATGCCGTACGCAAACGTCCCGGTATGTACATCGGCGACACCGATGATGGTAGCGGCCTGCACCACATGGTCTTCGAAGTGGTGGACAACTCCATCGACGAAGCACTGGCTGGCCACTGTGACGAAATCACCGTCACCATTCATCCAGACGAATCCATTTCCGTAACCGACAACGGCCGCGGTATTCCCGTGGACGTGCATAAGGAAGAAGGCGTATCTGCAGCCGAGGTCATCATGACCGTACTGCACGCTGGCGGTAAGTTCGATGACAACTCGTACAAGGTGTCGGGTGGTTTGCACGGCGTAGGTGTGTCGGTGGTGAACGCCCTGTCCGAAGGTCTGCAACTGACCGTGCGCCGCGCTGGCAAGTTGTGGGAGCAGTTCTACGTGCACGGCGTGCCGCAGGAACCGATGAAGATCGTCGGCGACAGCGAGACCACCGGCACCAAGATTCACTTCAAGCCGTCGGCTGAAACCTTCAAGAACATTCATTTCAGCTGGGACATTCTGGCGAAGCGGATCCGTGAGCTGTCGTTCCTCAACTCCGGTGTTGGCATTCTGCTGAAGGACGAGCGCAGCGGCAAAGAAGAGTTGTTCAAATACGAAGGCGGTTTGCGTGCGTTTGTCGAGTACCTGAATACCAACAAGACAGCTGTGAATCAGGTCTTCCATTTCAACGTGCAGCGCGATGATGGCGTGGGCGTGGAAGTTGCCCTGCAGTGGAACGACAGCTTCAACGAAAATCTGCTGTGCTTTACCAACAACATTCCACAGCGCGATGGCGGCACTCACTTGGTGGGCTTCCGGTCGGCGCTGACGCGCAACCTGAACAACTACATCGAGCAGGAAGGTCTGGCCAAGAAGAACAAGGTCTCGACCACCGGTGACGATGCGCGTGAAGGTTTGACCGCGATCATTTCGGTCAAGGTTCCGGATCCCAAGTTCAGCTCGCAGACCAAGGACAAGCTGGTTTCGTCCGAAGTAAAGACTGCAGTCGAGCAGGAAATGGGCAAGTACTTCTCGGACTTCCTCCTGGAAAACCCGAACGAAGCCAAGGCCGTGGTCGGCAAGATGATCGATGCCGCGCGTGCTCGCGAGGCGGCTCGTAAAGCGCGCGAGATGACTCGCCGTAAAGGGGCTCTGGACATCGCTGGCTTGCCAGGCAAATTGGCCGACTGCCAGGAGAAGGACCCTGCCCTTTCCGAACTGTACCTGGTGGAGGGTGACTCCGCCGGTGGTTCGGCCAAGCAAGGTCGTAACCGCAAGACCCAGGCGATTCTGCCGCTCAAGGGCAAGATCCTCAACGTCGAGAAGGCGCGCTTCGACAAGATGATCTCGTCGCAGGAAGTCGGCACCCTGATTACGGCGCTGGGCTGCGGTATCGGTCGCGAAGAGTACAACATCGACAAGCTGCGCTATCACAACATCATCATCATGACCGATGCCGATGTCGACGGTTCGCACATTCGTACCCTGCTGCTGACATTCTTCTTCCGCCAGCTGCCGGAGCTGATCGAGCGCGGCTATATCTACATCGCCCAGCCGCCGCTGTACAAAGTCAAGAAGGGCAAGCAGGAGCAGTACATCAAGGACGACGACGCCATGGAAGAATACATGACGCAGTCGGCCCTGGAAGATGCGAGCCTGCACCTCAATGATTCGGCGCCAGGGATTTCCGGTGAAGCACTGGAGCGTCTGGTCAATGATTTCCGCATGGTCATGAAGACGCTCAAGCGCCTGTCGCGTCTGTATCCGCAGGAGCTCACCGAGCACTTCGTGTACCTGCCGGCGGTTTCGCTCGAGCAACTGGGCGATCATAAAGCCATGCAATCCTGGTTGGCCAAGTTCGATGCGCGTCTGCGCACCAGCGAGAAATCCGGTCTGGTGTACAAAGCCAGCCTGCGTGAAGACCGTGAGCGCAACGTCTGGCTGCCGGAAGTGGAGATCACTTCCCATGGCCTGGCCAGCTACATCACCTTCAACCGCGATTTCTTCGGCAGCAACGATTACAAGACCGTGACCGCTCTGGGCGCACAGTTGGCCAGTCTGCTGGATGAAGGTGCCTACGTGAAACGTGGCGAGCGCAAGAAGGCTGTGGTCGAGTTCAAGGAGGCCCTGGACTGGCTGATGACCGAAAGCACCAAGCGTCATACCATCCAGCGCTACAAAGGGCTGGGTGAGATGAACCCGGATCAGCTGTGGGAAACCACGATGGACCCAAGCGTGCGCCGCATGCTCAAGGTCACCATCGAGGATGCGATCGGCGCTGACCAGATCTTCAACACCCTGATGGGTGATGCGGTCGAGCCACGTCGCGAGTTCATCGAAAGCAACGCATTGGCGGTTTCGAACCTGGACTTCTGATAGGTCGACGTGCTCAGCAGACCAGACCCCGGTGCCTTTGGCCCGGGGTTTTTTTATGGGTGCTGATCTTGGGTCTCTTGCCTGGCAGGTAACGAGCGCGACGCTGGCGTGGATCTTGCGAAGGCCTGTCACAGGTGCGTTGCGGCCATGACTACGCCAATGCCGTTTTTTGGCAATCGTGGGATGGCACGCACCGGATAATCGATCGCTCGATACAACTGTGCAGGGGTGGAGATCATGAACCAGGCAATGGAGGGGCGGGTTTCTCCCGCGACGTTGAAAAAGGTGATCTGCGCGGCTGCCGTGGGCAACTTCGTGGAATGGTTCGACTTTGCCGTCTATGGTTTCCTGGCCACGGCGATTGCCCAGCAGTTCTTTCCCAGCGGGGATGCCACGACGGGGTTGTTAAAGACCTTTGCGGTGTTCGCCGTTGCGTTCGCTTTCCGGCCATTGGGCGGGATCGTGTTTGGTATGCTGGGCGACCGGATCGGACGCAAGAAGGTGCTGGCCATGACCATTCTGCTCATGGCTGGTGCAACGACGCTCATCGGCTTGCTGCCTACCTATGCCGCCATTGGTATTGCCGCGCCGATCCTGCTCACGCTGATCCGCTGCGCGCAGGGTTTTTCTGCAGGAGGCGAATACGCTGGAGCCTGTGCCTACCTCATGGAGCACGCCCCGCGTACCCAACGTGCCTGGTATGGCAGCTTCATCCCGGTGTCGACCTTCAGCGCGTTTGCCTGTGCGGCGGTCATGGCTTATGCACTGGACGCATCGCTGTCGCCCGAGGCGATGGCCAGTTGGGGATGGCGAGTGCCCTTCCTGATTGCGGCGCCGCTAGGTCTGGTCGGTCTTTATCTGCGCTGGCGCCTGGATGAGACCCCCGCATTCCAGGCTGTTAAACAGGATCACGATGTCGCCCATTCGCCGCTCAAGGACACCCTGCGAAGTCATGGCGGCGCAATCCTGTGCCTGGGGGCATTCGTGTCGCTGACCGCCCTCTCCTTCTATATATTCACGACCTATTTCGCGACCTACCTGCAGGTGGTGGGTGGGCTGAGCAGGGCCACCGCGCTGCTGATCTCGGTGATCGCGCTGGTGTTCGCCGCATTGATGTGTCCGGTGGCGGGTGCGTTTTCCGACAAGGTCGGTCGCCGCGCGACGGTGGCCACCACTGGCGTGTTGCTGATTGCGGTGGTTTACCCTTCGTTCCTGCTGGCCAGTTCGGGTTCGTTCGCCGCCTCTGTGTTCGGGGTGATGATGCTGGCGGTGGGCGCAGTGCTCAGCGGTGTGGTGACTGCTGCCCTGCTCTCGGAAACCTTCCCGACCCGGACCCGCTACACGGCGTCGGCGATTACCTACAACCTGGCCTATACCCTGTTTGGCGGTACGGCGCCGTTGATGGCTACTTGGTTGATCGGCATGACCGGGAGCAACCTGTCGCCGGCGTTCTACCTGATGGGGGTTTCGGTGCTGGCGCTTGCGGGAGGGTTGGCGTTGCCCGAGACGTCGAAAATTTCCCTGCATGGCGATGCGGGGGAAGCTGTTCATGGCGGGCAGCCGGTGGTTGTTTGAGCCCGCTGAATCCGTGGTGGCGCGACTGACGCTTTCGCGGGCAGAGCCCGCTCCCACATGACGGCAACACACCGCTCCCACATGAAGGCAACACACCTCTCCCTTGTGGGAGCCGGGCTCTGCCCGCGAACGATACACCTCGGTGCAACTGATACGCTGCAAGGGCCTCTTTCGCGGGCAGAGCCCGCTCCCACATGACGGCAACACATCGCTCCCATGTGGGAGCCGGGCATGGCTTCAGGTGGCGAGTAAGGTGGCTTGCTGGTCGGCGCACAGTTGCAGGAGGAAATCCCAGACCACGCGCAGCCGCACCGATTTGTGCAGCTCGCGCCGGGTGCTTATCCAGTAGCTGCGCTGAATGGTTTCGTCAGGTAGTACGCGCACCAGGCGCGGGTCCTGGGCGGCCATGTACACGGGAAGCACGGCGATGCCGAGACCGATGCAGGCAGCCTCCTGCTGGGCCAGGACGCTGGTGCTGCGGAAGGCAACCACCGGGCTGCGGCAGAAGCTGTTGAGCATGAGCAGTTCCTGACTGAACAACAGGTCGTCGACATAGCCGATCCAGCGGTGCTGTGCCAGGTCTTCACGGCTACGCAACGGTGCCGCGGTGGCGAGGTAATCGGCACTGGCATACAGGGCCAGGTGGTAATCGGTGAGTTTGCGGGTAATCAGCAAGTCCGCGTTGGGACGCTCCAGGTGCACACTGATTTCGGCTTCGCGGTTGAGGATGCTGACGAAGCGTGGAACAGCCACCAGCTCCACTTCCAGGCCCGGGTAGCGGCGGAACAGTTCACCGATGCGGGGAGTGATGAAGGCGATGCCGATCCCTTCGGTCACGCCCAGGCGGATCTTGCCCAGCGGGTTGAACGACTGCGTGATGTCTTCCTGCGCGCGAAGCGCCACGTTTTCCATGGCCTCGGCATGCTTGAGCAGCGTCTGCCCCGCCGGGGTCAGTTCGTAGCCATGGGCATTCTGTACGAACAGTGGCGTACCCAGATGGCGCTCGATGCTTTCGATGTGCCGGGCGACGGTGCTATGGGTCGTGTGCAGGCGCTTGGCGGCGGTCAGCAGGCGACCGCTGCGGTGCAGTTCGAGAAAGAAGCGCAGGTCGTTCCAGTCGAACATCGATTTTCCCTTGTTAATCAACTGCGCGGTGCGCTGTGCGAAAACGCTCAGCCCCTGGGTGAAATCTTTCGTTTTCACCACGAAGCTAATCAATAACATGGGGAACGACAAGAACAATAAAACGGCGCGGAGTACACCATGCCATCGATCTCATCCGTCTACGACTACATCATTGTCGGCGCCGGTCCTGCAGGCTGCCTGCTTGCCAATCGACTGTCCGCCGATCCCTCGGTCAAGGTGTTGTTGCTGGAGGCCGGAGGCCGGGACAACTATGCCTGGATCCATATTCCGGTGGGCTACCTGTTCTGCATCGGCAACCCCCGCACCGACTGGTGCTTCAAGACCCAACCGCAACCGGGCCTCGACGGCCGTGCCCTGAACTACCCACGGGGCAAGGTCCTGGGTGGCTGTTCTTCGATCAACGGCATGATCTACATGCGCGGCCAGTCCAGCGACTATGACCGCTGGGAGGCCTTGGGTAATCCGGGCTGGGGCTGGAAGGACGTCCTGCCGCTGTTTCGCAAGAGCGAGAGCCACCATGCCGGCAATTCGGAATTCCATAGCGCCGAGGGCGAGTGGCGCGTGGAGCAGCAGCGTTACCGCTGGCCCATTCTCGATGCGTTCCGCAGTGCGGCGGCGGAATCCGGCATTGCCAGCATCGATGACTTCAACACCGGCGACAATCAGGGGTGTGGGTATTTCCAGGTCAATCAGAAAGCCGGAGTGCGCTGGAATTCGACCAAGGCGTTCCTGCGTCCGGCGCTCAAACGGGCGAACCTGACGGTCCATACGGGCGTTCGAGTGGACAAGGTGCTGTTGCAGGATGGCCGTGCTCGCACCGTGGTTGCCCGCTGGCAGGGTGAGGACCATCAGTTCCAGGCTGCAAGGGAAATCATACTCTGTGCAGGCGCGATCGGCTCCCCGAACATCCTTCAGCGATCCGGCATCGGTCCGCGGCCATTGCTCGAACGCCTGGGCATCCACGTGCAGCACGAACTGCCTGGAGTGGGCGGCAACCTGCAGGACCATCTGCAACTGCGTCTGGTCTACAAGGTCAGCAATGCACGCACCCTCAACCAGGTGGCCAACAGCCTGTGGGGCAAGTTCGGCATGGGTGTGCGCTACCTGTACGACCGCAGTGGGCCGCTGGCCATGGCGCCCAGCCAACTGGGTGCGTTCGTGCGCTCAAGCCCCGAGCAGCCCTCCCCCAACCTTCAGTATCACGTACAGCCCCTGTCGCTGGAGCGCTTCGGCGAACCGCTGCATCGGTTTCCTGCGTTCACGGCCTCGGTGTGCAACCTGCGTCCGAAAAGTCGCGGGCGGGTTGATATCAGTTCTGCCGATCCGGACGCAGCGCCGTTGATCGATCCTAATTATCTGAGCGATCCCGAGGATGTTCAGGTGGCCGTGGATGCCATCCGCCTGACGCGCAAGATCGTTCAAGGCTCGGCACTGCAAGGCTTTGCTCCACAGGAATACCTGCCAGGGGAAGACGTGCAGAGTGAGGAAGCGTTGCGCGCAGCGGCAGGACGCATAGGAACGACTATCTTTCATCCAGCGGGTACCTGCCGCATGGGCAATGACACCCTCGCGGTGGTGGATGCGCAACTCAAGGTACGTGGCGTACAGGGCCTGCGTGTGGCGGACGCGTCGATCATGCCGGAAATCGTCTCGGGCAATACTTGCTCGCCGACGGTGATGATCGCCGAAAAGGCTGCGCAGATGATCCTTGACCCACAGCCATTGCAAGCTGTGCCGGCGACATCGCTGCAAATGCCGGAAAGGATTTGACCGAGCACAGGCAGTACTCGGGACAAGCAACAGTGGAACAACAACAATAATCACTGAGGATGCGAATATGGCGGATTATCTGCAACAGGGCGCGGCGGCCGCGCCTGCCGTGAACCGGGACGAGAAGAAGATCATCTTCGCCTCGTCCCTGGGGACGGTGTTCGAATGGTACGACTTCTTTCTGTACGGCGCCCTGGCTGCGGTGATCAGCAAGCAGTTCTTTGCCGGAGTGAACGAGACCACAGCCTTCATCTTTGCCCTCATGGCATTTGCAGCAGGCTTTCTGGTGCGCCCTTTCGGCGCTTTGGTGTTCGGTCGCCTCGGCGACATGATCGGGCGCAAGTACACCTTTCTCATGACCATCATTCTGATGGGGATATCGACCTTCGCGGTAGGCTTGCTTCCGACCTACGCCAGCATCGGCATCGCGGCGCCGATCATCCTGGTGATCCTGCGCATGCTGCAGGGCCTGGCACTGGGAGGTGAGTACGGTGGCGCGGCGACCTATGTGGCCGAACATGCGCCACAGGGCAAGCGAGGTTTTCATACCGGCTGGATCCAGTCGACCGCCACCCTGGGCTTGCTCCTGTCGTTGCTGGTGGTGCTGGGCAGCCGCTACATCAGCGGCGATCAGTTCGAGGTCTGGGGCTGGCGCCTGCCGTTCCTGCTGTCGATCGTGTTGCTGGGTATCTCGACCTGGATTCGTCTGAGCCTGAGCGAGTCGCCGACTTTCACCAAGATGAAGTCCGAGGGCAAGACCAGTAAATCACCGATCCGGGAGTCCTTCGGTTCCTGGCAGAACCTGAAGATCGTGCTGACCGCGCTGTTCAGCATCAACGCCGGGCAGGCGGTGACCTTCTACTGCGCGCAGTTCTACGTGCTGTTCTTCCTGACGCAAATGCTGAAGATGGATCCGGCGCTGGCCAACCAATTGCTGATCATCAGTGTGATCATCGGTGCGCCGTTCTTCGTATTCTTCGGTTGGTTGTCCGACCGCATTGGACGCAAGCCCATCCTGATGCTGGGGTTGCTGTTGGCAACCTTCGCCTATTTCCCGCTGTTCAAGGGCTTGAGCCACTACGCCAATCCGCAGATCGACCAGGCCACTCGCACAGCGCCAGTGACGGTGATGGCTGACCCGGCCACCTGCACCTTCCAGTTCGATCCGGTGGGCAAGGCCAAATTCGACAGTCCCTGCGACAAGGTCAAGACGTTGCTGATCAAATCGGGTGTGCCGTATTCCTCGGCTCCAGCCGACGGCAGCGATGTGGCGATCACGATCGGCGAGCAGCGCATCACAGGCTATGACGAGCCGGCGTTGCGGGCTGCCATCGCCCAGGCCGGCTATCCTGCCAAGGCCGATGCGAGCCTGGTGAATCAACCCATGGTGGTGTTGATCATCGTTGCCATGATTCTGATCGCTACCATGACCTATGGCCCGCTGGCAGCGGTGATGGTGGAACTCTTCCCCACACGCATCCGCTATACCTCCCTGTCCCTGCCCTATCACATCGGCAACGGCTGGTTCGGCGGATTCCTGCCCACGGTCTCGTTCGCGTTGGTGGTGTACACAGGGGATATCTTCTACGGACTGTGGTACCCAGTACTGGTGACCGGGATCAGCTTCGTGGTGGGGATGTTCTGTCTGAAGGAAACGCGGCACGTTGATCTGGACAAGGTCTAGACGCTGCGGTGAAGGGCTCGAAAATCGAGCCTTTCACCGCCGTGCAAAAAACTTATGCACCAATGGCAGGGATTTATAGCCTTTAGAAAACTGTATATCCAACAAATGGTTACGCAGTTTTCAAATAGTTTACGCGAGAAACAATACACAAGTTATCCACAGAAATCAGATAACCGGTGTCGGTGCGATTTCGGGCTTTTCCGGCAGCGCGCCCATGGCCTGCTGGGTTTGCTCATTCCACGTCTGTACGCGCTCGTTCAGGGCTGCAATGGCCCGCGGGCCTGTACCCTCGGCGTACATCGGTTCACCAATGACCACCTCGATGGTGCCACGGTGCTTGTTCCAGCCTTCCTTGGGCCAATAGCGCCCGGCGTTGTGAGCGATGGGCAATACGGGTAACCCGGCATTCACCGCCAGGGCACTGCCGCTGCGGGTGAATTTGCCAATCTGGCCGTAGGGAACGCGAGTACCTTCAGGAAAGATCAGCACCCACACCCCATCTTTCAACAGGGTGTCCCCTTTGCTCGCGACTTCCTTGAGTGCCAGCTTTGGGTTGTCGCGATCGATGGCGATGGGGCGCAGCATGGCCATGGCCCAGCCAAAGAACGGGACGAACAGCAGCTCACGCTTGAGCACCTGGCTCAGGGGCTGGAAATAGGCCGAGAGAAAAAAGGTTTCCCAGGTGCTCTGATGGTTGGAGACGATGACGCAGGGTGTCTTGGGAACGTTGTGTGCGCCCTTGATCTGCACATCGATGCCGAGCATGACGCGTGTCAGCCACAGCGCACAGCGGCACCAGTACACGTTGATGAAACGGTAACGCGCCTTGAACGACAGGAACGGCGCGATGAAGAAGCTCAGCGTGCACCACAGCAAGGCGCTGCTGCCCAATAGCAGATAAAAGGCAAAGATTCTGATTGCCCGCAGGATCGACATAGCGGTGGGTACCGTCAAGTGTGGATAAGGTGCCCGGCGACTGCCGCCAGGTCATCGAAAATCAGCGTCCCTTCGGGCAGTTCATGGGTCAGGGTACGCAGGCCTTTGCCGGTTTTCACCAGCACCGGCTGAGCAGCCACCGCCATTGCGGCGTTCAGGTCACTCAAGCTATCACCCACGAACCAGACGCCAGCCAGAGGCACGTCGTAGTGCGCAGCGATGGTCTGCAACAAGCCCGGACGCGGTTTGCGGCAGGTGCAATGGTCATCCGGACCATGTGGACAGTGCACGATCAGACCGACCTCGCCGCCCTGCTCGGCCACCAGCGAGCGCAGGCGCTCGTGCATGGCGTCGAGGGTGGCCAGGTCGTAGTATCCGCGCGCCAGGCCGGATTGGTTGGTGGCGACCGCCACCGTCCAGCCGGCCTGGTGCAACTGCGCAATGGCCTCGATCGCGCCAGGCAATGGCAGCCATTCGGCGACCGATTTGATGTAGGCATCGGAGTCATGGTTGATGACCCCATCGCGATCGAGAATCAGCAGTTTCAAGGCTTACCCCAGCAACGAAATGTCGGCGACGCCCAGGAACAGACCGCGCAGCCGTGCCAGCAAGGCATAGCGGTTGGCCCGCACATTGGCATCTTCGGCATTGACCATCACCGCTTCGAAGAACGCATCCACTGGCTCGCGCAAGGCGGCCAGGCGGGTCAGTGCTTCGTTGTAGCGACGCTCGGCGGCCATGGGCACCACGGCCTGGTCGGCCTGAGTGATGGCCGAATACAGCGAGAACTCGTTGGCGTTGTCGAAGTACTTGGGCTCCACGGTGGCGGAGATCTTGCCGTCGGCTTTGCTCAACAGGTTCGAGACGCGCTTGTTCACCGCCGCCAGGGCAGCCGCTTCGGGCAACCGGCGGAACGCCTGGACAGCCTGCACGCGCTGGTCGAAATCCAGCGCCGAACCAGGCTGCAGTGCACGGACCGACAGGTAGGTGGCGACATCGATGCCTTCGTCTTCGTAGCGAGCACGCAGGCGGTCGAAGATGAACTCCTGCACCTGCTCGGCCAGCCCTGCGGACTTCACCTTGCTGCCGAAGGCCGAGACCGCGAAGCCCACGGCATCGTTGATGTTCAGGTCCAGTTGCTTGTCGATCAGGATGCGCAGCACGCCCAGCGCGGCACGGCGCAGGGCATAGGGGTCCTTGCTGCCGGTGGGCAGCATGCCGATGCCGAAGATGCCGACCAGGGTGTCGAGCTTGTCGGCGATGGCCACGGCTGCGCCGGTCAGGGTGCTGGGCAGTTCGGCACCCGCGCCACGCGGCATGTACTGCTCGTTGAGCGCCAGAGCGACGTCTTCGGGCTCGCCATCGTTGAGCGCGTAGTAGTAACCGGCCACGCCCTGCATTTCCGGGAATTCACCGACCATTTCCGTGGCCAGGTCGCACTTCGACAGCAAGCCTGCCCGCGCGGCGCGCTGGGCATCGCCACCAATGCGCGAGGCAATGTAGGCCGCCAGTTTGGAGACCCGTACGGCCTTGTCGTAGACGCTGCCCAACTGCGCCTGGAACACCACGTTTTCCAGGCGCGCGTTGAAGCTTTCCAGCGGCTGCTTCTTGTCCTGATTGAAGAAGAACTCGGCGTCGGTCAGGCGTGGGCGTACGACTTTTTCGTTGCCCTCGACGATCTGACGCGGATCCTTGCTCTCGATGTTGGCCACGGTGATGAAGCGTGGCAGCAGCTTGCCGTCGGCATCCAGCAGGCAGAAGTACTTCTGGTTGTCCTGCATGGTGGTGATCAGGGCTTCCTGCGGCACCTCCAGGAAACGCTCTTCGAACGAGCACACCAGAGGTACGGGCCATTCGACCAGCGCCGTCACTTCGTCGAGCAGGGCCGGTGGCACGATGGCGCTGCCTTCCTGCTGGGTGGCCAGCTCGGCGGTGCGTCGGGCGATCAGTTCACGGCGCTCCTGAGCGTCGGCCAGCACGTAGGCCTGGCGCATGTCTTCGCGGTAGCTGGCCGGCGAGCTGATGCGCACGCTCTCTGGATGATGGAAGCGGTGACCGCGTGATTCACGTCCGGCCTTCTGAGCCAGGATGGTGCAATCGACGACGTCGTCACCCAGCAGCATCACCAACCACTGGGTCGGCCGCACGAACTCTTCCTTGCGCGCGCCCCAGCGCATGCGCTTGGGGATCGGCAGGTCGTTGAGCGAGTCTTCGACGATGGTCGGCAGCAGGCTGGCCGTCGGCTTGCCGACGATGTTCTGGCTGAAGCGCAGCTTGGGACCGCTGCGGTCGATTTCGCTGAGGTCCACGCCGCACTTCTTGGCGAAGCCCAGCGCGGCCTGGGTCGGCTCGCCTTCGGCATTGAACGCGGCCTGCAACGGCGGGCCGTCGAGGTTGATGCTGCGGTCCGGCTGCTGGGTGTCCAGGCCCGTGATCAGTACGGCCAGACGACGAGGCGCGGCATAGACGTTCTTGGCGCTGTAGTTCAGGCCAGCGGCCTGCAGGCCTTTCTCGATACCGGCCAGGAAAGCGTCGGCCAGGGTGTTGAGGGCCTTGGGTGGCAGCTCTTCGGTGCCCAGCTCGACCAGAAAATCTTGAGCACTCATTGCGCAGCCTCCAGCTTGGCCAATACTTCATCACGCAGATCGGGGGTCGCCATGGGGAAACCCAGCTTGGCACGGGCCATCAGGTAGGCCTGTGCCACGCCGCGGGCCAGGGTCCGCACGCGCAGGATGTACTGCTGGCGCGCGGTGACCGAAATGGCGCGGCGGGCATCGAGCAGGTTGAAGGTGTGGGACGCCTTCAGGACCATTTCATAGCTGGGCAGCGGCAGGGGCTGGTCCAGCTCGAGCAGACGCTTGGCTTCGCTCTCGTAGAAATCGAACAGTTCGAACAGCTTGTCGACGTTGGCGTGCTCGAAGTTGTAGGTGGACTGCTCCACCTCGTTCTGATGGAACACGTCGCCGTAGGTCACCTTGCCGAACGGACCATCGGCCCAGACCAGGTCGTAGACCGAGTCGACGCCCTGCAGGTACATGGCCAGGCGCTCGAGGCCGTAGGTGATTTCGCCGGTGACCGGGTAGCACTCGATGCCACCGGCCTGCTGGAAGTAGGTGAACTGAGTGACTTCCATGCCGTTGAGCCAGACTTCCCAGCCCAGGCCCCAGGCGCCCAGGGTCGGCGACTCCCAGTTGTCTTCGACGAAGCGCACGTCGTGCACCAGCGGATCGAGGCCGATGTGCTTGAGCGATCCCAGGTACAGCTCCTGGAAGTTGTCCGGGTTGGGCTTCAGAACGACCTGGAACTGGTAGTAGTGCTGCAGGCGGTTGGGGTTCTCGCCATAGCGGCCGTCAGTCGGACGGCGGCTGGGTTGCACGTAAGCGGCGTTCCAGGTTTCCGGGCCTACGGCGCGCAGAAAAGTGGCGGTATGAAAAGTGCCGGCGCCCACTTCCATATCGTAGGGCTGAAGCACCACACAACCTTGCTCGGCCCAGTATTGCTGGAGGGCGAGGATCAAGTCTTGGAAGGTACGCACGGCTGGCGTAGGCTGGCTCACGAAATTCACCTGTTTCTAGGGCTGCGAATATAAAGAGCGGGAGTATACCGCGATTCCGCGGCGCCTCTACCCATGGAGCCCCAATGCCTCGCTGCTTTTGGTGTACCCAAGACCCGTTGTACCAGGCCTATCACGACCTTGAGTGGGGGGTGCCGCTGCGCGAGGCGGGCGCCCTGTTCGAGTTGCTTTCGCTGGAAGGGTTCCAGGCCGGCCTGTCGTGGATCACCGTGCTGCGCAAGCGTGAACGCTATCGGCAGGTGCTCCACGGCTTCGACCCGCAGCGCCTCGCGCAGCTGAGTGACGCGGAGATCGAGGAGCTGATGCAGGATCCGGGCATCGTGCGCAATCGCCTCAAACTCAACGGGGTACGCAAGAATGCCCGCGCCTGGCTGCAGCTTGAAGACCCGGTGGGTTTTCTCTGGTCGTTCGTCGGCGGGCAGCCGAAGATCAATCATCCGCACGATCGCAGCGACATCCCCATGGAAACCGACGAAGCCCGAGCCATGAGCAAGGCCTTGAAGAAAGCCGGCTTCACCTTCGTCGGCCCGACCATCTGCTACGCCTTCATGCAGGCCTCGGGCATGGTCATGGACCATACCCAGGATTGCGATCGCTACGCCGCGCTGGCCGGCTGAGGCTAGAATGAGCGCCTGGGCAATTAAGGAGTGATCTGTGGATAAGTTCAAAGGGGCGCTGATGGTCGGTGCCTTGCGGTTGTTCGCGCTGCTGCCGTGGCGCACCGTGCAACGGGTCGGCACCGCCATCGGCTGGCTGATGTGGAAGTTGCCGACCCGGTCGCGCGATGTGGTGCGTATCAACCTGGCCAAGTGTTTTCCGGACATGCCTGCCGCCGAGCGCGAGCAGTTGGTAGGCCGCAGCCTGATGGACATCGGCAAGACCTTGACCGAGAGCGCCTGCGCCTGGATCTGGCCGGCGCAGCGCTCGCTCGATCTGGTGCGCGAAGTCGAGGGCCTGGAGGTGCTCACTCAGGCGCTGGCTTCGGGCAAGGGCGTGGTCGGCATCACCAGCCATCTGGGCAACTGGGAGGTGCTCAATCACTTCTACTGCAACCAATGCAAGCCGATCATTTTCTACCGCCCGCCCAAGCTCAAGGCAGTGGACGAGCTGCTGCAGAAGCAGCGAGTGCAATTGGGCAACCGCGTGGCGGCTTCGACCAAGGAAGGCATCCTCAGTGTCATCAAGGAGGTGCGCAAGGGCGGCCAGGTGGGCATTCCGGCGGACCCGGAACCGGCCGAATCGGCCGGCATGTTCGTTCCCTTCCTCGGTACGCTGGCCCTGACCAGCAAGTTCGTGCCCAACATGCTGGCTGGCGGCAAGGCCGTCGGTGTGTTCCTGCATGCGCTGCGCCTGCCGGACGGTTCGGGCTACAAGGTCATTCTGGAAGCGGCGCCCGAGGCCATGTACAGCACCGATACGCACACCTCGGTGGCGGCGATGAGCGCTGTGGTCGAGAAGTATGTGCGGGCTTATCCGAGCCAGTACATGTGGAGCATGAAGCGTTTCAAGAAGCGGCCGGCGGGTGAGGCGAAGTGGTATTGAGATAGCGGCGTGGCGTGATGGCCTCTTCGCGGGCAGAGGGCTCAGCCGCCCGCCCCGCTCCCACCCGATATGCTTTCACAGAGCGGGCTGCTGGAGGGCCCGCTCCATGAAGGAGCGGGATCAGGGGTCAGAAGAAGCTCAGGCCCACGTGGAACAGCTTTTCCACGTCGCGGATGTATTTTTTATCCACAACGAACAGGATCACGTGGTCACCGGCTTCGATCACCGTGTCGCTGTGGGCGATGATCACCTGGTCATCGCGAATGATCGCGCCAATGGTGGTTCCCGGTGGCAGGTCGATGGTTTCGATAGGCTTGCCGATCACCTTGCTCGAGCGCGCATCGCCGTGGGCAATGGCCTCGATGGCTTCGGCCGCACCGCGGCGCAATGAATGCACACTGACGATATCGCCACGCCGTACGTGCGCAAGCAACGTACCGATGGTCGCCAGTTGTGGACTCAGGGCAATGTCGATTTCGCCGCCCTGGACCAGATCGACGTAGGCCGGGTTGTTGATGATGGTCATGACCTTGCGCGCGCCCAGTCGCTTGGCCAGCAACGAGGACATGATGTTGGCCTCGTCATCGTTGGTCAGGGCCAGGAAGATATCGGCCTGGGCGATGTTCTCTTCGAGCATCAGGTCGCGGTCCGAGGCGCTGCCCTGCAACACCACGGTGCTGTCCAGGGTGTCGGAAAGATAGCGGCAGCGCGCCGGATTCATCTCGATGATCTTCACCTGGTAACGGCTTTCGATGGCTTCGGCCAGGCGCTCGCCGATCTGCCCGCCGCCGGCGATGACCACCCGCTTGTTGCTCTGGTCGACCCGGCGCAGTTCGCTCATCACCGCGCGAATGTCTTCGCGGGCGGCGATGAAGAAGACTTCATCGTCCGCTTCGATGACCGTGTCGCCGCGGGGCAGGATCGGCCGATCCCGACGGAAGATGGCCGCCACGCGTGTATCGACCTTGGGCATGTGGTGACGAATCTGCCGCAATTGCTGGCCCACCAGCGGGCCGCCGTAGTAAGCCTTGACCGCAACCAGCTGCGCCTTGCCTCCGGCGAAGTCGATGACCTGCAGGGCGCCGGGGTATTCGATCAGGCGCTTGATGTAGTTGGTCACCACCTGTTCCGGGCTGATCAGCACATCCACCGGTATGGCATCGTTGTCGAACAGGCCGGCACGGGTGAGATAGGCCGATTCGCGTACCCGGGCGATCTTGGTCGGGGTATGGAACAGGGTGTAGGCGACCTGGCAGGCGACCATGTTGGTTTCGTCGCTGTTGGTCACTGCCACCAGCATGTCCGCGTCGTCGGCACCGGCCTGGCGCAGCACGGTCGGAAACGAGCCGCGGCCCTGCACGGTACGGATGTCCAGACGGTCGCCAAGGTTGCGCAGGCGTTCGGGGTCGGTATCGACCACGGTGATGTCGTTGGCCTCGCTGGCCAGGTGCTCGGCCAAAGTGCCGCCCACCTGCCCTGCGCCCAGGATGATGATCTTCATCCGTTATTCCCCGTCAATGGCCGCGTACGGCGGCGATCTTGATCAGTTTGGCGTAGTAGAAGCCATCGTGACCGCCTTCTTGCGCCAGCAGTTGGCGGCCATGGGCCTGCTTGATCCCGGCAGAGGTGGCCAGGTCCAGTTCGCGGGCGCCGGGCGTGCGAGCGAGGAACGCCTCGATGACCTCGGTATTTTCCGTGGGCAAGGTCGAGCACGTGGCATAGAGCAACACGCCGCCAACCTCCAGCGTCGGCCACATGGCGTCGAGCAACTTGCCTTGCAGCACGGCCAAGGCATGGATGTCGTCGGGTTGGCGGGTCAGCTTGATGTCGGGATGACGGCGGATCACGCCGGTGGCCGAACAGGGTGCGTCGAGCAGGATGCGTTGGAACGGCTTGCCGTCCCACCAGGCTGAGGTATCGCGGCCATCGGCGGCGATCAAATGAGCCTGCAACCCCAGACGCTGCAGGTTCTCGCGCACCCGGACCAGGCGTTTCGCTTCGAGATCGATTCCCACAACCTCAGCCAGGGCCGGTTCGGCTTCCAGGATATGGCATGTCTTGCCACCTGGCGCGCAGCAGGCATCGAGCACGCGTTGGCCGGAGGCCAGGTCGAGTAGCTCGGCGGCCAACTGCGCGGCTTCATCCTGCACGCTGACCCAGCCTTCGCTGAAACCGGGCAGCCCGCGTACATCGCAGGCTTCTGAAAGAACAATGCCATCGCGGCTGTGGACACAGGCCTGCGCGGCCACGCCCTGCTCGGCCAGCAGGCCCAGGTAGGCATCACGGTCGTGATGGCGGCGGTTGACCCGCAGGATCATCGGCGGATGGGCGTTATTGGCAGCGCAAATGGCTTCCCACTGCTCTGGCCAGAAAGCTTTGAGCGATTTCTGCAGCCAGCGCGGGTGGGCGGTGCGTACTACCGGATCGCGTTCGAGTTCGGCCAGAATGGCGTCACTCTCGCGTTGGGCGCGTCGCAGTACGGCGTTGAGCAATGCCTTGGCCCAGGGTTTCTTCAGCTTGTCGGCGCAGCCGACGGTTTCGCCGATCGCGGCATGGGCCGGCACGCGGGTGTACAGCAGCTGGTAGAGCCCCACCAGCAGCAGGGCATGCACATCGGCATCGGCGGCCTTGAAGGGTTTTTGCAGCAGCCGCTCGGCCAGTGCGTCGAGACGGGGCTGCCAGCGTGCCGTGCCGAACGCCAGGTCCTGAACCAGGCCACGGTCCCGCGCTTCGACCTTGTCCAATTCCTTGGGCAGGGAGCTGTTGAGCGAGGCCTTGCCGTTGAGCACTGCCGCGAGCGCGCGGGCCGCCGCCAGACGCGGGTTCATTGGCCCAGCACCGTGCCGACCACGAAGCGATCGCGGCGGCTGTTGAACAGGTCACTGAAGTTGAGTGGCTTGCCGCCCGGCAACTGTAGGCGGGTCAGGCGCAGTGCCTGCACACCGCAGGCGACGGTCAGTCCGTCCTTGTCGACCTGAAGGATTTCACCCGGCTGACCGCTGCCCTCGGCCAACTCGGCCGCCAGCACCTTCAGGGCCTCGCCGTTCAAGGTGCTGTGGCAGATCGGCCAGGGGAAAAACGCCCGTACCAGGCGTTCCAGCACTTCGGCCGGCTGGCTCCAGTCGATGCGTGCTTCGTTCTTGTCCAGCTTGTGCGCGTAGTTGGCCAGGCTGTCGTCCTGGGTTTCACCCGGCAGGGTACCCGCAGCCAAGCCGGCAATGGCCTGGACCACGGCCGGCGGGCCAAGCTGCGCCAACCGATCGTGCAGGCTGCCGCCGGTATCGTGGGCGTCGATCGGGGTGCTGACCTTGAGCAGCATCGGGCCCGTATCGAGACCGGCCTCCATGCGCATCACGGTGACGCCGCTCTGCGCATCGCCAGCCTGCACCGCCCGCTGGATCGGCGCTGCACCGCGCCAGCGTGGCAGCAGCGAAGCATGACTGTTGATGCAGCCCAGCGGTGGAATATCCAGCACCGCCTGCGGCAGGATCAGCCCGTAGGCGACCACCACCATCAGGTCCGGAGCCAGTTCACGCAGCTCGGCCTGTGCCTGCGGGTCACGCAGCGTCACTGGCTGGAGCACAGGGATGCCGTGCTCCAGGGCCAGTTGCTTGACCGGACTTTGCATGAGTTTCTGCCCGCGTCCCGCCGGGCGATCCGGCTGGGTGTACACGGCGACGATATCGTGGGAGGTGGCCAGCAGGGCCTTGAGGTGTTCGGCGGCAAACTCGGGAGTGCCCGCGAAGACGATGCGCATGGAGTTCTCGCTGTTGGAGGTGGGCCGCAACCCTTTGTAGGAGCGGCTGGCAGCCGCGAAGGGGCCCTTCCTGACGCACCGAGGTACGTTGTTCGCGGCTACTAGCCGCTCCTACAGGGGCACCGGAATCAGGCCTGCTGCTTGTGCAGTTTTTCCAGCTTCTTTTTGATGCGGTCACGCTTGAGGTTGGACAGGTAGTCGACGAACAGCTTGCCGTTGAGGTGGTCGCACTCGTGCTGGATGCACACGGCCAGCAGGCCTTCGGCAATCAGTTCGTAGGGCTTGCCGTCGCGATCCAGCGCCGTGACCTTGACCTTCTGCGGACGATCGACATTCTCGTAGAAGCCGGGCACCGACAGGCAACCTTCCTGGTACTGGTCCATCTCGTCGGTCAACGACTCGAACTCGGGGTTGATGAACACCCGCGGTTCGCTGCGATCTTCGGACAGGTCCATGACCACGATGCGCTTGTGCACATTGATCTGGGTAGCGGCCAAACCGATGCCCGGCGCGTCGTACATGGTTTCAAACATGTCATCGATGAGCTGGCGAACGCTGTCGTCCACCACCGTGACCGGCTTGGCGACGGTACGCAGGCGCGGGTCTGGAAATTCGAGGATGTTTAAAATAGCCATATGCGTATGTGCTGCACTGTGAGGTAAAGTCGTTATTTCGCGTGAACAGACATGATAAAGGGATTCACGGCATGAGGAAATCACTACTCGCCCTGCTACTGCTGGCAATGTCCGGCCTGACGCAGGCGCAGGTGCAGCTCAGGGACGGCTACCCACAGCGCTACACTGTGGTCCGTGGCGACACATTGTGGGACATTTCCGGCAAGTTTCTGCGCCAGCCGTGGCAGTGGCCTCAGCTCTGGCACGCCAATCCGCAGATCGCCAACCCCGACCTGATCTACCCCGGCGACTCGCTGGTGCTGGGCTTCGTCGACGGTCAGCCGCAACTGATGCTCGAACGCGGCGCCTCGCGCGGCACCATCAAGCTCTCGCCCAAGGTGCGCACCACACCCGTGGCAGAAGCCATTCCCAGCATACCGCTGGAATCGATCAACAGCTTTCTGCTGACCAACCGCATCATGGATTCGGTCGACGACTTCAACGCCGCACCCTATATCGTCGCCGGCAATGCCGAGCGCGTGCTCAGTGGCATGGGCGACCGCATCTACGCACGTGGGGTGTTCGATCCGGCGCAGTCGGTCTATGGCATCTTCCGCCAGGGCAAGGCCTACACGGACCCCGATACCCAGGAGTTTCTCGGCATCAACGCCGACAATATCGGTGGTGGCGAAATTGTCGCGACCGAAGGGGACATCTCTACCCTGGTCCTGCAGCGCTCGCGCGAAGAAGTTCGCCTGGGCGATCGGCTGTTCAGCGATGAACAGCGTGCGGTCAATTCGACATTTTTTCCCAGCGCGCCGCAGTCGGACATCCATGGTGTGATCATTGATGTGCCACGAGGTGTTACACAGATCGGCAAGTACGACGTGGTCACCTTGAACCGCGGAAAGCGCGACGGGCTGCGCGAAGGCAACGTTCTGGCGGTCTACAAGACTGGCGAGACAGTGCGCGATCGTATCACTGGCGAGCAGATCAAGGTCCCGGACGAGCGTTCCGGACTGCTCATGGTGTTCCGCACCTATGAAAAGCTGAGCTATGGTTTGATCCTCAACGCCAACCGCTCGCTGGCAGTGATGGACAAGGTGGGTAACCCATAGCCGCACCTGGCGCCTGGGTACGAGAGGATCGTGCCCAGGCGCATTCCGATACTTTTGTGCACAGAGTTATCCACAGCTTGTCCAGCTGCTTGCGAGCCTGCCGATTCAAGGATGATCGGATGCCGCTTTTCGAAAGCAACACCCACACCTGTTCCGAACTCGAAGCGCGCCTGCGCTTGCAGCTACTTCCCGACATTGGCTCGCAACGCTTTCACAAGGTCGTTGCGCACTTCGGCTGTGCGCGTTCGGCGCTCGATGCCTCGGCCGTGCAATGGCGCGGTGCAGGTTGCAGCGACGCCAGCGGCCAGGCTCGCCGCGACTCCGGAATTCACCACTCCGCTGCGGCTGCGATGGCCTGGCTAGAGCGTGCGGACCAGCATTTGCTGATGTGGGACCAGCCCGACTACCCGGCCCTGCTCAAGGAGATCGCCGATCCACCGCCGCTGCTGTTCGTGCGCGGGGACCCCGGCGTACTGGAGCGGCCGCAGATCGCCGTGGTTGGCAGTCGCCGCGCCTCGCCGCCCGGATTGGACAATGCCCGGGCCTTCGCTCGCAGCCTGGCAGGCGCGGGATTCACGATCACCAGCGGTCTGGCCCTGGGTGTGGACGGTGCTGCCCACCAAGGTGCGCTGGACGTGGGTGGACATACCATCGCGGTCTTGGGCACCGGGCTGGAAAAACTTTATCCACAGAAGCACCGTGCCTTGGCGCAGGCCATCGTCGAGGCCCGTGGCGCGCTGGTTTCCGAGTTTCCCCTGCAGGCCCAGGCACAGCCTGGCAATTTTCCCCGGCGCAATCGGATCATCAGCGGCTTGTCGCTGGGCGTGCTGGTCGTCGAAGCGAGTCCGGCCAGCGGGTCGCTGATCACTGCGCGTCTTGCCGCCGAGCATGGTCGCGAAGTGTGGGCACTGCCAGGCTCGATTCATCATCCTGGCGCCCGCGGTTGTCATCAGTTGATCCGCGACGGTGCGCAGTTGGTCGAGACCATCGATCACATCCTCGAAGGCTTGCAGGGTTGGCAGCGCCTGCCGCCAGCCTCGTCGCCAGCACCGCAACGATCGCAAGATCCGCTGCTGAACGCGTTGGTGGCAGCGGCGCATACCACTGAAGGTCTGGCCGCAGCCCTCGGCTGGCCATTGCCCCGGGTGATGGCGCAACTCACCGAGCTGGAACTGCAGGGGCGTGTGGTCAGTCAGGCGGGGCGTTGGTTTGCACGTGCCAGCTAAGTACACTGGCGGCAGTTTCCAATGGGAGTGACAGCAGATGGTGAGCAGTTGGCGTGTGCAACAAGCGGCGCGCGAGATCCGAGCGGGCGCGGTGATCGCCTACCCTACCGAAGCTGTCTGGGGGCTGGGTTGCGATCCGTGGGACGAAGAGGCGGTCTACCGCTTGCTCGCCATCAAGGAGCGCTCGGTCGACAAGGGCCTGATCCTGGTCGCCGACAACATTCGTCAGTTCGACTTCCTGTTCGAGGACTTCCCCGAGGACTGGATCGATCGGATGGCCAGCACCTGGCCCGGCCCGAACACCTGGCTGGTGCCTCATCAGGACCTGTTGCCCGAATGGATCACCGGTGTCCACGACTCCGTGGCCCTGCGCGTGAGCGATCACCCGCAGGTGCGCGAGCTGTGTGCGTTGGTAGGGCCACTGGTGTCGACTTCGGCCAATCGCCAGGGCCGTCCGGCTGCCCGCAGTCGCCTGCGCGTGGAGCAATACTTCCGGGGCGAAGTGGACTTGGTGCTGGGGGGCGCGCTGGGCGGGCGGAAAAGCCCGAGCGTGATCCGTGACCTGGTCACCCGGCGAGGTGATCAGGCCCTGATTCTGGACCTGACTCTGGCCCTGCCTCTTGCCCTAAAAAATATGGCGAGAGAGCCGTCAGCGTGCGGCTCCCTGCCCGGCTTCACGGCAACAGTATGGTCGAGCCCATCGTCTCGCGTGCGGCGAGGGCGGTTTGTGCCTTCGCCGCATCGCTCAACGGGTACTGCTGGCTGACGTCGACCTTGAGCTTGCCGCTGGCAATCATCTCGAACAGTTCGTCGGCCATGCCCTGTACCGCACCGGGCACCGCGTAGCTGGCAAGGGTCGGCCGGGTGACGTACAGCGAGCCCTTCTGCGACAGGATCCCCAGATTGACCCCACTGACCGCGCCGGAGGCGTTGCCGAAGCTGACCATCAGGCCACGTGGCTGAAGGCAGTCCAGCGAGGTTTCCCAGGTGTCCTTGCCCACGCCGTCGTAGACCACCGGGCATTTCTTGCCATCGGTCAGCTCCAGGACTCGCTTGGCCACATCCTCGTGGCTGTAGTCGATCACCTCCCAAGCCCCCAGTGCCTTGGCTCGCTCGGCCTTGGCGGGCGAGCTGACGGTACCGATCAGCTTCACGCCCAATGCCGCTGCCCATTGGCAGGCCAGCGAGCCCACGCCACCGGCGGCCGCGTGGAACAGAATGGTTTCTCCGGCTTCGACCTTGTAGGTCTGGCGCAACAGGTATTGAACGGTCAGGCCCTTGAGCATCACCGCAGCGGCCTGCTCGAAGCTGATCGCTTGCGGCAGGTGCACGGCCATGGCCGCAGGCAACACGTGCAGGTCGCTGTAGGCGCCCAGGGGGCCGCCTGCGTAGGCCACACGGTCGCCGACCTTGAAGCCGTCCACCTCGCTGCCCACTGCCTCCACCACGCCGGCCGCCTCGGTGCCCAGGCCCGATGGCAGTTGTGGCGTCGGGTACAGGCCGCTGCGGAAATAGTTGTCGATGTAGTTCACGCCCACGGCGTGATTGCGTACGCGAATCTCCTGCGGGCCCGGTTGCCTGGGCTCGAAGTCGACGAACTCGAGGACTTCCGGGCCGCCGGTGGAACCGAACTGGATACGCTTTGCCATCTGTTCACTCCTGCTGTCGTTGGGCGAAGGCCTATCGGACGCCTTTGCTTGATCGGCGTCAACTGCCGCAGGCAGTGAGCGATGCTATGCTACGCGCCGACTTGATCGCCGGTCAGGCGTGTTCGCAGGCCGCTGGCGGTATTTGCCCTTCTCCAAGGTGATGCCATGACTACCCGCACCGAGGCCGTAAAAGCCTATCTGCTCGATCTGCAGGACCGAATCTGCCACGCCTTGCAGGCCGAAGACGGCGGCGCGCACTTCGTCGAAGATGCCTGGACGCGTCCAGCGGGCGGCGGCGGTCGTACCCGGGTGATTGCCGACGGTGAGTTGATCGAAAAAGGCGGGGTCAATTTTTCCCACGTGTTCGGCACCGGCCTGCCGCCCTCGGCCAGCGCCCATCGCCCGGAACTGGCCGGCCGTGGTTTCGAGGCCCTGGGCGTGTCCCTGGTGATTCATCCGCACAACCCGCATGTGCCCACGTCCCACGCCAACGTGCGCTTCTTCATCGCCGAAAAGGAAGGCGAAGAGGCAGTCTGGTGGTTCGGTGGTGGTTTCGACCTGACGCCCTACTATGCCCACGAGGAAGACTGCATCCACTGGCACCGCGTCGCCCAGCAGGCCTGCGAGCCCTTTGGCGCCGATGTCTACCCGCGCTACAAGGCCTGGTGCGATCGCTATTTCCACCTCAAGCACCGCGGCGAGCCGCGCGGTGTAGGCGGCCTGTTCTTCGATGACCTGAACGAATGGGATTTCGACACCAGCTTCGCCTTCATGCGCGCCATCGGCGATGCCTTCATCGACGCCTATTTGCCCATCGTGCAGCGTCGCAAGGCCATGGCCTACACCGCGCAGCAGCGTGAATTCCAGGAATTCCGCCGCGGCCGCTACGTCGAGTTCAACCTGGTCTACGACCGCGGTACGCTGTTCGGTCTGCAGTCGGGAGGCCGCACCGAGTCGATCCTGATGTCGCTGCCGCCGCAGGTGCGCTGGGGCTATGACTGGAAGGCGGCACCCGGTAGCGAAGAAGCACGGTTGACCGATTACTTCCTCCAGGACCGCGACTGGCTGGCACAAGCTTCCGCCCTTTGATTCAGGAACCGTTTCGCATGGACAGTTATGTGGTTTTCGGCAACCCGGTGGGTCACAGCAAGTCACCGGCCATTCACCGATTGTTTGCCGAGCAGACCGGCCAGGCGTTGGACTACAGCACGCTGCTGGCGCCCATCGATGGCTTCACCGACTGTGCCCTGGGCTTTTTCAAGGAAGGCCTGGGCGCCAACGTCACTGTGCCGTTCAAGGAGCAGGCCTTCAGCCTGTGCAGCGTGCTGACCCCACGCGCGCAGCGTGCCGGCGCGGTGAACATGCTCAGCCGTCTGCCTGATGGCGGCCTGCGCGGCGACAATACCGATGGCGTGGGGCTGGTGCGCGATCTGGTCGACAACGCCGGTGTGACCTTGCAAGGCAAACGCATTCTGTTGCTGGGTGCCGGCGGTGCGGTGCGAGGGGTGATCGAGCCGCTGCTCGAACAGCAGCCGCTGTCGCTGGTGATCGCCAACCGTACGGTCGAGAAAGCCGAACAGCTGGCGCGGCTGTTCGCTGATCTGGGTCCGGTTGCGGCCAGTGGCTTCGACTGGCTGGAAGAGCCTGTTGATATCATCATCAACGCCACGTCGGCGAGCCTGGCAGGCGATCTGCCGCCCATTGCCAGCAGCTTGATCGAACCCGGCGTCACGGTCTGCTACGACATGATGTACGGCAAGGAGCCGACGCCGTTCTGTCGCTGGGCCAGCGAACAGGGTGCACGGCTGTCGCTGGATGGTTTCGGCATGCTGGTCGAGCAGGCGGCGGAAGCCTTCACCTACTGGCGCGGCGTGGCAGTGGATACGGCGCCGGTACTGAGCCAGTTGCGGCGGGAGATGGCGGTGGGTTGAGTCGATTGAAGGGTGTCAGTGAAGGCCTCTTCGCGGGCAGAGAGCTCGCCGCCCGCCCCGCTCCCACAGGAGGTTGCTTAACGACTTGCTGAGTGTGGGAGCGGGCTCTGCCCGCGAAGAGGCCATGACTGACACCCCATCAAATCAAAGCCCATAAAATCAAAGCTTCGCCCGCACCGCCTGCAGCGCATCCTTGCCATCCAGCGTCTTCACCCCGTCCAGCCACTTCTCCAGCACTGCCGGATTGGCTTTCAACCAGGCATGCGCTGCCTGAGCGCTGGTTTTCTTGCTGTTGGCCACATCGGCCATGATCCCGTTCTCCATCTCCTGGGTGAATACCAGGTTGCTGAGCAGCTTGGCGGTGTTCGGGCAGCTCTGGGCATAACCCTTGCGGGTCAAAGTGTGCACGGTCCCGGTGGAGCCGAAATACTTCTCGCCGCCTGTGAGGTACTTGAGCTTGATCTGCACGTTCATCGGGTGCGGCGTCCAACCGAGGAAGACCACGAACGCCTTCTTCTTCACGTTGCGATTGACCTCGGCCAACATGGCCTGCTCGCTGGACTCCACCAGCTTCCAGTCACCCAGGCCGAATTCGTCTTTCTTGATGATTTCGGCCAGTGACAGGTTGGCCGGTGCCCCCGAACCGATGCCGTAGATCTTCTTGCCGAACTGATCGGCATGCTTGTCCAGGTCGGCGAAATCCTTCACTCCGGCGTCGTAGACATAATCGGGAACGGCCAGGGTGAACTCGGTACCGTCCAGGTTCTTGGCGTACTGCACCACATCGCCGTTGGCGACGAACTTGTCGTAGAAACCCTGTTGAGCCGGCATCCAGTTGCCAAGGAAGACATCCACCTGCCCATCCTTCAAGCCGCCGAAGATGATAGGCACGGCCAGGGTGTCGATCTTGGGCTTGTAGCCCATGCCCTCCAACACCAGGCTGGCCAGCGCATTGGTGGCGGCGATGTCGCTCCAGCCCGGGTCGGCCATCTTCACGGTGGCGCAACTTTGTGGGTCAGACAGCGGTTCATCGGCGAACGCCGGCGAGCCGGCAAGCGCCCACCAGCTGGCTGCCAGGGCTGTGGATATCTTCATGGTCACCTTCATGCGGACTTCCCCTCAAAGCGTCTGATGTAATGGGCAGGGTTGTGGATAACGTGCCTTGCGCTCCAGGTCGTCGAGGTCGATGTGGTTGCGCATGTATTGCTGACTGGCGTCCACCAGCGGCTGGTGATCCCAGCTCTTCAGCGTGCCCTGGGTCAATGCACTGGCCACGAAACGGCGGCGGCGCTGGCTGGCAAGCACCTGTTGGTGTATCGCCGGCATGTCCCATTTACGGCGGGCTTCATTCATAAACGCCTCGAACAGTGCCCGGTGCGAGGGTGACTGGCTCAGGTCTTCGCGTTCGTGTGGATCGTTGTCCACGTCGTAGAGCAGGCAGGGGTCCTGCTCGCTGTAGATGAATTTCATCGCCCCGCGGCGGATCATCATCAGCGGACTGTTGGTGCCTTCGGCCATGTACTCGCCGAACACCTCGTCGTGGCCGCCCTCACCTTGCAGGTGGGAAACCAGCGAACGGCCATCCAGAGGCAGGCCGGGCTCGAGTTCGCCGCCGGCCAGCTCGACGAAGGTAGGCAGCAGGTCGGCGGTGGAAACGGCCGCCTGCACGCGCCCCGGCTGGAACTGGCCAGGGGCGCAGACCAGCAGCGGCACCCGCGCCGACATCTCGAACCAATGCATCTTGTACCAGAGCCCACGCTCGCCAAGCATGTCGCCGTGATCACCGGAGAAGACGATGATGGTGTCGTTTGCCAGCCCGGTTTCTTCCAGGGTCTGCATCAGCTTGCCGACGTTGTGATCGATGTAGCTGCACGCGCCGAAATAGGCGCGGCGTGCGTCGCGAATCTTGTCCACAGGCAAGGGTTTTTCCCAGAGGTCATAGACCTTGAGCAGGCGTTGCGAATGCGGGTCCAGCTCGGCCTGGTTCGGCACGTTCTGCGGCAGGGGAATGTCTTCGTCGCGGTACAGGTCCCAGAACGGCTTGGGAATGGTGTAGGGGTCGTGCGGGTGGGTCATTGATACCGTCAGACAGAAAGGCTGGTCGCCGTCTTGGCGAATGTGATCGAACAGGTACTGCTGGGCCTTGAACACCACTTCTTCATCGAAATCCAACTGGTTGGTGCGCACACAGGGGCCGGCCTGCAGCACCGAGGACATGTTGTGATACCAGCTGGGGCGCACGTCGGGTTCGTCCCAGTTGACGGCCCAGCCATAGTCGGCGGGATAGATATCGCTGGTCAGGCGTTCCTCGTAACCGTGCAGTTGGTCAGGGCCGCAGAAATGCATCTTTCCCGACAGCGCCGTGCGATAACCCAGGCGGCGCAGATAGTGGGCGTAGGTGGGCACGTCGGCGGCAAAGTCGGCAGCGTTGTCGTAGGCGCCGATCTTGCTCGGCAATTGCCCACTGACCAGGGTGAAACGCGACGGCGCGCACAGCGGGCTGTTGCAGTAGGCGGCATCGAACACCACGCCGGTTTCGGCCAGGCGGCTGATGTTCGGCAGCTTGATGGGAGACGCCGCGTAGATCGGCAACAGAGGGGCGGCCATCTGATCGGCCATGATGAAAAGAATGTTCTTGCGCTTCATCGGCTCAGGGCATTCCATAGTGGAGATTAATGCGAAGTTTCTACCGTTCACCATGCGGTGCCGCTGTGGCCTGGTAAAGCCCATGCAGAACAATACCTAGGATAAGTAGCGCTTATGTTGGCAAGCCTCGGAGAACTCTCCCTTGACCTGTTGCGCGCCTTCGAGGCCGCCGCCAGGCTGCGCAGTTTCACGGCTGCCGCCGCCGAGTTGGGTACGACGCAACCTGCCGTCAGCCAGCAGATCAAACGGCTCGAGGAACAACTGGCCATCCGCCTGTTTGATCGGATCTACCGAGGCATCGAGCTGACCGACGCAGGCTACACCCTGTTCGAGGCGGTACAGGGAGGGCTGCGCAGCATCGACGACTGTCTGGGCTTGATCACCACCCAGACCCAGCACGAAGTGCTTCAGGTCTCCACCGACTTCGCGTTCGCCGCCTATTGGCTCATGCCACGCCTGCACCGCTTCCATCAGCGTTATCCACAGGTCGATGTCAGCCTGGTCACCAGTGAACGCAGCCACGCCATGCTCGGCCCGAACATCGACGTGGCAGTCCTGTTCGGCGATGGCCGGTTCCGTCAGGGTGAAAGCCACTGGTTGTTCAATGAAGAAGTCTTCCCGGTCTGCAGCCCGCGCCTGTTGAGCGATCGAACGCTACCACTGGGCTCCGATGCATTGCTCGAATGGCCGCTGCTGCACCTGCGCGGTGAAAGCAGCTGTCAGTGGTTCGATTGGAGCGGCCTGTTCCGCGCCCTGCACATCCCCAGTGCCCCAGCGCCGGGGCAATTGCGCTTCGACAACTACACACTGCTCATCCAGGCCGCGATTGCCGGGCAAGGCGTTGCCATCGGCTGGCGCCATCTGGTGGATGCATTGCTGGAGCAGCAACTGCTCTGCCGCCCTTTCGAAGGCGCCGCCACATCGGCGTTGGGCTATTTCGTAGTGGTGCCGCAACGCAAGCGCCGCGGCCAAATGGTGCAAAGGTTCGTGGATTGGGTGATGGAGGAGCAGAGCCGGCGGTAGAGGGGATATCTCACATTCACTTGAGAAACGGCTGCTAATGGGCTTTCAGTAACCCTGATCCACGCTATGCAGCGCCTATCTCACCGTTTTCGCGGCTGTACGCCGCTCCTACAGAGAAATGCGACCGTGTAGGAGCGGCTTACAGCCGCGAAAGCGTCACGACAGGCACTGCATCTTCAAGTCATTAATCAGTTCAAAACCCCCTGCAACACCTCGTAGACGATCCCGGTACCAATGGCGATCAGCACCACGTCCGTGCCCATGCGGCGCCATTCGTAGCCTTCGTAACGTGGTAGGTGCTTCAGCGCGGGACCGTCGAGGCGGGCACCGTAGCCGCGAGGTAGAGGTTGTCCCTTGATGGCGCGAATACTGGCGGGAGGCGGGTTGCCGGGCCGGAAGACGTCGCGGTGATCCTGAATGGTCTGGCGTACGGGGCCGAAATCCTGGGGTGGACCACCGCGCGCGATGCCGCCACCTGGGTTGCCTGGGCCACGGTTGCCTGGACCGCGCTCGTCATGATCAGGCCGATCGGGTCCGCCCTGCCGCTGATGGGGGTGTTCCTGGCGCCCTTGACGTTGCTCATCCGGTCCACCCGGACCACCGGGGGCCGCTTGCACCAGCGGTGCACAAGCGATCAACAGTGCGCCCACGCTAAGGATCAGGTTTTTTGGCATGTTCATCATGGATTTCCTTCACGGCCAAACAGCAAAAAGGGGAACCGAACACAGGTTCGATCCCCCTTGGTCTTGCCGTTTAGTCCCGTGAACCGGAGGCTAATTCCTCTGTATTGGAATCTTTACCTTCAGCTGACACGAGCCTTACGTACGCCCTGCGCCAGTTGACTGCACAGCGACAGCACATCTTCCACAGCCTGACCGTGGTGCTGGGCATGGGCGATCTTGTCCACCAGCGCCGAGCCGACCACCACGCCATCGGCCAGGCGGGCGATGGCGGCAGCCTGGTCGGGCGTGCGGATGCCGAAACCGACGCTGATCGGCAGGTCGGTATGTCGACGCAGCCGCTCGATGGCACCGCCCACGTGCTCGGTGGTAGCCGAGCCGGCACCGGTCACGCCGGCCACCGATACGTAGTAGACGAAGCCGGAGCTACGCTCTAGCACCCGCGGCAAGCGTGCATCATCGGTGGTTGGCGTGGTCAGACGGATGAAGTCGATACCGGAGGCCTGTGCCGGGGTCGCCAATTCACCATCATGCTCGGGCGGCAGGTCGACGATGATCAGGCCGTCGACACCGGCCTCCTTGGCCTCGGCCACGAAGGCTTCGACGCCGAAGCGGTGAATCGGGTTGTAGTAGCCCATCAGCACGATGGGCGTGGTGCTGTTTTCGACGCGGAATTCACGAACCATCTGCAGGGTTTTTGCCAACGTCTGACCGGCGTTCAGTGCCCGCAGGGTCGCCAACTGAATGGCCAGGCCGTCGGCCATCGGATCGGTGAAGGGCATGCCCAGCTCGATGACATCCGCACCGGCGGCGGGCAGGCCCTTGAGGATCGACAGAGAAGCGTCGTAGCCGGGGTCGCCAGCGGTGACGAAGGTGACCAGGGCAGCACGGCCTTCGGCCTTGAGTTCGGCAAAGCGTTGTTCGAGGCGGCTCATGCCAGTGTCTCCTTCGCGCCCTGGGCGCCCATATGGCTCATCACGGTTTGCATGTCCTTATCGCCGCGGCCCGACAGGCACACCACCATCAGGTGATCGGCAGGCAGCGTCGGCGCGCGCTTCATGGCTTCGGCCAGGGCGTGAGCGGTTTCCAGCGCCGGGATGATGCCTTCCAGACGGCAGGTGGCATGGAACGCGGCCAGCGCCTCTTCGTCGGTGATGCTGGTGTAGTTCACCCGCTTGATTTCGTGCAACCAGGCGTGTTCAGGACCGATACCGGGGTAGTCCAGGCCAGCCGAGATGGAGTGCGCATCGGTGATCTGCCCATCGTTATCCTGCAGCAGATAGGTGCGATTGCCGTGCAGTACACCGGGAACGCCACCGTTGAGGCTGGCGGCGTGCTTGCCCGAATTCACGCCATGTCCGGCAGCTTCGACGCCGATGATCTCCACGCTGCTGTCATCCAGGAAGGGGTGGAACAGGCCCATGGCATTGGAACCACCGCCGACGCAGGCAACCAGGCTGTCAGGCAGGCGACCTTCCTTCTCCTGCATCTGCTCGCGGGTTTCCTTGCCGATGATCGACTGGAAGTCGCGCACCATCGCTGGATACGGGTGTGGGCCGGCCACGGTACCGATCAGGTAGAAGGTGTCGTCGACATTGGTGACCCAGTCACGCAGCGCATCGTTCATGGCGTCTTTCAAGGTGCCGGTGCCGGAGGTGACCGGCACGATTTCGGCGCCCAGCAGTTTCATGCGAAACACGTTCGCCTGCTGGCGCTCGATGTCGGTGGCACCCATGTAGATCACACAAGGCAGACCGAAGCGCGCGGCCACGGTGGCCGTGGCCACGCCGTGCATGCCGGCGCCGGTTTCGGCGATCAGGCGCTTCTTGCCCATGCGCTTGGCCAGCAGCACCTGGCCGATGCAATTGTTCACCTTGTGTGCGCCGGTATGGTTGAGTTCTTCGCGCTTGAAGTAGATTTTCGCCCCGCCGCAATGTTCGGTCAGGCGCTCGGCGAAATACAACGGATTGGGTCGGCCGATATAGTCGCGCTGGAAGTAGGCGACCTGCTCGAGAAACTCGGGATCGGCCTTGGCCGCTTCGTATTCCCGAGCCAGCTCAAGCACCAGCGGCATCAGGGTCTCGGCGACGTAGCGGCCGCCGAAGGCGCCGAACAGGCCGTTGCTGTCCGGGCCACTGCGAAGATTGCTCTGGGTCATGCGAAGCTCCAGGGGAAATGAAAGGGCGATGTCACTACTGTACCCATGACAGCCGCTCAGGAAAACCGATAAGATCTGAGCAACCTGTCAGGAATTCTCACATTACCATGAGCCGTGACCTGCCCCCGCTGAATGCCCTCAAGGCATTCGAAGCCACTGCCCGCCTCAACAGCGTCAGCAAGGCGGCTGAATCCCTGAGCGTGACCCACGGTGCCGTCAGCCGACAACTGAAGCTGCTCGAAGAGCATCTGGGCATCGCATTGTTCGTCAAGCAGGGGCGTGGCCTGAAACTCACAGATGCCGGCAGTCGGCTGCGCGATGCCAGCGCCGAGGCTTTCGAACGCCTGCGTCTGGTCTGTGCGGAATTGAGTCAGGCCCAGGCTCAGGCGCCGTTCGTCCTGGGCTGCTCGGGAAGCCTGCTGGCGCGCTGGTTCATCCCTCGCTTGGGTCGGTTGAACAGCGACTTGCCGGACCTGCGCCTGCATCTATCGGCCGGTGAAGGCGATCTGGACCCTCGCCGTCCTGGCCTGGACGCCTTGCTGATGTTTGCCGAACCACCCTGGCCCGCCGACATGGACGTGTTCGAACTGGCCGAAGAACGCATCGGACCGGTGCTCAGCCCGCGCTTCCATGAATTCGAGGCCTTGCAAAACTGTGCCGCCAAAGACTTGCTCAAGCACGCCCTGTTGCACACGACATCACGGCCACAAGCCTGGCCCAGCTGGGCACGACGCAACGGCCTGGAACCCGAGGCGTTGACCTTGGGACAGGGGTTCGAGCATTTGTATTATCTGCTGGAAGCCGCAGTGGCTGGACTGGGCATTGCCATCGCACCCGAACCGCTGGTGATCGATGACCTGCGGGCCGGGCGCTTGGCCGCACCTTGGGGGTTTACGCAAACCCCGGCGCGGCTGGCGCTTTGGGTACCGCGGCGCGCCTCGGATGGGCGCGCCCGACAACTGGCGCTATGGCTCAAGCAGGAGCTGGCGCGCCAGGTCGATTAGTTGCTGCGATTGCACATCAGGTAAGCGGCGATCAGGCCCAATGCGCCGACGGCGACGCCAGCTGCAGCCCAAGGGTGCTCTTGAGCGTAGTCACGGGTAGCGATACCGGTTTCCTTGGTCTTGACCTTCACTTCTTCGTACGCATCGCTGATCAGGCTGCGCGAGTGGCTCAGCGCGGTCTCGGCATTGGCCTTCAGCGCTTTGAGGGTCTTGCGCGACTCCTCGGTGGAATCTTCCTTCAGGCTTTCCAGGGAGCGCAGCAGACTTTCGATTTCTGCTTCCATGCTTTGCAGCGAGGCCTTGCGGGTCGAAATTGCCATGGGTATCTCTCCTTCGTTGTGGTGAATAGCGTGTGTAGATTCCGACTGCGCGGCAGGATGAAAGTGCAGTGCGTATGAACTTTTAGCGCAGAAATCCCCACACAGGTAGACAACCTTTCGTAGTCCATCCACTGGAGAGCACCATGAGCGATCACCACACGTACAAGAAAGTCGAACTGGTCGGTTCCTCGACCACCACTATCGAAGACGCCATCAACAACGCATTGGCCGAAGCGAGTAAGAGCATCGAGAAAATGGAGTGGTTCGAAGTGACCGAAACCCGTGGTCATATCGAGGATGGTCGAGTGGCTCATTTCCAGGTCACTCTGAAAGTTGGCTTCCGTATCCAAAATAGCTGACAGAAAACACGGAATCTTCCGACTGGCCGAATGCCATAGGTTGAGTTACAACACACTCCCGGCGTATCGACCTGACCACAGGCGATCCGCCGTTTGTCTTTAACCGGCAGTACCAAACCAAGGATGCAAGCGATGAAGCGAATTTTGTTGGCTGTGGGTTTGTTGAGCGTGGCAAGCGGCGTGTTCGCTGCAGGCAAGCCGTGCGAGGAGCTCAAGAGCGAAATCGCCGCGAAGATCGATGCCAACGGCGTGTCGGGTTACACGCTGGAAGTGGTCGACAATGTCACACCGGATGCAGGTTTCCAGGTTGTCGGTTCGTGTGAAGGCGGCACCAAGGCCATCGTCTACAAGCGCTGATGGCATCGCTGCCATGACTCGCTCCCGCAGGACATCCAATCCCCTGTAGGAGCGGTCAGCGGCCGCGAAACACGCGTCGCAGTACCTCAGGTCAGTGCACGCTCAACCCTTCATCACCTGCGCCAACAGCTCATAGGATCTGAGCCGATCGGCATGCTCATACAGATCGCACGTGAAGATCAGTTCGTCTGCCTGCGTCTGCTCCTGCAACACCTCAAGCTTGGCACGGACCTTCGCCGGTCCTCCCACCACCGCCAGGCCCAGAAAGTCCCCGACCGCAGCCTTTTCATGAGGCAACCACAATCCTTCCATGCTTTTGACCGGTGGCTGCTGCACCAGGGTCTGGCCCCGCATCAGGTTGAGAATACGCTGGTAGACCGAAGTGGCCAGGTAGTCGGCGTGCTCGTCGCTGTCGGCGGCCACCAATGGCACACCCAACATCACATACGGCTTGTCCAACACCTCGGAGGGCTGGAAATGGGCGCGATAGACACGGATCGCCTCATGCATGTAACGCGGCGCGAAATGCGAAGCGAAGGCATAGGGAAGGCCATACATGCCTGCCAACTGGGCGCTGAACAGGCTCGATCCCAGCAGCCAGATCGGCACGTTGGTCCCGCTGCCCGGCACGGCGATCACTTTCTGATCAGGAGTACGAGGCCCCAGGTAGGCCATCAGCTCGCGAACGTCGTCGGGAAAATCGTCGGCACTGCCAGAGCGTTCACGGCGCAGCGCGCGCGCGGTCATCTGGTCCGACCCAGGCGCGCGGCCCAGACCCAGGTCGATGCGTCCCGGGTACAGACTTTCCAGCGTGCCGAATTGTTCGGCGATCACCAGCGGCGCATGGTTGGGCAACATCACCCCGCCCGACCCCACGCGGATCGAGGACGTGCCACCGGCCAGATAGCCCAGCAGCACGGAGGTCGCCGAGCTGGCGATACCGTCCATGTTGTGGTGCTCGGCCACCCAGAAGCGGTTATAGCCCCAGGTTTCGGCATGGCGCGCCAGATCCAGGGCATTGTGCAGCGACCGTGCCGGGCCATGGTCGGCACGTACGGGCACAAGGTCGAGGACGGAGTATTTCGTATCGGTCAAAACGGTCATGATCAATGGCATCCTGTGGGTATGTGGCAGGTGGGATGCCCCGCGCATCTTTGCTACCGAATATTTATTTCTTATCAATAGTCAGTATGGGCATCTTGCCCAGATTCAATAGCCAGCTGTCCGAATCGCGCTGAACTTGCCCAGCGCCCTGCCCTCTGAACACATGACACCGCGCGAACCCGTCGCGCCCATCATGGAGGCTTTTATGAGCATCAAGAAAACCGCATCGGCTGTCTGGAAAGGCGATCTGAAAACCGGTAAGGGCGAGATTTCCACTCAGAGCGGCGCTCTGAAAAGCAATCCCTACGGCTTCAACACCCGTTTCGAAGGCCAGCCGGGCACCAATCCGGAAGAGCTGATCGGCGCAGCGCATGCAGGCTGTTTCTCCATGGCATTCTCGATGATTCTGGGCGGCGAAGGCTTCACCCCCGATGAAATCAAGACCTCCGCCGAAGTCAGCCTGGACAAGGAAGGCGAAGGTTTTGCAATCACCGCCATCAAGCTGACCATGTCGGCCAAGATCCCGAACATCGACCAGGCCAAGTTCGAAGAGCTGGCCAACAAGGCGAAGGAAGGCTGCCCGGTATCGAAAGTACTGAACGCCGACATCACCCTGAGCGCCACCCTGGAATCTTGAGGTAGCATGCGCCCGGTTGCCTTACACTGCCCCCTCACCAGGAGAATCGAGTCATGAAGCAATTGATTTTGGCGATGGCGTGCAGTGTGTTGGCAACCACGGCGTTGGCAGCACCCAAGCCGTGTGAGGATTTGAAGGCTGAAATCGAGGCCAAGATCCAGGCCCAGGGTGTCACGTCGTACACACTGGAAATTGTCGACAACCTCGATGCCAAGGATCCAAACATGGTCGTGGGCTCTTGCGACAATGGTACGCGCAAGATCGTCTATCAGAAAAACGACGACTGATTGCGCTGCGGTGCAATCACGCCATGGCGCTCAAACAGCCGCTCAGGGAATGCAGTGAATGGCCCGGTCCTCGGCCACGATCTGCCGGCTTGAGTCGTACAAGCGCGCACTGGCCTGCATGGCGATCGCCCTACCCTCCAGACGATAACGTTCACCGGGCTTGAAGCCGTCATAGCGCACGGTCAGGTAGCAGGTTCGGTCATACGGGTCGTTGATCAGCCCACCCCCCGCATAGATCTCGTAATCGAAGCGCACTTCCAGTTCATGACTTCCGGGTTCGACCTGGAAATAACGCCCGTCATTGAGCTTGCGTCCATCCAGGCTCTCGGCCATGACCAGACGGCCGGTGGTAGTGAACATGTCGATCCACGCCTTGCCTGGATCCACTGCGGGCAACGGAGGGTTGGCGCAGCCAGCGAGCGTGGCGAAGGTCAACAGGGCGAGCACGGCGCGCATGGGAGTTCCTTGGCTGCAGAGAACCATCGGTAAGACGAGTACCGAGTCTAGAAGTTTTATGCCGACGGCGCGAGTCGGCGCCGTCAGTGGTTATACCGGGTGAGCGGTGCTCAAGTGCTCTGACAGCCCGCGGGTTGGGCCTGGCCGACCAGCTTGCGCTGCTCGTCGTAGAGTCTGGCCCAAGGGCTGAAGCCGACGCTGCCCGCTTCCAGGAAATAGCGTTGGCCCGCATCGAAGCTTGCGTAGGTAACGTTCAATTCACAATTACGCCACAGCGGTGAGGGCACCGGGCCGATGTTGGTTGGCTCTACGGGAAATTGCAGGCGTACGGTCAGCTCATGGCGGCCGGGCTCGACTTCGAAATAACGCGTGTCGGTCCATTCCTTCTCGTCGACCTGGGTCGCGTGCAGGGCGTTGTGATCGTCGGCCGCAAGGTCGATCCAGGCCTGGTTGGGATCCGGGTCGGGCAGTCCGGCACAGCCGGCAAGCGTCAGCAGGCTGCTGGCAATAATCAATGCGCGCATGGAATTCTCCTCATGGGATCGTAAGATGCAGGGTCAGCGCCGATAACACCTGCTCGCTGGCGGGCCTGGCCATGGAAAACCACATGCATGAATTCGTTGTTGTTCGTCGTTCCATTCTTGCCGCACTCGACCGCGGTTTGCGCCTGTTTGTTCCCCTGTGCCTGCTGTTCCTGCTCAACGGTTGCAGCAGCGCGGGCTATTACGGCCAATTGATGCAGGGCCAGTGGCAGCTGTTGCAGGCACGCGAGCCGGTGGCGCAGATCCTTGCCAATCCGTCGCGCGACCCGCGGCTGCGCGAGCAATTGCAGCGTGCCCAGGCGGCCCGCGACTTCGCCAGCGAGCACTTGCATCTGCCGGACAACCGCAGCTATCGACTGTACGCCGACATCGGTCGGCCATTGGTGGTGTGGAACGTGTTCGCCACACCAGAGTTTTCCCTGGCGCCGTTGACCCATTGCTTCCCCATTGCCGGTTGCGTGGCTTATCGCGGTTACTACAGTCAGTCCGGTGCTCGGGGCGAAGCGGCGTTGCAGAAGCTGGCGGGCCGGGATGTGTATGTCGGTGGCGTCGAGGCCTACTCGACCCTGGGCTGGTTCGACGATCCGATTCTCAACACCATGCTCGGTTGGGGCGACGAGCGTCTGGCCACTCTGATCTTCCATGAGCTGGCGCATCAGCGTGTGTATGTGAAAGACGACACCGAATTCAATGAGTCCTTCGCCACCTTCGTCGAGCAGGAAGGCACCCGGCAGTGGCGTGCCCAGCGAGGCTTGCCGCCGGTGGCAAGCACGCTGGTGGCGCAACGTGACCAGTTCACCGCCTTGGTGCTCGCGACCCGCGAACGCCTGGCTGCGCTGTACGCCCAACCGTTGTCTGCGCAGGCCATGCGCACGGGCAAGGCTGCCGAGTTCGAGCGTTTGCGTCGTGAGTATCGCCAGCTGCGTGATGGGCCTTGGCAGGGAGACAGGCGTTTCGATGCCTGGATCAACGGGCCGATGAACAATGCCAAGCTGCTGCCGTTTGGCCTGTACGACCAGTGGGTGCCGGCGTTCGCGGGTTTGTTCCGGCAGGTCGCTGGCGATTGGCGCGCCTTTTATGATCGGGCGGCGGCACTGGGCAAGTTACCGATGGACGAGCGCAGAGCTGAGTTGGCGCGGTTGGGCGGGTAGTTTTGCAGCGCCCTTTCGGGCCTATTCGCGGCCACTGGCCGCTCCTACAGGGTTGCGAGAAGTCTTGTGTAGGAGTGGTCAGTGGCCACGAATGACCCGCATCGTTACCGACTCATCCTGCGCCTTGCAGGAACGCCTCATGCAGCGCCTGCAACGTGTCGAAATGATACGTCGGATTCTCCAGGACCAACTCCTCCCGCGAACCGAAACCATAGCCCACCGCCGCGCAATCCAGACCGTTGCGGCGGGCACCGATCAGGTCGTGCTTGCGATCGCCGACCATCAAGGTCTGGGCAGGGTCCAGCTTTTCCTGTTCCACGACGTAGGCAATCAGCTGCACCTTGTCGGTCCGCGTGCCATCCAGTTCGCTGCCGTAGATGACCTTGAAGTGCCTGGCGAAATCGAAGTGCCGGGCGATCTCCCGGGCGAATTCCCAGGGTTTTGAAGTGGCGATATACAGATGCCGGCCTTGTCCCTGAAGGGTTTCGAGCAGTGCAATGACACCTGCGAAGATCTGGTTTTCGTACAGACCGGTGACGCGGAAGCGTTCGCGGTAGAAATTCACCGCCTGCCAGGCGCGGGCCTCGTCGAAGCCGTAGGCGTGCATGAACTGCTCGAGCAATGGCGGACCGATGAAGTGTTCCAGATTGCGCAGGTCGGGTTCGTCGATGCCCAGCTTGGCCAAGGCATACTGAATGGAGCGGGTGATGCCCTCGCGCGGGTCGGTCAAGGTGCCGTCGAGGTCGAACAGAATGTTTTGATAGTGCACGGAATCAGTCCTTGTCGAAGCCTTCGGCCAGGTGTTGGTCCTTGAGCTTCACGTAGTTGCCAGCGGTATAGGTGAAGAACGCACGTTCCTTGTCCGTCAGCGGCCGGGCCTGCCTGGCCGGACTGCCGACGTACAGAAAGCCGCTCTGCAGGCGTTTGCCCGGAGCTACCAGGCTGCCGGCGCCGATGATCACGTCGTCTTCCACCACCGCGCCGTCCATGACGGTACAGCCCATGCCGACCAGGATGCGATTGCCCAGGGTGCAGCCGTGGAGCATGACTTTGTGTCCAATGGTGACATCGTCGCCGATCAGCAGCGGGAAACCGTCCGGATTGAAAGGGCCGGCATGGGTAATGTGCAGCACGCTGGCATCCTGCACGCTGGTGCGTTTGCCGATGCGGATCCGGTGCATGTCGCCGCGGATCACGGTCAGCGGCCAGACCGAGCTGTCGGTGCCGATCTCGACGTCGCCGATCACCACCGCCGAGCGGTCGACGAAGGCACGTTCGCCCAGGCGCGGCGTATGCTGCTGGAAATTGCGAATGGCCACGATAGGCATCCTCTGTGTTGTCGATAGCTGCGGTGAGTCGTAATTGTAATTAAGATGTCCCAGTGTTTCTTCATAGCCAAGGTGTTTAACCGTGAGCGCGAATCCCCTTCTGCAGTCCTACGACCTGCCGCCGTTCTCGGCGATCCGTGCCGAGCACGTACAACCGGCGATTGAACAGATCCTGGCCGACAACCGCGCGGCCATTGCCCACATTCTGCAAACCCAGGGCAGCCAGCCTACCTGGGCCGGCCTGGTGCTGGCCATGGACGAGCTGAACGACCGCCTGGGCGCTGCCTGGAGCCCGGTCAGCCACCTCAACGCCGTGTGCAACAGCGCCGAACTGCGCCAGGCCTATGAGGCCTGCCTGCCGGCGCTCAGTGCCTACTCCACCGAGCTGGGCCAGAACCGCGAGCTGTTCCAGGCCTTCGAAACCCTGGCCAACAGTCCTGAAGCCGCGGGCTTCGACGTTGCCCAGAAGACCATTCTGGAGCATTCGCTGCGCGACTTCCGCCTGTCCGGAATCGATCTGCCGGTGGATCAGCAGCAGCGCTATGCCCAGGTGCAGAGCAAGCTGTCGGAGCTGGGCAGCCGTTTCTCCAACCAACTGCTCGACGCCACCCAGGCCTGGACCAAGCACGTCACCGACGAAGCGGCCCTGGCCGGGCTGACCGATTCGGCCAAGGCGCAAATGGCGGCCGCAGCCCAGGCCAAGGGCCTGGACGGCTGGCTGATCAGCCTGGAGTTCCCCAGCTATTACGCCGTCATGACCTACGCTCAAGACCGCGCCCTGCGTGAAGAAGTCTACGCAGCCTATTGCACCCGCGCCTCGGACCAGGGCCCCAACGCCGGCCAGAACGACAACGGCCCGGTGATGCGCGAAATCCTCGACCTGCGTCAGGAATTGGCCGAGCTGTTGGGCTATGCCAGTTATTCGGAACTGAGCCTGGGCCACCAAGATGGCCGAGTCGACCGATCAGGTGCTGACCTTCCTGCGTGACCTGGCCCAGCGCAGCAAGCCGTTCGCGGCCCAGGACCTGGAGCAGCTGCGCGCCTATGCCGCCGAACAGGGCTGTGCCGACCTGCAAAGCTGGGACAGCGGTTTCTACGGGGAAAAACTGCGTGAGCAGCGCTACAGCGTTTCTCAGGAAGCACTGCGTGCCTACTTCCCGATCGACAAGGTCCTGGGCGGCCTGTTCGCCATCGTGCAGCGCCTATACGGTATCGAGATCGCCGAGCAGAAAGGTTTCGACACCTGGCACCCTGATGTGCGCCTGTTCGAGATCAAGGAAAACGGCCAGCATGTGGGCCGCTTCTTCTTCGACCTCTACGCCCGCGCCAACAAGCGTGGCGGCGCCTGGATGGACGGCGCCCGCGACCGCCGTCGCACCGAGAATGGCGAGCTGCAAAGCCCGGTGGCCAACCTGGTGTGCAACTTCACCCCGGCCGATGCCGGCAAGCCGGCGCTGCTGACTCACGACGAAGTCACCACGCTGTTCCACGAATTCGGCCACGGCCTGCACCACCTGCTGACGCGGGTCGAGCACGTCGGGGTGTCGGGTATCAACGGCGTGGCGTGGGATGCGGTCGAGCTGCCCAGCCAGTTCATGGAAAACTGGTGCTGGGAGCCCGAAGGCCTGGCCTTGATCTCGGGTCACTACGAAACCGGGGAGCCGCTGCCTCAGGACCTGCTGGAAAAAATGCTGGCGGCGAAGAACTTCCAGTCTGGCCTGATGATGGTCCGCCAGATCGAGTTCTCGCTGTTCGACTTCGAGCTGCATGCCTCCCATGGCGATGGCCGCAGCGTGATGGAAGTGCTGGACGGTGTGCGTGACGAGGTTTCGGTCATGCGTCCGCCGGCCTACAACCGCTTCCCCAACAGCTTCGCGCACATCTTCGCCGGCGGCTACGCGGCGGGCTATTACAGCTACAAGTGGGCCGAAGTGCTGTCGGCCGATGCGTTCAGCAAGTTCGAGGAAGACGGCGTGCTCAATGCCGACACCGGTCGCGCCTTCCGCGAAGCCATTCTGGCGCGTGGCGGATCGCAGGCTCCGATGGTGTTGTTCGTCGACTTCCGCGGTCGCGAGCCCTCCATCGATGCCCTGTTGCGCCATAGCGGTCTGAGCGAGGAAGCGGCGGCATGATCACCAAGAAACGCTTCATCGCCGGGGCCGTTTGCCCGGCCTGCAGCGAGCCTGACAAGCTGATGATGTGGAGCGTCGACGAGGTCCCCCATCGCGAGTGCGTGGCCTGTGGTTACAGCGACACGCTCAATGCGCAGGGCCAGTCGGTGCCCAGCGAACTGGGCACACGGGTCAACAAGGTGGCCGTCAAGGTCGCCCGGCCCACCTCGCAACCGGTGCAGTTCTTCCCCAACCCCAAGCTCAAGAAGCCTTGAGCCAGGCCTGCCGTCGACTTGCCGCACGGGCAGGTCGACGGCAATAGCCGGCTACCACTTCACAGGTCGTTCGCCTTCCTAGACTGGCTCGCCACTCAGGCGTCACTCAAGGAATCGAACATGACCACCGCACCCTCGTCGGTACTCCCCGCGCTTCTTGCCGACAACCCCTTGCTGGGCAACCACGAGATAGTCCCCTATCACCTCATCAAGGCCGAACACGTCGAGCCGGCCATCACCCATGTGATCGAAAGCAACTTGCGTCAGCTGGCGCAACTGCTCCCCGAGCAGCTCGAATCACCCACGTGGGAAGGCTTGGTCAAGCCACTGGAAGACATGCATCAGCGCCTGCTGGCGGTGCTGCAACCCGAGCAGTTACTCAGTCGCCATCACCATCTGGCGGTGATCGAGGCTTATGCGAAATGCCGCGAGCGGGTACAGGCCTATGAGTCGGCCATCAAACACAACCGCACGGTGCAGGCCGCCTTGCAACTGCTGCAGCAAAGCCCGCAGGCCCTCGAATTCGATTCGACCCAGCAGGCGGCATTGAATCACGCTCTGCGCGCCGCTCGATTGGCCGGGGTGGGCACTGCGCGTGCGACCCAGATGCGCATCGAGCGTCTGCACGTGGAACTGGCGGGGTTGTACCAGACGTTCGCCGATAACCTGGACGCGGCCAGCCAGGCCTGGACCTTGGCCTTCGACGATGAAACCGCCCTGGCGGGTATCGCCCCTGCCATACGCGCCAGCATGGCCCAGCGGGCACGCGACGCCGGCCTTTCCGGTTGGCTGCTGACGCTGGAACTGCCGCTGGTGCTGGCGGTGGCGAGCCAGGCTCACGATCGCTCGCTGCGTGAACAGGTGTACCAGGCCTTCTACACCCAGGCCTCGGACCAGGGCCCGCGTGCCGGGGGGCAGGATAACGGGCCCGTGCTGCAACGCATCCTCGCGGCCCGTGCCGAGTTGGCCGAAGCGAGTGGGTATCGAAGCTACGCCTCGCTGGCCCAGGCCACGCGCATGTTCGACGAAGCCGCCGACGTGGAGCAGTTGCTGCTGCAACTGATCGACAAGGTCCGTCCGGCGGCGCAGGCCGAATTCGCGCCCGTGCAAGAGCTGGCTTCATTGTTCGGTGTGAAATCGCTGAAGGCGTGGGACTGGGATTACTACCGGGAAAAATATCAGCAGATCCACCACGGCGTGACCGAGCTCAAGGTGCGCGAATATTTCCCCATGCAGGCGGTGATGGACGGCATGCAGCGCCTGCTCGCCCGATTGTTCGACGTGCAGTGGCTCGAATGCCCCCCAGCACCACGCCAACCTGCCTCGGTGCGCCTGTTCCGCCTCAGCGAAGGGGATCAGGTGCTGGGTTACATTTACCTGGACCTGCACACCCGGCCGAAGAAGCGCGCGGGCGCCTGGATGGAGGCTCTGCGTGACCGCCACCGCTTCGCCGACGGACGCCTGCAACTGCCGATTGCCCATGTGGGCTGTGATTTCGCTGCCCAGACCCCAGAGTTTCCCTGCCTTCTGAGCCTGGGCGATATCCAGACGTTTTTCCACGAACTGGGCCATGCGTTGCACCACGTGCTGACCCGCATCGATCACGGCAGCGTGTCCGGCATCAAGGGCGTGGCCGAAGACGCGGTGGAACTGCCCAGCGGCGTGTTCGAGCACTGGGCCATGCAGCCGGAAATCCTGCAATCGTTGTCGCGCCATCATCGGAGCGGCGAGCAGATCGGCAGCGCGTTCGTCGAACAGGCGCTCGCAGCCCAGGCCCGCTTCCGGGCTCAGGCGCTGTTGTGGCAGCTCGAATACGCCCTGGTGGACTATCGCCTGCACAGCACGGGCGATGGCCTGTCGGCGCAACAGATCGGCGAGCAGGTGCTGGAGAAGACCCAAGTGGTCCGCTATCCACCCTATGTGCGTTGGCTCAACACCTTCGCTCATTTGTTCACCAACGAAGACTATGCGGCCGGGTATTACACCTATGTCTGGTCGCAGGTGCTCGCAGCGCACCTGTTCACTCGTTTCAAACGCGAAGGATTGTTGGCGAATCGGGCCGGTAAGGATTTCCAACGCCTGATTCTGGCATCGGGCGGGACTCGGCCCTTTGCCGAACTGGTAGAAAGCTTCGCCGGGAGCAAGCCGGGTGTCGAGGCATTGCTGGCGGATCTGGGGATCGAGGCTTGACCTGTTCGAGCAGATGCACCGAGCCAACCGATACACTGCAAGACTGAAACCGGTTTCATTTGGCGTCACAAATAGATACATTTGTCGGTTGAAGCGCCAGGGCGGCATTTTGCCGCGCCTGGCTTCGTGCCGAATGTGTCGCGTCTGCGCCTTCCACAAAGCATCACCCGCCTCTGGCCGCGTGGTGCAACGAACACGTACCGCTGAGCTGCGCATCGATAAAAACCGTATCGAACAGCTGATGAGAACCCTGATGTCCGAGCAAGAAAACAACCCGCGCCGGGATTTTCTGCGCAAAACACTGACCTTGATTCCGGTGGTGACCGTTGCCAGTAGCGGCCTGGGCCTCGGTGCCCTGACGGCCGATGCCCAGGCGGATACGCGGGCCGCGCCGCCTGCGCCGGTGCCAAGCGCCCATTACCAGCCGTCGTTTTTCACCGCTGAAGAGTGGGCTTTCGTACAAGCCGCGGTGGCTCGGCTGATTCCAGCGGATGACCTGGGCCCCGGCGCCCTGGAAGCCGGCGCAGCGGAATTCATCGATCGGCAGATGAACACCCCGTATGCCACGGGGGCATTGTGGTACATGCAAGGTCCATTCGTGACCGATGCCCCGCCCCAGATGGGCTATCAACTGCAGCTGGTGCCCCAGCAGATCTACCGCCTGGGCATTGCCGCCACCGACGCTTGGTGCAAGGCTCAATCGGGCAAAGTGTTCACTGAGCAAGACAGCGCTACCCAGGACCATATTCTCGGCAAGATCGAAGCAGGAGAACTGGTTTTCGACGAACTGCCCGCCACTGCCTTCTTCAGTCTGATCCTGCAGAACACCCGTGAAGGCTTCTTCTGTGACCCCGTGCACGGCGGTAACAAGGGCATGGTCGGCTGGACCCAGATCGGTTTTCCGGGCGCACGCGCCGACTTCATGGATTGGGTGGAGCGCAACGAGCAATACCCCTTCCCCGCTGTATCGATTCGCGGCGAGAGGGCCTGACATGACAACGGTAATGAAGAAAGTCGACGCGGTCATCGTCGGGTTCGGCTGGACGGGCGCGATCATGGCCAAGGAACTCACTGAGGCAGGTCTCAACGTGGTGGCGCTGGAGCGCGGCCCGATGCAGGACACCTACCCGGACGGCAGTTATCCACAGGTGATCGACGAGTTGACCTACAGCGTACGCAAGAAGCTGTTCCAGGACATCTCCAAGGAAACCGTGACCATCCGCCACAGCGTCAACGACGTTGCACTGCCCAACCGCCAGTTGGGTGCGTTTCTGCCGGGCAAGGGTGTCGGCGGCGCCGGTCTGCATTGGTCGGGCGTGCACTTCCGTGTCGATCCCATGGAACTGCGCATGCGCAGTCACTACGAGGAGCGCTACGGCAAGCAGTTCATCCCCAAGGACATGACCATCCAGGACTTCGGTGTCAGCTATGAAGAGCTGGAGCCGTTCTTCGATTTCGCCGAAAAGGTCTTCGGCACCTCGGGTCAGGCCTGGACGGTGAACGGCGTGCGGGTCGGCGAAGGCAAGGGTGGCAACCCGTATGCACCGGATCGTTCCAACCCGTTCCCGCTGGCCTCGCAGAAGAATACGGTTTCGGCGCAGCTGTTCCAGAAGGCCGCCGCCGAGGTCGGTTACAAGCCGTACAATCTGCCGTCGGCCAATACATCGGGGCCGTACACCAACCCCTATGGTGCGCAGATGGGCCCCTGCAACTTCTGCGGTTTCTGCAGTGGCTATGTCTGCTACATGTATTCCAAGGCGTCACCGAATGTGAACATCCTGCCGGCGTTGCGCCAGGTCGAAACCTTCGAGCTGCGCACCAACGCCCACGTCCTGCGGGTCAATCTGGACAGCACCAAGCGCAAGGCGACCGGCGTGACCTACGTCGATGCCCAGGGGCGAGAAGTCGAGCAACCGGCGGATTTGGTGATTCTCGGTGCGTTCCAGTTCAACAACGTGCGCCTGATGCTGCTTTCCGGCATCGGCAAGCCCTACGATCCCAAGACCGGCGAAGGTGTGGTCGGCAAGAACTTCGCCTACCAGAACATGGCCACCATCAAGGCCTTCTTCGACAAGGACACCCACACCAACAACTTCATCGGCGCCGGTGGCAACGGTGTGGCGTTCGACGACTTCAATGCCGACAACTTCGACCACGGACCCCATGGCTTCGTCGGCGGCTCGCCGATGTGGGTCAACCAGGCCGGCAGCCGACCGATCGCCGGCACGGCCAATCCACCGGGCACGCCAGCCTGGGGCAGCGCCTGGAAGAAGGCCACCGCCGACTACTACACCCATCAGGTGTCGATGGACGCCCACGGCGCCCATCAGTCCTATCGCGGCAACTACCTGGACCTGGATCCGGTGTACCGCGATGCCTATGGCCTGCCGTTGCTGCGCATGACCTTCGACTGGCAGGAAAACGACATCAAGATGAACCGCTTCATGGTCGAGAAAATGAGCAAGGTCGCCCAGGCCATGAACCCCAAGACCATTGCCTTGCTGGGCAAGAAGGTCGGCGAGCATTTCAATACCGCCTCCTACCAGACCACCCACCTCAACGGTGGTGCGATCATGGGCACCGACCCCAAGACCAGTGCGATCAACCGCTACCTGCAGTGCTGGGACGTGCACAACGTGTTCGTTCCAGGCGCCTCGGCCTTTCCCCAGGGGTTGGGCTACAACCCCACCGGCCTGGTGGCGGCACTGACCTACTGGTCGGCACGGGCCATTCGCGAGCAGTACCTGAAGAACCCCGGCCCGCTGGTGCAGGCATAAGGAGCGCAGAGATGAACGTTATCCAGATCGCTGCGCTGACCCTGCTCGCCAGTCTGTTGACCAGTCTGCCGGTCAGGGCCGCGGAGTCCGACGACGCCCTGATCGAGCAGGGCCGCTACCTGGCCCGCGCTGGTGACTGCGTGGCCTGCCATACCGCCAAGGGCGGTGCGCCGTTCGCCGGCGGGTTGGGCATGGAGACGCCGATCGGCACGGTTTACTCGACCAACATCACGCCGCACAGCGACGGCATCGGCAACTACAGTTTCGAAGACTTCGACAAGGCCGTGCGCCACGGCATCGGCAAGAGCGGCAGCAGCCTGTATCCGGCCATGCCCTACCCCTCGTATGCACGGGTCAGCGACGCCGACATGCACGCCCTGTACGCCTACTTCATGAAGGGCGTGGCGCCGGTGGCCGAACCGAACAAGCCGACCGACATTCCCTGGCCACTGAGCATGCGCTGGCCGCTGGCGATCTGGCGTGGTCTGTTCGCGCCTCCGGTCAGCGCCTATCAGCCACCGCCGGGCTCCGATCCGGTGATCAGCCGCGGCGCCTACCTGGTCGAGGGGCTTGGGCACTGTGGCGCCTGCCATACCCCGCGGGCGATCACCATGCAGGAGAAGGCCCTGAGCGCCGGCGACAACGCCGACTTCCTGGCTGGCAGCGCACCGCTCGAAGGCTGGATCGCCAAGAGCCTGCGCGGCGATCACAAGGACGGCCTGGGCAGCTGGAGCGAAGAGCAACTGGTGCAGTTTCTCAAGACCGGCCGCAGCGATCGCAGCGCGGTGTTCGGCGGCATGAGCGATGTGGTCGAGCACAGCATGCAGTACATGACCCATGAAGACCTCACTGCCATCGCTCGATACCTGAAGACGCTGCCGGCGGTGGACCGTGCCGACAAGCCCCATGAATACGACGCACGTGTGTCCGACGCACTGTGGAAGGGAGACGACAGCAAGGTCGGTGCCGGTGTGTACATCGACAACTGCGCGGCCTGTCATCGGACCGATGGCCAGGGCTACACCCGGGTGTTCCCGGCCCTGGCCGGCAACCCGGTGCTGCAGACCGAGGATGCCAGTTCGTTGATCCATATCGTGCTGGCAGGTGGCACGTTGCCGGCCACGCACACGGCGCCGTCCACCTTCACCATGCCCGGCTTCGCCTGGCGCCTGTCCGATCAGGAAGTGGCCGACGTGGTGAACTTCATCCGCAGCAGCTGGGGCAACCGGGGTTCGACGGTGTCGGCCGACGACGTCAAGCAGATGCGCGGCGACGACATGAAGCACACCTCCGGCGATGACCTGGGGCAGTCCACCAGCCATTGATCATGGCTGGCGGCCCTTTCGCGGGCAGAGACCCGCTCCCACCGTGAGGTGAATTCTCAACCGGCCTTGTGGGAGCGGGTCTCTGCCCGCGAAAGGGCCTTCACCGACACCCTCCAGTAAAAAAGCCCCCTCAATCCCAGCCTTGTGGGAGCGGGTCTCTGCCCGCGAAGGGGCCCCCACCGACACCCTCCAGTAAAAAGGCCCCCTCAATCCCAGCCTTGTGGGAGCGGGTCTCTGCCCGCGAAGGGGCCCTCACTGACCCCCTCCAGTAAAAAGGCCCCCTCAATCCCAGCCTTGTGGGAGCGGGTCTCTGCCCGCGAAGGGGCCCTCACCGATACCCTCCAGTAAAAAGGCCCCCTCAATCCCAGCCTTGTGGGAGCGGGTCTCTGCCCGCGAAAGGGCCTTCACCGACACCCTCCAGTAAAAAGGCCCCCTCAATCCGCATTGAAACGATCACGGCTGTTGCTCAAATGCAGCCACATCGCCGCCCGCGCCGCATCGGCGTCCTGCTTGCGGATCGCCTGGTAGATCGCCTCATGCTCGAGGTTCGCCACCTGCCCCAGCTGGGACAGATCGGCATCGCCCTTCTCCAGCGCGTTGAGCCGAGTGCGCGGAATCATCGCATCACCCAGGTGCTGCATGATGTCGGTGAAATACGTATTACCCGTTGCCTCGGCGATCAGCAGGTGAAAGCGCTTGTCTTCCTCCACGCAGCTGTCGTTGTTGGCCAGCGAGCGCTGATAGTCGTCCAGCGCCTTGCGCATGCGTTGCAGTTGAGACTCGCTGCGGCGCTTGGCTGCCAAGGCGGCCGCCTGAGTCTCCAATCCCAGACGCAACTCGAGAATGCCGCGCACACTGAGCGCCGTGTCGACGTTCAAGCGCAGGCCATGGGCCGGCTCGCGCTGCAGCACGAACGTCCCCACCCCATGCCGGGTTTCCACCAGACCCGATGCCTGCAACCGTGACAAGGCTTCGCGCACCACGGTTCTGCTGACGCCGTGCTCGGCGACGATAGCGCCCTCCGACGGCAGCTTGGCACCCGGCGCCAGGGTGCCCAGGCGGATCTGCTGGCTCAAGGCCTCGACCAGCCCATGGGCCAGGCTGTTTGGTCGCTTCGACATCGATGAGGCTCCCGGACGAAAAAACCGATCATACCTTGCGAGCATCTTCCGGGCGCTGCCGGGCCAGTCACCGGATGACGCCGACCGCTCAGCAACGGCATCACCAACACTGATGAAGATGTATGACAACGACGAATGGCAGGCTGGTTGGCCCTGTATGCGTTGAGTTCACCAAATATCTAGTTGTATGATGTCTGCCGACCGAGCACCCAGTTGCCGATCGACACAGAAACTACCCGCATAAAAACAATCAGTGGGAGATTTGAATTGTGAGCAATTCAAACGTTGCAACCGGCGATGCCGTCCTGGCCCGTGCCGTCTCGAAAGTGAAGAGTCACGTACTCCCGCTGTTCGTTATCATGTTCATCGTCAACTACATCGATCGGGTCAACATCGGCTTCGTGCGCACGCACCTGGAGCATGACCTGGGCATCGGCGCGGCGGCCTATGGCTTCGGTGCCGGGCTGTTCTTCATCGGCTATGCACTGTTCGAAGTACCGTCCAACATGCTGTTGCAGAAAGTCGGCGCACGGGTCTGGCTGACGCGGATCATGTTCACCTGGGGCATCGTCGCCACGATGATGGCGTTCATTCAGAACGAAACCCACTTCTACATCCTGCGCTTCCTGCTGGGGATCGCCGAAGCCGGTTTCTTCCCAGGCGTGATCTACTACTTCACCCGCTGGTTGCCTGGCGTCGAACGTGGCAAGGCGATTGCCATCTTTCTCAGCGGCTCGGCCTTGGCCTCCCTGATTTCCGGGCCCCTGGCCGGTGCGCTGTTGCAGATCGAAGGCCTGGGCATGCACGGCTGGCAGTGGATGTTCCTGATCGAAGGTCTGGCTTCGGTGCTGCTGTGCTTCTTCGTCTGGTTCTGGCTGGATTCCAAGGTCCACGACGCCAAATGGCTGACTCTGGAGGAGAAAGACGCGCTGGTGGGCGAGATCGATCGCGAACAGCGCGAACGTGACGCCATGCACACCGTCAAGCCGACCCTGGGCACGCTGCTCAAGGATCGCCAGATCCTGCTGTTCTGCCTGATCTACTTCTGCATTCAGCTGACCATCTATGCCGCCACCTTCTGGCTGCCCAGCATCATCAAGAAAATGGGCGGTCTGGATGACCTGCAGGTAGGCTTCCTCAATTCGATACCTTGGCTGATCTCGATCATCGCCATGTACGCGTTTGCCGCGCTGTCGGGCAAGTTCAAGTTCCAGCAGGCCTGGGTGGCGACAGCGCTGCTGATCGCCGCCGCCGGCATGTTCCTTTCCACCACGGGCGGCCCGGTGTTCGCTTTCGTGGCCGTGTGCTTCGCTGCCATCGGCTTCAAGTCGGCGTCTTCGCTGTTCTGGCCCATCCCCCAGGCCTACCTGGATGCGCGCATTGCCGCGGCGGTGATCGCACTGGTGAACTCGGTGGGTAACCTGGGCGGCTTCGTCGCGCCGGCCACCTTCGGTTTCCTGGAGCAGAGCACCGGCTCGATCCAGGGCGGGCTGTACGGCCTGGCCGCGACATCGGTGCTGGCCGCGATCGTGGTGTTCTTCGCCCGTACGCAGCCCAAGCCCGGCAAACCCGTGAGCGGCATTGCCGAACCCGTGCAGGCGCGACCGCTCTGACGAGCGCGATCCCCCGTACCGTTTTCGCCAGGCCCCTGCGGCGCCTGGCGTGGATTCAATGACAAGGAAAACCACATGACCACGCACAACGCCCCCATCGTCACCAGCCTGCAAGTCATTCCGGTTGCCGGGCACGACAGCATGCTGCTCAACCTCAGCGGTGCCCACGGCCCGTTCTTCACCCGCAACATCGTGATTCTCAAGGACAGCGCCGGCAACACCGGGGTTGGTGAGGTGCCCGGGGGCGAGCGCATTCGCGAGACCCTGGAAGACGCCCGCAGCCTGGTGGTGGGCCAGCCCATCGGCCAGTACCAGCAGATCCTCAACCGCATGCGCACCACCTTTGCGGCGCGCGACAGCGCGGGCCGCGGTCTGCAGACGTTCGACCTGCGCATCACCATCCATGCCGTGACGGCCATGGAGGCCGCCCTGCTCGACCTGCTCGGGCAGTTTCTGGAGGTGCCGGTGGCAGCGCTGCTCGGTGAAGGCCAGCAACGCGATGCGGTGAAGATGCTCGGCTACCTGTTCTATGTGGGCGATCGTGGCCAGACCGACCTGGCCTACCGCAGCGAGCCGGACGCCGCTGATGACTGGAGCCGCCTGCGTCATGAAAAGGCAATGACCCCCGAGGCGGTGGTGCGGTTGGCCGAAGCGGCCAAGGCCAAGTACGGCTTCAACGACTTCAAGCTCAAGGGCGGCGTGCTGCGCGGTGCCGAGGAAATCGAGGCGGTGACGGCGCTGGCCGAGCGCTTCCCCGACGCGCGCATCACCCTGGACCCCAACGGTGCCTGGTCACTGAAGGAAGCGATCGGCCTGTGCCGTGATCAGCACCATGTGCTGGCCTACGCCGAGGACCCCTGTGGCGCGGAGAACGGCTATTCGGGACGTGAAGTCATGGCCGAGTTCCGCCGTGCCACGGGCCTGCCCACCGCCACCAACATGATTGCCACCGACTGGCGCGAGATGGGTCACGCCATTCAATTGCAGTCGGTGGACATCCCGCTGGCCGACCCGCATTTCTGGACCATGCAGGGGTCGGTGCGGGTGGCGCAGATGTGCAACGACTGGGGGCTGACCTGGGGCTCGCACTCCAACAACCATTTCGATATTTCGCTGGCGATGTTCACCCAGGTGGCCGCTGCGGCACCGGGCGAGATCACCGCGATCGACACGCACTGGATCTGGCAGGACGGCCAGCGCCTGACCAAGGAGCCGTTGCAGATCGTCGATGGCTTCGTCAAGGTGCCTGCCAAGCCGGGCCTGGGCGTGGATATCGACATGGACGAAGTGGCCAAGGCCCACGAGCTGTACAAGACCAAGGGCCTGGGCGCGCGGGATGACGGCATTGCCATGCAATACCTGATTTCAGACTGGAAATTCGATAACAAGCGTCCCTGCCTGGTGCGCTGATCCACGTATCAACCCTGTGGGAGCGAGTCTCTGCCCGCGAAAAGCAGCATGCGGTGGCCCAGGCATACCGCGGCGTCTGCTTAGCGGGCAGAAACCGGTCCCACATCACGTCGCCCCTGTGGGAGCGGGTCTCTGCCCGCGAAACGGAGCATGCGGTGGCTCAGGCAGACCGTGGCGGCTGCTTCGCGGGCAGAGCCCGCTCCCACAGTTCTGCTGCCGCCATGCAGACGACTTGAATCTTATGTAGCAGCGGCGCAAGCCGCGTCGGCGGTTTAAGCGGTGCATCTGGGCGAACGCGCTGAAGCCGGACGCGACTCGCGCCGCTGCTACAGGGACGCCGTCCATCGTCTCGACAACCCCCATCCCCGCACAATAGAGCGCTCGATTCAGGTTCAGTTAAGTTTTCACCGGTAACGTTAGTGACAAATGACTCACAAGTCATAATCCTATGTAAATCGTCTCGTCCAGCCGTGAGCTGTGGGAATTTTTACCCGGTAAACTGGGAACCATCTCAAATCCAGCAAGAGGATGAATCATGAGCGACAAGGATCCTACACCGAGCCATGCCGATACGGCTGAAGCCTCCCTGAAACAGATCGTCGACGGCTTCCTGCATTTCCATCATGACGTCTTCCCCCAGCAACAAGAGTTGTTCAAGAAGCTTGCCACCGCGCAAGCACCGCGGGCCATGTTCATCACCTGCGCCGACTCGCGCATCGTCCCTGAACTCATCACCCAAAGCTCTCCCGGCGACCTGTTCGTGACCCGCAACGTCGGCAACGTCGTGCCGCCTTATGGCCAGATGAACGGCGGCGTTTCCACCGCTCTGGAATACGCCATCCTGGCCTTGGGCGTGCAGCACGTCATCGTCTGCGGCCACTCCGACTGCGGCGCCATGCGGGCCGTACTCAACCCCGCTTCGCTGGAAAAGATGCCAACCGTCAAGGCCTGGCTGCGCCACTCGGAAGTGGCCCGCACCGTGGTCGAAGACAACTGCAACTGCGCCAACGAAGCCGAAAGCATGAAAGTGCTGACCGAAGAAAACGTCATCTCCCAGCTGCAGCACCTGCGCACCCACCCATCGGTGGCCTCGCGCATGGCCAGCGGCCAGTTGTGTTATCCATGGCTGGATCTACAACATCGAAACCAGCGAAATCAAGGCCTACGACGCCGAGCAGGACTGCTTCCGTCCGCTCGACAGAATGACCACGACGCCTAGCGCCACGCCCAAGGGCCGCTTCTAGGTAGCCGTGGCGTCCGTTTGACAGGGCCTGCCTGGCCATCATCCGTCGACAGCACACCTCAACGATCGCTTGCCGAATCCACCTGTAACCGCCGCGCCGGTTGGGCTACAGGGGATTGGGCAGGCACGCTGCTGCCTGTCGAAAAGTGTGGCCCGGCTCGCTTGAATGCTTGCAGGAGATTGAACGTGAATATTGCACACATGAAAGCGGTGTTGCCGCGCGAGTTGCTCGCCTCGGTCGTGGTATTTCTGGTCGCGCTGCCGTTGTGCATGGGTATTGCCATCGCCTCGGGAATGCCGCCCTCCAAAGGCCTGATCACCGGCATCATCGGCGGTATCGTGGTCGGCTTTCTGGCCGGCTCGCCGTTGCAGGTCAGTGGCCCCGCCGCTGGTCTGGCCGTGCTGGTCTTCGAACTGGTTCGTCAGCACGGCATGGCCATGCTCGGTCCCATCCTGCTGCTGGCCGGTCTGCTCCAGCTGTTGGCCGGGCGTTTCAAGCTCGGTTGCTGGTTCCGCGTCACGGCGCCGGCGGTGGTCTACGGCATGCTGGCCGGTATCGGCGTGCTGATCGTCCTGTCCCAGGTCCACGTCATGCTCGACCGGGCGCCGCAGCCCTCGGGTCTGAGCAACCTGATCGAATTCCCTGCGGTTGTCGGCCAGGCCATTCCCAGCATCGGTGGCGGGTTGGGCTGGCAAGCCGGGTTGTTGGGCCTGCTGACCATCGCCGTCATGTACGCCTGGGAAAAGCTGCGCCCGCAGAAGCTGCGCTTCGTTCCCGGCGCGCTGCTGGGCGTGGGGCTGGCCACCGGGCTGAGCCTGTTCTTCGCCATGCCGGTCAAGCGTGTCGAAGTGCCGGCGAACCTGGCTGAAGCCATCGACTGGCTGCGCCCCGCCGACCTGCTCAACCTGGCCGATCCGGCCCTGTTGATCGCCGCCATTGCCGTAGCCTTCATTGCCAGTGCCGAGACGTTGCTGTCAGCGGCTGCGGTGGATCGCATGCACAATGGCCAGCGTTCGGATTTCGATCGCGAACTGTCGGCGCAAGGTGTGGGCAACATGCTGTGCGGCATCCTCGGCGCGCTGCCGATGACCGGTGTGATCGTGCGCAGTTCGGCCAACGTCCAGGCCGGTGCACAGACCCGTCTGTCGGCGATCCTGCACGGTGTCTGGCTGCTCGGTTTCGTCGTCCTGCTGTCCAGCCTGTTGCAGAGCATTCCGGTGGCAAGCCTGGCGGGTGTGCTGGTCTTCACCGGCGTCAAGCTGGTCGACTTCAAGGCCTTCAAGGGCCTGGGCCGCTACGGGCGCATGCCGATGTTCACCTACGCCGCCACGGCCCTGGCGATCGTCTTCACCGACCTGCTTACCGGTGTGCTGCTGGGCTTCGCCCTGACCCTGCTCAAGCTGGCCTTCAAGGCAGCGCGCCTGAAGATCACCCTGGTCGACCAGGCCCCTGGTGAGGTGGAGTTGCGCATGGTGGGCTCGGCAACCTTTCTCAAGGTCCCGGCGCTGACCAAGGCATTGGCGAGCATTCCGGAAGGTACGATTGTCCATGTGCCGCTTGCCGGCCTGACCTACATCGACCACTCCTGCCTGGAACTGCTGGAGGACTGGGGCCGCGCGAATCAGAGCAAGGGCTCGCGGATGATCATCGAAAGCCGCGGCCTCAAGCGGCGCATCGAAGGTCAGCTGCGGACCAGCGCAGGCTTCGGCAGCTGACCCGGCAATCGGGAAGCGCTCTGCAGGGCTTGGCGACTAGTGCTCGTCAGGCCCTGTCGCAGCCTGCGAGGTTGCGTTCAAGTCCAAGCCAATCCCCAGGCGCCGTGACATGCACGGCCACTGTTTCCATGCTGCCCCGGTCTCGGGGCTGATCAGCTTGTCGCGGTAGGCTTGCACCGACGGCAGCTCGAAGCTTTCATCGCACAGCATCTGGTCCACCGAATGGTGCACGACCTCGTCCAACTCGTTGGCGAAGGTTTCACCGATCAACTGGTGGGCGATCAGGTTGGCCACGGTCATGTCCAGCGGTATCAGCGGCTGGCCGAGGTGACGGATGTACAGATCGTTGATTTCCTCTACCAGACGATGCGCCAGGTAGGCTTCATCGAGCAGGCCATCCATCCCTGGATGGTCCGCGAGAATGCCGGGCGGTTGCAGGAAGTATTCTTCGGCAATCTTCAGCACCGGATCGATCTGCGATTGGATACCCGCCTTGACCGCCACTTCGCTGGCGGCGTCGAGCAGTTGCGGGACTTCATCGATGTAGGCGCTGACGAAGCGCCACAGGGCGGTGTCGTTGCCTTCGGCGATGTCGATGGACGGATGCAATTGCGGCAGCTGCTTTTCCAGGCGCTGCTGCAGCTGGCCGGAAGCGGCCTCGTGTTCGGTGGCACGTTGGATCTGCTCGCGCAATGCGGCGGTGTTCATGAAGGCTCCAGGCGGGTGTCACGAAAGTGAAGTGGGAACGATAGCTGGCCCATCGGGAAGGCTAAGACGCATTTGTCATAGTCGGGACACATTTCATAACGGCGCGAACCACTACCCTCCTCATGGCTCGCCTGATAACGTCGCCCCTCCTACGTGCATTGACCCCAGACTCATGACAAAAGCGCAGAAAATCGTCTTCATCGTTGCCGGCGTCCTCGCCTTGCTGATCGGATTGAGCGTTCACCACTTGCTCACCCGGCATAGCCAGCCCGACCGCGCCGCACTGGTCGATGCAGGGATCATCCTGTTGGCCCAGAGTCGCGCGATGCCTGCGCTGCAGATGACCGACCAGGACGGCGCGGCCGTTCACGTCGACCAGCTCAGGGGCAAGTGGTCGCTGCTGTTCTTCGGCTACACGTTCTGCCCGGATATCTGCCCGACCACCCTGGCCAACCTGCGCGACGTGCAGCAACAGCTGCCCAACGCCACGCGCGAGCGCCTGCAGGTGGTGCTGATCAGTGTCGACCCGCACCGCGACACCCCCGAGCGGCTCAAGCAGTACCTGGGTTATTTCAAGGCAGGCTTCGAAGGGTGGGTCGCGCCGGTCGAGACCTTGCAGACGCTGGCCAGCGCCATCAGCATTCCGTTCATCCCCGCCGACACGCGCAAGCCCAATTACCTGGTGGAGCACAGCGCCAATCTGGCGTTGATCGGGCCGGATGGGCGCCAGCGGGGGTTCATTCGCGGGCCGATCGACAATGCGAAGATGATCGCCCAGCTTCCGGGGCTGGTCGCGGGCGATTGATTGAGAAAGGAAGGTCGAGCTCACACTCGACCTGTCACGGGCTTAAAAAGCGGGAAGCACCGCGCCCTTGTATTTCTCGGTGATGAACTGCTTGAGCTCGGGGCTGTGCAGCGCGGCGGCCAGTTTCTGCATGGCCGGCGAGTCCTTGTTGTCCGGGCGCGCTACCAGAATGTTCACGTAGGGCGAGTCGTTGCCTTCGATGAACAACGCATCCTTGGACGGATCCAGCTTGGCTTCCAGGGCGTAGTTGGTGTTGATCAGCGCCAGGTCGACCTGCGTCAGTACGCGCGGGATGGTCGCCGCTTCCAGCTCACGGATCTTCAAGCCCTTGGGGTTCTCGACGATGTCCTTGGTGGTGGCCAGGATGTTGCTCTGGTCCTTGAGGCGAATCAGGCCGTATTTCTGCAGCAGCAACAGGGCACGACCGCCGTTGGTGGCGTCGTTGGGCACCACCACGTTGGCGCCGTTGCCCAGCTCGTCGAGCTGCTTGATCTTGCTCGAATAGGCGCCCAGGGGCTCCAGGTGAACGCCGGTCACGGCGACCAGATCGGTACCCTTGCCCTTGTTGAACTCATCCAGATACGGCTGGTGCTGGAAGAAATTGGCGTCCATGTTCTTCTGCGCGACCTGGACGTTGGGCTGGATGTAGTCGGTGAACACCTTGATGTTGAGGTCCACGCCCTGCTCGGCCAGTTGCGGCTTCACGAATTCCAGAATCTCGGCATGGGGCACGGCGGTGGCCGCCACGTTCAGGCTTTCGTTGGCCTGGGCGGACAGTGCAGCGACGGCGGCCATGGCGGCCAGTAGTCTTTTCATCTTCGATTTCCTTTTCGGCCCGTGGGCCAGACCTACGATTATTTGCGAGAGAAGTGCACGACCAGGCGGTCGCCCAGCATCTGCAGCAGTTGGACCATCAGAATCAGGATGATCACCGTGACGTACATCACGTTGTCCTGGAAACGCTGGTAGCCGTAGCGAATCGCCAGGTCACCCAGGCCCCCGGCGCCGACCACGCCAGCCATGGCGGTGTACGACACCAGCGTGATGGTCGTCACGGTGATGGCCGCGATGATCCCCGGCAGGGCCTCGGGCACCAGCGCCCGGGTGATGATCTGTCGCGTCGTGGCGCCCATGGCCTGGGTTGCCTCGATGATGCCGCGGTCGACTTCGCGCAGGGCGGTTTCCACCAGCCGCGCGAAGAACGGCACGGTGCCGATGACCAGCGGCGGAATCGCCCCGGCCACGCCCAGCGAGGTACCCACCAGCACCACGGTGGTGGGGATGAGCAGAATGATCAGGATGATGAACGGCAGCGAGCGGACCACGTTGACGATGAACGACAGCACCGCATAGAGCCTGGGCTTTTCGAACATCTGCCGCGGGCTGGTGAGGAACAGCAAAACACCCAACGGCAGGCCCAGCAGGATGGTGAACAGCAGCGAAGCCCCGAGCATCACCAGCGTGTCGAGGGTGGCCTGCCAGATTTCGCTCCAGTCGACGCTGGCGAAGAAGTTGATCAGGTCCATCAGCGCAGCACCTCCATGTGAACGTCGGCAGCGGTGAAGCGGGCGAATGCCGCGTCCATGTCGCCGCCGGTGATTGCCAGGGTCAGCTGGCCGTAGGGGGTGTCCTTGATGCGATCGATGCGGCCGGCCAGGATGCTGTAGTCGACGCCGGTCTCGCGCGCCACGGTGCCCAGCAGCGGCGCGTAGGTGGCCTCGCCCTGGAAGGTCAGGCGCACGATGCGGCCCGCCACATGAGCGAAGTCGCTGCGCTGCTCGTTCTCGTCGACCTGCTCGTCTTCCTGAACGAAACGACGGGTGGTCGGATGCTGTGGGTGCAGGAATACGTCGGCCACAGGGCCTTGTTCGACGATGCGTCCGGCGTCCATCACCGCAACCTGATCGCAGACCCGACGGATCACGTCCATTTCATGGGTGATGAGCACGATGGTCAATTGCAGTTCGCGGTTGATCTCGGCCAGCAGTTGCAGAACCGAGGCCGTGGTCTGCGGATCCAGGGCGCTGGTGGCCTCGTCGCAGAGCAGGATCTTGGGGTTGGTCGACAGCGCACGGGCGATGCCGACGCGCTGCTTCTGACCACCGGACAGCTGTGCCGGGTACTTGCGCGCATGGTCGGACAAGCCGACGCGCTCGAGCAACTGGGCCACGCGCTGGTCGATTTCCTTGCGCGACAGGCGCCCGGCCAAGTTCAGCGGCATCGCCACGTTATCGGCGACGGTCTTGGAGGCCAGCAGGTTGAAATGCTGGAAAATCATGCCGACCTGTTGCCGAAAACCGCGCAGGCCGTCAGCATCGAGCGCGGTGACGTCTTCACCGTCGACGATGATCCTGCCACCGCTGGGATTTTCCAGGCGGTTGATCAGGCGCAGAAGCGTGCTTTTGCCCGCGCCGGAGTGGCCGATGAGGCCGAACACCTGGCCTGCCGGCACCGTGAATCGGGTGGGATGCAGCGCGGGAATTTCCCTACCGGCCACGCGGTAGGTCTTGTGGACATCTTGGAACTCGATCACGTAGCGAACCTTGTGGGGCGCATGAATGGGGTAGCAGCTGATAGCCGGGCGCGCATTTTAGCCCAGGCGTCCAGTCGTATTTAGCATTTATTTTCGCCGCAACCTGCGATTTGGCAATAACGCGACTAAAGGTCGGCTTGGCGACCGTTCCTGAAAAAAAAAGGAACGCCCCTGCAATTTGTCAGGTCACTTGCTGAGTATTCCTGCCCCATGCCTGCCGTGATCAGGTGAGGGTACTTATCAAAGTCCGTCCACGGACTGCCGTGAACCAAGGAGTTAAGGCCCGATGAGCAACAAGACCCCCCCTGCCGGCAAGAGCGAAGCGGCTGGCACCGACACCCTGGATCGTCAGAACACCAACGCCAAACTGGAATCGCTCGAGCAGTTCCGTGCCGATGGCACCGGACAAGCGCTGCGCACCAACCATGGCGTGAAGATCAGCGATAACCAGAACACCCTCAAGGCCGGCGCACGCGGCCCGTCCTTGCTCGAAGACTTCATCATGCGTGAGAAGATCACGCACTTCGACCACGAACGCATCCCGGAGCGTATCGTCCACGCCCGCGGTACTGCCGCCCACGGCTTCTTCGAGACCTACGAAGACCATTCGGCCCTGACCAAGGCCGGCTTCCTGCGCGACCCGGCGAAGAAGACCCCGGTCTTCGTCCGCTTCTCCACCGTGCAGGGTCCACGCGGTTCGGGTGACACCGTACGCGACGTGCGTGGGTTCGCCGTGAAGTTCTACACCGACGAAGGCAACTTCGACATGGTCGGCAACAACATGCCGGTCTTCTTCATTCAGGACGCGATCAAGTTCCCCGACTTCGTTCACGCCGTGAAGCCTGAGCCGCACAACGAGATCCCAACCGGCGGCTCCGCCCACGACACCTTCTGGGACTTCGTCTCGCTGGTACCCGAGTCGGCGCACATGGTGCTGTGGACCATGTCCGACCGTGCGATCCCGAAAAGCCTGCGCACCATGCAGGGCTTCGGTATCCACACCTTCCGCTTCGTCAACGGCGAAGGCAAGGGCACGTTCGTCAAGTTCCACTGGAAGCCCAAGTTCGGCACCTGCTCGCTGGTCTGGGACGAAGCGCAGAAACTGGCCGGCAAGGACACCGACTTCCACCGCCGCGACCTGTGGGAATCCATCGAGATGGGTGACTACCCGGAATGGGAGCTGGGTGTGCAGATCGTGCCGGAAGAAGACGAACACAAGTTCGAATTCGACCTACTCGACCCGACCAAGATCATTCCCGAAGAGCTGGTCCCGGTCACTCCGCTGGGCCGCATGGTCCTGGACCGCAACCCGGACAACTACTTCGCCGAAACCGAACAAGTTGCCTTCTGCCCGGGCCACATCGTTCCTGGTATCGATTTCAGCAACGACCCTCTGCTGCAGGGCCGTCTGTTCTCCTACACCGATACCCAGATCAGCCGTCTCGGTGGGCCGAACTTCCACGAGATCCCGATCAACCGGCCGATCGCGCCGAACCACAATGGCCAACGTGACGCCCAACACCGCACCCGCATCGACAAGGGCCGTGCGTCCTACGAGCCAAACTCCATTGACGGTGGCTGGCCGAAGGAAACTCCATCGGCACCGATCGATGGCGGCTTCGAGACCTATCCCGAGCGTGTCGACGCACACAAGGTCCGCGAGCGCAGCGAATCGTTCTCCGACCACTTCTCGCAAGCCACGCTGTTCTTCAACAGCATGAGCCATGCCGAGAAAGAGCACATCATCGCGGCCTACAGCTTCGAACTTGGCAAGGTCGAGCGCGAATACATTCGTGCCCGTCAGGTCAACGAGATCCTGGCCAACATCGATCTGGAACTGGCTTCGCGCGTTGCCGCCAACCTGGGTCTGCCTGCGCCGAGCAAGGGCACCGTATCGGTCAAGCCTTCGTCACTGAAGGAATCGCCTGCGCTGAGCCAGACCAACCTGCTGTCGGGCGACATCAAGAGCCGCAAGGTGGCGATCCTGGTCGCCAACGGTGTGGATGGCAAAGCGGTCGCTGCCCTGCAGAAGGCGCTCAAGGCTGAAGGCGCACACGCCAAGGTTCTGGGCCCGACCAGCGCACCCGTCAAGACTGCCGACGGCCAGACGTTGGCAGTCGATGCTTCCCAGGAAGGTCTGCCGTCGGTGGCTTTCGATGCAGTGTGGGTGCCAGGTGGCGCGGATTCGATCAAGGCACTGAGCGCCGATGGCGTGGCCTTGCACTACCTGCTCGAAGCCTACAAGCACCTCAAGGCAATCGGTGTCAGCAAGGATGGCAAGGCGCTGCTCGAAGCGCTGCGCCTGCAGGAAGATGCCGGTCTGCTGGTGGGCGACGATGACAGCACCATCAAGGCGTTCATCGCTGCGATCGCCAAGCATCGCGTGTGGGATCGTGAACCTGCCGCTAAAGCCATTCCGGCTTAACGGCGCGGTATAAGCACCACTTGGGTCGGTTGTCCGTGCACCACACGGCGACCGACCTTCAGTTGCATTTCTGGCAACTGTTCGCTGACGCGCTGCTTGAGCAGCGCTTCCAGCCGGCGATATTCGCCTGGTTGGGCCACCTGAATGATCACATCACATTGGTAATGAACGACGTCGGTCGCGATGTCGCGCATCTGTGCGCGCAACTGAGGTGCGCTGTGCATCTTCAAAGGCACTGCTGAAACACTGGCGTTCGGATCCAGCACCAAGGCCTTCGGCCGGGCTTCGGCCGCTTTCAGGGCCGCTTCGGCTTTTTCCAGCTCGGCCTTGCGCGCCTGGGCGATCGCGCCATTGACGCCACCGATGAGGGCCGGTGCCTGAGGCATCAATACGCGAGCACGGCCCAGCGCGGTGGCCGCCGCATTGACGTCACCCTTCTGCAGCATCACCTGGCTGCGCTGCAGATAGGCCTCGGCCAACTGCCGCTGCGCCTCGTTGACGCGCGGATCCTGCGGAGCCTGGGCCTGCAGTTTGACCAACTGATCTTCAGCCGTGGCCAGCTCGCTGCTGGCGATGTTGGTTTCCAGCTGTTGCCAGGCATCGGGACCTGCGTCAGCGGCAGGGTCGCGCGACGAAGTCTGGCAAGCGGTCAACAGCAGGGAAAGTGTGGCAAGTAGCAGATAACGGGAGGCGAACGGCTTCATTGCTGCGACTCTCTATTTGCCCAAAAAACGGCCAAGTCTACACCGTGGGGGTGTCGGCGAAAATATGGGCGCCGAAAATCGCTGATCCTATGCCTGTTTGGTCGAAGCAGACAGGGCCAGCACCTCGAAAACCTCGGCGATGTGATACAGTGAATACAGGTATCACACAGGAGTTTCTGATATGGCCACCTCCATTCGCCTGGCACCGGAAACCGAGCGGCGCCTCGACTTTCTGGCCAGCAGCACTGGGCGCACCAAGGCTTACTATCTTCGCGAAATCATCGACAATGGCCTGACCGAGCTGGAGGACTACTACCTTGCAGCGCAAGTGCTGGAGCGTGTACGTAAAGGTCAGGAAGGTGTGCACTCGGCAGCGGACGTAAGGAAAGACCTTGGTCTGGACGATTGACTACACCGACACGGCCAAAACGCAGCTGCGCAAACTCGACAAGCAGGCAGCCAGGCGCATCCTCGACTTCATGGATGAACGCATTGGCGATCGGGATGACCCACGTAGCACAGGCAAGGCGCTCACCGGTCCGCTGGGCGGCTTGTGGCGATACCGGGTTGGCGATTTCCGAGTGATCTGTGACATCCAGGATGGGGCGCTGCGAGTTCTGGTCGTTCAATTGGGCAATCGACGCGAGGTCTACAGGTAATAACGGCTCGCGCCTGACTCACCCTACCGCTTGGGCAACGCAAAACTCAGCAGAAACAACACCGCGGCACTCACCACGATCGATGGCCCGGCCGGCGTGTCCTTGAACCACGAGAGCGCCAACCCGGCACACACCGCGATCACCCCCAGCACGCTGGCGCCCAGTGCCATCTGCTCGGGCGAGCGTGCATGGCGTTGGGCGGCCGCCGCCGGAATGATCAGCAATGAAGTGATCAGCAATACGCCCACGATCTTCATCGCCACCGCGATCACCACGGCGATCAACAGCATCAAGGCCATGCGCAGACCTGCCACCGGCAATCCTTCGATGCGTGCCAGCTCTTCATGAACGGTGATCGCCAGCAATGGCCGCCACAGCGCGATCAACAGCCCCAGCACCACCACGCTGCCGCCGACGATCCAGTACAGGTCGGTCGCACTGATCGCCAACAGATCACCGAACAGATAGCCCATCAGGTCGATGCGCACGTCATGCATGAAGCTCAGCACCACCAGGCCCAGCGACAGGGTGCTCGGCGCCAGGATCCCCAGCAGGGTGTCCGAGGCCAGCGGCTGGCGTTGCTGCAGCGTCACCAGCAATATCGCCAGCAGCAGGCAGCCGACCGTTACCGCCAGCGCCGGGCTGATGTCGAGCACGAAGCCCAGGGCCACGCCGAGCAGGGCCGCATGGGACAAGGTATCGCCGAAATAGGCCATGCGGCGCCAGACCACGAACGAGCCCAGCGGTCCCGCGACCACTGCCAGGGACAGGCCTGCCAGCAAGGCATACAGTAAAAAATCAGCCATGCTTGCAGCTGTCTCCGTGTACGTGAGTGTCACTGACCACGCCGCCATGCAGGTCGTGGGCGTGGTCGTGATGATGGTGATAGATCGCCAAGCTCGGCGCGTGGCTGCCGAACAGCTCGACGAAGGCCGGATCGCCGCTGACCTGCGCGGGATGGCCGGAACAGCAGACGTGGCGATTCAGGCAAACCACCTGATCGGTGGTGCTCATGACCAGATGCAGGTCATGGGACACCATCAGCACGCCGCAGCCATGGCGCTCGCGCAGGCGTGTGATCAGGGCATAGAGTTCGGCCTGGCCGGCCACGTCGACGCCTTGCACCGGCTCGTCGAGCACCAGCAGTTCGGGCTCGCGCAGCAGCGCTCGCGCCAGCAGCACGCGCTGCATTTCACCGCCGGAGACCGTCTGGATCGGGCTGTCGATGGTCTGCGCGGCGCCCACTTCCTCCAGCGCCGCCAGGGCGCGCGCGCGGTCCACACCCGGCACCAGGCGCAGGAAACGCAGCACCGACAGCGGCAGGGTCGGGTCCACGTGCAGCTTCTGCGGCATGTAGCCGATGCGCAGCCGAGGCTTGCGCCAGACGCTGCCCGAGTCGGGCTTCAGCAAACCGAGCACGGCACGCACCAGGGTGGTCTTGCCGGCGCCGTTGGGGCCGATCAAGGTGACGATCTCCCCAGGCTGCACGCACAGATGGATGTCATCGAGCACACGTTGGCCGGCGAACTCCACGCTCACCTGGTCCAAGCGGATCAAGGCTTCGCTCATCACGCCCCCCGGCAGGCCGCGCACAGGCCGACCACTTCCACGGTCTGCCCCTCGACGGCGAAGCCGATACCCTGCGCGCTCTCGACGATGGCATCGCTGATGGTCTTGTGCTCCAGTTCCACGGCCACATGGCAGGTGCGGCAGATCAGGAACTGGCCCTGGTGGGCGTGCTCGGGATGGTTGCAGCCGATGAAGGCGTTGAGCGAAGCAATGCGGTGCACCAGGTTGTTGTCGAGCAGAAAGTCCAGGGCGCGATAGACCGTGGGCGGCGCTGCGCGACGGCCATCCTGTTCGCTGAGCACGGCAAGGATGTCGTAGGCGCCCAGCGGCTTGTGGCTTTGCCAGACCAGCTCCAGTACGCGACGGCGCAAGGCAGTCAAACGCAGGCCCTGTTTCAGGCACAAGGCATCGGCCTCGCTCAGTGCGTGATGGACGCAATGGGAGTGGTCGTGGGGACGGCTGGCCAACGGTGTTTTGGACATGAGCGGCGACGAATTCTGATAGAGACGTTATTATGTTACCTGTTCTTGCCCCCGAGAGTGTCCATTGTGGTTCGTATTTTTGCTCTTTCCATCGGTTTGCTCGCCGCGTTCATGACCGCCCTGCCGGCACAGGCCCAGGTGCGTGTACTGACCAGCATCAAGCCGGTGCAGCTGATCGCAGCCGCCGTGCAGGACGGCGTCGGCCAGCCTGAAGTACTGCTGCCGCCCGGCGCCTCGCCGCACCACTATGCGCTGCGACCATCGGACGTACGCCGGGTAGGCGACGCCGATCTGCTGTACTGGATCGGCCCGGACATGGAAGGCTTTCTGCCGCGCGTGCTGGAGACTCGGCAGAAGCCCACGGTGACCATCCAGACCCTCCCGGGGCTGCATCTGCGCCACTTTGCCGAGGACAGCCACTCCCACGCCGAGGAAGCGTCGGACCACGATCACGACCATCGCCCAGGCACACTGGACGCCCACCTGTGGCTTTCCACCGTCAACGCCCGGGTGATCGCCACGCGCATGGCCGCCGACCTGTCCGCGGCCGATCCGGCCAATGCGCCTCGCTACCAGTCCAACCTGGCGGCGTTCACGCAACGTCTGAATGCCCTGGACACCCGCCTGGCCGCGCGGGTGGCGGGTATCCAGGGCAAGCCCTATTTCGTCTTCCACGAGGCTTTCGATTATTTCGAGGAGGCCTATGGCCTCAAGCATACGGGCGTATTTGCCGTGGCAGCCGAAGTGCAACCGGGCGCGCAGCATGTCGCCGCAATGCGCCAGCGGCTGCAGGAAGTGGGCAAGACGTGCGTGTTCAGCGAGCCGCCGATGCGGCCGAAGCTGGCGCAGACCCTGACGGCCGGCCTGCCGGTGACCCTGGCTGAACTGGACGCCCTGGGCGGTTTCGACGAGGCCACGGCGACGGGCTACGAGACCCTGCTGGCCAACCTGGCCGACAACCTTGCCGGCTGCCTGGAAAAGCTCTGACGCTCCTCCCACAAGCCTGAACCCCTGCCCTGTGGGAGCGGGCTCTGCCCGCGAAGGCCGCCCCGCGAAATCAACCCCTAGAAAGCAAACGGCAACGCCACCCCAACCTTCTGCCGCAACCCCAAGCGGTCCTGAAAATCCTTGGGATCGTGAATCAGCACATCCATCCCGGCAAACGACTGCGCTGCGATCAGGCGCGACAGCCAGAAACGCACACAGGCCACGCGCAACATCAGTGGCCAGAGCTGCGCTTCGGCTGCGGTGAACGGCCGCAGCGCCGCATAGGCACCCAGCAAAGCCCGCGCCCGTGGCGCATCCAGCGCACCCTGTTCGTCCGAGCACCAGTCGTTCACGGTAATCGCCAGGTCGTAGAGCATCGGCCCCGAGCAGGCATTGTAGAAGTCGATCACGCCGGTCAGGTGCGTGCCTTCGAACATCACGTTGTCACGGAACAGATCGCCGTGCAGGTTGGCCTGCGGCAGCGCCAGGATCTGCGCGTGATGCGCCTGGATCTCGGCCAGGGCCGGACGCAGCAATTCGGCAGCCGCCGCGTCGAGGCCAGCGACGAGCTTTTCGCCCTCCTCCAGCATCCAGTCCAGGCCACGGTCGGTTCGGCGTACCAGTGGTGCGTCCAGGGTTGCCGTGTGAATGTGCGCCAGCAACTCGCCCACCTGAACGCAGTGCTGGTTGTTCGGTGCCTGAACATGCCGACCGTCCAGGCGTGGCTGCAGCAGGGCCGGTTTGCCGGCGAGGGTACGCAGCGCGACCCCGTCGGTGGTGCGCAAGGCATAAGGCACCGACAGCTGCGCGTCGTGCAGCACATCGAGCAGTTCGATGAAGAACGGCAAATCCTGAGTCGGCCCGCGCTCTACCAGAGTCAGTACGTATTCACCCTGCTCCAGGCTGATGAAAAAGTTGCTGTTCTCGGTACCGGCGGCAATCCCCTGGAAGTCCCGCAGACGGCCAAGGCCATAAGGGGCCAGAAAGGTTTCGAGCTCGGCGCGGGTCAAGGGTGTAAACACAGACATGTCGTAGATTTGCCCATACTGGCGCCACAGCGGCGGCGCCCGGTTGAATTGAAAATTACAGCCTCACCACTCGAAGATCTTCCAGGCCGGGATCAACATGTCCGGCTGGTCGGAGCGGATGAAATTGTCGTCGGTGCCATCGGCGCGCACCAGGAAGTACGGCTTGCCGTGCTTCGGGGTGATCTTGATGGCGTACAGGAAGCCGTTCTGGCGGTACTCCTGAATGGTCTTGTCGCCGTCCTGGCGAATGGTCACGTCCGGATCGGCCGAAGGCGCATCGTCAGCAGCCTGGACCATCAGCGGGCCGCTCAGCAGCAGTGTCGCGAGCAACAGGCGTTTTACGTTGCGCATGATAACCTTGTCCCTTTGTTGTCACAGTTCTTGTTGACATGGTTCTTGTGGTCACAGCTCGGGGCATTCTAACGCCGAGCTCGCCGAAAAGGTTGATTCTGCTCATGAGCAAAGCTCCTCTCGTCCTGGTGGACGGTTCCTCCTATCTGTACCGCGCTTTCCACGCTCTGCCGCCGCTGGCCACCTCCAAGGGCATGCCCACGGGTGCCGTGAAGGGCGTGCTGAACATGCTCAAGAGCCTGCGCCGACAGTATCCGGGCAGCCCGTTCGCCGTGGTATTCGACGCCAAGGGCGGGACCTTCCGCGATGCCATGTACGTCGACTACAAAGCCAACCGACCCAGCATGCCCGACGACCTGCGGGTGCAGGTCGAACCCTTGCACGCGGCGGTCCGCGCGCTGGGTTACCCGTTGCTGTGCGTGGACAATGTCGAAGCGGACGACGTGATCGGGACCCTGGCCCGCAGCAGCGCGGCCGCGGATCGGCCGGTGGTCATCTCCACCGGTGACAAGGACATGGCGCAGCTGGTCGATGGCCACATCACGCTGGTCAACACCATGACCGGCAGCGTGCTGGACATCGAAGGCGTGAAAGAGAAATTCGGCGTCGGCCCCGAGCACATCATCGATTTCCTGGCCCTGATGGGCGACAAGGTCGACAACATTCCCGGTGTTCCCGGTGTGGGCGAGAAAACCGCTCAAGGCCTGCTCACCGGCATCGGCGGCGGCCTCAAGGAGCTCTACGAGAACCTCGACAAGGTCCCGACCCTGGCCATTCGCGGCGCCAAGTCGTTGCCGGCCAAGCTGGAAGAGCATCGGGCGATGGCCTTTCTTTCATACGAATTGGCGACCATCAAGATCGACGTGCCGCTGGACGTCGAGGTCGATCAGCTGATGTGCACCGAGCCGGACCGCGACGCCCTGCTGGAGATCTACAGCGAGCTGGAATTCCGCAGCTGGATCGAAGACGTCGAGCGTGACGCCCGGCGCGCCGGTGAGGAACTGGCCCCGGTGCAGGAGCCGGTGGCCGCCATTGAAGTGCGCTACGAGACGATCCTCGATCAAGCCCGTTTCGATGTCTGGCTAAAGAAGCTCGAACAGGCCAGCCTGTTCGCCTTCGACACCGAGACCACCGGCCTGGACGCACAGCGCGCGCAATTGGTGGGCATTTCCTTTGCAGTCGAACCGCACGAAGCGGCCTACATTCCGCTGACCCATTCCTACATGGGTGTGCCCGAGCAGCTCGACCGCGACACCGTACTGCTGGCGCTCAAGCCGCTGCTTGAAGACCCGCGCAAGCTCAAGGTCGGGCAGCACGCCAAGTACGACATGAACATCCTGGCCAACTGTGCGATTGGCGGCGTGCAGGAAAACGGCATCGAGGTTCGCGGCGTGGCCTTCGACACCATGCTCGAATCCTACGTGCTCGACTCCACCGCGACGCGGCACGACATGGACAGCCTGGCCTTCAAGTACCTGAACCACACCACCATCAAGTTCGCCGACATCGCCGGCAAGGGCGCCAAGCAGCTGACCTTCGACCAGATCGCTCTGGAACAGGCCGGCCCCTACGCCGCCGAAGACGCCGACATCACCCTGCGCCTGCACCAGCTGTTCCAGGCCAAGCTGGACGCCGTGCCCAGCCTCATGCCCGTGCTGCAGGACATCGAAATGCCGCTGGTGCCGGTGCTGGCACGTATCGAGCGCCAAGGCGCACTGGTGGATGCCAAGCTGCTGGGTATCCAGAGCGTGGAGCTGGGCGAAAAGATGGTCGCCCTGGAGCGCGAAGCGTTCGAGATCGCCGGTGAAGAGTTCAACCTGGGCTCGCCCAAGCAGCTGGGTGTGATTCTCTACGAGAAACTCGGTCTGCCGATCATCTCCAAGACGGCCAAGGGCCAGGCTTCCACGGCCGAAGCGGTGCTTGCCGAACTGGCCGAGCAGGATTACCCGCTGCCCAAGGTGCTGATGCAGTACCGCTCGATGAGCAAACTCAAGAGCACCTACACCGACCGTCTGCCGGAGCAGATCAACCCGCGCACCGGGCGTATCCATACCTCCTACCATCAGGCGGTCGCTGCCACCGGGCGCCTGTCATCCAGTGATCCGAACCTGCAGAACATTCCGATCCGCACCGCCGAAGGCCGCCGCATCCGTCAGGCGTTCATCGCCGCGCCGGGGTATCGTCTGCTGGCTGCCGACTATTCCCAGATCGAACTGCGCATCATGGCCCACCTGGCCAAGGACGAAGGCCTGCTGCATGCCTTCCAGAACGATCTGGACGTGCACCGCGCCACGGCAGCGGAAGTGTTCGGTGTGGACCTGGCTCAGGTCACCACCGACCAGCGACGCAGCGCCAAGGCGATCAACTTCGGCCTGATCTACGGCATGAGCGCATTCGGACTGGCCAAGCAGATCGGCGTCGATCGCAAGCAATCGCAGGCCTACATCGATCGCTATTTCGCCCAGTACCCCGGCGTGCTCGAGTACATGGAGCGCACCCGCGCCCAGGCCGCCGAGCAGGGCTTCGTCGAAACCCTGTTCGGCCGTCGGCTGTATGTGCCGGACATCAATGCCAAGAACCCGGCCCTGCGCCGCGGCGCCGAACGCACCGCGATCAACGCACCGATGCAGGGCACGGCGGCAGACATCATCAAGCGCGCCATGGTCGCCGTGGACACGTGGCTCGCCGACAGCGGGCTGGATGCGCGGGTGATCCTGCAGGTGCACGATGAACTGGTGCTGGAAGTGCGTGAAGATCTGGTCGAACAGATCGGCACCCAGATCCGTCCGCATATGAGCGGCGCTGCGCAGCTCGACGTGCCCCTGCTGGTGGAAGTGGGCGTGGGCTCCAACTGGGACGAGGCGCACTGATTCGACACCGTGTCAGCTGCTTCGCGGCCACTGGCCGCGAACAGGCCTGGCCCGATGCCAGCAATCATGAAACCCTGAACTTCACATGAAACCAACGACTTAGTGCAAATAGTTTGCATCTACCCAGGAACTCCGCCGGCCATCCCTAGTCAGATATTGGGATTGGCTAGTGAAGCCTTTCGATGCTCCTATGTTGTGTTAAGTGTTGGCAGATATCCGGACCCTCAGCGGTTCGGACCTTGAGCCCCAGACTTCCCCCTCCCCATACGAAGTCCGGGGTTTTTTTTGCCTGGCTTTTCTGTTCAGGCCTCGGCGCTGTCCTTGTCCGGCAACTCCATCCAGCGCGCGAGCACCGTGTAGGCCTCTTCCAGACCCAGACGCTTGGGCGCAGAGAACAACTGGATGCTCACCGCATCGCCCCAGCCCTTGCGAATTTCCGCCTGAACCTTGAGCAGAGTGTTCTTGGCCGCGCCGTAGGTCAGCTTGTCGGCCTTGGTCAGCAGAATGTGCATGGGCATGTGGCTGGCCACCGACCAGTCCAGCATCAGCAGGTCGAAGTCGGTCATCGGATGGCGGATGTCCATCATCAGAATCAGCCCCTTGAGGCTTTCACGGCTGCCCAGATACGCTTCCAGGTGGCGCTGCCAGTGCTGCTTGAGCGGGATCGGCACCTTGGCATAGCCATAGCCTGGCAGGTCGACCAGACGGCGCTCTTCGTCCAGATTGAAGAAGTTGAGCAACTGCGTGCGGCCCGGGGTTTTCGACGTGCGCGCCAGGCTGGCGTGGGTCAGGGTGTTCAAGGCGCTGGACTTGCCGGCGTTGGAGCGGCCGGCGAACGCGACCTCGAACCCTTCGTCATCGGGGCACTGGTCGACCTTGGCAGCGCTGAGCGAAAAGGTAGCCTGTTGGCACAGGCCCAGGATGGGGTTTTTGAGTTGCATGTGATTTCCGGTAGAGGCAGGGCCCGATGCACAGGCCGCAAGAACGATGCAGCGAAGTATATAGGGCTGGGCAATATGTGGGTGATTTTGCCGGCAATGGCGTGCGCACAGGCATAATGCATCCAGGCCTGCCGTGGGGTACGGCAGGCTGCGAACTTCACCCTGGTTGGATCAGTCGATGAGCGCAATACGTGTGATGGGCCTGCTCGGCGCCCTGCTGGCCAGCGGTGCGGCGAGCGCTGCCGAGCTGGTGGGCGATGGCGCCCGAGGTCAGCCGCTGACGACCCTGTGCGCGGCGTGCCATGGTCCTGGTGGCAACAGCCTGGTACCGATCTTTCCGACGTTGGCTGGCCAGGGCGAGCGCTATCTGAACCAGCAGTTGCTGGACATCCGCGACAATCGCCGCGAGGTTCCGGAGATGGCCGGCACGCTGGCGGGGTTCAGCGATCGGGATCTGCTCGACATTGCCAGCTGGTACGCCAGCCAGAAGCCGACCCCTGGCGAAGCCCAGGCCCCCGCGTCGCAGCGTGGTCAGGACCTCTATCGCAGTGGCGACCAGGCTTTGGGGCTGCCCGCCTGCAGCGGTTGCCACAGCCCGGACGGCGCCGGCGCTGCGCTGGCCGGCTTTCCCCGGCTGGGCGGGCAGCACGCACCCTACCTGATCAAGCGCTTGAGCGATTTCCGTCAGAGTGACGACGCCGCGGCGCCGATCATGCATCGGATTGCGGCCAAACTGAACGATGACGATATCGCAGCCCTGGCAGCGTATATCCAGGCGCTGCACTGAAGCCATCCGGTTCGGATCAGGATCAGGTCCGCCCTTGCGGCTCGCTTGCGCTGCGTTGCATCCATTGCGCGATGAAATTAGCGCAAACGCCCTTCCCGTCTACCCTTTTTTGACATCACTGCCGTTACACTACCTGCCTCCATCAGGCAGGTCCGGTGCTCGCACCGATCCGTCCCTTGTATGAAACTGCTCAGGAGTCACGCATGCGTAATCTGATTTTCGGCGCCTTCCTCGTTGTCGCCAGTGCCATGGGCGTTACCGCCCAGGCGGCGGATGTGCCGCTGGAAGCCGGCAAGACCTACGTTCAATTGAGCGCTCCGGTGCCTGTAGCCCAACCAGGCAAGATCGAAGTCGTCGAAATGTTCTGGTATGGCTGCCCGCACTGCTACGCGTTCGAACCGACCATCAATCCATGGGTCGAGAAGCTGCCGGCCGACGTCAACTTCGTGCGTATTCCTGCCATGTTCGGCGGTCCTTGGGACGCCCATGGCCAGCTGTTCCTGACCCTTGAAGCCATGGGTGTGGAGCACAAGGTCCACAACGCCGTGTTCAACGCCATCCAGAAGGAACACAAGCGCCTGACCGACCCTCAGGAGATGGCCGAATTCGTCGCCACCCAGGGCGTGGACAAGGACAAGTTCCTGCAGACCTTCAACTCCTTCGCCATCAAGGGCCAGATCGCCAAGGCCAAAGAGCTGGCCAAGAAGTACGAGATCTCCGGCGTGCCGACCATGATCGTCAACGGCAAGTATCGCTTCGACCTGGGCACCGCCGGTGGTTCGGAGCAGACCTTGAACGTCGCCGACCAGCTGATCGCAAAGGAACGCGCCGCCAAGTAAACGGCGACACCCGCGATACGACGTTTTCGCAGCGCGCCCATCGCGGGTGGGCGTGAGCTGCAGGTCAACGAGCAGCCCTTGCCATGAGCGACGACAGCCAGCGCTGGAAAGAGAAATACCTGCACAGCATCGACCAGCAGGAAAAGCTCGAGCGGCGCTGGAACGCTCGGCTCGACTTGCTGCGTCGGGGTCTGGTGCGCAGCAGCCTGGCCGCCGAGGGCAGCGACCGCGCGGTGGACGTGTGCATGAAGGAGATGCGCGAAGTTCTGCGTGGCGAGGACATGGATGCCAAGCTGGCTGCCTTGATCCCGCGCCTGGAAACCGCAGTGCTGGAGTCCGAACAGCGGCGTCAGTCCCGTGTCGAGCAGATCGGCACCGCACTGGGGGCGCTGGTCACCCAGCTGCAATCGCTACCCTTGCCTCGCGACATCAGCAAACCCTTGAAGAAGCTTGCCCACGGCCTGGAGGAACGCGCCGGCCAGGCACGCGAGATGCCGCTGCTGCTCAGCGAGCTCAGTGGTCTGCAGGAGCGGGCACTCAATACCCTCGACCGACCGTTGCGCGCGCCACGGGCGGGCTTGCTGCAGCGTCTGTTCGGCAGTCCCGATGCGGTCGATGCGGGCTCGCTCCAGCCCATGCAGGATGCGTTGCCGGTGCCAAACTTGGTGCCTCCAGCAACTATGGCGCAGCCCGAAGTGCCGGAAGTACAAGAAGCACCGGAAGCACAACCAGTACAGCTGTCATCCGTTGCCGAGCCTGAGCCTGAGCCTGAGCCCGTTCGCGTTCAACCCGTAGAGCCCCATCCAACCCTGCCCGCTAGCAGCACTGACACTGTGGAGCCGGTGGCCAGCGATGCCGAGGCCGTCGCATCGCCCGTCATCACCGAGCCGACCGAGCAGCCTGTCGAGGAGCCTACCGAACAGTCCAACGAGCAGCCCATCGAACAGATGGAAGTGCTCGACAGTAACTTGACCGACGAGCAAGCCTTCTACGCCCTACCCGCCAGCCTTGAGCCACCCTACAGCAGCGTGGCCAGCCATATCGAAACCACCTTGCTCGAACTGCTGAGCGAATTGACCCTGCCCGAGCGCTACATGCCTCAGGCCCAGGCCATGCACGCGCGCATCCAGCGGGGGCTGAACTGGTACGAGCTGTTGCCGGTGCTGGATGAGCTCGCCATATTGATGCTGGCCGTCAACGACGGCAGCCAGCAGGAATTCGAGCGATACCTGCAGCAGCTCAATCAACGTCTGGAGAGTTTCCAGCGTCAGTTGCAGCTCACCCATGGCGACCATGTCGAATCGCGCAGCGCCGCCCTGGCGCTGGACGATGTATTGCGCGAACACGTCGACGGTCTGCAGACCAGCATGCGCGGCGCCACCGACATCGATGGCCTTAAGCAAGTGCTTGAAAGCCGCCTCGAAGGCCTGCTGGCCAGCATGGAACAGCACCGTCTGCAGCGCGAGGCCCGCGAGCAGGAAATCGCCGCGCGTCTGCACGGTCTCGGCGAGCGAGTGACCAGCATGGAGCGCGAAGCACTCGATTATCGCGACAAGCTCGAACAGCAGCGCCACAAGGCGTTGCTCGACCCGCTCACCGGCTTGCCCAATCGAGCCGCCTGGAACGAGCGGCTGGCGCTGGAGCATGGGCGCCTGCAACAAACCGGCACGGGCCTGCTGCTGGCCATTCTGGATCTGGACCATTTCAAGTCGATCAACGACACCTATGGCCATCAGGCCGGCGACAAGGTCCTGAAGATCATCGCCAACGTCCTGCGCAAAGGCCTGCGCGGCGACGATTTCATCGCCCGCTTCGGTGGCGAGGAGTTCGCCCTGCTGATGCCCGGCAGCGATCTGAGCGGCGGCAGTCGCTTGCTCGAACGCCTGCGTGCAGCGGTGGAACAATGCCCTTTCCATTTCAAGGGCGAGCGCGTCACCGTGACGATGTCTGCCGGTGTGGCGGTGTTCAAATCGGGTGAAAACGCCAGTCAGGTGCTCAAGCGTGCCGACCAGGCGCTGTACCGTGCCAAGGAAGCTGGACGCAACCAGATCGAACAGGCGCCTTGAGCCTGCCTCGAACGTGTACGCAACATTCGGCAACGAGGCGTCATGCATGTCACCTCAATCCGAGCCACCAGCTAGGCTATGCTCACGCTCTTTTCCTACAACCTGCATGTGACCTTCCCATGAAGTTGCTCCTAGTTGCCCTATCTTTGCTGATGCTGGCCGGTTGCTCGAACGGTTTGAGCATCGACCGCAGTCACCCTTCCGCGAATCACGACAACCGCGTGCAATTCGTGGTGCTGCACTACACCTCGGCCGACGAGGCGCGGTCCCTGCAATTGCTGACCCACGGCGAAGTCAGCAGTCACTACCTGATCGGCGATCGCTCGGCCACGGTCTACCAATTGGTGGACGAGAGCCAGCGTGCCTGGCATGCCGGCGACAGCCAGTGGGATGGCCGGACCTGGCTCAACTCCAGCTCCATCGGCATCGAAATCGTCAATCCCGGCTACAAGGACACCCCGAACGGTCGTGTCTGGTACCCCTACAGCGAAGCGCAGATCCAGGCGGTGATCGCGCTGCTCAAGGATATCGTCCAGCGCAACGGCATCGCCCCGCGCAACATCATCGGCCACAGCGATATCGCCCCGCTGCGCAAGACCGATCCGGGGCCGATGTTTCCCTGGCAGCGCCTGGCCGAGCAGGGCCTGGGCATCTGGCCCGATGCGCAAGCCGTGGCGCGCAATCAGGCCCGCTTCCAGGTCAGCCCGCCAAGCATCTCGTGGTATCAGCAGCAGCTGGCCCGACTGGGTTACAACGTGGTCCAGAGCGGCGAGCTGGACGTCGCCACGCGGCATGTGATCGCGGCCTTCCAGATGCACTTCCGCCCTCAACGCTTCGACGGCGAGCCGGATGCACAAAGCGCCGCGATCCTGCAGGCGCTCAACAGCAGGTAACGATGGATTTCACGTTGATGGGCCCGAAAGCGCGGGCCAATCGCCATCCTGTTGCTATACATTGATGCCCCCGACTGGATGATTCTCGATGGCCGCCGTTTTCCCGCAGCTCCGCAGTCTTCTGTACCGCCCCTGGGCGCTGGCCATGCTTGCCGCACTGGCCAGCGCGCTGTTGCTGTTCGCGGCCAGTTTTGCGTTGATCATGCATCAGCTTCAGCTCAGCGAAAGGCAGCAGATGAATGCCAGCGGCGAACGGTTCCTGGTGCGTCTGGAGCAGGTGTTCGGTCAATTGCGCGAGGGGGTCGATGCGTTGCAGGCGCAACCTGTCCGCCATTGCGGCCCGCAGATGATGGACGCCCTGGAGAAGATCGGCTTCGATAACCGCTTCGTATTCGAGGCCGCGTTCATCGACGGCGCCCAGCGCTGCTCCAATCGCCGTGGCAAGGACGTCGCCAGCCTGAGTCGCCCCCCGGACATCCAGGGTTCCACCTACAGTTATTGGCTCAACACCACTACCCAACGCAATGACAACTGGGCCGCGCTGATGCTCGGACGCGGGCCGTTCCGGGTCTCGACCTCCCGAGGGCACTTGAGCGATGTGGTCGATCTGCCCGCCGGTGGCAGCCTGCTGGTGGTTCTGGATCAAGGCCGCCGGGCGATCCCCGTGCTCGGCTCCGAGCAGCCCTGGCCGCCGGCCTCGGGCTGGCGCGCCGATGCGGTGGATGCCCTGCAGGTAACGTCGGACCGGCTGATCTACCGCATGTCCACCAAGTCCCCGGACTTTCAGTTGGTGCTGATTGCGCCGCGCAGCAAGGAACTGCCCATATTCAATACCCTGTTGTGGCTGCTGTTTCCGGTCAGCCTGGTGGTGGCCCTGTGCATTGGCTGGCTGGTCCTGCAGCTGATCACTCAGCGCCGCTCGATGGGTGGCGAGTTGCACGGTGCGTTGCGCCGCGGTGAACTGCAGGTGCTCTACCAGCCGATCTTCGATCTGAGCAATCGGCGCTGTGTCGGTGCCGAGGCCTTGGTACGCTGGCGCCGACCCGACGGTACCCTCACCAGCCCGGAGCTGTTCATTCCACTGGCCGAGCACAGCGGGCAGATCCGGCAGATCACCGATTTCGTCCTGCAGCAGTCGCTGGAGCAGCTCAGCCACCTGTTGCGAGCCAATCCGCACCTGTACATCTCGGTGAACCTGGCCGCGTGCGACGTCACCGTGCCGCGTATCGGTGAGGTGGTGGCCCAACTGCTGGCGATCTATCGCGTGGCACCCGAGCAGATCGCCTTCGAGGTCACCGAACGCTCCCTGATCGACGTCGACGTGGCGCGCGAAAACCTTCAGGCCCTTCGCGATGTCGGTCATACGGTATTGATCGATGATTTCGGCACCGGCTACTGCAGCCTGGCCTACCTGCAAAGCCTGCCCGTGGACTGCCTGAAAATCGACAAGGCGTTCATCGACGCCCTGGGCGATGACGCCGAAAGCAGTGGTGTGGCACCCCACATCATTCGCATGGCCCATGCCCTGGATCTGCGCGTGATCGCCGAAGGCATCGAGCACGAGGCCCAGGCGTTGTTGCTCGAAAGCGAAGGCGTCGACTATGGCCAGGGTTGGCTGTTTGCACAGGCTTTGAATGCGCGCCAGTTCAAGGAACTGATCACCAAGGGCCGGCGCCGCGCTGGCCGGCGTGCGGGCGACGAAGCCTGAGCGCGGACAGCGCTCGCGACGTCCGCCTAGATCGACAGGGTCATGTAGAACTGGGTGCCTTGCCCAGGCCGTGAATAGACGCCCATGCGGCCACCGTGCAGTTGCACGATTTCCTTGCACAGCGCCAGGCCCAGACCGGCTCCGCCCTTCTTGCGGCCCACCTGCACGAAAGGCTCGAAGATCCGCCCCTGCTGGCCGTAGGCAATGCCCTCACCGTTGTCTTCGACGCTGATGATCACCCGCTCGGCGTGGCGACGCGCCTGCAAGCGGATGTGACCGTTTTCCGCGGTATGTCGCAGGGGCATTTTCCAGCAGGTTGTCCAGCACCCGATCCAGCTGTCCTGCATCCACGTGCAGGCGCGGCAGCCCTTCGGTCAGCTCGACGGTCAGCGTAATGCCCAGCTCATGGGCACGGCTGGCGAAACGCTCGTAGGCGCGTTGCAGCAGGTCATCCAGCGCACAGGGGGCCAATACCAGCTTCTGCAGACCGTTCTGGTAGCGAGAGAAGTTGAGCAGGTCATTGATCAACTGCATCAAGCGCTGCATTTCTTCGTTCACCGTCATGAGCAGGTCCGCCTCGCGGCTCTGCTCGGGAAAATGCACGCGCTCCTGCAACAGCCCGAAGGCCATGTGCATGCCCGTCACCGGCGTACGCAGTTCGTGGGATGCACGCAGGACAAACTCGCTGCGCACGCGCGCGAAGGCGCGCTGCTCGGTCACATCGTGCAGCACCATGACCGCGCCAAGGATATTGCCCTGGGTGTGGGTCACAGGCGTCAGGCTGTACGACAGCAGCCGCGCCTCTCCATCGACATCGAAACTCAGGTCGTCCAGCGCACGTTCCATGCTGCCGCCGCGCAGGATCAGGTTCAGCTGCTCGTCCAGGTCCGGTCTGCCCAGCGCCTCACCCAGACCCAGGCCCAGACGATGGTCTTCCCAGCCCAGCTGACGCTGCGCCACCGGGTTCAAATGCTCCAGCTGACCTTGCCGATCGATCATCAGCAAGCCGTCGTCGATACTGTCCAGGACCGCCTGCAACCGTTGCTGACCGGCGCGAAGCTCATCGACGTTGGTCGCCTGGTGCTGACGCAGCGCGTGGGCCATGGTGCCGAAGCGGCTGGCCAGCCGATTGAGCTCGGCCGCCGGTGACACCGGCAGTTGCACGTCGAAGTTGCCCTGACTGATATCGTCTGCAGCCTTGGCCAAGGCTTCGATGGGTTCACCGAAACGGCGGGCGATACCGTGCGCAGTGAAGTAGCCGACGATGAGCACCGCCAGCCCCACCAGGCCGAGCAGGCCCGACACCCACATCGCTCGCTGGTGAGACTCATGCTCCAGCGCCGCGATGCTCTGCAAGGTGCCCTTGTAGGAGTCGATCAAACCGGTGCGCAAGGTATTGAACGCTTGGCTCAAGGGCGGGTTCTGGCTCAACGGCAAGTGTTGCGTGGCCGTGGCGCGGTATTGCGCGACGAAGGTCTGGAAGTTTTCGGCGGACTGCAGAAAGCCATAGTGGGCACTGTGGCTTTGCTCGTGCGCAATGCCTTCATCGAGCAGGGCCTGAAACTGCTGCTGTGCCTGAGCGATGCCCGTTGCGTCCGGGTTCGCGTCCAGCATCATGACCAGTTGATCGCCCAGGTTCTGGCGCATCTTGAGCCCCAGGTCCAGGGTGGTGAAATGGCTGCGCAGCATGCTCTCCTGCGAAGCGGCCATCTGCATCACGCTGACCAGGCCCAGCACCAACCCCAGCAACGCGACGGTAATCAGCGCCGAAATGCTGAGAAACAGCCGGGTGTGCAGCTTCATGGCCAGTTTCATAGGTTGTACTGTTTACGTTTGCGGTAAAGCGTCGAGGCGTCGATGCCCAGGGTCTTGGCGGCCTGATCCAGGGTATCGCTGGTGGCCAGCACCGCACCGATGTGCGCTTTCTCCAACTCGTCCAGACTCAGCGCGGCACCGATGCGCGGCGCATTGTTGGCAGGCTGCTCGGCCATGCCCAGATGGCTGACCTCGACGCGCTCCTGGGGACAGATGATGCTGGCCCGTTCGATCACGTTGCGCAGCTCACGAATGTTGCCCGGCCAGCGGTAGTTGAGCAGAGCGGCGCGAGCCTCTTCGCTGAAGCCACGGGCAGGCCGCGCGTATTCCTTGACGAAGCGCGCCAGAAAACGATCGGCCAGGGTGAGAATGTCCTCGCTGCGTTCGCGCAGTGGTGGCAGGTGCAAGGTAATCACGTTCAGGCGATACAGCAGGTCTTCGCGAAAACGTCCCTCGCGAACCATGTCTTCGAGGTTGAGGTTGGTCGCCGCCAGAATGCGCACGTCGGCCCGACGCGTGACCGGGTCACCCACCCTTTCGTATTCCTTGTCCTGGATGAAACGCAGCAACTTGGGTTGCAACGTCAGGGGAAAGTCGCCGATCTCATCGAGGAACAGCGTGCCGCCGTCGGCTTGGTTGACGCGGCCCAGGGTGCTTTCACTGGCGCCAGTGAACGCGCCGCGACTGTGGCCGAACAGCTCGCTCTCCATCAGCTCGGCGGTCAGGGACGGACAGTTGATGGTCACGCAGCTTTTCTTGGCGCGTTTGCTCCAGCCATGGATGGCCCGTGCCAGTTCGCCCTTGCCGGTCCCCGACTCGCCGAGGATCAGAATGTTGGCATCGGTGACCGCCACCTGACGCGCGGTTTCCAGCACGACCATCATCGCCGGGCTGTGCGAGTCCAGGCCGTCCTTGGGCTTGCGCACCTCGCCTTCGAGTGCCTCGAGGCGCGCCGACAGTTGGCGTACCTCAAGCTGCTTGGCGGTCGCAAGACGCAACTGATCAGGGCTGCAGGGCTTGACCAGATAGTCGGCAGCACCGGCCTGGATCGCGTCCACGGCAGTATCCACCGCCGAATGTGCGGTAACGATCACGACGCGCATCCAGGGCGCCTGCACGCGCATCTGCGCCAGGACATCGAGGCCGTTGTCTTCGCCCAGGCGCAGGTCGAGGAAGCACAGGTCGAAGACCTGACGCTGCATCAGAGTATCCGCCTGGTTGGCGCTGTTGGCCGTCGCGACGCTGTAGCCTTCGTCTTCCAGGCAATAGCGGAAGGTACGCAGGATGGCAGACTCATCGTCGACCAGCAGAATGCGGCCTTTATGCTCCGTGCCAGATTCCATTTTCCTACGCTCCTTAGAGAAATTTCTTGGTTGATCCCGGAAAGATCGGGCAGCTTGCATGGTCAATTCTGATTGATTCGGCAGGCTGCATGGTAGCTATTCGCTCATGACATTTCTAACTGTATGAAATGTCTGAGCTTTCAGTAGGTAAAAAGTTTGGCATGTGCCTTGCGATAATCAGCTGTTTGTCTTGAATTGGAGGAGAGTACGAATGAGCAGCTTCAAACGACTCACGTTGGCGAGCGTCATCGCAGGCCTGGTCAGCCTTTCGTCGTTGGCCGCGGCGGCCCCCGCCAGTCTCGATCAGCAATTGCAGGCGGCCCGGCAAGAGGGCTCGATCTGGACGGCATTGGCCTTGAATCGCCAGCTCAACGGCTTCGAGTTCGGCGTGAAGGTCGACCAGGGCACCGCTACCCTGACCGGCGCGGTGGAAGACGAAGTGGATCGCGAGCTGGCCGAGCAGGTGGCGCTCAATACCCAAGGTATCGACAAGGTCGACAACCGCCTCACCTTGAATCCGGAGTTGGTTGAGCACGTCAATCAACGGCAGCAGTTCGCGCAACATCTGGAAGACGCCACGCTGACGGCAATCATCAAGTCCAAGCTGCTATGGAACACCAACACTCAGGCATTGGACATCGTGGTCAGCACGGCTGATGGCGTCGTCACGCTCAAAGGCCAGGCGCAGACGGCCGACGCGAAACAGTTGGCAGGCACCCTGGCGACCAATACCGATGGTGTCTACCAAGTGAACAATCTGATCAGTCTCGGCGCGGCGGATACGGCTACCACGCGTGCCGAGACCCAGGCGAAGAAAACCGAGGAGGCGCTGAGTGATACGTGGGTCACCAGCAAGATCAAGGCGAGTCTGCTACTCAATCGCGATCTCGACGGACTGAGCATCGATGTGGAGACCCGTACCGGGATGGTCACGCTCAAGGGCGATGTCGCCAGCTCCGAGCAGAAAACCCTGGCGGTAGAGGTTGCGCGCAACATTCGCGGTGTGCGCGGAGTTGATGCCGATCTGCTGAAAATATCCAAGCCGATCATCTGATCGTGCAAATAGCCCGACCTCCACAGGCCCATCGTGCAGGTTGCTACCCAACGGCAATCTAGATTGTCTATAACTAATTGATTTTAAAGGTAATTATCGGGACAAAAAGGTTGGCATGCAGGCTGCAATATCCGTATCAAGATTACACGTACAGCCGCCATCCAAGTTCAAGGAGTTACCGGATGAACCGTCCTCAAGCCGCTCAAGCGTCCGCCCTGTCCCAATCGATGCGCCAAGCATTGTTCTTGGTTCTGGCGGCGCTGATGACGTTGCTGGCGGTTCAGCAGTATGCAAGCTGGGCAGCCTCGCAGCAGCAGGAGCTTCTTCTGCCGCCTCAAGAGCGTCTTGTCGATACGGCTCATCTCAATCCTGCCAGCGCGCAATGGGTGGGCTACAAGCAATCCGGAAACATCGAACGCGTACAAACCAGCGAACCGGTTGAACACATTCGCAGTTGGGTGTTCTGAGCTTGGGTAACGCATCTGATCAACAGATAAAACACGACAAATCGTAAAGGAGATACACCATGCTGAGTTGGGCAGTCACATTCCTGATCATCGCCATCATCGCCGCCGTTCTGGGCTTCGGTGGTATCGCTGGCACCGCAGCAGGCATCGCCAAGATCCTGTTCGTCGTATTCCTGGTGCTGTTCGTTGTTTCGTTCATTTTCGGCCGTCGCGGTCGAGGCTGACCATGACCAGCGTGACCTTCAAGGGTATAGCCATGGCGCTGTCGCTGGTCGGCAGCAGCATGGCGATGGCCGCCAATGACGGTCAGAACCGAGTCAGTGAGATTCTGAGCTCGAGTGCCGAATACCGTGATACCTGGCAGTCAGTGATCAAATCCGAAGAACGCGTTCCAGATTGGATCATCAATCTGTCCGGGGTTTCGACGGAGCAGATGACTGCCGTCGCCGAAGATGGTGACAACTATCTGGTAGGCCCGCTGTGCGAAACGGCTGACAGTTGCAAAAGCGGTCGATTGTTGGTGGCATTCAGCATGGACAAGGAAGATGCCTACGCCTTGTACGTTCAGGTGCCCGCAGGCTTGCCCGCCGACAAGTCGCCCACGCGTCACGCCACCTATCGCTTTCTCGGCAAGCCTGATGACGGCATGCAGCAGATGTTGATGGAACAGTTGAAGAAAGATCCTAACTGGTACTGACTTCCTGATTGGCGTGACATGCGGCGCAACCAGCGCGACGTGGTATGGATTTACAGATTGGGCCAGGTCTACCCGGCCCGAATGGTCGGCACTCAGAAGGTGCCGGTCATGACCATGGGGTCGGGTTGTTCTGAATGCAGTTGGTTCGGAGTGACCTAGGGGTACAGGGAGGACCTCCGAACCGGGCCGGGTCAGGCAACAGCTGCTGCGCAAGCCATGTACGACCATTACGTACTCTGGCTTGCGCAGAGCCTATACAGGCGAACTTGGCTGCCTTTCATCTTGTTTCATACTTTTCCTACATTCTTGACGCTGTGTTCGGTTTCTCGAACGCAATGGGTCATGCCGCCTTATCAATCCGTTGAAACCTCCCGAATCGCCTGTCATGGCCAGTCGTCTATCCGAACGAAGGCGTTTGTGCGATAAATCCACTCGATTACATTATGCCGATTCTGCATGGGGTAGTCGTTTCCGGCATTAGACGCTGCTGCAACGCATCGGAATAGTTGCGCCTTTTTTCGTTCGCCAAAGCGCTTCGCTACGGGCGGCGAAGCCTCTACGGAGGGCCGCTCGGTTTCCGCGCGGCGCTCACGAGTTGACTTGGAAAAAGGGTAACGACATGAAGAAGGCAAAACTGAGCCTCGCTTGGCAGATACTCATCGGCTTGGTACTGGGTATCGCACTGGGTGCATTGCTCAACCATTTCAGCGCCGAGAAGGCCTGGTGGATCAGCAACATCCTGCAGCCGGCAGGGGATATCTTCATCCGCCTGATCAAGATGATCGTGATCCCTATTGTGATCTCGTCGCTGATCGTCGGCATCGCCGGGGTTGGTGATGCGAAAAAGCTGGGCCGCATCGGTGTCAAGACCATCCTCTACTTCGAGGTGGTGACGACGGTGGCCATTCTGGTCGGCCTGGGTCTGGCCAATCTGTTCCAGCCCGGTGTGGGCATCGACATGAGTACCCTGGGTACCGTGGACATCTCGCAGTACCAGAAGACTACGGCCGAGGTGCAGCATGACCATGCGTTCGTGGCCACACTTCTCAACCTGATTCCCTCCAATGTGTTCGCCTCGATCGTGCGCGGCGACATGCTGCCGATCATTTTTTTCTCGGTGTTGTTCGGCCTTGGCCTGTCGAGCCTGCCCGGCGAGACACGCGAGCCGTTGGTGAAGGTCTTCCAGGGCGTATCGGAAACCATGTTCAAGGTCACGCACATGATCATGAACTACGCCCCCATCGGGGTCTTCGCCCTGATTGCAGTGACGGTGGCCAACTTCGGCTTCGCCTCGCTGCTGCCCCTGGCCAAGCTGGTGGTGCTGGTCTACGTGGCGATCCTGTTCTTCGCCATCGTCGTGCTGGGCCTGATTGCACGCCTGTTCGGCTTTTCGGTCTTCAAGCTGTTCCGGATCTTCAAGGATGAACTGGTGCTGGCGTATTCCACGGCCAGTTCCGAAACCGTACTGCCGCGGGTGATCGAGAAGATGGAAGCCTATGGTGCGCCGAAGGCCATCAGCAGCTTCGTGGTACCGACCGGGTACTCGTTCAACCTCGATGGCTCGACCCTCTATCAAAGCATCGCTGCGCTGTTCATCGCCCAGCTGTATGGCATCGACCTGTCGATCGGGCAACAGCTGATGCTGGTGCTGACCTTGATGGTGACCTCCAAGGGCATCGCCGGCGTGCCGGGCGTGTCGTTCGTGGTCCTGCTGGCGACACTGGGCAGTGTCGGCATTCCCCTCGAAGGCCTGGCCTTCATCGCCGGCGTCGACCGCATCATGGACATGGCCCGCACCGCGCTCAACGTGATCGGCAATGCCTTGGCGGTGCTGGTGATCTCGCGCTGGGAAGGCATGTACGACGATGCCAAGGGCGAGCGCTACTGGAACTCCCTGCCGCACTGGCGCAGCAAGGAGCGCGTCGCCTCCTGACACGGCCCGCGCCGCTGCTACATCACCCTGTAGCAGCGGTGCAAGCCGCGTCCGGCTTCACGCGAAAATCCTGACACCCCCCCACTGCCCTGCGGGGCAGAATCCCACTTCGCTTTGGGCTATCATCCGCGCATCTTCGAATGAGGGAATACCCATGCTGAACGGCCTGTGGCTCAGCTTCTTTCTGATCGCCGCGATCTCGGCCTTCGGCCAATGGCTGGTCGGCGGCAACGCCGGTATCTTCGCCGCCATGGTCGAAAGCCTGTTCGCCATGGCCAAGCTGTCGGTCGAAGTGATGGTCCTGCTGTTCGGCACCCTTACCCTCTGGCTGGGCTTCCTGAAGATTGCCGAGAAGGCGGGCATCGTCGATTGGCTGGCCAAGATCCTCGGGCCGCTGTTCAGCAGGCTGATGCCCGAGGTTCCGCGCGGGCATCCGGCACTGGGGCTGATCACCATGAACTTCGCCGCCAATGGCCTGGGCCTGGACAACGCCGCGACGCCCATCGGCCTCAAGGCCATGCGCTCGCTGCAGGAACTCAACCCCAGCGCTACCACGGCAAGCAATGCGCAGATCCTCTTCCTGGTGCTCAACGCCTCGTCTCTGACCCTCCTGCCGGTATCGATCTTCATGTACCGCGCCCAGCAGGGCGCCGTGGACCCGACTCTGGTCTTTCTGCCGATCCTGCTGGCCACTTCCGCCGGTACGCTGGTCGGCCTGCTCGCAGTGGCTGTGATGCAGCGCTTGCGCCTCTGGGATCCGGTGGTTCTGGCCTATCTGATCCCGGGTGCGCTGCTGCTGGGCCTGTTCATGGCGTTTCTGGGCACCCTGTCGGCGACCGCGCTTGCAGGGCTGTCGTCGATCCTGGGCAACCTCACCCTGTTCGGCCTGATCATCCTCTTTCTGGCCATCGGGGCGCTGCGCAAGGTGCAGGTCTACGAAGCATTCGTCGAGGGCGCCAAGGAAGGTTTCGATGTCGCCAAGAGCCTGCTGCCCTACCTGGTCGCCATGCTCTGTGCGGTCGGCGTGCTGCGCGCTTCGGGCGCCCTGGAGCTGGGGTTGGACGGGATTCGCCACCTGGTCCAGTGGCTGGGCATGGACACCCGTTTCGTCGACGCCCTGCCGACCGCACTGGTCAAACCGTTCTCCGGCAGTGCCGCACGGGCGATGCTGATCGAAACCATGCAGTCCCACGGCGTGGACAGTTTTGCGGCCCTGGTCGCGGCCACCATTCAAGGCAGTACCGAAACCACCTTCTATGTGCTGGCAGTGTACTTCGGCGCCGTGGGCATCCAGCGCGCCCGCCACGCCGTGGGCTGCGCACTGTTGGCGGACCTGGCCGGGGTCATTGCGGCCATCGTCGTGTGCTACTGGTTCTTCGGCGCCACCGCTGCCTGAGTGGCGTCGTCGGTCACCTTGAAGCGCAATACACCGACGATCTGGCCATCTTCGGTCAGGACCCGCACCTGCCACCTTCCCGCGACATCGTCCGGGAAGTTCTGCTTGTGGCTCCAGGCGCGATAACCTTCCTTGCGGCCGCCGTGGATGTCCAGGGCGATGCGGTCGACTTCCTTACCCTTGTGCTGCCACACGTGGTAGATCCGCTCGTCCAGGCCCCGTGGGGCGTTGATTGCGGTGTAGGCATACAGGCCACCACTGCGCAGTTGCGCCGCGCTGACCGTCTCCAGACTGTCCCCGTGAGTGCGGCTACGGTTGTCCAGCTCAGTGGTCACCGCTACCTCCGTCAGCCACAGGGTCGCCGGCGGAACCCAGGAGCGCAGCAGCCACCCGGCGCCGCCGATCATCAGGGTCACCCCTACCAGCGCCAAGCCCCGGCGCCAGTGATTGATCGGGAAGCTGACGGCGAGGCTTGGAAAAGCCAGCAGCATGGCGATGGCCAGCGCCAGCTTGAAGCTTTCATCGGTGGTCAGGTGCAGGATGATCGGCAGCGCCGTGAGCAGCGCTGCGAACAACGTAAAGGTGTGCAGCGCCATGAACAGCCAGCGCCGGGGTGCGACCCATTTGTAGTACAGCGGATCGATGATCGACACCAGCCCGGCCAGGGTCAGCAGGCCGGTGAACACCCATTGGCCACTGTTCCATGTGGTGGTGATATAGAAGAAAGGCAGCACGAAGAACAGACTTTCCTGGTGGATCATCTGCGTGGCATAGCGCAGCACCGGCGTCGGTATCTCGCGCTTGAACACCCGTGCGAACAACTGGGTGAAGGTGTTCTCCAGCATCAGCCAGACCCAGGTCAGCAACATCACCACCGCGATCCAGCTGGCCAGCCCTGCCTGCCGATCGACCAGCACGAAGCTGCCGATCCCGGACAGGAAACCGCCCAGCGCGATCACGCCCGGATAGCGTTTGATAAGGTCAATGAGTCGCTGGACGAAGTACGGCATGGTCTTCCACACAAAAAAGGCAAAGAAACGGCAATCAGAAGACGGCTCTGGCAGGGCTCATTGTCGTTTGGCGCGACGCCGCCAGACGATCAGGCCCACCAGCAATAGTGCCAGGCCGATCAACACAGCCCAGGCAAGCTGATAGAACTGGTCATAGCTGAGCAGCGGTTTTTCCACACGTATGTACCCCGGCTTGCTGACCAGCTGGCGCAATGCGGTATTGGCATCTTCCACGGTGACCTGCCCCAACTGCCGTGCCGGGCTGGCAAAGCGGCCGTCGGTATAGTCGGCCAATGCCCCCCAATAGTAGTCGGCCAAGGCAATGTTGCCTTGTGCCGCCCATGCTTGCCGGGCAATCGCCAGGTTCTTGAGGCGCTTGAAGGTCGCAGCGTCCACACCGCTGTCGCGCAGACGCGCGATCATCTGCCCCATGACCAGGCCTGCCTGACCGATATCGGCTTGGTCCACCGCGGCATTCAGGCTCAACAGGCCGCTGTCGCCATACGACTCGCGGGCCACCCAGGGCCCGTACGACAATCCGTGGGCCAGTCGCAGTTCGCGGTACAGCTCCCATTCCAGATAACTTTGCAGCAGGTCCAGCGTCGCTGGGTGGGCGGTATCCAGCACCGGTTCGAGAAAATACAGGTGAAGCGTGGCGTCGTCGCCCAGCCAGCCGCGTATCAGGTCGGCCTGCGGCTCCGCTTCGTGGGTGACTGTACGAAGATCCTGATGATCGGTGGGCTCGACCGCGTCCAGCGCGCCCCAGGTCCGCTCAAGATAGGCGGGCAACAGCTTGTCCAGGCCTCCGACGACGATCAGGCTCATGTTGTTCGGTGCATACCAGTTCTGCCGAACCTCACGCACCTGTTCCAGGGTAAGATCGGTGACTTCCGCGGGCTGCGGACACTTGAGCCCCAACTCGATGGCCAACTGGCTGCTGGCATTGCTGTCCTGAGCTGGCTTGTCGAGCAGGTGCTGCAGGTGGGAGTGATGGGTGCCATCTTCGTGCTCGATGATGCGCTTGGTGCTTGCCAGGACGTTGTCATCGATTCTGGTCTGGGTGATGGCGGCCAGCAGGAGGTCGAGCACCTTGCGCTGATTGCGCGCCGGTGCTTCGATCACGAAAGTGGTGTCGGCACTGCTGGTGAAGGCATTCCATTCGCCGCCCAGTGCTTGCATGCGCTCTTCGAGGCCACCTTCGCCGCGCTCGTCGATACCGCTGAACAGCAAGTGCTCAAGCAGGTGGGGCAATTCCTGATCGGTGCAGGAGAAGTCGTCGAAACCCACGCCGACAACCAGGCGGATGGACACATGGGCGCGTTCATCGCCAGGCTTGAGCAGCAGTTGCAGGCCATTGGGCAGCAGATAGCCCTCAACCTGGAAACGGTCCAGCGCCAAGGCTTCACGGCCGGCGCACAACAGCGCCGCTGCCAGAAGCCACAGGCACAACAGGCGGCGCTGTGTACCTGGAGCGCTTTTCACCCGCTCGTGCATGAATCCCTTCCATCGAAATCGACCAAGTCAATGGAACAGACTCCCTGACTGGCGAGTCGTTCATAGCACATTGCTGGCCATCACTGCGTGCCGCCAAGGCGACACGCAGCCCTGCAGGCTCAGGACTCTTCCTGAGACTCGCGACGCTTGCGCGCGATGGCGGTACGCATCTTGATGTTGATCGCTTCCACGGCCAGGGAGAAGGCCATGGCGAAATACACGTAGCCCTTGGGCACATGCACATCGAAGGCTTCGGCGATCAGTACGGTACCGACCACCAGCAGGAACGACAGCGCCAGCATCTTCAGCGACGGATGCTGATCGATGAAGCGGCTGATGGTGCCCGAGGCGACCATCATCACCAACACCGCGACGATGATCGCAGCGACCATGACCGGCACATGGGACACCATGCCGACCGCGGTGATGACCGAATCCAGCGAAAACACGATGTCGATGATGGCGATCTGAATGATGGTGTAGATGAAGTTGCCGCCCTTGCCTGCAACTTCGTCCCCGCCCTCTTCTTCACCTTCCATGCCGTGGTAGATCTCTTGCGAGCTTTTCCACAGCAGGAACAGGCCACCGAAGAACAGAATCAGATCACGCCCGGAGATGCCCTGGCCGAACACCACGAACAGGTCGGCGGTCAGGCGCATGACCCAGGTGATCGAAAGCAGCAGCAGGATACGCGTGACCATCGCCAGCGCCAGGCCGAAGATTCGCGTACGCGCCTGCATGTGCTTGGGCATGCGGCTCACCAGGATCGAGATCATGATGATGTTGTCGATGCCCAGCACGATTTCCAGTGCTGTCAGGGTCAAGAAAGCAACCCAGATTTCCGGGTTGGTGAACCATTCCATGTGAAGTCCTTCGTGTTGGAGGCCAGGGCGACGCAAGGCCGGAGACTATGGCGCCGCTACCTGTGAATGGCAGCGGCGCAACGTCATCCGGCCTGGCCCGCGAATAAGATTTATAGACTGCTGAACAGAGGAAAGATCCCCATGGCCAGTGCGGCGAACATTATGCACAGGCAAACCAGTACTGCCCACTTGAGGGTGAAGCGCTGGTGGTCACCGAACTCGATACCGGCCAGGGCAACCAGCAGGTAGGTCGAGGGAACCAACGGGCTGAGCAGGTGCACCGGCTGTCCGACGATCGAGGCACGCGCCATCTCGACCGGCGAGATACCGTAGTGCGCAGCCGCTTCGGCGAGTACCGGCAGGACGCCATAGTAGAAGGCATCGTTCGACATGAAAAAGGTGAACGGCATGCTGACCAATGCGGTGATCACGGCCAGGTACGGGCCCATGGCGTCCGGAATCACGGCCAGCAGGCTCTTGGACATGGCGTCGACCATGCCGGTACCGGTCAGGATGCCGGTGAAGATACCCGCGGCGAAGATCAACCCGACCACTGCCAGAACGCTGCCGGAGTGAGCGGCAACACGTGCCTTCTGCGCTTCCAGGCACGGGTAGTTGACGATCATGGCGATACTGAACGCGATCATGAACAGCACCGGCAGCGGCAGCAGGCCCATGATCAAGGTCACCATCAACAGCAGGGTCAAGCCGCCGTTGAACCAGATCAATTTGGGCCGGCGCGCGTCCGGGTACTGCGAGACGCTGATCTCGCTGTGGTCTATTTCATCGCCTTGCAAATGCAGCTCGCCCAGGCGAACCCGCTCGCGCTTGCCATACATGTAGGCAATCACCAGGATGGCGATGACGCCGAACGCCATGGCCGGGATCATCGGTACGAAGATGTCCGAAGGGTCGACATGCAAGGCGCTGGCGGCACGTGCGGTGGGACCACCCCACGGCGTCATGTTCATGACCCCGCCTGCCAGGATGATCAAGCCGGCCATGATCCTCGGGCTCATGCCGATGCGCTGGTACAGCGGCAGCATGGCCGCCACGCAGATCATGTAGGTGGTCGCGCCGTCACCGTCCAGCGAAACGATCAGCGCCAGCACGGCGGTACCGACCGACACTTTCAGCGGGTCACCCTTGACCAGCTTGAGGATCTTGCGCACCGCCGGGTCGAACAAACCCGAATCGATCATCAGTGCGAAATACAGGATGGCGAACATCAGCATCACGCCGGTCGGCGCAAGCTTGGTGATGCCCGCAAGCATCATCGGGCCGATTTCCGGTGCGAAACCACCGAACAGGGCGAACAGGATAGGCACGATGATCAAGGCGATCAGCGCGGAAAGGCGCTTGGTCATGATCAGGAACATGAACGTGATGACCATGGCAAAGCCAAGGAATGTCAGCATGGGAATACTCCAGGCACAGCGCGGCTAAGGACGAAGAACGATAGGTTCAGCGAAGAATGGCAAGAGCCGGGAGTATGGGAAGGGAGGCACTACGGGTAGGGATCATCAAGGACATCGGTTTCACCATTGTTGTTGTTCAAGAGGCCGAAAGCGCATCTGGATGCTGCTTTCTGGCCGGCCGGTCTTACGCCGGGGGTGAGTCGATGCTAAGTCGGCAAGCTTTCAACAACCTTTCGCCATTCAAAACGATACAATTGACCTTGTGGGAGCAGGCTCTGCCCGCGAAGAGGCCAGTCAGATCACCAAGATCCAACGGTCCCACCTAGGGCAACACCAACCCCCCCGCCGCCTTGTGCAACTCACGCAGATGCTCCCCCACCTGCTTCAGATTCGCTTCGGTGGCCGCAATTTCCCTAGCCCGCTCAGGCGTCAGCAGCGCCCTCACCTCTTTGTCCAGATCGGTACTCAGGCGCTGCAGCTGTTGCTGGCGCTGACTGCTTTCCGATTCCAGGCGCTGCCACTCCGCCGTCTGCGGCAGACCGTAGCCCCCGTTGTCGAGCAACTCCGCCGGTCGGCTGAGAAATCCGCTGTTGGCGAGGATCTCCTGCAACATCTGGTTAGCATTGGCCACGCTACCGTCACCCAGCTCGCGAGCACCCAGGTAGCGCTGCTTCACTTCCTCCTGGGCCAACAGCAACTGTCGTCGATAACTGGCCTGCTCCAGCAACAACAGCGCGGCACTGGTGCGCAGATCGGCCTGGGCAAACCACGGTTGCCGCTGCTGCGCGCTCTGCTCCAACCACGCTTCGACGCTTTGCTGCGGAATCGGCAGATGCTTGCGCAGCACCTCGAACATGGCCTGATAGCGATCGCGATACGAATCGAACCGATAACCCAGGCGCAGTGCCTCACGCGGATCATCCAGTACGCTGCCATCGGCCAGCCCGCGGCCTTCCAGAACCTCGAGCAAGCCGTTGGGCAAGATGCTGTCGATACCCTGCAAGCGCGGATCATGCGTACCACTGCGAAGCAGCTTGAGGTTTTCCACCGCACAGTTGTTGGACAGAAAGTAGTAGCTGCCGTCGTAGCTCCAATGCATTTCGGCCGCATGGCGCACCAGCGATTCGATCTCCGGCCGATCCAGCTTCAGCGGCACCGAAGCCAGGCTGCGCAGCTCGGTCTTGGTGTATTCGTCGATCACCTGCGACAACGGCAACACGAACAGGCGCGAGGGGTATTGCCCCATCAGCCCGCCCCAGGTGGAAAGCTGCACGTCGTTGACGAACGCGCGGTAGGACAACACCAGGTGCTGTTCCAGATCCAGCCGACAGTCCGGGCCACGCGGCCGCCCCGGTGCGCAGATGACCAGGCGCAGCATGCTGTGCCCCCAGCGGCTGGCCAGGTTCTGATTGGCCTCGGCCAGCAGGTAGTCCACCGCATAGACCCGTTCGGGATCGATCTTGCCCAGCGGCGTCTTGGCAAAGTCGCTGCCCGCATTCAGATACGGCAGGCCTTGAGCACAGCTTTGCTGGCGTGCGGGCGCCCAGTCGAACCGCGCCTTGAAATATTCGAACAGTGCCGGACGACGGCAGGCATAGGTCGGGTCGAGGAGAAAATACTCCATGTTGACCGCGACGAATTCCTTGGGGCTGCTCACCTCATAGATATCAGGGCTGCGCACGATCTGACGGTTCTGCTCTTCGCGCTCGCCGCGGCGCCCGACATATTGCTGCCAGCCGGCCAGGTCCAACAGGCGTGGATCGTCGCTCAGGGTGAAGCGGCGGGTCGTCTGGCCACGGCACTCATCGGGCAGGCCTACCTTGCCCAGGCTTGCATCCTGTCGGCCGCAGCGGCTGACCAGCGTGCGCTCGGCAGGTGTCCAGAGGCGCGCGCGGTCGTAGATGTGGGTCAGCTCGTGGAGCACGGTGGCCAGCAGCTCCTCGCGTACCGTGCCGTGGGGACGGTTGGTCCGCCGCTGGGCCGAAGAGCCATCGGCCAGTCCTTGCAGCTGGTTCAGGTTCAACTCCAGGCTCGAGACCAGGGAGGCCTGACCATAGGCGTTGTCGGGCATGCGCGACGACCAGCTGACGTCGATCCGGCGGTCCAGTTGCTCGACGAAGCGCGGCGGCAATGCAGCCATTGCATCGTCGAGCAGTGCCTGGCTGGCATCGGCCTGTCGAGCGTCCAGCCCGCTGCGATCAAGGACCAGCTGCAAGCCGGCAGTGGCCTGCGCCGTCGTCAGCAGAATGCCTGCCGCCAGCAGCCAGCTGGCCAATCGTCTCACAGTGCGAGAATGGCTTCGGCGAGGTCCTGGTCACTGGCGCTGCGCGCCTGTGGAACGCGTTCGCGCAGCGTATTGAAAGCCGCCTCCAGTTGGGCGCCACGAATATCGCCCTGGCTGGCCACATAGCTGGCCGCATCGTCCCGAGCTTCCAGGACCACCTTGGAGTCACGGATCGAAGTGGTGGTGTCGGACGTGAAATCGATCGATCGGCCGAATGCACGAACGATGATATTACTGGTGGCCACGACAGTTTGGGCCTGGGCCACATCGGCCAGCAAGAACAGGCCGAGGGTAGCGGCAATCAGCGGGGTACGCATGGAGCTTCTCCGTAATACGAGGTGTCTATTGGACGAGTATCGCCTGCGCCAGTTCAAGGTCGCTGGCAGCAATTTGTGGGTGCTTCTGGCGAATGCTCGCCAGAGCTGCCTGCAGCCGTGCCCCACGGCATCGCCCGCTGCTGGCGACGAAGCACGCAGCATCGTCACGGGCAGACAGGATCAACTTGCGATCGAAGGGGGCCGTCGTGACCTTGCTGGTCACATACAAGGTGATCACCGAGGACTGCAGACTCACGTCGAAGGCCGCAGCCGACGACGCCCAGATGACGAGAATCAGTGGCAAATAACGCATCAGGCTTCAGATGTCGAGCGATTGGGCCGGCAAGGCTAGCCCAACGTGGGTCCGAGAACCACCCGCGATGTGCAGGCTGCAGCAGCCTGCCGCATTCTTCATCTGCGGGAGGTACCCGTTGCAGAACATCAGATGGCCAGAATGGCCTGGGCCAGTTGCGCGTCGCTGGCCTGCATCTGCGGGGCGACCTTGCGGATGTGGGCGAAAGCGCTTTCCAGCTTGGCACCGCGGATATCGCCCTGGCTGGCGACGAAGCTCGCCGCATCGTCCCGCGCTTCACGCACGATCTTGTTGTCGCGCAGCGACGAAGACAGGTCAGAGGTTGCATTGGTCGATGCATTGACCCCACGGACCAGTGCATCGGTCGTGACGACGAAGCTTGAAGCCTGCGCGCCGCGTGGCCAGAGCCAACAATACGGCGGCACCCAACAGATGATTACGGGACATGATGGATCTCCAGATCAGGGCGAAGTTTGAGCGCTATGAAGCTTATTAGAGCGCCTCGAAGCTTCGGGCGCCAGCACTCCGACCATCCAGCGTGAGCGATGATTCAACTGTTATGGTCTTTTATCATAATCATATAACTGTATCTGTCAGCTTTTGTGCAGGCGAAAAAAAGCCCGTCAGCGTTGACCGCGACGGGCTTTTTTAGAATTCGTTGCTGGTTCGGCCTTCAGGCTCTGTCACCAGCGCGGCGTTGCATCAACGCCAGAACGGCTTGCTCAACTCTTCGCAACGCTGGGCTTCGCTGATACCGGCATCGGCCAGCAGACGAGCATCCAGACGAGCCAGTTGATGGCGGCTGGCGATACGGCGCTGCCAAAGCATCAGGTTGGCGAAAAAGCGCAGAGGAGCCGAAGTTTGAGCAGTTTTGGTGTTGGCCTGGAACAGGTCGGAACTGAGGGTACGTTCCATGATGTACATCCTTCCGCTTGTGGCGGGGCTGAGTAGTGGTTTATCTGGTACCCATTTTCCACGCTCCCTGTCCAGAACAGTAGGCACAGTTCACCTGTATTGTGGACGGTCAGTTGACTGTTAAACCCAACTGTCTTGCTCTGGAATGAGGCAACTGTACGGGTCTGCCCTCAAGTAGTGCATTTTTGCTAGATATGCATTCACTCCAAGCAACTCGACCTCGATATTTACCCGTACAGTAGTACAGTTGATGCTTCTTGCTGGTGAGTCCAGACACCACTTCCAAGAACTGTATTGCATCACAGCGAAACTGTGCGCTTCAGCTCGCCAACATGCGCCCGGTCTCTTCCAAGTTGATGTGCCATCGCAGTGCTTCCTGCAAGACATGAGGCGTGTGGCCGCCACGTAGGCATGCCTGATCGAAATAGCCCTGCAGGGCCTCTCGATACTGGGGATGAACACAGTTATCGATCACCGCCTGCGCCCGCTCCCGCGGCGCCAGGCCGCGCAGATCCGCCAGGCCCTGCTCGGTCACCAGGATATCGACGTCGTGTTCGGTGTGGTCGACGTGGCTGACCATGGGTACGACGCTGGAAATTGCACCACCCTTGGCAATCGATTTGGTGACGAAGATGGCCAGGTGGGCGTTGCGCGCAAAATCACCCGACCCGCCGATGCCGTTCATCATCCGGGTGCCGCAGACATGGGTAGAGTTCACGTTGCCGTACAGGTCGAACTCCAGCGCAGTGTTGATACCGATGATGCCCAGGCGTCGAATCACCTCCGGGTGATTGGAAATCTCCTGCGGACGTAGCACCAGGCGCGATTTGTATCGTTCGAAGTGGCTGAAGACTTCCGCATGCTTGCGTGCCGACAAGGTCATGGAGCTGCCCGAAGCGAACGCCAGCTTGCCGGCATCGAACAGGTCGAAGGTCGAATCCTGCAGCACTTCGGAGTACATCGTCAGGTTGTCGAACGGTGAATCCAGCAGGCCGTGCATCACCGCATTGGCGATGGTGCCTATGCCCGCCTGCAACGGCATGAGGCTGTTGGTCAAACGCCCTGCGTCGACCTCGCTCTTGAAAAAGTCCACCAGATGGCCGGCGATCGCCTGGGTATCGTCGTCCGGTGGCAGCACAGTCGACGGTGAGTCAGCCTGCTGGCTGATGACAATGGCGCTGATCTTCGCCGGGTCGATCTGTACCGCGCAGCGACCGATGCGGGTATCGGCGCTCAACACCGGGATCGGCAGGCGTGTGGGCCGATAGCTGGGAATATAGATGTCGTGCAGGCCTTCCAGCTCCAATGGCTGCGCCAGGTTGATCTCGACGATCACCTGTTCGGCCAGGATCGCGAAACTTGCCGAGTTGCCCACCGATGTACTGAGCACCAGATGCCCTTCCTCGGTAATGGCGACGCATTCGATGACGGCCAGGTCGACGGCCTTGATCTGGCGGTTGCGCAGCTGTTCCACGGTATCGGACAGATGCTGGTCGATGAACATCACCGAGCCGGCATTGATGGCCTTGCGCAAGGTGCTGTCGACCTGGAATGGCATGCGCCGGGCCAGCACGCCGGCTTCGGTCAACTGCTTGTCCAGGTCATTGCCCAGGCTTGCGCCAGTCATCAGGCTGATCTTGAGCGGTGTGCGCAGCGCGCGTTCGGCCAGCGCCTGGGGAACGGCCTTGGCCTCCCCGGCACGGGTGAAGCCACTCATGCCCACGGTCATGCCATCTTCGATCAGTTCAGCGGCCTGGGCGGCGCTCATTATCTTGTCCTGCAAGGAAGCCAGGCGAATACGGTCAGCGTGCATGTTCATTATCCCGAGAAGCGAAACGCGTGCTGCGCAGTCTAGTGAATGCAGGCAGTCGCGTCCTGCGACCAAAGTCGCATCAACCGCTCTATTCCGCACCTTTTCCCGTAAAACACTTTTACCGTAGATGCAAAAAACCCCGCCATGGGCGGGGTTAGCCGTTCACAGTGCAGCGCCTGGTGCGGCGTTTACTCCACAGCTTTGACCATGTCTTCGATGACTTTCTTGGCATCGCCGAAGACCATCATGGTCTTGTCCAGGTAGAACAGCTCGTTGTCCAAACCGGCGTAGCCGCTGGCCATCGAGCGCTTGTTGACGATGATGGTCTTGGCTTTGAACGCTTCAAGGATCGGCATCCCCGCAATGGGTGATTTCGGATCGTTCTTGGCCGCCGGGTTGACCACGTCGTTGGCGCCGAGCACCAGCACCACGTCGGCCTGGCCGAACTCGGAGTTGATGTCGTCCATCTCGAAGACCTGGTCATAAGGCACTTCGGCCTCAGCCAGCAGCACGTTCATATGCCCCGGCATACGTCCGGCCACCGGATGGATCGCATATTTGACGGTCACGCCGGCGTGGGTCAGTTTCTCCGTCAGCTCCTTGAGCGCATGCTGCGCGCGGGCCACGGCCAGGCCATAGCCGGGCACGATGATCACGGTATCGGCGTTGGTCAGCAGGAACGTGGCATCGTCCGCCGAACCCGATTTCACTGGCCGTGCTTCCTTGGCACCCGCCGGGCCCGCGTCCGCAACGGCGCCGAAGCCACCGCCAATGACGTTGAAGAACGAACGGTTCATCGCCTTGCACATGATGTAGGACAGAATCGCACCGCTGGAACCCACCAGCGAACCGGCGATGATCAGCATCGAGTTGTTCAGCGAGAATCCGATGCCCGCTGCAGCCCAGCCCGAATAGCTGTTGAGCATGGACACCACCACCGGCATGTCCGCCCCGCCGATCGGGATGATCAACAGCACACCCAGGACGAACGCCAGGGCCAGCATCAGGCCAAAGGCGGCATAGCTGCCCGTGAACATGAAGATCAGACCACACAGCAAGGTACCCAGGCCGATCAACAGATTGAGCTTGTGCTGGCCGGCAAACTGTACGGGCGCGCCCTGGAACAGGCGGAACTTGTATTTGCCGGACAGCTTGCCAAAGGCAATCACCGAGCCGGAAAAGGTGATGGCGCCAATCGCTGCGCCCAGGAACAGTTCCAGGCGGTTACCGGTTGGAATCGCGTCACCCAGGTGCGCGACGATGCCCAGCGATTGCGGCTCGACTACGGCGGCGATAGCGATGAACACCGCCGCCAGACCGATCATGCTGTGCATGAAGGCCACCAGCTCGGGCATCTTGGTCATTTCCACGCGCTTGGCCATGATCGACCCGGCGGTACCGCCCACCAGCAGACCGACCAGCACGTAGCCGATGCCGGCGGTTGCCAGTTCTGCGCCCAGCTTGTAGATCAGGCCGACAGTGGTGAGCACCGCAAGGGTCATGCCCAGCATGCCGAACAGATTGCCGCGTCGCGACGTGGTCGGATGGGACAGCCCCTTCAATGCCTGGATGAAGCACACCGATGCCACCAGATAAAGAAGCGTAACCAAATTCATGCTCATTGTTTGGACGCCTCATCCTTCACTTTCGGGGCTTTCTTCTTGAACATCTCCAGCATCCGCCGGGTTACCAGGAACCCACCGAATACGTTCACCGCTGCCAGCGCAACGGCCAGGGTGCCCATGGTCTTGCCCAGAGGCGTCACGGTCAGCGCTGCGGCGAGCATCGCACCGACGATGACAATGGCCGAAATGGCATTGGTCACGGCCATCAGGGGTGTGTGCAGCGCAGGTGTCACGTTCCAGACCACGTGATAGCCGACATAGATGGCCAGCACGAAAATGATCAGGTTGTAGATACCGTGGGAGATCAGCATGTCTTCCATTTGTAGTGTCCTCAGCCGTTCTTGCGCACGATCTGGCCATCGCGGCACATCAGGCACGCGGCGACGATGTCGTCTTCCAGGTTGATGGTGAACTGCCCTTCCTTGTCGAACAGCAGCTTCATGAAATCCAGCAGGTTGCGGGCATACAGCGCCGAGGCGTCGGCACCCACCTGCGCCGGCAGGTTGGTCGGCCCGACGATGGTCACGCCGTTATGCACCACCACCTGATCGGCCACGGTCAGTGGGCAGTTACCGCCCTGCAGGGCTGCGAGGTCGATCACCACTGAGCCAGGCTTCATCTGTGCCACCGTTTCGGCACTGAGCAACGTAGGCGCCTTGCGCCCCGGAATCAGCGCAGTGGTGATGACGATGTCAGCCTGCTTGGCCCGTTCGTGAACCGCCTGCGCCTGACGCTGCATCCAGCTGGCAGGCATGGGCCGGGCGTAACCCCCCGTGCCTTCGGCGCATTCGCGTTCCTCGTCGGTTTCGTACGGCACATCGATGAACTTCGCCCCCAGCGATTCGATCTGCTCCTTCACCGCCGGACGCACGTCCGAGGCCTCGATCACCGCACCCAGGCGCTTGGCCGTGGCGATGGCCTGCAGTCCCGCCACGCCGGCACCCAGAATCAGCACCCGTGCCGCCTTGACGGTACCGGCTGCGGTCATCAGCATCGGCATGAACCGTGGGTAGTGATGCGCCGCCAGCAGAACCGACTTGTAGCCGGCGATGTTGGCTTGCGAAGACAGCACGTCCAGGCTCTGCGCACGTGACGTACGAGGCGCTGCCTCGAGGGCGAAAGCACTGATGCCCCGCTCTGCCATCTTGGCGATCAACTCGTTGTTGAACGGGTTGAGCATGCCCAGCAGCACCGTACCGGTGCTCATCTGCAGCAGTTCTGCGTCGTTGGGAGGATTGACCTTGAGCACCAACTGCGTGGCAAACACCTGCGCCGCGCTGCCAATGATCGCGCCAGCGGCCTCATAGGCACCGTCGGTCACGCTCGCGCGCACGCCTGCGCCACTTTCAACCGTCACCACATGGCCCTGAGCGACCAGCTTCTTGATGGTCTCCGGGGTGGCGGCTACACGTGTCTCGCCCTGCTGCGTTTCGAGAGGAACACCAATGTGCACGTTATATCTCCTGCTGGATCTTCTTCCTGGTCGTACCCAAGCACTGGCTATGGCTCATTCTGCGATGGCCCATCAGCACGATACCGCCTGAAAACGGCGGGCCGCGGCATTTTGCAGGCCCCGACGAGCGGCTTCAACAGGTTATGGAGCGATACACGCAAAGCACTACAAGTCACGCTGTGACCGAATGTCACAGCGGTAGGCCTCAAAGCCTTCTAGATCGGTACTTACAGCGATGACTGGATGCGTCGAAATATTTTGCGAAATATTTGCAGGACAGAGACCAATCAGCGTCAAAAACACGCCATAGTCAGGCAGTGCAAAGGCTGGCGCTGAAAATTCGCCATTTTTCGTATGTTTCAGAAACGCGCCAAAAACATATATCTGTAGGGTCTTTCAAGGCACCACTACGCATTGTCAGCGATGCTGCCGCCCTTCCGTTGCGTGATAATCCTGCGCCTGCTGCATCAGCCAATCGCGAAAAACCCGCAGCGATCCCAGCTCGCGATGCCTGTCCGGCACGGCCAGGTAATAGGCTTTGGAACTGGTCAGCTCGTGGGCATTGGCAACGACCAGGCTGCCCTCGCGCAACTCCCGTTGGATCAGAAACGGAGGAATGAGCGCAATCCCCATTTCGTGCACCGCTGCCTGAGCCAGCATGGAGAACAGCTCATAGCGCGGACCGCTCAGATCACGCGGCACGTTCATGTCCAGGCTGGCAAACCACTGTCGCCATGCATAGGGACGTGTGCTCTGCTGCAGCAGCGCAAGTTCGGCAATGCGGGCCGGCGTCAATGCCGACTGCCCTTGCAGAAGCGCCGGACTGCACACGGGAACGGGATGCTCTTCCATCAGTCTGCTGGTCTGCGTGCCCGGCCAGTCACCGTCCCCGAAGTAGATTGCCGCATCGAAGTCGGTGTCGGCGAACAGGAAAGGTCGAGTCCGGTTAGTCAGGTGGACCGTGATCTGCGGGTTATGCCGCTGGAAGTCCTTCAGCCGCGGCAGCAGCCATTGCGTGCCGAAAGTCGGCACCACGGCCAGCTCCAGGGTACTGGCGCCCTGCTGCCCCATCACCGCCAGCGTTTCGCGCTCCACGGCATCGAGTTGCGCAGCCACCCGGCGGCTGTACGACAATCCCGCTTCGGTCAGCTTCACGCCTCGCTTGGAGCGTCGAAACAAGCGCACATCGAGAAACGCCTCGAGATTGGCAATCTGCCTGCAAACCGCTCCCTGGGTCAGGAACAGCTCGGCAGACGCCTTGGTGAAGCTCTCATGGCGCGCTGCTGCCTCGAAGCAGATCAATGCGGCCGTGCTGGGTATTCGTCTGCGCATGTAACCGTTCCTCACTCAAGTCCCGATGCCATGCACCGTGGCTCACTTATGAAGTGAGAAATTATCACAACCTCATGCGCAAACTTGCTTTGTCCGCCAAGTCGCAGCGGCCTAATCTGCGGATATACCGCTTTCTAGAGGACGGACACATGGCAAGCTTCAACTGGATCGACCCACTGCTGCTGGACCAACAACTTACCCAGGAAGAGCGCATGGTGCGCGACAGTGCGGAGCAATACGCGCAGGACAAGCTCATGCCGCGTGTCCTGGAAGCCTTTCGCCATGAAACCACCGACCCCTCCATCTTTCGCGAAATGGGCGAGATGGGTCTGCTCGGCGCCACCATCCCGGAAGAATTCGGCGGCAGTGGTCTCAACTACGTCTGCTATGGCCTGATCGCCCGTGAGGTCGAGCGGGTAGATTCCGGCTACCGCTCGATGATGAGCGTGCAGTCGTCATTGGTGATGGTTCCAATCAATGAATTCGGCACTCAAGCGCAAAAGCAGAAATATCTGCCCAAACTGGCCAGTGGCGAGTGGATCGGCTGCTTCGGCCTGACCGAGCCCGACCACGGCTCCGACCCAGGCGCCATGGCCACACGGGCGCGCAAGGTCGACGGCGGCTACCGCATGAGCGGCAGCAAGATGTGGATCACCAACAGCCCGATTGCCGACGTGTTCGTGGTGTGGGCCAAGGACGATGCAGGTGACATCCGCGGCTTCATTCTGGAAAAAGGCTGGGCCGGCCTCAGCGCACCCGCGATTCACGGCAAGGTCGGCCTGCGCGCCTCCATCACCGGTGAAATCGTCATGGATAACGTGTTCGTCCCGGAAGAAAACATGTTTCCCGATGTGCGTGGTCTCAAGGGGCCGTTCACCTGCCTGAACTCCGCGCGTTACGGCATCTCTTGGGGCGCGCTGGGGGCAGCGGAATTCTGCTGGCACACCGCTCGGCAGTACACCCTGGATCGCCAGCAGTTCGGCCGCCCGCTCGCCGCCAACCAACTCATCCAGAAGAAGCTGGCCGACATGCAGACCGAGATCACCCTCGCCTTGCAAGGCTGCCTGCGTCTGGGTCGGATGAAAGACGAAGGCACCGCGGCCGTCGAGATCACCTCGATCATGAAGCGCAACTCCTGCGGCAAATCCCTGGACATCGCACGCATGGCCCGAGACATGCTCGGCGGCAACGGCATCTCCGACGAATTCGGCATCGCCCGCCATCTGGTCAACCTGGAGGTGGTCAATACCTACGAAGGCACCCACGACGTGCACGCCTTGATCCTGGGGCGTGCGCAAACCGGCCTGCAAGCCTTCTATTGACAGGAGGTCGTCATGGGCGCGCTTTCGCATCTTCGTGTACTCGATCTGTCGCGAGTGCTGGCCGGGCCCTGGGCGGGTCAGATCCTCGCCGACCTCGGCGCCGAGGTCATCAAGGTCGAACGTCCAGGCCGGGGTGATGACACCCGAGCCTGGGGGCCGCCGTTTCTGGCGGATCAGGCAGGCAACAGCACCGGTGAAGCCGCCTATTACCTGGCGGCCAATCGCAACAAGCGCTCGGTCACCATCGACTTCACTCGGCCCGAGGGGCAACAACTGGTCCGCGAGCTGGCTGCGAACTCCGACATTCTCATCGAGAACTTCAAGGTCGGCGGTTTGGCCGCGTATGGGTTGGACTATGCGTCACTCAGTGCCGTTAATCCGCAACTGATCTACTGCTCGATCACCGGTTTCGGCCAGACCGGCCCCTATGCCACCCGCCCAGGGTACGACTTCATGGTGCAAGGCATGGGCGGCCTGATGAGCCTCACCGGCAAGGCCGATGGCGATCCTGGTGCCGGACCTGCCAAGGTGGGTGTCGCTCTGACTGACATCCTGACCGGTCTGTATTCCACCGTCGCCATACTGGCTGCATTGGCGCATCGCGACAAAGGCGGCGGTGGCCAGCAGATCGACATGGCCCTGCTGGACGTGCAGGTAGCCTGTCTGGCCAACCAGGCCATGAACTACCTCACCACAGGGGTCGCGCCTGGGCGCTTGGGCAATGCCCATCCAAACATCGTGCCCTATCAGGATTTTCCTACAGCCGACGGCGATTTCATCCTGACGGTGGGCAACGATAGCCAGTTCGCCAAATTCGCCCAGGTGGCCGGCCATCCCGAATGGGCCACCGACCCCCGCTTCGCCTCCAACCAGCAGCGGGTCGCCAATCGCACGCAGTTGATCCCCTTGATCCGGCAGGCGACGGTGTTCAAGACGACCCAGCAGTGGGTCACCGAACTCGAAGTGGCTGGCGTGCCCTGCGGCCCGATAAACGATCTGGCCCAAGTGTTCGCCGACCCTCAGGTGCTTGCCAGGGGACTGGCCATTCAACTGAAACATCCTCTGGCGGGCACCCTCCCCATGGTCGCCAGCCCACTACGGCTGAGCGCCAGTCCCGTGGAGTATCGACATGCGCCTCCTTTGCTGGGCGAGCATACCCAGGAAGTCCTGCAGCAGCTGTTGAACATGGATGCCCAGACCTATGAGCAACTCCACGCCGCAGGCGTGGTGTAGTGCTGCTTCTATATAGAAGCAGCACGTGAATAAGGTTTATGACAGTTTTCTGAATTGGGGGTTGACGGCAGATTTCAAGTGTCTATAATTCGCCCCACTTCCGGCGCAGTCGAAACGATAAACGCCTTGTTAATCAATGAGTTAGTCGTTCAGGCAGTGAGGAAGTGCTTCGATCTTCAAGGTCGGAAGCGGTGAAAAAAGGCAGTTGACAGCGGTTTGAAACGCTGTAGAATTCGCCTCCCGCTGACGAGTGATCGAAGCGAGTCAAGTGTTTGAAGTTGTTCAGGTTTCTGGAAAAATACTTCGAAATAAACGCTTGACAGAATGTGAGGCCAGCGTAGAATGCGCGCCTCGGTTGAGACGAAAGAATCAACCCACCGCTCTTTAACAATTGAATCAAGCAATTCGTGTGGGTGCTTGTGAGTTAAGACTGTTAGTCAACAAGATTATCAGCATCACAACAACTCCACGAGAAATCGAAGAGTTGCCTCGATCCTTCGGGCTCGAGTTTGCGATTGCTGAGCCAAGTTTATAGGGTTTTCTCAAAACCCAATTGCAGTATTGAACTGAAGAGTTTGATCATGGCTCAGATTGAACGCTGGCGGCAGGCCTAACACATGCAAGTCGAGCGGTTGAGGGAAGCTTGCTTCCTGATTCAGCGGCGGACGGGTGAGTAATGCCTAGGAATCTGCCTGGTAGTGGGGGACAACGTTTCGAAAGGAACGCTAATACCGCATACGTCCTACGGGAGAAAGCAGGGGACCTTCGGGCCTTGCGCTATCAGATGAGCCTAGGTCGGATTAGCTAGTTGGTGAGGTAATGGCTCACCAAGGCGACGATCCGTAACTGGTCTGAGAGGATGATCAGTCACACTGGAACTGAGACACGGTCCAGACTCCTACGGGAGGCAGCAGTGGGGAATATTGGACAATGGGCGAAAGCCTGATCCAGCCATGCCGCGTGTGTGAAGAAGGTCTTCGGATTGTAAAGCACTTTAAGTTGGGAGGAAGGGCAGTCAGCGAATACCTTGCTGTCTTGACGTTACCGACAGAATAAGCACCGGCTAACTCTGTGCCAGCAGCCGCGGTAATACAGAGGGTGCAAGCGTTAATCGGAATTACTGGGCGTAAAGCGCGCGTAGGTGGTTTGTTAAGTTGAATGTGAAATCCCCGGGCTCAACCTGGGAACTGCATCCAAAACTGGCAAGCTAGAGTAGGGCAGAGGGTGGTGGAATTTCCTGTGTAGCGGTGAAATGCGTAGATATAGGAAGGAACACCAGTGGCGAAGGCGACCACCTGGGCTCATACTGACACTGAGGTGCGAAAGCGTGGGGAGCAAACAGGATTAGATACCCTGGTAGTCCACGCCGTAAACGATGTCAACTAGCCGTTGGGAGTCTTGAACTCTTAGTGGCGCAGCTAACGCATTAAGTTGACCGCCTGGGGAGTACGGCCGCAAGGTTAAAACTCAAATGAATTGACGGGGGCCCGCACAAGCGGTGGAGCATGTGGTTTAATTCGAAGCAACGCGAAGAACCTTACCAGGCCTTGACATCCAATGAACTTTCCAGAGATGGATTGGTGCCTTCGGGAACATTGAGACAGGTGCTGCATGGCTGTCGTCAGCTCGTGTCGTGAGATGTTGGGTTAAGTCCCGTAACGAGCGCAACCCTTGTCCTTAGTTACCAGCACGTTAAGGTGGGCACTCTAAGGAGACTGCCGGTGACAAACCGGAGGAAGGTGGGGATGACGTCAAGTCATCATGGCCCTTACGGCCTGGGCTACACACGTGCTACAATGGTCGGTACAGAGGGTTGCCAAGCCGCGAGGTGGAGCTAATCTCACAAAACCGATCGTAGTCCGGATCGCAGTCTGCAACTCGACTGCGTGAAGTCGGAATCGCTAGTAATCGCGAATCAGAATGTCGCGGTGAATACGTTCCCGGGCCTTGTACACACCGCCCGTCACACCATGGGAGTGGGTTGCACCAGAAGTAGCTAGTCTAACCCTCGGGAGGACGGTTACCACGGTGTGATTCATGACTGGGGTGAAGTCGTAACAAGGTAGCCGTAGGGGAACCTGCGGCTGGATCACCTCCTTAATCGACGACAACAGCTGGCTCATGAGCTCCCACACGAATTGCTTGATTCATTGAAGAAGACGATTGGGTCTGTAGCTCAGTTGGTTAGAGCGCACCCCTGATAAGGGTGAGGTCGGCAGTTCGAATCTGCCCAGACCCACCAATTATGGGGCCATAGCTCAGCTGGGAGAGCGCCTGCCTTGCACGCAGGAGGTCAGCGGTTCGATCCCGCTTGGCTCCACCACTTTTGGTGCTCCATCGTTGTCAAAGCTTAGAAATGAGCATTCCATCGAATGATGGTTGAATGCTGATTTCTGATCTTTTTCAGAATCGTTCTTTAAAAATTTGGGTATGTGATAGAAAGATAGACTGGACAGACACTTTCACTGGTGTAGGTTCAGGCTAAGGTAAAATTTGTGAGTTGCTCTTTGAGTAAATGCGAATTTTCGGCGAATGTCGTCTTCACAGTATAACCAGATTGCTTGGGGTTATATGGTCAAGTGAAGAAGCGCATACGGTGGATGCCTTGGCAGTCAGAGGCGATGAAAGACGTGGTAGCCTGCGAAAAGCTTCGGGGAGTCGGCAAACAGACTGTGATCCGGAGATGTCTGAATGGGGGAACCCAGCTGTCATAAGACAGTTATCTCATGCTGAATACATAGGCATGCGAGGCGAACCAGGGGAACTGAAACATCTAAGTACCCTGAGGAAAAGAAATCAACCGAGATTCCCTTAGTAGTGGCGAGCGAACGGGGACCAGCCCTTAAGTTGGTTTGAGATTAGCGGAACGCTCTGGAAAGTGCGGCCATAGTGGGTGATAGCCCTGTACGCGAAAATCTCTTGTCAATGAAATCGAGTAGGACGGGGCACGAGAAACCTTGTCTGAATATGGGGGGACCATCCTCCAAGGCTAAATACTACTGACTGACCGATAGTGAACTAGTACCGTGAGGGAAAGGCGAAAAGAACCCCGGAGAGGGGAGTGAAATAGATCCTGAAACCGTATGCGTACAAGCAGTGGGAGCAGACGTTGTTCTGTGACTGCGTACCTTTTGTATAATGGGTCAGCGACTTATATTCAGTGGCGAGCTTAACCGAATAGGGGAGGCGTAGCGAAAGCGAGTCTTAATAGGGCGTTTAGTCGCTGGGTATAGACCCGAAACCGGGCGATCTATCCATGGGCAGGTTGAAGGTTAGGTAACACTGACTGGAGGACCGAACCGACTACCGTTGAAAAGTTAGCGGATGACCTGTGGATCGGAGTGAAAGGCTAATCAAGCTCGGAGATAGCTGGTTCTCCTCGAAAGCTATTTAGGTAGCGCCTCATGTATCACTGTAGGGGGTAGAGCACTGTTTCGGCTAGGGGGTCATCCCGACTTACCAAACCGATGCAAACTCCGAATACCTACAAGTGCCGAGCATGGGAGACACACGGCGGGTGCTAACGTCCGTCGTGAAAAGGGAAACAACCCAGACCGTCAGCTAAGGTCCCAAAATCCTGGTTAAGTGGGAAACGATGTGGGAAGGCTTAGACAGCTAGGAGGTTGGCTTAGAAGCAGCCACCCTTTAAAGAAAGCGTAATAGCTCACTAGTCGAGTCGGCCTGCGCGGAAGATGTAACGGGGCTCAAACCAGGTACCGAAGCTACGGGTATCATCTTTTGATGATGCGGTAGAGGAGCGTTCTGTAAGCCTGTGAAGGTGAGTTGAGAAGCTTGCTGGAGGTATCAGAAGTGCGAATGCTGACATGAGTAACGACAATGGGTGTGAAAAACACCCACGCCGAAAGACCAAGGTTTCCTGCGCAACGTTAATCGACGCAGGGTTAGTCGGTCCCTAAGGCGAGGCTGAAAAGCGTAGTCGATGGAAAACAGGTTAATATTCCTGTACTTCTGGTTATTGCGATGGAGGGACGGAGAAGGCTAGGCCAGCTTGGCGTTGGTTGTCCAAGTTTAAGGTGGTAGGCTGGGATCTTAGGTAAATCCGGGATTTCAAGGCCGAGAGCTGATGACGAGTTGTCTTTTAGACGACGAAGTGGTTGATGCCATGCTTCCAAGAAAAGCTTCTAAGCTTCAGGTAACCAGGAACCGTACCCCAAACCGACACAGGTGGTTGGGTAGAGAATACCCAAGGCGCTTGAGAGAACTCGGGTGAAGGAACTAGGCAAAATGGCACCGTAACTTCGGGAGAAGGTGCGCCGGTGAGGGTGAAGGACTTGCTCCGTAAGCTCATGCCGGTCGAAGATACCAGGCCGCTGCGACTGTTTATTAAAAACACAGCACTCTGCAAACACGAAAGTGGACGTATAGGGTGTGACGCCTGCCCGGTGCCGGAAGGTTAATTGATGGGGTTAGCGCAAGCGAAGCTCTTGATCGAAGCCCCGGTAAACGGCGGCCGTAACTATAACGGTCCTAAGGTAGCGAAATTCCTTGTCGGGTAAGTTCCGACCTGCACGAATGGCGTAACGATGGCGGCGCTGTCTCCACCCGAGACTCAGTGAAATTGAAATCGCTGTGAAGATGCAGTGTATCCGCGGCTAGACGGAAAGACCCCGTGAACCTTTACTATAGCTTTGCACTGGACTTTGAATTTGCTTGTGTAGGATAGGTGGGAGGCTTTGAAGCGTGGACGCCAGTCTGCGTGGAGCCATCCTTGAAATACCACCCTGGCAACTTTGAGGTTCTAACTCAGGTCCGTCATCCGGATCGAGGACAGTGTATGGTGGGTAGTTTGACTGGGGCGGTCTCCTCCTAAAGAGTAACGGAGGAGTACGAAGGTGCGCTCAGACCGGTCGGAAATCGGTCGTAGAGTATAAAGGCAAAAGCGCGCTTGACTGCGAGACAGACACGTCGAGCAGGTACGAAAGTAGGTCTTAGTGATCCGGTGGTTCTGTATGGAAGGGCCATCGCTCAACGGATAAAAGGTACTCCGGGGATAACAGGCTGATACCGCCCAAGAGTTCATATCGACGGCGGTGTTTGGCACCTCGATGTCGGCTCATCACATCCTGGGGCTGAAGCCGGTCCCAAGGGTATGGCTGTTCGCCATTTAAAGTGGTACGCGAGCTGGGTTTAGAACGTCGTGAGACAGTTCGGTCCCTATCTGCCGTGGACGTTTGAGATTTGAGAGGGGCTGCTCCTAGTACGAGAGGACCGGAGTGGACGAACCTCTGGTGTTCCGGTTGTCACGCCAGTGGCATTGCCGGGTAGCTATGTTCGGAAAAGATAACCGCTGAAAGCATCTAAGCGGGAAACTTGCCTCAAGATGAGATCTCACTGGAACCTTGAGTTCCCTGAAGGGCCGTCGAAGACTACGACGTTGATAGGTGGGGTGTGTAAGCGCTGTGAGGCGTTGAGCTAACCCATACTAATTGCCCGTGAGGCTTGACCATATAACACCCAAGCAATTTGCGTCGAAGACCAGATTGCGGTGACTGTGGAGATGACACGAACCGAAAGTTCGCAGCAGGACAACCCACAAATATCACATACCCGATTCGCTGGAGTGCCTCCCAAAGGGCATCCCGGCTACAGAATTTCTTGACGACCATAGAGCATTGGAACCACCTGATCCCATCCCGAACTCAGCAGTGAAACGATGCATCGCCGATGGTAGTGTGGGGTTTCCCCATGTGAGAGTAGGTCATCGTCAAGATTCAATTCCGAAACCCCTATCTGCGCGAGCAGGTAGGGGTTTTGTCTATAAGTAGAAGTCCCAATATTTCGCTGAGGCTGGCCACGCCAGCCCGGCACACGGAATTTCTTGACGACCATAGAGCATTGGAACCACCTGATCCCATCCCGAACTCAGTAGTGAAACGATGCATCGCCGATGGTAGTGTGGGGTTTCCCCATGTGAGAGTAGGTCATCGTCAAGATTGAATAAGAAAACCCCTGTCTGCTGACGCAGACAGGGGTTTTTGCTTTTCAGCCTTGCTGATCCTACCGTTGGGCATTCGCCAGGTAGCGGGTAATGGCATCGACGCCGCGCTGCAGATGCTCTCGCAGCAACTGGGTTGCAAGAGGGATATCACGTTGCCGAGCAGCTTCGAGCAGCTGTCGATGGTCATCCTGTGCCAATTTGCGCAAACCCATGGCTTCCAGGTTGAAGCGCAGGAAGCGTTCCTCTTCAATCAGTCCCTCGTCTACCAACTGCAACAGTCGACGATTGTCGGCGCGTTTGTACAGCGCGTAGTGGAAAGCGCGGTTGAGTTGACTGATCTCGACGTAGTCGCCAGTTAGCTCCAGGCGTTCGATACAGTCCTGGGCATAGCCAAAGTCGGATTCCTCCAGAAAAGGAATCGACAGGCGCAAGGCCTCGCATTCCAGCAGCATGCGCAAGGCATAGGTTTCCACTGAGTCATGATTGACCAGTGGAGCGACCACAGCGCCTTTGTGATGCACGACCTTCAACAGACCCTGTGCCTCAAGCTGACGCAAGGCTTCGCGCACCGGCATACGGCTGACGCCGAACAGTGTCGCCAGTTCCTGCTGCCGGATGGCCATGCCGCAGGGCAGGCGTCCATCGTAGATCGCTGCACGAACTTTTTCTTCGATCACCGAGCGCGCCAGATGCGCAGGCACCTGTTCACTGCCCAGAATGCTGGCCAGCACAGTGGTTTTTTCAGTCACGCCAAACAGCCTCTGTTATTTTGCGACATCCTGACGCAACCAGTTACACATTGAAAGGCGGTGCTTTTGAATAACCACCCGGGATGCCGACAGCCAGACGAAGTGCGGCGTTGTGGCGACGAAAAGACTGCCCAGAACCTCGCGAAAGTGATTTCATCGTGCCATTGTTTTTTATTCAGCGCCCCCGCACCATGGTGGGCTGCAATGCGTCCCCGGCGGATCGAACACGTTGGTTACACGGTTGAAGTACCTACAGACGGTGCGCTGTCTTGCGATTGCCTTGGCCCTGGCGGGTACCTTGCTGGGTGGGCTTCGTGCCGATTGGGATTTCAATCAGATCAGTCGCCGTGCCGAGAGCTTGTATGGGCCCTTGGGTGAGGGTGCGCAGCGTATCGATGCATGGCAACGATTGCTGGCCACGCAAAAGCCACTGAGCGAAAGCGAGCAGTTGGAAGTGGTGAACCAGTTCTTCAATCATCAGCTGCGGTATCGGGAAGACCTCGATCTGTGGCATGAGGTGGATTACTGGGCAACGCCAGTGCAGTCGCTGCTCAAGGGCGCTGGCGACTGCGAGGACTATGCGATCGCCAAGTATTTCAGTCTGCGTCATCTGGGCGTCGCTGCCGACAAGTTGCGCATTACCTACGTCAAGGCCCTGCGACAGAACCGGGCGCATATGGTGCTCACCTATTACGCCACACCGACTGCCATGCCACTGGTACTGGACAGCCTGATGGACCCTATTCTGCCTGCCAGCCAGCGTCAGGACCTGCTGCCGGTGTACGCCTTCAACGGTGAAGGATTGTGGCTCACCGGCGCCGGTGGCAACAGGAAGGTAGGGGATACCAAGCGCCTGTCGCGTTGGCAGGACGTGCTGAAGAAAATGGCCGCAGAAGGCTTTCCGGAAAGCCCGGATCATTAAGTGGAGCAACGATGTCTCTGTTCAAACAGCTGTTGATCGCGATATGCCTGTTTCTGGTGGTGGCTTTCACTGGCAGCTTCATGGTCAGCCTTGAGAGCTCGCGCACTCAGTACGTCAATCAGCTGCGTTCGCACGCCCAGGATGCGGCTACGGCGCTGGCGTTGTCGCTCACGCCCAACATCGATGACCCGGCGATGGTCGAGCTGATGGTCAGCTCGATCTTCGACAGCGGTTATTACGCCAGCATTCGTGTGGTCAATCTGGCGGATGACAGCGTCATCGTCGAGCGAGCCGCCGAGCCGGATGGCAGTGGTGTACCGGCCTGGTTCGTGAAGATGATCAATCTGGCCCCGGCGGGTGGTGACGCAATCGTCAGCCGTGGCTGGGAGCAGGCGGCTCGGGTGGAGGTGGTGAGCCACCCCATGTTCGCTGTGGCCAAGCTGTGGCAGGGCGCATTGGGCAGTCTGGGCTGGTTGCTGCTGTGCGGCGCGGTGAGTGCTGCACTCGGCGCACTGCTGCTGCGTCGCCAGCTCAAACCGCTGGACTACATGGTCGAGCAGTCGCACGCCATTGCTCGCAGGGAGTTCCTCAGCCTGCCCGATCTGCCGCGCACCCCCGAGTTGCGACGCGTGGTACAGGCCATGAACCAGATGGTGGAAAAGCTCAAGGCGCTGTTTCACGAGCAAACCGTGCGCAGCGAGAGGCTGCGGATCGAGTCGTACCAGGACAGCCTGACGGGACTGGCCAACCGACGCTACTTCGAGATGCAATTGCACACCCGCGTCAGCAATCTGGAAGAGGCCAGCGCCGGGTATCTGGTGCTGTTGCGTATCAACGATCTGGCAGGCCTCAACCAACGTCTGGGTGGGCAGCGGACCGACCAGTTGCTGCAGGCGGTGAGTCAACAGTTGGTTAGGACCTGTGCGGGTTACCCTGAGACGCAGAACCTGATCACCCGCAGCCGTGGTGGCGAGTTTTCCATACTGGCACCGGGCATGGTGCGCGAGGAGGCCCAGCAGCTCGCACAGGCGCTCGATGCGAACCTGCGCAGCCTGGCCCAGACCGGCGCCACCGATCTGCTGCCAGTGGCCCATCTGGGGCTGGCACCGTACACCCCGGGTGATGACCCGCACGCCTTGCTCAAGCTGGCGGACGAAGCCCTGGCGCAAGCCGAGGGGCCAGGGGACAGTTGCTGGGTGTGTCTGGAGCACCGGGCGCTGGCGACGGTGGAGAATGATCACCACGCCTGGCATACCTTGCTTGATGACGCTCTGAGCCAGCGCCGGTTCCAGCTGTACTTCCAACCGGTGGTGAATAGCGCGGACACCGGGCAGGTGCTTCACCACAAGGTGCTTTCACGGCTGATCGACGAGACGGGCGAGGCCGTAGCTGCGGGACGGTTCCTGCCGTGGCTGGAGCGCTTCGGCTGGTCGGCGCGGCTGGATCGGCTGATGCTGGAGCTGGTGCTGGAGCATTTGCGCAAGCACGATGCCACGCTCGCCTTGAACCTGTCCGCGGCGACCTTGAATGATCCGCAGGCGTTGGAAGCGCTGTTCGAAAGACTCGCGCAGTACCCGTCCCTGGGCCCGCGTCTGATCCTGGAAATCGGCGAGGAGCAGATCCCCGAGCAGAGCGTGCTGGAGCAGTTCACGCGACGTCTGCGCAGCCTGGGCTACAGCCTGAGCCTGCAGCGCTTCGGTGGGCGTTTCAGCATGATCGGCAACCTCGCCCATCTGGGCCTTGGCTACCTGAAGATCGACGGCAGCTACATTCGCGCCATCGATCAGGAAAGCCACAAACGGCTGTTCATCGAGGCCATTCAGCGGGCGGCGCACAGCATCGACTTGCCGCTGATTGCCGAGCGGGTCGAAACGGAAGGGGAGTTGCAGGTGATTCGCGAGATGGGGATTGCCGGCGTACAGGGTCAGCTCGTGGGTGAGCCACAGCCCTGGCAGGCAGGCTAGGTCTGCCGCGCAGGCCTTCGTTCAGCTTCGGACCGTGCCTTTGCAGGCGCGGTGCTGAAGAGGGACGAAGGCTTCAGATCAGGCCGGTTTCGTCGTCGTTGATCAGCTGATTCAGACCACCGAGCGCTACCCGTGCGCTGGAACGATCCTTGAGCTTGGCCTGGGCCGCCGCTGGCAGGTCGGTTACCCGAATGATGCCTTTGCTGGTCAGTACCTGGATCAGGTCGTCGAGTACCCGGATCATGTCCAGATCGCTCTGCTTGAGCTGTTTCAGGCTGGTTTCGACCACATCGTTGGCGTACCACGCCTGGATCTCGTGGTGATCGGCCGGCAGGGTTTCCGTGGCTTCGGCATAGGGCGCCGCCTCCACACGGATCAATGCACCTTGTCGATCGCGTTGTACGTAGAACATCGAAGCACTCCCATCGAAAAAAACCTGCCGAGACTGCAGGGCAGCCTCGGCAGAGATTACACGGATTGCGACCCTGTGGATGCTGACGGCAGCCGACCCGTGGAGGCCGGCCGCCGATGGCATCAATCGTGGTGCTTGACCAGCAGGTCGCCACCGGAGATCAGCGACTTGATGGCATCGGTACCGCTGCCCCAGTGCGCATTGTCGACCTTGATGGTGACATCCGGCGTGACGGTGGCCGCAGCCGACGTCATGCCACCTTTGGTGCTGATCTGCAGGATAGAGTTGCCAGCCGTGTCGGTGCTCAGCTTCAGGTAGTTCGCCAGGTTGGTTTCGGCATCCGATGGCAACAGGTCGGACAGGTCCAGTTTGTCGCCCTCGGCATGGCTGAAGTCCTTGATGGTGTCGGTACCCACGTCACCGCTTTTCCACACGAACGTATCCTTGCCGGCACCACCGAAGAGCACGTCGTTGCCGGCACCGCCACGCAGGGTGTCGTCGCCACGCTGGCCGTAGATGATGTCGTCGCCATCACCGCCGTTGAGGAAGTCGTTGCCCCCCTTGGCGACGGTGAACAGACCGGCCTGGCCCTCGGAGCTGGCAGGCCCGACGTTGAAATCGCTGGCGTGCTTGGTGATGTAGTCGTGTACCTGCTCGGAGGTGACGGAGCTTGCGTTGGTGACCGATTTCACGTACTCGCGTCAGGGCTGCCGTACCCTCGGTGGTCACGCCCGCCTTGGTGAACGAGATGGTGTCGCCGAACAGGATGTCGTGGCCTTCGCCGCCGTTGATGGTGTCGCCACCGGCGGTGATGATGCTGTTCTTCAGTGCGGCAGCGATATTGCTGACATCGATCTTGGTCTGCACTTCGCCATCGCTGTCGAACTTCTGCAAGGTGGCCACGGTGGCGCTGTTGGAGTTGTTACCAACCCCGATCGCCTCCACGGTCGATACTTTGGCCAGGGCTGCGAATCCTTCGGCAGAACCCTCGACGACGGCGCTGTTGGTGGTGCGACCATCGCCTTGACGATTACCGGCCGTGTCCAGGTAGTAGGTGGGTTCGCCGTCGGTGATCAGGTAGCTGAGCTTCACGGCACCGGTGTTGCTGGTGGCTTCGGTCCCGTTGAACCAGGTCGCGGCCTTGTAGAACGCGGATTCGTAGTTGGTACCACCATTGGCGGTGATCGCATTGAGGCCAAGATCTTTTTTAATCTCGTCCAACGACATGTTCGTCTTGAGCGTCAGCGTAGTGCCTTGCTGCGCGTCGGTACCGAAGTCGACGATGGTCACCTTGACGGTGCCGCCCCCCAGGTTCTGCGAGAGCTGCTGAACCGCGTTCGCGACCGAATCCTTCGCGCTGGCCAGGGTGTCCTTCATGCTGCCGGAGCGATCCAGGATGTAGGCGATGTTGTAGCTGGCGCCGTTCTGCGTCTGGGTCGGCGTCACATCGCCGACAATGATGTCGCGGCCGGTGGTGCCGTCCAGCGTCTCGGTGCCGGCGTTGCCGGTGATTGCGCTGTAGCTCTGTTTGGCCTCCACCACGTGCACGGTCAGGGTCTGTTCAGCAGCCGCTGCAGCGACGGCGGTACCGTCCTTGGCGCTGGCGTTGACCTTCAGGTTGATGTCACCGGCAGGCGCATTGGCCGCGGTGGTCAGGGTCAGGGTGGACAGGTTCCAGTCGCTGACGTCCGCGACCTGTGCAGTGCTGCTGGCCGTGAAGCTGTGGGTGCCGTCACTGAGAGTGGCACCGGCCTGGATGTTGGAAATGGTCGTGGTCAGGGTTTCGGAACCGTCACGGTCGACCAGCTGCGAAGTGATCTCGGACAGCGCGATCGCCTTGCCAGCCACACCGGTGTTGCCGGTGGTGGACAGCGTGATGTTGTCCAGCAAGCCGCCGAACGAGTTCTTGTCCACCGAAGCGAAGGTCAAGGTCTTGCTGGCGGTGCTGTCCACCGGCAATTGCAGGCTGTAGTGCACCATGCCAACGGTGGTGCCGTTGATCACGGCGACCACCTTGTCGCCCCACATGACCTTGATGTCGGAATCGCCTTCATGCCCTTTGCGTGGCGAGTAGTCGAAGTCCAGGGTGTACAGCGAACCGGCCTTGGCGTTGGCCACGACAGTGTAGAGGTCGCTGGCGTCGCCCACGTTGCTTTCCAGCTCGATCACCTTGGTGCTGCTGGAGGTGCCGTTGTAGACGCTGTACGGGTTGACCTCAATGTAGTTGTTGGCGTTGTGGGTCTTCCACGCTTCGCCCAACTGGCTGACCTGGCCGCTGGTGACGGTGTTGGCGTCGCCGGACAGTGTCCACGAAGTTGGGTTGGCAACGTTCAGCAGCGGCGTATCGCTGACTGGCGCCACGGTGATGTCCAGGGTACTGACCGCACCGGTATTGGTGGTGTAGCTGACCGTTGGCACGGTGCCGCTCCAGTGCTCGTAACCCTTGGCCGGCGTGTAGGTGTAGCTGCCATCGGCAGCGATGGTCAGATTGCCGACGGCTACCGATGGCTTGTCGACTGCGGCGAAGACCTGAGCCGTGGCATGGCCGCTGGCGTCCATGGCATAGCTGGTGCCGCCGACGGTGAACTTGGCCACGGTCAGGCTGTTGTCACCGTCGCGATCATTGGTCAGCACGTTGCCGTTCAGGGTGGCGCCTTCATCGACCGTGGCGGTGTCGGCCACCAGGGTGTTGTCGATGATGTTGATGGCAACACTGGCGTGGGCCGGGTCTGGCGTCAGGCTCTGGAAGTTGCCACCGGTGACCGAGTCGATGGTGACGACCAGCTGTTCGGTTCCCTCACGCAACTGATCGCTCAGGGCGCTGATGGGGAAGGTCGCAGACGACTTGTCGGCGTTGATGACCACGGTGGTCTGGCCCTGGAAGTCGGCACCATTGGCCGCCTTGCCCGAATAGCTCAGGGTGACGGTGACCGGGCTCTTGGTCTCATGGCTGAGGGTCAGGGTGTAGACGGCCGACTGGCCTTCGATGATCCGCTCGGCACCGGTGATACCGATGGTGGTCTGTGGACCGGTCACGGTGGTGCTGGCCGATGCATCCTGGTACAGCAGTTTTTCGAAGTTGCCATCGATCGGCTTGCCATTGGCGGCGTTGGCGATACCGGCCACGGCAACCGTGATGATGCCGGCGCGCGAGGCATCGTTGGCCACCGTGTAGTTGACGGAGCCTTGGGTGGCCTTGGCCGCGATGTCGATGGTCTGGCCGTTCGACAGCAGCAGCTTCACGGCCTTGTCGGCCGCGTGGTCGAGGGTGGCGGTGTAGGTGATGACGCCGCCGTCGTTGACGGCCGATGTGGCGCTCAAGCTGACCTTGGTAGCGTCGATGGTGTCGTTGACCAGGACATTGACCGGCGTGGTGCCCGGCATCAGCGTGACGTTGCCGCCACCGCTCACGTTCTGGATGGTACGGCTGACCGAATCGGCGTCCTTGTACACGTCGTCCGCTGGCGCATCGACAGTGGTCGAGCTTGCCGAGGCGCCCTTGGCGATGCTGATGCTCGCGCCGTTGCCGATGTCGACCCGAATGGTGTCCTGAGCGTTGACGGCATTGCCGTGCAGGTCGGTCAGGGTGGCGGTGTACTTGATCACACCGCCTTCGACTGCCTCTGGCTCGGCGGACAAGGTCACGACGACGGCTGGCTTGACCGCCATGGTGCTGTTGGCCACGACCGAGGATGCACCGTTCACGCCATTGCCCTGCACGCCGGTGTCGGTCACTTCGACCGAGACCTGGCGCATGGTGCTTTCCGGATGCTCACCGGTGGCCTTGAACTGGATCGAGCTGATCAACTCCTGGTAGGCAGCGCGGCTCGCCATCCCTTCCAGGGTGATGGTCATGGTGCCATCGCTGGCGACACCATCGACCTTGTAGCCGATGCCCTGAGTGGTGGTGCCTTTACCGGCCTCGAAGGCCGAGGTCAGGATGTCGCCGGCCATGGTGTTGTGGATGACGATCTTCGCGCTTTGCAGTTGATCGCCCGCGGTGTTGTCCTTGTCGCTGATGATCAGGCCCGATACCAGGTTGATCGATTCTGCCGAGCCTTCGTTGAAGACCATTTGCTGGTCCATGGCTACCACTGGCGCTTCGTTCACTGCATCGACGATGACGTTGAGCTGCTGGCTGACCGACGCCGGGTTGGCTTGGTCCGCACTTTCAGTAGCGGTGGCCTTGACGGTCAGGGCCAGCGTGCCGGTGAAGTCGGCCGGCGGGGTGATGGTCAGGGTCTTCAGATCCCACGTGGTGATATCGGCCGTGCCGGTGCCACCGGCGGCAGAGACATAGCTGTGGTTGGCACCATCGCGCAGTACCGCGCCCTCTGGGATACCGCTGATCTGCAGCAGGTGCTGCTCGGAGCCATCACGCGTGTCGCCGAAGGTGACGTTGATGGTGCTCAGCTGGATCGCGGTGTTTTCGGCACCGTGGTTCAGTTCGTAGCCGGCGTAGTAACCATCGCCGTTGCCGTCGACGTGTGGAGTGACGTTGATGCCCTGGTTCACCAGATCGGCAATGTCGGTGTACAGCGGCACGCCGCTCGCACCGATCGAGGTCGCAGGACCCTGGTCGACCGACAGGTTCAGGTCATAGAAGCCTGGGCCGTTCTGGTTGTGGTGGTACAGGTCCAGGCTGTAGTAGCCGGTTTCGGACGGCGTGATGCTGCCGCTGAAGTCACCCGAAGTCGGGTCGACGCCCGCGCCCCAATGGGCAGTGCCCAAATCCTTGCCACCGACGTTGATCAGCAGACCGTCGTCGGCCTTGCCGCTGAAGGTGTAGGTCTTGCCGGCTTCGAGGAAGATCAGGCCGGTGACTTTGGTGGCGGTGCCCTGGACGATGTTGGTGTCGCCGACGTCGGCGATGACCACGCCCGGACGGCTCCCGGCGGCTTCGATGGTCGACTTGATCAACGCAGGATCGGCGCCTTCACCGGTGTCACCCAGGCCTTGCAGGTCGGTGTAGGTGTACTTGATCAGGCCGGTCGGGACGACGTAGTCCGGCGTCAGGCTGAGGATCGGGGCGTCGGCTACCGGCTTGATGTCGATGGTGACGGTGCCAGGCTTGCCCACCAGCGCGTCGACTGTTGGGGTGAAGGTGAAGCTGGCGTAGTCGCTGTGCTGGTCACCGGTACCGGCGTTCGGGTAGGCATCGCTGCCCGACTCGTCGGCTACCGGGACGAAGCGCAGGGTGCCTGCGTCGATTTGAGTCTTGCTGAAGGTGGTGCCCAGATCGGCCTGGGTCAGGTCTCTCCAGCCCGAGCCGTCGTTGAACTGCAGCGAGCCGTTCGCCGGCAGGCTGGTGAACTTGATCCCCAGGTCGAGGTTGGGGTTGGCAGTTGGCTGGACGTTGAACGAAGCCCAGTCCAAGGCCACGGCATTGTCTTCGGTGCCGCTCAGCTTGTTGCCGGCCACGCCCTTGTTGTCGCCATTATCGCCTACCACCGGCGCATCGTTGTCGATGATGACGGTGTTGACACTGGCGGCCTGCGGGTTGACCACGAGGCTTTCGAAGTTGCTGCCGGTCGGATTGGCGATGGTGACCACGACGTTCTCGCGACCTTCGACCAGAGCGTCATCGACGATGGGCAGTTGGAACTGGACGCTGGTCTGGCCCTTCGGAATGGTCACGGTGATGCTGTTGCTGTTGCTGTCCGGACCTACGTAGTCCACACGTGTCGCAGTGCCGCCGTAGCTCAGGTTCAAGGTGACCTGGGTGTCGACATTGGTTGGATTGCTCAGGGTCAGCGTGTAGGTCGCCGATTGGCCTTCGGTGGCCGATGCATCGCCGGTCAGTCCGATGGTGGTAACGTCGATGCTATCACCGACCGGGGTCACCACTGGCGTGGCAATCGGGGTCAGTTGCTCGTAGTTGCCACCGGAGGCGCCAGTGATCGTAGTGGAGATCGAGTCGGCACCCTTGTACACGTCGTTACCGACGACATAGGACACCGAGCCCGACGTCTGACCCACAGGAATCGTGATGGTCTGGTTGTTCGACAGGAAGACGACAACCGGCGTACCCGCGACAGTCTCGCTTACGGTCGCGGTGTAGACGATGGTGCCGTTTTCCAGCACGCCGCCTGGTGGCGTTTGTGCCGTGAGCACGACATTGGTCACGTCGGTAACCGGGTCGACGATGACGTTCAGCTGCTGGCTGACCGAAGCCGGGTTGGCCGAGTCAGCGCTCTCGGTGGCGGTGGCCGTGACGGTCAGCGCCAGCGTGCCGTTGAAATCGGTCGGCGGCGTGATGGTCAGGGTTTTCAGATCCCACGTGGTGATATCGGCCGTGCCGGTGCCACCGGCTGTGGAAACGTAGCTATGGCCAGCGCCATCACGCAGCTCTGCGCCTGCCGGGATACCGCTGATCTGCAGCACGTGCAGTTCGGAGCCGTCGCGGGTGTCGCCGAACGACACGGCGATGGTGCTCAGCTGGATCGCGGTGTCTTCGGCACCGTGGTTCAGTTCGTAGCCGGCGTAGTAGCCGTCGCCATTGGCGTCGACGTTCGGGACGACATCGATGCCCTGATTGATGACTTCGCTGATATCACTGTAGAGCGGCACGCCGCTCTGACCGATCGAGGTCGCAGGACCCTGGTCGACCGACAGGTTCAGGTCGTAGAAGCCTGGGCCGTTCTGGTTGTGGTGGTACAGGTCCAGGCTGTAGTAGCCGGTTTCGGACGGCGTGATGCTGCCGCTGAAGTCACCCGAAGTCGGGTCGACGCCCGCACCCCAATGGGCAGTACCCAGATCCTTGCCACCGACGTTGATCAGCAGACCATCGTCGGCCTTGCCGCTGAAGGTGTAGGTCTTGCCGGCTTCCAGGAAGATCAGGCCGGTGACTTTGGTGGCGGTGCCCTGGACGATGTTGGTGTCGCCGACGTCGGCGATGATCACGCCCGGACGGCTGCCGGCGGCTTCGATGGTCGACTTGATCAACGCAGGATCGGCGCCTTCACCGGTGTTGCCGAGGCCTTGCAGGTCGGTGTAGGTGTACTTGATCAGGCCGGAGACAGTCTGAGCCACGGACAGCACGGGGACGTCAGCCACCGGCTTGATGTCGATGACCACGGTGCCCGGCTTGCCCACCAGAGCATCGACGGTCGGGGTGAAAGTGAAGTTGGCGTAATCGCTGCGCTGGTCACCGGTACCGGCGTTCGGGTAGGCATCGCTGCCCGACTCGTCGGCTACCGGGACGAAGCGCAGGGTGCCTGCGTCGATTTGAGTCTTGCTGAAGGTGGTGCCCAGATCGGCCTGGGTCAGGTCTCTCCAGCCCGAGCCGTCGTTGAACTGCAGCGAGCCGTTCGCCGGCAGGCTGGTGAACTTGATCCCCAGGTCGAGGTTGGGGTTGGCGGTCGGCTCAATGTTGAACGACGCCCAGTCCAGTGCCAGTACGGTGTCTTCGGTGCCGGTCAGTTTGTTGCCTGGCACGCCACCATTGTCGCCCACCACCGGCGCATCGTTGTCGATGATGACGGTGTTGACGCTGGCGGCCTGAGGGTTGACCACCAGGCTTTCGAAATTGCTGCCGGTTGGATTGGCGATGGTGACCACGACGTTCTCGCGGCCTTCGACCAGGGCGTCATCGACGATGGGCAGTTGGAACTGGACGCTGGTCTGGCCCTTCGGAATGGTCACGGTGATGCTGTTGCTGTTGCTGTCCGGACCTACGTAGTCCGCACGTGTCGCAGTGCCGCCGTAGCTCAGGTTCAAGGTGACCTGGGTGTCGACATTGGTTGGATTGCTCAGGGTCAGCGTGTAGGTCGCCGACTCACCTTCGGTCACCGACGCAGCGCCGGTGAGGCTGATGGTGGTGACATCGATCACATCGCTGACAGGGGTCACGACCGGCGTGGTGTTCGGAGTCAGTTGCTCGTAGGTGCCACCGCTTACGCCGGTGATGCTGGTGCTGACGGTATCGGCACCTTTGTACACGTCGTTGCCAATCACGTAGGTCACAGAGCCCGATGTCTGACCTACGGGAATGGTGATGACCTGAGTGTTCGACAGGTTGACGACCACTGGCGAGCCGGTGACCGGCGAATCGACCGTGGCGGTGTAGACGATGGTGCCGTTCTCGACCGCGCCGCCCGCTGGGACTTCGGCGGTGAGAACCACGTTGGTCACGTCGGTGACCGGGTCGACGATGATGTTCAGCTGCTGGCTGACCGAGGCCGGGTTGGCCAGATCGGCTTTTTCGGTGGCTGTAGCGGTAACGGTCAGCGCCACGGTGCCGTTGAAATCGGTCGGTGGCGTGAAGGTCAGGGTGCTCAGGTTCCAGCCGGTGATGTCAGCCGTGCCGGTGCCGCCAGCCTCGGACACATAAACGTGGTTGGCGCCATCACGCAGCACTGCGCCCACCGGGATACCGCTGATCTGCAGCACGTGCAGCTCGGAGCCGTCGCGGGTGTCGCCGAACGACACGGCGATGGTGCTCAGCTGGATCGCGGTGTCTTCGGCACCGTGGTTCAGTTCGTAGCCGGCGTAGTAGCCGTCGCCGTTGGCGTCGACGCGCGGGACGACATCGATGCCCTGGTTGATGACTTCGCTGATATCACTGTAGAGCGGCACGCCGCTCGTACCGATCGACGTCGCTGGACCCTGGTCCACCGAGAGGTTCAGGTTGTAGAAGCCTGGGCCGTTCTGGTTGTAGTGATACAGGTCGATGCTGTAGTAGCCGGTTTCGGTCGGCGTGATGCTGCCGGTGTAGTCGCCCGAGGTCGGGTCGATGCCAGCGCCCCAGTGCGCGCCATCCAGATCCTTGCCGCCAACGTTGATCAACAGACCGTCATCGGCCTTGCCGCTGAAGGTGTAGGTCTTGCCGGCTTCGAGGAAGATCAGGCCGGTGACTTTGGTACCGGTGCCCTGCACCACGTTCGAGTCACCGACGTCGGAGATGACGACGCCTGGACGGCTGCCTGCGGCTTCGATAGTGGACTTGATCAACGCCGGATCAGCACCTTCGCCGTTGTTGCCAAGGCCTTGCAAGTCGGTGTAGGTGTACTTGATCAGGCCGGAGATCGTCTGGGCCACGGACAGCACGGGGACGTCGGCCACCGGCTTGATGTCGATGACCACGGTGCCCGGCTTGCCCACCAGCGCGTCGACCGTCGGGGTGAAGGTGAAGTTGGCGTAATCGCTACGCTGGTCGCCTGTACCGCCGTTGTTGTAGGCATCGCTGCCCGACTCGTCGGCCACCGGGACGAAGCGCAGTGTGCCTGCGTCGATTTGAGCCTTGCTGAAGGTGGTGCCCAGATCGGCCTGGGTCAGGTCTCTCCAGCCCGAGCCGTCGTTGAACTGCAGCGAGCCGTTCGCCGGCAGGCTGGTGAACTTGATCCCCAGGTCGAGGTTGGGGTTGGCGGTCGGCTCAATGTTGAACGACGCCCAGTCCAGTGCCAGTACGGTGTCTTCGGTACCGGTCAGTTTGTTGCCTGGCACGCCGTCGTTGTCGCCGACCACGGGTGCGTCGTTGTCGATGATGACGGTGTTGACACTGGCGGCCTGTGGGTTGACCACCAGGCTTTCGAAGTTGGTGCCGGTTGGATTGGCGATGGCGACCACGACGTTCTCGCGGCCTTCGACCAGAGCGTCATCAACGGTGGGCAGCTGGAAGTTGGCGCTGGTTTCTCCCGCCTTGATGGTCACGGTGATGGTGTCCGTGCCCTGATAGTCGGCACGTGTAGCGCTGCCGCCGTAGCTCAGATTCAGGGTCACCTGAGTGTCCACATTGGTCGGATTGCTCAGGGTCAGCGTGTAGGTCGCGGAATCACCTTCGGTTACCGACGCAGCACCGGTGAGGCTGACGGTGGTGACATCGATCACATCGCCGACTGGCGTCACCACAGGTGTGGTGTTCGGGGTCAGTTGCTCGTAGTTGCCACCGGTTACGCCGGTGATTGCGGTGCTGACGGTGGCGGCGCCGTTGTAGACGTCGTTGCCCAACGCGTAGGAAACGGTACCGCTGGTTTCACCGACCGCGATGGTAATGGTCTGGTTGTTGGACAGGGTCACGACAACCGGCGAGCCGGTGACAGGTGCGCCAACGGTAGCCGTGTAGAGGATGGTGCCGTTTTCCAGGGCGCCGCCAGCTGGAACGGTAGCGGTCAGTACGACATTGGTCACGTCGATGCTATCGCCAACCGGCGTCACGACCGGTGTGGTGTTCGGCGTCAGCTGCTCGTAGTTGCCACCGGTTGCGCCGGTGATCGCGGTGCTGATGGTATCAGCGCCGTTGTAGACATCGTTGCCCAGCGGGAAGGAAACCGAGCCGCTGGTTTCGCCTACACCAATGGTGATGGTCTGGTTGTTCGACAGGGTCACAACCACTGGCGAACCGGTGACAGGTGCGCCAATGGTAGCGGTGTAGACGATGGTGCCGTTTTCGACGGCGCCGCCGGCCGGAGTGGTCGCCGTGAGCACGACGGTCGTCGTGTCGATCGAGTCGACGATGTTGACCACCGCAGGCGTTGTGCTTGGCACCAGGCTTTCGAAATTGCCACCGGTGGCGCCGGTGATGGTGGTGTTGAGGGTGGTCGGGTTGTTGTAGACGTCGTTGGCCGGTGCGGCCACGTCGACCGACCCCGACGACTGACCAGCCGGGATGGTGATAGTCGAGCCGTTGGACAAGGTCACGGTCACCGGCGTCTGCGCCGGGTTGGTGAGCACGGCGGTGTAGGTGATCGTCGTGCCTTCGGTGACGGGGTTGTTGGCCACGGTCAAGGTCACGGTGGTGACGTCGATGGTGTCGTCGACACGGGTGACGGCCGGGGTCGGATCGGTGGTGACCGCCAGATCGCCACCGCCGGTGGTGCCGGTGACAGTAGCGGAGATCTGCGACGGATCGATGTAGGGCGTGTTGGTGTCCGGCACGGTGACGTTGACGGCGCCTGTGGTCTGGCCGGCGGGAATGATCACCGATTGGCCATTGGACAGGTTGACGGTCAGGTCGGCGGAAGGTGCCTGGGTCACGGTGGCGGTGTAGGTGATCACGCCGCCGGCTTCGGTGATGGCGGTCGTTGCCGTCACGGTCAGTGTGGCTGTGCGCTGGACGGCCGGGTCATCGCCGGTGTCGGCATTGATCGGGTTGGTATCACCCTCGATCTCGCGCGTGTTTTGCGCTGCTGCAGCGTTAGGACCTTCGGTGGGGTAGCCCACGGTCGGATCGACTTCGCCTGCCGTTTCGCTGAGCAGTACGAAGCTGTGGCTACCGCCGCCTTCACCGCCCGTGTCGTTGCCACCCGGGCCTGCGGCCGTGGCTTCCAGATCCTGGGTAGGGTCGGCGCCGGCCGCGATGGCCTGCTGCAACTCTTCTACCGAAGGGGCCGCCTGAGCCGTGGCCGCGCTCAGATCGGCGATTGAGTCGGGCGTGTTGGCACTCCATTGAGTGTCGCGCCCCAGATCGATGGTGCGGCCATCGGCCAGCGCCAACGTGACGGCACCGGCTTCACCCGTGACGACCTGCTCCCCGGCGAACAGCCGATCCCCTTCGATAAGCACCCGGCGAATCCCCTCCGGGGACACTGCGAATACCTGGCCAACAATGCTTTTGACGATGGCAACAACACTGCTCATGTGGGTGACTCTCCGGGGTGACGATTCGTTTGGTACGGTGCCTGAACATCGTCAGTGAAGGCGACGGGCATTCGGTACGTGTTGTATGTTGTAATATTGGCGTCAAACTATTGTCTAAAATTCGCAAAAATGAACTTTATGACAATGTATTGACCTATTTGGCGCCATCCTAAACAATCCATTGTGTAATGTCACATTGATATTTCTTAGGTATGCAAAACGCTTCAACAGCGTGAGTTCATTGACGTCAAGACGACCGCGACTGACATTTTTCGCCGGTTGATGTGACAAAAAAAGTCGCTTCTGGAATATCCGAGAGATGTCGCCAGGAATGCTCGCCGTGGATGCGTCGCAAGAAAGCCGGATGTAGCACAAAGCCTGCCAGGCTCGGGCTGCACGCCACGTGCAGCGTGGATGAACGGTCAATGGCCTTGAGCCGGGCGGGTGAATCGCTGATGCGAAAATGGTGAGTCCAGGCTTGCCGGTATATGTCAGGCAAGCGACATGGATGGATGGACAAACATCGAAACGGAAAGTTCGTAATTGTTGGTACGCAAGTAATAACCGCTAACTCTTTGTGTTGATTGAAGAAAATTTTTCACCGGGTTACGGAGTGTCGAATGACCACCGACCGTTGATTGGCGAAACGGCTACCCTCGCCGGTCGGATTGAATCAGCGATGAAACACACCCCTTGGCTATCGCGGTTGCCCGACTCGCCGTGCATCCGTTTGCCAAACGAGCTCATGCGAAGCCAGCGACCAGCGTGTACGCTGGCATCCCTTGTGCAAATGCAACCCAAACCGCTGCCAGACCAGGCGGGATGAACTGATCCTGATAGGGTCGAGGTGTTCAATGAGCGATAAGAGAGTGTCAGCGTGGATTCGGAATTAAGTTCGGTACTACTCAGCCAGGACCCACGCAGCCAGCACGATGATCCGTTGCTCGACGGCCTGCTGACGCTGTGCTCGCTGCATCACAAGCCCGCCAGCCGGGCGATGCTGACCACCGGTCTGCCGTTGCCCTCGCAGCGTCTGACCGCTGACCTGCTGCCGCGCGCCGCTGCACGCGCCGGGCTGCAAGGCCGTGTGCTGCAACGCAATTTGGACCAGATTCCGTCCATAGCGCTGCCGGCCATGCTGATGCTCAAGGACGCGCGCTGCGCCGTGCTGTTGGGCTGGGAAGGCGATACCGCGCGATTGCTGCTCAGCGAAAGCGATGGCGGTGAAGTGCGCGTGGCGCGTGAAACGCTGGCGCAGGATTTCACCGGCCGGGTGTTTTTCGCCCAACCGCAGCACAAGTTCGACGTCACCAATGGCTCGCTGATCCCGCGTGCCCATTCCTGGTTCCGCGACACTCTCAAGCGTTCGCGCTGGCTGTATGCCGATGCCATCGCTGCCAGCCTGGTGATCAATATCATCGCCCTGGCCGCGCCGCTGTTCGTGATGAACGTCTACGACCGCGTCGTGCCCAACCAGGCCACCGCGACCCTGTGGGTGCTGGCGGTGGGTATCTGCGGTGCCTACCTGTTCGACCTGCTGCTCAAGGGGCTGCGCAGCCTGTGCCTGGACCTGGCCGGCAAGAAGACCGACCTGATCATCTCGGCCACGCTGTTCGAACGCATCGTCGGCATGTCGATGAAAAACCGTCCGGCGCGCGTGGGCAGCTACGCGCAGAACATTCATGAATTCCAGGGCATGCGCGACTTTCTCACGTCGCTGACCCTGACCAGCCTGATCGACCTGCCGTTCACCATCCTCATCCTGCTGGTTATCGCCTTGCTGGGCGGGCACCTGGTGTGGATTCCGATCATCGCGTTCCCGCTGGCGCTGGGCATCGGGCATTTCCTGCAGAAGCCCCTGACCAAGACCCTGGAGCGCACCATGGCGCTGGCCGCCGAGCGCCAGTCGAGCTTGATCGAGACCCTGGGTGGCCTCGATGCGGTCAAGGTCAACAACGCCGAAAGCGAGCGCCAGTACCAGTGGGAGCAGACCATCGGTACGCTCAGCCGCCTGGAATTGCGGGTCAAGACCCTGTCCAGCCTGGCCATGAACATCACCTTGCTGATTCAGCAACTGGCCGGTGTGGCGATCATCATCTTCGGTGTCTATCAGATCATCGAAGGCAACCTGAGCATGGGCGGCCTGGTGGCCTGCTACATGTTGAGTGGCCGCGCGCTGGCGCCACTGGCGCAACTGTCCGGTCTGCTGACCCGTTACCAGCAGGCCAAGGTCACCATGGTCTCGGTCGACCAGATGATGGAACTGCCCCAGGAGCGCAACTTCGACGAGCGCCCGATGAGCCGCCAGGTGCTGCAGGGGGCCATGGAGTTCCGCAACGTCGACTTCACTTACCCGAACCAGCAGAACCAGGCGCTGCACGGCATCAACCTGACCGTGCGCCCCGGCGAGAAGATCGGCATCATCGGCCGCAGTGGCTCGGGCAAGAGCTCGCTGGCCAAGCTGCTGGTAGGGCTGTACCAGCCTGACGCCGGCTCGCTGCTGGTCGATGGCGTGGACATTCGCCAGATCGATGTCAGCGAGCTGCGCCACAACATCGGCTACGTACCACAGGACATCCAGCTGCTGGCCGGTACCTTGCGTGACAACCTGGTGTCGGGCGCCCCGCTACGTCGATGACGAGATGGTCCTGCAGGCCGCCGAACTGGCCGGTGTGCACGAGTTCGCCCGCCTGCATCCGCAGGGCTATGAACTGCAGGTCGGCGAGCGCGGGCAGAATCTCTCCGGCGGTCAGCGGCAGAACGTGGCGCTGGCGCGGGCGCTGTTGCTCAACCCGCCGATTCTCTTGCTGGACGAACCCACCAGCGCCATGGACAACACCGGCGAGGAGCGCCTGAAAGCGCGCCTGCAAGCCGTCATCGAGAACAAGACCGTGATTCTGGTTACCCACCGTGCGTCGTTGCTGAGCCTGGTCGACCGCCTGCTGGTGATCGACCGTGGGCAGATTCTGGCGGACGGGCCGAAGGCTGCCGTCATGGAAGCGTTGAAGAAGGGGCAGATCAGTGTTGCTTAAATCCTCCTCCGGCGGCTTCAAGAATTCCCTGGTGCGTTACTTCAAGGGCTCCGATTCGCTCGATGGCCAGCCATTGCCCGAGGTCGAAAAGGCGCTGATCGACGATGCGCCGCGTATCGTGCGCCTGACCATCTGGGGCGTGATCGCGTTTTTCGTGTTTCTGCTCACCTGGGCGCACTTTGCGGTGATCGACGAGGTGACCAAGGGCGACGGCAAGGCGATTCCTTCTTCACGCATCCAGAAAATCCAGAACCTGGAGGGCGGTATCGTTGCCCAGATCTACGTCAAGGAAGGACAGATCGTCGAGGCGGGCGCCCCACTGATTCGCCTGGACGACACGCGTTTCGCTTCCAACGTCGGCGAAACCGAAGCCGACCGTGTGGCCATGGAGCTGCGCGTGGAGCGGCTGAGTGCCGAGGTGGAAAACCGGCCGCTGAACATCACCGCCCAGGCGCGCAAGTCAGTGCCCAGCCAGGCGGCCAACGAAGAGTCGCTGTACATGAGCCGTCGCCAGCAGTTGGCCGATGAAGTCGGCGGCTTGCAGCAGCAACTGGTGCAGCGTCAGCAGGAGCTGCGTGAGTTCACCTCCAAGGCCGAGCAGTACCGCAACAGCCTGAACCTGCTGCGCCAGGAAATCAGCATGTCGGAACCGCTGGTGGCCAGGGGCGCGATTTCGCCCGTCGAAGTGCTGCGTCTGCGCCGTTCGGAAGTGGAAACCCGCGGCATGCTCGACGGCACCACGCTGGCGGTGCCGCGTGCACAGGCGGCGATTGGCGAGGTCCAGCGCAAGATCGACGAGACCCGCGGCAAGTTCCGCAGTGAAGCGCTGACCCAGTTGAACGAGGCGCGTACCGATCTGGCCAAGACTCAGGCCACGGCCAAGGGGCTGGAAGATCGGGTGAGCCGTACCATGGTGACCTCGCCAGTGCGCGGGATCGTCAAGCAGGTGCTGGTCAATACGGTCGGTGGGGTGATCCAGCCGGGTAGCGACATGGCCGAGATCGTGCCTTTGGATGACAGCCTGCTGGTGGAGGCGCGGATTCGTCCTCAGGACATCGCGTTCCTGCATCCTGGGCAGAAGGCGATGATCAAGTTCACGGCCTATGACTACACCATCTACGGCGGTCTGGAAGGCACTCTGGAACAGATCGGCGCCGACACGGTGCAGGATGAAGAGAAGAAGAACACCTTCTATCTGATCAAGCTGCGGACCAACAAGAGTCATCTGGGCTCCGATGAAAAGCCGCTGCTGATCATTCCCGGGATGGTGGCTTCGGTGGACATCATCACCGGCAAGAAGAGCGTGCTGAGCTACCTGCTCAAGCCGATCATCAAGTCCCGCGCCGAGGCATTGCACGAGCGGTAGGGATTCACCCGTTCGCGGCCGCTCACGTTCCACTGTAGGAGCGGTCAGCGGCCGCGAAGAGTGTGTGGGGTATGTCTGACACCCTGCGGCGTGTTTTTCGCGGCCGATGACCGCTCCTACAGCTGATTGCATTCGGTCGGGCATTCTTGACGAAATGTTTCCGTTCCGCGAATATAGATAGTTAGCAAACTATGAATATTCGCACCTTCCCGATGAATATCGACAAGCTCCAGCTGAACATCAGCAGCGGCATGGTGGTTGCCTCGCGCCACTGGCGGCGAATCTGTCAGGCCACCCTGGCCAACTATGGTGTGTCCGAAGCCTGCGCCGTGCCCTTGTTACTGATCGTGCGCCTGGGCGACGGTGTCCGCCAGGTCACGGTTGCGCAGGCCGCTGGCCTGGAAAGCCCCTCACTGGTTCGCCTGCTCGACCAACTGTGCAGCGCCGGTTTCGTGGTACGAACCGAAGACCCCACCGACCGTCGCGCCAAGGCCTTGAGCCTGACCCCCAGCGGCCGCACTTTGGCCGAGTCCATCGAGGGTGAATTGGTGCGCCTGCGTCGCGAAGTGCTCAAGGACATCGCTCCGGCGGACCTGGAAGCGGCATTGCGCGTGGTGCGGGCATTCGAGGAAGCGGGACAGGGCACGCCGGGTGATTACCCGTGAAAGGCTTTTTCAGCGATGTGCCCCCAGCCCGGGACTGGTTCTACGGCGTACGCACCTTCGCCGCCTCGATGATCGCCTTGTATATCGCCATGATCCTGCAGATGCCGCGTCCGTATTGGGCGATGGCGACCGTCTACATCGTCTCCAGTCCCTTCGTCGGCCCCACCAGTTCCAAGGCGGTGTACCGTGCGGTGGGGACGTTCACCGGCGCTGCGGCGGCGGTGCTGTTCGTGCCGCTGTTCGTGCAGACGCCGTTTCTGCTGGCCACGGTGATTGCCCTGTGGACCGGCACCCTGTTGTACCTGTCGTTGCACCTGCGTACTGCCAACAGCTATGCCTTCATGCTGTCGGGCTACACCCTGCCGTTGATCGCCCTGCCGGTGGTGGACAATCCCACGGCGGTGTTCGACATCGCCAGCTCGCGCTTTCAGGAGATCTGCCTGGGTATCGTCTGCGCCGCCGTGGTGGGCGCGATGTTCTGGCCGCGCCGGCTCACGCCGGTGTTCGTCGGTGCCGCTGGCAAGTGGTTCGAGGATGCCGCCGGCTACAGCGATCACTTCCTGGCGCGGGACGTCAAAGGCGAGGAAGTCGGCCCGCTACGTTCGGCCATGGTCGGCACGTTCAACTCGCTGGAGATGATGATCGGCCAGCTTCCCCACGAAGGGGCGCGGCCACAGCTGGTGCGCAATGCCAGGGAGCTGCGCGGGCGCATGATCCACCTGCTGCCGGTTATCGATGCGCTGGATGACGCGCTGTTCGCCATCGAGCGCCGCACCCCCGAATTGGTAGAGCGCCTGGCGCCGGTCATGGCATCGGCCCGGCAATGGCTCAAGGACAGCGTGGACGACCCCGATCAGGCCCGCTGGCAAGCGCTGCGCGATGAGCTGCACGCCCTGCGGCCAAGCCCCGAGCAATTGGACGACCGCCGCGAGCTGATGTTTTCCAATGCGGTGTACCGGTTGGGCGAATGGATCGACCTGTGGCAGGACCTGCGCAGCCTGGAACTGGCGATCAAGACCGACAGCCGCCTGCCGTGGCGAGCAGTCTACCGGCACTGGCGGCTGGGACGACTCAAGCCGTTTCTGGACCGCGGGCTGATGCTGTATTCGGTGTTCTCCACGGTCACCGCGATCATCGTCGCATCGGTGTTGTGGATTCTGCTGGGCTGGACCGACGGCGCCAGTGCCGTGATCCTGGCCGCGGTGGCCTGCAGCTTCTTCGCCGCCATGGACGACCCCGCACCGCAGATCTACCGATTCTTCTTCTGGACCGTGATGTCCGTGGTGTTCGCCAGCCTCTACCTGTTCCTGGTGCTGCCCAACCTGCATGACTTTCCGATGCTGGTGCTGGCCTTCTCGGTGCCCTTCATCGTCGTCGGTACCTTGACCGTGCAGCCGCGGTTTTTCCTCGGCACCTTGCTGACCATCGTCAACACCTCGTCCTTCATCAGCATTCAGGGCGCCTACGACGCGGACTTCATGAATTTCGCCAACAGCAACCTGGCCGGTCCGGTGGGGCTGTTGTTCGCCTTCGTCTGGACCCTGGTGGTGCGGCCCTTCGGCGTGGAGCTGGCGGCCAAGCGCCTGACCCGGTTCAGCTGGCGTGATGTGGTGCACATCACCCGTCCGGCGAGCCTGGCCGAACAGCGCGCGATGGGCGTGCAGATGCTCGACCGGCTGATGCAGCACCTGCCACGCCTGACCATGACCGGCCAGGACACCAGCGCGGCACTGCGCGATGTCCGCGTGGCGCTGAACCTGCTCGACATGCAGGCCTACAGCCCGCGTGTGCCGGCTGCCGTACAGCCGTTGCTGCATCAGGTGATCGAAGAGGTGGGCGGGTATTTCCAGGCCTGTCGCAAAGCCGGTGAACGCCTGCCTGCCCCGATGGGTCTGCTCATGACCATGGACCGCGCGCGCCGTGGCTTGACGGTGCAGGCCATGGGCGAGGCCGAAGAGGCGCGCGAGCATCTGCTGCATGCCTTGAGCGGCCTGCGCCTGGCATTGCTGCCGGGTGCCGAAGTGGTCACCGAGGCAGGCGAGGCCGCCGAACAACTGCCGCATGGCATCGATGGAGCACCGCTGTGATTGGTGAACTGGATATCAGCGGGATCTTCCTGCCCACCGTGCTGGTGATGATGGTGTTCACCTACGGCCTGTTTCTGTTGGTGCATGGCGTGCTCAACCGCCTGCATTTCTACCGCCTGGTCTGGCACCGGGCTCTTTTCAACGTCGCTCTCTACGCTGTGCTGCTCGGCGCGGTGGACGCTCTCTGTCGAAGCCTGATGCTATGAAAAAACCGATCCTTACCTTTGGCCGCCTGGTCTTGACCCTGCTGTTCGTGTGCCTGGCGGCGTTCATCGTCTGGCGCATGGTCATGTACTACATGTATGCGCCCTGGACCCGTGACGGTCATGTGCGCGCCGACATCATCCAGATCGCGCCAGACGTGTCCGGCCTGATCGAACACGTCAACGTGCACGACAACCAGCCGATCAAGGCCGGGGACGTGCTGTTCACCATCGATCAGGATCGCTTCCGCCTGGCCCTGCGTCAGGCCCAGGCGAGCATGGCCGAGCGCAAGGAAACCCTGGCCCAGGCCGAGCGCGAACTGCGGCGCAACCGTGGCCTGGGCAACCTGGTCGCCCGCGAGCAGCTCGAAGAGAGCCAGTCGCGGCAATTGCGTGCCCTGGCTGCGTTGTCCGAAGCCCAGGTCGCCGTGGATGCCGCGCAACTGAACCTCGATCGCTCGGTGATCCGCAGCCCGGTGGACGGCTTCATCAACGACCGCGCGCCACGCCCGCGCGAGTTCGTCACCGCAGGCCGCGCCGTGTTGGCCGTGGTGGATGGCACCTCGTTTCATATCGATGGCTATTTCGAGGAAACCAAACTGGGCGTGATTCACGTCGGCCAGGCCGTGGACATTCGCATGATGGGCGACAACACCCGTCTGCAGGGCCGGGTGCAGAGCATCTCGGCCGGCATCGAAGACCGCGATCGCAGCAGTGGCAGCAACCTGCTGCCCAACGTCAACCCGGCCTTCAGCTGGGTGCGCCTGGCGCAGCGGATTCCCGTGCGCATCGCCTTCGAAAACCTGCCCGAGGGCTATCGCCTGATCGCCGGCCGCACGGCCACGGTGTCGATCATCGAAGACGGTGTGGTGGCGGGAGCGGCGCAATGAGCAAGGCCCTGCGTCTTTCCGCCCTCGCGGCGGCGCTGCTGTTGTCGGCCTGCCAGATGGTCGGACCCGACTACCATACCCCTGAGGAGGCGGCGCTCAATCGAGCCGATTTGCCGGGCTCGCTGGCCGAAGGCGACAGCAATGTGGTGTCCGCGCCGGTCCCGCAGGACTGGTGGAAGCTGTACCACGACCCTCGCCTGGATGCGCTGGTGCGCCAGGCCATGGCGTCCAACACTGACCTGCGCGTGGCGGCGGCGAACATTGCCCGCTCCCGTGCGCAGATCGAGCAGGCCCAGGCCGAAGGCGGCTTCGACTTCAATGCCAAGGCCGAGGCGCAGCGTGTGCAGGAATCGGGCGAAGCGTTCCTGCTGACCGAAAAGCTGCCGGTGGATAACCTGGGCAGCGCGTCCATCAATCTGTCCTACCAGTTCGACCTGTGGGGGACGCTCAAGCGCGGCATCGAGGCGGCACGCGCCAACGCCGACGCCACCCAGGCCGCGGCGGATACGGCGCGCATTACCGTGGTAGCCGATGTGGTACGCGCCTATACCCAGGTCTGCGCGGCCAACGAAGAATACGAGATCGCCCGGCATTCGCTTGAATTGCAGCAGGAAGGCGTGCAACTGACCCAGCGTCTGCGTGATGCCGGCCGTGGCGACGAAACCCAGGTCACGCGCTCCGAAACCCAATACAAGTCCCTGGGCGCGGAGCTGCCGCGCTATCAGGCATCGCGTCAGGCGGGCCTGTACAAATTATCGATGCTGCTGGCTACACCCCTCGCACAGCTGCCTGCCGACGTGGCCAGCTGCGCCGAGCTGCCGCGTATCAATCAGCTGATGCCGGTGGGCGATGGCGCCGCGCTGCTCAAGCGTCGTCCCGACATCCGCCAGGCCGAACGCCGCTTGGCGGCGGCCACCGCCAACATTGGCGTGGCCACCGGTCAGCTGTACCCGGACATCAGCATCGGCGCCACGGTCGGCACGGTGGGTATTCTCGATGACCTCGGGCATCCGGCAACCAATCGCTGGGGCATCGGCCCGCTGATCAACTGGAACGTGCCCACCAACGGCGCCCGGGCACGGATTCGCGAGACCGAAGCTTCGACCCAGGCTGCGCTGGCCAATTTCGATGGGGTGGTGCTCAACGCCATTCGCGAGACCCAGACGGGGCTTGCGCAATACGCCGCCTTGCTGCAGCGTCGCGATGCCCTGGCCGACGCCGAGCGGTCGGCGCAGCAGGCGGCGGATCAGACCCATCAGTTTTTCCGAGCCGGCCGCGCGTCGTTCCTGGCGGACTTGCAGGCAACGCGCACCTACACCGATGTGCGTGGCCAACTGGCGGCGGCGAACACTCAGGTGGCCATGGAACAGATCAACCTGTTCCTGGCCTTGGGCGGCGGTTGGGAAAGCGCCCGGCAGGTGCCGGGCGCACGTTGAAGCTTAAAAGCCTTCCAGCACGATCTTGCCCTTGGCCGTGCCGCTTTCGATCAACTCGTGGGCGCGGATCAGATTGGCGGCGTTGATCACCCCGTAGTGCTCGCCCAGGGTGGTGCGCAACACGCCGCTGTCGATCAGTTCGGCCACGCGCTCGAGCAGCTCGTGCTGCTTGATCATGTCCGGAGTCTGGAACAGCGAGCGCGTGAACATCAGCTCCCAGTGCAGCGACAGCGCCTTGCGCTTCATCGGCATCACGTCGAGGGTCTTCGGGTCGTCGATCAAGGCCAGCTGACCCTGAGGGCGCAAGGCTTCGATCAGTTGCTCGAAGTGCTTGTCGGTGTGGGTCAGGCTGGCCACGTGGTCGACCTGGCCAACCCCGATGGCTTCCAGCTGCGCCACCAGCGGCTGGCTGTGATCGATCACATGGTGAGCGCCCAGGTCGGTCACCCACTGACGTGTTTCATCCCGCGACGCCGTGCCGATCACGGTCAGCTTGGTCAGCTTGCGCGCCAATTGCGTGAGGATCGAGCCAACGCCACCTGCCGCACCGATGATCAGCAGGCTCTGGCCTTCGCCACCGCCCTCGGGCACGCCCAGACGGTCGAACAGCAATTCCCAGGCAGTGATCGAGGTCAGCGGCAGGGCGGCGGCGTGGGCATTGTCCAGGCTTTGCGGCTTGTGCCCGACGATCCGCTCGTCCACCAGGTGCAGCTCGCTGTTGCTGCCCGGACGGTCGATGGCCCCGGCGTAGAACACGCTGTCACCGACTTTGAACAGGCTGACCTGATCGCCCACCTGCTGGACGATGCCGACCGCATCCCAACCCAGCACGCGCGGTTCGGTCACGGCGGCGCCGCTGCGCACCTTGGTGTCGACCGGGTTGACCGAAATGGCCTGGACCTGCACCAGCAGATCACGTGGGCCCGGTGTGGGCGCGGGCAGTTGCAGGTCGGTGAGCACGGAGGCTGCGCCGTTCTGGGTATAAGCGATGGCTTTCATCAGGGGATTTCCAGGTGAGGTCTGTAGGATCGATACGCCCTTGGCAAAGGGCGCTCGGTGGTCACGAAGATAGCGGAAGGTCAGGCGGAACGCATTTCCTGCGTGTCACGCTGCATCGACTGCAGGTTGCGCTCGATGTTCTCGCACAGCGAATCCATTTGGATCTGGTGTTCGCTGACCTTGAACGGGCTCTGCAAGTCGGTGCCGATGCGCTCGATGGCCAGCAGCATGAAACCGACCACGGTAGACGCCAGCGGTGTGAACCATTCCAGCGACTCTACCAGGCCGATCGGTACGATCAGGCAGAACACGGTGATGAACAGGCGAGGAAAGTAGACGTAAGGAAAAGGAAGTGGCGTGTTGGCGATACGCTCCATGCCGCCCTGGCAATTGGAGATGTCCACCAGTGTCGATTCCAGGCGCGCCAGGCGGATGCTGTCCAGGCGTCCGGCCTTGTATTCACGCGCCAACAGGGCGGCTGAGCCGGTGATGAGGTCGTTGGAAAAGTTGTTGGTGCTGTTGCGCCGTTCGAATTCCTCGGCGCTGATGAACGCTGCCACTTCCGGGGGGCAGGGTATGTGCCGTACGTGCGCCGCCAGGCAGTTCACGTAGGCGACGTGGCGCCGCAACAGGGTGGCCTTGACCGGGTTCACGTCATCACCGACGTCGTCGATCAGGGTCAGCACCTGACGCGCGTAGCTGCGCGATGCGTTGACCAGCAGGCCCCACAATGTCCGAGCTTCCCACCAACGGTTGTACGCACTGCTGTTGCGGAAGCTGATCAATACGATCAGCGCCGAGCCCAGCAGGGTCAACGGCATGATCGGCAGGCTCAGCTTGGTATTGAGGAACAGCATGAAGTCGACGGTGACCGCGATATCCCACAGCAGCAGCCAGAACAGAGACCAGCCGACATAGCCCATGGTCTTGATGATCAGACGGTATTTCTTGGCGATGGCTTCTTTCATAAGCGGACCTCAGGCGATGGGCGTGCCTAGGTCGGACGCCGACTTCGCAACAAGGTTCGTTGCAGCCAAACGAATGCCCGTTACCAGTTGCTACCGGCCGATACTGGCACTTCAGGCATGCCCGCGGCGGGCGAACAGCAGGCCAACGCCTGCCAGCCCCAGCAGGCCACCACAGGCGCGATTGAAGCGACGTTTGGCTTGCACTGTGTTCAGCCAGCGCTTGAGGTTCACGCCCAGGTACGCATACAGACCGACCGCGATCCACTCCAGCATCAGAAACAGCGCACCGAGCACGGCGAACTGGGCACCCACTGGTTGCTGCGGGTCGACGAACTGCGGCAGGAACGCGGTAAAGATGAGGATCGCCTTGGGGTTGCCCGCCGCGATGAGGAACTCGCGGCGCAGCATCAACCACAGGCTCGGACGGCTGGCCGTGTCGTCATCTGCCATGTCGGCGGGCTCACCGGTCCACAGGCTCCACGCCAGCCAGAGCAGGTACAGCGCGCCCACCGTCTTGATGGCCAGAAACAACCATTCGGAAGCGAACAAGACCGCTGCCAGGCCCATGGCTGCCAGCGCGATCATCCCACTGAAGGCCACCAGACGTCCGAAGCCTGCCAGGCAAGCGGCCTTGTAGCCGTGGTGGGCGGCATTGTTGATGGACAACAGGTTGTTGGGGCCTGGGGCCATGTTCAAGGCGAAACAGGCGGGGGTGAAGAGCAGGAGGGTGGTGAGGTCCATGGTGCTGTGTCTCTTGCGCAAAAAGGGCCGGGGTACTCGAACGTTGCTTTCGGAATGTAGAGAAACGCGTTGCCCACCGCAACGCCGATCTGCGCGAAGTGCTTTCACCGCCTTGATGATTGGCCGGTAATGATTCATACCGCGATACATCAGCATGATTGAAGTTCTTAGTATCATGCGATCAGATTTCCGTGTGGGCCGTACTGTAGTTTTAATGGTTCGCTTCCATAGTAAGAGTGTGCAGTCCATGAGGGTTAGTGGATTGTTTGGTAGGAAAAATCTTAAGTAATGTTAGTTGAGAGAAGTCGAGCCCGAAGAATATGTAAGCGCTTAATTTATCAATAATATCAAAGGCTTGCTTATTTAATCTTGACGTCAATATACAGCGTCCCTATCATCGCGCTCCTTTCGAGTTGATACAAAGCCATTCTGGCATCAAGGATTGAATATGTGGTCAAGGGCAGGACGCCGTGCAAGTCCGTATTTCGCGGTATTGCTTTGTTGTGCAACTAAGGTCTTCGCGGCGCCCACCACACCGGGCGAGCAGGACTTCATTCGCGACCGTCAGGATCGCCTGCTGCAAGAGCAGCGGCAGCGCCTCGAGGAGCTCAAGAACCTGCCTGGTGAACAACTCAGCGCTCCTGCGCCTCCAGCCGTGGAGGACGCTCGCTGCTTCACCATCCAGCGTATCGACATTCAGGGCGCCGATGCCCTGGGTCCTGCCCAAAAGGCCGAACTCGTGCAGCCATACCTGGGGCAGTGCCTGGGTGTTGCACAACTCAACGAGTTGCTCGGGGTCGTCACCGATCGCTATCTGCAACTGGGCCTGGTCACCAGTCGTGCCTATCTGCCGCAACAGGACCTGTCGACCGGCATCCTCACGCTTCAAGTGGTTGAAGGCCGCCTGGAAGGCATTCGACCTGCCGATGACAGCGGGTTATCGCCACGGGAAGTGAACATGGCTTTTCCGGGCCATGTAGGCGAGCTGCTCGATTTGCGCGAAGTCGAGCAACTGGTCGACCAGCTCAATCGCCTGCCGTCCAACGGTGCGCAAATGGAGCTGGCGCCTGGCGAGGCGGTGGGGGGCAGTACCGTGCTGGTCAGGAATGCTGCACAAAAGCCTTGGCGTGCTTCGCTGTCGCGCAATAACGATGGCCAGCGCAGCACCGGTCAGCAGCAGTGGGGGGCGGGTCTGGATTGGGACAGCCCCTTGGGCCTGGCCGACCAGTTGGTGCTGCGCGGCAGCCACGATGCGGTCAGTGACCATCATCGCCGCTCCAAAAGCACCACCGCGTACTACAGCGTGCCGTGGGGCTGGTGGAACTTCAATTATTCCTACAGCCAGAGCGAATACGGTTCGCAGGCTTATGGCAACGGCTTTGCCTTCAAGCAAAACGGTGACAGCCAGAATCATCAGTTTCGTGCAGAGCGCGTGATACATCGCGACTCGGTCAGCAAAACATCGGTCAACGGCGGCCTGGCCTATCTGCGCAGCAACAACTACTTGAACGGCAACCGCCTGGAAGTCAGTAGCAACCGCATCAGCGAGGCCCAGTTCGGCATCAACCACGGCCGTCGTATCGGCAATGCGTTCGTCAACCTCGATCTGGGCATGCAGCAAGGCATCGGCGCTTTCGATGCACAAAGTCGCCAGGTCGAACAGCACGGCGACCCCAATGACCGCTATCGCAAATACACCGCCACCGTGAGCTACCTGCAGGGCTTCAACCTGTGGGGCGAAACGTTCAGCTTCACCAGCCTGGCCACCGGGCAGCGCAGTGAAGATGTGTTGTTCAGCCCCCAACGCATGAGCTTGAGCGGACAGTCGTCGATGCGCGGCATCAAGGACCAGAACCTGTCCGGCGACAGCGGCGGCTATTGGCGCAATGACCTGCGCTGGACGCGTCCGGTCAACCTCGGCTGGTTGCGACCGGTCCTTTATGAATACGGCATCGGCCTGGGCTATGACCAGGGCGTGATCCGGGGCGATCGGTACAACGGCGACCAGCATGGTCGTGTGTCCAGCAATTCGGTCGAGTTGTTCGCCCGAGGCCAGCATTTCGCGACGTCGGTGACTTTCGCCCATTCGCTGGAACGCCCCGACGCGCTGAGCGATCGCGAAACCCCGATCTACTTTCGCCTAGACCTCTTTCTCTGATTTCACATTTCAGTAGGTAATCGACATGGACGTTCGCCAGTTCGCTTTTCTGGCTCGACAAACTTCGGCCCGAATTCAGCCCCGTGAGCAATTCTGCGGCTTGCCCAAGCGCGCGCTGGCGTTGCTGCTGGCCAACGTCATGTTCTGGCAACCGCTGTGGGCGCAAGCCGAAGGCATCGTGGTCAGTGGTTCGGGGACCAGCCTGCAACAGGCCGGCAACGGTGTGCCGATCGTCAACATTGCTACCCCCAATGCGACCGGTCTGTCCCATAACCAGTACAAGGATTACAACGTCGGCAGCCAGGGCGTGATCCTCAACAACGCCACCGGCCGCACCCAGAACACTGAACTGGGCGGCATCATCGTTGGCAATCCGAACCTGGCAGGCTCCGCCGCCAACGTCATTCTCAACGAAGTCACCGGCGGCAATCCCAGCCAGCTGCGTGGCTATACCGAAGTCGCCGGACAATCGGCCAAGGTCATTGTCGCCAACCCCTATGGCATGACCTGCAACGGCTGCGGTTTCATCAACACCCCGCAGGTGACCTTGACCACCGGCAAGCCGATCGTCGAGAACGGCCGGGTGCAGCGCTATCAGGTCGATGGCGGCGCGATCTCCATCGACGGCCAGGGCTTGAACGCCAGCAATGTCGATGGTTTCGAGATCATCACCCGCTCGGCCCAGATCAATGCACAGATCAACGCGCGCAATCTCGCCATCGTGGCGGGACGCAACGATGTCGACGCCGCGACCCTGCAGGCCACCGTCCGTGCCGACGACGGCTCGGCCAAGCCGCAACTGGCCATCGACAGTTCCGCGCTGGGCGGCATGTATGCCGGTGCGATCAAGCTGGTGGGCACCGAAGCCGGCGTCGGGGTGAAGCTGGCCGGTCATCTGGCGGCCAGCGCCGGTGACATCCAGCTCGACGCCAACGGTCACCTGAGCCTGGCCCAAGCGGCGGCCAGCGGTGCCGTAAACGTCACGGCGCAAAGCCTGGATGCCCAAGGCCCCGTCTACGCAGGCAGCCAGTTGCAGGCGCAGACCCGTGGCAACCTGACCATAAGCAACAACCTGGCCGCCCGCGACAGCATCACCCTGAGCAGCGGCGGGCAGTTGACCAACAGCGGCATCATCGAAGCCGGGGTCAATGCGGACAACAGCCGCAATGCCCACGGTGACGTACACCTCGAGGCGCAAGCGTTCAGCAACCGCAACAGCGTGATCGCCAGCCGTAACCTGAAAGTCGTCAGCGCAGGTGCCATCGATAACCGCAGCGGCTCCCTGAGCGGCGCCACCCTTGAGGCCCGCGCGGACCATCTGGACAACCGCAGCGGCCAGATCAGGGCCACAGAGAGCGCCACTGTCACCGCCAAAGATCTCGACAACCGTCAGGGCCGCATCACCAGCCAGAACCAGCTGAGCGTCAACGCCGTGAAAGGCGACAACCGCACCGGCACCCTGCGCGGCGACCGCAGCCTGCAACTGGCCGTCGACCACCTGGACAACCAGCAAGGTCTGATCAGCGGCCGTGGCACGGTTGATATCACCTCCAGCGGCCTGTTCGACAACCGCGCCGGAACCGTGATCGGCGACTCCGTGCTGCGGGTGCAGGCAGGCGCCATCGACAACCGCGAGGGTGAGATCGTCGGCCAGCAAGACGTCGAGGTCCGCACTGAGGGGTTGGATAACCAGAATGGCAAGCTGATCGCCCAAGGTGCGCTGCTGCTCACAGGCGCGCACCTGGACAACCGCCAGAACGGGTTGGTGGCGGCTACCCAGGCGTTGAACGTGCACGTCGACACCCTGGACAACCGTGGCGGCGAATTGTCTTCGCAAGCGGACATCGAGCTGTCCGGTGACCAACTCGACAACGACGATGCCGGCCAGGTATTGGCCCAAGGCAGCCTGATCCTCGCCTACGCCAACGTCCTCAACCGTGCCAAGGGCCTGCTGTCCGGCAAAGCCGGTATCAACCTGCGAGCAGACAGCCTGGACAACAGCGGTGGGCGCCTGCTCAGCCAGCGCAACATCGATCTCCTGCTCACCGGTGCGGCCCTCAACCAGAAAGGTCTGATCAGCAGCGAAGGGGCGTTGCACCTGAACGTCCGCAGCCTCGACAACACGGGCGGCAAGCTATCCAGTGCAGGCCTGCTGACCCTGGACAGCCGCGGCCTGATCTTGAACCGCGGTGGCGAACTGGTCACCGATCAAGGCCTGACCCTTTCCAGCGCCAGCCTGGACAACAGCCAGGGCGGCCGCATCAGCGGCAAGGGTGCAGTGAAGCTGACGACCGGTGCGTTCAACAACGATGGCGGGGAGGTCAGCAGTGCCAACACTCTCGATCTGAGCGCGCAGCAGGTCAGCAACCTCGGCGGCCGCATCGGCAGCCAGTTCGCCCTGACGGCCACTCTGCAAGGACTGGCCACGCGGGCGGGGAAGTTTTTCAGCAACAGCGCCCTGACGCTGGACCTCAACGGCGGTGACCTGGACAACCGTGAAGGCCTGCTCAACGCACCGGAGCTGACCTTGCGCAACGTCGGCGCGGTGTACAACCAGGGCGGTGAAATCTCCAGCAGCCAGGCCTTCACCCTCAAAGCCCGCAGCCTGGACAACAGCGCGGGCAAGCTGCTCAGCAACCAGACCCTGACCCTGCACATCGAACAGGCCCTGGCCAACCTCAAAGGCCAGATTGCCGCCGCCGCGCTCAGCGTACAGACCGGTAGCCTGGACAACAGCGAAGGCGTGCTCACCAGCCGCAGCGATCTGAACCTGACCAGCCAGGGCAGCCTGCTCAACCGCAACAATGGCCTGATCAACGCGGCAGCCGTGCTGGACATCCACAGCGCCGACCTCGACAACCAGGGCGGCCAGTTGCTCGGCAACCGCGCTGTGCGTCTGGATCTCAACGGCGGCACGCTGAACAACAGCGCTGGCTTGATCAACGGCGAAGGCCCTTTGACCTTCAACCGCATCGGCGCCGTCAACAATCGCAACGGCGAAATTTCCAGCAATCAGAGCTACACCCTGACCAGTGCTCAGCTCGACAACCGTGCTGGCAAAATCATCAGCAGCGGCCAGCTGTCCGTCATCAGCGGCGCCATCATCAACCGCGATGGCCTGCTTTCCGGTTGGCAGGGTGTGAACCTGCAGGGCAGCAGCCTGGACAACCGCGACAACGGCACCGTTTCCAGCCGCGACGGCAACCTGGCAGTCAACCTGAGCGGGGCGCTGCTCAACAGCAACGCCGGTGCGTTGGCCAGTGCCGGACGTCTGGACATCGACAGTGCCCGCCTGGACAACAGCCAAGGCGGCATTCTGAGCAGCGGCGCCGGACAAAGCCTGACCGTGCAAGAGACGCTCGACAACAGCGAAGGCGGTCTGATCGACAGCGGCGCAGAACTGACCGTTCGAGCCACAGACCTGAGCAACCGCGCCGGGACCGTCAACAGCCAGCAGGACCTGAGCTTTACCGGTACGCAACTGGACAATACCAGTGGTCAATGGGCCAGCAACGGCAGCATCACGCTCGACGTGCTGGGGACCCTGATCAACGCTCAAGGCAAATTCGCCAGCGGCGGCCCTCTGCGCATTCAGCGCGCTGCACACATCGACAACCAAGGTGGGCAACTGGTCAGCAAAAGTCTGCTGAGCCTGCTCACCGGCGGCCTGGACAACCGCAACCGTGGCACGCTGGCGGCGCTCGATCAACTGACCGTGGACGCCAGCGGTACCGTACAGAACGGCGCCGACGGTTTGATCTACAGCCAGAATGGCGCCGTCAGCCTCAGCGCCGCTGAGCTGGAAAACGGCGGGGGTGCCGTACAGAGCCAGACCGGCCTGACGCTGCACACCCGTGGCGCGATCAACAACGCCAACGGTCGTCTCATCGCCCAGAACGGCGACCTGGTACTGAACGCCGGGAGCCTGGACAACCGCAGCGGCATCCTTTCCAGCCTGCGCGGCGCTCTTGAAGCGCGCATGGCCGGTAGCCTGCTCAACGCTCAAGGCACCCTGCAAGGCCAGCGCCTGACCTTGTTGGTCCTGGCCGGCCTCGACAACCAGAACGGCCGCATCGCCGCGCAGAGTGGCGACGCCAGCATCACCACCGCTGACCTCAACAACAGCGCAGGCGGCCTGTATGCAAAAGGTCTGATCGACGTCAACGCCAATACCCTCACCAACGCCGGCCAGATTGCCGGCGGCCGTGTGCGTTTTGCCCTGGGCGGTACGCTAATCAACCGCTCCGGCATCATCGAAAGCGACTCCTTCTTCGACATCACCGCGGCCAACCTCGATAACCAGGGCGGCACCCTGCGCGCACTCGGCACGGACGGCGCCTCGGTGTATCGCGTGGGCGGTGTGCTGGATAACCAGGGTGGCGTGATCGAGATTGCGAACGCCGATCTGACGGTCGACGCAGGCAGCTTCCGCAATACCAACGGCTCTCTGCTGCACGTAGGCCTGGGTGAATTCAATATCTCCAGCGCCAACGTCACCGCCGCTGGTGGCAGCCTGGTCACCCGTGGTGGCCTGACCCTCAATGCCGACAGCTGGACCAACAGCGGCGTGCTCCAAGCCGGGCGCCTGACCATCAAGGTCGGCAACTTTCACCAGACCGCCAGCGGCCAGCTGCTCGCTTCGCAGAGCCTGCGCGGTGAAGGCGTCAACTGGAGTAACGACGGCAAGCTGGCCAGTGACGGTGACCTCTGGCTTGGGCTCAGCGGTACCTATTCTGGCAATGGCCGCGTCACCAGCCTGGGCAACCTGCAGATCGACGCCGCCCAGCTGCAACTCGCGACCCCGGCCAGTATCACCTCCGGCGCTGGCTTGAAGCTGGGCGTTGGCAGCACCTTGCTCAATCGGGGCCGCATCACTTCTGTGGATGACGCCGGGATCACGGCCGGCAACATCGACAACTACGGCACCCTCGGCAGTGCCCAATCCCTCACGCTCAAGACCAGCGCCTTGCTCAACGAGCGGGGACTGCTCTTCAGCGGCGGTGACATGGGCTTGCAGGTCGACACTTTCACCAACCGCTACGCCGACGTCTACAGCCTGGCCAATCTGCGCATCGATCGCGACGGCAGTGGCGGCCACGCCAGCCTGATTCGCAACAGCTCCTCGACGCTGCAAAGTGACGGCAACATGAGCCTGGCTGCCAGCACCATCGAAAACGTGCGCGAAGTGCTCACCGTCAATGACGCCGGCATCTACACCGGCAAGATCTACCAAGTGGCCTGTATCGAAGGCGTCAACGCCGGCGACTGTTCGGGCAAACGCAATTTCGTCTTCGAAGTCCTGGAACGCCAAAAGCTGGAAGTCACCCAAGCGAGCCAGGCATCGAGCATCACCGCAGGCGGCAACCTGAGTTTCAATGGCGGCGACCTGCTCAACCAGAGCAGCACCATTGCCACGGGCGGCAACCTGAACGCCTCGGTCACCAACCTGTTCAACCGCGGCATCGAAACGGGCGATACCGAATACGTGCGCACCTTCCGCACCAACCGCCAGCGGGGCGGAAGCGGGCTGATCAGGGCAGCCAATGCCTTCAACGAACAGTACTGGCTTGAAGGTGCTCGTTACGACGCCAACAACCTGAGCGGTCTGGAAGCGGGTATCAGCAACTTCCTGGCCTACACGGAGACCGAGCTTCCCCAGTACGCCCGTGTGACGCAACTGGCAACCAGTGATCAACGCTACGCGGCGGTCATTCAGGCGGTTGGCGACGTCAACATCACTACCCAGAACAACTTCGACAACAGCGTGGTACGCAACGACTACCACTACGTCAGCAGCGGCACCCGCACCGACACCGGTGCGTCAGGCAGCGATTTCAGTACCCGAGTCAGTCTCGACGCGCAGCTGCCACCCGATCTCGCCCAGCAACAGATCAACCCGCTGTCTCTGCCGGGCTTCAACCTGCCCAGCGGAGAACATGGCCTGTTCCGTCTCAGTGACCAAGCTGCCACGGACACCGCCGCCAAACAGGCCGATGCCGACCCGCACAGCTGGACCATCGGCAGCGCGAGCATCGATGCGGCCCAGCGCACCCAGACCGCCGACCCCAATCAAGGCCGTACCTTCGAGGTAGAGGGTCAGGTCGCCTCTCACCTGCCGACGGACGATAACGCACTGGGCTCCGTCGCCGGGCAAGAGACGTCCATCACCCTCAACCGCGTCCAGGGCCTGCCCGAAACCCAGAGCACCTCACCGGCGCATAAATACCTGATCGAGACCAATCCGGCACTCACCAACCTCAAGCAATTCCTGAGCTCGGACTACCTGCTGGCAGGGCTGGGCTACAACCCGGACGAAAGCGCCAAGCGCCTGGGCGACGGCTTCTACGAACAGAAGCTGATCCAGCAGGCGCTGGTTGCCCGTACCGGCCAACGCTTCATCGACGGCCAGCACTCCGACGAAGCGCTGTTCAAGTACCTGATGAACAACGCCATCGCCAGCAAGCAGCAACTGGGCCTGTCGGTCGGTACCACGTTGACCTCGGCGCAAGTCGCAGCACTGACCCACGACATCGTCTGGCTGGAAGAGTACAAGGTCAACGGCGAGAACGTGCTGGTGCCCGTGCTGTACCTGGCCCAGGCCAACAACCGCCTCGGCCCCGACGGCGCGTTGATCGCCGGTCGCGACGTCAACCTGGTTTCCGGTAACGACCTCACCAACGCAGGCACCCTGAAAGCCAGCAACAACCTCAGCGCCAGCGCTGGCAACAACCTGGTCAACAGCGGCCTGGTACAGGCCGGCGGCCGACTTGACCTGCTGACGGGGAACGCCCTCGTCAACAAGGCCGGCGGCGTGATCACCGGTCGTGACGTGAGCCTGACCGCCGTCAACGGCGACGTAATCAACGAGCGCACGGTCACCAGCCATCAAAGCAGTAGCGGCTACCGCAGCGAACGCAGGGACTTCGCGGACACGGCCGCTCGGATCGAGGCGGCGAATGATCTGAGCGTGTGGGCGGGGCGGGATGTCAATAATGTGGGTGGGGTGTTGCAAGCTGGCAACGACCTGACACTGGCCGCCGGTCGAGATATCAACTTCGCTTCAGCCGAGCAGGTTGAAAGCAATGACCGCGGCCGCAAAGCCAACAGCAGTTCCATTACCCAGCACGGCTCCAGCCTCGCCGCAGGCCGGGACGTCATCGCCACCGCCGGTCGTGACCTGACGGCCATTGCCAGCGACATCGACGCCAAACGCAACATCGCCATGGCAGCCGTTGATGATCTCACGCTGAGTTCCGCGGCAGACGAACAGCACACCTATTCCAAGACCAAAAAGGTCACCGCACAGGAAGATCACGTCAGCCAGATCGGCACTTCGCTCGATGCAGGCGGCGACATCGCCCTGACAGCGGGCAAGGACATGGCCCTGGTCTCCAGCCGTATCACGGCAGGCGACGAAGCCTACCTGTACGCCGGTGAAAACCTGGAGCTGCTGGCCGCTCAAGACAGCGATTATTCCCTTTACGACAAAAAGAAAAAGGGCAGCCTGGGCAGCAAACAGACCCAGCGCGACGAGACGACCACCGTTACCAACGTGGGCACCGAAATCAAGACCGGTGGCAACCTCACCCTGGAAAGCGGCGGCGATCAAAAATATCAGGTCGCCAAACTGGAAAGCGGCAAGGACCTGACCCTGGACAGCGGCGGCGCCGTTGATTTCGAAGGTGTGAAGGATCTCAAGCAGGAGAGCCACGAGAAGAGCAGCAGTGATCTTGCCTGGACTTCCATGGGGGGCAAGGGCAGGACGGATGAGACGGTGCGGCAGAGTGAGTTGGTTGCGCAAGGAACCTTGGCAATCAAAGCTACCGAAGGCCTGAACATCGATATCAAGCATATCGATCAGAACACCGTCAGCCAGACCATCGACACCATGGTCCAGGCCGACCCTCAATTGGCCTGGTTGAAAGAGGCAGAAGCACGCGGGGATGTGAACTGGCAGCAGATCAAGGAAGTGCACGAGTCGTTCAAGTATGGGCACTCTGGACTGGGCCAAGGGGCGATATTGGCCATCGTGATCATCGTGTCGGTTCTTACCGCAGGCGCTGCCAGCGGCGCCGCTGCCTCAGCCGGCACCGCATTGGGCGCTTCTTCTACCGGCACCATGGCCGCAGCCACTGCTACCGCTTCTGCAGGGCTGGGCAATATGGCAGCGACTGCCGCGCTTACGTCCATGGCAAGTACAGCAACCGTCAGCGCCATCAACAACAAAGGCAAAGTCAGCGATACGCTCAGCGATACCTTCAACAGTAACAGCCTCAAAGGGTATGCACTCGCTGCTACCAGCGCTGGCATTGCAGGCCAGTTAGGCTACGACCCCACCCAGCTCGGCTTCAACGCGGAGAGTGCCGGTATGGTCGCTGCCAAAGCCGGTGCCGACTCACTGGCCAAGACAGCCATCACCGGTGGCAGCCTCAGCGACAACTTTGCAAGCAGCATGGTCAGCGCACTGATCACTGCTGCGGGTGCCCAAGGTGCAAACGCGCTAGGCAACTCTACGATGGTTGAGGGAAGCCCCAGCAAGGTCGCGGCGCACGCACTGTTGGGCGGCATGAAGGCATTGGCCATGGGCGAGGATTTCAAGACCGGTGCCCTGGCCGGTGGCGCGAATGAAGCCATGGTCAGCTACCTGGCGGATCGGGTCATGCCTGAAGGCTATGAGCCCGGCAAAGGGGGCGCTGAACAGGCCAAGGCCAATCTGCTGGCCATGTCGAATGTGGTAGGCCTGCTGTCCAGCGTGGTGACAGGCGGCGATCCTCAGGTCGCAGCCGACATTGCAGCGACAGCTACGCAATACAACCACCTGAGCCACAGCGACCTCACGCGCGCAGCCAAAGAGCTCAACGCCTGCGCCGCCAAAGACGGTGGTTGCTCAGAGGATGTTCTTCAAAAGTTCGCTAGGCTGAGCCGTGAGCAGGAAATTGCAGCGTTCCAGTCTTGCGCTACCAACCCTGACTCCTGTGCCACCACATCGTCGATGGTAGCCAATGCTCAGGCCAGAGCAGAGCAGCTCAAAGACCTAGCAGCAACGGCTGTGGCCCCCAATGCTCAGCACGTTTTTGCGCTGCTGCTGGCAGAGAACAATGAAGTTCAAAACGCCTTGGCACAGGTCACGGCGGGCGCCAAGGTCGATTCGGTTGTGCAGGAGCTGCAAAACCGGCTAGGGTTCAGCGACGCCCGGAAGGAGATGATTCGCGACGCTATGGTGGCGGCTGCGTCGATGGCGGTTGGGGGGAAGGCGGGTAGAGGAAGTGCGGGTGGGGCGAAAGGAACTGAACTACCGTCTTTGGCTAACAAGCCTTTAGGATTAGGTTCGACAGGCAGATCTGTTCCCGCCAATTTGAATGAAAAGCTCGCAATGGAACAAGCTATTTCAAATCCCGCAGCTGGTCGGCAGCTACCTGTTCCTATGACGGACTCCCGATGGCCGGCTGCAGATGGTTGGGTGAAATCAGCTCAAAACATAAACGGTATTGAAATTCACTACGTCCGAAATTCTATTACTGGTGCAATCGATGATTTCAAGTTTAAGTGAGTCAGTATGATAGCTTTATGTACGTCCATCCTTGGTATGGCCATACCTTCATCCAAGCGTTATTTGGGGGAGATGGATCAGACTGATTACTCTCCGTTAGCGAGTGGTGAACGTTACACCATATACGGCTTGTTGTTTATCTCTGATCGGGTAGATTTTTTAGTTAGGGCTCCTGATGATTTACCTTTCTGGGTCCCGAGCTACCTGTTTGATTTGGTCGATTCTAGTACTCCAACAGGGTGGGAGTTTTGTATTACTCAGTTGAAGCCCGATTATAAAGTGCTATTTGATACGTTTGGAATCAACTATATTTTCGGATATTCATTGCTGGTCAATGAATATCGGCATTACGTAGGGATAGTTGAGCGCGAGCCAGTGGAAGTTCAGCGATTTTTAGAAAACTATCCGATGGATGTGGGTGGTTAATTATGGCTTGTGGATGTCAAAGTTGGTATCATATCCCGTTGCCACGAATTGGCTCTACGGAAATTGGAAAAACCTCATGGTCTGTACGATTTCAAGCTCCATGGGCGGCAGAGTTTCTGCAGAAGTCTGTCACACTGAGTCGTGAGCAGGTCATTTAGGCTGGAGTAGTCCAAAGACGTATTAGCGACAGCTGTCGACCCAATGCTCAGCATATTTTGCGCTTCTGCTGGCCAAGAACAATGAATTTCAAAACGCTTTGGCACAGGTCCCTGCGGGCGCTAATGTCGATTCGGTTTTTCAGGAGCTGCAAAACCGGCTAGGGTTCAGCGACGCCCGGAAGGAGATGATTCGCGACGCTATGGTGGCGGCTGCGTCGATGGCGGTTGGGGGGAAGGCGGGTAGGGGGAGTGCGGAGTGCGGGTGGGGCGAAAGGAGTTTCAGGTTCGACTCTGACAAGAGACGAATTGATCTCGGGCTTGCCTGTCGGCACTAAGATCACACCAGAAAATGTGGTTGATATCCGTAGACTGCCAGACAGCAGAACCGTCTGGCTGGAAAATGGTACTGATGCCGCCGGTTTGCAACACATCTACAAGCGACACGAAGTCGACTTTATTAACAAAGGAATATCCCGGGATAACATTCCAAGTGTTGTGATGAATGCTCTTGAGCGTGGAGAAGTTGTCGGGACCAATGGTTCGGCCAACGTGTATCGCATCACCTACAATGGTGTTGAAAAAAATATTGCTGTTGGTGTTGGCTCAAACGGATTCGTGGTTCGAGCCAATCCGGTCAGCTCTTGGAAGCCATTGAAATGATCAGGTTAAGATTGACGAGTGAGTATTTGGCTGGGCCGATTTTCTGCCCAGATCCGGATAGCATGGGGCACATTGATATTGAAGATCTGCCTATTTCTCAGGAGTTGAGGGCCAAAATTAGTAAGTGGGACGGTGAGTATCAGGCGACGTTCAACAGTGACTACCCGCCAGATTCTGGCTTCACTACGTCTGAGGCAGAGCTTCGGCACATAGCTGAAGGAATACGACTGGCAAAATCGATACAACAAGAGCTAGAAAATAATTATATGGTAGAGTACTGCCCATAGCCGATGATTAGTCGGGGCGTATTTCTTCCGGAAACGTCAGATCTATCAAGTTGCTCCGTGATGATACAGGGGCTGGAGTTCGCGTTGTATTCGAGGTCTGCAAATCTGTTTCGGAGGCTAGAGTAATGTTCGAGCCTGAGGTGAGTTGTCGGTGGTGGACATTGGGCAAACTATAGACCGGTCCTAGATCGGCAGCGGGGGCACTTACTCTAATAGTCTTTACCAAGGTTATAAAATGGATGGAGACTGATATTTATTATCTGGGGGGTGTCAGAAACTTTGTTTTTGGGCATGACATGAGTAACGGGTGCATGTATGCCAACTAAAAAGAAACCCGTGCGTGGAAAGCTACTGAAAATCACCAGCAAGCTGCTTGAGCAGCTCAGTAAAGGAATTATGACCGTCAGAGGCTCTGGAAGTAGCCTCTCTGGCGGGGGTGGGATGACTTTAGGGTAGGAAGTCCACACAATAGGTGCCTCATTTTAATAATTAATCTGGAAACCAGTATGACTGTTGATATTCAGGTATCCAGCACTTTTGATATCTTTACGAAAAACAACGTAGTTAATTTGTCACCTTCGCGTACGGCTAGCAGGATAAAACTGGGTGCAGCAAGTTATATGGCGTCTGTTGAGATGAATAAACCGTTAACCGTTGTCTTGAATACGATTTATGATAGGATAAACCAAGAGTTTCCTGATTATGATATGTGGCTTTTCATAGGTAATTCGGCGGTGCAGCCAGATACACGGATAGTACGCTATCGAAGGTTGTGGGGTGGGTTTAAGTCAAGAGGGTTCGATCTGTCTTTTCTGAGTGGCTCGTTTGAAAATATGATTGAGATCGATGGAGGGCTAAAATTTTTTGGGGGAGTACCGTTTTCAAAAAATTCATTGGCAGTCGTGTCCGATTTGATTGTGGGTGAACGGTGTTCATATATTGCAGCATTACCAAATAGTTTTGATGTGAGATGTGCCTTAAGCAAAGGTTGGTCAGGAGATATATTAAATGATTTTGATCTTATTTGCTGTGCGTGCGAGAAGGAAGCCTTTGTGCTTAAGAAAATTGGCGAATTTGACGACTGTGAACGGGGTTTTTTAGCACTTGCTTTATCTAAGAATATCGGTGGATTAACAATCTAAAACGTATTATCGCCAACAGACTCTCAATCTGGCCGTGAGTCGAGCCTAGAAAAACGCAAGAAAGATAGTGGCCGGCACGACGGCATTGGCCATGGGCGAGGACTTCAAGACCGGTGCCCTGGCCGGTGGCGCGAATGAAGCCATGGTCAGCTACCTGGCGGACCGGGTCATGCCTGAAGGCTATGAGCCCGGCAAAGGGGGCGCCGAACAGGCCAAGGCCAATTTGCTGGCCATGTCGAATGTGGTAGGCCTGCTGTCCAGCGTGGTGACAGGCGGCGATCCTCAGGTCGCAGCCGACATTGCAGCGACAGCTACGCAATACAACCACCTGAGCCAGAGCGACCTCAAGCCCGCAGCCAAAGAGCTCAACGCCTGCGCCGCCAAAGACGGTGGTTGCTCAGAGGATGTTCTTCAAAAGTTCGTTAGGCTGAGCCGTGAGCAGGAAATTGCAGCGTTCCAGTCTTGCGCTGCCAACCCTGACTCCTGTGCCACCACATCGTCGATGGTAGCCAATGCTCAGGCCAGAGCAGAGCAGCTCAAAGACCTCGCAGCAACGGCTGTGGCCCCCAATGCTTAGCACGTCTTTGCGCTTCTGCTGGCATAGAACAATGAAGTTCAAAACGCATTGGCACAGGTCACAGCGGGCGCCAAGGTCGATTCGGTTGTGCAGGAGCTGCAAAACCGGCTAGGGTTCAGCGACGCCCGGAAGGAGATGATTCGCGACGCCATGGTGGCGGCTGCGTCGATGGCGGTTGGGGGGAAGGGTAGTTCGGGCAGTGTAAAAATAAAAGCGACAGGTACGTCGGTAGATAACTTGGCCAGTAGCATACATCCTGGCCAGCAAGGAAAGCATATTTTGTGACATAATAACTTTCTTCCTGGACGCAGCTATCTTAACGATGGGATTGATCCTCAGAAGTTGTTGAATGGTGCTCGCGCGGGAGAGTTTCCTGTCGTAGGTTACGGTACAAGAGGGCAGCCAATAGTTGACTTTAAAAAAAACATTGGTGTAGATGGCACCTCGGGGTTGACGACTAGATATGGCACAACACATTCGGGAAAAAACGGAGCTCATATCGTTCCAACAAATCCAACAACGGTCGGAGTGAAACCATGAAGTCTGTCCCTGATTGGTTAGTCTTGTGTGTTTGGCGTGCTCTGATTGGCGAGATATATCCTGCAATCAGAGCAGTTGCGAATTCGCTTTCAGATAATGGAAAATTGCGTATCATTTACTATCTTGACAGACCGCCTACGGAGTTTGACTGGGAAAGTTTGGAGGTTGTTGCGACAAATATCTCAGCTTCGATTGATCGAGAAAAAATTTCGCATGTAGATTTGGATTGTAAATTCTTACTTGGATCAATAGGGCGTCTTGATTGCCTCGATGGCTTCATCTATTGTCGGCGAGAGTATGACTTTTAGGTGAAAAGAAGCACAAGTTTAAGAGGCTTATCAGACAAATACCACATAGCACTAAGTGGCGCTTGGTCTAGTCCACTAAAGATTGAATATGTCCCTTCAAAGTACGGTCCAATATTTAGGTATACGGGGACGGATGCAGTCATAGTGGTCAATGCTGAAGGTAAAGTTGTCCCCGGTTGGGGAAATCAGCTGCGGGGACCGGTAAATGAGTAGCATCTTAACGAGCGCCCAATTACAGCTTTTATTGGCGTTGTGCTTTATGGCAGGAGAGCACCCACTGGCACTGGCTGAGAAATTACCTAATAGTTCATTATCATCAAGTGAAGTGGATGAGCTTTGTGAGTTGATTTCTAATGAATTTTTGATAAATGGAATAGAGGAAAGCTTCGAGCCGAATGGTTATGGCCTTGAGCTAGAACTGCTTCTGGATGCGGTCAACAAAGGTCGTGATCAAGGTCGTTAGAGCTTCGTAATTTTTTTGCTCATGGTTGGGGCGAAAGGAACTGCGCTTTTTGGTGAGATTAAAACGGTTTTTGATTCTGCCCAAGTCCCGTACAAGGGCAGCAAAATAATCGGTCACGCATTGTCTAAGCATGCTGACAGAAATCCAGGCATTTGGGTTAAAAACACAGGGTCGATGAGTGCGTGGAACGATCAGGCAATGAAGCACCTACGCGAAATTACACAGGCGCCAGGGGAGTTTAAACCGGTTACAACTGATAGGGGCCTGATTTTACGGAGAAACGGCTGCCCGATGGTCGCGGTGTCAGGTTGAATATGGATAATGCATTCAAGGGTGTTATTGATTGATTATTTATGTCTGAATGCTATGAGATTATCCTTGAGCAAGTTGCGTTTGATGACTTGTATGAGTTGGTGAGGTTTATCGAGAGGGAATCTCGAGGTGTCTCAGGCTTAGTTGTTTCTGAGGATCTTGGAGAGATAAGTTCAGCAAAGATAAGCAGGAGATTAATTGATAAGGCTATTTCCTATGTAGGGAGTGTATGCATGGTGGAGCAGTTGCATGAATTAAATTTTTTGGGAGTAATAAATCTGCGTTTGGTTTGGTTAAGAGTAGTTAAGTATGAAGGAAAAGTTGACGTTGAACTATCTTTCAATGATGTCCCGCCGATTGCTATCGACCACGTGATGCTTGCCGCACAAAGATATGCTGAAAGACTATCAAAAAAATTTAATATAAAAATATTTTATGGCGGGCTTGAGCCTGCAGGAGATACCGATACCAGATATTTTACTGGTAATACTTTGGGGGCATTGTGAGAGCGAAGCAAAAAAATCTAGAAAATAATAATTGAGATGATGCTCCATCTAGAAGAGCTGCCCTTTAGAGGTGTTTTTTGTCCACGGTAACATGGGTGGTGGTTTTGCCCTAAGCCGGGCGCTGCACTCCTATAGATCGTCGGAATAACGGCAGCAGGCCTCCGTGAAGGCGATGTCGGGAAAGCGGCCTATATTGCGCAGATAGCGGACAACTACAACCGCCAACTGCACTACAAGGAAACCCTCAAGTTAGAGGAGTTGCAGAAAGCAGATCCTCAAAACGCCGCCCGGCTTGCAGCCGCTGCCTGTGCCATGACCAATTGCAGCGCCTCGGTGCAGGATGACGATCCCACTCGCCAGCGTTTTGTGGAGCTGGAAAAAAACCGGTGCGCAGTACAGTGCTGAACTGGCAACACTGCGGGCGTCCGGCGCCTTCGAGGAATACTCGAGGTGGGACGCCGCGAACGACACCCTGCTGCGCGAAGACCCGATACTTAGCAAGGGCAACTCGGTGGGCCGTGCAGTGGCCGGCGCAGCAGGAGCGGCAAGCGGATTTGGCCTGGCCGTCGTCTCGACGCCTGCATGCATAACAGGGGTCGGCTGTGCGTTGCCGGTATTGGCGGGTGTGGGTGGTGCTGCCTCATTCCTGGATGGCGTACAGGCTACTCGGGACTACTTCGCACCTTATGAATACACCCAAGGGCAAAGGGTCGCGGACTCGTTTTCATCGCAAACCTATCCAGGCGATGTCAACCCGATAAAGGACTACGGAACCACAGCGGCGAAGTATGCGTTGCAGGTTGCGTTGATCAAGGGAGCGGGTAAGCTGGCGGCAGGGCCAGGAAGTTCGGTGCTGGTGGAGGGGGTGCCGGGTGGGGGTATTACGAGTGGCACGAAAGGCACTGTCGGCGAAAATGCAATTAAGGCACTACCAGCGCCTAGACAAATAGATGCATCGTGGAGCGCGAGCAGTTATAAAAAAGGCGGCGTTATGACAGGCATTGAGCATGTATTCTATCGCCATGGCCCAGGCTCGGGGTTTGCAAATGTAAGTAAGTTTTCTAAGGGGACATCTGTTAACGATGTTTCCACTTTCGTTGATAATGCTTTGAGATATGGGAAGATAACTCCAAACGGCCCAGGTGGGCATGTTATTGAGTATGACGCAGGTAAAGTAATTGGAGTCAGCATCTCTGGGATTCCAACATCCAAGATCAAGGTAAATGTGCGGAACGGCGTAATCCAAACTGCATTCCCATACTAGTTAGGAGTAGTTATGATTAGTGGCGGCACAATCATGGAACGGTTTATCATTCATGAGTTGGACGACAGTATTCGCTCTATTTTGAGAGGTGCCTTGGATGAGCGGAAGCTCTCAAGAAGCGTTTTGTGCAGGGAGTTTGAGTTTAATTGCTTTGACGTCGCGTTAGATTTTGAAAAAGGAATCGTCAGAGTCCAAGATATTCTTTGCCCAGGGGAAGATGATTTTATTGATGTGCCGATTCAAGATTTCATAGTTATATGCGCGTTGGAATGAACCTGTTCATTTACAGTGCGGAAAATGTTCTCTATGTGGACAAGGATATGGGTACGTTTATCGCACGGAAGGGTATTTTTGTCACCGGCGAATATTCTGGCTGGGAAATTGTTGTTGCGGATGACCGTGATGACAACAGTGGCGGGTATTATCTTTACTTGAAGAAAAGTGATGTTGAAGGGTTTGACTACTGGTTCGAGCATGAGGCAGGGATTCAGGCTCAGCTAGCTGATTTTGAGGTGGATTGAATAGTTTAGTAAGTACGAAACAGCCTGCTATTTAATTTAGCGGTAGTTCCTCTAGTAAATGGTTTTTAAGGGTCATTGATGTGGGTAGAATCATCGCAACTAATACTCCGAAAGATGGGGGCGTCCCTACCGCTGTGATAAAAGTATTTACTCATACATAGAATGCTTGATAGCGGCAGCCCATAAACCCGGCGACGGGTGAAACCGGTGCTAGGGGGGATACGCATGTTTTACTGCCACCCAATACCGTGCCGCCTAAGCGTTAAGAGTAAAATATGATTAGTGAATCAGATTTGGTAGAGTTAAGGTTCGCAGTGCTGACAGGTGTTACTATCGAGGTAGGTTCGCATATTCTGGTTTCCGGGAATGGCGTAACCTTATTAATTTAGTGCCCTTTCAAAATCAATAGTAAAAGCGGACAGCGATGGGGGCACGGCGAGGATGTTGCTACTGCCCCGCTGTTGTTCAATTATGTGAATCATAAACTTGGGCATGCTTTCATGGGGGAGGGAGAAGTATTGGTGCTTGATTTTGGAGGTCAGGGGTCTTTAGCGATTTTTCCGGATTTAAATGGTTTGGAATCTTATGCTCTGACGACAAAGTCTGGTGTGTCTCCAGTGCTAGTGATTTAAATATAAAAGGAACTCGACTCACGTCCTCAACCAACAAGACATTGCACTTAGGTTTGATCGGCAAATCTGGGATGCCAATGAAATTGAAAAAACATCGCTGTGGAACAAGCCATTTCAAGTCTCGGAGCTGGTTGGCAGCTACTCATCCTGACTAATGCACCGCCACCTTGTCGATGGTGGCAAATGTGCAGACCAGAGCAGCTCAAAGACCTCACAGCCACGGCTGCCGACCCCAATGCCCAGCACGTCTTTGCTCTCTTGATAGCTGAGAGCCAGGAAGTTCAAAACGCCCTGGCACATGTCACAGCGGGCGCTAAGCTCGATTCGATCGTGCAGAAGCTGCTAAACCGGCTAGGGAGGGACGGCTCAGGCGCTTGAAGCCAAGAGTTACCACTGAGCCTAAGCACTCATCTCGCCCCAAACCGCCCCAATCCAGTAACTACCCCAAACAAGCCCCAAGCGCTCACTTGAGGCTCCCCACGGTCTCAGCCTTCCCAAACCCTACATCACAGCACAAACTTACTCATCAGCCCCTGCAAATGCACACCCAATCGTGCCAGCTCAACGCTGGACGATGCCGTTTCCTCACTCGCCGAAGCCGTCTGCTCGGAGATGTCCCGAACGTTGATCACACTGCGGTTGATTTCCTCGGCCACCGCGCTCTGCTCTTCGGCAGAGGCGGCTATTTGCTGGTTCATCGATTCGATGGTCGTGATGGATCGGCTGATGTTACCTATGGAGGTACCTGCATCACGGGTCAAGGCAACGCTGTCATCGGTCAGCAGGCGGCTGTTTTCCAGGGTGGTCGCTACTTGTGCGGTTCGGCTGTGCAAACCGTCGATCAGGGTCGCAATTTCTTCGGTCGAAGTCTGAGTGCGCTGGGCAAGACTGCGGACTTCATCGGCGACCACGGCGAAGCCGCGTCCGGCCTCACCGGCGCGTGCGGCTTCGATGGCGGCATTGAGGGCCAGCAAGTTGGTCTGTTCGGCCACTGCCTTGATCACGTCGAGCACGCCACCGATCTTGTTGCTTTCCTGTTTCAGCTCGTCCATTGCAACTTTGGAGCGCCCGACCTCGGTGGCAAGTGTTTCGATCTGAATGACGGCCTTGGAAACGACGGCATCGCCTTCGCGCACTTCTCGGGAGGCACTGACGGCGGCATTCGAAGCTTGCTCGGCATTGCGGGCAACTTCCTGCACGGTGGCAGCCATCTGGTTCATGGCCGTGGCGACCTGGTCGGTTTCAGTGCGCTGGCTGTTCACTCCGGCGCTGGTCTGCTCGGTCACGGCGGAAAGCTGCTCGGCAGCGCTTGCGATCTGGGTAACACCATCGCGCAGGCCGCCGATCAACTGGCGCAGATTCAAGGTCATGCGGTGCATGCTGGTTTGCAGCAGGCCAAGTTCATCCTTGCGCGTTGGGGCTTCATTGTGGGTCAGGTCGCCATTGGCCACGCGGTCAGCCAGCTGCAGTGTTTCACGCAGTGGAATGACGATCATTCGGGTGATGATCCAGGCCGCCAGGACGCTGGCGATGAGCGCGGCGACGAGCCAGAGAATCAACATGCGGTTGGCTTGATCGACGTCTGCAAGGCGCAAGGCTACCTGGTTCTGCGCCAGTTGATTGGCCGAACCGAGCAGGACTTCGATGTTCTTCGAGATCCCCGCCTGGCCTTGGTTGATAGTGGCTTGCGAAGACGAGAATCCGTTGATGGCGGATCCATAGGCGTTCATCGAGTCCACCAGGCTGGCGACAGCGGAGGCGTCGATGCCGGAACTTGTCAGGCTTTTCATGTAATCGGAGGCTGCGGCAATCGAGGCGGCGGCCAGCTGTTGAGCCTCGGGTTTGAGGGTGTAGGTGTACCCACGCACATCGAAACGCATTTTTTGAAACAGCATGAGGGCCCGTTGCACCGCTTCGCGTTGCGTGGCGTCGCCATCCATGGAATTGGCTCGCCCATTCAACTGTCGCAACTTGGCGTCTGCAGTGTCGGCCACAGTGCCGAAGACATCCCTGCTGGCTTCCCGCGCGCGGGTGGCAGCAATGATGCTGTTGTAATGATCCTTGTATTCCTTCATGGCCACCATGGCCGCTTTCACATGAGGAATATTAAGCTCCGAGTTCAATACGCTGTTGAGGTAGGCGAGGTGGTTGTCGAGATTTTCGTAAGCCTTCAGCCAAGTCGCGGCGTTGGCGTCGTCAGAGTTCTGGCCATAGACCAGTCGGGCTATGCGCATGTCTCGGGTCAGGGTGCTGAGCTTGGCAATGTCCGTGATGCGCTCGCTGCGCTCACTCATGGAGGCGATGCCTCGCCAGCCCGTCAAGGCGATCAGGACCGTCAGTACGATCACGAGCGTGAACCCGAGTGCCAACTTTAATCTGACTGATAAGTTGGTCAACGCATTGTTAAACATGTAAGCCTCTCGAATAGATGTTTTAGGTTTCCAGTCGGCCCCTCCATGCCATTGATGCGTGAATGCCATCGGCTGCGAGCAGGAAATCTTTAACAACTATTTTTAGAGGAGGTGTTTATTCTTGATGTTACGAAGTATGGAAAAAGTTCACTGGCTTTCGAGATATTTATTCAAGTAAGTATTTCAAGGTAATTCTTTTGAATAAGGCGAACCCTCAATCCCAGAGAGGTATCCCCAAGCTCATGCACAGCGGGCAGCGAAAGGTTGAGTTGGCAAAGCGAGCTGGTGTCGGGAGGCAGGCATGCTGCTGCAGCGACCATGATGGATGATCGATGGGGCGAAGGTCATTGGAGAGACGGGCTTTGGACGACGAAGCGGAGCGCAGAACTACAGAAGGGAAAAAATGGTGCACCAGGCGGGATTCGAACCCACGACCCCTGCCTTCGGAGGGCAGTACTCTATCCAGCTGAGCTACTGGTGCAACGCGGGCGCCATGATACCCATGTCGGGGGTGGTCGTCCATTGCGATAACCGGCCCATCGTTTGTAATCTGCTACGGTGACAGGTGCACAGGCTGGGCAAGCCCACGTTCGCGGGGCCTGTCGTTCTTTTTTTCGAACGGCTATTGTCCTTTCACCCCATAGATCCTAGGATTCGTTTGAGATTTCAAACGCTCTTGTCTGGTCGCTGAAACGCATGAGTCCATCCATGCGCTATTTCCACCTCAGCCCGGGCGCCTTCTCATCCCTCCATTCGTGCCGTCACGTACGGCGCCGTTAAGGAAGCCGACATGCAGCTCAAAGACACCTCGTTGTTCCGCCAGCAAGCCTATATAGATGGTGCGTGGCTGGGCGCCGACAGTGGGCAGGCCATCAAGGTCAGCAACCCTGCTACCAATGAAATCCTCGGCACCGTGCCGAAAATGGGCGCCGCTGAAACGCGTCGCGCCATCGAGGCTGCCGACAAGGCACTGCCGGCCTGGCGTGCGTTGACCGCCAAGGAGCGCTCGAACAAGCTGCGCCGCTGGTTCGAACTGATGATCGAGAACCAGGATGACCTCGCGCGTCTCATGACCCTGGAGCAGGGCAAGCCATTGGCCGAGGCCAAGGGTGAGATCACCTACGCCGCGTCCTTCATCGAGTGGTTTGCCGAAGAGGCCAAGCGCGTCTACGGCGACACCATTCCCGGTCACCAGCCGGACAAGCGCCTGATCGTGATCAAGCAGCCGATCGGCGTGACCGCGGCCATTACACCGTGGAACTTCCCCGCCGCGATGATCACCCGCAAGGCGGGTCCTGCGCTGGCTGCCGGTTGCACCATGGTGCTCAAGCCTGCTTCGCAGACGCCGTTCTCGGCGCTGGCGCTAGCTGAACTGGCCGAGCGCGCGGGTATTCCGAAGGGTGTGTTCAGTGTCGTGACCGGCAGCGCCGGCGACATTGGCAGCGAGCTGACCAGCAACCCGATCGTGCGCAAGCTGAGCTTTACCGGCTCCACCGAGATCGGTCGCCAGTTGATGGCCGAATGTGCCAAGGACATCAAGAAGGTCTCGTTGGAACTGGGCGGCAACGCGCCTTTCATCGTGTTCGACGATGCCGACCTGGACAAGGCGGTCGAGGGAGCGATCATTTCCAAGTACCGCAACAACGGCCAGACCTGCGTGTGCGCCAACCGCATCTATGTGCAGGACGGCGTGTATGACGCGTTCGCCGAGAAGCTGAAGGTGGCGGTGGGCAAGCTCAAGATCGGCAACGGTCTGGAAGAGGGCACCACCACGGGCCCGCTGATCGACGACAAGGCCGTGGCCAAGGTCAAGGAACACATCGCCGATGCCGTGGGCAAGGGCGCAACCGTGCTGACCGGCGGCAACGCACTGCAGGGCAACTTCTTCGAGCCGACCGTATTGGTCAACGTCTCCAAGGACGCCGCCGTGGCCAAGGAAGAAACCTTCGGCCCGCTGGCGCCGCTGTTCCGCTTCCAGGACGAGGCCGAAGTGATCGCCATGTCCAACGACACCGAGTTCGGCCTGGCGTCGTACTTCTATGCCCGCGACATGAGCCGGGTGTTCCGTGTGGCCGAAGCGCTGGAATACGGCATGGTCGGTATCAACACCGGTCTGATCAGCAACGAAGTGGCGCCATTCGGCGGCATCAAGGCTTCGGGCCTGGGCCGTGAAGGCTCCAAGTACGGCATCGAAGACTACCTGGAAATCAAATACCTCTGCATTTCGGTGTAACCCACCGCGCAGACACCCTTGGCGGCCGGCGTCCGCAGCAGTCGATCATCGTATGCTGCTGCGGTACTCACCGGCCGCTCAATCCTTGAATCACGCCGACCGATGAGCGGCGAATGAGGAATTTCATGAGCAAGACCAACGAATCCCTGATGCAACGCCGCCAGGCGGCCGTCCCACGCGGCGTGGGCCAGATTCACCCGATCTTCGCCGAGTCGGCGCAGAACGCCACCGTCACCGACGTCGAAGGCCGCGAGTTCATCGACTTTGCCGGCGGTATCGCGGTGCTCAACACCGGCCACGTCCACCCCAAGGTGATCGCCGCCGTACAGGCGCAATTGCACAAGCTGACCCACACCTGCTTCCAGGTGCTGGCGTACGAGCCGTACGTTGAGGTCTGCGAGAAGATCAACGCCAAGGTACCGGGCGACTTCGACAAGAAGACCCTGCTGGTGACCACAGGCTCCGAAGCCGTGGAAAACGCCATCAAGATCGCGCGTGCCGCCACCGGCCGCGCCGGTGTCATCGCCTTCACCGGCGCCTACCACGGTCGTACCATGATGACCCTGGGCTTGACCGGCAAGGTCGTGCCGTACTCGGCAGGCATGGGCCTGATGCCCGGCGGTGTGTTCCGTGCGCTGTACCCCTGCGAATTGCATGGCGTGAGCGTCGACGATTCCATCGCCAGCATCGAGCGCATCTTCAAGAACGACGCCGAAGCCCGTGACATCGCCGCGATCATTCTGGAGCCGGTGCAGGGCGAAGGCGGTTTCTATGTCGCGCCCAAGGCTTTCATGCAGCGTCTGCGCGCCCTGTGCGATCAGCACGGCATCCTCTTGATCGCTGACGAAGTGCAGACTGGCGCAGGCCGTACCGGCACGTTCTTCGCCATGGAGCAGATGGGCGTTGCGCCCGACCTGACCACCTTCGCCAAATCCATCGCTGGCGGCTTCCCGCTCGCCGGTGTGTGCGGCAAGGCCGAGTACATGGATGCCATCGCACCGGGTGGCCTGGGCGGCACCTACGCCGGCAGCCCGATCGCCTGCGCTGCGGCACTGGCCGTGATGGAAGTGTTCGAGGAAGAAAACCTGCTTGATCGCAGCAAGGCCGTTGGCGAGCACCTGGTAGCAGGCCTGCGTGCCATACAGTCCAAGTACCCGGTCATCGGCGATGTGCGTGCACTCGGCGCGATGATTGCCGTCGAGCTGTTCGAAGGCGGCGACACCCACAAGCCGAACGCCGCAGCCGTGGCCCAGGTCGTGGCCAAGGCACGCGACAAGGGCTTGATCCTGCTGTCGTGCGGTACTTACGGAAACGTCCTGCGCATCCTGGTCCCGCTGACCGCGCCAGACGAGCAGTTGAACAAAGGCTTGGCCATCATCGAAGAGTGTTTCGCTGAACTGGCTTGAGTGATGTGATTGCTTGATAGAAAAACCCGCTTCGGCGGGTTTTTTTATGGGGTGGTTTTAGTGCGCCTACAAATGCTGTTGCCAGCATGCCCCCTTGTTGTGTGATGTGCAGACGGCCGTTCTACTCGAAGGAAAACTTGATTGTGAATGTCGCGGCGCAGATGGCATCGCTAGGGGGAGATGAAAATGTCACCCAAATCGCTCAAGGCAAACCCGCGAGGCTACTCAGAATGGGGTGTCGCAACTGAACGGGTGGCGAGGGGCGCCGATGATTCGCTGATGCGGTGACCTAGGCGGGCACGATCTGATTCTTGCCCTGGCGCTTGGCCTGGTACATGGCGGCGTCGGAGCGCGAGAAGAGTGAGTCGAGCATTTCGTCCTGGGGCTGAATGCTGGTCAGGCCCTGGCTCACGGTGACGCCATAGCTCTTGCCGTTGTGGTTGAAGCTCATCCGTTGGATTTCGCGTTGCAGGCGCTCGGCGATCTGCATGGCCATGTCTGGGGCGCAGCCTGGGAACACCGCGGCAAACTCTTCACCGCCGATGCGCCCGAACAGGTCACCACGGCGCAACACCGCGCGGCCGGTTTCGGCAATCCGTTGCAGCACGTGGTCGCCCTCCTGGTGACCGTAGGTATCGTTGATCATCTTGAAGTCATCGATATCCAGCAGCAGGAAGGCCATCGGTGTGTCGTTGAGGCGGGACTGTTCGAACTCGCGGTGGGCGCACTCGAAGAAGTGTCGGCGGTTGCTGCTCTGGGTCAGTACGTCAGTGGTGGCGAGGCGCTGGAGCTCGCCTTCCAGGTGCTTCTTTTCGGTGATGTCCTCGGCGATGCCCACCACGATGACGCGCTGACCGGGATCTGCCTGGTGGCTGACGAAGCATTTGTCGCTGAGCCATCGGATCTGGCCGTCGGCGCTGATGATGCGGTATTCGCGATCTTCGACGGCGCCCTTGTCGAGGACCTCGGCGAGGCTGCGGTCGGCATAGTCGAGATCGTCAGGGTAGATGCTGTCGCGCCATTCGTTGTAGTCGGCCAGGAGCAGCCCCACCGAGCGACCGAAGATCCGCTCGTAGGCAGGGCTGACGTAGATCATCTGCTGCGTTTCCCAATCGAACGCCCAGAGTACCGCATTGACGCTGACCAACAGCGAGCTGAATAGCTGTTCGCGCTCTTTCAACCGCGCGACTTCACCTTGGGCATGCATCAAGGCGAGTAAGGTTTCGGCGGCTTCGGGTAAGGGCTTGACGGGTGTAGAAGGTAATTTTTTATTGACCATCATCACGGCATCTCAGAGGCGTTGGGATTACTGCGAACGGATGCGCGAAAAAGGCGCGGCCAAGGCATGATCCCAGGCAGTAGCGCTATGAGTCTGAGAGCGGAAAATTGTAACGAAGTTCCGATCGGCGCGCCCCGGGGCCGGGGCGTACCGATAAACGGCTCAGGCTACCGCAGGCCTCAACGAGTAGGTCTTGAGCTGGGTCGCAAAATCGCGCAACGAGTGGATACCACTGGCTTCCGCTTCTTGGATCCAATCCTTGATGGCGGCCAGCATATCATGCCCGTTGGAACTGGTGCGCGCCCAGATCTGTTGCAGGGCCAGGCGCTTTTCGTAGATGACTTTCAAGGGGTGGCTGTGTTCGAGCATCGTCTGGATATGCAGATGATGACCCTCGTCCAACAGGCTGGTTTCACGGGACAGCAGGCGCTTGGCGCGGCGGAATTGGTGGCGTACCGATTCGTCGACCTTGCTCAGTTCCTGTTGCACCAGGGGCGCGATGACCAGCTTGCGGTACTGCGCCATGATCTGGAAGCGGTTGTTCAGGATCGCCATGGCGGTGTCCATGTCGAGTTGGCCCTTGCCTTCCACGCGGTGGGCGATCGGGGCCACACGCTGCACCTTGGCCAGGCGCAGCCAGGTGAACAGCTTGATCCAGGCCCAACCCATGTCGAACTCCCATTTCTTGACCGACAGCTTGGCCGAGTTGGGGTAGGTGTGGTGGTTGTTGTGCAGCTCTTCGCCGCCGACGATGATGCCCCAGGGCACCAGGTTGGTGGCCGCGTCGCGGCATTCGAAGTTGCGATAGCCCACGGCATGACCCAGCCCGTTGATGACGCCGGCGGCCCAGAACGGAATCCACATCATCTGCACGGCCCAGACCGTCAGGCCCAGGGCGCCGAACAGCAGCAGATCGATGACCAGCATCAGTGCCACGCCGCTCAGGCGAAAGCGTGAGTACAGGTTGCGCTCGATCCAGTCTTCGGGACAGTTCTTGCCATAGATGCGCAGGGTGTCGGGGTTTTCAGCTTCTTTGCGATAGAGCTCGGCGCCGGTGCGCATGACGGTGCCCAGGCCCTTGATGACGGGGCTGTGCGGGTCGTCGACGGTTTCGCATTTGGCGTGGTGCTTGCGGTGGATAGCGGTCCACTCGCGGGTGTTCTGGGCAGTGGTGAGCCAGAGCCAGAAACGGAAGAAGTGCTTGAGCCCGGCGTTGAGTTCCAGGGAGCGGTGGGCAGAATAGCGGTGCAGATAGACAGTGACACCGACAATGGTGACATGGGTCAGCAACAACGTGACTGCCACCACTTGCCAGGCGGACAGATCGAGAAAACCGTTGTACCACATAGGCGGGAGGGCCCTCGGTTGGGTGGGTAATGCGTGCAGCGCATTATCGACAAGCTATCAGAGAAAGCCAGTCGCTCTTTTGAAGAAGAGTCGCTGAATGTTTCTATTCTATAATTGATACACATTTTATGTGGGCCGATTGACCCTATGTCCGTTTTATCTCGGGTTACAACGCGCGCCGTTGTGATTTACCTGATTGTCTGCGTGTTGTGGCTTCTGTTGTGCGATCGGTTATCCAAAGGCCTTTTCGGTGCCTCGCTGCCCCGATGGGAGCTTCATCTGGCCACTTGCGCTGTGTGGCTGCTGGGCAGTGCCTTTGCCTTCGCCTGGCAGCGTGCGCGCCAGGCCAATCGCGAAAGCCGACGCCTGGCGGCAGCGGTCTTCGACTGCACCGCCGATGGCGTGCTGGTGACCGATACCGCAGGGCGCATCCTGCAGGTCAATCGTGCCTTCATGGCGATCACCGGGTACGACGAACACGAAGTGCTGGGGCAGAACCCGAGCACGTTCAAGTCCGGGCAGCACCCGCCAGCCTTCTATGAACAGATGTTCGGCACGCTGGCCGAGCACGGTCAGTGGAGCGGCGAGATCTGGAACCGTCGCAAGAGTGGTGACATCTATCCACAGTGGCAGACCATCCGCGCCGTCCGCGATGATCGGGGAATGCTGAGCCATTACGTGGCGGTGTTCTCCGACATCAGCGCGATCAGGCATTCACAGCGCGAGCTGGCCCATCTGGCGCAGCACGACCCATTGACCGGGCTGCCCAACCGCCTGCTGTTCAGCCGCCGTGCCGAGCACGCGTTGAACACGGCCAGGCTTGCACACCGCAGCTGCGCCTTGCTGTTGATCGACCTCGATCACTTCCAGAACGTCAACGACAGCTTCGGTCATGGCGTGGGTGACCGGTTGTTGATGGCGGTGGTCGAGCGGCTGCAGTCGGGACTGGGCGAAGAAGTAACCCTGGCCCGCCTGGGAGGGGATGAGTTCGCCGTGCTGGTGGAAGGCGAGTTGCGCAGCGGTCAGGCGACGGCGCTGGGGCAGGCACTGCTTGAAGGCATGCGAGCACCTTTCGTCATCGATGGCCACACCTTGTTCATCAGCGCCAGCATGGGCATCAGCCTGTTTCCCGACGATGCCCAAGGCGCCGAACAACTGTTGCGCAACGCCGATTCGGCGCTGTTCCAGGCCAAGGCGCGGGGGCGTTCGAGCTATGCCTTGTACACCGAAGAGCTGACTGCGCGCGCCCAGCAGCACATCGAAGTGACCGCTGAACTGCGGCAGGCTTTGGCGGATGGTCAGCTGTGCGTGCATTACCAGCCGGTGCATGCACTGCGCGACACCGCCATGGTCGGGGTGGAAGCGCTGGTGCGCTGGCAACACCCCGAGCGCGGGCTGGTGCCGCCGGGACAGTTCATACCGATCGCCGAGCGTAGCGGTCTGATCGCCGAGATCGACACCTGGGTGCTGGCCACCGCCTGTCGGCAGATGCGCCAGTGGCAGGTCGAGGGCAAGGCACTGGATTTCGTGGCGGTGAACATCTCCAGCCGTCTGTTCAGCCACCATGATCTCTGCCGGCAGGTCGAGAAGGTCCTGGCCGAAACGCAGCTGGCGCCTGCGCACCTGGAACTGGAAGTCACTGAAAGTGCGGTGATGGATGATCCGGACCGTGCCCTCGAGCAGCTGCATCACCTGCGCGACCTGGGCCTGCAGTTGGCGATCGACGATTTCGGCACCGGTTATTCATCCCTGCTCAGGCTCAAGCGCCTGCCGGTGCACAAGCTCAAGATCGACCAGGGTTTCGTTGCCGGCCTACCGGGTGACGAGGACGATGTGGCGATTACCACGGCGATCATCGCCTTGGCTCGCAGCATGGGCATGCAGGTGCATGCCGAGGGCATCGAGCAGGTTAGCCAGGCTCGGTTTCTGCTGGAACATGGGTGCGGACTTGGCCAGGGCTACTGGTTCGGTCGCCCGGTGGAGGCCAGCGCATTGCCATGGCGATGCAGCGAATAGCCAAAAAACACGTTTGGTTATATGAAAATTCTTAAACAGTATTTTTAAGAATAATAGGACCTCTCTAATATCGCGCTCACGCCACCTTGGCACCCCCTTACCCAGGAGCATGATCATGAGCGCATCGCTACGCAGCGTAGAAGGACAGGACGAAGCCACCATTCTGCGAGAAATTCAGAGCGCGCTGCGCGACCTGCGTTTCGGTGCGGTGGAGATCACCGTTCACAACGCTCAAGTCGTGCAGATCGAGCGCAAGGAAAAATTCCGCTTGCAGAACCCGGGCAACAAGCCCAGCTGAATACGCGCCCTGCGTATCAGTCATAAGAAAAACACCCGCCATTCCAGGAGCTTCGTCCATGTCTATCCGCCGTTATGCCTTGGCAGCCCTCGCCAGCGCCGTATTTGCCGGTTCCGCAGTCGCCAAGGACTACGAGCTGCTCAACGTGTCCTACGATCCGACCCGCGAGCTGTACCAGGAATACAACGCTGAGTTCGTCAACTTCTGGAAGAAAGAACACGCCGGCGACAACGTGTCGATCAAGCAGTCCCATGGCGGTTCGGGCAAGCAGGGCCGTGCGGTGATCGATGGTCTGCCCGCCGATGTGGTGACCCTGGCGCTGGCGGGCGACATCGACGAAATCAGCAAGCTGGGTAAATCGCTTCCGGAGAACTGGCAGACCCGCCTGCCGGATGCGAGCACGCCGTACACCTCGACCATCGTGTTCCTGGTGCGCAAGGGCAACCCCAAGGGCATCAAGGACTGGGGCGATTTGATCAAGAACGATGTCTCGGTGATCACCCCCAATCCGAAAACCTCTGGCGGTGCCCGCTGGAATTTCCTGGCCGCCTGGGCCTATGGCCTGAAAGCCGGTGGTGGCGATGAGGCCAAGGCCAAGGAATACGTGCAGACGCTGTTCAAGCATGTGCCGATCCTCGACACCGGTGCGCGCGGTTCGACCATTACCTTCGTCAACAACGGCCAGGGTGATGTGCTGCTGGCCTGGGAAAACGAAGCGTTCCTGGCACTGAAGGAAGATGGCGGCGCGGACAAGTTCGACATCGTCGTGCCTTCGCTGTCCATCCTCGCCGAGCCGCCAGTGGCGGTGGTCGACAAGAACGCGAAGAAGAAAGGCAACGAGGAAATCGCCGAGGCTTACCTCAAGCACCTGTACAGCCCGGCTGGCCAGGAAATCGCGGCGAAGAACTTCTATCGTCCGCGCGACAAGGACGTGGCGGCCAAGTACGAGAAGCAATTTCCGGCGTTGAATCTGGTCACTATCGATAAGGATTTTGGCGGATGGAAAACGGCGCAGCCCAAATTCTTCAATGACGGTGGGGTGTTCGACCAGATTTATCAGGCTCAATAAGTTATAGACATGTGTTGAGGCGGCTGGCCTCTTCGCGGGCAGAGCCCGCTCCCACAGGTCACCGTTGACCCTGTGGGAGCGGGTTCTGCCCGCGAAGAGGCCCGATTGCGTAAACCGTATTCATCAAGGACTTCTATGTCGCGTCGTATCTCCCCCGTCATACCCGGCTTCGGGCTGACGCTGGGCTACACCGTCGTGTACCTCAGCCTGATTGTGCTGATCCCCCTGGCCGCCATGTTCGTGCATGCCGCGCAGCTGACCTGGGAACAGTTCTGGACCATCGTCACGGCACCCCGCGTTCTCGCTGCGTTGAAACTGAGTTTCGGCACGGCGTTGTGCGCGGCCATCATCAACGGTGTGATCGGCACGCTGCTGGCCTGGGTGCTGGTGCGCTACACCTTCCCCGGACGCAAGATCATCGATGCGATGATCGACCTGCCGTTCGCCCTGCCCACGGCCGTGGCAGGCATTGCCCTGACCGCGTTGTACGCGCCCAATGGTCTGGTCGGGCAGTTCGCTGCCGATCTGGGCTTCAAGATCGCCTACACCCCGCTGGGGATCACCCTCGCATTGACCTTCGTCACCTTGCCGTTCGTGGTGCGCACGGTGCAACCGGTGCTGGCCGACATTCCGCGTGAGGTCGAGGAAGCTGCGGCCTGCCTGGGTGCCAAGCCTTTGCAGGTGTTCCGCTTCATCCTGGCACCGGCGCTGTTGCCCGCCTGGCTCACCGGCTTCGCCCTGGCCTTCGCCCGAGGCGTGGGCGAGTACGGCTCGGTCATTTTCATTGCCGGCAACATGCCGATGAAGACCGAGATCCTGCCGCTGCTGATCATGGTCAAGCTGGACCAATACGACTACACCGGCGCCACGGCCATCGGCGTGATGATGCTGGTGGTTTCCTTCATTCTGCTGCTGCTGATCAATCTTTTGCAGCGGCGCATCGAAACCCCTTGAAGGAGGCTCCGCACATGTCTGCATCTTCCATTGCTGCCTCCACCAATGCGGCCCGCCGTGGCAGCGCCACTTCGCGGCGGGTGTTGATCGCCCTGGGTTGGCTGATCTTCGCCGTGTTTCTGTTGTTGCCGTTGCTCATCGTCGTATCCCAGGGCCTGAAGCAAGGCCTGGGGACGTTCTTTGCCGCCATCTTCGAGCCTGATGCGTTGTCGGCGCTCAAGCTGACCGTGTTCGCCGTGCTCATCTCGGTGCCGCTGAACCTGGTTTTTGGCGTCAGCGCGGCGTGGTGCGTGAGCAAGTATTCGTTTCGTGGCAAGAGCATTCTGGTCACCCTGATCGATCTGCCGTTCTCCGTATCGCCGGTCATCGCCGGTCTGGTCTATGTGCTGATGTTCGGCGCTCAGGGCCTGTTGGGGCCGTGGCTGCAGGACCATGACATCCAGATCGTGTTCGCCTTGCCCGGCATCGTGCTGGCGACGATCTTCGTCACCGTGCCGTTCGTGGCCCGTGAGCTGATCCCGCTGATGCAGGAGCAGGGCACGCAGGAAGAGGAGGCGGCGCGCCTGCTGGGTGCGAACGGTTGGCAGATGTTCTGGCACGTCACCGTGCCGAACATCAAGTGGGGGCTGATCTATGGCGTGGTGCTATGTACCGCGCGGGCGATGGGTGAGTTCGGGGCCGTATCGGTGGTGTCCGGCCACATTCGTGGCGTGACCAACACCCTGCCGTTGCACGTGGAGATCCTCTACAACGAATACAACCACGTCGCCGCCTTTGCCGTTGCGAGCCTTTTGCTGATCCTGGCGCTCTTCATCCTGCTGCTCAAGCAGTGGAGCGAGTCCCGTATTGACCGCCTGCGCAACAGCGCCGCGGAGGAATGATTAATGTCGATCGAAGTTCGTAACGTCAGCAAGCGTTTCAATGCCTTCCAGGCCCTGGACTCCATCAATCTGGACATCCAGAGTGGCGAGCTGGTGGCTTTGCTGGGCCCGTCCGGGTGCGGCAAGACCACCTTGCTGCGCATCATCGCCGGGCTGGAAACTCCCGATCAGGGCAACATCGTGTTCCATGGCGAGGACGTGTCCGGCCATGATGTGCGCGATCGCAATGTCGGTTTCGTGTTCCAGCACTATGCGTTGTTCCGGCACATGACGGTGTTCGACAACGTGGCCTTCGGCTTGCGCATGAAGCCCAAGCGCGAGCGGCCGACTGAAACGGTGATTGCGCAGAAGGTGCATGAGCTGTTGAACATGGTGCAGCTGGACTGGTTGCACGATCGCTATCCCGAGCAGTTGTCCGGTGGCCAGCGCCAGCGTATCGCCCTGGCCCGGGCGCTGGCGGTCGAGCCCAAGGTGTTGCTACTCGACGAGCCCTTTGGTGCGCTCGACGCAAAGGTGCGCAAGGAACTGCGCCGCTGGTTGGCTCGTCTGCACGAGGACATCAACCTGACGTCGGTCTTCGTTACCCATGACCAGGAAGAGGCCATGGAAGTGGCCGATCGCATCGTGGTGATGAACAAGGGGGTCATCGAACAGATCGGCTCGCCGGGCGATGTGTACGAAAATCCGGCCAGCGATTTCGTGTACCACTTCCTGGGTGATTCCAACCGTCTGCAGTTGGGCGGTGAGGAGCATGTGCTGTTTCGTCCGCACGAAGTGTCACTGTCGCGCCATGAGTTGGAGGACCATCATGCTGCCGAGGTGCGTGACATCCGCCCGTTGGGCGCGACCACGCGGGTGACGTTGAAGGTCGAAGGGCAGAGCGATCTGATCGAGGCGGAAGTGGTCAAGGACCATGACAGCCTGAGCGGTCTGGCGCGGGGCGAGACGTTGTTCTTCAAGCCCAAGGTTTGGCAGAAGGCGTCAGGCCTGTAGCGGCGGCGCGTCAGACGTACCGCATGTGCCGCCGACGCGGCTCGCACCGCGGCTACAGGAGATTGTGCGAGCCGTGTGCGGGTTTGGTGCGGTGTGTCAGGCGTACCGCATGTGCCGCCGACGCGGCTTGCGCCGCTGCTACAGGAGATCGCGCGCACCTGTAGCAGCGGCGCGAGCCGCGTCCGGGTTTGATGTAGCGCATTAATGGAATCTTTGGTTATTACCAAATAGCTTCTTATTCCTTAACGCGTATAACTCCTTTCCCTATACTGGCCTCCAACGCAACGTTCGCAGGAGGCGCATCCCATGCGCAATGAGTCGATCCGCTATCTGATCGTGCCAGGCTGGCAGGGCTCGCCCGATGACCATTGGCAAAGCCACTGGCAACGAAGTTTGCCCAACAGCGCGCGGGTCGAGCAGGACGATTGGCTCACGCCTCGGTGTGAAGACTGGGTGGCGGCGCTGGACCGGGCCGTGAATGCCAGCGCCGATCCGGTGATTCTCATTGCCCATAGCCTGGGCTGCGTGACGGTTGCACACTGGTCGGCCAGCGCGTCGCTGGTTTCGCTGCGTAAGGTCCGTGGCGCGTTGCTGGTAGCGCCAGCGGATGTCGAGCGGCCAGCCTGCTCGCCGGCCCTGCGCAACTTTGCACCGATTCCCAAGCACCTGTTGCCGTTCCCCAGCCAAGTGGTGGGCTCGGACAACGACTCTGCCGCCAGCGCCCCACGGGCCTTGCAACTGGCCCGCGACTGGGGGGCCGAAGCGGGCATTCTGGCGGGTGCTGGACATATCAACGTCAAGTCCGGGCATCAGCGCTGGGAACAGGGTTTCGCCTACCTGTACCGCCTGCAGAGTCGCATGGACCAGCACACCCAGCTGCGCGCCTGATTGCCTGAAAACCGAGTACGCCGCCTGCGTTCAGGCCGGTGGGAGCTTTGCCCATGACTGCATACCACGACACCTTCGGCCAGCCGCTGCTGACCTTTCCCGACGCCGACAAGAGCCCGCTGAGCATTCGTGCCAAGGCACTGGTGTTTGTCGACCCGCGCTCGCGGCGCTTGCGCGAAGAGCTCGAACGGCTGGCGCCCAGGGCGTTGCCGGTGCTGATCCATGGCGAGAGCGGGACCGGCAAGGAGCTGCTCGCCCGGCACATCCACCGGGCCAGTGATCGCGGTGGGCTATTCGTTTCGGTCAACTGCGGTGCGATCAGCCCGACCTACGCCGATGCCGAACTGTTCGGCTACAGCGCAGGCGCCCACAGCGGTACGGCCAGCAGCCGGGCCGGCTGGTTCGGCTCGGCCAACGGCGGCACGCTGTACCTGGACGAGATCGCCGACCTGCCGCTGGCCATCCAGACCAAATTGCTCGCGGCACTGGAAACCCACGAAGTCACGCGCGTTGGCGCGGCCCAGCCCAATCCGGTAGACGTGCGCCTGGTGGCCGCGTCGAGCATCGATCTGGCCCAGGCCGTGGCGGCTGGCAAATTCAACGAGCGCCTGTATGCCTATCTGGGCGAAGGCCGTCTGACGCTGCCGCCGTTGCGTGAGCGGATCGGCGATATTCTGGCCCTGGCCGAGTATTTCCTGGGCATCTACAGCCACCGCCTGAACCTGGCGGTGCCGCTGATCAGCGCCCAGGCGCAGCAGGTGCTGGAGCGACACGACTGGCCCGGCAACACCCGCGAGCTGGAAAACGTCATCCATTTTGCCCTGCTGGTGAGCAGCGGCGACGAGATCCTTCCCGAGCATCTCAATCTGCCTTCGGCAGCGGACACCCTGGGGCATATCGAACGGCAACTGACCCAGGCGCTCGAGCACGTCGACCCGACGGCCTTGGCTGCAGTGCTGACCCGCCACCTAGAGCGCTTGCACAAAAAGGCATAAGCAGCGAACTAAAAGGTATTTGTAGGAATATTAATTCCGGGTATTGTCCGCGCAAGGCTGGCCATTTGCTGCCGCCGGCACCCAATTTCAAGGACTTAGCATGAAGAAGGCTTTGCTGTTCACCGCTCTGGCGGCCTCCCTGTCTTTCGGCCTGGCCAACGCGGCAGACAAACTCGTGGTCGCGGCCACACCGGTCCCCCACGCCGAGATCCTCGAGCTGATCAAGCCGACCCTGGCCAAGGAAGGCGTTGACCTGGACATCAAGGTCTTCACCGACTACGTGCAACCCAACGTGCAGGTCAACGAGAAACGTCTGGACGCCAACTACTTCCAGACCCTGCCGTACCTGGAAAGCTTCAACAAGGGCAAGGGCACCAACCTGGTCACCGTGATCGGCGTGCACGTCGAGCCCTTCGGCGGTTACTCCAAGAAGGTCAAATCGCTGAGCGAACTCAAGGACGGCGCGACCGTGGCCATCCCCAACGAGGGCAGCAACAGCGGCCGTGCATTGATCCTGCTGCAGAAAGCCGGCCTGATCACCCTGAAGGATCCGGGCAACGCTCTGGCCACTCCGAAGGACATCGCCAGCAACCCCAAGAACCTCAAGTTCAAGGAACTGGAATCGGCCATGCTGCCGCGTGTGCTGGATCAGGTTGATCTGGACATGATCAACACCAACTACGCACTGGAAGCGGGCCTGAACCCGGCCAAGGACGCCTTGGTCATCGAAGGTTCGGATTCGCCTTACGTGAACTTCCTGGTGGCCCGTCCGGACAACAAGGACAGCCCGGCCATGCAGAAGCTGGCCAAGGCGCTGACCAGCCCGGAAGTGAAGGCATTCATCGAGAAGAAGTACAGCGGCGCAGTATTGCCAGCGTTCTGATTCCGAGCGTCACGACAGTTCACCTGAGCGCCGACAGCTTGTACAGTGTCGGCGTTTTGCTGTGTCCGGACGTGGCCCTCCCCGGCAAATGAACCTCGAACCCCGCTCACAGTCGCATACACACCTAGCATCACAGCGCACGCAAAGGAGCCTGCATGGCTGGTCCTCGTTGGAAGGTTGTAGGGGTTGGTCTCTTGTTCATCGCGCTGACCGGCTGTGGTGAAGACAAGCCTATCGAGCCGACGCACCCACGCGTGCGCGTGGAGAAGGTGCAGAGCGGCGAATTCGCCGCCGCCGTCAATCTCACCGGCGATGTGCAGGCCCGCATCCAGACCCAGTTGTCATTCCGCGTCGGCGGCAAGATCATCCAGCGCATGGTGGATGTGGGCGACCACGTCAGCGCGCGGCAAGTCCTGGCCCGCCTGGACCCCAAGGACCTGCAGACCAACGTCGACTCGGCCAAGGCTGCAGTGGCCGCCGAACAGGCCCGCGTGAAGCAGACGTCGGCGGCCTTCGTGCGTCAGCAGAAGCTGCTGCCCAAGGGCTATACCAGCCAGAGTGAATACGACTCCGCCCAGGCGGCGCTGCGCGGTGCGCAGAGCTCGCTGGCGGCAGCCAATGCCCAGTTGGCCAACGCTCGCGAGCAGTTGAGCTACACCGATCTGGTGGCCGATGCCCCGGGCGTGATCACCGCACGCCAGGCCGAGGTGGGCCAGGTGGTGCAGGCCACCGCGCCGATCTTCGGTCTGGCCCGCGACGGTGACCGCGATGCGGTCTTCGATGTGTATGAATCGCTGTTCGCCCAGCCGGGTGGAAAACAGCCGATCACCGTCAGCCTGCTCGACGACCCGGCGATCAAGACCACCGGCACCGTGCGCGAAGTCACCCCGGCGGTGTCCGCGCAGACCGGCACGGTGCGCGTCAAGATTGCCCTGCAGGGCGTGCCCAAGGGCATGGATCTGGGGTCGGTGGTCAACGCCTCGCTCGATGGGCCGGGCAAGACCAGTGTCGAACTGCCGTGGTCGGCGCTCACCAAGGACATCGAAGAGCCTGCCGTGTGGGTGGTCGGGGAAGGCGACAAGGTCAGTCTGCGCAAGGTCGAGGTGGGCCGTTACCTGACTGCCAAGGTGGTGATCGCCAATGGCTTGAGCAATGGCGACCGCGTGGTGGTGGCCGGGGGGCAGTTGTTGCACCCCGACATGCAGGTGGAAATTGCCCAGGAGCGTCAGCCATGAAAGCGGTGATCGCGTTGTCTGCGGCCGTGCTGTTGCTGGCAGGCTGTTCGAAGGAAGAGCCGGCCCCCGAGCCCATCCGTCCGGTGTTGTCGGTGGAGGTCAAGGGCCTGGACCAGCAAAGCCTGGGTCGCTTCGCCGGTAATATCCAGGCGCGCTATGAAAGCACCTTGGGTTTCCGCGTGTCCGGACGCATTGCCCGGCGCGCGGTGGATGTCGGCAGCCAGGTGGAGAAAAACCAGTTGCTGGCCACCCTCGACCCCACTGACCAGCAGAACCAGTTGCGCGCCAACCAGGGTGATCTGGCCCGCGTCCAGGCGCAGTTCATCAATGCCCAGGCCAACGCGCGGCGTCAGCAGGAGCTGTTCGACCGTGGCGTCGGTGCGCAGGCCGGGCTGGACATCGCCCAGACCGACCTGAAAACCGCGCAGTCTTCGCTCGATCAGGCCAAGGCCGCCGTCAGCCAGGCCAAGGACCAGTTGAGCTACAGCGAACTGCGTGCCGACCATGCCGCGGTGGTCAACCAGTGGAAAGTGGAAGTCGGGCAGGTGGTCAGCGCCGGTGAAGAAGTGGTGGTCCTCGCCCGTCCCGACGTCAAGGAGGCGGTCATCGACCTGCCCGCCGGGCTCGCCGAGACCCTGCCTGCCGGCGTGGAATTCCACGTGCAGTCCCAGCTTGACCCCAGCGTTGCGACCACGGGTACCTTGCGCGAGCTGGAACCACGGCCCGACAGCTCCACGCGCACCCGTCGCGCACGCCTGACCCTGCGTGAGAGCCCTGCGGGCCTGCGCCTGGGTACGGCGATCAGCGTCACTTTGAGTTCCAGCATCGCGCAGCGCCTGGAGCTGCCGGAAACCGCCGTGCAGGAGATCGACGGCAAGACCCAGGTGTGGCGGGTGGACGTCCAGAACAAGACCGTGAACCCGCAGCAGGTCACCGTGCTCAGCCGCGACCGTGGCGTCGTGGTGGTGGGCAGCGGTGTGCAGGCGGGCGAGCGCGTGGTCAGCGCTGGCGTCAATAGCCTGAAACCTGGGCAGAAAATCAAACTGGACGAGGCGAGCCGGCAATGAAGGGAAGTTTCAACCTGTCCGACTGGGCGCTCAAGCACCAGTCCTTCGTCTGGTACCTGATGTTCGTCGGCCTGCTGATGGGCGTGTTTTCCTATTTCAATCTGGGCCGTGAAGAAGACCCGGCGTTCGCCATCAAGACCATGGTCATCCAGAGCCGCTGGCCCGGGGCGACGCAAGAAGAAACGCTCAAGCAGGTCACCGACCGCATCGAGAAGAAGCTCGAAGAGCTGGACTCGCTGGACTACGTGAAGAGCTACACGCGCCCTGGCGAATCCACTGTGTTCGTGTACCTGCGCGATACCACCAGTGCCAAGGCGATTCCGCAGATCTGGTACCAGGTGCGCAAGAAGGTCGACGACATTCGCGGGACCTTTCCCCAAGGCTTGCAGGGGCCGTCGTTCAACGACGAATTCGGTGACGTGTTCGGCTCCATCTATGCCTTCACCGCCGACGGCCTGAGCATGCGGCAGCTGCGCGACTACGTGGAACAGGTGCGCGCCGAGATTCGCCAGGTCGACAACTTGGGCAAGGTGCAGCTGGTAGGTCAGCAGGACGAAGTCATCTACCTGAATTTCTCCACGCGCAAACTCGCAGCGCTGGGCCTGGATCAGCAACAGGTGGTGGGTGCGCTTCAGGCGCAGAACGCGGTGACGCCGGCCGGTGTGATCGAGGCAGGGCCCGAGCGCATTTCGGTGCGAACCTCGGGGCAGTTCAAGTCGGAGAAGGACCTGGAAACGGTCAACCTCAGGCTTAACGACCGTTTCTATCGGCTGACCGACATCGCCGACATCGAACGTGGCTACAAGGACCCGGCCGCGCCGATGTTCCGTTACAACGGCCAGCCTGCCATCGGCTTGGCCATCGCCATGAAGGACGGCGGCAACATTCAGGAATTCGGTACCGCGCTGCATAAGCGCATGGACGAGTTGACCGCGCAGCTGCCCGTGGGCGTGGGCGTGCACAAGGTGTCGGACCAGGCCGAGGTGGTCGAGAAGGCGGTCGGTGGGTTCACCAGCGCGCTGTTCGAGGCCGTGGTGATCGTGCTGATCGTCAGCTTCGTCAGCCTCGGCGTGCGCGCCGGTCTGGTCGTGGCCTGCTCGATTCCGTTGGTGCTGGCCATGGTCTTCGTGTTCATGGAGTACAGCGGCATCACCATGCAGCGTATTTCCCTGGGGGCGTTGATCATCGCCCTGGGCCTGCTGGTCGACGATGCGATGATCACCGTGGAGATGATGGTCACCCGCCTGGAGGCAGGTGACAGCAAGGAGGACGCGGCTACCTTCGCCTACACCTCCACCGCATTCCCGATGCTCACCGGCACGCTGGTCACCGTGGCGGGCTTCGTGCCGATCGGTTTGAACGCCAGCTCGGCAGGTGAGTACACCTTCACCCTGTTTGCCGTGATTGCGGTGGCCATGCTGGTGTCGTGGGTGGTGGCGGTGCTGTTCGCGCCGGTCATCGGCGTGCATATCCTGAGCAAGAACGTCAAACCCAAGCCGGAGCAACCCGGACGCGTCGCACGCTGGTTCCACAGTGGGCTGCTGGGCTGCATGCGCCACCGTTGGCTGACGATCATTGGCACCTTGCTGCTGTTCGCCGCAGCGCTGTTCTGCATGCGCTTCGTACAGAACCAGTTCTTCCCATCGTCCGACCGGCCGGAAATTCTGGTGGACCTGAACCTGCCGCAGAACGCCTCGATCAACGAGACGCGCCAGGCGGTCGATCGTCTGGAAGCGACGCTCAAGGATGATCCGGACATCGTCCGCTGGAGCACCTACATCGGTCAGGGCGCGATTCGTTTCTATCTGCCCTTGGACCAGCAACTGGAGAACCCGTACTACGCCCAGCTGGTGATTGTCAGCAAGGGTCTGGAAGAACGCGGGGCCTTGACCGAGCGCCTGAAAAAGCGTCTGCGTGATGACTTCGTGGGCATCGGCACCTATGTCCAGGCGCTGGAAATGGGCCCACCCGTGGGGCGGCCGATCCAGTACCGGGTCAGCGGCAAGGACATCGATCAGGTGCGCAAGCACGCCATCGAGCTGGCCACCCTGCTGGACCATAACGCGCACATCGGCGAAATGATCTACGACTGGAACGAGCCAGGCAAAGTGCTGCGCATCGACATCGCCCAGGACAAGGCCCGGCAGTTGGGGTTGTCGTCCGAGGACGTGGCGAAGCTGATGAACACCATCGTCAGCGGTTCGGCGGTGACCCAGGTCAACGACGATATCTACCTGGTCAACGTGGTGGGCCGGGCCAACGATGCCGAGCGCGGCTCGCCGGAAACCCTGCAGAACCTGCAGATCGTCACGCCCAGCGGGACGTCGATTCCGCTCTTGGCGTTCGCCACCGTGCGCTACGAGCTGGAGCAGCCGCTGGTGTGGCGGCGTGATCGCCTGCCGACCATCACCTTGAAGGCGGCGGTCAGCGACGATATCCAGCCGACCGACCTGGTGGCCCAGCTCAAGCCCGAGATCGAGAAATTCGCCGCAGACCTGCCGGTGGGCTACAAGGTGGCCACCGGCGGTACGGTCGAGGAAAGCGGCAAGGCGCAGGGCCCGATCGCCAAGGTGGTGCCGTTGATGCTGTTCCTGATGGCGACCTTCCTGATGATTCAGCTGCACAGTGTGCAGAAGATGTTCCTGGTGGCCAGCGTGGCGCCGCTGGGCATCATCGGCGTGGTGTTGGCGTTGGTGCCGACCGGGACGCCCATGGGCTTCGTGGCGATCCTGGGGATATTGGCCCTGATCGGTATCATCATCCGCAACTCGGTGATTCTGGTGACCCAGATCGATGCCTACGAGCGCGATGGTTACAAGCCGTGGGACGCGGTGCTGGAGGCAACCGAACATCGACGTCGGCCGATCCTGCTCACCGCAGCGGCGGCCAGTTTGGGCATGATCCCGATCGCTCGTGAGGTGTTCTGGGGGCCGATGGCTTACGCGATGATCGGCGGGATCGTGGTGGCGACCTTGCTGACCCTGTTGTTCCTGCCGGCGCTGTATGTGGCCTGGTATCGGATCAAGGAAGGTGAGGGCGAGGGGAAGGAGGCTTGATGAGCTGAGGGCCTCTTCGCGGGCAGAGCCCGCTCCCACATGATCACCGTCTCATCTGTGGGAGCGGGCTCTGCCCGCGAAGGGGGCGCTGCGGTCTTGCATCATCCGCAACTCGGTGATTCTGGTGACCCAGATCGATGCCTACGAGCGTGATGGCTACAAGCCGTGGGACGCGGTGCTGGAGGCGACCGAGCATCGTCGTCGGCCGATCCTGCTCACCGCAGCGGCGGCCAGTTTGGGCATGATCCCGATCGCTCGTGAGGTGTTCTGGGGGCCGATGGCCTACGCGATGATCGGCGGGATCGTGGTGGCGACCTTGCTGACCCTGCTGTTCCTGCCGGCGCTGTATGTGGCCTGGTATCGGATCAAGGAAGGTGAGGGCGAGGGGAAGGAGGCTTGATGAGCTGAGGGCCTCTTCGCGGGCAGAGCCCGCTCCCACATGATCACCGTCTCATCTGTGGGAGCGGGCTCTGCCCGCGAAGGGGGCGCTGCGGTCTTGCATCATCCGCAACTCGGTGATTCTGGTGACCCAGATCGATGCCTACGAGCGTGATGGCTACAAGCCGTGGGACGCCGTGCTGGAGGCGACCGAGCATCGTCGTCGGCCGATCCTGCTCACCGCAGCGGCGGCCAGTTTGGGCATGATCCCGATCGCTCGTGAGGTGTTCTGGGGGCCGATGGCTTACGCGATGATCGGCGGGATCGTGGTGGCGACCTTGCTGACCCTGTTGTTCCTGCCGGCGCTGTATGTGGCCTGGTATCGGATCAAGGAAGGTGAGGGCGAGGGGAAGGAGGCTTGATGAGCTGAGGGCCTCTTCGCGGGCAGAGCCCGCTCCCACAAGGAACGCGTAACCCCTGTGGGAGCGGGCTCTGCCCGCGAAGGGGGCGCTGCGGTATGGGGACTAGCGCTTGTTGAGCACCCGCGCCAGCCGGTCGCCGCTGAACTGGATCAAGGTCACCAGGGCCACCAGCAGGACGATCACCGTGAGCATGATCTGGCTGTCGAAACGCTGGTAGCCGTAGCGGTAGGCGATGTCGCCCAGCCCACCGGCGCCGATGGCGCCCGCCATGGCCGATGAATTGATCATGGTCACCACGGTGATGGTGAAACCGGCGACGATGCCGGGCCGAGCCTCGGGCAGCAGCACGTGCCAGACGATATGCCAGCGTCGGCAGCCCATGGCCTGCGCAGCCTCGATCAGGCCATGGTCGACCTCACGCAGGCTAACCTCGGCGATGCGCGCAAAGAACGGCGTCGCAGCGATGGTCAACGGCACCACCGCTGCCCACACCCCATAGGTGGTACCCACGATCAACCGAGTGAACGGGATCAGCGCCACCATCAGGATCAGGAACGGCACCGATCGGAACAGATTGACGAACGCGCCCAGCACGCGGTTCAGCGCCGGCGCCTGGTAGATGCCGCCTCGGTCGCTGGTGACCAGCACCACCGCCATCACGACTCCCACCGGCAACGCGATCAACGACGAAACGCCCACCATCAACAAGGTGTCGAGGGCGCCCTGCAGCAGACGATCAAACCACATAGCCCAGCTCCTCTACCTTTTGTGCCCATTGCCGGGCGCGTTGCAGCAGATGCTCACGGTCATGGGGCGAATTGCTCACCGCCACGACCAGGCTGCCCAGCGCCCGCCCTTGAATGCGTTCGATCCCGCCCTGCAGCAGGCTGACCTGACCGCCCAGCAGGTTGAACAGTGAGGACAGATCCGCTTCGCCGGCCTGTGCCCCGGTCACGCCCAGGCGCAACACCAGCGCGGCCTCGGGTATCGGCGCCGTACTGCGCAGACGTGCTCGCAGCTCATCGGACAGGCCGTGTTGCAACGGTGCCAGCAGGGTGCGGCTGACCTCGTGCCGAGGGTCGCCGAAGACCTGCCACACCGGCCCCTGCTCGACCACCTGGCCGCCCTCGAGCACCACCACGCGGTCGCAGATGGCACGGATCACGGCCATTTCGTGGGTGATCAAAATGATCGTCAGCCCCAGGCGCCGATTGATGTCGCGCAACAGCGCCAGGATCGATTCGGTGGTCTCCGGATCCAGCGCCGAAGTGGCTTCGTCGCACAGCAGGATCTGCGGGTCGTGGACCAGCGCGCGGGCAATGCCGACGCGCTGCTTCTGCCCGCCGGACAACTGCGCCGGGTACGCGTCGCGCTTGCCCTGCAGGCCGACCAGTTCGAGCAGTTCACCGACCTTGCGCCAGCGCTCGGCCTGGGGCACGCCGGCGACCTTGAGTGGCAGCTCGACGTTCTGCCACACGGTTTTCGCCGACATCAGGTTGAAGTGCTGGAAGATCATGCCGATGCGTCGCCGCAGCGCCACCAGGCGATCCTCGTCGAAATCACCGATGTCCACCTGATCGATCAGCACGCGCCCGCTGCTGGGCTGTTCCAGCCGGTTGATGGTGCGGATCAGCGACGACTTGCCGGCGCCGCTGCGGCCGATGATGCCGAACACTTCACCGCGCTCGATGGTCAGGTCGATACCTTGCAGGGCCTGCACCGGACCCTGCGCGCCCTCATAGGTCTTGCCGACGCCGATGAAGCGCACCAGGCTGTTGGCCAGTTGCGGGTGCAGCTCCAGGGTTTCGGCAGGCTGCCGGGCAAGGCCGGCGGTATCGGCCAGCCGGCGTTGGACATTGGTGGTGGGCATACTCACTCCTTCCAGCCGACTTGGTAGAGCTTGCCGTTGATCTTGTCGAGCGAAGCGCGCACGACCGGCGAGTGTTGGTAGATATCCACGAACTTGGCCAGGCGCGGATCATCCTTGCGCTCGGGCTTGATCACGAACTGGATCACGTACTCGGGATGGTCGAGGCCGTCGAACAGCAAGGCCGAGCCGGCATCGAAGGTCTTGGCCAGGCGAATGTAGGCCGGGTAGCCCTGCACCAGATCGGCGTCGTCGTAGGCGCGCACGAGTTGCACGGCTTCGACCTGGAGAATCTTGATGCCCTTGGGGTTGGTGAGGATGTCGTCTTCGGTGGCCTTGTAGCCAACCCCCGGCTTGAGGGTGATCAAGCCGGCCTTGGCCAGCAGTTGCAGGCCGCGACCGCTGTTGATCGGGTCGTTGGCGATGGCCACGCTGGCGCCCTTGGGCAGCTCGTCGAAGCTCTTGTAGCGTTTGGAATACAGCCCGACGTTGTTGATGATGCCCGGTGCATAGGGCACCAGGTCGGTGCCGGCCTGGGTATTGGCGTTTTCCAGAAAGGGGATGTGCTGGAAGTAGTTCACGTCGATGTCGCCGGCGGCGAGGCTGACGTTGGGTGCGATCCAGTCGGTGAATTCCACCAGTTTGACGGTCAGGCCCTCTTTCTTGGCTTCCTCCACGGCGGTTTCCAGGGGAATGGCGAAGGCGGCGGTGGTGCCGACGATCAGGGGCTTGTCATCGGCGGCGTGGGCCAGGCCGGTGAGGAGGGTGAGGGCGAGTAGCAGGGTGGGTTTGAGCATGGTGTTGGTCCATTGGTTTTTGTGGGGGTTGGGAGGGCGTCTTCGCGGGCAGAGCCCGCTCCCACATGAGCGTGCGCTCGTTAATTGTGGGAGCGGGGCGGGCGGCTGAGCCTTCTGCCCGCGAAAAGGCCCGATCAGGCACCGCGCTTGTAACTGAAACCGGCATGCCCCTCGGGCAACCCCGGGCCTTGGCCGAAGACCTTTTCGCGCAACGTGCCCTGGGCATAGGCGGTCTTGTACGAACCGCGCGTCTGCAGCACGGGGATCACCAGATCGATGAAGTCGACGTAGCTTTCCGGAGTGACCGTGCGGGTCAGGTTGAACCCGTCCAGGCCGGTCTCGGCGATCCAGGCTTCGAGTTCGTCGGCAACCTTTTCCGGGTCGCCGACCAAGGTGATGTAGCGTCCGCCCAAAGCGTGCTGGTCGAGCAGTTTGCGGCGTGTCCAGTCGTTGTTCTGCAGGGTCTTGGTGGCCGACTCGATGGCGTTGCCCTTCACGTACTGAATGGGCTCGTCGAGTTCGTAGCGGGCAAAGTCGATCGCAGTGGAGGCGGCGAAGTGGGCGACGCCGGCCTCGGCGCTGGCGTAGCTCAGGTATTCGTCATGCTTGGCCCAGGCCTGGGCCTCAGTGGCAGCGACGATGACCGTGATGCCCATGAAGACCTTCACGGCCTGGGGATCGCGGCCGGCTGCGCGGGCTGCGTCGCGGACCTTGTCCACCTGGGCGCGGGTGGCCTGCTTGTTCTGTCCGCTGATGAACACGCATTCGGCATGCCGACCGGCGAACTGCAGGCCCCGTGCCGAGCTGCCGGCCTGGAACAGCAGCGGTGTGCGCTGTGGCGAGGGTTCGCAGAGGTGGTAACCCTGGACCCGGTAGAACTCGCCTTCGTGCTGCACCTTGTGGACCTTTTCCGGATGGGCGTAGATGCGTCGCTCGCGGTCTTCGACGACGGCGTCGTCTTCCCAGCTGCCTTCCCAGAGTTTGTAGAGCACCTCCAGGTATTCGTCGGCCTGATCGTAACGGCGATCGTGCTCCACCTGCTGGGTCAGGCCCATGGCCTTGGCCGCGCTGTCCAGGTAGCCGGTGACGATATTCCAGCCGACCCGGCCGCGGGTCAGGTGATCGAGCGTGGACAGGCGTCGGGCGAACAGATAGGGCGCTTCGTAGGTGAGGTTGGCGGTCAGGCCAAAGCCCAGGTGGCGGGTGACCGCGGCCATGGCCGAAACCAGCAGCAACGGGTCGTTGACCGGCAGCTGGATCGACTCCTTCAAGGTCACGTCGACCGAATCCTGGTAGATGTCGTAGACCCCGACGATGTCGGCGATGAACAGGCCATCGAACAGGCCGCGCTCCAGCAACCGAGCCAGTTCGGTCCAGTATTCCAGGGTCTTGTACTGGCTCGAAGTGTCGCGCGGATGGGTCCACAGGCCGTGGTTGATGTGGCCCACACAGTTCATGTTGAAGGCGTTGAGCAGGATCTGCTTCTTGCTCATCAGATGGTCCCCCGGCGTGGTGGCAACTGGTCGTTGAGGTAGTAGTTGCCGATGGCGTGGTACTTCCAGCGCACCGGGTCGTGCAGGGTGTGCACGCGGGCGTTGCGCCAGTGCCGGTCCAGGCCGTGCTCGGCCAGGGTGGCCTGGCTACCGGCGAGTTCGAACAGGGTGCTGCCGGCGGCCAGGGAAATCTCGGTGCTGAGGGCGCGGGCTTCGGCCACGGCAATCGAGGCGGCGCCGACGTGTTCGGCGGTGGGCTCGGCCTGGGCCTTGTCGAGGATCTCGCCGGCCCGCTCCAACAGCGCTTCGGCGGCGTGCAGGCGGATGGCCAGATGGCCGAAGCTCTTGAGCGACAGCGGATCTTCGACGGCCTTGTCGCTGGTGGCGTCGATCCACGGCCGGGTACGGGTGCGGACGAACTGCAAGGCGTCCTCGAACGCCCCGCGCGCGATGCCGGTGTCGATCGCGGCGTGAAGGATCTGCGCGAATGGGCCGACCGTGGTAGGCCGTTCGAACGCGCTTTGAAACGGCACGATGGCGTCGGCGCCGACCCAGACGTTGTCGAACACCACCGAACCGCTGCCTGTGGTGCGCTGGCCGAAGCCACTCCAGTCGTCTATGACCTGGACCCCGGCACTGTCGGCGGGCACGAAGGCCAGTTGCTGTACGCCTTGTTCATCGATCACCGAAGTGGGAATGCATTGGGCATACAGCGCGCCGGTGGCGTAGAACTTGCGGCCATTGATGCGGAAACCGTCGCCGTCGCGGGTCAGGCGCGTGGTGCGGTCGTGGGCGGTGCGGGTGCCGAGTTCGGCCAGGGCGTTGCCCAGCCGCTGGCCTGCCAGCACGTCGGCGTACAGGCGCTGCTGCTGCGCCGGGCTGCCGTTGATACGCAGCACTTCCAGGGCATAGAAATGATTCTGTGGGATCTGTCCCAGCGAGCCGTCGGCAGCCGCCAACAGGGCAATGACCTGGGCCAGGGTCACGTTGGACACACCGGCTCCGCCGAACGCCTTGGGCACGCTGATGCCGCCCAGGCCAGAGCGGGAGAACAGCGTCAGTTCGGCGTGGGGCAGCTGCCGCTCGCGGTCGCGCAGGGCGCTGTCGCGCTGCAACTGGGGGGCCAGCTGCCGGGCAGCGTCCAGCGCCTGCTGATCGTTGGCGATGCGTGCGACGCCGTCGAGGGGGTGGGGCAATGAGCTCATGCTGATCTCCAGCGGTCTGGTCAAATCCAGGAATGGCGTGCAGGCAGGCTGCCGTTCAGGTGATAGGCGCCAACAGCGTGATATTTCCAGCGCACGGGATCGTGCAGGGTGTGCACGCGGGCGTTGCGCCAGTGACGATCGAGGTTGAACTCGGCGAGGGTGGCGCGGCTGCCGGCCAGCTCGAAAAGCTTTTCACTGGCCTGCAGGGCGACTTCGGTGGTGATCACCTTGGCCTCGGCCACGGCGATCGAGGCCTGGCCGGCGAGGGCGGCGTCCACCGGCGCCTGACCGATCTGGTCCAGCACCCGGGCGGCCTTGCGCAGCAGTGCCTGCGCGGCGTGCAGTTCCAGCTTCAAGCGACCGATGTCGGCGATCACGAACGGATCGTCGCTGGCGCGCTCGACCCCGGCATCGATCCACGGGCGCGATTTTTCCCGGACGAAGGCGATGGTGTCGTCGATCGCCGCTTCGGCAATGCCGGCGTCGATGGCAGCCTGCATCAATTGCGACACGGCGCCCTGAATGTTCGGTTGCTGTGCCTGGCGCCAGATCTGCACCACATGGGTGTCGGGTACGTGCGCATTTTCAAGCACGACAGTGCCGCTGGCGGTGGTGCGCTGGCCGAAGCCGGACCAGTCGTCGACGATGCGCAGGCCGGGTGTGCCGCGGCGTACGAACGCCATGACCAGACGCTGTTCATCGTCCACGGCCTTGACCGCCACCCAGTGGGCGAACAGCGCGCCGGTGGAGTAGAACTTCTGCCCGCTGATTCGCCCGCCGTCACCGTCGCGGACGATGCGGGTGTTGATTTCCAACGTGTTGCGGGCGTCGCGTTCGGGGCCGCCGTTGCCGATGCGCGCGCCTTCGAGCACGGCGGTGAATAGCGCGTGCTGCTGCGCTTCGGTGGCGGTGCCGCGCAGCATCTGCAGAATGCCGAAATGGTTCTGTGGGATCTGCCCCAGCGCTGGATCGGCGGCGCTGATGAGGCGGAAGACCTCGGCCAGGGTCACGAAACTGACGTCGGGGCCACCGAAGGCGCGTGGCACGGTGATGCTGCCCAGGCCGCTGGCGGTGAATTGCTCGATCAGTTGCCAGGGCAGTTCACGTTGCTGGTCTCGCCTGGCAGCGTGGGTGCGGGCACTGGCGGCAAGCGCCTGCGCGGCTTCGAGTGCGTCGGCGTCGTTGCGCAGGATCTGCGCAGGCAAGAGCGCCGGGCCGTTGTCGGTTGTTGTCTGTGGTTGGGGGTGTTCGAGGGAAATCGAGTGGTTGACCATACCGTCCTCACGTCATGCAGGGCGTATGTCGCCTTGCTTGGATGTACGCAGGTCCGGTGGTCCGGTTTATATACCCTAATCGTTTGTTAAATTTAAATGAACTAACGATTGGGAATATGGATAGATGTGTTTTTTATGGCTGTACAGTGACCCTTGTGGGAGCGGGGCGGAGCCCCGCTCCCACATCTGAGGTGTGTCAGGGACGCCGCAGCGCGCCCTTCGCGGGCAGAGCCCGCTCCCACAAGCTGCGGTGTATCAGATACAGCGCAGTGTGTTCTTCGCGGGCAAGACCCGCTCCCACAATCGAGGCTCAGGCGGGGCGGGTAAGGGTCTTTACGCCTTCGGTGGTGCCCAGCAGCAGCACATCGGCCGGGCGGGTGGCGAACAGGCCGTTGGTGACCACGCCGACGATGGCGTTGATCTGTGTTTCCAGCGCCACCGGGTCGGTGATCTGCATGTTGTACACGTCGATGATGATGTTGCCGTTGTCGGTCACCACGCCCTCGCGGTAGACCGGGTCGCCGCCCAGTTTCACCAGCTGGCGCGCGACATGGCTGCGGGCCATCGGGATGACTTCCACCGGCAGCGGAAACTCGCCCAGCACCGGCACCAGCTTGCTGCCGTCGGCGATACAGATGAACGTGGTGGCCACGGCCGCGACGATCTTCTCGCGGGTCAACGCAGCGCCGCCGCCCTTGATCAGGTTCAGGTGCTCATCGCTTTCATCCGCGCCGTCGACGTAGAACTCCAGGTCGCCCACGCTGTTGAGTTCGTACACCGGAATGCCATGGCCCTTGAGCCTGGCAGCGGTCGCTTCGGAGCTGGCCACGGCGCCGTCGAAGGCACTCTTGTGCTGCGCCAGCGCGTCGATGAAGCAGTTGGCGGTGGACCCGGTGCCCACGCCGACGACGCTCTTTCCGCCCAGCTTGGGCAGAATGAAATCCACGGCAGCCTGGGCGACGGCCTGTTTGAGTTGGTCCTGGGTCATGCAAGCTCCGCAGCGGCAGTTGGGGCTCTAGTGGTTGTGGCCCCGAAGGCGCGCATTATAAGGGCAAAACCTTGGTTTTGCCGTGGTCGTTGGCTTAGACTCGTCGGCCCTGCCCGTTATCGTCAGTGATGTCCGCCATGCTCGAACAGTACGTAAAGATGATCCTCACCTCGCGCGTCTACGACGTTGCGGTGGAAACCCCTTTGCAGCCCGCCGGGCAGCTGTCCGAGCGCCTGAACAACAAGATTTTGCTCAAGCGCGAAGACTTGCAGCCGGTGTTCTCGTTCAAGATTCGCGGCGCCTACAACAAGCTGGCGCAGCTCAGCGCAGAGGAACTGGCTCGTGGCGTGGTCACCGCCTCGGCCGGCAACCATGCCCAGGGCCTGGCGCTGGCGGCGCGCGAGCTGGGGATCAAGGCCACCATCGTGATGCCCAACACCACCCCCGAGATCAAGATCGAAGGCGTGCGTTCGCGCGGTGGCATCGTGGTGCTGCACGGCGACTCGTTTCCCGAGGCCCTGGCTCATTCGCTCAAGCTGGTGGACGAGCAGGGCATGGTCTACATCCATCCCTACGACGACCCGTACACCATTGCCGGCCAGGGCACGGTGGCGATGGAGATTCTGCGTCAGCATCCGGGCGATCTCGACGCGATCTTCGTGCCCGTGGGCGGCGGCGGTCTGATCGCCGGCATCGCCGCGTACGTCAAATACCTGCGGCCGGGCATCAAGGTCATCGGCGTCGAGCCGGACGATTCCAACTGCCTGCAGCAAGCCATGCGTGCCGGTGAGCGCGTGGTGCTGCCGCAGGTCGGGTTGTTCGCCGACGGTGTGGCGGTGGCGCAGATCGGCCAGTACACCTTCGAGATCTGCAAGGATCACGTGGACGAAGTGATCACCGTCAGCACCGACGAGATCTGTGCGGCGATCAAGGACATCTACGACGATACCCGCTCGATCACCGAACCTGCTGGTGCGCTCGGGGTGGCGGGGATCAAGAAGTACGTCGAAGCACGGGGTGTGTCGGGGCAGACCCTGGTGGCGATCGATTCGGGCGCCAACGTGAACTTCGACCGGCTGCGCCACGTGGCCGAACGGGCCGAGCTGGGCGAGGGGCGCGAAGCCATTATCGCGGTGACCATTCCCGAGCGTCCGGGCAGCTTCAAGGCGTTCTGCGAGGCCATCGGCAAACGGCAGATCACCGAGTTCAACTACCGCTACCACACCGGTCACGAAGCACACATTTTCGTCGGCGTGCAGACCCACCCCGAGCGCGATCCGCGGGCGGTGCTGGTGCAGACGCTGCAATCCCATGGCTTCCCGGTGCTGGACCTGACCGACAACGAGCTGGCCAAGCTGCACATTCGCCATATGGTCGGCGGCCACGCGGTCCGGGTCAGCGACGAGATGGTCCTGCGCTTCGAGTTCCCGGAGCGTCCGGGTGCGCTGTTCAACTTCCTCGACAAGCTGGGCGGGCGCTGGAACATCTCGATGTTCCACTACCGCAACCACGGCGCCGCCGACGGGCGTGTGGTGGCTGGGCTGCAGGTGCCTGAAGAGGAGCGCCATCTGGTGGCCGGCGCGCTGGCCGAAATCGGCTACCCGTTCTGGGACGAGACGGATAACCCGGCTTATCAGTTGTTTCTGGGGTAGTGATGCGGTGCCTGGCTTGAGTCCGTAGTGTGCCATTCGCGGGCAGAGCCCACTCCCACAGCAGCGACCCCGGCTTATCAGTTGTTTCTGGGGTAGTGATGCAGGGCCTGGCTTGAGTCCGTGGTGTGCCATTCGCGGGCAGAGGGCTCAGCCGCCCGCCCCGCTTCCACAGGGTGAACTCGACGGCTGCTACGCTTGTCGATGATGCATCGTCAATGCCCATAGGGATCACGCGTCATGGAAAGCCTGGCGATTCTGAAAGTATTTCACGTCGCTGCCACGGTCGTGCTGCTGGGCAGCGTGGTGGCCGTCATCTACCGTGCCTGGCGCAGTTGGAAAGGCGGCGACCGGCTGCCCTTCGCCAGTACCCTGCAACGGCCCTGGGTGTACGCCTGGGTGGTCATGGCCGTGAGCCTGGTGAGTTTTCCGGTGACCGGCTGGTGGCTGGTGCACCGGGTAGGCTGGCCCTTGGGGCAAACCTGGATTCTCACCGCCGCGGTGTTGTATGTGATCGGTGGTGGGGTCTGGCTGCTGCTGATCAACCGGGTGAATCGCCTGCGTCTGGCGACAGGACTCGATGAGGTCGTCGTTGCGGCCAAGCGGCGCAATGTCTTGATCATCGCGACCGTGGCAGTGGTGGTGCTTTTGTCGATCATCGGGCTGATGGTGACCAAGCCTGCCTGAGGCTGCGCATTTAGGTGTACCGCAGCGCATTCTTCGCGGCCAATGGCCGCTCCTACGGTTGGCCGCGATCTCTGTGGGAGCGGGCTCTGCCCGCGAACTGAGCGCCGCGGTATATCAGGCAGACCGCAGCGCATTCTTCGCGGGCAGAGCCCGCTCCCACAGTCAGACAGACCGCGGCGCTCATTTCGCGGGCAGAGCCCGCTCCCACAGTGAGCAGTTATCAGCGCAGGGAGATTTCCTTCCAGCCGCGGCGCTTGGCTTCTTCGTGCAGGCGGGGGTCCGGGTCGACCACCACCGGGTGGGTCACCTGCTCCAGCAGTGGCAGATCGTTCATCGAGTCGCTGTAGAAATAGCTGTCGTGCAGATCGTAGCCGTTCTCTTCCAGCCAGCGGTTCAGGCGCGTGACCTTGCCTTCCTTGAAGCAGGGCACGTCGAAGCTGCGTCCGGTGTAGCGGCCGTCGACCATTTCCACTTCCGTGGCCAGCAGCGTTTCAACGCCCAGGCGCTCGGCGATCGGGCCGGTCACGAAGCGGTTGGTGGCGGTGATGATCACCAGCTTGTCACCCGCGTCGCGATGCTGTTGCAGCAAGGCGGCGGCCTTGGGCAGCATGATCGGCTCGATGCAGTCACGCATGAAATCGCGATGCCATTCATCCAGTTGCGCCACGTCGGTCGCCGCAAGGATTTCCAGGGTGAAGTTCAGGTACTCGTTCAAGTCCAGACGGCCTGCCAGGTAGTCCTGATAGAACTCATCGTTGCGTGCCTTGTAAGTGTCGGCATCGAGAATGCCGCGGGCGCACAGATAATCACCCCAGGCATGGTCGCTGTCGCCGCCGAGCAGCGTGTTGTCGAGGTCGAATAGGGCCAGGCGCATGAAATGACTCGCATTAAATGGGGAAAAGGCCCACAGAATACGGACTTTTCACATGCGTGCACATAAGCTACGCGGCGTCGTTGCTCGCCTTCACAGGCTTTGTGGAACAATGCCAGAACATGCGTTTACGAGGTTGTTGCCGTGATCGACCCCGATGGTTTTCGCCCTAACGTTGGCATCATTCTCACCAATGACGCCGGTCAGGTGCTATGGGCTCGGCGTATCAATCAGGACGCCTGGCAATTTCCGCAAGGGGGTATCAACCCTCAGGAAACGCCGGAAGAGGCCTTGTACCGCGAGCTGAATGAAGAAGTCGGGCTGGAACGCCAGGATGTAGAAATACTTGCCTGCACCCGCGGCTGGTTGCGTTATCGTCTACCCCAACGCCTGGTGCGCACGCACAGCCAACCGTTGTGCATCGGCCAGAAACAGAAATGGTTCCTGCTGCGTCTGGTATCCAACGAGCAGCGCGTGCGCATGGACCTGACCGGCAAACCCGAGTTCGATGGCTGGCGCTGGGTCAGCTATTGGTACCCGCTGGGCCAGGTGGTGACATTCAAGCGCGAGGTCTACAGACGCGCGCTCAAAGAGCTAGCCCCGCGCCTTCTCTCGCGCGACTGACGACGGAGTTCGACCCCGAGCCATGCTCAATACGCTGCGCAAGATCGTCCAGGAAGTCAACTCCGCCAAGGATCTCAAGTCGGCGCTGGGGATCATTGTGCAACGCGTCAAGGAAGCCATGGGCAGCCAGGTCTGCTCGGTGTACCTGCTGGATCTGGAAACCAATCGCTTCGTGCTGATGGCCACCGAAGGCCTCAACAAGCGCTCCATCGGCAAGGTCAGCATGGCCCCCAACGAAGGCCTGGTGGGCCTGGTGGGCACGCGCGAAGAGCCGCTCAACCTGGAAAACGCCGCCGGCCACCCGCGTTATCGCTACTTTGCCGAAACCGGCGAGGAGCGCTACGCGTCCTTCCTCGGCACGCCGATCATTCACCACCGGCGTGTGGTGGGGGTGCTGGTGATCCAGCAAAAGGAGCGGCGTCAGTTCGACGAGGGCGAAGAAGCCTTTCTGGTCACCATGAGCGCGCAATTGGCGGGGGTGATCGCCCACGCCGAAGCCACCGGTTCGATCCGTGGCCTGGGACGTCAGGGCAAGGGCATCCAGGAAGCGCGCTTCGTCGGCGTGCCCGGCTCGCCCGGCGCGGCCGTGGGAACCGCGGTGGTCATGCTGCCACCGGCCGACCTGGACGTGGTGCCCGACAAGAGTGTCAGTGACATCGATGCCGAACTGGCGTTGTTCCAGAACGCGCTGGAAGGCGTGCGCAACGACATGCGCACCCTGTCGGCGAAACTGGCCACCCAGCTGCGCCCCGAAGAGCGGGCGCTGTTCGACGTCTACCTGATGATGCTCGACGACGCTTCGCTGGGCAGCGAAGTGACCAACGTGATCAAGACCGGGCAGTGGGCCCAGGGTGCGCTGCGCCACGTTGTCACCGAGCACGTCAACCGTTTTGAATTGATGGACGACGCCTACCTGCGCGAGCGCGCCTCCGACGTGAAAGACCTGGGGCGGCGCCTGCTCGCCTATCTGCAGGAGGCGCGTCAGCAAACCCTGGTCTACCCCGACAACACCATCCTGATCAGTGAAGAGCTGTCGCCGGCGATGCTCGGCGAGGTGCCGGAAGGCAAGCTAGTCGGCCTGGTGTCGGTCCTGGGCTCGGGCAACTCCCATGTCGCCATTCTCGCGCGTGCCATGGGCATCCCGACGGTGATGGGCCTGGTCGACCTGCCGTATTCCAAGGTCGATGGCATCAAGATGATCGTCGATGGCTACCACGGCGAGGTCTACACCAACCCCAGCGACATCCTCAGCAAGCAGTTCGCCGATGTGGTCGAAGAGGAGCGGCAACTGGCGCTGGGCCTCGACGCCCTGCGCGAATTGCCTTGCGTGACCCTCGACGGCCACCGCATGCCGCTTTGGGTCAACACCGGTCTGCTCGCCGATGTGGCCCGTGCGCAGCAGCGCGGCGCCGAGGGCGTTGGCCTGTACCGCACCGAAGTGCCGTTCATGATCAACCAGCGCTTCCCCCAGCGAGAAGGAACAGCTGGCCATCTACCGTGAACAGTTGGCCGCTTTCCACCCGCTGCCGGTGACCATGCGCAGCCTGGACATCGGCGGCGATAAATCGCTGTCGTATTTCCCCATCAAGGAAGAGAACCCGTTCCTGGGCTGGCGCGGCATCCGCGTGACCCTCGACCACCCGGAAATCTTCCTGGTGCAGGCCCGTGCCATGCTCAAGGCCAGCGAGGGCCTGAACAACCTGCGCATCCTGCTGCCGATGATCTCCGGTACCCACGAGCTGGAAGAGGCTTTGCACCTGATTCACCGGGCTTGGGGCGAGGTGCGCGACGAGGGCACCGACGTGCCGATGCCGCCGGTGGGCGTGATGATCGAGATCCCGGCGGCGGTGTACCTGACCAAGGAGCTGGCGCGCCAGGTCGACTTCCTTTCGGTGGGCTCGAACGACCTGACCCAATACCTGCTGGCCGTGGACCGCAACAACCCACGCGTGGCCGACCTCTACGATTACCTGCACCCGGCCGTGCTGCAGGCTCTGCAGCATGTGGTCACCGAGGCCCATGCCGAAGGCAAGCCGGTGAGCATCTGTGGCGAAATGGCCGGCGACCCGGCTGCGGCGATCCTGTTGATGGCGATGGGTTTCGACAGCCTGTCGATGAACGCCACCAACTTGCCGAAAGTGAAGTGGATGCTGCGCCAGGTCAATCTGAGCAAGGCCAAGGAACTGCTGGCCCAGTTGAGCAAGATCGACAACCCGCAAGTTATTCACAGCTCGCTGCAGCTGGCCCTGAAGAACCTGGGCCTGTCGCGGATGATCAATCCGAGCACGCCGAAGAAGCACTGAAGCGCCTGACCTGTGTCAGCCCGGTATGTGGCTGCCACAGGTTTGCCGCTAATAGCCGGTGCCCGGTTCCACCAGACCGACCATGTCCTCACCTCGTTGATGCCTGCGGATGTTCTCCAGCAGCACCTCGAAGGCCGAGTGCGGATCGGTCATGGCGCCGATGTGCGGGGTCAGCCAGATTTTCGGATGGTCGAGGAAGGGGTGATCGCTGCGTGGTGGCTCTTCTTGCAGCACATCGACGATTGCATGGGCCAGATGGCCCGAGTCCAGCGCCGCCAACAAGTCCGCTTCCACCAGATGGCCACCACGGCCCAGGTTGATCAGGCTCGCGCCCGCGGGCAGCGCGGCGAAGGTCTGGGTATCGAGGATGCCGGCGGTGTCGCTGGTCAGGGGCAACAGGCACAGCAGGATGTCGCAGTTGCCCAGGAACTCCGGCAACTGGTCGCGGCCGCCGTAGCAGTGCACGTCTGGCAGGGTCTTGAGCGTGCGTGACCAGCCACTCAAGGTGAAGCCGAACGGATGCAGCGCGTTCAATGCCGCCTGGCCCAGGTTGCCCAGGCCCATCACACCCACCCGACGCTTGCCGGCGGCCAGCAGTGGATGGGTCTTCCATACGCCTTGGCGCTGTTGCTGCAGGTAGGTTGGCATCTGTCGATGCAGGCCCAGCACGGCGAAGCCGACGTACTCGATGATGCCTTGGGCGATGCCGGGGTCGAGCATGCGCACCACGCTGACCGATTCGGGCACATGGGCAAGGTCGAACTGGTCGACCCCCGCCGAGGTGGCGAAGACTACCTGCAACTGCGGGAATCGCTCGTACAGGTCCGCAGGCGGCTGCCAGGCCGCGAAATAGCGCACCTGCGCCGGGTCGCCGATGTCCGGCCAGAAGCGCAGGGGGATATCCGGTGCGTGCTCGGCGAACAAGGCTTTCCAGGCCGACGCACGCTCGTCGGGGACTTTGAACAGCAGCGTCATAAGGCGGGCTCTCATGGACCATCGGGGTTTACACCGACGATGCCAGATCGCGGCGCAACATTCTCCCGAATCGAGCCGGTCAAACAGAACAGTCGACCGTAGGAGCGGTACCGTGTGGGAGCAGGACTCTGTGGGAGGGGGGCTCTGTGGGAGCGGGCTCTGCCCGCGAACGGGGCGCCGCGGTGTGTCAGAGGTACCGTAGCGCTTGTTTCGCGGGCAGAGCCCGCTCCCACAGGGGCGCCGCGGTGTGTCAGAGGTACTGCGGCGTCAGCAGGCGGCGGCGATGGCCTCGCCCAAGGCGCGGGTGGTACCGGTGCCGCCGATATCGGCGGTAAGGGGCGCCTGTTCAGGGCCCATGGCCAGGACCTTTTCGATGGCCGCCAGAACCGCCGCACCTGCCTCCGGATGGCCGAGGTGTTCGAGCATCATGGCGCCGCACCAGATCTGCCCGATCGGATTGGCCACGCCCTTGCCGGCGATGTCCGGCGCCGAGCCGTGCACCGGTTCGAACAGGCTGGGGAAGGTGCGCTCCGGGTTGATGTTAGCCGACGGCGCAATACCGATGGTGCCGGTGCAGGCCGGACCCAGGTCGGAGAGGATGTCGCCGAACAGGTTGCTGGCCACCACCACATCGAACCAGTCCGGATGCAGCACGAAGTTGGCCGTGAGAATGTCGATGTGGTACTTGTCGACGTTGACGTCCGGGTACTGCTTGCCCATTTCGGCCACGCGTTCGTCCCAGTACGGCATGGTGATAGCAATGCCGTTGGACTTGGTGGCCGAGGTCAGGTGCTTCTTGGGTCGGCTTTGCGCCAGGTCGTAGGCGAACTTGAGAATGCGGTCCACGCCAACGCGGGTCATCACCGTTTCCTGAAGGACGATCTCGCGGTCGGTGCCGGGGAACATCTTGCCGCCTACGCTGGAGTATTCGCCTTCGGTGTTCTCGCGCACCACCCAGAAATCGATGTCGCCAGGCTTGCGATTGGCCAGTGGTGCCTTGACCCCAGGCATCAAGCGGCAGGGACGCAGGTTGACGTACTGGTCGAACTCGCGACGGAATTGCAGCAGCGAATCCCACAGCGAAACATGGTCGGGCACCACATCGGGCCAGCCCACGGCACCGAAGTAGATCGCGTCGTAGCCCTTGAGCGTTTCGAACCAGTCATCGGGCATCATCTTGCCGTGAGCCAGGTAGTAATCGGCACTGGCGAAGTCGAACCAGTCCCACTGCAAGTGCAGGTCGTGGCGGGCGGCCACGGCGTCGAGCACGCGAACCCCTTCGGGCATGACTTCCTTGCCGATGCCGTCACCGGGGATCACCGCGATCTTGTAAGTGGACTTGCTCATGCTGCACTCCAGTCATTGATTCATGAGTTGATGAACCTGTGGACTCAGTGTAATCAGTGTTCAAGGATTAATAATTGGCCTGTGGGTTAAGCCATTCTTAGATTCAGGTAAACAATCCATGAGCATGATCGATGACCTGAGCTTCTTTCAGCAGGTAGCAACTCGCGCCAGCCTGACCGACGTCGCGCGCCACTTGGGTCTTTCACTGCCGGCGGTGAGCAAGCGTCTGAGCCAGCTGGAGCAGCGCCTGGGCGTGCAGTTGCTGCAACGCACGACGCGACGCTTGTCGCTGACCCCCGAAGGCGAGCTGTACCTGGAGGGCGGGCGGCCGATTCTGCGCCAGCTCGATGAATTGGAAAGTGCGCTGGGTACGCGTCAGCCGACGCTGCATGGCCGGTTGCGAATCAATGCCACCCTGGGCTTTGGCCGCAGGCACCTGGCCCGGGTGGTCTCGGCATTTGCGCGCCTGCACCCTGAATTGGAAGTGTCCCTGGAGCTGAGCAGCCAGCCGATGAGTCTGCTCGACGATCAGTTCGACCTGGGTGTGTTCATGGGCGAGCCGCCCGATTCACGGCTCATCGCTATCCGTCTGCTGGAGAATCCGCGGGTGCTGTGCGCGGCGCCCGGATACCTTGAGAACATGCCTGCACCGACCCAGGTGGCCGATCTGGCGGCGCACAATTGCATCGTGCTGCGCCAGTTCGGCAGCGACTACGCCATCTGGCGCTTTCACAAGGACGGCCGCGACTATGCGCACAAGGTCACTGGGACGCTGTCGAGCAATGACGGCGAGGTGGCGCTTGGCTGGGCGCTGGACGATCACGGTGTGATCCTGCGCTCGCGCTGGGATGTGCAGGCGCATCTGGAGAGTGGCCGGTTGCAGGCGCTGCTGACCGACCACCAGGCGCCGCAGGCCGACGTGTACGCGGTGTACCAGCAGCGGCGTCACACGCCCCAGCGCATCGTCGCCTTCGTGCATTACCTGCGCGAAGCGCTTGGCCAACGATTGCCGTTCGCCATGCTGGAACACGGCTGACCGGCACCTGCGTCCCGTAGCAGCGGCGCGAGCCGCGTCCGGCCTGCATGCGGCGGGTCAGGTGTACCGCGGCGTTTGTGACGCGGCTTGCGCCGCTGCTACAGGGGCTTGTGTTGCGTTTGGGGTCCATGCGGTGGGTCAGGTGTACCGCGGCGTCGATGACGCGGCTCGCGCCGCTGCTACAGGGGCTTGTTTTGCGTTTGGGGTCCGCGTGGTGGGTCAGGTGTACTGCGGTGTTGGTGACGCGGCTTGCGCCGCTGCTACAGGGGCTTGTTTCGCGTTTGGGTCCATGCGGTGGGTCAGGTGTACTGCGGTGTTGGTGACGCGGCTTGCGCCGCTGCTACAGGGGGTGTGCCGGGGTTGGGGCTCATAACCTGAAATCATGGTGGTACTGACTAATGGTGCATTGTCGTCCTGGGTTTTCGTCTTGTACCTTCCAGCGATCCCGCTCGGTCGAACAAAAATACAGAACCGGTGCAAACATGGGTTACCCGTCGAGGTTTTTGTCGCTGCCGAATTAATCTAACTACAGGATGATTTGCCATGAAAACCTTGTCTTTCGGTGCTGTTCTATCCCTGTTGTACGTGGCCATGGCGTGCGCAACGACCGCTCAGGCCGAGCAGATTACCTTCGTCTCCCAAGGTGGCGTCTACCAGGAAGCGCAAACCAAGGCCATCCTCGACCCGGCCGCCAAACTGCTGGGTATCACCATCAAGCAGGACAGCGTTCCGGACGCCTGGCCCATGGTCAAGGCCCAGGGCGAAACCGGCAAGCCGGTGTGGGACGTGATCGACACCCCACCTTCGAACTGCCTCCGCGGCGGCCGCGAAGGCCTGATCGAACCGCTGGACTTGGCGAAGATGCCCAACGTAAAGGGCATGCCCGAAGCCTATCGCACGCCGTATTCGGTGGCCTATGAGTTCTATTCCTCGGTCCTGGGCTACAACACCAAGACCCTGAAGAAGGTGCCGCAGAGCTGGGCCGACTTCTGGAACGTCAAGGACTTCCCCGGCACCCGCGCCTTGCGCAACGACCCCATGGGCACCCTGGAAGCGGCGCTGATCTCCGACGGTGTGCCGCGCGACAAGCTCTACCCGCTGGACGTCGACCGCGCCTACAAGCGCCTGGCCCAGATCAAGCCGGACATCGCCGTCTGGTGGAGTTCGGGCGGGCAGTCGGCGCAACTGCTCAATGACGGTGAAGTGGACATGCTCATGATCTGGAACGGCCGCGTGGGTGCGGTGAAGAAAGACAACGCCGATGTCGACTTCACCTACAACGACGGCATTTTGCAGAACACCCAGCTGTGCATCCTCAAGAACGCGCCGAACCTGGCGCAGGCGGTCAAGTTCGTCGACACCGCCGTGTCGCCCGAGCTGCAGGCCGATTTGCCCAAGTACATCGACTACGGGCCAGGCAACCCGGCCGCCTTCGCCACCGGCAAGCTCAGCGCCGAACGGGGCAAGGAGCTGCCCAGCTCGCCGGAAAACGCCGCCAAGCAGGCGCTGATGTCCGAAGAGTGGTGGTCGTCGGCCGAAGGCATTGCCGCCAAGGACCGTTGGTTGAAATTCGTCCAGTAAGGCGGCCGCAAGCGTGATCGACTATCTGATTCTCGGCGGCGGCAGTGCGGGCTGCGTGCTGGCCGCGCGGCTGTCCGAAGACCCGAACAAGCGCGTGTGCCTGGTGGAAGCGGGGCGTGACATTGCGCCGGGCAAGATGCCTGCGGCCATTGCCAGCCGGTACCCCGGTCGTGCCTATCTGGATGTACGCAACATCTGGCAGCGCCTGACCGCGCGCATGGCCGCCCAGGGCAGTCGTCGCTACGAGCAGGCGCGCCTGCTCGGGGGTGGCTCGGCGATCAATGCGCTGATGACCAATCGCGGTGCGCCGGACGACTACGATGAGTGGGGACGGCTGGGCGCCGAGGGCTGGAGCTGGGACAGCTGCCTGCCGTACTTTCGCAAGCTGGAAACCGACTGTGATTTCAGCGGACCCTTGCACGGTGATGCCGGGCCGGTGCGCATCCGGCGTACGCCACCGGCGTTCCTGTCGCCCTTCGTCAAGGGGGTCATGGGGGTGTTGGCGTCCCGTGGCTTGCCCACTCGGGCGGACCAGAACGGAGAGTGGCAGGACGGCGTCTACGTCGGCGCGATCGGGGTGAGCGAGCAGGGCGAGCGGATTCCGGTGTCGGTGTGCTACCTCACCGACGAGGTTCGTGCGCGGCCCAACCTGACGCTGCGTACCGAGTGTGTGGTGGACCGTGTGTTGTTCAGGGGCACGCAGGCCGTCGGCGCGCGCGTGCTGGATCGGGCTGGCGCGGTCGAGGAGCTGCACGCAGCAGAGGTGATCGTCTGTGCCGGGGCCATCCACAGTCCGGCGCTGTTGATCCGCAGCGGGGTTGGACCGCTGGACCAATTGCTGGACCTGGGCGTGCCGCTGGTGGCCGACCGGCCAGGCGTGGGCCGCAACCTCATGGAGCATCCGTCGATCGCCGTGTCGGCGCTGCTGACGACACAAGGACGCACGCCGCACGTCGACGAGCATCACGAACAGGCGATCGTGCGTTTTTCATCCGGGCTGCCGGGCACTGTTCCGGGTGACATGCACGGGGCGATCCTCTCGCGTTCCGGCTGGCATTCGGTGGGTTATCGCCTGGGCACGATGTTCTTCTGGGTGAATAAATCCTACTCGCGCGGGCGGGTGCAGGTGACGTCGCTGGATCCGTTGCAGGAACCGGATGTCCGTTTTTCGATGCTGTCCGAGGCACGCGACCTGCAGCGTTTGAAGCAAGCCCTGCGCATGGGCGCCGAGACGTTGTCGGCACCGGGCCTGGATCCTTGGCGCTCCGTGGTGTTTCCATCAAGCTACTCGCCCAGGGTGGCCAAGGTGGCCATGCCGGGGCGCTTCAATGCCTTGCAGCGCGGGGTGTTGAGCCTGCTGCTGGACATTGCCGGCCCCTTGCGCGGATGGGTGGTGCGTGGCCTGGTGACCCAAGGGGTAACCCTGGACAGGCTGTTGGCCGACGATCGAGCATTGAGCGAATTCGTGCGAGCCAACGTGGGTGGCACCTGGCATCCGTCGGGTACCTGCCGCATGGGCCGGGCGGACGATCCCCAAGCCGTGACCTTGAACGATGGGCGGGTGATCGGCGTGACGGGATTGCGGGTGTGCGATGCGTCGCTGATGCCGGCGATTCCGTGCGCCAACACCAACGTGCCGACCATCATGATCGCCGAGCGCATCGCGGATCTGATCAAGGCGGGGTGACACCGCATTTCTTCAGATGGCTTGCGGTGCCTGGTTCGCGGCCGATGACCGCTCCTACAGTTGGCTTGCAATGAACCGTAGGAGCGGTCCGTGGCCGCGAAAAGGACGCCGCGGTGTTTCAGATCCCCCAGCCGACGATTCCCTTCACCTCAAGAAACGCTTCCAGCCCCCACTCGGCATATTCGCGGCCATTGCCGGACTGCTTGTAACCCCCGAACGGGGCTGCGGGATCCCAGCTTGGGTAGTTGATGTAGACACTCCCGGCGCGCATCTGCAAGGCCACCTGGCGAGCGCGCTCCAGGCTCGCTGACTGTACGTACGCCGCCAGCCCGAACACGCTGTCGTTGGCCATGCGCACCGCGTCCTGTTCATCGGCATACGGCTGGATGACCAGCACCGGGCCGAAGATCTCTTCGCGGGCAATGGTCATCTGCGCATCCACCCCGGCGAAGATCGTCGGCTGTACGTAGTAGCCAGTGCCCAGACCGGCTGGCCGGCCCAGGCCGCCACACACCAACTGCGCGCCTTCGTCGATGCCGATGGCGATCATCCGCTGGATCGCCCGGTATTGCCGCTCACTGATGACCGGGCCCAGGGTTGTCGAAGGATCGTCGGGCGCGCCGACCCGATGGGTCGATGCCGCCTGGCGAGCGATGGCCACGGCCTGATCGTGCAGCGCAGCGGGCACCAGCATGCGTGTCGGTGCGTTGCAGGACTGACCGCTGTTGCCGAAACAGCCGTTGACCCCCGCCGTCACGGCCGCCTGCAGGTCCACATCGTCGAGCAGAATGTTCGCTGACTTGCCGCCCAGTTCCTGATGCACGCGCTTGACCGTCGGCGCGGCCAGGCGCGCTACTTCCACGCCGGCCCGGGTCGAGCCGGTGAACGAGACCATGTCCACGTCCGGGTGACACGCCATGGCGGCACCCACGGTGGGGCCGTCGCCATTGATCAGGTTGAACACACCCGCAGGCACTCCGGCGTCGTGCATCACTTCAGCGAAAATGAGTGCGTTGATCGGCGCGATTTCGCTGGGTATTGAGGACCAGGGTGCAGCCGGCTGCCAAGGCGGGTGCCACTTTGCAGGCGATCTGGTTGATCGGCCAGTTCCAGGGGGTGATCAACGCCACCACGCCAACGGGTTCCTGGTTGATCAGCGTGGTGCCGCGGCTCTTGCGAAACTCGAAGCTGTCCAGGGTACGCAGCATCTGCTCCAGGTGCCGCTTGCCGATGCCGGCCTGCCAGTCATGGGCCAGGGCCTGCGGCGCGCCGACTTCCTGCATGATCGCCGCGGCGATGTCGTCGTAGCGGGCCATGAAGGACTCGAGAATCCGTTCGAGCAGCACCTTGCGCTCGGCTGGAGTGGTAAAGGCAAACTCGGCAAAGGCCCGCCGCGCCGCCGCAACGGCTGCATCCACGTCTGCCTGCTCACCCAAGGCGATTTCGGCAAAGGCCTGCTCGGTGGCCGGGTTGATCACCGCCAGGCGCCGCGCGCCGGAGGGCTCGACCCAGCGACCGTCTATATAGAACTTCAACGCGTTGTCCAAAATCGCTCTCCACCCGTGATGAAAAAAACCGATGCCCCTGCGTACCCGTAGCAGCGGCGCGAGCCGCGTCCGGGGTTGTGCGGTGTGTCAGGCATACCGTGTGTGTCGCCGACGCGGCTTGCGCCGCTGCTACAGGGACCGCGCACGCGTCCGGGGTTGTGCGGTGTGTCAGGCGCACCGCGTGTGTCGCCGACGCGGCTTGCGCCGCTGCTACAGGGGACCGCGCACTTGGTTGGGGTTGTGCGGTTTGTCTGACAGACCGCACGCGTCGCCGACGTGTCAGGATAGGAAGGGTTTCAGTGTCACGGCAATTTACTAATAGTTTTCCCAGGCATAAACTCAGGTCATGTCCAATCTTCGTAGAAAACTGCCCAGTTCCGGCTCCTTGTTCGTTTTCGAGGCGGCGGCGCGTTGCGGCAGTTTTACCCGGGCGGCCGACGAGCTGTGCGTCAGCCAGCCTGCGGTCAGCCGCATGCTTTCGCGGCTGGAAAGATCACCTCGGGGTGCAGCTGTTCGAGCGTGTTCGTGGCGGCGCGCGGCTTACCGAAAGCGGGACCATTCTCTATCGCCGGGTCCAGGAAGGCTTCGACACCATCGAATCGGCCATCAGCGAAATCTCCGCCCGCGCCACGGGTATGGAAACCATTACCCTGTCTGTTTCCACCGCGTTCACCACTCACTGGCTGATGCCGCGCATGAGCCGTTTCAGCGAGCGTTTTCCTTCGGTGGACATGCGCTACCAGCTAATGTCCGGGCGTATCGGCGGGCCGTTGATGGATGTCGACCTGGGCATGCGCTACCTCGACGTCGGCAGCGTCAAAGCCGCAGACAGCCTGGTTCTGCCGGAAATCACCCTGCCGGTGTGCAGCCCCCAGTACCGCTCCGCAGTGCCGGGCGGCAAGGGCAAGAGCGCAGCCCCGGCGCTGATCCACATGGACAACCAGGACCGCGCCTGGGCCGCGCCTTTCGACCACGGCGGGCGCATCGACAGTGCCCTGGTGTTTTCCGATTATGCCGTGGTCGTACAGGCGGCCCTGCTGGGTCAGGGCATGGCACTGGGTTGGCTCAACGTGGTGTCACACTGCCTGGCCAACGGGCAATTGCTGCCGGTGGGCGATGCGGTGACCGTCAGTGCCCGGCGCTGCTGCCTGGTCACCCCGGCCAACCGTCCGAGCCGGCCGATCGTCGACAGCGTGCGCCAGTGGATCATCGAAGAGATGCAGGCGGACATCGCGCGAATCGACCTGCTTTACCCTCAGCTGGACCTGGCCGGAAAGATCGCCGAGGCGTCTTGAACCCAGGTATGCCGCGATCGCGGGAAAAACGGTAGGTTATGCCCTCAGGTAAGGACAAAACAGAACATATGGCGATTCACCCGGCTGATAATTGAACCACACCCAGCACCTTCCCTTGGTTCATCCTGCGGAGCGCCCTATGTCATTCAAGCAGTTCAAAGCCCTGACGTTCGATGTTGTCGGCACCCTGATCGATTTCGAAGCCGGCATTCTCAACCACGTGCGCGAAGTGGCCGGTGAAGCGGGCAAGGCGTGCAGCGACGACGACATTCTCAAGGCCTACCGCGAAGCTCGCGCCATGCCCGACTCGGGCTGGTGGCCGGACGACCTGGAGCGCTGCTACCACCTGATCGCCGGCAAACTCGGCCTGCCGGACAACGACGAATATGCCCGCGGCCTGGCCCTGGCCGTGGAAAACTTCCCCGCCTTCCCGGATTCGGTCGAAGCGCTCAAGCGTCTGCACAAGCACTTCAAGCTGGTGGCCACCACCAATTCGCAGATCTGGGCCCTGAACCACATGGCCAAGACCCTCGACGAGCCCTTCGATGTGCGGGTGACGGTCGACGACGTGCGCTTCGAGAAGCCCGATCCGCAGTTCTTCGCCTACACCCGTGGCGTACTGGCCACGCAGGGCATCGTCTTCGAAGAGATTCTTCACGTCGCCCAGAGCCAGTATCACGACATCGGCGTGGCCATGCGTCTGGGCTACCAGACCTGCTGGATCGAGCGTCGCCACGCGCAGAAAGGCAGCGGCGGCACCCTGGAATCCGAGCACACCAAGCCGCATTACCACTTCACCTCGCTGGCGCAACTGGCCGACGCGGTCGAGCAGGAACTAGGCTGACAACCGCGGCGCTCATCTGGAGCGCCGCCTCTCGTGGAAACCGGCTATGACTGTGAAGAGTTTGTGGGCGGCCACCGCCCGACCGGGGCCGGCACTGCAAGCGCTGCAGGGCGACCGGCAGTGCGACGTGGTGATCGTCGGCGCCGGTTACACCGGGCTCTCGGCAGCGCATCACATTGCCCTGAGCGGTCGCGAGCCGTTGATTCTGGAAGCCAATACCCTGGCCTGGGGGGCCAGTGGCCGGAACGGCGGCGTGGTGTCGCCCAAGTTTCGGGTCGGCTTTGCGACCCTGATGCAACGCTTCGACCGTGACACGGCGTTGCACATGTACCGGACCGGCTATGCCGCTGTGGACAGCCTGATGGAAATGGTCGATAGCCTGGGCATCGAAGACGCCCAGCTGCACATGGGTGGGCACATCGCCGCGGCCCACAACGAGCTCGCCCTGACCGGCCTGCGCAACACCGCCGAGTGGATCAAGCGCGAAACCGGCGGCGAGTCGTCACGGATGATCGATGCCGCCCAGGTGCGGGAAATGACCGGATCGAGCATTTTCCACGGTGGGCTGCTGACGCCGAAGGCGGGCGGCATCCACCCGCTCAACTACGCCCGTGGCATGGCCAACAGCCTGCACGAACGGGGCGTGAAGATGTTCATCAACAGCCCGGCGTTGCAGGTTCGCCAAGAGGCTGACCGGGTGATCGTGCAAACGCCTCAGGGTCGGGTCAGTGCCAAACAGGTGGTGTATGCCACCAATGGCTATTCCGACCAGAGCGCCGCGACCGACACCCTGCATCGACGACTGATCCCGTTTCGCAGCGCCATCATCGCCACCGCGCCACTGCCCGCCGATGTACTGGCCAGACTCATGCCCGGCGGTCAGGTCTGTGGCGACACCAAGCGCATGCTGCGCTGGTTCCGCGTGGTCGGCGACCGGCTGATCTTTGGTGGCCGCGGTGCGTTCGGCAAGAACGACTCGGACAGTGCCTTCGCCACCCTGCAACGCAGCATGGGCGTGGTGTTCCCGATTCTGCGTGACCAGCCCGTGACGTTTCGCTGGTCGGGCCTGGTGGCCATGACCCTCGATTACCTGCCCCACGCCGGTCAGCTGGACCCGCGCAGCTTCTATGCCATCGGCTACAACGGCGGCGGTGTGGCGATGTCCACCTACATGGGCAAGCAACTGGCGGCCATGACTGCCGGCGAGCCGGTGCAACTGGGGCTGCTGGCGGGCGATACCTTCAAACCCATTCCTCTGCATGCCTTCCGCGCGCCCGGTGTACGCCTGGCCGCCGGTTGGCAACAACTGCTGGATGCCATCGGCCGCTGAGCCGCGAACCTCATTGCCAAGACGAGCCTTATGCCCCCGATCCTGCATTACTCACAACCTCCTGCGGACCGCCAATTGCCCTTGGCAGCCTTTGCCTTGCAGGACGACCCACTGGCGGCCGGGCGTACCGTGCATTTTCATGATCCGCGCACGGGTTATGCCGTGGGTGCCTCGACCAGTGTCGGCGCCAACCTCTTGATCGAAGACTTTCCCTGGGTCGAGTTGGGGGTCGTGGAGGCTGGCGAGCTGACCCTGCAAGGCGAGGGTTTCGACCTGCGGTTGAAGGCCGGCGATTGTTTCGTGGTGCCCCGTGGCGTGGCTGTGCGCTGGCAGCATCGGGGGCAGTTGCGCCGCCTGTTCATGGCCTTTCCCGGTTTGCCGCCGAGCAACGACATGCCGAACACGCCGCTGAAGATCGACTTCACCCTATCACTGCCGCCCAGCGATCCACCGGCCGCCACGGTACTGCTCACGCCTACCCCCAAGGCCTGGAGCGAAACGCTGTTCAGCGCGGCCAATCTGCGCATCGGTCTGTGGCAGTGCGAGGCCTATGCGCGCAAGCAGGTGCAGCCGGGCTACAGCGAGCTGATGTTCATCCTGGAAGGCGCCATGACCCTCACGCCCGAGCAGGGCGAGGCATGCACGGTGAGCGCAGGGGAGGTCGTAGTGGTGCCGGCAGGCGCGACCAATGCCTGGGCCAGCACGCAGACGGTGCGCAAGGTGTTTTGCATATTGAGTTGAGACCGTGTGACCAGCGGACGCGGCTTGCGCCGCTGCTACAGGGGGGTTGGTGAGCTGGCTGGATGCGGTGCGGCTGTCAAACCGCCCGCACCAGACTGCGCAACGGCACGGCGCTCTTGAGCACCGGGCTCTTGATGACGATGTAGCTGAAATACTTGTCGATGCCGATGTTCTTGTCGAGGATCGACTCCATCAATTCCTGGTAGTGCTGGATGCTGCTGCACAGGAACCGCACCAGGTAGTCATACCCACCGCTGATCAAATGGCATTCGAGCACCTCGTCGATGTTGCGGATGCTGGATTCGAACTTCACGAAATCGGCGCGCTTGTGGTCCGACAGGGTCACTTCGGTGAACACCGTCACGGAGCTGGCGAACTTGGCCAGGTTGACGTGCGCTTCGTAGCCACTGATGTAGCCCGCCGATTCCAGGCGCTTGACCCGTTGCAGGCAGGGGCTGGGTGACAGGCCCACCGCTTCGGCGAGGCTGACGTTGGTCATGCGCCCGTCCTTCTGCAGTTGCACCAGGATATTGATGTCGATGCGATCCAGTTTCGTTGCAGCATCCATGGGGTGGACCTCGTCAAGTCAGAACATGAACGTGGGCCTCAGGCGTGCAATGCCGTTTGATGGGCATGGGCGAGGTCCGCAAGGCTGGCGTACTCACAGCGCTTGCCGTCCAGAGCCTGGGGCGAAAGATTCCATGGCTGGCGATGATCGCGGTGCAGGGTACACACCGGAAAATCCACACGCAGGTTCCATGGGTCATCCGTTTCGGTACTGCGCACCGGCAGCAACTGCGAACGCTCCAGGTCCAGGCGCTGCAGCTCGCTGGCGAGGCTGCTGTGCCAGGCGTCGTTGCAAGGCTCGATGACCGCATCGAATGCCACCGGCAAGCGTTGGGTCAGGGCGCCGACATCGATGCCCTGGGGTGGGGCGATCAGTATCAACCGGTAGAACTTGCTCAGGTATTGCAGGGCGCCGGGGGCGTCTTCGAAGATCGGCCAATGAGCTGACGAGCTACCGAAGGCAACACTTTCATCCCAGCCGGGAATCACATGCAATCGGTGCGCCATGCGTTGGTACAGCTGGCCGTGGAAAGCGCTGGCACTGGCGTTGCCGCCCGCCTGGCCAAGCTCCTGGGCGATCTCGCGATAGGCGCCCAGCAGTTGCTCGTCGCTGCTGGGCGTTCGGCTCTGCACCGACAGGGGTCGCAGGCCTTCGAGAATGCCCCGTTCACGGTCGACCAGGGTGGCATAGGAAAACCCCAGCGCCTTGTACTGTGTGACTTTCATGATTGGCTCCCGGGCGACGGTATGAGTGGCTTCCCTGCAGACTTCTACAGCTTCTCCGGCGTAGGAGCGGGCCATGGCCGCGAAGAGGTCGCCGCAGTGTGCCAGGTGAACCGCGGTGCATTCTTCGCGGCCGATGACCGCTCCTACGTTTGGTCCTGATCCCTGTAGGAGCGGTCCGTGGCCGCGAAGAGCGCGCCGCCCGCCTCGCTCCCACAGTCAGGCCCCGGCTTTTGCCAATGCCTTGTCGAGCATCTGCAAGGCCTCTGCCACCTGCTCCTGGGTGGTCACCAGCGGCGCCAGGAAGCGCACCACGTTGCGGTACAAACCACACTTGATCACCAGCAGCCCTGCATGGCGCGCCTCGTCGATGACCCGTTGGGTGAGGTCGACATCCGGGCTGTGCGCGGCATCGTCCTTGACCATCTCGATCGCCAGCATGAAGCCCAGGCCACGCACTTCACCGATGCGCGGGTAACGTTTCTGCAAGGACCAGCAAGCCGTCGCGCAACTGCACCGCGCGTTGCTCGCCCTGGGCCACCAGGTCCTCACGTTCGAACAGGTCCAGCACCGCCAGTGCCGCCGCGCAGGCCACGGCGTTACCCCCATAGGTCCCGCCCAAACCGCCTGGGGTCGGTGCATCCATCATCTCGGCCCGACCGACCACGCCCGACAGCGGCATGCCACCGGCCAGGGACTTGGCCACGGTGACCAGATCCGGCTGGATACCAGCATGCTGGAAGCCGAACATTTTCCCCGTACGACCGAAACCGGCCTGGATCTCATCGGCAATCAGGACGATGCCGTGTTGCGTGCACAGTGCGCGCAGCGCCTGGAGGAATTCGACCGGCGCGGCCAGAAAACCGCCGTCGCCCTGCACCGGCTCGATCAGGATCGCCGCCACTCGGTCCGGTGCCACGTCGCTGGCGAACAGTTCGTGCAACTGCGCCAGGGCGTCCTCGCTGCTGATGCCGCGATAGGCATTGGGGTAACTGGCGTGATAGATCTCCGCCGGGAACGGGCCGAAGTTCTGTTTGTAGGGCTGGCTCATGCCGGTCAGGGTGACGCCCAGCAGGGTGCGGCCGTGAAAGCCTCCGCGGAACGAGATCACCGCCGGCCGGTTGGTATGGCTGCGGGCGATCTTGATAGCGTTTTCCACCGCTTCGGCGCCGGAAGTGAACAGCACCGTTTTGTAGTGCTCATCCCCGCCGATCAGGGCATTGAGCCGCGCCGCCACATCGATGTAGGTCTCGTAGGCTGCTACCTGGAAGCTGACATGGGACACCTTGCCCACCTGCTGCCGCACCGCCTCGACCACGGCCGGGTGATTGTGGCCGACGTTGAGCACGCCGATGCCGCCGACGAAATCCAGAAAGCGCTTGTTGTCCACGTCCCACAGCTCGGCGCCCTGGGCGCGCGCGGCGACTACCGGGTGGGCGGTGGCGATGCCACGGGGAACGTGTTGTTCGCGCAGGGCAAGCAGGCGTTGATTTTCGGTCAGTGCAGAATTCATCTCGATCTCCGTGAGCGCCGAGCGTGGCGGGTGATGTGATCAGGATAAGGAGTGGCGCAAATCACAAGCACCGAAGTTGCGGGCTGTGGTGGGGTGTTTGCCTGTTTTTTGCGGGTGGGGCGGTAGATTCGGTTGTTTGGGTTGTTTGGGTTGTTTGGGTGGTGGGGTGTAGGGGTGTCAGTGAGGGCCTCTTCGCGGGCAGAGCCCGCTCCCACAAGGACCTGCACAGCTGTGGGAGCGGGGCGGGCGGCGGGCCCTCTGCCCGAAGGGGCCAGCACTGACCTCCTCAAACCCCGGCGCGGGGCACTACGATGGTGTCTTCGGGGTGCAGGCGCATCAGCATCGGCGAGCCGATCGGTGGCAGGCTCAGGTTGCCTTCGTGGTGGCTGGGCTGGCGCAGGCTGACCGTTGGGCCGCCGTCCAGGTCGACGAAAACCTTCAGGCTTTCGCCCTGAAAGACGATGTCGGCGACCCGCCCGCCTCAAGCGGTTCCACTCAGGCCCGGCGCTGGCGCTGTCCAGCAGCAGTTTTTCCGACTGCAGCGCCAGGAACACATCGCCCGAAGCCGGGACCGGCCGGGTGGTGCGCAGCGGCGTGGCACCCAGGGTCAAGCCGTTGTCCGCGCCGCGTTGCAACGGCACCAGGGTGCTTTCACCGATGAAGCTGGCGACGAAGTCGTCCGAAGGGTGATCGTGCAGGCGGCGAGGGGTGTCGACCTGGACCAGTTGCCCGCCGCGCATGATGGCGATGCGGTCGCTCATGGTCAGCGCTTCACGCTGATCGTGGGTCACGTAGATCATGGTCGCGCCCAGGCGCTTGTGCAGGGCGCGCAGTTCGATCTGCATGGTTTCGCGCAGCTGCTTGTCCAGGGCCGACAGCGGCTCGTCCATCAAAATCAGTTTGGGCTCGAAGACGATGGCCCGGGCCAGGGCCACGCGCTGGCGCTGGCCGCCGGAAAGCGCTGCGATCGAACGCTCTTCGTAGCCGCCCAGTTCGACCGTGGCCAGCGCCTGCTTGACCCGATCGCGGCTCTTGCTCGCGCTTTCGCCGCGGGCGCGCAACGGGAAGGCCACGTTCTCGCCTACGGTCATGTGCGGAAACAGCGCGTAGTTCTGAAACACCACGCCGATCTCGCGCTTGTGCGGCGGCATCAGGGTGACGTTGCGTTCGCCGAACAGGATGTTGCCGGAGCTGACCCGGATGAAGCCGCCCAGGATGCTCAGCAGGGTGGTCTTGCCCGAGCCCGACGGGCCGAGCAACGACATGAACTCGCCGGCTTCGACCTTGAGGTTGACGTTGTCCAGCGCCTTGAGGCTGCCGTAGTGCTTGCTGACCTGGTTGACGCTGACCGATTCGAAACCTTCAGTGAAATTCATCTGTGGTGCTCCAAGAGATCAAGAATGTCGTTTCGGGAGGGTGTCAGTGCCGGCCTCTTCGCGGGCAGAGACCCGCTCCCACAGACAGCGTGCGCGCTTTTGTGGGAGCGGGTCTCTGCCCGCGAAGAGGCCCACCATCACCCCAACCCGCCGATATGCCAGGCCTTCACTTCGAGGAATTCATCCAGGCCGTACTTGGAACCCTCGCGGCCGGTGCCCGATTGCTTCATGCCGCCGAATGGCGCCACCTCCATGGAAATGATCCCGGTGTTCAAGCCCACCATGCCGAACTCCAGGCGCTCGCCCACGCGCCAGGCGCGGCGCATGTCTTGGGTGAAGTAGTAGGCGCCCAAGCCGTAGGGGGTGGCGTTGGCCAGTGCCAGGGCTTCTTCTTCGGTATGGAAGCGGAACAGCGGCGCCACCGGGCCGAAGGTTTCCTCACCGGCCAGCAGCATGTCGGCGTTGGCGTCCAGCAACACCGTGGGCTGCACGTACAGGCCATCGTTTTGCGGCAACCCGCCAATGGCCACGGTGGCGCCTTTTTCCACCGCGTCGCCGATGTGGCGCGCCACCTTGTCCACCGCCGCGGCATTGATCAATGGGCCGATGGTCACCCCTTCGGCCAGACCATCGCCGACTTTCAGCTCGGCCACGGCTGCCTTCAGGCGTTCGGCGAAACGGGCATAGATGCCGTCCTGCACCAAAATGCGGTTGGCGCACACGCAGGTCTGCCCGGCATTGCGGAACTTGCTCTGCATGACTCCGGCGATGGCCAGGTCCAGGTCGGCGTCGTCGAACACGATGAACGGCGCGTTGCCGCCCAGTTCCAGGCTCAGGCGCTTGATGGTCGAGGCGCACTGGCTCATCAACAGTTGGCCCACGCGGGTGGAGCCGGTGAACGACAGCTTGCGCACGGCCGGGTTGCTGGTCATTTCGCCGCCCACGCCTGCCGGCAGGCCGGTGAGCACGTTGAACACCCCCGCCGGAATCCCCGCGCGCTCGGCCAGTACCGCCAGGGCCAGGGCCGATAGCGGGGTCATCTCCGAGGGCTTGACCAGCACCGGGCAGCCGGCGGCCAGGGCCGGCGCGCACTTGCGGGTGATCATGGCATTGGGGAAATTCCACGGGGTGATCGCCGCGACCACGCCGATCGGTTGCTTGAGCACCAGGATGCGGCGGTCGGCGGTGGGTGAAGGAATGGTGTCGCCGTAGATGCGCCGGGCTTCCTCGGCGAACCATTTGACGAAACTGGCGCCGTAGGCGATTTCGCCGCGCGACTCGGTCAGGGGCTTGCCCTGTTCGGCGGTCATGATCAGCGCCAGGTCTTCCTGGTTGTCCATGATCAGCTGGTACCACTTTTCCAGGAGCTTGGCGCGTTCGGCCGCCGGCACTTCGCGCCAGGTGGCGAAACAGGCTTCGGCCGCCGCGATCGCGCGTTGGGTTTCGGCGCCCTGCAGGGCCGGGACGTGGGCGATGGTGCTGCCATCGGCGGGGTTGGTCACCGCCAGGGTGGCGCCGTCATCGGCATTGATCCACTGGCCGTTGGCGTAGGCCTGCTCGACGAGCAGGGAAGGGTCACGCAGTGAGTGCTTCAACATGATCAGGGTGCCTTTGCAGTCCGAACGATGGACCTAGTGTAGAAATGTCCGCGCAGTGGCCGATGCCGAGATGGGGCACGCGGCGGGGCGTGGATGCTGAATTGCGGTGGGGTGGCGGCAGGCTGTGCTGGGGTGTGTCAGTGCTGGCCTCTTCGCGGGCAGAGCCCGCTCCCACAGAAGATCTCCATTGCATGAGCGATCCATGTGGGAGCGGGGCGGGCGGCGAGCCCTCTGCCCGCGAAAAGGCGCTCCTACAGGGGATCTCAAATGCGAAGGCTATGACTGTGGGAGCGGGCTCTGCCCGCGAAGAGGCCCTAACAGTCACCCCTGCTTATTCCGCCCAGCCACCACCACCAGAATCAGCGACGCCAGGATCAGGATCGAGCTGATTGCCGCGATCGTCGGGTCGATCTCGTCGCGCAGCGCGGTGAACATGCGCTTGGTCAGGGTCTGGTTGTCGCCCCCGGAGATGAACAGCGCCACCACCGTTTCATCCAGCGAAGTGATGAACGCGAACAGGGTTGCCGAAACCACGCTGGGCTTGATCTGTGGCAGGGTCACCGCCATGAACGCGCGAAAACGGTTCATGCCCAGGCTGCGCGCGACCATTTCCTGGGACATGTCGAAATTGCGCAGCCCGGCCAGCAGGGCGATGATCACGTAGGGCAGGGCCAGCATGATGTGCGCCAGCACCAGACCAGTCAGCGAACTGATCAGCCCCACCCGCGCGTAGACGAAAAACACCCCCGCCGCGATCAGGATGATCGGCACCATCATGGGCAGCAGCAACACGATCTGCAGGGTGCGAATCACCTTCAGGCTCGAGTTGTTGATGGCGTAGGCCGCGGCCATGCCGATCGGCAGGCTGACCGCCGTGGTCACCACCGCCGTGATCAGGCTGACCCGCGCCGCCGACATCCACTCGGCGCTCTGGAAGAAGGCTTCATACCAGCGCAGCGACCACTCCTTGGGCGGGAACTGCAGAAAGCGCGCCTCGGAGAACGACATCGGCACCACGATCAGCACCGGCACGATCAGGTACAGCAGAATCGCCGCGACCAGCACGGTGAACAGCACGTGCGACAGGCGGAGCTGGCGCAGGTAGGCAAGCGTATTCATCAGCGTGCTCCCAGGATGCGTTCGATGGGGATGAAGCGGTTGATGCCCCAGAAGATCAGGAACACCACGAACAACAGCACCAGGCCCACCGCACTCGCGGCGCCCCAGGCGTGATAGAGCTCGACATTGCGCTGCACCAGCATCGACACCAGGATGGTGCGACCGCCGCCCAGCAGTTCAGGCGTGATGAAGAAGCCCAGGCAGATCACGAAGACCAGGATGGAACCGGCCATCACACCGGGCGCGGCCATCGGCAGGAACACCCGGCGGAAGGTGTAGAAGGGTTTTGCCCCCAGGCTCTCGGAGGCCTGCATCAGGTCCTGCGGGATTTTCTTCATCACCGAATACAGCGGCAGCACCATGAACGGCAGCATCACGTGCAGGGTGCCGATCACCGTGCCGGTGGTGTTGTGCATCATGTTCAACGGCTGGTCGATGATGCCCAGGTCCAGCAGTGTCTGATTGACCACGCCGCGCCGTTGCAGCAACACCAGCCAGGCGTAGGAGCGCACCAGCACGCTGGTCCAGAACGGCAGGATCACGCAGATCAGAATCAGGTTGGCCCAGAAGCCATGCAGGCGCGAGGCGGCGTAGGCGATGGGAAAGCCCATGACGATGGACAACAGGGTCACGATCAAACTGATCTTGAACGTCAGGTAGAAGGTGTCCCAGTAGATGCGTTCTTCGAAGATGCGCGCGTAGTTGGCCAGCGAGAAGCCTTCTTCGGTCTGCACCGACTGGAACGCCAGCCAGCACATCGGCAGGATCAGCAGCACCACCACCATGAACAACGCCGGGGCGAGCAGCAGCAACATCCAGGTGTTTTCCCGACGCTCTTCGCGTGCCAGGGCATCGGCATTGCTTGCCGGTGGCTCACGGTGGGCGTCGGGCAGGGATTTGGCGAGATAGGCGTTGGACATGGAACGATTCCTCACGGCCGAGCGCCGGTGGACCAGCGCAAGCAGCTTGTTGTCGGTCGGTCAGGGCGACCCTCAGGGTTCAATGTACCGACAAGCCAAAGAACGAAGCGGGCTTAAACGGCCCGCGCGCAAGTGGTTTGTTTCGTATTGAGGGCGGGCGACAGCAGCAACTGCGTTGGCCCCTTCGCGGGCAGAGACCCGCTCCCACAAAAAGCGCGCACGCTGTCTGTGGGAGCGGGGCGGGCGGCGAGCCTTCTGCCCGCCAAGAGGCCCGCCCTGGCACCGCTACTTCTTCTGCACAAAGGAGAGCCAGCGCTCTTCAGCCTTCACCCCTTCCTGAGACGCCCACCACTTGGCCGACAGCAGTGCCTGACGGGAGATGTTCTCCGGCGACGACGGCAGCTTGGCCGCGCGCTCGGCGGGAATGGTGCCGGTCTTGAAGGCTTCCGGGTTCAGCGGGCCGTAGTCGATGATCATCGGCAGGGCTGCCTGCAACTTGGCATCGATGGCCCCGTTGACGAACTTCATCGCCGCCGCCTTGTGCGGTGTGCCCTTGAGCACGCACAGCGAGTTGGTTTCCAGCACGCCCTGGTTGTAGTCGAACGCCACCGGCGCACCGTCGGCCTGCACGGCCGTGATGCGGCCATTCCAGGCCTGGATCATGTCCACTTCACCGTCGCTGATCAGCTGCGCCGATTGCCCGCCCGAGGTCCACCAGGTGGCGATGTGCGGTTTGATTTCCTCGAGTTTCTTGAAGGCGCGCTCCACGTCCAGCGGATACAGTTTGTCGGGCGCCACGCCGTCAGCCATCAGGGCAATTTCGAGGGTAGGGCGCGGCAGGTTGCGCAGCGAGCGTTGTCCGGGAAACTTTTTGGTGTCCCAGAAATCCGCCCAGGTCTTGGGGACGTTTTCGCCCTTGAAGGCATCGGTGCGGTAGGCCAGCACGGTCGAATAGCTGATGTAGCCCACGGTGTAGTCGTCCTTGAGCTCCGCCGGAAGCTGCGCGGCATTGGGGATCAACGCTGGGTCGAGTTTTTCGAACAGGCCTTCGGCTTCGCCGCGCAGGCAATCGCCGGTGGGCAGGTCGACCACGTCCCAGCTGACTTTGCCGCTTTCCACCTGAGTCTTGATGATCGGGTAGGCCTTGGGCGAACTGTCCTGCTTGAGGGTCAGGCCCAGCTTCTTGGCCGCCGGCTCCAGGATCGCCTTGCTCTGGGCTTCCTGGTAGGCGCCGCCCTGCGATACGAAGGTGATGTCCTCGGCCCAGGCCTGCCCGAAGGCGCCGACCAGCAAAGCCAGGCCGGTCAGTTTGAATGCGCGCAGCGTCATCGATGTCATGTACAGGACTCCCGAAAGTTGGCAGGTTGGAGGCGCGAGACGGTTGTCATGCGGTCGCTCTGCAGGACCTTGGGTATCCAATTTACCGGTAACGCTGTACTGCAAACGGTCACAAATTGGCATCAGGGAAGCGTTTTATTGCAAAAAAGCAGGGCCGCGCAGCACATTCTGCAGCGCGGTGGCAGCACGCCCGCCAGCCGGGCCACCACCCGGCTGGTTCTGTTGCTACAGCGGTTTGATCAGCTGCAATTGCTGGCGGTAATCGTCGGTCACCTGGCGTGCCTGACTGTTGCTGGTGACGACCCTGGGCGTGATCAGCACGATCAGCTCCGTGCGGTTCTTGCTCTTGCTGGTGTTGCCGAACAGCCAGCGTAAACCAGGCACCCGGCCCAGGTAAGGCACGGCCGAGACGGTATCGCTGTTGTCCTGCTTGATCAGCCCGCCGAGCAGCACCGTCTGCCCGCTCTGCACGGCGACCTGGGTGGACACCGAGCGCGTGGAAATCCGCGGGTTGCCATTGCTGTCCGCACTGCCATTGTTGTCGGCATCGCTGACCTGCTGCTGGATGTCCATGTACACCAGGCCACCGGGATTGATCCGCGGCACCACGTCGAGAATTACCCCGGTCTGGATGTATTCCACACTGCTCAGGGTAGTGTCCGAGGTGTTGGTATTGACCGTGGTCTGGCTGATCGGGATGTTGTCGCCGACCTGGATCTGCGCCTGCTGATTGTTCATCACCACCAGCGAAGGCGCCGACAGCACCTGGGTACGGCCGCTGGTTTCCAGGGCATGCAGGGCAAACTGCAGGTTGCTGCTGACGAACGAGTAGAACAGCGAATCGGCGGCGCCCAGCCCGGCACCACCGCCGCCCAGCGCGCCCTGGCTGCCTGCGGTGTTGGCCACGGTGGTGCTGCCGGAGTTGCCCGCCAGCCGGCCCAGGTACCACTGCACGCCCAGGTCCAGCTCGCCGCTGAGGCTGACTTCCAGGATGCGCGTCTCGATCTGCACCTGCATCGGCGCGTTGTCCAGGCGCTTGATCGCCGCTTCGATCTCGGCCCACTGCGCCGGACGGGTGCGGATCAACAACTGGTTGCTGCTTTTTTGTGCCGTGATGCGAGTGCTTTCATCCAGGCTCTTGGCCGTGCCCGATTCGGCCCCGGCGGTGCCGCCTTCCAGACCACCCTCGTCGGTGGTTTCGTCCATGCCTTCTTCGCCGCTGTCCTCCTCGCCGTCCTGCACCTGGCTCTGCAGGTTGCCGTTGCCCATGCCCTGGCCCTGACCCATGCCGCCCATACCGGTGGACGCAGTGCCGCCCATGCCGCCGTTGCCGTTGAGTGAGGACAGCGAGCGCGTGCGCAGCCCCGGCGCCACCTTGGCGGCGCTGTCGTCCTTGATCTGGCCGTTGCCGTAGATCTGCCGCAGGTACTTGGCCAGGTCCGTGGCCTTCATGTTGCGCACGTCGTATACGTACATCTGTGGCTCGTTGCCGCCGCCTTCGTCGATGGTGTGAATCCAGTCACCGACTTCGCTCAGGTACTGCGGCTGCGATGAAATCGCCACCACCGAATTGGTCCGCTCGATGGGCAGGAAACGCACCATGCCTGCCAGCGGCATACCGCTGTCGGGGCCGAACATCTTCTGCAGTTCGGGCATCAGCTCGCCCACGGTGGCACGTTGCAGGCCATAGACGCCGATGGACATGCCCTTGAGCCAATCCACATCGAAGGTGTTGATGGTGTCCTGGTAATTGGCCAGCTCATCCGGCGTACCCGCCAGGCTCAGCACGTTGCGCGCCGGGTCCACCAGCAGGAAGGCGTTGTCGCGGGCGAACGGCTTGAGCAGTTTCTGCATCTCGGTGGCCGAGATATAGCGCAGCGGGAACAGACGTGCCGACAGCCCGCTGGACGGCTTGGACACGGGCATCTGCGGCACCAGCTTGCCGGCCACGGCCTGGTTCGATGGCAGGATGACGTAGCGGTCGCCCTGGCGAATCATGGCGTTGTCGGTCCAGGACAGCAGGGTTTCCAGAATCGACAACGCCTGCTGCTTGTTCACCGGTTGTGAGGTGGAAAAGCTGACGTTGCCCTTCACACCCTGGGCGATGCTGTAGTTCTCGTGCAGCAGGTCGCCCATCACGCTGTTGATCACCGCCTCGATGGGCTGGTCGGTGAAGTTGAACACGATGTCGCCACTGGTTTGCGCGGCCCCCTTGGGCGTATTGGCCGCCGGCGCAGGGCCGCGGACGAACGTCTGATTGCCCCGCGTGATCTGACGGCGCGCGGCAGTAGTGGCCGCTGGCGTCGTCGGGCTTGCGGTGGCTGCAGGCGGATCGACCATCGCCGTGCGTTGCGAACCGGTGCCATTCAATGCTTCCTGCATCAGCGCCGGGTCGTTTTTGAAAGGCTCGGGGGTGGAGGCGCAGCCCGCAAGGGCGACGGCGGTGGCCAGGCACAGCAAGGGGCTGCGCAGACGGGAGAGTTCAGGGTAGCGATCGTTCATGGTGTGGTTACGTTTGGAAGGGTGATGGCGGGGGCCTTCGATGGCGGCGGAAGGCGTAGCACGGGAAGGCTCAGCTGTTGGCTCTGGCCCTGATGCAGGAAGGTGGCGGTTTGTGGCGTGACGCCGGTCAGCGTCCAGCCGTTGTCCAGCGTGCTGCCCACGGCCAGCTTGAGCGTGCGCTGGTTGGCCAGGCGCAGCAGCGCCCACTGCGCCTGGCCGTCGATGATCACGCCGCTCAGGCGGATGCCGGCCAGGGAGGTGGCCTGGCTCTTGCCGGTGGCCGCATCGGGCTTGCGGTCGGGGCTGAACATCGATTGCTGCCAGGTCAGGGCCAAGGCGTTTTCAGGCAGCGCCGCCAGGCTGACGGGCTTGGCGGCGGGCGGTTGTTCATGGGGATGGCTGGCGGGCAGCCAGTCGACGGTCCGGCCGGCGCCGAGCAACAGGCTGCTGGCCACGCCGATCAGCACCGCCGCAGTCACCAGCAGGGTGAGGCCTACGCTACCCAGCTTCATGTGGCAGGCTCCTTGGCCAGGGTTACCGGCGCCGGTTGCAGATAGCCGCGCAGCAGCAGGTGCACGCGCAGACGCCCCGCGCCGCCGACCGAGGGCGCCGTGCTGGTGCGGCGAACGCTCAGGTTGTCGACGAACAGGAAGGGCTGGCCGTACTCCAGATCCCGCAACAGCCGGGTCAGGGGTTCCAGCGCGCACTCCAGGGTGAGGCTGACTTTGACCTGGCGGTACGGCTCAGCCGTGTCCTGCTCCGGGGTGATGGGCATGCGCTGGGTCACCTGGCAGCCCGGGCCTTGGTCGGTATGGGCCTTGACCAGGTCGAGGCTGCGTTGCATCAGATCGGCGGCCACGGCGCTGGGGTCGGTGCCCGGCAGCAGGCTGCTGCGGCTGGACGGGTCGCGCCGCGCGGCCTGTAGGCGCTGTTGCAGGTCGTCGCGCTGGGCCAGCACGCCGGCGTAGCGTTGTTGCTGCTGGCGCAAGGTATCGGCCTGTTCTTCGATCGCGGCCAAGCGGTCCAGGAACCAGCTCTGCACCAACAGGTACCAAGCCAGCCACAGCAGCGCGGCAAGTGCTATCCAGGCGGCGCCGCGGCGTTCGCGTGGCGTGAATTCACGGCGCATCGGCAGGCTCCTTGCGCAACTGGGCGCGCAGCGAAAAACGCTCTTTGGCGGTTTTTTCGTCGGGTTGGATGATGCCCTGGAATCGCGCATCGACCAGGGTCTGGCAGGCCTTGACCCGGGTGATCAAGGTGCTGGCCTTGGCGCTCTGCCCGCTGATGGAAAGCGTGCCGTCCTCGGCGATTTCCAACTGCTCGATCCAGGTGTCGGCACCCAGGCAACCGGTCAGGTCCACCAGCACGCTGGTCAGGGTCGGCTTTGCGGCTTTCTGCTGCGCCAGATAGCGCGCAGCGCCCTGGGTGTTGGCCAACTCCTGACGCAACGCCTGCACGTGCTGCACCTGCTCGCGTTGGGCGGCCACGCTGTCCTGCATGCTGGCCAGGCGGTCGCTGCGGGCGTCCAGCCACAGCAGCATGCAGGCCAGGGTCAAGGCCACGCACCCCAGCGCCAGGTAGCGGGTCAGGCGGTAATGTCCGGAGCGAGGGGGGCGGCGATCCGCCGGCAACAGGTCGACGCCTAGAGGCTGGCCGGCGCGGTCCAGGCCGTCCACGGCCACGAACGTCAGGCCACGGTCGCGACACTGATCCAGCATCTGCGTCAGACGCTCCTGCACGATGGCCACCAGCAACACCTGCGCCTGGGTCTTGCCCCGGCTTTGCAGACGCGCCACGTAGTGCATGCGCTCGCGGGGGAAGGGCGTGTACTTGTCCAGTTCGAAACCCACCACGCTGTGCAGGTCGCGAATGGCTGCCAAGGGCAATTGCAGGGTCTGGGCCATCACCGTGTCGGCGGGCAGCAGCAGCACCAGGCGCTCGCCCGGAGCGCTGTCGAGAGGCTCTGACAAGGGCCAGCGAATCGAGCGCTCGTTCACCTGCGGCAGCAGCCGATCGCGCCAGCGGACGGGCAGCGACTGGCGCAATTCGTGCAGCCATGCCCGCCACAGCCCAGGGGCGGGTGATGCGCGCCACTGGCTGTGCAAGCGTGCCTGCAGCGGCGCCAGGCGTTGTGTGAGTCGTTGCTTCATTCTTGCCAGCGCAGGACCCGGTAAGGTCGTGCCCCCTCCTTCGATGGGTTGAGTAACAGGGTGACGCGCAGCGTCGTGGTGTAACCACCCGGCAGCGTCGCCTGGCTGCGGATCGTGACGATCGGCCCGGCGTCTTGGCCCAGCGGCCCGCCCTGTGGCAGGTCCAGTGCGCGGCGCAGCCATGGCGCCGCCAGGCGTGGTTCGGGGCTCGGCAGGCCGCTCCACAGGGTCAGGTAAGGCGCAGCGCGCTGGTACAGCGACTGGTCCATGCCCGGTATCGCGCGCAGCTCTTCGAGCATGCGCAACGGTGCATGACCATCGCCCCGGCGCTGTTCCAGCGCTCGGGCCAGCTGGCGCGCCTGCTCGGCGCTGGCGCCGGCGGCCTGCAACAGCCGCGCAATCTGTTCGGCGGAACCGGCGTTGAGGTCCAGCTTGCCTTGCTCGCTGCGCAGGCTGACCGCCAGTTGCGCACCGTTGAAGCTCAAGGCGTGGGCTTGCCCATCGGCCAGCCAGTGCCGTTGCGGATCGCGCTGCAGTTGCGCCACCACCGCCATGCCCACACCCGCTTCGGCGGCCAGCAACGCCTGGGTATGCTGGCGTTGCCACAGCGCCTGGCGGTTCTGCAGGTGCACCCAGCCCACCAGGCCGGCCAGCAGGGCGCTGAGCAATGCCAGCACCCACAGCACCAGCAGCAATGCCACGCCGCGCTGACGACGCATCCCACTTCGCGCCGTCACAGCGCACCGGCCTCGCCGGACAGGTCCAGACGCAGGTTCACGCTTTGCAGCGGCCAGGGCACCGGCCCCGCCAGCCGGACGTCGATGCGTACCCCGCGCGGCAAGCGGCTGGGCCATGGCCAGTGATCCAGCCAGCCGGTGGGCTGGCCTTGCGGCGTCAGGCCGCGATAGCTCAACTGCAGCGCCTGCACCCGATGCAGCAACACCTGTGGCTCGCCGTGAGGTTGCAAGGCCTGCCCTTGCAACCGTGCCAGCGTGAGCTGCAAGCGCTGGCCCACCAGCTCCAGACTGTGGCGATACACGCCGCCTCCCAGGCTGGGCGACAGCGGTGCATAGAAACGCACGTGCTGTCCGTCGCCCTCGAAAATCGCCTCGGCAGGCTGCCCTTCCAGCGCGCTCTGCCCGGCACCCGCTGCCAGCGGCAGGGCCTGCCCCAGCGCCGCGCGCAGAAAGTTCTGGCTGGCGCGTACTTCGTCCAGGGCCATGCTGTAGCGCTCGGCCTTGGCCATGGCGCGGTTGGCGCCCAGGATGGCGCCTGCGATCAGGCTCAGCAGCACGCCCAGCAGGCTCAATACCACCAGCACTTCGAGCAGGGTGAAACCATGGCTGCGCGCTTTCATCGATTGGCGCCACTGGCGCGGCTGCGCACCTGCAGCGTGCTGTATTCAGCCTGGCGGGCACCCTGACCGACCCGTAGATCCAGGCGCCAGACGTCTACCGGCGCCTCACCGGCGGGCAGGGTGCTGATCGCCAGCCGCCAATGCAGGCCACTCCAGCGCCCTTCGGTGCTGCCTGCCTGCAATTGGCCCGCGCTGGCTTCGTCCAGAATCGAGCGCGCCGCCAGGCTCAGCTCATCGCTGCGCTGGGCCTGCTGCAGGGCGCGGGCGCTGTTGCCGAAAGCCATCACCAGCACCGTGCTGCACAGCGCCAGTATCAGCAGCGCCGCGAGCATTTCCAGCAGGGTGAAACCGCGCTGGCCGATCAATTGAGGCTGCGCAACTGAACGTTGCCGGTCAGCCAATTGATGTCCACGCGCCAGCGTTTGTCATCGCGTGCCAGCAGCAGATGCCCACCGCTGGCGCCGCCATCGGGGTAGAACTCGAAGGCCGGCCCGAGCCCGTCGGCCGTCTGCAACTGCACGTGCATGTCACCGGGCAATTGCCGGACCGGCTCGCGCGGCCCCTGGAAGCGCCCGGCGTTCAGGTCGAAACGGGTCCGCGCCGGCTGGCCGGTGACGATGGCCTGCACCCTGGCGGCCCGCAGCGACTGCACCAGTTCACTCAGCGCGCGCCGCTCGCTGGCCGCGTGCAGGCCACGGCCGACGCCGAAGCCGACCAGGCCGATGGCGATGCCGATCAGCACGATCACCACCAGCAGTTCGAACAGGGTGAAGCCACGGTGGCTGCGCGGGCGGTTCATGCTTACTGCCAGTTGCCGATGTCGGCCTTGTAGCCGTCACCGCCGGGCTGGCCGTCCTGGCCGAGGAAAATCAGGTCGAAGCTGCCATGCTCGCCGGGGTAGCGGTAGGCGAAGGGGTGGCCGAACGGATCCTTGAGGTCCGACGGCTTGGCATAGGGGCCGGCCCAGCCGACGGCGTTGGCCGGCTTGCTCACCAACTGCTGCAGATTCGCCGGCGGCGAGCCGACGTCCAGGCCATAGCTCTCGATTTTCATTCCCAGGCTGGCGAGCTGGGCCTTGCCGGCGCCGTACTTGCCCTTGTCGACATTGCCGCCGACCTGGCGCACCACGATGGTGGCGACGATGCCCAGCAGGACGATCACCGCGAGCATTTCCAACAGGGTGAAACCGCCCTGGCGGGTGCCGCGGGCAGAGTTGAATCGGGACATCGCAGTTTCCTCAAATGTTACTGGTAAGACTCATCAGCGGCAGCATGATGGCGAGCATGATCACCGCCACCATCACCGCCATCACCACGGTCAGGCTGGGCACCAGGGCGGCCAGCAAGCGGTCGATGCCACGCTTGGCCTCGACGTCGAATACGTCGGCCACCTTGAGCAGCATGGTGTCGAGGTTGCCGGACTGTTCGCCCACCTCGATCATCTGCAAGGCCAGCTCCGGCAGCAGCGGCTGCTCACCGAAGGCCTGCGCCAAAGTGCCGCCGCCCTTGACCCACTGCGTGGCCTGTTCCACCTGCTCGCGCAGGGCATGGTTGCCGCACACCTGGCGTACGATGGTCATGGCCTGGAGCAAGGCCACGCCGTTGTTCAGCAAGGTGCCCAGGGTTCGTGCCAGCCGCGCGACTTCGATACGTTGCAGCAACGGGCCCAGCACCTTGACCGACAGCACGCGACGGTCGTGTCGCTGGCGCCGCTGCGGATTGCGTCGCGCCAAGGCAACACCCCAGACCAGCGCCACCAGGGCGGCGAGCAGGAGCAGCCCATAGCCGCTCAGAAATTCACCCAAACCAAGGATCGCCTGGGTGATCAGAGGAATGGGCACGCCCAGGTCGCGGAAGATGGGCACGAACTGCGGCACCACATAGGCCAGCAGCAAGGCCAGCGAGCCGAGCACGCCGACCACCAGGAAAATCGGATAGATCAGCGCGTTGATCACTTCGCCACGCACTTTCTGGCTGCGCTCCAGGTAGTCGGCCAACTGGTGCAGGGTGTGCTCCAGCGAGCCGCCTGCTTCCCCGGCGCGCACCATGCTCAGGTAAAGGCTGGAGAACTGCCCGTGTTCCTCTTCCAGCGCCTGGCTCAACGGCTTGCCGGCCTTGACCTGCTCGCGCACGCGCTCCAGCAGGGCCCGGCGCCGAGGTTCGCCAGCCTGTTTCAACAGGATGCCCAACGAACGCTCCAGCGGTTGCCCCGCCCCGAGCAGCGTTGCCAGTTGCTGGGTAAAACCGACCAGCGCGGCGGCATTCATGGCACCGCGCTGGCGCGTACCGCCAAGGCTGGCCTGGACATCGCTGTCCAGACTCAGCAGCAACAGCCCACGCTGTTGCAGTACCCGTGCGGCGGCATCGCGATCGCTGGCTTCGAGACTGCCTTGACGGCTGGTGCCGTCGGCGTCCACTGCCCGGTACTTGAAATAGGCCATGATCAGTCGCCGCGCGTGACGCGCAGCACCTCTTCGAGTGAGGTGATACCGGCCACCGCCTGGCGCAAACCTTCTTCATACAAGGTACGCAGGCCACCGCGGCGCGCGGCCTGTTCGAGGGTGGCGGCATCGGCCTGGCGCATGAGCAACGAGCGCAGCTCTTCGTTCATGACCAGCAGCTCGGTGATGGCGCTGCGGCCGTGGTAACCGCCGCCGGGCAGCTCGCTGGCGGGTCGGTAGAGCATGATCGGGCGCTGCGTCGTGAAGCGCTCCAGCCCATGCTCGGCGATCAGTTCGGGCGGAGCCTCGAAAGGCACACGGGTCAGAGGGTCGAGCCGGCGCACCAGGCGCTGGGCCAGAATGCCCTTGACGGTGGACGCGATCAGGTAGCTTTCCACGCCCATGTCCAGCAGGCGGGTGATGCTGGCCGCGGCGCTGTTGGTGTGCAGCGTCGACAGCACCAGGTGGCCGGTGAGCGAGGACTGGATGGCGATGCGGCAGGTTTCCAGGTCGCGCATCTCACCGATCATGATGACGTCCGGGTCCTGGCGCACGATGGAGCGCAGGGCCCCTGCGAAATCCAGACCGATGCTGGGTTTGACCTGAATCTGGTTGATGCCTTCGAGCTGGTACTCCACCGGGTCTTCGACGGTGATGATCTTGCGCTCGGCGGTGTTGAGCCGCGACAGTGCGGTGTACAAGGTGGTGGTCTTGCCCGAACCGGTGGGGCCGGTCACCAGCAGAATGCCGTGGGGATTCTCAAGCACGTCCAGGAACGTGCTCAGCCGCTCGCCATCCATGCCCAGGCTGGGAAAGTCGAAGCTCACGGTCTGGCGATCGAGCAGGCGCATCACCACCGATTCGCCGAAGCTGGTGGGCACGGTGCTGACCCTCAGGTCCAGCTCCTTGCCCTGGATGCGCAGCATGATGCGGCCGTCCTGAGGCAGGCGGCGTTCGGCGATATCCAGGCGCGCCATGATCTTGAGGCGGGAAATGATCGCCGCTGACGACGTCGATGGCGGGGCCTCGGCCTCGTGCAGCACGCCGTCGATGCGATAGCGCACCTTGAGCTGGCTCTCGAAAGGCTCGATGTGAATGTCCGAGGCCCGCTGCTCCACTGCGCGTTGCAGGATCAGGTTGACCAGGCGGATCACCGGCGCTTCCGACGCCAGGTCGCGCAGGTGCTCGATATCGTCTTCGGCGCCGCTGTGCTCGTCGAGGGTTTCTATCAACGAACCCATGGCCGACCGCCCCTGGCCATAGAGCTTCTCGATCAGGGCGTCGACCTCACTGGCGGCCCCCACCGACACATACACCGGTTTTTCACAGGCGTAGCGCAGTGCCTGCAATGCATAGTCGTCGCCCGGGTTGGCGGCCAGTACATGAATGCCGTCGTCATGGATGCCCAGCGGCACCAGGCGGTAATGACGCAGAAACCGCTCGTTGACGGTGGGCAAGGGCTCTTCGCAAAGCTGCACGGCGTCGGCCAGCAGCAAAGGCGCCTGCAAGGTCGCGGCCCACGCCTTGGCCAGGTCCAGTTCGGACACCAGCCCCAGGCGGGTCAGCAATTCCACTAGCGTGCTGCCTTCCGATTCCTGCGCCAACCACCGTGCCCGCTCCAGGTCGCTGGCCTTGAGGTGGCCATTGTCCAGCAGCCAGGCGCACACCTGCTCGACACCCTGTGTCGGCAAGTAATGGCTATCGATGGGGGCGACGGATAAAGACACGGTGGTGTACTTCAAATGATCAGGGGCCACTTTCGAGGCCCCTGAGGTGTAATGACTACAGTAACTAAGCGCGCTGCGTTAGTTTGCCGCAGGCTTGCTCTGCTCGGTGGGGCGGCCACGCTGGTTTTCATCGGACTGCTTTTGCTGCTTCTGTTTTTTCTGCTCCACTTTGACGTTCTTTTCCTGTGTCATGACCGTGGAGTCGCTGACGCCTTGAGCGTTTTGTTCAGTGCTGGATTCGGCTGCGAAAGTGGTGCCGGCAGCAACAAGAGTGAACGCGGCAATAGTGCCCAGTAGTGGCAATTTCATTTCAAGCATCTCCAAGGTTTGTATCGAGCCCGTCCGCCTCAGCGGAATGAAGCCCGCGATCGTTTGCCGAGTTTCGCTCAAAATGGCCGCTGTACGAGCGTTTTTGAGGGTAGATCGACAAAAATGCTAAACCTACAGACCGGAAGGTTTAGCGATGGTTCCCCATGTGTAACAAAAAAATACCGAGAAAATACTAAAACCGCCGAAGTTCACCTTTTCGTTTGACTTCGTTTGTAAACAATTGTCTTAATTTAAAGGCGCGGGCACGTCTCGTGATAATTACTGGCAACTTGCCATTCACCTTAGTTATCCAGGGAAATATCGCCTCAGAACTATCGTAAGTCGAAGTGCCACTAGCGGTGATCTTCCGTGCTTCCTGCGAAGTTGCGGTATAGGCCCACTATTGCCTGAAATAAAGGCGTGCAGCACATCGACTGCGACAAATGAGCGCGGGGGTACCTGATACTTGGAGATCGTCTTCACATGCTAAATCGGAAAACCTTGGGTGCTCATTCGGCCCTGGCCCTGCTGAGCCTGGCCGTCGGCCATGCCAACGCATCGACGACCATCAGTCCGAAACAACTCGCCGCCAATGAGCTGCGCGCCGACAAGGCCGCCGAACGAACCCTGGCCAAGATGACCCAGGAAGAAAAACTGGCCTACATCGGCGGTATCGGCGGTTGGGACGTCAAGCCACTGACCCAGTACGGCGTGCCGCAGATCCACGGTGCCGACGGCGGTGCAGGCATTCGCTACACCAGCGAAGGCAACGATCCAGGCGTGGTCTACCCTTCGGGACCGAACCTGGCGGCGACCTTCAACCCGCAGCGCGCCATCGACTTCGGTCGCGCCCTGGGCTACGACACCGCCACCGGAGGCTACCAGTTCGTCACCGGCCCGGGCATGAACCTCTATCGCATGCCGTGGAGTGGTCGTGCCTTCGAATACCTCTCCGGTGAAGACCCGTTCCTGGGCGCGAGCCTGGCTCCGGCGGTGGTCAACGGTATCCAGCAACGTGGCGTGTGGGCCGAAGCCAAGCACTACGCAGGCAACGACCAGGAGACCAACCGTTTCATCCTCGACCAGGCGATGCCCGAGCGCGTGCTGCGCGAGCTGACGCTGCCGGCGTTCGAGTCCTCGGTGAAGAACAGCACCGTGGCCATGATGATGTGCTCGTTCCAGAAGGTGAACGGCGAGTACGCCTGTGAGAGCAAGCACCTGATCGCCGATATCCTGAAGAAGGAATGGCGCTACAAGGGGCTGGTGCAGAGCGACTACAACGCCGTGGTGCACGGCCTGCCTGCGGCCCAGGCCGGTACCGACCTTGACATGATGGGCGGCCAGATGAACAGCACGGTGCTCAAGCCGTACCTGGACAGCGGCGAGCTGGACATGGCGACCATCGACGACAAGGTCCGCCGCATCCTCAAGAACATCTACCTGTACAAGTTCGACAAGATCGACCCGCAGACCACCCACGACATGAACAGCGCCGCCAGCAACAAGGTCGCACTGAACATCGCCCGCGAAGGCATCGTGCTGCTCAAGAACCAGAACGACGTATTGCCGCTGGACAAGGCGAAGGTCAAGCGCATCGCCGTGGTCGGCAACCTGGCCAAGTACGCGCCGCCTACCGGTTTCGGCAGCGCCCACGTCGACGCCACGCACTACATCAGCGAGCTCAGCGGCCTGCAGCAGATGGCGCCGAACGCCAAGGTCGAGTTCCTCGACAGCCTGTCCCTGGATCCGGCAGCGTCCCAATGGACCACCACCGACAGCAAGGGCAATACGGTCAAGGGCATGAAGACCGAGTTCTTCACCAACGCCAACTGGTCCGGCGATCCCTCGGCCACCCGTATCGACAGCCACGTCGACATGGACTGGTCCACCGACGATCTTCCCAGCAACGGCGACACGGCCAACACCTCGATCCGCTGGACTGGCCAGGTCACCCCGACCATCAGCGGCGAGCAAGTGTTCAAGGTCCGTGCCGACGGTGCGGTGCGCGTGTGGGTCGACGGCAAGAAGATCATCGACAACGGCGACGGTGAAAACATCACCAACAAGAGCATTCCGCCAACCATTCCCGAGTCCGGCAAGATCACCCTGGAAGCCGGCAAGACCTACGACGTGAAGCTTGAGTACTCGCGCCGCGATGGCTACCTCTCGACCATGGGCGGCCTGGTGGGCGTGCAGATGGCCTGGGCCTCGTTGGCCGCGCCGCAAGACCTGTCCCAGTACGATGCCGTGGTGGTTGCCGTCGGCAACAGCAGCGAATACGAAGGCGAAGGGTTCGACCACAGCTTCGACCTGCCCGAGTATCAGAACGAGCTGATCCAGAACATCGCCAAGGTCAACCCGCGCACGCTGGTGGCGATGCACGGCGGTACCGCACTGAAGATGAGCGACTGGATCGACCAGGTCCCGGCCGCGCTGCATGCCTTCTACCCAGGCCAGAACGGCGGCCAGGCCCTGGCCGAGATTCTGTTCGGCAAGGTCAACCCATCGGGCAAACTGCCGATCAGCATCGAGCGGAATATCGAAGACAACCCGCTGTACGCGGATTTCCCGAACTTCGACAACACCCGCACGCTCAAGGACCTGAGCTACAAGAACGACCTGACCATGCTCGGTTACCGTGGTTACGACAAGACCGGCACCAAGCCGCTGTTCGCCTTCGGCCATGGCCTGTCGTACACCCAGTTCACCTACAACAACATCTCGGTGACCCCGGGTGTGGCGGTAGGCAACACGCCGATCAAGGTTTCCTTCGACCTGACCAACAGCGGCCAACGCGCCGGTGCCGAAGTGGCCGAGCTGTACGTCGGCCAGCAGCATCCGAAGGTGGAGCGCGCCGTCAAGGAGCTCAAGGGCTACAAGAAGGTCTTCCTGCGGCCGGGCGAAACCCGCCGTGTCACCATCGAGCTCAACGATCGCTCGCTGGCGTACTTCGACGAGAAGAGCAAGCAGTGGGTCGTCGATGCCGACAGCTTCGATATCAGCCTGGGTGCAGCGTCCGATGACATTCGTCTGAAGGGCCGCTTGGTCAATCCGTTCCGTCAGGAACTGTCGACCACCACCAGCAACCCACTGCCACGTTCGGCGTTGAAGTCGACCAAGGTATCCCAGTCGCACGACAACACCGGCGGTGTGTTCGAGCAAACCGAGAGCGAGAACGAATCGAGCGGAAACAGCGAGTACGAAAACGCCGCTTACTAAGTGAAACCGACGCGACTTGCACCGCTGCCACAGAGGATCGCAACACCCCTGTAGCAGCGGCGCAAGCCGCGTCAGCGCTGGATGCAACCTGCCTGTCACACCGCAACACACCGGGACGCGGCTCGCGCCGCTGCTACAGGGTCAGGCCGGGCGCGCTCGGATATCACGTTCTACCTGAGCTATATAACTGTCGAACCGTTCCACCAGATCGACAGTCTCCGGAAACCGCAGCCACTGCAACTGCAAGCCATCCATCATCGCCAGCAACTGGTGAATCAGCGCATCCAGGTCCACATCCCCACGCACTTCGCCAATGGCCACCAGATGATCGAGGCGTGTGCGCATGCGTCCGTGAATGGCCGCATAGCGTGACTGGAACCACTCCCAGCCCGGATGACTGTCCACCAGGCTTTCGGCATTGAGCATGCTGAAGGCGCGGATCACACCCGGCGCAGTCGCGTTGGAACGGTTGATCTGCTGCAGACCCCCCAGAAAACTGCTCAGCGTCAGCTCGCTCTGCAAGGCGTCGCTGATCTTCTGATTGACCTCGTCCCGGCGCGCCAGCACGCCCATCAGCAATGCAACCTTGTTGGGAAAGTGGTGCAGCACGCCGGCCACCGAGATCCCCACCCGGTCGGCGATCCGGGCGATCGACGCACCGCTGTAGCCTTCCAGGGAAAACAGCTGCAACGCCGCATCGAGCAATTCCTCGCGGCGCTTCTCGCCTTTGGGCGCGCGGCGAGTGCGGGGGGCGGTGTCGGGGGTACTGTCGGTCATGTCTGTCATGGGCACATCCTGTGTGGGGTATTTCCTGTGTCAGGTGCTTCCTGACATGGAGCGTCCTGCGGGGGGTGAGGGGTCGGTTCGAGCAAACCCGGTTTCGAGCAAACCTAATCCAGATGACCTGCGCCCTGCAATGGTGCGCCAGGTGCAAGCCACGTTCAGCTGTGTCAGCGACGAGCGACATTAAGTTCAGAGAATCCCGCCGCCGCGCCGTCGAACCGGGTCGGCACTCACTCGATTGGCACTTACTCGATTGGCACCTACTTGATTGGCACTCTGGCCGATGCGCAGGGTCACCTGCTTACCTCTTCAACAAAACAGGTTCAACCCATGATCACCGTTCACCACCTGAACAACTCCCGCTCGCAACGCATCATCTGGCTGCTGGAAGAGCTGGGCGTGCCCTACGAGATCAAGCGCTACGAGCGCGATGCGAAAACCAATCTCGCGCCCGCCGAGCTCAAGGCCGTCCATCCATTGGGCAAATCGCCGATGATCCAGGACGGTCCGCATACCATCATCGAGTCCGGCGCCATCGTCGATTACCTGATCCGTCGTCACGGCCATGGCGCCCTCCAGCCTGATCCGGCCAGCGCCACCTACGACGAATACGTGCAGTGGCTGCACTTCGCCGAAGGCTCGGCGATGCTGCCGCTGATGCTCAATCTGTACGTGGGCCGTCTGGGCGACGCTGGCGCGCCGCTGCATCCACGTATCGAATCGGAGCTGGAGAACTACCTGGGCTATCTGAATACCGCCCTCAGCCTGACCCCTTACCTGGTGGGCGAAGAGCTGACCGGCGCCGACGTGCAGATGAGCTTCGTCGGCGAACTGGCCAAGGCCCAGGGCAAGCTGGATGCCTATCCGCACCTGTCGGCCTGGGTCGAACGCCTGCAGGCGCGTCCGGCTTACCAGAAAGCGATCGAGCAGGGCGGCGAGTACAAGTTCGCCAAGTGACCGCGGCATGCGTCAGGCCGGCAGCAGCTTCTTGCAGCCGTCCTTGCGCGTCGGGTACTGGGTGCACTTGCGCGCCAGTTCCTTGACCTGCGCATCGTCCTTGAGCTGTTGGTTCGCCGCCAGCTTTTCGGTGATGAACAGTTCTTCGGAACCCAGCGTGCGTTCGGCCTGAGCGATCATCGCCAGGGCCGCATGCGGATCCTTGTTGAGCAGATGATGGGCAATCATCAGGTCATACAATTCCGGGCTGGCCAGTGACCAGTCCTTGATCGCCTGCAATGCCTGCAACGCCTCCCGGCGCTTGCCCTCGGCCATCTCCACACTGAACTGCGCACGGCGAATGCCCGGCTGGTCGCGCACCGGCGAGGCCAACGCACGTTCGCTGAACAGGCGAGCTTCCCGCACCTGTCGCTGTTCCAGGGCAACGGTGGCGGCGTAGGCATCCTTGTACGCTTGCAACGACGGCGCGACGGCAGTGGAGGCGCGCAGCTGCTGCCAGCCATCCGCATTCACCCGCGCGCGGCGTTGGCCGTCGTACTGCCGTTGCAGGTACTGGCGCAGTTCGGTATCGCGATCCAGCGGCGACATGTGCGAGCGCTGAAAGTACTGACCTGCGGCGCTAATGCCGGTGGTCAGGCCCTGATTGAGGGTGACCCCAACCTCCTTGACCAGGCGATCGACCTGCAGATTTTGCACCGATTCCTGCAGGGCGTTCTTGCGCGCCGTGGCAAAGCTGCCGAGCAAGGATTGCTGCTTGCCTTGGAAATCGCTCAGGCGTTGCAGGCTGTGACTGGCCGCCCGCGGCGCGTAGCCAGCCTTGATCATCAGGTCCGCGCCCAGCAGATCGGCCTGATCTTCCTGGGTGCGGCCCCAGGCGGTGCTCCAGATGTTCTCCGAAAAACTGTTCATCAAGGCGGTGTACAGCACCGTATTGCTGACGGTCTTCTGGGTGCGCTGGGGGTCCTTGCTGACGAACTTCAACGTGTCCGAGCGATGATCGACCCGGGTATCGGCGACCTTGGCCGCGAGCACGATCGAGGTCGCCACGTTGGTCAGCATCGCGTTCTGCTGTTGGAAGGCCGCGCGTCGGTCGTGGTGGTGCAGCAGTACATGGCTCATTTCATGGCCCAGCATCGCGGCGATTTCGTCTTCGCTCTGGACGTTGTCGAGCATGCCCAGCGGCACGAACAGATTGCCGAACGGATCGGCCGAAGGACCGAAGCCGTAGCTGTCGATCACCTTGACCTGCAAGGCCGGCAGCTCGCCGGGCCAACCCTTGCCCAGGCGGGTGACGATGCCTTGCAGATACGCCTGCAAGGGCGGAATCAGCACCACGTTGTGCTGACGGATCTCGCCGGCCGGGATGGCCATACCGTCGTAGCTCAAGCGCTGCGCCGTGACCCGCTGCGGGTCGAGCTTGTAGTACTGGCGCACGTCGGCGGTATCCAGGTAGCGACCCTGGACCTGGGACTGGGTCGAAGGCCCGACCAGATTCATGAAGGCCGCATCGGCACCCTTGAGCGTGCCGCAGCCGGCAAGCAGAAGGCAGCCGATAGCGCCGAATACCAGGCCGATGCCATGACCGCGCGGGTGCGTCATTGGCCGGATCATGGCTTGTTGCAGCCTGAACCGAAGCCGATGGTCGAGGCATTGCGGGTGTCGGCTTTCTGGCTGTTGGACAGGCGCTCGCACGGTGTAGTGACGACCTTACCTTCGCTCAAGCGCAGGTCCATTGTGTCCAGCCAGACCTTGCGTCCGCCGAGCTCGACCTGCACCAGCTCCAGGTTCGGATTGCTTTCCAGCACCGGTAGCGGCGGCTTGGGCGCGTCCTTGAGGGCCAGCGTACCCTGGGATTTGCCGTGCGCATCGAGCAGCGTCAGCGGATCCGCCTCGAAAGCCTCCACGGTGGCGGCAAACACGCCGGGGCTGCACAGCGCAGCCAATAGCAGAAAAGTGGTTCTGGTCATCCTTGAGTTCCTTGGGGAAGTGAAATACGGACGCGCCTGCGTCGAGCGAAGCCGCGCAGAAGCGACCGCCATTGCCGCCTGACAAACTGGCTGATCGGCTCTGCAATGATGGAAAGGGACAGCACGGCGATGGCCAGCACGTTGGCCGGACTGATGTTGTTCTTCCACAGCCCCCAGCACATCGCGGCCAGCGCCACCTGGACGACGGCCCACCAGAACAGCGGTGCGCGCCAGCTTCGGGCCCGGCGATGGCGGCGCCGTCGGTACCAGGCGCGCAAGCCGACGATGACGATGACAAAACCCAGTTGCACCAGGTCCAGCCAACTGATCGACAGCCAGGCATAAGGCTGCGGATCGCGTTGATAGGTGTCGTGGTAGGTCACCAGGTTGTCCAGCGCCATGGCGTGCAGGTACACCCCCGGCAGCAGGCCGTGCACCGGCGTTTGGGCTAGGTCACCGGCCGACGTGATCTCGGCACCCACCAGCACCAGCTTGTCGCCGAGCATCTGCCGCAACAGCGCGCGATCCTCCGGCGAATTGGCTTCCAGGGCACTGGCCTTGAGCGTGAGGGTGTAGGCGCAGCTGGCTGGGGCGCTGTCGCCGAACTTCCAGAAGATCGCCTGCCACAGCTGGATGTACCAGGCGGTGTCGTCAATCGAACAGTCCGCCACCGAGGTAGACCGCGCTTGCAGGGGCGACAGCGTCGTTCCCCAGCGCAGCGCCATGGGTGGGCGTTGCGCGGCCTCGGCGGCATCCACCGGCAGCCCGGCACAGTCGCGGTCGCGGCAGAACTCGCGGTACAGGCCGAGTGCTGGGGTTTCGAGCAGTCCTTGCGAAGTCTCGACGGCCAGCGGGTACCTGTCGCCAACATCGCTCCACTTGACCAGGGCGCGACGGGTCATCCGATCCAGCGAGTCCAGGGCATTGGCCTGGCCGTCGACGCCGCGCCGGTCGCCGGTATTGGCCAGCAGCAGCGCGATGCCTTGTTCCCGATAGCGCTCGAAGACATTCACCAGCAGCTGGCTGCCGTTGTCGGCGTCATTGGGTGCATGGTCGTGGCTGTACATCAAGTCCACGAACACCGCCCGTGGCTTGTAGGCGAGCAGGCGTTTGAACAACTGGCTTTGCTGCGCATAGGGCAGGGGCCAGAAGGTGGCGTTGTGCATGAGGTAGGCGTCGTCGATCAGCACCACGACCACCTGCTGTTGACCGGTGTCCGGGTAGCTGCTGGCGGTGATGCGATTGATCCATTGCGAAGACGCAGCATCGCTGGCACTGGACAGCCCGAAAGGATCGAGCAGTGCAATGCAGCCTATGACCAGGCCGAGCAGCACTTGACCCAGCCAGAAGCGAAAATAATTAGCCTTCATCCGTGGCCTGATAGCGATTCCTTGTGTGTCGGCTTTGTAAAGGAAGTGGACAGATGATGTCAAGGCGATGGCAGGCGGCGTTACGAACGGTTGAATATGGTTATTCTTTAATCGTATTTAAATTAAATTTCTTATGCACATATAGTCGCTCCCATACATCCCTGATGCCTTGCCTGGAGCGCCTATGTCTCGATCCACTTTCAGCCGTCTGGCTACTGCCGTCGGGCTCGGCTTTAGCCTGTTGGCCGGTGCCGTGGTTGCACCCGCGCAGGCCCATGCCGAGGGCGAAATCCGTATCGCCGAGCAGTTCGGTATCGTTTATCTGCTGCTCAATGTGGTGCGCGATCAGCATCTGATCGAGAAGCACGGCAAGGAAGCGGGCATCGACATCAAGGTCGATTGGACCCAGCTGTCCGGCGGCTCTGCGGTGAACGACGCGTTGTTGTCCGGCGCGATCGACATTGCCGGGGCAGGCGTGGGTCCGCTGTTGACCATCTGGGATCGCACCCATGGACGACAGAACGTGAAGGCCGTCGCCTCGCTGGGCAACTTCCCTTACTACCTGCTCAGCAACAACCCCAAGGTCAAGACCATCGCCGACTTCACCGAGAAGGATCGCATTGCCGTGCCCGCCGTCGGTGTATCGGTGCAATCTCGCTTCCTGCAATACGCGGCGGCCAAGCAGTGGGGCGACAAGGAATACAACCGTCTGGACAAGTACACCATCGCCGTTCCTCATCCCGATGCCACAGCGGCATTGATTGCCGGCGGTACCGAACTCAGTGGGCACTTCTCCAACCCGCCGTTCCAGGATCAGGCCCTGGCCAACCCCAATGTGCATGTGGTGCTCAACACCTACGACCTGCTGGGCCCAAACTCACCCACCGTGCTGTTCGCCACCGAGAAATTCCGCGAGGAAAACCCCAAGACCTACCACGCGTTCGTCGAGGCCCTGGCCGAGGCGGCCGACTTCGCCCAAAAAGACAAAGGCGCCGCTGCCGATACCTACATCCGCGTGACCGGCGCGAAGATCGACCGGGCCGCACTGCTGAAAATCATCGACAACCCGCAGTTCGAATTCTCGATCACACCGAAGAACACCTACCCCCTGGCCGAGTTCATGCACCGCGTCGGCGCGATCAAGAACAAACCGGCCTCCTGGCAGGATTACTTCTTCAAGGACGCCAAGCCGTTGCAGGGGAGTTGAGATCTGATGCCCTGTGCCCCTAACGCGGACGTTCATGCATGTGGCATGACGTTTTCATTGGCCTGCTGAGCAAGCTGGTATTCAAGGGAGGTGCCAAATTTATGGGCGCTGACCACATGGGGCAGAATTGCTGGGCTGATAGCCCAGCGCTGATATTCGCTCCACGTCATACCCAGATAGTCGTGCAGTTCTACTTGGGTGCCCGCCCGACCTTCATGCCAGGCTTCGATGAACCTGTCGATCTCGTCTTCGCGCGCGTTCCCCTCGATGCAAAGTTCTACGAAGGTCATGTCTACCTCTCAATTGGTTCTGATTCGTCGGCCACGAACTGCGGGCTTCAGCAACCGTCCTGTTTCTGGACACACCGAGCCCAGATGAAACCCACGCCGGTCGAACACCTCGAACTCGCCATGCAACGAATCCCAAGAATAGTATCGCTGAGCTATTGGATCAAAGTAGACCTTCCTGCCTGCTTCAACACAGGCGACTCTGAAGCCGCTGACGATTGACGGATCTGGCTTCGGCTTGCCTGCCATTGAACACTCCCTGTCTCGGTCCCATGGTGCAGCAGCACGGGCAACGGGCGGAACTATAGCGGTGAGTGCTGTAACCAGTGGCTGGCGGCTTCAGGCCAATGGTTTCAAGATGTACGTCGCGCTGCCCAGAAATAAAAAAAGCCCCGTCCATCGCTGGCGGGGCCTGGGTTGTTCGCGCTGCGAATTACTTTTTCTCGGGCGCCTTGATCTCGTCCGGTACGTCCGAGGACAGCGCCTGATGGCGGTCTTCGGTCACGCGCTTTTCGCGGGCCTTGTCGTGTTCTTCGGCGGCTTCGGCTTTTTCCTCGGCGGCTTGCTCAGGCTTGCCCTCGGCTTGCTTCTGGGCGGCGGCTTCGGTGTGCTCGTTGGCTTTCTGCACGTGGTCTTCGGACGTCTTGTCACAGGCCGCCAGGCCCAGGGCAGAAATCATCAGCAGAGCGAGGGAAAGTTTCTTGGGCATGGGACGCAACCATTGTTCTGAATGAACCCCTTTGAAACCGGCGCACGGCGATTGGTTCACCGCCAACGCCAGGCGCGACGCTCTGCCGCAGGCCATCAGCTCACGTTCAGGCGATCCAGCAGGCTGTACCAGGCCACGCCGGCGCCGATGTAGAAACGTTGCAGCCCGTGCATCGGCAGTTTTTGCAGAGGACTCACCGGGTAGGCGAAGTCGGCCCGGCTGTCGCACAGGCTGGTCGCCAGTTGCTGCCCCAGGCTGGTACACAGGGCAATGCCGCGACCGTTGCAGCCCAGCGCCAACGTCAGGCCCGGCATGGGTTGATGCACATGCGGCATGAAGTCCCGGGTGATGGCGATGCGTCCGGCCCAGCGGTACTCGAAATCCAGCCTGCCCAACTGCGGAAACAGCAAGGCCAGCGAGCGCTCCAGATGAGCGAAATCCTGGGGCGCACCGGGGTCGGCGAAGGTGCCGCGGCCGCCCATCAGCAGGCGCCCATGGCTGTCCTTGCGGAAGTACAGCAACAGCCGCTGCGCCGTGGAAACCGTTTCCTGTCCGGGCAGAATGCTCTGAGCCGCAGCGCCCTGCAGCGGGCGGGTGGCGACGATGAAGCTGTTCGCCGCCAGGACGCTTTGCGCCATGCCCGGCCACAGGCCATCGCTGTAACCGTTGGTGGCGAGCACCACCTGGGCTGCCTTGACCGTGTGGCCGCTGGCGGTCTGCACCTGCCAGCCCGACGCGACCGGCTGCAGCCCGATCACCGGGCTCTGTCCATGAATGCTGGCGCCGGCCGCCTGGGCTGCCCTTACCAGCCCACGGGCATAGGCCAACGGCTGAATGGCGCCGGCACGGCCATCCAGCCAGCCCCCGGCAAATGCCTGGCTGCCCATGCGCGTCGCCACGTCGGCGGCATCCAGGCACTGCACCGGCACACCGCGACGTTCCCACTGCGCGGCCCGCGCGTGCAGGCCGGCAACGCCCTTGTGCGAATAAGAGACCTGCATCCAGCCCTTGCGCACGGCAGCGCACTCAATGCCATGGCGATCGATCAGGTCGAACACCAGGTCGGCCGAGCGCGACACGGTGTCGATCAACGGCTCCGCCACGGCCGCGCCATACAGCCGCACCAGTTCGTCCGGGTCATGCTTCAAGGTCGGATTGACCTGCCCGCCGTTACGTCCCGATGCCCCCCAGCCCGGCTCCCGTGCTTCCAGCACGCACACGCTGACACCACGCTCGGCCAGGTGCAGGGCAGTGGACAAGCCGGTGTACCCGGCACCGACGATCACCACATCGTACGTGCCCGATTCGCGCAGTGGCGGTGTCACCCGCGCGGGGGGCGCGGTCGCGGCCCACAGTGAAGGCACGTCGATCATGGCTGGCTCCGCGTGCTGGTGGTCGGATGCAACACCCGGCGCAGGAAATCCTGGGTACGCGGATGTTGCGGATTGCCCAGCACCTCTTCGGCCGGTCCGGTTTCCACCAGGTAACCACCGTGCAGAAAGCACACGCGGTCGGCGACTTCCCGGGCAAAGCCCATCTCGTGGGTGACAACGATCATGGTCATGCCCTCGTCGGCCAAGGTGCGCATCACCTGCAGCACATCGCCTACCAGCTCAGGATCCAGCGCCGAAGTCGGTTCATCGAACAGCATCGCCTCGGGCTTCATCGCCAGCGCGCGGGCAATCGCCACGCGCTGCTGCTGGCCACCGGACAACTGCTCCGGATACGCATCGGCCTTCTCCGCCAGTCCGACCTTGTCGAGCAACGCCAGTGCCTCGCGGCGCACCTGCGCGGCCGGCTCGTTTTTCACGTAGAGCGGCCCCTCCATCACGTTTTCCAGCACGGTGCGATGGGGGAACAGATTGAAACGCTGAAACACCATGCCCATGCGGCTGCGCAAGGTATGCACCGTCTTGCTGCCACGCTTCACGGTTTCGCCGAAGGCCAGGATCGAGCCGCCTTCATAGGTTTCCAGCGCATTGATGCAGCGCAGCAAGGTCGACTTGCCCGACCCCGACGGGCCGATCAGGCACACCACTTCGCCTTTCTGCACCTGCAGATCCACCCCGTGCAGCACGCGGTGGTCGCCATAGTTCTTCTGCAGTCCACTGATCTGGATCATGCCTTTTTCCTCCGGCTCAGACGCTGCTCCATGCGCCGCAACCCGTACACCAGCGGCAGGCTCATCAGCAGGTACAGCAAGGCCACCAGGGTGTAGACGGTCATGTTCTGGAACGTCGACGAGGCGATAAGCTGGCCCTGGCGGGTCATTTCGGCCACGGTGATGGTCGACACCAGCGACGAGTCCTTGAGCATCATCACCAGCGTGTTGCCATAGGGCGGCAGCGCAATGCGGAACGCCTGCGGCAGGATCACCCGGCGCATCATCATGAACGAACGCATGCCCAGGGCTTCCGACGCCTCGCGCTGGCCCTGGTCCACGGCAATGATGCCGGTGCGAAAGTTCTCCGCCTGATAGGCCGAGTAGGCGATGCCCATGCCGATCACCCCGGCCTGGAAGGCCGTCAGGTGAATGCCCATGTCCGGCAGCACGAAATAGATGTAGAACAGCTGCACGATGATCGGCAGCCCACGGATCACGTTGATCACCGTGCTCGCCGCCCACGACAGCGCGCGGACCGGCGACAGCTTGAGCAGCGCCAGCACCAGCCCGATCGCGCTGCTGAGCAGGAACGACAGCACCGTGATCTGGATGGTCACCCACGCGCCCTGAAGCAGAATCGGCAGGAAGTCCTGCGCGTTCTGCAAGAAGTCAGCAAGCTTCATGGTCGCTCCTCAGCCTACACGCCCCACTTCTGCACGATGCCCTGCAGCGTACCGTTGGCCTTGATGGTGTCGATGGCCTTGTTCAGGCGCTCCAGGGTTGCGCTGTCACCCTTGCGCACCACGAAGCACACATCGCCCACCTTGGCCGCCTTGTAATCGGCAGCCAGCTTCACCCCTTTGAAGGTGTTCTGACGAATCTGATAGGCCACGATCGGCTGATCGGCCACGGCCGCCTTGATGCGGCCCAGGGATAGGTCGCGGACCATCTCGGCGATCGAATCGTAGGTGCGCACTTCCTTGAAGATGCCCATCTTGTTGACCAGGTCGTAGAACGCGGTGCCCGCCTGGGCGCCGATCACTTCGCCCTTCAACGCAGCCAGGTCGGGGTAGGCGGTGTTGTCGTCGGCACTGACGATCAGGCCTTCGCCGTAGGAATAGACCGGCGCGCTGAAGTCCACCACCTTGGCCCGCTCGTCGGTCTTGAGCATCCCCGCGGAAATGAAGTCCAGCTTGCCCGAGGTCAGGGACGGGATTAGCGCCGCGAAGTTGGTCTGCTCCATCTGCGTGCCGAAGCCACCGGCTTCACCGACCGCCTTGGCGATGTCCACCATCATCCCCTGAATGCTGTTGCTCTTGATGTCCAGGAAGGTGAAGGGCGAACCCGTGGCGGTTGCACCAACCTTGTACAGCGGTGCCTCGGTGGCGTGCACGAGGGATGCGCCAAGGGTCAGGCAGATACCGAACGCGAAACGGCGAAACAGAGGGGAGAGGCTGTTCATCGGGTCACTCCAGAAGGAATCGGAAGGTGGGACCGCCAGGCGGACATGACCGAAGTCGCAAGCTCTATGCCATTTCATACCGAAATGATCGATTTTCAGTGACTGGAAATCGATAAACATCACGTTCGTATCGGTATCCGATTTTCAGGCGCGTAAATTGCTGTCTCTTCGCTGTTGTCCGGGTCCATTCGCCGAATATTGCCTTGAGGCTCTCATGTCCGAAGATCGCAACAGCCTGTTCAATCAATCCCTGGAAAAAGGCCTGGCCGTGCTGCGTACATTCAGCGCCAAGCGCCGCAGCATGAGCCTGGCAGAGATTGCCGAAGCCTCGCACATGACCAAAAGCTCGGCCCAGCGAATGGTCTTTACCCTGGAAAGCCTGGGTTACCTTCGGAAACACTCGCGCACCCGGCATTACCAGCTGACACCCCATGTGCTGGAACTGGGCTTCAGCTACCTCGATGCTCATTCCCTGATCGAAGTCGGCAACCCGTTCCTGGCCGAACTCACCCGACTCACCGGCGAGACCGCCTGCCTGACCGAACCCACCGGCGTGGAAATGACCTACATCGCGCGCTTCGTCAGCGCCCGTTTCGTACCCGTGCACATGCCCATCGGCAGCCGCGTGCCGATGTACTGCACCGGCTCCGGCCGCGCCTACCTCAGCGCCCTGCCCGAAGCCGAAGCGCTGGCCCTGGTGCAAAGCAGCACCCGCGTCGCCCACACCCCGCACACCCACACCGAGGTGGACGACATCATGGCTTCGCTGCAAACGGTGCGTGACTGCGGCTACGCCGTGAACACCCAGGAACTGTTCCTGGGCGACATGACCATCGCCGCCCCCGTCATCGGCGGCAACGGCCGGCCCGTAGCCGCCGTCCACGTGGTAGCCCCCACCAGCCGCTGGACCCGCGCCGACGCCGAAAGCCAACTGGCACCGGCCTTGATGCAGTGCGTGCAGGTGTTGAGCAATTCGGCGCGGAGTTTGGGGTAGGGGAAGATGGAGACGTGGTTGTCCGAATATCGCCAGATTGGCGATACTGAGCCTCGTAGTGATTGGATCAGGCTGCCGAGGCTTTAGGCGTGAGCGCTCGCAGCATCAGCCGATACAGCAGTGGCCGAGAGGCGGTGCCGCGGACCTTGGCGCTGGCGTGCCTGGGGTGGGAAACGCTGGATCATCCAGATGCGGCGTGAAGGGTGGCTAATCTGCTTCCGATTTGGCAGCTACCAAGTGTTCCGGGCATGATCCAAGCGCACGGACACCACTTCGGTTGCCGGTCGTGAGCCGATTAGTGGGGCTATTCGGCCCATTTCATGAGCCGAATACGCTTGGCTGCAGGGCAACAGGATTCTAGATAAGGGATGACTATGTTTGATATCACCAACTTTTGGCTTTTTATAGTTGCCGTTTTTCTGCTTTCCATAACACCAGGCCCCGACATGGCTTACGTGGTGGGGCAAAGTGTTGCAAATGGTCGGCGTGCGGGCGTCATCTCAGCGGCTGGCGTGGCCTTGGGCAGTTGCACTCACGCGTTGGCGAGTGTTGTGGGTCTCACGGCCCTGATTGCGGCCTCGCCTGTCATGTTTACCCTGGTTAAATATGTTGGCGCGATTTACCTGATCTACCTGGGTGGAAAGTTGGTGCTCGAGACCTTTGGTCGCGCACGCGCAGAAGCCGCTGAAAGCGCTGACATCAAAAAAGACGCGGATCTCTATGGCCTTCTGTCAAAGGGGTTCATAACGACCTTGATGAATCCAAAGGTTCTGCTGTTCTTCATTTCATTCTTTCCACAGTTCGTAGCGCCTGGAGGCGAGCACCACACCGCGTCTTTCCTGGTGTTGGGATTGACCTATGCGCTGGTAGCCTTTTTGACCGACGCAACCTTTGCGATCCTGGCTGGAAGTGCCTCAAGCGGCATGTCACGCAACAGATCGCTGCAGAAATTGATGGATCGTGTCGTCGGAGGTGTGTTCATCGCGTTAGGCATCAGGCTTGCGCTGACTCGTACCTGAAAATGCCGAGGTAATCGCAGGGGTCTGCAGGTGATCACGAATCACATCCCGTGACGGATGCAGGCCATTGTTCGACGCCGCGGACTTATCGACTGCCGTGCATCCCCCGATGCGCGGCAGACTGGGTCATTACACCGCGAACGTCGCCCCACGCGCATTCACGAACAACGAATAGATCGAGTGACTGCCGGCCATGAACAGCCGGTTTCCCTCGCGCCCGCCGAAGCACACATTCGGGCAGCGTTCGGGCAGGGAAATGTGCCCGATGGCCTTGCCCTGTGGATTGAACACCCGCACGCCGTCGAGTTTTTCCAGGTCGGCCTTGGGATCACCATTGCCACCCCAGCCGCACCACAAATTACCCGCCTCGTCGCACTTGATGCCGTCGATGGCAGCGTAGTCCAAACCTTCGATATGTTTGCGGCGCTCGCCCAAGGTACCGTCGTCCTTCACATCGATCGCCCAGATCAGTCGATTGGGCTTGGCCCGGCCTTCGACGACGTACAGCAGTTTTTCATCGGGTGAAAAACACAGGCCATTCGGCCCGTTGATGTCGTCGATCACCCGCGTGACTTTCCTGCTCTCGCCGTCGATGCGGTACACCGCATGAGGTTGAGTGGGGGTGATCTTGTGGCCTTCGTAGTTGTTGATGGTCTGGAAGGGCGGATCGGTGAACCAGATGGATCCGTCGGTTTTGCAGACGACGTCATTCGGGGAATTGAAGGGCTTGCCTTCGAAACTGTCAGCCAGCACGGTGACGGTGCCGTTGTGTTCAGTGCGCGTGATGCGGCGGCCTTCACTGGTGGTGGTAGAGCCTTCGCAGACGATCAGTCGCCCCTGGCGATCCTGGCACATGCCGTTGGAGAAATTGGAGTGTTCGCGGTACACGGAGAAGGTGTCCGTGATTTCGTCCCAGCGCATGATGCGATTGTTGGGGATGTCGCTGACCAACAGATAGCGACCAGCGCCGATCCATACCGGCCCTTCGGCCCACCGCAGGCCGGTGGCCAGTCTTTCGACGCTGGCGTTGAACACGCGCAACTCAAGGAAACTGTCGTCGAGCACGTGCACCAGTGGGTCAGGGTAACGCTGACTCAAGGGCTCGGCGGCACTGGACAGTCGGGGCAGCGCAGCGCTGCCCACGGTGGCGAGCGTGGCGGAAACTGCGAAGGACTGTTTCAGAAAGCTGCGGCGGGTATTGCCCTTTGCTCGGTCGAGCCGTTCGGGCCCGGCGGACGAGAATGAGTCCATGTAGCGATCTCCGTAGTTTTGTTTTTATGAGGAGACGTAGTAATACCTTGTGATAGGACATCGTACAAGTATTCGGCCTTGTTTCGGGTCGCTGCTTTACAGGGATACAGGTTCCCGCGGTCCCGGTTTTTTGCTCAACGCCCTAGTTTTTCAAGTGCCGCATCGGTCAAGAAAGAAGATCGACTTTTGACATTGTGCTCACGAACAAATCGGTCGATCTGCGAAATCACGAATCCAGGCAGTGTGACGTTGACCTTTTCGGTCTTGCCCAAGTAAGGCGTTATATCGATATCGAGCATTCCCCAGCCCATGTCCGTGTATTCGGCGTCGTTACGAAGGACTGCCGTCGCGCTTGGGAGAGGAATACGCTCTCCACGAGCCGCAAGTTCCTCCAGCATGATATGAGCGATCTCGATCGCAGCACTGTAGGCCTCTTCGAACGTGTCGCCAGCGGTGATGGCGCCAGGAATGTCGGGCACCTGAATTCCGACGGCTGTAGTTTCATCGCCCCACTCGATGCAGATTGGGTAGCGCATGGATATCTCTCCTCATGAGTAGGCCGTTGCCTAGATCAAGCCGGCAAGTTTTCGAATTGCTCTAACCGTACCAACCGGCAGATCCTTCTTTGGGTGTGGAACAGGAACTGTTTGCGTACGCCTTGGATGCTTGAACATGTGATGACTTCCGGCGATGCGATCTAGAATCCAACCGGCCTGCTCCAGCTCGCGTATTAGCTGTCTGCTCTGCACTCAGCACTCCTTGCGCACGAGGACTTTATAACTCTAGAGGTATTTTTTCAAGATCGAGGAACCCGTATAGGGTATCTGAGGCTACCGTCCGAGTCGTAAAGCTCAATGGTTACGAAAGTTTCCAATCAGCACCTTTCATTGCAGACCCGACCACCTGCATCAAGTCCACCTCCCCATGGCCGATAGTGAAAGCAATGCAAGCTACGCCCCGCGTGCGCTGTGCAACCTTTCTAGCGAGCCATGTGATGAACCTCTTCAAACGCTTCAACCCCGCCCGCGCACTCAGCCAGGGTGCCGTGAGCCTGAGCTGCACGGCTAGTGAGCTGGACCGCGGTCTGGCCGGTTTGCGGGCGGATCCTGTGCTGGTGACAGGCTTCGTCTCGCCTCACCTGGACATCGACAAGGTCGCGGCCAGCGTTCGGCAGCGCTTCCCCAATGGCACCATCAGCCTGTGCACCACTTCAGGCGAGCTGTGCAACAGCGCGGATGGTCTGTACTGCGCGGCGGGCGAGCACTGGGACCGCATCGTGCTGCAGTGCTTCGAGCGCAATGTGATTGCCTCGGCGGAAGTGGTCATGGTGCCGCTGGAGTGCGAAGACATCCGCAACGGTGGCAAACGCATGGAGATGCGCGAGCGCATCGCGAAGCTGGTCGCCAACATCAAGCGCGTCCAGGTCAGTACGCCCATCGACCACCGCGATACCCTGGCTTACGTGGTTTTCGACGGGCTGTCGGCTTCCGAATCGTTCTTCATGGAAGCGCTTTACGAGTCGGGCCGCTTCCCCTGCCTGTTCGTCGGCGGCTCTGCGGGCGGCAAGTCGGACTTCCAGAAAACCCTGATCCACGACGGCCAGCGCAGCTACCAGAACCACGCCCAGATCGTCTTTCTCAAGACCGCACCGGACATCCGTTTCGGTGTGTTCAAGAGCCAGAACTTCGAGCCGGCCGGGCTGACGTTCAGCGTGCTCACCGCCTCCGTCGAAGACCGCACCATCGATCAGGTGATCGACAGCAGCGGCAACATCATGAGCATGGTCCAGGCCCTGTGCAACGCGTTCAAGTGCGACAGCCATTCCCTGGAAAAGAACCTGGCCGAGTACTCCTTCGCCATCCGCGTCGGCAGCGAATTGTTCGTGCGTTCCATTGCCCGTATCGACCATGCCCAACAGATCATCCAGTTGTTCTGCGACGTTGCGCCGGGCGAAGAGCTGGTCATGGTCAAGCGCACGCCGCTGCGTCAGGCCACGGAAAAAGACTACCGACAGTTCCTGCAAGGCAAGGGCGGCCAGCCGGTGGCTGCCATCCTCAACGACTGCATCCTGCGCAGGCTCAACAACGCCAATGACCTGGGCAGCATGCGCGGCCTGTTTGGCGACGTGCCGGTGGTGGGCTTCTCGACCTTCGGTGAAATCCTCGGCTTGAATCTCAACCAGACCCTGACCGCGATTTTCTTCTTCCGCGTCGCCAAGGGCGCATCCTTCACCGACGAGTATGTGGATAACTTCATCGCCCACTATGGCGAGTTCAAAGCCTTCTTCCTGCGCCGCCAGCTCAAGAAAATGGTCGGCCTCAACCACGTGGTGGTGAAACAGATCGAAGCCTTCAAACGCAACGATTTCACCAGCGCCCTCGACACCCGGGGCCTGGACACCGGCATCCTCCCCGTTTTCAAAGGGCTCGCCGCTCTGGGCCAGGTGCTCGCCGACGCTGGCGAACACCAACAGCAGATGGCCACCCAGATCAACCATTATTCCGGCGAGCTGCACCTCTCCATGGACGACCTGGCGGCCACCATCGACCGGCAGAATACCGTTTCCACCCAGGCCGGCAGCACCGTCGAAGATCTCGCCCGGCAGGCCGACCAAGCGGTGATCGGCGCGCGTGCCCTGGCCAGTTCGAGCCTGCAGATTCAATCCATCGTCCAGGTGATTCAGCAGATCGCCGGCCAGACCAACCTGCTCGCGCTCAACGCCGCCATCGAAGCAGCCCGCGCAGGCGATCTGGGAAGGGGCTTCGCCGTGGTGGCCGACGAGGTCCGCAAACTGGCGGAAATCACCCGCAAGAATGCTGCGGACATCGGCGTGGATGTCGATCTGCTGTCGAGCGAGATCCAGCGAGTGGCTCAGCAGATCGAAGATCAGTCCACAGGAGTGAGTGCGTTGAGGGAGATGCTGGACACCTTGGAGGCGTCGAGCCAGGCAACCGAGGGGACGGCGAGGCGGACCAAGGGGATTGCGGATACGTTGACCGAGTTGACGCGGCGGTAGGGGAGTTCCAGCAGGTAAACGATGGGCCCACCGCTCAAAGCCTGAACCCCTCGACGATATGCTCGGCCAACGCATCGATCATCGGCGACCGGGTGTCGGGGTTGCGCAGCAGCATGATGCTCGCCAATGGCAACAAGGGCATGCCCTCGGCTTCGCCGATGATCCGCAGCCCCGGCGTGATCAGGCTCTGCAGCTGTGCGGTGACCGCCAGGCCAACGCCGACCGCGGCCATTATCGCCGCGAGGCTGGGGCTGGAGTAGGCGATCCGGTAGGGTTTCTGCCCGGCGTCCAGGGCATTGCACGCCCATATCCGGCAAAAACAATCGGTATTGAACATCGCCAGTGGCACGGGCGTTTGTTCGTGGAGAAAAAAGCCCTCGGCTTCGGCCCATACGAAGCGCTCCTGGCGCAGCAACTGGCCGACTTCGCGCCCGGGCTCACGGGTAACGATCGTTAGATCCAGGTCCTTGCGTTGCATCAACTGCCGGGAGCTCTCGCAATGCACTTCCACCTGCACCAGCGGAAACGCCTGAGCGAAGCCGGACAAGATCCCCGGCAGAAAGCGCATGGCGTAGTCATCAGGAGTGCCGATGCGCACGGTGCCGACCATGTGCGGCTCGCGCAGGGTGGTGAACACTTCGCTGTGCAATTTGAGAATGCGGCGCGCATAACCCAACAGAATCTGCCCTTCGGCCGTCAGCTTCACCTGCCGGCCATCGCGCTCGAACAGTTGCCGACACAGCACGTCTTCCTCGAGCCGCTTCATCTGCATGCTCACCGCCGACTGGGTGCGGTTCACCCGCTCACCGGCCTTGGTGAAACCGCCCTCATCGGCGATGGCCACGAAGGTACGCAGGACTTCCGAATCGATGCTCTGGTAGTGGGACATTGATCAATCTCTGAGATGCACTGCATTCAAAACATTCGTTGGATTGATGTTAAGCCTGAACAGAGAATCAAGCCATCAACCCGGAGGATGAGCAGATGAAAGGTCAAACAGTGAGTGCCTGTGCTTCGCATAGCTGCTGCACCCAAAGTGAATCAGCAAGATCTTTTGCCAATCCATGGAAGCGCATCACGCGCTGGTATGAACTGGCCCGGCAACGGCATCAACTGGAGCAGATGAGTGACGCCGGGCTCAAGGACCTGGGCTTGAGCCGGGCGGATATCTATAAGGAGATCGAGCGCCCGTTTTGGGATGATCCGTTTTGCAAGTGAGGGGGGCAGACGTGTGAACTCATACGCCAAACCCTGCAGTACATGGCGGAGCGCGGCCAGTTGCCCTTCAAGTCCGTTTTGATCACCGAGGACGATGAAGCCTTGCTTGAAACGATGCGGGAACGGTTGGCGAATCCTCAGCGAGTCAATGTTTCGCTGGATGACCTATAGCCTTAGAGTTGTCACCACCCGCTCCTCGCCATTGGCCTAGCGCCCGGTAACCCCCTTCGCCACTTGCACGCGGAGCACCTTGTTGGCAGCGGTGATATAGGCCCAACTGCCTTGTCCATCCGAGCAGAACGTCAGGTTGCTGGTATCGCTCGCGCTTACCAACAGTTTGCCCAGCGACTTGCCGGCTGCGGAAAAGACCTGGATGCCTTCCTTGCTGCTGCTCCAGACATTGCCAAGCGCATCCACCTTGATACCGTCGGGAATGCCGGACTCGATCTCGGCAAAGACCTTGCCGTTGATCAAACGACCGTCGCGGACCTGATAGACCATGATGCGGTGCGCCAGCGTCTTGTTGCTGAAGTCATGGGCCATTTGCGAGTCAGCCACATACAACAGCTGTTGATCCGGCGAGAAGGCCAGCCCGTTGGGTGAATGCACTTCTGGCGTATCAAGACGGGTGATCTCACCGGTCTCGGGCACATAGCGATAGACGAACTCCCCACCCTGCTCGGGTGTGCCGCCATAGCCTTCGCTTTTGCTCAGCACCCCGAAGGTGGGGTCGGTAAACCAGAGCGTGCCGCTGTTATCGGCTACCACATCGTTCGGACTGTTCAACCGCTTGCCCTGGTACGTGTCGACCAGAGTCCGCCACTCACCGTTGGCCTCCTGCCGCACGATACCGCGCTTGCCGTGAGACGCCGCGACCACACGGCCCTGCGCGTCCAGCGTATGCCCGTTCTGGAAGTCGGCCGGTTCCAGCCAGGTCGACACGCCATCCTTCGCTTGCCAGCCGCTGACCTTGTTCGCCTTGATATCGCTCCATATCAGACGACCATCCTGCAGACACAGCGGCCCCTCGGCCCACTTCGCCTGATCGGTGAGCAGCTCGACCCGGGCCTTGGCGTCGACCAACTGGCTGAACGCCGGATCGGTGACCACTTGCCGGACAGGCCCCGCTGCAGTGGCTGCGCTGGCAGAACCTGCGACCAGAATCGCGCTGCCCAACAACCAGGACGAAGGGCTCAGGAACAGTTTTTTAAAGGTTGGATTCATGTGTTCAGGTCCGTTGGAAATCAGTAGGCACAGCTGCCGTCGGTGCGCTTGTCAGCCGCACCTGGCTTGAGTTTGATGATCAACTGAACATTGGGTTCATCGCCTACGGTGCGGGCCAGGGACCGAGCGCCGATACATCGCTGCAGGAATAACTTTCCGGAGCAGGTAGGTTGTTCAAATTTGAGGTAGTGTTTCTAACGCACCAGACAAGCCCCAGGCTGGAAAAGCAAAACCCTTGTTCATAGACCGAGTGAGCTTTCATGAATCGCCGCAATTTCATTCTAGGCGCCGGCACGGCAGTGTTGATGTTGAAAGTAGCGGCCATTCAGGCCAAAGATCCAACGGCCAACAGTGAAACAGTCCAGCTGTGGAGCGACGTCCCGCCAGGGGGCGGCGGACCCTCGGGCAACCACCTGCTCACATCGCATGGCTCGCTAAGCAACGTCACCCGTCCATACCTACAGATCTTCAGACCCGTCAAACCCAACGGAAAAGCAGTGATCGTCGCTGCCGGTGGCGGGTACAAACGAATCGAACTGGGGATCGAGGGATGGCCCTTGGCGGATTGGCTGACGCAGCGCGGGTACACCGCGTACGTGCTGGCCTACCGCTTGCCGAGTGAAGGCTGGAACGCCGGCAACATCGTCGCACTGCAAGATGCACAGCGCGCGCTGCGCATTGTCCGCAGCCGGGAAAGCCACGTCTCGCTACTAGGCTTTTCAGCCGGTGGCCATCTGATGGGCATGACCGCGACGCTTGGCGATTCTCAGACCTATTCTGCTCAGGACAGCATCGACTCGATATCCTCCGTGGTTGAAGGAGCGGCGTTGATCTATCCACCCATTACGTTGGAGCGGCCTTATACACATACCTCGACTCACAAGGTGCTGGTGGGGCCAGACGCGTCGATGCAAGAAGAGGCTGAGTGGTCTGTGCAGAATCGGGTGACTGGAAGTACACCACCTGAGTTCTTGGTGCAGGCGGAGGATGACTCGGTGGTGGATCCGAAGAATACGTTGATCATGGCTGCGGCGTGTGAGCAGCGTGGGGTGGCTGTGGAGATGCATCGGTATGCGACAGGGGGGCATGGGTTTGGGTTGGGGAGGGGCGATGCGCCGACAAGGGAGTGGCCGGGGCGGTATGAGGAGTGGTTGGGGAGGTTGTGAGATGCTCGATAAATTCTGAATATTAGCTGCTCAAGATTTGTGTTTGACAAGGTTATATTATATTTTTGGGTATATGATGCTTATATAGAAAATCAATCAGGATGCAAAGATTTTAATTTTTAGCACTAGGTTTTCAGCTATCTCCAATGCTGCAGGTCTACGCAGCATTGGATCGCTGATGGTATATCAACTGATTATAGAGTCTACATTTCCTAGCATTGTTCCCGTGAGAGGGGGCGACTTGAGCAGGTCGCGTGAGATGTCTGGATCAGGCATTGAGGTTTTTATCAATAGCTCGAGCCTATCGAACCAGATGCCCTCGTTAGCAGCAAACAAGTTGTACAAAGCCTCATTCTTAGTTTTGCAGTTGAAACTTTTAAACATTGCTCCACAAAACTTTGATGCGGCTGTCATTATATGCCAGCGAAGTTTGGAGTACCTACCGTCGAATCTCTTGTTCCCTGTCAGTAGTCTGAGGAGATAATAGATATAGCAAGCGGTGTAGTAATCTTCCTCGTGTTGACCTTGAGTGAATACATCATTCAAAAGGTCTCCTGTCAATCTATTCGCATATCGGCTTGATAAATCAGGTCGCATCATGACAACCGCGGCATAACAGCGCGCAACTTCCCTGGCGTCAAAAATACGCGCTGGTGCGACATTCTCTACTCTATACTGCCCCTTACGCCGCTCGAAATAAATTCTATTTGTTTCTGACGCGCCTCTTGCATTAAAGTATTGTTCGAGAACTCGCAAAGCATCTAGTGTGGATATAAACTGCGCATCTTCTACCTTAGATTGCCGATTTGTTGCGCGCACAATGTCATCTATTACTGATGGTTTGTCGGCCTCAATAAGCTTTATCATTAAGCTTACTGTGCTATCAACTTGCGCATCTAAAGATATAAGTATATTTGACGTCTGGCATCCATTTACAATTTGGAAATCGCGAATGAAGATTTCCTGTCCAGCAGGTCTAACGCTGGATGCGACAATTGTAATGCCATTATTCATAAGGCCAAATCGTTGTTTCTTATCGGCGCTATTAAGTGTGTCGGCAATTTCTGAGTTGACTTCAACATCTACTCCCAAAAAATCCCTTACGTTTTCTTCGAAAAGCTTCTTTCGAGGATTTCCGTTCGGGTCCTTGAGAATCGAATCTATAAAATTCCGGGCGGTTACAGTGGCTACATATGCGTTATTAATATCAGGCGCGGAAGGGAATGGGGCATAGCCTACGGTGGGCAACCTTGCCTCCATTGGTCCGTCAGCTGATAACCATAACTGATGGATTAACTCACGATGCGCTTTGATAAGAAGGGTTTCGTGAGAGTACCCCATTTTCTTGAGTGCGATTTCGCCAACTTGAAATGCTGCATTAATCTCAACCGCATCTGTATCTGGAGCAGCCGAAAAAAAATACGCGTGAAGATCTGGTAGCCCACCACGCACTCTACCGATATTTTCAAATACCTTATTGAACATTTCTTTGAATGTGGCCAAATACGGACTATGAGGCTGCGCTGGCTCTTCTGATAGGTAGTCAACAATTGCTGCCACGAAAGAGTCTATTTCCTGCTTCGACCAACTCACCGATCTTTTTGCTTGAATTAAAATGATAGTAACTTTGTATTCACGCCTACTCGTTTCGAATATTTCATCTAGCTCTTCTGATGAAAGTACCACGCGATCATCAAGAAACAATAGCGCTCCATCTATTCCGGGATCGGCACCTTCATAGACAAGATCACTAGCTTCGACTTTGTCTCCAGAGTATTTAGATAAAGCACAGTAGCTGACAAATGCTTCGAAATTTTTAGATTCTTCGTAAGGCGCGCCAAAATCTCTGCAAAACGTATCAAAGTAAGATTTGGTTACAAGGTGCATAGTTCTATCCCTAGATAATGTATGATCCACTGAAAATTTGTAACGAGCAATGCAACAAATCCGTACAGCATTATTTGTACATGCCAAACCTTTATCATCGTGAGATTCTGACTGCTCGCGCTACCGTAAACAGCAAAATCTAGCAATAATTTTCTCGCTTAACATCTCCAAAATCATACTTGATTTACCAAGCTTGAAGATTGAAGGGGTCAATATGCCATCACTCACGACGAATTACCAGCATAAAATACCGCTTTGGGGTGCTAGGGCTTGGGGATCGACATAGATTGTGTCCTAGGATCTCATTTATAAATTTGATTTGCATGAAATTGGGGGCAATCATATAAGTGCTTAGAATCAATTGATTCTAAACGCGGAAGACCTGAGTTGATTAAAGGTTAGCTGTAAAAAATCATGGGTCGTGATTTGAATCCTTGCTTTTCTAATCTTATCTCCCTATTTTATTCAATAAAATTCTCAGATAAACTCTCCAGGCTATAGAGTTTTGGCAAATTTCTGACGAGTAGGCTCCGCACTTTTGGTATGAATGAGGTACATGTTGCAGGCATAAATTGTTTAGTTTGTGCATCTTGTGAGTCAGATGGGCAGGTACCTCTAAGGCTTGCAGGTAATTTTGAATCATATGGTATTAAAAATGGCCGCGCTGTATTTTTAGTTGCAATGGTTGGCTATGCCGATCACTATGCGCCCCGACGGGATCTGGAGTTTTCTAGAGTAACTTATAAGTAGGCTTATAACTCGATTTTTAATTAATGCCATTACTAGAATGTTTCGCTCTTTCCTAAATACGTTTCCACGTAATGCCGCCAACAGCCCTGAATGTTACTAGGGATCAAGAGCTCTGCGTTTTGTGGGGATGTCCGTCAACGCATGGTTGGCGGCTCATTACGACCGAAAGTATAGGTATCCCATGATCTGGCCCTCAGCTCACCTACCGGTGGCCGGGCGGAGGCTACGTTGGCTGACGACACCTGCGCCTTGAGATCCTAAGTTGGGTGGAGGCAGCTGTGTAATGACAGCGGTCTGCCTGGCAGTTACCCAAGTGCAGCCCAATCCATGGTCTGCGGCAACATCATCTACACCTCCGTTGCCGGCGGCTTCGATGTGTATGTCTTGCCGATTAGCATGAAGAGAATTGCGGTAAAGGCTTACTGATGATTTCTATCAGAAAGGAGCGGACAGCCTAACCGGAGGTAGTCAGACTGCTCATAGCTCACCTAGCGACTCACAACACATTACGTGGACCATATCTAACAGGATGCACGAGCTTGCTCAAATGGGAGCCGATAGTTAGCGATAACCTGAAGTTGTTCAGCTTTCTCGTCGGTGAGGTAGAAGTTCTTATCGGGATTACCCCATGGACTATGTTATATCCAGCATGCTTCTCCCCAAGGGAGGTGATCTGTATATATGGGAGATGTATACTTAATGGGGTAACGGTACTTTCAAAATTTTTCCGTCGATACGCAACCACACATGGCGATTCTGACGATCAGTGATTAATTCTCCAGTCACTGAAAGCTGGCAGCGATTGATGTCGTAGCCGAATGCCGATGAAAGTGTCGATATGAACATTGAGATTTGCGGTATCGAAGGCTACGAGCTGAGTGAGTTAGTAGGCGAGAGGGGTACGTGACTGAACTGACGCCTTCGCGGCCACTGGCCGCTCCTACAGGTGTTGCGCGTGGGTCCGTGCGCCCACTATAAAGCATAAAAAAACTCTATCTTGCAGTGAGCCTTTCTTGTCGAGCTACGATGTCGTCACCAGGAGACATATCGACACACACACCGTTGAAATTCAAAAATATTGTATGTGAACAAAAAGATTTCTACTTCTAAAACTACCTCCATGCGTTTGTTTGACTCCTCACAACGAGGAAAAATTTATAGCGACCCGAATTGCGGTGTTGCTGTCGTCCCCACGGTGGTCGACGGCCGAGTAGCAAAGGTGAAAGACAGCTAGCATCAACATTGCTCTTAGGGAGGTGCCGTTCACACTAAGTGCGGTTTAGCAACTATATTTTGAGTAAGACACAAGTCGCTTCAAGCTTGTCCACAAGCTACCAAAACTATAAGCTACAAACAAATGACTTCGCACCTTCAAAGCTAAAGCCTATGTCACGATCTCCAAAAAAGCTAGTCCAATGCTTTTTCAACGAGTCATGCTTCTCTTCAGCAAGATAGTCTATCACATGGATTTTTGCATTCTTTCGTGTCATTCTTGAAAGTAATTGACGCATTTCAAAGTCAGCTTGCGGCAATGAATACCCTACAAAAACAATACGATCCGCTTCAGAAATTTCAATGCCAGCGTTTTGCCATATGATTCTATATTGCGGATTTGAAAAATCCTTCAAATAAGTTGGCATTATCAAATTCTGAGAAAGCAAATGCCTACCATTTTCTTCTGGGAAATTATTGTCGCAATGACGGCACGAATTGGAGAAATCGAAGTGATGCATAGCCACTTTCTCAAAAAACTTAGCATAAAGTCTTGCGCACCTTGGACATTGAAGCCAATTCAAAGATCCATGAAGTTTCAGAAGCTTCACGTTAAATCCCCCTTGCCCGAGCTTTTCTAACCCAGGGGTCACAGTGGTATCACCTTCATCTCTAGAACTTATGTAGCAACAGTAATCTACAACGCCATCATACTGCTCGTTCCGTTGTAGAGATTTGTAAATAGCGTTGTCTAGTAAGATATCCCAGTTCGTACTTATGACGCTAACAGGATCTTCTCGCTTGTATTTAGCTCTAGCTCGCACCGACGATAATTTAGCAAGGTACTCCGCAAAATGATCTATATAGTCTTTAGAATTAGTTGTTTCATTCAATAAAATTTGAATGGTGCGACCAACAACGTAAAATGCCGCCTCGCGGACTTTCATTATTTTATCAAGACTAATGCCTCTAAACTGCGAGTTCTCGGTAAGGCATCTATCTAGTGGAGTAAATATATCTTCAAGATCAACACCTGAAAGCTGATCGCCTGCAATATTCAACTGTACCTTGAGAAAATTTTCAAATATGGAAAACTTTTCAAGATCAAAGTCATTTGGTCTCTGGCTAAATAGTTTAAAAGCTTTTTCCAGAATAGCCGCTTGGGTCGGCGCACCTGCCTCAACCGAAAACCCAGCGCCAAGAACATATACAGTCTTCATATGGGCTCCATCAACAATTAATCACTCGATGCAGTATTTAGCACATTTCTAGCTCATATAGCAATAGCATAGAATTGTAAGCTGTGCGAAGTAAGCTTGAGAGCTCGGTCAATAAATAACAAAAACCGCGCCAATAAGACAATCATGCGCAGAACAACGGTTATATATTTTTACAGAAAAAGCACAAGCATTTAGATTATGTGGTATGGCAGAGCGCAAAGCCTTCATACAAGTTAAATATATTATTTTATAGTAACTATGAAAGCTGGCGAATCTCCTTTGACCTTTTAAAGCACCTGGCAGCGCTCACGAAAAGTGGATTTGTCGCATTATAGGTATTACCTGAGCTTCATAAGGGGGTGGATGAAATAAGAAGGCCATGAGTCATACGGATGAATGGCCACCTTCAGGATGCTTCATATTGTCTCTCACTATAGGATGAAGTTCACATGCGGGCGGATTGAAACAACCCAAGCGAGAGCTCATATATGCTGGGCGGCTGTCTTACACGCTGAACAAAACGCTAATATATTAATTTCTGAAATTGAGTCCGACTTCCCCATGCCACCATGTGTATATATATAAAGGATGTGGTCGCCGGAAGGAGGTAAAAAAAAGTTCAGTGCTATTGTGTCCCGATGCTTTAACTTATTTAATGCAGTTTCGAGTGAGAGCCCGACTGCTGAAGCATTCGCGGGCATCGCACCCACCCCTGCTTCAACCCAACGAACCAAGCTCTATCAGAAAGTGAGGCATCATTGATAAGGTTTCCGACTGATAAAGCGAGTGCGGACTTGAAAGGCGAGCTTTGCCACGAAGCGTTCATCTTTAATACATCTCGCTGCCTTAATAACTCATTTTGTATATAGTCGAGATGTTCAAATGCTTCTTGGCTGGTTTCATATGCTTCTTGCTTGTCGCCAATCAACCAGCTTTGTCTGAACCCAGCTGAGGCGTCGCGTACGCGCCGGATAGACTCTTTGAGGTTACGAGGTGCCTTCCCCGTGGCATCAACAAGAAACTCGATGTAGCGCTCGGACACAATCAGCCTATTCATAAAGTTATTTAATCGAAGTTAAAGTGTTACACCTCATCCCTATGGATAAGGCAGAAGCACGTGAACCATTTGCTACCCAAGCTCTGACAACGGAAATTGACGTTCTCGACCTCTCAAACAGGTTTCCTTCAGATATCTTAGAACCTCATCCTCAGCCTCCGGGGGAAAAAATTCTTCTGCATGATAAGAGCTAGAAACTTTAAAATTAGGACCGAGCCTAATTTTCATGCCTAAGTATCGAGCACAATAATTTCTGGCTAGATTTCCAGCGCCACCCAATAAGCCACATTTTTGTCTTTCTGGCCTTTTGGCGCCGCTACCCGTAAGAATTGAACCAAGATCTAAATATGTATGCAGACCCTTAACCAGCGGAAAAACGTAAATCGTAGGCCATTCTTCAGGGGGTTTGCCATGCCAACAGTAGTCATTGTACGACATTTTTCCATTACTTATGTAGCACTTGTTAGTCGCAAACCATGCTGCAACATTATAATCATGAGTTATGTCTAGGTATGCTGACGGAGCTCCATATTGCTGTAAGATCAACCCTCTTTGATAGGACTCAAGCCCACTGGCGGTAACTGCAGCAACTCCAGAAGGCTGAACTTTTAAATTATATTTTCCTTCGTCGGAAAGAATTTTATTTGCAAAGCTAACCCATTCAGCCAGCTCCAGCACGACATTTTCATAATTTTCCCTGCAATCCAGGAAGCTATCATACTTACGATATAAGGATGGGGTGAAATCGGACTCCCTGATATTTGAGTATGGAGTGATTCCCAATTTTGATATAATGGAGCGATCTGGCGTCTGATAATCCCGCCCTTGCCCCCGGAACCAGAGCTCGACACCTGGTGTGCTCCCAGCGCAACTTTTTAGTGATTGCATTAAATCTCTAAGCTCCGACTCTGAGTTAACCTCTAGTACGGGATGAGAGGCCTGTTTGATTGGATCATCCTCTTGTGGGATTAGAGTTTTAAACAAGAATCTTGCTGCAAAGGCACCGCCTGATAACATGTTGTCAGATCGATTCTTCCACAGCCCTTGGGCTAAGTCTCCTGGCATCGAGTTTAGATGCGACGACCAGATATCAATCGCAAAACAATGGTTATGAATTTTGCCATTTTTTGGAAGATAAACAAAACCATATAACGGATCAAGCAGATACAGTGCAGATTTATAGCCGTTCTCAATCATCTTCTTTGCATCAGAAGCCGGAGCGTATCGCTTCAACATCTCCAGTGACAACAGTGAAAGCTTATAATCTTTGTGGTTTTTAGAAATAAGCTGATTGAGATTAAGGTTTTTAAACGCCCTATCCAAGTGTTCAGTTTGAATAGGGTGGCTCGGTTCAATTGTTAGTGCAGATCTCTCATGCGGATTTGAGAGTCCCAAGCTGCTGATAGTTTTTGCCATCTGTATAAAATACAAAGCTCGCTCAGCCTGCTCTCTATGAAGCCCCTTGAAAGCCTTAACGCTAGCTACGTTGTTGGTAACCTCGCTACTCGCTTCCAGCAGTCGTCGCTTCCAATCTTCACGGACGTAATCAATCATCTTTAAATTCCACTTAAAAAAATGAATAAGCCTAACTGTAAGGGCTGCTTTAATACATATAGATCGCGCCTGGATACAGGGCAATAATTATATTTTCTTGGCTGGCAGCGTTATATTTAGAGGAAGTCTGTGAACCGCTACGTCTTCACCATCCCATATTATCCCATCAAGACATACTGACATTTACCGATTGCTACCATATAAAATTCTCGGCCCTACAAATGACTCTAGCCGGCTAATGAGTAATGCTTTAGGCATAACTAAGCTACAAGCTCAGTATCTGTAAAAATTGTTTTTTAAAGAGCTCATGGCGCGCCGGCGTGTCTCGAAACTACTTTACTTGCGGCCGGATTATTCCTGATTATACCCTCAAAGTCATCAAGCCCCTGGTTGTAGGCTACCGAAGGAGCGGATCAGAAGTGGCGTAAGTCGATACGAGTGAGGGGCCAAAGGGGGCGCTTCGGCTTGGGACTCGACCGTCACAACCGGCCGCTGCGGGTAGATTGCCGTCGGTCCTTGCTATCAATCTGAGGCTTCGCTTAATCATTGAATACCCATGATTTTCTAATCGACGAGCTAGCAGCTGCATCGCTAGCTAATAGCAGTCTAATGCTATGTCGGTTACCTCATCTACTTTTCCCGTTCCTCGCATCAAGTCATCCAGCCAAGAATGGTTAGTGTTTTCAGGGGGTAAGGCCCTGCGACCTGTCAGGGTTGTCCACTAACGCGGGACTGGCGGCTCTTTACGACCGGTAGATTGGGCATCTCATGATCTTGCCTCCTGAGCACTTCCATGGAAGTAGGCGGGTGGAGGCTGCATTGACTGACTAGACCGGCTCCGCGAGATTCTGCGTCAGGTTGAGTTAGTAAAGCGATGATCGAGGCGTGCCAGAGTATCAGCTAGGTGCAGTCCAATCCGTGGTCTGCGGCACCGTCACCTGCATCGCTGTTACTGGTGATTGACGTGTTTGTCATGCCGATTATCAATAGGGGGTTTACGGCTAAACCCCCTTCTATAAGGGCTGCAGCGTTAGGAACGGCTAAGTATCTTTGCCGACAGAGCCGGTTGTAACGGGTGCCTTAGATCGCTGGCTCAACAAACAGATTGCCGCAACAATGTGTATAGATGGCACCCAATAATGGCCGATACCAACTGGTATTTACATATGAATATTCATGCAGCGGACCTTCACCATCTAGACCAGCGTTAACACCGTTGGCCAAAACAATGTGTTCAACACATCATGCATGCTTGCCTCCCATCGCCAGTATTCGAATGTCGCAATGTCATCCCGTGCATCGAGCCACCCTCCGGCGCAAGCCATCACCAATACAGCCGTCCAGCCGGTGTAGAACGGGCAGCGGCGTATGATAACGACCAAGGCTAGGTAGATTGCCATCCCTACATGGATGTGCAGGGCGTTTTTGGACAGACCGGTCGCCGAGATGATGATCAGTTTGATGGTTTGGAAGAGGAAGGTGTCCATGGTGGGTTTGGCTTCCTTGATCTCATGGAACTGTAGTCGCAGTTGTGGATGTGCGGCGTTCGCTTGGCGGGGCGCAGGAAGATGTTGGGTAAGGGTTTACGGCAGCGGTGACTAAACCGACGCCTTCGCGGCCACTGGCCGCTCCTACAGGGGTTGTGCGTGGGTCGGACCCCCGACCAAAACCACAAACAAAAAAGGCCCACCTTGCGGTGAGCCTTTCTCGTCAAACTATGGTGCCGGCACCAGGAATCGAACCCGGGACCTACTGATTACAAGTCAGTTGCTCTACCATCTGAGCTATACCGGCAAGTGAGGGCGCTGATTATAGCCATTCGATCGCCCGAGTAAACCCCCCTGCGGCATAATTTCTTCGTCTTTAGCTCTTAACCCGTCAGTGCTTATGCACATTCGGCATGCCAACCCGGTCGACCGTTCGCCGATTAGGTCGTTTTGATGACATCGTTCGCAAGCTACTGTTTTCGCTGGCGAATCGGACATGACCGAAAAATGACCAGTCTGCATTCCAGCGTTCTGGCGCAGCACCGATGCGTCGCGTCACACTTCTACCCACAGAGTTATCCACAGGTTGCGCAGACTTCAGGTGCGTTCGGCGATGATCATCAGATTGCGGGGTGTCAGGGTTTCCGGGCAGAAGGTGCCGACCTGTGCGGTGTGCTGGCGCTCTTGCAGGTACAGGGCGCGGTCGAGCACCAGCCACAGCTCCAGCGGCTTGCGGAACAGGCCGCGCAGCAGTTCGAGGTTGCGGACTTGGGCCAGTCGTTGCCAGCCGCGCGCTTCGAGGTCATCGAAGTCCACACCATTCCCTATGGGTACGCTCTGCAGTACGGCCAGGTCGCGGCAGTAGTCGGCGAAGGGTTTGTCCAGCCAGGCGGCGGGCAGGGAGGGGCAGGGCAGGTAGTGGTCGGTGCCGCTTTGTTCGCGCTGCAGCAGGTCGAAGGCCTGGCGGCGGGCCATGGACTGGTCGCGCTGGCGGCGCACGCGAGCGCCGGCGGTGACGGTGGCTTCCAGGGGCAGGCCGAGGTCTTCGAGGGTCAGGGAGAGGGCGGAGGGTTCGCTGCACAGTTGGCGGTAGGCGCCGTGGGTGCGGTTGTAGCAGCAGGGTGCGAAAGCCAGGTGCTGGCAGCCCGCCTGGGTGGCGCGGTGCATGAGCTGGACGTGCAGGTCGCCGCAGGCGTGCAGGGCGACGGGGGTGATGCAGGCTTGCAGGCGCAGGTCGTCGGCCATGACGTCTTGCAGCCGGTGGTGGGCGGGCAAGGCGTGGTGGGTGCTGAGTTGGGCGCCGCTGGCGACCAGTGCGGGGTCGTATTCCAGGCAGGTGAGGTGCTGGCCATCGCGCAGCAGGCGGCGGCCGAGGTGGCCTTTGCCGGCGCACCAGTCCAGCCAGTGGCTGGTGGAATCGGCGAAGGGCAGGGCAGCGGCGAAGGCTTCGATCTGTTGCCATTTGCGGCCGGGCACGTCGACGTTGAGTCGGGGGCGGGCAGCGGGCACGTCAGTGGTCGGCAGCGGGCCTACTGCGCTGAGCGCATGTGCTTGCTGGGCCAACGCAGGAAAAGGCGCGGGGGCGTCCAGGTCGAGCAGCGAGTTATGCACAGCCTCGGCGTCGGCCAGGGTACGGGCGCGCAGCCAAGTGGCGAGCTCGGGATACTGTGCTTCCCAAGGCAAGGTCAGTTGGGTGAAGGGCTTGGGCCGCCAGAGATCGACGTGCGCGGCCAAAAAGGCGTCCAGTGCGTGAAAGCGCTCACGCAGCTGGTCGCCTTGCAGGGTCAGCGGCCCTGGCACGCGTCCACGCGCAGCCAGCGCTCGAGCAGCTTGAAGGCCTGCACCAGCACGAACGACATGGCCAGGTAGAACATGCCGGCGGCGAAGAAGATTTCCACCGGCAGGTAGGTGCGGGCAATGATCGTGCGGGCCATGCCGGTGAGTTCCAGCAGGGTGACGGTGCTCGCCAGCGAGCTGGCCTTGAGCATCAGGATCACTTCGTTGCTGTAGGCCGGCAGGCCGATGCGGGCGGCTCGTGGCAGCATGATGTGCACCAGGGCCTTGCTGCGAGACATGCCGAGGGCGCGGGCGGCTTCGATCTCGCCCTTGGGAATGGCTTGCAGGGCGCCGCGCAGGATTTCTGCGATGTAGGCGGCGGTGTGCAGGGTCATGGTCCCGGCGGCGCACCAGAACGGGCTGCGCAGGTAGGGCCACAGGCTGCTCTCGCGCACAGCGTCGAACTGCGCCAGCCCGTAGTACACCAGGAACAGCTGCACCAGCAGCGGGGTGCCGCGAAAGAAGAAGATGTAGGCGTAGGGCAGCCCGCTGATGTACCACTTCTTCGAGGTGCGGGCGATGCCCAGCGGGATGGCCAGGATGAGCCCGGCCAGCACCGCGATGGCGACCAGTTCCAGGGTCAGGGTGGCGCCTTGCATGAGGCGCGGCAGCCACTTGATGATCACTTCCCAGTTCATTGCGAAGCCCTCGCGAAGCCGCGCGCGGCGCGTTTCTCCATGAAGTGCAGGGCAACCATGGCGACCACGGTGAGGCTTAGGTACATCAGGGCGGCGACCATATAGAAGGTGAACGGCTGTTTGCTGACGGTGACGGCGTTCTGCGCGTTGCGCATGATTTCTTCCAGGCTGATGACGGACACCAGCGCGGTGTCCTTCATCAGAATCAGAAACAGATTACCCAGCCCGGGCAGGGCAATGCGCCACATCTGCGGCAGCACCAGGCGGATGAAGATCCGCGACGTACTCAGGCCCAAGGCCAGGCCGGCTTCGCGATGGCCTTTGGGAATGGCCAGGATTGCGCCGCGGAAAACCTCGGTGGCGTAGGCGCCGAAGCACAGGCCCAGCGCAATCACGCCAGCGGCGAAAGGGCTGAGCTCCAGACTGCCGACGCCCAGCGCCAGGCCGAAGCTGCGCAGGCCGTTGACGGTGCCGAAGTAGATCAGCAGCACCCACAGCAGTTCGGGGATGCCGCGTACCAGTGTCGAGTAGAACCCGCCGAGCCACTGCAAGGGGCGGTTGCGCGAGGTTTTCGCCAGAGCTCCGGCGAGGCCCAGCAAGAGCCCCAGGCACAGGGCGCTGAGGGCCAGTTTGACGGTCATCAGCGCGCCTGCGGCAAGCGCAGGGCCGAAGCCATAGAGATCGATGTTCATGGGCAGGCTTGTTCAGGGGCAGGCGTCGGCCTTGTAGGTCGACGCCTGCCGGGCTGTCAGAGAATGCTGAAAGGGAAGTACTTGTCGTTGATCTTCTTGTAGGTGCCGTCAGCGATGATTTCCTGCAGTGCCGCGTTCAGCTTCTCGCGCAGGGCGTCGCCCTTGCGGACGGCAATGCCGATCTTGTCGCTTTCCTCGACTGCATCGCCCTTGAACTCGAAGTCTTGGCCGGCCTTGCTTTTCAGCCAGTCGTAGCTGGCGTACTTGTCGGCCAGGATGGCATCGAGGCGGCCGCTGCTCAGGTCCAGGAAGGCGTTTTCGGAGGTGTCATAGAGCTGAGCCTCGATACCGTACTTGTCTTCCAGCCAGGTGCCGGACAAGGTCGCGCGCTGGGCACCGATGGATTTGTTCTCCAGGCTTTCGCGGTCGATGGGGAAGTCCACACCCTTCTTGGCGATGAACTGCAGCTTGTTGCTGTAGTAGGGGTTGGTGAAGTCCACCACTGCCGAGCGCTCGGGCGTGATCGACATGGACGACACCAGGAAGTCGAACTTCTGCGACTGCAGCGCGGGGATGATGCCGTCCCAGTCGGAGGTGACCACTTCACATTCCACTTCCATCTTCGCGCACAGGGCCTTGCCGATGTCGACGTCGAAGCCCACGACCTGGCCGCTGGTGTCCTTGCTGTTGAACGGTGGGTAGGCCGCTTCCACGCCCATGCGCAGTTTTTCGGCCGCCATGGCCGCGCCGTTGACCAGCAGTGTGGCGGCAACCGCCAGAAAGAGTTTCTTGATGTTCATATTGTTATTGCTCCGTTAGCGGTTGCTGGACATGAACTGCCTGCAGCGCGCCGACAAGGGGTTGTCGAATACTTGCTCGGGCGTACCCTGCTCTTCCACCAGACCTTGATGCAGAAACACCACCTCGCTGGAGACTTGCCGGGCGAAGCCCATCTCGTGTGTCACCAGCAGCATGGTACGGCCTTCTTCGGCCAGGTTGCGAATAACCGAGAGCACCTCCTGGACCATTTCCGGATCCAGCGCCGAGGTCGGCTCGTCGAACAGGATAACCTTGGGCTGCATGGCCAGGGTGCGGGCAATCGCCGCACGTTGTTGCTGACCGCCGGAAAGCTCGTTCGGATAGGCGTGGCGCTTGTCGGCGATACCGACCTTTTCCAGCAGCGCCTCGGCTACCTCGACCGCTTCGGCGCGGCTCTGGCCGAGCACGCGGCGCGGCGCTTCGATGATGTTGTCGAGCACGCTCATGTGCGGCCACAGGTTGAAATTTTGAAACACAAAACCGATCTGGCTGCGCAGCCGGTTGATCTGGCGATTGTCGGTGGCAATCAGCTCGCCGTTGCGTGCGGCCTTGAGCTTGAGCGCTTCACCGGCCACCAGGATTTCGCCCTGATGGGGGTTTTCCAGCAGGTTGATGCAGCGCAGCAGAGTCGACTTGCCGGAACCGGATGAACCGAGGATGGAGATCACTGCGCCGTCGTTGGCGGCCAGCGATATGCCTTTGAGCACGTCCAGTGCACCGTAGCGCTTGTGCAGGTTACGGATTTCCAGAGCGGGCGTGGCCTGAGCCATGTGCGGTCCTCATATAGGCGTGTGCGGCCTGCCATCGTCGACATGAACAGCCAGGCGCACAGCTAGCATAGCGCGGATGGCGGGACTGAACGTGCAGCTGGGTTCTCGAGTGCCTGATGCACGGTGCAAGGGCACTGTGGCAGGACTTCGGACGGGCAGGGCGCGGTAAAAAGGCGCGATGTTGCCAGTTTTGCCGGGACGAGGAAAGCGCGAATGCAGGGGATGTTCAATGGCGCGATGAGAGGCAGGTGGCACGAAGTAGCACCTGAGTCGTGCATTGTCCGCGCAAAAGTTGCGCCTTTAGGTTGCACTGTTTTTGTGCGAGGGTGTTACCGACGTCGTTTTTTGGTGCGGCATAACGACCCAGGCTGAGTAGTTCGGTAATGCGCAGGAGCCACAAGGGCAAACCTCAACGGATTCAATCCCTTGCCACGATCGGTCGAGAGGTCCGATTCAGGGCGGCAGGATATACCTTGGTACAATTTGGCGCAATTATTGCGTAAAAGATATGGAACGGGGTGTAGCGGACTTTGCACAAGGGTCGCCATCACCGCCGGACAGAACGCTATTTTTCGCAAAGGTAGTTTTATGAGTACGCAGAATTCCACAGGTCTCGCTCAGGGACTCAAGCCGCGTCATGTAACTATGCTGTCGATCGCCGGTGTGATCGGTGCCGGCCTGTTCGTAGGTTCCGGCCACGCCATCGCTGCTGCCGGCCCTGCCGTGCTGCTGGCCTATGCCGCTGCCGGTAGCCTGGTGGTACTGGTCATGCGCATGCTGGGTGAAATGGCCGTTGCCTCGCCTGACACCGGTTCGTTTTCCACGTACGCCGACCGAGCCATCGGCCATTGGGCCGGTTTCTCCATCGGCTGGCTGTACTGGTGGTTCTGGGTGCTGGTAATCCCGCTGGAAGCCAACGCCGCCGCCTCGATTCTGCACGCTTGGATTCCCGACGTTGCGCACTGGGTGTTCGCGTTGGTGATCACCCTGGTGCTGACGGTAACCAACCTGTTCAGCGTGAAGAACTACGGTGAATTCGAGTTCTGGTTCGCGCTGATCAAGGTGCTGGCGATCATCGCCTTCATCGTCGTGGGCCTGGGCGCGGTGTTCGGCTTCATGCCCAACAGCCAGGTCAGCGGTGTCAGCCACCTCACCGACACCATGGGCTTCATGCCCAACGGGCTGGGCGCCGTCGTCGCTGCCATGTTGACCACCATGTTCTCGTTCATGGGCACCGAAATCGTCACCATCGCCGCCGCCGAATCGAAGAACCCCGGTCAGCAGATCTCCAAGGCCACCAATTCGGTGATCTGGCGGATCTTCCTGTTCTACCTCGTATCGATCTTCCTGGTGGTGGCCCTGGTGCCATGGAACGACCCGCGCCTGGCCGAGCTGGGTTCCTACCAGACCGTGCTCGAGTTGATCGGTATTCCCAACGCCAAGCTGATCGTCGACATCGTGGTACTGGTCGCCGTAACCAGCTGCCTGAACTCGGCGTTGTACACCGCTTCGCGCATGCTGTTCTCCCTGAGCAAGCGTGGCGACGCGCCGGCTGCCGCACAGAAAACCTCGAAGTCGGGCACCCCGTCGGTAGCCGTGCTGATGTCCACCGCCGCCGCCTTCGTGGCCGTGATCGCCAACTACGTCGCACCAGCCGCCGTGTTCGATTTCCTGCTCGCCACCTCCGGCGCCATCGCGTTGCTGGTGTACCTGGTGATCGCTGTGTCGCAACTGCGCATGCGCCGCAAGCGCGAGATCGCCGGTGAGAAGATCGACTTCAAGATGTGGCTGTTCCCCGGCCTCACCTACCTGGTCATCCTCTTCATCGTTGCAGTACTGACCACCATGGCGCTGCGCGAAGACCACCGCGTGGAAATCCTCGCCACGGGCGGCCTGGCCATCGCGGTCGTCGTCGCCGGCCTGATCGTCTCCAGCCGTCGCAAGGCCGGTAATGCGCGGGTAGTGATGGGCCGCTGATCGATTCGACTGCTTGAACGCAAAGGCCGCTGTCAGTGATGACAGCGGCCTTTGTCGTTCCAGGATGGACAGGTCACTGCCCTGACGGTCCTCGCAAACTGTGTTCTTTTTGCGCCATGTCGCTGTTCTTCGGGCCTGCCGGAGGCTTGAAGATATCCTGCTTCCAACTTGGCCAGCGAGCGACAGCTTGTCGACACATGGATACGTGGTTTAGAAATTCCTGCTTCTTGGTCGTCATTTAGGTTCCCTCTATGTAGGTAGACAGCAGATTCGCTGCTGCTGCTTCACGATCCATGTAAGAGCACGGAAGCATCTGGGTCCTGAGCTTTGCACTCTCTTCTTTCCACTCGACGATTTCGCCGTCATCGTTCTTGCGTGCCACCGGGTAGCCGCTGCCGAGGTTCGTCGAGAATAGGTTGAAAAAGCTCCGCGGGCCAACCCCGATGAAAGGTTCGAATACGACATTGTCCGGGTTGTTCCCGAGCGAGATGGCGTCGGAGTGAAATTCCAGAGCCTTGCTCTTGGGGTAGGGTTCTACGTAGATCACCCGTTTGATACCTGCAGCCACAATGTGCTTGGCGCAGTTGTGACAGGGGAAAGTCGTGCAGTACAAGTCGCTGCCCGAGCAGTTCACACCCGAACGGGCGCTCGACAGCAAGGCCTCCATTTCGGCATGCACCACCCGGCCATATTCGGTGATGTCCTTGATCTTGCTCCTTCTGATCAATGGCGCGAGTTCCTGGTGATACTCCTGGGGAACCACCGCAAGGATATCGTCGATGATCAGCCTTTTCTGGATGGCATTGGAGTCTTGACCGCGCATGTAATCACGCCCGTCAGGCGCATCCACGATGCCGTGGGTGTCTGGATCCTTTTCGGGCCAGTAAAGGCCTCCGTGGGCCTTGGGAACATCATTGGCCCCGGTGGCGATGATGCAGCGGTGCTTGGTCAGGACTGCCCCTACCTGACGCGACAGGTCGGCAGACCTCAACGAGGCGGAAAACGCCATGAACATCGCGTACTCGTCGAACGTCGGGGTGATGTAGGGGCGACCGAAAAGCAGGTCGAGAATACGCCACGTCTGTTTCTTCAACGAGTCGGAGTTGCCATTGTAGTCAATGAAGAAGTCGGAGAGATGGTAGGTGTTGCGGGTGTGCTGACCATGTTCGTCGCGCTCGTCCGCATCACGCTCGATCAGGCGCGATGCCTGCTCCTCCGTCATGGACAGGTCCTTCACCAGATACTCATGGCGTCGTGTCAGATCGGCGTGGACGCCGACCAGAAAAAAGCCATCCGAATAGATCTTGCGCAGACGCTCGACTTCCGCAGGGCTTTTCAATGAGTTGATGATGAACGCCCGGCGACGCATGGGGGCCGACTCGCTTCGCAGCTTGTTGATTTGCACCGCCGCGCCCAATGCCAGTATGGCGTTGTCCTTGCTCTTCCCGCGCAGCCGGTTCCCTTCTTCCATGAAGCTGCTGATGCGGTCGTACTGATGGGTGGTGTCGGCAGGGGAGCCGATGCTGGCGATGACATCCGTAGAAACTTTGATGGTGCAGGTTTCGTAGCCGAAAATCTTGAGCCGGTCGCCGATCAGCTTCGACACCTCCGGAAGGTCGGTTCCGATCGTCCCGACCAGCCCGATGATGAGCTCGGAATCGGAATAGGTATCGTCGATGAAATAGGATGTGTCCGATGCAGGTTCCTGGGAAAGCTCTGCCAGCATTTGCGCTGCATCGTCAGGTTGCGTGTGCTGCGCTCCGTAATGGCTATTGAGCAAAGGCTCGACCATTTCCTGAAGCTTCGACGCCGCGTGGGATTTGCCTTGAAAGTGCAGGGTGCCAGTAGACGGGTACCAGTTGAGAATGCCTTTGCTGCGAGTCTTGAACTGATGCTGGTTTTCGTTGATTACCCGCCATTCGCCAGCGGGCAGAATGCTTTCGAGCTTTATCTTGAGTTCTTCGAACGTGCCATCAAAGCGCATGGTGACTCCTTGTTCTTGCTGCCGATCAATCCGTTGATCGAGGGGACTCTCGGTGACTTTCGAGAGGTGGGACGTGAAGCGAATAAACATAGCCCATAAAGACGCGAGCGTACGGTAACCAGTCCTGCGATAGGTAACAGCATGTGTGAATCACCCAAACCATTCCCGAACTAGCTCAACGAGGCCACGAGAATCCTCAACCCAAAACGACTTAAATAGAAATGCGAATCACTCCATGCTAGATTCTCCCGCTTTTTGAGATATGTCGACACAAAAAAACGGCTGGTCTTCGCAGGATCTTCAGGAGAGAGGATGGTAAATGGCTCGCAATAACAAGATTAATTCCAGCGCGAATTCTGTGGCTTTACTCGTTGCCACACTCAGTTGGCAGGGCATCGCCGCTGCCGACCAGGCGCCTGCCAGGCCTGCAACCAACGATTCGGTTCTACAGTTGCAGAACCTGGTCATTACCGAACAAGCACCGGAAAGCCAGCAGAGTACGGGTTATCAAGTACAGAACAGCACCGCTGGCACCAAAACCAGTACGCCTTTGTCCGAGACTCCACGTTCTGTCTCGGTGGTCACGCGCCAACGCATCCAGGACCAAGGTTCTCAGACGCTTACCGACATTCTTGGCTACGTGCCAGGCATCTTCGCGCCGCCTTTCGCCGTCGGCGATGGTTTGGCCGGTGATCTGTTTTCCATCCGCGGTTACAACGCCACGGACTATGGCTATGGTTTGCTGAAAGATGGTTTGCGTCTTCAAGGTAACCGGTACGACACCACCACCGAGCCCTATGGGCTGGAGCGTACCGAAGTCTTTCGAGGCCCAAGCTCGATTCTCTACGGCGAAAATGCGCCGGGCGGATTGGTCAATCTGGTCAGTAAAAAGCCGACCGAAACCGCGCAGGGCGAGGCCAAGTTCACCTATGGCAGCAACAACCGCCGCCAGCTCGGAGTCGATGTTTCGGGCCCGTTGACGGACGACAACCGCATTCTGGGCCGGCTGGTGATGCTGGGCCGCAATGCCGATACGCAGGTTGACTCGGTGCCGGATGACCGCCTCTACATCGCGCCGTCGATGACGTTCAACTTCAGCGAAGACACCGCCCTGACCTTGCTGTCGACTTACCAGCGCGACCGCACCAAGTTGCTGTTGGGCTATCCGGCAGCAGGGACGCTGCTCAATAACGTCAATGGCAAGATCGGCAAGGACCAGTTCAACGGCAATCCGAACTGGGACGATTTCGAGCGCGAAACCTGGACCTTGGGTTATGAGTTCAGCCATCAGATCAACGACGTCTGGCAGTTCCGTCAGAACTCGCGCTACATGGAATCGCGCTTGAACCGTCATGAAACCTGGCCAAACAATCTGAACCGGGCCGGCTTTGGCAGTACGTTGAGCAGCACGGCTTATGATCGTGACAACAAATCGATCACCTACTCAGTGGATAATCAGTTCGAAGGCCACTTCACTTCGGGGGCGTTGGACAACACAGTGCTGCTTGGCGCAAGTTACGACCGCACCTCGTTCAACCAGGATTGGAACGCAGGCCTGGGCGGTACTTACAACGTGTTCAACCCGGTGTTCTCGGCGGTGCAACCGAACGCCTCGCAATACGTGCAGAACTCCCAGCTCGATCAGCACATGTACGGCGCGTATGGCCAATTGCAAAGCAAGTATGACAACTGGATTTTCCTGTTGGGCGGGCGCCAGGACTGGGTGCAGAGCGAATACCGCAACCGTGCCAGCGCGGCGCGTCCAGGCAGCGCAGCAATAGCGGCCACGGACCTGGATGGCTGGGATCACCGGTTCAGCTGGCAGACGGGTTTGATGTACCAGTTCGAAAACGGCATCTCGCCCTACGTCAGCTATTCCACGGCATTCACCCCCGTACAACAATCGTCCCAGCCCAACGGCGATCTGCTCGATCCGATTCTCAGCAAGCAGTATGAAGTGGGTGTGAAGTTCGAGCCCAAAGGGTGGAACACGACCTTCAGTGCGGCTGTTTTCGACCTGACCAAATCACGCGATGTGGTCGCAGGTAGCAGCGGCTTCAGCCGGCAAGTGGGCGAGAGCAAGTCTCAGGGCCTGGAGCTTGAGGTCAACAGTGACGTGACGCCTAATCTGAGTCTGGTTGCGTCGTACACCTACACGGACGCGCGGGTGACCAAAGACGCGCCAGGCTCATTATTTGAAGATCATCAATTGACGGGTATTCCACGCAACCAGGCGTCGACCTGGGCGACGTATCGCTTCCTGGATGGCGCGCTGAGCGGTCTACGCCTGGGCGGCGGCGTGCGCTACTTCGACAACACCTTTGCCTACACAGCCCCGACGCTGTACGGCAAGCTGAAAACCGGCGATGTGACGCTGGTGGATGCGTTGGTGGGGTATGACATCAACGAGCATTGGTCGGTGGACGTCAACGCGAAGAACCTGTTTGACAAGGAATACGTATCGGGCTGCAACAACGCGGGTCGCTGTTATTGGGGTGAGGAGCGAACGGTGCTGGGGACCGTGGCGTTTCGCTGGTAAGCCACCCAACTTGGCCAGGGAGGGCGCGCTGGGGCTGTGAGTGGATCCGAGGACCGAACTCGATCCATTCGCCTGCCCACGGGCTTTCACGAGGTGTGAAACGCCAGACAACAAAAAGCCCGCACTAGGCGGGCTCTCTGTGTGTTTTCAGGTACTGCATGCACCACCTGAAAACGGAAGGTGGTGCCCAGAGACGGAATCGAACCGCCGACACGGGGATTTTCAATCCCCTGCTCTACCGACTGAGCTATCTGGGCAACGGGGCGCATTAAACTGGTTTTTCGACGGGTCGTCAAGCGTGATGTCGAAAAAAATTTTAATTAATACCGTCGCTTACGATTTTGCTGGGTTATTCGGCGGGTGGCACGTAGCCGTCGGCCTTGGCGTATTCCTCGCCGGACAGGTACTTGTCCATCTCGCCCTGCAGGAATTTGCGGTCTTCGGCGTTCATCATGTTCAGGCGGCGCTCGTTGATCAGCAGCGTCTGGTGTTTCTGCCAGTCGCCCCAGGCTTGCTGGGAGACGTGGTTGTAGATGTCTTCGCCCTTGGCGCCGGGGTAGGGCGGGCGCTCGAGGCCGGGCAGTTCTTCTTTGTACTTGCGGCACATTACGGTGCGGGTCATTACAGATCTCCTGCGTTCAAGGCGTCGGCTGCGTGTTGCAGCAGCTTCTTCACCGGGGCTGCCAGGCCCAGGCGCGGCGGTGTGGCGAGGTTATACCAGAGCCAGTCGGCCTCGGCCACGTGGTGGGCGGTCTGCTCGACCTGCACCAGCCACGGGTCGATGGCCAGCTGGAAATGGCTGAAGGTGTGAGTCAGGGCGGGTAGCTGGCGCCGGCCAAGCAGGTGCAGCGCGTGCTGGCCGGCGAGGTGGTCGAGGTCGTTCAGGTCGTCGAGCTGGGGAAGGCTCCACAGGCCGCCCCACAGGCCGCTGGAGGGCCTGCGGTAAAGCAGGATGGCGCCTTCGCGGTTGGCGAGCAGAGGCATCAGCGTTGCGCGTTGCGGAACGGCCTTGCGCGGCTTGGGCACCGGGTAGCGGATTTCCAGGCCGAGCATGTGCGCTTCACAGCTTTTTTCCAGTGGGCAGAGCAGGCAGCTGGGCTTGCTGCGGGTGCACAGGGTGGCGCCCAGGTCCATCATCGCCTGGGTGTAGTGGTTCACTCGGGTCTGTGGGGTCAGGCGCTCGGCGGTGGCCCACAGCGCCTTGGCCACCTTGGGTTCGCCCGGATAGCCTTCCTGCGCGGTGTAGCGGGCGAGCACGCGCTTGACGTTACCGTCGAGGATCGGCGCGCGCAGGCCCATGCTGATGCTGGCGATCGCCCCGGCCGTGGACAGGCCGATGCCAGGCAGTTCGACCAGTTTCTCCACGTCGTGGGGAAACTCGCCGCCGTGCTCGGCCATCACGATCCTGGCGGTTTTCTGCAGGTTGCGGGCGCGGGTGTAGTAGCCCAGCCCGGTCCACAGGTGCAGCACTTCGTCTTCCGGCGCCTCGGCCAGCGCCTGCACGGTGGGCAGCGCCGCCATGAAGCGGTCGAAGTAGTTCAGCACCGTGCTGACCTGGGTCTGCTGCAGCATGATTTCCGAGACCCACACCCGATACGGGTTGATGTCCTGCTGCCACGGCAAATCATGCCGGCCGTTGCGGTCGTACCATTCCAGCACGGCGCTGGAAAACTGCTCGGGACTCATCGGTTGAACAGACCTCGCAACGCGTCTTTGAGTTTGGGGTCGACCTTGTCGCCCAGTTTTTCTTCGAGCTTCTCGTCTATCTTGTCGCGAATACGGTCGCCGGCCAGCTTGGCAGCCACCTGGCCCAGGCCGTCACGGTCGATGCGGCAAGCCTTGGCGCCCATCTCCAGCGGGCCACGGCAGCGCAGCGGCAGTTCCACGCCGACGAAACGTTCGCCCACCTGACAGGCCGGATCGGCGCTGGTGCCCTGTTCGCCTTCCACCACCACGCCCACGCGGTAGTCCATCCCCAGTACGCGCAGATCGACGTCGCCGTCGCCTTTGACGGTCAGGCCGGGAATGCGCACCAGCAGGTCCTGGTTGCTGGCCACGCCGTTGCGAAACACCAGGCTGCCCTTGAGCTCCTTGAACGGTGTGTCCTTGCCACGCGGTTCGCCGTTGAGGGTCTTGCGGTTGAGCACCGAGATGCCACGGCAGATCTGCTGCTCCAGGTTGGCGTTGACCAGTACGCCGTCGTTGAGGACGAAGCTGGCGGTGCCGTTGAGCGATTCGACCAGCGCCTTCTGGCTGTTGCCCGAGCCGCTCAGGTTGCTGTTGAGGTTCAACAGGCCCCTCACCGGTGGGTTGGCGTTCTGCGACTTGATGAAGTTTTCCACAGGCACCTTGTCGATGCGCGTCTGCAACGCCAGCAGCGGCGTTTCCGGACGCACGTCGAGGGTGCCCTGGGTGTTGAAGGTGCCGTTGTAGAGGCCACCGGCCAGGGTTTGCAAGGTCAGCATGCCGCCCTGGCCCTGGGCCTTGAGGGTGGCGTTGCGCACCGGCAAGCCCTTGAGGGTCAGTTGGCCGATGGCGAGGTCGGCTTGTACGTCCAGGGCTCGCAGGCGTTCGACAGGCAGCAGGCGATCGTCGCTCCAGGCGCCGCGGGTTGGCGCGTCGGGCAGCGGCGATTCACCGGATGCCACGGCGGCCGCTTCGCTGTTCTGCACCTCGGCCTGGCGCGCCGCGCTGGCGTTGGCGGCCTTTTCGGTCTTGGCCGGCAGGTAGCGGTCGGCGTTGAAAGTGTCGCCCTTGAGCTGCAGGCGCAGTGCCTGGTGGGCGAAATCTTCCACGGCGATGCGGCCGGTGAAGGTGCTCTCGTCCAGCTTCAGCGTCAGGTCTTCCAGGCCCAGGCTGTCGCGGGTGCCCTGCAGCCGGCTGACCAGTTCGAACTTGCCGAGGCTGCCCGGGGCCATCGCTGGCAGCGGTTGGCCGATGCTGTCGAAGAAGGCACGCAGATCCAGCTCGGCAATCGACAGGCCACCGGTGAGCTGAGGCTCGCTGTCCAGATTGCGCACGCGCAGTTCGCCCAGCGCACGCATCTGGTTGGCGGCCAGCTTGAGGCCGGTCCATTCGGCGATGTTGGCGGACTGGTCCAACAGCAACTGCCCCTGGGCGCTGAAGGTGACCGTCTTGCCTTGCAGCGGATCGCCCGAGGCCTCACCGCTCAGGCGCATGTCCTCGAGCTGGTAGCGCTTGAGCACGCGGTCGAAGCGAAGCTCGCCGGCCAGTTCGGTACGGGCCCGCACCACGGGCTGGTTGGTGCCCAGGAACGCGGTCAGTTTCAGCGGGATGTCGGCGCCTTCGTGCACGGCGCCGGTGCTGAGCTGGATGCTCTCGGCGGTGTACATGCGGCCGGTGCGCGCGTCGTGGTACTGCACGCGGGCGTTGTTCACGGTGAGGCTGTCGATGTCCAGCTTGACCGGGCGCGACGGTGCCTGGGGCTTGCCGGGTTCGGTGACTGCCGGGGCGTTCGGGTCGTTGGGGTCTGCTGTGGTGGTGGGCAGGGGCTTGCCGATGTCTTCCCAGTTGCCGTGGCCGTTGGCGTCACGCTCCAGGGACAGGTTCAAGCCCTCGACCCGTACGTCGCTCATCTGCACTTCCTTGCGCAGCAGTGGCAGCACGCGCACCGAAAGGCCGAGCATCTGCAGGTCGGCGAAAGGCGTCTTGGGGTTGGCGAGCGTGGCCACGCTGGCGTCGTGCAGTTCCAGACCCAGCCATGGGAACAGGCTCCAGCCGATGTCCCCGTTGAGGGTCAGCTCGACGTGAGCCCTGTCCCGTGCCAGTTGGCGAATCTCGTCCTTGTAGTCGTTGGGGTCGAAGAGGTGGGTGAGGGCGAAACCCAGGGCCACCAGAATCAACAACAGACCGAGAATGCACAGGCCGAGGATTTTGCCGAACGCTTTCATGGGCGAGTCCTTTAGTCCGAAATTTGGAAGTTAGCGGGAGAGTATAACGTTGTGCGTCTGGTGATGTGGGCGGTCTGTCGGTGCCGTTGCATCGGGCGTTCGCCGCTGCCTTGCGAGGGCGTCGCGAGCGCTTTGGCGCGCAGGTTTCGGCGATCCGGAGGAAATCCTCGGGACCGTTCGGAAGGTTTTGCCAACCATCCGGCAGATCAGTGAAATAAAGGGATAGCAGTTTGCTTCCATTGGTTACATCTGGTGGTAATCTTCTCGCCTTCGACTGTCCGCTGCGACTTTATGTCGCGATTTGCCAAATGCTGCCGATAAAACAATCGATCGCCAACGTGCATGAAGGATGTGGGCGCATTTGTGTGCAGACAGCTGAACTACAAAAATCAACGGGGGTTACGAAATGAGCAGTAGTCTTTCGGGCGGCGGCGTGGGTGCCCAGCCAGGATTTCTGTCCAAGGAGCGGATCATCGCCAAGCCTGGCTTCAACCGCTGGCTGGTTCCACCAGCCGCGTTGGCCATTCACTTGTGCATCGGCATGGCGTACGGTTTCTCGGTGTTCTGGTTGCCGCTGTCCAAGGCAATCGGCATCACCGCACCAGTGGCGTGCGCGCCCGACCTGAGCTTTTTCAGCCAGGTGTTCTCATCGTCCTGTGACTGGTCGGTGTCGATGCTGAGCTGGATCTACACCCTGTTCTTCATTTTTCTGGGCTGCTCGGCAGCCATCTGGGGTGGCTGGCTGGAACACGCCGGGCCGCGCAAGGCCGGTGTCGTGTCGGCTCTGTGCTGGTGCGGTGGTCTGGTCATTTCCGCGTTGGGTATCTACACCCACCAGATCTGGCTGATGTGGCTGGGCTCGGGCGTGATCGGCGGTATTGGCCTGGGGCTGGGCTACATTTCCCCCGTATCGACCCTGATCAAGTGGTTCCCGGACAAGCGCGGCATGGCCACCGGCATGGCGATCATGGGCTTCGGCGGCGGTGCCATGGTCGGCGCCCCTCTGGCGGCTGCCTTGATGGGCCATTTCGCATCCCCTACCAGCGTCGGCGTGTGGCAGAGCTTCCTGGTGATGGCGGCGATCTACTTCGTCTTCATGATCGGCGGCGCGCTGTCGTACCGCGTCCCACCGACCGGTTGGAAGCCTGAAGGCTATGTTCCTTCGGCGAAGAAGGCCAAGGGCATGATCACCAACCGCCACGTGCACGTTAACGTGGCCTGGAAGACCCCTCAGTTCGCACTGGTCTGGCTGGTGCTGTGCCTCAACGTTTCCGCCGGTATCGGCATTCTGGGCATGGCTTCGCCACTGCTGCAGGAAGTGTTCGGCGGCAAGCTGCTGGGCGTGGACCTGGCGTTCAACCAGCTGGACTCGGCGCAACTGGCGCAGATCGCTGCCATTGCAGCGGGCTTCACCGGTCTGCTCAGCCTGTTCAACATCGGTGGCCGGTTCTTCTGGGCTTCGTTCTCCGACTACATCGGCCGCAAGGTGACCTACTTCGTGTTCTTCGCCCTGGGCGTGGCGCTGTATGCCTCGGTACCGACCCTGGGTCATTCGGGCAACATCGCACTGTTCGTGGCGGCTTTCTGCATCGTGCTGTCGATGTACGGCGGCGGTTTCGCCACCGTGCCGGCCTACCTGGCCGACCTGTTCGGTACGCAGATGGTCGGCGCCATTCACGGTCGCCTGTTGACCGCCTGGGCCGTGGCCGGCGTGTTGGGCCCGGTGCTGGTGACCAACCTGCGTGACTACCAGCTGGCTCACGGCGTAGCCCGTGCGGCGGTGTACGACACCACGTTGTACATCCTCTCCGGCCTGCTGGTGCTGGGCTTCATCTGCAACGCGCTGGTGCGTCCGGTGGCCGACAAGTACTTCATGACCGATGCCGAGCTCAAGGCCGAGCAGGCGCTGGGCCATGACAAGGGCACCGATGGCACCACCGTGCTGGAGTGGAAGGCCAATCCTGCGTCCAAGCCTCTGGCTGTCGCGGCCTGGCTGGCCGTGGGCATTCCGTTGGCGTGGGGCGTGTGGGTGACCCTGCAGAAGACGGCGGTGCTGTTTCATTGATGTAGACGTTTGAATCGGTGGTGCGGCCTTCGCGGGCAGAGCCCGCTCCCACACGGTGTACGTGGGAGCGGGGCGGGCGGCTGAGCCCTCTGCCTGCGAAGGCCGCACCGCCAATCCCCCTCTGAACCTCTTCTGTTCCTGTTTCCCGCCCGCGTGCCTATAATGATCACCTTTTTCGCCCAACGATTTTGCGGAGCTGGTGATGGCCGAACGTATCGCGTTCGTCGAGCGCAACACTCTGGAAACCCAGATCAAAGCCTCGATCAACCTGGATGGCACCGGAAAGGCCCGATTCGATATCGGCGTTCCTTTTCTTGAGCACATGCTTGACCAGATCGCCCGGCACGGGCTGATCGACCTGGACATCGAGTGCAAGGGCGACCTGCACATCGACGACCACCACACCGTGGAGGACGTCGGCATCACCCTGGGCCAGGCGTTCGCCAAGGCCATCGGCGACAAAAAGGGCATCTTTCGCTACGGCCATGCCTACGTCCCGCTGGACGAAGCGCTGTCGCGCGTGGTCATCGACTTCTCCGGCCGCCCCGGCCTGCAGATGCACGTGCCCTATACCCGCGCCACCGTTGGCGGCTTCGACGTCGACCTGTTCCAGGAATTCTTCCAAGGCTTCGTCAACCACGCCAACGTCTCCCTGCACATCGACAACCTGCGTGGGCACAACACCCATCACCAGATCGAAACCGTGTTCAAGGCCTTCGGCCGCGCCCTGCGCATGGCCGTCGCCGTCGACGAACGCATGGCCGGGCAGATGCCGTCGACCAAGGGCGTGCTCTGATGCAGACCGTCGCGGTAATCGACTACGGCATGGGCAACCTGCACTCGGTGGCCAAGGCCCTGGAGCACGTGGGTGCCGGCAAGGTGCTGATCACCAGTGACGCCAACGTCATTCGCGAAGCCGACCGCGTGGTTTTCCCCGGTGTCGGCGCGATCCGCGATTGCATGGCCGAGATCCGCCGCCTTGGCTTCGATGCGCTGGTGCGCGAAGTCAGTCGGGACCGGCCGTTTCTGGGGATCTGCGTCGGCATGCAGGCGCTGATGGAGCACAGCGAGGAAAACGCCGGCGTCGACTGCATCGGCGTGTTTCCCGGCAAGGTGCGCTTCTTCGGCAAGGACCTGCACGAAGACGGCGAACACCTGAAAGTCCCGCACATGGGCTGGAACGAAGTGCAGCAGGCGGTGGACCACCCACTGTGGCACGACATCCCAGACCTTGCGCGCTTCTACTTCGTGCACAGCTACTACATCGAGGCCGGCAAGCCGGGCCAGGTGGTAGGGCGCGGCCATTACGGTCGCGACTTCGCTGCGGCACTGGCCGAAGGTTCACGTTTCGCCGTGCAGTTCCACCCCGAGAAAAGCCATACCCATGGCCTGCAGCTGCTGCAGAACTTCGCAGCCTGGGATGGACGCTGGTAATGGCCAAGGCCAGCAAGCCGCCCATTCTCACCCTGACGCCGGAGCAGGAAAGCGAAGCGGCCGACAAGATCAAGCGGTTCATGCGCGACCGCTTCGATCTGGACCTGGGTTCGTTCGAGGCCCTCGAGGTGCTCGAGCTGTTCACCCGCGAAATGGCTCCACACTATTACAACAGGGCGATTTTCGATGTGCAGGCGCACCTCAGCGAGAGGTTCGAAAGCATCGAGAGCGACCTGTGGGCGCTCGAGAAGAACTGACTTCCGAGCATCGCCGTTCACCGACCCCGAAGGTTTTTGCAGATGCTGATTATCCCCGCTATCGATCTTAAAGACGGTGCCTGCGTGCGCCTGCGCCAGGGCCGCATGGAAGATTCCACGGTGTTCTCGGACGATCCGGTGAGCATGGCGGCCAAGTGGGTCGAAGGCGGCTGCCGTCGCCTGCACTTGGTCGACCTCAACGGTGCCTTCGAAGGCCAGCCAGTGAACGGCGAAGTGGTTACCGCGATCGCCAAGCGCTACCCGCACCTGCCGATCCAGATCGGCGGCGGCATCCGCTCGCTGGAAACCATCGAACACTACGTCAAGGCTGGCGTCAGCTACGTGATCATCGGTACCAAGGCGGTCAAGCAGCCCGAGTTCGTCGCCGAGGCCTGCCGTGCGTTCCCCGGCAAGGTCATCGTCGGCCTGGACGCCAAGGACGGCTTCGTCGCCACCGACGGCTGGGCGGAAGTGAGCACGGTGCAGGTCATCGACCTGGCCAAGCGCTTCGAGGCCGATGGCGTGTCGGCGATCGTCTACACCGACATCGCCAAGGACGGCATGATGCAGGGCTGCAACGTGCCGTTCACCGCTGCCCTGGCGGCCGCGACCCGGATCCCGGTGATCGCTTCCGGCGGTATCCACAACTTGGGCGACATCCGTGCCCTGCTGGACGCCAAGGCTCCGGGCATCATCGGCGCCATCACCGGCCGGGCCATCTACGAAGGCACCCTGGACGTCGCCGAGGCCCAGGCTTTTTGCGATTCGTACAACGCGTAATGGCTAAACGCGGCCCGCGCCCCGGCTTCCTGTAGCAGCGGCGCAAGCCGCGTTCACAGACACCTCGCTCCCAATCCGATCGGAGAACCCCCATGGCCCTGGCCAAACGCATCATCCCTTGCCTGGACGTGGACAACGGCCGCGTGGTCAAGGGCGTCAAGTTCGAGAACATCCGCGACGCCGGTGACCCGGTCGAGATCGCCCGGCGCTACGACGAGCAGGGCGCCGACGAGATCACCTTTCTCGACATCACTGCCAGTGTCGACGGCCGTGACACCACACTGCACACCGTGGAGCGCATGGCCAGCCAGGTGTTCATCCCTCTGACCGTAGGCGGCGGCGTGCGCACGGTGGCGGACATCCGCAACCTGCTCAATGCCGGTGCCGACAAGGTCTCGATCAACACGGCGGCGGTGTTCAACCCCGAGTTCGTCGGCGAAGCGGCCTCGCGCTTTGGCTCGCAGTGCATCGTGGTGGCCATCGACGCGAAGAAGGTTTCCGGGCCGGGCGAAGAGCCGCGTTGGGAAATCTTCACCCACGGTGGTCGCAAGCCTACCGGGCTGGACGCCGTGCAATGGGCGCAGAAGATGGAAGGCCTGGGTGCGGGTGAGATTCTGCTGACCAGCATGGATCAGGACGGCATGAAGAATGGCTTCGACCTGGGCGTGACCCGCGCCATCAGCGATGCGCTGGGCATTCCGGTGATCGCCTCCGGTGGGGTGGGCAACCTGCAGCACCTGGCCGATGGCGTGATCCAGGGCGGCGCGAGCGCGGTGCTGGCCGCCAGTATCTTCCATTTCGGCGAGTACACCGTACCCGAAGCCAAGGCCTTCATGGCCAAGCAAGGCATCGTCGTACGCTGACCCTGTAGCAGCGGCGCGAACCGCATCAAACGTTACCGCGTTGCGCCAATTCCACCGCGGTGCCCGCCGACGCGGCTCGCGCCGCTGCTACAGGAAATCGCAGTGGCTGTAACCGTATTCTGAGTCGCCGCAACCCCTGTAGCAGCGGCGCAAGCCGCGTCGGCGGGCACCGCGATAGGCCTGACGTAACGCATCGAGGCCTGACGCGGCTCGCGCCGCTGCTACAGGAAATCGCAGTGGCTGTAACCGTATTCTGAGTCGCCGCAACCCCTGTAGCAGCGGCGCAAGCCGCGTCGGCGGGCACCGCGATAGGCCTGACGTAACGCATCGAGGCCTGACGCGGCTCGCGCCGCTGCTACAGGAAATCGCAGTGGCTGTAACCGTATTCTGAGTCGCCGCAACCCCTGTAGCAGCGGCGCAAGCCGCGTTGGCGGGCGCCGCGGTAGGCCTGACGCGGCTTGCGCCGCTGCTACGGGGAGCAAGGAGTTGTGTATGTACCATGGCGAACGAATGAACGCCTGGACCCATCTGGTGGGCGCCGTGCTGGCAGCGGTCGGTGCCGTCTGGCTGCTGCTTTTGGCGGCCTTCGAAGGAGACCCCTGGAAGATCGTCAGCGTGTGCATTTATGGCACCACGCTGATCGTGCTCTACAGCGTGTCCACGATCTACCACAGCGTGCGCGGGCGCCGCAAAGCGATCATGCAGAAGCTCGATCACCTGTCGATCTACCTGCTGATCGCCGGCAGCTATACGCCGTTCTGTCTGGTGACCCTGCGCGGGCCCTGGGGCTGGAGCCTGTTCGGAGTGGTCTGGGGGCTGGCGGTGCTGGGCATGTTGCAGGAGATCAAGCCTCGCTCCGAGGCCCGCGTGCTGTCCATCGTCATCTACGCGGTGATGGGCTGGATCGTGCTGGTCGCGGTGCAGCCGCTGCTGCGCCTGCTCGGGTCGGCCGCGGTTCGCCCTGCTGGCTGCAGGCGGTGTGCTGTACACCGTGGGCATCATTTTCTTCGCGCTGGACAAGCGTCTGCGCCATGCCCACGGCATTTGGCACCTGTTCGTGATCGCGGGCAGTGTGTTGCACTTCATCGCGATCTTTTTCTACGTCCTCTGAAGCCTAGAAATCCCCCCACAGCTGCTGGGCCACCGCCAGGGCGACTACCGGCGCGGTTTCGGTGCGCAGCACGCGGGGGCCGAGGCGGGCAGCGTGAAAGCCGCCGGCCTTGGCCTGCTCGACTTCGGCATCGCTGAGGCCACCTTCGGGCCCGATCAGGAACGCCAGGCTGGCAGGCTTGGCGTGGCTGAGCAGCGGCTCTGCGACAGGGTGCAGCACCAGTTTGAGCTCGGCGTCACTGGCGGCGATCCAGTCGGCCAGCACCTGCGGCGAATGAATGACCGGCACGCTGGAACGACCACATTGCTCGCAGGCGCTGATGGCCACCTGTCGCCAGTGGGCCAGACGCTTGTCGGCGCGTTCGTCCTTGAGGCGGACCTCGCAGCGTTCGCTCACCAGCGGGGTGATCTCGCTCACGCCCAGTTCGGTGGCCTTCTGGATCGCCCAATCCATTCGCTCGCCACGGGACAGACCCTGGCCCAGATGGATGGCCAGCGACGAGTCAGGTTGGCCGGTGAACTGTTCGTCGAGGGTGACGCTGACGCGTTTCTTGCCCACTTCCAGCAAGGTGCCCAGGAATTCCTGGCCGCTGCCGTCGAACAGCTGGACCTTGTCGCCGGTGGCCATGCGCAGCACGCGGCCGATGTAGTGGGCCTGGGCTTCGGGGAGTTCGTGTTCGCCCAGGCTCAGGGGGGCGTCGATGAAAAAGCGGGACAGTCGCATGGGGGTGTCTCTGGTGATTTTGTGGTGTTTATTCTGGCCTCTTCGCGGGCAGAGCCCGCTCCCACAAGGACCGCATGAGCGACCGAAACTTCCTGTGGGAGCGGGGCGGGCGGCGAGCCCTCTGCCCGCGAAGAGGCCGGTACAGGCACTGAACAACCTCAACCCGGATCACGAAACCCGGGATGGAAATCTTCAGCCACCTGCACGCTCACGCTGCTGCGCGTGGCGATATCGATCCCCTCGCTGGCCACCTCGGCCAGGAAGTCGATCTGCTCCGGCGTGATCACATAGGGCGGCAGGAAATACACCACGCTGCCCAGCGGGCGCAGCAACGCGCCGCGCTCCAGGGCGTGGTTGAACACCTTGAGTCCGCGTCGCTCCTGCCAGGGGTAGGCGGTCTTGCTGGCCTTGTCCTGGACCATTTCGATGGCCAGGACCATGCCGGTCTGACGCACCTCGGCCACGTGGGCATGGTCGGCCAGGTGCGCGGTGGCAGTGGCCATGCGCTGGGCCAGGGCGCGGTTGTTCTCGATGACGTTGTCCTGCTCGAAGATGTCCAGCGTGGCCAGAGCCGCAGCACAGGCCAACGGGTTGCCGGTGTAGCTGTGCGAATGCAGGAAGGCACGCAGGGTCGGGTAGTCGTCGTAGAACGCGCTGTAGACGTCGTCGGTGGTCACGCAGGCCGCCAGCGGCAGATAGCCGCCGGTCAGCGCCTTGGACAGGCACAGGAAATCCGGGCGAATGCCGGCCTGCTCGCAGGCGAACATCGTTCCGGTGCGACCGAAGCCCACGGCGATCTCGTCGTGGATCAGGTGTACGCCGTAGCGGTCGCACGCTTCGCGCAACAGCTTGAGGTACACCGGGTGATACATGCGCATGCCCCCCGCGCCCTGAATCAACGGCTCGATGATCACCGCGGCCACGCTTTCATGGTGTTCGGCCAGAGTCTGTTCCATGGCCTGGAAGAGGGTGCGCGAGTGTTCTTCCCAGCTCACCCCTTCGGGCCGCAGGTAGCAGTCAGGGCTGGGGACTTTCAGGGTATCGAGCAGCAGGGCCTTGTAGGTCTCGGTGAACAACGGCACGTCACCGACCGACATCGCGGCGATGGTCTCGCCGTGGTAGCTGTTGGTCAGGGTCACGAAGCGCTTCTTGTTCGGTTGGCCGCGGTTGACCCAGTAGTGAAAGCTCATCTTCAACGCGACTTCGATGCACGAAGAGCCGTTGTCGGCGTAGAAGCAGCGAGTCAGCCCTTCGGGCGTCATCTTGACCAGACGCTCCGACAGCTCGATCACCGGCTGATGGCTGAAACCGGCCAGGATCACGTGCTCCAGCTGATCGACCTGATCCTTGATGCGCTGATTGATGCGCGGATTGGCATGCCCGAAGACATTGACCCACCAGGAGCTGACCGCGTCCAGGTAGCGCTTGCCCTCGAAGTCCTCCAGCCACACGCCTTCGCCGCGTTTGATCGGGATCAGCGGCAGCCGCTCGTGGTCTTTCATCTGGGTGCAGGGGTGCCACAAGACCTCGAGGTCTCGTTTCATCCACTGATCGTTGAGTCCCATCTTTCTCTCCCGCGGCAACACGCTTGGCAAACAGTCGCGCAAGCCTATGCAATGAGGCCTCGGCTAACAACCCAAACATGCTCGATGGCGACACTGGCGGGCACTATGCCGCTGGCGTATGCTGCGCGGCAATTTGCCACTGCCGGGGCTCGATCCGGCCATTTCGCTTGCTCTGCCGGAGTTCTCTGCATGTCTGCTGGTTGGTTGCGCGCCTGGGCGCTGATAGTAGTAGGGCTGTTCAGCGCGCAGGCGTTGGGCAATGACAAGGCACAGACGGCGATCGTCGTCGGCGGCGGTCTGGCGGGGCTGACGGCCGCCTACGAGCTGCAGGCCAAAGGCTGGCAAGTCACCTTGCTGGAAGCACGACCCAGCCTCGGCGGCCGCTCGGGTCTGGCCACCAGCGAATGGATCGGCGGCAGCAAGGTCCAGCCGGTGCTCAATGGTTACGTGAACACCTTCAAGCTGGCCACCCAGCCGGCGCCGGAATTCGTCCGTAACCCTGGCTACCTGATCGACGGCGAATACTTCACCGCTGCCGACCTGGCCACCAAGCAGCCAGCGACTGCGGAAGCCCTCAAGCGCTACGAGAAAACCCTGGATGACCTCGCCCGCTCGGTCAAGGATCCGGAAAACCCCGGCGCGACCAGCACCCTGTTCGCCCTGGACCAGATCAACGTGTCCAACTGGCTGGATCGCCTGCAACTGCCCCCTACGGCACGGCAACTGATCAACCAGAAGATTCGTACGCGCTACGACGAGCCGTCGCGTCTGTCACTGCTGTATTTCGCCCAGCAGAACCGGGTCTATCAGGACATCGACGACCGTGATCTGCGCGCCTCGCGCCTGATCGGTGGCAGCCCGGTGCTGGCCCAGGCGTTCGTCAAACAGATCAAGACCATCAAGACCGATTCACCGGTGTCGGCCATCAGCCAGGACAAGGACGGCGTGACCGTCAAAGTGGGCGCCGTGGGCTACCAGGCCAGCTACGTGGTCCTGGCCGTCCCTCTGCGTGCACTGGGCAAGATCGCCTTCACCCCTGCACTGGACAACCGCCAGCTGGCGGCGATCAAGGGCACCAACTACGGGTGGCGCGACCAGTTGCTGCTCAAGTTCAAGACGCCGGTCTGGGACAGCAAGGCGCGGATGTCCGGCGAGATCTACAGCAACACCGGGCTGGGCATGTTGTGGATCGAGCCAGCCTTGAAGGGTGGCGCCAATGTGGTGATCAACCTGTCCGGTGACAACGCCCGCCTGCTGCAGGCCTTTGGCGACAAGCAGATGGTCGACCAGGTATTGATTCGCCTGCACGCGTTCTATCCACAGGCGCGCGGTGCCTACACCGGCTACGAGATCCGTCGCTACAGCACCGATCCTTCGTATGGCGGCGCGTACCTGGCCTACGGACCGGGGCAGATCAGCAAGTTCTGGAAGGTCTGGGAGAAGCCGCAGCAGCGCATCGCCTTCGCGGGCGAACACACCGACTCGCTGTACCCCGGCACGTTGGAAGGCGCGCTGCGCAGCGGTCAGCGTGCTGCCGGCCAAGTGGTTGATCTGGCGGCAGGCAAGTCCTTCGAACCGGTCAAGGTCGCGCCGCCTGCAGCAGCGCCGGTCAAGGCTGCCGAGAGCAAGCCTGGGTTCTTCTCCAAGTGGTTCGGCGGCGGCGAGACGCCAGCGGCCAAGCCCGTCGAGCCTGCACCTGCGCCAGTACCGGCGCCTGCACCTGCTCCCGTTCCAGCGCCCACGTCTGCACCTGTTCCGGTGCCCGCCGTCGTGCCCGCGCCCGCACCGGTCAAGGCAGAGCCTGCGAAGAAGGCTGCGCCGGTGAAGAAAGTGGAAACGAAAAAACCGGAGCCCAAGAAGGCCGAAACCAAGAAGCCTGTGGTCAAGAAGCCGGCCGAAGCGAAAAAACCGGTTGAATCCAAAAACAAGGTAGAAGTAACGAAACCTACAGTGCAGCCGTAGGTTTCGCACCGCAGCCGTCGGCCTTTTCACGGGTCGGCGGCGCCTTTACGCGTATAAAACCGCGTTCCTGGCCTCAGAGCAGTGCGCTTAATACTGTCTTAATCAACTTTATCGATATTTCAAAGCGAGATTTTCCGCTTTAATCCGATAGATAAGTCAGTCATCTTGAGCGCAGTTCTTACAAGGTCCAGGCACATGCAACTACGTAATTCCACTTCACGCTATGGCTGGGTCAGCATCGTCCTGCACTGGGGCGTCGCGCTGACCGTATTCGGGCTTTTCGCTCTTGGGTTGTGGATGGTGGGCCTGGGTTACTACGACCCATGGCGCAAGGCCGGACCTGACCTGCACAAAAGCATCGGCCTGGTGCTGTTCTTCTTCATGCTCGTGCGCGTGGTCTGGCGCTTCATCAGCCCACCCCCGCCGCCCACACCCAACCAAGGCAAGCTGACCCGCACGGCGGCTCATCTGGGGCACCTGTTCCTCTATGCGGACCTGTTCCTGGTGATGAGCGCCGGCTACTTGATTTCGACCGCAGACGGGGTGGGCATTCCGGTTTTCGGGCTGTTCGAAATACCGGCGCTGGTCAGCGGCCTGCCCAATCAGGCGGAAACCGCCGGTACCGTGCATTTCTACCTGGCTTGGGTACTGGTGATATTCGCCGTACTGCACGGCTTGGCTGCATTGAAACACCACTTCATCGATCGTGATGCAACCCTCATCCGTATGCTGGGTCGCAAAGCTTGACTGCCGTACCTATCAAACTCCAAGAGGAATACTCCCCATGTTGAAAAAGACCCTCGCTGCACTCGCCATTGGCACTGCCCTGTTCACTGCAGGCCAGGCCATGGCCGCTGACTACACCATCGACAAGGAAGGCCAGCACGCTTTCGTCGACTTCAAGATCAGCCACCTGGGCTACAGCTTCATCACCGGTACCTTCAAGGACTTCGACGGCAAGTTCAGCTTCGATGCCGCCAAGCCCGAAGACGCCAAGATCGACGTGACCCTCAAGACTGCCAGCGTGTTCACCAACCACGCCGAGCGTGACAAGCACATCAGCAGCAAGGACTTCCTGGACGTGGCCAACTTCCCGGAAGCCACCTTCAAGTCCACCAGCGTCAAGCCGACCGGCAAGAGCGCCGATGGCAAGACCACTGCTGACGTGACCGGTGACTTGACCTTGCATGGCGTGACCAAGCCCGTCGTGATCAAGGCCACCTTCCTGGGTGAAGGCAAGGATCCATGGGGCGGCTACCGTGCCGGCTTCGAAGGCACCACTTCGATCAACCGCAAGGACTTCGCACCCAAGTCCATGGACCTGGGTCCACAGTCGGACACCGTCGAGCTGTACTTCACCTTCGAAGGTGTGAAAGCGAAGTAAGTGATTCGCTGACATGAAAAAACGCCGCAGCCTGTGAGGGCTGCGGCGTTTTTTTGTATCCGGCATGGGAGCCGTGGTTAAACCTTCGCGGGCAGAGCCCGCTCCCACAGGGCGGCGAGCCTGCCTACCTCATGCTCAGCCTTCGCGATTGCGCGTCAGCAGGGCAGGTTTTTCACCCCGCGGGCGGCTCGGCAATTGCTCCAGTTGCTCGGCAGTCGGGAAACGATCGATCTTCGATTCCTTGTGCACGATCACCGGTTGGCTCGGGTTGCGCGAGTTGCTCACCGCCGGTTCCTGGCGGGGCTGCTCGTCGCGCGCCGGACGGCGGTTGCGCGGGTTGCTGTCGCGACGTGGCTGGCCGTCACGAGCGCCACCCCCGTTGCTGCGCGGACCGCGCTTGGCGCCGGCGTTGTCGCCAGTGCCGGCCGAACGTGCGCCGCCACCGTTGCGCGGTGCGCCACCGGCAGGGCGACCCTGGCGAGGCGCTGCTGCTGGAGCAGTACCACCGGCCGGTGCAGAACCGGCAGGACGACGACCGCGCCCTTGGTTCTTGCCCTGATAGGGGCTGACGTAATCCGCACGGTTGCCGAAGTTGTCCACTTCGTCATCGAGGAATTCGTCCGGCGCACGGTTGGCGGAAACCGCCGGTTCTACGGCCGCGCGTGCAGCCTGTGGCTGACGTGGCTTCTGGTCACGGGGTTGGCGTTCAGAACGCGCCCCGGCGGGCTTTTCCTTGCCTTTGTCCTTCCCTTTGTCCTTGCGACCGCTGCTGGCGTTGCTGGTGCCATCGCCGCGAGGTGCGCGAGCACCGCGGGCATTGTTGGCCTGAGGACGCTCGCGCACCTCGGGTTTTTCCGCTTCCACGGTGCTGGCATCGAACCCCATCAGATCACCGTCCGGGATCTTCTGCTTGGTCATGCGCTCGATGCTCTTGAGCAGCTTCTCTTCGTCTGGCGCAACCAGCGAGATCGCCTCGCCACTACGACCGGCACGACCGGTACGGCCGATACGGTGCACGTAGTCTTCGTCGACGTTGGGCAGCTCGAAATTGACCACGTGTGGCAGCTGGTCGATGTCCAGGCCACGCGCGGCAATGTCGGTGGCGACCATGATGCGTACGGAGCCGGCCTTGAAGTCGGCCAGGGCCTTGGTGCGCGCGTTCTGACTCTTGTTGCCGTGGATCGCCACGGCGCTCAGACCGTGCTTCTCCAGGTACTCGGCCAGGCGGTTGGCGCCGTGCTTGGTACGGGTGAACACCAGCACCTGCTCCCACGCGCCCTGAGTGATCAGGTGCGCCAGCAGCGAACGCTTGTGGCTGGAGGCCAGGCGATAGACGCGCTGCTCGATACGCTCGACCGTGGTGTTGGGCGGCGTGACTTCGATGCGCTCGGGGTTGTGCAGCAGCTTGCCGGCCAGGTCGGTGATGTCCTTGGAGAACGTCGCCGAGAACAGCAGGTTCTGACGCTTGGACGGCAAGCGCGCAAGGACCTTCTTGACGTCATGCACGAAGCCCATGTCGAGCATGCGGTCGGCTTCGTCGAGCACGAGGATTTCAACGTGGGACAGATCGACGCTGCCTTGGCCACACAGGTCGAGCAGACGGCCCGGGCAGGCCACCAGCACGTCGACGCCGCGGGACATGGCCTGTACCTGCGGGTTCATGCCGACGCCGCCGAAGATGCAGGCGCTGACGAACTTGAGGTCGCGGGCGTAGAGCTTGAAGCTGTCGTGAACCTGGGCAGCCAGTTCGCGAGTGGGGGTCAGGACCAGTACACGCGGTTGGCGCGGGCCGTGACGTTGGGATTTGTCCGGGTGACCACCTGGGAACAGCCGCTCCAGAATCGGAAGGGCGAAGCCGCCGGTCTTACCTGTACCTGTCTGAGCGGCGACCATCAGGTCGCGGCCTTGCAACACGGCGGGAATGGCCCGCTGTTGCACCGGGGTGGGCTGGGTGTAGCCCGCTGCCTCGATGGCGCGGACTAGAGCCTCGGAGAGACCGAGGGAAGCAAAGGACATGAGTAATCCTGTTCTAGTAGGGGCTTATGCCCGAGGGATAATCTTGCCTGGCGCGACGGGTGTGCGGTGACACTGTCGCGTCCGGTCCTGCTGGGGTTGCAAAGTGCGCTACACGAAGCGGTGCGCGGGCTCAGGCCCAGCTGGCAGGTGCTTCGAGAGGCCTTGGCAAGGCCGAGCGGCCGGACGTAAGCCTGGCACAAGGGCCGAGTATAACAGAGCAATCACATTGCGCTGCTTTCACGCTGCCCAGCGGTGCCTGCGGGCGATGGCTGCAGTGTCTGCGGCGCAGCGGAAGGTATCGTTTTACCACTCATTGGCTCGACGGCATAGCGTGCCAGTAGCTGCTCATAAGCAGGTTCCTGCTTGAACCGGCGCAGTTCGGCAGCGAAACGCTGCACCAGCAGATCCATTCCGGCGCCTCGGCGCACCGCCAGAAACTGCGGATTGTTGCCGATCTCCAGGGGCAGCGGACTGACCCGCTGTTGCAGGCCCAGCCGCTTGACGGTGTACTCGCCGACGCGGCGGTCGGTGATCAACAGGTCGATGCGTGCCTTGGCCAGCTTGCCGAAGTTGGCTTCCTGGCTGGGCCCGCTCTCGCGAACGACACCGGGCGCCTGTTCGAATGCGTCGCCGTAGTCGTAGCCAGCGGTGATGCCCACGGTCAGCCCGTCGAGGTCGGCCATGCTGCGCACCGGGTGCGGTCGGTCATTGGCCTGGTAGAACACCCATTCCACTTCCGACAGCGGTTCCTTGGCATAGAACAGGCTGGCATCGCGTTCGTTGGTCTGGAAGATGTCGAGGATCCCATCCGCCTGGCCCTGGTCGAGCATGGCCAGGCAGCGTTTCCATGGCAGGAATTGCCACTGCACCTGGATGCCCAGGCGTTCGAAGATCAGCGCCGTGATGTCGTAGTCGATCCCTTGCGCGCTACCGTTCTCCTCGAACGCGTAGGGCGCCCACGAATCGGTGACGATGCGCAGCGTTTCGCCATGGGCCTGCAGGCACCAGCAAAGGAGAAGCGCAGAGGGCAACGAACGGAGGATGGCAACCATGGGCCGGAGATTACGACGCCTTGCCGCGCTTGAAAAGGTCTATGCCGGGCTTGAAGCACCGCTGACCTGGATTCTGCTGCGACTGATCGATACAAAAAGGCCCCGGCAGAATGCCAGGGCCTGGAGGCAGTGCGAGAAGACTCAGCGGCCCAGTTTCAGATTGTTCCATACCGCCAGGCTGGGTTCTGCCTGGTTCAGGGTATAGAAATGCAGGCCGGGGGCGCCGCCCTGCAACAACCGCTCGCACATCTGCGTGATCACTTCCTCGCCGAACGCCTGGATGCTTTTCACGTCATCGCCGTAGGCTTCCAGCTGCTTGCGCACCCAGCGCGGGATTTCCGCGCCGCAGGCATCGGAGAAGCGCGCCAGCTTGCTGTAGTTGGTGATCGGCATGATGCCCGGCACGATCGGAATGTTCACGCCCAGCTTCTGCACGCGCTCGACGAAGTAGAAGTAGCTGTCGGCGTTGAAGAAGTACTGGGTGATCGCACTGCTCGCGCCAGCGTTGGCCTTGCGCGCGAAATTGACCAGGTCGTCTTCGAAGTTGCGTGCCTGCGGGTGCATCTCGGGGTAGGCCGCCACTTCGATGTGGAAGTGGTCGCCGGTTTCGGCGCGGATGAACTCGACCAGGTCATTGGCATGGCGCAGTTCGCCGCTGGACATGCCCATGCCCGACGGCAGGTCGCCGCGCAGCGCGACGATGCGCTTGATCCCGGCCGACCGATACTGGTCGAGCAGGCCGCGCAGGTCTTGTTTACTGTCGCCCACGCACGAAAGGTGCGGAGCGGCGGGAACGTTGACTTCGTTTTCCAGCTGCAGAACGGTGTTCAGGGTACGGTCGCGGGTCGAACCGCCGGCGCCGTAGGTGCAGGAAAAGAAATCGGGTTTGTAGGCAGCCAACTGGCGGGCGACGCCCATCAGCTTTTCATGCCCGGCATCGGTCTTGGTCGGAAAGAACTCGAAGCTTAAGGGACGATCGTGAGACATGGCAGTTTCTCGGTAAACCCATCGAGCGGGCCAGCGTTGACTGGCCCGCCGTATCAAGAACCTGAACGCTTAGTAGCGGTAGGCTTCTGGCTTGAACGGACCTTCGACGGTCACGCCGATGTAGTCGGCCTGCTGCTGGGTCAGTTGAGTGACCACGCCGCCGAAGCCGCGGACCATTTCCAGGGCCACTTCTTCGTCCAGTTTCTTCGGCAGCACTTCGACGGTCAGGCGGGCGGCCTTGCCGTCAGCGTCCAGGTCGGCGTACTTCTGCTCGAACAGGAAGATCTGCGCCAGCACCTGGTTGGCGAACGAACCGTCCATGATGCGGCTTGGGTGGCCGGTGGCGTTGCCCAGGTTCACCAGACGGCCTTCGGCCAGCAGGATCAGGTAGTCGTCGTTCTGCGCATCGAAGCTACCGGCACCGGTGCGGTGGATCTTGTGGACCTGTGGCTTCACTTCTTCCCATGCCCAGTTCTTGCGCATGAAAGCGGTGTCGATTTCGTTGTCGAAGTGGCCGATGTTGCAGACTACGGCACGCTTCTTCAGCGCCTTGAGCATGTTGGCATCGCAGACGTTGACGTTACCGGTGGTGGTGACGATCAGGTCGATCTTGCCCAGCAGCGCCTTGTCGATGCTTGCTTCGGTGCCGTCGTTGATGCCGTCGATGAACGGCGAGACCAGCTCGAAGCCGTCCATGCAGGCCTGCATCGCGCAGATCGGGTCGACTTCGGAGATCTTGACGATCATGCCTTCCTGACGCAGCGACTGAGCCGAACCCTTGCCCACGTCACCGTAGCCGATCACCAGTGCCTGCTTGCCCGACAACAGGTGGTCGGTGCCGCGCTTGATGGCGTCGTTGAGGCTGTGACGGCAGCCGTACTTGTTGTCGTTCTTGCTCTTGGTCACCGAGTCGTTGACGTTGATGGCCGGGATCTTCAGCTCGCCCTTGGCCAGCATGTCCAGCAGGCGGTGCACGCCAGTGGTGGTTTCTTCGGTCACGCCGTGGATCTTGTCCAGCATGGCCGGGTATTTCTTGTGCAGGATCTCGGTCAGGTCGCCGCCGTCGTCAAGAATCATGTTGGCATCCCATGGCTGGCCATCCTTGAGGATGGTCTGCTCGATGCACCACTCGTATTCTTCTTCGGTTTCACCTTTCCAGGCGAACACCGGGATACCGGCGGCGGCGATGGCGGCGGCGGCCTGATCCTGGGTGGAGAAGATGTTGCACGAGGACCAGCGAACTTCGGCACCCAGGGCGACCAGGGTTTCGATCAGCACGGCGGTCTGGATGGTCATGTGGATGCAGCCCAGGATCTTCGCGCCCTGAAGCGGCAGCTGGCCGGCGTATTTGCGGCGCAGGCCCATCAGCGCGGGCATTTCCGACTCGGCAATGATGGTTTCGCGACGGCCCCAGGCAGCCAGGGAGATGTCGGCGACTTTGAAATCGGAAAAACCAGCAGGCGTAAGTACAGCGCTCATTAAGAGCCTCCATTCGTAGGTTCGAATGGGCGCCGTTGTATGCGTTTGGCGTCCCCAGGCAAGACCTGTAGGGACAACGCCCCATCCGAGCCTGACAGGTCGAACCTGCTGCAGCGCCCCTCGGACGGGTGGCGGGAACGGCCGGGAAATGAAGAAGGCCGTTGAGTGAATCGCTGGCGATTATATAGAGGTGTGGCCAGCTTCCAAAGTATTTCTGACGATTACCGCCGGATGGATAATGGTATTCATAGGCAAAGCTCAATGGAGGCGGGCGCTGTGGTCTGCCATGATTCGACACACTTAGGTGAAGAGCAGAGGAGCCAGCATGAATTTTCATACGCGCAAATGGGTAAAACCTGAAGACCTCAACCCCAACGGCACCCTGTTCGGCGGCAGCCTGCTGCGCTGGATCGACGAAGAAGCGGCTATCTACGCGATCGTGCAATTGGGCAACCAGCGGGTGGTGACCAAGTACATCTCCGAGATCAATTTCGTCAGCGCCTCGCGCCAGGGCGACATCATCGAGCTGGGCATCACCGCCACTGAATTCGGCCGGACCTCCATCACGCTGACCTGCGAAGTGCGCAACAAGATCACGCGCAAGAGCATCCTCACCGTGGACAAGCTGGTGTTCGTCAACCTGGGCGAAGACGGCCTGCCGGCACCCCATGGGCGCACCGAAATCCGCTACATCAAGGATCAGTTCGAAACTATCGACTGACCTGGTCCGTATAGCGCTCGTCCCGGTCCAGGCCGCGTGTGGCCTGGCTTCTGGCCGACCGGCGGCGTTGATGAAGTGCCTGTATTTCTGTACTGTACATAAAAACAGTATCGGGAAATTTCATGCAATTGATCGATAAGCTCAGCATCCTCGCCGACGCCGCCAAGTACGATGCCTCGTGCGCCAGCAGCTGTGCGCCCAAGCGCAGCTCCGAAGGCAAGGGCGGGCTGGGTTCGACCAACGGCATGGGCATCTGCCACAGCTACACGCCGGATGGTCGCTGTGTATCGTTGCTCAAGATACTGTTGACCAATTTCTGCCTGTTCGACTGCCAGTACTGCGTCAACCGCCGTTCCAGCGACGTGCCACGGGCGCGCTTCACGCCCGAAGAAGTGGTGCGCCTGACCGTGGACTTCTATCGGCGCAACTGCATCAGCGGCTTGTTCCTGAGCTCCGGCATCATCCGCTCGGCCGATTACACCATGGAGCAGCTGATCCGCGTGGCGCGCCTGCTGCGCGAGGAGCATCAGTTTCGCGGCTACATCCACCTCAAGACCATTCCCGAAGCCGACCCGGCACTCATCGAAGAGGCGGGTCGCTACGCCGATCGTCTGAGCGTGAACATCGAGCTGCCCACCGATGCCAGCCTGCAGACCCTGGCGCCGGAAAAGGATGTGAAATCGATCAAGAAAGCCATGAGCACCATCTACACGGGCCAGCAGACCGTGCTCAACGAACCGCGCGCGCCACGCTTCACGCCGGCTGGGCAAAGCACGCAAATGATCGTCGGTGCCGACCAGACCGACGACAGCACCATCCTGCACAGCGCCGAATCCCTGTACGGCAATTATGGCCTGAAGCGGGTCTACTATTCGGCGTTCAGCCCCATCCCCAACAGCCCCAAGAGCGTGCCGCTGGCAGCACCGCCGCTGATGCGCGAGCACCGCCTCTACCAGGCCGACTTCCTGCTGCGCAGCTATGGCTACAAGGCCGACGAGTTGCTCTCCGGCCCGGGCGACCTGGCGCTGGACATCGATCCCAAGCTGGCCTGGGCGCTGGAAAATAGAAGCGTCTTCCCATTGGATCTGAACCGTGCGGAACCTGCGCTGATCGCGCGCATTCCCGGCATCGGCCTGCGTACCACCAAGCGCCTGGTGGAGCTGCGTCGGCAGCGGCGAATCCGCTATGAAGACCTGACCCGCCTGCGTTGCGTACTGGCCAAGGCCAAGCCGTTCTTCATCACCAGCGACTACCACCCACAGCAGGCAGAAATCTCTACTTTGCTGTTGCGCGACCAGCTGCGTGATCGTCCGCAGCCCCAGCAGTTGGGGCTCTGGGGATGATATGCCTGGACTGCGACGACCTGTTCGCCACCTGGCGGCAACAGGCCCGCTGGCTGCTCAGCCATCAGATCGATCCGAGTCATGTGGGCTGGAACACCGTAGCGGACCTGTTCGCCACGGATGAGCACTACCCAGCGGAAATCGGTCCTTTCCAGGCGCGCATTCCCGTGGCTCTCATCGAGTTGCTGGAAAGCGCGGCGCAGTACCGTGGCGAGCAACGCTGGAGCCTGTTGTACGAAGTGCTCTGGCGCGTCAGCCATGGCGACCGCACGGCCATGCTGGCCGGTGATCGCCTGGGCAGTGAGCTGCACCGGCGTATCAAGCAGGTTCGGCGCGAGAGCCATCATCTGCATGCCTTTCTGCGCTTCGTCGAGATGCCGGTCGCGACCGAGGGTCCGCCCGGTCCTGAATACGTGGCTTGGCACGAACCGGCTCATGACATCCTGGCCTTGGCCAGCGAGCATTTCATCGGGCGCATGGGGCGCAGCCGCTGGCTGATAGCGACGCCTCAGGACGGTGTCTATTACGACGGCACCCAGTTGATCCACGAACGGCGATGCCCATTGGAATGGCAGCAACTGGCGCAGCAAGCCCACGACCCGCAGGGCGAGCTGTGGCTGACCTATTACAGCCACATCTTCAACCCGGCGCGCTTGAACCCGAAGGTCATGCAAGGTCACTTGCCCACTCGCTTCTGGAAGAATCTGCCTGAAGGCGCGTTGATTCCCGGCCTGATCAGCGATGCGCGCACCGGCAAGCAGCGCGATGGCCAGGCTCGCGACATCGGTAAACGCCAAGGCAAGCGCATCGGACGCTCGGTTTAGCGCTCGCTAGACCCCCTGCAGATGAACTTCACCCAGCACACTGCCCAGCGGGCCGAAGCTGCGTTCGATCATTTCCCGACGGCCTTGGGCGTCGACGACAAGTACCGTACTGGCGCGCGTTCCGTAGCTGGCACCGGTAATGAACACACTCGACAGCAGCCGCTCTGTGGCCAGGCCTACGCCCGTATCGGGTAGCGCATGTTCCGGTGCCTGGTCGGCATCGGCCAGCATTGCCAGTAATGCGTCAGGCTGGCTACCGGCGAGCTCCAGCCCGTGACGGGCTTTCACCAGCTTGGGCCATGGCGTGTCGAGGCTGGCATTGGACAGCCCGTAGGTGCCCGCCTCCAGATACTGCGGCGTACCCGCAGCGGAGTGCAGATAGCACAGGCGCTGACCATCACCGAGCAGCAGATTGAATCCGGCGTATTGGTCCAGGCGATCCGTGACGGCCTGCAGATAAGCCTCGATCGACAGTTCACCGGTCAGAAAACCCGCCACCAGATCACCACGGGAGCGCCGCGCGGGTGGCTGACCGGGACGACGGATATTGGTCAGTGCTGCGATGCGTCCATTTGGCCCGATCCCCAGCCAGCTACCGCCCGCTTCCAGGTCCCGACCGGCGTACACCCCGCAAGATTCCCGCCACCGGGACAACGGCGCCGTGGGTCGGGCATGGAATTCGTCACGGTTGCCTGCCAGTACCAGCGGTTGGGCATGGCCGGGCTGCCAGGTGAAAACGATCAGACACATACGGAAAGATCCTTGTAGTTTGGCTTCACTCTACCGGTCCATCGTTGTCCTATCCATCGCTGCGAGGTGGAGCGCAAGGCATGGGTTCCGGTACCATGCCGCACTTGTTTGCGGGTGCAATCGTGAAATTGCGATGTACCAGCCGCTCGGTGCCTGCACGGGTGCCCTGGCCAGGCGTATAGTTTCGAATTCGTTCATGAGCCCGCCTTGGCGTGCATCGCCTTCACCGCCGGGTTTCGACAGATACGCGGCGCGCCGGGCGCACAGATCATCGTTCAAGGTGCTCAAACGCCTGTTCGCCGCGCCGCCCTTGGGCGTCGGCATGAGTTTTTTGCTTAGCTGAGGAATTGCAATGCTGCCTTACCCGCAGATCGACCCGGTGGCACTGGCCATCGGACCGCTGAAAATCCACTGGTACGGCTTGATGTACCTGGTGGGCATTGGTGGCGCCTGGTTGCTGGCCTCGCGCCGGCTCAACGGGTTCGACCCGACCTGGACCAAGGAAAAACTCTCGGACCTGGTGTTCTGGTGCGCAATGGGGGTGATCCTCGGCGGCCGCCTCGGCTACGTGCTGTTCTACGACCTGGAGCAATACATCGCCAACCCGACCTTGATATTCGAGGTGTGGAAGGGCGGCATGTCGTTCCATGGCGGGCTGCTGGGCGTGATGCTGGCCACTTGGTGGTTCGGCAAGAAGAACGACAAGTCGTTCTTCCAGCTAATGGACTTCATCGCTCCGCTGGTGCCGATCGGTCTGGGCGCCGGGCGCATCGGCAACTTCATCAACGCCGAGCTGTGGGGCAAACCCACCGACGTGCCCTGGGCCATGATCTTCCCGCCTTTCAGCGATCCGGCGCAGTTGCCCCGTCACCCTTCGCAGCTCTACCAGTTTGCGCTGGAAGGCGTCGCGCTGTTCGTCATCCTCTGGCTGTTCTCGCGCAAGCCGCGGCCTACCATGGCCGTATCGGGCATGTTCGCCCTGTTCTACGGCATTTTCCGCTTCATCGTCGAGTTCGTCCGCGTGCCCGATGCGCAGTTGGGCTACCTGGCGTGGGGCTGGCTGACGATGGGGCAGGTGCTGTGTCTGCCGATGATCCTGGGCGGTCTGGGGCTGATCTGGTTGGCCTACCACCGCGCGCCGGCGGCTCCGCGCCCGGCTGTCTGATTCTTTTTTGCCTGGGCGCGGCCAAGGTTGCGCCCTGAACGATGCAGGTACGTCATGAAGCAATATCTGGAACTGGTCGCCCACGTCATCAAGAACGGCACCTTGCAAAGCAACCGCACCGGCGTGCGCACCATCAGTTTCCCGGGTGCCATGCTGCGGTTCGACCTGCAGGAAGGCTTTCCGGCGATCACCACCCGGCGCCTGGCCTTCAAGTCGGCCATCGGCGAAATGGTCGGGTTCCTGCGCGGCGTCAACAATGCCGCCGAATTCCGCGCCTTGGGCTGCAAGGTCTGGGACCAGAACGCCAACGAGAACGCCCAGTGGCTGGCCAATCCATTCCGCCAGGGTGAAGACGACCTGGGCGAGATCTATGGCGTGCAGTGGCGCCAGTGGCCAGCCTACAAACGCATCGCCCTGAGCAACCCCGCGGCGATCGAACTGGCCATCAGCCAAGGCTATCAGCAGATTGCCCAGGCCGAGGAAAGCGGCGAGAGCTTCGTAGTGCTGTACAAGGCCATCGACCAGATTCGCCAGTGCCTCGACACCATCATCAAGGACCCAGGCAGCCGCAGGATCCTGTTCCACGGCTGGAACTGCGCCCAGCTCGATGAAATGGCGCTGCCGCCGTGCCATCTGCTGTACCAGTTCCATCCCAACCCGGAAACCCGCGAAATCTCGTTGACACTGTACATCCGCTCCAACGATCTGGGCCTGGGTACGCCGTTCAACCTCACCGAAGGCGCCGCGCTGCTGTCGCTGGTCGGACGCCTGACGGGCTACACGCCGCGCTGGTTCACCTACTTCATCGGCGACGCCCATGTGTACGAGAACCATCTGGACATGCTCAACGAGCAAATGAAACGCGAGCCTCTGCCGGCCCCCAAGCTGGTGATTTCCGATCGCGTGCCCGAGTTCGCCAAGACTGGCGTGTACCAACCGGAGTGGCTGGAGCAGATCGAACCGAGCGACTTCTCCCTGGAAGGCTACGAACACCACGCGCCACTGACTGCACCGATGGCGGTGTGATCGGTCTCCACTGAAGGCGAGAACCCCCCCTGGAATCGGTCTGGGGGCGGGCAAGACTTGGCTGCGGGAGGCGTGACGTACCGCAGCAATTTCGGCGTTCGCGACAAGTCAGGTACCAACCCTACCAATCGGCCGAATAGGCCAGGCTCAGCGTTCGCCCTTGCGCATTTGCATAAGGTGCGGTGGCATTGGCTTGGGTAAGCAGCGTCTGGTACTTCGTGTTAGTCGCGTTGTAAACACCTGCTTCCAGACGGCCGACCGGGAGTGCAACGCCGCCTATCAGATCCATCGTCAGATAGCCCTTGGTTTTGCGACCGTTGTGGTCTCGCGCAGCGGCGCCATAGCTGCTGAGTCGCATGGCTTGGGCGCGCAGGTCGTAGGTGCTTGATTGATAGCTGACATACGCGGTGGTTTTGGGCGGGGCAATCCGGGTAGCGGGAAGGTCCAGCCACTTACCTCGCTGGTATGTCTCGCCTTTTGTCCAGGCGTAGGTGCCCCCCGCTCTCCATTGTTCGTTAAGTGAGTGGTCAACACTCACTTCAAAGCCTCGCACACGTTCACGTTGGTTGATCAGCCGCAGTACGCGTGCTTGGGCATCATAGAATTGCGTAACATCCGATGTGTTCTGATAAGCGCTTACGCGGCCTTGCCAGTTGCTCCAATCACCTCGCCAGCCCAGCTCGTAGCTATCGACCTTTATGGCTTGGGCGTTGAGACTTTGGATATCGAAGCTGCTCGTGACGTCCCGCATGAAACGCTGAATGTCAGGCAAAGAGAATCCCTGACTGAAATTCGTAAAAACGTTCTGCTGATCAGTGAGCTGATACACCATACCCAGATTGTAGAGTGTGGCGTTGTAATCAAGCGTGTCCCCGGGGAGTACAGCGCGCTGGCCGGTTTGAACGATCTCGCCATAGGCAATGCTGTCCGCTATCTCGCTATTGATCCGCTCGTGTCTAACGCCCCCTCGAAGCGTCCAGTCGCCCCAATACCATGCGGACTGGGCAAATAGCGCGCGTGTCTGAGTAGTCAAGTCAGGCCCCAATTCGTAACGAATTCCAGTTTTTCGATAGGTCAGCCCATCCACCAGGTAGTGGTCGCCACGTTGACGTGCGTGTTCGTTGCTATAGTCCGCACCCCACACAAGATCTCCGCTACTGGCGCCAATGCCGGGAAGCTCGGTTTCCACGGCCGCGCGAAGGCCGTATACATTCTGCGTGCTGGTGGTGCTGGCAACGCCGGCGTGTCCGCGTTTGCGGTCGGGGAAAAAACGCGCATCGGCCTTACGCCAATAGGTTTCGAGTTGCACTGTCTGGCCGTAAAAGTCCCCCTCTCTGTAGTTCAGATTGATCGCTTGATTATGCGTGTAAGGCTGTTCCTTCAGATACAGCCCCTTCACAGCTACTGGACGGGTCTTGTTTCGAGGGTCTTTGGTGTAGTCAGTGTCCTGACGGTCCTTATAGTCCTGCAGAGACAGAGTAAGATTACGGTCTTCCCCCAAAGCAAGTCCCCATCGGGTCTGCAGGTCATAGGTTTGAGTGTCCATGCTGCTACCCTGCGACGTGTCTTGAGGTATACGCGCGTGGCTTGCATCGTATTGATCGTTGCGCTGAATGAGATTGCCCGAGCCATACCAGTCCAGCGGACCGTGCCGACCAGTTGCGCTCTGGAAGAATTCATAGGCGAGCCCTCCACGATGTAGGGTATCTGGGGATGTCAGTCCGATTTTACTGTGCAGCAATAAATCGGTATCAGGGTTGCGTTTGGTGATGATATTGATGATGCCACCTGACGCACCTGCGCCGTAGATACTGGTCGCTCCAGATATGATTTCGATACGCTCTATGCTGTTGGGAGCAATACTGTTCAGCTGTCGGAAATTGTCTCTCGTAGCATTCTGGGAAACCCCGTCAATCAAGACCAACATGTTCCTTCCCCGAAGCGTTTGGCCAAAATTGCTCATGCCACCGCTGGAAGGCGAAAGGCTGGGTACAAGCTGACCAAGCACATCCGAAAGGCGGCGGCCGGTGCCTGCCTGTTGTCTGATCTGGTGCTCATCGATCACTTGGATCGAGCCTGGAATCGAAGCGATGCTCGCCTGTGTTCTGGTGGCTGAGACCACACTGGCGTCAAGACTCAGCAAGGCCTGTTTTTCCATTTCACTGGCGCGCGAGTCCGCGCACAGAGTCAGTATCGTCAAAAGCCAGACAGGTTTTATCGTGTAGGGCATACAAAGTCCTTTTAATTGGAAACTAGGAGATACTCCGTGGCGCGCCGGTCCTTTTGCGCATGAGCCGAATGGCTATGGCCGCTGCAACATAGGTTGCAGCCACGATCCAAAAACTTTGAGCGAGGGGCATCCATGCCAGCGTTGAAGATCCAGCACGAATTCCCGCTAGGTTGAATCGATTGTTTGAGTCTGATCCAATCCTTTTAAGCGCCTAGTTATCGTCACGCGCTTTCAAATGATCATCGATTGGTTCTAGAAGAAGGAAGTGTAGTTCGAGAGGTTTTAGTATGGTCTGCGTGCTCTCGACCAAACTTTGCTTGTTACCGTCCATTCCTTATCGGTGCCGCATTGACTAAATCACTCAGACCTATACTTCGACGTTTAAAAGCCTCCGTATCTAACGCCTTTATCCAGCGGGATAGAACGGCTTGTTGCGTTCCGATTCGAGCCGACGTCATGGGCACCCTCACATCCTTGAAATGAAGGTCAAAGCGTATAGCGTAAAGCAATCCGATAAAACGTAATGATTCCCATTATTACGTAAGGCATTTCCGAAACATATGCTTTAGGATGCCTTGCGCCATTGCTTTCACAAACGCAGGTTTTCGTCGGATTAGGTAATGAATGGATAGAGTTGCGTGTCTTCGCAAGGGTCTTGACGGTCTCCAAGACGGGGCGGCGAGCTCTCTGGTCGGGTAACAACATCGAAGTTTGGTATTTGCCAGCCCTACAGACGTTCCGACCCTACTCCTTCGACATTTTCATGAAGATATTCACCCCCCCAACGTCAGTCTCGATCTGCTCCCAGCCAAGCCGCCGGTAGTACGCCGACTTTTCCTCGACGGCACATAGATAGACCCGCTCGACACCCTCAGCTTTCGCTTTCTGCATTCCGGCTGTGAGTAATGTCGCCCCGACGCCCTCATTGCGGCTCTCGGCCTCCACCCACAGCGCCGCCAACCAGGGCGAGTACTGAACTCGTTCATCCATATCCGAAAAGATCAGCGATACCGTTCCTATGAACCGCTCGCCTGCATGAGCGACCAGAGTTGTGGGAATGGGTTCTGAACGCAGGCTGTTTTCCAGAAGCGTCAGTACATCTTCCAAGGTGTGGCCGTCTTCTTTCCACCAGGCTTGCCACAGCCGCTCGCCCACGACGGCGAGAAAACCAGGTTCAGTGCGCAGAGCTGATATTTGAAAGGGGGTTGCGGTGCGATTCATGACAGGTTCTTTTTGTTGGAAGTGTGCAACGAACCTATAGGCAGGCTTTGCAATAGCGAAACCAGCATTGTTTCAAAACTTTGCTCGCTGATTCAGTTAAGAGATCCGAAAGTCCGCATGCAGCTGTTGCCAGTGCTGGCGCAGGATGGCTTGCTGGTTTGGCTTCATGACGCTGGCGGCTAGGGCCTCAGGCCACAGCGTTCGTGCTGCGTCCAGTGTTTCTCGTAGATGAACGAGCACGGGGCGCCAAGGTATTCCAGAGGTCTCGGCCCATCGTTTGAAGTGTTCGAGCGAGACGTCATACCAGGCTTTCGTATCAGCCATGTTCAACGCAAACTGGCTCTCGCCGGGAATAAATACCTTGGTCGCGACGATGTCGTAAGCCGGGGACAGTTCTGCGCTGAAAGTGTCCGGATAGATCAGGCTCCAGTTCTTCAGATGCGCGTCGCCGTTGGCCAGCAGCACATTGACCAGCAAACGCACAGCCATTTGCATGACATCGCGTTGCCCATGACGGGTCTGGGTGTAGAGCAATCTGGCGATCTGTTCATAACGGCCGCTGCGGTATTTATCGTGGGCGTAAGCGTAAAGCACCTGGGCGAAGTCTTCTGAATGAACGCGCTGACCTCCGGCAAGCCGATCATAACGACGAATGCCGTAGGCCCACTGCTCGTCGGGCAGGTTGATTGCGGGCAAGCTGTCGATCGTGTCCATGCCGATCAGGCGTATTTCAGGAATGTCGACGCCTGCCAACTGTGCCAGCTGCATGCAGGTGTATTCGTTGAGCGGCACGAATGGGTGAACGGTGGAGGGCGTCTTGATGATCCAGTCTCCCGGCGCCGCAGGATCGGCGGTTATGTAACGGCCATCCCTGTTGTGCATGGAGAATTTCATCTGTACGCCGGCGAGCGAGAAGTGCGAGCGATGGTCGGGTGTGTCGATGGATACTGGATTGATCTTGCCGTGGTTGCCCAGTGCATAGGCTGGGATATGGTCGGCGGATACCGGGGTTGCGATCAATGCACCCGGCAAGTCCAGACCGAGCCAGCTCAACAACGGAAATTCGCTGTCTGGGTGCACTTTCATGGCTTGTGCAACCAGGCTACGCAGCGCGCCTTCCGGAAGTAGATTGCTCAACACGGGGTGAAGCCGGTGATGGGTGACGTAAGGGTGCTTGTCTGCCAGTTGACGTCTGAATACGTCCGGATTGAGGTGAGACAAAGTCAGCGTGCGTCGGTGTGGATCAGCGATGTAATCCGGCGCCAAGGTGAGTACATTCTTGCCATTCGAATGGCCGGTAACGTAACCGACCAGTTGCGAATGAAGCGTCAGCTTCAAGGCCGCTACGGTTTCGACACTCATGGCAGATCATCCCAAGGATTTTCCGGATAGTTATCCACAGGTCGATCATCCTCGAAATACACCGGCGCGCCTGCGAGGATCTTTTCGATCAGTTTGAGTTGGTCCTTGGGCACCAGGACCATGCTTGCATCCAGACCTTCGGCAATCAGGTCCAGGGTGTTGAGGCGCGGGTTGCCGTCCTTTTCGATCTTTCCGTATTGCTGGCGGGTGAGGCCAGTGCGCAGGGGCATGTCCTGAATCTGAAGACCCAGTTGTTGGCGGCGGTTGCGGATCTGTTGCAGAAGTGTGGTTAACATAGGCTGAGTATGAGCCTGATATGGTTCGTGTCAAACGGCATGAGCCATATATTATTCATATTTCTTGAGCGATTCGAATGCCAAGGTGTATCTGCTGAACCGCGACGTGTTTTTCAATGCCCGTGACTGCGGCCTACATGTGAGTGCTCAGCATCGGGAACGGTGACGGCGCCGCTGATTTCCAAGCGCTGGAGAATCGCGCAGTGCTCTTCGGCGGTACCGCCATGGCATTTTTTGGCGCAGGGCAACGAGCTGCTCCTGCAAGGCTACCAGGCCGTCTATCCGCGCCTTGACGTGATGGATGTGTTCATCGATCAGGTCGTTGACGCTCTGGCACTGATCCTGGGGGCTGTCGCGCAGGGTCAACAGGTTGCGGATCTCGTCGAGGGTCATGTCCAGGATGCGACAGTTACGGATGAACGTCAGCCGTTCGACGTGAGCCTGGGTGTAGAGGCGATAGTTGCCGTCGCTGCGGGCAGGGGGCGGCAACAGGCTTTCACGTTCGTAATAGCGGATGGTTTCGACCTGGCAGTCGGTGATTTTCGCCAGTTCGCCGATTTTCATGCTCATAACCCTTGGAAGATGCTTGACCCTATAGTGGCTACAGGGTGTTCACTTGGCAACCTGCACTTCAGGGAATTGCGACCAATGAGCCACCCCACTTCCGGCCATGTCCACGATCATAAGCACGAGCACGAGCACGAGCACGAGCACGAGCACGAGCACGAGCACGAGACCAGCCCTGCGCCGTCGGGCCATTGCTGTTCTGGCAAGGCGGCCATTCCGTCGACCGTCCAGTTGGCACCCGGCGACAGCCAGGATGCCCGGCTGAGTCAGTTCCGCATCGAGGCGATGGACTGCCCCACCGAGCAGACGCTGATCCAGAACAAGCTGGCCAAGCTGATAGGCGTGCAGCAGCTGGATTTCAACCTGATCAATCGGGTGCTCGGCGTGCGCCATTCGCTGCCCGATACCCAGGCGATCGAGAGCGCCATCAAATCACTGGGCATGCACGCCGAACCCATCACCGGAGACGAACCTGCTACCAACGACCTGCCGGCGCCGCGCAAACCGTGGTGGCCGCTGGCGCTATCAGGCGTGACGGCAGTGGCGGCCGAAGTGGTCCACTTCACCCAGGCGGCGCCGACCTGGGTCGGGGCATTGCTGGCTCTGGTATCGATCGCCAGTTGTGGTCTGGGCACCTACAGCAAAGGCTGGATCGCACTCAAGAACGGCAACCTCAACATCAATGCGTTGATGAGCATTGCGGTGACCGGCGCGGTGCTGATCGGTCAATGGCCGGAAGCGGCGATGGTGATGTTCCTGTTCACCGTAGCCGAATTGATCGAGGCCAAATCCCTGGATCGGGCCCGCAATGCGATTGGCGGTCTGATGCGCCTCACGCCGGACACGGCCACCGTGCGCCAGGCTGATGGCCAATGGCTGGAACTGGACGTCAAGACCGTCGCCCTAGAGGCCATCGTGCGCGTGCGTCCAGGGGAACGCATCAGCCTGGATGGTGAAGTGGTTTCCGGTCAATCCAGCATCGATCAGGCGCCCATCACCGGTGAAAGCCTGCCGGTCGAGAAGGGTGTGGGCGACAAGGTGTTCGCCGGGACCATCAATCAGGCCGGCTCCTTGGAATACCGGGTTACGGCCGCCGCCGGCCAATCGACACTGGCGCGCATCATCCACGCGGTCGAGCAGGCCCAAGGGGCGCGCGCGCCTACCCAGCGCTTTGTGGATAACTTTTCGCGGGTCTACACGCCCGTGGTGTTTGCCTTGGCCCTGCTGATCGCGGTGGTGCCGCCGCTGGTGGGGTTGGGCGCGTGGTTCGACTGGATCTACCGCGCATTGGTGCTGCTGGTAGTCGCCTGTCCGTGTGCGCTGGTGATTTCCACGCCCGTCACGATCGTTAGTGCCTTGGCCGCTGCTGCGCGCAAAGGCATCTTGGTCAAGGGCGGCGTGTACCTGGAAGGTGGTCACAAGCTGGATTATCTGGCGCTGGACAAGACCGGAACGCTGACCCATGGCAAGCCAGTGCAGACCGACTACGCGCTGCTCGATTCCGCCTTCGAAGGCCGGGCACAGGCAATTGCCCAGGCTTTGGCGGGACGCTCGGACCATCCTGTGTCGCGAGCCATTGCTGCTGACGCCAATGGGGCGGCCCTGACCTTGGACAACTTCGAGGCCTTGCTTGGGCGAGGCATCAAGGGCCAGGTGGAGGAGCAGACCTATCACCTGGGCAACCATCGCCTGGTGGAAGAGCTGGGTCAGTGCTCCCCGGCGCTGGAAGCGCAACTCGATCAGCTGGAGCGTGAAGGTAAATCGGTCGTGGTGTTGCTGGGCCCGCAGGGGCCGGTGGCGCTGTTCGCGGTGGCCGATACGGTGAAGCAGACCAGCCGCGAGGCCATTGCCCAGTTGCATGCGTTGGGCATAAAGACCGTGATGCTGACCGGAGACAACCCGCATACCGCCAAGGCGATCGCAGCTCAAGTGGGCATCGATCAGGCGATTGGCGACCTGTTGCCTGCCGATAAGCTCAAAGCTGTGGAGCAGTTGTACGCTCAGGGTCACCGAGTCGGCATGGTTGGCGACGGGATCAATGACGCGCCAGCGCTGGCACGGGCGGAAATCGGTTTCGCCATGGCGGCCGCAGGTACCGATACCGCGATTGAAACGGCCGATGTCGCCTTGATGGACGATGATCTGCGCAAGATACCGGCGTTCATTCGGCTGTCGAGGCAGACCCGTTCGGTGCTGTTGCAGAACATCGTGCTGGCCCTGGCGATCAAGGCGGTGTTCCTCCTGATGACCGTGGCCGGCATGGCGACCCTGTGGATGGCGGTGTTTGCCGACATGGGTGTGAGCCTGCTGGTGGTGTTCAACGGGCTGCGGTTGCTGCGCAAGTAACCGCCTACCATGCTGCTCCTGCGGCATCGAATCCGTAGGAGCGGTCATCGGCCGCAAAAGGCTCACCGCGATGCATCTGAACACCGCGCTGTTGCTTTCGCGGTCACGAACCGCTCCTACGGGGTTGTCAGAGCTGCTGGGCCAGGGCTCCGATCTGTTCTTCACGCTCGCGCTGGGTCAGGTGCTTGTGGCCGTTGAGCGAGGACCATTGCGGGTAGGCTCGGGCCTTGTTCAGGGCTTCGGGCAGCTTGCCTTCGCGCCAGGTCTGCTCCTGTGGCGCCGCTACCTCGATAGTGCCCATGGCAGCATGGCCACGGACATCGAGCGCCTTCACCAGTTGCTGCTGACGCAAGGCCAGCAGCCGCAGCACGTTGTCGTCCACGGTCAGTTCGCGCTCGCCCTTGAATTTGCCCAACAGGCGCGCGCCATAGCCACGGGCGGTCTGCAGGGCGCCGCCGGCAATGGCGCCGGCGATGGCTGCCATGCCCAAGGTCAAGCCGCCCACCAGCAGATCGACGCCAGCGCCCGCCGCAGCGCCCGCCGCAATGCCGCCGCCGACCTTGACGCCCAACTGCTTGAGCGTATCGGGATTGAACAGATCGTCGCCCCAGCGCCCATCTGACAGTGGCAAGTCGCCGGCCGACGCATCCTGGCTGCGAAAGGCATACAGCTTGAGCAAGGCTTCCACGCAGCGCTGCTCACGCTTGCGTACCGCCTGGCGAAGTTCTTCGATGGCGCCTGCAGCCGCTTCGCTGGTCACACTGCGGCGACAGGCCGCGCAGTCGATCAACAGTTCGGCTATCAACCGCCGCGCGCTGCCCTGACGCGCCAGTCGTTGCGCCTGTTGATCCTCGATCAGTCGCTGCAACGCTGGGCGTGAATGTTCCAGCAGCAATGCCAGACTTTCATACAGCCGCCGCTCGCCATCCTCGGGCGGCGCCACGCTGTCGAAGCGCACCAGAGCGTGCAGACCGAGGCGGGCCAGTGCCTCGCGCCAATCTCCCTCGCGTTGCTGGCTGCTGCTGACGAAGTTGAGCACCGGCAGCAACGGTTTCCCGCAGCTGGCCAGCACTTCCAGTTCGTCGCGGTACTTGGCCAGCACCGGCTCGCGCGCGTCGATCACATACAGGCCGGCATCGCTGGCCAATAGCTGGCGCAGCACCTTGGCCTCTTGCTCGAACCGTTGGCGTGCCTCGCTGCCCTGCAGGAACCGCTCGACCCGCGCCGGACCGTCGAGCCGCTCGCCGGGGCGGTCCAGGCGTTCGAGGAAATCCAGCAAGGCGATGGCATCTTCCAGGCCAGGGGTGTCGTAGAGTTCCAGCAGGGCATCGCCATCGACTGAAAGGCGTGCGCCTTCCACATGACGCGTGGTGCTGGGCCGGTGCGACACTTCGCCGAAGCCTACGTCGCGGGTCAGCGTGCGCAGCAGGGAGGTCTTGCCGACATTGGTGTGACCGACCACGGCCAGGGTCAGGGGCTTACTCATCGCCGGTCTCCAGCCAGTGCAGCGGTGTCGATTCATCAATGGCCACGCTCAGTGCATCCAGGCCGGTCCGCCAATCGCCAAGTCGTTGCGGGTCGAGCACCTGGCCGGGCGGTGCGGGCAACAGCCACACCCGAGTGACCGTGGCGCAGCGGGCTAGCTCGGCGATCAGGCCGAGGCTGCCGCGATCGGGCGAGCGCCGCGGATCGCAAGCGATCACCAGCCGCGCGGGCGGGAAGCGGGTCATCTGTTCCAGCAGCCGCTGGCGCGACTCGCGGCTGTCGAGCACACCAGCGTCCTGAATGCCGGTGGCCAGGGCGGGCGGCCATGGGTGCTGGCCATCGAGCTCCAGACCTACCAGCACCGCGCCATCACTCGGCTCGCTGGCTGGCGCCGTCGTAACCTGGGGAAGGGCGTCGGGCGCTTCATCGCGCACACCAAGGCGCTCACTGCTGGGCATCAGCCGTTCACGCAACTGGCTGTAGCCCGGCAGGGTGGTATCCAGCGTCAGGCGTGCCCGGCCTTGGCGCCAGCGCCACTGGCAGAAGGCGGCCAGCAGCAGGCGCGGGCCGATTCCGTAGACCAGCAGCACGCCAACCAGCCAGCCGGCCCAGGCCTGGCGTGCCCCTTCGACGTTGGTCGCTTGATCGCCACTGGCGCGGATCATGTCGATGTCCGGTACGCTGAAACCCAGCAGCGCGGGCAGGGCGCCCAGGGTCTGGGTCAGGCTGATGAAGGTGTCCGCGCCAAGAATGGTGGTCTCCCAGACGAAGCCGTAGCGACGGGTGGCCAGCAGCAACAGCAGCACGGCCAGCGCACTGAGCAGGGCCAGCAGCCACAAGCCATGCACCAGCGTGCCCAGTGCCCAGCGGTTGAGCCGACGACGTTGCAGCAGCAGTATCAGCGCCGGCGCCAGGTGCACGGCCTGCGCATCACGCGCCAGTTTCTCGCTGAGCCACAACCACAGCCGCCCCAGTACCGCGCCGTGGCCACCGGCGGCGACCAGCCCCAGCAACCAGCTGAGCAACAGAATGAGATTGAGCCCCAGCAGGCTGCCCAGCGCCCAGAACACATTGACCGGCTGCTGGCCATCGCCCAGCGCCGCGAACGCCAATCCGGCCCCACTGAACACGGCCAGCACAGCCAGCAGCAGCATCGCCAGCCGTGCGCCCTGCAGCCAGTGGCGCAGGGCCTGGCGCTGGCCATCGCGGTCGGCCAGTATCAGGGCGCGATGTTCGATGCGTGCGGCGAGGTCGCCCCCCTGTTGCCGCGCTCGGCGGTTGGCTTCCAGGTCTTCCAGAGGGCCTGCTTGTTCTTCGCGCAGGCGGATGGCTTCACTGAGCCAGAGTGTGTGCAAGGGAGTGGGTGCGCTCACGCGTTTTTCCAAGCGGCGGATTCGCCATGAGCATAACCCAAGGAGGCTCTGCTATTCTGCCGGCCATGAAGACATCTCTCCCTTTAAGCCTGATCGCGGCACTCGCCGAGAACCGCGTGATCGGCATCGACAACAGCATGCCCTGGCACCTGCCGGGCGATTTCAAGTATTTCAAGGCCACCACCCTGGGCAAGCCGATCATCATGGGTCGCAAGACCTGGGATTCGCTGGGCCGACCACTGCCCGGCCGTCTGAACCTGGTGGTCAGCCGCCAGCCGGATCTCGACTTGCCGGGTGCGGAAGTGTTCGCTTCGCTGGACGCGGCCATCGAGCGGGCCGAAGCCTGGGCTCACGAGCAGGGCGCGGACGAGGTAATGCTCATCGGTGGTGCTCAGCTGTACGAGCTGGGCCTTGCTCAGGCGGACTGCCTGTACTTGACGCGAGTCGCCTTGCAGCCGGAAGGAGACGCCTGGTTTCCCGAGTTCGACGAGACCCAATGGCAAAAGGTGTCGAGCGTGGCGAACGAAGCGGTCGATGACAAACCGGCCTACGCGTTCGAGGTGTGGGAACGCAGATGATCAGCTTGCCTGTTCGCGCTGCCTTTACGAGAAGGCACTCGCGAACAGGCAATACCGGTTAGGCCGAGGCCAGTTCCTTGTGCTCATCGGCCGCCAGCAGCGCCTTGTCGGTCTGACCCATCACCTGGCTGGTGATGGTGCCCGCCGCCATCGAGCCGCTCACGTTCAGGGCGGTGCGGCCCATGTCGATCAACGGTTCGACTGAAATCAACAGCGCCACCAGGGTGACCGGCAAGCCCATGGCCGGCAGCACGATCAACGCTGCGAACGTCGCGCCGCCGCCGACCCCGGCCACACCGGCCGAACTCAGGGTGACGATGCCCACCAACGTGGCGATCCACAGCGGATCCAGTGGATTGATCCCAACCGTGGGCGCGACCATCACCGCCAGCATGGCCGGATAAAGACCGGCGCAACCGTTCTGGCCGATCGTCGCGCCGAACGATGCCGCGAAGCTGGCAATCGCTTGAGGCACGCCCAGACGCCGGGTCTGCGCTTCGATGCTCAGTGGAATGGTCGCCGCGCTGGAGCGGCTGGTGAAGGCGAAGGTCAGCACCGGCCAGACCTTGCGGAAGAAGCGCAGCGGGTTGACCCCGGCCAGGCTCAGCAGCAGCCCGTGCACCGCGAACATCAGCGCCAGGCCGATGTACGACACCACCACGAAACTGCCCAGCTTGACGATGTCCTGCACGTTGGAACTGGCGACCACCTTGGCCATCAGCGCCAACACGCCGTAGGGCGTCAGCTTCATCACCAGACGCACCAGACGCATCACCCAGGCTTGCAGCACGTCGATCGCAGCGAGCACTTTTGTGCCCTTGTCCGTATCGTCCTTGAGCAGTTGCAACGCCGCCATCCCCAGAAACGCAGCGAAGATCACCACGCTGATGATCGAGGTGGGCTTGGCGCGCGCCAGGTCGGCGAAGGGGTTCTGCGGAATGAACGACAGCAACAGTTGCGGCACGTTGAGGTCGGCGACCTTGCCCGCATAATCGCTCTGGATCGTCGCCAGGCGCGCAGCTTCCTGAGTCCCGGCCACCAGGCCTTCGGCGGTCAGGCCGAACAGGTTGGTCAGGCCGATGCCGATCAGCGCGGCGATGGCGGTGGTGAACAGCAGCGTGCCGATGGTCAGGAAGCTGATCTTGCCCAGTGAAGACGCGTTGTGCAGGCGCGCCACGGCGCTGAGGATTGACGCGAAGATCAGCGGCATGACGATCATCTGCAGCAACTGCACATAGCCGTTGCCGACCAGTTCCAGCCAGCCGATGGTGCTCTTGAGCACGGGGTGCCCGGCGCCGTAGACGGTGTGCAGGCCGATACCGAACAGCACGCCCAGGCCGAGGCCCAGCAGGACCTTCTTGGCCAGGCTCCAATCGGTGCGACGGGTTTGTGCCAGACCCAGCAGCAGCGCTGCGAAGATCAGCAGATTCAACAACAGGGGCAGGTTCATGTCAGCTCCGGAAAATGAAGGACCGCACCTCTGCGGGCGCTGGTCAATCGCGGATGCTAACACCTTGAATCGAAAGGCGATTAATACCGGAATGGAAGATGCTTAGGTGTTTTTGGAATAAGCGTCAGGCGCGTTTCCAAGGCTTGGAGTGGATCTTCACGCTGGCGCTGTGAAGACCCACTCAGGACCATGAAACGACGCGGGCTTACAGCCCGTCGAGCATCGCCTTGTTGCGCACGGCACCTTTGTCGGCACTGGTGGCCAGCAGGGCGTAGGCCTGGAGCGCGGTGGTCACCTTGCGTGGACGCACCTCGACCGGCTTCCAGCCCTTCTTGTCCTGCTCGGCGCGACGGGCTGCCAACTCGGCATCGTCCACCAGCAGGTTGATCGAGCGATTGGGGATGTCGATCAGCACCTTGTCGCCGTCCTGCACCAGACCAATGGCGCCACCGGCGGCTGCCTCAGGCGACGCATGGCCGATGGAAAGGCCCGAAGTGCCGCCCGAGAAACGGCCGTCGGTCAGCAATGCGCAGGCTTTGCCCAGACCTTTGGATTTGAGGTAGGAGGTGGGATACAGCATCTCCTGCATGCCCGGGCCACCTTTAGGGCCCTCATAGCGAATGATCACGATGTCACCGGCCTTCACTTCGTCGGCAAGGATGCCGCGCACCGCGCTGTCCTGGCTTTCGAAGATCTTGGCATTGCCTTCGAACACATGGATCGACTCATCCACACCGGCGGTTTTCACCACGCAACCGTCCAGCGCGATGTTGCCGTAGAGCACGGCCAGGCCGCCCTCCTGGGAGTAGGCATGTTCGAAGCTGCGGATGCAGCCGTTCTCGCGGTCGTCGTCCAGAGTGTCCCAGCGTGTCGACTGGCTGAACGCGGTTTGTGTCGGAATGCCCGCCGGGCCCGCCTTGAAGAAGTGATGCACCGCTTCGTCGGTGGTCTGGGTGATGTCCCACTTGGCGATGGCTTCGGCCATGCTGCGGCTGTGCACGGTCGGCAGATCGGTGTGCAGCAGGCCGCCACGGGCCAGCGAACCGAGGATGCTGAAGATGCCACCGGCACGGTGCACGTCTTCCATGTGGTATTTCTGGATGTTCGGCGCCACCTTGCACAGCTGCGGCACGCTGCGCGACAGACGATCGATGTCACGCAGGTCGAAGTCGATCTCGGCTTCCTGGGCTGCGGCCAGCAAGTGCAGGATGGTGTTGGTCGAACCGCCCATGGCGATGTCCAGCATCATGGCGTTTTCGAACGCCTTGAAGTTGGCGATGTTGCGCGGCAGGACCGATTCGTCGTTCTCGCCGTAGTAGCGTTTGCACAACTCGACGATGGTACGGCCGGCCTGCAGGAACAACTGCTCGCGGTCGCTGTGGGTCGCCAGCGTGGAACCGTTGCCCGGCAAGGCCAGGCCCAGGGCTTCGGTCAGGCAGTTCATCGAGTTGGCGGTGAACATGCCCGAACACGAACCACAGGTAGGGCAGGCGCTGCGCTCGTACTCGGCGACCTTTTCATCGGAAGCGGTAGCGTCGGCGGCGATCACCATGGCGTCGACCAGGTCCAGGCCGTGGCTGGCCAGTTTGGTCTTGCCGGCTTCCATCGGCCCGCCGGAAACGAAGATCACCGGCACGTTCAGGCGCAAGGCGGCCATCAGCATGCCCGGGGTGATCTTGTCGCAGTTGGAGATGCACACGATGGCGTCGGCGCAGTGGGCGTTGACCATGTACTCGACCGAGTCGGCGATGATCTCGCGGCTGGGCAGGGAATACAGCATCCCGTCGTGGCCCATGGCGATGCCGTCGTCCACCGCAATCGTGTTGAATTCCTTGGCCACGCCACCCGCGCGCTCGATCTCGCGTGCAACCAGCTGACCCAGGTCCTTGAGGTGCACATGGCCCGGTACGAACTGGGTGAACGAGTTGGCGATGGCGATGATCGGCTTCTTGAAATCGTCATCCTTCATGCCAGTGGCACGCCACAGCGCGCGGGCACCGGCCATGTTGCGGCCGTGGGTGGATGTTTTCGAGCGATAGTCAGGCATGGAACGACTCCGGGCGGCTAATCGGGTTTCAGTGAGGGAGTGAGCTTTTCCTGGTCCGCGGCACGCTCGGTCGGTGTGTTGCCGTGCTTGCGGATGAGGCCGGTAACGCTGCGGGATCGCCACGCGTTCGGCCGAGCTCATAAACCCGCCGGGGGATGATTGGCGAAGAGTAGGGCGATTCTACACCCATGGGGGAAGGATGGAACGTGGGGCAGGGCAAGTAATCGCCAGTGATGCCTGACGCGGCTCGCGCCGCTGCTACACAGCCCCTGTAGCAGCGGCGCGAGCCGCGTCAAAAGCGCCGCTGCATCAGCTGTTGGGCAACAACCGGCACGTAATGCTCTTGATGTACCGCGTTTCCGGAATCGCTGGATGCACCGGATGGTCCGGACCTTGGCCGCCGCGTTCCAGCAGCTGGATGTTGCGGTCCAGGTGGCGAGCGCTGGTCAGCAGGATGTTCTGCAGGTCGTCCTCGGGCAGGTGCATGGAGCACGAAGCGCTGACCAGGATGCCGTCCTTGCTGAGCAGGCGCATGGCTTGCTCGTTGAGGCGGCGGTAGGCGCCTTCGCCGTTCTTCAGGTCCTTCTTGCGCTTGATGAACGCGGGCGGGTCGGCGACGATCACGTCGAAGCGTTCTTCGGCGGCCTTCAGCTCTTTCAAGGCTTCGAACACATCGCCTTCCACACAGGTGACTTTCTCGGCGAAGCCATTGAGCGCGGCATTGCGCTCGACGCCATCGAGGGCGAAGCCCGAAGCGTCGACGCAGAACACTTCGCTGGCGCCGAATGCGCCGGCCTGCACGCCCCAGCCGCCGATGTAGCTGAACAGGTCAAGCACACGCTTGCCCTTGACGTACGGCGCCAGGCGCGCGCGGTTCATGCGGTGGTCGTAGAACCAGCCGGTCTTCTGGCCTTCCATCACGGGGGCTTCGAACTTCACGCCGTTCTCTTCCAGGGCGACCCACTCCGGCACCACGCCGAACGCGCTTTCCACGTAGCGCTCCAGGCCTTCGGCATCGCGGGCGGCGGAATCGTTCTTGAACAGGATGCCGCTGGGCTTGATCACCTGGATCAGCGCGGCCATGACATCGGCCTTGTAGCGTTCCATGGTGGCCGAAGCGAGCTGCACCACCAGAATGTCGCCGAAGCGATCCACGACCAGGCCCGGCAGCAGGTCGGAATCACCGTACACCAGGCGATAGAACGGCTTGTCGAACAGCCGCTCGCGCAACGACAGGCAGACGTTGAGGCGATGCACCAGCAACGACTTGTCCAGGCTCAGCTTGACGTCGCGCGACAGCAGGCGGGCGCAGATCAGGTTGTTCGGGCTCAATGCGACGATGCCCAGAGGCTTGCCGCCCGCCGCTTCGAGAATGGCCTGGTCGCCCGCCTGGAAACCGTTCAGCGGGGTCGCGGCCACGTCGATCTCGTTGCTGTAGACCCACAGGTGGCCGGCGCGCAGGCGGCGGTCGGCGTTGGCTTTGAGGCGAAGGCTGGGCAGGGACATGAAGTCGCTCCGGGTAAAAAAGAGCGGGAGTATACCCCTTTGGTCCCGGCCTCGAATGGAGGATTCGACAAATGACCCGCCGCGCACGGTGGGCGCTTGGGGCCGCAGCGGTTAGAATCCGCGCTGTCCGAGGCGTCGAGCCTGGGGCATGCTTGCCTATCGATCCGCGTTTCCCGTCAGGAGCCCCATGCCTGAATTACCCGAAGTAGAAACCACCCGTCGGGGCATCGCCCCGCACCTGGAAGGGCAGCGTGTGAGCCGCGTCATCGTGCGCGATCGACGCCTGCGCTGGCCGATTCCCGAAGACCTGGATGCGCGCCTGTCCGGGCAGCGGATCGTGGCGGTCGAGCGGCGGGCCAAGTACCTGCTGATCAACGCCGAAGTGGGTACCTTGATCAGCCATTTGGGGATGTCGGGCAATCTGCGCCTGGTCGAAGCCGGCTTGCCGGCGCTCAAGCACGAGCACGTCGATATCGAGCTGGAGTCGGGCATGGCCTTGCGCTATACCGATCCTCGGCGTTTCGGCGCCATGCTCTGGAGCCAGGATCCGCTCAACCACGAACTGCTCCTGCGCCTGGGCCCCGAGCCGTTGACCGAGCTGTTCGACGGCGAAAGGCTGTTCCAGCTGTCGCGTGGGCGCAGCATGGCGGTCAAGCCGTTCATCATGGACAACGCCGTGGTGGTGGGTGTGGGCAATATCTACGCGACCGAAGCGCTGTTCGCCGCCGGTATCGATCCGCGCCGCGCGGCAGGGGGCATATCCCGTGCCCGCTACCTGCGTCTGGCGGTCGAGATCAAGCGCATCCTGACCTATGCGATCGAGCGCGGCGGTACCACGTTGCGTGATTTCATCGGCGGGGATGGCCAGCCGGGCTACTTTCAGCAGGAGTTGTTCGTCTATGGTCGCGGTGGGCAGCTGTGCAAGGTCTGCGGCACCACCCTGCGCGAGGTCAAGTTGGGCCAGCGTGCCAGCGTGTATTGCCCGCGTTGCCAGAAATGACTGTGCTGCACGGACGGTGTCGAGAGGGGGAGGGACGGCCAAGCCTTCGACTCTTCAGGAAGTGGCTCGCGCCTGTCCTGCACAATCCCGAGCAACTGATATAGTTACCGCATCGCAAATCGCAGTCGCCCACGTGAGCAGAAGGATTGTGCCATGAACCTGTTTCGAACCCTGTCGCTGACGCTGATCGTCAGTTTCGGCCTGCACGCCGTGCCGGCCATTGCTGCCGACTCGAGCATGAGCGCAAGCAGCGGTGACCCGACCTACCAGATCCAGAATCCGCCGGCCTACGCCATGATCGGCGATCTGCTGATTGCGCGGCCGTTGCTGATCGCCGCGACTATTGTGGGTGCCGGATTGTTCGTCGTTGCGTTGCCGTTCACCGCCACGGGTGGAGGTATTGGCGCAACGGGCAAGGCGTTGGTGGTCGATCCGGGCAAGGCGGCGTTCGTTCGCTGCCTGGGCTGCACGCGAACCGGCTACAACAACCGTGACTGAGGTACGAGCCGCAGCCGCTGTGGTCGATCAGTGCTTGCCGGTGATCTGCCGGTACTTGGCCATCAGTTGTTCCTGGGATTCAGGATGCGCTTCGTCCAGTGGAATGCAATCCACCGGGCAGACCTGCTGACACTGGGGCTCGTCGTAATGCCCTACGCACTGGGTACACAGGTTGGGATCGATCACGTAGATCTCTTCCCCCTGGGAAATGGCAGCGTTCGGGCACTCGGGTTCGCAGACGTCGCAATTGATGCAATCGTCGGTGATGATCAGGGACATGAAAACTCCGGCCCGAGACTACGGCCCAGGCATGTGAAAACCAATGGCCGCAATTGTGCCGCATTAGCGCCCGCAGTGCACGCGGGCGCAGCACCGGATGCCTACTTCTTGCTGAAGCGCTGGGTCAAGGCCTCGGCCACGGCCGGGTGAACGAACTTGGTGATGTCGCCGCCCAGCGCGGCGATTTCCCGCACCAGCGTCGACGAAATGAAGGAATAACGTTCCGAAGGCGTGAGAAACAGGCTCTCCACGTCCGGCGCCAATTGCCGGTTCATGTTGGCCAGCTGGAACTCGTATTCGAAATCGGACACCGCGCGCAGGCCACGCAGCAGCACGTTGGCGTTCTGTTCCTTGGCGAAGTGCGCGAGCAGGGTCGAGAAACCGACGACTTCGACGTTCGGCAAGTGCCGTGTCACTTCGCGCGCCAACTCCACGCGTTGTTCGAGGGCGAACAGCGGATTCTTCTTGGGGCTCGCGGCGACCGCGATGATCACGTGATCGAACAGGCGCGAAGCGCGTTCGACCAGATCACCGTGACCCTTGGTGATCGGGTCGAAGGTACCTGGGTACAACACTCGGTTCATCACGGCGTCCTGGCGGGAATCGGTTGGGGAGTGCGATGGTATCGCAGCCGGAGAGGTCGGCCAAGCCTGCATCGCGGGCGCAATGCAAGGGTGATCGCCTGTGCCACGCTGTCGCGGTGCACGCGCGTCCGCGGTAGGATGGCGGACAGGCCGGGTGCGCTGCGTGCGCGGACGTGCCGACTGCTACAGTGATTCATGCCGCGATGGCTGCTGTCCGAGCTGCTCCGGCGGCGGGCAGGTCCATCATTCATTCACCGCTGGAGTCCTTCATGCCCCTCGCGCAACTGATCAGCCCGCAAGCACTCGCCGAACACCTCGATTCCCCCGAATGGGTCCTGCTGGACTGCCGCTACAGCCTGGAAGACGCCGACTATGGCCAGCGCAGCTATGCCGAAGGCCATATCGCCGGTGCCCGTTTCGCCGACCTGGGCCGCGACCTCAGTGCGCCGGTGATCAAGGGCGTGACCGGGCGTCATCCGTTGCCCGAACCTGCGCAATTGCAGGAACGGTTGCAGCGCTGGGGCATCGATGCAGACAGCAAAGTCGTCGTCTATGACGACGGGCCCGGCGCCTATGCGGCGCGGGCGTGGTGGCTGCTGGCCTGGCTGGGCAAGCGCGATGGCGTCTTTCTGCTCGATGGTGGGCTGGCCGCCTGGCACGCCGCCGGGCTGCCCTTGAGCCTGGATGCTGCGCCCACCGAGCCCGGCAATTTTGTCGGCACACCGGATGCCGCGCGGGTGGTCGATGCGACCGATCTGCAGGCACGCCTGGAAGATCCACAGTTGACCTTGCTGGATGCACGCGCGTTACCCAGATTCCTGGGCGAGGTGGAGCCCATCGATCCTGTCGCCGGGCATATCCCCGGTGCGCAGTGTGCGGCCTTCACCGAAAACCTGGGCCCTGATGGGCGCTTCCTGCCGGCAGCGCAATTGCGTGAGCGCTTCGCCGCCCAATTGCAGGGCCGGACCGCGGAACAGGCGGTGGCTTATTGCGGTTCCGGCGTCACCGCCTGCCATAACCTGTTCGCCATGGCCCTGGCCGGTTACCCGTTGGCGACACTGTATGCAGGCTCCTGGAGCGACTGGATCACCGATCCGCAGCGACCTGTGCAGAAGGGCTCATGAAATCGATCCACTGACTCAGCCATTGCGGTATGCGCCGTTCCAGGTAATAGCCAGGTTGGCGCAAGCTGCCATCGACGAAACCGACATGGCCGCCCCGTGCATGCAGTTCGAATTCTATGCACGGCGACATCTCGTCGGCGGTCGGCAGGCTGTGGGGGAACACGAACGGATCGTCCTGCGCCTGAATGATCAACGTGGGTTTTGCAATGCCGCCCAGGTAGTACCGACTCGAAGAGCGTCGATAGTAGTCCTGCGCGTCCTTGAAACCGTGCAGCGGCGCCGTGACCTGGCCATCGAAGTCCCAGAAGGTCTTGATTCCCTGCAGTGCCCCAAGAGCCTCCAGCGCCGCCAGCCCGTCGTGATGCCCTTCCTGCTGGAAGCGACTGCGCTTGTCGGTCAGGTAGGCGAGCATGGCGCGCATGAAATGGGCCTGGTACACCCGGGAAAAGCCTTGGGTCATGCGGTCGGCGCACTGGTCCAGGCGAAACGGCACAGAGACCGCCACGGCGGCCTGCAACGGGCTGTTCGGCCCGCTTTCGCCCAGGTGCTTGAGCAGAATGTTGCCGCCCAGTGAGTAGCCCACGGCGAACAGCGGCGCCTGGGGCCTCTGTGCGCCCAGGTGGTCGAGTACGTGCTGGAGGTCTTCGCTGGCGCCCGAATGGTAGCTTTGCGCGAGCAGGTTGGGCTCGCCGGAGCAGCCGCGCCAGTTGACCGCCACGCTTGCACACCCGTACTCGCCCAATTGCCTTTGCAGGCCGGCGACGTAGGGCGAGTTGGATGATCCGGTCAGCCCGTGCAGTACCACCACCAACGGGGCGTGGGGTGTGTGGGGGCCGTGCCAGTCGAGGTCGACGAAATCACCGTCCGCCAGCCACAGACGCTCGCGCTCGCGCGGCAACGCTGGCTGCTTGCGCCACAAGGGGCCCCACAACGTCTGCAGGTGTGGGTTGCCCAGCCCGAGGGCTGGGCGAAAGCGAGGATGCGCTGCGTTCAACATGAATGCCCTGACAAGCCGGTGTCAGCCGCGCTGCCACAGGGAGTAGTAGACCTGCCCGGCTTTCTTCTCGCGGTGCAAGCGCCAGGTAGCCGGCATCTGCAACGCCGAGGGCGGTGTCTCGCTCTCGGTGTAGATCCAGGCGCGCTCTGCCAGCCAGCCTTTTTCTTCCAGCAGCGTGCAGGTTGCCGGCAGCAGGTTCTGGTGGAAGGGTGGGTCGAGGAATACCAGATCGAATGCGCTCGGAGTCTGGGTTTCCAGGTACTTCAACGCATCGCTTTGCAGCAACTGGCCCGTGGCGCAACCGAGCAGGTCCAGATTGTGCCGAAGGCTGGAAATGGCGGTGGCATTGGCATCCAGCGCCAATGCCATGCTGGCGCCACGGGACAGCGCTTCGAGGTACAGGGCACCACTGCCGGTGAAGGCATCCAGCACCTTGGCACCTTCGATGTGCGCTGCCAGCCAGTTGAACAGCGTTTCGCGCACCCGATCAGGCGTTGGGCGCAGGCCGGGTGCTTCCGGGAAGCCCAGCTTGCGGCTGCGCCACTGGCCACCGATGATGCGCAGGTGACCTTGGCCACCATGGGGTTGCTTGGGTTTGACGCTGGCCATCAATGCTCCGGTACGCCGAGCGGTTGCTCGGAGGGTTTGTCCGTGGGGGCCGGCAAGGGTTGCTGCGCAACCTTGGGGCCAGCCGTGACGATCACCAGTTTATCGGCATCCAGATGTTTGTTCATCGCGGTTTTCACCTGCTCCACGGTCAGCGCCTGCGACTGCTGCAGGAAGTCTTCCATCCAGGTCAGCGGCATGTCATAGAACCCGGTGGCGCCCAGTTGCGCGACGATGCTCGCGTTGCTGGCATTGGACAGCGGGAAGCTGCCGGCCTGTTCACGCTTGGCGTTGTCCAGTTCTTCCTGAGTAGGGCCCGTCTTGAGGTAGTCGCGCAGGATGTCCTGCACCAGCTTCAGGGTGCCATCGCCGAGTTCGGCGCGGGTCTGCAGGTTGATCATGAACGGTCCACGGACCTGCATCGGGGTGAACGCCGAGTAGACGCCGTAGGTCAGGCCGCGTTTTTCGCGGACTTCGCTCATCAGCCGTGTACCGAATGCGCCACCCCCAAGGATCTGGTTGCCCATGGACAGCGCGGCGAAATCCGGATCCTTGCGATCGATGCCCAGTTGCGCAATGAACATCTGCGTCTGCTTGGACGGGAAGTCGATATGGGTCACGCCGGCCGCCGGTACGGCTGGCTGTGCCGGCTTGGCCAGCGCAGGGCCCTTGGGCAGGGCGCTGAGGACTTGTGCGGCGATCTGCTCGGCTTCGTTTCGCGACAGATCGCCGACGATGGCGATGACCGCATTGCCGGCAGCATAGGCACGTTGATGGAATGCACGCAGCTGTTCGATGCTCAGGCCGGACAGGCTCTTGGCGTCGCCTTCACTGGGGTGTGCATACGGATGGCTGCCATACAGGCGCGTGAACAGCTCGTTGCTGGCCAGCTTGGCGGGGTTCTGCTTCTGGAACTCGAAGCCGGCGAGCAGCTGGTTCTTGATGCGGGCCAGCGCATCGGCCGGAAAGGTCGGCTTGCCGACGACATCGGCAAACAGCTTGAGGGCCGGGGTGCGCTTGTCGGTGTCGCTGAGGCTGCGCAACGAGGCCACGGCCATGTCGCGATAGGCGCCGTTGGAAAAGTCCGCGCCCAGGCCCTCGAAACCCTGGGCGATGGCGCTGACGTCCTTGCCGGCCACGCCTTCGTTGAGCATGGCGTTGGTCAGCAGAGCGATGCCAGGGTGGTTCTGATCCTGGCTGCTACCGGCGGCGAAGGTGAGGCGCAGATCGAACATCGGCAATTCGTGCGCTTCGACGAACAGGACCTTGGCGCCTTCGGCGGTTGTCCAGTTCTCTGGATGTTCAGGCGGCGATGGCTGGGGGCGGTATTGCCCAGCTCCTTCACCGATTGCAGTCCACGCGTGGGTTGGACAGCGCTGGCGGTGTCTGCGGCCTGGGCACCGAAAGTGGCCAGCCAGCCGGCCAGCAGAAGGGTCGAACCAGCCAGGAGGCGACGGGGGGTGATGGGCTCACTCATGAGCGGCTTCCTCGGGCAGAACGTGAGCGATGCTCAGGCGATCGCGGGTGAAATAGGTACGGGCGGCGCTCTGGATGTCCTGCGGCGTCACGCTCTTGAGATCTTCGAGTTCGCTGTCCATCAGCTTCCACGACAGCCCCACGGTTTCCAGCATGCCGATGGTGGTGGCCTGGCTGCTGATGGAATCACGGCTGTAGACCAGGTCGGCGATGACCTGGGCACGCACGCGCTCGAGCTCCTCGGCCGAGGGCGGCGTGGTCTTGAGCTCGTCGAGCAGCTTCCAGACGCCTTTCTCGACGTCGGCCAGGGTCTTTTTCTTCTGCGCGTTGGGTGTCGCGGAAATGAAGAACAGGCTGTCACCACGGGTGAAGGGGTCGTACTGGGCGCCGCCACTGGAGATCAGCTCCTGACCGCGTTCCAGACGGGTAGCCATGCGTGCGCTGTAGCCACCGTCGAGCAGTGCCGAGATCAGCCGCAAGGCCTGGACATCGCGGGGCTTGTCGGCAGTGGCCAGGGCCGGAACGTTGAAGCCGTACAGCAGGCTCGGCAGTTGGGTGCGCACATGCAGTGTGGCCAGGCGCTGGCCAGGGGTGGCCAGTTCCAGCGGGATCTTCGCCGGTGGCGTGGCACGGCTGGCGATGTTGCCGAAGAAACGTTGAGCCAGCGCCTTCACCTCGTCCGGCTGGACATCGCCCACTACCACCAGGGTGGCGTTGTTGGGCACGTACCAGGCCTGGTACCAGTGGCGCAGTTCTTCGACCTTCATGCGATCGAGGTCAGCCATCCAGCCGATGGTGGGCGTGTGGTAGCCACTGGCGGGAAAGGCCATGGCCTTGAACATCTCGTAGGCCTTGGCGCTGGGCTTGTCGTCGGTGCGCAGGCGGCGTTCTTCCTTGATGACTTCGATTTCACGCGCGAATTCTTCGGCGGGCAGGCTCAGGCTGGCCATGCGGTCGGCTTCGAGGTCGAACGCCACGGCCAGGCGGTCCTTGGCCAGCACTTCGTAATAGGCGGTGTAGTCATCGCTGGTGAAGGCGTTTTCCTCGGCGCCGAGGTCGCGCAGGATGCGCGAACCTTCACCTGGGCCCAGTTTGTCGGTGCCCTTGAACATCATGTGTTCGAGCGCGTGGGACAGGCCGGTCTGGCCAGGCGTTTCGTAGCTGGAACCGACCTTGTACCAGATCTGGGACACCACCACCGGGGCGCGGTGGTCCTCGCGCACGATGACCTTGAGGCCGTTGTCCAGGGTGAATTCGTGCGTGGGCTGTGTATCGGCGGCAAAAGCTGCCAAAGGCAGGCTGAGCGTGCAGAGCAGCAGGCCTGCGGCGCGGCGGGCGAGGACATTCATGGGATTTAGAACCTTGAGAGCTACCCGCTTGGCCTTAGCGTCTACGGGCGAGGAGGTGCTAGGATACTGATCCGGTCCGCTGGGGGCCATGCCTGGTTGGCATGAACCTGCCCGGGCAACTCGACAAAATGTTGCGCGTGAACGAGCCGGCGTAAAAGCAGTCTGTGTTGCGTCTTCGAATTTTTTCCGACAAGCCGCCTGGCGTGTCGCTACCTTGAGATAGCCGTCTTCCATGTTTGGTTCCAACGACGACAAAAAGACCCCGGCCCCGGCCGGTGAAAAGAAAGGCCTGTTCGGATGGCTGCGCAAGAAGCCGCAGACACCTGTCGCCGAACCGCCATCGCCCCCTGCCGCCCAGGAGCTCCCAACCGAAGCCGAGACGGCTGCGCAGGCCGCCGTGGCGCTCGCCCCGGAGCCGGTGCTGCCGCCCAAGATCGAAGCCGAACCTGAGCCCGTACCGACGCCAACCGAGCAGCCCGTTGCGCACGGGTTGGTGCTGCCGGTGCCCGAGGAACCGGTGGCGCTGGTCGAGGACGATGCGCCGCAGACACCGCCGGCCATCGCCCCACGGCCGGAAGTGTCGGCCCCAGCCGCGGCAGAGCCGGTTGCCGCTCCTGTTCCGCCACCTGCTCCTGTAGCGGCCAGCGCACCAGCTCCGGCACCTGCTCCAGCTCCGACTCCAGCGCCTGTGGCAACCATCGTGCCGCCCGTTATCGAAGCATCGCCCCCTGCCGTCGTTGCCTCGCAACCTGCAGGGCAGGCCAGGACCGGCTTCTTCGCGCGTCTCAAGCAGGGCTTGGCCAAGACCAGCGCCAGCCTCGGCGAAGGCATGGCCAGCCTGTTTCTGGGCAGCAAGATCATCGATGACGATCTGCTCGAAGAACTGGAAACCCGCCTGCTGACCGCCGACGTCGGTGTCGAAGCCACCTCGGTGATCATCCAGAGCCTGACCCGCAAGGTCGCGCGCAAGGAACTCACCGATGCCGCCGCCTTGTACAAGGCGCTGCAAGGTGAGCTGACGGCACTGTTGCGTCCGGTCGAGCAACCGCTGGTGATCAAGGCCGAGCACCAGCCGTTCGTGATTCTGGTGGTGGGCGTCAACGGCGCCGGCAAGACCACCACCATCGGCAAGCTGGCCAAGAAGCTGCAGCTTGAAGGCAAGAAAGTCATGCTGGCGGCGGGCGACACGTTCCGTGCCGCGGCTGTGGAGCAACTGCAGGTGTGGGGCGAGCGCAACAAGATCCCGGTCATCGCCCAGCACACCGGCGCCGATTCCGCTTCGGTCATCTTCGACGCCGTGCAGGCTGCCAAGTCGCGCGGCATCGACGTGTTGATCGCCGACACTGCCGGCCGTCTGCACACCAAAGACAACCTGATGGAAGAGCTGAAAAAGGTCCGCCGCGTGATGGGCAAGCTCGACGAGCAGGCGCCGCATGAAGTGCTGCTGGTGCTCGATGCCGGCACCGGGCAGAACGCGATCAACCAGGCCAAGCAGTTCAACCAGACGGTGGCCCTGACCGGCCTGGCCCTGACCAAGCTCGACGGTACCGCCAAGGGTGGGGTGATCTTCGCCCTGGCCAAGCAGTTCGGCCTGCCCATCCGCTACATCGGCGTGGGCGAAGGCATCGACGACCTGCGCACCTTCGAGGCAGAACCCTTCGTCCAGGCATTGTTCGCCGAGCGGGAGCCTTCATGATTCGATTCGAACAGGTTGCCAAGCGCTACCCCAATGGCCATGTCGGTCTGCATGAACTGAGCTTTCGGGTCCGGCGTGGCGAATTCCTGTTCGTTACCGGTCATTCCGGCGCGGGCAAAAGCACCCTGCTGCGTCTGTTGCTGGCGATGGAGCGACCCACCAGCGGCAAGCTGCTGCTGGCCGGCCAGGACCTGGGGCAGATCACCAACGCGCAGATTCCGTTTCTGCGTCGGCAGATCGGCGTGGTGTTCCAGAATCACCAGTTGCTGTTTGACCGTACGGTGTTCAACAACATCGCCCTGCCGTTGCAGATCCTCGGCCTGAGCAAGCCGGAAATCGCCAAGAAGGTCGATTCGGCGCTGGAGCGGGTGGCGCTGGCGGACAAGGCCGAGCTGTACCCCGGCGACTTGTCCACGGGTCAGCAACAGCGTGTGGGCATTGCCCGCGCCATCGTCCATCAGCCAGCCTTGCTGCTCGCCGATGAACCTACCGGCAACCTCGATCCGCGTCTGGCGGCCGAGATCATGGGGGTCTTCGAAGACATCAACCGGCTTGGCACCAGCGTACTGATTGCCAGCCACGATCTGGCGCTGATCGCGCGCATGCGTCATCGCATGCTGACATTGCAGCGTGGGCGTCTGATCGGTGACGGAGAGGCAGGACAATGAGTGCGACACGCAGTCCCAAGGTCGCGGACCGGGTAGCGCCCAAGGGTAGCGAGCCACAACCGCAGAAGCCGAGGAAACGTCGCAACGACGACGATGACGGGCCGGATTTCAGCAGCCTGCTACGTGCCTGGATCGAAAGCCACAGGGCCAGCTGGACCGACAGCCTGCGCCGTCTGGGCAAGCAGCCGATCGGCAGCTTCTTTACCTGCCTGGTCATGGCCGTGGCCTTGAGTTTGCCCATGGGGCTGTCCCTGCTGCTCAAGAACGTCGAGCGTCTGGGCGGTTCCTGGCAACGTGCGGCGCAGATTTCGCTGTACCTGGACCTCGACGCCGGTGAACGCGAAGGTCAGGCGCTGGTGACGCAGATCAAGGGGCTGTCGGGCGTGGCCCAGGCCGAGTTCGTCAGCCGCGAGCAGGCGCTCGGTGAGTTCCAGCAGCAGTCCGGGCTGGGTGAGGCGCTCAAGGAGCTGCCTGAAAACCCGCTGCCCGGCGTGGTGGTGGTGACGCCGCTGGAAATCGACAAGGCTGCGTTGGAGAGCCTGCGCCAGCAGCTCGCCGAGTTGCCGAAGGTGCAGCAGGCGCAACTGGACCTGGTATGGGTAGAGCGACTTGCAGCCATCCTGAAGCTGGGTGATCGATTCGTCTTCGGTCTGACGCTGCTGCTGGTTTCGGCGTTGTTGCTGGTGATCGGCAACACCATTCGTCTGCACATCGAGAACCGCCGCATCGAAATCGAGGTCATCAAATTGGTGGGCGGCACGGACAGCTATGTGCGTCGGCCGTTTTTGTACATGGGGGCGCTGTACGGCTTCGGCGCAGGCATTTTCGCCTGGGGCATCCTGGCCTTCGGCCTGGATTGGCTCAACGATGCGGTCACTGGATTGTCCGGTTTGTACGGTAGTGACTTCGCGCTGGGCGGTGTGCCCGTGGCGGACGGATTGTCGCTCTTGCTAGGCGCGGTATTGTTAGGGTATATCGGTGCGTGGATTGCGGTCTGGCGGCACCTGCGCGAACTGGCGCCGCGATAGTCCGCAATACGCCTGCAGTACCTATGCAGGCTCTTTGAGTGTGTAGTTGAGTTAACTTTATTGTCATGGACCGTTAAAGCTTCATAGGGAACTTGTCAACTGGTTCCCGGTCTATTTTTCGCAGTGCCTACGGGCACGAGTCATGTGAGTCGGAGGTTTTTTCGTATGACCACTTCTTTGCAACCTGCTTATGCGCTGGTCCCGGGTGCGAACCTGGAAGCCTACGTGCATACGGTGAACAGCATTCCCTTGCTGACGCCCGAGCAGGAGCGTGAACTGGCCGAGAGTCTCTACTATGAGCAGGATCTTGGAGCGGCTCGGCAGATGGTGCTCGCTCACCTGCGTTTCGTCGTGCATATCGCACGCAGCTATTCGGGCTACGGCTTGGCTCAGGCCGACCTTATCCAGGAAGGCAACGTCGGTCTGATGAAGGCCGTGAAGCGTTTCAACCCGGAAATGGGTGTGCGCCTGGTGTCGTTCGCCGTGCACTGGATCAAGGCTGAAATCCACGAGTTCATCCTGCGAAACTGGCGTATCGTCAAAGTGGCGACCACCAAGGCGCAGCGCAAGCTGTTCTTCAACCTGCGCAGCCAGAAGAAGCGTCTGGCCTGGCTGAACAACGAAGAAGTCCACCGAGTGGCCGAAAGCCTGGGCGTGGAGCCGCGTGAAGTACGCGAAATGGAAAGCCGTCTGACCGGCCATGACATGGCCTTCGATCCGGCTGCCGAAGCCGACGATGACAGTGCGTTCCAATCGCCAGCCAACTACCTGGAAGACCATCGCTACGACCCAGCGCGTCAGCTCGAAGACGCCGACTGGAGCGACAACTCCAACACCAACCTGCACGAAGCTCTGCAGGTGCTGGACGATCGCAGCCGCGACATTCTCTACCAGCGCTGGCTTGCTGAGGAAAAGGCGACCCTGCACGAGTTGGCCGAGAAGTACAACGTGTCGGCCGAGCGTATTCGTCAGCTGGAAAAAAGCGCGATGAATAAGCTGAAGATCTCCATCGCTGCCTGATGTGAGCCGTTGACGCGCTGCATGCAAAAGCCCCGACTGGTTCGGGACTTTTTGTTGTCTGGTAGGGCGTGATCGCGGCCTAATCGGCCCAGGGTGCGGGGCGTGGCTGGTCAAGGCGCAGGAGGTAGTCATGGCCGCCCAATTGGCCCATCTGCTGACGAATCCAGCCAGCGCGACGGCTCACGTAGGGGCTGGGCCGACTGGCGCTCCAGTTGCGCGGATTGGGCAGTACGGCGGCGAGCAGGCTGGCTTGCTGCCGGGACAGGCGAGCCGCGTCAACGCCGAAATGATGCCGCGCCGCTGCTTGCGCGCCGAACACACCGTCGTCCCATTCGGCGCTGTTGAGGTAGACCTCGAGGATGCGCTGCTTGGACCAGAAGATTTCGATCAATCCGGTGAACCAGGCTTCCAGGCCCTTGCGCAGCCAACTGCGCCCCGACCAGAGGAATACGTTCTTCGCCACTTGCTGGCTCAGGGTGCTGGCACCGCGCAATGAGCCGCCTTCCTCGTTATGGGCGAAGGCTGCGCGGATGGCGGCGATATCGAACCCCCAGTGCTCGGCAAAGCGTTGATCTTCACCGGCGATGACCGCCACCTTCAGATCGTCGGAAATGTTCGCCCAGGATTGCCAGTCTCGCTGCAGATCGATTGGCTGGCCGTCGGCCCAGGATTCGATCTTGCGTTCGACCATGAGCATGGTGCCCGGTGGCGGGATGAAGCGAAAGACCACCACCAGAGCCACGCTTGCGGCGACAAACCAGAGCAGTGCCTTGCACAGACGACGGAAAAGGGATTGCAGCATGAAGGGCTTGGCCTGGCCGGGTGAGCGGGCCATTATACAGACCCTGCGATGCAACACGGCTTTATGAGGACAAACCTGGATGCTGCGTACGTTCATGATGCTGGCCGCGTTCTTCGGCTTCACCGGTGTGGCGCTCGGCGCGTTTGCCGCACACGGGTTGAAGAACCGGCTGAGCGCCGATTACCTGGCCATTTTCCAGACTGGCGTCAGCTACCAACTTATCCACACCCTGGCATTGTTCGGCGTCGCGCTGCTCAGCGTCCATGTGCCAGGGCGTCTGGTGGGGTGGGCAGGCGCGCTGTTCTGTCTGGGCATCGTGCTGTTCTCGGGCAGCCTGTACCTGTTGACTCTGACCGGCTTCAGCAAGCTGGGTATCGTCACCCCGTTCGGCGGTCTGGCTCTGCTGGCCGGGTGGCTGTGCCTGGGCCTGATGGCTTGGCGCCTGGGTTGATCGCGCGCGCGGTCGGCTTGGCCTTGGGAATCCTCGGCGATCGGGCTAGAATAACGACCCCCAAAAAATGATGGCTGCCGACCGCATGCGCATTCAATTGAACGGCGACCCTTTCGAACTCCCCGACGGCGAAACCGTTGCCGGGCTGCTTGCCCGCCTCGAACTGGTCGGACGCCGCGTCGCCGTCGAGCTGAACCATGACATCGTCCCGCGCAGCCAGCACGGTGACACCGTACTGGGCGAAGGTGACCAGATCGAGGTGGTTCACGCCATCGGCGGCGGCTGATCGAGTCGCCGACACCTTCCACGTCCGTATCTTTACCTCAGCAGAGGAATTCCGATGAGCAATGCTCGCATTGACAAGCCATTCACCCTGGCCGGTCGCACTTTCGAGTCGCGCCTTCTGGTCGGCACCGGCAAGTACCGCGACCTCGAGCAGACCCGCCTGGCTATCGAGGCTTCGGGTGCCGAGATCGTCACGGTTGCCGTGCGCCGCACCAATATCGGCCAGAACCCTGGCGAGCCGAACCTGCTCGACGTGCTGCCGCCGGATCGCTACACCATTCTGCCCAACACCGCGGGCTGCTATGACGCCGTGGAAGCGGTGCGTACCTGCCGCCTGGCCCGCGAGCTGCTCGACGGTCACAACCTGGTCAAGCTGGAAGTCCTGGCCGACCAGAAGACGCTGTTCCCCAATGTGATCGAAACCCTCAAGGCCGCCGAAGTGCTGGTCAAGGACGGTTTCGACGTGATGGTCTACACCAGCGACGATCCGATCATTGCCCGCCAACTGGCCGAGATCGGCTGCATTGCGGTCATGCCGCTGGCTGGGCTGATCGGCACGGGCCTGGGCATCTGCAATCCATACAACCTGCAGATCATTCTGGAAGAAGCCAAGGTGCCCGTGCTGGTGGATGCCGGCGTGGGTACTGCGTCCGATGCCACCATCGCCATGGAACTGGGCTGTGAGGCCGTGCTGATGAACTCGGCCATCGCCCACGCGCAGGATCCGATCATGATGGGCGCGGCCATGAAGCACGCCATCATTGCCGGGCGCATGGCCTATCTGGCCGGTCGCATGCCGAAAAAACTCTATGCCAGCGCCTCTTCGCCGCTGGATGGTCTGATCAAGTAAGAGCCCCCGATGACTGACTCGCAAGAAACGCCAACGGCCGACGAAGGCGAACCGCGCCAGCACCGCGCTATCAAAAGCTTCGTGATGCGCGCCGGGCGCATGACCGAAGGCCAGCAACGCGGCCTGGACCAAGGCAAGCCGTTGTTCGTGCTGCCATTGACCGACGCACCTGGCGGACTTCGACCAGGTGTTCGGTCGCAGTGCCCCGCGCACCCTGGAAATCGGCTTCGGCATGGGCCATTCGCTGCTTGAAATGGCAGCGGCCTCGCCGGAACTGGATTTCATCGGCGTTGAGGTGCACCGTCCCGGCGTTGGCGCGCTGCTCAACGGCGTATTGACCCAGGGTCTGAAAAACCTGCGAGTCTACGACTGCGACGCCATCGAAGTGCTCAAGCAGTGTGTGGCCGACAATAGCCTGGATCGCCTGCTGCTGTTTTTCCCGGATCCTTGGCACAAGGCGCGCCACCACAAGCGGCGCATCGTTCAGCCGGCGTTCGCCGAACTGGTCCGCAGCAAGCTCAAGGTGGGGGGTGTGCTGCACATGGCGACCGATTGGGAGCCCTATGCCGAGTACATGCTGGAAGTCATGAGCGTGGCGCCCGGTTACCGCAACCAGGCGGCCGACGGTGGCTGCGTACCGCGTCCGGCCGAGCGCCCGGTCACCAAGTTCGAACGCCGCGGCGAGCGGCTCGGGCATGGGGTGTGGGATTTGAAGTTCGAGAAGGTTGACTGAGGGTTATGTAGTGGTCTGGCGGGCCTCTTCGCGGGCAGAGCCCGCTCCCACAGGGTCTTGCACAAAACCCACCTCGTGGGAGCGGGGCGGGCTGCGAGCCCTCTGCCCGCGAAGAGGCCCGCATGGCTCACGCATCATTTGCGATCAGCGACGATTCCCAGCAATACCAGAACCACCAACAACACCGGCGCCAGGCTGTAGTTGTTGAACTGGCTCAACCCCTTCAGCACCCAGGGCGTGGCATAGATCAATGCCGCGCCACTGCCGATCACGCACATCAGGGCAATCAGCGGCACTCGCAGCGCGCCCGAGAGCGAGCCCAGGCGGCCCTCGGCCCACGCCTTCACATCGGCGCCAAACAGCACCAGCACGCAGCCTACCAAGGCCAGGGAAATCTCCGAAAGGTTGCCTCGGCCCCAGCGTGAAACGGTGGCGAGCAGATCGAGCACGAAATCCATCAGGACAATCCTTATACCAGGAAGTATTGCAGCAGGTCGTTGAGGAACAACTGCCCGCGGGCGGTGGCGACCAGACGCGTCGGTTCGACCTGTAAAAGGCCTTTTTGTTCGGCCTCGGCGCGTGCTGCGGCCAGGGTCTGCAGGGGCAGGCCGGTCCGCTGCGCGAACAGCTCGGCGTCGACCCCTGGCGTGAGGCGCAGCGCGTTCATCAGGAACTCGAAGGGCAACTCGTCGGCGGTCAGGGTTTTCTCGCCCGCCTTGAACTGCTTGGCAGGGTTCAGGTAATCCTTGGGCAGACGGGTTTTCCAGGTCCGCACGATGCGACCGTCGGGGTGGCTCAGCTTGCCGTGGGCGCCGGCGCCAATGCCGATGAAATCGCCGAAGCTCCAATAGTTGAGGTTGTGACGCGCGGCCTTGCCCGGCCGGGCATAGGCCGACACCTCGTATTGGCTGAAGCCATGCTCGGCCAGCAAGGCCTGGCCGGCTTCCTGGATGTCCCAGAGAATATCGTCCTCGGGGAGCTCGGGCGGCTGGTTCCAGAACACTGTGTTGGGCTCCAGGGTCAACTGGTACCAGGACAGGTGCGTGGGCGCCAGAGCGATGGCCTGGCGCAGGTCGTCCAGGGCTTCTTCCAGGGACTGGTCGGGCAGGCCGTGCATCAGGTCCAGGTTGAAGTTGTCGAAACCGGCGCGACGCGCCATTTCAGCGGCGCGCAGCGCTTCGTCCCCGGTATGGATACGCCCGAGGGCTTCGAGCTTTTGCGGCTGGAAGCTCTGGATGCCGATGGACAGGCGGTTGATCCCCAGCTTGCGATAGGCGACGAACTTGTCCTGTTCGAACGTGCCGGGGTTGGCCTCCAGGGTGATCTCGATATCTGCCGTGAACGGGATGCGTTGTTCCACGCCCGCGAGCAGTCGGCCCAATGCCGCAGCACTGAACAGGCTGGGCGTGCCGCCGCCGAAGAAGATCGAGCTCAGTGGTCTTCCGTAGACCGCTGCCAGGTCCTGATCCAGGTCCGCCAGCAGCGCGTCGACGTATTCCTCTTCCGGCAGTACGGGACTGGCCGCGTGTGAGTTGAAGTCACAGTACGGGCATTTGCGCACGCACCAGGGGATATGGATGTACAGCGCCAGCGGCGGCAGCTGCGTCAGCACCTGGCTGGGAGGCGGCGCCGCTGGGTAGATCAGTGAATCGTTCATGCCAGGCTCAGGCGTTGACGCAGCAAGGCCATGGCGCGGGCGCGATGACTCAGTTGGTTCTTTTGCGTGGGGTCGAGCTCGGCGCTGGAGCAGTTGCGTTCGGGCACCCAGAACAGTGGGTCGTAACCAAACCCATGGGCACCGCTGGCGGCGTGCAGAATGCGACCGTGCCAGAGCCCTTCGCAGAGGATCGGCAACGGATCGTCGGCATGCCGGACCAGCGCCAGCACACAGACGAACTGCGCGCCGCGCTGTTCGTCCGGGACGCCCTGCAAGGCGTCGAGCAGCTTGGCGTTGTTGGCGGCATCGCCCTGGCCATCGGCGTAGCGCGCCGAATAGATGCCGGGAGCACCGCCGAGAAAGTCCACGGCCAGGCCGGAGTCGTCGGCCAGTGCGGGCAAACCTGAGAGACGCGCGGCGTTGCGGGCCTTGAGGATAGCGTTCTCTACGAACGACAGCCCGGTTTCCTCAGGCTCGACCTGGCTGAATTCGCCGACCGAACGCAGCTGCACCGCGCCGCCGAGCATGGCCTGCAGTTCCTTGAGCTTGCCGGCGTTGTGGCTGGCGAGGACGAGTTGAGTGAAATTGATCATGGTTGTGAATGGGTTCCGAAGGGTTCAAAGAGCCAGTTCATGCGGGCGGCCTGAGGTATCGAGCCGTCTGCTTCGCGGGCAGAGCCCCGCTTCCACAAGGTGAGTTTTGCGCACGATCCTGTGGGAGCGGGGCTCTGCCCGCGAAGAAGGCGCCATGGTCGTCGAGTGTTACACCGCCACCCGATGCTCCTGCAAACCAGGACTGCTGACCCGGTAGATGCCGATTTCACCCAGAAGGTTAGGCCAGATCTTGCTCGCCCACCCGTGCCGGTGCTGTTGATCCACCGCCAGGCGATTGAGGACCTGGGCGCGACGCTCGCTGCACAGGGCTTCGAAGTCGGCGAAGGTGCAGAAGTGAATGTTCGGCGTGTTGTACCAGGTGTACGGCAGAAACTCGGACACCGGCATGTGGCCCTTGCTGGCCAGGTACCAGCGGCAGCGCCAGTGACCGAAGTTGGGGAAGGTGATGATGCACTGCCGACCGACCCGCAGCATCTCGTCGAGAATGCGATCCGGGTATTCCACGGCCTGCAGCGCCTGGGTCATGACCACGATGTCGAAGCTGTTGCTGGCGAAGTTGCCCAGGCCCTTGTCCAGGTCCTGCTCGATGACGTTGATGCCCTTGCGCACGCACTCGGTGATGTTGTCGGCATCGATTTCCAGGCCGTAGCCGGTGACCTGCTTGTGGTCGCGCAGCCAGGCGAGCAGTTCGCCGTTGCCGCAGCCCAGGTCGAGCACGCGGCTGCCGGCGGGGATCCAGTCCTGGATGATTTCTAGGTCAGCTCTCATGGATGCCTCACAGTGCAATGCGGTTCATGTAGCTGCTGAACGCCTGCAGATACCGTGGAATGGGGATCAGAAAGGCGTCGTGGCCCTGTGGTGCATCGATTTCCAGGTAGCAGACGTCTTTCTTGGCGGCCATCAACGCATCCACCAGTTCCCGCGAGCGGGCCGGCGAGAAGCGCCAGTCGGTAGTGAAGGACATCACGCAGAACTTGGCTTTGACGTTGGCAAAGGTGGCAGCCAGGTCATCGCCATGCGCAGCGGCCGGGTCGAAGTAGTCCAGCGCCTTGGTCATCAGCAGGTAGGTGTTGGCGTCGAACCGACCGGAAAACTCCTCGCCCTGATAGCGCAGGTAGCTTTCCACCTGGAACTCGACGCTGTGGAAGTCATAGTTGAGCTTCTCGCTCTTCAGGCCACGGCCGAATTTCTCGCCCATCGAATCGTCCGACAGGTAGGTGATGTGCCCGACCATGCGCGCGAGCATCAGGCCGCGTTTGGGAATCACGCCACGGGCCTGGAAATCGCCGCCATGGAATTCGGGGTCGGACAGGATGGCCTGGCGGGCCACTTCGTTGAAGGCGATGTTCTGCGCGCTGAGCTTGGGCGCCGAAGCGATCGCCAGGCAGTGGCGGACGCGGTCGGGGTAGGTGATGGTCCACTGCAGCGCCTGCATGCCGCCCAGACTGCCACCGACCACCGCCGCCCACTGGGCGATTCCCAGCGCGTCCGCCAGACAGGCCTGGCTGTGTACCCAGTCTTCCACGGTCAAGACCGGGAAATCGGCGCCGAACGGCTTGCCGGTCTCGGGATCGATGCTGCTGGGGCCGGTGGAACCGTTGCAGCCGCCGAGGTTGTTCAGGCTGACCACGAAGAAACGGTTGGTGTCGATGGGCTTGCCGGGGCCCGATGCAGCTGTCCCACCAGCCTGGCTTGCGGTCTTCGGTGGAGTGGTAACCGGCTGCATGGTGATGGCCCGACAGCGCGTGGCAGATCAGCACCGCGTTGCTGGCGCTGGCATTGAGCTGGCCGTAGGTCTCGTAGATCAGGTCGTAGGCGGGCAGCGACCGGCCGCAGGCCAGGGCCAGGGGTTCGCTGAAGTGGGCAATTTGTGGAACGACCAGACCGACGCAATCATCGGGAAAGACAGTGGACATCGACCCTGCTCACGCTTGAATGAGGCGTAAGTCTAAAGAGCGCAGGGCAGAGGGGCAAGCAGCGCTTGGCGGGGGTGCAGGCGAGTGTGCAGGCAGGCTTGCCAGGTGCGCGAGCGCTCGTAGGAGCGCTGGCGCAGCTGGCGTGCAGCGGTCAGATCAGCAGGCGCAGAATCTGCGGCATGCCGGTGGTCATGGCCAGGTTGTTGATGACCAGCATGTCCAGCAGTTTGAGCACCATGAAGGCCAGGATCGGCGAGATGTCGAGGCCGCCCAGGTTGGGCACGATGCGTCGGAACGGCGCCAGGGCCGGTTCGCAGATCTGGTTGACCAGCTCGGCGCCGGGGTTGTGGCTCTGCGGTGCGACCCAGGAGAGGATCACGCTGATGATCATGGCGAAGAAGAAGATCTTCAGGAACAGCGCCGTCACCCCGATGATCGCCCACACCAGCAATTGCAAGGGGTTGCCCGTGGTGCCGTAGGCCAGCAGCAGGGTCAGCGCCATGATGATCATCTGGATGACGATGGCCAGCAGCAGCGACGACATGTCCAGCCCGAACAGGCTGGGAATGATGCGCCGCACCGGTTTGAGCAGCGGCTGCGTGGCGCGCACGATGAACTGGCTGAGCGGGTTGTAGAAGTCGGCACGCACCAGTTGCAGCACGAAGCGCAGCAGCATGATCAGCAGGTACAGACTGCCCAGGGTTTGCACGACATAGATTGCCGCGGTATTTAGACCGTACATGAATGCTCCATTGTTGACCCAGTTGTTCATTGGCCTAGCTGCTCGGCCAGTTCGGCCGAGCGCCGGGCGGCGGCTTTCAGGGCGTTCTGCACCAGGGTTTCAAAACCCTCGGACTGGAATGACTGAATGGCCGCCTCAGTGGTGCCGGCGGGTGAAGTGACGCGACGGCGCAGCTCGGCGGCGTCGACATCGCTGGCAACCGCCATGTGTGCGGCGCCCAGCGCGGTCTGCAAGGTCAGCCGGGCTGCCGTCTCGTGGGGCAGGCCGAGTTTTTCCCCGGCGGCGGTCATGGCCTCGATCAGCAGGAAGAAGTACGCCGGGCCGCTGCCGGACACGGCGGTGACGGCATCCAACTGCTGTTCTTCGTCCAGCCACAAGGCCAGGCCGACGGCGCCCAGCAGGTCTTCGGCCTGTTGGCGTTGTTCGGCGTTGACGTCGGCGGTGGCGTACAGGCCGCTGGTGCCCTGGCGCAGCAGTGAGGGTGTATTGGGCATGCAGCGCACGATCGGCTGTTGCTCGCCGAGCCAGCGTTGCAGGCTGGCGCAGTTGATGCCAGCGGCAATCGAGACCACCAGTTGACCGGGTGCGAGGCTGGGCGCCAGTGCCTGGCAGACCTCTTTCATGCCCTGCGGCTTGACCGCCAGCACCACGACGTCGACCCCTTCGATCGCCTGGGCGTTGTCGGCGAACACGTCGATGCCGTGTTCGGCCGCGACCTTGTCACGCTGCTCGGCGCCGCGATCGCTGGCGCGGATGTGGCTGGCTTCGACACCCTGCGCACGCAGGCCGCCGATCAGGCTGGCGGCCATGTTGCCGGCGCCGATGAAGGCAATACGAGTCTTGCTCATGAAGGATCCTTGGTGAAAGGTGAAGGGGCCACGCCCGTGTCCGCTGGTGGAGTGTGCTGGCCGTAGTCGCGGGCGCCGAACAATGCCGTGCCGATACGCACCCAGGTGGCGCCCTGGGCGATGGCAGCCTCCAGGTCGTGGCTCATGCCCATGGATAACGTATCCAGCGGCAATTGCAGGTCGTGTTGCAGCGTGCGAACGCGGGCAAAGGCGGCGTCCTGCGCAACAGGGTCGTCGGTGGGTTCCGGAATCGCCATCAGGCCACGCAGGTGCAGGTTCGGCAGCGCCGCAATGGCCGTGGCCAAGGCGCGCACATCGTCCGGCGCGCAACCGGACTTGCTGGCCTCGCCGCTGACGTTGACCTGAATGCAGACATTGAGCGGCGCCAGGGTGCTCGGGCGCTGCTCGCTGAGCCGTTGAGCGATCTTGAGGCGGTCCACGGAATGTACCCAGGCGAAGTGTTCGGCGATGGCACGCGTCTTGTTCGACTGAATGGGGCCGATGAAATGCCAGATCAAGGGCAGGTCGACAAGTTCTTCCTGTTTGCTCAGCGCTTCCTGCAGGTAGTTTTCGCCGAAATCGCGGACACCTGCAGCGAATGCCTCGCGGATGGCCGTGGCTGGCTTGGTCTTGCTGACCGCGAGCAGGCCGACTTGGCTCGGCTCCCGCTGTGCCTGCCGGGCAGCGGCTGCAATTCGGGCACTCACTTGCGAAATGTTGTCTGCTATCGTGGACATTGAATTCGTGCCGGCGGGTTTCAGGTCTGCGGCATTCTACCTGCTTGTCTGTATTTGGGGAGTCTCATGGACATTACCGAGCTGTTGGCCTTCAGTGCGAAACAAGGCGCATCCGATCTGCACCTGTCCGCAGGCCTGCCGCCGATGATTCGGGTGGATGGCGACGTGCGCCGCATCAACTTGCCGGCGCTGGACGACAAACAGGTCCAGGCGCTGATCTACGACATCATGAACGACAAGCAGCGCAAGGACTTCGAGGAGTTCCTGGAGACGGACTTCTCCTTCGAGGTGCCGGGTGTGGCGCGCTTTCGGGTCAACGCGTTCAACCAGAACCGCGGCGCCGGTGCGGTGTTCCGGACCATCCCGTCCAAGGTGCTGAGCATGGACGACCTGGGCATGGGAGATGTGTTTCGCAAGATTACCGAAGTGCCGCGCGGGCTGGTGCTGGTCACCGGGCCGACCGGTTCGGGCAAGTCGACCACCCTGGCCGCCATGATCGACTACCTCAACAGCAACAAGCACCACCATATCCTGACCGTTGAGGATCCGATCGAATTCGTCCATGAGTCGAAGAAGTGCCTGGTCAACCAGCGTGAGGTGCATCGCGACACCCTGGGCTTCTCCCACGCCTTGCGCTCGGCGCTGCGCGAAGACCCGGACGTGATCCTGGTGGGCGAGATGCGCGATCTGGAAACCATCCGTCTGGCACTGACCGCAGCCGAGACCGGGCACCTGGTGTTCGGCACGCTGCACACCACGTCGGCGGCGAAGACCATCGACCGGGTGGTCGACGTGTTCCCGGCCGAAGAGAAGTCGATGGTGCGTTCGATGCTGTCCGAATCGCTGCAGGCGGTGATTTCCCAGACCCTGCTGAAGAAGATCGGCGGCGGGCGGGTGGCGGCGCACGAGATCATGATCGGCACGCCGGCGATCCGTAACCTCATCCGCGAAGACAAGGTCGCGCAGATGTATTCATCGATTCAGACGGGCGGGTCGCTGGGCATGCAGACGTTGGACATGTGCCTGAAGAACCTGCTGGCCCAAGGTGTTATCAGCCGCGACTCGGCCCGGGAAAAGGCCAAGTCGCCGGACAACTTCTGATCTGCATCAATCCGGCTGGACGGCGGTGTTCCTTTCGCGGCCACAGACCGCTCCTACGGGGTGCCTCAGCATCCCGGTGGAACGGTCAGCGGCCGCGAAGGGCGCGCCGCAGTCGATGGGGATCAGCGTTGCACGATGCGCATCGCAGGTTCCTTGGGCAGGACGCGCTTGGCGACGGCGTAGTGGGTGTTCCAGTACGGCTTCTTCAAGGTGTCGATGGTCACGGCCTTGCCGCGGCGCGGGGCGTGGATGAAGCGGTCGTTGCCCAGGTAGATGGCAACGTGGTTGACCTTGCGGCTCTTGATGTTGAAGAACACCAGGTCACCCGGCTTCAGGTCCTTGCGCTCGACCTTGACGCCGTGGCCAGCGGCCATGGCGTTGGACGTGCGCGGCAAGTCGACGGCCTTCACATCGTTGAAGGCATACTTGACCAGACCGCTGCAGTCGAAACCCTTGCTCGGGCTGCTGCCGCCCCAGCGATAGGGCGTGCCGAGCACGTTGACGGCGCGGCTGAGCACATCGCTGCTCTGCCTGGAGGCAGAGGTGCCGACCTTGACGGTGGTGACCTTGGCCAGGGCCTGGTTGTTACCGGCGGGGCGGGTCACGACGATGCGTGGTGCACGTTGCGATTGTTCGGAAGCAGGCTTGGCGGTGTAGCCATTGAAGCCAGCGGGAAGTCGTTGCTCACGATTGGTGGCGTGGGCGGCCAGGGGCAATAATAGGCAGATGGTCAGCCATGTCTTGAAAAATGGACGCATTCGGCAGGGCTCATATGGGTAGGCGCGCGACTTTATAACAGCTTTTTGTAGGGTTTTTAATCCGATGGTCGAGGGTCGAAGGTCGCAAATGGCACCATTTCGGCGCAGAATTGTCCTTTGTGCGGCACGCAAGTCAGGTGCTGCAAGGGTTCAGCCGGTGTCGGTCACAGAAATGCCATACGTCGGGACGGGACAAAAAAGTCACAAATTTGTTTAGAAAATTTTTATATCAGAGGACTTGCATCGAGAATGAACACCTATCGGATCCATGATACCCACAGCAAGATCATGGGCTATCTGCTGTGGATTTTGGGCTTCACCGGCGCTCATCGCTTCTATTACGGCAAGCCGGTCACCGGGACGATCTGGTTCTTTACCCTGGGCCTGTTCGGTATCGGCTGGATCATCGACCTGTTCCTGATCCCGGCCATGGACCGGCAGGCCGACATGCGCTTTCACAGCGGCGATACCAACTACAACGTGGCGTGGGTGTTGCTGACGTTCCTCGGTTTGTTCGGTGTGCACCGCATGTACCAGGGCAAGTGGATCACTGGTGTGATCTACCTGCTGACCGGGGGATTGTTTCTGGTGGGGGTGCTGTATGACTTCTGGACCCTGAATGATCAGGTGTCGATGAAGAACGCGCAGCGTCGGTAGGGGATGGGTTTAGGCTTGCGGCCTCTTCGCGGGCAGAGGGCTCAGCCGCCCGCCCCGCTCCCACAAGGGACGCCGCCCGGCCCGCCTGTGGGAGCGGGGCGGGCGGCTGAGCCCTCTGCCCGCGAAGGGTTCGCTGCGGTATCAGTGACTGAAGCTGATATGCCCGTCTACCAGGGTGTAACGCACGGCACCCGGCAAGGTGTGACCGAGGAACGGGCAGTTGGCGCCCTTGGACAGCCAGCGCTCACCGGCCACCGTCGAGACGTTTTCATCGAACAGCACAAGATCCGCCGCCGCGCCCACTTGCAGGCGTCCAGCCGGTAGCCGCATGGCGTCGGCCGGGCCTTGACCCAGGCGCGCCAGCAGGGTCGGCAGGTCGAGCAGGCCGTCCTGTACCAAGGTCAGTGCCAAGGGCAACAACAGTTCCACACTGCTGATGCCTGGCTCGGTCGCACCGAATGGCGCCAGCTTGGCGTCGCGATCGTGCGGCTGGTGGTGGCTGGCAATCGCCTGCACCACGCCCTTCTTCACCGCCGCGCGCAGGCCTTCACGATCCGCTACGGAACGCAGTGGCGGTTGCACGTGGTACAGGCTGGAAAATCCGGTCAGCGCTTCGTCGGTCAGAATCAACTGGTACAGCGCCACGTCAGCCGTGACCGGCAGGCCGCGCGCCTGCGCCTGTTCGATCAGCTCCACACCACGGTCGGTGGTCAACTGGCTGAAGTGCGCACGCACGCCGCTCTGCTCGACCAGCAGCAGGTCGCGCGCCAAGGCGACGGTTTCCGCGGTGGCCGGAATGCCCGCCAGGCCCAGAAAGGCAGCGGTTGGCCCGTCGTGGGCGAGCCCGCCCGCAGACAGATCACGGTCCTGGGAATGGAAGATCACCGTCAGGTCGAACGTGGCGGCATATTCCAGCGCGCGGCACAGCGTGCGATTGTTGCGGAAGCTGTTCAGGCCGTTGCCAAAGGCGATGCAGCCGGCATCGCGCAGGGCGATCAGCTCGGCCAGCTGCTCCCCTTCCAGACCCTTGCTCAAGGCGCCGATCGGGAACACCTTGGCATGGCCGGCTTCGCGGGCGCGATCCAGGATCAGTTCGGCCACCGCCGAGGTATCCAGAATCGGTTTGGTCAGCGGCGGGCAGCACAGGCTGGTGACGCCACCGGCCGCGGCGGCACGGGTTTCGCTGGCGATGGTGCCCTTGCGGCTGTAGCCGGGCTCGCGCAGCGACACGCTGAGGTCGACCAGGCCGGGGGCCGCGACAAGGCCAGTGGCGTCCACGCGCTGGCTGGCGGTGAAATCGGCGGGTGCGTCGCCGATCGCCACGATCCGGCCCTGGCTGATGTGCAGGTCGCTGATCTGGTCCAGGCCGCTGGCCGGGTCGATCACCCGGGCGCCAAGAATACTGAGGCTCACTGGGCGTTCTCCTGCTCGAATTGACGCTGGGCTGTCTGCCCGCTCATGGCCATCGACAGCACCGCCATGCGGACCGCGATGCCGTAGGTGACCTGGTTGAGAATCACCGAATGGGGGCCGTCGGCGACGGCCGATTCGATCTCGACGCCGCGGTTGATCGGTCCGGGGTGCATGACGATGGCATCAGGCTTGGCGCCAGCCAGGCGTGCGGTGGTCAAGCCGTAGAGCCGATAGAACTCGCCTTCGCTGGGCAGCAGGCCGCCGCTCATGCGTTCACGCTGCAGGCGCAGCATGATCACCACGTCGACGTCCTTGAGGCCCTGTTCCAGGTCGGTGAACACCTTGACGCCATACTGCTCGACGCCCACGGGCAGCAGCGTCTTCGGCCCTATCACGCGGATGTCCCGGCAGCCCAGGGTCTTGAGTGCGATCATGTTCGAGCGGGCCACGCGCGAATGCAGGATGTCGCCAACGATCGCCACGGACAGGTTCTCGAAGCCGCCCTTGTGCCGACGAATCGTGAGCATGTCGAGCATGCCCTGTGTCGGGTGGGCGTGGCGGCCGTCGCCACCGTTGATGATGGCCACTTCCGGGCTGACGTGCTCGGCGATGAAATGCGCGGCTCCGGAGTCGGCGTGGCGCACGACGAACATGTCGGCGGCCATCGCTTCGAGGTTGCGCAGGGTGTCGAACAGGGTTTCACCCTTGCTGGTCGAAGATGTCGACACGTTCAGGGTGATCACGTCGGCCGACAGGCGCTGGGCGGCCAGTTCGAAGGTGGTGCGGGTGCGCGTGGAGTTCTCGAAGAACACGTTGCACACGGTCTTGCCGCGCAGCAGCGGGACTTTCTTGACCGCACGCGCGCCGACTTCCAGAAACGAGTCGGCCGTGTCGAGCACTTCGGTCAGCAGTTCGCGGGACAAGCCGTCGAGGGAAAGAAAATGGCGTAGCTGGCCCTGGTCATTGAGCTGCAGCGGGCGCTTGGCGTCGATAGGCGTCATGGCGGGGGCTCTTAAAGGCTGGAGGCGGAAGCGAGGTCCTGGCGCTCGAGGGCGAGCGGGGACGGGCCGAGCAATTTTACTCGCTCATGGGCGGCCAGTGACAGGGTGGCGCCAACGATGTCGGGACGAATCGGCAGTTCGCCAGCGTCCAGGTCGAGCAGGCAGACCAGGGTCACGCTGGCGGGGCGGCCGTAGTCGAACAGCTCGTTGAGGGCTGCGCGGACGGTGCGGCCGCTCATCAGCACGTCATCGATCAGCACCAGATGCTGGCCCTCGATCTCGAAGGGCAGGGCCGAGGGGCGCACTTGCGGGTGCAGACCGTTCTGGCTGAAGTCGTCGCGGTAGAACGACACGTCCAGGGTGCCCAGCGGTGCTTCGCTATCCATGGCCTGCAGCAACGCTTGAGCGACCCAGACACCGCCGCTGTGAATGCCGATGTAGCGCGGCTCGGCAATGGAGCGCCTGGCCAGATGGGCCTTGAGGTCGACAGCCATCGCGCCGATCAGCTCGGCCGGGTTGGGAAGGCTCATGTGTGCTCCTGTGATTGATAGCGTCCAAAGAGAGTGGTGCAACGTGGCGCGGCTTGCACCGCACCTGTAGCAGCGGCGCAAGCCGCGTCGGCGGTCGTGCGGTGTATCTGGAAAAATGCGTCGAGGCCGGACGCGGCTTGCACCGCACCTGTAGCAGCGGCGCAAGCCGCGTCGGCGGTCGTGCGGTGTATCTGGAAGAATGCGTCGAGGCCGGACGCGGCTTGCACCGCACCTGTAGCAGCGGCGCGAGCCGCGTCGGCGGTCGCGCGTTGTATCTGGAAAAATGCGTCGGGGCCGGACGCGGCTTGCACCGCTGCTACAGGGGGGCGGGGTGCAGCTGCTGTCATCTTCAGGCGTCGCCACCCAGCGCATTAGCCTCCAGCCAGCCTTGCAACAGCAGCTTGGCGGCGATGGCATCGACCGGGTTGTCACGGTAGCTGCCACGCTGGCCACCGCGGGCCATGCGTTCGCCCTTGGCTTCGAAGGTGGTCAGGCGTTCGTCGTGGGTGTGCACCGGGATGTTGAAACGGCCGTTCAGGCGGCGAGCGAACTTTTCCGCGCGCTCGCTCATTTCGCTGGGGCTGCCGTCCATGTTCAACGGCAGGCCGACGACGATGGCGTCCGGCTGCCACTCCTTGATCAGCGCTTCGACACGAGTCCAGTCAGGCACCCCGTTCTGGGCCTTCAGGGTGCACAGTTCGCGCGCCTGGCCGGTGATCACCTGGCCCACCGCGAAGCCGATCTGCTTGGTGCCGTAGTCGACGCCGAGCAGCAGTCTGGGGGCGGCCATCAGGCGTGACCCGCCTGGCTGGTGAGCAGGCTGAGATTGATGCCCAGGCGTGCGGCGGCGGCGCCAAGGCGCTGTTCGCTGTCGGTGTTAAAGAGGATGTCGGGGTCGAACGGGCAGGTCAGCCAGGCGTTGTCGGCCAGCTCGGCCTCCAACTGGCCGGCTTCCCAGCCCGCGTAACCCAGGGTGATCAGGCTTTGCGCCGGGCCTTCGCCGTCGGCGATGGCGAACAGGATGTCCTGGGAGGTGGACAGCGAAACCTCGCCCAGGTCCACCGTGGCCTGGAACACCGGGCCGCTGGGGTGCAGGACGAAACCGCGATCGGTCTGCACCGGTCCGCCATTGTAGATAGGCACCTGTTGGCAGGAGGCTGCGGGTTCGGTTTCCGGTCGCAGTTGCTCGAGTATGTCCGCCAGGTTGAGGTCCTGCAGGCGATTCACCACCAGGCCCATCGCGCCATTGGGTGTGTGCTCGACGATGTAGGTCAAGGTATGGGCGAAATTGGGGTCCGCCATGTGTGGCATGGCGATCAGGAACTGGTTCCTGAGGTAGCTGGTTTCGAGGTTTTTCATACTTTGTAGTGTGGCGTTGCCTCGTCGGCCTGACAAGCGTGGGGGCACAGTTTCATCCGCTTCAGTTGCTTTGCAGGCGGTCACCCTTGGCGAAGCGCCAGGTACGGATGATTTCCAGGCGATCGACGTCGGCCAGATCGCCGGTAAACGGGGCGAACGGCGCGGCCAGGCGTACGATGCGCTGAGCGGCCTGGTCGAGCAGCGGCTGGCCGGACGACTCCAGCACCAGCACCTCGTAGAGCGACCCGTCGCTGTTGATCGAGACCATCAGGCGCAGGCTGCCGTAGATCTGCTGGCGCCGTGCTTCGTCGGGGTAATTGAGGTTGCCGATGCGTTCAACCTTCTTGCGCCAGTCGTCCTTGTACCAGGCACCCTTGTCGCGCATGGTCGAGGCCGCGCTCAAGCGGTGGATGCGCGGGCGCTTGGCATAGGCCTGCTGTTCGTGGGACAGCTCGGCTTCCAGGCTGGCGATCTCGCTGGACAGCTGCGAGCTGTCGAATTCGGGGGTGGCAGCCTTGGGCTTGGGCTCGGGCTTGACCGGCGGCGGTCGCGCCTCGGTCTTCACGGGTTTGGGCGCCGTGGTGGCGATGGCCTTCTTGACCGGCGCAGGCTCGGGCTGGGTGACCGGCTTGGGCGCGGGCGGTGGCGTCACCTTGTTGATCTTGTCGTCCTGGAAGGGCGCCACTTCGGTGGTCTTGGGCACCGCCTTCTTGTCCAGGGTGCCGCTGCCCTGCTGGTTGTCCTGGGCCAGAAAGTCCGCATCCTTGGGCGCGGTCTGGCTCTTGAGCGGCGCCAGGGTCACTTCCAGCGTCTTGCTGATCTGGGTCGGTGGCTGGATGCCGAAGCCCACCCCGGCGATCAGGGCGACGTGCAGCAATGCCGCAAGGAACAGGGTAAAACCCAGCCGATCCGCAGGGCGAGCGCCGATGCGGGTCAGTTCAGCAGGGAGGTCGGCGGGCAGCGTCATGAAGAATCCGGCAGGCATGCAACCCGGGCGACGATGCGCGCCCGGCAACTGAAAGGGCGTGCATCATAACCCGTAGCAGGGACGTAGGGTCAGCGTGCCTTGAGCTTGCGATCGATGGCTTCCATCAATTGGCCACCGATATCGGTGCCGAACGCCGCGTCGATTTCGCGAATGCAGGTGGGGCTGGTGACGTTGATTTCGGTCAGGTGCTCACCGATCACGTCCAGGCCGACGAACAGCAGGCCCCTGGCGCGCAGTGACGGGCCGACCTGCTCGGCGATCCAGCGGTCCTTGTCGCTCAACGGCCGTGCTTCGCCACGGCCACCGGCGGCCAGGTTGCCGCGGGTCTCGCCGCTGGCGGGAATGCGCGCCAGGCAGTACGGCACCGGCTCGCCGTCGATCATCAGGATGCGCTTGTCGCCGTCCTTGATCGCCGGCAGGTAGCGCTGCGCCATGATCTGTTGGGTGCCCATGGCCGTCAGGGTTTCGAGGATCACCGACAGGTTCGGGTCGCCCACCCGATGGCGGAAGATCGAGGTGCCGCCCATGCCGTCCAGCGGCTTGAGGATGACGTCGCCATGCTCGGCAGCGAATTCGCGCAGGATGTCGGCGCGGCGGCTGACCAGCGTGGGCGGGGTCAGTTGCGGGAACAGCGTGGCGAACATCTTCTCGTTGCAGTCGCGCAGGCTCTGCGGCTTGTTCACCACCAGCACGCCAGCGGCTTCGGCCTGTTCGAGCAGGTAGGTGCTATAGACGAATTCGAGATCGAAAGGTGGGTCCTTGCGCATCAGGATGACGTCGAGATCGGCCAGCGGTGCGTCGAATTCCGACTCGAACTCGAACCAGTGCTGCGGATCGGCGAAGACCTTGAGCGGACGCATCCGGGCGCGGGCCTGGCCCTGGCCTTGATACAGGTCCTGGATTTCCATGTGGAACAGCGACCAGCCGCGCGCCTGTGCGGCCAGCAGCATGGCCAGCGAGCTGTCCTTCTTGTAGGAGATGTTGGCGATCGGGTCCATGACAATGCCGAGGCGAACGCTCATGGGGTAGCTCCTGTGCGCGGGACGTGCCGCTTGCGAATGGGTCTTGGAAAGTGGCGTCAGGGTGGCGCCGCATGGCCCGCAGGTCAAGGGGCAGCCGCCATGGAACGCGGTGGGAGAGTGTGCTAAAAAGGCTCGGGCATCTCTATTGGCCGGATGGCCCTTTCGCGAGTCGTCTGCCCGCGAACGGGCCCATCGGAAAAATCGCACACCAGAGCCTTCATGAAAACGCCTGACGCCTTCAAGATCATGGTGATCGACGACTCCAAGACGATTCGTCGCACCGCCGAGCTGTTGCTCGAACAGGCAGGCTGCCAGGTGATCACGGCCCTCGATGGTTTCGATGCCCTGGCCAAGATCGTCGACGAGCGTCCCGATATCATCTTCATCGATGTCATGATGCCGCGCCTGGATGGCTACCAGACCTGCACGCTGCTCAAGAGCAACAGTGACTTCAGTGCGATTCCGGTCGTGATGCTGTCGTCGCGTGATGGCCTGTTCGACAAGGCCTGCGGCCGCACCGCGGGCTCGGATCAATTTCTGACCAAGCCTTTCAGCAAGCAAGAACTGCTCGCCGCGATCCGTGCCCATGTGCCGGGTTTCGCCGCGTAGCGAACGATGTCCGGCCCTGGCGCGTGCCAGGGTCTTCACCGCATGGGGAACAGCATGGCTCGAATCCTGATCGTCGATGATTCGCAGACGGAAACCTATAAACTCACCGGCATGCTGGAAAAGCACGGTCATGAAGTGCTCAAGGCCCAGAACGGTGCCGATGGCGTGGCTCTGGCCCGGCAGGAAAAGCCCGACGCGGTCCTGATGGACATCGTCATGCCGGGCTTGAACGGCTTTCAGGCGACTCGCCAGTTGCACAAGGAGGATGAGACTGCGCACATCCCGGTGATCATGATCACCACCAAGGATCAGCCAACCGACAAGGTCTGGGGCACCCGTCAGGGCGCCAAGGGCTACCTGACCAAGCCGGTGGATGAGGAAACCCTGATCCGGACGTTGAACACCGTACTGGCCGGTTGACCCGAACCGATGCTGGAATCACGCACCGCTTTCGACCTGCTGCTCGATATCGACCAGCGCTGCCGTCTGCTGGCCGCCGAATTGCCTTCTCAGGAACTGCGTCTGCAGACGTGGAGCGGCATTGGCTTTCGCCTGGCCGGGCACTGGTACGTCGCGCCGATGGGCGAGGTCGCCGAAGTGCTGCCCGAACCCCGCAGTACCCGCCTACCGGGCGTCAGGCCTTGGGTCGTGGGTGTGTCGAACCTGCGCGGACGGCTGTTGCCGGTCATCGACCTGGGCGGCTTCTTCGGCCATGCCCTGTCGCCGCAGCGCAAGCAGCACCGGGTATTGGTGGTGGACCGCGCGGACATCTTCGTTGGCCTGCTGGTGGACGAGGTGGCCGGCCTGCAGCACTTCGGTTCGGCCAGCCACGAGCCTTCAGTGCCTGACACGGCACTCCCTGCGGCCGTGCCGTTCCTGCAAGGGCACTTCGTGCGTGAACACCGCTGGTGCGTGTTCAGCCCGGAGCGCCTGGTACAGGCCCGCGCTTTTCTGGATGTAGCACTCTGAGCATGCCTATGCGTATCTCCATCTTTCGCACCGAATTCTTCATGCGCAGGCCCGCGCGATGATCAAGCGCTGGCCAGGCAATTCCCTGCTGGGCTCCCGAGCCGGTGCGCAGATCATCGGGCTGTTCGTGGCCCTGGTGATCTTCATCGTGTTGTTGTTCGCCAACTTCACCTACCTCAACACCCAGTCCACCTACGACAAGCAGTACATCGGCCATGCTGGCGAGTTGCGCGTGTTGTCTCAGCGCATCGCCAAGAACGCCACCGAGGCCGCCGCCGGCAAGACCGCAGCGTTCAAGCTGCTGGCGGATGCGCGCAACGATTTCGAGCGGCGCTGGGGCTTTCTCAAGGAAGGCGACAGCGCTACCGGGCTGCCTGCAGCTCCTGCGGCGATGCGTGAACAGATGCGCCTCGTGCAGCGTGACTGGGACGAGTTGCGACAGAATGCCGATGCCATCCTGGCCAGCGAACAGACCGTGTTGTCGCTGCACCAGGTGGCCGCGACCCTGGCCGAAACGGTGCCGCAGCTGCAGGTCGAATACGACAAGGTCGTCGATACCCTGCTGCGCGGGGCAGCGCCTGCCAGCCAGGTGGCCGTGGCGCAACGTCAGTCACTGCTGGCCGAGCGCATTCTGGGCGCCGTCAACACGGTGCTGTCCGGCGATGAAAGCGCGGCCCAGGCAGCGGAGAGCTTTGGTCGCGACGCCAACCGCTTCGGTCAGGTGCTGGGCGGCATGCTCGACGGCAATGCGCTGATCCGGGTGACCCAGGTGCAGGACCCGGAAGCCCGTGCCCGTTTGCGCGAGATCGCCGAGCTGTTCCAGTTCGTCTCGGGTAGCGTCGACGAGATCCTGGAAACCTCGCCCGAACTGTTTCAGGTGCGGGCTTCGGCCAGCAACATCTTCAACCAGTCGCAGACCCTGCTCGAAGAAGCCTCGCGCCTGGCCAGCGGCTTCGAGAACCTGGCCAACGGCCGTTCTGCCGGCACGGTCGGAGGCTATATCCTCGGCCTGTTGGCGCTGGCTTCGATCATTCTGATCGCGCTGGTGATGGTGCGTGAAACCAAGCGTCAACTGCGTCAAACGGCCGAGAAAAGCGAGCGCAACCAGGCCGCGATCATGCGCCTGCTCGACGAGATCGGCGGGTTGGCCGATGGCGACCTGACCGTGACCGCCTCGGTGACCGAAGAATTCACCGGTGCCATTGCCGACTCGATCAATCACTCCATCGACCAGTTGCGCGATCTGGTCGCCACCATCAACCTGACCGCCGAAGAAGTGGCGACCGCCGTCCAGGACACCCAGGCCACCGCTCACCAGCTGGCACGGGCGTCGGGGCATCAGGCGCAGCAGATCAGCGACGCGTCGGTGGCGATCAGCGACATGGCCCAGTCGATCGACCGGGTGTCGACCAACGCCTGGGAATCGGCCAAGGTCGCCGATCGTTCGGTGACCATCGCCAACAAGGGCAGCGAGGTGGTGAACAACACCATCCAGGGCATGGACAACATCCGCGAGCAGATCCAGGACACCGCCAAGCGCATCAAGCGGCTGGGTGAGTCGTCCCAGGAAATCGGCCATATCGTCAGTCTGATCGACGACATTGCCGACCAGACCAGCATTCTCGCCCTGAACGCGGCGATCCAGGCCTCCATGGCGGGCGAGGCCGGTCGTGGTTTTGCCGTGGTGGCGGATGAAGTGCAGCGCCTGGCCGAGCGCTCGTCCTCTGCGACCCGGCAGATCGAGACGCTGGTGCGGGCGATCCAGGCCGACACCAATGAGGCGGTCACTTCCATGGAGCAGACCACCTTCGAAGTGGTGCGCGGTGCACGCCTGGCCCACGATGCCGGCATTGCCCTGGAAGAGATCGAAGGCGTATCCCAGGATCTGGCCGAGCTGATTCAGATCATTTCCAGCGCGGCCCAGCAGCAGACCAGCTCGGCAGGGCAGATCTCGCACACCATGTCGGTGATCCAGCAGATCACCGAGCAGACGTCCTCAGGCTCCAGTGCCACGGCTGAAAGCATCGGCAACCTGGCGCAGATGGCCAGCGAGATGCGCCGTTCTGTGTCTGGCTTCACCCTGCCTGCGCCCAGCCCCGATGCGAACCCGGAGTGATCATGGCTGAACGGCACGAATACGTACTCCCGGCCTTGTGCGAGGAGTTGCTCAAGGTCAAGGCTCAACTGGACCTGTTCGTGCGCGGCGGGCGCGAGTACACCCAGGAACTGAACGCCCTGATGGCACCGTTGCGGCAGATTGCCGACGCCTTGGCGGTGCTGGGTTTCGGTCAGCCGCGCAAGGTGATCATCGATCAGTTGGCAGTCATTCAGGGTCTGGTGCAGGGCACGCGCGAACCCAACGATGCGGTGTTGATGGACGTCGCCGGAGCCCTGCTCTATGTCGAGTCCACACTGGCCGGCATGGCCGGCCCCAGCGATGCGCCCGGCCGCGACGAGCCGCAGGCGTCCAGCACCGACCTGATGCAGATTCGCCAGGTGGTGATGCGCGAAACCCGCTTCGGGCTGCAGGAGGCCAGGGACGTCCTGACCGACTCCACCGACGGGCAATGGGATCTGCCACGCCTGCGGACACTGGCCCCGCTGCTAACGCAGTTGCGTGGCGCCCTGGTCATGCTGGCGCTGCCCCGGGCGGCTGCCGTGCTGCAAGCCTGCAACCAGGCCGTTCAAGACAGCCTGCTGGCCGGCCCGCAGGCTTCCTGGGAACGGGTCGTGACCGGACTGGCGGCCGTCGAGGACTATCTGCAGCGCACCAGCGAGGCACCGCAGCTCGCCCACGAGCCTGTGCTGGAAGTGGCTGAGGCGGCGTTGGCCGTGACGGCGCCGCAAGCCGAGCCACTTGCCACGCCAGCAACCGAGCGGGGCCTGGAGCCCGAGCCGCTGGATACGCAACTGCTGGAGATCTTTCACAGTGAAGCCCTGAGCCACCTGAACGGTGTAGAGCGGTTTCTCGCGCTGGACGAGCAGGGCAACGATGTCGCGGTCACCGATGAGTTGCAGCGGGCCCTGCATACGCTCAAGGGCAGCGCGCTGGTGGCCGGGGTCACGCCGTTGGCCGAGCTGGCCACCGCGTTCGACGTCATGGCCCGCGAGCTGCGTGCCCACCGGCTGCCGTTCCAGGGCCAGGAATTGAGCCTGCTGGGCGACGCCCACTATCTGATGCGGCAGAAGCTGCTGCAGTTGCCCGCGCAGCCGTTGACGCCCATCCCAGGCGCTGTCGAGTTGATCCAGCGTGTGCAGGAACGCACCGCCGAGCGTCTGCAGGGCGTGCAGGCGCAAGGTGATGCCCGGCAGGTCCGGGCGCCGCAACTGATCGAGCGGCTGCTGGACGAGGGCATGGATATCCTCCTGGATGCCGAGCGTCTGCTGCAGCGCTGGCAGCAGCACCCGGACAGCCGTCAGGAGTTACCGATTCTGCTCGACCAACTGACGCTGCTGGGCGAACAGGCGCAATTGACCGATGTGCAGGCGCTCGACGAGCTGTGCGAGGCCTTGCTCGATCTCTACGGTGCGGTCGAAGAAAGCAGCCTGAGCGTCAGTCCCGGCTTTTTCCAGGAAGCCGAGCAGGCCCAGGAAGCCATGATCGGCATGCTCGACCAATTGGCCGCAGGCCAGGAGGTCAAGGCGCAGCCCATCCACGTGCGCGCCCTGCGCACATTGCTGCAGGGGTCTCTGGAACCGCACGCCATGGGCGTGGTGCAGCGCGACGGCGGGGCGATGATCGATCTCGCCCGGCTTGCCAGCGGGGTTGCCAACGCTGGCGACGAAGAACCGATTGAACAGACTCAGCGGCGCTGGCTGAGCGAGTCGGACGCCGACAGCGAGGCCGAGGACGCCGACGACGGCGAGTTGTTGAATATCTTCATCGAAGAAGGCCTGGACATCGTCGAAAGCGCTGGCGCCGCGCTTTTGCGCTGGCAGGCCGAACCTGCCAACCACCTCGAAGCGGAGAACCTGCTGCGCGACCTGCACACGCTCAAGGGCGGTGCGCGGATGGTGGAGATCGGTCCGCTGGGCGATCTGGCCCATGAGCTGGAATCGGTCTACGAACGCATCTCTCAAGGCCAGCTGCAGGCCTCGACGCAGTTGTTCGGCTTGCTGCACAAAGGTCACGACCGTCTGGCGCAGATGCTCGATGCGGTTCGCTCCGGGCAACCCTTGCCGGCGGCCGGGAAGCTGATTGCCGCGATCGCCGAGTTCGCTACGGGCAGTGAGCCAGCGCCTGCCAACCTGCCCAAGCCTGCCGCTGCCGAACCGGTGGCGGCGGAGCGTGGTCCGGTCGATGTGATCAAGGTCGGCGCCGAGCTGCTCGACGAGTTGGGCAACCTGGCCGGCGAGACGTCCATCTTTCGCGGGCGCATCGAACAGCAGGTCAATGACGCTCAGGCGGCGTTGCAGGAAATGGAAACCACCATCGAACGCATGCGCGACCAGTTGCGCCGCCTGGATACCGAAACCCAAAGCCGCATCCTCAGCCGCCAGCAGGTGGAAGGCCAGGGTTACGAAGATTTCGATCCACTGGAAATGGATCGTCATTCGCAGTTGCAGCAGCTGTCACGCGCCTTGTTCGAGTCGGCATCGGACCTGCTCGACCTCAAGGAAACCCTGGCCGGACGCAACCTGGAGGCGCAGACCTTGCTGCAGCAGCAGGCGCGGGTCGACAGCCAGTTGCAGGAAGGCCTGATGCGAACGCGCATGGTGCCGTTCGAGCGCCTGGTGCCGCGCTTGCAGCGGGTGGTGCGGCAGGTCGCCGAGGAATTGGGCAAGGAGGTCGAGTTCGAAGTCAGCGAGGCCCAGGGCGAGATGGACCGCAGTGTGCTGGAGCGCATGATCGCGCCGCTCGAACACATGCTGCGCAACGCCGTCGACCATGGCCTGGAGCCGGTCGAGGTGCGGGTGGCGGCCGGCAAGCCCGCCGTGGGGCACATTCGCCTGGCCTTGCTGCACCAGGGCGGCGACATCGTCATCGAAATGAGTGATGACGGTGCCGGGGTGCCCCTGGCTGCGGTGCGGGCCAAGGCGATCAAGCGCGGCTTGCTGGATCCGCACAGTGAGCTCAGCGATCACGACGTGCTGCAGTTCATCCTGCAACCCGGCTTCTCCACGGCCACCAAGGTCACGCAGATTTCCGGCCGGGGCCTGGGCATGGATGTGGTCCATGAAGAGGTCAAGCAGTTGGGCGGCGCCATGAGTATCGACTCGCGGCCAGGGCAGGGCGCACGGTTCCAGATTCGCCTGCCGTTCACCGTGTCGGTCAATCGTGCCTTGATGGTGCAATGCGGTGAGGAACAGTACGCGATCCCCCTCAACAGCATCGAGGGCATCGTGCGGGTCATGCCCGGCGAGTTGCACGATGCCTACCAATCTGCCCCGCCGCGCTACGGCTACGCCGGGCGGGTCTACGACCTGCGCTATCTGGGTACCTTGCTGCATGGGCTTGCCGTGCCCTCGCTGACCGCGCAAAGCCAGCCTTTGCCGGTGCTGCTGGTGCGCGCCTTCGATCAGCAGGTGGCGGTGCAGGTCGATGCCCTGGCCGGCTCCCGCGAAATCGTGGTGAAGAGCCTGGGCGCCCAGTTCGCGGCGGTACCAGGCTTGGGTGGGGCGACCATTCTCGGCGATGGCAGTGTCGTGCTGATTCTCGATCTGCTGGCGCAGTTGCGCGCCCGCCAGGGGGTGGCCGTGGCCCGCGCCGGCTACCAGCACGGCGCGCAGGTGCGGCGCTTGCAGGTACTGGTGGTGGACGACTCGGTGACCGTGCGCAAGGTCACCAGCCGCCTGCTGGAACGCCACGGCATGCAGGTGCTGACGGCCAAGGACGGGGTCGATGCCATGGCGCTGTTGCAGGAATACAGCCCCGACATTCTCCTGCTGGACATCGAGATGCCGCGCATGGACGGGTTCGAAGTGGCGCGGCGGGTCCGCCGGCATCCCACGCTCAGGCATCTGCCCATCATCATGATCACCTCGCGCACCGGCCAGAAGCATCGCGAGCGGGCGATGGCCATTGGCGTCAACGAATACCTGGGCAAGCCCTATCAGGAGAATCAGTTGCTCGAATGCATCGAACGCTGGGGTGAACCCCATGCTTGACCGGGCAATTGGCCGCCGCGACAGCCTCACCGCGCTGTTGCTGCCCCTTGCCGACCGCAATCTGCTGCTGCCCAACGTGGCGGTGGCCGAGCTGATCGACTACCTGCCCGGCGAGCCGGTGCTGGGGGCCCCGCGTTGGCACCTGGGGATGATCGAGTGGCGCAACCTGCGCCTGCCGCTGGTCAGTTTCGAGGCCGCCAGCGGCGGCGAGGCGGTGATCGGCGAGCGCGCACGCATCGTCGTGCTCAACGCCTTGGGCGAAACCTCGATGCGTTTCATCGCCGTGTTGATCCAGCACGTGCCTCGCTCGTGCCGGGTCGACAGTCAGTTGAGCTACGTGGACGTGCCGCTCAAGCCGCTGGAAATGGCCGCCGTGCAGGTCGGTGAAACCGTGGCCCGAGTACCGGACCTGGCTGCTCTGGAAAACCTGCTGCACAGCGCGTTGTAGACACATTGTCGCGTAATCGTTGCAGCGCTTTACAGCGGTCGGCCCGCCCGGCACTCTGGCCATTGTCATTGTTGCAGGGACCTCGTAATGCTCCACCGCACCTTTCTCGCCTTCGCCCTCTGTGCTGCGCTGTTCAGCGGCAGTGCCGTGCGCGCCGAAGTTCCGGCGGGCTATTCGATGGTGTTGCTGACCGAGAACTTTCCGCCCTACAACATGGCCAGCAACGACAAGAACTTCGCCCAGGAAGACAACATTCGCGGCATCGCGACCGAGCTGGTGCGGGAAATGTATCGGCGTGCCGGGATTCCCTACAGCATGACCCTGCGCTTTCCCTGGGACCGTATCTACAAGCTGGCCCTGAACAATCCCGGCTATGGGGTGTTCGTCACCGCGCGTCTGCCCGAGCGCGAACAGGCCTTCAAGTGGGTTGGCCCCCTGGGGCCGGATGACTGGATCATGCTGGCCCGGGCGGACAGCCCGATCACCCTGGAGAATCTCGACCAGGCCCGGCCGTATCGGATCGGCGCCTACAAGGGCGATGCCATCGCGCAAAGCCTGGCCGAGCGGGACATGCGTCCGATCCTCGCGCTGCGCGACCAGGACAATGCGCGAAAACTGCACGACGGGCAGATCGATCTGTGGGCCACGGGTGATCCGGCGGGTCGATACCTGGCTCGTCTGGAAGGGATCAGTGGGCTCAAGACGGTGCTGCGTTTCAACAGTGCCGAGCTGTTTCTGGCGCTGAACAAGGAGACGCCGCAGGAGGTGGTCGAGCGCCTGCAGCGAGCGCTCGATGACATGCGTCGCGAAGGCGTGGTCGATCGGGTCTTCGCCAAGTATCTATGACACTCGGCAAGCGTGGATCAGTGGTAGATCCCACCCTTGCCGTGAGCGGCCGTCGCGCGGTTGCCGCGCTCGCCGATCATCTGCCGGACCGGTATCCACTCCACCCCCTTGGCCTTCAGGCGCGGTAGTTCGCGCTCCAGCACTTCCAGGGTCTGTGGATAAGGGTGGCCGATGATCACCACCGTGCCTTGCTTGTGCGCCAGGGCAATGGCTTTTTCGAGCTGGCCAGCGATGGCCTCGACGGTGCGCGTGTCGTCCAGGAAGACATCCCGCGAAAGGCTGGCCAGGCCAATGCTCTGGGCCTTGGCGGCGGCCACGGTGGCTGCGCTGGTGCGGCTGTCGACGAAGAACATGCCGTGCTGCTGCAATTCGTTCATCAGCAGGGCCATGGCCTCGGGCTGCGACGTCATGCGGCTGCCCTCGTGGTTGTTCAGGCCGGCGGCATAGGGCACGGCCCGCAAGGCAGCCTGCAGGCGGCCGAGCAATTCACTGGCAGGCATGTCGGGACGCCAGGCGAACGGGCCGGTCGCGGGGTCCATGGGCATGTGCACCATCACGGTCTTGCCGGCTTTGTGCGCCTGACGAGCGAAATCGGCCGCATGCGGGGTATCGGGCATGATCGCCAGGGTCACCGGACCGGGCAGGGCCAAGGTGCGACTGTCTCGGGCCGGCGACTGGCCAAGGTCGTCGATGATCAGGCTCAGGTAGGCCGGACCTGCGAAGGCCGGTCCGGCCGTCAGCAGCAACATGGCCAGCAACAGAATGCGGCGCATGTCAGTTGCCGCGCGTCACGCTCAGGCCCTTGAGCAGGCTGAGCGCCTGGCTGATCTGGAAGTCATCGTCCTGCGGCCGCGCCTTGCGGGCGCCGATCGCTGTCTTGCCCGAAGGCCGGTCGGCGCCACCGTTGCCGTTGCCGAGGTGACCCTGCAGGTCGGCTTCCTTAAAGCTTTCGGTATCGGCGTCGCGGGTCACCTTGCCTTGGCGCACTTCGACGTCCGGCACGATGCCCTGGGCCTGGATCGAGCGGCCATTGGGTGTGTAGTACAGCGCCGTGGTGATCTTCAGGGCACGATCGTTGTTGAGCGGCAGCACGGTCTGCACCGAGCCCTTGCCGAAGCTGTCGGTGCCCATGAGGATGCCGCGCTTCTGGTCCTGCAGCGCACCGGCGACGATTTCCGCCGCCGAGGCGCTGCCGCCGTTGATCAACACGACCAGAGGCACGCGTTCGCTGGCGTCTGCCGGGTCGGCGGAGAAGCGCAGTTCCGAGTTGGCGATACGGCCCTTGGTGTACACGATCAGGCCCTTGGTCAGGAAGTGGTCGGCCACCTCCACTGCGCTTTGCAGCACGCCGCCGGGGTTGTTGCGCAGGTCGAGGATCAGCCCCTTGAGCTTGCCGTTGTTGTCCTTGCGCAGCTTCGCCAGGGCCTTGCCGACTTCTTCGCCGGTTTTCACCTGGAACTGGGTGATGCGCAGGTAGCCGTAGCCGTTTTCCAGCAATTGCGCCTTGACGCTCTTGACCTGGATGGTGGCGCGCGCAAGCGTCACGTCGAAGGGCGTGCCACCGTCGCGCACCAGGGTCAGGGTGATCTTCTCGCCGAGCTTGCCACGCATCAGGTCGACGGCCTCGGTCATGCTCAGGCCCTGGGTGGGCTGGTTGTTGATCTTGACGATCAGGTCGCCCGCCTCGATGCCGGCCTTGGAGGCTGGCGTGTCGTCGATGGGCGAGACCACCTTGATCATGCCGTTGTCGCTGCCCACTTCGATGCCCAGGCCGCCGAACTCACCGCTGGTGCTTTCCTGCAGCTCCTGGAAGTCCTCAGGGCCCAGGTAGGCCGAGTGCGGATCCAGGTTGCTGAGCATGCCCTTGATGGCGTTCTCCAGCAGGGTCTTGTCATCCACGGGCTCGACATAGGCCGCCTTGATGCGGTCCATCACCTCGGCGAAGGTCCGCAGCTCGTCCAGCGGCAAAGGCGCTGCGGCCGGGGCCGCACTCGCCGCTCGGGCGGGCTGCGGGGACAGATCGGCGGCGACCACCGCAGGGGCGGCGGTGGCCACGGCGATCGTCAGGGCCAGCGAGGTAAGGCGGGACAGATGCGGCATGTCTAACAGACTCCTGATACGGGTTCGCGCCTTTGAGGGCTGCTTTTGAACGACTGCGCCAGTCAACCGCGACACCACTGCGAGGGGTCGGTCGGTTTGCCTTGCTGGCGTATTGCAAAATACAGCGCTGGCGTGCTCTGCCCGCCGCTGGTTCCTACGGTGGCGATGGCATCACCGGCCTTGACCACGTCGCCGGCCGATTTGAGCAGGGTCTGGTTGTGACCGTACAGGCTGAGGTAACCGTTGCCGTGGTCGAGAATGACCAGAAGCCCGGCGCCGCGCAACCAGTCGGCGAAGACCACACGGCCACCGTGCACCGCATGCACCTGGCTGCCGGCCGAGGCACTGATCATCACCCCATCCCATTTGGTACGAACGTCGTCACCGCGGGTTTCCCCGAAGCGTGCCAACAGTCGACCATCGACAGGCCATGGAAGTTTTCCCCGCGCCGAGGCAAATGCACCACCGAAGCTCTCGCCGCTGCTGGACACCATCGGGCCCGTCGGCGCACGAGGCGCCTGGGGCGCGGGTGTCGGCGCCTCTCGGGCTGCGGCTGCAGCCGCTTCACGCTGGCGACGCTGTTCGGCTTCCTGAGCGGCGAGCAGGGCCTTCTGCCGCGCTTCCTCGGCCTCGCGTGCCTGGCGGGCCAGGGTTTCCTCGATGGTCTTGAGCACCTTGGCCAGGTCTTCCTGATCCTGCTGGCGGGCCTGCAGTTTCTGATCGCCCTGCTTGTACTGGTCGTTGAGCTTGGCCAGGGCGACCTGGCGCTCCTTGCGCACCTTGTCGAGGTCTTCGCGCTGGCTGTCCAGGTTGCCTTGCTGCACCAACAGCTGCGCCTGCTGCAGGTTGATGTCCTTTTCCACACCGGCCAGCTTCTGCAGGGTCTGGTTGAAGCGTTTCAACTGTTCCAGGCGGGCCTGGCTCAGGTAGTCGTAATAGGTCAGGGTGCGGGCGAACTTCTCCGGGTTCTGCTGGTTGAGCAGAAGCTTGAGGTATTCCTGACGCCCGCTCTGATAGGCCGCGCGGGCCTGGATGGCAATGAGGCGTTGCTGTTCGACCCGGGCGGCCTGGAGCTTGGCTTTCTCGCCATCGAGACGCTCCAGCTCGCCCTCAGTCTTTTTTAGTTCTTTCTGCAGGGCCTCCACCTGCTTTTCCAGCTTGCCCATCTCGGTTTCGGTCGTGCGCAGCTCTTTCTGCACCCCGGATCTTTCTGCCTGCAGCGTGCCAAGGGTTTTCTGCAGCTCGGCGATGTCCTTGCGGGTGGCATCGATCTGCTGCTGGGTTTGCGCGCGCTCGTCGGCGAAGGCCGGGCCGAGCAGGCAGGTCAGGGTCAGGAACGTCAGGGCGCGGAGCATGGGTCAGCCTTGTACCAGGATCGAGGTGCCGGTCATTTCTTCGGGCTTGGGCAGGCCCATCAACCAGAGCATGGTCGGCGCCACGTCGGCCAGCACGCCGCCTTCGCGAACCTTGACGTCGCGCTTGCCGACGTAGATGAAGGGCACCGGCTCGGTGGTGTGCGCGGTATGTGCCTGACCGGTGCAGACGTCTTCCATCTGCTCGCAGTTACCGTGGTCGGCGGTGATCAACGCTTCGCCACCGACCTTGTCGAGTGCGGCGGTGATACGGCCCACGCAGGTGTCCAGGCACTCTACCGCCTGGATCGCGGCGGCCATGATGCCGCTGTGGCCAACCATGTCGCCGTTCGCGTAGTTGACCACGATGACGTCATAGCGCTGCTGCTCGATGGCTTCGACGATGCGGTCGGTCACTTCCGGCGCGCTCATTTCCGGCTGCAGGTCGTAGGTTGCAACCTTCGGCGAAGGCACCAGAATGCGTTCTTCGCCGGGGAACTCTTCTTCGCGGCCGCCGGAAAAGAAGAACGTCACGTGGGCGTACTTTTCGGTTTCGGCGATGCGCAGCTGGGTCTTGCCGTTCTTCGCCAGGTACTCGCCCAGCACGTTGTTCAGGCCGGTAGCGGCGAATGCCGCCGGTGCCGGGATCTTCGCCGAGTATTGGGTCAGGCCCACATAGCCAGCCAGCTTGGGCTGGCGCGCGCGCGGGAAATCGTTGAAGTCGTCTTCGACGAATACGCGGCTGAGCTCGCGCGCGCGGTCGGCGCGGAAGTTCATGAAGATCACGGCGTCGCCGTCTTCGACCCGGACGGGCTCGCCTACCGTGGTGGCCTTGACGAATTCGTCGCTCTCGCCACGCTCGTAGGCGGCCTGCAGACCCTGCACGGCAGTGGCGGCATGGAATTCCGATGACCCGTCGACGATCAGGTTGTACGCCGCGCTGACGCGATCCCAGCGGTTGTCGCGATCCATGGCGAAGTAACGCCCGATCAGGCTGGCAGTGCGGCCGTGGCCGAGACGGGCGAAGGTCGCGTCCATCAGCTCCAGCGAGGCCTGCGCGCTCTTGGGCGGTGTGTCGCGGCCGTCGAGGAAGGCGTGCAGGTAGAGCTTCTGCGCGCCGCGCCCGGCGGCCAGCTCGGCCATGGCGACCAGGTGATCCTGATGGCTGTGCACGCCACCGTCAGACAGCAGCCCCATGAAATGCACCGCCTTGCCGGCTGCGACGGCCTTGTCCACGGCCGCGCAGATGGTGGGGTTGGTGAAGAACTCGCCATCGCGGATGGCCTTGGTCACGCGAGTGAAGTCCTGATACACCACACGCCCGGCGCCCAGGTTCATGTGGCCGACTTCCGAGTTGCCCATCTGCCCGTCGGGCAGACCGACGTCCATGCCCGAGCCCGAGATCAAGCCGTTGGGCTGGCTTGCCGTGAGTGCATCGAGCACCGGCTTGCGCGCCGAATAGACCGCGTTGTACTCGTGGTTTTCACTGTGACCGAAACCATCGAGGATGATCAGGACCAGGGGTTTGGGCGTGGTTGTCATGGATCCCACTCGCTATGTCAGAAGAGCATTCAGGAGAAGCCCGGCATTTTAGGGCATTGCAGGGCTGTGTGACGAATCATGGCGGTTTATTTCATCGCGGACGCAAGAACAACAAGCACAGACCCGCAATGAGGCCGAGCGGTTCCGTCCGGCGGGCTTTGGCCGGACTTGGCGGCTGTGTATACTGGCCGACATTTTAACGCCCTGGAACCCGCTGATGGTTGCTCACCTGATTGAATTCGCCACAAATCACTATCTGCTCGTGACCGCGTTCGTGGTCCTGCTGGTCATGCTGATCATGCTGGAAATGAGCAAGGGTGCCAAAAGCCTCAGCCCCCGCGAGCTGACTGCGCTGGTCAACAGCGAGCAGGGCGTGGTCGTGGACATCCGCAACAAGAAGGAATACGCCGCCGGCCACATCGTCGGTGCCTTGAGCATTCCTCAGGACAAGCTGGCCAGCCGCATCGGCGAGCTGGAAAAGTACAAGGGCAAGACGCTGATCGTGGTCGACGCCATCGGCCAGCACGCCGGTACCGCCTGCGCCGAGCTGGTCAAGGCCGGCCACACCGCCGCTAAACTGGCCGGTGGCGTATCGAGCTGGCGTGCCGACAACCTGCCCGTGGTGAAGTGACATGAAGCCGATCGTCGTCTACTCCAGTGACTATTGCCCGTACTGCTCGCGCGCCAAGTACCTGCTGGAAAGCAAGAAAGCGAAGTTCACCGAGATCAAGGTCGACGGCAAGTCCGATCTGCGCCGCGAAATGGCCGCCAAGGCCGGCCGCACCTCGGTGCCACAGATCTGGATCGGCGACTTGCACGTCGGCGGCTGCGACGACCTGTTCGCCCTCGAGCGCGCCGGCAAGCTGGACGCGTTGCTGGGGGCCTGATTCGGTCCCCTTTACCCCCACACCTCTGAAGATCACAAGGATCAGCGATGACCGATCAAGCGAACAATGGCGCTGCCGCCGAAAACGAACCGCAGTTCTCGCTGCAGCGCATCTACGTGCGTGACCTGTCGTTCGAAGCCCCGAAAAGCCCGGCGATCTTCCGCCAGCAGTGGGAACCTAGCGTTTCCCTGGACCTGAACACCCGCCAGAAAGGCCTGGAAGGCGACTTCCACGAAGTCGTGTTGACCCTGTCGGTCACGGTCAAGAACGGCGAAGAAGTCGCATTCATCGCCGAAGTGCAACAGGCCGGTATCTTCCTGATCAAGGGTCTGGACGAAGGCTCGATGAGCCACACCCTGGGTGCTTTCTGCCCCAACATCCTGTTCCCGTATGCCCGCGAGACCCTGGACAGCCTGGTAACCCGCGGTTCGTTCCCGGCGCTGATGCTCGCTCCGGTGAACTTCGACATGCTTTACGCGCAGGAACTGCAACGCATGCAGGAATCGGGCGAAGCCCCTTCGGCCCAGTAAGCATGGCCGTGCTGTGAACGAAAAGCGCCTTTCGGGGCGCTTTTTTGTGTGTGCGTGCTGCCTCTTTCGCGAGCCCTCTGCCCGCGAAGAGGCCCTCAAGCCCTACTCAAACCCCAACTGCCGCCACGCCTCATACACCGCCACTGCCACCGTATTGGACAGATTCAAACTGCGGCACCCCTCGCGCATCGGCAGGCGCAACTTGTGCTGGCTGTCCAGCGCGTCCAGCACCTCGGCCGGCAGCCCACGGCTTTCCGGACCGAACAGGAACGCATCGCCCTTCTCGAAGCTGGCATCATGAAACGGTCGCGAACCCTTGGTGGTGAACGCGAACACCCGTGGCTGCCCCAGGCTTTCCAGGCAACTGGCCAGATCGGCATGGCGCTGCAGCGTGGCATATTCGTGATAATCCAGGCCGGCCCGACGCAAGCGCTTGTCGTCCAGCTCGAAGCCGATCGGCTCTATCAGGTGCAAGGCACAACCGCTGTTGGCACACAGCCTGATAATGTTGCCCGTATTGGGTGGAATCTCTGGTTGAAAAAGGATCACGTGAAACATGCGCGGCACCGAACTGAAGGACGGGCAGCATTCTACTCCTGATCCGAGCGAGCGTTCGCAACTGTGGCCACGGGTCTTGGGCTCGCTGGCCCTGTTCGGCCTGCTGATCGGCCTGATGATCGGCCGCCTGACCAATCCCGAGCCTGCTCGCCTGGACAACATCGAAGTGCACCGCGACCAGCTGGTGCTGTGGTTCAACGACGAGCCGAAGGTGCATGCCGAGGTGGTGGAAGGAACGGTGGCGATACTGTTCGACGCCACGGGTGCGCCGGCCAGCGGGCGGTTGCTGGTGGACGGCAAGCCGGTGACCTGGCGCGTTCAGCGTAGTGATGAGGGGTTGTTGTTGACGGTGGTAGCGGCGAGGGCATTGCGGGCGGATTCAACGGGGGTACAACAGAACGGGCGGTGGCGGTGGGTTGTAAAGTTTCAAGTGTCCGACATTTGATGTCTGGAGTATAAGGCGAGTTCTCAATGTTTGGGCTTGGTATTGTGGGTTGGGTGAATTTTCTTACAGTCACGTACTGCCGTTCCGAACGCCCCTAAGAATCTTTCCACTTATTACAAAGTTAGTAATAAATAGGTTGTTTCAATAGTTTCCATAGTGAGTATATTTGCGCTCCATTCACTGGCTGGGCTTGAGTGACTAAGCCCTCGTGCATGACATGGAAGTTTATGAATCTTATTTTTCGTTTTTGGCTCGGTGCCGTTCTGGGTTGCGTTAACATCACAATCGTTCAGGCATCTGAAATTCAACGGCGTGCCAGTCTTGTTGAGGTTTATAATCAGGCCTTTGCCAATGATGCCAAGTTGGCCGCTGCTCGCAGCGAATACCAGGCCAGCCGTGAAGCGCTTCCCCAAGCGCGGGCAGGTTTACTGCCGACGCTGACAGCAGGCGCATCCTTCACTACCCAAACACTCATCCAGGCCAATCAACAGACCACACGCGATCGCAGTCACACTGTCTTTCATGCCAACCTCACTCAGCCTTTGATCCGCCTTGACCGCTGGTATCAACTCAAGGCTGTCAATGCCAACCTGGCTCGCGCCGAATTGGAGCTGGCAAGCAAGGAGCAGGACCTTATCCTTGAGGTGGCGCAGGTCTATTTCGAGACACTGAAAGCGACGGACCTGCTGGCCGCTTCACAGTCCGAAGAGGATGCCCTGCGACGCCTGTTATTGCAGGCTCAAGCGCGCCAGACTAAAGGCGCCGCAGCTATTACTGACGTGCTTGAAGCACAGGCTGCCTTTGATAACACCCGTGCGAACCGCCAGCTTGCCCAGCGCAGGGTCGATGATGCATTCGAGCGTTTGTCGCGTCTGACCGCCAGTTCCTACGCAACACTGGAAGGCTTGCATCACTATTTCCCTATCTCGCCGCCATCACCCGCTAATTCGGTCAGTTGGGTCGAGCAGGCGGTGGGGCATAATCTCTCATTGCTGGCCAGTGAGTTTCAGGTCTCGGCGACAGCTGAAGCAACCCGACAACACAAGGCCGCTTTGGCACCGACGCTTGATGTGGTGGCGTCCTACCGACAGGGTGATAATGACAGCTTCGGGTACACCAATACCTCATCTCCCTCCCAGCCCGTCTATCAAGGGTCCTTCTCGCAGCGCAGTGTCGCTCTGGAACTGACTGTGCCCCTCTACGCAGGTGGGTCCGGCCTTTCACGGATCCGAGAGGCTGGCTATCGTTACGCTCAAAGCCAAGACCAACATGAAGATCTCAGGCGCGAAATCGTACAGCGCACACGGGATCTTCATCGCGCTATTCATTCCGATATCGAACAAGTGAGCGCTCGCCAGCAAAGCTTGAAATCCAGCCATGCATCATTGTTGGCAAACACCGCTGGCCGCGAATTAGGTACGCGGAATACGGCCGATGTTCTCGAAGCTCAGCGAAAGTTATATACCGCTGTAAAGGCTTACAACGAAGCTCGCTATGACTTTGTACTGAATACATTAAGACTGAGGCAGGTTGCCGGCACACTGGCCAGTGCGGACTTGGTGGCGTTGTCCAGTTATGGCAATAAAACGTATGACCCCGCTGTGGACTTTCTTCCTCCGGCCTTCAGATCAGAACTGTAACAACAGGCCGTAACCTCTTTATCAAGAGTTGACTCAATGAACGACAATAAAGCGGGTGCTTCGCCGCATGCCGAGAATGATCTGCACTCGCTGGACACTGGCTTGGCGTGTTTGGCAATGCTGGCCCGGTTCCACAATGTAGCGATCTGCGTCGAGCAACTTGCTCATGAGTTTTGTGTGGGTAACCAACCTTTGAATCAGGACCAGCTTTTGCTGGCCGCTCGCAAATCCTCCTTGAAAGCCCGTCAGGTGACCATCAAGCCAGAGCGGCTGCAGCATAATCCATTGCCTGCCATCGCCCAGGATAACGAAGGTCGTTTCTTCATCATCGCGCGCTTGCAGGATAGCAAGGCGCTTATCCAGGATCCTGTTTGCGAGCGTCCGCAAATCATCGACCTTGATGTTTTGTCGGCCCGTTGGAGTGGTCGGTTGATCCTGCTGCGCAGCGAAGCCAGCCTTTTGTCAGGCCTTTCGCGTTTCGACTTCACATGGTTTATCCCCGCCATTGTCAAGTATCGCAAGTTGTTGGGCGAAGTGCTGTTGGTGTCATTCGTGCTACAGATTTTTGCCCTGCTGACACCCCTGTTCTTTCAGGTGGTGATGGATAAGGTTCTGGTGCATCAGGGACTGACCACATTGGATGTGGTCGCCATCGGCCTCTTGGGCATCATGCTTTTCGAAACCTTGCTCAGTGGGTTGCGCAGCTATGTTTTCGCGCATACGGCCAGCCGTATCGATGTGGAATTGGGCTCGCGGCTGTTTCGCCATCTGGTCACCTTGCCTTTAGCCTATTTTCAGGCGCGTCGTGTCGGTGATTCAGTGGCCCGAGTGCGTGAACTGGAGAACATCCGCAGTTTTCTCACCGGCAATACCATTACCCTGTTGTTGGACATCCTGTTCTCAGTCGTCTTTCTGGCGGTGATGTTCTTCTACAGCGGTTGGTTGACGCTGGTGGTGTTGATTTCCCTGCCGCTGTACTTCTTCGTATCGCTCATCATCACGCCGTTACTGCGCAAACGGCTGAACGAAAGCTTCGCGCGTGGCGCAGAGAATCAGGCGTTTCTAGTCGAAACCGTCAACGGTATCGACACGCTCAAGTCCCTGGCGGTGGAGCCGCAGATCACTCGACGTTGGGACAACCAGTTGGCTGCCTATGTCAGTGCCGGTTTCAAGACTCAGACCTTGTCCACCCTGGCCAATGAAAGCGTCTCGCTGATCGGCAAGTTGGTCACCGTTGCCACGCTGTGGCTGGGCGCCCGCCTGGTGATCGAAGGTCAGCTATCGGTCGGGCAGTTGATTGCCTTCAACATGCTGGCGGGCCGGGTATCCCAGCCCATCATGCGCCTAGCCCAGCTCTGGACCCAGTTTCAGCAAACGGCGGTGTCGGTGGAGCGGCTGGGTGACATCCTCAATACGCCCACAGAACTGTCGCAGGCTACCCGCGCTGCATTGCCAGCGCTGCAGGGGCGCATCGAATTCGACCAAGTGCAGTTCCGCTACCGCCCAGACGGTTCGGAAGTGTTACGGGGCGTGAGCTTTAGTATTTCGGCGGGCGAGGTCATCGGTATCGTTGGCCGCTCCGGCTCGGGCAAAAGCACGCTGACCCGTTTGCTGCAGCGTTTGTTCGTACCTGAACGAGGCCGTGTACTGATCGATGGTATGGACCTGGCACTGGCTGACGTGTCATCGCTACGGCGGCAGATCGGCGTGGTGCTGCAGGACAACTTGCTGTTCAACCGCAGCATCCGGGAAAACATCGCATTGACCGATCCCGGTGCGCCTTTGGATGCGGTCATGCACGCCGCAAGAATGGCCGGTGCCCATGACTTCATCCTAGAGCTACCTGAAGGCTACGACACCATCATCGGCGAACACGGAGCGTCCCTTTCAGGCGGCCAGCGCCAGCGTATAGCCATCGCTCGCGCCCTGATCGGCAACCCGCGCATTCTGATCTTCGACGAGGCCACCAGCGCGTTGGACTATGAGTCCGAGCGGGTCATTCAGCAGAACATGCAGCACATGTGCAAAGGGCGCACGGTCATCATCATTGCGCACCGGCTGTCTGCCGTTCGCGATGCCGACCGCATCGTGGTGATGGACAAGGGCCAAATCCGCGAGCAAGGCAGTCATCGCCAGCTTCTCGCCAACCCAGACAGCCTGTACACCCAGTTGCATCGTCTGCAGCAGGGGGAGCAGCCATGACCCAGGGGATCCATGCGCTCTGGCAGCGTTACCGGCTGGCCTTCGCCGAGGCCTGGGAGCAGCGTCGCAGCCTCGACACCCCTCAACGGCTGTCACACGAGGTGCAGTTCTTACCGGCTGCGCTTGCACTGCAGGATCAGCCGGTACACCCCGCTCCTCGTTACACCCAATGGGCAATCATGACATTTGCGGTGCTGGGAGTAGTGTGGGCCTGCGTGGGTGAGATCGAGGTGGTTGCCACGGCGCGAGGCAAAGTGGTCGCCAGCGGCAAGAGCAAGACTCTGCAAGCCAGTGAAGTTGCCGTGGTCAAAGCCATCCGCGTGCATGACGGCCAGTCGGTTAAAGCGGGGGAGGTGCTGGTAGAGCTGGACACCAGCGCCTCAGGCGCCGACGTCACGCGGCTACGCAATGATCTGCTGGCAGCTCAGGTCGATAGTGCCCGGGCAACTGCACTGCTGTGGGCCATCAAGCGTGGCCAAGCCGCTGCTTCACTGTCGGCCTACATCGCTCACGCCGCGCCTGAGCAGGTGCAGGCAGCACAGCACTGGCTGGAAGGCCAATACCTTGAGCTACGCAGCACGCTGGATCAGGTGGATGCAGAGATAGAACAACGCGCGGCTGAAATTCAGTCTTCACGGTCAGTCATCGAGGCACTGAAGCAAACGCTGCCGATCACTCGCGGTCTGGCCGAAGACTATCGCCAGTTGCTGGATCAGCAATACGTGCCCCGTCATGCCTTTCTCGAAAAGCAGCAAGTGCTTCTGGACCAGGAACGCGACATGGCCGTGCAACAGGCTCGCCTGACCGAACTCAACGCCAGCCGAAAAGAAGCTCAGCGTCGCCGCGCCAGCGTTCTAGCCCAAACCCGTCGCGCCATGCTCGACCTGCAGCAGCAGTCCGAACAAAAGGTCGTTTCGCTCACCCAGGAACTGAACAAGGCCGAGCAGCGAGACAGACTGATGAGCTTGACCGCCCCAGTGGACGGGACAGTACAGCAACTCGCCATCCACACCGTAGGTGGTGTCGTCACTGCCGCGCAGCCACTGATGGTGATCGTGCCCAGCGACCAACCCGTGGAAGTCGAGGCCTTTCTGGAAAACAAGGATGTAGGGTTTGTACGAGCAGGACAAATGGCTACGGTGAAAGTCGAGACCTTCACGTTTACCAAGTACGGCACCGTGGACGGGGAAATCACCAGCCTTTCCAACGACGCCATCGAAGATGAGAAACGCGGGCTGATCTACAGCAGCCGAGTGCGCTTATTGAAGAACGCCATCGAAGTGCAGGGCGAACAGGTGAAGTTGTCGCCGGGGATGTCGGTCACGGTGGAAGTCAAGACGGATAAGCGCAAGGTGATTGATTATTTCTTGAGTCCGTTGCAGCAGTATGCGGTGGAGAGTTTGCGGGAGCGGTAAATGAAGGGCCGTTGGTTCTGGTGGTGAGGTTTCTATCACTTATGCCGTTGACCGCTCGCGCTATTTTTGAATAGGGTTGGTATGAAAATATTTGCGTATCCTGGCTGGGTTGATTTGGCTATTTTATTTGTCTTGTACATGTTTCTGCAGGGTGGGTCGGATGTCGCGCATATGGCCGTACCTGCTGCCGTTGGTGCGATAAGGTACTTGTGCTCTCTCATTTTCTGAAGAGGGTCTATTTAATGGCAAGGAATGGATTTATATACCAGACTTTGCTTGTCATTATTCTGGTGATCTTTCTAAGTTCTAGCGAATTCGAAGATCGCCTTGCAAGAATATGGGCTGTCTATCTTTTGGTAGCCTCTATAGTAGAAATGATCTGTTCATTTTTCATAGGTCGAAAGTTTGTGGCTTTTTTGAAGCCTTTGTTGAGTGACCGTCACAGATAAGCTATCCATATCTGGAGTCGCTGCTTATACGTGATGCGTATAGTTAAAGGTGCTCTATGTTTACTTTAGGGATAGGCAAAAATCTTCGCTTGCAGCTCAGGCGTGGTCGTGTACTGAGGCACTGGTATGTTTTCTGTGTACTACAGATAACGCTAACCTCTTGTTCGAGTCCAGTGGAAATTATCAAGCCGCTTGATGTATCAAAAAAAGACCAGCGGGCTACGTTAGAGCTCAGGATCAGGGACAAGGGGGGATATCGAGTAGAGCTATATTATGCATTGCGTGGGAGTGAAGAGGAGTTGCGCGTACGCGATGTATGGGGGCGTCGTCATGCCGAGCTTGGTGCTGGTATTCCGATTCAACTAAAAGTTATCAAGGATGGGATGATTGTTTTTGACAAGGTCGTAACCTCGGTTGGGTTGGAAGGTTTTCAGGTAACCAGGTATTGCGGTGTTATCAAAAATACTGGAATAAGACTAATCAAGCACTTCACATTTACACCTGGGCACTACAGGTTTGAAATCAACACGCTAGTTGAGCTAATGGAATTTCAAAGTGAAGAGGTTTACGTAGGGTTAGTCTCGTATAATAGAAAATATTAATGGATTAATGGAGGGTTGGACTTGGATAAGCAGTACAAAGTGACTTATAAGGTTTCGGGCGCGTTAAGCGGTTACTCGAGTCAGGGTGTATCCGGTGATCCCCAGTCTGGAGAAATAACGAAATCATCCGCTGGCCATATGTGGTTCAGCGCGACGGATGGGCATGCCATACACAGCCGTGGATTCGCCTCTCGAGATGGAGAAATGTTTGGGCCAGGCAGGCTGGTGCTAAATGATAATGACGCTTATCAAGATACGCTTTATGAGGTTGCGGTACAGCTCACCAAGTCACAATATGAGGCTTTATTGCGGTTTTCAGAACAGGCCGAGAAGGGCGGTTTTGGAGATTACAATGTCCTTATAAATAGTTGTGTCGATTTTGTCTACGCGTCGTTGAAAGCCATCGGCTACAACCCAAACGGTTTCCAGGGTGATCTACTCCCCGGCAACAACCCCGACAATCTCAAGACCCTGCTCCACGGCTTCGGCGCACAAATCATCCGTGATGACCTTACCCGGCATGGCCTCTACTACGAAGCGAAGGATGGTCAGACCTGTCTTTGGCTGGGAGCAAGTGATCAACCTAACGCCAGTCCCGTTACCCACGACTTCTCCCTGAAAATCGACAACGCCGGTACCGCAAAACAAAAAGGCTCCACCAACCACGAAGCGGAAGCAGCCGACGTAGCTCAAGGCCTGGTCACCAGCGGAGGCAGCCACCGGGTCACGTCCGATTCGGCCACACTGAACATCAATCAGTACAAAGGCAACTGGATCAACAACACCTTCGCGGCAGCGGCTACGCAGATTCTTTCCGATGGCTATCGGCCTGGTAACCATAATCCCACTGAGGAAGTCTTCGATGTTGGCCTGCGCAACGTCGCGACAGGCTTGTCGTATCAAGGGGCAATGGCTGCGTTGCTCAACTCAGGCGATGCTCGTGCCCGACAGACTTTGCCTACCGATCCTCTGATCCTGGACCTTAATGGCGATGGCGTCCGTCTCACCAACTACCGCGACGCCCCTGTCTTTTTCGATGCAGATAATGACGGAGGTAATCTCGAGGAAACCGGCTGGGTGAGCCCGGAGGATGGGATCGTTGTCGTCGATAGCAACGGTAACGGCAAGATCGACAACATCAGTGAAACCCTGTCCGAATACTTTGGTGGAGCGGCAGGTACCGGTGGTAGTGCAGGCGAAAAGCGCTTTGCCAACGGCTTCGCTGCGTTGGCAAGTCTGGACAGTAATGCGGACGGTGTCTTTGATCGCAATGACGCGGCGTGGAACACCGTCAAGGTATGGGTAGACGCCAACCACGACGGTAGAAGCTGGGAGGACAGCAATGGCAACGGTGCCCCTGATGCGGGCGAACGCACCGAGCTGTCTTCGCTCGATGAACTGGGCATCACCCAGATCGACCTGCATGATCAGGTGCAAAGCGGGGAGGTCCGCAACGGTAATGAGGTGCTTTCACGCGGCACTTTCGTTCAGCGCGGTGCGATCAAGGAGGCGGTGGCCGCGAGCTTCATTGCCAACCCAAATGGCCACACGTTTACCGCCAGTGGCAAAGGCACCGTTGTCACCACTCAGAGCTCGGAGCGAGTGGCGACCGTAAGCAGCTACGCCTCGGCGGCAAGCAACGGCGAGCATATCGATGTGTCACTAAAAGGAGTGATGAATGCGGCAGGGGGGGCCGGCAATGATGTGCTTGTAGGCGACGGACAAAGCAACTGGCTCGCCGGCGGACAGGGAAGCGACACCTTCCATGGCGGTGCAGGCGATGACGTGCTGTTGATTGACGGTGATGATCTGCCAGGCAATATCCACGGGGGTGAAGGTACCGACATCGTTCAAGTGGTGGGTGATAAAGGTGTTTTCTTGGAGTTGGACAAAGCCGGAATCGAGATCGCCCAAGGAGGTCGAGGTAACGACACGTTCATCAGTGGCGGCACAAGCACTGTGTATATGCGTGGGGGAGATGGCGATGATGTACTGATTGGCGGTGCGGCCAATGATGCGCTGGCCGGTGAGGATGGAAACGATATCCTGCTGGGCGGTGCAGGCAACGACATTCTGCGAGGGCATCAAGGCCGTGATCGTCTCCAGGGCGGGGCTGGCGATGACCTGATCGATGGTGGGCAGGATGATGATCGCCTGGACGGTGGCGCTGGCGACGATGTCCTGATCGGTGGCGCAGGTGATGACGTAATCGATGGGGGCGATGGCGATGATGCGATTGAGCTGTCGGGTGATTTTGCTGATTACCGGATAAGCCGAACGGCTGAAGGGGTCTGGATCACCGATACGGTGGCTGGACGTGACGGCACCGATTTGCTCAGGAACATCGAAATAGCCAACTTCAGGAACCTGAGCAAAGTACAGATTCCAGGCTCGTCGAGTGCAGGACTGGAAAATCCGCTGTTGGTCAAGGATGTACTGAGTCACGACAAGGCCGGTGTCGCGTTTGACCGCACGGCTCCACACCTCATCGGCAAGGAACAGCTGCTGGGCAACGACATCGACTGGCAGCAGGACGAGTTGCACATCACCGGGCTTTTCGACGTCATGGGTGGTACGGCTACCTTGACTGACAGTGGTGATGTTCTGTTCGTGCCGGACCCTGGTTTCGTTGGAATCATGGGTTTCAAATACAGCGCCGCCGATGCGAAAGGTAACGTTGCCGCAACGGTGGTTAACAGTGGCAGCGAAGAGAGCGCTGTGATGCGGTCGACCGTCTACCTGAGGACGGCCGATTTACCCAGTGACCCATTGGTAGCTGAGCAATGGTACTTGTCCGAGACCAATATCCTGCCGGTGTGGCAGCACTATACGGGGCAAGGTGTGCGCATCGCGCAGATCGAAACTCATAGCCCCTTCGGCACCACCAAGGAGATTTTTCGATTATCGGCATGCCGATCTCCGGGACAACGTTGATCCAGTATGGCTGGCCAGTGCCACGTCCGGCCAGACGGCCGGAGAAGGAAGCGAAGGAAAATACAGTGAGCACGCGACTCAGGTCGCAGGGGTCATGGTAGCGGCTCGGAACGGTGAGGGTGGTGTGGGGTTAGCCTACAACGCCACGCTTGCCGGTTACTGGATCAGCAAGGATGACTTCAGCAATATGGATCACATGCATCAGTACGATGTGGTCAACAACAGCTGGGGTAGCAGCCTTCGATTCGACCTGAGGTTCTCGGAGGCGAAACTGGGTGAACTGCCAGTGGCTTTTCGCCGGGCACTAGCCCACGGTCGTGGGGGTTTGGGGACGGTCATCGTCACAGCAGGCGGCAATGATCGGCAGGCGGGCGGCAACACCAACTATTCGAACATCACCAATACCCGCAGCAGCATTGTCGTCGGTGCAATCAATGCAGCCACTGATCTAGGTGCACTGCAAATAGGTGGGCAGCCGTTTTCCAGCCCCGGCGCCACCATTCTGGTCAGCGCACCTGGCTCCAACATAACGTCGACTTCACGGTCGGTTCATACGGCTACCGGTGCGGTGCGGGGGAGCGAGACACATTCGAGTCAGGGCACCAGCTTCGCCGCGCCCGTGGTATCCGGGATTGTGGCGCTGATGCTGGAAGCCAATCCGGGTCTGGGGTACCGAGACGTGCAGGAGATTCTGGCGCTGTCGGCTCGACAAGTGAATGACCCCGGAACAAAGTGGCAGTACAACGGTAGTGGCCGCTGGAACGGCGGCGGCATGCACGTCAGTCATGATTACGGCTACGGTCAAGTCGATGCTCGAGCGGCTGTGCGTCTTGCAGAAACCTGGCATACCCAACAAACCGCTGCAAATCAATACAGTTTGACCCAGGCTCCGGAGTCCGGCGTGCTCGACATGGCGATCAGCGATGGAGATCAAACCGGAGTTCGCCACTCGCTGACGGTGAATGTGGCGAACATGAAGTTGGAGCATGTGGAGGTCCGGATCCGGCTCAGTCATGCGCGGCCAGGTGATTTGATCGTCATATTGGTTTCGCCTTCGGGCACTGAGTCCGTTCTCATGGATCGCCCCGGTAAAGCCAAGGGTTCAGACGATACGAATTACGGTGACAGCGACTTCAATCAAGCGACGACATTGGATTACGTTTTCTCGACCGCTCTGCTTCGAGGTGAAAACCCGAAAGGGGACTGGACGCTCAAGGTCATCGACACGGCGACCGGCCAAAGCGGGACATTGCATGACTGGAGCCTCAATATATTTGGCAGTGGCGCTATCGACGACCACTACGTCTATACCGATGAGTTTGCGAAGTTGGCAACCGGTTCCGGGCGCAATGTGCTTCACGATAAAGATGGTGGCAGGGACGCGATCAATGTGGCCGCCATATCAAGTGCAAGCGTCGTCGATCTATCAAGCGGACAGGCGATGTTGGCAGGTCAACAGATGACCATTCTGGATGCTGAGCAGATCGAAGATGTCATCGGCGGAGATCATGCCGATCGTCTGGTCGGTAATGGCACGTCCAACCATCTCCAAGGCGGACGTGGTGACGACACTCTGATTGGCGGCGCCGGTACCGACACGTTGGTCGGTGGCAGCGGCAGTGACCTGCTCACAGGCGGGGCAGATGCTGACAGTTTCATCATTGAAAAAGCTGCTGGCGACACCGATACCATTACTGATTTCGTTATTGGACAGGACAAATTGGTACTGGCGGGCTTCTCGGCCACTGTCTACGAAACAATGCGCATCTCTCAGCAGGGTGCTGATGCACAACTGAGCTTTGCCAACGGGCAACGAGTGCTTTTGACTAACATCGATGCCCGCTTGCTGACGCTGGCCAGCTTCGTTCGCCTGCCGGAGACGATGCGCACCAGTGAGATCGGCCGTTACGCAGGCTACAGTTTCAGCACTGAATCCAGCGATCGCTCAATGGTTCTACCGGACACGTCGCTGGGGATGCTGCATGTCAGTGGCGATATCGGCGAAAAAGTCTTCGGTGGCAATGGTGGGGACACCATTCTGGGCGGTCTAGGCAACGACGTTTTGGTAGGAGAAAACTCTACGGCTTCGCTCATCGGCGGGGACGATCTTCTCAATGGCCGAGAAGGCGACGATGTAGTGCGCGGTGGTGGCGGCAATGACGTGCTTTACGGTGGCAGTGGCCTTGATTATCTGGGGGGCGACGCGGGGGACGACACGTTGTACCTCGAGGGCGACCTAGCGATCACGGACTACGCGTTCAATAGCGTTCTTGCGCCCAGCGTTACGTTGCACGGCACCGCTTCTCATACGGGAGCGGCGGTGGCGGGTGGAGCTGGGAATGATCGCTTCGTCGTCGTGGAAGATTTGACCGAAAGTGCTTCCTACGGCTTGCTGGGTAATCTGATCATCGATTTCGAAGTGAACAACCCCAACGAGAAAATCGATCTCTCTCAAATACGGGCTGTGCGAGACTTTTCTGGCCTGAGTTTTACCCCTGTCGTAGTTGATGGTGAGCATTATCTGAAAGTGTGGTTGGGGAGCATGGCGGCTGGAAGTCAGTATCTGACACTCAAAGGCGTCGATGCTGCACAGTTATCGTCCAGTCACTTCATTTTTGGCGAGGGCGCGGGCCTTCCAAAGATCACGATCAATGGTACTGACGCCAATGACCTGCTGGTCGGCGATGCAGGGGGCAATACGCTGGATGGTGGTAGGGGCGCAGATATCATGGAGGGGCGTCTTGGCGACGATACCTACCTGGTCGACCATGAGGGTGATGTAGTCCAGGAATGGGCAGGTGGTGGCTACGATAGAGTCAAAGCCACGATCAGCCATACTCTTGCCCCAGAGGTGGAAGCCTTGCAGCTACTCGGCCATCAAGCAATCAATGCAGTAGGCAACCAGTTGGATAATCACCTGCGAGGCAACTCTGCGAACAACGTGATGGATGGCGGACAGGGCGCCGATGTCATGGTGGGGGCAGGAGGCAACGATATCTATGTTGTAGACAACGCAGCAGATCGCTTGATCGAACTCGTTGGTGAAGGTAACGACACAGTGGTTTCCTCGTTGTCGTTCACCTTGCCCGAACACGTCGAAAATCTGATTCTGGCGGGTCGCATCCTGATAAACGCCACTGGTAACGCCGACGGTAACCTTTTGCGCGGTAACAGCAGCGATAACCGTCTTTCTGGCGAGCGTGGCAATGATCGTATGGCCGGAGGGCAGGGCAATGACCGTTATGTCATAGGGAGAGGGCACGGCCATGACCGGATATATGAAGACTTCGGTGCCGTTGGGGGCATTGATACTATTGTTTTCGAGGTGGGCATCAAGCCAGAGCAGGTAAAGGCTGAGCACAGTGACCAGGGAATGCTTTTGCGTCTGGGCGCTGATCAAAGCATCTTGTCAGGATGGAATACTGCAGCCGGGCATAGCGTTGAGCGTATCGAGTTTGCTGATGGGACTGTCTGGCAGACAGTGGATTTGATTTCACAGACTTCAGCGCAAGGCGCAGGGACGAATCTGCAATCAAGTCAGTTCGATCAACTGGTCGATGCGATGGCTGTGTTTGCTCCCGCAGCAGGCGTGCAGTCCGGTCCGACACTGGCTCCGTATACTTTTTGGAATGTCACATTGGCGGGAAGCGTGTAGATATACAGCCAAGGCGAGATGGGAACTCTGAATAATCTTGGGCCGAGGCCGCCGAAGAATAAAGAAAGGAGACCCCAGCCTGCCTGTACCGGGGCCCCCTAAAAGGGTTGAGATGCCCGGCGTTGCCGCCGGGTGTCTCGCGATAAAGAAGGGGAGTCCCGGCCTGCCTGTACCAAGGTCCCCAAAACAGTAGTGCGGTATTCCAGCCTTGGCTGGAGTCGCGGTGTAAAGAGGGAATCCCCGGCCTGCCTGTACCAAGGTTCCCGAAACTGGGTAATGGTTAGTACATTGCAGCGCGCGTGCCAGTTTTGTTGCAGAAGCTTTCTGAACACCCAAAATGTTTCGCCGTACTGTCTATCTGATTGAAATATAAGGAAAAATAATTTTGATCGGATAACAGTCTTGTAGCTCATTGAAACGAACGAAGTTTTATCCGAGCGATCAGCGATGTTCAACAGCGCATCGTGTGGGTGCAGTGCACAAGGCGAATGCACAAAAGCGGAGAGTTTCTTCAAGCCCTCTGTAGCAGCGGCGCGAGCCGCGTCGGCGGTATGTGCGGTGCATCAGACTCACCGCGGTGAGGCCGGACGCGGCTTGCGCCGCTGCTACAGGAATTGGGTATGCCATGGGGGGTGTGGAGGGCATCTGACGTACCCCTGTAGCAGCGGCGCGAGCCGCGTCGGCGGTATGTGCGGTGCATCAGACTCACCGCGGTGAGGCCGGACGCGGCTTGCGCCGCTGCTACAGGGATCGGGTATGCCCGTGGCGGTGTGCGGTGCATCTGACTCGCCTTTGTAGCAGCGGCGCAAGCCGCGTCGGCGGTATGTGCGGTGCATCAGACCCACCGCAGTGAGGCCGGACGCGGCTTGCGCCGCTGCTACAGGGATCGGGTATGCCCGTGGCGGTGTGCGCGACGTCAGGCTTCCTCGACTTCGTCCTCGTCGGCGCCATCGACCTTCATGCCCAGTTCCTTGATCTTGCGGGTCAGGGTGTTGCGGCCCCAACCCAGGAGCACGGCGGCGTCGCGACGGCGTCCGGCGGTGTGCTTCAGGGCCGTCTCGATCATGATCCGCTCGAAGCTGGGCACGGCGCTGTCGAGCAGGCTCGACTGGCCGCGTGCCAGGGCCTGGTCGGCCCACTGGCGCAGCGCCTGCTCCCAGTTGGTCACCGGTGCCGCGTCCTGCGGCAGGCTCAGCAGTTCGGGCGGCAGATCGCTGGTGTGCACTTCCCGACCCGACGCCATCACGGTGATCCAGCGGCAGGTGTTCTCCAGCTGACGCACGTTGCCGGGCCACGGCAGGTTCTTCAGGTATTCCTCAGTTTCGCTCTTGAGCAGCTTGGGCTCGACCGCCAGTTCCTGGGCGGCACGGCTGAGGAAATGGCGGGCCAGGGTCGGGATGTCTTCGCGGCGGTCCGACAGGCGCGGGATGTGGATGCGGATCACGTTGAGGCGATGGAACAAGTCTTCGCGGAACTTGCCGGCGTGCACCAGGGTTTCCAGGTTCTGGTGGGTGGCGGCGATGATACGCACGTCGACCTTGACCGGAATGTGCCCGCCAACGCGATAGAACTCGCCATCGGCCAGCACGCGCAGCAGGCGCGTCTGGGTATCGGCCGGCATGTCGCCGATTTCGTCGAGAAACAGCGTACCGCCGTCGGCCTGTTCGAAACGTCCACGGCGCAGGTTGGCTGCGCCGGTGAAGGCGCCCTTTTCATGGCCGAACAGCTCCGACTCCATCAAATCCTTGGGGATCGCCGCCATGTTCAGCGCGATGAAGGGCGATGCGGCCCGTGGGCTGTGCCGGTGCAGGGCGTGGGCGACCAGTTCCTTGCCGGTGCCCGACTCGCCGTTGATCAGCACGGTGATGTTGGAGTGGCTGAGTCGGCCGATGGCCCGGAAAACTTCCTGCATGGCCGGCGCTTCACCGATGATCTCGGGCGTGCGGGTCAATGCCGGGACTTCGGTCAGGCCCTGCTGTTCCTGAGCGTGCTGGTTGGCGCGCTTGACCAGCGAGACCGCCTCGTCGACGTCGAACGGCTTGGGCAGGTACTCGAAAGCGCCGCCCTGGTAGGAGGCCACCGCGCTGTCCAGGTCCGAATGGGCGGTCATGATGATCACCGGCAGGCGCGGATGCTGTTCGCGAATGCGCGCCAGCAGGTCCAGACCACTGGCGCCGGGCATGCGGATGTCGGAGATGATCACGTCGGGCTGCTGGCGTGCCAGCCGGCTCATGACGCCATCGGCGCTGTCGAAGCTCTGGGTGGTCATGCCTTCTTGCTGCAGGGCCTTTTCCAGTACCCAGCGGATGGAACGGTCGTCATCGACGATCCAGACAGTTTCACTACGGCTCATGACGAAGCGGCTCCTTGTTCCAGCGGCAGGAAGATCGAAAAGGTGGTGTGGCCGGGGTGGCTTTCACATTCGATCAAGCCCTGGTGCTGACTGATGATGTTCTGGGTAATGGCCAGCCCCAGGCCGGTGCCGTCGGGACGGCCACTGACCATGGGGTAGAAGATGGTTTCCTGCAGTTGGGCCGGAATGCCCGGACCGTTGTCGGTGATCTCGATCTTGCTGACCAGGCGATGGCGCACATGGCCGATGGTGAACTGGCGCATGGCGCGGGTGCGCAGGCTGATGCGGCCCAGGCGCAGCTCGTTCTGGCCGCTGATGGCCTGCATGGCATTGCGCACGATGTTGAGCACCGCCTGGATCATCTGTTCGCGGTCGATCAGGACATCGGGAATGCTCGGGTCGTAGTCGCGCACCAAGGTGATGCAACCCTGGCTTTCAGCCTCGACCAGATTGGCCACGCGCTCCAATACCTCGTGGATGTTGGTCATGGCCAGCGAGGGCAGCTTGTTCGAGCCAAGCATGCGGTCGACCAGGTTACGCAGGCGGTCGGCTTCCTCGATGATGACGTTGGTGTAGTCCTTGAGACTTTCCTCGGGCAGCTCGCGGGCCAGCAGTTGGGCAGCACCGCGGATGCCGCCCAGCGGGTTCTTGATCTCGTGGGCCAGGCCGCGCACCAGCATCTTGGTGGTTTCCTGCTTGGACAGCTGCGCCTCTTCCTTGGTGATGCGCAGCAGGCGATCGCGCGGGTGCACTTCGAGCAGTAGCCACGTTGCGCCGTTGCTGAGGATCGGCGTCACGGCATAGTCGACCGTCAGCGTCTGGCCGGCCAGCGCGGTCAGCATCGCTTCGCGCTTGGTGAAGGGATGAGCCTGCTCGACGGCCTGGCGCAGGGAATTCAAGGCTTCGGTCGATTCGGTGAACAGTTCGCTGATGAACTGACCATGGCTGCGCTGGCCACTGATCGCCAGCAACATCTCGGCTGCGGGGTTCATGTACTCAAGGCGCAGGTCGGCATTGAGCAGAATGGTGGCAGTGGTGAGGTTGTCGAGTAACAGTCGGTGCAGGGCATCGCTGATGGTCATGGGGACAGGTGACCTCTTTTGGCACAGGGCGCCCGCGGCAATGCCCGGGTTCGCGCGCGAAACAAACTCGCTGGTGCAGGGAAAATGCAAGAACCAAACCAAGGCTCCGAAAAGAAGCGCCGATCGTACAAATGAGTGCCACAGGTGCTCAGCGTCTGCGCGAAAACCCGTGGCATGCCGCCAGGACGAACCAAAATGGCACGTTCCGACTTTCGGCAGCGCTGATAGTGCACCAATCAAGTGCGTCAGTGTTAGCCGCCGGGTCGCGGCTCAGTCGTCTTCGGGTTTGTCTTTGAGCGGGCATTCCGGACGTACGCCGTAATCGGCAGTCCGGCAAGGATGGACGCGGCGCTTCTGGATCAGCGAGATGCGCTGCAGATGAACCGGCTGGGCAGGTGTGCGTTCGATCACATGGTCGTCCTGATCGATGATCTCGGCAGCCAGGGTATGGGTACCGCGGTCAACGTTGCTCAGGGCGAATACCGGGCTGCGGCCTGGAGCCTGCGCGATTTCACCGTCCAGCAGCAGGCGGTAGCGATGGTTGGGCTGCAAGGCCGGCTCGCTGGTGAGGGTGACGATCAGTGAACCGTCTTCCTCGCGCACGGCGGTGTCCGGCAGCGGGCCCAGGATGCGCAGCATCTGATAGCGCATCACCGTCGATTTGCTCGGCACGACCACCTTGCCGGTGCGTGGCGGTGTGGCGGTCGCCGGTGCGCTGGTGCCGGAGCGTGTCGGCATCGGCACGCGTTCGGCGCCTTTGCCGGGCTGGTCGGTGAACACCCGGTTGCCGTTGGCGTCGACGTAGGTGTACACCGCAGCCTGCGCGGATGCAGCGATCAATACTAGCCAGAGCAGGGCCCGGTACCTCACGGCAGATGAACCCGCTGCACCGTGAAGGTGACGGTTGCGCTTTCCTGGATGACCGCTTCCTGGCTGTCGACCACCTGCACCGCCAGGCTGTGTTCACCGCGATCGACGTTCACCAGTTGCAGGCGCGGCACGTTGGTCGGCTGGCCGTAGGGCTGGCCGTCGAGGACCAGGCGCAGCCGGTCTCCCGAGCGCAGGCGGGGCACGATCGCTACGCCGACGTCGAAGGTACCGTTGTTGGCGCGCAGGGCTTCGTCGCTCGGCAGGCCGGTCAGTTCCAGTTGGCTGTACTGAGTCTGCGGCACCTGGACGGCCGTGCTGGGCAGGGTCACCGGTGCCGGCTTGCGCGGCGACTCGACGCTGTTGAGCGGCGGCAATTCGACCGTCTGGCTCGCACGCCCCTCGGGAGGCTGGTTGCTGTAGGCGGTGTTGCCTTGGGCATCGGTGTACTTGTAGATCTGCGCAGCGGCAGGCAGCGAACACAGCAGTAAAAGCGAGGCTAGGGGTGAGCGCATGGAAACTTCTCTGAGTGGCGCTTGCATGGAGGCCAGCATAGAGCAAATGGCAGGTCGGGTGCATCGCCGCTGTGCCCGCCGCGCAACGAAAAAAGGCCACCCGAGGGTGGCCTTTCTGTCACATCACAGGGATCAGACGCTGTAGTACAGGTCGTATTCCAGTGGGTGTACGAAGGTACGAACCTTGATTTCTTCTTCGCTCTTCAGAGCGATGAAGGCATCGATGAAGTCGTCGCTGAACACGCCGCCCTTGGTCAGGAACGCACGGCCCTTGTCCAGCTCTTCCAGGGCTTCCTTCAGGCTGCCGCAAACCTGCGGGATTTCCTTGGCCTCTTCAGGCGGCAGGTCGTACAGGTTCTTGTCGGCGGCATCGCCAGGGTGGATCTTGTTCTGGATACCGTCCAGGCCAGCCATCAGCAGCGCTGCGAAAGCCAGATACGGGTTGGCTGCCGGATCCGGGAAGCGGGCTTCGATACGACGGCCCTTAGGGCTGTTGACGTAAGGAATGCGGATCGAAGCGGAACGGTTGCGAGCCGAGTAGGCCAGCATCACTGGTGCTTCGAAGCCTGGGACCAGACGCTTGTAGGAGTTGGTCGACGGGTTGGTGAAGCCGTTCAGTGCCTTGCCGTGCTTGATGATGCCGCCGATGAAGTACAGGGCGGTATCGGACAGACCGGCATAGCCTTCGCCAGCGAAGGTGTTCTTGCCTTCCTTGGAGATCGACATGTGCACGTGCATACCCGAGCCGTTGTCACCGTACAGTGGCTTGGGCATGAAGGTAGCAGTGCGGCCGTAGGCGTCGGCAACGTTGTGCACGACATACTTCAGGGTCTGCACTTCGTCGGCCTTGGCGACCAGGGTGTTGAACTTGACGCCGATTTCGTTCTGGCCGGCAGTCGCCACTTCGTGGTGGTGAACTTCGACGACCTGACCCATCTCTTCCAGTGCGTTGCACATGGCAGTACGGATTTCGTGGTCGTGGTCGACTGGTGGCACTGGGAAGTAGCCGCCTTTCACGCCTGGACGGTGGCCCTTGTTGCCGCCGTCGACGTCCTGGTCGGTCATCCAGGAAGCCTGTTCCGAGAAGATCTTGAACATGGAGCCGGAGATGTCCGACTTGAACTTCACTTCGTCGAAGATGAAGAACTCAGGCTCGGGACCGACGAACACGGTGTCGCCGATACCGGTCGACTTCAGGTATTCCTCGGCACGGTGGGCAATGGCGCGCGGGTCGCGATCGTAGCCTTGCATGGTCGACGGTTCGATGATGTCGCAGACCAGAATCAGGGTCGGCTCTTCGGTGAACGGGTCGAGCACGGCGGTGCTGTCGTCGGGCAGCAGGATCATGTCGGAGGCTTCGATGCCTTTCCAGCCTTCGATGGAGGAGCCGTCGAACATCTTGCCGACTTCGAAGAAGTCGTCGTCCAGTGCATCGCGCGCTGGCATGGTCACGTGCTGCTGCTTGCCTTTGGTATCAGTGAAGCGCAGATCAATCCACTTGACGTCATGATCTTTGATGAGTTGAACCGACTTCGACATGTTGTCCTCCGGGGTGGAATAGGGCCGATTATGGTGAGGGCCCCAAATATGAGTGATGCCGGGCCCGATAGTCGGCCAAGGCAACCTGCCTCACAAGGGAGCAATTTGCATGCCAGTGCCCCGTGATGGGCGCAACGCCGATGTGCACGATCCCTATGTTCGAGCACATTCCCCTGTAGCAGCGGCGCGAGCCGCGTCATGCCTTGGCCCTTTCATTAATAGGTCTGAGGGCGGGACGCGGCTTGCGCCGCTGCTACAGGGGGCTGTGGTGAATGGGGATGCGCTGGTTTGGTGCGGGGTGTTTGTGGGTGGTCCAGAATGGTGCGTTCGGCCGTTCGTACGATAACTGGTCAAACCTTGAGCAATTTCCGCTATAATCCGCGCCCCTCTTTTCAGGCTGGCATTTCGCGCGCTGTTTTCATGAAACTTATCGTAAAAGTCTTCCCAGAGATCACCATCAAGAGCCCGCCGGTGCGCAAGCGTTTCATCCGCCAGCTCGCCAAGAACATCCGCATGGTGCTCCGTGACCTGGACCCGCAGCTGGTGGTCAATGGCGTGTGGGACAACCTTGAAGTCCAGACCAAGTTGACGGACGCCAAGGTGTTGCGCGAGATGACCGAGCGCCTGAGCTGCACGCCAGGTATCGCGCATTTCCTGCAAGTGGACGAATACCCGCTGGGCGATATGGATGACATCGTGGCCAAGTGCAAGGCGCACTTCGGCCCGCTGCTGCCTGGGAAGATCTTTTCGGTGCGTGCCAAGCGTGCCGGCAAGCATGCCTTCAGCTCGATGGACGTGGAACGCACCGTCGGCAGTCAGTTGCGCCGCGAGTGCGGCGCTGCCGGCATCGACCTGAAAAAGCCCGACGTCGTGGTGCGCCTGGAAATTCGTGACCAGCGCCTGTTCGTCATCCATGACCAGCACGATGGCATGGGCGGTTACCCGCTGGGCGCCCTGGAGCAGACGCTGGTCCTGATGTCCGGTGGTTTCGACTCCACCGTCGCGGCCTACCAGATCATGCGCCGCGGCCTGATGACCCATTTCTGCTTCTTCAATCTGGGCGGTCGTGCCCATGAACTGGGCGTGATGGAAGTCGCTCACTTCCTGTGGAAGAAGTACGGCAGCTCCCAACGCGTGTTGTTCATCAGCGTGCCGTTCGAGGAAGTGCTGGGCGAGATACTCGGCAAGGTCGACAACAGCCACATGGGCGTGATCCTCAAGCGCATGATGCTGCGTGCCGCCACGCGTCTGGCCGACCAGTTGAAGATTCCTGCGCTGGTCACCGGTGAGGCCATCTCCCAGGTCTCCAGTCAGACCCTACCCAACCTGTCGGCGATCGACAGCGCCACCGATAAATTGGTGTTGCGTCCACTGCTGGCCAGCCATAAACAGGACATCATCGATCAAGCAGTTGAAATTGGGACTGCCGATTTTGCCAAACACATGCCAGAATATTGCGGCGTGATTTCGGTCAACCCGACCACCAGCGCAAAACTGCCGCGCGTTGTCCATGAAGAGAAGTCTTTCGACATGGCCGTGCTCGAGCGAGCGTTGGAGCGTGCCAAGCTGGTGTCCATCGATGAAGTCATCGACCAGCTGGGCCGGGATATCGAAGTCGAAGAGGTCAGCCAGGTGCTGCCTGGACAGGTCGTCATCGATATCCGCCACCCCGATGCCCAGGAAGACCAGCCATTGTCACTGGCCGGCATCGAGGTCAAGGCAATGCCTTTTTATGCCCTGAACAACCGCTTCAAGGAACTGGACTTCACACGCCAGTACTTGCTGTATTGCGACAGGGGCGTCATGAGCCGACTGCATGCTCACCATTTGTTGAGTGAGGGACATGCCAATGTGCGCGTTTATCGTCCGACATAGAGTTCCGGGGTTGAATGGCGGATCCATCCGCCATCGCCCTCCCGATTGCAGGCAGCGCGGGAGTCACTGCGCCGCTTGACCGAATTCGCTGTTTATTAATATTCGCCACGTAGAATGCGCGGCAACCGAATCCTCTGATCGAGATACACAAGTGATCGAAAATCTACGCAACATCGCCATCATTGCTCACGTTGACCATGGTAAAACCACCCTGGTAGACAAACTCCTGCGTCAGTCCGGCACTCTGGAGCGCAACGAGCTCAACGACGAGCGCGTGATGGACTCCAACGACCAGGAAAAAGAGCGCGGCATTACCATTCTGGCGAAGAACACCGCCATCAACTGGAACGGCTACCACATCAACATCGTGGACACCCCGGGCCACGCCGACTTCGGTGGTGAAGTAGAGCGCGTGATGTCGATGGTCGACTCCGTGCTGCTGCTGGTCGACGCCCAGGACGGCCCTATGCCGCAAACCCGTTTCGTGACCAAGAAGGCATTCGAAGCCGGCCTGCGTCCGATCGTTTGCATCAACAAGGTCGACCGTCCGGGCGCGCGTCCTGATTGGGTTCTGGACCAGATCTTCGATCTGTTCGACAACCTGGGTGCCACCGAAGAACAGCTGGACTTCAAAGTCGTCTACGCCTCGGCCCTGAACGGCATCGCCGGTCTGGACCACAACGACATGGCCGAAGACATGACCCCGCTGTACCAGTCGATCGTCGACAACGTTCCAGCGCCAGCCGTGGACCGTGAAGGTCCATTCCAGATGCAGATCTCCGCTCTGGACTACAACAGCTTCCTGGGCGTCATCGGTGTTGGCCGTATCGCTCGTGGTTCGGTCAAGCCGAACACCCCGGTTGTCGCCATCAGTGCCGACGGCAAGAAGCGCAACGGCCGTATCCTCAAGCTGATGGGTCACCACGGTCTGCACCGTGTGGACGTCGAAGAAGCCGCTGCTGGCGACATCGTCTGCATCAGCGGTATGGACTCGCTGTTCATCTCCGACACCCTGTGCCACCCGGACACCGTCGAGGCGATGAAGCCACTGACCGTCGACGAGCCGACCGTTTCGATGACCTTCCAGGTCAACGACTCGCCGTTCTGCGGTAAGGAAGGCAAGTTCGTCACCAGCCGTAACATCAAGGACCGTCTGGACAAGGAACTGCTCTACAACGTGGCTCTGCGCGTTGAAGAAGGCGACTCGGCCGACAAGTTCAAGGTCTCCGGCCGTGGTGAGCTGCACCTCTCGGTACTGATCGAAACCATGCGTCGCGAAGGCTTCGAAATGGGTGTCGGTCGTCCGGAAGTGATCATCCGCCAGGTTGACGGCGAGAAGCAGGAACCGTTCGAGAACGTCACCATCGACACCCCTGAAGAATCCCAGGGCAAGGTCATGGAAGAAATGGGTCTGCGTAAAGGCGACCTGACCAACATGGTGCCGGATGGCAAGGGTCGTGTTCGTCTGGAATACAACATCCCTGCTCGTGGTCTGATCGGTTTCCGTAACCAGTTCCTGACCCTGACCAACGGTGCTGGCATCCTGACCTCGATCTTCGATCGCTACGCTCCGATGAAGTCGGGCCACATGTCCGGCCGTCAGAACGGCGTACTGGTTTCGGTCGAAACCGGCAAAGCGCTGACCTACTCCCTGGAAACCCTGCAGGCGCGCGGCAAGCTGTTCGTCGAGCACGGTCAGGAGATCTACAACGGTCAGATCGTCGGCCTGAACAGCCGTGACACCGACATGGGCGTCAACCCAACCAAAGGCAAGAAGCTGGACAACATGCGTGCCTCGGGTAAAGACGAGACCATCGCTCTGGTTCCGCCGGTTCGCTTCACTCTGGAACAGGCCCTGGAATTCATCCAGGACGACGAGCTGTGCGAAGTCACGCCGAAGTCGATCCGTCTGCGCAAGAAGATCCTGGACGAAGGCGAGCGTACCCGCGCTGCCAAGAAAGCCAAGAACTGATTCGTAGTTCCGGTTGATCGAAAAAACCCCCGGCGCGAAAGCGTTCGGGGGTTTTTTTATGGCTGTGGGTGCTAGTAGGTCTGGCCTCTTCGCGGGCAGAGGGCTCGCCGCCCGCCCCGCTCCCACAGGAGGCTGGAGTGGGTCAGGGAGGGCCAGGTGCGGCCTTCGCGGGCAGAGACCCGCTCCCACAGGGGGCTTGGGTGTGTCAGGGAGGCCTTCGCGGGCGGAGGGCTTGCCGCCCACGGATGATCGCCGCCATTGTGGGAGCGGGTCTCTGCCCGCGAAGAGGCCGGCTTTGGCACCCCAAGGCCTTCCACATTGAGCCGGGGTGGATCAGCCTTGGCGTGATACCGGCTTGGGCTGATAGGCGCAGTAGCCGGGGCGAGGTCCGATCCTGGGGTGGTTGCGGCAGGTGTCCGGGCGCTTTTCGTAGATCGTGCACAGGCGGCTTTTCTTGTCCAGGTACAGGCAATCGTTGTTGCTCATGCGCGTCAGGGTGAAAATGCCCGACTTCTGGTTGAAGCGCTCGACGATGCCTTCTTTCTGCAACCGCTTGGCGACGTTCTTGGGTGGATCGCCTTTCTCGAACTCGTCCACCACACCGATACGGATCAGGTCCTTGATCTTCACTTCCACCGGCAGCGTGCAGCAGGTCGAGATACAGGCGCCGCACATCGGTGCAGAATATTTTTGCCAGGTGTCCAGGCGGTCCACTTCGGCGGCGGCAATCAAAGAGCTTTTCATCGTCAGGTCATCAGGCAAGATGGATCAGGGCGCGCGATCATACCGGCATTGGTGAAAAAGTGAACAACCTTCTGCCCGAAACCCCGCGAATGGTGCAAAGTTACGAACCTGAGCATTGAGTGTGTGTCGAAGCGTCTAGGCTCAGGTATTCCATCCAGTATCGTCAATTTCCCCGAGGACGCATTGCATGTCTCAGGAACCGCTTGTCCGTGACGCCGAGGTGGCCGATTTTCGCGCTGCTGTACTCGCCAAACTCACCTACGCGGTGGGCAAGGATCCCGATCACGCATTCGACCATGACTGGTTCGAGGCCATTGCCCTCGCGGCGCGCGACCACATGGTCGAGCACTGGATGGATCACACCCGGCAGATCTACCGCAAGGGCCAGAAACGGGTCTATTACCTCTCCCTGGAATTTCTCATTGGTCGGCTGCTCTACGACAGCCTGAGCAACCTCGGCCTGCTGGACATCGCACGTGAAGCGTTGACCGACCTGGGCGTGGATCTGGAGCGCATTCGCCTGCTCGAGCCCGATGCGGCGCTGGGCAACGGCGGCCTTGGACGCCTGGCGGCCTGCTTCATGGAAAGCATGTCGACCCTGGGCGTCGCCGCCCACGGCTATGGCATCCGCTACGAACACGGTCTGTTTCGCCAGGCCATCGTCGATGGCTGGCAGCAGGAACAGACCGAAAACTGGCTCAATTTCGGCAACCCCTGGGAGTTCGAGCGTCCCGAGGTGATCTACCCGATCAGCTTCGGCGGCCATGTGGAAACCGTCACCGACAGCGAAGGCCAGCAAAAGCAGGTCTGGTGGCCCAGCGAGACCGTACGCGCGATCGCCTACGACACCCCGGTGGTTCGGTTGGCGCGGTTCCAGCGTCAATACCCTGCGCCTGTGGCGCGCGCGGGCGATGGAAGACCTGCACCTGGAGCGCTTCAATGCGGGCGACCACCTCGGCGCTGTGGCCGAAGTGGCCCGTGCCGAGAGCATCTCGCGGGTGCTGTACCCGGCTGATAGCACCGAAGCCGGCCAGGAGTTGCGTCTGCGCCAGGAGTACTTCTTCGTTGCAGCTTCCCTCCATGATTTGCTGCGTCGTCACCTGAACGGCAACGACAGCCTGCTCAACCTGGCCGACAAGGCTGCGATCCAGCTCAACGACACTCACCCCTCCATCGCCGTGGCGGAATTGATGCGCCAGTTGGTGGACGAACATGGTCTGGCGTGGGAAACCGCGTGGGAAATCACCGTCAACACCCTGGCCTACACCAACCACACGCTGTTGCCCGAGGCGCTGGAAACCTGGCCGGTGGGCCTGATGGAGCGTGTACTGCCGCGCCACATGCAGATCATCTACCTGATCAACGCCTATCACATCGACTCGCTGCGCGCCAAAGGCCAGCACGATGTCGATGTCTTGCGCGCGGTCTCGCTGATCGAGGAAGACAACGGTCGCCGCGTGCGCATGGGCAACCTGGCGTTCCTCGGTTCGCACAGCGTCAACGGGGTGTCCGGCCTGCATACCCAACTGATGCGTAGCACGGTGTTTTCCGAACTGCACAAGCTCTATCCCGATCGGATCAACAACAAGACCAACGGCATCACCTTCCGCCGCTGGCTGTATCAGTCCAACAGCGAGCTGACCGCAATGCTGGTCGACAAGCTCGGCCCGGAACTGCTCGACAATCCGGAAGGGCTGCTCAAGAACCTCGAGCCGTATGCCGAGCAACCCGAGTTCCGCAAGGCCTTCGCGGCGCAGCGACTGAACAGCAAGAAAGCGCTGGCTCGCATCATTCATGAGCGCGTCGGTGTGACGGTCAACCCCGAGGCGATGTTCGACGTTCAGGTCAAGCGTATCCACGAGTACAAGCGTCAGTTGCTCAACCTTATGCACACCGTGGCGCTCTATCAGGCGATTCGCGCCGAGCCGGAAACCGCCTGGGTGCCGCGGGTGAAGATCTTCGCCGGCAAGGCGGCGGCCAGTTATCACCAGGCCAAGCTGATCATCAAGCTGGCCAACGATATCGCTCGGGTGGTGAACAACGATCCGACCGTGCGCGGCCTGCTCAAGGTGGTGTTCCTGCCCAACTACAACGTCAGCCTGGCCGAAAGCATCATTCCGGCGGCCGACCTCTCCGAGCAGATTTCCACGGCCGGCTACGAAGCGTCGGGCACCAGCAACATGAAGTTCGGCCTCAATGGCGCGTTGACCATCGGTACGCTGGACGGTGCCAACGTGGAGATGTGCGACTTCCTGGGCAAGGAGAACATGTTCATCTTCGGCATGACTGCAGCCCAGGTCGAAGAGCGCAAACATGCCGGGGGCTTCAGCGCCCATGGTGATGTCGCCGCTTCTCATCGTTTGAACGACGTTCTGCAGGCCATTCGTGGCGGTGTGTTCTCGCCCGACGATCCATCGCGCTACGCCGGTCTGGTCGACTCGTTGACCAGCTATGACCGCTTCCTGCTGTGTGCCGATTTCGATGCGTACTGGGATGCGCAGCGCAAGGTCGAAGAAACTTGGCATGACGCCGACAAGTGGTGGCGCATGGCTGTGCTCAATACGGCGCGCATGGGGTGGTTCTCGTCCGACCGGACCATTCGCGAGTATGCGCAGGATATCTGGCAGGCGCTGGAGTAAGGCCTGGAACCGCGGTGCTTCCTTCGCGGGCAGAGCCCGCTCCCACACCTGCCAACTGTGGGAGCGGGCTCTGCCCGCGAAGGGCGTGCGGCGGCGCACTTGATACACCCTGCTCCCACACGTGCCGACTGTGGGAGCGGGCTCTGCCCGCGAAGGGCGTGCGGCGGTGCACCTGATACACCCCCTCACCGAACTATCTCCATTGATAGCGATCTGATACCTGCCGCGGCGTGGCTAGCGCTCGCTTGGTTTGACCGCACCCGTGTAAACTGTGCGGGCTTTCCCCAACCCCCTTTTCTACTCCGGAGTCGTCCATGTCCCGCGTTACCCTGAGTCGCTACTTGATCGAGCAGACCCGTAGCAACAACACGCCGGCCGATCTGCGCTTCCTGATCGAAGTGGTGGCGCGCGCGTGCAAAGAGATCAGCCATGCGGTGTCCAAGGGCGCCCTGGGTGGCGTGCTTGGCAGCATGGGCACCGAAAACGTCCAAGGCGAAGTGCAGAAGAAGCTGGACGTGCTATCCAACGACATCCTGCTCGAAGCCAACGAATGGGGCGGTCACCTGGCCGGCATGGCGTCCGAAGAAATGGACAACGCCTACCAGATTCCCGGCCAGTACCCCAAGGGTGCGTACCTGCTGGTGTTCGACCCCCTGGACGGCTCCTCCAACATCGACGTCAACGTCTCGGTCGGCACCATCTTCTCGGTGCTGCGCTGCCCTACCGAGCACCTGAGCCAGAACGACAGCCTCAAGGAACAGGCCTTCCTGCAGCCAGGCACCCAGCAGGTCGCTGCCGGTTACGCCATCTACGGCCCGCAGACCATGCTGATCCTGACCTTGGGCAACGGCGTGAAGGGTTTCACCCTGGACCGCGAGATGGGCAGCTTCGTGCTGACCCACGAAAATATTCAGATCCCGGAAACCACCGCCGAATTCGCCATCAACATGTCCAACAAGCGCCACTGGGAAGCCCCGGTGACCCAGTACGTGGACGAGTTGCTGGCCGGTGAGGAAGGCCCGCTGAAGAAAAACTACAACATGCGCTGGATCGCTTCGATGGTCGCCGATGTGCACCGTATCCTGACCCGCGGTGGCCTGTTCATGTACCCACGCGACAGCCGCGAGCCGGAGAAGCCAGGCAAGCTGCGCCTGATGTACGAAGCCAACCCGATGTCGTTCCTGGTGGAGCAGGCCGGTGGCGCTTCGACCGACGGCCGCCAGCGCATCATGGACATCAAGCCAGAAGGCCTGCACCAGCGCGTCGCAGTGTTCCTGGGCTCCAAGCAGGAAGTCGAGCGCGTTACCGGCTACCACACCAAGTAAAGGTCGCGCGGCTAACACGCTCCGGCAGATGCTCCGCCCCCCCCCCTTGTGGGAGCGGGCTCTGCCCGCGAAGATATCGACGCGGTGTGTCAGGCAGATCGCGGTGAAGCCTTCGCGGGCAGAGCCCGCTCCCACAGGCCCGCTCCCACAGGTCCCAAGCCACAAGCCCCAAGCCACAAGCCCCAAGCCACAAGCCACAAGCCACAAGCCATGAGGGTCGCAATTGGAACCCGCGCCGCTTGCGCTCTTCTAAGCAGCACACACCCTGTGTCTGCCGTTCAAGGAGAGCCCCTCATGTCGTTGCGCAAGTTCGCCTTGCTACCTTTGTGCCTGTCGCTGATGATCGCCGGCTGCAGCAACGCCCCCGACGCCAGCATGGCGCCACGCACCGTCGACAGCGTAGACCTGCAACGCTACCAGGGCACCTGGTACGAAGTGGCCAGGCTACCCATGTTCTTCCAGCGCAACTGCGCCCAATCCGAAGCCCATTACACCCTGCAAACCGATGGCAACATCGGCGTGCTCAACCGTTGCCGTACCGAAAGTGGTGAATGGAGCGAAGCCAAGGGCACGGCGTCGCCACAGGTCCCGGGCAAGACCGACAAGCTATGGGTGGTGTTCGACAACTGGTTCTCCCGGATGGCGCCAAGCCTGGCCAAAGGCGACTACTGGGTCCTGGACGTGGACGACAGCTACCAGCATGCGCTGGTCGGCAGTCCGAGCCGCAAGTACCTGTGGCTGCTGTCACGCACCCCGCAGATCTCCACATCGGTACGCGAGCGGATGCTGGCGAAGGCACGCCAGCAGGGCTTTGACACCAGTCGCCTGATCTGGCGCGCGGCGGATGCCGACATCGGCAAGTAACGGATTGTCGCGACTTGCGCCGCGCACGAGTGGCGTTACTGCCCAAGCGCGAGTCGCGTTACAATGTCGCTCGCTGTGCCCTACGAATCAATCAAGGAATTCCCGTGCCGACTCCGCCTGTTGTCCCTGCGCTGGCTGCCCAGATGGGCGAAAGTCCGGCGCCCTTGTATGCCCGCGTCAAACAGATGATCGCGGTGCAGATCCTCAACGGTACCTGGCCACCGCACTACCGGGTGCCTTCGGAAAGCGAGCTGGTCAATCAGCTGGGCTTCAGCCGCATGACCATCAACCGTGCCCTGCGCGAGCTGACGGCCGAAGGCCTGCTGGTGCGCATGCAGGGTGTGGGAACGTTCGTGGCCGAGCCAAAAAGCCAGTCGGCGCTGTTCGAGGTGCACAACGTCGCCGACGAAATCGCCGCTCGCGGCCATCGTCACAGCAGCCGTCTGGTGCTGCTGGAAGAGGAGGCGGCCGGTGCCGAACGCGCCTTGACCCTGAACATGCGCGAAGGTCAGCGGGTGTTTCATTCGATCATCGTGCACTACGAAAACGACATCCCGGTGCAGATCGAGGATCGTTACGTCAACGCGCAGATCGCCCCGCAATACCTGCAGCAGGATTTCGTCGAAGAGACCCCCTATGCCTACCTGACCCGCGTGGCACCTTTGACTGCCGGCGAGCACGTGGTCGAGGCCATGCTGGCCAACCCCAGCGAGTGCGAGCTGCTGCAGATCGAGCGTGGCGAACCGTGCCTGCTGATCCTGCGGCGTACCTGGTCGGGCAAGACACCCGTCACCGCCGCGCGCCTGATCCACCCCGGATCACGCCATCGCCTGGAAGGCCGCTTCACCAAATAGGCCTCCCCACGGCACAAATATGCCAATCTGCCGTTCGTCGCGCAGAACAATGGCTCATCGTGCGGTCACACCCATAGATCGCCGTGACCATGGCCTATGTGGAGCAGGACCCGATGAAACTGAACAAGACCCTCCTGGCAACGACCCTGTCCCTGGGCTTGCTGGCCGGTGCCACCAGCAGCCAAGCCGCTGGCTGGTGCGAATCGGGCAAGCCGGTGAAATTCGCCGGCCTGAACTGGGAGAGCGGCATGCTGCTCACCGACCTGCTGCAATTCGTCCTCGAGCACGGCTACGACTGCAAGACCGACAGCCTGCCCGGCAACTCGATCACCATGGAGAGCGCCCTGGGCAGCAACGATATCCAGGTGTTCGCCGAGGAATGGGTCGGCCGCAGCGAAGTCTGGAACAAAGCCGAGCAGGCGGGCAAGGTGGTCGGGGTCGGCGCACCGATCACCGGCGCCGTGGAAGGCTGGTACGTGCCGCGCTACGTGATCGAAGGCGACGCCAAGCGCGGCCTCGACGCCAAGGCCCCCGACCTTGCCGCCATCGCCGACCTGGGCAAATACGCCAAGGTGTTCAGGGACCAGGAAGAGCCGAGCAAGGGCCGTTTCTACAACTGCCCGGCGGGCTGGACCTGCGAGCTGGAAAACAGCGAAATGCTCAAGAGCTATGGCTTGCAGGACAGCTACACCAATTTCCGCCCCGGCACCGGGCCAGCCCTGGATGCGGCTGTGCTGTCGAGCTACAAGCGTGGCGAACCGATCCTGTTCTACTACTGGTCGCCGACCCCGCTGCTGGGTCAGGTCGATGTGGTCAAGCTGGCGGAAAAGCCCGGTGTGGACAAGACCATCAGCATCAAGGTCGGCCTGTCGAAAGCCTTCCACGAAGGTGCGCCGGAATTGCTTCCCGTGTTCGAGAAGGTCAACCTGCCCATCGACCTGCTCAACCAGAACCTGGCGCGCATGAGCCGCGAGCGTATCGAGTCGCCCAAGCTGGCGCGCTTGTTTCTCAAGGAGCACCCGGAAGTCTGGAAACTATGGGTCAGTGAAGCGGCAGCCAGCAAGATCGAAGCGGCGCTGTAACGTGCCCCTTGTATTGAAGCCCCTTGCACCGAGAGCGCTCCATGTTTCCTGAGAGTTTCACCTTCTCCATCGCCGACTGGGTCAACGACGGCGTCGATGCCCTGGTAACACGCTACGGCGATGTGTTCCGGCAGATCTCCGACACGCTGCTGTGGGCCATCGTCAACCTGGAAAGCCTGCTGCGCATGACGCCTTGGTGGCTGATGCTGGCCATCGTCGGCGGCATCGCCTGGCATGCCTCGCGCAAATGGCTGACCACCGTGGTCATCGTTGGCCTGCTGTTTTTGGTGGGAGCCGTGGGCTTGTGGGACAAGCTCATGCAGACCCTGGCCTTGATGCTCGTGGCCACGGTGATTTCCGTAGTGATCGCCATTCCCCTGGGCATTCTTGCTGCGCGTAGCGACCGGCTGCGTGCGGTGTTGATGCCGCTGCTCGACATCATGCAGACCATGCCCAGCTTCGTGTACCTGATCCCGGTGCTGATGCTGTTCGGCCTGGGCAAGGTGCCTGCCATCTTCGCCACCGTCATCTACGCGGCACCGCCGCTGATTCGCCTGACCGACCTGGGTATTCGCCAGGTTGATCGAGAGGTCATGGAAGCGATCAACGCCTTCGGCGCCAACCGCTGGCAGCAGCTGTTCGGCGTGCAACTGCCGCTGGCACTGCCCAGCATCATGGCTGGTATCAACCAGACCACGATGATGGCGCTGTCCATGGTGGTGATCGCCTCGATGATCGGCGCGCGCGGCCTGGGCGAAGACGTGCTGGTCGGCATTCAGACACTGAACGTGGGCAAGGGCCTGGAGGCAGGGCTGGCGATCGTCATTCTGGCGGTCGTGATCGACCGCATCACTCAGGCCTATGGTCGTCCCCGTCACGAGGTAGGCCGATGAACCCACCCAAGATCGAAGTGCGCAATGTCTATAAGGTATTCGGCAAGCGTGAGAAAGAGGCGCTGGCGCTGAGCCAGCAAGGGCAAAGCAAGGAGCAGGTGCTGGCCGCAACCGGTTGCGTGGTCGGCGTCGATGACCTGTCGTTGTCGATCGCAGCGGGCGAGGTGTTCGTGATCATGGGCCTGTCCGGTTCGGGCAAGTCGACATTGGTGCGGCATTTCAACCGACTGGTTGACCCTTCCAGTGGCCAGATTCTGGTGGATGGCGAAGATATCCTGCGCTATGGCATGCCAGCGCTGCGCGAATTTCGCCGTCGCAAGATCAGCATGGTGTTCCAGAGCTTCGGCCTGTTGCCGCACAAGAGCGTGCTCGACAACGTCGCCTATGGGCTCAAGGTTCGCGGCGAGAGCAAGGCGCTCTGCCAGGAGCGGGCGCAGCAGTGGGTCGAAGCGGTCGGCCTCAACGGCTACGAGCGTGCCTATCCCCAGCAACTGTCTGGCGGCATGCGCCAGCGCGTGGGCCTGGCGCGGGCACTGGCGGCGGACACCGACATCATCCTCATGGACGAAGCGTTCAGCGCTCTGGACCCGTTGATCCGCGCGGAAATGCAGGACCAGTTGCTGGAATTGCAGACGCGCCTGCACAAGACCATCGTGTTCATCACCCACGACCTGGACGAGGCGATTCGCCTGGGCAACCGGATCGCCATCCTCAAGGACGGGCGCTTGATCCAGGCCGGGACCGCCAGGGAAATCCTGCACAACCCGGCCGACGATTACGTGGACCGGTTCGTGCAGCGTCGCAGTGTCGCGGTTTGAGGCGGCCGACGGTGTGATCTCGCAAGCGTCTGTCGGACGTTTCTGTCGGAAATTTCTGAAAAGCAGGTCTTTCAGACTTTTCCGATTGTTGTCCCGCAATACCCTGCCTAGCGTGCAGGCATCCGTCCAGGAACAAGGAATGCCTGCATGCCCGTCACCAAGCACTACCTCAGTCATGAAGCCATCCACAAGGCGCTGCGCATTGCCGACCTGACTGATGCCTGCGAGCCGCCCCATGCCGTGCGTCTGCTGGTCAGGGACCTGCTCGCCGGCCTGGTGCGCCAGGGCTGGCCTCTGGCCGAAGTGCACAAGGGGCCGCGGATCATCTCGGCTGTGGAAAACTTCCAGCTGTGCGGTGACGACCCCCAGGTGATGGATGAAATCGGCACTCACAGCTGTTGGGTCGATGATGAATTGCTGCTGCGGACCCAGACCAGCAGCGCGGTCATCACCGGCCTGCAGGCGGCGGCGGGGCGTCGCGCAGCGGGCGAAACCATCACGCTCGCCGCGCCAGGCATCACCTTCCGGCGCGATATCCGCGATCGCTGGCATTGTGCCGAGCCGCACCAGATGGACATCTGGGTATTGGGCGATGCGCAGCTGGGCAATCGCCAGGAGCTGCTGCGGCTGGTGGGCGACGTGCTGGACATCGCCGTACCGGGACGAATGTGGGCGCACAGCTCCGGCGTCTGCGGTTTTACTCGCGATGGCCTCACTGTCAGCCTGGTCACCCGCCAGGCACCGGTGGATGTTCTGGCCTGCGGCTGCATCTGTCCGGCGTTCCTGCAACGCCTGGACGTCGATCCCCAGGCCCATGGCGGGCTGGTCCTGCGCCTGGGGCTGGACCGCCTGGCCATGCTGCGCAAGGGCGTTCCGGACATTCGCCTGCTGCGCGATGGCCATCCCCAGGTACAGGCGCAGATGGGTGACCTCAAGGCCTGGCAACCGCTGTACCGTCAACCGGCCATCAGCCGTGACCTGTCGCTGGCAGTGGAACCGGGGCTCGGCATCGAGGACATCACCGAGCATGTCCTGCAGGTGGCGGGCTATCGCGCCAGCTGGATCGAAGAGCTGCGCATAAGAGGTTGCTGGTCGTTCGAGGAATTGCCGTCTCTGACCGTCAAGCGCCTGGGCATCGTTCGCGGCCAACACAATCTGGTGCTGCAGGTGGTGCTGCGCGACCATGCCCAGTCCTTGACCACGCAGCAGGCCGACGACCTGTACCGGGACATCCGCGCGGCCCTTCATCGAGGGGTGCCCGGTGGCGCCTATCTGGTAGGAGAGCGCTTGTGAAACCCTGCAATGGATAGGGAGAATGCGCCAAGTGGCCATTCGGGTTTATGATGGCCGACGGCAGAGACCCAACTTCCAACGGAGCGCACGATGCAAACCCTGTACCCGCAGATCAAACCCTACGCCAGGCATGATCTGGCCGTGGAAGAGCCGCACGTGCTGTATGTCGACGAGAGCGGTTCGCCGCAGGGCTTGCCGGTGCTCTTCATCCACGGCGGTCCGGGTTCGGGGTGCGACGCGCAGAGCCGTTGCTACTTCGATCCGAACGTCTATCGCATCGTCACCTTCGACCAGCGCGGCTGCGGTCGTTCCACGCCCCACGCCAGCATCGAGAACAACACCACCTGGCGGCTGGTGGCGGACATGGAGCGCATTCGTGAACACCTTGGCATCGACAAGTGGGTCCTGTTCGGCGGTTCCTGGGGCTCGACCCTGGCACTGGCCTATGCGCAGACGCACCCCGAGCGCGTGCATGGCCTGATTCTGCGCGGAATCTTCCTGTGCCGCCCTCAGGAAATCGAATGGTTCTACCAGTGCGGCGCCAGCCGCCTGTTCCCCGACTACTGGCAGGACTACGTCGCCCCGATCCCGCTGGAGGAGCGCGGCAACCTGTTGCAGGCCTTCCACAAGCGCCTCACCGGCAACGACCAGATCGCCCAGATGCACGCTGCCAAGGCATGGTCCACCTGGGAAGGCCGTACCGCGACCCTGCGACCCAACCCGTTGGTGGTCGACCGCTTCTCCGAGCCGCAACGTGCACTGTCGATCGCGCGCATCGAGACCCACTACTTCGTCAACAACGCTTTCCTGGAGCCTGATCAGCTGATCCGCGACATGCCGCGCATCGCCCACTTGCCGGCGGTGATCGTGCATGGCCGCTATGACGTGATCTGCCCGCTGGACAACGCCTGGGCGCTGCATCAGGCCTGGCCCAACAGCGAGCTGCAGGTGATTCGCGACGCCGGCCACGCCGCTTCCGAGCCGGGTATCACCGATGCGCTGGTGCGTGCCGCCGAACAGATGGCGCGCCGTTTGCTGGACTTGCCTCTGGAAGAGGCATGAAGGGGCTGCTGCAGCGGGTCAGCCAGGCCCGTGTCGAGGTGGCCGGGGAGACCATAGGGGCGATCGATCAGGGTTTGCTGGTGCTGGTGGCCGTCGAACCGGACGACACCGCCGCCAGCGCCGACAAGCTGCTGCACAAACTGCTCAACTATCGGGTGTTCAGCGATGAGCAGGGCAAGATGAACCTCTCGCTCAAGGACATCGGTGGCGGCCTGTTGCTGGTGTCGCAATTCACCCTTGCGGCGGACACCCGCAGCGGCCTGCGCGCAGGCTTCTCCAGCGCAGCGCCGCCGGCCCTGGCACAGGCGCTTTTCGACCACCTGGTCGAGGCGGCAAAAAAAGCGCACATGCAGGTTCAGGTGGGGCAATTCGGTGCCGATATGCAGGTAAGCTTGACCAACGATGGGCCTGTAACCTTCTTGTTACAAATTTAGTGGCCTATTGATGGCGAGTTTGCGGTCGTCGACCTCTCTTCGTCGCATAAATACTTGGGCTACCCTGATGCGTTGTGACGCGACGTACTAGATAATCGCGCGCCAGGGGGGCCACGTTTTGCTACCCGGTATTTCCAGTTTGAAGCGTGTCTGGCTCCGCTTGGGGAATCATTAAGCCCTTTTGGAGTCGGAACAGTGCTCGCCAACCCGGCGCAAGATTGCTGGCCGTTGGTTTTTCGATATGTTTTCGGCGAGGGTTGCTCGTGATTGTTAGTCCTTTAAATGCTTCAAGAACACCCCGCACTCGGTTGCGCAAAGCGATGCTGGCCGGGTCTGCACTGTTCTGCCTGTTCAGCGCCAGCCAACTCTGGGCCTTCAGCCTGGACGATGTTGCCGGACGCGCCAAGGAGCTTGCCGGTCAGAAATTCGAAACCCCGCGCAGCAACTTGCCCAAAGAGTTTCGCGACATGAAGTTCGCGGACTACCAGAAGATCCGTTTCCGCAACGAGAACGCTGAATGGGCCGATGCCAAGACCCCGTTCAAGCTGTCTTTCTATCACCAGGGCATGCATTTCGACACGCCGGTGAAGATCAACGAAGTCACCGCCACTGCCGTCAATGAAATCAAGTACGACCCTGCGCGTTTCGATTTCGGCGACCTGCAGTTCGATCCCAAGTCCACCGAGCAGTTGGGCTACGCCGGTTTCCGTGTGCTGTTCCCGATCAACAAGGCGGACAAGCAGGACGAGATCATGACCATGCTGGGCGCGAGCTACTTCCGCGTCATCGGCAAGGGTCAGGTCTATGGCCTTTCGGCCCGTGGCCTTGCCCTGGATACGGCACTGCCGTCGGGTGAAGAGTTCCCGCGATTCCGCGAATTCTGGGTAGAACGTCCGAACGAAGGCGACAAGCAGCTGGTGATCTTTGCCCTGCTCGATTCGCCACGTTCCACCGGCGCCTACAAGTTGACTCTGCGTCCGGGCAAGGACACCACCGTCGACGTCGAGTCGCGGGTGTTCCTGCGTGACCGCGTCAGCCGCCTGGGTATCGCGCCGCTGACCAGCATGTTCCTGTTCGGTTCGAACCAGCCGTCCCGTGTGCAGAACTATCGCCACGAGCTGCATGACTCCACCGGTCTGTCCATCCATGCCGGCAATGGTGAATGGCTGTGGCGCCCGCTGAACAATCCGAAGCACCTGGCCGTGAGCAGCTTCACCGTCGAGAACCCCAAGGGTTTCGGTCTGCTACAGCGTGGCCGCGAGTTCTCCCGCTACGAAGACCTCGACGACCGCTACGACAAGCGCCCAAGCGCCTGGATCGAGCCGAAGGGTGACTGGGGCAAGGGCACCGTCGACCTGGTGGAAATTCCTACCGCGGACGAAACCAACGACAACATCGTGGCGTTCTGGAACCCGGAGAAGATCCCGGAGCCGGGCGTGGCGCTGGAGCACAACTACCGCCTGCACTGGACGATGGACGAAGACGAGTTCCACTCGCCCGACATTGCCTGGGTCGATCAGACCCTGCGCTCGACCGGCGACGTGAAGCAGTCCAATCTGATCCGTCAGGCCGATGGCAGCATCGCGTTCCTGATCGACTATCAAGGTCCGGTGCTGGCCGCTCTGCCTGAGGACACCACCGTTCGCAGTCAGGTCAGCGTCGACGACAACGCCGAGCTGGTCGAGAACAACGTTCGCTACAACCCGGAAACCAAAGGCTGGCGTCTGACCCTGCGGGTCAAGGTCAAGGATCCGAACAAGGCCGTGGAAATGCGTGCGGCGCTGGTCAAGGATCTGCCGGTGGAGCCCGTCAAGGCCGCCGAGCCGGTCGAAGACAAGGCTGCGCACAAGCATGACAAGGCGCACGGCAAGGCCGAGAAGCCAGCCGAAGTGGCCCAGGCCCCTGCAGCGACCGCGCCGGAAGCCGCTGCCGAAACCGCTCCTGCCACACCTACCGAACCGGTCAAGACCGAACAGGTCCTGACTGAAACCTGGAGCTACCAGTTGCCCGCCGATGACTAATTCTCCAGCTCGGCCAGAATCGCTTGGCGAATACCTGGCTCAATTGCCCTTGGGGGACGCACAGCGCGCAGAACTTGCCGACTGTACGTCCTTCACCGAACTGCACGAGCGCCTGTCCGGGCGCCCGGCGCACGATGCCGTGCTCGGCGCACAGAACTCGGTCGAGCAGCGCCTGCGGCTGGATTCGGCTGCCGAACTGGAAGAGGCCGAGATGTTCGGCGTCGACGCCAGCGGCCGCCTGCAGCTCAAGGCCACGCCACCGATCCACCGCACGCTGGTGGTTCCCGAGCCGTGGCGCACCAACGTCCTGGTTCGGGCATGGCGCAAGCTGACCGGCAAGGCCAGCAAGCCCGAGCCGACCAGTGACAAGCGCGAGCTGCCGAAGGCGCGCTGGCGCTGGGTCGGTTCGATGCGTCGCTACATTCTGCTGGTGCTGATGCTCGGCCAGACCATCGTCGCCGGCTGGTACATGAAAGGCATCATGCCGTACCAGGGCTGGGGCATGGTCGACCTCGACGAAGTGGTTCGTCAGCCGATCATGCAGACCGCCACCCAGGTCCTGCCGTACTTCCTGCAGACCAGCATCCTGATCCTCTTCGGTATCCTTTTCTGCTGGGTATCGGCGGGGTTCTGGACGGCGTTGATGGGCTTTCTCGAACTGCTCACCGGTCGCGACAAGTACCGTATCTCCGGTGCCAGCGCGGGCAATGAGCCGATCGAAGCAGGGGCGCGTACCGCGCTGGTGATGCCGATCTGCAACGAAGACGTGACACGCGTCTTCGCCGGTCTGCGCGCCACGTTCGAATCGGTGAAGGCGACCGGCGATCTGGATCGCTTCGATTTCTTCGTGCTCAGCGACACCAATGACGCTGACATCGCCGTTGCCGAGCAACAGGCGTGGTTGCAGGTGTGCCGCGAAGCCGGTGGTTTCGGCCACATCTTCTATCGTCGCCGTCGTCGTCGGGTCAAGCGCAAGAGTGGCAACCTCGACGACTTCTGCCGTCGCTGGGGCAGCGAGTACCGCTACATGGTCGTACTCGATGCGGACAGCGTGATGAGCGGTGAATGCCTGACCAGCCTGGTGCGCTTGATGGAAGCGACGCCGGACGCCGGCATCATCCAGACCGCGCCGAAGGCGTCGGGCATGGACACCCTGTATGCACGCATGCAGCAGTTCGCCACGCGCGTATACGGTCCGCTGTTCACGGCCGGTCTGCACTTCTGGCAGTTGGGCGAATCGCACTACTGGGGGCACAACGCGATCATTCGCATGAAGCCCTTCATCGAGCACTGCGCCCTGGCGCCGCTGCCGGGCAAGGGTGCGTTCGCCGGTGCGATCCTCTCCCACGACTTCGTCGAGGCGGCCCTGATGCGCCGTGCCGGCTGGGGCGTGTGGATTGCCTACGACCTGCCAGGCAGCTACGAAGAGTTGCCGCCCAACCTGCTCGACGAACTCAAGCGCGATCGCCGCTGGTGCCACGGCAACCTGATGAACTTCCGTCTGTTCCTGGTCAAGGGCATGCACCCGGTTCACCGGGCGGTGTTCCTGACCGGCGTGATGTCGTACCTGTCGGCACCGTTGTGGTTCTTCTTCCTGGTGTTGTCCACGGCCCTGCTGGCGGTGAACACGCTGATGGAGCCGACCTACTTCCTGGCGCCACGGCAGCTGTACCCATTGTGGCCGCAATGGCACCCCGACAAGGCAGTGGCGCTGTTCTCCACCACCATCGTGCTGCTGTTCCTGCCCAAGCTGCTGAGCATCATCCTTATCTGGGCCAAGGGTGCGAAGGAATACGGCGGTCGCTTCAAGGTCACCCTGTCGATGCTGCTGGAGATGCTGTTCTCCATGCTGCTGGCGCCGGTGCGCATGCTGTTCCACACCCGTTTCGTGCTGGCCGCGTTCCTGGGCTGGGCGGCAACCTGGAACTCGCCGCAACGCGACGACGACTCCACTCCATGGAGCGAAGCGATCAAGCGTCACGGTTCGCAAACCCTGCTGGGTGCGGCCTGGGCTGCCCTGGTGATCTGGTTGAACCCCAGCTTCCTGTGGTGGCTGACGCCGATCGTGGGTTCGCTGATGCTGTCGATCCCGGTATCGGTGATTTCCAGCCGGACCAACCTGGGTGTGCAGGCTCGGGAGGAGAAGCTGTTCCTGATCCCGGAAGAGTACGACACGCCACAGGAACTGGTTTCCACCGATCGCTACACCCAGGAAAACCGCGACAACGCGCTCAAGGACGGTTTCGTACGTGCGGTCGTCGATCCGCGCCAGAACGCCCTGGCCTATGGTTTGGGCACGGCACGGCACGGCAAGGCCGCGCCGATCGAGAGCATGCGTGCGCAGTGGGTCCATCAGGCTCTGGAAGGGGGTCCGCAGAAGCTCGATAACAGCACGCGCATGTCGCTGCTCAGCGATCCGGTGGCGATCTCGCGTCTGCACGAGCATGTCTGGGCCGATCAGAACACCGCCTGGCTGGATGCGTGGCGCCAGTCCAAGCAAGCGGAACGCCCGGCTCAGCCCGTGCAACCGCTCGGCGTTGTACCGGCAACCGGCTTGCAGAACGCCTGACCGCACTTGACCTTTTCGCGGCCGCTGACCGCTCCTACAGGAATCTCCAAACACCTGTAGGAGCGGTCATCGGCCGCGAAGGTCGCACCTCGACATCCCCGCCATGCCCCCCAACAGTGCCATCCGGCACTAATTTCAGTACCAAACTTTGTCCAGACCCCCGTTTGAGTTAGGATCGCACCCCGAAATGGTGCGCCCAGGCCGGGTCGTGCCCGAAGTTGGCTAGGGGAATTGGTGATGAACAAGTATCTGTCGATGCTGCTGCTCGGCGTCATGGCCATGGCGGCCGTGGGTTCGGCGCACGCCGGCGCTATCGATGAAGCGGTCAAGCGCGGCACATTGCGCGTGGGCATGGACCCCACCTACATGCCGTTCGAGATGACCAACAAGCGTGGCGAAATCATCGGTTTCGAAGTCGACCTGCTCAAGGCCATGGCCAAGTCCATGGGTGTCAAGCTGGAACTGGTATCGACCAGCCTGGACGGCATCATTCCAGCCCTGATGACCGACAAGTTCGACATGATCGGCAGCGGCCTGACCCTGACCCAGGAACGCAACCTGCGCATCAACTTCAGCGATCCGTTCATCGTCGTCGGCCAGACCCTGCTGATTCGCAAGGAATTGGCCGACAAGATCAAGACCTACAAGGACCTGAACTCGGAGGACTACCGCATCACTTCCAAAGTGGGCACCACCGGTGAGTTCGTGGCGCGCAAGCTGATCGCCAAGGCGCAATACCATGGCTACGACAACGAGCCCGAAGCGGTGCTCGATGTGGTCAACGGCAAGGCCGACGCATTCATCTACGATTCGCCCTACAACGTGGTGGCGGTGGACAAGGTCGGCAACGGCAAACTGGTCTACCTCGACGAGCCCTTCACCTACGAACCGCTGGCGTTCGGTTTGAAGAAGGGCGACTACGACAGCCTCAACTTCATCAACAACTTCCTGCGCCAGGCCCGTGAAGACGGCAGCTACGATCGTATCCACAAGAAGTGGTTCGTGAACAAGAACTGGCTCAACGAAATGCAGTGACTGCGCCTCTGGCCAGACGCTCCCTGACGCGCGGGCGTGCCCCGCGCGTCGGTCTTCTAGCGGATTGAACCCCCTGTGATCAAACACCACAAAGCCCAATGGCCCTGGCACGGGCTGACCGCGCTGGTGCTCATCGGCCTGGCTTTCAGCTTGTACGCCGCGACCTCGCGCATCTCCTACGAGTGGCACTGGAATCGTGTGCCGCAATACTTCGTCTACCAGGCCGAACAGCCGCAGCGCGCCGAAGGCTACGGCAGCGTCGAACAGATCACTCGGCAGGGCGGGCAGGCGCAAGTGACCCTGCGCGATGAAGACGGCGGCGAGCAGGTGTTGCAGGTGGACGCCAGCAGTGTCGTGCTGCAGGAGGGCGATGACGTGTCCGAAGGCGACCAGATCGGCGTGACCCGGCACTGGACGGCCGGACCGATCGCCTGGGGCTTGTGGACCACCCTGTGGCTGTCGCTGGTGTCGGGCGTGGTCGGGCTGCTGCTGGGTCTGGTCACCGGTCTGTGCCGACTGTCGAGCAATCCCACCCTGCGTCATCTGTCCACCGTGTATGTGGAGCTGGTGCGAGGCACGCCGCTGCTGGTGCAGATCTTCATCTTTTATTTCTTCATCGGTACCGTGCTCAACCTCTCGCGGGAATTCGCCGGTGTTGCGGCACTGGCGTTGTTCACTGGCGCCTACGTCGCCGAGATCGTGCGCTCGGGCGTGCAGTCCATCGCGAAGGGGCAGGGCGAGGCCGCCCGTTCCCTGGGCCTGGATGCCGGCCAATCGATGCGCTACGTGATTCTGCCGCAGGCGTTCAAGCGTGTGTTGCCACCGCTGGCGGGTCAGTTCATCAGCCTGGTCAAGGACACATCGCTGGTTTCGGTGATCGCCATCACCGAGCTGACCAAGAGTGGGCGCGAGGCGATCACCACGTCGTTCTCGACGTTCGAGATCTGGTTCTGCGTGGCAGCCCTGTACCTGGTCATCAACCTGCCGCTGTCGTATTTCGCCAGCCGGCTCGAGCGGAGGCTTGCGCAAAGTGATTGAAGTACGCGACCTGTTGAAGGTGTTCAATACCCGCGGCCAGGTGGTGCGTGCGGTGGATCAGGTCAGCACCCAGGTGGCCAAGGGCGAGGTGCTGGTGGTTCTGGGTCCTTCAGGTTCGGGCAAGTCCACGTTCTTGCGCTGCCTCAATGGCCTGGAGGCGTTCGATCAGGGCTCGGTCAGCATCGACGGCCTGCGCCTGGATGACCCCAAGACCAACATCAACGCCTATCGGCGCGAAGTCGGCATGGTGTTCCAGCACTTCAACCTGTTTCCGCACATGACCGTGCTGGAAAACCTCTGCCTGGCGCAGAAGGTGGTGCGCAAGCGTGGCAAGGCCGAGCGCGAGGCCAAGGCCCGTGCGTTGCTGGCCAAGGTCGGCATCGGCGAGAAGGCCGATGCGTTTCCGTCACGGCTGTCCGGCGGCCAGCAGCAGCGCGTGGCCATTGCCCGCGCGTTGTGCATGGACCCCAAGGTGATGCTGTTCGACGAGCCGACTTCGGCGCTCGACCCGGAGATGGTCGGTGAAGTGCTGGAAGTGATGAAGACCCTGGCCGAGGAGGGCATGACCATGGTGTGCGTTACCCATGAGATGGGTTTCGCTCGGGAAGTGGCGGACCGGGTGCTGTTCTTCGACCACGGCCGTTTGCTGGAAGACGCGCCCCCGGCCGAGTTCTTCGATGCACCCAGGGATCCCAGGGCACAGGCGTTCCTGCGGCAGGTGTTGTAGTTCTGCTGTTTGGGTGACTGTAGGGCCTCTTCGCGGGCAGAGGGCTCGCCGCCCGCCCCGCTCCCACAGGAGTACGGTTGGAGTTGTAGGTCTGTTGCCTGGCTGACTGGCTGTGTTGGCCTCTTCGCGGGCAGAGACCCGCTCCCACAAGATCGCTGTAGATTCCTGTGGGAGCGGGTCTCTGCCCGCGAAGAGGCCCGCAAGCCCACCACCCAACCTCAAACCTTGAACTGCCCCACCAACCCCTGCAGGTGTGTCCCCAGCCGCGCCAGCTCGATGCTCGACGCTGCGGTCTCCTCGCTCGCCGCCGACGTCTGCTCGGAAACCTCGCGCACATTGAGCACGCTGCGGTTGATCTCGTCGGCCACCACGCTCTGTTGCTCCGCCGCTGCCGCGATCTGCTGATTCATGGCCTGGATCGCTGACACCGTGCGGGTGATGTCGCTCAACGACTGTCCGGCACGGCGAGCCAGTTGCACGCTGCTATCGGTCATTTCGCGGCTGCTGTCCAGCGCGCTGGACACCTGATGAGTCCCGGTTTGCAGGGATGCGATCAGCGCCTGGATCTCTTCGGTCGATTGCTGGGTACGTTGGGCCAGGCTGCGTACTTCATCGGCCACCACGGCGAATCCACGACCGGCCTCGCCGGCGCGGGCCGCCTCGATAGCCGCATTGAGGGCCAGCAGGTTGGTCTGCTGGGCCACGGAGGTGATCACATCGAGCACACCGCCGATCTTGCTGCTTTCCTGCTTCAACTGGTTCATGGCTTCGCTTGAATGCAGCACTTCGGCCGCCAGACGTTCGATCTGGCCCACCGCCTGACTGACCACCCGATCGCCTTCGCGTGCCTGCTGATCGGCAGCCACAGCGGCCTCGGACGCCTCTTCGGCATTGCGCGCGACTTCCTGCACGGTAGCGGCCATCTCATTCATGGCGGTGGCGACCTGATCGGTTTCGACCTTCTGCGCGTTGACCCCGGCACTGGTCTGCTCGGTGACCGCAGACAACTCCTCGGCCGCGCTGGCCAATTGCGTCACGCCTTCGCTGATGCCGCCCACCAGTTCACGCAGGTTCAAGGTCATGCGCTGCAAGGCCAACTGCACCTGGCCCAGTTCGTCACGCCGGGTAATGGCGGGCGACTGCCTCAGATCACCGGACGCAACCCGTTCGACACTGGCCAGGGTCTGGCGCAGGGGGCCGACGATCTGCGCGGTAATGGCCCATGCCGCGGCAATGCCGAGCAAGGTCGCCAGCGCTGCCGCAATGGCCAGCCAGGCCTTCGCCTGGGCGGTGTCAGCGTCGCGCTTGGCGGTCTGCGAGTCGCCGAGTCGGTCGCTCATATCGAGCAGCGAAGTCCCCAACGTCGTCATTTTGTCGATGCTCTGAAGAGTGGCCTGCTGATTCTCGCTGAATTGCGCCACCGCGGCGCGGTAGGCGCTCAAGGATTCCCCGGCTTGCTGCAGGCGACCGGCGAACTCACTGGATACGCTGGCCTGTGCAGCGGCGACCGAGGCTATCGCCTGGTCGATGGCCGTCAGGGCCGGCTGACGCGCTTCGTCCTTGGCGCTGTAGGTGTAGCCACGGACCTGGAAGCGAGCTTGCTGAATCAGCCGACTGGTTTCCACCAGCGTGCTGAACGCCGACAGGTCGCCTTGGCCGAGCAGGGCTGCCTGCACCTGATTGACTTCGGCGACGGCGCGGTCGGCGGTGCTGCCCAGTTGGCTGCGCGCGGCCTCGCGACCCTGGATCGACAGCAGCGACGCGGCGAACGCCTGGCGATAGGCTTGCGTAGCCGCTATTTCCTGTTCGACCAGCGCAATGTCTTCGGACATCACGAGGGTGTGCTGTGCGATCACCAGGTTGGCATCGAGCTCATCGAGCAGGCGATTGACGGTGTCGGCACCGGAACTGCCTTTCTGCAATTCGAACGATTGAGCTGCGATGCGCAGGTCGCGCATGCGGTCATCGAGTATGGAAATGCTGGTGATCTTGTCGGCCCGTTCGATCAAGCGGGACAAGCCGAACCAGCCGGTGGCGGCGATCAGCAGCGTAAGCAGTAGCACCAACCCGAAACCGATCCCCAGTTTCAGGTTGACGCTCAGATTGCCCAGGTAACGGGCAAAGGTGTTCGACATGATTGAAGCTCCCTTTCAGGCCGACAGCGTGATTGTCGGCAGTTCAAGGGCATCGGCGTGAATGGAAGAAACTCGATGGTGGCATGTAACTAAATGCAGCGGCCGCTGTCGCCGCGAGCCAGGGCTGCTTCAGAACAGCCGGGCGAGCAACACCGCCACGGCGGTTTCAACCCGCAGGATGCGTTCGCCGAGTTGAACAGGCTGCAGGCCCGCCTCCTTGAGCAGATCGATCTCGTAGGGAATCCAGCCGCCTTCCGGGCCGATGGCCAGCGTGACCGGCTCGGCGAGCTGGCGCGGGCAGGGCGGATAGTCGCCGGGGTGCCCGACCAGGCCCAGGGTGCCGGCGCGCAGGGCGGGGAGGCGATCTTCGACGAAGGGTTTGAAGCGCTTTTCGATTACCACTTCCGGAAGCTGCGTGTCGCGGGCCTGTTCCAGACCCAGCACAAGCTGTTCGCGAATGGCGGCGGGCTCCAGAAACGGGGTCTGCCAGAAGCTTTTCTCGACCCGGTAACTGTTCACCAGCACCACCTTGGCTACCCCCATGGTGGCAATGGTCTGGAATACCCGACGAAGCATTTTCGGCCGGGGCAGCGCCAGGATCAGGGTCAGCGGCAGCTTGGCCGGTGGTGCCTGGTCGAGCACCACGTCCAGCTCGGCTTCGTGGCCTTCCAGACGCACCACCTCGGCACGGCCCATCAGGCCGTCGAGCTTGCCCACCCGCAGGCTGTCGCCCAGCTCCACGCGATGCACGGACTGCATGTGGGTGAAGCGGCGGTCGCGCAACACCACCTTGTCCGGCGCGATGAAATCGGCCGTTTCGAGCAGCAGCAGGTTCATGCCCGGGTCGCGGGCGGCTGGTCGTTGCGATCGTCTTCCTCGGCGGGTTCGTCACCCCGCTTGCGGATCAGGGCGCCGAACAGGATGCCGATCTCGAACAGCAGCCACATCGGCACTGCCAACAGCGTCTGCGAGAAGATGTCCGGTGGGGTCAGGATCATGCCGACCACGAAGCAGCCGATGATCACATAGGGACGAATCTTGCGCAGGTACTTCACGTCGACCACGCCGATCCACACCAGCAGCACCACTGCTACGGGAATCTCGAACGCCACGCCGAAGGCGAAGAACAGCGTCATGACGAAGTCCAGGTAGCTGGCGATGTCGGTGGCCATGGTCACGCCCACGGGCGTGGCACTGGCGAAGAACTTGAAGACCAGCGGAAAGACCAGGAAATAAGCGAAGGCCATCCCGGCATAGAACAGAAAGATGCTCGATACCAGCAACGGTATGGCGATGCGCTTTTCATGCTTGTACAAGCCCGGCGCGATGAAGCCCCAGACCTGATGCAGGATGATCGGCACGGCCAGGAACAGCGAGACCATCATGGTCAGCTTGAACGGGGTGAGGAACGGCGAGGCCACGTCGGTGGCGATCATCGTTGCGCCAGCCGGCAGGTATTCGCGCAGCGGCGCCGATACCAGGGTGTAGATCTGTTGGGCAAACGAAAACAGCCCGGCGAAGACCAGAAAGATCACGGCAACGCAGCGCAGTAGCCGGGTGCGCAGTTCGGTGAGGTGCGAGACCAGCGGCATCGGCTGGTCATTTTCCGGAATTTCGCTCATGGGGCTCGCGGTGGCTGTGTAGGTTCATTGGAAGTGACGGGTATCGCGACCGCTGCGGCGCTGCTGGTATCGCGCTCGATCACGTCGGCCTGTTGCGCGGTAGTGGCCACGCTGGTCGGGGTGACGGCGGCGCTCACCGCATCGCGGTCCAGCACCGGCTGTGCCTGAGCTCCGGGCGCGATGGGATCGGTCAGTGGCGCAGGAGGCTCGCTCGGCCGCGCAGGACGCTGCGGGTCCAGGATCTTGCGCGCCTGCTCCTCCAGCGACAGCACGTGCTCGTTGTGCAATTGACGACGAATCTCGTCGGCGCCTATCTCGCGTTCGACTTCGGTCTTGATCGCATTGAAGCTGCGCTTCAGACGCCCGATCCACAGCCCTGCGGTTCGCGCGGCACCGGGCAGCCGTTCAGGGCCCAGCACCAACAGGGCGATGAGGCCCACGAGCATGAGTTCACTGAAGCTGATACCGAACATTGATCAGTCTTTCCTGATGGGTTCTTCGACTTTCTGATGCTGGCCGTCGAGGGTGTGCGGCGGAGTCAGCGGCGAGCTGGCCTGCGGGTGCACCGGCTGGGTGGGCTGTTCGGCAGCCGGTTTGTCGTCGTCGTTCATGGCCTTGCGAAAGCCTTTGATCGACTCGCCCACATCGGTGCCCAGGTTCTTGAGTTTCTTGGTGCCGAAGACCAATACCACGACGATCAGGATGACGATCCAGTGTTTCCAATCAAACAGACCCATGATTCAACTCCTCCAAAAAGACATTTCAGGCTGACGGCAGGCGGGCGGCTTTCTCATCGTGACCGGACAGACCGAAGCGGCGGTCCAGTTCATCGAGTACAGCCTGTGGGTGTTGGCCGAGTTGTGCAAGCATGACCAGGCTATGGAACCACAGATCGGCGGTTTCGTAGATGACATCGCTGCAGTCGCCGCTGTGCGCGGCGTCCTTGGCGGCAATGATGGTTTCGACCGATTCTTCGCCCAACTTTTCCAGAATCTTGTTCAAACCCTTGGCGTACAGGCTGGCGACATAGGAGCTGTCGGCGCTGGCGCCCTTGCGTTCTTCGAGTACCGCAGCAACGCGGTCCAGGGTGTCATTCATGGCCATGGCCTGTGTGATAGATGGCATCGGGGTCCTTCAGAACCGGATCGACGACGGTCCATTGGCCGTCCTCGAAGACCCGATAGAAGCAGCTTTGGCGGCCGGTGTGGCAGGCGATGTCGCCGATCTGTTCGACGCTGAGCACGACCACGTCGGCGTCACAGTCCAGGCGCAGTTCATGCAGCTTCTGCACGTGGCCGGACTCCTCGCCCTTGCGCCACAGTTTGCCACGCGAGCGTGACCAATAGATGGCCCGGTTTTCGGCGGCGGTCAGCGCCAGTGCTTCGCGGTTCATCCAGGCCATCATGAGGATGCGCCCGGTCTTGTGATCCTGGGCAATCGCCGGCACCAGGCCGTCGCGGTCCCATTTGATCTCGTCCAGCCAGTCTTTCATGTGCGACTCCGACAACAGAGAGGGCTAGTGTGCCAGCCGATGGCGCCACTGGCTATCGGCGCACGACCAGGTACAAGCCCGATGCCAGCATCAACCAGGCCGGCCAGGCCTGCACACTGTCCAGGGCAATGCCGGAGACCGCAGTCACTGTCCCGCCCACCAACAAGGCACCGCCGAGCAGCCGCAGGGCCCACCGATCATGGCGTTGCTCCCAGGGCGGTGGTGGATCCTTGCGATGAGGCTGAGACATCCGTTCGAGTAGATCGCGGGTCATATTGGCCAGATGCGGCAATTGCTCGACCTGCGATTGAACATTCTGAAACAAAGATTTCGGACTGACCCGCTCGCGCATCCAGCGTTCGAGGAACGGCTGGGCGGTGCTCCACAGGTCCAGGTCCGGGTACAGCTGGCGGCCCAGGCCTTCGATATTGAGCAAGGTCTTCTGCAACAGCACCAGTTGCGGCTGCACTTCCATGTTGAAGCGCCGCGCGGTCTGGAACAGGCGCATCAACACCTGGCCGAAGGAAATGTCCTTGAGCGGCTTCTCGAAGATCGGCTCGCACACGGTACGGATCGCCGCTTCGAATTCGTTGAGCTTGGTTTCCGCCGGAACCCAACCCGAATCGATGTGCAGTTGGGCGACGCGGCGGTAGTCGCGCTTGAAAAAGGCGAACAGGTTGCGCGCCAGGTAATCCTGGTCTTCGGGGGTCAGGCTGCCGACGATGCCGCAGTCGATGGCGATGTAGCGTGGGCTCCAGGGCGCCACGGTACTGACGAAGATGTTGCCCGGGTGCATGTCGGCGTGGAAGAAGCTGTCGCGAAAGACCTGGGTGAAGAAAATCTCGACACCGCGCTCGGCCAGCAGCTTCATGTCGGTGCGCTGGTCGGCCAGGGCGGCCATGTCGGTGACCTGCACGCCGTAGATGCGCTCCATCACCAGCACCTTGGGTCGGCACCAGTCCCAGTACACCTGGGGCACGTAGAGCAGACCCGAATCCTCGAAGTTGCGCCGCAACTGGCTGGAGTTGGCCGCCTCGCGCAGCAGGTCGAGCTCGTCGTAGATGGTCCGCTCGTAGTCGGCGACCACGTCCACCGGGTGCAGCAGGCGGGCGTCGGCCGACAGTCGCTCGGCCTGGCGGGCCAGCAGGAACAGCCAGGCCAGATCCTGGCCGATGACCGATCTGAGCCCTGGACGTATGACCTTGACCACCACCTCTTCGCCAGTCTTGAGCCGCGCCGCGTGGACCTGGGCCACCGAGGCCGAAGCCAGCGGCTCGACGTCGAAGCGACTGAACACGTCGGTGATCTTCGCCCCCAGCTGCTGTTCGATCAGGGCCATGGCCTGCTTGGGATCGAACGGCGGTACGCGGTCCTGCAGCAGCATCAGCTCATCGGCGATGTCTTCGGGCAGCAGGTCGCGGCGGGTGGAGAGGATCTGCCCGAACTTGATGAAAATCGGCCCCAGGTCCTGCAACGCCAGGCGCAGGCGCGCGCCCCGGTTGAGCTCCTGGCGGCTGCGCGGCAGCCAGCGCCAGGGCATGGCGAACCGGGTGATCTTCAGCCACCACGGCAGTGGCAGAGCGAACATCAGGTCATCGAGGCGGTAGCGGATCACGACGCGCTGGATGCGCAACAGACGGCGGACGGCAAGCAGCTTCATGCGTTATCGCTGGAGTTGTGGGATCGGGCGAGGCGCTCAATACGCGCCTCGAGGCGTTCGACATCGACTTTCAAAGCATCCAGCTCATTGAAACGGGCCTGGGCTTCCTGCTCGCCTACCAGAGTACGCGCTTCCTCGGCCAGGTATTCGCCCAAATTCTGGGTCGCCGTGGCCAGACCTTCACGGGTCCAGCCCGTGCGGCTGCGCAGGTGCCCGGCCAGCAACGAGGTCGGCACCGGGCCAAGCCAGCGTGAGACTTCGTATTCCCAGTCCAGTTCAAGGTCCTGCAGCACCTTCACCAGCTCGAGCAGGGCAGCGCTGTCGCCGTCCAGATCGACCTGGGGGCTGTGCAGCACGGCGGTCTTGTCCTTGCGCAGCGCCAACTGCACCAAGCTGGCGGCCGGCGCCCGCAAGGTGCAGTCGGCCGGCGTGGCCCATTGCTGGGCCAGCATCAGGCCATTGGCACTGGGCAGGACGTAGAGCGTAAAGGAAGGCTGGCGGCCCTGGATGGCAATCACCTTGCCATGCAGGTGCGCCAGGCGCGGCAGCGCCGTGGCGTCCAGACGCAGCACACGGTTGAGGCCGTGTTCGACACTGGCGATCAGGCCGCCGAGCAACATCAGGGCTTGATCCCGCGGTGCAGCGCGACGATGCCGCTGGTCATGTTGTGGTAGGTGACGCGGTCGAAACCGGCCTGCACCATCATGGCCTTGAGGGTTTCCTGATCGGGGTGCATGCGGATCGACTCGGCGAGGTAGCGGTAGCTTTCCGAATCGTTGGTGATCAGTTTGCCGGCCAGCGGCATGAACGCGAACGAATAGGCGTCGTAGACCTTGGACATCAGCTTGTTGGTGGGCTTGGAGAACTCCAGCACCAGCAGGCGACCGCCCGGCTTGAGCACACGCAGCATGGAGGCGATGGCCGCTTCCTTGTGCGTGACGTTGCGCAGACCGAAGGCGATGGTCACGCAATCGAAGTGATTGTCGGGGAACGGCAGCTTTTCGGCGTCGGCCTGGACGAACTCGATGTTGCCGGCCACGCCACGGTCGAGCAGTCGGTCACGACCGACCTTGAGCATGGAGGCATTGATGTCGGCCAGTACGACCTGACCGGTCGGCCCGACCAGATCGGAGAACTTGCGTGCCAGATCGCCCGTACCGCCAGCGATGTCCAGCACTCGGTTACCCACGCGCACGCCGGACAGCTCGATGGTGAAGCGCTTCCACAACCGGTGCATGCCGCCGGACAGCACGTCGTTCATCAAGTCGTACTTGGCCGCTACCGAGTGGAACACCTCGGCGACCTTTTCGGCTTTCTGGCTTTCCGGTACGTGCTTGTAGCCGAAGTGAGTGGTGGGTTCGGCATCGCCGCCTTTGCGCTGATCATTCATATCGCTGTCACCAGGAAAAATTACGCACCATTCTAAGCCGCACAAGGGCGCTTTGTCTTGGCGCGATGGATTGCCAGGGCATCCGCGTTAAACTGTGCGCCATTGAACCCATTACCCGGAGTCCCCGATGACCCAGATCAACGTCGAACGCAAACACAATCTGGGCCGCGATGCGGCTCGGCAGAAGGCTGAAGTGGTGGTGCAGAAGCTGATCGACCGCTATGACGTGCAGGCCACCTGGCAGGGCGATACGGTGGCGGTCAAGCGCAGCGGCGCGCAGGGAACCGTGCAGATCGACGACGAAGCGATTCGAATCGACCTGAAGCTGGGCATGATGCTGGCGATGATGAGCGGTACGATCCAGAGCGAGATCGAAAAGGCGTTGGACAAGGCCCTGGCGGCCTAGAGCATCAACCTCACCACGGACTCGGCGGGGTCGCGGGATTTGCCGGCGGCGCGTAATTGTTCCAGGTAGTCGGCCCAGAGCTGCTCCTGGCGCAACGCCAACTGGTACAGGTAGTCCCAGGTGAACAGGCCGCTGTCATGGCCGTCGTCGAAAGTCAGCTTCAGGGCGTACTGGCCAGCCGGCTCCACCTTGGTCAGGCCGACCCCTAGTTTACCCACCTGCAGAATCGGCTTGCCGTGGCCCTGGACCTCGGCGGACGGCGAGTGCACGCGCAGGAACTCGGCAGGCAGGTGGAACACCTCGCCGGGGCCATACGTCAGACTCAGGGTCTTGGAGGCCTTGTGCAGGTTGATGGCGCTCGGGATTTTGCTCATGGTCGTTCTCGATATCCCAGCAGTGCCTGCTTCGCGGCCGCTGACCGCTCCTACGAACCCAGCCTGCGGGAACGATCATTGACGTTGCCCGCGGGCCGCGTCCCGTAGAAGCGTTCAGCGGCCGCGAAGGCCGCACCGCGACATGACAGGCCGTATTACAGAATGTAGCGCGACAGGTCTTCGTTCTGCGCCAACTCGCCCAGATGGCTGTTCACATACTCGGCATCGATCTGGATCGGCGCTTCGCTGTGCGCGGCAGCCATGTCACCGGCGCTGAACGAGACTTCCTCCAGCAACCGCTCCAGCAGCGTGTGCAGGCGACGGGCACCGATGTTCTCGGTCTTTTCGTTGACCTGCCAGGCGATCTCGGCCAGACGCTTGATGCCTTCGGGCACGAACTCGATGTTCAAGCCTTCGGTCTTCAGCAGCTCGCGGTACTGTTCGGTCAGCGACGCATGGGGCTCGCTCAGGATGCGCTCGAAATCCTGCGGGCTCAATGCCTTGAGTTCGACGCGAATCGGCAGGCGACCCTGCAACTCGGGCACCAGGTCGCTCGGCTTGCTCAGGTGGAACGCGCCCGAAGCGATGAACAGGATGTGGTCGGTCTTGACCATGCCCAGCTTGGTGTTGACCGTGCAGCCTTCGATCAACGGCAGCAAGTCGCGCTGCACGCCTTCACGGGACACGTCGGCGCCACCCACGTTGCCGCGCTTGGCCACCTTGTCGATTTCGTCGATGAAGACAATACCGTGCTGCTCGACCGCTTCCAGCGCCTTGGCCTTGAGCTCTTCTTCATTGACCAGACGACCGGCTTCTTCGTCGCGGACCATTTTCAGCGCGTCCTTGACCTTGAGCTTGCGGCTTTTCTTCTTGCCCTTGCCCATGTTGGCGAACAGGCTCTGCAGCTGGTTGGTCATTTCTTCCATGCCGGGAGGGGCGGAGATGTCCACGCCACCCATCTGCTCGGCCACTTCGATCTCGATTTCCTTGTCATCCAGCTGACCTTCGCGCAGGCGCTTGCGGAACAGCTGGCGGGTGTTCGAATCGTTGCTCACCGGCTCTTCGTTGAAGCCTGCACGGGCAGCAGGCAGCAGCGCGTCGAGAATACGCTCTTCGGCTGCGTCTTCGGCACGATGGCGGACCTTGACCATTTCCTGCTCACGCAGCAGTTTGATGGCCGCATCGGCCAGGTCGCGGATGATCGATTCGACATCGCGGCCCACGTAGCCGACTTCGGTGAACTTGGTCGCTTCGACCTTGATGAACGGCGCATTGGCGAGCTTGGCCAGGCGGCGGGCGATTTCAGTCTTGCCGACGCCGGTCGGGCCGATCATCAGGATGTTCTTGGGCGTCACTTCGACGCGCAGCTCTTCGGGCAGCTGCATGCGCCGCCAGCGGTTGCGCAGGGCAATGGCGACGGCGCGTTTGGCATCGTCCTGGCCAATGATATGGCGATTGAGTTCGTGGACGATTTCGCGGGGGGTCATGGACATGGTGTGTTCCGGACTCGAAGGTTCAGTGCGCGTGGTCTTCTGTGAAGATCATCCCAGGTGGGCGCGGCGACTGATCACTGGGCGAGATCCTGCTCCTCGATGGTCATGTTGTGATTGGTGAACACGCAGATGTCGCCAGCGATGCCCAGGGCGGTCTCGACGATTTCACGGGCGCCCAGCTCGGTCTTCTTCAGCAGTGCGCTGGCAGCGGCTTGCGCGAAGGCGCCGCCGGAACCCATGGCGATCAGCCCATCTTCGGGTTCGACCACGTCACCGTTGCCGGTGATGATCAAGGACGCATCCTTGTTGGCCACGGCCAGCATCGCCTCCAGGCGGCTCAGCGAGCGGTCGGTACGCCACTCCTTGGCCAGCTCCACGGCGGCACGGACCAGATGGCCCTGGTGTTTCTCGAGTTGACCTTCGAAACGTTCGAAGAGGGTGAAGGCGTCGGCGGTGGCACCGGCAAAGCCGGCGATGACCTGACCGTGGTACAGGCGCCGGACTTTCTTGGCGTTGCCTTTCATCACGGTGTTGCCGAGGGAAACCTGGCCGTCGCCGCCCATGACGACTTTGCCATGACGGCGGACTGAAACGATGGTGGTCAAGGGGAGAGTCTCCACGCAGCGGGGCGAAAATGCCCTGATGGAAACGGATATGGGGGTGGGTGAGGGGATTTCAACCTTTGCGGGTTGTGGGGGGCGTGGAGACAGCTCGCGGCGTATCAGGAAATTTGCGGTGGGCCCTTCGCGGGCAGAGGGCTCGCCGCCCGCCCCGCTCCCACAGGGCCCGCGCTCACAGGCGCGCGCAGCATCTGTGGGAGCGGAGCCTGTGGGAGCGGGCTCTGCCCGCGAAGGGCCCACCGCCGATGTGCAGACTTACTGCCGAATCTGCCTTTGCTGCAACAGCAGGTTACTAAATCCACTGCCCGCCAGTTGCTTCTGCGCCACGGTCAGTTGCTCGCGGTTGCTGAACGGACCCACCAGTACCCGGTACCAGGTGTCCTCCTTGACCGTTCCGGACTCGACGTTAACCGACTGCCCCAGCAGGATGATCTGCGCCCGCACCCGGTCGGCGTCCGCCTGCTTGCGGAACGAACCCGCCTGCAGATAGAACTGGGTGGTCGCTGCGGGCTTGATCACGGGCGGGGCCGGCGGCGGAGTCGCACCACTGAGCGCCGCCTGGGCGCGTGCAGTATCGATCTTGGCCGCTTCGGCCGGCGTGACGGGTGCCTGGGCCGGAATCGGTGGTGTCTTCTCGGGAACCGCCTCGGGCGGCACGATGACCTCCGATTCCGGCAGCAGGGTGTAGAAGTCGTACTTGGGCTTGACCGGTGCCTGAGGGCTGGGCGGGGTCTTGTTCGCCTCGGCGATCTTCTCCGCCTTCGCCTGCTCGGCCTTGACGCGCTTCACGTCGCCGTTGCCCGGCTCCAGCTTCATCAGGAACACCACGAACGCGCCCACGCTCAGGCCGATCGCCAGCCACAGCCAGCCCGGGATGGGCTTCTTGGCAGGTGCGGAATTGCGGCTGGCGCCACGTTTGGGTGCGGGTTTTTTCTTGGCAGCCAACTTACATACGCTCCAGTGTTTCCAGGCCCAACAGAGCCAATCCTTGCTTGAGGGTGCGGCCGGTCAGCGCCGCCAGGCGCAGGCGGCTTTGTTGCTGAGCGGGGTTTTCGGCCGCCAGAATCGGGCAGTTCTCGTAGAAGCTGGAAAACAGCCCGGCCACATCGTACAGGTAAGTGCACAGCACATGGGGCGTGCCTTTCTCACCGACGGTGTTCAGCACTTCGGCGAATTGCGCCAGTTTGGCCGCCAATTCCTTCTCGTGTTCGGCTTCCAGCACGATCTGTCCTTCGACGTCCGCGAAGTCCTTGCCCAGCTTGCGGAACACCCCGGCCACGCGGGTGTAGGCGTAGAGCAGGTACGGCGCGGTATTGCCTTCGAAGTTGAGCATCAGGTCGAAGTTGAAGCTGTAGTCGCTGGTGCGATGCTTGGACAGGTCGGCATATTTCACCGCGCCGATGCCCACGGCCTTGGCAATCACCCGCAGGTCGGCCTCGGCGGTCTCGGGATTCTTTTCCTTGACCAGGGTGTAGGCGCGTTGCTCGGCTTCGTCGAGCAGGTCGACCAGCTTCACGGTGCCACCGTCACGGGTCTTGAACGGGCGGCCATCGGCGCCGTTCATGGTGCCGAAACCCATGTGCTCGGGCTGCATGCCGTTGCTGATGAAACCGGCGCGTCGCGCCACCTCGAACACCTGCTGGAAGTGCAGGGCCTGACGCTGATCGACGAAGTACAGCGCGCGGTCGGCCTTGAGCACATTGCTGCGATAGCGCAGCGCAGCCAGGTCGGTGGTGGCATACAGATAGCCGCCACCGGCCTTCTGCACGATCACCGGCAGTGGGGTGCCTTCGGCGGTCTTGAATTCTTCGAGGAACACGCACTGCGCGCCGTTGCTTTCCACCAGCAGGCCCTTGGCGCGCAGGTCGGCGACCACATTGGCCAGGTCGTCGTTGTAGGCGCTTTCGCCCATCACGTCGGCCGGGGTCAGTTTGACGTTCAAGCGCTCGTAGGTGCTCTGGCAGTGGGACAGAGAGATTTCGTTGAAGCGCTTCCACAGCGCCAGGCACTCGGCGTCGCCGGCCTGCAGCTTGACCACCAGGCCGCGGGCACGCTCGGCGAACTCCTCGGACTCGTCGAAACGCTGCTTGGCTGCGCGATAGAAATTCTCCAGGTCGGACAGCTCGTCGCTGGTGGCGGGTTTTTCCTGCAGGTAGGCGAGCAGCATGCCGAACTGCGTGCCCCAGTCACCGACGTGGTTCTGGCGGATCACGGTGTCGCCGAGGAACTCCAGCACATTGGCTACGCCATCGCCGATGATCGTCGAGCGCAGGTGGCCCACGTGCATTTCCTTGGCCAGGTTGGGTGCCGACAGATCGACCACCACGCGCTGCGCCGGGCCGGCCTTGCGCACGCCGATGTGGGCATCGGCCAGCGCAGCATCCAGGCGCGCGGCGAGGGCGGCACTGTTCTGGAAGAAGTTGAGGAAGCCGGGGCCGGCGATCTCGACCTTGCTCACCCCCTCATCGGCCGGCAGCGCGGCAATCAGCTTTTCCGCCAGGTCGCGTGGCTTCATGCCGGCAGGCTTGGCCAGCATCATGGCGATGTTGCTGGCGAAATCGCCGTTCTTCTTGTCTCGCGAGTTTTCCACCTGGATTGCCGGCGTCAGACCTTCTGGCAGCACACCTTCGGCGACGAGGTGGGTCAGGGCTTGTTGAATCAGCTGGCGAATGGTGTCTTTCATGGGGTTCTCGGTCGACCGCGGGTACGGCGGTGCTGTTTGCGCGGGTGGAAAAACTGGGCATTATCCGGTTGTTGGCGGGGGTTGCCAACCCGCAAATCCCCCCTGCAAACCACCACCCCTGTAGCAGCGGCGCAAGCCGCGTCGGCAGACACCGCCGATCCGCGCTCCAGGTGCGCCTATCTCAATACAAATCCACCGGGTCCACATCCAGCGACCAGCGCACCTGGCGCCCGCTCGGCAGTTGCTCCAGTTGCAGCATCCAGGCATTGAGCAAGCGGTGCAGGGGTGCTCGCAACGTCGCCTGCACCAGCAACTGCGCCCGGTAGCGTCCGGCGCGGCGTTCCATGGGGGCAGGCACCGGCCCCAGCAGTTCGAGGCCGCCCAGTGCCAGTTGCGCCACCAAGGCTTCGGCGGCGGCGCAGGCTTCGTCCAGAAAGGCTTCGGCCTGGCCCGGCTTGTGGGCCTCGGCGCGCAGCAGTGCCAGGTGCGCGAACGGTGGCAGGCCGGCGGCGCGGCGTTCGGCCAGGGCCTGCTCGGCGAAGGCGAAGTAACCCTGCTCGGTCAATTGCACCAGCAGCGGATGGTCGGCCAGGTGCGTCTGGATGATCACCTTGCCCGGTTCTTCCGCGCGCCCGGCGCGGCCGGCCACCTGAACGATCAATTGCGCCATGCGCTCGCTGGCGCGGAAGTCACCGGAGAACAGCCCACCGTCGGCATCGAGGATCGACACCAGGGTGACCCGTGGGAAGTGGTGCCCCTTGGCCAGCATCTGGGTGCCGATCAGGATGCACGGTTGGCCCTTCTGGATGGTCGCGAACAACTGGTTCATCGCGTCCTTGCGCGAGGTGCTGTCGCGGTCGACGCGCAGCACCGGGTAGTCGGGAAACAGGATCGCCAGGCGTTCCTCGGCGCGCTCGGTGCCGGCGCCCACCGGCCGCAGGTCCACGGTGCCGCACTTGGGGCACTGGCGCGGTACGCGTTCGACATGGCCGCAGTGATGGCAGCGCAACTCGCCCGAGCGCTGGTGAACAGTCGTGCGCGCATCGCAGCGCGGGCACTCGGACAGCCAGCCGCAATCGTGGCACAGCAGGGTAGGGGCAAAGCCGCGGCGGTTGAGAAACACCAGCACCTGCTGGCCGTTGGCCAAGGTCTGGCCGATGGCCTGCTGCATCGGTCCGCTGATGCCGCTGTCCAGCGGTCGGCTCTTCACATCCAGGCGCAGGAACTTGGGCTGCTGGGCGCCGCCGGCGCGATGGTCGATGCGCAGCAGGCCGTAGCGACCGGTGTAGGCATTGTGCAGGCTTTCCAGGGATGGCGTGGCCGAACCCAGGACGATGGGAATGTCTTCCTGGCTGGCGCGCACCAGCGCCAGGTCACGGGCGTGGTAGCGCAGGCCTTCCTGCTGTTTATAGGAACCGTCGTGTTCTTCGTCGATGATGATCAGCCCAGGGTTCTTCATGGGCGTGAACAGCGCCGAGCGGGTGCCGATGATGATGTCGGCCTCGCCGTCGCGGGCGGCCAGCCAGGCGTCGAGACGGTCGCGGTCGTTGACCGCCGAATGCACCAGCGCGATGCGTGCGTTGAAGCGCTGTTCGAAGCGCGCCAGGGTCTGCGGCCCCAGGTTGATCTCCGGGATCAGCACCAGGGCCTGCTTGCCGGCCTCCAGGCATTCGTGAATCAGCTGCAGGTACACCTCGGTCTTGCCACTGCCGGTCACGCCCGCGAGGAGAAACGCGTGGAAGCCGCCCAGGCTGGCGCGGATCGCCTCGAAGGCGGCGCGTTGCTCTTCGTTGAGCGGCAGTTCCGGTTGCGCCAGCCAGTGTTCCGCGCGCGGGCCGGGGCCATGGCGGCGCACTTCGACGCTGACCAGTTGCTTGGCCAGCAGCAGGTCGAGGCTGTCCTTGTTCAGCTGCAGCTTGCTCAACAGCTGATGCGCCACGCCATGGGGATGCTGGGCCAGGGTCTTGAGGGCGTCGCGCTGCTTGGGTGCGCGGGCGATGCGCGGGTCGTCCAGGCGCGCATCGGCGGCGGCGTGCCAGAAGCGCTCCTGGCGGGCCTCGGCCGGTTCCCCCTGGCGCAGCAGCACCGGCAGTGCCCAACTGAGGGTGTCGCCCAGGCCGTGCTGATAGTACTGCGAGGTCCACAGGCACAGTTTGAACAGCGCCGGCGGCAGCGGGCTGACCGGATCGAGCAGGGCAATGGCCGGCTTGAGTTTGTCGGCCGGTACCTCGCTGTGGCTGACCACCTCGACCAGTATGCCGATCATCTCCCGCCGCCCGAACGGTACCCGCAGGCGCATGCCCGGGGTGAACACGGTCTGCGCCGTGTGGGCAGGCGCCTTGTAGTCGAACAGGCGTCGCAGCGGCGAGGGCAGGGCGAGGCGCAGGATGACGTCGGGCACGCGGGAATTCTCTTGAGTGGAGGCGACTGCAATCGTGGGCGGAGCCAGAGTCACGGCGGGTGACCGCGCTCGAAGGGTTCGAGGTGCGCAGCCTAGCAGACGACGGTCGGCGCAAGCGACAACTTGCGTGTTCGCCGGATTCTGTTAATATACGCGGCCTAATTACGTGCGGTACTCGACAATGGTGTCGGGTGGCGGCACGCAGCCTGAGGAAGTCACCATGAAAGCCGATATCCATCCAGTATACGAAGCCATCGACGCTACCTGCAGCTGCGGTAACGTCATCAAGACCCGTTCGACTCTGGCCAAGCCATTGAGCCTCGACGTCTGCTCCGAATGCCACCCGTTCTACACCGGCAAGCAGAAAACCCTGGACGTTGGCGGTCGTGTTGACCGTTTCAAGCAGCGTTTCGGCGGTTTCGGCGCCAAGAAAGCTTGATTGGTTTGCTCTCGCTGTTGAAGAAGGCGCCCCGTGTGGGCGCCTTTTTTGTGGGCGTCTTCTGGCTGGGCGCCGCACAGGCGGAGGTCTACTGCCCGGCACTGGGCGGGCTGAGCACCGTTCAGGTACGGCAGGTCATCGACGGCGACACCCTGCGCCTGCAGGATGGCCGCAGCGTTCGGCTGATTGGTATCAATGCGCCGGAGATCGGTCGCAAGGGGCAGAGTGACGAGCCCTACGCAGTGGCTGCCCGGCGCCGGTTGCAGGCGTTGGTCGATGACAGCGACGGCTTGGTCGGCCTGCAGCTGGGTCGCGAAAGCAAGGATCGCTATGAGCGCACCCTGGCCAACGTCTATGGCCGCGGCGGCTTGAACTTCGAGGCGCAATTGCTGGCCGAGGGGTTGGCCCTGCAGGTCGCGGTGGCGCCCAATGTCGACCAGGTCGCGTGCCAGCAGAGTGCCGAACGTGCGGCGCGACAGGCCGGGCTGGGCATCTGGCGTCAGTCGCCGGCCATTGCTGCCGCGCAGGTGGAGCGCGCCGGTTTTGCCCTGCTCGGTGGGCGCGTCAGCAAGGTCGAGCGCAACCGCGCCGGGGCCTGGATCGAACTCGACGACTCGGTGGTGCTGCACGTCGCGCCCAAGGTGTTCGGGCTGTTCCCGGACGGCTGGCTCGATACCCTCGAAGGTCGCCAGGTCGAGGCGCGCGGCTGGGTGCTGGATCGCAGCCGGCGCGGCAATCAGGGCGCAGGGCAGTTGCGCTGGATGCTGCCGGTCAGCGACCCCGCCATGGTGCAGATACAGCCCTGAGCCTGTCGACGGCGGCGAGGCATTGGTTGATCCGCAGGCCTTGAACAGGCCTTTCGCGGACCTGGCCATACCCGCCGAAAGTCGTAGGCCAGGGGCCTTGACGCAAGTGACTGGGTAGTCTTGTCGGGTGTAGGCATCTTGCGTATCCTCGCGGGTCTCGTCAGACCAACAGTAAAAGCGGAACGCCCCCATGTCAGATTTGAAAACTGCCGCTCTCGAGTACCATGCCCATCCACGCCCAGGCAAACTGAGCGTCGAACTCACCAAGCCCACTGCCACCGCCCGTGATCTGTCGCTGGCCTACAGCCCAGGCGTGGCCGAGCCCGTTCGCGAAATCGGTCGCGATCCCGAACTGGCCTACAAGTACACCGGCAAGGGCAACCTGGTAGCGGTCATCTCCGACGGCACCGCCATCCTGGGCCTGGGCAACCTCGGCCCACTGGCTTCCAAACCGGTCATGGAAGGCAAGGGCGTTCTGTTCAAGCGTTTCGCCGGCATCGACGTCTTCGACATCGAAGTGGACTCGGAAAGCCCGCAGGCCTTCATCGACACCGTCAAGCGCATCTCGATCACCTTCGGCGGCATCAACCTGGAAGACATCAAGGCGCCCGAGTGCTTCGAGATCGAACGCGCCCTGATCGAACAGTGCGACATTCCGGTGTTCCATGATGACCAGCACGGCACCGCCATCGTCACCGCGGCCGGCATGATCAACGCCCTGGAAATCGCTGGCAAGACCCTGGAAGACGCCAAGATCGTCTGCCTCGGCGCCGGCGCTGCGGCCATCTCCTGCATGAAGTTGCTGGTGAGCATGGGCGCTCGCATCGAAAACATCTTCATGATCGACCGCACCGGCGTGATCCACGCCGGTCGTGACGACCTGAACCAGTACAAGGCGGTCTTCGCCCACACCACCGACAAGCGCACCCTGGCCGATGCCTTGCAGGGCGCCGACGTGTTCGTCGGTCTGTCGGGTCCGAACCTGCTGAGCGCCGAAGGCCTGAAGTCGATGGCGGCCAACCCGATCGTGTTCGCCTGCTCCAACCCCGATCCGGAAATCTCCCCGGAATTGGCGCACGCCACCCGTGACGACGTGATCATGGCCACCGGCCGTTCCGACTACCCGAACCAGGTCAACAACGTCCTGGGCTTCCCATTCATCTTCCGTGGTGCCCTGGACGTCCGCGCCAAGCGCATCAACGAAGAGATGAAGATCGCCGCTGCCAACGCCCTGCGCGAACTGGCCAAGCTGCCGGTCCCTCAGGAAGTCTGCGATGCCTACGGCGGCATCTCCCTGGAATTCGGCCGCGAGTACATCATTCCCAAGCCAATGGACCCACGCCTGATCACCCTGATCTCCGACGCCGTGGCCAAGGCCGCGATCGAGACCGGTGTGGCCACCCTGCCGTACCCCAAGCACTACCCGCTCAACAGCGTGGATGACGTGTTCAACGGCTGATCCCTTGAACGCCCCATGAAAAAAGCCCCGGCTCGCGAGAGTCGGGGCTTTTTTGTGGATCGTCTATCGGCACATGGCGACAGGAGGTCCACGCATTACGTCAGATCCAAAATCTCCTTGTATCCCAGCCAGGTCGGAATCCTATCACCGACATGTCCAATCCGGCTTTTGCCATGGCGGCGGGAGCGCTGAGCAGGGCACTCTTGAATCGTTGCTTCCAGTCCGACTCTGGATCGATCACTGCCAGAAGTGCCACCAAGGGCACGGCCCGCGCTGCGACCCGGCCTCGATCGGTATGGTCTGGAAACTCCGCCCTTAGCGATTTCGCGACGCCTGGTGCGTTGACCAAATTGTTCTTGTTCCAGAAGCGGGAGTGATGAGCGCAGACATTTCGTAGCAAGTTGATACTTCTGAACCAGGTGACCAATATCTTTTCGTCGAAGCCGAAGGCTTTGGCGATGGCTTTTTTGGTAGGGTAGAAGCAGGCTTGCGTACAGATAAGACAATGGCCCGAATGTCGTTGCTTCCAGGATGACCCAAATAGGCGGGTAGGGAGGCGAGTCATAGGTATCGAGGTAGTGCTCGACAGCTTGATGTTTGCATGTGGTGGGGTCGGTCGCCGCACGCATGAACGACGCATGCGCCTGCGTGTTGATGAAGTGTGCCGAATCCAGGTAGAAATGAGGGCCCGCCAGCGTATTGATGATTGCAGCTCGCATTGCTACTTCTATGCGTTCAACCGCGTCCAGACAGATAAGCCTGAGCTGTCTGTCAAAATCATAAAGCGCCAGAATGTCATCGAACTCGACGCCTGAGAAAAACAACCTGTCTCGGTTGCTTTGAAGTGGCCGCATATAGATGAGTAATCGATAGTAGCCAATCAGTTGTAGGGCGTGCAGAGCCCTTTCTGGTTGAGGGACGGCCAAGCCTTTGGCCTCAAGATGTGCGAGTAGATCGAGGGGGGCTTTAGCGTGCTTGTTGTAGGCTATCTGTGGGGCCATCGGAGCATCCTGCTCACTATATTGCGCACAAAAAGAAACCCCCTGGTGCGCAGTTCAGGCCAAGGCCCGCCCGAGGCGTGGAGGTTGTGGTTGGCTTCGATGCTACTGATGCGGCTGGTGCGCGTCAATTCGATGCAAGCCAGTAACCTGAATGCATTTGCATCAGGCTATGTCGACAACACCTGGACCAGGCAGGCCAACCCCGAAGCAGGTGTAAACCCAGATCGGGGATTGGCCGTTGCGACCACAGGGCCGGTTTGATCAGAACAGATCGATCGGCGCCGATTCATCGGCCGGGAGCGGGCTGCCAGGTGCGCTGCCGCCGCCGAACTCGCTGTTGGAGGGCGGGGTGTCTTCGCTCTTGAACAGTTCGAAGTAGGCGCCGGGTGTGCCCGGGGCAGCCGCACGGCCGCTGATCGGGTCCACCCGCAGGCTCAGGATGCCTTCGGGCTCGGGCTGCACGTGGGCGGGCTTGTCTTTCAGTGCAGCGCCCATGTAGGTCATCCAGATCGGCAGCGAGACGGTACCGCCAAACTCGTGCCGGCCCAAGGTTTCGGGCTGGTCGAAGCCGGACCACACGGTAGTGATGTAGTCGGCGTTGTAGCCCGAGAACCAGGCGTCCTTCGAGTCGTTGGTGGTCCCCGTCTTGCCGGCCAGATCGGTTCGGCCCAGCGCCATGGCGCGGCGCCCGGTGCCCTTCTTGATCACGTCCTCGAGCATGCTGGTAAGGATGAACGCGGTGCGCCCGTCGATGACGCGCTCGGCGATCACCGGTGCCGGTGGCGCGCCTGGAGTCAGGGTCGCATCGACGCCGATCGGTGCCGGTTCCGGCGCAGGCGTGCCTGGCGCGGGCTGGGGCGACGCGGCCGCGACTTCGTCAGCCGGTACGGTCGGCGGATTGGCGCGGAACAGGGTTTCACCGTTGCGGCTGTCGATCCGCTCGATCAGGTAGGGCGACACCTTGTAGCCACCGTTGGCGAACACACTCCAGCCGGTGGCGATTTCCATCGGCGTCAGGGTCGCGGTGCCCAGCGCCAGCGACAGGTTGCGCGGCAGGTCCTGCTTGTTGAAGCCGAACTTGCTGATGTAGTCGATGGTGCTGTCCACGCCAAGGCTTTGCAGAACCCGGATGGACACCAGGTTGCGCGACTTGTACAACGCTTCGCGCAGGCGGATGGGGCCCAGGAAAGTGTTGGTGTCGTTCTTCGGTCGCCAGACCTTGTCCACCGATTCGTCGACGAAGACGATGGGCGCATCGTTGACCAGGCTGGCGGGCGTGTAGCCCTTGTCCAGTGCGGCACTGTAGATGAACGGCTTGAAGCTCGAACCAGGCTGGCGCTTGGCCTGCATGGCGCGGTTGTAGTTGCTCTGCTCGAACGAGAAGCCGCCGACCAGGGCGCGGATGGCACCGGTACGCGGGTCCAGCGAGACCAGCGCGCTCTGCACGGTCGGTACCTGGCTGAACTTCAAGGTGCCATCGTCTTGACGCTGCACGCGGATCAAGTCGCCGATCTGCGCGACGTCCGCAGGCTGGGTCGGCATGCGTCCGACGCTGTTGGTGTTCATGAACGGACGTGCCCATTTCATGCTGTCCCAGGCGATCGATTCCTGCTTGTCGTCACGGGTGAGCACGACAATGCCGGTCTTGTCGACCTTGGTCACGATGGCCGGCTCCAGGCCGTTCAGCGGACGCTGGCGGGTCAGTTCGACCGCCCACTCGCGTGGCGTCTTGCCCGGCAGGCGCGCTTCGGGTCCACGATAGCCGTGGCGCTGATCATAGGCGATCAGCCCGGCACTGATGGCGTGGTTGGCGTCTTCCTGCAGGTTGCTGGGCACCGTGGTGGTGACGTTGAAACCCTGGGTGTAGGCGTCGCTGCCGTAGCGCCCGACCATCTCGGCGCGGGCCATCTCGGCGATCCACGGCGCGCTGACTTCCGGCGTGGGCACGTGGTAGCTGGCGTTGAGTGGCTCGTTGATGGCGGCGTTGTAGCTGGCTTCGTCGATCTTGCCCAGGCGGAACATGCGCCCCAGGATCCAGTCGCGACGCTCCTTGCTGCGCACCGGATTGGCCAGCGGGTTGAAGCGCGATGGCGCCTTGGGCAGGCCGGCGATCATCGCCATCTGCGCCAGGCTGACGTCGCGAATCGACTTGCCGTAGTACACCTGTGCAGCGGCTTCGATACCGTAGGCCCGGTTGCCCAGGTAGATCTTGTTCACATACAACTCGAGAATCTCGTCCTTGGTAAGTTGGCGCTCGATTTGCAAGGCAAGAAGGATTTCAGTGATTTTGCGGGAAAAACTGCGTTCGGACGTCAAGAAATAGTTCTTGGCGACCTGCATGGTGATGGTACTGCCGCCGGTCTGGATATGACCGCTGCGCACCAGCTGCGAGGCGGCGCGCATCAGGCTGCTGGGGTCGACGCCGTAATGGTTTTCGAAATTGTCGTCCTCGGCGGACAACAGGGCTTGGATGAAATGTGGCGGAATCTCGGCGAACTTGATCGGCGAACGGCGCATCTCGCCGAACTCGGCGATCAGTTTTCCGTCGCTGCTGAACACCCGCAGGGGGATCTGCAGCTCTACGCTGCGCAGGGCGTCGACAGACGGCAGGCTGGGGCTAAGATACAGAAATGCCCCACTGAGCACGAGCAACAGCCCGCAGAACACGGCGAGGAAAGACCACCAGAAAAACTTCAGCAGGCGTATCAAGGCTTTTGGATTTCCAGATAAAAGAATGGGTTAAGCGCAGCACGCGGTACGTGGAAAAAACGCTGGGCATTATAAGCATTTTTCGGCCCGGAGCGTCATTTGCGCTTCTGTCAAGACTGCTATTAAATGCCCCGTACGACAAAGGGTCCGTAAGTCGCGGATAGTAATAGGGAATCGGTTGTGCGTGGACTCTTCAGCAAGAAAGCACATTCGCTATTGGGCATCGATATCAGCTCCACATCGGTCAAACTGCTCGAGCTGAGCCGCACGGGCAACCGTTTCCGGGTCGAGTCGTATGCCGTGGAGCCGCTGCCGGCCAATGCCGTGGTCGAAAAGAACATCGCCGAGCTCGAGGGCGTGGGTCATGCCTTGAGCCGCGTGCTGGTCAAGGCGCGTACCGGCACGCGCATCGTGGCCGTGGCCGTGGCCGGTTCCGCGGTGATCACCAAGACCATCGAGATGGACGCCGGGCTGTCCGACGACGAACTGGAAACCCAGCTCAAGGTCGAGGCCGACCAGTACATTCCCTATCCACTGGAAGAAGTTGCCATCGACTTCGAAGTGCAGGGCTATTCGACGCGCAACCCGGAGCGGGTCGAGGTGCTGCTGGCCGCCTGTCGCAAGGAGAACGTCGAGGTGCGCGAGGCCGCCCTGGCCCTGGCCGGGCTGAGCGCCAAGGTGGTCGACGTCGAGGCGTATGCCCTGGAGCGCGCTTTCGGCCTGCTCACCGCGCAGCTGGCCGGGGGCAATCAGGCCCTGACCGTGGCCGTGGTGGACATCGGCGCGACCATGACCACCCTCAGCGTGCTGCACAACGGCCGCATCATCTATACCCGCGAGCAGCTGTTCGGCGGGCGTCAGCTGACCGAGGAAATCCAGCGCCGCTACGGCCTGTCCAACGAGGAAGCCGGCCTGGCCAAGAAGCAGGGCGGGCTGCCCGACGACTACGTGGCCGAAGTGCTGCAGCCGTTCAAGGACGCCGTGGTGCAGCAGGTGTCGCGCTCGCTGCAGTTCTTCTTCGCCGCCGGCCAGTTCAACGATGTCGACTACATCATGCTCGCCGGCGGCACTGCCTCCATTTCCGGTCTGGATCGGCTGATCCAGCAACGCCTGGGCACCCCGACCCTGGTGGCCAACCCGTTCGCCGACATGGCCCTGAGCAGCCGAGTCAATGCCGGCGCCCTGGCCAGTGACGCACCGGCCCTGATGATCGCCTGTGGCCTGGCGCTGAGGAGCTTCGACTAGATGGCAAGGATCAACCTGCTGCCGTGGCGCGAGCAGCTGCGTGAAGAGCGCAAGCGACACTTTCTGATGGCCATGGCCGGTGTAGTGGTAGGCGCCATCGCGATCATCTTTCTGGCAGACCGATTCATCGGCAATGCCATCGACATCCAGACGGCGCGCAATGCCCACCTGCAGTCCGAGATCGTCCTGCTCGACCAGCGCATCAAGTCGATCAGCGAGCTCAAGGCGCGGCGCAAGCAGTTGCTCGAACGCATGAAGACCATCCAGGATCTGCAGGGCAACCGGCCGATCATCGGGCGCATCTTCGACCAGATGGCGCGCACGCTGCCCGACGGTGTGTACTTCACCGACGTGAAGATGACCGACAAGAACATCGCCATTGCCGGCGCTGCCGAAACCAACAATCGCGTGTCCGACCTGCTGCGCAACCTCGACGCCTCGCCCTGGCTGGAAGCCCCGACCCTCAACGAGGTCAAGGCCAACACCAGTGCCGACGTCAACGGCGCCAACAGTTTCCAGCTGACCGTGCGCCAGACGGCGCCGGTGCCTGCCGATGGGGACGACAAATGAACCCGTCGAGCTGGATGGAAAGCCTGCGCAAGGTCGAGCTCAGCGAGCTTGACCTCAACAACATCGGTTCCTGGCCCACCGCCGTCAAGGTGATCGCCGGCGTGCTGCTCATGGCACTGATTCTGGGCCTGGGCTACAACTTTCACATTTCCGACCTTGAAGCGCAGTTGCAGCAGCAGGCCGACCAGGAGGCTACGCTCAAGGAGCAGTTCTCCACCAAGGCTTTCCAGGCGGCGAACTTGGAGACCTATACCGAACAGATGAAAGAGATGGAAACCTCGTTCGGTGCCATGCTGCGACAATTGCCCAGCGACACCGAGGTTCCGGGCCTGCTCGAAGACATCACCCGCACCGGTCTGGGCTCGGGGCTGGAGTTCGAGGAAATAAAACTGTTGCCTGAAGTGACCCAGCAGTTTTATATCGAGCTGCCGATACAGATCAGCGTGACCGGCACCTACCATGACCTGGCCACTTTCGTCAGCGGTGTGGCCAGCCTGCCGCGGATCGTCACCCTTCACGATTTCGAAGTGAAGCCGGTGGATCCCAAGGCCAGCAACAGCCAGCTGCGCATGAGCATCCTGGCCAAGACCTACCGTTACAATGACCAAGGCCTGCCTGGGACGAATGCGGTACCGGCACAGGGGCAAGCGAAATGAGGGCGGTTTTCGTGGCGGGTCTGGCGATGTGCACGCTGGTGCTGGCCGGATGTGGTGGCAGTGGCGATTTCGCCGACCTGGATGCATTCATGGCCGAGGTCAAGGCGCGGCCCAAGGGCAAGATCGAACCGATACCGCGCTTTGCGCCCTATCAGGCGTTCAGCTACGAGGCTGCATCGTTGCGCAGCCCGTTCCAGCCACCGATCAAGATCGAACTGGTGAACAGGCAGAAGGGCTCCAGGCTCATCAAGCCGGACACGACGCGGGTCAAGCAATTCCTGGAGGGTTTCAACATCGAGGAATTCGAAATGGTCGGTACGCTGGGCAATGCCGGCGGACGCTACGCCCTGATGCGCGGTGCCGGTGGCGTGCATCGACTGAAGGCGGGCGATTACCTGGGTCGCAACGACGGGCGGATCATCGCCATCAGCGATGCCCAGGTCGATGTCATTGAAATCGTTCCCGATGGGGATGGTGGTTGGTTGGAGCGGCCTCGCACCATCCCGCTCAAAGAGCGCTCGTAAAGGGCTGGGTCAAGCATGTCTAGTGGAACTCGAAAATGAACAGGATTCTCTCAGCCTTCGGTATTTCGCTAGGGATAGCGATGCTTTCACCGATTGTCATGGCCGCGAACTTGAAGACGCTCGACGTTGCTTCCCTGCCCGGTGATCGCGTCGAGCTCAAGCTCTCGTTCGACGGCCCGGTCACGGCGCCGCGCGGCTACACCACCGAGCAACCGGCGCGCATCGCCCTCGACTTGCCCGGTGTGACCAGCCAACTGGGCGCGCGCAGCCGCGACCTGGGCGTGGGCAATGCTCGCAGCGTGGTCGTGGTCGAGGCCACCGACCGCACGCGGGTCATCGTCAACCTGACCAAGCTGGCGCCTTACAGCACCCGCGTGCAGGGCAATGACCTGTTCGTGCTGGTGGGCGAGGGCGCCGCTGCGCTGCAGGGCACGTCGTTGCCGGCCCCGACGTCTACGCCGACCACGCCCCGTCCCGCGTCGCGACCTGCGGCGGTGTCTTCGCCGGCGCCGGCGACCTCGCGAGTGGCGGTGCCGGCCGGGCGCGCCATTCGCAACGTCGATTTCCAGCGCGGCGAGCTGGGCGAAGGCAATGTGATCATCGATCTCAGTGACCCGACCATCAGCCCCGACATTCAAGAGCAGGGCGGCAAGATCCTCCTCAACTTCGCCCGCACGCAACTGCCCGAGGCATTGCGTGTGCGCCTGGACGTCAAGGATTTCGCCACCCCGGTACAGTTCGTCAATTCCTCGGCCAGCGCCAATGGCGCGACCGTGTCCATCGAACCCAGTGGCACCTTCGACTACTCCTCGTACCAGACCGAAAACCGGCTGACCATCAGCGTGCGACCGCTGACCAACGAGGACGTGGCGCGGCGCAACGTCGAGCGCAACGTCTATACCGGGGAGAAGCTGTCGCTGAACTTCCAGGACATCGACGTGCGATCGGTGCTGCAATTGATCGCCGACTTCACCAACCTCAACCTGGTGGCCAGCGACACGGTGCAGGGTGGCATCACCCTGCGCCTGCAGAACGTGCCATGGGACCAGGCGCTGGACCTGGTGCTCAAGACCAAGGGCCTGGACAAGCGCAAGGTCGGCAACGTGTTGCTGGTGGCGCCGGCCGACGAGATCGCTGCCCGCGAGCGCCAGGAACTGGAGTCGCAACGGCAGATCCAGGAGCTCGCGCCGCTGCGCCGTGAGCTGATGCAGGTCAACTACGCCAAGGCTGCCGACATCGCCAAGCTGTTCCAGTCGGTGACCCGCGGTGAAAACGTCGAGACCGAGCGCGGCTCGATCACGGTCGACGAACGCACCAACAACATCATCGCCTACCAGACCCAGGACCGCCTCGACGAACTGCGCCGCATCGTCACCCAACTGGACATCCCGGTACGGCAGGTGATGATCGAAGCCCGCATCGTCGAAGCCAACGTCGGCTACGACAAGGCGCTGGGCGTGCGCTGGGGCGGCTCGACCAACCTGCGCGGCAAGCACAACTGGACTGCCTACGGCCTGGACAACAACGGCGACGAAGCCGGCAACACCGGTGCCGAGGTGGGCAGCAACACGCCCTTCATCGACCTGGGCGCCGCCGATGCGACCTCCGGGATCGGCCTGGGCTTCGTGACCAACAACGTCCTGCTGGACCTCGAGCTCAGTGCCATGGAGAGTACCGGCAACGGCGAAATCGTCTCGCAGCCCAAGGTGGTGACCTCCGACAAGGAAACCGCGAAGATCCTCAAGGGCACCGAGGTGCCGTACCAGGAAGCCAGTTCCAGCGGTGCCACCACGGTATCGTTCAAGGAGGCGTCGCTGTCGCTCGAGGTGACGCCGCAGATCACCCCGGACAGTCGCATCATCATGGAAGTGAAGGTCACCAAGGATGAGCCCGACTACCTGAACGCCGTACTGGGCGTGCCGCCCATCAGCAAGAACGAGGTCAACGCCAAGGTATTGGTCAACGACGGCGAAACCATCGTCATCGGCGGGGTTTTCTCCAACACGCAAAGTAAAACCGTGGACAAGGTGCCCTTTTTGGGCGACGTGCCGTATGTTGGGCGCCTTTTCCGTCGGGATGTCGTGTCGGAAGCCAAATCCGAGCTGCTGGTATTCTTGACACCGCGTATCATGAATAACCAGGCGATTGCTGTGAGTCGTTGATTCTGTGCGAAATTTGATACTTGTTGGGCCAATGGGTGCAGGCAAGAGCACCATTGGCCGTCTGCTGGCCAAAGAGCTCCGGTTGCCGTTCAAGGATTCCGACAAGGAAATCGAGACCCGTACCGGGGCGAATATCCCGTGGATCTTCGACCAGGAAGGCGAGGTCGGCTTTCGCGATCGCGAGCAGGCCATGCTGGCCGAGCTGTGCGAATTCGACGGTCTGGTGCTGGCCACCGGCGGTGGCGCCGTCATGCGCGACGCCAATCGCCAGGCACTGCACGCCGGTGGGCGCGTGGTGTACCTGCACGCCTCGGTGGAGCAACAGGTGGGCCGCACGGCGCGTGATCGCAATCGGCCGCTATTGCGTACCGCCAATCCAGAGGCCACGCTGCGGGCCCTGCTGGCGGTGCGCGATCCGCTGTACCGCGAGATCGCCGATCTGGTGGTGCAGACCGACGAGCGTCCGCCGCGCATGGTGGTGCTCGATATCCTCGAACGTCTGCAACGCCTGCCGCCGCGCTGAGGCGCGTGCAGCCGAGGGTGTTCGCGGCGCTTGCAGGGCCGTTTGGCGCTACCGTGATTTCATGGAAGCGGTTTTCAGAAAAACAAGAGTGGGGACAGATGCAGACACTCAAGGTTGACCTCGGCGAGCGCAGCTATCCGATCTACATCGGCGAAGGGTTGCTCGATCAAGCCTCATTGCTGGCCCCGCACATTGCCGGGCGAAAAGTGGCGGTCGTCTCCAACACCACGGTGGCGCCTCTCTACCTGGATCGCCTGACCCAGACCCTGGGTGCCTATTCGGTGGTGCCCGTGGTGCTGCCAGACGGCGAAGCCTTCAAGAACTGGGAAACCCTGCAGACCATTTTCGATGCCATGCTCACCGCACGGCTGGATCGACGCGTCACGGTCATTGCCCTGGGCGGCGGCGTCATCGGCGACATGGCCGGGTTCGCCGCCGCCTGCTATCAGCGCGGCGTCGATTTCATCCAGGTGCCGACCACGCTGCTGTCCCAGGTCGACTCGTCGGTGGGCGGCAAGACCGGCATCAACCATCCGCTGGGCAAGAACATGGTCGGCGCGTTCTATCAGCCGCAGGCGGTCCTGATCGACACCACGACCCTGGCCACGCTGCCGCCGCGCGAGCTGTCGGCGGGTCTGGCCGAGGTGATCAAGTACGGTTTCATCTGCGACGAGCCGTTCCTGGGCTGGCTGGAAGAACACGTCGATGCCCTCAGGGCGCTCGACCAGGCCGCCCTCACGGTGGCCATCGCTCGCTCCTGCGAAGCCAAGGCCCGCGTGGTCGGGGCGGACGAACGCGAGTCGGGTGTGCGGGCCACACTGAACCTGGGGCATACTTTCGGCCACGCCATCGAGACCCATATGGGGTATGGTGTGTGGCTTCACGGTGAAGCCGTGGGGGCCGGTACGGTGATGGCGCTGGAGATGTCCATGCGCCTGGGCTGGATCACCCAGGCCGAGCGGGATCGCGGCATTCGTCTGCTGCAGCGCGCCGGTTTGCCGGTAGTGCCGCCAGCGGAAATGACGCCGGCCGATTTCCTCGAGCACATGGCGATCGACAAGAAAGTGCTGGATGGCAGTCTGCGCCTGGTGCTGCTGCGCAGCCTGGGCGAAGCGGTGATCACCGCCGACTACCCGCATGATGTGCTTCAGGCGACCCTGGAAGCGGATTACCGCGCCATCGTCGCCGGGCTGGAAGCCTGATTGTGAAGGCGCTTGCCGCCCGCTCCGCTCCCACACGTGTTGAGCCCGGCGTATTCCAGCAGGACGTGTTTCCAGCAACCCATCAACGATTCACCTTTGTTCTACGAGAGTTCGATGACAAGTCTGCATGCCGATGAGGCCTTTCTCGGCCACTACCAATTGGATCATGACCCCTTCGCCGCAAGGGTGCCTGGCTTCAAATTCTTCCCGGCCCAGCGCAAGCCGGTGCTGGGGCAATTGCACCATCTGGCGCGCTACAGCCAGTTGTTGCTGGTAGTCACCGGTCCGCACGGCAGTGGCAAGACGCTCCTGCGCCAGGCCCTGGTCGCCAGTACCAACAAGCAGTCGGTGCAAAGCATCGTGGTCTCGGCGCGTGGTGCCGGCGATGCCGCGAGCGTGCTGACCCAGGTCGCCCAGTCGCTCAACCTCAATACCCTGGAAGTGCCGGCCATGCTGGCGCAGATCGTCCAGCTGGGGCTCACCGGGCAGGAAGTCTACCTGCTGGTGGACGACGCGGAACAACTCGACGAATCCGCACTCGAAGCCCTGCTGGCGTTGGCGGCAGGCACTGCGGACGGGCGCCCTCACGTGTTCCTGTTCGGCGAGCCTTCCTTGATCGCGGGCCTGGAGCAGTTCAGCGCCGGGCAGGAATTGTTCCACGTGATCGAGCTGCAACCGTACAGCCTCGAGGAAACCCGCGAATACCTGGCGCTGCGTCTGGAAGGTGCCGGGAAGGGTATCCAGTTGCTCACCAATGACCAGATTGCCGACATTCACGAGAACTCGGATGGTTGGCCAGGGGCCATCAACCAGGTTGCTCGCGATACGTTGATCGAGGCCATGATCGCTAGCCGCTCGTCGGTGAAGCGTCCTGCTATGGGGTTTAAGATGCCTAAGAAACACGTACTGGCGATTTCCGCCGTTGTCGTCGTCGCGGTGGCCGCCGCCTGGCTGATACCCAGCCGCGATGGCAAGGCGCCGAGCACCACCGAACAGGCCCAGTTGCCGATGGGCCAGGGGCAGCCAACTGCCGCCCAATCCAACAACGGCAATCCGTCGGTCGAATTCAATGGCAGCACCCAGTCGTTGCCGATGAACGGGCAACAGCCGGTCATGCGCGGCCCACTGGCCGAATCCACCGGCATGGGCGATGGCGACGAAACCGGCGCTGCCGTGAACACTTCGCCACAGCCGCCGACCGTCACCACCACCGCGCCACCTGCGGGCGTGCCTGCAGGTGCACCGGCTGCGGTTGCGCCAACGCCGACGCCTGCACCTGCACGCCAGGCGGCGCCGGTGGCGACCACCAAGCCTGCGCCTGTCACCGCCGCCAAACCCGCACCTGCGCCTGCACCGACCGTGGCCGCCAAGCCGGCCCCAGCCGCTGCTGCCGCCAAGCCAGCTGCCGGTGGCAGCTGGTACGCCGGTCAGTCGCCGAGCAACTACGTCGTGCAGATTCTGGGAACCAGCAACGAAGGCGCTGCACAGGCCTACGTCAAGGAGCAGGGTGGCGACTTCCGCTACTTCAAGAAAACCCTGCAAGGCAAGCCGCTGTACGTGATCACCTACGGCAGCTTCGCCAGCCGTGATGCAGCGGTTGCCGCCATCAAGAACTTGCCAGCCAAGGTCCAGGCTGGTAAACCTTGGCCTCGCACTGTCGCCAGCGTCCAACAGGACCTCGCGACAGCTCGCTGATTGTCGGGCGGCACCTATCCCCGCCGCCCCACCCTCCGGCGTCATCTGAATCCCGAGCCTGCTACGCATTGTGTAGCAGGCTTCGCCGTCCCTGTCCCACCGTTTGCCGTCGAAGGCTCAAGCACGGGCCTTGTAGACATGCGGGCTTGCGCTGTCGAGCTGCGGGATTCAGAATCCAGCCTAAGTCGCTATCACAATAGCTCGCTGGAAAACGTTCACATTTGCGACAATTGAGTTATTGATTTCGTCGCTGAATTTGTGACCACCCGTTGCGCTGTGTACAATAACCTCCCTTTTGCCTCCGCAAAGCCGGCGTACGTTCGGCGCGCATGGTAACTAGTTGAATCGAAAAGAAATTGCCTCGAAAAGAGGCAGCCTGGTGAGAATGTGTCTATGAAAACAGGTCTGTATCGTCCGGATGAATTCAAGGATAACTGCGGTTTTGGCCTGATTGCCCATATGTCGGGCGAGCCCAGCCATAACCTGTTGCAAACGGCCATCGAGGCCCTGACCTGCATGACCCACCGCGGTGGGATCAACGCCGACGGCAAGACCGGCGATGGGTGCGGCTTGCTGATCCAGAAGCCCGACCTGTTCCTGCGTGCCATCGCCAAGGACCATTTCGGCAGCGAGTTGCCCAAGCAGTACGCCGTGGGTATGGTCTTCTTCAACCAAGACCCGGTTCGCGCGCAAGCGGCCCGCGACAACATGAATCGCGAGATCGAAGCCGCCGGCCTGCAACTGATCGGCTGGCGCGACGTGCCGATCGATACCAGCGTGCTCGGCCGTCTGGCCCTGGAGCGCCTGCCCAAGATCCAGCAAGTGTTCGTCGGCGGTGAAGGCCTGAGCGATCAGCAGTTCGCGATCAAGCTGTTCAGCGCCCGTCGCCGCTCGTCCGTGGCCAACGCGGCCGACACCGACCATTACATCTGCAGCTTTTCGCACAAGACCATCATCTACAAAGGCCTGATGATGCCGGCCGACCTTACGGCCTTCTACCCGGACCTGTCCGACGAGCGTCTGCAAACCGCCATCTGCGTGTTCCACCAGCGGTTCTCGACCAATACCCTGCCGAAGTGGCCGCTGGCCCAGCCCTTCCGCTTTCTCGCCCACAACGGCGAGATCAACACCATCACCGGCAACCGCAACTGGGCCCTGGCCCGTCGCACCAAGTTCGCCAACGATCTGATCCCGGATCTGGAAGAGCTCGGCCCGCTGGTCAACCGCGTGGGTTCCGACTCTTCCAGCATGGACAACATGCTCGAACTGATGGTCACCGGTGGCATCGACCTGTTCCGTGGCGTGCGCATGCTGATTCCGCCGGCCTGGCAGAACGTCGAGACCATGGACCCCGACCTGCGGGCGTTCTATGAGTACAACTCGATGCACATGGAGCCGTGGGACGGTCCGGCCGGTGTGGTCATGACCGACGGCCGCCATGCCGTGTGCCTGCTCGACCGCAACGGCCTGCGCCCGGCGCGCTGGGTCACCACCAAGAATGGCTACATCACCCTGGCGTCGGAAATCGGCGTGTGGAACTACCAGCCCGAGGACGTGATCGCCAAGGGCCGTGTGGGCCCGGGCCAGATCCTGGCGGTCGATACCGAAACCGGCCAGGTCCTGCACACCGATGACATCGACAACCGCCTGAAGTCGCGCCACCCCTACAAGCAGTGGCTGCGCAAGAGCGCGCTGCGTATCCAGTCGACCATGGAAGACAACGACCACGGTTCGGCTTTCTACAGCAGCGACCAGCTCAAGCAGTACATGAAGATGTACCAGGTGACCTTCGAGGAGCGCGACCAGGTGTTGCGTCCGCTGGGCGAGCAGGGCCAGGAAGCCGTGGGCTCGATGGGCGACGACACGCCGATGGCCGTGCTGTCCCATCGGGTCCGTACGCCTTACGACTATTTCCGCCAGCAGTTCGCGCAGGTCACCAACCCGCCGATCGACCCGCTGCGCGAAGCGATCGTGATGTCGCTGGAAATCTGCCTGGGCGCCGAGCGCAACATTTTCCAGGAGTCCCCGGAGCACGCTTCGCGGGTGATCCTCAGTTCACCAGTCATTTCGCCCGCCAAGTGGCGCTCGCTGATGAACCTGGATCGGCCAGGCTTCGATCGCCAGGTCATCGAGCTGAACTACGATGAAGCCATGGGCCTCGAGGCCGCCGTGCGCAACATCGCCGATCAGGCCGAGGAAGCCGTTCGCGCCGGACGTACCCTGCTGGTACTCAGCGACCGCAACATCGCGCCGGGCAAGCTGCCGGTGCACGCGTCGCTGGCGACCGGTGCCGTGCACCATCGCCTGACCGAGAAGGGTCTGCGCTGCGACAGCAACATCCTCGTCGAAACCGCTACCGCCCGCGATCCGCACCACTTCGCGGTGCTGATCGGCTTCGGTGCTTCGGCGGTCTATCCGTTCCTGGCCTATGAAGTGCTGGGCGACCTGATCCGGACCGGTGAAGTGCTGGGCGACCTCTACGAGGTGTTCAAGAACTACCGCAAGGGCATCACCAAGGGCCTGCTCAAGATTCTGTCGAAGATGGGCATCTCCACCGTGGCCTCGTACCGCGGCGCCCAGCTGTTCGAGGCCATCGGCCTGTCCGAGGAAGTCTGCGAGCTGAGCTTCCGCGGCGTGCCGAGCCGGATCAAGGGTGCGCGTTTCGTCGACCTGGAAGCCGAACAGAAAGCGCTCGCTGCCGAAGCCTGGAGCACGCGCAAGCCGATCCAGCAAGGTGGCCTGTTGAAGTTCGTCTACGGCGGCGAGTACCACGCCTACAACCCCGACGTGGTCAATACCCTGCAAGCCGCCGTGCAGCAGGGCGACTACAGCAAGTTCAAGGAATACACCGCGATCGTCGACAACCGTCCGGTGTCGATGATCCGCGACCTGCTCAAGGTCAAGACCCTCGACCAGCCGCTGAGCATCGACCAGATCGAACCGCTGGAAGCGATTCTCAAGCGTTTCGATTCGGCCGGGATTTCCCTGGGTGCGCTGTCGCCCGAGGCTCACGAAGCGCTGGCCGAGGCGATGAACCGCCTGGGCGCGCGTTCCAACTCCGGTGAAGGCGGCGAAGACCCTTCGCGCTACGGCACCGTGCGCAGCTCGAAGATTAAGCAGATCGCCACTGGCCGGTTCGGCGTAACTCCCGAGTACCTGGTCAACGCCGAAGTGCTGCAGATCAAGGTGGCCCAGGGCGCCAAGCCCGGGGAGGGCGGTCAACTGCCCGGCGGCAAGGTCAACGGCCTGATTGCCAAGCTGCGTTATGCCGTACCTGGCGTGACCCTGATTTCGCCACCGCCGCACCACGACATCTACTCCATCGAGGACTTGTCGCAGCTGATCTTCGACCTCAAGCAGGTCAACCCGGCCGCGCTGGTGTCGGTGAAGCTGGTGGCCGAGGCGGGCGTGGGCACCATCGCCGCCGGTGTGGCCAAGGCCTATGCCGACCTGATCACAATTTCCGGTTACGACGGCGGCACCGGGGCCTCGCCCCTGAGCTCGATCAAGTACGCCGGCGCGCCGTGGGAACTGGGCCTGGCCGAAACTCACCAGACCCTGCGCGGCAACGACCTGCGCGGCAAGGTGCGGGTACAGACCGACGGCGGCCTGAAAACCGGCCTGGACGTGATCAAGGCGGCCATTCTGGGCGCCGAGAGCTTCGGCTTCGGTACCGCGCCGATGATCGCCCTGGGCTGCAAGTACCTGCGTATCTGCCACCTGAACAACTGCGCCACCGGCGTGGCCACGCAGAACGAGAAGCTGCGCAAGGACCACTACATCGGCACGGTCGACATGGTGATCAACTTCTTCACCTATGTGGCAGAAGAAACCCGCGAATGGCTGGCCAAGCTCGGCGTGCGCAGCCTGGGCGAGCTGATCGGGCGCACCGATCTGCTGGAAATGCTGCCCGGTGAAACCGCCAAGCAGCAGCACCTGGACCTGACCCCACTGCTGGGCAGCGACCAGATTCCGGCGGACAAGCCGCAGTTCTGCGAAGTGGATCGCAACCCGCCGTTCGACAAGGGCCTGCTGGCCGAGCAGATGGTGGAAATGGCCTTGCCGGCGATTCAGGGCAAGACCGGTGGCGATTTCGAGATGAACATCTGCAACTGCGACCGTTCGATCGGTGCGCGCATCTCCGGCGAGATCGCCAAGTTGCACGGCAACCAGGGCATGAACGCCAACCCTCTGACCTTCCGCTTCAAGGGCACTGCAGGTCAGAGCTTCGGCGTGTGGAACGCCGGTGGCCTGAACATGTACCTGGAAGGCGATGCCAACGATTACGTCGGCAAGGGCATGACCGCCGGCAAGCTGGTGATCGTGCCGCCCAAGGGCAGCCCGTTCAAGACCCAGGACAGCGCCATCATCGGCAACACCTGCCTGTACGGCGCCACGGGCGGCAAGCTGTTCGCCGCCGGCACCGCAGGCGAGCGTTTCGCGGTGCGCAACTCCGGTGCCCATACGGTCGTGGAAGGCACGGGCGATCACTGCTGCGAATACATGACCGGCGGTTTCGTCTGCGTGCTCGGCAAGACCGGCTACAACTTCGGCTCGGGCATGACCGGCGGTTTCGCCTACGTGCTCGATCAGGACAACAGCTTCGTCGACCGGGTCAACCACGAACTGGTGGAAATCCAGCGCATCAGTGGCGAAGCCATGGAAGCCTACCGTACTCACCTGGAACGCGTGCTGGCCGAATACGTCGCCGAAACCGACAGCGAATGGGGCCGCAACCTTTGGGAAAACCTGGACGACTACCTGCGTCGTTTCTGGTTGGTCAAGCCCAAGGCCGCCAACCTGAAATCGCTGCTGTCCAGTACCCGTGCCAACCCGCAGTGATATGCGCCTGAAGAGTTTGATGAGGTTTTAACAATGGCTGAACGTCTGAGTAATGACTTCCAGTTCATCGAGGTCGGGCGCAAAGATCCGAAGAAGAAACTGTTGCGTCAACGCAAGAAAGAGTTCGTGGAAATCTACGAGCCCTTCAAACCCGCGCAGTCGGCCGATCAGGCCCACCGCTGCCTGGGCTGTGGCAACCCGTACTGCGAGTGGAAGTGCCCGGTGCACAACTTCATTCCCAACTGGTTGAAGCTGGTCGCCGAGGGCAATATCCTCGCGGCCGCCGAGCTGTCGCACCAGACCAACACCCTGCCCGAAGTGTGCGGCCGGGTGTGCCCGCAGGATCGTCTGTGCGAGGGTGCCTGCACCCTCAACGACGGTTTTGGCGCAGTGACCATCGGTTCGGTGGAGAAGTACATCACCGACACCGCATTCGCCATGGGCTGGCGTCCGGACATGTCCAAGGTCAAGCCGACCGGCAAGCGCGTCGCCATCATCGGCGCCGGCCCGGCCGGGCTGGGTTGCGCCGATGTGCTGGTGCGCGGTGGCGTGACCCCGGTGGTGTTCGACAAGAACCCGGAAATCGGCGGTCTGCTGACCTTCGGCATTCCCGAGTTCAAGCTGGAAAAGAGCGTGTTGAGCAATCGCCGCGAAGTCTTCACCGGCATGGGCATCGAGTTTCGCCTGAACACCGAGGTGGGCAAGGACATCAGCGTCGAGCAGTTGCTGGAAGAGTACGATGCCGTGTTCATGGGCATGGGCACCTACACCTACATGAAGGGCGGCTTCCCCGGTGAAGACCTGCCTGGCGTGCACGACGCTCTGGATTTCCTGATCGCCAACGTCAACCGCAACCTGGGCTTCGAAAAGTCGCCGGAAGATTTCGTCGACATGAAGGGCAAGAAGGTCGTGGTACTGGGCGGTGGCGACACGGCGATGGACTGCAATCGCACGTCGATTCGCCAGGGCGCCAAGGCGGTGACCTGCGCCTATCGTCGCGACGAGGCGAACATGCCGGGCTCGCGCAAAGAGGTGAAGAACGCCAAGGAAGAAGGGGTGAAATTCCTCTACAACCGGCAGCCGATCGCCATCGTGGGTGAAGACAAGGTCGAAGGCGTGAAGGTGGTCGAGACCCGTCTCGGCGAGCCCGATGCCCGTGGCCGTCGCAGCCCCGAGCCGATACCGGGTTCCGAGGAGATCATCCCGGCCGATGCCGTGGTCATCGCCTTCGGTTTCCGCCCAAGCCCTGCGGCGTGGTTCCAGGACCACAGCATCCAGACCGACAGCCAGGGCCGCGTGGTGGCACCGGAACAGGGTCAGTTCAAGCACCAGACCAGCAACCCGAAGATCTTCGCCGGTGGCGACATGGTGCGCGGCTCTGACCTGGTGGTCACCGCCATCTTCGAAGGCCGCAACGCCGCCGAGGGGATCCTGGATTACCTGGAGGTCTGAGTCAGCGTGGGCGGTGGTAACCGCTCCCACGGTGGAACTGCGGTGACCTGAGCAGGATGTGGGAGCGGGCTCTGCCCGCGAAAAGGTCACTGCGGTATTTCAGGTGCACCGCGGTGGCTTCTTCGCGGGCAGAGCCCGCTCCCACAGATGCTCTTCCCCCAGGTTTACTGCCACAGATGCTCGTCCACCGCTTTTCTGCCTGAGGTTTTCTCCTACCGGTTTTGTGTCAGCGCAGCTCAGGCGCGCATGACCGTATGGATATCCGCTGCCAGCTCGCGCACGCGGGCTTCCTCGGTGTCCCATGAGCACATGAAACGGGCGCCGCCGCTGCCGATGAAGGTGTAGAAGCGCCAGCCCTTGGCGCGCAGGGCTTCCAAGGCCGGTTCCGGCATCTGCAGGAACACGCCGTTGGCCTCCACCGGAAACATCAACCCCACCCCCGGTATACCCTCGACCAACGCCTTGAGCAGCTGCGCACAGTGGTTGGCGTGCCCCGCGTGCTTGAGCCAGGCATCGTTCTCAAGCAAACCCACCCAGGGTGCCGACAGAAAACGCATCTTCGAAGCCAGTTGCCCCGCCTGCTTGCAGCGATAATCGAAATCTTCGGCCAGATCATGGTTGAAGAACAGGATCGCTTCGCCCACCGCCATGCCGTTCTTGGTGCCACCGAAGCACAGTACATCCACGCCCGCCTTCCACGTCAGCTCGGCAGGCGTGCAGCCGAGAAAGGCGCAGGCGTTGGCAAAGCGCGCGCCGTCCATGTGCAGGTTCAGGCCCAACTCCTTGCAGGTGGCGCTGATGGCCCTGAGTTCTTCGGGACGGTACACGCTGCCCACTTCGGTGGCCTGGGTCAGGGTGACCACACGCGGCTTGGGGTAGTGAATGTCCTGGCGCTTGAGTGCCACTTCGCGAATGGCCTGCGGGGTCAGCTTGCCCATTTCCGTGCGCGCGGTGAGCAATTTGGAGCCGTTGGAAAAGAACTCGGGAGCACCGCATTCGTCGGTCTCGACGTGAGCGGTTTCCGAACAGATGACACTGTGGTAGCTCTGGCACAACGACGACAGGGCCAGGGAGTTGGCAGCGGTGCCATTGAAGGCGAAGAAGACTTCACAGTCGGTTTCGAACAGACGGCGGAATTCATCGGCGGCGCGTGCGGTCCACTGGTCGTCGCCATAGGCGCGCTGATGGCCCTGATTGGCCTGTTCCATGGCCGCCCAGGCCTCGGAGCAGATGCCCGAATAATTGTCGCTGGCGAACTGTTGGGTTTGGTCGTTCATGGGCGGTCCTTGGTATTAGGTATGGGAAGCACTGTAAACCAACTGTGAGAGATGTGTCGTCTCAGCGGGCCTCTTCACCTGTGGGAGCGGGCTCTGCCCGCGAAGAGGCCGGCATGAGCAACCCAAAAACTTGAGGCAATCCACAGATGACCCGCAACCGCTCACTGGACCTGCTCAAATCTTCGCGGCCACGTAGGCATCACACCTGTGGGAGCGGGCTCTGCCCGCGAAGAGGCCGGCATGAGCAACCCAAAAACTTGAGGCTATCCACAGATGACCCGCAACCGCTCACTGGACCTGCTCAAATGGCTGGCCATGCTGTGCATGGTGCTCGACCATCTGCGCTATGTCGGCTGGTCGCTGGACTTCCTCTATGTACCGGGTCGCCTGGCGTTCCCCTGGTTCTGCCTGGCCATCGCCGCCAATCTGACGCGTCGCCCGGACGCCCCCCTGGGTGGCCGCTATCTGGCCTGGTTGCTGAGCTTCGCCGCGCTTTCGGAAATCCCCTACCGTTTGTTCGTCTACCCGGCCGACACCCTCAACGTCTTGCCGACCCTGGCCCTGGGCCTGGTGGTCGCCAAGGCCTGGCAGCAACGGCAACAACCGGCGATGGCTGCGCTCGGCTGCGCGGTCCTCGTCGCTGCCGTTGTCTTCGACCACCACTTGATGTTCGGCCTGGCCGGCGTGCTGCTGCCGCTGGGCTTCGTGCTCGCCTGGCAGCGCCCGCTGTACTGGGCACTGCCACTGGGCGTGCTGTGCCTGGCCGCCAACGCCTGGAGCAATCTGTTCGAATCGGCACGCCACCTCTACTGGCCGGCCATCGGCGGCATCGTCGCCTGCCTGCTGGCACCGGGGCTGGGCCTGCTTGTGCTGCGTACCGATGTGCGCCATGCCGTTGTCCCCATGCGCCGCTGGGCCTACGCCATCTACCCCCTGCATTTCCTTGCCCTGCTGGGGCTTCGCCTGCTGTTGCGCGCGCTCTGACGCTGGCCTGATCGCGCCATGTCGTAAACGAACCTCTGCAAGGCGCGCGCAGGCATTTGGTCGGATCGCGCCGGCCCTACCATCGCTCTCAAAGGGGGCAGCCGCAGACGGTCGCCTTCGTCCAACAAGCCAGGCGCCGCGCCGCCGCTGGGGAGACTGCGATGTTCAGCAAAGAAGATCAGATCAAGGGCTATGACGACGTCCTGCTGGCGGCCATGAACGCCGAGGATCAGCGTCAGGAAGACCACATCGAACTGATCGCCTCGGAAAACTACACCAGCAAGCGCGTGATGGAGGCCCAGGGCAGCGGCCTCACCAACAAGTACGCCGAAGGCTATCCGGGCAAGCGCTACTACGGTGGCTGCGAGCATGTGGACAAGGTCGAGCAACTGGCCATCGATCGCGCCAAGCAGCTGTTCGGCGCCGACTATGCCAACGTCCAGCCTCATTCCGGTTCCCAGGCCAACGCCGCCGTCTACCTGGCGCTGCTGCAGGCAGGTGACACCGTACTGGGCATGAGCCTGGCCCATGGCGGTCACCTGACCCACGGCGCCAAGGTCAGCTTTTCCGGCAAGCTCTACAACGCGGTGCAGTACGGTATCGACACCGACACCGGTCTGATCGACTACGACGAAGTCGAGCGCCTGGCCGTCGAGCACCAGCCGAAGATGATCATCGCCGGCTTCTCGGCCTACTCCAAGACCTTGAATTTCGCCCGGTTCCGCGAGATCGCCGACAAGGTCGGCGCCTACCTGTTCGTCGACATGGCCCACGTGGCTGGGTTGGTTGCCGCCGGCCTGTACCCCAACCCGATTCCGTTCGCCGACGTGGTCACCACCACCACCCACAAGACCCTGCGTGGCCCACGTGGCGGCCTGATCCTGGCCCGTGCCAACGAAGCCCTGGAAAAGAAATTCAACGCCGCCGTGTTCCCCGGCGGTCAGGGTGGCCCGCTGATGCACGTGATCGCCGCCAAGGCGGTGTGCTTCAAGGAAGCGCTGGAGCCTGAATTCAAGACCTACCAGCAGCAGGTCATCGACAACGCCCAGGCCATGGCCGGCGTGTTCGTCGAGCGCGGCTACGACGTGGTCTCCGGCGGCACCGACAACCACCTGTTCCTGGTCAGCCTGATTCGCCAGGGCCTTACCGGCAAGGATGCCGATGCTGCCCTGGGTCGTGCCCACATCACCGTGAACAAGAACGCGGTGCCGAACGATCCGCAATCGCCGTTCGTGACCTCGGGCCTGCGCATCGGCACCCCGGCAGTCACCAGTCGTGGTTTCAAGGTGGCCCAGTGCACGGAGCTGGCCGGCTGGATCTGCGACATCCTCGACAACCTGGGCGATGCCGACGTCGAGGCCAACGTGGCCCGCCACGTGACGGCCCTGTGCAGCGACTTCCCGGTCTACCGCTGAGAGTGGAGTGAACACCATGCAACGTTATTCTGGCTTCGGCCTCTTCAAGCACTCGCTCAGCCACCACGAAAACTGGCAGCGCATGTGGCGCACGCCGACCCCCAAGAAGGTCTACGACGTGGTCATCGTCGGCGGCGGCGGGCATGGCCTGGCAACCGCCTACTATTTGGCCAAGGTCCACGGCATCACCAACGTGGCCGTGGTCGAGAAGGGCTGGCTGGGCGGTGGCAATACCGCACGCAACACCACCATCGTGCGTTCCAACTACCTGTGGGACGAGTCGGCGCATCTGTACGAGCACGCCATGAAACTCTGGGAAGGCCTGTCCCAGGACATCAACTACAACGTGATGTTTTCCCAGCGCGGCGTGTACAACCTGTGCCACACCCTGCAGGACATGCGCGACTCCGAGCGCCGCGTCAGCGCCAACCGTTTGAACGGGGTGGACGGCGAACTGTTGAACAACAAACAGGTGGCCGAAGAGATTCCCTACCTGGACTGCACCAAGAACACCCGTTACCCGATCACCGGCGCCACGGTCCAACGCCGTGGCGGCGTGGCCCGTCACGACGCCGTGGCCTGGGGCTATGCACGTGCCGCCGACGCCCTGGGCGTGGACCTGATCCAGCAGACCGAAGTGACCGGTTTCCGCAAGGAAAACGGCGTGTGCATCGGCGTTGAAACCAACAAGGGTTTCATCGGCGCCAAGCGCGTCGGTGTGGTCACCGCCGGCAACTCCGGGCACATGGCCAAGCTGGCCGGCTTCCGTCTGCCGGTCGAGTCCCACCCTTTGCAGGCGCTGGTGTCGGAGCCGATCAAGCCCATCATCGACAGCGTGATCATGTCCAACGCCGTGCATGGCTACATCAGCCAGTCGGACAAGGGCGACCTGGTCATCGGCGCCGGTATCGACGGTTGGGTCGGCTACGGCCAGCGCGGTTCGTACCCGATCATCGAGCACACCCTGCAAGCCATCGTCGAGATGTTCCCGGTGCTCTCGCGCGTGCGCATGAACCGCCAGTGGGGCGGCATCGTCGACACCACGCCGGACGCCTGCCCGATCATCTCCAAGACCCCGGTGCCGAACATGTTCTTCAACTGCGGCTGGGGCACGGGTGGCTTCAAGGCCACACCGGGCTCGGGCCATGTGTTCGCTGCCAGCCTGGCCACCGGTGAAATGCACCCGCTGGCCAAGCCGTTTTCCATCGAGCGCTTCCACAACGGCGCGCTGATCGACGAACACGGCGCTGCCGCCGTCGCCCACTAACAGGAGAAACGATCATGCTGAACATCTTCTGTCCACACTGTGGCGAGCTTCGCAGCGAAGAAGAATTCCACTGCTCGGGCCAGGCGCACATCGCCCGCCCGCTCGATCCAGGCGCCTGCACCGACGCGCAGTGGGGCGAGTACATGTTCTTCCGCAACAACCCGCGTGGCCTGCAGCACGAGCTGTGGATCCACGCCGCCGGTTGCCGCCAGTATTTCAATGCGACCCGCAACACGGTCACCTACGAAATCCTGGAAACCTATCGCATCGGCAGCCAGCCCCAGTTCGTCGAGAAGACTATCGACGAAACCCCTCAAATCGCCTCGGGAGATCAGCCATGAGCCAGGTCAATCGCCTGTCCAACGGCGGACGTCTGGACCGCAGCAAGAAGCTGACCTTCACCTTCAACGGCACGACCTACGTCGGCTATGAAGGTGACACCCTGGCCTCGGCCCTGCTGGCCAATGGCGTCGACGTGATCGGTCGCAGCTTCAAGTATTCGCGTCCGCGCGGCATCGTTGCTGCAGGCGCCGAGGAGCCCAATGCGGTGCTGCAGATCGGCGCCACCGAGGCGACCCAGATTCCCAACGTGCGGGCCACTCAACAGGCGTTGTACCAGGGCTTGGTCGCCACCAGCACCAACGGCTGGCCGAACGTCAACACCGATATGATGGGTATCTTGGGCAAGGTCGGCGGCAAGCTGATGCCGCCCGGCTTCTACTACAAGACGTTCATGTACCCGCAGTCCTTCTGGATGACCTACGAGAAGTACATCCGCAAGGCCGCCGGCCTGGGCCGTTCGCCGACCGAAGTCGATCCGGATTCCTACGACTACATGAGCCGCACCTGCGACGTGCTGGTGGTCGGCGCCGGCCCAGCCGGGCTGTCTGCCGCCCTGGCCGCGGCGCGCAGCGGTGCGCGGGTGATCCTGGCCGACGAGCAGGAAGAGTTCGGCGGCTCGCTGCTCGATACCCGCGAGAGCCTGGACGGCCAGCCGGCCGGTGAATGGGTGAAAGCGGTCATCGCTGAACTGCAAGGTTTGCCGGACGTGACCTTGCTGCCTCGTGCCACGGTCAACGGCTATCACGACCACAATTTCCTGACCATCCATCAGCGCCTTACCGATCACCTCGGCGATCGTGCACCGATGGGCCAGGTGCGCCAGCGCATGCACCGGGTTCGCGCCGGGCGCGTGGTGCTGGCCACCGGCACCCACGAGCGGCCGCTGGTGTACGGCAACAACGACGTGCCGGGCAACATGCTGGCCGGCGCCATTTCCACCTACGTGCGCCGCTACGGCGTGGCACCGGGCAAGAAGCTGGTGCTGTCGACCAACAACGACCATGCCTACCGCGTGGCCCTGGACTGGTACGACGCCGGCCTCAAGGTCGTCGCCGTGGCCGATGCCCGACACAACCCGCGTGGTGCGCTGGTCGAGGAAGCCCGCGCCAAGGGCATCCGTATCCTGACGTCCAGCGCGGTGATCGAAGCCCGTGGCAGCAAGCACGTCACGGCAGCGCGCGTCGCCGCCATCGACGTCAGGGCACACAAGGTGGCCAGCCCCGGCGAGTGGCTCGACTGCGACTTGATCGGCAGCTCGGGCGGCTACAGCCCGGTGGTCCACCTGGCCTCGCACCTGGGCGGCAAACCGATCTGGCGTGAAGATATCCTCGGCTTCGTGCCTGGCGAAGCCCCGCAGAAACGCGTGTGCGTGGGCGGCGTGAACGGCGTGTATGCCCTGGCCGATGCCATGGCCGACGGCTTTGAAGGCGGGGCAAGAGCCGCGTCCGAGACCGGTTTCGGCATTGTCGAAGGCACCTTGCCCAAGGTCTTGAGCCGCGTCGAAGAACCCACCCTGGCGCTGTTCCAGGTCCCCCACGACAAGGACACGGCACGTGCGCCCAAGCAGTTCGTCGACCTGCAGAACGACGTCACCGCGGCGGCCATCGAGCTGGCTACCCGTGAGGGCTTCGAGTCGGTCGAGCACGTCAAGCGCTACACCGCGCTGGGCTTCGGTACCGACCAGGGCAAGCTGGGCAACGTCAACGGCCTGGCCATTGCCGCCCGTTCGCTGAACGTCACCATTCCGGAAATGGGCACCACCATGTTCCGCCCCAACTACACGCCGGTTACCTTCGGTGCGGTGGCTGGGCGCCACTGCGGCCAACTGTTCGAGCCCGTACGGTTCACCGCCCTGCATGCCTGGCATGTGAAGAATGGCGCCGAATTCGAAGACGTCGGCCAATGGAAGCGCCCCTGGTACTTCCCCAAGCGCGGTGAGGACATCCATTCCGCCGTCGCCCGCGAATGCAAGGCGGTGCGCGACAGCGTCGGCCTGCTGGACGCCTCGACCCTGGGCAAGATCGACATCCAGGGCCCGGACGCGCGCGAATTCCTCAACCGCATCTACACCAACGCCTGGACCAAGCTGGACGTGGGCAAGGCGCGCTACGGCCTGATGTGCAAGGAAGACGGGATGGTCTTCGACGACGGCGTCACCGCCTGCCTGGCCGACAACCACTTCCTGATGACCACCACCACCGGCGGTGCGGCGCGGGTCCTGCAATGGCTGGAACTCTACCAGCAGACCGAGTGGCCGGACCTGAAGGTGTACTTCACCTCGGTCACCGACCACTGGGCGACCCTGACCCTGTCCGGGCCCAACAGCCGCAAGCTGCTCGGCGAAGTGACCGATATCGACCTGGACAAGGACGCTTTCCCGTTCATGACCTGGAAGGAAGGGCAGGTGGCAGGCGTGCCGGCACGGGTGTTTCGTATCTCCTTCACCGGCGAGCTGTCGTACGAGGTCAACATCCAGGCCGACTACGCCATGGGTGTGCTGGAGAAAATCATCGAGGCAGGCAAGCAGTACAACCTGACGCCCTACGGCACCGAGACCATGCACGTGCTGCGCGCCGAGAAGGGTTTCATCATCGTCGGCCAGGACACCGACGGCTCGATGACTCCGGACGACTTGAACATGGGCTGGTGCGTCGGCCGAACCAAGCCGTTCTCGTGGATCGGCTGGCGCGGGATGAACCGCGAAGACACCGTGCGCCAGGAGCGCAAGCAGTTGGTGGGCCTCAAGCCGATCGATCCGAACAAATGGTTGCCCGAAGGCGCTCAACTGGTGTTCGACCCCAAGCAGGCGATCCCCATGAGCATGGTCGGCCACGTGACGTCGAGCTACGCCAGCAACTCGCTGGGTTACTCGTTCGCCATGGGTGTGGTCAAGGGTGGCCTCAAGCGCATGGGTGAGCGGGTGTTCTCGCCCCAGGCCGATGGCAGCGTGATCGAAGCCGAAATCGTTTCTTCGGTGTTCTTCGATCCGAAGGGCGAGCGGCAGAACATCTAGCACAGGGCGCCTGTGGGAGCGGCCAGTGGCCGCGAAAAGCCCGCCGCGGTGTGCCAAGGCAACTGCAGCAGGCCCTTCGCGGCCGATGACCGCTCCTACGGGAGCTCACCACCTTCTTGCAGGCTTCAACAGCATTCACTGACAGGTGCAGCAAAATGACCACAGTCAACGTATACCAGCAACGCCCCACCTCGGGCGCCAAGGCCGAAGACCCGCTTCACCACGCCGACCTCGCCAGCCTGGTCGGCAAGGGCCGCCAGGGTGCCGGTGTGACCCTGCGCGAGAAAAAGCTGCTGGGTCACCTGACCCTGCGCGGAGACGGCCATGATGCGACCTTCGCCGGCGCCGTGCACAAGGCCACCGGCCTGGAACTGCCGGGCGCCTTGAGCATGGTCAGCAACGGCGAAACATCGCTGCAGTGGCTGGGCCCGGACGAGTGGCTGCTGATCGTCCCCGGTGGCGAGGAATTGGCCGCCGAGCAGCGGTTGCGCGAGGCATTGGCCGGGCTGCATGTGGCGGTGGTCAACGTCAGCGGCGGCCAGTCGCTGATCGAGCTGAGCGGGCCGAACGTGCGCGACGTGCTGATGAAGTCCACCAGCTACGACGTGCACCCGAGCAATTTCCCGGTGGGCAAGGCGGTGGGGACAGTGTTCGCCAAGTCCCAACTGGTCATCCGCCGCACGGGCGAGGAAACCTGGGAACTGCTGATCCGCCGCAGCTTCGCCGACTACTGGTGGCTGTGGTTGCAGGATGCTTCGGCCGAGTATGGGCTGAGCATCCAGGCCTGACAGCACTGGAATTTCACAGCCCTGTAGGAGCGGTCATCGGCCGCGAACCAGGCGGCCGCGGTGCATCAGACATACCACGGTGCGACGTTCGCGGCCGATGACCGCTCCTACAGTCGTCTTGACCCCGACACCAAAGGACTACCCATGAGCCGTGCCCCTGATACCTGGATCCTCACCGCCGATTGCCCAAGCGTTTTGGGCACGGTGGACGCGGTCACGCGCTACCTGTTCGAGCAGGGCTGCTATGTCACCGAGCACCATTCGTTCGACGACCGGCTGTCATCGCGCTTCTTCATCCGGGTGGAGTTTCGTCAGCCCGACGGTTTCGACGAGGCCGCCTTTCGCGCCGGCTTGGCCGAACGCGGTGCCAGCTTCGGCATGATCTTCGAGCTGACCGCACCGCAGTATCGTCCCAAGGTGGTGATCATGGTGTCCAAGGCCGACCACTGCCTCAACGATCTGCTCTACCGCCAGCGCATCGGCCAGCTGCCCATGGACGTGGTCGCGGTGATCTCCAACCATCCGGACCTCGAGCCGTTGGCGCGCTGGCACGACATTCCCTACTACCATTTCCCCCTCGACCCCAAGGACAAGCCATCGCAGGAGCGCAAGGTGCTGCAGGTCATCGAACAGGCCAGCGCCGAGCTGGTGATCCTTGCCCGCTACATGCAGGTGTTGTCACCGGAGCTGTGCCGCCGCCTGGACGGCTGGGCGATCAACATTCACCACTCGTTGCTGCCCGGTTTCAAGGGCGCCAAACCGTACCACCAGGCTTACAACAAAGGCGTCAAGCTGGTCGGGGCGACCGCGCACTACATCAACAATGACCTGGACGAAGGGCCGATCATCACCCAAGGTGTAGAGGTGGTCGATCACAGTCACTACCCCGAAGACCTCATCGCCAAGGGGCGAGATATCGAATGCCTGACCCTGGCCCGAGCCATCGGCTACCACATCGAGCGCCGCGTGTTCCTCAACGCCAACCGCACGGTGGTGCTGTAGCAGCGGCGCAAGCCGCGTCCGGCCCTGATGTGATGTGTCAGGTGTACCGCGCCGTCATTGACGCGGCTTGCGCCGCTGCTACAGACGACCGCGCATTCCTGTAGCAGCGGCGCAAGCCGCGTCAGGGCAGCACACGAATCAACGCATGACCGCAGCACGCAAAACCCAAGCTCAACAACAAACAGCGAGGTGAAAGCATGTCTGGTAATCGTGGAGTGGTGTATCTGGGCTCCGGCAAAGTCGAAGTGCAGAACATCGATTTTCCCAAAATGCAGGACCCGCGAGGCAAGCGCATCGAACACGGTGTGATCCTGCGCGTAGTCTCGACCAACATCTGCGGCTCCGACCAGCACATGGTCCGCGGCCGTACCACGGCTCAGGTCGGCCTGGTGCTGGGCCATGAGATCACCGGCGAGGTGATCGAGGCCGGTCGCGACGTCGAGCACCTCAAGGTCGGGGATCTGGTGTCCGTACCCTTCAACGTCGCCTGCGGTCGTTGCCGCTCCTGCAAGGAGCAGCACACCGGTGTTTGCCTGACCGTCAACCCGGCGCGTCCGGGCGGCGCCTACGGCTACGTCGACATGGGGGATTGGGTCGGCGGCCAGGCCGAGTTCGTTCTGGTGCCCTATGCCGACTTCAACCTGCTCAAACTGCCGGACCGCGATGCAGCCATGGAGAAGATCCGTGACCTGACTTGCCTGTCCGACATTCTGCCAACCGGTTACCACGGTGCCGTGACCGCAGGCGTTGGCCCCGGCAGTACCGTGTACGTCGCCGGCGCCGGGCCGGTCGGGCTGGCCGCCGCTGCCTCTGCGCGTCTGCTGGGCGCAGCCGTGGTCATCGTCGGTGACGTCAACCCCACACGCCTGGCGCACGCCAAGGCTCAGGGCTTCGAGATCGCCGACCTGTCCCAGGACACCCCGCTGCACGAGCAGATCGCCGCCTTGCTGGGCGAGCCGGAAGTGGACTGCGCAGTCGATGCGGTGGGCTTCGAGGCACGCGGTCACGGCCACAGCGGCGCCAAGGCGGAAGCCCCGGCGACCGTGCTCAACTCGTTGATGGGTGTGGTGCGCGTGGCCGGCAAGATCGGCATTCCCGGCCTGTACGTCACCGAAGATCCGGGCGCGGTGGATGCGGCGGCGAAGATGGGCAGCCTGAGCATCCGCTTCGGGCTGGGCTGGGCCAAGTCGCACAGCTTCCACACGGGTCAGACGCCGGTGATGAAATACAACCGGCAACTGATGCAGGCCATCATGTGGGACCGCATCAAGATCGCCGACATCGTCGGCGTGGAAGTCATCTCGCTGGACGACGCCCCGCGCGGCTACGGCGAATTCGACGCGGGCGTACCGAAGAAATTCGTCATCGACCCGCACAAACTGTTCAGCGCCGCCTGATCACGCCTGCTCCCACACACTCTGCCCGCGAAAACGCAACGCGTTATACGTGACGCACCGAGATCCCCTGTGGGAGCGGGCTCTGCCCGCGAAAAGCTCAACGCGCAGTCCCTGAACGAAAGCGCCACTCCCTTCGCGGCCACCGACCGCTCCTACCGGGGGAACTCTCCCGCAACTCCCCGCCATTACACAATTTTCACCCTCAAGGAACATAATGGGACCGAACTGCCGTTTGACGACGGTCCGCCTATCTGTCCCCGAGGTTGCTGCACAATGAACATCACTCGCGCCATGGCCCTGGCTTCCCTGATGGCCGTTGCCACCAGTCCGGCCTTCGCTTTCAACCTGAACGACGCGGTCAACGCCGCTGCCACCCTGCAGAACGGCAAGCAAGGCAACAACGCTGCCGTGGCTGCCGCACCGGAAGCCGCAGGCCTGCTCAACACCTTGGGCTCGACCCTGAACATCACCCCGACCCAGGCCATCGGCGGCACCGGCGCCATGCTGGGCCTGGCCAAGAACCAGCTGAGCACCGCCGACTATGCACAGCTGAGCAAGTCCGTGCCCGGCATCGACAAGCTTTCGGGCAACAACGCCTTGGGTGGCTTGAGCGGTCTGAGCGGTCTGCTCGGCAAATCCGACCAAAAGAATATCAGCGCCCTGAACAACGCTCTGGGCGACGTCAAAACCACCAGTGACATGAACAACGCCTTCAGCGCGCTGGGCATGAACAGCGGCATGGTCGGCCAGTTCGCGCCAGTGATCCTGCAATACCTGGGGCAACAAGGCGTCGGTGGTCCGCTGCTCAAGAGCCTGGGCAGCGTCTGGGGCACCGGGACGGGGAGCTAACCCTGCGCTGGATCAGCGATCGAGTTCGGCGCGCAAGGCGTCGATGCGCTGATCCTTTTCGCTCCAGAGCTGGTTGACCCAGTTCTGGACGGTCAAGCGGAAGTCCGGATCATTTTCGTAGTCGCCATCGATCAACTCCGCGTCGATGGCGCGCGACTGGATCTCCACGATCACCCGCGGCACATCACCACACAGCAGGTTCCAGAATCCCGGAATGGCCGTGCCCGGATACACCACCGTCACGTCCAGCAGACGGTCGAGTTGTGGCCCCATGGCCGCCAGCACGAACGCCACGCCACCGGCCTTGGGCTTGAGCAGGTAGTTGAACGGTGACGCCTGCTCATCGCGCTTGGCCGGGCTGAAGCGCGTACCTTCCAGGTAGTTCACCACCGTCACGGGCTGGCGCTTGTACAGCTCGCACGCGGCCCGAGTGATCTCCAGATCCTTGCCCTTGAGTTGCGGATGCCTGGCCAGAAACGCCTTGCTGTAGCGCTTCATGAAGGGGTAATCCAGCGCCCACCAGGCCAGGCCCAGCAGCGGGACCCAGATCAGTTCCTTCTTGAGGAAAAACTTGAAGAACGGTGCCCGCCGGTTCAACGCTTGAATCAGTGCCGGAATGTCGACCCACGACTGGTGGTTGCTCACGACCAGATAGGACGTGTCCTGGCGCAGGTCTGCCGCGCCGCGTATGTCCCACTGGGTCGGCACGCACAAAGCGAAGATGAGTTTGTCGATCTCGGCCCAGGTTTCAGCGATCCACACCACGGCCGCGGATGCCCAATCACGATAACGCATGGGCAGCACCAGCTTGATCAGGGCGAACACCAGCAGGGGTCCGATGAACACCAGGGTGTTGAGCAACAGCAGCAGGGCAGTCATACAGCCGGTGAGCAGGCGACGCATAGAACGACTCGGGGGGTATTCACGGCCGGCAATCATAAGCACAAGCGAGTGCCGAGCCAATTCCGGCACGCGGTTTCGTCAACAAATGTTTCACTTTTCATTGGGTATGCTGAGCCCATACCGTTTGCAGCACCGATCGCCTTCACCGGCCCTCGCTCAAGGAAAAGCTTCAGTGAAATCCGTTCTCGCATTGCTGTCCGTATTGGCGCTGCCGGTCATGGCCGCCGAACCCACGCTGTATGGTCGCTTTGAATACATCAAACTGCCGGAAATCGGTGGTCAGGTCTTCAAGGCCAAGATGGACACCGGCGCACTGACTGCCTCGCTATCGGCCAAGGACATCCAGACCTTCACCCGCGACGGCGACGATTGGGTACGTTTTCGCCTGGCCACCAAGGACGCCGACAACAAGGTGTACGAGCACAAGATCTCACGTATCAGCAAGATCAAGAACCGCACGGAGGAAGACGACGACGGCGAGGGCGCCGAAGTCTCGCAGCGTCCCGTGGTGGACCTGGAACTGTGCCTGGGCGACGTCAAGCGCACCATCGAGGTCAACCTGGTCGACCGCAGCAAGTTCAACTACCCCCTGTTGATCGGTGCCAAAGGCCTGCGCGAGTTCAAGGCCGCGGTCAACCCCGCCCGCCGTTTCGTCGCCGACAAGCCGGACTGCTGATTCTGGCCGTGGCAGGCCGACGTGCAGTCGTCCCGATAGGCGTGCCTACAAGGCAAGCAACAATCTCCCGTTTTCCATGCTCCAATGCGGGTATATATTATGATGTATACCCGCACTGGAGATGGATATGTCACAGACAGCAAAAGTCTTCGTTAATGGCCGAAGCCAAGCCGTGCGCTTGCCTGCCGCCTTCCGATTCGATACCGATGAAGTCTTCATACGGCGCGATCCCGAGACCGGCGATGTGATTTTGTCCAGAAAGCCCGACTCATGGGATGAGTTTCTGGCACTTGTCGCTCAAGGCGGCGTTCCAGACGATTTCCTGAGCGCCGACGATCGCACGCAGATGGCTCGCGGAAACCGCGATCCACTCGACGGTATTCCCGAATGAAGCAACTGATGCTGGACACCAATACCGTTAGTCACCTGCTCAAGGGGCATCCGGGTGTCATCAAGAACCTGAGCGCTGTGCCCATGACATCGGTGTGCATCTCCTCCATCACCGAGGCGGAATTGCTTTATGGCCTGGCCAAGCGGCCGGCTGCGCAGCGGTTGGCGGGGATTGTGACCGCGTTCCTGAAAACCATCGATATTCTTCCTTGGGGCAGCCAGGCAGCCCAGGCCTATGGTTCGAGCCGGGCAACGGGCGAGCGTCGTGGGCACTGCCTTGGCGCATTGGACGGCCTTATCGCCGCCCATAGCCTTTCGCTCGGGATGACACTGGTCACCAGTGACAAGGCGTTTCGCTTGGTCGAGGGGCTTGAGGTACAGGACTGGTGCGAGATTGCGTAAGCACTCCCTCCGTGTCAGGCCGACGGCATAGTCGAGCGTAGCGACTCGCGCTGACTCACCTCGGCAAACCAGCCGGCCAACCCCGGATAACGCTGCCGCCACTCTGACTCCGGCATGCGAAAATCCACATACCCCAGCGCACAGGCCACGCCGATTGCCGCGATATCGAACGCTGCGCTCAACTCCGCGATCGCCGTGGCTTCCAGATACGCCAGTCCCCGTTCGATCTTCTCGGCCTGATTATCCAGCCACAACGGCCAGTGCAGCTCAGGCGGCCGCAGGGCCTTCTCGTAGCGAATCAGCACGGCCGCGTCGAGCATCGCATCCGCCAGTGACGCCACCGTCAACCGCCGCCAGCGCGACGCCCCTTCCCGAGGGATCAGCGGGTTGCCCACATGCTGATGATCCAAGTACTCCAGGATCACCCGGCTGTCATGCAGCGTAGTGCCGTCTTCGAGCACCAACGCCGGAATCTTCCCGGCCGGGTTGTCCTGGTTCACTGACGCATCCGGGCTGACAGGGCTCAACGCCACCGTCTTCAGAAAGACCCGCTCCAACTGACCGGTCTCATGCAGCAGCACCATGACCTTGCGAGCAAAGGGTGAGGCGGGGTTGTGATAGAGCGTCATGGCGGGCATGAAGTGTTCTCCTTGGATAAGGAGTTACCCTGTATCAGCTTGAAGATGGGGTCAAGCCGTCCCCACTTGATTGTGATCCAACGCTCTCAGACCTTAAGTGCTTTGGCCAGGAATGCAGGCGCGTAGCCCGAGTTATGCACAGGACTGACGCTCAGCGTTCTGCCATTTCCGCTATGCCTTTGAGCAGACCCGCCTCTCTTCTCAACAGATGCCATGGCCCATCGGCAACGATCCTGCCCTGCTGGATAACCAGTACCCGATCGAAACGCGACAATGCTTCGATATCGTGAGTGACGCAGATCAACCCTTTTCCTTTGAATGCATCCATCAAGGTGTCCCACGTTGCCATGGCCAGCTCTTGATCGAGCGAAGCGGTTGGCTCGTCGAAGAGATTGAAGCGTCCAGGCCTGTTGAGCAGCCGAAGCAGGCTGAGCCGCTTGGCCTGTCCGCCGGAGAGGTTGGACGCGGTATCGTTGAGATTCAACTGGCTGAGCAGTGCCTCCAATGACAACTTCTGCACTTGCTCCAGCACTTCAGGTCCGGCGGCATGGCCATACATCACGCCCGATTTCAGATCGCCCGGCAGGAATACCGGACTTTGCGGGCAGTAGCGCAACGCGCGCAGCTGTGAGGCGCCGCGGATCCGCTCAACGCAGATACCGTTGAGAGAAAGATGTTGTCGATAAGCACCGTCCATACCCGCCAGCAACTCGAGCAGTGTGGACTTGCCTGCACCACTGGGGCCGGTGATGGCCACGCTTTCATCGGACTTGAATCGCAGGGGAGCGTCGAGCGTCATATGTCGGCCTGACACCTCACACGCGGCCAGCTCCAGAGAGGAGATGGGCGATGCCGGAGGCTTCAGTGAGCGGTCCGGTCCATCGAATCGCGGAAGGCTGAGGGTCTGCTGCAGTTTGACTTTGTCAGCCATGAATTGATGGGCCGAACGATAGGCTTCGGCGATGCCCGATATGTTGGTGAGAAATCCACCCGCAATCGAGCACAGCGCAACCAGCTCGCCGATAGTCAATGTCGGGTTTGTCATCCCCTGGTTTCGAACGCCCCACACCAGGAGTCCACACGTGGAAAGCCCGATGAAGAGCATTTTCGCGGACCCCAGCGCCGCCGCCGAACTCGCGACGGTGGTAGCGCAACGCGCGTAGCGCTCGAATGCCAGATTGAGCGGGGATAGCGTTTGTTCAGCAGCCCCTTCCAGCTTGATGGAACGGGCTGCGCGCAGCGTGCTGAACAGACGTTCAGAGACTTCGTCTTCGCTGTCGTTGACCTCGTTGATATGTCGAGTACGCCACTGAATGATTCTATGGCACACATATAAATAGATGCACGATGCCGTCAACAGCGCTGCGAAGAGTTGGGCGCCGCCAAAGTGCACAAACAGAATGCTGACGACGAGGATCTCGATGATCAGGGGCAGCCCAACGGTGATAAAGAAATTCAATATCTGCTCATGAGCGGTAATGCCGCGATCCGTTGCTTTGATCAAATGGCCTATTCGTAAATTATTAAAGACGCAGAATTCTTTCTTGAAGATTTCTGCTATCCAACTGATGGATCGATCCTTGACCGTTTGCTGGACCAGTCGAGTCAGTGCATACGTCTGGATGGGGGCAACCGCAGCTGTCACCAGTATGACCAGCGCGTAACCACAAAGCAGATAAGGGATCGTCAGGCTTTCAGCGCTGCTGTCGAGTGACAGGTTGTCAATAACAGCACCGAGCAAGAGCGCAGGTGCAAACAGCGAAAGCTTCAGGATGAATACAGTGATCAAGGTAGCCCCGAACAGGGCTGGCCTTTGCGTTATGGCCTGCGTCAGGAACTGCCTCATATTGATGGGTCCTTATCTCAGATAGCAGCGCTGTCGAGTCAAACAGGAAGTTCAGGCCGAGCAAGCCGATGGCATCGATACCAGGTGCAGATAAATATCACCGAGTTGAGTCATACACAACGTTTACGCACAGCCCTGCGTCCCGAAAAACTGTAGGATTTTTAACAGTGGAATATCAGACGAATTAGCTGCAAAGTAGGACGTAATCTTCAGTTGTTCAAAGCAGAGCGGTTTCTTCTGTAGGACTCGACAGCGTCGGGTTTTTTGTGGGAGCGGGCTCTGCCCGCGAAGAGGCCTATGTTCGCAATACACATCATCAGGCCATACGTCGAATGCACGAAGCCGTCGCCTTCGCGAAATATCCCTATGATAACTGCGCAAGCTGCTTCAGCGATTGCATCCTGATCCTGGATTACCTGAGCGCAGATGAGCCCACCGGTGCATGGCCCACTCAGCCCCTCCTGACCAACCCCCACCCCCCCAGCACCGCTGGAATCCCCAACCCCACCCACGCCAGGGCATCCCACCAGCCATCCCCCAGCAGGGCTGCGAACAATCCGGCCGCGCCGATCAGCCCGATCGCCAGCGGAATGCCGAACACCGGCCAGAACGTCGACTTCTTCCGTTTCGTCACGCCGCGGCCTCCACGCCAGCAGCCTTGGCGGCGCGGCGGCGGACCCACCATAGGTACACGCCACTGCTCAGCACGATGATGGTCAGCACATCCAGCGCCGCCCAGAGGATCTGCATCGGCATACCGCCGTAGTCGCCGAAGTGCAGCGGCTGCGACAGGCCCATGGCGTCCATGTACCAGGGCCGTTCGACCACTGCCGTGACGTCCAGGGTGGTGGCGTCGATCAGCACCGGCGTCAGCAGGTGCGAAGTCAGGTGGGTGCCGCCCTTCATGAACACCGCGTAGTGGTGTTCGCTGGAAAAGCGCGTCCCGGGAAAGGCGATGAAGTCGGGTGTCATGCCCGGCGCGGCGCCGTGGGCGATGTCCAGCAGGCGGGTGGCAGGCGCCCGTTGCGTGAGCGGTGGCGCGTCGCGGTAGGGTTCGATCAGGGCCGTGAGGCTTTCCGCCCGCCAGGCGCTGATGAGCAGGTCGGCGCAGGCGCTGATCACGCCGGTCACCCCCACCACCAAGGCCCAGGTCAGGGTGACCACGCCGATCAGGTTGTGCAGGTCGAGCCAGCGGGTGCGGGTGGACTTCTGATTGCGCACAGTGCCGAACGTGAGTTTGCGCATGAACGGCGAATACAGCACCACCCCGGAAACGATGGCCAGCACGAACAGCAGCCCCATGAACGCCAGCAACAGCTTGCCGGGCAGCCCGGCATACATGTCCACATGCAAGCGCAGCATGACCATCATGAAGCCGCCGTTGGCCGAAGGCATTTCCATGGCTTCGCCGGTGCGGTTGTCGAGCATGAAGGTGTGGGACAGATTGGGCTCGGTGTCGGCTGTGGCGGCGGTGATGGCGAACACGCCATGAGGGTCGTCTTCGTCCCAGCCGAAGTACTGCACCACCTCGCCGGGACGGTGGGCCTGAGCGGCCTGAACCAGTTGCTGCAGGTCCAGCTGCGGCGTGTCGGCCGGCATGTCGCGGAACTGTGGCTCGTCGCCCAGCAGGTGTTCGATCTCGTGATGGAACACCAGAGGCAAGCCGGTGATAGCCAGCATCAACAGGAACAGGGTGCAGATCAGGCTGGTCCAGGTGTGGATGAAGGACCAACGGCGGATGGTGGTGCTTTTCATTTCATGGCCTGCAAAAAGAACCCAGCCGTCCGCGCAGGGCTGGCTGGGTCATGGAGCATCAGTTGTCAGGGCGTTACGACCTGTAGTCGCACCAGTATACGTACAGGCAGCGCGAAAAAGGCCAGTGGCCAGCGCAATCGAGGCGTGTCGGCAGCGTTCATGTGCATACGCAGTTTCGCGCAGGTCAGAACGCCTGAGTCTGCTGGCGCCGCCGCCACTGAGCCACTTTCTCGGCCAGGGCGCTGGGGCTGTCCAGGCCTTGGCGGCGGGCACGGCTGAACAGCAGCATGGCCAACTCCGCCGTGACCAGCGCATCGGCACTGGCATGATGGCGCTCACCGACCTGCAGGCCGAAATGCCCGGTCCAGTCATCCAGCCCGGCTTCGCGCAGGGCCGCATCCGGGCACAGCATCGGCGCCAGGGCGGCGACGTCCAGGAACGGGTGCTGCAAGCGGTAGCCCAGACTTTGCTTGAGCGCGCGCGTGAGCATGTGCTCATCGAAGGGCGCGTGAAAGGCCAGCAGCGGGCTGTCACCGATGAAGGCCATGAAGTCCAGCAAGGCCTCGGCCGGATCGTCCCCGGCGGCAATCGCGTCGGGGCCCAGGCCATGGATCAAGACACTGGCGCCCAGCCGCGGTTGCTCGCGCAGCAACGTGCGTTCGAACTGCCGGGAGAAATCCACCGCGCCATCTTCGATGACCACCGCGCCGATCGACAGCACCTGATCCTTGTTCAGGTTCAAGCCGCTGGTTTCCAGGTCCAGCACCACCCAGCGCTGCTCGCGCAGGCGGCAGGTTTGCCAGGGTTGGGCCGTGGGCAGTGCTGCCATACGTTGCTGCAAAGTGGCGTCCAGCACGCAGGCGGGTTTGGCCCGTAGCCAGTCGAACAGGCTCACAGCTGGTACCTCAGGCTCAGACTGGCCTGCAGGCGCTGGGCCTGGCGCAGGGATTCACGCAGGATGCGCCGGTCCAGTTGGTTGAGCTCGGCCGGGTCGACGCGATTGGAATAGGGCAGGTGCTGCCGGGCCTGGGCTTGATGCTGCTGCATGCGCGTCTGCTGGATGAAATGGTAGGCCTCTTCATAGGCGGCACCGTCCTGTGCGTCGATGACCTCTTTTGCGACCAGCTGGCGCAAGCGCTCCAAAGTGTTCCCGGTGTCGATGCCGTTGGCCAGGGCCAGCAGGCGTGCGCCGTCGACGAAGGGCGTCAAACCTTGCACCTTGAGGTCCAGGGTGGGCGCCTTGTCACTGCCCTGGCGGGTCAGTACGAAGTCGCGAAAGCGCCCGACCGGAGGCCGCTGGCGCAAGGCATTCTGCGCCAGCATGCGCTGGAACAGGCTGTTGTCCGCGACCTGTTCCAGCACGCTGCGGCGCAGTTGTGCACAGGCCGAGTCATCGCCCCATACCGTACGCAGGTCGAAATAGATGCTCGAATTGAGCAGGTTTTCCGGGCTCGCCTCGCGGATGAACCCGGCGAAGCGCCGCGCCCATTCCAGGCGCGACAGACACAGCTCGGGATTGCTCGCCATGACGTTGCCCGTGCACAGACTGAAGCCGCACTGCGCCAGCGCCAGGTTGATCTGATGCGCCAGCGGCAGCAGCTTGCCGCGGATCTCGGCGGCGTGGGCGGCGTCACGGGCTTCGAAGACGATGCCGTTGTCCTGATCGGTGTGCAGTGTCTGCTCGCGACGGCCTTCACTGCCGAAACACAGCCAACTGAAGGGCACACCTGGATCACCGCGCTCCTGCAGCACCAGTTCGATCACCCGGCAGACCGTGTGATCGTTGAGCAAGGTGATCAGTTGGGTAATCTGCGTCGACGAGGCGCCATGGGCCAGCATGCGCTCGACCAGAGCGCTGATTTCCCCGCGCAGGGCGACCAGTTGTTCCAGCCGCGAAGCATGGCGGATGGTCCGAGCCAGGTGCACCAGATCCACCCGCTGCAGGGAAAACAGATCGCGCTCGGACACCACGCCGCACAGGCGCTGGTCCTTGACCAGGCAGACGTGGGCAATGTGCCGTTCGGTCATGGCCACGGCGGCATCGAAGGCACTGGCTTCCGGGCTGAGGTGGAAGGGCCGGGGAATCATGTACCGCTCGATGGCTGCGCCGAAATCGGTGGCTGCATCGGCCACGGCCTGACGCAGATCGCGCAGGGTGAAGATGCCTTGGGGGGCTTTCAGGTCGTCGACGATAACGATGCTGCCCACTTGCTGTTCGTGCATCAGGCGTACGGCATCGCGCAGCGGCAGCGAAGCGGCGCAGGTTACGGGGTGACGCATGGCGAGGTCGCCCAGCCGGGTGTTCAGCGAGTACTGCGTACCCAGGGTTTCGACGGCCTGGCGCTGCACCTGCTGGTTGACCTGGTCGAGCAGGCTGCTCACCCCGCGCAGGGCGAAATCACGGAACACTGTAGACAGCGCGAACAGCTTGATGAAGGCCTGTTTGTTCAATTGCAGGCAGAAGGTGTCTTCGGCCGCCAGATGCTCGGTGCGCGTGGCTCGCTCGCCCAGCAGCGCGGCGAGCGGGAAGCACTCGCCCGCGGTGATCTCGAACGTGGTTTCGGTCCCGCGGCGCGCACTGTGCGGCCGTTCGCCCACCACCTGACCCTGCTTGACGATGTAGAAGTGCTCGACAGCACCGTCGGCCGGTTTGATGATGCTTTCACCGCTGGCATAGAAGCGCAGTTGGCACTGTTCCACGAGATACGCCAGATGGGCGTTTTCCATCTGGTTGAACGGTGGGAAACGTTGCAGGAACTGCACGGTGCCGTGAATGTTCTGCAGCACTGCGGTCTTGCCCGCCTGGGTGAAGGCGTCGGTTTTGCTCATTGGCCATTACCGCCCGATAGGTCGAATCGGAAATTGTCGTTATTGTGGATTTGGCTTTATTGTCCGGCCATGGTCGACTGCATGAGCGAACGTGCCCATTGGACGTAAGTCTAAAAGGTTGAACGGCGCTCCAAAGGCCGATGGATAGGTAATGGATGACGGGAAACGTATGTCCGATCACGAATCATTGTTGAGTGATGCCGAGCGTGAAGCGCTCAGCGAGTTGGGTCAGGTTCAGGATACACCGCCCCAACTGGCGCTGGTGGTCGATGACGATCGCGACACGCGGGACGTGCTCGCGCAGATTCTTCAGGCGCACGGCATCCCCTGTGTGCAGGCCGAAAGCGCCATGGGTGCGATGGGTCAATTGCGTGCCAACCTTCGCATCGGATTGCTGATCACCGACCTGCGCATGGGCCCCGAGTCGGGCCTGGATCTCATTCGTGAAGTGCGCGAATCGGAGCGCGCGGCGTTGCCGATCATCATCATTTCCGGCGATGCCAGCGTGAAGGATGCGATTGCGGCGATGCACTTCAGCGTGGTCGACTTCCTGCTCAAACCGATCGACATGAACACGTTGGTCAGACTGGCGCGCGAAGAGCTGGGACTGGATGGGGCGCCTTGAGGTTATCCACGTTTATCCTGAGCGTGGCTGTGGATAACCTGTGTCGATAGCCCTGGAGCCCGCAGCCTGCGGCGTTTTCAGAGTGTTGATCAAAAAACGGACAGTTGTGCCGGGCTTGTGCACAATCCAGGTGGACCAGCCTGTGGATAACCTTGGCGTAACTCGCTGCAGGCCTTGACCGGCCTGACCCGCAGCCAGGTGAGCGTTTTTTGATCAGCTACGCTGACGCCGATTCCACCAGATATCCATACTGTAGATAAGCAACCCCGCCCAGATGAAGATGAACGTCACCAGCGTCGCAGGCGCCAGGTGTTCGCCAAACACCTGAACGGCCAGCAGCAACACCAGCGTGGGCGCGATGTATTGCAGGAAACCCAGTGTGGTGTAGGGCAGGTGGCGCGCGGCTGCGTTGAAGCACAGCAGCGGCACCAGGGTAATCGGGCCCGCGGCCATCAACCAGAGGGCCTCGCTGGTGGTCCAGAACGCTGGCTGGACGCTGGCGGCATCGCCATGCCAGAGCAGCCAGCCCGCAGCCAGCGGCACCAGCAACCAGGTTTCGATGACCAGCCCCGGCAACGCTGCCACCGGCGCGCGCTTGCGAATCAGGCCGTAGAAACCGAAGGTCAGGGCCAGCGCCAGGGACACCCACGGCAGACTACCCACTTGCCAGACCTGCTGCGCCACGCCGATTGCCGCCAGCGCCACCGCGACCCACTGCAGCGGACGCAGCCGCTCACGCAGGATCAGCAGCCCGAGCACGACGTTGAGCAGTGGATTGATGTAGTAGCCCAGGCTGGCCTCGAGCACTCGGTCGTGGGTCACTGCCCAGACATAGACCAGCCAGTTGGCGGCGATCAGGCAACCGCTGCCGACCAGTATCGCCAGCCGCATGGGGTTGTCGCGCAGTTCGCGCAGCCAGCCGGGATGCTTCCATACCAGCAGCAGCAACGAGCCGAGCAGCGCCGACCAGAGTACCCGCTGGGCAATGATCTCCACGGCCGGGTAGTGCGAGAGGGTCTTGAAGTAGAGGGGGATGAACCCCCAGCAGATGTAGGCGCTCAGGCCCAGGATGTATCCCCGGCGGGGATTGGCGACTTGCATGGAGCTCCCTGCTTGCATGGTTTTGTTGTTAAGCGGTGGTCGGCAACTTTACACATCGGGCCGTGAGACACAACGCCACGCGTGTGTGCTCAAAACAGTTTCAGTGGCTCTTCGTTGAGCGCCGCCAGTTGTTCGCGCAACGCCAGCACCTGGTCGCCCCAGTACCGCTCGCTGCCGAACCACGGAAAGCTGCGCGGAAAGGCCGGGTCTTCCCAGCGGCGTGCCAGCCAGGCGCTGTAGTGCATCAGGCGCAACGCCCGCAGCGGTTCGATCAGTGCCAGTTCACGGGGATTGAAGTCGTGGAACTCGCTGTAGCCGTCCATGAGTTCGGACAGTTGCCCCAGGCATTCCTGGCGATCGCCGGCGAGCATCATCCACAGGTCCTGGACCGCCGGGCCCATACGGCAATCGTCGAGGTCGACGATGTGGAACACGTCGTCGCGGCACATCATGTTGCCGGGGTGGCAGTCACCGTGCATGCGGATGTTCTGGTGTGGCGTGGCCTTGTAGACTTCTTCCACGCGCTTGAGCAGGTCGCGGGCCACCGACTCGTAGGCGGGCAGCAGGCTGCGCGGAACATGGTTGCCTTCGAGCAGGGTCTGCAACGAATCGTGGCCGAAGTTCTGCACGCCCAACGCTTCGCGGTGTTCGAACGGGCGCGTGGCACCCACGGCGTGCAGACGACCGAGCAACTGGCCCAGACGATAGAGCTGGTCGAGGTTGCCCGGCTCCGGCGCGCGACCGCCGCGACGAGGAAACAGGGTAAAGCGAAAGCCGGCGTGCTCGAACAGCGTCTGGCCCTCGTGCACCATCGGCGCAACCACGGGCACTTCACAGTCGGCCAGCTCGGCGGTGAAGGCGTGTTCTTCGAGGATGGCCGCATTGGTCCAGCGATCGGGACGGTAGAACTTGGCAATCAGCGGTTGGCCATCTTCGATGCCCACCTGGTAGACGCGGTTCTCGTAGCTGTTGAGCGCCAGCACCCGTGCATCGCTGAGAAAGCCGATGCTTTCCACGGCGTCGAGCACCAGGTCTGGGGTCAGTGTTTCAAAAGGGTGGGCCATGCGAACTCCTGCGCGCGGCAGGCTGCCGCGTCCGGCTCGCCATGGTAGCGCAGACGCGACAGTAGCGGTGGGCATGTTACGCGCCGATCACCCCACCGTCTTCGCGGCTGATGGCGATCACCGAAGAACGTGGCTTGCCGTTGGGCAGGTGTTCGGGGAAGGTCGAGCCACCGTTTTCACCCGGATGCTGGATGCCGATGAACAGGGTGCGTTGATCGGGGGCGAAGCTCACGCCGGTGACTTCGCAGCCCACCGGGCCGACCATGAAGCGGCGAATCTCGCCGCTGGCCGGGTCCGCGCAGAGCATCTGGTTGTTGCCCATACCGGCGAAGTCACCGGCATTGCTGGTGTCGCCATCGGTCTGCACCCAGAGCCGGCCGGCATCGTCGAAGGCCAGGCCATCGGGGCTGTTGAACATGTTCTGCGGGTTGATGTTGGACGAACCGCCCTTGGCCTGGCCGGGATGCACACTGGGGTTGCCGGCCACCAGGAACAGGTCCCACTCGAACGTCATGGCACCGTGTTCGTCGCCGCTTTCACGCCAGCGCAGAATCTGCCCGTAGACGTTCTTCTCGCGCGGGTTGGGGCCGCCGACCGGCTGGCCGTCGTCGCCGCGTTTGATGTTGTTGGTCAGGGTGCAATAGACCTGGCCATCCTTGGGGCTGACCACGATCCACTCGGGGCGGTCCATGCGTGTGGCCTGCATGGCACTGGCGGCAAGCCGTGCGTGAATCAACACTTCGGCCTGGCTGGCGAAGCCCTTGCTGGCGTCCAGACCGTTCTTGCCATGGGTCAGCTCCACCCACTGGCCATGCCCCTTGGGACGATCGGGGTTGCCGTCGCCGTTGTCGAAACGGGCGACGTACAACGTGCCGTGGTCGAGCAGGTCACGGTTGGCCTTGGGGTTGTGGTGGTCGATGCGGTCGCGGCTGATGAACTTGTAGATGAACTCGCCACGCTCGTCATCGCCCATGTACACCACCGCGCGACCATCGCGCGTTTCGGCCAGGGCCGCGTTCTCGTGCTTGAAGCGACCCAGCGCAGTGCGCTTGACCGGCATGGCGGTCGGGTCGAACGGGTCCACTTCCACGACCCAGCCGAAGCGGTTGAGTTCGTTGGGGTTGCGCGCCATGTCGAAGCGCGGGTCATGAGGGTGCCAGTTGATTTCCTTGCTCGCCGCGACCACCCCGTAGCGTTTCTGCGCAGGGGTGAACGCCAGCGTGGCGTCGGTGCTGCCGAAGCAGTCGGTGAAGTTTTCTTCGCACGTCAGGTAGGTGCCCCACGGGGTCTTGCCGTTGGCGCAGTTCTGGAAGGTGCCATGCACCAGTTGCCCGGTGCTGTCGGCCGCAGTCTTGAGCAGGGCATCACCGGCCGCCGGGCCGCTGACGCGGATCGGCGTGTTGCCGTGAACGCGGCGGTTGTATTGCGAGCCCTGAACGAAATGCCAGTGGCCGCCCTTGCGTTGGATCTCGATCACCGACAGGCCTTCGCAGGCCAGGGCCTTGCGCACTTCTTCGGCTGACTGTGGGCTGCCGCCGTGGGCGTACAAATAGCGGTAGTTGGTGTATTCGTTGTTGATCGCCATCAAGGCGCGATTGGCGTCGTTGGGGAAGGGGAACAGACTCATGCCGTCGTTGTTGTCACCGAACTGCACCTCCTGGGCCTCGGCGCTGCCGTTGCCGCTGGGATCGAAGGCCGGGCCACCGGCCTGCAGTGGCTGCCCCCAGCTGATCAGCACGCTGGCCTGGTAGCCGGGCGGCAGGCTGATGGTATCGCTGGTGGCCGCGGCAATACCGGTAAAGCCCAGCAATGCGCTGTTGCCGGCGCTGACCGCGTTGGCCATGGCCGTGCGGGTCAGCAGGTTGCCGCCCAGGAACATTGCGGCACCGCACAGGGCGCCAGCGCCGATGAAGCGGCGACGGCTCAGGCCGGTGATCTTTTCCAGGTCGGTGGCTTGGTGTTCTTCTAACAGGCTCATGGTGATCTCCCTTCAGGTCAGCGAGTACCTTAAGGAGGGATTGTGACGAACAGATTGCAGACCGTGGCTTAATCCTCGCACAGGCTCACTGCGCCACCTGGCCGACATCCAGCGCCTTGGGCAGCAGCTTGTTCTGGTAGAACAGGTCGGCAGTCGCCTGCTGGGTCTGGATCACAGCGTTATCCACAGGCCGCACGGGGGAGGGTGGGCGGTTGTCCACATAACGCTCGACTACCGGCTCCGGCAGCCCCATGGACTGGGCCAGCGTTGCGATGCTCTGTGCATGCTCGGTGCGGGTCAGTGCCTCCGCGCTGCTGAGTTGGTCCAGCAGGTTGTGGATAAACTCGCCGTTGGCCTGGGCATAGGCACGCCGTGCGGTGTAGATCGGTCCGCCCAGACCCAGGCCGCTGCCATCGGCCAACAGCCGCGCATGACCTTGGCTCAGGGCCAGCGACGAGTAGGGTTCCCAGATTGCCCAGGCGTCGACACTGCCTTGTTCGAAGGCCGCCCGAGCATCGGCCGGGCTCAGGTACACCGGCTGAATGTCCCGATAGCTCAGGCCAGCCTTGTTCAGCGCCCGCAGGATCAGGTTGTGCGAACTGGAGCCTTTCTGAAAGGCGACCTTCTTGCCTTTGAGGTCGGCGACCTGAACGAACGTACTGGTGTCCTTGACCAGCAAGGTCTCGGCCTGGGGTTTGGCCGGCTCGGCACCGATGTACACAAGGTCCGCGCCCGCTGCCTGCGCGAACAGCGGCGGGATATCGCCCGTGGCCGCTACATCGAGGCTGCCGATGTTCAAGGCCTCGAGCATCTGCGGGCCTGCGGGAAATTCGATCCACTGGACCTGGGTCTGCCCGAAGCGTTTTTCCAGCAGGCCATGCTGCTTGGCCAGGACCAGGGCAATCGAGCCCTTCTGATAGCCGATGCGCAGCGCCGCCGGATCGGCCAGAGCGGCGCCGGCCAGGCCCAGCAAGGCCAGCACGGCGCCCACGCGAGCGAGTGTCTTCATGTGATCGATCCCTTATTGCGCAGTCGAGGGTTTTTCCCAGAGGTTGATGCCGCCTTCCACCGCATGGCGGTCGATCTCGGCCAGTTCCTCGGCGCTGAAGCTGAGGTTGTCCAGTGCGCCGACGTTTTCGATGATCTGCTCGGGACGGCTGGCGCCGATCAGGGCGCTGGTCACGCGGCTGTCGCGCAGGGTCCAGGCCAGGGCCAATTGCGCCAGGCTCTGGCTGCGGCGACGGGCGATTTCGTTGAGCGCGCGAACGTGGGTCAGGTTGGCCTCGCTCAAATGCCCAGGCAGCAAAGAGCCGCCGCCGGGACGGTTGACCCGCGCATCGGCCGGCACGCCTTGCAGGTACTTGTCGGTGAGCAGCCCTTGCGCCAGCGGCGTGAAGGCAATGACACCGGCGCCCAGTTCGTCGGTGACCTGCAGCAGGTCGTTCTCCACCCAGCGGTTGAGCAGGTTGTAGGCGGGCTGGTGGATCAGCAGCGGCACCTTCCACTCCTTGAGCAGGGCGGCGATCTCACGGGTCTTGACCCCGGAGTACGAGGAAATGCCGATGTACAGCGCCTTGCCCTGTTGCACCGCCGTGGCCAGGGCGCTGGCGGTTTCTTCCAGCGGCGTGTCGGGGTCGAAGCGGTGCGAGTAGAAGATATCCACATAGTCCAGGCCCAGCCGTTGCAGGCTCTGGTCGAGGCTGGCCAGGATGTACTTGCGCGAGCCGCCGCCCTGGCCGTACGGACCGGGCCACATGTCCCAACCGGCCTTGCTGGAGATGATCAGCTCGTCACGGTAGTGCTTAAAATCCTCGCGCAGCAGACGGCCGAAATTGATCTCGGCGCTGCCATAGGGCGGGCCGTAGTTATTGGCCAGGTCGAAGTGGTTGATGCCCAGATCGAAGGCGGTGCGCAACAGGCTGCGCTGGGTGTCGATCGGGGTGCTGTCGCCAAAGTTGTGCCACAACCCCAGGGACAGTGCTGGCAACACCAGGCCGCTACGGCCAACGCGGCGGTAGGGCAGGCGCTGGTAGCGATGTTCGGCAGCGATGTAGGTCATGGAAAGCCTCGCTTCAAGGTATGTCGAAGGGCGCCCGATCAGCGCCCATTGATTTCGGGCAGGCCCAGATGCTCGCGCAACGTGGTGCCTGTGTAGTGGGTGCGGAACAGGCCGCGGCGTTGCAGTTCGGGCACCACCTGGCGTGCGAAGTCTTCGAGCCCGCCGGGCAGATGCGGCACCAGCACGTTGAAACCATCGGCGGCGCCGTTCTGGAACCATAGCTGCAATTGGTCGGCAATCTGCGCCGCAGTGCCGATAAGACTGAAATGCCCACGCCCCCCGGCGATTCGGCGACCCAGTTGCGCCAGGTTGAGGTGCTCGCGCTCGGCCAGTTCGCTGAGCAGTTGCTGACGGCTGCGCTGGCCGCTGTCGGTCAGGGGCAGCTCGGGCAGCGGTCCGTCCAGCGGGTAGCCGGACAAGTCGAAGTTGCCCAGCATGCGGCCCAGCAACGCCACCCCGACCTCGGGCTGCACCAGGTCCTGGAATGCTTCGAACTTGGCCTGTGCCAGTGCTTCGGTTTCGCCAACCACGACGAACACCCCAGGCATGATCTTCAGCTCATCGGCGCCACGACCAAACGTGGTCGCGCGGTTCTTGAGGTCGGCGTAGAACGCTTGCGCGGCGGCCAGCGAAGGCTGCGCGGTGAAAATCACATCGGCGGTCCGTGCCGCCAGAGCGCGGCCGGCTTCGGACGAACCGGCCTGCACCACCACCGGTCGCCCTTGCGGTGAGCGTGCGACGTTGAGGGGGCCCTTGACCTTGAAGTGCTCGCCGACATGGTTCAGCTCGCGGCGCCCGGCCGGGTCGTAGTATTGGCCGCTGGCCTTGTCGCGCACGAAGGCATCGGCGCTCCAGCTGTCCCAGAGCCCCATGACCACCTGATGAAACTCCTGCGCCCGGCTGTAGCGCTCGGCGTGGCCGATGTGTTCGTCGCGGCCGAAGTTGCCGGCCTCGGCCGCGGCGTCCGAGGTCACCAGGTTCCAGCCGGCGCGGCCGCCGGACAGATGATCCAGCGAGGCGAACTTGCGCGCCACGTGATAGGGCTCGTTGTAGCTGGTAGTGACCGTACTGATCAGGCCGATGCGTTCGGTGACCACGCTTAGGGCCGAGAGCAGGGTCAACGGTTCGAAATGGTCGGAGCGGGCCATCCGGCTGGCGCTGTCGCCGGTGGCTGCTGCCACGCTGTCGGCCAGGAACAGGGTGTCGAAGCAGGCCGCCTCGGCCACCTGCGCCAGGTGCCGGTAATGCTGGAAATCGAGCCCGGCATCGGCCGGCACCTGAGGGTGGCGCCAGGCAGCCACGTGGTGCCCGGTGGCCATCAGAAAGGCACCCAGTTTCATCTGTCTGGCGCTCATGTCAGAAATCCTTGCGCAGTTGCACGCCGAAGTAGCGCTCGTCATTACGAGGCACGGCGCGGTAGATATAGCCGCTGCCACTGGCCAGCATCGGCGAGTAGGACTTGTCGGCCAAGTTCTTGCCCAGCAGCGCGACACGCCAGCCATTGGTGTAGTCGGCCAAGGCGATGCTGGCATTCCAGATGCCATAGGCACCTTGCTTGGTGTCCGGGTTCTGGCTGATGTCGTACTGCACTTCGCTCTGCCAGCTGTAATCGGTCCCCAGCTCCACATCCAGGCCATTGGCCAATGGAATGCTGTAGTCGGCGCGCACGTAGCTCTTCCAGTCGGGGCTGTAGGGCAGGGTCTTGCCGTCGACGTTGCAGGAAGCCGCCGCGCCGGCCGGGCAACTGAACTGATCGATGCGCGCACGGGTGTAGGCCAGTGCGCCGGACAGCTTGAGGTTCTGCGTGGCCTGCAGGGCGTAGTCCAGCTCGACGCCCTCGGTGCTGACGCTGCCGGCGTTGATCAGTCGCGTCACCACTTGGTTGGCCACGGTGTCGAAGAAGTTCGCCTGGTAGTTGTCGTACTCGCTGTGAAAGACCGCCAGATTGCTGGTCAGGCGGTTGTCCCAGGCGCTGGCTTTGATCCCCGCTTCCCAGGTGTTGGAGGTTTCCGGTTTGAGCGCGTCGGTGTCGCGCGGCTGCATGTTGAAGAACACGTTGTAGGCAGGGCCTTTGTACCCGCGTGAATAGGTGACATAAGCCATGACGTCGTCACTGAGGTCGTACTGCACGCCCAGTCGTCCGGACCAGCCATCCTCATCCACCGAGCCTGAACTGCGGGTGCCCGGCTGGATGCCGCTGACGGTGGTGGCCGAGGTCGACACGCGACGGTGATCGTATTCCAGGTCGTCGTGGGTCCAGCGCAGGCCGGCGATGCCGCGCAGCCGCGAGGTGAAGTTGAGGGTGGTCTCACCGAATGCCGAGTAGCTGTCGCTGGTGGTAGTGTAGTCGGCCACGCCGCGCTGGCTGCCGGTCGGTGTCACCAAGGTGCGGCGGTAGGTTTCGTCGTCCTTGCCGTGCATGTAGAACAGGCCGCCGACGTACTCCACGAACTCGCCCTTGGGCGAGGCCAAGCGGACTTCCTGTGAGTACTGGTCGTAGCTCAGGTCGCCTTTGTCTTCCGTGCCGGGGAAGGCGCTGGTGATGGTCGCCAGGCGGTCGCCGTCCTGCCATTGGGTGTTGTCCCAGCCGCGCCAGGCGGTGATCGAGGTCAGGGTGTAGTCGCCCAGGTTCCAGTCCAACTGGGCCGACAGACCCTTGTTGATGTCCTCGACATGGCTGCGGTAGTCGCTGGCGATATCACGGCTGTGGCCGCTGGCCGAGACTGGCGCCAGGGCGCCCGCGAACGCGGGAGTCAGTGCCTTGCTGACGACGCCATTGGGCGCGTCGTCGTGGCTCTGCATGTAGTCAGCGGCCAAGGTAAGCGTGAGGTCGTCATTGGGGGTGAACTCGAGCTTCCCCCGCACGCCCTTGCGGTTGTAGCCGTTCACTTCGTGGCCATTGGCGCGGTTGTCGACGTTGCCGTCGTAGCTGCCGAACAGCGTGGTCAGCGAGCCCTTGAGGGTGTCGGGGATCAGGCTGCCACCGATGCCGAAGCGGGTGCGGCTTTCGTTGCCGCTGTAGTACGACTGGTCGATGTAACCGTGGGTCTCTTCGGTGGGCGCCTTGGTCACGATGTTCAGCACGCCGGCCGAGGCGTTCTTGCCGAACAGCGTGCCTTGGGGGCCGCGCAGCACTTCGATGCGTTCCAGATCCAACAGGTCCAGGGTGGCCTGGCCAGGGCGCCCGTACACCACGCCATCGATGACCGTGGCCACGGTGGGCTCCACGCCGGGGGAGGTGGAAATGGTACCCACCCCACGGATGAACAGCGAGGTGTCCTTGTTCGAGGCGCCGGTGCGGAAATTCAGGCTGGGCACCTGTTGCACGATGCTCGCAACGCCGTTGCGGTTGTCCCGTTCCAGCTGCTCGCCGTCGACCACCGACACCGCCACCGGCACTTTCTGCAGCGACTCGGCGCGCCTCGTGGCCGTGACCGTGACGGCCTGCAGGCTGACCGACTCTTCATCGCCCTGAGCGGCAAAGGTGGGCATTGCGCCCAGGGCGATGGCCGCAGCGACGGCCTGGGACAACACGGAAGTCTTGATCGCGAAAGATTGACGCTGTGGCATGGCGGGTCGCTCGAACAGGGGCTGGACATTGTTTTGATAGACGCAGCATTCGCTCGAGCGAGTAGCAGACAGGTCAACTGGTTAGCGCTAACATGGCGAATAGTGGCGATGAACGCTTATACGGTCAAATACCGTAATTTCTACTGTTTATGGTTTTTAGTTATTAAAGGCAGGCAGATGACCGATCCCAAGCATCAGCGTAAGCGCCGTGGTGCTGGCCGCGTGACACTGGCCAGCGTGGCCACCCACGCGGGGGTCTCTGCCATGACCGTGTCGCGGTATTTCAATCGACCGGACCTGGTGTCGGACGAGCATCGGCAGCGAATCGCCCAGGCGGTGACCGAGCTGGGTTATGTTCCCAATCTGGTGGCCGGAGGGCTGGCGTCGGCGCGGGGCAAGATCGTCGGCATGGTCATTCCGAACATTTCCGGGCCGATCTTCGCCCATACCATTCAAGGCTTCAGCGATACCTTGAGCAGGCATGGCTACCAAGTCCTGCTGGCGTCCAGCTATTTCAGCGCCGAGCAGGAGGAGAACGCTGTGCGTGCCTTCCTTGGCTGGTCGCCTGCGGCCCTGGTGCTGACCAGCCACTTCCACAGCGTCGGCACCGAGAAGATGCTGGCACAAGCGCAGATACCGTTGGTGGAAACCTGGGACTATCAACCCGAACGCGCGCCGATGCAGATCGGCTTCTCGCATGCTCAGGTGGGCGTCACTTCGGTGCGCTATCTCTACGGCGAAGGCTACCGGCGCATCGCCTTCGTCCAGAACAGCGCAGCGGGCGACTTGAGTGCTCTCGAGCGTCGAGACGGCTATGCCGCGACGCTGGCCGAGCTGGGCCTGGAACCCCAGGTGTTCGCTCCCGATCCCTCCCTGGCGCCTTTCGAAGCCGGCAAACAGGCGTTGCATGCCCTGATGGCGAGCCCAACCCCTCCGGATGCGATCATCTTCGCCAACGACAACCTTGCCGCCGGCGGCTTGCTGGCGGCCCAGCGCGCCGGGCTGCGCATTCCACAGGATTGCGCGGTGATGGGCTTCGGCGACTACCCCTTCGCCGAAATGCTCCTGCCCAGCTTGACCACCATCAGGCCGCCTGCGCTGCAGATTGGCGTGCTGGCAGCAACGCGTGTCCTGCAAAGCCTGGGCATCATCGAGGGCGAGCCGCCGCATCTGGAGCTGCTCGACTGCGAACTGGTGGCGCGGGAGAGCAGTTGATACGCAAAGCGGCCTTCGACTTCGCACCTGCGTTTGAAAATGACACACAAGAATGCATTAGCTAACACGTCGGGCTAGGCTAGACTTGACATGCATCGCATGGTTTTGCCTTGCACAGATCGTTTGTCCTGCCAAGGGAGTCGCCACCAATGGCCATCCACAACATTCACGACGCCAAGAGCAATCTGTCGCGCTTGCTCGAACAAGCCGCAGCCGGTGAAGTGGTGGTCATCGCCAAGGCCGGCAAGCCCATTGCCAAGCTGGTGGCCTATGATGCGCCAGAGCCGCGCGAAGCAAAGCGTATCGGTTTCATGCTTGATCTTGTGGTTCCGGAAGACTTTGATGAGCTCGACAATGAGGTCACCAATCTCTTCGAGGGCAAGGTGTGAAGTTACTGCTCGACACGCATATCCTGATCTGGGTCGCCAAGGACAGCCCAATGCTTTCCTCAAAAGCTCGATCCTTGATCGCCAATCTGGATCACGAGGTTTACTTCAGCGCGGCAAGCCTATGGGAAGTGGCTATCAAAAACGGCCTCAGCCGCAGCGGCATAGTGATCGATACGGTGGGTCTGCGCCGTCAGCTATTGCTCAATGGCTACCACGAACTGCCGATCACGGCAGCCCATGGCATGGCCGTTGAAAAGCTGCCGCCCATTCACCGCGATCCATTCGACCGCCTGCTGTTTGCCCAAGCCACTCTGGAAAGCATGCAGCTACTGACGGCCGACGCACTGTTGAGTCAATACGGCGCACCCGCGTTGCAGGTTTGAGCCTTGCTACCCAAGAAGCTCGATATGCAGATGCTCGGCCACGCTCTGTGCGCTGGCGTTCTTCAGGTAGGGCACGCGACCCAGGCAAGGGGCCGGCAGGCGTTCGGCCAGGGTGGCGAGGTTGTCTTCCAGGCGTGAGGTTTTCGGTTCGATGATATTGGCCACCCAGCCGGCCAGTTGCAGGCCGTCGCGGGCGATGGCTTCCGCGCTCAGCAGCGCATGGCTGATAGCGCCAAGGCGCACGCCCACCACCAGAATCACCGGCAGCTTCAAGGCAATGGCCAGGTCCGACAGATTGGCCTGGTCGGACAGCGGCACGCGCCAGCCACCAGCGCCTTCGATCAGAGTGAAGTCGGCCTGCCGGGCCAGCACCTCACGCATGGGTGCCAACAGCGAGCCGACGGTCAGGGCCACGCCAGCCTCGCGGGCGGCGATGTGGGGGGCGATCGCAGGTTCGAAGGCGACCGGGTTGATCTGCGCGTACTCAAGCTTGAGCGAGCTCTGGGCCATCAAGGCCAACGCGTCGCTGTTGCGCAGGCCCTTGGGGGTCACCTCGCAACCCGAGGCAACGGGCTTCGCGCCCAGCGTGCTCAGGCCCTTGAGGCTGGCAGCGTGCAGCAGGCCGGCGGCCACGGTGGTCTTGCCGATATCCGTGTCGGTACCGGCGATGAAATAGGCGCTCATCAGGATTGTCCTTGCTCGACGGGTTTGCGCAGCACAGCGTAGACCACCTGGTAAGTGGCTGGCAGCCCCTGGGGTGCACGAAAGGCTTCATAGGCCTGCAGCAGACCGAGCATGCGCGCGCGGCCGGTCAGGCCGTCGGGGCGTCCGGGGTTGAGGTTGTGCGCGCCCAGGGCCTTGAGCTCATGGGTCAGGCCACGCACGTCGGCGTAGTGCAGCACATGGGGCACGTTATCCAGGCCCAGCACCTCCAGGCCGCTGTCCGCACACAGGCGCTGGTAGTCGGCGAACTCACGGAAACGGTTGACGTGCACTCGGCCATCCACCGCTCGCCAGCTTTGCCGCAGCTCGTGCAGTGTGCCCGCGCAGAGGCTGGCAAAGGCCAGCACGCCGCCGGGTTGCAAGGTTCTGCGAGCCTCGGCGAGCACGGCGGCGAAGTCGCTGCACCATTGCACCGCCAGGCTGGAATAGATCAGACCACAGCTGCCGTCGCGCAGCGGCAGTTGCTCGGCATCGCCAGCCACATGCCAGGTGGCACCACCCTGTACCCGCGCGTGGCTGAGCATGCCTTCGGCAATGTCCAGTGCCACACCGACACCGTTCGGAAAACGCTGGGCCAGAACACGGCTGAAGTAGCCGGTGCCGCTGCCCAGGTCAAGCCATTGCGACGGTTGCAGGCCGTCTGGCAGTCGAGTGAGCAATGAGTGACCCACGTCCCGCTGCAATTGCGCGACGCTGTCATAGCTCGCCGCCGCCCTGGAGAACGACGCCGCCACCAGCCGCTTGTCCGGCAACCTGAGCGCAGTCTCCCGCCTCACCTCACCCCCTGTAGCAGCGGCGCAAGCCGCGTCATCTGCCACCTCAACGCCTGCGCCAAGCACAATCCCGTTCCTCTCACTCATGCACAAAGGCCCCAATTGCACCGGCGACCCTATCCGGGTCCTCCAGTATGAACCCATGGCTGGCCCGCTCGACCACGCCGATCTCGGCCTTCGGCACCAGCTTGCGCATTACGCTCGCCGCCCGGACGGGCACCAGCGAATCGCTTCCGGCAAACAGGTGCAGTTGCGGCCCGGTAAACGCCTGCAACGCGGCTCGGGTATCCAGCTCCGCCAGCACGCGCAAGCCCTCGGCCAGCGTCTGTGTCGAAGCCGGCTCAGCAACCGCCAGTCGCCGAGAAAGCCCGCGCGGATCAGCAGCGCCTTGCGCACAGAGCGACGCGAAGCGCTTCAACAGGGTTTTCGGATCCGCCTTGCAAGCGGTCAGAAAGGCTTCGAACGTTTCAGCGGGCATTGCATCCGGCCAGTCGGCGCGGGCCACGAAACAGGGATTACTGGCCAGGGTCAACAGGCCAGGGCAGCGTTCACCCCGGCGCGCCGCGAGCTTGGCAGCGAGCATGCCGCCCAGCGACCAACCGCCCAGCCATGCACCGTCCGGCAAACGTGCGTCGAGGGCATCCAGCCAACCGGCAAGCCCTGCAGCGTCCGGCGTGGGCAAGGGTTCGACCTGCACCAGCACGGGTTCAGCGAGCTCCTGCAGGGCAGCGACCAATGGCTCCAGCGCACCGGTGCCCAGGCCCCAGCCGGGCAGCAGGATCAGACGATCAGACATGTTCGGCTCCCAGCAGCGGATAGCATTCAGCCAGCGCATCGAGCAATTGCTGCACCTGGGCACTGCTGTGCGCGGCCGAAAGCGTCACCCGCAACCGCGCACTGCCGGCAGGCACGGTCGGCGGACGTATGGCCGTGACCAGCAATCCGCGCTCGCGCAACAGTTGCGACAAGCGCACGGCACGGCCGGCATCGCCGACCAGAATCGGTTGAATGGGCGTGAAACTGTCCATCAAGGTCAGGCCCAACTGGGCAGCGCCGTATCGAAATTGGGTGATCAGGCTCGCCAGGTGTTCGCGCCGCCAGTGTTCGCTGCGCAGCAGTTGCAGGCTGCGCAAGGTGGCGCAGGCCAGCGCCGGTGGCTGGCTGGTCGTGTAGATGTAGGGCCGAGCGAACTGCACCAGGGTTTCGATCAGTTCCTCGCTGCCGGCCACGAAGGCGCCTGCAGTGCCGAAGCCCTTGCCCAGGGTACCGACCAGCACTTGCACATCGTCCATCCCCAGCCCGAAATGCTCGACGATACCGCCGCCGGTAGCGCCCAGGGCACCGAACCCGTGGGCATCGTCGACCATCAGCCAGGCGCCCTTGGCCCGCGCAACGGCCGCCAGTCGTGGCAGCTCGGCAAGGTCGCCGTCCATGCTGAACACACCATCGGTCACCACCAGCGTGTTGCCGACGGCTTTGGCCAGGCGTGTTTCCAGGCTGGCTGCATCGTTGTGCAGGTAACGGCTGAAGCGCGCGCCGCTGAGCAGCCCGGCGTCCAGCAGCGAGGCGTGGTTGAGACGGTCTTGCAACACGCTATCGCCTTGCCCCACCAAGGCAGTGACCGCCCCCAGATTGGCCATGTAGCCGGTGGAGAACAGCAGCGCCCGCGGGCGCCCGGTGAATTCAGCCAGGGCCTCTTCCAGCGCATGGTGAGGGCTGCTGTGGCCAACCACCAGATGGGACGCGCCGCCCCCCACGCCCCAGCGCTCGGCGCCCTCGCGCCAGGCCTTGATCACGTCGGGGTGGTTGGCCAGACCCAGGTAGTCGTTGCTGCAGAAGGCCAGCAGCGGTTGGCCATCGACCACCACGCGCGGCCCTTGCGGGCTTTGCAGCAATGGACGCTGACGATAGAGGTCGGCGGCGCGGCGCTCGGCCAGGCGCGCGCTGAGGTCGAAGGGCATGCAGGCCTCGAATGGCAGTGGATGAACGCCGGCGACGGGGCCGGCGTGGGGTCAGGCGGAGGCGGCGTCGTAGAACAGGTCGCTGCTCTTCTGTTCGACCAGGGCCTGTTCGATGGCCGCTTGATGGACTTCGTCAGCATGTTCTTCGCGCGCTTCTGGGGCGATCCCGAGGCGGGCGAACAACTGCATGTCCTTGTCCGCCTGCGGGTTGGCGGTGGTCAGCAGCTTGTCGCCGTAGAAGATCGAGTTGGCCCCGGCCAGGAAGGCCAGTGCCTGCATCTGCTCGTTCATCGCCTCACGCCCGGCGGACAGACGCACGTGGGATTGCGGCATGAGAATGCGCGCCACGGCCAGCATGCGAATGAAGTCGAACGGATCGACATCCTCGGCGTTCTCGAGCGGAGTGCCGGCGACCTTCACCAGCATGTTGATCGGCACCGACTCGGGATGCTCCGGCAGGTTGGCCAGCTGGATCAGCAGCCCGGCGCGGTCGTCCAGCGACTCGCCCATGCCCAGAATGCCGCCCGAGCAGATCTTCATGCCGGCGTCGCGCACGTGGGCCAGGGTCTGCAGGCGCTCGCTGTAGGTGCGGGTGGTGATGATGCTGCCGTAGAACTCCGGCGAGGTGTCCAGGTTGTGGTTGTAGTAGTCCAACCCCGCCTGGGCCAGGGCCCTGGTCTGGTCTTCGTCCAGCCGGCCCAGGGTCATGCAGGTTTCCAGGCCCATGGCCTTGACCCCGGCAACCATCTGCAACACATACGGCATGTCCTTGGCCGAGGGGTGCTTCCAGGCCGCGCCCATGCAGAATCGCGTCGAACCGATTGCCTTGGCGCGGGCGGCTTCTTCGAGCACCTTCTGCACTTCCATCAGCTTTTCTTTTTCCAGCCCGGTGTTGTAGTGCCCCGACTGCGGACAGTATTTGCAGTCCTCAGGGCAGGCGCCGGTCTTGATCGACAGCAGGGTCGAGACCTGAACCCGATTGGGATCGAAATGCGCGCGATGCACGCTTTGCGCCTGAAACAGCAGGTCGTTGAAAGGCTGCACGAACAGCGCCTTGACCTCGGCCAGGGTCCAGTCGTGACGAACGGTTGCAGTTGTACTGGCGCTCATCGGCGGTTCCTTGTTTATGCTCGGTCAGGCGCAAGGACGCAGGATTGTCCATGGGCGCAACGTGGCTATTGAGTCGAATGCGGGCATGATTAAGGAAGCGCCATGCACTGTCAACCTGCTACAAATACCTCGGTTTACAAGTGGATAAAAAATGATCAGGTTTGTCTGTTGTGTGACGGCGCGTCGGGTAATCCCTATGCCCTCTGCGAGGCCTGTGAGTGCGATCTGCCTTGGCTGGATGAGCAATGCACGGTGTGTGCGCTGCCGCTTGCCATGAGTGGATTCACCTGCGCCCCGTGTCGGCGCCGCCCGCCCGCTTTCGAGAAGGTTGAAACACCGTGGCATTACGGTTTCCCCATCGACAGCCTGATCACGCGTTTCAAGCACAACAGCCAATGGCCCTACGGACGCCTGCTGGCAGAGTTGACCAGCCACTGGCTCGACCACCGTTTCAACGAGGATCTGCCGCGTCCGCAATTGCTGATTCCGGTGCCCATGGGCCGTAAACGCCTGCGCAAGCGCGGTTTCAACCAGGCTGAAATGCTCGCTGGCTGGCTGTCCAGGGCGCTGCATATCGACTGCGATTCGACCGTCGTTCAGCGCACGCTCGAAACACGAGCCCAGCAGGAACTGGGTGCCAAGGCGCGGCTGCACAATCTGCAACACGCTTTTTCCGTGATGCCTGACGCAGGGCTGGATGGGCTGCACGTGGCCCTGGTCGACGACGTGATGACCACCGGCGCCACCGCCCAGGCCCTGGCGGTGCTGCTGCGCCAGGCGGGTGCCGCGCGCGTGGACGTCTACTGTCTGGCGCGCACGGCCAAGGCCGAGTAGCCTTGAACCATGACCTTGTCCCCCTTGCTGGCCCAACACATCGCACGTCGTCCGCAACGCATCGAGCTGTTGCGCCATATTGCCGAGCAGGGTTCGATCACCCGCGCCGCCAAGGCCGCCGGCCTGAGCTACAAAGGCGCCTGGGACGCCATCGACGAACTCAACAATCTGGCCCACACGCCCCTGGTCGAGCGCGTCGTGGGCGGCAAGGGTGGAGGAGGCGCCCGGCTGTCCGAGGAAGGGCAGCGCATGCTGCGCCTCTACGAGAAACTTCAAGCGTTGCAGGCGCAGGTGCTCGAAGCCGCCGAAGACGCCAACGACCTGGACCTGCTCGGCCGACTGATGCTGCGCACCAGTGCACGCAACCAGTTGCATGGCCGCGTGAGTGCCATCGAGGCGCAAGGTCGCAACGACCACATCACCCTGGATCTTGGCGCAGGGCTGAACCTGCGTGCCCAGATCACCCACGACAGCACGCAAACCCTGTCGCTGGCCCCGGGCGCCGGGGTGGTGGCCTTGATCAAGGCCGGTTGGCTCTGCGTGTTGCCGGTGGATGTCGCCGGTGTCCCCGGTCACAACTGCCTGCAAGGGCTCCTGGAGCAGGTTCTGCTGCAGGACCAGGGGCCCTGTGAAATGCGCATAGGGCTGGCCAATGGGCAGACCCTCTGCGCACTGTCACCGCTCGGATCGGTCCGAGAGGGCGAGCCGGTCAATGTCTGGTTCGATCCTGCCAACGTGCTGCTCGGCACGCCGCTCTAACCCGTACCCTATCCGCTGGAAACCCCGCTGTGCCCATTTCTGCGGGCCACATGCGCGCTTCTGCTGGCAGGCGCGGTGCCGTCGTCCGGCGCCGGGCGGGTATTGACTTTGCCCAGGCGTAAACGTATGTTTCAAACACCCGTTTGATAGCGACAACCTGTCGCAGGTCGAACCCACCGGAGTTCAGCAGAGGTTTATCGCTATGTCTGATTACAAGGCCCCCTTGCGTGATATTCGCTTCGTCCGCGACGAGCTGCTCGGCTACGAAGCGCACTATCAAAGCCTGCCCGGTTGCCAGGACGCAACGCCGGACATGGTCGATGCCATCCTCGAAGAAGGCGCCAAGTTCTGTGAACAGGTACTGGCACCGCTGAACCGCGTGGGTGACATCGAAGGCTGCACCTGGAGCGAGGACGGCGTGAAGACGCCGACCGGTTTCAAGGAAGCCTACAAGCAGTTCGTCGAAGGTGGCTGGCCGAGCCTGGCCCATGACGTCGAGCACGGCGGCCAGGGCCTACCCGAATCCCTGGGGCTTGCGGTCAGCGAGATGATCGGCAGCGCCAACTGGTCCTGGGGCATGTACCCCGGCCTGTCCCATGGCGCCATGAACACCATCTCCGCCCACGGTACCCCCGAGCAGCAGGAGGCCTACCTGACCAAGCTGGTGTCCGGCGAGTGGACCGGCACCATGTGCCTGACCGAGCCGCACTGCGGCACCGACCTGGGCATGCTGCGCACCAAGGCCGAACCCCAGGCCGACGGCAGCTATGCGATCAGCGGCACGAAGATCTTCATCTCTGCCGGCGAACACGACATGGCCGACAACATCGTGCACATCGTCCTGGCACGCCTGCCCGATGCCCCGGCTGGCACCAAAGGCATCTCGCTGTTCATCGTGCCCAAGTTCCTGTCCAATGCAGACGGTTCGATCGGCGCGCGCAATGCGGTGAGCTGTGGCTCGCTGGAACACAAGATGGGCATTCACGGCAACGCCACCTGCGTGATGAACTTCGACAGCGCCACCGGCTACCTCATCGGCCCTGCCAACAAGGGCCTCAACTGCATGTTCACCTTCATGAACACCGCGCGCCTGGGTACCGCTCTGCAGGGCCTGGCACACGCCGAAGTGGCGTTCCAGGGTGGTCTGCGCTATGCCCGCGACCGCTTGCAGATGCGCTCGCTCACCGGCCCCAAGGCGCCGGAGAAGGCCGCCGACCCGATCATCGTGCACCCGGACGTGCGCCGCATGCTGCTGACCATCAAGGCCTTCGCCGAAGGCACGCGTGCCATGGTCTATTTCACCGCCAAGCTGGTGGACGTGCTCAAGTTCAGCCAGGACGAGGAAGAGCGCAAGCGCGCCGATGCCCTGCTGGCGTTCATGACCCCGATCGCCAAGGCGTTCATGACCGAAGTGGGCTTCGAAGCCGCCAACCACGGCGTGCAGATCTACGGTGGACACGGCTTCATCGCCGAGTGGGGCATGGAGCAGAACGTACGCGACAGCCGCATTTCCATGCTGTACGAAGGCACCACCGGTATCCAGGCGCTCGACCTGCTGGGCCGCAAGGTGCTCATGACCCAGGGCGAGGCGCTCAAGGGCTTCACCCGCATCGTGCACAAGTTCTGCCAGGCCAACGAAGGCAACGAAGCGGTTGCCGAGTTCGTCACACCCTTGGCGCAGTTGAACAAGGAGTGGGGTGAGTTGACCATGAAGGTCGGCATGGCCGCCATGAAGGACCGTGAAGAAGTCGGCGCCGCCTCGGTCGACTACGTGATGTATTCGGGTTACGCCTGCCTGGCCTACTTCTGGGCCGACATGGCTCGCGTGGCGGCGCAGAAACTGGCCGAAGGTCATGGCGATGCGGCGTTCTACACGGCCAAGCTGCAGACTGCGCGCTTCTACTTCCAGCGCATCCTGCCGCGCACCCGCACTCACGTTGCCGCCATGCTGTCCGGCGCAGGCAACCTGATGGCCATGGACGAAGCGCACTTCGGCCTTTCCTACTGACAGGCCAACCAGCCTGCGGCGCGTGTCGACCCGAGCGCGCCGCCCGGCTTTCGAACTTCAGCCCTCGAATTCCTGCGAGTTAGCCATGGCGGACTACAAAGCTCCCTTGCGCGATATGCGCTTTGTTCTGAATGAAGTATTCGACGTCGCCAGTCACTGGGCCCAACTGCCGGGCCTGGCCGACAGCGTCGACGTGGAAACCATGGAGGCGATCCTCGAAGAGGCCGGCAAGGTCACGGCCCAGGCGATCGCACCGTTGAGCCGTGCGGCCGACGAAGAGGGCTGTCACTGGCGCGATACCGCGGTCACCACCCCGGCTGGATTCCTCCAGGCCTACCAGACCTATGCCGAGGGCGGCTGGGTCGGCGTCGGCGGCGAGCCCGCTCATGGTGGCATGGGCATGCCCAAGGTGATTTCGGCGCAGGTCGAGGAGATGGTCAACTCGGCCAGCCTGGCGTTCGGCCTGTACCCGATGCTGACGGCCGGTGCCTGCCTGTCCATCAACGCTCACGCCAGCGACGAGCTGAAGCGGACCTACCTGCCCAAGATGTATGCAGGCACCTGGGCCGGCTCCATGTGCCTGACCGAAGCCCATGCAGGCACCGACCTCGGCCTGATCCGCACCCGCGCCGAACCGCAGGCCGACGGCAGCTACAAGGTCAGCGGGACTAAGATCTTCATCACCGGCGGCGAACACGACCTGACCGAGAACATCATTCACCTGGTGTTGGCCAAGCTTCCCGATGCACCGCCCGGTCCCAAGGGCATCTCGTTGCTGCTGGTGCCCAAGTTCATGGTCGATGCCGACGGCAACCTGGGGGCGCGCAATGCCGTGTCGTGCGGTTCCATCGAGCACAAGATGGGCATTCAGGCCTCGGCCACCTGCGTGATGAACTTCGACGGCGCCACCGGTTACCTGGTCGGCGAGGCGAACAAGGGCCTGGCGGCCATGTTCACCATGATGAATTACGAGCGTCTGGGGGTCGGTATCCAGGGCCTGGCGTCGGCCGAGCGCTCCTACCAGAACGCCGTGGAATATGCCCGCGACCGGCTGCAAAGTCGCTCACCCAGCGGTGCTGCCCAGCCCGACAAGATGGCCGACCCGATCATCGTCCACCCGGACGTGCGGCGCATGTTGCTGACCATGAAGGCCTGCAACGAAGGCGGGCGTGCTTTTTCCACCTACGTTGCGTTGCAACTGGACACGGCCAAGTACAGCGAAGATCCGGCCACGCGCAAGCGCGCCGAGGACATGGTCGCTTTGCTGACACCGGTGGCCAAGGCGTTCCTGACCGACCTGGGCCTGGAAACCACGGTGCATGGCCAGCAGATATTCGGCGGCCACGGCTATATCCGCGAATGGGGCCAGGAGCAGCTGGTCCGCGATGTGCGCATCACCCAGATCTACGAAGGCACCAACGGTATCCAGGCGCTGGACTTGATGGGGCGCAAGGTCGTGGGCAACGGCGGCGCGTTCTATCAGCTGTTCTCCGAGGAGGTACGGGCTTACGCGACCCAGGCCGAAGGCGCATTGCAGGAGTTCACCCAGCCGTTGATCCAGGCGTTGGACCGTCTGGATGCGCTGACGGCCGGGGTTCTGGACCGGGCCGGGAACGATCCGCGCGAGATTGGCGCGGCGTCCGTCGAGTACCTGCAGGCCTTTGGCTACACCGCCTATGCCTACATGTGGGCAAGGATGGCCGGCGCCGCGCTGGGCCGGCAGGACGAGGCGTTCTACGCCAGCAAGCTGGGCACGGCGCGGTTCTATTTCGCGCGTTTGTTGCCACGGGTTCACTCGCTGGCGGCCGCTGTCGATGCCGGCAGTGCGTCGCTGTTTCTGCTGGATGAGGCGCAGTTCTGACGGTGTAAGCTTTGGCTTACGTTACGCGGCGTCTTTGAGCTATATCCGAAGATTGGATCCACGGTTAATCTTCTCTCCAAGGACGTTGCGCAGGATGCGCCTAGATATAACAGGGACACGTAGGATTTCTGCCAGGACGGCGGACGGAAATGGATGTCATGGGAAACAGTCTGCAAAACCCCGCTTCGGCGGGGTTTTCTTTTTTCCGCTCCCGCATATTCCCCGCATCGACGCCGCCCGCCGGCCGCCGCACACCTGGCACCCCGCATCGACGCCCGACGCTGCTCACACACCCCCTGTAGCAGCGGCGCGAGCCGCGTCACCGACGACGCGCTTCACCTGACACCCCGCATCGACGCCCGACGCTGCTCACACACCCCCCTGTAGCAGCGGCGCAAGCCGCGTCACTGACGACGCGATTCACCTGACACCCCGCATCGACGCCCGACGCTGCTCACACACCCCCCTGTAGCAGCGGCGCGAGCCGCGTCACTGACGACGCGATTCACCTGACACCCCGCATCACCCCCGACGCGGCTCGCGCCGCTGCTACAGGGTTGCGCAAGCCGTTCAGCAGCGGCGCGTCAGGTCATGGTTTCGCTGGCGGCTTGAGCAGCGCTTCGGCGGCCTTGGCCAGGTCCGGTGGCAGGAAATCCTTGTCCGGGTTGTAGTCGGCCTTGAGGAAGCGCGTCAGGTCCTGCAGGTCGCCCGGGCTCAGGATGCCTGCCGCCTGCTTGAGGCGCAGGTTGTCCAGAATGTAGTCATAGCGGGTGTTGTTGTAGTCGCGCACCGAGCTGTACAGCTGACGCTGCGCGTCGAGCACGTCGACGATGTTGCGCGTCCCCACCTGATAGCCGATTTCGGTGGCCAGCACCGAACTCTGGTTGGAAATGATCGACTGCTTGCGCGCCTGCACCTGCTCGACATCGGTGTTGACCGCACGGTGCAGGTTGCGCGTGTTCTCCACCACCTGCCGACGCAGGCTTTCGCGCTGCTGCTCGCTCTGCGTGAGCCGTGCGTAGGCTTCACGTACCTGCGAGCTGGTCAGCCCGCCGCTGTAGATCGGAATGTTCAACTGCACGCCGATGCTGCGCTGCGACACATCGCTGCCATAGCTGACGCCCGGCAGGGTCGATGGGTTGCTGAAACCCAGATTGTCGTTGTCGCCCTTCTGGTATTGCGCGACCGCATCCACCGTCGGCGCATGCCCGGCCTTGCGCTGGCGCAAGGTCTGCTCGGCGGCTTCCACGGCATAGTTGCTGGCCAGCAGATCGAGGTTCTGCCGCGAAGCGGTATCGACCCAGGTACTGGCGTCATTGGGTATCGGCGCCAGCACGGGCAGGGTGTGAACGATGCCCTGGATCGAATTGTATTCGCGGTTGGTCAGCGTGATCAGGGCCTGGAAGGCGTCGTCCACCTGACGCTGGGCGATGATCCGGTTGGCCCGGGCGGTGTCGTAGCTGGCCTGGGACTGCAGGGTGTCGGTCTTGTCGGAAAGACCGACGTTGAAGCGCTCTTGGGACTGATCGAGCTGGCGCCGGAATGCATTCTCCTCGGCGCGCGCGGTGGCCAGGTTGTCCTGGGCGCGCAGTACCGAGAAATAGGCCTGGGCACTTTGCAGAATCAGGTTCTGCTCGGTGGCCGACAACTGCACTGCAGCCTGCTCGTCGACCGCCTTGGCCGCCTTGAGCTGGAACCAGCGGTCGGCACGGAACAGCGGCTGGCTCAATTGCGCACGGTAGGAATTGCCGCTGCGGTTGTACACCGCCGAGGGCTGGTCCAGCGCCGTGCGGGTGTCGTTGATGTCGTAACCGGCCGACAGGTTGGGCAGCAAACCGGCGCGCGCCTGCGGCACGATTTCGCTTTGCGCGGCATAGTCGGCCCGCGAGGCGGCCAGGTCGGCGTTGTTCAGTACCGCTTCCTGATAGACGCTGACCAGATCGGTCATGCTCGCCAACGGTGCCTGCTGCGCCAGGGCCAGGCCTGGGATGGCACCGGACACGGCCAGGGCGAGGGCCGTTGCCGAGGGAAATCTACTGCGCAGCATGGGGCAATCCTTGGTCTGTAAGCTGGGTCTGGACATCAGCTGTGGAAAGAGGCTTGGGGCAGGGCGAGTGTAGAGCGCGGCGCGCCGCACAACAATCGGTCCGATGCAACGGCCACTATCAAGACCTGCAGGCGGGGTTGGCGTTCCACATGCAGGGCGTCTATGCTGTGCACGTTCTTGTCGGGGTGCCTTGCTATGAGGCTGAGATCGGATAATCCGGATCCCGTTGAACCTGATCAGGTTAACGCCTGCGTAGGGAACAAGATTTCTCGTCTTTGCGGCGAGTCCTCTTGTGCTTCGTCCGAGGTCTCGCGCATTTTCTGCACAGCACCTCGCGTACAAGCACAGCATCCGTTCACAGGGTGCATCCGTGCCTTTCAGGTTCGCTCCGACATTCCCTGCTGGATGCCGTCTGGAGAGCCTGTGATGAATACAAAAGCAAAAAACACCGTGCATTTGAGCGAATCGGCCCAAGTCGATTCAGGCTCCGTGCAGCCCTTCACCCGTTCGCGCAAGATCTACGTCCAGGGCTCGCGGGCAGACATCCGTGTGCCCATGCGTGAAATCAGCCTGGACGTCACCCCGACCGACTTTTCCACCGGCAACAGCAGCGGTGAGATCAACCCGCCGGTGACCGTCTACGACACCTCCGGCCCCTACACCGACCCCAATGTCGTCATCGACGTGCGCAAGGGCCTGGCCGACGTGCGTTCGGCCTGGATCGACGACCGTGGCGACACCGAACGGCTGCCCGGCTTGAGTTCTCACTTCGGCCAACAACGCCTGAGCGACGACGAATTGACCAAACTGCGCTTCGCTCACGTGCGCAACCCGCGCCGGGCCAAGGCCGGCGCCAACGTCAGCCAGATGCACTATGCCCGTCAGGGCATCATCACCGCCGAAATGGAATACGTCGCCATCCGCGAGAACATGAAGCTGGCCGAGGCCCGCGCTGCCGGCCTGCTCAAGGATCAGCACAAGGGCCACAGCTTCGGCGCCAGCATTCCCACGGAGATCACCGCCGAGTTCGTGCGTGAAGAAATCGCCCGTGGCCGCGCGATCATTCCGGCCAACATCAACCACACCGAACTCGAACCGATGATCATCGGCCGCAACTTCCTGGTGAAGATCAACGGCAACATCGGCAACAGCGCCCTGGGCTCCTCCATCGAGGAGGAAGTGGCCAAGCTCACCTGGGGCATCCGCTGGGGCTCGGACACGGTGATGGACCTGTCCACCGGCAAGCACATCCACGAAACCCGCGAGTGGATCATCCGCAATTCGCCCGTACCGATCGGTACCGTGCCCATCTATCAGGCCCTGGAAAAAGTCGGCGGCGTGGCCGAAGACCTGACCTGGGAGCTGTTCCGCGACACCCTCATCGAGCAGGCCGAGCAGGGCGTGGACTACTTCACCATCCATGCCGGGGTCCTGTTGCGCTACGTGCCGCTGACGGCCAAGCGGGTCACCGGCATCGTCAGCCGCGGCGGATCGATCATGGCCAAGTGGTGCCTGGCGCACCACCAGGAAAACTTCCTGTACACGCACTTCGACGAGATCTGCGAAATCATGAAGGCCTACGACGTCAGCTTCTCCCTGGGCGACGGCCTGCGTCCGGGCTCGATCGCCGACGCCAACGACGAAGCTCAGTTCGGGGAGCTGGAAACCCTCGGCGAGCTGACCAAGATCGCCTGGAAGCACGACGTCCAGTGCATGATCGAAGGTCCGGGGCACGTGCCGATGCAGCTGATCAAGGAGAACATGGACAAGCAGCTGGAATGCTGCGACGAAGCGCCGTTTTACACCCTCGGCCCGCTGACCACCGACATTGCCCCAGGTTACGACCACATCACCTCGGGCATCGGTGCGGCGATGATCGGCTGGTTCGGTTGCGCGATGCTCTGCTACGTGACGCCCAAGGAGCACCTGGGCCTGCCGAACAAGGATGACGTGAAGACCGGCATCATCACCTACAAGATCGCCGCGCACGCCGCCGACCTGGCCAAGGGGCACCCCGGCGCGCAGATCCGCGACAACGCCTTGAGCAAGGCGCGTTTCGAGTTTCGCTGGGAAGACCAGTTCAACCTCGGGCTGGACCCGGACACCGCGCGCGCCTACCACGACGAAACCCTGCCCAAGGACTCGGCCAAGGTCGCGCACTTCTGCTCGATGTGCGGGCCGAAGTTCTGCTCCATGAAGATTACTCAGGAAGTGCGCGAGTATGCGGCCAACCAGAAGATCGAGGCCGTCGACCTGAGCGTGGAGGAAGGAATGCGCGAACAGGCCAAGCGCTTCAAGCAGGAAGGCAGCCAGCTGTACCAGAAAGTCTGATCAGGACCTTCAGTCGTGCGGCTTTCGCGGCCGATGACCGCTCCTGCGATTTCTCCGTAGGAGCGGTCATCGGCCGCGAAACCCGCACCGCGTCTGACCTGACACCCCATCAATGCTCCGCCAACCCCTGACTCCTTTCCATTCGAGCCCATCCATTGAAAACCTCCTACTCCCCCGATATCGCGGTCTCCACCGCCCAGCGCGTGCTGGGCGGACGTGATCTGTTCTCCCTGTGGTTTTCCCTGGGCGTCGGCCTCATGGTGCTGCAGACCGGCGCCTTGCTGGCGCCGGGCCTGGGCCTTGCCGGTGCGCTGGGCGCCATTTTTCTCGGGACCCTGGTGGGCGTGCTGCTGCTCGCCGGCGTCGGTGTGATCGGCAGCGACACCGGGCTGTCGGCCATGGCCGCTCTGCGCCTGACCCTGGGCCGCGGCGCCGGTAGCGTGCCGGCGCTACTGAACCTGCTGCAACTGGTTGGCTGGGGTTCGTTCGAGATCATCGTCATGCGCGATGCCGCCAGCCTGCTGGCCACCCGCGCCTTCGGCGAAGGCAGCCTGGGCAGCAATCCGTGGTTGTGGACGCTGCTGTTCGGCGCGTTGGTCACGCTGCTGGCGGTCAGTGGGCCGCTGACCTTCGTGCGCAAGGTGCTGCGCAAATGGGGCATATGGCTGCTACTGGCGGCATGCCTTTGGCTGACCTGGAACCTGTTCGCCAAGGCCGACCTGGCAGCTCTGTGGAACACTGCGGGCGACGGCTCCATGGACCTGGCCACCGGCTTTGACATCGCGATTGCCATGCCCCTGTCGTGGCTGCCGCTGATTGCCGACTACTCGCGATTCGGCAAGCGCGCCCGCAACGTGTTCGGCGGCACCGCCGTGGGCTTCTTCATCGGCAATTTCTGGTTGATGAGCCTGGGCGTCGCCTACACCCTGGCGTTCGCGCCCAGTGGTGAAGTCAATGCGCTGCTGCTGGCGCTGGCCGGTGCTGGCCTGGGCATACCGCTGCTGCTGATTCTGCTGGACGAGTCGGAGAACGCCTTCGTCGACATCCATTCGGCTGCGGTATCGACCAGCCTATTGTCAGGCTTGAAGGTGGAGCACCTGGCCCTGGCCATCGGTATCATCTGCACGCTGATCGCCTGCCTGGCACCGCTGGCGCAGTACCAGAACTTCCTGCTGCTAATCGGCTCGGTCTTCGCGCCGCTGTTCGGCGTGGTCCTGATGGACCACTTCGTGCTGCGCAAACGCGCCATCCAGGTCGAGCCACGGGCTGTGCGCTGGAGCGCGCTGCTGGCGTGGCTGGGCGGTGTGTGCCTGTATCATCTGCTGGCCAATCTGTACCCGCAGATCGGAGCAACCCTGCCCGCGCTGCTGGTGGCCGGGTTGCTGTACTACCTGATCGAGCGCGTGCTCAACCGCGACCCGGGAACAGCTCGGGCTTGATCACGCCATTGAGGCGCGGGTAGGCGATCTTCACTTCCGGGTGGCCCATGGCGTAGGGGGCGATGCTGTACACGTTGTACTTGAGCACCACGCCCCCATAGGTCAAGGCAATGTTCGGCGTCTGCTGGAAAGGCCACTGACGAATGAAGTCGGCATCCTTGTCCAGCTTGCTGGCGACCAGCCAGCCACGGTGGGCTTCTTCGGCAGCCTGCCAGAACGCGCGTTCCTGGCCCGGTACCAGCATGTCCTTCAGGGTCAGTTCGCGATGCTCGCGACGCGACCAGTTGATGAAGCCGCGCCCTGGCATGCCGTGGGCGCCACCGGTCATGACGTAGCTGGACAGCTCGACCACCACGATACCGTCATGCTGCTCGCGTACCTTGGCTTGCAGGTAGCTGCTGTAGCGCGGCTGGGCCTCGCGCATGAATTGATCTTCATAGGCCTTAAGGGTCGCCGGTACACGGGCGTCGGGCGTATTGACGGTCATCTTGCGCAAGCGTTTGTCGATGGCTGCATCCAGGCCGGGCTCGTCGGGAAAATGCACCACGTCGATGTTCACCAGTGGACAGTCCTGATTGTCGCAGCCGGGCTTGATGTGCTCGAAAGCCTCGCGCTTGGTCTCCAGCGGCGCCCGGTAATTGGTTTGGAAGACACTGGCGCAGGCACCCAGGGTCAAGGCGACGCAGGCCACGGAGGTGAACTTGAGAAACGACATGATGGTCCTTGGCGGATGATTGAATTGTCGTGCTTGGACTGCCGGTCGAACCGTCGGTTCGCACGTAGCACAATCTTAATGCCTGCTCGTCCAACCGCCTATCCCGAGGCTTGCGGCTTACCTTCGAAGGGGGCTGCAATACGGGCGCATCGCGGTTAGGATGGCCCCATGCTGCATGCACGAGTACGAGGTTTTTCCATGCCAGATTCATCCCGATCCACCCCCAAGGCGGTCGAGATCGACAAGACCGAACGTTGCTTCCAGGGCTTCTACAGACTGGACAAACTGTTCCTGCGCCACGAGCTGTTCAACGGTGGCATGAGCAAGCAGATCAGCCGCGAACTGTTCGTGCGCCACGACGCCGTGTGCGTGTTGCCCTACGATGCCGTTCGCGACGAAGTGGTCCTGATCGAGCAGTTCCGGGTCGGCGCGATCGGCAAGGTCGACAACCCCTGGCTGATCGAAATGGTCGCCGGGCTGATCGACAAGGACGAGCAGCCCGAGGAAGTCGCCCATCGCGAAGCCGACGAGGAAGCGGGGCTGCAGATCGAAGCACTGTGGCCGGTCACCAAGTACTTCCCGTCGCCCGGCGGCAGCGATGAATACGTGCATCTGTACCTGGGCCGCTGCAGCAGCGAAGGCGCGGGCGGCCTGCATGGTCTGGAGGAGGAGGGCGAGGACATCCGCGTCAAGGTCTGGGCGTTCGACGATGCCTTGCAGGCCGTGCGCGATGGTCGGATCATCAACGCGGCAGCGATCATCGCCATTCAATGGCTGGCGCTGAACCGCGACGAAGTCAGGGGGCTGTGGTCGTGAGTCCGTTGCGCGAGCGCTACCGCGTCGACCTGGTCGGCTTGCAGGCCGCCTGCGAGGCCAATTATGCGCGACTCATGCGGCTGTTGCCGGACATGCGCAGCCAGCAGCTGTCGCGCCGCATCGCCATGACCCAGGCCGACCAGATGCTCGGCGTGCTGACCCTCGAGGTGTTGCTGGCCTGTCCGTACACCACAACCCTGCGCGTGCGCCAGGAACACAGCCTGCCCTGGCTGCCGGTGCCGCAGATGGAAGTGCAGGTGTACCACGATGCGCGCATGGCCGAGGTCATCAGCGCCGAGCATGCCCGTCGTTTCCGCAGCGTCTATCCCTATCCCAACGAGGCCATGCACCAACCCGACGAAAAGGCCCAGCTCAACCTGTTTCTCGGCGAATGGCTCAGCCACTGCCTGGCCTGCGGCCACGAGTACGAAGCGGTGCGCTGAGCGCCGACCGGCCCCTGGCGCTGGACCCTGCATTGCCCTCGTCATCCAGGCTGCGCATAATTCCTCGATCAACCCCTGCCTGGAGACGGCCTTGTCCAGCCCATCTGATCGCGCTGTCGATGCCCCGGTGCTGCTCGTGCAGCTGTCCGACAGCCACCTGGTGGCCGAAGCCGACGGAGCCATGTTCGGCCTCAATACCCGGCAGAGCCTGGCGCAGGTCGTCAGCCAGGTGCAAGCGGAACAGCCGCACATCGATTTGCTGGTCGCCACCGGCGACCTGTCTCAGGACGGCACGCTGGCTTCCTACCAGGCGTTTGCCCAGGCCACAGCGGGAATTGCCGCGCCGATGCGCTGGCTGCCCGGGAATCACGACGAACCGGCCGTCATGCAGCAGGCCGCGCAGGGTACGCAGTGGCTGGAGCCGGTGGTGGACATCGGTGCCTGGCGAGTGACACTGCTCGATTCCGCCATCGCAGGTTCGGCGGCGGGTCATCTGGCCGACGAGCAGTTGCAGTTACTCGAACGGTCGCTTGCCGAGGCACCGTACAAGCATCACCTGGTGTGTCTGCACCATCATCCGGTGTCCATCGACAGCTCCTGGATGGAGCCCATCGGTCTGCGCAACCGGCATGCCCTGTTCGAGCTGCTTGCCCGCTTTGCGCAAGTGCGGGGTGTGCTCTGGGGGCACGTGCATCAGGAGATCGACCGGCAGGCTCATGGCGTGCGCCTGTTGGCATCGCCCTCGACCTGCATCCAGTTTCTGCCGTGCAGCGAGGACTTCGCCCTGGATGACCGTGCGCCGGGCTACCGCTGGCTGCGCCTGATGCCGGACGGACAGATCGAAACCGGCGTCTCGCGTCTGGCGGACTTCAGTTTCACCCCGGATCTGGACGCGGCGGGTTATTGATTCAGGATCAGCAACACACCGATAGCCCGCCCACACCCCCGACAAGGTAAACTGCGCGCCATCTCTATGCCCGGAGGCCCCCATGCCCGGTTCGATCCTCTACATTCATGGTCTGAACAGCTCGCCGGATTCGCAGAAAGCCCGCCAATTGAGTGCGCTGATGCAACGCATCGGCCTGGCTGATCAACTGCGCGCGCCCGCCTTGCACCACCATCCGCGCCAGGCCATCGCCCAACTCGAAGCGGCACTGGCGCAGCTCGATGCGCCCTTGCTGGTGGGAAGCTCACTGGGCGGCTACTATGCGACACACCTGGCCCAGCGCTTTGGCCTCAAGACAGTGCTGATCAATCCCGTGGTCAACCCGCACCGCCTGTTCGATGGCTACCTGGGCGAACAGACCAACCATTACACGGGCGAGCGCTGGCAGCTGACCCACGACCATGTCACGGCACTGGCCGAGCTGGAAGTGCCGGCCCCCACGGACCGCGAGCGGCTCCAGGTGTGGCTGCAGACCGGCGACGAGACCCTCGACTATCGCCAGGCGGCGGCCTTCTACCAAGCCTGCAGCGTGCACATCGAAAACGGCGGCGACCACGGCTTCCAGGGCTTTGCGCAGAAGTTGCCGGCGCTGCTGGCATTCGCCGGCATCGACGCCGAGCGCCTGGATGGCGTCGACCTTGCCCAGCTTTGACCACTCATTTCACGAACGACTGACGACGAGACCCCATGGCCAATCCCAGCGCTAGCTCCTATAACGCAGACGCCATCGAAGTCCTCTCGGGCCTCGACCCGGTGCGCAAGCGCCCGGGCATGTACACCGACACCAGTCGGCCCAACCACCTGGCCCAGGAAGTCATCGACAACAGTGTCGACGAAGCCCTGGCGGGCCACGCACGGTCGATCCAGGTCATCCTGCACGCCGATCACTCCCTGGAAGTGTCCGACGACGGCCGCGGCATGCCTGTGGACATTCACCCGGAGGAAGGCGTCAGCGGCGTCGAGCTGATCCTCACCAAGCTGCACGCCGGCGGCAAGTTCTCCAACAAGAACTATCAGTTCTCCGGCGGTCTGCACGGGGTCGGTATCTCCGTGGTCAACGCCCTGTCCAATCAGGTGCGGGTCAGGGTCAAGCGCGACGGCAACGAGTATCAGATGACCTTCGCCGATGGCTTCAAGGCCACCGACCTGGAAGTCATCGGTACAGTCGGCAAGCGCAACACCGGCACCAGCGTGTACTTCGCCCCGGACCCGAAATACTTCGATTCGCCCAAGTTTTCCGTCAGCCGCCTCAAGCATGTGCTCAAGGCCAAGGCGGTGCTCTGTCCCGGCCTGCTGGTCAGCTTCGAGGACAAGGGCAGCGGCGAGAAGGTCGAGTGGCATTATGAAGATGGCCTGCGTTCGTACCTGATCGATGCGGTCACCGAATTCGCCCGCCTGCCGGACGAGCCGTTCTGCGGCAGCCTGGCGGGCAACAAGGAAGCCGTGGACTGGGCGCTGCTGTGGTTGCCCGAAGGCGGCGACAGCGTTCAGGAAAGCTACGTCAACCTGATTCCGACGGCCCAGGGCGGTACCCACGTCAACGGCCTGCGCCAAGGCTTGCTCGATGCCATGCGCGAATTCTGCGAGTTCCGCAACCTGCTGCCGCGCGGGCTGAAGCTGGCGCCCGAAGACATCTGGGAGCGTATCGCCTTCGTCCTGTCGATGAAGATGCAGGATGCGCAGTTCTCCGGCCAGACCAAGGAACGGTTGTCGTCGCGCGAGGCCGCAGCGTTCGTGTCCGGCGTGGTCAAGGATGCCTTCAGCCTGTGGCTCAACGCGCATCCTGAATTGGGCATGCAACTGGCCGAGCTGGCGATCAGCAACGCCGGCCGCCGCCTCAAGGCAAGCAAGAAAGTCGAGCGCAAGCGCATCACCCAAGGCCCGGCATTGCCCGGCAAGCTGGCCGACTGCGCTGGCCAGGACCCGGCCCGCTCCGAGCTGTTCCTGGTCGAAGGTGACTCGGCAGGTGGCTCGGCCAAACAGGCACGGGACAAGGAATTCCAGGCGATCCTGCCGTTGCGCGGCAAGATCCTCAACACCTGGGAAGTGGATGGCAGCGAGGTCCTGGCCAGTCAGGAAGTGCACAACATCGCCGTGGCCATCGGGGTCGATCCCGGTGCCGCCGATATCAGCCAGTTGCGCTACGGCAAGGTATGCATCCTCGCCGACGCCGACTCCGACGGCCTGCACATCGCAACTTTGCTCTGCGCGCTGTTCGTCCAGCACTTCCGGCCCCTGGTGGACGCCGGCCATGTCTACGTCGCCATGCCGCCGCTGTACCGCATCGACCTGGGCAAGGAGATTTTCTACGCCCTGGACGAGGCCGAGCGCGATGGCATCCTCGACCGCCTGGTCGCCGAAAAGAAACGCGGCAAACCGCAGGTCACACGCTTCAAGGGTCTGGGCGAGATGAACCCACCGCAGTTGCGGGAAACCACCATGGACCCCAACACCCGCCGCCTGGTGCAACTGACCCTGGACGACTTCGCTGGTACCACCGAGATCATGGACATGCTGCTGGCCAAGAAACGTGCGGGTGACCGCAAGGCGTGGCTCGAGTCCAAGGGCAATCTGGCCGAGGTGCTGGCTTGATCGCAGCGCTGCTGACAGCCCTGTTCGCCCTGGCCGTGCCGACGCTGGCCGAGGCGTCGGCGCAGCCCGCTGTGCCCGAGTTGACCCTGATCGGCGAGCATGCGGTCGATGGCATGCCCACGGGCAATCTGTCCGGTCTGGCGCTGTGCGGCAAGGCGTTGTGGGCCGTTTCCGACCGTGAAGACGGGACGGTCTATCGACTCGATACCTCGACGCCCACCTGGCAGGCCAGGGCCGTGACGTTCAAGGCACCACCGGTCCCACCCAGCGGGCTGCCCGCCCGTCTGCGCATGAGCAGTTGGGCCGCGTCTTTCGTGCGCGGCGGCGATCTGGATTTCGAAGGCATCAGCTGTGATGCCCAAGGCAACCAGTACCTGGTCAGCGAAGCCCACGTCGCGGTCCTGCAGATTCCCGTGTCAGGCGAGCCGAAGTGGTTGCCCCTGGATCCGACCCTGGTCAGTCAGGCGCGTGCCAGCAACCTGCTGTTGCACTTCAACGCCCTGTTCGAAGGGCTGACCGTCAACCCGGCCGGCGACCGCCTGTGGCTGGCCGCCGAACGTCAGCAGCGCGGTCTGTTGGCTGTTCGCAAGCGGCCGGTAAGCTGGAGCTGCGAGGGGCGTTGCGTGCTGCTCGCCGAAGGCGGTGCGGAAACGCTGCCGGTGCAGGTGCCTCGCACCAGGACCATGCCGCGCGACTTCGCTGACCTGGCCTACTTCGACGGCAAGCTGTTCACCCTGGAACGCAATGCCTACCGCATCTGCCGCCGAGACGCCGATACGGCGAAGCGGGAACGTTGCTGGTCGTTCGCCGCCGAAGCCCTGTTGCCTGCGCGCCGCTATGATGCGCCCTACGGCCTGACCGAAGCGCTGAGTGTGGACGCCGACGGCGCCTGGGTCGGCACCGACAACAACCAATGGGCCCGCGCCGATGACGAACGCCGTCCGGTGGTCTGGCGCTTCGCAGCCCCGGCCGGTGGCTGGAGTGCGGCACCATGAGCCAGGCGGCACCCGGCAAGCGGGCGGGCAAACTGCTGATGCTGCTGGCCTGGGCCGCGGCGTTGTACCTGGCCACGCAGTTCTTCGGCGACTGGGAACAGCGACGGGAAAATCCCAATGCCGTGCCGGTTTCCCAGCACGGCGACGGCTATGTGGAAGTGCAATTGGCCGGCAATGGCCAGGGACACTTTGTCAGTGGCGGTTTCATCAACGGCCAGCCGGTGCAGTTCATGCTCGACACCGGCGCCACCGATGTGGCGATGCCCGAAGCCGTGGCGCGCAAGCTTGAATTGACGCGCGGGGCACCAGTGCTGCTCACCACCGCCAATGGCAAGACCCAAGGCTATCGCACCGAGATCGCCAGCCTGCAATTGGGCGACATTCGTCTGAGCAATGTCCGCGCCCTTGTAGTGCCGGGCTTCGAAGGCAACCAGGTGCTGCTGGGCATGAGCGCCTTGAAACAACTTGAATTCACTCAGCGCGGCGGCAACTTGTTGCTGCGCCAGACCACGAAACGATGAGGCTTGCATGAGCGACTCCCTCGATCTCAGTCTCGACGGCGTAGAACGCCGGTCCCTGGCTGACTTCACCGAACAGGCCTACCTCAACTACTCCATGTACGTGATCATGGACCGCGCCTTGCCGCACATCGGCGATGGCCTCAAGCCGGTCCAGCGACGCATCGTCTATGCCATGAGCGAGTTGGGGCTCGACGCTGACGCCAAGCACAAGAAATCCGCGCGCACCGTGGGTGACGTGCTCGGCAAGTTCCACCCCCATGGCGACTCGGCCTGCTACGAAGCCATGGTGCTGATGGCGCAGCCGTTCAGCTATCGCTACACCCTGGTCGATGGCCAAGGCAACTGGGGGGCGCCGGACGATCCCAAGTCATTCGCTGCCATGCGCTACACCGAAGCGCGCCTGTCGCGCTATTCCGAAGTGCTGCTCACCGAACTGGGCCAGGGCACCGCCGACTGGGTGCCGAACTTCGACGGTACCCTGGACGAGCCTGCGGTGCTCCCGGCGCGCTTGCCCAACATCCTGCTCAACGGCACCACCGGCATTGCCGTGGGCATGGCCACCGACGTGCCACCGCATAACCTGCGCGAAGTGGCCAGCGCCTGCGTCCGACTGCTCGACGAGCCCAAGGCCACGGTCGAGCAGTTGTGCGAGCACATCCAGGGTCCGGATTACCCGACCGAAGCGGAAATCATCACGCCGCGCGCCGAACTGCTGAAGATCTACCAAACCGGTCGCGGTTCGGTGCGCATGCGCGCGGTGTATCGTCTGGAAGACGGCGACGTGGTCGTCACCGCTCTGCCGCATCAGGTGTCCGGTGCCAAGGTGCTGGAGCAGATCGCCGCGCAGATGCAGGCCAAGAAGCTGCCGATGGTGGCCGACCTGCGTGACGAATCCGACCACGAGCATCCGTGCCGCATCGTCATCATTCCGCGCTCCAATCGGGTCGAAGTCGACGAACTGATGCAGCATCTGTTCGCCACCACGGATCTGGAGTCGACCTACCGGGTCAACGTCAACATCATCGGCCTCGACGGCCGCCCGCAGCTGAAGAACCTGCGCGCGTTGCTGGTCGAGTGGCTGGAGTTCCGCGTCAACACCGTGCGCCGCCGCCTGCAATTCCGTCTGGACAAGGTCGAGCGCCGCCTGCACCTGTTGGACGGCTTGCTGATTGCCTTCCTCAACCTGGACGAAGTGATCCACATCATCCGCACCGAGGATCATCCCAAGGCACGCCTGATCGAGCGTTTCGCGCTGACCGAGATCCAGGCCGACTACATTCTCGACACGCGCCTGCGCCAGCTCGCGCGTTTGGAAGAGATGAAAATCCGTGGCGAGCAGGAAGAGCTGGCCAAGGAACGCGCCAAGCTGCAGGCCCTGCTGGGCAGCGAAGCCAAGCTGAAGAAACTGGTGCGTGCCGAGCTGATCAAGGACGCCGAAACCTATGGCGACGCTCGCCGCTCGCCGATCGTGGCGCGCAGCGAAGCCCGTGCGCTGTCGGAAAACGAGCTGATGCCCACCGAGCCGGTGACGGTAGTGCTGTCCGAGAAGGGCTGGGTGCGCTGTGGCAAAGGCCACGACATCGATGCCACCGGGCTGTCCTACAAGGCCGGTGACGGCTACAAGACGGCAGCGACCGGGCGCTCGAATCAGTTCGCGGTGTTCATCGACTCGACCGGGCGCAGCTACTCGGTGGCTGCCCATACGCTGCCCTCGGCCCGTGGCCAGGGCGAGCCGCTGACAGGCCGCCTGACGCCGCCACCGGGTGCGACGTTCGAATGCGTGATGCTGCCCGACGACGACGCGCTGTATGTCATCGCATCGGACGCCGGCTACGGTTTCGTGGTCAAGGGCGAAGACCTGCAAGCCAAGAACAAGGCCGGCAAGGCGCTGCTCAGCCTGCCCAAGGGCGCCAAGGTGATCAACCCCCGCGCCGTGCCGGACCGGGAGCAGAACTGGCTGGCCGCCGTGACCACCGAAGGACGCCTGCTGGTGTTCAAGATCAGCGACCTGCCGCAGTTGGGCAAGGGCAAGGGCAACAAGATCATCGGCATTCCCGGTGATCGAGTGGCCAGCCGTGAAGAATTCGTCACCGACCTTGCGGTCGTTGCCGAAGGCTCGACCCTGGTTCTGCAGGCGGGCAAACGCACGCTGTCGCTCAAGCCCGACGACCTGGAGCACTACCGTGGCGAGCGTGGTCGCCGCGGCAACAAGCTGCCTCGCGGTTTCCAGCGCGTCGACGCTCTGGTCGTGGAAACCCCCTGACTGCCAACCGCGTGCGGACGGTGGCATGGCTGCCGTTCGACGCAAGCACTGGAGTCAGGGCGCGGATTCACGGATGATAGGCCCTTTCGCGGCGCCGCCAAGCGGCAGCGTCCAGACGACTCGGTCAAGTATTGCTGCGGTTGCCGTGTGGCAGCCGCCTGGATGAAATGATGAAACTGTTGCGTCTTCCCGTGATTTTATTGCTCGGCGGCGTGCTGGGACTGGCCGGATGCAGCACGCATCAACCCGTGGCCTTGTACCAGCTCGACAGCGGCAACCCCGGCCTGCCCAAGGAAAGCCGCGGCATGGCCGTGCTGCTGGGGCCGGTGTCGGTGGCCGACTACCTGCAGCGCGAAACGCTGCTGCAGCGCCAGGCCGACGGCAGCCTGAGAGCGTCCACCGACGGCCGCTGGGCCGGCAGCCTTTCCGCCGACATCGACCAACTGCTGTTGCGCCAGATGGCCTGGCGCCTGGACAGCCAGCGCGTGGTGCTGGCACCCACGCCCGCCAACTTCACGCCCGATGCTCAGGTGCTGCTGTCGATCACCCGGCTCGATTCAGGCAGCCGACAGCCTGCCATCCTGGATGCCCAGTGGCGCGTCCTGGACCGTCGCGGACAGGTACGCGACAACCGCATCGTCCACCTCGAAGAAAAGCACGACGGCGACACTGCCGCTCAAGTGCAGGCGCAAGGGGTCCTGTTGCAGCGTCTGGCTGCGCAGTTGACCGCGGCGCTCAAACCGCTGGCCAACCAACCCGCACTGGTCGAAGAGCGTAAGCCAGCGCCGGCGCAGGTGCGCCGGGAAGAAGAAAAACCACAGATTCCGCTGGCGACCCCCATCCGTACCGACTTGGAAGTGTTCCGCTTCTAGAGCGACGCCCAACAAAAAGCCCGCACTGGATGCGGGCTTTTTGTTGGGTGTTCAGCCGTAGTGGTAGCGACAGGCAATCACCGTAAGCACATCATTGTCGTAGAAGTAGACCAGGCGGTGCTCCTTGTCGATGCGCCGCGACCAGTATCCGGTGAGGTCGCCTTTCAGTGGTTCGGGGCGACCTATTCCCTTGAAGGGATCACGCAGGATATGGGAAATGAGGTTATCGACAGCTTCATGTTTACCGGGGTCATTCTCGGACCAGTGCTGATAGTCAGCCCAACCATTGGCAGTGAATGAAACGGCGACACTGGTGCGAGCTTTAGTCTTGTTCTGCTGCTTCTTGCTCTGCGACATTCAAGGAGATCTCCTTGGTGAAGGCTCCCCCGGCCTTATGCTGAGCAATGGATTCGCGCAGGCGCTTGGCGTTCTCCGCTGAACCAAGCAGGTACAGGGTTTCCTCCATGGCGTTGTAGTCTTCCAGCGACAGGATGACTACGTGTTCACCACGCTGGCGGGTGATGACGGCCGGCTCGTGATCACGGCACACATCATCCATTGTCTGCTTCAAACCGGCACGGGCCTGGCTAAAGGTAAGTACATTCATGGATATCGATTCCTTCCCGGGAACATCCCAAGGGAGAACGCCAAGGCAGTGCATAGCATACCCCTGGCGAGATCAGCCGCATCTGCGGCGAAACGGAACGAGGCTGCGGCACAGCCGGCAGCCTCGTTCGGTCGAGCTGAAAATGTACAATGCTTTGTACAATGACGTCAAGTCAGCTGCCAGTCAGCCGATGCGCGCCAACTGCCGTTCCAGCAGCGACGGGTAGGGCTCCAGCAGGCGTTCGACGCAGCAGGCGCCTTCGGGGCTGGCGATCGAGCGGATGCGCGCACGCTGGCGGATCAGCGGGTCTTCGCCGATCTCGCGCACCACCAGCAACAGGTTGCGGCTGTGCTGCGAGAGCGCCCAGTGCATCCTGCGCCGATTCGGTCAGCAGGAGGTCGATGGAGTTCAGGCCATGGACCTCGTCGCTGAGCACCAGACCCAACTGCAGTTGCAGGGTGATACCGCTGTCGGCGACCTCGATCTGCAAGGCATGACCCAGGGCGCGCAACAGTTCGCCACAGCAGATCGCATTGGTCAGGTAGTCATCGCCGCTGGTTTCGCTGTGGAACAGCATCAGGGTGCTGCCATCCTGGAGCATGTGCACTTCGCTCTCGTAGAGCGAGGCGGCCTGCTGCAGGCAGTCGTGGTAGCGCTCCAGCAGCTCGGCCAGGCGGGCCTTGGGTAGGCGCCGCAGTTGTTCCTGAGCACCCAGTTGCACGGCCAGCACCGCGCTGTCGGTATGCACCTTGGCCACGGCAGTAACGGGTTGCTTGATCACCGCCACCGGAGCTTCGCGCAGGTCCGCGAACGGATCGTCGCCGAAGTCTTCCTCGTCCTCGTCGGCCTGGATCTGACGCATGACCGGTTTCGCAGGCTTTGCGGCCACCGGCGGGAACGGGCCGGGCTTGCTGGCGGTGCGCATGGGCAAGGCTGGCTGCGGCTCATCGTCTTCGTCGATGTCGTCGGGTTCGACTTCGGGCTCACGGGGCTCTGGAGCCAACTGCGCGTGCAGCTGGCGCGCCAGATCGCCGATCTCGTCGGTGCGCTGGGTCGCCGGCGTGTACTCGTCAGGGTTGCGCAGCCAGACCCGCAGCTGCAGCAGTGGCGTCGAGATGTAGCGACCCAGGCGCAGGCTCAGCGCCAACGCAAGCACCAGCAGGATCCCGGCCAGCACGCCCATGCTCTGCAGGCTGATGGTCAACGGCTGCTGGAACTGATTCATGTCCAGGCTGATGCGCAACTGTCCGGCCAGGGCGTCCTGGAAGTTGATCTTGGTCTCGTACAGCCCCTGGCTTTGCCCAAGCAGGCCGCTTTTGGGGCGCTGACCGGCTTCGGCAAGGATACGGTTGTCCGGGCTGAAGATCGCCGCGTGCGCCACCAATGGGTTTTTCACCAGATTGTTGAGCAGCACGTTGAGGCTGAGGATGTCGTTGGACACCAGCAGCTCGGTGGCGGACGTGGCCGTCTGCGTGGTCAGGCTCTGGCCCACCGCATCGGCTTGCTCGTGCATGGCCTGCTTGAACTGCAGACCCATCACGCAGGCGTAGATCACCAGGGCGATGGCAACCAGCACGATGTTGGTGAACGCGATGCGCAAAGCCAGCGGCACTCGACGGTGGCGCACGGCTCGGAAGATCAGCAGGAAGAAGTTGTCGGTTTTGACTGGCGTAGGCCGGTTCACTGAGCGCGGCTCTTTGTCCGTGAAGTTGGCGCGCAGTATAACGACCGCCCCCCGAGCGGCAAAGCGCTGCCTGTGCCCGATGGTCACTGAAAGTGGTTAGAATGCGTTTTTTTTCATGAAACGGGGTGCCTCTTGCGCGAAATCGTCCTGATCAACATCACCGCTCAGGAGCAGTCGGGCATCGTCGATGCACTGGGCGACGTCCTGACCGCCGAGACCACCTTCAGCACCGCCCTGAACGCTGAGCCGGCAGACCACGTGGTCAGCGTGATGGGGCGCCAGGTCGGCTACCCGGCGCTGCGGCAGGTGATCACGCTGCTGGCCGAGCATGGCTTGTCGCTTTCGAGCCTGGAGCGCCTGTCAGCGGCCACGGGTGGCAATGCCTGTTTCGAGCTGTGCCTGCAGGGCCCGTTGGAGCAGCCACTGCCATTGCGTGCCCAGGTGCTCGAACTCAGCGCCGCACTGGGTCTGGACATCGTCTACCAGCCCGAATCGGCACAGCGTCGGCATCCGCGCCTGGCCGTGTTCGACATGGATTCGACACTGATCGAAGCCGAGGTGATCGACGAACTGGCCAAGGCGGCCGGCATCGGCGAGCGTGTCGCGGCGATCACCGAACAGGCCATGCGCGGCGAGATCGATTTTCGCGCCAGCTTCAAGGCCCGCCTGGCCCTGCTCGACGGCCTCGATGTTGCGGTGCTCGATGACATCGGTGCGCAACTGCGCCTGAGCGAAGGCGCCGAGCGCCTGTTCGCCGAACTCAATCGCATGGGGGTGAAAACCGCCATTCTGTCCGGCGGCTTCACCTATTTCGCCAAGCAGTTGCAGAAGCGTCTGGGCATCACTCATGTCTTCGCCAACGAACTGCAGGTGGTCGACGGCAAATGCACCGGAGTGGCGGTCGAGCCCATCGTCGACGCCCAACGCAAAGCCGACCTGCTGCAGCAGTTGGCCCGTGAGCACGGTATCGACTTGAGCGAAACCGTCGCAGTGGGTGACGGGGCCAACGACCTGGCCATGCTGGCCATTGCAGGACTGGGCGTGGCGTTCCGCGCCAAGCCGCTGGTACGGCAGTCGGCGCGTCAGGCCATCAGTGTGCTGGGGCTGGATGCGGTGCTGTACCTGCTCGGTCGCCGCGACTGAGCACTGGTTCGTCTACAGATCTTTCCACAGCGAAGCGAAGTCTTCTTCGGGCGCCACATCCTCGGCACCGGTCGACACCGGTTTGGCAACCTCCAGCAGGTGGTATTCGAACTGGTTGAAACTGCCGGTGCCGGCCATCCGCGTGCCCAGGCCCGCAGGCTGTTCTTCACCCTGGTTGTTGATGATGACCTTGTTGCCCTCCTGAAAAGGCATGCGCGGGGCGAGCAGGGAGGCGGGAATGTCGATGGCGCGAATCTCCGGCAGCAGCAGGCCGCGCAGGAACTGGCTGTTCTGCTCGCTGACGCGCACCAGTTGCAGGCCGCACGGCTGGGCGTGCGGTGCCACCAGCTCGATGCCCATCTGCGTGCCGCCACTGCGCACCTGGCGAATCCAGCGCACCACGGCCACGCTCCAGCCCTGGGCCTGGGTGTCCTGGATGCCGACCATCTCACCGGCCTGCAGTTGCGGCGGAACCTCCCTAGGCCACGCCAGGCAGTAGCCACCGGGGCTGTGATTGACGATCTGCAGGGCATAGGTCGGGAAGTGCTGATCGTGATTGGAGGCACTGCCAGCGCTGCTGCCGTCGCCGCGCGGCAGGTCGTACTGGATCTCCTCGTAGTCGCCGTGGCGATCGCCTTCGGTCGGCCTGCTCCACGATTGCGTGGCAGCGCCCGGCACGAACTGTGCGCTCTGCGAAGGGCCAGGGCGCTTGAGGATCTCGCTGAAGGAGCGCTCGCCGCCAATGTAGTAATGCAACGCGCTCATGCCGATGCACAGGCTCAGGTTGCCCTGGCCGGGCGTTCGAGTAAAAGTGCGTTCCGCCACATCGCCCCAGGCGGCGGCCACGTGCTGGAGCAGATCGATACTGAAGTTGCTGGGGATCAGGCGCGACTGGGTGCGCTGTTCGACCGGCAGGTCCAGGTAGGCCTTGATGGCCTGAACCAGGTCGCTCGGGTCGAGCCCGACCAGGTGCGGCAGTTGATCGTCGCCATACAGAGTCTTGTAGCGAGGCCCGCTGTCTTCATCGGGCGCTATAGCGAACAGGCTCGAAGCCAGGCTGGCCGGCTGCACACGGACCAGGGGGCTCCACGCATCCAGCACTTCGGCCAGACGCAGGATCGCCTGCTGACGCATCTGGTTGCAGCGAGAGCTGCCCAGCAGCAACGAGGCGGCATAGCTTTGCTGAACGGTCGAGCTGTGGCCTGGGGGAGTCAGCGGATCGTTGATGGGAACGTTCTGCAACTGATGCGCCAGGGCTGCCTGATACAACTGATGCAATTCCAGCCAGACTCCATCGGGCACCGGACAGTACAGCAGACTGGCGCGCAGCACAGGCCCGTTCAGGCAGTGCAGGGCACGCTGTGCAGCGGTCGCCAGAAGGGTGGCCCGCTCCTTGGCAACACGATCCTTGGCCGCGGTTGCGGAGATACGCAGCACGATCTGCTTGTAGCCGATCGCCAGATGGTTCTGCAGGGCCTGGCACAGGTTGGCGACCTTGCGCGAACGTTCGTCGAGCACAATGGACTGGTTGAGGAAATGTCGTTCCAGGTGCTTGCAGACGAAATACACCTCGGGCCTGAGCAGCTCGAGCAGTTGCAGGCGATTGTCGCTGGGCGTGAGCAGCTGGTTGAGCTCGCCCAGGCCCTGGTACAGCAACCGGGCGGTTTCCCCCAGATTGGCCTTGGGCAGCGTGGCAATCCAGCGTTTGAGGTCGCGCGGGGTCGCTTCGCAGAAGGTCAGGCTCAACTGCGATGGCGTCGGAGCGCGCAACAACAGATGGGGGCGTGGCGACATCGGTCATTTCCTGGTTCGACTCAGGTCATCGTGCAACAGCGTGACCGATGACAAAAGACAGGCCATTCATTTGGCCGTATGCAAAGACTCTAACAGCATTGGATAACGGTCGCAGCCTCGATGTCGCCGAGGCTGCGCCGTGCCAGCCGCAATCGGCTCAGATGACAGTCGAAGGTGTCGCTGGTGCCACGTCCTGCGCAATGGCCGGGCGCCCCAGGCCTTGCCCCATGTTCACGGGCGACAGGTTGGCCAGGTGGTGAGCCCACTCGACCTGTTCCGGGCCGAACAGCATGACCACGGTCGAACCCAGCTTGAAACGGCCCATTTCGGCACCTTTTTCCAGATGGATCGGCGCCCGTGCCGCTTCGTCGTAGCGAAAGGTCTTGAGTTCGCGCTTGGGCGGCGTTACCAGGCCGGCCCAGACGGTTTCGATCGAGGCGACGATCATCGCACCCACCAGCACCATGGCCATCGGCCCACGCTCGGTGTCGAAGATGCACACCACGCGCTCGTTGCGCGCGAACAGCTCGGGGACGTTCTCGGCGGTGGTCTGGTTGACCGAGAAGATACGCCCTGGCACATAGATCATTTCGCGCAGGGTGCCGGCCAGCGGCATGTGCACTCGATGGTAGTCCCGTGGCGACAGGTAGATGGTGGCGAACTTGCCCCCCATGAAGGGCGCTGCGTTGGCAGGATCGCCGCCCAGCAGTTCGAGCACGCTGAAGCTGTGGCCCTTGGCCTGGAAGATGCGGCCGTGCTCGATGGTGCCCAGCTGGCTGATGGCGCCGTCGGCCGGGCAAAGCACTGCGCCGGGCGTCGGGTCCAGGGGACGCGCGTCCGGCTTCAAGGCGCGGGTGAAGAACGCGTTGAAATTCTCGTAGGCGCTCAGGTCCTCGACCTCGGCCAGGGACATGTCGACGTCGTAGCGCTTGGCGAACCAGCGGGTGAACGCATCCTTGAACCAGCGCGAGCGACATTCGGCCACACAGCCGGCCAGGCGCGAGAGCAGGTGATGGGGCAGCAGGTACTGACTGATGATGAACAAGCGATCTTTCATTGGGTGTCCTTAAACTTCGATAGGGGTGTCGGGGTGGTTGCCCCATTCGCCCCAGGAACCGGCATAGCCCTTGACGCGTGGATAGCCCAGCGCCTTGGCCACCAGATAGGTGAAACCAGAGCGGTGATGTGTCTGGCAGTGCGTGATGATTTCCTTGTCGGCGGTGATACCCAGGCCATCGAGCAGCGGTGCGACGTCGCTGCGAATGCGCAACTGACGCGCCGGATCCATGGCCGCGGTCCACTCCAGGTTGATTGCACCGGGAATGTGCCCTGCCTTGGCTGCCAGCACCTTTTCACCGGTGTATTCCTGCGGGCCGCGGGCATCCCAGATGGCCAGGTCGGCGGCGCCCAGACGGCTTTGCAGATACTCGCGGGTGGCGATGGGCTCGTCGTGCAGGGTGAGCGGTACCGGGCCGCCCGCGCTGGCCGGGGTGTCCTGGCTCAGCGGCAGGCCGGCGGCCTCCCAGGCCAGGATGCCGCCGTCGAGGTAGTGATAGCGTGAATGGCCGATGACGTCGAGCAGCCAGATGAAGCGCCCGGCCCAGCCGCCGCCTTCGTCGTCGTAGACCACGTACGTCGCCTGGGGCGTATGCCCCAGCTCGCCGAACAGCTGTTCCAGGGACGACAATCCAGGCAGCAGCCCCGGCGCCGGCGGCTGGCCCAGCTGGGTACGCTTGGGATCGACGAAATGCGCCCCGCGAATGTGCCCGGACGCGTAGCGTGCTGCGCTGGTCAAGTCGACCACGATCAGGTTGGCGGCATCGAGCCGGGCGTTCAGCTCATCGGGCTCGATCACCAGGGGCAGGCCGGAAAAGTCAGGCATTCGGGTCTCCAGACGAAACGGAACGGCGATTGTAGCGCAAGCCTCAGCGGCTGCGGTTGGTAAAGGTGTCCAGGGCGCGCTCGATGCACTGCGCACTCTTGCCGAAGCCCTGCACGCTGATCTCGGAGAACGGACGCCCGCCCTGGTCGGCCACCAGCAGCGTATGCACTCGCCCATCGACACCCAGCGAGCGCAGCAGCAGGTGCTCACCGCGGAACAGCGCGCGCAGGGTCGCCGGCAACAGGGCCTGCAACTGCGCGCTGTTGGCGGTGCCCATGCGCAGTTGCGTCGGTTGCGCGAGCAGTCGCTGCAGCAAGCCGTTGTGCTCGATGCCCAGGCTCAGGGCCGCGACTTCCTTGGGCAGCCCGGCACTTTGATGCACGCGCAGGCTGCCGTGGTTGCGGTCGACCATCAGCAGCAGCACGCGTTGCATGCCGCACGCCAGCAGGGCATCGCGCGCGCAAGTGGTCAGGTGCAAGGCATTGTTGAACGGCGTCGGCGTGGTCAGCAGTTGCGTGCACAGCTGCCGCCAATGCGCCAGCGCCTCTTCGCTCGGTGGCGGGGCTGGATCGGTGTCGGGCGCTGGACCCCTTTGTGGCGGTGGCCACAGCAGGTTGCGTGCCGGATGCCACAGGTCGGCGGCGCAGTGCACCCGGGCACTGTGCACCGCATGGTGATGGACCTGCTGTTGAACCTGTTCCAGCGGCACTTGCAGGTACAGGCAGCTCAGGTACTGCCAGCGCTGCAGGTGAGGCGTGAACCAGCCCTGTTGCGCGGCCAGGGCCAGGCCGTTGGCCATCAGAATGGTGTTGGCAGGCTGGTTCAACCAGCGCCGCAACGCCGGCTCGTCGTCCAACTGCTGTTGCTGGCGCAAGCGATGCTGATTGTCGCGGGCAATGTGCAGCGCCTGCACCAGCGCCCGACGCTCCTCCAGCAGCAGCCGATAGCCATGCAGCACCCAGGCGGGCAGGCGCCATTTCTGCGCCAGTGCCTGACACAGCACCAGCAACGGCACACCGAAAAGCTCCTGCTCGACCTTGACCGCCGCTTCGCCTTCACCGGTGACGCGCCGCTGCCATTCATCGAGCAGCTCGGGGTAGGTCGCCGCCAACGGCCACAGCGGCGAAAGAAACAGCAGGCTGCCCCAGTGGATTTCGTGCCACAGCCGCGCCAGCCTTGCGGCGAACAGACCATTGGCCTGCTGGCTGGCGTGCTGGCTGATCATCTGCAGCTGGCGCAAGGTCAGGGGCATCTGCTGCGGCTCCTGGGCGGGCAGGCGCATCAGCAACTCTTCGGCCCGTGACAGGCCCAGCCGGTTCAGCGCCACTTCGAGGCTTTCCGCCGGCTCCGCCAGGCTGTTGCTGGCATGCCGGTTGGCTTCGCGCATCACGCTGAGCACCAGTGCCGGGCTGTGCTGCATCAGGTCGGCGATGTCGCGCAGCGAGCGGCGCCGATCCTTGATCGCGGCGCGAACCTTGTCGTGGTACAGCTTGGGAATCGGCAGGCGCACGCCGTCGAGCAGTGCGAGCCAGGTGTCTAGAGTTTGGGGCTTGGCGTTGGACACTATGCTTATCCTGATGCATGCCTGAATGCAGGCCGACTACACGAACGGACCAAACTGGCTTTTGAAAACCGCTGCCTATAGTCTGGCGCAGTTCTGCCGATAAGGAGAACAACAGATTCCACACCACCTTTTTCGTCCCTGAACCCGACTTCTGAAGTGTTTTTTATCCATGGCTAAAATCATTGGCATCATTGTCGTGTTCGCGAGCGTGCTGGGCGGATACGTTCTTTCACATGGTCAACTGGCCGCCCTGGTCCAACCCTTCGAGGTGATGATCATCGGCGGTGCGGCCTTGGGCGCGTTTCTGCAGGCCAACCCCGGCAGCACGACCATGATCGTGCTGAAGAAGTCGTTGAAGATGTTCAAGTCGCGCTTCAGCCATGCCTACTATCTGGAAGTGCTGAGCCTGCTGTTCGAGATTCTCAACAAGAGTCGTCGCGAGGGCATGATGTCCATCGAGGCCGACATCGAAGACGTCGCCGCCAGCCCGATCTTCGCCAAGTACCCCACCATCCTCAAGGACGAGCAGATGATCGCGTTCATCTGCGATTACCTGCGCATCATGTCGTCGGGCAACATGGCGCCGCACGAACTCGAAGGCCTGTTCGACATGGAACTGCTGAGCATGAAGGAAGAGCTCGAGCATCCGTCCCACGCCGTGACCGGTATCGCCGATGCGCTGCCCGGTTTCGGTATCGTTGCGGCGGTATTGGGCATCGTGGTGACCATGGCGTCGCTGGGTGACGGCGACAAGGCGGCGATCGGCGGCCACGTCGGCGCTGCACTGGTCGGTACGGTTCCTGGGGATTCTGGCGGCCTACGGCTTCTTCGGCCCGCTGGCGACCTGCCTGGGCCACGATGCCAAGGAAGAGCTGAACGTCTACGAAGCCATCAAGGCGTCGCTGGTGGCTTCGGCCTCGGGCATGCCGCCATCGCTGGCCGTGGAGTTCGGTCGCAAGGTGTTGTACCCGGCGCACCGTCCAAGCTTCGCCGAACTCGAACAAGCCGTACGCGGGCGCTGATTCATGGAAAACAACCAGCCCATCATCGTCAAGCGGGTCAAGCGCTTTGGCGGCGGCCACCACGGTGGCGCCTGGAAGATCGCCTTCGCCGACTTCGCGACGGCGATGATGGCGTTTTTCCTGGTGCTCTGGCTGTTGTCCAACGCCACACCCGAGCAGAAGATCGCCATTGCCGGTTACTTCAAGGACCCGATCGGCTTCTCCGAAAGCGGCACGCCCTATGTCATCGACCTGGGCGGCTCTCCGCAGCTCTCGCCCGAGAAAACCCTGAATCCGGACGTCGAGGTCTCGCCGCCCAAGCCCGAAACCTCGAACCAGGTGGAAGCCGAACAGGCCCAGCAAGTGGCTGAGCAGGTCGAGAAGGAACGCCTGGAACTGCTGTTGCAGGAGCTGCAGAACAAGGTCGACGAAAATCCCCAGCTGCAGAAATTCAAGGACCAGATCCTTTTCGAAATCACGCAGGACGGCTTGCGCATCCAGATCACCGATGCCGAGAACCGGCCGATGTTCGACCTGGGCAGTGCGCGGCTCAAGCCTTATTTCGAGGACATCCTGCTGGCCATGGCCGACACCATCAAGGCGGTGCCGAACAAGATCAGCATCAGCGGCCATACCGACGCCAAGCCCTACGCCGGCAGTGCGTCGGGCGGCTTCGGCAACTGGGAGCTGTCGTCCAACCGCGCCAATGCCGCGCGCCGGGCCCTGGTGGCGGGCAGCTATCCGGAGGATCAGATCGCTCGCGTGGTCGGCTATGGTTCATCGTCACTGTTCGACCGCAAGGATCCGCTGAACTCCATCAATCGCCGCATCGACATCGTGGTGCTGACCAAAAAGGCCCAGCGCGACATCGAAGGTGATCAGCCGGCATTGGAAGCGCCCAATCCCGGTACGGCCCCCAGTGCTGCGCCACCAGGCGCTTCGATCGGCGACCCCAGCGCACCGGTGCAGCCGCGCGAACTGCGGCAGCGCCTGAACCTGTTCGAAGACGGCTCGGCCAAGCTGGTCGAGCCGGGCAAGCCGGGCAAGCCTGCGCCCTGAGACGAAAAGCCTGTCAGAAACCCCGGCCGATGCGTTCGCGCAGGCCCCTGTGGATATCTCGCGCTTGCACCGGCCGCGGCGTCTCGCGCTGGCCGGTCGGCAGGCGCATGGCCGCCTCGCGGTGATAGGCCTCGATGAGGAAGTCCAGCTGCTGCGGGCGCGTCAGGGTCGGCCAATGCGCCAGGTATTCGGGCAGTGCCTGATCGCCCAGCCGATACAGGCACAGGCGCCGATCCCACGAGGTGGCCTCGCCGATGCAGAACGGTATCCACCAGCGCCGCGCGCTGCAGTGCGAGATCATCAGGATCACGTGGGTGCATTCGCGGATATGCGCAGTGAGCGTTTCGGTGACGTGCAGCGTGGTCAACGAATCGAAGTCCATCACGTCCATGCCCACCTCGATCCCGGCCCTGCGCAAGTATTTCCTGATCCGCAAGGCCTGGGGTAGATCGACATGCTGATAGCCAATGAACACGCTCATCGCCCAGGTCCGCCGGCAATGAATTGAGCAAGTCGCAGGCAAGCAACGGGCAGGTGGGACATGGAAAGCCTTCATCGTGGGTGCTGAAGGCTGAAAGATTGTTCAATGCCGTTTAAGCGGCAAGGGATGTCATCGAAAAGAGACAAACCCTACTGCTGCCGGTAATTATCCTTACAGACGAAGCCTATAGCGTGTGCACCAGCGCACGCACGGTGCCTACGATGCGCTCCACTTCGGCATGGGTCAGGGTCAGGGGTGGCAGCAGCCGAATGGTGGTGCCGCGGGTCACGTTGATCAGCAGGCCATGCTCTTCTGCGGCCCGCTGCATCAGCTCGCGGCAGGGCCGGTCCAGCTCCACACCGATCATCAGGCCCAGGCCCCGGACGGCTTTGACGCCAGGCATGCTTCCCACTTCGCTACGGAGCCGTTCGAGCAGCGCATGCCCCTGGCGCGCGGCGTTATCCAGCAGTTGCTCGCGCTCGATGATGTCGAGCACCGTGCAACCGACCCGGCACGCCAAGGGGTTGCCGCCAAAGGTGCTGCCGTGGCCACCGGGCTGGAACAGGCGTCCCACGGCCTCGGTGGCCAGGCACGCACCGATCGGAACGCCATTGGCCAAGGCCTTGGCCAGAGTGACCACATCGGGCTGGATGTCGGCATGCTGGTAGGCAAACCATTGACCAGTGCGGCCGATGCCGGTCTGGATCTCATCGAGCATCAACAACCAGCCGTGACTGTCGCAATGCTCGCGCAAGGCCCGCAGGTAGGATGTCGAGGCGACGTGCACACCGCTTTCGCCCTGGATCGGCTCGAGCAGCACCGCCACGATGCGCTGGCCGAATGCCTGGGTGACAGTGGCCAGCGCATCCAGATCGCCGAAGGGAATCCTGATGCAGTCTCCAGGCAGTTGGCCCAGGCCGGCGCTCAGGTGCGCGCCGTCACTGGCCGCTAGCGTGGCCAGGGTGCGGCCGTGAAAGGCGTTGTCCATGACCACCACCAGGGGCTTGGCGATACCGCGGCTATGGCCATGCAAACGGGCCAGCTTCAACGCGGTCTCGTTCGCTTCCGCGCCGGAATTGTTGAAGAACGCCAGGGCGAGACCGGACTTCTCGGCCAGCTTCGCGCCCAGCCGCTGTTGCCAGTCGATGGCGTACAGGTTGGAGGTGTGCAGCAACAGCCCGGCCTGCTCGACGATGGCGGCCACCACCTCCGGATGGCTATGCCCCACGTTGGTCACCGCCACCCCGGCCAGCGCATCCAGGTACTCGCGACCGGCAATATCCCACAGGCGAGTGCCGCGACCATGGCTGAACGTCAGCGGCAGCGGTTGATAAGTGGGCATCAGGTGGCTTGCTCTCATCATGGAAGTCTCGGCGGTGAAATGAATGCGCAGTATTCCTTTCAACCCCAGGTGGATAAATGGCGTTAAGCTGGATGCACCTTTCACCCGGAGTTGATAATGGACCTGTTCCAGGCGATGCAGGTGTACGTAAAAGTGGTGGAGCTGGGCACCATGACTGCAGCGGCCAAGGCGTGCGATCTGTCCACGACCATGGTCAGCAACCACTTGCAGGCACTGGAGCAGCGTCTGGGCGTGAGCCTGTTGCTGCGCACCACGCGCCGCCAGCAGGTGACCGACGCCGGGCACGCCTACTATCAGCGTTGTCTTGAAGTACTGGGGCTGGTCGCCGATTCGGAGCGCTGGGCCGAACGCGCCCAAGGCACTGCGCAGGGACTGTTACGCATCACCGCACCGCCGACCTTCGGCGCCGAGTGCCTCGCCCCTGCACTGGCGGGATTTCTCCAGCGTTATCCACAGATCAGCGTCAGTCTCAGCCTCAGCGACCAAATACACGACATGCTCGACGGTCAGTTCGACGCCGCACTACGGCTGGGCAATCTCGAACCCTCGACCTTGATCGCCCGTCCGCTGGACGACTATCGATTGAGTATCTGTGCGTCCCCGGACTACCTGCGTCGCCATGGCACGCCTTGCGATCCCGAGGAGTTGGCTGCGCATGAGTGTCTGCAATTCATGTACAACCCGGGCGATGAGTGGCGCGGGACGCAGAAACGTTGGTCCATGCAGGGGCCGGATGGATCGATTGGCGTCGAGGTGCAAGGGCGACTGGTCACCAACAGCAGCGCGGGACTGCGTCAGGCCGCCCTGGCGGGCATGGGCCTGGTCATGCTCCCTGATGTGCTGGTGCGCCGTGACCTGGAAGAGGGGAAGCTGGTCCAGGTGCTGGCTCGATACGCACTGCCCGGCAGACCCATGCACCTGCTTTATCCACAGGCGCGCTACCGTTCGCCGAAACTGCGCGCCTTCGTGGACTACATCGTCCAGGCGCTGGGGCCGCAGGACAGCACCGGTCAGTAGGTGTCCTGGGTCAGGCTGGCGATGATCGAGCGGTAGCTGTTCATGCGCTGTTGCTGCACCCGGCCATCTTCCAGCGCCCCGAGCAGGGCGCAACCCGGTTCGCGGTCGTGCTTGCAGTCGCGGAAACGGCAGGTGCCCAGCAGGTCGGCGAACTCGATGAAGCCGGCCTCGACATCCGCCCGGCTGACGTGGCCCAGGCCGAATTCGCGGATACCGGGTGAGTCGATCAGTTCGCCGCCGCCCGGGAAGTGGAACAAGCGCGCGGTAGTGGTGGTGTGCGTGCCCTGGCCGGACCATTCCGACAGCGCACCCACCCGCGCCTGCACCTCGGGCAGCAGGCTGTTGACCAGCGACGACTTGCCCACGCCCGACTGACCGACGAACACGCTGATGTGGCCGTCCAGACGTGCCTGCAACTGCTGCATGCCATCACCGTGGTGCGCCGACACTTCCAGCAACGGATAACCCAACTGCCGATAGACCGCCAGCAGCGCGTTGAGCGCGGGTGCGTTCTGCTCGTCGATCAGATCGGCCTTGTTCAGCAGCAACAGGGGATGGATGCCGGCGTGTTCGGCGGCCACCAGGTAGCGGTCGATCAGGTTGGCATGGGGTTCGGGCATGGGCGCGAACACGATGACGATCAGATCGACGTTGGCTGCGACCGGCTTGAGCTGCCCGCGGCTGTCGGGACGGCACAGTTCGGTGCTGCGCGGCAGCTGCGCGACGATGACCCCGATGCCTTGGTTGCCGGCGCGCCAGACCACCTTGTCGCCGGTGACCAGCGAGGGCAGGTTGGCCCGCAGATAGCAACGGCAGACCTGACCGGCGTGTTCGCCTTCCAGTGCCTCGACTTCCACCTGAACACCGAAGTGGGCGATGACCAGTCCTGTCTGCTCTGGGCCCAGATCGCCGCCTTCGAGGGTCTCCAGGGCCTGGGACTCGCGCTTGGCAGCGCGTGCGGCGCGCTCGCCCTGGATTTTTTCGATGCGCCAGTTCTGGCGGCGGTTCAGTTGGCGTTTGGCCATGTGTGTTCCGTGTAAATGAGTTCAAGCGTGAACGAAGGCGGGATACTAGCACGCCCGGCTACGCTAGACTGCGCAGCTACGCCGAGGAGACCCCCAATGCAGAACCCACAGAACCTGATCTGGATCGACCTGGAAATGACCGGTCTGGACCCGGACCACGACGTCATCATCGAAATGGCCACCATCGTCACCGACAGCGACCTCAATACCCTGGCCGAAGGCCCGGTCATCGCCATCCACCAGAGCGACGAGATCCTGGCCGGCATGGACGAGTGGAACACCCGCCAACACGGCGGCTCGGGCCTGACCCAGCGGGTGCGCGAAAGCACCGTCAACATGGCCCAGGCCGAAGCACAGACCATCGCCTTTCTGGAGCAGTGGGTGCCCAAGGGCAAGTCGCCGATCTGCGGCAATAGCATCTGCCAGGATCGCCGCTTCCTCTACCGCCACATGCGTGAGCTGGAAAACTATTTCCACTACCGCAACCTCGACGTCTCGACCCTCAAGGAACTGGCCGCACGCTGGGCCCCCGAGGTCAAGGACAGCTTCAAGAAGGGCAGTACCCACCTGGCCCTGGACGACATCCGCGAATCGATCGCCGAACTGCAGCACTACCGCAAGCACTTCATCAAGTTCTGACGCCCGGAAAGCCCTGCAGCGGAAACGAAGCGGGCGGCGGTCCCTCCGCCCGCGAACAGGCCGATGTGGGAGCGGGCTCTGCCCGCGAAGAGGCCCTCAAGCCAACCTCCCTCAATACACCCGACGCCGCGGTGCCTGCAATGCACTGGCGATATCGGCAGCCAGTCGCGCGATATCGGCCTGAGCTAGATTACCGACACTGACGCGCACCGCCGGCCCACTCTGCAATCGAAACGCACTGCCTGCCTGGACCGCCCAACCAGTAGAAGCCAGGGCCTGCACCGTCGATATTTCGTCAATGACCGGTAGCCACAGGTGCAGGCCTTCGCCTGAGCGGGACAGGCTCACACCCTTGGGTTCGAGTGCCTCGACCAGCGATTGTCGACGGCTTCGATAGGCCGCACCCACTTCCGTCAAGCGGCCCGCTTCCAACATCCTGCTCCACAGATGGGCGGTCAGTCGCTGCAGCAGCAGGCTGACCCAGCGCGGGCCGACTCGCTGCTGGCGTTGCATCTCGCCATGCAAGGACGCGCTGGCGCCCGCAATCGAGACGCGCAGGTCGGGCCCTATGAATTTGCTGGTCGACAGCACATAGAGCCAATGCTGCGGCAGCGGTTGCAGGTCGATGGCCGGAGCCTGGCTCAACGGTCCCCAATGATCGTCGATCACCAGCAGGGTGTGCGGTGCGTCCTGCAGGACCGCTGACCATTGCCGCCAGCGCGGGGTATCGAACGAGCAGCCGGTCGGGTTCTGTGCACGGGGCGTCAGTACCACGGCCGCCGCACCACGCAGCACCTCCGGCGCCGGGGCCAGCGCGCCATGCTCGTCCATGCTCAATTCCCCTGGCTTGAGCTGTAGTCCGGTCAGCAGGTCGCGCAACGGTGGCCAGCATGGGTCTTCGATCAGCACCGTGGCGCCAGGGCGGCAGCGCGCACGCAACGCTCTCTCGACCGCATCCAGCGCGCCGCAATACACACCTACGTGCTCGCTGGGCAGTTGCTGGCTGTCGAGCCATTCGCGGGCCAGGCTCGACAACTGCGGGTCATCGCCGAACTGGTCGAAACCACTCTGTGTGACGTTGCGCAGCAGCCATTCGGGATCGGGCGCTGGCAGCAGCGTGGCATCAAGGTTGCCGCTGGCCATGTCGTACAGTCCTTCGGGAAGCACGAAGCCGTACTCGACAATTTCAGAAGTCGGCGCGCTGACCCGAGTCCCGCGACGCCCGTCGGTCACCACGATGCCGCTGTCACGCAACCTTCTGTACGCCGCCGCAACGGTATTTGGGCTGACCTTGAGCTGCACGGCCAGGTCGCGCACCGAAGGCAGCGAAGCGTTTTGAAGCAAATCACCTTGGCGTATCTGCCGCTCGATGGCCTCCGCGATCTCGACGGCAGTGGACGCATTCGTCAATAATGTATTCATACATTCATATTATTGTATTGGTACAGAAATGAAAAGTGCGTTGGTAGTGCGGCATCTCGCCTTCGAAGACCTGGGCAGTCTGGCCCCGGTGCTGGAAGCCGAGGGGTATGAAATCGAAATGATAGAGGCGCCCCTGCACCCGCTGGCGTCTCTCGATGTGAAATCGGCAGACCTGTTGATCATTCTGGGCGGGCCCATCGGCGCTTTCGATGAGGCGCTGTACCCATTCCTGCTGGACGAGCTCGAACTCATTCGCCAACGCCTGGAAAGCGGCAAACCTTTGTTGGGTATCTGCCTGGGCGCACAGCTGATCGCCCGCGCCCTGGGTGCGGGCGTCGCTGCCATGGGACACAAGGAAATCGGTTTCGGCCCCATCACGTTGACCAACGCCGGACGCAACTCTGTCCTCGCGCCTTTGGCACAGCGAACCCCCGTGTTGCACTGGCACGGCGATCAGTTCGACATCCCCGCTCAGGCCGTGGCGCTCGCCGCCACCGACGCCTGTCCCCATCAGGCGTTCAGCCTGGGCAATCACGTCCTGGCCTTGCAATTTCATCTCGAGGTGGCACCGCAGATGCTCGAAGCATGGCTGGTCGGCCATGCCAACGAGCTGCATCAGCAGCGTATCGACCCCCGCGAACTGCGTGCCCAGGCGCAGGCACTAGGCTGCACAGGCGCACAGGTAGCCAGCGTGATCCTGACCGACTGGCTGGCACGGCTGCGATGAGTGAGGAGCTGCCCACCATCGAATTGCGGCACGTGCTCGCCGGCACGTCGCGCCCCTTCACGCGCCCAGGCAGTTTCACCTGCATCGACAAGGTGCCGCTCCCCGGGCCGGTTGAAGTGGGAACACTGGGAATCATGGGCGATGAGCAGGGGGATCGCCGCATTCACGGCGGCTCCGACAAAGCCATTCACCATTATCCGTTCGAGCACTACCACGCATGGACGCGGCTCATCGGCGAGCATCCACGCCTGTCACAGCCAGGTGCATTCGGCGAGAACCTGTCGACTGTCGGTGTAGACGAAACCCAGGTGTGCCTGGGCGACATCTTTCGATGTGGCAGCGTGTTGCTGGAAGTCAGCCAGACCCGGCAGCATTGCTGGAAGCTCAACGATCGCTTCGAAGTGAGCGATATGGCCTTGCGCATGCAAGCCAGTGCGATGACCGGCTGGTATTACCGGGTGCTCGAAAGCGGTGTCCTGCAGGCAGGCGACCCCATCGTGCTTCAGGATCGCCCAATCCCTCGGTGGCCACTGCGCAAAGTCATCGCACTGTTGTACGAGCGCTCGCTGGACTTCGATGAATTGAGCCAATTCGCGCAGTTGCCGCTCGTCCCTTCCTGGCGCGCACTGGTGGAGCGACGCCTGGCAACGGGCCAGATCGAGAACTGGGCCAGCCGAGTGCTGGGCCCCTCGTCAGGAGAATAGAAACCATGCAGCACTTTCGCGTCATCGTTCAATTGCACCGGGCGTACTGGTGCCAGTTCGATATCGAGCATGCCGCTGCCGAACATGCATTGGCAGATGTAGTCCGCCGCTTCCCCGAAGGCGAGGGCTACACCCTCGATATACAACGCAAGACGGGTGAGCGCCGGTTGCTGGAGTCCACGCCTGACGGGATTCGGTTGCTGTATGCGCAGGGCATGTTCGAACGCTTGAACGCCGAATGCAGTTCAGCCAATCAGAAATGACACGCCGGCCCTTCATTCCCGGCATTCATGAAGCGGACAGCATCGGGTCGTGCCCGGTATCATGCCGCTCGATCGCGCAGCCTGCACTCATGGCAGGCGATGCGTGGATCAACCCTCATTTGTCCTGACGCTCCGTTTCCCATGCTGCTGACCCTCTACCTCATCGCCATCACCGCTGAAGCCATGACCGGTGCCCTTTCCGCAGGGCGGCGCGGGATGGACTGGTTCGGTGTCGTGCTGATCGCCTGTGTGACTGCATTGGGCGGCGGTTCGATGCGCGATGTGTTGCTGGGGCACTATCCGCTGACGTGGGTCAAGCACCCTGAATATCTGGTGCTGACCAGTGTTGCGGCGTTGGTCACGATCTTCATCGCGCCGCTCATGCGCCGCTTGCGCTCGCTGTTTCTGGTGCTCGATGCGCTGGGGCTGGTGGCGTTCACGCTGATCGGCACCATGACCGCGCTGGAACTGGGTCACGATTATCTGGTGGCGTCCATCAGCGGCATGATCACCGGGGTGTTCGGCGGTATCCTGCGTGACATCCTTTGCAATGACATTCCCCTGGTGTTCCGCCGTGAGCTGTATGCCAGCGTTTCATTCGCCTCGGCCTGGTGCTTTCTGGGCTGCACCTACCTGGAACTGGTGCCGATTCAGGCGCTGTCGATCACCTTGTTCGGTGGCTTCCTGCTGCGCCTGTTGGCGATCCGTTTCCACTGGGAAATGCCCAAGTTCGTCTACGACGACCGTTGAGCATGGGCCGCCAGGGCCCATTCGACGTGTTCGCGGACCAGCTCGCTGGGGTGTTCGCGGCGCGTCTTCAGAGCTTCGAGTACCGGAATGCTCGATGGCGCGTTGCCCAGTCCCACTGCCAGGTTGCGCAGGAAACGCTCGTAACCGGCGCGGCGCAGGGGCGAGCCTTCGGTGCTGCTCAGGAAGCGCTCTTCATCCCACAGGAACAGCTGGGCCAGCTCGGCGTTGTCCAACTGGTGCCGCGGCTGGAAATCGCCTTCGCCCGAGGGGCGGGCGAAGCGGTTCCAGGGGCAGACGATCTGGCAGTCGTCACAACCGAACACGCGGTTGCCGATCAGCGGCCGCAACTCCGTGGGAATGGGGCCCTTGAGCTCGATGGTCAGGTAGGAAATGCAACGGCGGGCGTCCAGCACATAGGGCCCGACGAAGGCAGCGGTGGGGCAGATCTCCAGGCAGGCCGTGCAGCGTCCGCAGTGTTCGCTGGCGTGCGCCTCATCGACCGGCAACGGCAGGTCGACGAACAGTTCGGCGAGGAAGAAGTAGCTGCCCGCCTTGCGGTTGAGGACCAGGGTGTTCTTGCCGATCCAGCCCAGCCCCGCCTCCTGCGCGATGGCTTTCTCCAGCACCGGTGCACTGTCGACGAAGGCGCGAAAGCCGAACGGGCCGATGTCCTGCTGGATGCGCTCGGCCAGGTGCTGCACCCGTTTGCGGATCAGCTTGTGGTAGTCGCGACCCAGGGCATAGCGCGAGACGTAGGCTTTTTCCGGCTCGGCCAGGCGTTGCGCCATGTGCGTGTCGCCAGGCAGGTAGTCCATGCGCAGCGAAACGACGCGCAAGGTGCCGGGTACCAATTGCTCGGGGTGTGAACGCTTGCTGCCGTGGGCGGCCATGTAGTCCATTTCGCCATGGTAGCCAGCCTCCAGCCAACGTTGCAGGTGTTGTTCATGCTCGGCCAGGTCCAGGCCGGCGATGCCGACTTGCTGGAAACCCAGTTCGCGCCCCCATTGCTTGATGGAGAGCGCCAGGGCGGGAAGGTCGATGGTGGGAGCAGACATGCGAGCGAGGAAACCGGTGCGGAGGTGGGTATAATTCTGCCAGACATCGACAGCAAAGGTTCAAGCATGCCGCCAGACACGCAAATACCCGACGTAGTGCACAGCCAGCCAGCGGCCGCCGTGCCGCTCACCCCGGCCTCCTTGCCGGTCCTGTCGGCGCGGCCACTGGATGCGCACAAGGGCATGTACGGCCGTGTGCTGGTGATCGGCGGCGACCACGGCACCGGCGGCGCGGCACTGCTCAGCGCCCAAAGCGCGCTGCGCAGCGGGGCGGGCATGGTCTCGCTGGCCACCCGCGGCGAGCACGTAGCGCCGGCGCTGGCGCGCCTGCCGGAAGTGATGGTGGCCGATATCGCCTCGGCCAACCAGCTCCTGCCAATGGCCGAGGCCGCTAGCGTGCTGGTGGTCGGGCCCGGCCTGGGCCAGGCCGGTTGGGGGCGCAGCCTGCTGTCGGTGGCGGCCAGCCAGGACAAGCCGCAGGTGTGGGACGCCGATGCGCTGAACCAGTTGGCCCAAGGCGCCGTCACGCTGCCCGCCGATGCGGTACTGACCCCGCATCCTGGCGAAGCGGCGCGGCTGCTGGGCATTTCTACCCAGCAGGTGCAGGCAGATCGCCCGGCGGCAGCCCGGCGGCTGGCCCGGCAGTACGCGGCAGTGTGTGTACTCAAGGGCGCCGGCAGCCTGATCGCAGCGCCCGACGGTCGCCTGGCGATCTGCGAGCATGGTCATCCGGCCATGGCCACCGGCGGGCTGGGCGATGTCCTCGCCGGGCTGATCGGCGCGCTGCGTGCCCAGGGTCTGGACGGCTACGATGCGGCCTGTCTGGGCGTGTGGCTGCACGCCGGTGCCGGAGAACGGTCGGGCGAGGGCGGCCGCGGCCTGGCCGCCAGCGATCTGATCCCTGCCATTCGTCAGTTGCTCGAGGAGCATTATCCGTGTCAGAAGTAGAGATTTTCATCGAGGGCGAGGACGCGATGGTCGCGTTCGGTGCGCGCATGGCAGAGGTCACCCAAGGCCATGGACTGATCTTTCTGGAAGGTGATCTGGGCGCCGGCAAGACCACCTTTTCCCGGGGCTTGATCCGCGGCCTCGGGCACGTCGGGGCGGTCAAGAGCCCAACCTTCACCCTGGTCGAGCCCTACGAAATCGGAGCTATAAAAGCCTTTCACTTCGACCTGTATCGCCTTGTTGATCCTGAGGAATTGGAGTATCTGGGCATCCGCGACTACTTTGAAGAGGACGCCTTGTGCCTGATCGAGTGGCCCCAGCAGGGTGCGGGCTTTTTGCCAAAGCCTGACCTGACCATTACCATAAGCCCGCAAGCGGCCGGAAGGCTGTTGAAGTTATCGCCACAGGGCCCGCGCGGCGTGTCCTGGTGTGCCGCTGTGGCACAGAAATCCAAATAATTTGATGGGGTTAGGTATGCGCATTCGCGCGCTGGTCGCGGTCGTTGGTCTGATGTTGACGGGTTTTGTCGTCAATGCCGTGGCCGCTACACAAGTCAAGAGCGTGCGCTTGTGGCGAGCGCCGGACAATACCCGGCTGGTCTTCGACCTCACCGGCCCGGTCCAGCACAGCGTGTTCACGCTCACATCGCCCGACCGGCTGGTGATCGACATCAACGGCGCCACTGCGTCCGCCCCGCTCAGCGTTGCTCCAGGCGACTCGCCCGTCACCAGCGTGCGTTCGGCCCAGCGCACGCCCAACGATTTGCGTGTGGTGGTGGACCTGAAAAAGGCCGTCACCCCCAAAAGCTTCACCCTGGCGCCCAACCAGCAATACGGCAACCGACTGGTGGTCGACCTGTTCGACTCGGCCGCCGATGCCGAGCCAGCGCCGCCTCAGCCGGTCGTGGCCACCACACCGGCGGTGCCAGTCACGCCAACGCGCCCAGCTATCAAACTGACGCCAGTGCCCAGCGGCAAGCGCGATATCGTCATCGCCATCGATGCCGGTCATGGCGGCGAAGACCCCGGTGCTTCGGGCCCGCGAGGCCAGCACGAGAAGGATGTGGTGTTGCAGATCGCCAAGGAACTGCAACGCCAGATCAACGCCGAACAAGGCTTTCGTGCCGAGCTGACGCGCACTGGCGACTACTTCATCCCGCTGCGCGGACGTACCGAAATTGCCCGCAAGAAGGGCGCCGACCTGTTCGTTTCCATTCACGCCGACGCCGCGCCGTCCTCGGCTGCGTTCGGCGCCTCGGTGTTTGCGCTGTCCGAGCGCGGCGCCACCTCGGAAACCGCGCGCTGGCTGGCCGATACCGAAAACCGTTCCGACTTGATCGGCGGTGCCGGCAACGTCAGCCTGGACGACAAGGACCGCATGCTGGCCGGCGTACTGCTGGACCTGTCGATGACCGCTTCGCTGACCTCCAGCCTCAACGTGGGCCAGAAGGTGTTGAGCAACATCGGCCAGGTGACGCCGCTGCACAAGCGCCGTGTCGAGCAGGCCGGGTTCATGGTGCTGAAATCGCCGGACATTCCTTCGATCCTGGTGGAAACCGGGTTCATCTCCAACTCCAACGAAGCCAACAAGCTGCAGAGCTCGGGTCACCAGCAGGCTCTGGCGCGCTCCATTCGTACCGGTGTGAAGCAGTTCTTCCAGCAGAACCCGCCGCCAGGGACCTACATGGCCTGGCTGCGTGACACCGGCAAGATCGCGCGGGGCCCCAGCACCCACGTAGTGCGTCCCGGCGAAACGCTGGCCATGCTGGCCGCGCGCTACGACCTGGGCATTGCCACTTTGCGCAGCGCCAACGACCTGAAGACCGACGAACTGAAAATTGGCCAGGAAGTCACCATTCCCAGCACTGCCCTGGCGTCCCAGTAATGACTGAATCGGCCCGTATCGAGCTGCTCAGCCCGCGGCTCGCCAACCAGATTGCCGCCGGCGAGGTGGTTGAGCGTCCTGCCTCGGTGATCAAGGAACTGCTGGAAAACAGCCTGGACTCGGGCGCTCGCCGCATCGACATCGAGGTCGAACAGGGTGGCGTCAAGCTGCTGCGCGTGCGCGACGACGGTAGCGGCATCTCCGCCGACGACTTGCCCCTGGCGCTGGCACGCCATGCGACCAGCAAGATCCGCGATCTTGAGGATCTGGAACGGGTGATGAGCCTGGGCTTCCGCGGTGAAGCGCTGGCCTCGATCAGTTCGGTGGCCCGTCTGACCCTGACCTCGCGCACGGCCGCTGCCGACCAGGCCTGGCAGGTCGAAACCGAAGGTCGCGACATGGATGCCCGCGTGCAGCCTGCCGCGCACCCGGTAGGCACTTCGGTCGAGGTCCGCGACCTGTTCTTCAATACCCCGGCGCGACGCAAGTTTCTCAAGACCGAGAAGACCGAGTTCGACCACCTGCAGGAGGTCATCAAACGCCTGGCGCTGGCGCGCTTCGACGTCGGCTTCCACCTGCGGCACAACGGCAAGAGCATCCTCGGCCTGCACGAAGCGCATGACGAAACAGCCCGCGCCCGAAGGGTCGCTGCGGTCTGTGGCCCGGCGTTTCTCGAACAGGCGATGCCGATCGAGGTCGAGCGCAATGGCCTGCGTCTGTGGGGCTGGGTCGGTTTGCCGACGTTTTCCCGCAGTCAGGCCGACCTGCAATATTTCTTCGTCAACGGTCGAGCGGTGCGCGACAAGCTGGTCGCCCATGCGGTGCGCCAGGCCTACCGCGATGTGCTGTTCAATGGCCGTCATCCGACCTTCGTTCTGTTTCTGGAAGTGGATCCGGCGGTGGTCGACGTCAACGTGCACCCGACCAAGCATGAAGTGCGCTTTCGCGACGGGCGCATGGTGCATGACTTCCTCTACGGCACATTGCACCGTGCACTGGCCGACGTGCGCCCCGAAGACCAGTTGGCAACCGCGCCAACGCAGTCGCAGGCGCCGCGACCCAGTGGCGCGCAGGCCGGCGAGTTCGGTCCTCAGGGTGAAATGGGCCTGTCGGCGAACCTGCTGCAGCCGCCCATGACCGCACCGCAGTCGAACGGCGGTTCCGGTGGCGGTTACTCGTACACGTCGCGGCCGACCGCCGCCTTGCCGGTGGCCGAGGCACAAAGCGCCTACCGGGAATTCTTCGCGCCGTTGCCCACCGCAGGCAGCAGCACCGCACCGATCCCCAGCCTGCCGCAGGGCCAGGGTGACATTCCCCCGTTGGGTTATGCCCTGGCGCAGCTCAAGGGCATCTACATCCTGGCCGAAAATGCACAAGGGCTGGTGCTGGTGGACATGCATGCGGCCCATGAACGGATCATGTACGAGCGCCTGAAGATCGCCATGGCCAGTGAGGGACTGAGCGGGCAGCCGCTGCTGGTGCCCGAGTCGCTGGCCATGAGCCAACGCGAAGCGGACTGCGCCGAAGAACACGCGGCCTGGTTCCAGCGCCTGGGCTTCGAGTTGCAGCGTCTGGGGCCGGAAACCGTGGCCATCCGCCAGATTCCGGCGCTGCTCAAGCAGGCCGAAGCCAATCGCCTGGTCAGCGATGTCCTCGCCGACCTCATGGAGTACGGCACCAGTGACCGTATCCAGGCGCACCTGAACGAACTGCTGGGCACCATGGCCTGCCACGGGGCGATTCGCGCCAACCGGCGCCTGGCCCTGCCGGAGATGAACGCCCTGTTGCGTGACATGGAAAACACCGAGCGCAGCGGCCAGTGCAATCATGGCCGACCGACCTGGACCCAGATGGGCCTGGACGATCTGGACAAACTCTTCCTGCGCGGGCGTTGATCGATGAGTGGCCTACCTCCGGCGATCTTCCTCATGGGACCTACCGCCGCCGGCAAGACCGACCTGGCCATCGAGCTGAGCAAGGTGTTGCCCTGCGAGCTGATCAGCGTCGACTCGGCGCTGGTCTACCGAGGCATGGACATCGGCACCGCCAAGCCGTCGCCCGCGGTGCTCAAGGCCCACCCGCATGCCTTGATCGATATCCTCGACCCGGCGCAAAGCTACAGCGCCGCCGATTTCCGGCGCGACGCCCTGCAAGCCATGGCGCAGATCACCGCGCGCGGCAACATCCCGTTGCTGGTCGGCGGCACCATGCTGTACTTCAAGGCGTTGCTCGAAGGGCTGGCAGACATGCCCGGCGCCGACGCCCAGGTGCGCGCCGACCTGGAAGCGCAGGCCGCCCGCGAAGGCTGGCAGGCATTGCACGACCAGCTCGCGGCGGTCGATCCGGTGTCCGCCGCGCGCATTCATCCCAACGATCCGCAACGCCTGATCCGGGCGCTGGAGGTGTATCGCGTAAGTGGTTCGAGCATGACCGAGCTGCGCGCGCGACAATCTGCGCAAAGTACCGAACCAGGCGCATTGGCAAGCGGGCAATTGCCCTATACTGTGGCCAACCTGGCCATCGCGCCCGCCGATCGCTCGGTGCTGCATGAGCGAATTGCCATGCGTTTCGAACAAATGCTGGAACAAGGCTTCGTCCAGGAGGTCACTGCCTTGCGTGCTCGAAGTGACTTGCATGCTGGGCTCGCGTCTATACGAGCGGTGGGCTATCGGCAAGTCTGGGATCATCTGGATGGCAAGCTGACCGAGGTGCAGATGCGCGAACGCGGCATCATCGCGACTCGCCAATTGGCCAAACGGCAGTTCACCTGGTTGCGCAGTTGGGCCGATCTGCAGTGGCTCGACAGCCTGGCGGGCGACAATCTGCCTCGCACCTTGAAATACCTGGGCTCGGCCTCCATATTGAGCTGAGTCCCGCAATTGCCGTCTATCCTTGGGGTCTGACGGTCAAAGCCTTCATCTTTTTACAGCTTTTCCACTATTGATCCTTAAAGGAGTGCGGCACATGTCAAAAGGGCATTCGCTACAAGACCCTTACTTGAACACCTTGCGTAAAGAGAAGGTCGGCGTCTCGATCTATCTGGTGAACGGTATCAAGTTGCAGGGCCAGATCGAATCGTTCGACCAGTTCGTCATCCTGCTGAAGAACACTGTCAGCCAGATGGTCTACAAACACGCGATTTCCACGGTTGTACCGGTGCGTCCGATTCGTCTGCCAAGCGCGACCGAATCCGAGCAGGGCGACACCGACCCAGGTAACGCTTGATAGGAGTCTGCCTTGTTCTTTGAGCGCCACGGTGGTGGTGAACGAGCGATCCTCGTTCATCTGGATGGTCAGGACCCTGAGGCGCGCGAAGACCCGCAGGAGTTTCAGGAGCTGGCCATCTCGGCCGGCGCCGAAACTGTCGCATTCGTCAATGTCGCCCGTCATCGGCCCAGTGCCAAATTTCTGATCGGCAGCGGCAAGGTCGAGGAACTGCGTGATCAGGTCAAGACCGAACACGCGGATCTGGTGATCTTCAATCACACCCTCACACCCAGCCAGGAACGCAACCTCGAGAAGATCTTCGAGTGCCGCGTGCTGGACCGTACCGGTCTGATCCTGGACATCTTCGCGCAACGCGCCCGTACCCATGAAGGCAAGCTGCAGGTCGAACTGGCCCAGCTCGAGCACATGAGCACGCGGCTGGTTCGCGGCTGGACTCACCTCGAGCGCCAGGGTGGCGGCATCGGCCTTCGCGGTCCCGGGGAAACCCAGCTGGAAACCGACCGACGCCTGCTGCGTGTGCGCCTGCGCCAGATCAAGCAGCGCCTGGAGAAGGTCCGCAGTCAGCGCGAGCAGGCCCGGCGGGGGCGCCGGCGTGCCGATATCCCCTCGGTGTCCCTGGTGGGTTACACCAACGCCGGCAAGTCGACCTTGTTCAACGCGATCACCCGCTCCGAGGTGTACGCGGCCGACCAGTTGTTCGCCACACTCGATCCGACCTTGCGCCGGCTCGAGTTGAACGACCTGGGGCCGGTGATTCTGGCCGACACGGTGGGCTTCATTCGTCACCTGCCGCACAAGCTGGTCGAAGCGTTCCGCGCCACCCTCGAAGAGTCGAGCAACTCCGACCTGCTGCTGCACGTGATCGACGCCCATGAGCCCGAGCGCATGGCGCAGATCGAGCAGGTCATGGCGGTGCTCACCGAGATCGGCGCACAAGGCTTGCCGATCCTCGAGGTGTATAACAAACTCGATCTGCTCGAAAACGTCGAGCCGCAGATACAGCGCGATGCGGACGGCAAACCGGTCCGGGTCTGGGTATCGGCGCGCGACGGTCGCGGCCTCGAGCTGGTCAAGCAGGCTGTCGCCGAGCTGTTGGGCGAGGACCTGTTCGTCGGGACGTTGCAGCTGGGCCAGAAACTGGGCCGTCTGCGTGCCCAGCTGTTTTCGCTGGGCGCGGTGCAAAGCGAAGCGCATGATGAGCAAGGTGGCAGTCTGCTGGCAATCCGCCTGCCACGTGCGGAACTCAATCGCCTGGTCAGTCGCGAAGGCATGGAGCCCGCTGAATTCATCGAGCAACACACTTTGCAATAAAAGCCTGACGTGGCAGCTGTGCTGTCGTGTCGGGCATTCTGTAGCATTGGTCGGCGCGCCGTGGGTGCGTCTTTGCTTTATCAGATGGAGAGCGCTATGGCTTGGAATGAGCCGGGTGGCAACTCGAACAATCAAGATCCTTGGGGTGGAAAACGCCGTGGAGGCGACCGCAAGGGGCCACCGGATCTCGACGAGGCCTTCCGCAAACTGCAGGACAGCCTGAACGGTCTGTTCGGTGGTGGAAAGAAACGCACAGGTGGTGGTGGCGACGGGGGAGGCACGTCCAAGGGCGGTGGTCTCGGCCTGTTGGGCATCGGCCTTGCCGTGCTCGGCGCTATCTGGCTGTACAGCGCGGTGTATGTGGTGGACGAGCAGGAACAGGCCGTTGTGCTGCGCTTCGGCAAGTACTACGAAACCGTGGGTCCGGGTCTGAACATCTACTTCCCGCCGATCGACCGCAAGTACCTGGAAAACGTCACGCGCGAGCGTTCGTATACCAAGCAGGGCCAGATGCTCACCGAAGACGAGAACATCGTCGAGGTGCCGCTGACCGTGCAGTACAAGATCACCAACCTGCAGGATTTCGTCCTGCGCGTCGACCAGCCTGAAATCAGCCTGCAGCACGCCACCGACAGTGCGCTGCGCCATGTGGTGGGTTCCACCGCCATGGACCAGGTGCTGACCGAAGGCCGCGAGCAGATGGCTGGCGAAATCAAGGAGCGCCTGCAGCGGTTCCTCGACACCTACCAGACCGGTATCACCGTCACCCAGGTCAACGTACAGAGCGCGGCAGCCCCGCGTGAGGTGCAGGAAGCCTTCGACGACGTGATCCGTGCCCGTGAAGATGAGCAACGCTCGCGCAACCAGGCCGAAGGCTATGCCAACGGCGTGATTCCCGAGGCCCGCGGCCAGGCCCAGCGCATCATCGAAGATGCCAACGGCTACCGCGACGAAGTGGTTTCGCGTGCCAAGGGTGAGGCCGATCGCTTCACCAAGCTGGTCACCGAGTACCGCAAGGCCCCCGACGTGACCCGCCAGCGTCTGTACCTGGAAACCATGCAGGACGTCTACAGCAACACCAGCAAGGTGCTGGTGGCCAGCAAGGAAGGTCAGAACAACCTGATCTACCTGCCGCTGGACAAGATGGTCGGTGGTGACCGCAATAACAGCAGCACGCCTGCCGCCAGCACGCCGTCATCGGCGAGCGACGCCGCCGGCGCCCGCGCTGCGGCCGACCTGCAGCAGCAACAGCGTGAAATGCGTTCAAGGGAGAGTCGCTGATGGGCAATAAATCTGTGATCGCCCTGATCGTCGCCGTCGTTCTGGCGGTGGCAGCATGGAACTGCTTCTACATCGTGGCGCAAACCGAACGTGCGGTCCTGCTGCAATTCGGTCGCGTGGTTCAGGCCGATGTCCAGCCTGGACTGCATGTGAAGCTGCCGTACGTCAACCAGGTGCGCAAGTTCGATGCGCGGCTGATGACCCTCGACGCGCCGACCCAGCGGTTCCTGACCCTGGAGAAGAAAGCGGTGATGGTCGATGCCTATGCCAAATGGCGTGTGAAGGATGCCGAGCGCTACTACACCGCTACTTCCGGCATGAAGCAGATCGCCGACGAGCGTCTGTCGCGTCGTCTCGAATCGGGTCTGCGTGACCAGTTCGGCAAGCGCACGCTGCATGAAGTGGTGTCGGGTGAGCGGGATGCGTTGATGTCCGACATCACCACCTCACTCAACCGCATGGCTGACAAGGAGTTGGGTATCGAAGTCATTGACGTGCGCGTCAAGGCCATCGACCTGCCCAAGGAAGTCAACCGCAGCGTGTTCGAGCGCATGAGCACCGAGCGTGAGCGCGAGGCGCGCGAGCACCGTGCCAAGGGTAACGAACTGGCGGAAGGTATCCGTGCCGATGCCGATCGTCAGCGTCGCGTCCTGCTGGCCGAAGCCTATCGCGAGTCCGAGGAAGCGCGTGGTGACGGTGATGCCCAGGCCGCAGCCATCTATGCCCAGGCCTATGGTCAGGATCAGGAGTTCTACTCCTTCTTCCGCAGCCTGCAGGCTTACCGCCAGAGCTTCGCCAACAAGAGCGACGTGATGGTGCTCGACTCCAAGAGCGATTTCTTCCGCTTCATGGAGAAGTACAAGCCCTGATCGGCTTTCCCCGCCGGGCGGTTTAACCGTTCGGCGGGGTGAACGATCGGCAAAACGTGTGTATGATGCGGCAGCCGGGAAATTCCCGGCTTTTTTGCGTCTGCAAGATCGATTGGCCGATTCATAGGCCCGGTTCATGAGGACATTGCCCCGCGACGTGCTTGCGGTGGGCGATTTCTGCTTCACTCAAGGCTAGCCCGACGGCAGGCCACCCGGATCATAGGGGAAAGGCGTAATGGCAACGGTAGACCGCTGGCTGCTGCCAGATGGCATCGAAGAAGTACTGCCGCCTGAGGCTGCGCGCATCGAAGTCGCGCGGCGCCAGGTGTTGGACCTGTTCCAGAGCTGGGGTTACGAGTTCGTCGTGACTCCGCATATCGAATACCTCGAATCGCTGCTGACCGGCGCCGGCCAGGACCTTGACCTGCGCACTTTCAAGGTGATCGACCCGCAATCGGGTCGGCAGATGGGTTTCCGTGCCGATATCACGCCCCAGGTGGCGCGTATCGATGCACATACCTTGCGTCGTGAAGGGCCGAACCGTCTGTGCTATGCCGGCAGTGTCCTGCATGCGCAGCCTCGCGCCCTGTCCAGTTCGCGCAGCCCCATCCAGTTGGGTGCGGAGCTGTATGGCGATGCCAGCCCCAGCAGCGACGTGGAAGTCATCAGCCTGATGCTGACCATGCTCGAAATGGCCGATGTGCCAGACGTGCACATGGATCTGGGGCACGTCGGTATCTACCGTGGCCTGGCCCGCGCGGCGGGCCTGTCGGGGGATGTCGAGCAACAGTTGTTCGATGCCCTGCAGCGCAAGGCCATCGACGAGGTGATCACCCTGACCGAAGGGCTGCAGGCCGATCTGGCCGAGATGCTGCGGGCTCTGGTCGGGCTGTGTGGCGGGCGGGAAGTGCTGGCCCAGGCCAAGGTACGCCTGGCCAATGCACCGGCGGCGGTGCTGACCGCGCTGGACGACCTGCTGACGATTGCCGAACGCCTGTCGTTGCGTTTTCCGCAATTGCCGCTGTACTTCGACTTGGGCGAACTGCGCGGTTATCACTATCACACCGGCGTGGTGTTTGCCGTGTTCGTTCCAGGCATGGGCCAGTCCATCGCTCAGGGCGGCCGCTACGACGACATCGGCGCGGATTTCGGCCGCGCTCGCCCGGCTACCGGGTTTTCCACGGACCTCAAGTCCCTGGTCACCCTGGGCCGGGCTCGAATCGAACTGCCGTGCGGTGGCGTCTGGATGCCCGATAGCACTGATGCAGCACTGTGGCAGGTGGTCTGCCAGCTGCGCCGCGAGGGCCAGCGCGTGGTCCAGGCCCTGCCGGGCCAGACGATCGAGGCTGCTGGCGAGGCAGATTGCGACCGTCAATTGATTCAGCAGAACGGGCAATGGCAAGTGCTGCCACTGGCCTCTTGAGTATTCCTGCCGGCCGCTGCCGGCACCAAGTTTGCGCGAATGAGGACAAGTGTTATGGGTAAGAATGTCGTAGTCCTGGGCACCCAATGGGGTGATGAGGGCAAAGGCAAGATCGTTGATCTGCTGACCGAACATGCTGCCGCGGTAGTGCGCTATCAAGGCGGTCACAACGCTGGCCACACGCTGGTGATCGACGGCGAGAAAACCGTCCTGCACCTGATTCCTTCGGGCGTGCTGCGCGAAGGCGTGCAGTGCCTGATCGGCAACGGCGTGGTCGTTGCACCCGACGCTCTGATGCGCGAGATCACCAAGCTGGAAGAGAAGGGCGTACCGGTGCGCGAGCGCCTGCGTATCAGCCCGTCCTGCCCGTTGATCCTGTCCTTCCACGTGGCGCTGGATCAGGCCCGTGAAAAGGCCCGTGGCGAGCTGAAGATCGGCACCACCGGCCGCGGCATCGGCCCGGCGTACGAAGACAAGGTTGCACGTCGCGGCCTGCGCGTGGGCGACCTGCTCAACATGCCGCGCTTCGAAGACAAGCTGCGTGAACTGGTGGATTACCACAACTTCATGCTGGTCGGTTACTACAAAGAGCCGGCCATCGAGTTCGAGAAGACCCTGGCCGAGTGCAAGGAATACGCCGAGCTGCTCAAGCCGCTGATGCTGGACGTGACGGCCGAGCTGCACGAACTGCGTCGCGCTGGCAAAGACATCATGTTCGAAGGCGCCCAGGGTTCGCTGCTGGACATCGACCACGGCACCTACCCCTACGTGACCAGCTCCAACACCACCGCAGGTGGCGTGGCGACTGGCTCGGGCGTCGGTCCCATGTTCCTGGACTACATCCTGGGCATCACCAAGGCCTACACCACCCGTGTAGGTTCGGGGCCTTTTCCGACCGAGCTGTTCGACGAAGTCGGCGCGCACCTGGCCAAACAAGGCCATGAATTCGGCGCAACCACCGGCCGTGCCCGTCGCTGTGGCTGGTTCGACGCTGTCATCCTGCGCCGCGCGATCGATGTGAACAGCATCTCGGGCATCTGCCTGACCAAGCTGGACGTACTCGATGGTCTGGAAACCATCAATATCTGCACCGGCTACAAAGATGCAGAAGGCAATGACGTTGCCCCCACCGACGCCGACAGCTACGTCGGCCTGCAGCCGGTGTACGAAGAAGTGCCGGGCTGGACCGAGTCGACCGTGGGTGCCAAAACCCTGGAAGAGCTGCCAGCCAATGCCCGTGCCTACATCAAGCGCGTCGAAGCGCTGATCGGCGCACCGATCGATATCATCTCGACCGGTCCTGATCGCAACGAGACTATCGTGCTGCGTCATCCGTTCGGCTGATCGCGGTTCGTGCACCACAGCAAAAGGCCCTTCGGGGCCTTTTGTCGTTTCAGGGACAGGTCGGCCGTCCGGCACGGCGTTTGCTGTGTGATTCCGAATCAGGTGCCAGTATTACGATGGCGTCAATAAAAAGGGGATTCACATGTCCGCTGTCCTTTCTCTTCTGCGCAGCCGCTTGCTGCGTCCGGTTTTCATTGCCTTGGGTATCGCTCTTTTGGTGCAGGTGCTGGCCGCCATTGCGCTGACCCGAAGCACCGTCACTGCACTCGAAGCCGACTTGGATCAGCGCATGGCCCAGGACAGCCAGCGGCTGACAGGGGAACTGCAAAGCGCCAGTGCGGAGGTGTCCTCCGGGCTCGAAAGTCTTTCCGCCAACACGCGTCAGCGCCTGAGTGCCGGTTTGTCGGCGCGCCTGACCCAGGAACAGGCACAGATTCGAGCGACCCTGGACAAGGACCTGCAGGATTCGGCCACCGACATGGCCGAGCTGCTGGCCTCGGTTGCGCCGCGGGCCATGTGGGACAACGATGTACCGACGCTGTCCGAGTTCGCCCGCCGCGCTCAGCGCAACCCCAACGTGCTGTTCGTGATCTACAACGACGCGCAGGGCGAGCACCTGACCCGCTACCTGAATCGCGACAACCCGATCAACCAGGCGCTGATGGCCAAGGGCGCCGGTGAGCGCGCCCTGGACAAGGTGCTCGATGCGGCCAGGAATGATCCGGGGGTGATCTATGTCGAAGCTTCGATCAATCCCAACGGCGTGGAGATTGGCCGCGTGCTGATGGCCGTTTCGCGCACGGGCGTCGAAGCGCAGGTAGCCGAACTGGACAAGCGTTTTGCCGCGCTGATTGCCAGTGCCGGGCAACTGGTGGGCGAAAGTCTGCAAGGCGCCTCGGCCGAAAGCGCCAAGGCGTTGCAGGCCCGTCTGCGGTCGGCGGAATCGGCGGCAGCGACCATGCAGGCCAATACCCACAGCACTGTGCAGGACGCTGCGGCGCAGTTGCGCTGGCGCATCGGGCTGTGCCTGGCCCTGGTAGGGCTGGCCATGCTGGTGGTGCTGGCCGCCGTGCTGGGCCGTCGTGTGGTGCATCGCCTGCGCCTGCTGGTCGGCGCCTTGGATGACCTGGCTGCTGGTGAAGGCGACCTGACCAAGCGGGTGGCGATCCACAGCCGCGACGAGATCGGTGACATGGCGGCAGCCGTCAACCGTTTCGTCGACAAGCTGCAGCCCATCGTTCGCGAAGCGGGCGAGGTGGCGCACAAGACCGGGGTCGAGATCGGCAGCATGGCCCAGCGCAACGCTGGCGCCGACGATGCCGCCCAATTGCAGCGCGATGAAGTGGCGCAGAGCCTGCAGGACTTGTCGCAGATGGCCGATGAGGCCCAGGCCGAGAGTCAGGCGATGCAGTCGGCCTTGCAACAAGTGGTGGAGATCCGTCAGGCCACGGACGACAACACTCGGGCCTCGCAACAGGTCGGCGGCTTGATCGAGGCGTTGGCCGGGCAGGTGCAGAGCGGTTCCAAGGTGATCGAACGACTGGCCGAGCAGAGTCAGCAGATTGAGGTGGTGTTGACGGTGATCCACGGGATCGCCGAGCAGACCAATCTGCTGGCGCTCAATGCCGCCATCGAAGCGGCGCGAGCCGGTGAAACCGGACGTGGATTCGCTGTAGTGGCCGACGAGGTGCGTGCGCTGGCGAGCAAGACGCAAAGTTCGACCGGCGACATTCAAGCGCATATCGGCGCTTTGCAGGCCGGCGCGCGCGAGGCAGTGGCGGCCATCGGCCAGGCCGGACGTCAGGCGGACGAAGGTCTGGCGGTGCTGCGCGATAGCGCGCGGCTGCAGCAGGCGGTGCAGGCTTCAGTGGAGCAGGTACACGCGGCGATCGGCCTGGCGACCCAGGCCGCCGAGCAGCAGGCGCGCGGCGCGCAGGCCGTGAAGGGGAGGGTGCAGGTGATTCATGCGCAGGCAGAGAAAGCGGCTTTCGCCGTGCAGCAGACCACGGCCAGCAGCCGAGAACTGGACAAGCTCGCGGCCCAGTTGAAAGCCAGCCTGGGCCAATTCCGTGCCTAGATGCCCGCCTGTAGGAGCGGTCATAGGCCGCGAAAGGCGCATTGCGGTCTACCTGACGAACCGCGTTGCCCTTTTCGCGGCCACGGACCGCTCCTACAGGAGGGCCTAACGTGTGTGGCTCAGGTACATCCGAGTCGTGAGCAGGTACACCGGTACTCCGGAGATCAGGATCAGCAAGGCCGCATAGGGCGCGGCAGCGGCGAACTCCATGTTCGAGGTGTGTGACCACACTTCGGTTGCCAGGGTGGTCATGCCGGTGGGGGCCAGAACCAGCGTGGCGGTGAGCTCCTTCATGCCGTCCAGGAACACCAGCGCGAATGCCGCCGCCATGGCCGGGAAGATGATGGGCAACGTCACCCGGCAGAAGGCAGTAAAGGGCGTAGCGCCCAGAGTGCGCGCGGCTTCTTCCAGCTGGGGCGCAGCCTTGTTCAGAGCGTTACGCACCGGTGCCTGCGCCAGGGGCAGAAACAGCAGTGCGTAGGCCAGCAACAGCAAACCCGTGGTCTGGTACATCGCCGGAACGTAGTGCAGGGCGAAATACACCAGGGTCAGGGCGATCACCAGTCCGGGCAGTGCGTGCAGCAGGTACGGCAAACGCTCCGCCCAGATCGCCAGGCGGCCGCGATGGCGCACGACCAGCAAACCGACGGGCAATGCCAATGCCAGGCACAACGCCGCGCCACCCAGCGCCAGTGACAGCGAGGTCAGCAACGCCTCGCCAATGGCCGCCACCGGAAAGGCGGCCGACGAGCCTTTCACCAGCCAATACCCCAGCATGCCCAGCGGCACGCCACTGCCGACGACCACCAGCAGCAGGCAATACAGCTGCGCCACTACACGCCAGGGCCCCAGCCGCAACGGTGTTGCCCGGCGGGCTGCGCCTTGACCGGTACGGATGTGGCGCGCGGTACCCCGCACCCTCAGCTCCAGCCACAGCAGCAACAGGCACAGAACCAGCAGCAGCGCTGACAGCATCGCCGCATTGGTATTGCTGAATTCGAGCTCGAACTGTTGGTAGATCGCTGTGGTGAAGGTCTGCAATCCCAGGATCGACAGCGCGCCGAACTCCACCAGCATGTGCAGCGCGATCAGCAGTGCGCCACCCAGCACTGCAGGCCACAGCAGCGGCAGGGTCACCTTGAAGAATACACCGGTGCGGTTCTGCCCCAGCGTACGGGCTGACTCTTCCAGCGAGGTATCCAGATTGCGCAGCGTCGCCGCGACCGGAAGAAACACCAACGGGTATTTCGACAGCGTCATGACCAGGATGGCGCCGCCCAACCCCTCGAATCCGGAGCTCAATGAAACCCAGGTGAAGCCGCTGACGAAGGCGGGGACCGCGAACGGCAGGCACAGGATCACGCCCCAAAGCCTCCGACCGGCCAGGTCGCTGCGCTCCAACAGCCAGGCCAGGCTCACACCGATCACCACGCAGGCCGCGGTCACCCCAGCCATCAACATCAGGGTGTTGCCCAGCAAACGCAGGACGTAGGGGCGCCAGAGCAACCTGATCGCTTCGTGCAAGCCGGCCTGCCACGCTTTGAGGCCGACGTAGAGCAGGGGCAGCAGGCTCAGTCCGACCAACAGCAGGACGGGCGCGAGCACCCAGATCGAGGGGCGCTTGCGCTGCCCCGTGGCACTGACAGGGGGCGTGATCAATTCAGGCCGACGTCCCGTTCCATGTCCAGGGCGTCCTCGGCATTGCCTATGTCAGCCGGGGTGATGGCAGGTGCCTGCAATTCGTCGAATGGCTTGAGGCCACGGTCCGAGACCATGCCTTTGTGCAGCGGGTATTCAGCGGTAGTCTGGGTGATCACGCGCTGGCCCTCTTCGCTGGCCATGTAGGCGAGCAGTGCCTGGGCCTCGCGTGGGTGCTTGCTGGACTTGAGGACCGCAGCCGAGGAAATGGTGATGAGGCCGCCGGCGTCGCCGTTGCTGAAGTAGTGCAGCTTGGAGTCGAGTTGGCCTTTCTCGCGCTGCAGTGCGAACCAGTAGTAGTTGTTCACCAGCACGGTGGCGATTTCGCCGTTTTCCACTGCCTTGAGGGCGACCATGTTGTTGGTGTAGGTCTTGCCGAAGGCGCGCAGGCCGGTTAGCCATTCTTCGGCAGCTTCTCGCCCGTGCAGCTTGATGATGGCAACGGCCTGCTCCTGGAAGGCGCCGCTGGTCGGTACGAAGCCGACCTTGCCCTGCCATTGCGGCTCGGCGAATTCCAGCACCGTTTCAGGCAGGTCCTTTTCGTCGATCAGCTTTGGGTTGTAGGCCACAACCCGTACGCGAGCGGTCACGCCTATCCAAGAGCCGTCCTTGGCGACGTACTCGGGTGGAAGCATGTTCAGGGTGCTGTCGTCGGTCTTGGCCAGGAAGCCTTTCTCGCCCAGGTTGTTCAGGGGCGGGGATTCTTCGGTGTAGATCAGGTCCGCCGGAGAGCGTTCGCCTTCCTCCATCACCTGGCTGGCCAGTTGATTGCTGCTGCCCTTGCGGACATTGACGTGAATCCCGGTCTTGGCCTCGTAGGCCTTGGCGATGGCTTCGCCGATTTCCTTGTGCTGACCGTTGTAGAGGGTCAGCTCGACCTTGTCGGCGGCCTGCGCCAATGGAGCGACCAGGGCGGTGCTCAGCAGGCATGCAGCCAGTGCACGCAGCAGGGACCGGGAGTTTCGAGACGTCATGGACTACTTCCTTACGGCAGGGCAGCGGAATCTTGAAACAATTGTAAACGATATGGGTTCTCAGGTGCTCGTACGCCGTGCGAGCCCGTCGTAGGAGCGGTCATCGGCCGCGAAGGGTGCGCCGCGGATACGGAGAGAGAGGACGGATTTTCGGAACCCGAAAACGCAAAAACCCGCTTTCGCGGGTTCTTGTGAAGAATTGGTGCCCAGAAGAAGACTCGAACTTCCACGACCGTAAGGTCACCAGCACCTGAAGCTGGCGTGTCTACCAATTTCACCATCTGGGCAGCATCAGCAGCGTTGTACGCCGTTGATGGGGCGCACTATACGGCGGCCTTTTTGATCTGTAAACCCCTGTTTTGATTTTGTTAATTCAAATCATCGTGCAGGGGACGCGGAGGCCTGAAACGCAAAAACCCGCTTTCGCGGGTTTTTGTGAGTGACGCAAGATTGTTGTAATCTCGTGTCCTGAATTGGTGCCCAGAAGAAGACTCGAACTTCCACGACCGTAAGGTCACCAGCACCTGAAGCTGGCGTGTCTACCAATTTCACCATCTGGGCAGCATCTGCAACGCTGTGCGTTGTCGATGGCGCGCACTATACGGAGCGCTCTTTGTGCTGTAAACCCCTCTAGCGAGAAAAATCGACTAAAATTCTGCAGTGGCGTCCCGGACACTGTTTTCGACCTCGGGGCAGGGCTTTTAACTGGCAGGCAGCGCCTGAAATTTCCCGTTTCAATACGCGTATGCCAAACTAACGCCTATATAGACAAGGTGAATTCTCTCTAATGGCCGATTGGCAGACCCTCGATCCCGAGGCCGCTCGTGAAGCGGAAAAATACGAAAACCCCATTCCCAGCCGCGAGCTGATCCTCAAGCACCTCGACGAGCGCGGCTCCCCCGCCAGCCGCGAGGAGCTGGTGGACGAGTTCGGCCTCACCACCGAGGACCAGCTGGAAGCCTTGCGCCGCCGTCTGCGAGCCATGGAACGCGATGCGCAATTGATCTACACCCGCCGCGGCACCTATGCCCCGGTGGACAAGCTCGACCTGATCGCCGGCCGCATCAGCGGTCACCGCGACGGTTTCGGCTTCCTGATTCCCGACGATGGCAGCGACGACCTGTTCATGAGCCCGGCGCAGATGCGTCTGGTGTTCGACGGCGACCGTGCCCTGGCCCGCGTCTCCGGTCTGGACCGTCGCGGCCGCCGCGAAGGCGTGATCGTCGAAGTGGTGTCGCGTGCCCATGAAACCATCGTTGGCCGCTACTTCGAAGAAGGCGGCATTGGTTTCGTAACGCCGGACAACCCCAAGGTGCAGCAGGAAGTGCTGATCACCCCCGGCCGCCACGGCGCCGCGAAGATCGGCCAGTTCGTCGGGGTGAAGATCACCCACTGGCCCACCGCGCGCTTCCAGCCCCAGGGTGACATCGTCGAAGTGCTGGGCAACTACATGGCCCCGGGCATGGAAATCGATGTAGCCCTGCGCACCTACGACATTCCTCATGTATGGCCCGAGGCCGTGCTCAAGGAAGCCGCCAAGCTAAAGCCTCAGGTGGAAGACAAGGACAAGGAAAAGCGCATCGACCTGCGCCACCTGCCGTTCGTCACCATCGACGGCGAAGACGCCCGCGACTTCGACGATGCTGTCTATTGCGAAGCCAAGAGCAAGCTGCGCCTGTTCAATGGTGGCTGGACCCTGTACGTCGCCATCGCCGACGTTTCCAGCTACGTGAAACTGGGCTCGGCACTGGATGCCGAGGCGCAGGTACGTGGCAACTCGGTGTACTTCCCCGAGCGCGTGATCCCGATGCTGCCCGAGCAGCTGTCCAACGGCCTGTGCTCGCTGAACCCCAAGGTCGACCGCCTGGCCATGGTCTGCGAGATGACCATCTCCAAGACCGGCGAGATGACCGACTACAGCTTCTATGAAGCGGTGATCCATTCTCACGCGCGCCTGACCTACAACAAGGTCAGCACCATGCTCGAGCACTCGCGCACCAGCGAAGCCAAGGCCTTGCGCGGCGAGTTCGGCGAAGTGCTGCCCCATCTCAAGCAGCTGTATGCGCTGTACAAGGTATTGCTGTCGGCTCGCCACGTGCGTGGCGCCATCGATTTCGAGACCCAGGAAACCCGTATCGTCTTCGGCTCCGAGCGCAAGATCGCCGAGATCAAGCCGACCGTGCGCAACGACGCCCACAAGCTGATCGAGGAATGCATGCTGGCGGCCAACGTGGCCACCGCCGAGTTTCTCAAGAAGCACGAGATTCCGGCCCTGTATCGCGTTCACGACGGCCCGCCGCCGGAGCGTCTGGAAAAACTGCGTGCCTTCCTCGGCGAGCTTGGTCTGTCGCTGAACAAGGGCAAGGACGGTCCGTCGCCCAAGGATTACCGTGCGCTGCTGGAAACCATCCAGGGTCGCCCGGATTTCCACGTGATCCAGACCGTGATGCTGCGCTCCCTGAGCCAGGCGGTGTACAGCGCCGACAACCATGGCCACTTCGGCCTGAATTACGAGGCGTACACCCACTTCACATCGCCGATCCGTCGCTATCCCGACCTGCTCACGCACCGGGCGATCCGCAGCGTGATCCACTCCAAGCAGGACACCCCGCACGTCAAGCGCGCCGGTGCGCCGACCATTCCCAAGGCGCGTATCTACCCGTACGACGAAGCCGCGCTGGAGCAGTTGGGCGAAGAGTGCTCGATGAGCGAGCGTCGGGCCGACGAAGCCACCCGTGACGTGGTCAACTGGCTCAAGTGCGAGTTCATGAAGGACCGCGTTGGCGAAACCTTCCCGGGCGTGATCACGGCAGTGACCGGTTTCGGCCTGTTCGTCGAACTGACCGACATCTTCGTCGAAGGCTTGGTGCACGTCACCGCGCTGCCGGGCGACTACTACCATTTCGATCCGATCCACCATCGCCTGGCCGGCGAGCGCACCGGGCGCAATTTCCGTCTGGGCGACACGGTCGAAGTGCAGGTCATGCGGGTCGACCTGGACGAGCGCAAGATCGATTTCGGCATTGGCGAAGCGACGCTCAATCAGCCGATCGGTCGCAAGAACCGCAAGGCCGATGCGCCAGCGGGCAAGCCCAAAAGCTACCCGACCACGCCAGCCGTCGAAAAAACCGTTGCCGAGAAGCCAGCTGCTTCGGCCAAGCGCAGCTCGGCACCGAGCAAGCGCAAGGCCGAAAGCGACGAGGTCTACCGGGCATCGGACGCCGCGGCCAAGAATGCCGAAGTGCGCAAGAGCCGGGAAATGAAGAAGGCTTTGCTGGCCGACGCAGCCAAGGGCGGCTCGGCCAAGGCCAGCAACGGCCGCGGCAGCGCTGGCGCCAGTGCCGGAGGCGACTCCAAGCCGAGCAAGCATCGCAAGGGTCCGTCTAAATCGGGCAGCCGCAAACCCAAGGCCAAGTCATGAGTCAGCTGGAAAAGATCTACGGCGTGCACGCCGTGGAAGCGTTGTTGCGTCATCACCCGAAACGGGTCAAGCAGATCTGGTTGTCCGATGGCCGCAGCGAGCCGCGGGTGCAGACCTTGGTCGAGCTGGCCACGCAGAATCGCATTTCCGTGGGTCAGGCCGAGCGTCGTGAGCTGGATGCCTGGGTCGAAGGCGTGCATCAGGGCGTCGTGGCGGAAGTCAGCCCCAGCCAGGTGTGGGGCGAGGCGATGCTCGACGAGCTGCTCGACCGCACCGAGGGGCCGCCCCTGTTGCTGGTGCTGGACGGCGTGACCGATCCGCACAATCTGGGGGCCTGCCTGCGGACCGCCGATGCGGCCGGAGCGCTGGCCGTGATCGTGCCCAAGGACAAGTCCGCCACCCTGACGCCGGCCGTGCGCAAGGTGGCCTGCGGCGCGGCGGAAGTGATTCCGCTGGTGGCGGTGACCAACCTGGCGCGTACTCTGGAAAAGCTCCAGCAGCGTGGCCTGTGGGTCGTGGGCACCGCTGGCGAGGCGGAAGTCGAGATCTACCAGCAGGACCTGACCGGGCCCACCATCCTGATCATGGGGGCCGAGGGCAAGGGCATGCGCCGCCTGACCCGCGAGCACTGCGACTATCTGGTGAAGCTGCCGATGGCCGGCAGCGTGAGCAGTCTGAACGTCTCGGTGGCGACTGGTGTGTGCCTGTTCGAGGCGGTTCGGCAGCGTAACGCCAAAAAGAAGTGATCCGACCGAGCTGGCCCCTTCGCGGGCAGAGCCCGCTCCCACAAATATGACCGATAGGTGTGGCGGGCGGCGAGCGCTCCGCCCGCGAATGCGGTGGCAGAGACATTGCCACCGCTGTTCAAATATTCACCAATCCTCTTGCTTCCCCCCAACCCCTTCTCTACAATTGCGCCCCTTGCCGTGATGGCTGGCGCACTTGTGCGCATTTACCGGCGCACCACCCAGCAAGACACACAGTGTCATTCACTCCTTGTCTGACCGCTCTGGCGGCAGGCTACAACCCGTAAGGAGCATTCATGCGTCATTACGAAATCATCTTTCTGGTCCACCCGGATCAGAGCGAGCAAGTCGGCGGCATGGTTGAGCGTTACACCAAGCTGATCGAAGAAGACGGCGGCAAGATCCACCGTCTGGAAGATTGGGGCCGTCGTCAACTGGCCTACGCCATCAACAACGTTCACAAGGCTCACTACGTGATGCTGAACGTTGAGTGCACCGGCAAGGCCCTGGCCGAGCTGGAAGACAACTTCCGCTACAACGATGCCGTGATCCGTAACCTTGTCATCCGTCGCGACGAAGCCGTCACCGACCAGTCCGAGATGCTCAAGGCAGAAGAAAACCGCAGCGAGCGCCGTGAGCGTCGTGACCGTCCTGAGCACTCTGACAACGCCGATGGCGATGACAGCGACAACAGCGACGCCAGCGATAACGCTGACGAGTAATCCACGGACCTTTTGAGGAGCCCATTACATGGCACGTTTCTTCCGTCGTCGTAAATTTTGCCGCTTCACCGCTGAAGATGTGAAGGAGATCGACTACAAAGATCTCAACACTCTGAAAGCCTACGTATCCGAAACCGGCAAGATCGTTCCAAGCCGTATCACCGGTACCAAGGCTCGTTATCAGCGTCAGCTGGCCGTCGCTATCAAGCGCGCCCGCTTCCTGGCCCTGCTGGCCTACACCGACAGCCACGGCCGCTGAGACCGGGTTGTCGACAAGTAGTAAAAGGATAGATACGCATGCGTGCCCTGGCTGATTTCATCATGCGCGGTCGCATGCAGGCCACACTGGTTGTGGTCGGATGTGCGGCTTTGCCGCTGTTGTTCTGGTTGAGTGCTGCTGCAGCGTGCCTGGTGTACCTGCGGCGCGGCATGAGTGACGCTTTTGGCGTCCTCGTCTGGGCTCTGCTGCCGGCTCTGGCCTGGTGGTATTTCGGCGAACCGCGCACCTTGATGGTGTTGCTGGGCGCGCTGGGGCTCGCGGCGCTGTTGCGCGCGGGGTGGGCCTGGAATCGCGTGCTGCTGGCCAGCATAGCGCTGGGGCTGGTGTACGGAGTGTTGTTGGGTGTGGTGTTTCGCGAACCCATCGAAGCGTTGGCGCAGGCGTTGAACGAACGCCTGCCGCAGATGCTCGGTGGTCTCTACCAGCAGATGTCGGTGGAAGAGCGGGCAAACCTCGGCAACCTCATTGCACCGGTACTCAACGGACTGATAGCGGCCCTGTTGCAAGTCGTCAGCGTGGCAGCCCTGATGCTGGGGCGTTACTGGCAGGCGGCGTTGTACAACCCAGGTGGTTTCGGCAGCGAGTTTCGCGCCATTCGCATTCCACTCTGGCCAGCGGTCCTGCTGCTGGCGTGCATGCTCATCGGTCCGAACTTCGGACCTCAGATGGCCATGTTGACGCCGCTGTGCAGCGTACCGCTGGTGTTCGCCGGGCTGGCCCTGATGCATGGGCTGGTCAAGGCGGGCAAGCTGGGCAAGTTCTGGCTCGTAGGGATGTACGTCACGCTCGTGCTGTTCATGCAGCTGATCTATCCGTTGCTCGTGGTCCTGGCCATTGTCGACAGCCTGATTGATTTTCGCGGCCGAATCGGGCCGAAAGGCACCGATAGCGATTCCGCGAACGGTGAAGGTTAAAAGTTAAGAGGTTTATACCAAATGGAACTGATCCTGCTGGAAAAAGTCGCCAACCTGGGCAACCTGGGCGATAAGGTAAATGTTAAGGCCGGTTACGGCCGTAACTTCCTGCTGCCATTCGGCAAGGCTACCGCTGCGACCGCTGCCAACCTGGCTGCGTTCGAAGAGCGTCGCGCCGAGCTGGAAAAAGCAGCTGCCGACAAGAAGGCTTCGGCCGAAACTCGCGCTGCCCAACTGGCTGAGCTGGAAGTGACCATCACTGCCACCGCTGGCGACGAAGGCAAGCTGTTCGGTTCGATCGGCACCCACGACATCGCTGATGCCCTGACCGCCTCCGGCGTCGAAGTGGCCAAAGCTGAAGTGCGTCTGCCGAACGGCACCATCCGTAACGTTGGCGAATACGACGTAGCCGTGCACCTGCACAGCGACGTTGAAGCTACCGTACGCGTTGTCGTAGTAGCTGCATAAGTCGGCTGGCACCTCGGGTGCCAGGCGGTTTAACATCGGGCACGACCTGTTTACAGGCCGTGCCCTTTGTCTTTTTGAAGAAGCTGTTTTTCTGCAACCCTAATTTCAAGTGGCCATGAACGAGATATCCGCTCCCGAGCAATACGACCTGCAAACCGCTGCCCTCAAGGTGCCTCCGCATTCCATCGAGGCCGAACAGGCCGTGCTCGGTGGCCTGATGCTGGACAACAACGCCTGGGAGCGCGTGCTCGATCAGGTTTCGGACGGCGACTTCTATCGTCATGACCACCGCCTGATCTTCCGCGCCATCGCCAAGCTGGCCGATCAGAACACTCCGTTCGACGTGGTGACCCTGCACGAACAGCTCGACAAGGAAGGGCAGGGTACTCAGGTCGGTGGCCTGGGCTACCTGGGCGAGCTGGCCAAGAACACGCCGTCGGTGGCCAACATCAAGGCCTACGCGCAGATCGTGCGCGAGCGTGCCACCCTGCGCCAGTTGATCAGCATCAGCACCGAGATTGCCGACAGCGCTTTCAATCCGCAGGGACGCAACGCGGCCGAGATTCTCGACGAGGCCGAGCGGCAGATCTTCCAGATCGCCGAGGCACGGCCCAAGACCGGCGGGCCGGTGAGCGTCAACGACCTTTTGACCAAGGCCATCGACCGCATCGACACGCTGTTCAACACCGATGCGGCCATTACCGGCCTGTCCACCGGCTATACCGACCTCGACGAGAAGACCAGTGGCCTGCAACCGGCCGACCTGATCATCGTCGCCGGCCGTCCGTCCATGGGCAAGACCACCTTCGCCATGAACCTGGTGGAAAACGCCGTGCTGCGCAGCGAGAAGGCCGTACTGGTGTACTCGCTGGAGATGCCAGGCGATTCGCTGATCATGCGTATGCTCTCTTCGCTGGGGCGTATCGACCAGACCAAGGTGCGTTCGGGCCGCCTGGACGACGACGATTGGCCGCGGCTGACGTCGGCGGTCAACCTGCTCAACGATCGCAAGCTGTTCATCGACGATACGGCGGGCATCAGCCCGTCGGAAATGCGTGCGCGGACACGTCGCCTGGTGCGCGAGCACGGCGAGATCGGCCTGATCATGATCGACTACCTGCAGTTGATGCAGATCCCCGGCTCCAGCGGTGACAACCGTACCAACGAGATTTCCGAGATCTCGCGCTCGTTGAAAGCCCTGCGCCAAGGAATTCAATTGCCCGGTGGTGGCGCTGTCGCAGCTCAACCGCTCGCTCGAGCAGCGGCCGAACAAGCGTCCGGTGAACTCCGACTTGCGTGAATCCGGGGCGATCGAGCAGGACGCCGATGTGATCATGTTCGTCTACCGTGACGAGGTGTATCACCCGGAAACCGAGCACAAGGGTATTGCCGAGATCATCATCGGCAAGCAGCGTAACGGTCCGATCGGTTTCATTCGCCTGGCATTCATCGGCAAGTACACCCGCTTCGAGAACCTTGCGCCGGGCAGCTACAACTTCGACGACGACGAGTAGTGATTCTGCAGGTACGGCCCCTTCGCGGGTAGAACCCGCTCCCACAGGAGCGGCGTACAGCGCCGCTTCTTGTGGGAGCGGGCTCTGCCCGCGAAAGGGTCACTGCGGTTTATCAGGTCTACCGGATAAATATCTTCGCCGCCTATTTCCGACTAAAGCCATCGGAATTGGTTATTTTTTGTGCTATATTCCGCGCCCGCGATTTTTCATACGGTCATCGACATGCAAGCAGCCAAGCCGCTTTTTGACTATCCCAAGTACTGGGCCGAATGCTTCGGCCCAGCGCCTTTCCTGCCCATGAGCAGGGAGGAGATGGATCAGCTTGGCTGGGATTCGTGCGACATCATCATCGTCACCGGTGATGCCTATGTCGACCATCCGTCGTTCGGCATGGCCATCATTGGCCGCCTGCTGGAAGCCCAGGGGTTTCGCGTGGGCATCATTGCCCAGCCGAACTGGCAGTCCAAGGACGACTTCATGAAGCTGGGCGAGCCGAACCTGTTCTTCGGTGTCGCGGCCGGCAACATGGACTCGATGATCAACCGCTACACCGCCGACAAGAAGGTGCGCTCCGACGACGCCTACACGCCCGGCGGCCTGGCCGGCTCGCGCCCTGATCGCGCCAGCCTGGTGTACAGCCAGCGGTGCAAGGAAGCCTATAAGCACGTGCCGATCGTGCTGGGTGGCATCGAGGCATCGCTGCGCCGCATTGCGCACTACGACTACTGGCAGGACAAGGTCCGTCATTCGATCCTGATCGACGCCTGCGCCGACATTCTGCTGTACGGCAACGCCGAACGCGCCATCGTCGAAGTGGCCCAGCGGCTGTCCTATGGCCAGAAGATCGAAGAGATCACCGATATCCGCGGCACCGCTTTCATTCGCCGCGATACGCCCAAGGATTGGTACGAAGTCGACTCGACCCGTATCGACCGGCCGGGCAAGGTCGACAAGATCATCAACCCGTACGTGAACACCCAGGACACCCAGGCCTGCGCCATCGAGCAGGAAAAGGGCAATGTCGAGGACCCCAACGAAGCCAAGGTGGTGCAGATCCTCGCCAGCCCGCGGATGACGCGGGACAAGACCGTCATCCGTCTGCCGTCCTTCGAGAAAGTGCGTGGCGATGCCGTGCTGTATGCCCACGCCAACCGCGTGCTGCATTTGGAAACCAACCCCGGCAATGCCCGCGCACTGGTGCAGCGTCATGGCGAAGTGGACGTGTGGTTCAATCCGCCGCCCATTCCCATGACCACCGAGGAAATGGACTACGTGTTCGGCATGCCCTATGCCCGGGTCCCGCACCCGGCGTACGGCAATCAGAAGATCCCGGCCTACGACATGATTCGCTTCTCGGTGAACATCATGCGTGGCTGCTTCGGTGGCTGCACCTTCTGCTCGATCACCGAGCACGAAGGGCGGATCATCCAGAACCGTTCCGAAGAGTCGATCATCCGCGAGATCGAAGAGATCCGCGACAAGGTGCCTGGCTTTACCGGGGTGATTTCCGACCTCGGCGGCCCGACCGCGAACATGTACCGCATCGCCTGCAAGAGCCCGGAAATCGAATCCGCGTGCCGCAAGCCGTCGTGCGTGTTCCCGGGTATCTGCCCGAACCTCAACACCGACCACTCATCCTTGATCCAGCTGTACCGCAGCGCGCGGGCACTGCCGGGCGTGAAGAAGATCCTCATCGCCTCGGGCCTGCGCTACGACCTGGCGGTCGAGTCGCCGGAGTACGTGAAGGAGCTGGTGACGCACCATGTCGGCGGTTACCTGAAGATCGCCCCGGAGCATACCGAGGAAGGTCCGCTGAACCAGATGATGAAGCCGGGCATCGGCTCCTACGATCGGTTCAAGCGCATGTTCGAGAAGTTCTCGAAAGAGGCGGGCAAGGAGCAGTACCTGATCCCGTACTTCATCGCCGCCCACCCGGGCACCACCGATGAAGACATGATGAACCTGGCGCTGTGGCTCAAGGGCAACGGTTTCCGTGCCGATCAGGTGCAGGCGTTCTACCCCTCGCCGATGGCGTCGGCGACGGCCATGTACCACTCGGGCAAGAACCCGCTGCGCAAGGTCACCTACAAGAGCGACAACCTGACCATCGTCAAGAGCGAGGAGCAGCGCCGTCTGCACAAGGCGTTCCTGCGCTATCACGATCCCAAGGGCTGGCCGATGCTGCGCGAGGCGCTGGAGCGCATGGGGCGTGCCGACCTGATCGGGCCGGGGAAAAACCAGCTGATTCCGTTGCACCAGCCGGCCACCGACACCTACCAGAGTGCACGGCGCAAGAACTCCACGCCTGCGGGCAGCCACAAGGTGGCCAAGGAAACGCGCATCCTGACCCAGCACACCGGTCTGCCGCCGCGCGCCAGCGACGGCTCCAAGCCGTGGGACAAGCGCGAGCAGGCCAAGGCCGCCGCCGAAGCCCGCAGCAAGCAGGCCGCCAAGGACCGTCAGCAGGCGGCCAAGCCGGGCAAGGGCAAGAAGAAGCCTACCCGCCAGCCGGTGTTACCACGCTGACGATGGGGCCGGATGCCGGGGGAGCTCGCTGTCAGGGTTTCTCACGGCATCAGGAAGCGCGGCGGAATGTCCCCGTGTATGTAGAACACCTCGGACTCACGGTGCACGGCAATGTTGTCGATCGCCTTGAGTACCGTGGCGCGTGTCACCTTTCTGGCTTCCACCAGCCGCTGGGAGTCGGCCAGAAGAATGTCGTTGATGGTGCGAAAGCCGGTCGGATCCTGGGTGGTGTCGATTTCGAACACCGGGGCGCCGCGCCCCTTGGCGAATTTACTGGCTACCGCCCGCTCTGCACTCAGTGATAGCACTTCTCCATTGCTTCCGCCTTGGCGAGCGGTGTGCATGACAATCGCCGCAAGATAGTCATCGCCCTGCAGGTTGCCACCCGGCGCACGCTGCAGCCCGTCGCGCGCCGCGCTTTCGACGGTGTTGCCGATGTGGCCGCGGTAGACGCGCTCAGGCACTTCGAAATTCAGTGCCTGGATTTCCGCCACTGACTCCAGTTGGCCGGGACCTTTGGCGCTGCTGTTGGCCCGCTGCTGCAGCAGGCTTTCCAGAAACGACGACCTGCTCGCTCCGGTATGAGGCTGGCGAGGGGCACGGTTGGCAATCGCCTGACCGGCAAGGTCGTCTTTGGCTTGGATACGTGTGCCGTTGCGCAGGCGGGAAAGCGCCATCATCAGTTTTTGGCTGTTTTTGAATCCTCCGGTCGTTGGCGATTTGATCGCAACGGTGGTCGCCGGCTTAGGGGCGAGAGTCGGTCGCACGGAGGAGGGGGGTGCAGACGGACGCGGCGCGGCGGGCCGCGTGGTCACTCGGCCCACTTGGCCGCCGGGGCCGGAAGCAAGGGTGCCCAGCGCCACTTCCAGGGCGATATCGGCAGCGCCGGGAGCGGGTGGCTCGCCCTCGTCGTCGGGGATATCGGCATCGTCGACCGTGTTCAGCCCGGTTCGCCATTTGTAATGTTCTCGCTGGTAGGCCTGCCAGGTGTCGCGGGTATCGAACTGCGGTTCCTGCCGAGCGGCTTCAGGGGTGGGCAACGGTTCATGTTCCAGGTTGCGGTCATCGATAGTCATATGGGTGTCTCTGAAGGAATAGAACCCTCAAAGTAGTGGCGCCGGGGCGCAGCACGGCGATACATGTTTATCGCAAGACGCAGCGCTCAATGTATGCGACGCTGATACAGCGCCCAGGCCCCGGCACTCTTTTGCAGCCAGCCTTCATCGCAGACTCGCTCGAAGGCCGCAGCGGCCGTGTGGCATGAGTCTTGCGCTGCTCACGTTCCAGGCTCGCAGGAGGCACGCCGTGTCGATTCATGTCGCACTGAACCACGTCACCCATTACCGCTATGACCGCGCCATCGAGGTCGGCCCCCAGGTGGTGCGTCTGCGCCCGGCGCCGCACAGCCGTACGCGTGTGCTTTCCTATGCCCTGAAGGTGTCGCCAGCGCAGCACTTCATCAATTGGCAGCAGGACCCGCAGGGCAATTACCTGGCCCGCCTGGTGTTTCCGGAGAAGGCTACCGAGCTGCGCATCGAAGTGGATCTGGTTGCCGAGATTGCGGTGTTCAACCCGTTCGATTTCTTCCTCGAGCCCCATGCACAGTGCATCCCTTTCGCCTACACCCAGGAGGAGCAGCATGAGCTGGCTCCCTACCTGGAGACCTTGGCCCTGACGCCCCGCTTCCAAGCGTATCTGGACGGCATCGACCGCACGCCGATTCCCAGTATCGATTTTCTGGTCAGGCTCAATCAGCAGCTCAGTGAGGACATTCGCTACCTGCTGCGCATGGAGCCTGGCGTGCAGACGCCCGAGCATACGCTTGTGACCGGGGCCGGTTCGTGTCGCGATTCTGCCTGGCTGCTGGTGCAGCTGATGCGCCGGTTGGGGATTGCGGCGCGCTTCGTGTCCGGCTACCTGATTCAGCTGGTGGCCGACGAGCAGGCGCTGGACGGCCCGTCCGGTACCGAGGTCGACTTCACCGACCTGCATGCCTGGTGCGAGGTGTACCTGCCTGGTGCGGGCTGGATCGGTCTGGACGCCACCTCCGGCTTGTTCGCAGGCGAGGGCCATATCCCTTTGGCGTGCAGCCCCGAGCCCTCGTCGGCAGCGCCCATCAGCGGGCGAGTGGAGCCGTGCGAGGTGACGTTTTCGCACCGGATTGTCGGTGCAGCGCATCTGGCAGACGCCGCGTGTCACCTGGCCTGTGAGCGAGCCGCAGTGGGCGGACATGCAGGCGTTGGGACAGCGGGTCGATGCCGATCTGCAGGCGCTGGATGTGCGCCTGGGTATCGGCAGCGAGCCCACCTTCGTGGCCATTGAGGGCGCGGGTGTCGCGCAACCGCAAGCGTCCAACGATCTGCCTGCGAGTCGGTTCGAAAACACCTCGACGGCAGGTGTGTTCAGGGTCGACGTGCCGCCGTCGACGAGTTGGGCACAGTCGGTCAAGGATGTCGAAGAACTGTACGAGCAGGCCCGACAAAACCGTCTCGGAACCCTGCGGTTCATGATCGACGGTCGGCAAATGGGGACGGGTGCGGGCAATGCGCTGCTGCTCGGTGGCGCACGTGCCGAGGATTCGCCGTTCCTGCGTCGGCCCGATCTGCTGCGCAGTCTGATCGGTTACTGGCATGACCACCCGGCGTTGACCTACCTGTTCAGTGGCATGGCTTGGCCAATCCCGCGAGTGGACGAGACCCGTGGCGATGCATTGTACGAACTGGAAATCGCCCTGTCGCAGTTGCCCGAGCCCGGTGCGCCATGCCCGCCAGGGTTGATCGACCGCTTGTTGCGCCCGCTGCTGGTGGATGTCGCCGGCGACCCGGATCGTGCACAGTTCTGCATCGTCGAATTGCAGGGCGATGGCCCCGACGAACATCAGGGACTACTGCGGCTGCAGGGATTCGAGATGCCGCCCCATGCGCGGATGAACCTGGCGCTGCAGTTACTGCTGCGCTGCCTGGTCGCACGTTTCTGGCGCACGCCCTACGCGCCGGCGAGGCTGACCCGCTGGGGCACGCAACTGCACGACCGCTTCATGTTGCCGTATTTCATCGAGCGTGATTTCGCCGAGGTGCTCGACGATCTCGACGCGGCGGGCTATGCAGTGGACAGCCAATGGTTCGCTGCGCAACGAGCGTTTCGCTTTCCTGTGATCGGTGACTACGCGGTGGCCGGGATCGAGCTTGAATTGCGGCACGCGCTGGAGCCCGGCCCCGCGCGCGGCAGTGCCAGTGGCACCCTGGAACGTCTGCAGGTGCGGGTCAATGGCTGGCTGTCGGATCGTTTCCGACTGGCCGTCAATGGTCGTCCCTTGCCGCTGACCGCCACCGGGCGTGCAGGCGAGTTCGTTGCCGGAGTGCGCTACCGCGCCTGGCAGCCCGCTCATGACGAGCACGCCACTGGCCAGACCGATGTGCCCTTGACCTTCGACATCGTCGACACCTGGACCCAGCGCTCGCTGGGCGGCTGCCAATACCACGCGGCTCATCCCGGTGGCCGCAATTACCAAAGCCTTCCGGTGAATGCCAACGAAGCGGAGAGCAGGCGCCTGGCGCGATTCTTCCGCATTGGCCACAGCCCTGGCCCCTTGGTGCTGCCACCGCTCAAGGTCGACGACGACTGGCCGATGACCCTGGACATGCGCCGCCGCCCATAGGCTGAAGTGCGACCCCTGGACGGTATCCGTGCACCGTTCAGGCTGCGATAATCGCCTCTCTCAACGCTGCTTCCGAGCTTCGCCATGTCTGACCTGCTTGACCGATACTCGCTGTCCGGCGGGTCCTATCATGAAATGCTCGAAGCCGATGGCGGCGTGCGGCCGCACTGGCGGCGCATGTTCGAGCAGTTGCAACGCAGCGCCCCCGGCCAGTTGTCGCAGCGCCAGGCCTCGTTGACGCGGCAGATCCAGGAAAACGGCGTCACCTACAACGTCTATGCCGACCCCAAGGGGGCCGATCGGCCGTGGGAGCTGGACCTGCTGCCGCACATCATTCCTGCCCACGAATGGCGTCAGGTGGCCGCCGGCATCGCCCAGCGCGCACGCCTGCTCAATGCCGTGCTGGCCGACGTCTACGGGCCGCAGACGCTCATCGCCGAAGGCCTGTTGCCCGCCGAGCTGATCTTCGGGCACAACAATTACCTGTGGCCGTGCCAGGGCATACAGCCCCCGCAGGGTACATTCCTGCACCTGTATGCCGCCGACCTGGCGCGCACGCCCGATGGACGCTGGTGGGTCACGGCCGACCGCACCCAGGCGCCTTCCGGCGCCGGCTATGCGCTGGAAAACCGCATGAGCCTGGCGCGGACGTTTCCCGAGCTGTATCGCGACCTCAAGGTCGAGCACATGGCCGGTTTCTTCCGGACCGTGCAGGACACCATGAGCCGCCTGGCACCCAGCGGCCACGAAGCACCCCTGGTGGTGCTGCTGACACCGGGGCGTTTCAACGAGAGCTACTTCGAGCATCTGTACCTGGCGCGACAGCTGGGCTATCCGCTGGTCGAGGGCAGTGACCTGACCGTGCGCGAAGCCACGGTGTACCTGAAGACCTTGAGCGGACTGCGGCGGGTGCACGCGATCATGCGGCGGCTGGACGACGATTTCTGCGATCCACTGGAATTGCGCACCGACTCGGCCCTGGGCGTGCCCGGTCTGCTGGATGCGGTACGCCAGGGCAATGTGATGGTAGCCAATGCCTTGGGCAGCGGTGTGCTCGAATCGCCCGGATTGCTGGGCTTTCTGCCCAGGATCTGTGAACGCCTGTTCGGTGAACGCTTGATCCTGCCTTCGATCGCCACCTGGTGGTGCGGCGAGCCGCCAGTGCTGGCACAGGCCCTCGAGCGACTCGACGAGTTGGTGATCAAGCCAGCGTTTCCCTCGCAGAATTTCGGCCCGGTGTTCGGCCGCGATCTGAACGAGGCGCAGCGCCAGGCGTTGACCGAGCGCATTCAGGCACGGCCCTATGCCTACGTCGCTCAGGAAATGGCGCAGCTGTCCCAGGCGCCGGTCTGGCATTGCCAGGGTAACGACCTGCAACCGCGGGCGATTGGCATGCGCGTGTTCGCCGTCGCCGCCGACGACGGCTACCGGGTGTTGCCGGGTGGCCTGACCCGCGTGGCGACGGACGCCGACGCCGACGTGGTGTCGATGCAGCATGGCGGTGCCAGCAAGGACACCTGGGTGCTGGGCGAGCACGCCCCGGTCGGCGAGCAGTGGCGCGCGCAGCGGACCATTGGTGCTCACGACCTGGTACGCATGGATCCCTATCTGCCGTCGCGGGTGGTGGAAAACCTGTTCTGGTTCGGCCGTTACTGCGAACGCTGCGACGGCAATGCGCGGCTGCTGCGGATCATTCTCGGTCGCTACCTGGATGGCGACGATCCCCAGGCATTGCAGGCGGCGGTCGATCTGGCCGAGAAGCTCAACCTGCTGCCCGAAGAGGGCGAGCTGCGCGAGCGCCTGCTGATGGCGCTGCGCGGTGAAGACTGGGCGTTCAGCCTGCGCGCCAACCTGCAGCGACTGCAGTGGGCGGCGTTTCAGGTGCGCGGCAAGCTGTCGCGAGAAAACTGGCAGGCGCTGGGCGAGTTGCAGCGCGAGTCCCTGGCCCTGGACGCCGACGTGGCGGACCTGGGCGAGCTGCTCGATTTCCTCAACCGCCTGGTGATGAACCTGGCCGCGCTGTCCGGCTTCGCCCTGGATGACATGACCCGGGACGAAGGCTGGCGGTTTCTGATGATCGGACGGCGCATCGAACGCCTGCAGTTCCTCAGCAATGGGCTGTCCGCGTTCATCGCCAGCGATGCGGTAGACGATCAGGCGGGTCTGGACTGGCTGCTCGAACTGGGCAACAGCAGCATCACCTATCGCTCGCGCTACCTGGCCGTGCCGCAGTTGATCCCGGTGCTCGATCTGCTCCTGCTCGACGCCCAGAACCCCCATGCCGTGCTGTTCCAGCTCAAGCTGGTGGCGCGTGCCGTACGCCGCCTGAGCGTTGAATTCGACATGCCGGTGGATCGCGCCCTGGAGCCGCTCATCGAGCGCGTGACCCGCTTCGATCTGGGCACTCTGGAAAACGCACTGTTCGGTGAGGCCAGCGTGCGCGCCGTGCTCGATGGCCTGCGCGGTTTGCTGGAGGACATCGCCAGCGTCAGCATTCAGGTGTCGGACCGTCTGGCGTTGCGTCATTTCGTCCATGTCGACGATGTCAGCCAGCAAACGGTGTCGGTGTGATGAGCGCGCACTACCAGATCGTCCACGACACGCGTTACTGCTACGACAGTCCGGTTTCGCTGGCCAAGCAGCTGGCGCACCTGTGGCCCAGGCCCTGTGCCTGGCAGCGGTGTCACGAGCAGGCGCTGCTGATCAGTCCCGAGCCGACCCGACGCACCGACGAACTCGACGTGTTCGGCAATCCGCTGACGCGTTTGGCCTTCGAACGTCCCCATGACGAGCTCAAGGTCGGTGCCCGGCTGCATGTCGAGGTGCTGCCGCGCACGCCGCTGGAGTTCGCACGCTCGCCGGCCTGGGAGCTCACCCGCGATGCCCTGTGCTACAGCGGTCGGCCTGTGTTGACTGACGTGCTGCAAGCCTGTCGCTACCGCTTCGAATCTCCCTATGTGCGCCTGAAGAAAAGCTTCGTGGCGTTTTCCGCGAGCTGCTTTCCGCCCGGCCGGCCGATGCTGGAGGGCGCGCAGGCGTTGATGCAGAAGATCTTCGGCGAGTTCACCTTCGATGCCACGGCCACCCAGGTGGCAACCCCGCTGGTCGAGGTCCTGGAAAACCGCCGTGGCGTGTGTCAGGACTTCGCACACCTGATGCTGGCTTGCCTGCGCTCACGCGGCCTGGCGGCGCGCTACGTCAGCGGTTACCTGCTGACCCAGCCGCCGCCAGGGCAGCCGCGGATGATCGGTGCAGATGCCTCGCACGCCTGGGTGTCGGTGTTCTGTCCGGTGCTGGGTTGGGTCGACTTCGACCCGACCAACAATGTCCAGCCGGGCCTGGAACACATCACCCTGGCCTGGGGCCGTGATTTCAGCGATGTGTCGCCGCTGCGCGGGGTGATTCTGGGCGGCGGCGGGCACGATCCCGAGGTCCGTGTGACCGTCCTGCCAATGGCGTGAGCCGAATCTTTACAGCGAATGTCTGAGTGCTGGCAGATAGCTGCAGTGTACGGTCAATCATGAAATGATGGCCGCCGTAGCCTTTCCCCCTGCCTGGAGACTCACATGTTCGCAAAAGCTGTAGCGGTATCGGTGCTCGCGTTGGCCAGCGGTCAGTTGCTGGCGGCCGAGTGTTCGACCACCGTCGATTCGACCGACCAGATGACCTTCGGCACCAAGGCCATCGAGATCAGCAAGAGCTGCAAGACCTTCACCGTCAACCTGACCCACTCCGGCAGCTTGCCCAAGGAGGTCATGGGGCATAACTGGGTGTTGAGCAAGGAAGAGGATGCACGCGGCATCGCCATGGACGGCATGAGTGCCGGTATCGACAACAGCTACCTGAAGAAAGGCGACGATCGCGTGATCGCGTACACCAAGGTCATCGGTGCCGGAGAGAAGGATTCGGTGTCGTTCGACGTGTCGAAACTGTTGGCCGAGCAGAAGTATCTGTTCTTCTGCTCGTTCCCAGGTCATCTGGCCATGATGAAGGGGGCGGTGACCCTGGTCGATTGAGGCCAGGCCTGACGCCTGCGCAATCCCTGTAGCAGCGGCGCGAGCCGCGTCGACGGTATCTGAATCAGCGTGATCTACCGCGTCGTCCTTGACGCGGCTCGCGCCGCTGCTACAGGGGGGCGGTTCCTGTTGCGTCAGGCACCTTGAACACGTGGCGCAGGTAGGCGACGAAATTGGGATCGCGGCATTGGGTCTTGGCGGCTTCGTCGGAAATCTTCGCCACCGGCTGGCCGTTGCAGTCGGTCATCTTCAGCACGATGTTCATCGGCTCCACGCCCGGTATGTCGCAGGTCAGGTTGGTGCCGATGCCGAAGCTCACATTGATGCGTCCGCGCAAGGCACGGAAAATCTCCAGCGACTTGGGCAGGTTCAGCCCATCGGAAAACACCAGGGTCTTGGTCATCGGGTCGATGCCCAGCTTGCGGTAGTGGGCAATGGCTTTTTCCGCCCACACCACCGGGTCGCCCGAATCGTGACGCAGGCCATCGAAGAGCTTGGCGAAGTACAGGTCGAAATCCCCGAGAAACGCGTCCATGGTGATGCAGTCGGTGAGGGCGATGCCCAACAGGCCACGGTATTCACGGACCCAGCAATCGAGTGCGGCGATCTGACTGTCGATCAGCCGCGGACCCAGCTGCTGATGGGCCATGATCCACTCATGGGCCATGGTCCCCAGCGGCTTGAGGTCCAGCTGGCGGGCCAGGTGCATGTTACTGGTGCCGACGAAACGCCCCGGAAACTCGTGCTTGAGCACCGTGACCACTTCCTCCTGCACCTTGTAGGAGAAACGCCGACGGGTGCCGAAGTCGGCCACCTGCAACTCCGCCAATTCTTCGCTGCTGGCATTGGCCTGCAGCCATTCGAACTTGCGGTAGAGCTTTTCCCGCGGCTGGCTGAGCAGCACATCGGGATAGCGAATGCGGTTGCGCACCTCGCTGACCGTTGCCAGCAACGGCACTTCGAACAGGATCACATGCAGCCACGGCCCGCGCAGGCGGATGAACAGCTGATCGTTCTCGATGCCGATGTTCAGGTAGCGCAGATTGAAGCGGAACAGGCCCAGGAAGCGCAGAAAGTCCGGCTTCATGAAATTGATGCCTTCCAGAAAGCTCAACTGATCCGGGCCCAGGCTCAATTCGGACAGCTGTTCGAGCTGTTCGCGAATGTCATTCAGGTAGGGCCGCAGGTCTTCCCCGTTGCGACAACGAAACTCCCACTCGACATCGACGTTGGGATAGTTGTGGAGCACAGCCTGCATCATGCTCAACTTGTACAGATCGGTGTCGAGCAGGTTTTGCACGATGCGATCGGCGAATACGCTCTCGCTCATCAGGGTCTCCAGAACCGCGTGCCTCATTTGGAACAGCGGTGGCGCACAGTAAGGGCACATTCTGCCAGCTTTTTCGAACGCAGGTGGACGCGACCGCACCATCGCCCGGCGCGGTCCCCTGCCAAGGGCTCGCCAATGACATGGGTGCGGCGGCGGGAACAGCGCACTCGGGGAGTATCCAGTGGTGCGCGATGTAGCGGTTATGCACCGACAGTGTGCACTTAGGTTACGTCCGCTGTTACAGCATGGTTGCCCACTTGCGCAATACACGGTTGCAATGATGGCTCACTCGGGTTGTACCGCTCTCGATTATCGGTATCACCAGCCCCGTGCCAGACGGTTGCACGACCTGTAGAAAATGGTCCGGGCGTCTAGGTGTCTCGCTGAAGATGAAAACTGTGCAACTTGGGTAAATGCGCTGGCACGGCGCTTGCTCGGAGCTTGGCGCTGAAGTTGTAGTGCCAACCAAAAAAATTCAGGAGCACCACTCATGTCGCAGACGTTCTACAGGAAAGGTTTTCTGGCTCTCGCAGTGGCAACTGCGCTGGGCGCTTCGTCGATTGTTCAAGCCGACGTCAAGATCGGTGTAGCAGGGCCAATGACCGGTGCCAACGCATCGTTCGGCGAGCAGTACATGAAGGGTGCACAAGCGGCAGCGGACGCCATCAACAAGGCCGGTGGCGTAAACGGGGAGAAAATCGTGCTGGTGGCCGGCGATGATGCCTGCGAGCCCAAGCAGGCGGTGGCGGTGGCCAACAAGCTGGAACAGGATGGTGTGATCGGCGTTGTCGGTCACTTCTGCTCGTCTTCCACCATTCCAGCGTCGGAAATCTACGCCGATGGCGGTATCGTCATGATCACCCCCGGTTCGACCAACCCGCAGGTAACCGAGCGCGGCCTGGACACCATCCTGCGCATGTGCGGTCGCGACGACCAGCAGGGCGTGGTTGCCGGCAACTACATCGTCGACGTACTCAAGGGCAAGAAGGTCGCGGTCATCAACGACAAGGACACCTACGGTAAAGGCCTGGCCGATGCGACGGCCAAGCAGTTGACCGCACGGGGTGTCAAACCGGTGCTGGAAGAAGGCCTGACCCGCGGCGAGAAGGACTTCAGCGCCCTGGTCACCAAGATCCGCTCCACCGGCGCCGACGTGGTGTATTTCGGCGGCCTGCATCCCGAAGCCGGTCCTCTGGTTCGGCAGATGCGCGAGCAAGGCCTCAAGGACGTTAAGTTCATGTCCGATGACGGCATCGTCACCGACGAACTGGTCACCACCGCCGGCGGCGCGCAATACGTCGACGGTGTGTACATGACCTTCGGCGCCGATCCGCGCGCGTTGCCCGACAGCAAGGCCGTGGTCGACGAATTCCGCAAGTCCGGCTACGAGCCTGAAGGCTACACCCTGTACGCCTACGCCTCGCTGCAGACACTGGCCGCAGGCTTCAACGGCGCCAAATCGAACAAGGGTGAAGACGCGGCCAAGTGGCTCAAGGCCAACCCGGTCAAGACCGTCATGGGCGAAAAGGCCTGGGACACCAAGGGCGACCTGAAAGTGTCCGACTACGTGGTCTACCAGTGGAACGCCGAAGGCAAGTACAAGCAGCTGGAACAGCAGAAGTAGGACGTTTGCGCTGGCGTACGCCAGCCGGGGCCGCCCCTGCGGTGGCCCCCGTTTCCCTCCATACCGCCTGACGGGTGGCGGGCGCCTTCAGGGCTGCCCGCACCCTGCGCGGTGCGCGGTTCCAGACGTTCGTGAGAGTGCATGATGGACGGTATCTTCCTGCAACAAATGATCAACGGACTGACCCTCGGGTCGGTGTACGGCTTGATCGCCATTGGCTACACCATGGTCTACGGCATCATCGGCATGATCAACTTCGCCCACGGCGACGTGTACATGATCAGCGCCTACCTGGCGGCCATCGGCCTGGCCGTGCTGTCGTTCTTCGGCCTCGAATCCTTTCCGTTCCTGATTCTCGGTACGCTGGTGTTCACCATCGTGGTGACCGGCGTGTACGGTTTCGTGATCGAGCGCGTGGCCTACAAGCCGCTGCGCAACTCGACCCGGCTGGCGCCGCTGATCAGTGCCATCGGTATATCGCTGATCCTGCAGAACTATGCGCAGATCAGCCAGGGTGCTCGTCAGCAAGGCGTACCGACGCTGCTCGAAGGCGCCTGGCGCTTCGAAGTGGGCACCGGTTTCGTACAGATCACCTACACCAAGATCTTCATCCTCATCGCTGCCTTCGTGGGCATGGGCGTGCTGACCTACATCATCAAGTTCACCAAGCTGGGGCGCATGTGCCGCGCGACCCAGCAGGACCGCAAGATGGCCTCCATCCTGGGCATCAACACCGACCGGGTGATCTCCTACGTGTTCATCATCGGCGCCGCCATGGCGGCCCTGGCCGGGGTGTTGATCACCATGAACTACGGCACGTTCGACTTCTATGCCGGCTTCATCATCGGCATCAAGGCGTTCACTGCAGCGGTACTGGGCGGCATCGGCTCGTTGCCCGGTGCGATGCTCGGTGGCCTGATCCTGGGGGTTGCCGAATCGCAGTTCTCCGGTTTGATCAACTCCGACTACAAGGATGTGTTCAGTTTCGGCCTGCTGGTGCTGATCCTGATCTTCCGTCCCCAAGGCCTGCTGGGTTCGCCCACTCGTGGCGAAGGTATAAGTATGTCCGCACCTACTGCCAAACCTGTCGATATCAAGAAAAGCCTGGTCGACATGGTCATTGCCGGCTTGCTGGCGCTGATCGTGTTCGGCCCCATCGTCGGCATCGTGCTCGACGGCTACAGCTTCAACCTGCAACCGGCCCGCGTGGCGTGGCTGGTGGCGGCGGTGATGGCCGGGCGCTTCCTGCTCAGCCTGTTCCTGCAGACACCCCGGGGGCTGGCCATCTCCCAGAGCTTCGAGAGTTCGGGCTCCGGTGTGCACGTGCTGCCGCCGGACTACAAGTCGCGGCTGCGCTTCATCATTCCGGCGCTGATCGTGATTGCCATCGTGTTCCCGATCTTCGCCAACAAGTACATCCTCACGGTGGTCATTCTCGGGCTGATCTACGTACTGCTCGGCCTGGGCCTGAACATCGTGGTCGGTCTGGCCGGTCTGCTCGACCTGGGCTACGTGGCGTTCTACGCCATTGGCGCCTACGGCCTGGCGCTGGGCTACCAGTACCTGGGGCTGGGCTTCTGGTCGGCGCTGCCGCTGGCCGCGATCGCCGCGGCGCTGGCGGGGTGCATCCTGGGGTTCCCGGTGTTGCGCATGCACGGGGACTACCTGGCCATCGTGACCCTGGGCTTCGGCGAGATCATTCGCCTGGTGCTCAACAACTGGTTGTCGTTCACCGGCGGGCCGAACGGCGTTCCCGTGCCGTCGCCCACCTTCTTCGGTCTGGAGTTCGGCCGTCGCGCCCGTGACGGCGGGGTGCCGATCCATGAGTACTTCGGTTTCGAATACAACCCCGACCTGAAATTCGTGTTCATCTATGCGGTGCTGTTCCTGGTGGTACTGGCCGTTCTGTACATCAAGCATCGACTCACGCGCATGCCGGTAGGGCGTGCCTGGGAAGCGCTGCGCGAGGACGAGATCGCCTGCCGCTCGATGGGCCTGAACCACGTGCTGGTCAAGCTCTCGGCGTTCACCATCGGTGCCTCCACCGCAGGTCTGGCCGGGGTGTTCTTCGCCAGTTATCAGGGCTTCGTCAACCCCACCTCGTTCACCTTCTTCGAGTCGGCGCTGATCCTGGCCATCGTGGTGCTCGGTGGCATGGGCTCGACCGTTGGCGTGGTGATTGCCGCCTTCGTGCTGACCGTGGCGCCGGAGCTGCTGCGCAGTTTCTCCGAGTACCGGGTATTGCTGTTTGGTGTATTGATGGTGCTGATGATGATCTGGCGGCCACGGGGTTTGATCCGTATCAGCCGTACCGGCATCAAGCCGGTGAAAGGTGCATTGATCGATGCCAAGGGGACTACGCCATGAGTAACGAAGTCATTCTGTCGGTCGAGAAGCTGATGATGCATTTCGGTGGCATCAAGGCCTTGAGCGATGTCAGCCTGCAGGTCAGGCGCAATTCGATCTTCGCCCTGATCGGCCCCAACGGTGCCGGCAAGACCACGGTGTTCAACTGCCTGACCGGGTTCTACAAAGCCACTGGCGGACGTATCGAACTCAATGCCCGCGGCCAGAAGACCAATGTCATCAAGCTGCTGGGCGAGCCGTTCCAGGCCGCGGACTTCGTCTCGCCGCGCAGCTTCGCCAGCCGCGTCTGGTACAAGATGTTCGGCGGTACCCACCTGGTGAACCGCGCAGGCCTGGCCCGTACCTTCCAGAACATTCGCCTGTTCAAGGAAATGTCGGTGATGGAAAACCTGCTGGTAGCCCAGCACATGTGGGTCAACCGCAACATGCTGGCGGGCATCCTGAATACCAAGGGCTACCGCAAGGCCGAAGAGGACGCCATCAAGACCGCGTTCTACTGGCTGGAAGTGGTGGACCTGGTGAACTGCGCCAACCGCCTGGCCGGCGAGCTTTCCTACGGCCAGCAACGACGCCTGGAGATTGCCCGGGCCATGTGCACCCGGCCCCAGGTGATCTGCCTGGACGAACCGGCGGCGGGCCTCAACCCTCAGGAAACCGAGGCGCTGAGCGGCATGATCCGCCTGCTGCGTGACGAACACGATATGACAGTGGTGCTGATCGAGCACGACATGGGCATGGTGATGAGCATTTCCGACGACATCGTGGTGCTGGACCACGGCAACGTGATCGCCAAGGGCAAACCCGAAGAGATCCGCAGCGACCCCAAGGTCATCGCGGCCTACCTGGGCGCCGAAGAGGAGGAGCTGGTATGAGTACGCCCATCCTCGAATTGAAGGAGATCGACGTTCACTACGGTCCGATCCAGGCGCTGAAGAAGGTCTCGCTGCACATCGATGAGGGTGAGACGGTGAGCCTGATCGGTTCCAACGGTGCGGGCAAGTCGACGCTGCTGATGTCCATCTTCGGCCAGCCGCGCGCCAGTGCGGGGCAGATCATCTACCGTGGTACCGACATCACCCAGAAGTCGTCCCACTACATCGCCTCCAACGGCATCGCCCAGTCGCCGGAAGGCCGCCGGGTCTTTCCCGACATGTCGGTGGAAGAGAACCTGATGATGGGTACCATCCCCATCGGCGACAAGCACTCGAGCGAAGACATGCAGCGCATGTTCGAGCTGTTTCCCCGGCTGAAGGAGCGGCGCAACCAGCGCGCCATGACCATGTCCGGTGGTGAGCAGCAGATGCTTGCCATCGCACGTGCGTTGATGAGTCGGCCCAAGCTGCTGTTGCTCGACGAGCCGTCGCTGGGATTGGCGCCGATCGTGGTCAAGCAGATCTTTTCGACCCTGCGCGAGCTGGCGCAGAGCGGGATGACCATCTTCCTTGTCGAGCAGAACGCCAACCACGCGCTCCGGCTTTCGGACCGTGCCTATGTGATGGTCAACGGCGAGATCCGTCTGACCGGAACGGGCCGTGAGCTGCTCAGCAACGACGAGGTGCGCAACGCCTACCTGGGCGGGCACTGATACCAAGCTACAGCGCCGCAGAACGCCCCGTCCGGGGCGTTTTTCGTGGGTTCGCGCAATTGTGGAAAACAAATCCGGCGCAGCGCGCGCCTGCGACATAAAACCACTGTTGGTCATCGGAATGCCACAATCCACGCTTGTCCCCAATTGCTGTGGAACCGGTTGTGGACAACTTGGTGGTATCACGCTGCAGCCCACGGGAATCGAGGCTTGCAGGCTTCTGATCAAAAAACGCACAGGGGTTTCATGGGGGTCGACAGGTGGCTTTGTCAACTGTTTTATCCACCGTGCCAACCAGAGTGACAGCAGTCCAACGTCCTGTGGATAACTCTGTGAACAAGCCTTGGAAATACCTCGAAAAGGGGCGTATTCACTGGCGTTGCGCCTTTGGTTGTATTTCCCCTGCCAACCATGGGCGAAGCAGGCATGCGCAATAGCCCTTGCCGGTCAAGCCAAAAAGTTCTAACGGCGCCTGTTCGGCCACCGGAGTGAGACAGTGCCGGCAACGACAATTGCCCCCAGTCTCTGTGGAACCGCTTGTGGATAACATGCTGGTAACCGTCCGCGAGCCTTTAACCCTGCGGGTTTGGCGCGGGTGGTCGATTATTGATCAGTTGCATACGGCCCATTGGCCGGGCATTCTGCAAAGCCCCCATTCTCGGTGGCCACGGCTTGAGCCTGACGCGCCCATGCGCCGCAGCCACACCCTCAGGAGAACCGCATGACTTCCACGGTATTCATCACTGGCGCCACGTCCGGATTCGGCGAAGCCTGCGCGCGGCGTTTCGCCGAGGCCGGCTGGTCGTTGATTCTGACCGGCCGCCGCGAAGAGCGTCTGACCGCGTTGAGCGAAGAGCTGTCGGCGAAGACGCGCGTGCTCCCGCTGGTGCTCGACGTACGTGACCGCAAGGCCATGGAGGCGGCGATTGCCGGGTTGCCCGAGGAGTTCGCCAGCATCAGTGGGCTGGTCAACAACGCAGGTCTGGCATTGGGCGCAGACCCTGCGCCCAAGTGCGACCTGGACGATTGGGACACCATGGTCGATACCAACATCAAAGGGCTGATCTACGCCACGCGGCTGCTGCTGCCGCGCCTGATTGCCCACGGCAAGGGTGCAACGATCGTCAACCTGGGCTCTGTGGCCGGCAATTACCCCTATCCCGGCAGCCACGTGTACGGCGGCACCAAAGCCTTTGTCGGGCAGTTCTCGTTGAACCTGCGCTGTGACCTGCAAGGTACCGGCGTGCGTGTTACCAACCTTGAGCCGGGCATGTGCGAAAGCGAATTCTCGCTGGTGCGCTTCGGCGGTGACCAGGCGCGCTACGATGCCACCTATGCAGGCGCCAACCCGATCCAGCCGCAGGACATCGCCGAAACCATCTACTGGATTCTGACCCAGCCGCCCCACATCAACATCAACAGCCTGGAAGTCATGCCGGTCACGCAATCGTGGGCCGGCTTTGCAGTCGAGCGTCCTGGCAAGGCCTGACCGGCCGGGGATCAGACGAACGCCTGCAGCCCCTGATAGCAGGTCAGCAGGTGGTAGGGGGTGGTCGATGGCATGTCGGTACGGCTGACCATCCCCTCGCCATCGCGGCACTCGTGCCAGCCGGCGCCGTGCAGGAAGCGCTCGCGCAACACCTGCAACTGCGCGCCGACATCGGCATCGGGCTGCAGCGTCAGGGCCCGCAGGTACTCCGCCTGCGCCCAGATGCGTTGAGTGGCGTCGAGGACCTCGCCGTCGAGCTTGAGCATCGCCATCACGACCCCATCCTGCACGCCGGTGCGTTGTGCATAACCGAAGGCGCGCTGCAGGGAGCGGTGCAGGGCGCTGCCCTGCAGCAGCGGTGAGGTCTGCACAAGAAACAGCCACTCGAACTGATGGCCCGGTTCGAACCAGTTATCCACAGCGCCGCGCGACTTCTCCAGCATGATGCCGTGTTCGGGTTCCACGAAACGCGCCTGCATGGCCTCGCACAGGGCCAGCAGCGCCGCCTGGGTAGGCTTATCGTCACGCACGGCCAGGGTTGCCAGGAAGGCTTCTGCCAGGTGCATCAAGGGGTTCTGCAAAGGGCCTGCGCCCTGATCGCTCCAGTCTTCGCCGAGCAGGGCGTCGTAGAGGCCGTCGCCTGTGGAAAACCGGGTGGCGATCACTTCCAGGGCGGCGTTGAGCACCGACTCCACCAGCGGCTCGCGCACCTTTTCCCAGTAGTGGGCACAGGCGAAGACGATGAAGGCGTGGGTGTACAGATCCTTGCGCCGATCCAGCGGTGCACCTTGCGCGTCGATGCTGTAGAACCAGCCGCCGTGCTCGGCATCGTGGAAATGCCGTTGCAGGGAGCGGAACAGGGTGGCGGCATGTTCGCGGGCACCGGGCTGGTCGATCAGACTGGAAAACACATACAGCTGACGAGCGCACGCCATGGCGCGATAGCGCTGCGCCGGCAACGGCTGGCCAGTGGCGTTCACCGCTTCGAACGGCAGGCCCAGTTCGGTGTTGAAGCCGGCGCCTTGCCACAATGGCAGGACGGTGTCACGAAAGTGCGCTTGAGTGGCCGCCAGGGCGGCGTGCAGCGATGGGTCAGGCATTGGCGGGATCATCGGAGGCGTTTTGCGCGACATGGTAGCAGGTGTCGGTCACGGCTCCTAAAGCAAGGCCCCCCCAGGCAGGGGGGGCGTGCCGCAATCAGCCGGCCAGCAACCATGCGCCGGTCAATGCCGAGAGGGCACCGGCCACGCGTACCAGCGGCGCCGCGGCCTTGGGCAGGAAGCGCACGACGGCATAACCGGCCGCGTGCAGTGCAGCGGTGGCGGCGACGAAGCCGGCCGCATAGGCGACGGGGCTGGACATGTCCGGCAGCTCCAGGCCGTGGGCCACGCCGTGAAACAGGGCGAACAGCGCGGTGGCGACCACGGCCAGGATCAGCGGTGGCCTCACCGCCAGCGCTACGGCCAGACCCAGCGCCAGCACCGACGCGGCAATGCCGCTTTCCAGCGCGGGCAGTTCCAGGCCGGCAAAGCCCAGCAGGCCACCGATGAGCATGGTGCCGACGAAGGTGCACGGCAACGCCCAGCGCGCTGCACCCTGTTGCTGCGCCGCCCAAAGGCCTACGGCGAGCATGGCCAGCAAATGATCGAGGCCGCCCAGGGGGTGGCCGATACCGGCCAGCAGGCCGTTGTCGCCATGATCCGGATGGGCGAAGGCGACAGCTGGAGTCAGCAGCAGGGCTGCACAGGTGAAGAGCGTCTTGAAGGTCATGTGAGTGTTTTCCTTATCGTCGTGTTCACTGCAATGAAAGCAAGGGTGGCAAAGGCTCAGGCGGCGTCGAGCAAGCCCTGGCGCTCGATGAAGGCAATGATCTGCTCCAGGCCCTGGCCGGTCTTCTGATTGCTGAAGACGAACGGCTTTTCGCCGCGCATGCGTCGGGTGTCGCCGTCCATCATCTCCAGGGATGCACCCACCAGCGGTGCCAGGTCGATCTTGTTGATCACCAGCAGGTCGGACTTGCAGATACCGGGGCCGCCCTTGCGCGGCAGCTTGTCGCCGGCGGACACATCGATCACGTAGATGGTCAGGTCCGAAAGCTCCGGGCTGAAGGTGGCGGACAGGTTGTCGCCACCCGATTCCACGAGAATCAGGTCCAGGCCCGGAAAACGCCGATTGAGCTGGTCCACGGCTTCCAGATTGATGGAAGCGTCTTCGCGGATGGCGGTGTGCGGGCAACCACCGGTTTCCACGCCGATGATGCGCTCGGGGGCGAGCGCCTGGTTGCGTACCAGGAAATCGGCGTCTTCACGGGTATAGATGTCGTTGGTGACTACCGCCAGGTTGTAGCGCTCGCGCAGGGCCAGGCACAGGGCCAGGGTCAGCGCGGTCTTGCCGGAGCCTACCGGGCCTCCGATACCGACACGCAGGGGTTGGGTATTCATGGTGATTCTCCTAGGAACGGAACAGGCGGCTGTACTGGCGTTCGTGGGCCATGCTCGCCAGGGACAGGCCGAAGGCGGCACTGCCGTAGTGTTGAGGATCCAATTCGGTGGCATTGCGCTGGGCCAACTGCAAAGTCGGTAGCAATTGGGTGGTGAGGCGCTGGGCGGCCTGCTGGCCCAGGGGCAGGGTCTTCATGAGCACCGCCAGTTGGTTCTCCAGCCAGCTCCACAGCCAGGCGGCCAGCGCGTCCTGCGCCGGGATGTTCCAAGCGCGCGCAGCCAGCGCCCAGCCCAGTGCCAGATGAGGTTCTTCGATCTGAGCCAGGTAGCGGCGGGCTGGGATATCCAGTTCGGCAAGGCCGAGCAGGAGTTGCTTGAGCGAATAGCCCATCTGCCGACTTTCCAGCTGCAGCTCGCGGGTCTCCCGGCTCGCGCGGTGTTCGGCGCTCAGTTCCAGCAGTTGCCCCCAGTCGTCCTGCGCTGCGGCCATGCAATGGGCGAGCAGCAGGGGCGCTTCGAAGCGCGCCAAGTTGAGCAGCAGTTGGTCGGCGATCCAGTGATGGGCGCTCTGTGCATCGTTGACCGTGCCGTTTTCCACGGCCATTTCCAGGCCCTGCGAATAGCTGTAGCCACCGATCGGCAACTGTGGGCTGGCCAGGCGCAGCAAGGCCCAGGCGTTGTTCACGTGCGCACGCCGAACTGATGCAGTTTGGGCGCGTAGTTGAAGCCTTCTTCGCCGTGTCGCGAATGATGGTGACCACCGCCGTAGGCACCGTGCTCGGGTTGAAAAGGGGCGAGCAGGGTCTGGGTCTGTGCGCCGAGCTGTTCGAGCATGGCCTTGAGCACGTAGTCGTCGAGCAGGCGCAGCCAGCCGTCACCGACTTGCAGGGCGACGTGGCGATTGCCCAGGTGATAGGCCGCGCGGGTCAGTTCGAAGGCGCTTGCGCAGGTGACGTGCAGCAGTTCCTCGGGACGGGCGCACACGCGCACCACTCGACCGTCTTCGGCCTGCAGGCATTCGCCGTCGTGCAAGGGAGGCTGGCCGCGTTCGAGAAACAGTCCGACATCTTCACCCTCGGCACTGAAACAGCGCAAGCGACTTTTGCTGCGGGCCTCGAAGTTCAGGTGCAGCTCGGCAGCCCATTGGTCCGCAGGTGCGATTCGGCGGTGAATAACCAGCATTGGTGGCGTCCTTCTGAAGGCAGTGGCCAATGCAGAGCAAGTGTCTTGCCAACCTTTGGATCACCACCAGCGCTTGGCTGTTGCCAGAAAAGAGGGCGGTTTTGCGCACCACTTCAGTGCAGATGATATCTGCGCGCACCAGTGCAAGGCGCGAGGGCTATTGGCTGAGCCCTTTCCAGTACTTGGCGCCGATGAAGATGAAGCGCAGTTGCTGGCTGATCTTCGCTTCGGGCGTCAGGTGAGCCGGCAGGTCGGGTGCCGGTGGGTCGATCAGTTCCGGCAATGTGGCGAACACGGCCTTGACCACCAGGTCGGCCATGACCTGCAGCGAGGCACTGTCCAGGTGCTGCCATTTGGGCATGGAGCCCAGGTCTGTCGCCAGGTCCGCGCTGATGCCCGCGCGCAGGGTGGCGATGGCTTGGCGCACGGGCAGGGAACCGCCGTATTGCTCGCGGGCGAGGAACAGGAACTGCGGGCGGTTGGCGGCTACGCCATCGAGAAAGATGCGCACCGAGGCTGCGGTGAGCCCGCCGACCACGATTTCATGGTGGCGCACAAGACGCAGGGTGGCGCGAAACGTGGCGTCGACTTCGTTGACCAGGGCCAGACCGAGCTGGTCCATGTCGTCGAAATGGCGGTAGAAGCCGGTCGGTACGATGCCGGCAGCCTTGGCGACTTCGCGCAGGCTGATACTGCCGAAGCCTCGGCCGGCCGCCATCAATTGGCGTGTGGCTTCGAGGAGGGCAAGGCGGGTCTGCTGTTTCTGTTCGGCGCGCGGCAACATCGACGGTGCTTCTATGCAAGGGCAGCGAAGGACTCTAGCAAATTGACAGGCTGGGCGTCGAACCAGGAAGGCGGGGCGATGGGTTGCATCAACGACGGGTCAGGCTGGATCGGAAAGCCCGGTCTGGAGAAACCGGGCTTTGTCGGAGACCTCGAACAGCAGGCTCATGCGTTGGCTTGGTCTTGACGATCGAGCAGGCGCTGCGAGCCATTCTCGGCGAAGGTGCCTTGTGGAGTGCGATCCGAACCGTCTTCAGCGAAGGTGGCCTGAGGCGTGCGATCGGAGCCGTTCTCGGCGAAGGTGCCTTGTGGGGTGCGATCCGAGCCGTCTTCGGCGAAGGTGGCCTGCGGAGTGCGATCGGAACCGTTCTCGGCGAAGGTGCCTTGTGGAGTGCGATCCGAACCGTCTTCAGCGAAAGTGGCCTGAGGGGTGCGGTCCGAACCGTTCTCGGCGACAGCGCCTTGTGGGGTACGGTCCGAGCCATCTTCGGCCAGGTAAGGCTGGCTGTAGCTGGCAGCGCTGGAGCGAAGCTCGGCGGAAACACTTTGATCCGCAGCTGGCATGGCGAAAGCGTTGGCAGCCAGGACGGACAGGGTCAGGGAAAGCAGCAATTGGCGTTTCATGATGTAGGCGCTCCTTGGGAGGGCAGAAATTGGGTACAGAGCCAATGCTACTCTTTGAAATTCGATAGAAAAGTTCATAAAGGCAATGGTAACAATCAACGAAAATGATGTTTTGCCGCGAGGGCTCTAGATTGAGGGTTTCAGTGCACCAGTGCGGGGATTTTCGTGGGCTTGGGCACCGTTGTCGGGCGTCACCATCGGTAACGTTGATAGTGAATGACGCATGCCTATTCTGGATTGGACGCGTTTTATCGAGCGGATCCCATGCACCGCCGACGCGGCTTGCGCCGCTGCTACAGGGGCATACCACGATCCCTGTAGCAGCGGCGCAAGCCGCGTCCGGGCTCGAAAAATCCAAAAACTAAACCCTCAAGGCGTTTATCAGTCCTACCCTTGTTGGTAGTACCCCCTGTGCTCGCGGGAGCACGCAGTCTCAAGGAGCCCGCAATGACGCGCCCACGTAAAATCGTCGCCTGGACCCTGGGCAGCCTGTTGGTCCTGCTGCTGATAGTGGTAGTGGTGATCGCCACCTTCGATTGGAATCGAATCAAACCCACAATCAACGAAAAGGTTTCCGAAGCCCTGCATCGTCCTTTTGCCATCAATGGTGACCTCGCCGTGCATTGGCAGCGTGAAGAGGATGAAGGTGGCTGGCGTGCCTGGGTGCCGTGGCCGCGTTTCGTCGCTCAGGACATCACCCTGGGTAACCCTGACTGGTCATCGAAACCCCAGATGGCCAGCCTGCAGAAGGTCGAATTTCGTCTTTCCCCGCTGCCGCTGCTGGCACAGCGCGTGGTCATACCGCGTATCGACCTGACCGGTCCCGATGTCTCCCTGCAACGTCTGGCCGATGGTCGCGCCAACTGGACCTTCCAGTTCGACGAAAAAGATCCCGACGCCGAGCCGTCCAAATGGGTCATGGACATCGGCTCCATCGGCTTCGACAAGGGCGTGGTGGCGTTCGACGACCAGACGCTCAAGACTTCGGTCAAGGTGTTGATCGATCCATTGGGTAAACCGATTCCGTTCAGCGACATCGTCGGCAGCGGTGCGGCCAAGAAAGTCGCCGACCAGGGTGCCAGTGCGCAGGACTATGCGTTCGGCTTCAAGGTCGATGGTCGCTACAAGGACTTGCCGCTCTCGGGCTCGGGCAAGATCGGCGGGCTGTTGGCGCTGCAGGACGCTTCCCGGCCGTTTCCCGTGCAGGTAGACGTGCGTATCGCCGACACTCGTGCCGCGGTTGCTGGCACTCTGACCGATCCGCGCAACCTGGGCGCGCTGGACTTGCGCCTGCGCCTGAGTGGCAGCAGCCTGGGCAATCTCTATCCACTGACCGGCGTGACCCTGCCGGATTCTCCCGCGTACGAAACCGATGGGCACCTGTTGGTCAAGCTGCACGAGCCCGGCGGCGCGTCGTTTCGCTATGAAGATTTCAACGGCAAGATCGGCAACAGCGACATTCATGGCAACCTGGGCTTCGTTGCCAGCCAGCCTCGGCCAAAGCTGAGCGGCGCGCTGGTGTCCAACCAGTTGCTGTTCTCCGACCTCAAGCCGTTGATCGGTGCCGACTCCAATGCCGAGCAGAAGGCCCGCGGCGGGGCGAGCAAGCAACCGGCCGGCAAGGTCCTGCCCGTGGAAGAGTTCAAGACCGACCGCTGGCGCGCCATGGACGCCGACGTCGAATTCACCGGCCGCAAGATCGTCCACAGCGAGGATCTGCCGTTCACGGACCTGTACACCCATGTGGTACTGGATGACGGCAACCTGCGCCTGGAGCCGCTGCGTTTCGGGGTGGCCGGGGGCAAGCTCGATGCACAGATCTCGCTGAACGGCCGCACCACACCGTTGCAGGGTCGGGCCAAATTGACCGCGCGTGGCTTTCAGCTCAAGCAACTGTTCCCTTCGTTCGAGCCCATGCGCACCAGCTTCGGTCAGCTCAACGGCGATGCCGACATTGCCGGCACCGGCAATTCGGTGGCGGCGCTGCTGGGCACGGCCAATGGCAATCTGAAAATGCTCGTCAACGATGGCGCGGTGAGCCGCGACCTGATGGAGATTGCCGGGCTGAACGTCGGCAACTACCTGGTGGGCAAGATCTTCGGTGACAAGGAGGTGGACATCAACTGCGCGGCCGCGTCACTGGGCATCAAGAACGGGCTGGCCAGCACCGATCTGTTCGTCTTCGATACCGAGAACGCGATCATCTACATCGATGGCACGGTGAATTTCAAGCAGGAACAACTGGACCTGAAGATCTCGCCGGAGTCCAAGGGCTTCCGCCTGCTGTCGCTGCGCTCGCCGCTGTACGTGCGCGGTCCTTTCGCCAAGCCCAATGCTGGCGTGCAGGCGGTACCGTTGCTGTTGCGCGGGGCTGGCATGGTCGCCCTTGGTGCGACCATCGGGCCAGCGGCTGGCCTGCTGGCACTGGTAGCACCCAGCGGTGGTGAGCCGAACCAGTGCACGCCCCTGCTGCAGCAGATGAAGGCGGGCAAGGCACCGAAGACGGTACCTGGCTCCTGAGCCGGTTTCTGTAGGAGCGGTCCGTGGCCGCGAACCAGGCGCTGCGGTGTGTCAGGTGCATCGGGTCGCGGGTTTCGCGGCCACGGGCCGCTCCTACGGGATGATTTGCCCACCGTTGTAGGAGCGGTCATTGGCCGCGAACCAGGCGCTGCGGTGTGTCAGGAGCATCGGGTCGCCTGTTTCGCGGCCACGGGCCGCTCCTACGGGTTGCAGGCAAAATGACCGGGCACAAAAAAGCCAGAACCTGAGTTCTGGCTTGGGGCCTGCGACTGACGATTACAGCGCGTTGTAAATGTCGGCCATGTCGTCGGCGTGTTCTTCTTCCTGGGCCAGGATGTCTTCGAAGATGCGGCGAGTGGTAGGGTCCTTGTCGCCGATGTACTGGATGATTTCGCGATAGCTGTCGATAGCGATGCGCTCGGCCACCAGGTCTTCGTAGACCATTTCCTTGAGGGTGTTGCCTGCCACGTATTGTGCGTGGGAGTTCTTGCTCAGCAGGTCAGGGTTGAATTCCGGCTCGCCGCCCAGTTGCACGATGCGCTCGGCCAGCTTGTCGGCGTGTTCGGCTTCCTGCTCGGCGTGCTCGAGGAATTCATCGGCGGCAATGCTTGCCTTCAGGCCACTGGCCATGAAGTAGTGGCGCTTGTAGCGCAACACGCAGACCAGCTCTGTGGCCAGCGAGCCATTGAGCAGTTTGATGATCTCTTCGCGGTCGGCGTTGTAGCCTTCGGTGACGGCGCCTTGATCGACGTTCTGACGTGCGCGGGCACGCAGGTCTTGTACGGATGTCAGTTGGGAAGTTTCGAGGTTCAGCATGTTTGTCTCCAGCTATACGGTTTGAGCCGTCGCGCTCTGTTGTTCCGAATTCGGAACCCGGCGGGATCGGTGCAGATGCGTCATTGCGTGAATGTCGCTACAGGAATGTGAGTGGCGGCGGCGACGAAAAGTTTTATTACAAATGGCCTGGGGAGGGCCTTTCGTCAGCCGCCTGAAGCAGGATTACGGCGCGGTTTCGTTCAGCTTGCGCTGCTCGCAGGTCATGAAGCCCTTGGTCGCGACACGGCCCGAGCTGTCGAAGCTGACGTAGTAAGGCTGTTGATGGCCTTCACGGTTGAGGATGTAGTTGTTGCAAGTGCCGTAGGCGGAGTTGGCGGTGCCTGCAACGACGGTCGACGGTGTGCCGCCGATGGCCAGGACCTGCTGCATGGTCATGCCTTTCTCGACCTGCTTGACCAGCGGGGCGTCGCGATAGGTCACGAAGTCCACCGGGTTCTGCACGGTGGTGTTCGACGAACAGCCGGCCAGCGAGGCGATGACACACAGTGCAGCCAAGGATTGCTTGTACATGGGGAGTCGCTCCTTCGATGGGCCGTGAGTGGCCCTGTGCTGGTTTGGAGCGTGATGAGGAGACGATAGTTCTGAAATTTTTCGCCCGTCGACTGGCTGGCCAGGCCGTCCGCGGGCAGCCCGTGCTGGAAAACAAATGACGCAATTTAGCCGGGGCCGTGCATGCGTTCGCCTACTGGCCCTTCGTTCACAACGCTGGCAGACTGCCTGTCCTTTCGAATCGCTCGCTTCTGAGGCTTTATGCCCATGTTCTCTTCGCGTCAAGTGCTGATCGCCAGCTGGATTCTGGTGTTCGGCGGCCTTCTGCTGGTCTTGCCGATGCGCCTGCTGCCCAGCCTGTTGGCGGGCTTGCTGGTGTTCGAACTGGTCAACATGCTGACCCCGCAACTGGAGCGACTGATCGCCGGGCGTCGCGCGCGGTGGGTGGCGGTGGCGCTGCTGGGCACCCTGGTGGTCAGCAGCCTGGCGCTGCTGTTCGCCGGCGTCATCAGCTTCGTTCTGCACGAAGCGGAAAACCCGGGTGCTTCGCTGAACAAGTTCATGGGCGTGGTCGATCGTGCGCGCGGCCAGTTGCCGCCCTTCATCGACGCCTACCTGCCGGCCAGCGCCGCCGAATTTCGCGTGGCCATCAGCGGCTGGCTGAGCAAGCACCTGAGCGATCTGCAACTGGTCGGCAAGGATGCCGCGCACATGTTCGTGACCTTGCTGATCGGCATGGTGCTGGGCGCCATCATCGCGCTGCAGGCGATTCCCGATCCCGATCAGCGCAAGCCCCTGGCAGCGGCGTTGTTCGACCGTCTGGCGCTGCTGGTGCGGGCGTTTCGCAACATCGTCTTCGCGCAGATCAAGATTTCCCTGCTGAACACCTTCTTCACGGCCATTTTCCTGGCCGTGGTCCTGCCGATGTGCGGCATCAAGCTGCCGCTGACCAAGACCCTCATCGTGCTGACCTTCCTGCTCGGGCTGTTGCCGGTGATCGGCAACCTGATCTCGAACACCTTGATCACCATCGTCGGGCTGTCGCTGTCGATCTGGGTGGCCATGGCGGCGCTGGGTTATCTGATACTCATCCACAAGGTCGAGTACTTCCTCAACGCGCGGATCGTCGGTGGACAGATCAGTGCCAAGTCGTGGGAGCTGCTGCTGGCGATGCTGATCTTCGAGGCAGCGTTCGGGCTGCCCGGGGTGGTGGCGGGGCCGATCTACTATGCGTATCTGAAGAGTGAGCTGAAGCAGGCTCAGTTGGTGTAGGGCTTCTTGGCCTCTTCGCGGGCAGATGGCTCGCCGCCCGCCCCGCTCCCACAATACATGTGGGGGGCGAGCATTGTGGGAGCGGGGCGGGCGGCGAGCCCTCTGCCCGCGAAGAGGCCGGACCTGCCTTACTCCGTGCCGTAGCGCTTGCGAGCCTCGATGGCCAGGCCGCTGCCGATGCTGCCGAAGATGTTGCCTTCCACATGCCGCGCATTGGGCAGCATTGCCGCAACGCTGTTGCGCAGGGCCGGGATGCCGCTCGAACCGCCGGTGAAGAATACCGTGTCGACCTGTTCCACGCCCACACCCGCCTTGTTCAGCAATTCGCCGACACTGCCGCGCACGCGTTCGAGCAGGTTGTCGATGGCCGCCTCGAACAACGCCCGGGTCAGCTCCACGCTCAAGCCCGACTCGATCCGGTCCAGCGGCACATGGCGACTGGTCGCCTCGGTCAGCTGGATCTTGGTTTCTTCCACTTCCATCGCCAGCCAGTGTCCGGCTTTCTGCTCGATCAGCTTGAACAGGCGGTCGATACCGTCGGTGTCCTGGATGTCATAGCGCATGCTGCCAAGGGCCAGTTGCGACTTCTGCAGGTACACCGAGTTGATGGTGTGCCAGGTGGCCAGGTTCATGTGGTGGCTGGTCGGCATGAAGGCGCCGCTCTTCATCCGGCTGCCATAGCCGAACAGCGGCATGACGCCTTGCAGGCTGAGCTGCTTGTCGAAGTCGGTCCCGCCGATGTGCACGCCACCGGTGGCCAGGATGTCCTCGGCACGGTCGTCCAGCCCACGGCGCTCGGGCGCCAGGCGCACCAGGGAAAAGTCGGACGTACCACCGCCGATGTCGACGATCAGCACCAGTTCTTCACGCTCGATGGTGGACTCGTAGTCGAAGGCGGCCGCGATGGGCTCGAACTGGAACGACACGTCCTTGAAACCGACCTTTTTCGCTACCTCGGCCAGGGTGTCTTCGGCTTCCTGGTCGGCGGCCGCGTCGTCGTCGACGAAATGCACCGGGCGGCCCAGCACGACCTGGTCGAACGCACGACCGGCGTTGGCCTCGGCACGCTGCTTGAGCTCGCCGATGAACAGCCCGAGCAAGTCCTTGAACGGCATCGCCGTGCCCAGCACGCTGGTGTCGTGCTTGATCAGCTTGGAGCCCAGCAGGCTCTTGAGCGAACGCATCAGACGGCCTTCATAGCCTTCCAGGTATTCATGCAGGGCCAAGCGGCCGTACACCGGACGCCGCTCTTCGAAGTTGAAGAAGATCACCGAAGGCAGGGTGATCTTGCCCTCTTCCAGCGCGATCAGCGTCTCGCTGCCCGGGCGATGCCAGCCGACAGTGGAGTTGGAGGTGCCGAAGTCGATGCCGCAGGCGCGGGCCGGGGATGCGTTTTTCATGGCAAGGCGGGTCTGTTCAAAAAACGGCCGCGCAGTGTATGCCAGTTGCGTACAGAATCAAGAGCCGCGGCTGTCTTGAAAGTGCGCCGGCGGACCCAACCTTCTAGCCATCGACCGGGCTGTACAACTTACTGTTCACATCCAGTGGCCTGCAGCCGATAAACTTCCCATGCGTTGCCGAGTCCGACCAATAGGCGCGGGCGGCGCGCATTCGCTCATTGATGGTGATGCTTAGATGGATTTCAAAGACTACTACAAGATTCTGGGCGTCGAGCCGACGGCGGACGAGAAGGCGATCAAGACCGCCTACCGCAAGCTTGCGCGTAAATATCACCCCGACGTCAGCAAGGAAAAGGACGCCGAGGACAAGTTCAAGGAAGCCAGCGAGGCCTACGAAGCGCTGAGCAATGCCGACAAGCGCGCCGAATACGACGAGCTGCGCAAATACGGCCAGCACGGTCGCCCGTTCCAGGGGCCGCCGGGCTGGCAGGGGCGTGGTGGCGGTGGTTTCCATGAGGAAAGCGCCGGCGATTTCTCGGATTTCTTCAGCACCATCTTCGGCAACAGCGGCGGTGGTCGCGGTGCGGCCGGTGGCAATCCGTTCGGGCGTGGTGGGCAGCAGCGCAGCCCGGCGCGCAATGGCCAGGACGTGGAGATGGAGCTGTCGATTTCGCTCGAGGAAACCCTCGCCGACGAGTCGAAGAAGATCAGCTTCAAGGTGCCGCAATACAACGCCGGCGGTCAGCGCCTGACCGATGTGGTCAAGAACCTCAATGTGAAGATTCCCGCAGGCGTTGCCGACGGCGAACGCATTCGCCTCAAGGGCCAGGGCGCGCCCGGGGTTGCGGGCGGTGCCAGCGGCGATCTGTTCCTGACCTTGCGCCTGGCCGCGCACCCGCTGTTCGAGGTGGATGGCCACGACCTGATCATCCAGGTGCCACTGGCCCCCTGGGAAGTGGCGCTGGGCACCAAGGTCGCCGTGCCGACCTTGACCGGCCGGATCAACCTGACGATTCGCCCGGATAGCCAGAACGGCCAGCGCCTGCGAGTCAAGGGCATGGGCCTGAAGAACAAGCAGGGCGGGCGCGGTGATCTGTTCGCGCAGATCAAGGTGATCATGCCGCCGGCGGCCGACGAGAGCACTAGGGCCGCCTGGCAGGCCCTGGCACAGCACGCCGACTTCGACCCACGGCAGGACTGGGGCCGCTGATCGGGCATTCGCTCGGGCACGGCACGCGTCTGCGTGGGTCAGCCCGTTCGGGGCTAGCTGTTGTTGGCAGGTTTGCCCGGTGACGGCACCTTGAGGGTGATGTCACCGCGGATAGGGATCCGTCCCGGTGAGAGTACTTCGCCAGTGTCTGCGGCAAAACGCAGCGGTTGATCGAAGTCCACCCATGAAACCCGCAGGCTGGGCGTACCCATGATGTTGGCCAGGCCTGGGGTGCGATTGTGGTGGTTGGCCAGCAGTTGATCGGTCAAGGCCAGCCACTTGTCACCCGGCTTCGAGCTCTGCAGCGCTTCGATACGCTTGTACGCGTAGTACACCCCGCATGCGTTGCCCCAGGTGCACGGAAGGATTCTCCAGCCCGTCGGTGGACAGGCTCGCGGCGCAGTCCAGCGCCTTGACGCTGATGCCTTGGCGACGGGCCTCCACCAACACCTGACGAAGGGTGTACCGCCCCGTATCCAGGCGGGTGCCGCGGTTGTGCAGGGTGCGTAGCTGCTTTTCCAGTTCGCGGGAAAAGATGCCGGTCTTTTCGAACTGGTCCAGCGACGCCTGATGCAGATCCCTGAGCAGTCCCTGGACATACAGCGTCTTGACCTGCTGGGCCTTGAGGGTGGACATGTACTTGATCAACAGCTGGCAGCTGCCGACGGCATTGCTTCCTTCGTTGATCACCAGACCGTTGTTGATGGCAAACACCTGAGTCAGGAATTCCTTGGGGGTCATGGTGGCGGTGACCGTTGGCAGCCTCGGGCTGACCTGGGGCACTGATCCCCGGAAGAAAGCCTCGGCCTGGCTGCCCAGGGTCTTTCGAAGCTCGATCAGCTGTGCGCGCGCGGTGAGCAGAACGCTGTCGATGGGGCCGGTCATCAACTGATGTGCGTTGGGGCTGACGAGCATGGCGATGATGTCGCGGTAGCCGGGGTCGGTATCCAGTGCCGCGAGCGCATCCGCTGCGGCGGTCTGGTCTTGTGGCACGGTCATGGTGAACAGCTCCCATCGCCCCATCCAGTCCTTTTGCACAGGCCAGCTGCCCGTGATCTGCCGTGGCGCAATGGGGTCGACGATCACCCAGCGGTCCAGGGCTTCGATGTGATGAGCCTGGAAGATCTTGCCGTCCATGCGCAGGTAGTGGTTGCCTTCAGGCGTCGTGTAGATCCCTTGATAGAGGCCCGTGCCCTCGGTCAGGCCGGTGAGGTCTTCCTCGGTAGCGACTGCATCGAGCTGCGTGTTGGCGGTAGCGGTGTGGTCGATCAGGGCCAGATCCGTTTCATCCAGCTCAAGCGCGGCGCCCAGCTCCTCGAAGCCTCCCAGCTCGGCCAAGGCATCGTCACCGACGCCGCGTAACAGCGGCATATCCAGAAGAATGTTCAGCGCATCCAGTATGGCCGCTCTGAACGCAGCCTGACGGGACGCCCGGGTCTGGCCGTGTACGGCCTTGGCCAGGTGTGTGCCGAAGGCAATCGAGCCGGCGGCCACCGCCACCAGCGCTACGGCCGGATCGGCAAGCGCCAGGGGGGTAACGATGCGCATGAAGGCTTCCAGATCGATCAGGAACAATTCCTTGCGCAACTCGTGGTTGGAAGCCAGCAGCTCCTTGGCATCGAGCTTGAGGCGCTCGCGTACCGTGTCGAACAGGAACGTGAACACGTCCTTGTCGATCACCTTGCTGACGCCGTTGAGCAGGCGCTGACCCGATTGCCACGGCGTCGTGCGGATGCGTTCGAGGGTGGCGAGCAGCAGTTTTCGCGGGGGGGTCGTGGATTCTCCCGCGGTATTGAAGTGAGCGATCAAACGTTCGCGGCCATGTTCCTCGGTGGCGATCTCGGCAACCCACTCGTACAGCTGCTGCTCGTTGTGAAAGGTTCTGAACCAGCCCGCCGGCATGTACAGAATTTCCGGCCCCTCGGCGGTGGTGATGCGCAGGATGTCGAACGAGGTCAGGTCACCCAGGGTGAAACTCCTGACCACCGCCTGCCTGCGCTGGGTATGCAGGCGTTGCAGGTCATCGAGCGTGGGCGGCACCGAGACTGGCCCTGCGAACGCATCGAAGACCAGTCTGAGCTGCTTGCCGCTCAATGCACCGGTGTTGTAGGCGTTCCAGGTGAAGCTGAAAAACAGGATCTTGATCAGCAACCGCCCGTCATCGGCGTAGTCGCGCAGGAAGGCATCCAGACGCCGCTGATAGTGGCTGGAGAAGTCGGTCGCCCAGAATTCCTTCATGATTTCCGACGGCGCCAGCGGCACCTCATTGGTCTCGTTATAGACGCCCGCGTCCTTGGCGGTGTAGAACCCCGACATCTGGTCGAGCAGGTCGAAGTTGACCTGATAGAAGGTGTTGAAGCGTCGCAGTACCAGCTCGGTGACGGTGAGCGTTTCCTTGGGCTTGCCGATGTGCTGTTGGCCGGTGTAGGCCCGCCCACTGTTCTGGGCGTTGTCGAAGTCGTGCCAATAGACCTCGTCCGGATCCAGGTCCATGTGGGTATGGAACTTGAGCAGCTTGATGCCCCAGTCGCGCGCTGATTCGCGAACGTCCGGGAAATATTGGTAGTAGCGGTCGGCGATGGCCGTCACGTTCGCTACGGTAAGAGGGGTTGGAACGGGGGCTGGAGTTGCCGTGGTCGTGGTCATGTGTCGCTCCTCGTTGAGTGGAGCGACACCTTAGGAAAACCGCGAGGTGCTCAAGACCTACATAGATAGTCGGAAGCTGGACAGCCAGCCACGGCGGCCTCAGAACAGAAAATAGCGCTGGGCCATGGGCAGCACGTCGGCCGGTTCGCACCACAGCAGCACGCCATCGGCCTTGACCTGATAGGTCTGCGGGTCGACGTCGATGTCAGGCAGGTAGCCGTTGTGGATCAAGTCGGTCTTCTGTACCGAGCGGCAGCCTTTCACCACGGCGATCCGCTTCTTCAAGCCCAGCTGTGCAGGCACCCCGGCGTCTAGCGCGGCCTGGCTGATGAAGGTCAGGCTGGTGGCATGGCGCGAGCCGTCGAAGCTGGCGAACATGGGGCGGTAATGTACCGGCTGCGGCGTGGGAATCGAGGCATTGGCGTCGCCCATGAGGCTGGCGGCGATGGCGCCTCCCTTGAGGATCAAGGTCGGCTTGACGCCGAAGAAGGCCGGGCGCCAGAGCACCAGATCCGCCCATTTGCCGATTTCCACCGAGCCCACTTCGTGGCTGATGCCATGGGTGATGGCCGGGTTGATGGTGTACTTGGCGATGTAGCGTTTGGCGCGGAAGTTGTCGTTGCCCTCGGCGTCTTCGGGCAGGGGGCCGCGTTGCTTCTTCATCTTGTCGGCGGTCTGCCAGGTGCGCGTGATCACTTCGCCGACGCGGCCCATGGCCTGGCTGTCGGAGCTGATCATGGAGAACGCGCCGAGGTCGTGGAGGATGTCTTCGGCAGCAATGGTCTCGCGCCGGATGCGGCTTTCGGCGAAGGCCACGTCCTCGGCGATGCTGGGGTCCAGGTGATGGCAGACCATGAGCATGTCCAGGTGCTCGTCGATGGTGTTGCGGGTGAACGGGCGGGTCGGGTTGGTCGAGCTGGGCAGCACGTTGGCGAAGCCGCAGGCCTTGATGATGTCCGGGGCGTGGCCGCCGCCGGCGCCCTCGGTGTGATAGGTGTGAATGGTGCGGCCCTTGAAAGCGGCGAGGGTGGTCTCGACGAAGCCCGACTCGTTGAGGGTGTCGGTATGGATGGCGACCTGCACGTCGTACTGGTCGGCCACGCTCAGGCAATTGTCGATGGCCGCAGGCGTGGTGCCCCAGTCTTCGTGCAGTTTCAGGCCGATGGCGCCGGCCTTGACCTGTTCGATCAGCGGCTCGGGCAGGCTGGCGTTGCCCTTGCCGGTGAAGCCGATGTTCATGGCGAAGGCATCGGCGGCCTGGAGCATGCGCGCCATGTGCCAGGGGCCAGAGGTGCAAGTGGTCGCGTTGGTGCCGGTGGCCGGTCCGGTGCCGCCACCGATCATGGTGGTGACGCCGCTCATCAGCGCTTCTTCGATCTGCTGCGGGCAGATGAAGTGAATATGGGTGTCGATGCCACCGGCGGTCAGGATCATGCCTTCACCGGCGATCACTTCGGTGCTGGCGCCGATGGCGATGGTTACATCGGGCTGGATGTCGGGGTTGCCGGCCTTGCCGATCGCCGCGATGCGCCCGTCCTTGAGGCCGACGTCGGCCTTGACGATGCCCCAGTGATCGATGATCAGGGCATTGGTGATCAGCGTGTCGACCACCTCGGCGGCCAGCAACTGGCCTTGGCCCATGCCATCGCGGATGACCTTGCCGCCGCCGAATTTGACTTCTTCGCCGTAGGTGGTGAAGTCCTTTTCCACTTCGATCCACAGGTCGGTGTCGGCCAAGCGGACTTTGTCACCGACGGTGGGGCCGAACATGTCGGCGTAGGCTTCTCTGGAAATCTTCATCGCTATGCCCTGCAATTCATGTGTTTGTGGCCCCTGTAGGAGCGGTCATCGGCCGCGAATGGCCCGCTGCGGTGTATCGGGTAGAGCGCGTTGCCTCCTTCGCGGCCACGGACCGCTCCTACAGAGGAGGACGTGTTCAGAGCTCACCCATGATGCGGCCGGCGAAGCCGTACACGCGGCGCAACCCGGCGAGGTCCACCAGCTCCACCTCGCGGCTCTGGCCCGGCTCGAAGCGCACCGCCGTCCCGGCAGGAATGTTCAGGCGCATACCACGGCTGGCGGCCCGGTCGAAGTGCAGCGCGTCGTTGGTTTCGAAGAAGTGATAGTGCGACCCCACCTGAATCGGCCGATCGCCACTGTTGGCCACGGTCAGGCTCAGCGTGCGCCGGCCGGCATTGAGTTCGATGTCGCCAGGCTGGATCTGGTATTGGCCGGGAATCATGGGATAGCTCCTCGAAGTGATGAAGGACGGCGGTTCAAGCCGACTCCTGGGGCGGCTCGGCGCCGGGGTTGAGGGCCAGTTGCATGAAGGTCAGGTCCAGCCAGCGGCCGAACTTGATGCCCACCTGCGGCATTTGCCCGGTGGTGACGAAGCCCAGGCGTTCGTGCAAATGAATCGATGCCTGGTTGCCGCTTTCGATGGCGGCCACCATGACGTATTTGCCGCGCTCGCGGGCACGCTCGATGAGCACCTGCATCAGGCGCGCGCCCAGGCCTTTGCCGCGCTGGTCGTTGCGCACGTAGACCGAGTGCTCGACGCTGTAGCGAAAGCCTTCGAACGGGCGCCAGTCGCCGAACGACGCGTAGCCGCTGACCTCGCCGTTTTCCTCGGCGACCAGGATCGGGTACTGCTGTGCCTTGCGCGCTTCGAACCAGGCCTGGCGGTTGGCCAGGTCGACCGGCTGCTCGTTCCAGATCGCGGTGGTGTTGAGCACCGCATCGTTATAGATCGCGCAGATCCCTGGCAAGTCGCGCTCGGTGGCGTCACGAATCATGGCCGTGCCTCAGGCAATGGGTTGATGAACGGTGACCAGCTTGGTGCCGTCGGGAAACGTGGCTTCCACCTGGATCTCCGGGATCATTTCGGGGATGCCCTCCATGACCTGTTCGCGGCTGAGCAGGGTGGTGCCGTAATGCATCAGTTGGGCGACGGTCTGGCCGTCACGCGCGCCTTCGAGCAGGGCGGCGGAAATCAGCGCCATGGCTTCCGGGTAGTTCAGCTTCAGGCCGCGGGCCAGACGGCGTTCGGCGACCAGGCCGGCGGTGAAGATGAGCATCTTGTCTTTTTCGCGGGGTGTCAGGTCCATGGGGGTTCCTTGAGAATTTTGGTAGGTAACCAGGCAGGCAGGATTCAGTCAGGTGCTCCAGATCCGCGGTGCCAGCGCTTCGCGGCCCAGCAGGGCCGGGCGTAGCAGCGTCCACAGCTGGATCAGCCAGTCGCGCGCATGCAGCGCCTCGTCGGCCAGGCAGCGCGCCACCAGCAGTCCTGGCAACTGGCTCAGGTCGCCGCGTACGCGAGTTGTCAGCGTCCGGCAGCGTTCGAGCAGGGCCGGGTCGATCTCGCCGGTCACCAGCAAGGTGGCGAACACCGGCTTGCCGCCCAGGCCCACGGCCGATTCGAGCAGGCCGTCGTCGCCGACGATGCGCTGGCGCTCGTGCCAGAGCAGCTCGCCGTCGCGGCGGATCTCCAGGCGTGACTGGAAATGCCCCTGGTCGAAGCGCTCGGCGGCCGCCGGACGACCCACGGCGACGATATCCCAATAGAACAGCCGGGCATCGCCCTGCAGATGGATACGGGTATCCAGTTCAGCCTGGGCGGCACTGTAGACGATGGTTTCCTGGGGCAGCCATTCGAGGGTAGCGCCAGCGGCCACCTGCAGCTCGGTGCTTTGATAGGCCGGGCTGAGTGCTCGGTACCACTTTGCCGCGCCGGGCGTGGTCAACTGCGCCCAGGCGTTGGCGTGAACCTGTGCGCTGATGTCCAGCCGATCGCCGCCGGCGATACCCCCCGGCGGATGCACGATGATGTGCTGGCACACCTCGGGCCCTTCGGCGTACAGATGCTTCTGCACCCGCAAGGGGCCCAGGTGGCGGCGCAGGGTCGGCCGCGTGCTGTCGCCGAACCGTGCGTAGCCCAGCTCCAGCCGGGCGTGCCAGCTGGGTGTGTAGGGCAGGGAAGTGACAGGTAGATTCATGGCCTTCATTCTTTTTCGGGTCGCGGCAAAGATTAAATGGTTACCAGGCCACGCACACCCTCGGTTTCCATGTTTTCACCACGACCCTGCTGGACGATCTCGCCGCGCGACATGACCAGGTACTGATCGGCCAGCTCGGCGGCGAAGTCGTAGAACTGCTCGACCAGCAATATCGCCATGTCGCCACGCGCGGCGAGCTGCTTGATCACGGCGCCGATCTCTTTGATCACCGAGGGCTGGATGCCTTCGGTGGGCTCGTCGAGAATCAGCAACCGTGGTCGGCTTGCCAGAGCACGACCAATCGCCAGTTGTTGCTGTTGACCGCCGGACAGGTCGCCGCCACGGCGGTGCTTCATCTGCAGCAGCACCGGAAACAGTTCGTAGATGAACGCTGGGACCTCGCGCGCTTCGCTGCCGGGAAAGCGCGAAAGCCCCATCAGCAGGTTTTCCTCGACCGTCAGGCGGCCGAAGATTTCGCGGCCCTGGGGCACGTAGGCGATGCCTGCGTGCACCCGTTGATGCGGCTTGAACCCGGTGATCGGCTTGCCTTCCCAGGCCACGCTGCCTTGCTTGGCCGGGATCAGGCCCATCAGGCACTTGAGCAGGGTGGTCTTGCCCACGCCATTGCGCCCGAGCAGGCAGGTCACTTCGCCTATGTTCACATCGAACGACAGGCCGCGCAGGATATGGCTGCCGCCGTAGTATTGGTGAAGCTGGTCGACTTGGAGCATGGGGTCTTGTCCTTTTTGTTGCAGTGTCTGGGTGGGCCTCTTCGCGGGCAGAGCCCGCTCCCACAAGGATCTTCAGCGCGGCGCAGGTCCTGTGTGGGAGCGGGCTCTGCCCGCGAAGAGGCCTGTGGCATCAACGCCCCAGATAAACCTCGATCACCCGCTCATCGGCCTGCACCGCCTCGAGCGAACCTTCAGCCAGCACGCTGCCCTGATGCAGCACGGTGACATGGTCGGCAATCGAGCCGACGAAGCCCATGTCATGCTCCACCACCATCAGCGAATGCTTGCCGGCCAGGGTCTTGAACAGCTCGGCGGTGAACTCGGTTTCGGCGTCGGTCATGCCTGCCACCGGTTCATCGAGCAGCAGCAATTGCGGGTCCTGCACCAGCAGCATGCCGATTTCCAGGAACTGCTTCTGGCCGTGGGACAGCAAGCCGGCCGGGCGATCGACCGACGGGCTCAGGCGAATGGTCTCCAGCACCTCGGCGATGCGGTCGCGCTGCTCGCCGGTCAGCCGTGCGCGCAGGCTGGCCCAGACCGACTTGTCGGTCTTCTGCGCCAGCTCCAGGTTCTCGAACACGCTCAAGGCTTCGAACACGGTCGGCTTCTGGAACTTGCGGCCGATGCCGGCCTGAGCGATCTGCACCTCGCTCATGTGGGTCAGGTCCAGGGTTTCGCCGAACCAGGCCTTGCCCGTGGTGGGCCGGGTCTTGCCGGTAATCACGTCCATCAGCGTGGTCTTGCCGGCACCGTTGGGGCCGATGATGCAGCGCAGCTCCCCGACGCCGATGTACAGATTGAGGTCGTTGAGCGCCTTGAAGCCGTCGAAGCTGACGCTGATGTCTTCCAGGGTCAGAATCGTCCCGTGTCGGGTGTTCAACCCCGGACCGCTGGCCTGGCCCAGGCCGATCGCATCGCGGCTGGTGCCGGCGTCGCTGTTGGGGTCGAGGATCGGTTCGAGCATGAACTCGCCGGTGGCGGTGATTCTCATTGTTCACCTCTCTTCTTCAACAAGCCGATCACACCCTTGGGCAGGTACAAGGTGACGATGATGAACAGTGCGCCGAGGAAGAACAGCCAGTATTCGGGAAACGCCACGGTGAACCAGCTCTTCATGCCATTGACGATGCCGGCGCCCAGCAGCGGCCCGATCAGCGTGCCACGCCCGCCCAGGGCCACCCAGACAGCGGCTTCGATGGAGTTGGTCGGTGACATTTCGCTGGGGTTGATGATCCCCACCTGCGGCACGTAGAGCGCGCCGGCCAGACCGCAGAGCACGGCGCTGAGCACCCAGACGAACAGCTTGAATCCGCGTGGATCGTAACCGCAGAACATCAGCCGGTTTTCGGCGTCGCGCAGCGCGGTCAGCACCCGGCCGAACTTGCTGCGGGCCAGGCGCCAGCCCAGGTACAGGCTCAGCACCAGCAACGCCACGGTGAGCAGGAACAGCACGGCGCGAGTGCCTTGCGAGGTGATGCTGAAGCCCAGGATGCTGCGGAAGTTGGTGAAGCCGTTGTTGCCGCCGAAGCCGGTTTCGTTGCGAAAGAACAGCAGCATGCCAGCGAAGGTCAGGGCCTGGGTCATGATCGAAAAATAGACGCCCTTGATCCGCGAGCGGAAGGCGAAGAAACCGAACACCAGGGCCAGCACGCCCGGCGCCAGCACCGCCAGGCACAGGGCCCAGAGGAAATGTTCGGTACCGACCCAGAACCAGGGCAGCTCGGTCCACGACAGAAACGTCATGAAGGCCGGCAGGCCATCCCCGGCCGCCTCGCGCATCAGGTACATGCCCATGGCGTAGCCGCCCAGGGCGAAGAACAGGCCGTGGCCCAGGGACAACAGACCGGCGTAGCCCCAGACCAGGTCCAGGGCCAGCGCGACGATGGCGTAGCAGAGAATCTTGCCGACCAGGGTCAGGGTGTAGGCCGAGACCTGCAAGCCGTTGCTGGCCGGCAGCAGCGACAGCAGCGGCAGGGCGATGAGGATCGCCAGGACCACGACGCCGATGGCGAGGGTCACTTTCGGGCCGGCTTTCTGCGCGGCAGTGAGCATCAATGGCTGATTCATCAGTCGATCACCCGTCCTTTGAGTGCGAAGAGGCCTTGCGGACGTTTCTGGATGAACAGAATGATCAGCGCGAGGATGAGGATCTTGCCCAGCACCGCACCGATCTGCGGTTCCAGGATCTTGTTGGCGATGCCCAGGCCGAACGCGGCGGACACGCTACCGGCCAGTTGGCCGACGCCGCCCAGCACCACCACCAGAAACGAGTCGATGATGTAGCTCTGGCCCAGGTCCGGGCCGACGTTGCCGATCTGGCTCAGGGCCACGCCACCCAGGCCGGCGATGCCCGAGCCCAGACCGAAGGCGAGCATGTCGACACGCCCGGTGGGCACCCCGCAGCAGGCGGCCATGTTGCGGTTCTGAGTGACGGCACGCACGTTCAGGCCCAGGCGGGTCTTGTTCAGCAGCAGCCAGGTCAGTACCACCACGAACAGCGCGAAGGCGATGATGACGATGCGGTTGTACGGCAGCACCAGGTTGGGCAGTACCTGCCAGCCGCCGGAGAGCCAGGCGGGGTTGGCCACTTCCACGTTCTGCGCGCCGAAGATCAGGCGAATGGCCTGGATCAGCATCAGGCTGATGCCCCAGGTCGCCAGCAGGGTTTCCAGCGGGCGACCGTACAGATGGCGAATGACCGTGCGTTCCAGAATCATGCCGACGCCTGCGGTGACGAAGAACGCCACGGGCAGGGCGATCAGCGGGTAGTACTCGATGGCGCCGGGAGCGATGCGCTGGATCAGCATCTGCACGACGTAGGTCGAGTAGGCGCCGAGCATCAGCATTTCGCCGTGGGCCATGTTGATCACGCCGAGCAGGCCGAAGGTGATCGCCAGGCCCAGGGCGGCCAGCAGCAGGATCGAGCCCAGGGACATGCCGCTGAAGGCCTGGCCGAGGATGTCGCCGATCATCAGCTTGCGCTTGACCTGAGCCAGGCTGGTCTCGGCGGCCGTGCGCACGCCCGGGTCGGTTTCCACGCCCGGCGCCAGCAGGTTTTCCAGACGGGTGCGCGCCAGGGGCTCACCGGTTTCGCCCAGCAGACGCACCGCAGCCAGTCGCACGGCGGGCTCGGGAGCGACCAATTGCAGGTTGGCCAGGGCCAGGGTCAGGGCGGTCTTCACCGTTTCGTCCTGCTCACTGGTGGTTTGGCGATCGAGCAGGGCCAATTGGTTGGGCTGCGCCGAGCGTTGCAGTTGCTGCGCAGCGGCGAGGCGAACCTGAGCGTCGTCGCTCAGCAGTTGGTGGCTAGCCAGGGCGGTTTCCACCAGGCCGCGCAGGCGGTTGTTCAGGCGCAGCTTGCGCACCGGTTCCACGGCCGCGGCGGTGCCGTCGGCGGGAGCCATCTGGCCATTGGTTTCGATGAACGGTTTTTTCTCGGCATCGGCGGCAACCCGGCCTTCCTGCAAGGCATCGAGCAGTTCGAGCCGTGCCGGATCGGGCTGTGCGGCCCAGGCTTCCAGCAGGCGGACCTGCTCGGCGGACGAGGCGCCGGTGAAATCACTGGCGTCGTTGGCGCGGGCCATCAGTGGCAGCAGCAGGACGACAGTGACGAGGAATTTGATGAGGGACATGGCAAGTCCTTTGAATAGACGGCAATGGCGGCCGCAGACCGCCCCACAGAAACCTTGCGGCCCTTTGTAGGAGCGGTCATCGGCCGCGAAGGGCCACCAAGGTCTGTCCTGCACACCACGGTGCCCCTTCGCGGCCGATGACCGCTCCTACAGCAGCCCGCTTACACGACGGCGCTGGGAGGCTGGTTGGATCAGTTGCTCTTCACGGCGTGATCCGGCTTCTTGTCGTTACCCGGAATGTAAGGGCTCCATGGCTGGGCACGGATCGGCTCCTTGGTCTGCCACACCACGTTGAACTGACCGTTGTCCTCGATCTCGCCGATCATCACCGGCTTGTGCAGGTGGTGGTTGGTCTTGTCCATGGTCAGGGTGTAGCCCGACGGCGCGGCGAAGGTCTGCCCGGCCATGGCTTCACGTACCTTGTCCACGTCGGTCGATTTGGCCTGGTTGGCGGCCTGGGCCCACATGTTGATGCCCACGTAGGTCGCTTCCATCGGATCGTTGGTGACCACGGTGGCGGCGTTCGGCAGGTTCTTGGCCTTGGCGTAGGCTTTCCAGTCGGCGACGAACTGGGTGTTTTCCTTGTTCTCCACCGACTGGAAGTAGTTCCACGCCGCCAGGTTGCCCACCAGCGGCTTGGTGTCGATGCCGCGCAGTTCTTCTTCGCCGACCGAGAACGCCACGACCGGGACGTCGGTGGCCTTCAGGCCCTGGTTGGCCAGCTCCTTGTAGAACGGCACGTTGGAGTCGCCGTTGACGGTGGAGATGACGGCAGTCTTGCCGCCGGCCGAGAATTTCTTGATGTTGGCAACGATGGTCTGGTAGTCCGAGTGACCGAACGGGGTGTAGACCTCTTCGATGTCCTTGTCGGCCACGCCCTTGGAGTGCAGGAAGGCGCGCAGAATCTTGTTGGTGGTGCGTGGGTAGACGTAGTCGGTGCCCAGCAGGAAGTAGCGCTTGGCTGCACCGCCGTCTTCACTCATCAGGTACTCGACCGCCGGGATCGCCTGCTGATTGGGCGCCGCGCCGGTGTAGAAGACGTTCGGCGACATCTCTTCACCTTCGTACTGCACGGGGTAGAACAGCAGGCCGTTGAGCTCTTCGAAGACCGGCAGCACCGACTTGCGCGACACCGACGTCCAGCAGCCGAACACCACCGCAACCTTGTCCTGGGTGATCAACTGCCGTGCCTTCTCGGCGAACAACGGCCAGTTGGACGCCGGGTCCACCACCACAGCCTCGAGCATCTTGCCATTCACGCCGCCCTTGGCGTTGATCTGGTCGATGGTCATCAGGGCCATGTCTTTCAGAGAAGTCTCCGAGATCGCCATGGTGCCGGACAGCGAATGCAGGATGCCGACCTTGATGGTCTCGGCGGCCTGAATCGTCCAGGACAAGCCCATGGCAGCGATCGATGCGGAAAGGGTGAACGCCTTGATCAAGCTGCGACGCTTCATTGTGCAATCTCCATGTACGAATGTTTTTTTAGTGAGGCAGATGGGGACTTCTCAGCGGAGCTTTGCAAGGGGTGTGCCGGAGTGCGCGCAGGTGCGGGATAGGGGGCGAGGGAGGGCCTGGACGAGTATCGGTCGCACCGCGTTGGTGCTCGATGCGAGGGGTGGTGCGTTTCAGTGGATGGTATTGGTGCGCCGGATTTCATCCCCAGCCCAACGACGCACCGCGCCGCCCGCCGACGCGGCTTGCGCCGCTGCTACAGAGACCGTGTGCACCGCCGACGCGGCTTGCGCCGCTGCTACGGGGACCGTGTGCACCGCCGACGCGGCTTGCGCCGCTGCTACAGAGACCGTGTGCACCGCCGACGCGGCTTGCGCCGCTGCTACGGGGGTCGTGTGCACCGCTGATGCGGCTTGCGCTCGCGTTGCAGGTGTACTCCGATTCCCTGTAGCAGCGGTGCAAGCCGCGTCCGGTCGCACCGCAGATACAGCAGGATGACTCAGATCGCTTCGATCGACGGCCGCAGGCGGACCACCATCCGGTCCACCGCCCAGATCAACAACAGCGACACACCCACCAACGGAAACGCCACGCCAATCGCAATCATCACCCCGACCGCCACCTTCCATCGCGGCAGATCGTGGCGCAGCGGCGGTACACCGAGCTTGCCCTGGGGCCGGCGCTTCCACCAGATCACCAGACCGCTGACCGAACTGAGCAATATCATCAGGCAAACCAGCAGCACGATGATCTGATTGACCGGCCCGAACATCTTGCCCTCGTGCAGCATCACCCCGGTTTCAGTGGCGCGCGCGACCAGGCCGTAATGCTCCCAGCGCACGTCGGCCAGCACCTCACCGCTGTACTGATCGATGTGCACGGTCGCGTCGTTGCGTGGATCGTCGGCAAAAACCGCCACAGTGAACACGCCGCTCGCCGTGGTCGGCAGGGTGATGCTGTAGCCGGGTTCCACCTGCAACCGCGTGGCAGTGTCGACCACGCTCTGCAGGCTGACCAACGGCGCTGCCGGGGCGTGCATGTGCCCGCCATGGCCCATGTGCTCGGCATGTGCCCCGGCGGACTGCGGCATGGGCGTGTTTTCCATGGCCCAGGGCACGGTCTGGCGATGGGCCTGGTTGAGCTGGCCGGCCTGCTCGTCGGACTTGGGCATGGCGTTCCACATGGCGTCGGGGAAGCGGTTCCACACCTGGGCATACTGCTTGCCCCAGAACCCGGTCCAGGTCATGCCGCTGAGCAGCATGATCAGCAACAACGCTGCGCCCCAGAAACCGACTGCCGCATGCAGGTCGCGCCACAGCGCCCGGCCTCGACTGCGCCAGCGCGGCCAGAGCACACCGCTGGCGGCATTGCCGCGCGGCCACCACAGGTACAGGCCGGAGATCACCAGCACGATGCCCCAGCCGGCAGCCAGCTCGATCAGCCGGTCACCCACGGTGCCAATCATCAGCTCGCCATGCAGGGCCCTCGCCACGGCCTGCAGGTTCCACTTGGCGTCCTGCTCGCCCAGCAGCTCGCCGGTGTAGGGATTGACGAACACATTCAGCTCGCGGCCATCGGCATGCACCACGAACTGGGCACTGCGTTCGGCGGCGCTGGGCGGCAGGTACTGGCCGATGTTGCCACGCGGATAAGCATTGTGCGTGCGCAGCAGCAGTTCGTCGGCGCTCAGGCGCTGTTCGGCCACCGGCACCACCAGCAGATCGCGGTACATCCACGGGTCCAGTTGCGGCTTGAACAGGTAGATGATCCCGGTCAGCGCCAGCAGGATCATGAACGGGGCGACGAACAGTCCGGCGTAGAAATGCCAGCGCCAGGCAAGGTTGTAGAAAGAGGTTTTCATAGGTGAAAGGTGTTCCAACGGTATCGTTGTGCTCAACGTTGACCAATGCACTGCCAATGCCGACCTGTGGAAGCGGGGCGGACGACGAGTCGTCTACCCGCGAAAAGGCCTGCGCAGACACCGCATCAGTTCACAGTCATTGGGATTCGACGATCACACCATTGAGGGCGGCGCACGCGTACGCGCGCCGGGGAACACCGCGTGGGTCGCATGTCCCTGGCGAGGTTGGGCAACGAAGACACTCTGCGGGCGCTGCGAATTCGCACCCGCGATACCCAGCGTCTGTGGCAGCGCCGGACAGTGGAAGAACAGGCTGCAATAACCGCATTTCTCCATCAGCACATGCAGCTCGCCGCCAGCCGTGGCGCTGCCATGGTGCTCGCCATGGGCCTCGTGCTGCATGGCAGACATGGCGCCGTCCATGGGCATGGCGAACCGCGTGTGGTCCATCGGCATCGACTGGGAAATCAACGGCCCGATGAACATCATCAGCACTGCAAAGAGGCTGATCCAGCTGGCGCGGGCCTGGGCGGAAGGCCGGGAAGAAGAGCGCCTGGCGCTCAGGTCGCTCATCGGCTCAATGCGCATGCTCGTCGGCATCGTCCTGCGCTGGCGCCTGGGTGAGCACCTGCACCTCGACCACGAAATCCCCCGCCTTGGCGAAATGCAGGGTCAGCGGGAAATGCTGGCCCGCCTGCAGGGGACTGCTCAGCTTGAGGTCCAGCAGCATCACGTGAAATGCCATGGGCGCGAACACCGCGTGGCCGCTGGCCGGAATGGTCACGCCTTGAACCTGCTGCATCTTCATCATGCCGTCCTGGTTGATGTGCTGATGCAGTTGCGCGTCACCGGCGATCGGCGTGTCGACGCTGGTCAGGGTGTCGTCGTCCAGCCCGCGGTTGCGCAATTCGAAATACACCGCGACGGTGGGCGCATTGGGCGGCAGTTCCTGCGCCCAGGGTTCGACGATCAGCAGGTCACCGGCCTTGTATTGGCGGGCGTCGCCCTGCGCGGCGGCAGCGAGCAGCATGAGCACACAGGCAGACCAGAACCTTTTCATCGCAGACACCCCGGTACGAAAGCCGCCATTGTAGCAGCGGTGCAAGCCGCGTCGGCGGCACATGCAATAAATCTGATCCACTGCGCGCGACCCGGACGCGGCTTGCGCCGCTGCTACAAAAACACCGCGATCTGATTCATGTGCGTCAGCAGCGTTGCTGCATCCGTGAAGGTGCGATCCACCTGCGGCAGGAGCGGGCGCTTGAGCACCAGCACCGGAAGCCCCAACTCCCGTGCCACCTGCAGCTTGGGCTCGGTCGCACCGCTGCCGCTGTTCTTGCTGATCAGCACATCGATACGGCGCTGGGCGAACAAGGCGCGTTCGTCTTCCAGGCGAAAGGGGCCGCGGGCGCCGATCACCTCGCAACGCGCCGTGCCGGGATAGGGGTCCAGCGCTCGCAAGGTCCAATGCTGATGGGGTGGAATCTCCTGCAGGTGTTCCAGGGGTTCGCGACCCAGGGTGAACAGCGGTCGCTGGAACGGCGCCAGTGCCTGCACCAGTTCAGCCCAGTCGGCCACATCCCTCCAATCGTCACCCGCCTGAGGCTGCCAGGCCGGACGCCGCAACGCCCAGCATTCGATGCCCGCCAGGCCGGCCGCCTTCGCTGCATTGGCGCTGATCTGGGCGGCATAGGGGTGAGTCGCGTCAACCAGCAGCGTAATACCTTCGCTGCGGATATACGTCGCCAGCCCTTCGGCCCCGCCATACCCGCCGACGCGCACCTGGCAGCGCAGGTCGGTGGGCACGCGACCCACGCCGGCCAGGCTGTAGACGTGCTCCGGGCTCAAGGTCCGAGCGATCGCCAAGGCTTCGGTCACGCCACCCAGCAGCAGGATGCGCTTCATGGAGCGACCCCCGCCTGCCCGACGATCCCGCCCTGACGGTCGATGGCGAACACCTCCACCTGCACCCGATCCTGCACCACGCTGCGGGCGAACCGCCAGGCGTGACGACAGACTTCATCGCCCAGCTTCACACCTTCGGCATGGGCCAGGGCCAAGGCTTGCTGGCTGGTGTTGGCCGCGCGGATACGCGCCTGCAGATCCGCATCGGCGCCGACGTCGCTCGCCCAACCCGCCAGTTGCGCCAGATCGATGCTCGAATGACGGCTGTGCAGGTCCATGTGTCCGGCCGCCAGCTTGCTGATCTTGCCGAAACCGCCGCACAGGCTGAGTTTGTCCAAGGGTACCTTGCGTACGTGTTTGAGCACTGCACCGACGAAGTCGCCCATCTCGATCAAGGCAATTTCGGGCAGCGCGTAGACCTGGCGCATGGTGTCCTCGCTGGCATTGCCGGTGCACGCGGCGATGTGCCGGTAGCCGTTGGTGGTCGCCACATCGATGCCCTGATGGATGGAGGCGATATAGGCCGCGCACGAAAATGGCCTCACGATACCGCTGGTGCCCAGGATCGACAGCCCGCCGAGGATGCCCAGGCGTGGGTTCATGGTCTTGAGAGCCAGGCTGGCGCCGTTCTCGACGTTGACGGTGACCTCGAAGCCACCGCCGTAGCCGTGCTCTTCGGCCAGGCGGGTCAGGTGTTCACCGATCATCCGCCGTGGAACCGGATTGATCGCCGGTTCACCCACGCCCAGCACCAGTCCTGGCCGGGTGACGGTCCCCACGCCCTCGCCCGCCACGAAATGGATGCCGGGCGCATCGAGCAAACGCACCTGGGTGTACAACAGGGCGCCGTGGGTCACATCCGGATCGTCGCCGCCGTCCTTGAGCGTACCGGCTTCGGCACCGTCGGCATTCAGCCGACAGAACTCCAGGCGCATCGACACCTGCTTGCCCTTGGGCAGCACGATATGCACCGCATCGCTGGCATTACCGCCCAGCAACAGCCGCGCCGCCGCCAGACTGGTCGCCGTGGCGCAGCTGCCGGTGGTCAGGCCGCTGCGCAGCGGCGCCGGCTGCTCGGCCGTTTCTTCACGCATCGAGAGGCTTGACCGTGTCGAGCAGAGTAATCGGCAACGCCTGGCGCCAGGTGTCGAACTCGCCCAGCGGGGCCGCCTGGGCAATGTGCAGTCGGGTCAGCTCGCCACCGTACTGCTCGCGCCATTGCACCAAGGCCAGCTCACTCTGCAGGGTGACCGCGTTGGCCACCAAGCGACCGCCGGGTTTGAGCGCTGCCCAGCAATCGGCCAGCACGTTCTCGCGGGTAACGCCGCCGCCGACGAAGATCGCGTCGGGTGCAGGCAAACCGGCCAGCGCGCCCGGCGCCCGCCCGCGCACCAATTGCAGGCCGGGTACACCCAAGGCATCGCGGTTGTGTTCGATAAAGGCCTGCCGACCTTCGTCGGACTCGACCGCGATGGCGCGGCAGCTGGGATGCGCGCGCATCCATTCGATGCCGATCGAGCCACAGCCGGCGCCCACGTCCCACAGCAGCTCTCCCGGTCGGGGCGCCAGGCGCGCCAGGGTCACCGCGCGAACGTCGCGCTTGGTCAGGTTGGCCGTCGTGGCGAAAGGCAGTGTCGGGCAGGCCGGCCAGCGGGGACAGACGCGGGGCGTCCGGGCTGGCCTGGCAGTCGATGGCGATGAGGTTCAGCGCGGCGATGTCGGGAAAATCATCGGCGGCGCTACCGTCGATGCGCCGTTCATTTGGCCCCCCCAGGTGTTCCAGCACGGTCACGCGGCTGAGGCCGAAGCCGCGTTCGCGCAGCAGCTGGGCCACGGCTTGCGGGCTCGTGCCATCGTTGCTCAGCACCAGCAGGCGCTGGCCGCTGTACAGGTGCGCAGCCACCGCCGCTACCGGGCGCGCCACCACCGAGAGGGTGACCACGTCCTGCAGCGCCCAGCCCAGGCGCGCGGCGGCCAGCGAATAGGAAGACGGCGAGGGCAGCACGTGCATCTGCGCGGCTGGAATCTGTCGCGCCAGACTGGCGCCCACGCCGTAGAGCATCGGGTCACCACTGGCCAGTACGCAGACCGCCTCGCCGGGTTCGGCCAGCACGGCGTCGAGGCTGAACGGGCTGGGCCAGGCAACCCGGGTGCCGACGATGCAGCGCGGCAGCAATTCGAGCTGGCGCGGGCTGCCGACGATGCGCCGGGCGCTCAGCAGCGCGCGCCGTGCCTGTTTGCCCAGGCCCGCAAAACCGTCTTCACCGATACCTACCAGGGTCAGCCAGGCCGACATGAATATCCCTCATACAAAACTATTCCGACGGGCAGACTTTTCATGCCTTCGGCCAAAGCAGGCATAATACCGCGCCTTACCCTTTCCAGTGGTTTTTCGCGCGTGCCCGGTGCCCCTTTGAACAAGACCTCGAACGTTGTCCGCCCCTCGGCGTGTCCGGGGTTGCTGCGTATCGTTCAGGCGTTGGACGGGGGCATCTGCCGCATCAAGCTGGCCGGTGGCGAGTTGCGCGCCGACCAGGCCGATGCCGTCGCCGAAGCGGCCGAGCGCCACGCTCACGGCACGATCGAGGCGACCAACCGCGCCAACCTGCAGATCCGTGGCATCGGTGAGCAGCGGCAGGCCCTGATCGAGCATCTGCTGCAGGCCGGTCTGGGCCCGCGAGAGGCAGCCGGCGACGATGTGCGCAATGTCATGCTCAGCCCCACGGCTGGCATCGACCCTCACCAGGTGGCGGATACACGCCCTCTAGCCGCGAAGATTATCCACAGCCTGGAAACCGAGCCGCGCTTTCATGCGTTGTCGGCCAAGTTCGCCGTGCAACTGCAGGGCGGCGAGCGCCTGGCGATGCTCGATCACCACCATGACCTTTGGCTGTCAGCCTTCGAGCGAGACGGTCAGTGCATGTGGGCGTTCGGCCTGGCCGGCTGCCCCGGAAGCGACGCTGCCGTGGGCGCAGTGCCCTTCGACCAGGGCCATGCCCTGGTGGTGGCGGTGCTGGAGCAGTTCCTCGAACGGGCGCGACCAGAGCACACGCGCATGCGTGATCTGCTCGCCGACACGGACGCCCTTTTCGCAGGCAGAGGGCTCAGCCACCAACACAGCGGCAGCAGCGACGCGGAACCTGTGGGAGCGGGGCGGGCGGCTGAGCTCTCTGCCCGCGAAGAGGCCACTACTGACACCACTCAAGCATTCCTCAGCACCCTGGGTCTGCCTGTTTGCCCTGCATCACTGGACAAGCCCATAGCCACCTTCAAACTGGGCATCCAGCCACAGCGCCAACCGGGCCTGAGCTTCATCAGCACCCTGGCCCCTCTGGGACGGTTGACCCCAGCCATGCTGCGCGGCGCCGCCCAGCTCGCTCGCGACCACGGCAACGGCACCCTGCGCATGACCCCCTGGCAAGGCCTGCTGCTGCCTGATCTACCCGATCCCGAGCCGGTGCTGCGAGCCCTGACCGCGTTGGGCTTCATCACAGGTGCGCAGCAGCCCCTCGCCGCCATGATCGCCTGCACGGGCGCCAGCGGCTGTGCCAAGGGCCTGGCCGATACCAAGGCTGACGCCGTTCGCCTGGCCGCCCTGTTGCCCGGTCAAGCGCCGCTGAGTGTCCATCTGAGTGGCTGTTCTCGCTCATGCGCCGCCGCCCATGTCGCTCCGGCGACCCTGCTGGCCAGTACCGCCGGCCACTACGACCTGTATCTACGCGCAGCCGGGGTACCCGGATTCGGGACCCTGCTCGCGCGCCATCTTTCACTGGATGCGGCCGCTGCCCTGCTGCGCGACCGCTCACGGAGCGACACCCATGATTGACTACATCCGCGATGGTCAGGAGATCTATCGCAACTCCTTCGCCATCATTCGTGCCGAAGCGAAGCTGGACCAGATCCCCGCCGACCTGGAAAAACTCGCCGTGCGGGTCATTCACGCCTGCGGCATGGTCGATGTCGTCCAGGACCTGCGTTTCTCCCCCGGTGCCGGCAAGGCCGGACGCGATGCCCTGGCCGCCGGTGCCCTCATCCTGTGCGACGCGCGCATGGTCGCCGAAGGCATTACCCGCGCCCGCCTGCCCGCCAACAACCCAGTGATCTGCACGCTCAAGGACGACAGCGTGCCCGTCCTGGCCCAGGCCCTGGGCAATACCCGTTCGGCGGCAGCGCTGGAACTGTGGCGGCCCCATCTGGCTGGCTCGGTGGTGGTCATCGGCAACGCGCCGACCGCACTGTTCCACCTGCTCGACATGATCGATGCCGGCGCGCCCAAGCCCGCCCTGATCCTGGGCTTTCCGGTCGGCTTCGTCGGCGCTGCCGAGTCCAAGGCCATGCTGGCGGCCGACAGCCGTGGCGTGCCGTTCGTCATCGTCGAAGGTCGCAAGGGCGGCAGCGCCATGGCGGCCGCAGCGGTCAATGCGCTGGCCACGGAGGTCGAGTGATGCAACCGCGTGGCCGTCTGCTGGGACTGGGCGTGGGCCCGGGCGATCCCGAACTGATCACCGTGAAAGCGCTGCGTCTGCTGCGCGAGGCACCCGTGGTGGCCTATTTCGTCGCCAAGGGCAAGAAGGGCAACGCCTTCGGCATCATCGAGGGTCATCTGCAGGCGCAGCAGACTTTGCTGCCGCTGATCTACCCGGTGACCACCGAGGCACTGCCCGCGCCCCTGTCCTATGAACAGGTGATCAGCGATTTCTACGACGCCGCCAGCCTGGACGTCGCCGCGCACCTGGATGCCGGCCGTGACGTGGCGGTGATCTGCGAAGGCGATCCGTTCTTCTACGGCTCCTACATGTACCTGCATGATCGGCTCGCCGAGCGCTATGAAGCCCAGGTGATTCCCGGCGTCTGCTCGATGCTCGGCGGCGCCTCGGTGCTGGGTGCGCCGCTGGTGTACCGCAATCAGAGCCTTTCGGTGCTGTCGGGCGTGCTGCCGGCGGATGACCTCAAGCGTCGTCTGGCCGATGCCGACGCTGTGGTCATCATGAAGCTGGGCCGCAACTTTCCCAAGGTTCGCCAGGTGTTGGCCGAACTGGGCTTGGCCGAGCGTGCCCTGTACGTCGAGCGCGCGACCATGGCCAATCAGAAGATCGTCCCCCTGGCCGAAGTCGATCCGACCTCGTCGCCGTATTTTTCCTTGATCATCGTTCCGGGTGAAAGGTGGCAAGGCTGATGAACGCTCCAGCAATCGTGATTCTCGGCAGTGGCGCACTGGCCACCGCGCGGCGCCTGCAGCAATGCTATCCCCAGGCGCTGATCCACGGTCTGGCCGAGCGCGTGACCGATGTCGACCGCAGCTACCAGGACTTCGGTGCCACCTTGCGTCAGCTGTATCAACAAGACACGCCGATCATCGCCCTGTGCGCGGCAGGTATCGTCATCCGCAGCCTGGCGCCGGTCCTGCTGGAGAAGGGCGCCGAGCCTCCAGTGCTGGCCGTGGCCGAGGACGGCAGCGCCGTGGTGCCGCTGTTGGGGGGGCTGGCCGGGGTCAACGTGCTGGCTCGTGAAATCGCTGCAGGGCTGGGCATCGCCGCCGCGATCACCACCAGTGGTGAACTGCGCTTCGGCACCTGCCTGCTCAATCCGCCCAGTGGCTACGCCCTGGCCGATCTGGAACTGGGCAAGCGCTTCGTTTCAGATCTGCTGGCCGGTGAACGGGTACGTGTCGAAGGCGCAGCGCCGTGGCTGGCCGATGCGCGCCTGCCCGAGGATGCCCAGGCGCGGCTGACCATCCATGTCGGCAGCGATGCGCGTCAGCCCTCGGCCAATGAGCTGCTCATCCACCCACGCAACGTGCTGGTCGCAGTGAATGCAGCACAGCCCGAACTGGCCGATGCCGTACGTGACGCGCTGCAGCGCAGCGGTATTGCCTTGCCATCGCTGGCCGGCCTGCTGGCAGACGAGCGCGACATGGCCGATCCGGTACTGCATGAAGCCGCGGCAGCGTTGGCCGTGCCGCTGCGCTTTGCCCCGGCGCAAGGCTCGCTGGCACAGCTGGCCCTTCAAACAGTGCCGAAGTCGTCACCCATCGCGATCGGCGAGCACCTGGCGATCGCCGTGGCCGATCAGCCGTTGGACATTGCCAGCATCGGCCTGCCGCGCGGACGTCTGGCGGTGATCGGCCTGGGTCCCGGCGCTGCCGATCTCATGGTCCCGGCGGTCAAAGCGGAATTGGCGCGTGCCAACGATGTGCTGGGTTACGAGACCTACGTGCGCATGGCCGGTCCGTTCCGCGCCGATCAGGTGCTGCACTGCACCGACAACCGCGAAGAGATGCAGCGTGCCCGCCACGCGTTCGAGCTGGCGGCCCAGGGTCGTTCAGTGGTGGTGGTGTCGTCCGGTGACCCTGGCGTGTTCGCCATGGCGGCCGCCGTGCTGGAGGCACTGCATGAATCCACCGATCCGCGCTGGCACGCGGTGGAGCTGGAGATGCTGCCGGGTGTTTCGGCCTCGCTGGCGACCGCCGCTCAGGCCGGCGCGCCGCTGGGCCATGATTTCTGCGTGCTGTCGCTGTCCGACAACCTCAAGCCATGGGCCATCATCGAGAAGCGCCTGGACCTGGCCTGCCAGGCCGACCTGGCCCTGGCGTTCTACAACCCGATTTCACGCTCGCGCCCCTGGCAGTTGGGCAAGGCGCTGGAGATCGTCCGCCAGCATCGCGCGCCGAACACGCCCATCGTTCTGGGGCGAGACATCGGCCGACCCGGCCAGACCCTGCGGGTCATCACCCTGGGCGAGTTGACCCCCGAGCTGGTGGACATGCGCACCATGGTCCTGGTGGGTTCCTCCACCACCTGCACCTTCGCCAAGGCCGCAGGCGGCACCTGGGTCTACACCCCACGCTGGTACGGCAGCAAACCCTGATCTGCAAACGAACATAAGCCGCTGCCACACTGCGCATTCCCTGACACACCGCGCACACTGCCGCCGAACGCCCCCCCTGTAGCAGCGGCGCAAGCCGCGTCCGGCCACACCGCGCACTGCCTGACACACTGCGTATACAGCTGACGCGGCTCGCGCCGCTGCTACAGGGGCAGGTGCAGGGTCAGAGGGTTTTCAACGGGGCTACGATGGCCTCGCGCTGGGCCGCCCAATGCTCGACCAATTCGCGCAGCTGCGACATTTCGATCGGCTTGGCCATATGCCCGTCCATGCCTGCCTGGCGCGCCTGCTCCTTGTGCTCACTGAGGATGTGCGCAGTCAGCGCCACCACCGGCGTACGCACGCGCTGGTTGCCCATCTCCCAGGCACGCAGCTGCCGAGTCGCGGAAAAACCATCGAGGATCGGCATCTCGCAGTCCATCAGCACCAGGTCATAGCGCTGAGCCTTCATCGCCCGCAAGGCTTCCTCGCCATTGCTGGCGGTATCGGGGTGCAGGTTGAGCTTGCCGAGCATGCCGCGGATCACCTTGGTGGAAATGTTGTTGTCCTCGGCCACCAGAATGCGGAAGTCACTGGGCAGATCGATCGGCGCCAGGTGGGCGGCGGGCGGCGGTGGTGCCTCGATGTCGCCGCGATGGCTGAGCTCGTCGGCCAGGGTGGTCTTGAGGGTGTAGCCGGCCACCGGCTTGGCCAGGATGCGCTTGATCCCGGCATTGCGCGCGACGATCTTGCTCGGCGCGTTGCTGATGCCGGTGAGCATGATCAGCAGAATGTCGTGGTTCAGGCTTGGATCTTCCTTGATCTTCGCAGCCAGCTGCATGCCGGTCATGCCGGGCATGTTCTGGTCCAGCAGCACCACGTCGAAATAGTCACGTAGATGCGCCTTGGTCCGCAGCAGGGCCAGGGCTTCCTTGCCCGACGGCACCGAGCTGACGTTCAGACCCCAGGCGCTGCACTGCTGCACGAGCACCTTGCGGCAGGTTTCGTTGTCGTCGACCACCAGCACCCGCGCGTTCTTGAGCGGCAGGTCGAGGTCCGAGCAGGGCTGCTCGAGGCGCAGCGGATCCAGGGGCAGGGTCAGCCACAGGGTACTGCCATGCTCGCTGCCGCTCTTGATGCCGAAATCGCCCTTCATCAAAAGCACCAGTTGACGGGCGATCACCAGCCCCAGATGCCCACTCAGGCGGTTGCCGTCGAGCAGATTGGTGCTGCGCAGTTCGGTGTGCAGCAGCGCTTCGCGTTCGGCGCTCGGCATCGGCTCGCCGCTGTCCTGCACGGCGATGCGCAGGCGCGGTGAGGCACTGCGCTGGTCGAGCGCCACCACCAGCAGGATCTCGCCCTGGTCGGTCTTCTTCAAGGCATTGTCCAGCAGACTCAGCAGCGCCTGGCGCAGGCGCGTCGGGTCGCCGCTGATGACCCGCGGCACCTGCGGCTGGGTGAAGCTGATCAGCTCGATGTTCTGCTGCTCGGCCTTGGCCCGGAAGATGTTCAGGCAGTCTTCGATCAGCGCGTGCAGGTCGAACTGCACGTCGTCGAGCTCGATCTGCCCGGACTCGATCTTGGAAATATCCAGGATCTCGTTGATCAGCCCCAGCAGCTCGTTGCCGGCACTGTGGATGGTCTGGACATAGTCACGCTGCTTGACCGACAGCGGCGTGCCCAGCAACAGCTCGGTCATGCCCAGTACGCCGTTCATGGGCGTACGGATCTCGTGGCTGAGCTTGGCCAGAAATTCGGCCTTGGCGTTGATTTCGGCGGTGCTGGCCGCCAGTTGCCGGCTGGCGCTGTAGCGATCCTCACTGATACTGCGCAGGCGCTGTGTGAGGGCGATGTTGAGGACCACTCCGCCGACCAGGGCAAAACCGAGCAGGGTGAAGATCAACCACTGCGAGGGGGTTCGGGTCAGACCCAGCAGTGCCGGCAGGACCACCAGGCAGCCGACGTTGCACACCAGCAGACCCAGGCAGAAGGTGCGCGCCGGGCGATAGCCCTGCAGCCAATGCCAGGCGCCTATCATCAGCATGGTCATGCTGGTCAGGGCCAGCAGGCCATAGGCGAAGAAGTTGAATGGCAGGCCGTCGACGAACAGCAGCAGGAGCCCACACAGGGCGATCAGGGCGACCTCGGCCTTGAGGATGGTATTGGAGCGCTGATGTCCGCGCCCTGAAAAGAATCGCAGGCAGAACATCAGTCCGGTCATCGATGCCAGCAGCAGCGCGCTGTAGGCGGCCGGTGTTCGCGCGGCCGGCCAGAGCGAAACCCACGGGCCGGTGAAGTTGAACAGAATCAGCGCCGACGCCAACAGGCACGCCTGAGAGCAGGCCAGCCACAGGCTGCTGCTGGAGCGTCGATGGGCGAAGCACATCAGATTGTGCAGGATGAGCATGGCGACACAGCCCAGCAGCAGGCCGAACAGCAGCGGCTCACGTTGATCGGCGGCTGCCGCGGAAGACGATTGCAGCACGATGCTGGGGCGGATCTGATGTTCCGAAGCGATACGCAGGTAGACGTCCAGAGGCTTCTGGCTCACCGGCAGGGTCAGCAGATGATCACTGCTGGCCAGCGGAGCTTCGGTGTTGACGTCGGTGTCCGAAGAAGCGCGTCTGATGAGCGCGTCGGCATCGAGTACGTAGAAATCCAGGGCCTTGAGATCGGGGCAGAAAATACGCAGCAACAATTCCTGGTCGCTCGGCGGCAGGCGGTAGTGCAGCCACAGCGCACCGATTTGGCCCGGCGGCGTTGACCTGGCGCAGTTGCACGGGGGAGAACTGGTTCTGGAAGCGTTCGGAGCGCACGTCGCCCAACTGCAGCCGGCCATCTTCGTCCATCAACATCGACCAGCCGCCGGCCTGCTCTGCGTGGGCGCCGAGCATACAGAGCAGGGCCAGCAGGCCCGCGGTGAATCCTATGGCAGTCCTGAGCCAGCGCAAGGCGAAATCCCTTCGTAGATGAATGCCTGATTATAGCCGCGTGCGCCGCAAAACGTGTGTCGGAGGCGTCACGCCCCCGACGGTCACCGTTTACTCGCCGTTTTCGCGAGCAATGGCCCGGTAGCCGATGTCACGACGATAGAAACAGCCCGACCAATCGATCTTGGCTGCCAAGGCATAAGCCTGGCGTTGCGCGGCACCAACGCTGTCACCCAATGCCGTGGCGCACAGTACGCGGCCGCCTGCCGTGACTACCTGGCCATCCTTGAGCGCGGTGCCCGCATGGAACACCTTGCCCGGCTCGTTCGCCGCAGCATCCAGGCCACCGATCACATCGCCCTTGGCGTAATCGCCAGGGTAGCCACCGGCCGCCAGCACGATGCCGACGCTCGGGCGTGGGTCCCATTGCGCTTCGATCTTGTCCAGCGCCTGGGCGAAGGCCGCTTCGATCAGCAGGATCAGGCTCGATTGCAGGCGCAGCATGACCGGCTGGGTTTCCGGGTCGCCGAAGCGGCAGTTGAACTCGATGACCTTGGGGTTGCCGGCCTTGTCGATCATCAGACCGGCATACAGGAAGCCGGTGTAGACGTTGCCTTCTTCGGCCATGCCGCGCACGGTGGGCCAGATGACCTGATCCATGACCCGCTGGTGAACCTCGGCAGTCACCACCGGGGCAGGGGAGTAGGCACCCATGCCGCCGGTGTTCGGGCCGCTGTCGCCGTCGCCGACGCGCTTGTGGTCCTGGCTGGTGGCCATGGGCAGCACGTTCTTGCCGTCGACCATGACGATGAAACTGGCTTCCTCGCCATCGAGGAACTCTTCGATGACCACGCGCGAGCCGGCATCACCGAAGGCATTGCCGGCGAGCATGTCGCGCACGGCGTCTTCGGCTTCCTGCAGCGTCATGGCGACGATCACGCCCTTGCCAGCGGCCAGGCCATCGGCCTTGATCACGATCGGCGCGCCTTTTTCGCGCAGATAGGCCAGGGCCGGCTCGATCTCGGTGAAGTTCTGGTAATCGGCGGTGGGAATCTTGTGCCGCGCCAGGAAATCCTTGGTGAACGCCTTCGAGCCTTCGAGCTGGGCGGCACCTGCGGTCGGACCGAAACAATCCAGGTTGCGCGAGCGGAACAGATCGACGACGCCGGCCACCAGCGGCACTTCCGGTCCGACGATGGTCAGGGACACGTTCTGTTCGGCGAAGTCGGCCAGTTGCTCCAGTGCCAGCACGTCGATGGCGACGTTCTCGCACTTGGCTTCGATAGCGGTACCGGCGTTGCCAGGCGCTACGAAAACTTTCTCGACCCGAGGGTCCTGGGCGACTTTCCAGGCCAGCGCATGTTCACGCCCGCCGCTGCCAATGATCAATACGTTCATGGTTCAAAACCTCGGTAAAGCGAAATGCTTGTCGGAAACGTAGGTGCGAGCTCCTGTGGGAGCGGGCTCTGCCCGCGAAAAGGTCACCACGGACTTCTTCGCGGGCAGAGCCCGCTCCCACAAGGGGCTGCGGCCGTCGCCAAGTTAGTGGCGGAAGTGGCGCATGCCGGTGAAAACCATCGCGATCCCGGCTTCATCGGCCGCCGCAATCACCTCGGCATCGCGCATCGAACCGCCCGGCTGGATCACCGCGGTGATCCCTACCTTGGCCGCGTTGTCCAGGCCATCGCGGAACGGGAAGAACGCGTCCGAGGCCATCACAGAACCCTGTACCTGCAACCCGGCGTGTTCAGCCTTGATCGCCGCGATGCGCGCCGAGTTCACCCGGCTCATCTGACCGGCACCGACCCCGATGGTCTGGCGATTCTTGGCGTACACGATCGCATTGGACTTGACGTACTTGGCCACTTTCCAGGCAAAGATCAGGTCATGGATTTCCTGCTCGCTCGGCGCCCGGCGGGTCACCACCTTCAGATCATCGGCGCCGATCATGCCGATGTCGCGGCTTTGCACCAGCAGGCCGCCGTTCACCCGCTTGTAGTCCCAGGCGTCGGCACGCTCGGCCGACCACTGTCCACAGGCCAGCAGGCGCACGTTGGCCTTGGCCGCGACGATGGCGCGGGCTTCTTCGCTGACGCTCGGGGCAATGATCACTTCGACGAACTGACGCTCGACGATGGCCTTGGCCGTGGCCGCATCCAGTTCACGGTTGAAGGCGATGATGCCGCCGAAGGCCGATTCGGTGTCGGTGGCGTAGGCCAGTTCATAGGCCTGGCGAATACCACCTTCGGCCTCCGGGCACACGGCCACGCCGCACGGGTTGGCATGCTTGACGATGACGCAGGCCGGCTTGACGAAGCTCTTCACGCATTCCAGCGCGGCGTCGGTATCGGCCACGTTGTTGTAGGACAGTTCCTTGCCTTGCAGTTGGGTCGCGGTGGCGATGCCCACTTCGGCCGGCTGGGCCTCGACGTAGAACGCCGCTTTCTGGTGCGGGTTCTCGCCATAGCGCATTTCCTGGGCCTTGACGAACTGGCTGTTGAAGGTGCGCGGGAATTCGCCGCGGCCTTCGGTGCTCAGGGTCTCGCTGGCCTGGTCGATGGTGCCCATGTAGTTGGCGATCATGCCATCGTACGCGGCGGTATGCTCGAAGGCCTTGAGCATCAGGTCGAAGCGCTGCGCGTAGGTCAGGCCGCCGGCCTTGAGGCTTTCCAGCACCTGTGCGTAGTCACCGGCGTTGACCACGATGGCCACGTCCTTGTGGTTCTTCGCGGCCGAACGGACCATGGTCGGTCCGCCGATGTCGATGTTCTCGATGGCGGTGGGCAGGTCACAGCCGGGCTTGGAAATCGTGGCCTGGAAGGGGTAGAGGTTGACCGCGACCAGATCGATCGGCTTGATGCCATGTTCGGCCATGATGGCGTCGTCGGTACCGCGGCGGCCGAGAATGCCGCCATGGATCTTCGGATGCAGGGTTTTCACGCGGCCGTCCATCATCTCGGCGAAACCGGTGTAGTCGGCCACTTCCACAGCGGCCACGGCGTTGTCGCGCAGCAGCTTGAAGGTACCTCCGGTGGACAGGATCTCGACGCCAAGGGCTTCCAGTTCGCGGGCGAATTCAACGATCCCGGTCTTGTCGGAAACGCTGATCAAGGCGCGGCGGATCGGCAGGCGGGTGGTCTGGTCGGTCATCACGATTTCCATCTTCAAAGCGTAGAAGTCAACAAAAAAGGCGAACCGCTGGGTCGCCTTTTCTGGTTTGAATGCTTCGGTTACAGCAGGTCGTATTGCTTGAGTTTCTTGCGCAGGGTGCCGCGATTCAGGCCCAGCATCTCACTGGCCTTGGTCTGGTTGCCCTTGACGTGGTTCATGACGCTTTCGAGCAAGGGAGCTTCGACTTCGGACAGCACCAGGTTGTACACGTCCGTGACGGAGGCGCCTTCGAGGTGCGCAAAGTAGTTGTGCAACGCCTTCTCGACACTGCCGCGCAGGGTCTGACCCTCTTCGCTCGGCGTGTTCAGATGCTGCTTCAGGTTTACGTTGTCGCTCACAGGCGTTGTTCCACTCACTAAAGTCTCGCTCATCATCGTCATGCGGCCACCTCTTTCGCGTCCCTTTCACCAAGGCTTCTATGGCGTTCGCCGAAGAACTCGCGAACGTTGGCGCATTGCTCTTGCGTCTCTTGCAGCCCATTGAAATGGCTGCGAAATTCCCGCCCGCCCGGCTGCGTACACAGGTACCAGCCAACATGCTTGCGGGCAATGCGCACGCCCATCACCTCGCCATAGAAGGCGTGCAGGGCCTGCAAATGTTCCAGCAGAATGCTTTCCACTTCACTCAACTGCGGTGCCGGCAGCAGTTCACCGGTGCGCAGGTAATGCTCGATTTCCCGGAAGATCCACGGCCGACCCTGCGCCGCGCGCCCTATCAGCAGGCCGTCGGCACCGGTCGCCTGCAATACCTGCCGGGCTTTGTGCGGTGAATCGATGTCGCCATTGGCAAAAACCGGGATCGACACCGCCTGCTTGATCGCGGCGATGGTGTCGTATTCGGCTTCGCCGGTGTACAGGTCGGCGCGTGTGCGACCGTGCACCGCCAACGCGGCGATGCCCGACTGCTCGGCAATCTTTGCAACGCTGATGCCATTACGGTTGGAACGGTCCCAACCCGTACGAATCTTCAGGGTGACCGGCACATCCACGGCCCCCACCACCGCCTCCAGAATCTGCGCCACCAGCGCTTCATCCTTGAGCAAGGCAGACCCCGCTGCCTTGTTGCACACCTTTTTCGCCGGACAGCCCATGTTGATGTCGATGATCTGCGCCCCGGCCTCAACGTTGGCCCGTGCCGCCTCGGCCAGCATCTGCGCATCTCCGCCGGCGATCTGCACCGAGCGCGGCTCGGGATCACCTTCGTGGATCATGCGCAGCCGCGACTTGCGGCTGTTCCACAGGCTCATGTCGCTGGTGACCATCTCCGACACCACCAGGCCTGCGCCCAGGCGCTTGCACAACTGACGAAAGGGCTGATCGGTAACCCCGGCCATGGGGGCCAGGACCAGCGAATTGTTCAAGGTATACGGGCCGATGCGTACCGCCGACATAGGACTTCCCTGTTGTGGGGCCGGATCATGAGAGTTCGAAAAAGGGTTGGCATAATACCCGCTCTCGATGACGGGTTAAAGATCGATTTGGATAAAATCTGAACAGTTATCTGCCCCCGCGGACAGGTTTGGACGGGCGGAGTGCGCCCCTCCACCGAAGCATCCGGCTATTCGGGCGAGCGGAAGCTCAGGCTGTAATTGACCGCTGCAGGACCTGGATCGAGGATGTCCAGGGCAATGTGGATGGGCGTCTGCGGGGGCATCTCGGCCTTGCCGGCCAGCTCGCCGTTGAGGTATTCGCTGGGCTTGAAGCGACGGCTGGCGATCAGTTGGCCGTTGAGGTCGGCGAAGCGCAGTTCAAGCAGGGGAAAGGGCTGCGAGAACGCGGCGCGATTGTAGATGATTGCATCCACCACCAGCGCTCCGGCGAAGTCCGGGTGGCTGCGCACCACCAGGTTGCTGCTTTTTATCAGGGCAATATCGACCTTGGCCGGTACGCTGCAGCCTATTACGGGGCACAGTTCCTGGAACAGGGGGCGATACTGATCCTGTCGAGCCAGCTCGCCGAAGTGGTAGACCACGTATTGCACGCCCAGGCCCAAAGCGGCCACGATCGCCAGGCCCAGCCACATCAACCGCTTGCCCCAGTGCGGGCGAGGCTTCTCCCACGCCAGTTGCATCGGCTCGTCGAGCAGGTCGGCCAGGTCGTCTTCATCGCGCACGGCCGGCTCGTTGCGGTTGGCTTGCGCCTTGCGCGGCGAGTTGAAGGCAGTGACGGGCGGCTCCTCCCGGTCGTGTTCGTCCAGCGCCGACAGCCGACCGTGGCCGTCCAGGGAAGGCTCATCATCGACGTGAGGGTCGTCGTCCAGGTCTGCGCGGCGTGAAAGCGACGGTTCGGTCCGGCTCGCAGGCGCTACTGCTTCGTCGTCATCCAGTGCAGGTTGCCGCTCGATGATCGGCGGCAGGGCTGGCGAATCCCCCTCGGCATCGTCCCGGCGCGCGCTCAGGCTGTCCACTCGGGGAGCGTCGCCCAGTTCGAGCTGGTCCAGGTCCAGGTCGCCGTTGCTCCACGGCCGCGGCGCCAGCTCAGGCGGTCTGGGCAGGTTGGCAGGGGTCAGGGTCGCGCTCTGCTCGAGCAACTGCCGGGCTGCGTTGAAGACCTGCAGGCAGGAGCCACAACGAACCACGCCCCGCGCCACGCTCAACTGATTGTGGTTGACGCGGAAGCTGCTCTGGCAATGCGGGCACTGGGTGACGAAACTCTCGCTCATGCGCAGGTCCTGGGAGGGCAGGGGAACATTCTGACCGGGGCTCAGCGGCGACGGCCGCTGATGCGTACCCAGCCATCACGGTTGGCGATCGGGTCCAGCTCGAAGTCCTGGGCATAGGCGGCAGCGACTTCCTCACCCTGCTCGGCGAGGATGCCGGACAACGCCAGCAGGCCGCCAGGCCGGACCAGCCCGCTGAGCTGGGGTGCGAGGCTGACCAGCGGCCCGGCAAGGATGTTGGCCACCAGCACGTCCGCCTGCTGTGCAGGCAAATCGGCAGGCAGATACACCGGGAAGCGGTCGTCGGCAATACCGTTGCGCTGGGCATTGTCGCGCGAAGCCTCCAGGGCCTGCACGTCGATGTCGGTGCCGACCGCCTGCTGAGCACCCAGCAGCAGTGCGGCGATTGCCAGGATGCCCGAGCCGCAGCCGAAGTCCAGCACCTGGGTGTCCTGCAACTGCTGACCGTCCAGCCACTCCAGGCACAGGGCCGTGGTGGGGTGGGTGCCGGTGCCGAACGCCAGGCCCGGGTCCAGCAGCAGATTGACGGCGCCAGGCTCCGGGGCTTCGTGCCAGCTGGGCACGATCCACAAGCGACGGCCGAAGCGCATGGGCTGGAAATTGTCCATCCAGCTGCGTTCCCAGTCCTGGTCCTCGATCACCTCGGCGTGATGCTCGGGCAGCGTCGTGCCGGTCAGCAACTGCAGGTGGGCAAACACTGCGTCGGCGTCGGTGTCGGCTTCGAACAGCGCCAGCAGGTGGGTGTGCGACCACAGCGGCGTGGTATTGAGTTCAGGTTCGAAGATCGGCTGGTCTTCGGCGTCCATGAACGTGACGGACACGGCACCGACTTCCAGCAGCGCATCTTCATAGGTTTCGGCTTGTTCTGGGCTGATGGCCAGACGGACTTGCAGCCAAGGCATGGCAGGCACCTTCGATCTAAACGGGGGGCGCAGCAGGGTCGCTGCGACAAGCGCGCCAGTTTACGCGAGGAGGCGCACGAGGACCAAAAAAAACCCGGCTCGAAAGCCGGGTTCTTTTCACATCTACAGCTTCACTTCGACTACCGAATCACTTCTGGCTGGCCAGCTTGTGTTCCAGGTAGTGGATGTTGATGCCGCCTTTGCAGAAACCTTCATCGCGCACTAGGTCGCGGTGCAGTGCGATGTTGGTCTTGATGCCGTCCACGATGATCTCGTCCAGCGCATTGCGCATACGGGCCATGGCCTCGTCGCGGTCCTTGCCCCAGGTGATCAGCTTGCCGATCAGCGAGTCGTAGTTCGGCGGTACCGCATAGCCACTGTACAGGTGCGAATCGACGCGTACGCCGTTGCCGCCCGGCGCGTGGAAATGCTTGACGGTGCCGGGGCTGGGGATGAAGTTCTTCGGGTCTTCGGCGTTGATCCGGCACTCGAGCGAGTGACCGCGAATGACCACGTCATCCTGGGTGAACGACAACTTGTTGCCTGCGGCGATGCTGAGCATCTCCTTGACGATGTCGATACCCGTGACCATCTCCGATACCGGGTGCTCCACCTGAACGCGTGTGTTCATCTCGATGAAGTAGAAACGACCGTTCTCGTACAGGAACTCGAAAGTGCCAGCACCGCGGTAGCCGATCTCGATGCACGCCTTGACGCAGCGAGCCAGAACTTCCTCGCGAGCGGCCTCGTCGATGCCCGGTGCCGGTGCTTCTTCCAGTACCTTCTGGTGACGGCGCTGTAGCGAGCAGTCGCGGTCGCCCAGGTGAATCGCCTGGCCCTGACCGTCGGACAGCACCTGAACTTCCACGTGACGTGGGTTAGTCAGGAATTTTTCCAGATACACCATCGGGTTGCCGAACGCGGCACCGGCTTCGGTGCGGGTCAGCTTGGCCGAGGCGATCAGGTCTTCTTCCTTGTGCACCACGCGCATGCCGCGACCACCGCCGCCACCAGCGGCCTTGATGATCACCGGGTAGCCGACTTCACGGCCAATGCGCAGGGCTTCTTCCTCGTCTTCCGGCAGCGGGCCATCGGAGCCAGGTACCGTCGGTACGCCAGCGGCGATCATCGCGTGCTTGGCCGAAACCTTGTCGCCCATCAGGCGGATGGTGTCAGCGGTCGGGCCGATGAAGGCAAAACCGGATTTCTCGACCTGCTCGGCAAAGTCCGCGTTCTCGGCGAGAAAGCCATAGCCTGGGTGAATGGCGGTAGCGCCGGTCACTTCGGCAGCGGCGATGATTGCCGGGATGTGCAGATAGGACAGGTTGGCAGGTGCCGGACCGATGCAGACCGACTCGTCAGCCAGGCCAAGGTGCATCAGCTCCTTGTCGGCCTTGGAGTAGACGGCAACGGTCTTGATGCCCAGCTCTTTGCAGGCACGCAGGATCCGCAAGGCGATTTCGCCGCGGTTGGCGATCAGAACTTTTTCCAACATCGCAGGCTCTCCGCTGGTCAAACGATGGTGAACAGCGGCTGGTCGTACTCAACCGGCTGACCGTCTTCTACCAGGATCGATTCGATCACACCGCTGGTTTCAGCTTCGATGTGGTTCATCATTTTCATTGCTTCGACGATGCACAGGGTATCGCCCTTCTTCACGGTCTGGCCCACTTCGACGAATGCCGGCGACGCTGGCGACGCCTTGCGGTAGAAGGTGCCGACCATCGGCGAGCGAGCCACGGTGCCGTTCAACTTGGCAGCAGCGGGTTCGGCGGCTGCGGCAGCAGGTGCGGCGGCCACGGGCGCGGCGGCAGGGGCTGCCATTGGCGCGGGCGCGTAGTACTGCTGGGCCGGGGTCTTGCTGTGACGGCTGATCCGTACGGATTCTTCGCCTTCCTTGATTTCCAGCTCGTCGATGCCGGACTCTTCCAGCAGCTCGATCAGTTTCTTGACTTTACGAATATCCATTAATCATCAACTCCCAAGGGTCGGTCAGGGGCGTTCAGTAGGTGTTCTATGCCAAGCGCCTTTCACAGAAGGCTGCGAACACTCATGTGCCGTTGAAAAGGGCCGAGTGACGGCGAAAATTCTTGAACGTGCCGGTGAAAAACACGCACGTCGAACAGTGGGATGCTCATCGACAGCGGCGCGTCACGTCGGTGGTGACATCGGCCGGTGAAAGGCGTCGGGTCATGTCCATTTTCAGTGGTCTCTCACCGTCGGGTTAATACGCGGAGCGGGCGAACTATGCCGGAAAGCCCGGGCGTCTGTCCAGTTAAGCGCAATAGCCCGCACGTTGCCCGATGTTTGCGCAAAATTTGTGACTCGCTTGTCGATTTCGGTCACTGCCGACGATCATTGATCGCCTGATGGCGGTATTTTGCCGACGAACCCTGCCGCATCGATTTCACCCACGACTCGCGAGGCGACCTGTTCGATGCCGTTGGCGTCGAAGAACAGCAGGGCCGGTGGCCCGAACAGCTTGAAACGGTCGAGCAGGGCGCGCTGTTCAGCGTTGCTTTGGGTAATGTCCAGGCGCACCTTGCGATACCCCGCCAGCTGAGCGATGACCTGCGGATCGGTCAGCACTTCATGCTCGATGACCTTGCAGCTGATGCACCAGTCGGCATACCAGTCCAGTACCAGAGGCTGACCAGCGGCCTTGGCCTGTTGCAGGGCCAGCGCGAAGCCTTCGTCGGTAGTGACCGTCTGCCACGCATCGGCTGTTGTACTCGGCAGGGCAGGATTCGAAGCGCTGACGGTAGGACGTGCCAGCGGCTGGAAAGGATCGGATTGGCCGCTCAGGGCACCGTGCCAGCAAGCCAGGGCATAGAACACGAAGCCCAGCCCCAGCACCTGTTGCAAGCGTTGCCGCGCCGGTTTCACCACCCACTCCAGCGCACCCATGAACACACCGACACCGGCGGCCAGCAGACCGATCAACAGCAGGGTCACACTGCCTGGCAATACCCGGGCGAGCAGGGCGATCGCCAGGCCCAGCAGCAACACGCCGATGGCATTCTTGACGGTCACCAGCCACGGGCCGCTCTTGGGCAGCCAGGCCGCGCCGCCGGTGGCGACCAACAGCAGCGGCGCGCCCATGCCCAGGCCCAGGGCGAAGAGTTTCAACCCGCCTCCCAAGGCATCGCCGCTGGCGCTGATATAGAGCAGCGCTCCGGCCAGCGGCGCCGATACGCACGGCGACACCAGCAGGCTAGACACTACGCCCAGCACTGCGGCGCCCCACAGCGAGCCGCCCTTGGCATTGCCGGCCACGCGATCGAGGCGCTGGCTCACCGCCGCTGGCAGCTTGAGTTCGAACAAACCGAACATGGCCAGGGCGAAGATCACGAAGAACAGGGCGAACGGCACCAGCACCCAGATCGACTGCAAGCGTGCCTGCAGATTGAGTTCGGCGCCGAACTTGCCCATCAGTGCGCCGAGCAAGGCGAAACACACCGCCATGGGCAGCACATAGGCCAGCGACAGGCTAAAGCCGCGCCACCCGCCGACCTGCCCACGCAGGACCACGCCGGACAGGATCGGCAGCATCGGCAACACGCAGGGCGTAAAGGTCAGGCCGATGCCGGCGAGAAAGAACAACGCCAGTTCATGCCATTGCCAGCCACCGTCGACAGGCGTCTGGCTGGCCACCGGCGCGGCCTGCCCGATGCCCGCCACGGACAGGCGCTGGGTCTCCGGCGGATAGCACAAGCCCTTGTCGGCACAGCCCTGGAAGGTCACCGCCAGGGTGAAGGCCCGCTGATCACCGCTGGGGCGAGGAATGCGCACGTCGAGAATGCCGTGGTACACCTCGACATCGCCGAAGTACTCGTCATGTTTCGCCTCGCCAGGCGGCAGTTGTGCCGTTCCCAGCGCGATGTCGGCAGGCTCGGCCTTGAATTCAAAGCGGTGGCGATAGAGGTAGTAGCCTTCGGCGATGACGAAGCGCAGGGTGATGTCTTGCGCCGACGACTGCACCTGTTCGAGCTGGAACGCCTGGCCGACCGGCAGGAAGTCGGCGCTGTTGTTCAGCGATGCGCCTCCCAGGGTGGCGCTGGGCCGTGTGTCGAGCAGGCCGGAGGCCGCGACGGGCAGTGCGAAAACCAACAACAGGAGGCAGAGCAGGCGGCGCATGACGTTTCTCGGACAGCAACTGAGCGCGCATCATACTGGAGCGGTGCGGTACTGCCGAATCGCCACGGGCCAATTTCATGTAACAGGATGGGTCGCCCGGATAGGGTCGTCTGGATAGGGTCGCCCGGACAGGGTCGCCCGCACTAGACCCTGAACGCCTGGACCGCCGTGCGCAACTCGCCCCCCAGTTGCAACAGATGCTCGCCTTGAGCCCGTCCCTGGCCAATGAGTTGCAGGTTGTCTTCACCCAAGCCATGAATGCGCTCGCCGTGCTCGCGAATCTCGCCGACCGCGTCACTTTGCTGTGCAGTCGAGTCGGCGATGCGCACGGCGGTGTCGGAGATGGTCTGGATCGCCGTGACGATCTGCGTCAGGGCACCGTCCGCCGCCTCGGCTTGACTCGCCGTGGCCTGGGCATGAACCACTTGCGCGCGGATACCCTGCACGGAGTCCCTTGCAACCGTCTGCAGGCCGGCAATCAAGGTCTGGATTTGATGGGTCGCCCCGGTCGTGCGCGACGCCAGCGAACGCACCTCTTCGGCCACCACCGCGAAACCGCGACCCATCTCGCCGGCACGGGCCGCCTCGATCGCGGCATTGAGGGCGAGCAGGTTGGTCTGGTCGGCGATCGAGCGAATCACGGTCAGCACCTCGCCGATGGTGGCCGACTCCTCGGCGAGCTGTTCGATCATCTGCGCGTTGCCCTGCACCTCACCCACCAGCGCATGCAGGCCCCTCAGGCTCTGCCCGATGACCTGCTGACCATGCTCCACCGCATCACCCGCCAGGCGGCTGGCCGCTGCAGCCTGACTGGCGTCACCGGCCACCTGGCCGATGGTCGCTTCCAGCTCGCCCAGTGCATCGCGGATCTGCGCCGTGTCCCCGGCCTGGCGCAGCGCCCCTTGGTGCAAGCCGCCACTGAGCTCGGCGAGCTGATGGCTGCTGCCGGCCACCTGCTCGGCGTTCTGGCGAATGGTGCCGACCAACTCGACCAGATACAGACGCAGGCGATTGAGTGAGGCTTCGATGGCCTGCAATTCATGGTTGGTCCGGCCCAGGGCAATGGGCCGGGCGAAGTCTCCCTCGGCCCAGGTCGACAGCGCTGGATCCAGACGGGTCAGCACGCCCGCCAGACGGCGTTGCATGCGGTCGATGAGCAGCGCGATCAGCAGAATAAGACCGATCATGGCCCCTTGCAGCAGTCGCACTTCACCCTGGATTCGAGCGTGCTGGCTGCGCACGCCGGGTTCCAGCGCCCCCAGGCCCTGCTGGACCGCGCCGATGCGTTGCTGCGCGGCCTCGGCCAGCTCGGTCCGACGCAGGATCAGTTCACGGGTACGGCTCAGTTCGGCCGGATAGCGCGTCAGCAGACCGGCCAGCTCGCGCTTGAGGTCCACGCCGTCATCCTGAGTGGCCGTGGTGCTTTCATTCTGCAACCCCATCAATGAAGCGAAATCATCGGCACTCGACGCGCTGGTGCTGGAAACGCCCAGCAGCGGCAAGCCTTCCAGGGTGGTGGCCTGGGTCCTGATGCCGGCCAGTTCGCGCTCCACGTCGGCGGCCAGCTCGCTGCGCCCGCTGCTGATCATCTTCTCCCGTGCCAGGGTCAGTTTGGCCAGTTGCTGGCTGGCGCCCAGCAGCGTTGCCTGATAAGCGTCGTTGCCCTGTGAATACCGGGCCAACTGCTCCAGCGTGCCGCCCAGTTCGCGTTCGGCCTGCACCAGCAGCGCCTGTGGGTCCCCCGCCAGCTTGCCGGCGGCCAGCAGTTGCTCGGCGGTGAACGTCCCCAGCGCATCCACTTCCTGCAGCAAGGGGCCGGTGAGCTCTGCCGGCAGCCCGGTGATGCCTTCACGCAGCCGGGTCAAGGCCTGGGTGGCTTCGGCATGGCGCAGCGCGTCACCACTGTTCAGGTAATCCTGGACGTTGCGCACGACTTCATCCTGGAACTGACGTGACAGTTGCAGGTAGCGCTCCATCAGCAGATAAGGCTGCTCCAGGGCCCTTTGCGACCACCACAGGGTCGCTGCCAGTGCGATGCACACGGCAACCAGCAACAACGTGTTCAGATTGGTGAGCAGCTTCAGGCGCATGGGGCACTACCAACAGCGAAATGGTCAGTGCGTGAAGGTATGGCCGATCTGTTACAGGCTCGTGACGTGAGCGTTAAAAAGATGGCACATGGCTTTCATCGTCGATCGGCACTTGGCCCCGGTCTGACACATCCGGATGCCTTTGCCGCGGCTGCAGCCTGCTTGTGCATCCTTTATAGTGCCGTTGCGCTATCTCACCTGGAAAACTTTGCCCGTAGGAGGCACGTTAGCCTAGTGACGAGGTCAGAACCCATGAATTCCGCGATAGAAAGGACATAAGCCATGCTGGACTGGAAGAATCGTGCGGGCACAGGCGATGCGCGCGAGCGTGCCGACACCAGTGGCGGCTCACGCAGGCCCTTCAAAAGCCTGCTCCTGAGCAAGGCGGTACTGGGCGCACTGGCCATCTATCTGGTCGTGACCCTGTTGCTGGGTTGGTACTGGAGCGAAGAGCCCGAACTGTTCCCGGTGCAGCAGAATGCCCAGGCGGCCGCTCAGCGTGACGGGCGCCAGATGGTGGTGGGCTACACCACGGTGGAAACCCTCAAGACCGTGGCTTCCACACTGCTGAACAAGCCCGGTGGCTACATTTCCAACGACCGTTTTCCACCCGGCCTGTGGATGGACAACATGCCTAGCTGGGAATACGGCGTGCTGGTGCAGGTGCGTGACCTGAGCCGCGCGTTGCGCAAGGACTTCGCCCGTTCGCAGTCGCAGTCGGCCGAAGACGGCGATCTGGCTCGCGCAGAGCCGCGTTTCAATTTCGACAACAAGAGCTGGGTGCTGCCCTCCAGCGAATCGGAGTTTCAGGAAGGCATCAACCTGCTGACGCGCTACCAGAATCGCCTGTCCGATCCGAGCCAGACCAACGCGCTGTTCTACACCCGCGCCGATAACCTGAACAACTGGCTGGGCGACGTCGGTACCCGCCTGGGTTCGCTGTCGCAACGCCTGTCGGCCAGTGTCGGTCGCGTCAAGCTCAACACCACCCTCAAGACTGAAAGCGTGATTGCCGGCCAGGCACCACAGGTGGACGAAGAAATCGTCGAAACCCCGTGGATGCAGATCGATAACGTCTTCTACGAGGCTCGCGGTCAGGCCTGGGCGCTGTCGCACCTGCTGCGCGCCATCGAAGTCGATTTCGCCGACGTGCTGGCCAAGAAGAACGCAACGGTGAGCGTGCGCCAGATCATCCGCGAACTGGAAGCCTCTCAGGCACCGGTCTGGAGCCCGATGATTCTCAACGGCAGCGGTTTCGGCATGTGGGCCAACCACTCGCTGGTCATGGCCAACTACATCTCGCGGGCCAACGCCGCAGTGATCGACCTGCGCCAGCTGCTGTCGCAGGGCTGAGGACATGCCGATCTCGACCCAGGAGGTCGAACATCGCGCAGCGTCCGATGCCGAGTCGATTGCCTGGGTCGATGAGTCCGACCGCCTGCTGGGAACCCTGCCCAGGGCCGAGCTGCGTGAACGTGGGCTGATCGGCCGGGGGACCTATATCCTTCTGTTCAATAGCGAGGGCGAGCTGTGCGTTCATCGCCGCACGCTGAGCAAGGCGATCTATCCAGGCTACTGGGACGTGGCTGCCGGTGGCATGGTGCAGGGCGACGAAACCTATGCCGAGTCGGCCGCACGCGAGCTTGAAGAGGAACTGGGCGTGAGTGGTGTCGAATTGACCGCTCACGAGCAGTTTTTCTTCGATCAGCCGGGCAACCGCGTCTGGTGCGCCGTGTTCTCGGCTGTCTGGGATGGGCCACTGGAGCTGCAACCCGAGGAGGTCCTCGAAGCGCGCTTCATGCCTGTACAACAGGCCCTCGACGAGAGCGCCACGGAACCGTATTGCCCCGACTCGGTGGCAGCACTGTTGCGCTTTCTGGCTTGCCGCGACAACGCCTGACAGCAGCCGTACCGCACCGATCCCCGAGCGCGCCTGTTTCACGTAGGAGCGGTCATCGGCCGCGAAAAAGCACTGCGCAACCCCTGACACCCCGCACTCTTCCATGAAATCCGCGCAACCTCGGCAATTGCTTCCCTCAGGCCCTTAGCACACACCCCGTTTCCCGCTAAACTGCGCGGCCTGATCCACTTCACATGAGGCATGCCGGTGGCCAAGAAAGCCGCATCCTTCGCCGCCCTGGGCGGCCTGGTGTTCTCTACCGACAGCGGTCGGCATTGTCCCGACTGCCGTCAGCCCATCGACGCCTGTACCTGCAAGCAAACGGCCGTGCCCGAAGGCGACGGCATTGCTCGCGTGCGTCGAGAAAGCAAAGGGCGTGGCGGCAAGACCGTGACCACCATCACCGGCGTACCACTGCCAGCCGATGCCCTCAAGGAATTGGCGACCACCCTCAAGCGCCGCTGCGGCACGGGTGGCGCGCTCAAAGAAGGCGTCATCGAGATCCAGGGCGACCATGTCGAGCTGCTGCTTGCCGAGCTGGTCAAGCAAGGCTTCAAGGCGCGCAAATCCGGTGGCTGAGCCATACGCCTTGTAAACTTGAGGTACTCGCCGGGGTCTACCTCTGCAGGCGCAGCAACCGTCATCTTTACCCTCTACACTGCGCAGGGCCTGACGGCCCGTGACAACCGACTTTTTTCATAGGGGACCTCGATGTCCGTACGACGCACACGCAAAGACGATGGCAGCCAATGGACCGTGGCCGACAGCCGCAGCGTTTATGGCATTCGCCACTGGGGCGCGGGCTATTTCGCCATCAACGAGGCCGGCCGTGTCGAGGTTCGTCCAAACGGCCCGGACAGCTCGCCGATCGATCTTTACGAACAGGTCGACCACCTGCGCAAGAGCGGCCTGTCGCTGCCGCTGCTGGTTCGTTTCCCCGACATCCTGCAAGACCGCGTGCGCCAGCTGACCGGGGCCTTCGATGCCAACATCGCCCGCCTCGAATACCAGAATCGCTACACCGCGCTGTACCCGATCAAGGTCAACCAGCAGGAAGCGGTGGTGGAAAACATCATCGCCACCCAGGACGTCTCGATCGGCCTGGAAGCCGGTTCCAAGCCCGAGCTGCTGGCCGTGCTGGCTCTGGCGCCGAAAGGCGGGACCATCGTCTGCAACGGCTACAAGGACCGCGAGTTCATTCGTCTTGCCCTGATCGGCCAGAAGTTGGGCCACAACGTCTTCATCGTCATCGAGAAAGAGTCCGAAGTGGCGCTGGTCATCGAGGAAGCGGCCGACCTCAAGGTCAAGCCGCAGATCGGCCTGCGCGTGCGTCTGTCGTCCCTGGCTTCGAGCAAGTGGGCCGATACCGGCGGTGAAAAATCCAAGTTCGGCCTGTCCGCCGCGCAGCTGCTGTCGGTGGTCGAGCGCTTCCGCGAAGCCGGGGTCGATCAAGGCATTCGCCTGCTGCATTTCCACATGGGTTCGCAGATCGCCAACCTGGCGGACTACCAGCACGGCTTCAAGGAAGCGATCCGTTACTACGGCGAGCTGCGCGCGCTCGGCCTGCCGGTCGATCACATCGACGTGGGCGGCGGTCTGGGGGTCGACTACGACGGTACCCATTCGCGCAACGCCAGCTCGATCAACTACGACATGGACGACTACGCCGGTGTCGTGGTGGGCATGCTCAAGGAATTCTGCGATGCCCAGGGCATGCCGCATCCGCACATCTTTTCGGAAAGCGGCCGCTCGCTGACCGCGCACCACGCCATGCTGGTGGTGCAGGTCACCGACGTCGAACGTCACAACGACGAAGTCCCCGAGATCGTCGACAAGCAGAACCTGCCCGAAACCCTGCAGTGGCTGGTCGATCTGCTCGGTCCGACCGACATCGAGATGGTCACCGAGAACTACTGGCGCGCCACGCACTACATCAGTGACATCGCTGCGCAGTACGCCGATGGCAAGGTGACCTTGGCGCAGAAAGCTTTAGCCGAACAGTGCTACTTCGCCGTGTGCCGTCGCCTGCACAACTCGCTCAAGGCCCGCCAGCGTTCCCATCGCCAGGTACTGGACGAACTCAACGACAAGCTCGCCGACAAGTACATCTGCAACTTCTCGGTGTTCCAGAGCCTGCCCGATACCTGGGCCATCGGCCAGGTGCTGCCGATCCTGCCGCTGCATCGTCTCGACGAAGAACCGCTGCGTCGCGCCGTGCTGCAGGACCTGACCTGCGACTCCGACGGCAAGATCAAGCAGTACGTGGATGAGCAAAGCATCGAGACCAGCCTGCCGGTACACGCCGTCAACCAGGGTGAGGATTACCTGCTGGGCATCTTCCTGGTCGGCGCGTACCAGGAAATCCTCGGCGACATGCACAACCTGTTCGGTGACACCGATTCGGTGAACATCTATCAGCGTCAGGATGGCAGCGTGTACAGCGCCGGTATCGAAACCCATGACACCATCGAAGACATGCTGCGCTATGTGCACCTGTCCCCCGAAGAGCTGATGACCCATTACCGCGACAAGGTCGCCAGTGCCAAGATCACTGCGCGCGAACGCACCCAGTACCTGGACGCCCTGCGCCTGGGCCTGACCCGTTCTTCGTACCTGTCCTCGTAACGCATGGGCCTGGCTGCCCGGTTGCTCGCCCTCGCTGCCCTGCTGGGGCTGCTGGGCGGCTGCTCCGGGTTGCGCACCCTGGATGTCGTGACGCCGTCCAGTGGTTACCAGCTCACTGAGGGGGTGGCCTACGGCGTCGATCCGCGTCAGAAGCTGGACGTCTATCGTCCCACTCGACCACTGCCGGCCACACCGGTGGTGGTTTTTTTCTATGGGGGCACCTGGAACAGCGGCGAGCGAGGCGACTATCGTTTCGTCGCCCAGGCGCTGGCCGTTCGCGGCATTCTGGTGGTGGTCGCCGACTACCGTCATTTACCCGCAGGTGCGCTATCCCAGCTTCATCGAAGACGGCGCCGATGCCGTTGCCTGGACCTATCGAAACATCGCTCGGTACGGTGGCGACGTTCGCCGTCTGTTCGTGATGGGCCACAGCTCCGGCGGCTACAACGCGGCCATGCTTGCCCTCGATCCGCAGTGGCTGCGTAAGGCCCGCGTGCCCGCCAGCGCGCTACGCGGCTGGATCGGCCTGGCCGGCCCCTATGATTTCCTGCCGATCGAGAATCCCGAGGCCAAGCCGGTATTCTTCTTCCCCGATTCACCGCCCCAATCGCAACCCATCAACCAGCCTCTGGCCGGCTCGCCTCCGGCGTTGCTCATCGCCGCGACCCATGACTCGACCGTGGACCCGGTACGCAACAGCGAAAACCTTGCCCACCGACTGCGCCTGGCCGGCGTCCCGGTGCAGGAACGCTATTATCGCCGACCGGACCATCGCACCCTGGTCGCCTCATTCGTCTGGCCCCTGCGCTGGCTGGCACCGGTGGTGGACGAAGTGGCCCGCTTCGTCACAACCCACCCTTGAGGGAGCCGCTTCTCTATGGGCGCAGGCTCTCTGTGGGAGCGGGTTCTCTGTGGAAGCGGGTTCTACCCGCGAAAGGGCCCCGACAAGCGACCCATAACTAAGACACCCACTCATCCCTGCGCTGCAACCGCCACGCAATCCACCCCAGCGTCACCGCCCGCAGCATCATGAACAGCAGGAAACTGATCCACAGGCCATGATTCCCAAACCCGGTGCTCCACCAGCCGATCGGCAACATCACCACCACACTGACCAGCATCGCATTGCGCATCTCCCGCGCCCGCGTTGCACCAATGAACAGGCCGTCCAGCAGATAGCTCCCCACCGCAATCAGCGGCAGCACGGCCAGGTAGGGCAGGAACGGATAGGCCGCCTCACGGACACTGGGAATATCGGTCTGCAGATTGACGAACACATGCCCACCGAGCAGAAACAGCACGGCAAACCCGCTGCTGGCGATCAACGACCAGCCAAAGGACACCACCAGCGAACGGCGCAGCGTTTGCCGATCGCGCGCACCAATGGCGTGCCCGCACAACGCTTCGACCGCATGGGCCAGGCCGTCCAGCGCATAGGCGGTGATGAGCAGACCGTTGAGCAGCAGCGCATTGGCGGCCACAGTGGCGTCGCCGAAGCGCGCGCCCTGGATGGTGATCAGCAGGAAGACCCCGGACAGCGCCAGACTGCGCAGAAAGATATCGCGGTTGACGCCCAACAGCGGCTGCCAGTTGTGCCACGACTGCAATGCTGTCCACACCAGATGCCCCGGATAGGCGCGCAGGGACGGACGGGTGAGGGCCAGGCCGAGCAGGGCGCCAACCCATTCGGCAATCACTGACGCACGCGCCGAGCCCAGGACGCCCCAGTCCAGGCCGAGCACGAACCACAGGTTCAGGGCGATGTTGACCACGTTGGTGGTCAGCAGCAGTTGCAACGGCGCGCGGGCATTCTGGGTGCCGAGGAACCAGCCGATCAGGGCGTAGCTGGCCAGCGCGGCAGGCAGCCCCAACAGGCGCGTCTGGAAAAAGTCATGGGTGGCTTGCTCCAGTGCCGCGGACGGCGACATGAAGCTCAGGGCGAGGTGGCTGAAGGGCAGGGCCAACATCGACAGCAGCAGGAAAAACAGCAGCCCCAGGCTCAGGCCCTGCACGAGGATCTGGCGCAGCGCGTCACCGTCGCGGCGCCCGGCCGCCTGCGCGGCGAAACCGGTGGTGCCCATGCGCAGGAAACTCATCAGCGACACCATGAACGTAAACAGGCTGCCGCCCACGGCCACTGCGCCCAACTGGTGAGCGTGGGGCAGATGGCCGATCACGGCGCTGTCCACCAGCGTCACCAGCGGGACCGACAGGTTGGACAGAATCATCGGCGCGGCCAGGGCCCAGACGTTCTTGTGGGTGAGGCGATGGCGCCAGTCGGTCAGTAGGGTAGACATGCAAGCTCCGCATTCGGGGCGGGGATTGTAGCCCACACTCGCAACACCACGGCACAGTTGTCTCAACCGGTAACCCTGCCTACGAAAACGTCAATATTGATATATATTCTCAGCCTTGCTTTTCACTGCCCCAGGTACCTTACATTGAACAAAGGACTGTTTCTGGCCTGCGCACTGGCCCTGCTCGGCGGGTGCGATTCATCGACCTCGGAAAAACCCGTCGAGCCCGCGCCGCCGGTGGCTGCAACGGCTGCGCCCAAGCCTGCGGCCAGCGTCGATCTGCCTGCCCTGGCGAAGCGCTACGAAGGCCGTGAGCTGACCGTCGCCGATGCCTCGGAAATTCAGCTCGACGGCGCCAGCACCCTCTCGGTGACTTTCTCCGCACCGCTGGATCCCAAGCAGAACTTCGCCGACAAGGTTCACCTGGTCGACAGCACCCGAGGCACACTGGACGGCGCATGGGAACTGTCCGACAACCTGATGGAGCTGCGCTTTCGCCATCTGGAGCCCAAGCGCAAACTGGTGCTGACGGTCGATGCCGGCCTGCTCTCGGTGAACCAGGGCACCTTGGCCAGTGCGTACAGCAGTAGCCTGGAAACCCGGGACCTGCAACCCACGGTGGGCTTCGCCAGCCGCGGCTCGCTGTTGCCCACCCGACTGGCCGAAGGCTTGCCGGTGATTGCGCTGAACGTCGACAAGGTCGATGTCGAATTCTTCCGCATACGGCCCGAGCAACTGCCGGCCTTTCTCAGTCGCTGGGGCCGCAACAGCAGCCTGCAAAGCTATGAATCCCGCGAGCTGTTGCCCATGGCCGAACTGGTCTTCGGCGGTCGCTTCAATCTCGACCCGGCGGCCAATACCCGCGAGACCCTGCTGCTGCCCATCGGCGGTATCAAGCCACTGCAGCAGCCAGGCGTCTACCTGGCGGTGATGCGTGCCTCGGGCACCTACGACTATGCCCAGCCGGCGACGCTGTTCACGCTGAGCGACATCGGCCTGTCCGTGCATCGCTACGCCGACCGCATGGACGTATTCACCCAAGCCCTGGAAGGCGGCAAGGCCCTGGGCGACGTCAGTCTGCAGTTGCTTGACGGCAAGGGCCGCACGATCGGCGAAGGCAAGACCGACGCCGCTGGACATGCCGAACTGCCCTTGCCGGTGAAAGCCGAGGTGCTGCTGGCACACCAGGGCGAGCAGACCAGCCTGCTGCGGCTGAACACCGCTGCCCTGGATCTGGCCGAGTTCGACATCGCCGGGCCCAAGGCACATCCGTTGCAGTTTTTCGTCTTCGGTCCGCGCGACCTCTACCGCCCTGGCGAAACCGTGCTGCTCAACGCCTTGCTGCGCGACAACGACGGCCACCCGGTCAAGCCGCAACCGGTGAGCGTCGAGGTCCGCCGGCCGGACGACCAGCTCAGCCGCAAATTCGTCTGGCAACCGGACGATGCGGGCTTCTATCGCTATCAACTGCCACTGGCAGGCGAAGCCCCGACCGGGCGCTGGCAACTGCTGTTCGACCTGGGCGACGGCAAGCCTCAGGTCTATGAATTCCAGGTGGAAGACTTCCTCCCCGAGCGCCTGGCCCTGGACCTCAAGGGCCAGGACACGCCTATCGCACCTGTCGATACGCTGGATGTCGACGTAACCGGCCGCTATCTGTACGGCGCTCCGGCCTCGGGCAATCGGCTGAGCGGCCAGTTGTACGTGCGTCCGCTGCGCGAAGCGGTCCCTGCGCTGCCGGGTTTCCAGTTCGGCTCTTTGACCGAAGGCGAACTCAGTCAGGATCTGGAGATTGATGAAACCCCCCTCGATGCACAGGGCAAGGCGAACCTCGCCATCGACAGCCGCTGGAGTGACGCCAAGTCGCCCCTGCAACTGGTGCTGCAAGCCAGCCTGCAGGAATCCGGTGGTCGTCCCATCACGCGCCGGCTGGTGCAGCCGGTCTGGCCCGCTGACCGGCTGCCCGGCGTGCGCGGCATGTTCGACGGCGAGAACGTCGACGGTGACGGGCCGGCCGAGTTCGAGTTGCTGGTCGCCGACGCTCAAGGCCACAAGCTCGCGGCCGATGGGCTCAAGGTACGGCTGGTGCGCGAGCGCCGCGACTATTACTGGAATTATTCAGAGAGCGACGGCTGGAGCTACAACTACAACGAGACATACCTGAACCTCAGCGAGGAAACAGTCTCGGTCGCCGAAGGCGGTACGACCAAGGTCAGTTTCCCCGTGGAGTGGGGGCCCTATCGCGTCGAGGTCGAAGACCCACAAACCGGTCTGGTCAGCAGCCTGCGTTTCTGGGCCGGCTACAGCTGGCAGGACAACACCGAAGGCGGCGCGGTACGCCCGGACCAGGTCAAGCTGGCACTGGACAAGCCCCACTACAGTGATGGCGACACCGCCAGGGTGACGGTGACGCCACCGGCTGCCGGCAATGGCTATCTGTTGGTGGAATCTGCCGAAGGCCCCTTGTTCTGGCAGGAAATCGACGTGCCCGCCGAGGGCAGGACCTTCGACATCTAAGGTCGATCCGAAATGGGCCCGGCATGATCTCTACATCAGCGCGCTGGTGATTCGCCCCGGCGAACGCAAGGCCAACGTCACCCCCAAGCGTGCGGTCGGCCTGCTGCACCTGCCGCTCGATCGCGCTGCGCGCAAGTTGGCGCTGACCCTCGACGCGCCCTCGACCATGCGTCCCCAGCAGCCGCTCACGGTCAAGGTGCAGGCGCGCAACAGCGACGGCAGTATCCCGCGTCAGGCTCACGTGCTGCTGGCTGCGGTGGACGTGGGTATCCTCAATATCACCCAGTACGCCACGCCGGATCCTTTTGCCGCCTTGTTCGGTCGCAAGGGCTACGGTGCCGACCAGTTGGACATCTACGGCCAGCTGATCGAGGCGGGGCAGGGGCGGCTCGCCAGTCTGGCCTTCGGTGGCGATGCCGCCAACCTGGCCAAGGGCGGCAAGCGTCCACAGACCAGCGTCAATATCGTGGCCCTGCAAAGTGCCCCCGTGACGCTGAACGAGCAGGGCGAAGGGCAACTGACCCTCGATATCCCCGACTTCAACGGCGAGCTGCGGGTGATGGCGCAAGCCTGGACCGAAGATCGCTTCGGCATGGCCGAGGCCAAGACCGTTGTCGCCGCGCCCCTGGTCGCAGAGCTGTCCGCGCCGCGCTTCCTTGCTGGCGGCGACCAGGCGCGCGTTGCACTCGACATCACCAACCTGACCGAACGATCACAGACCCTGACCGTGCAGTTGAACACCGAAGGCCCGTTGACCCTGCTGGACGCCCCCCGCAAGCAGTTGCAATTGGCCAAGGGCGAGCGTCGGACGCTGCACGTGCCGGTGCAAGCCTCGGGCGGGTTGGGCCAGGGGCACATCAAGGTGCTGATCGAAGGCCTCGACCTGCCTGGTGAAACCTTGCCACCCATCACTCGGGACTGGACCCTGGGCGTGCGTCCTGCCTACCCCGCCCTGGTCAGGCATCTGCGCAGCGTGCTCAAGGATCAACCCTGGACGCTGCCGGCCGGTGCCCTGTCACCCTTCGAATCCGCAGGACGAGAGGCGCTGCTGACTCTGTCGAGTCGGCCGCCGCTGAACATCGGCGAGCAGATCAAGGCGCTCAGGGCGTATCCCTATGGCTGCCTGGAGCAGACCGTCAGTGGCCTGTACCCGTCGCTGTACTCCGATGCCGCCAGCCTGAAGAAGCTGGGTGTGGAGAGCGATACGGATGCCGAGCGCAAACGCAAGATGGACATCGGCATCGAACGGCTGCTGGGCATGCAGCGCTACAACGGCAGCTTCGGGCTGTGGGGCGCGGATGGCGAGGAGGAATACTGGCTGACGGCCTATGTGACCGACTTCCTGCTGCGCGCCCGCGATCAAGGCTACGCCGTACCCCCGGAGCCGTTGAAGAAGGCCAATGAGCGGCTGCTGCGCTACCTGCAGGAGCGCGACCTGATCGAGGCCGACTACAGCGACAACCTGGAACACACCCGCTTCGCGGTTCAGGCGTATGCCTGGTCTGGTGCTCGCGCGCAGCCAACAGGCGCCGTTGGGCGCGCTGCGCAGCCTGTTCGACAGGCGCAGCGATGCACGCTCGGGTTTGCCTCTGGTGCAGTTGGCGATCGCCCTGCAGAAGATGGGTGACCAGCCGCGCGCCGATCAGGCGCTGCAAGCCGGTCTGGCGGCCAGTCGCAGCGATGCTGACTGGCTCGGCGACTACGGCAGCCCGCTGCGCGACCAGGCCCTGGTACTCGCCTTGCTGCAGGAGAATGACCTGAGCAAAGCGACGCTCGAAGAGCGTCTGTTCACTCTCTCTGACCTGCTCGCCAGCAGCAGCTGGCTCTCCACCCAGGAGCGCAATGCCCTGTATCTGGCCGGTCGCACGGCACTGGCTTCGCCCCAGCAACCCTGGTCCGCCCAGCTGCAAAGTGCCGGTACCAGCCACGCGCTGACTGACGCCCAGCCGGCGCTGAAGCTGGCCGACGGCGCGCTGTCCGAGCCGCTCACCGTCACCAGCCAGACGCAAAAGCCGCTGTACCAGCAGTTGACGTTGTCGGGCTATCCGGCACAGCCACCGGCGCCCTCTGCAGACAACCTGTCGATCCGTCGCCAATACCTGAGCCTGGACGGCGAGCCGCTCAAGCTCGACGCCCTCAAGAGCGGTGATCTGGTGCTGGTGCATCTGGTCGTGGGCGCCAAGCAGCGTGTAGCGGATGCATTGGTGGTGGATCTGCTGCCCGCCGGCCTGGAAATCGAGAATCAGAATCTGGCGCAAAGTGCCGCCAGCCTGGACGACGCCAGCAGCAACGTCAGGCAGTGGCGCGAATCGATGCAGAACGCCAGCCTGCAGCATCAGGAGTTTCGCGATGACCGCTACGTGGCGGCGCTCAAACTCGATGGTTATGGCAGCACGCACCTGCTGTACCTGGCTCGTGCAGTGACCCCCGGTACCTACAAGGTCCCGCCGCCGCAGGTGGAATCGATGTACCGGCCAGGCTGGCATGCGGTCGGCGCTACGCCAGCGGATCTTACGGTTCGGCCCAGGTGACCGTGTGCAAGGGCAGCCGCTGGCTGCCTTTGCCATTCGCCAGAGGGTTTACTGAATGATCCAGCTCAGCAACCAAAGGCCCAACACGGCCCAGATGACACCCATGATAATCGACGCACGCATGAACGCTCGGACAGCGGAATACAGAAACAGCAGGCCCACGATCAGGGCCGCGATGGTGACGATGTTGGTGTCCATGCCCAAGGTCCGCGACAGGCCGTCGACGAAGTTGCCTCCTGCGTTGCCGAGCAGGCTGAACAGCCAGCTCAGGCTGTCGACCACCCAGCGGATGATGGCGCCCAGGGCCTGTCCCAACCACTCGAAAAAGCCTTCTACATGCATAGCTGCGTCCTGATTCGGTTAGTGGCATTCACGCCATTGTGCCCCCTTTGGCCATGCGCCAGCGAACCAAGTTCCCGACAGCGCCAGCAAGGTTGGCGCACTTGATCCGCAGCATTCTCGTTTTTCCGAAGTCGCCTCGACGTAGATTCATTCGCCGCGCGCTGTTGGCGCTTGGTGTACCGATGGTGCTCCTGTGGCTGGCCGATCGGCTCTGGCCGCTGCCGTTGCCACAGGATGACCTGGCGCGCGTGGTGCTGGCCGAGGACGGTACACCGCTGTGGCGCTTCGCCGATGCCGAGGGCGTGTGGCGCTATCCGACCAGCGTGGAGCAGGTGTCGCCCTATTATCTGGAAGCCTTGCTGACCTACGAAGACCGCTGGTTCTACGAGCATCCAGGTATCAATCCGCTGGCGCTGGTGCGCGCGGCCTGGCTCAACCTCAGCGGTGGGCGGGTGCTTTCGGGCGGCAGTACGTTATCGATGCAGGTGGCACGGCTGCTCGATCCGCATTCGCGGACCCTCTCCGGCAAGCTGCACCAGTTATGGCGAACCGCGCAATTGGAGTGGCACCTGAGCAAGAGGCAGATCCTGACGCTGTACCTGGATCGCGCACCGTTCGGTGGCACCCTGCAAGGCGTGGCGGCAGCCAGTTGGGCGTATCTGGGCAAGCCGCCCGCGCAGCTCACCCGCAGCGAAGCCACCTTGCTGGCGGTGCTGCCCCAGGCGCCGAGCCGCCTGCGTCCTGACCGGCATCCGCAACTGGCGCAGGCCGCTCGCGATAAAGTGCTGCAACGCATGGCCGACCAAGGTGTGTGGCCCGCCGCTCAAGTACGCGAAGCGCAACAGGAGCCCTTGTTGCTGGCCCCGCGGCAGGAACCGGCATTGGCCCCGTTGCTGGCTCGGCGCCTGAACCGCAGCGACAGCCCGCCGCTCATCCACACCCTGATCGACGCCAGCCTGCAGCGGCGTCTCGAAGACCTGCTCCTGGGCTGGCGTGCACGTCTGCCGGAGCGCACGTCGGCGGCGATTCTGGTGGTGGATGCCCAGACCATGGCCGTGCGTGCCTACCTGGGCTCGGTGGACCTTGCCGATGCACGGCGCTTTGGTCATGTCGACATGGTCAGCGCCATCCGCTCGCCAGGTTCCACGCTCAAGCCGTTTCTCTATGGCATGGCCTTGGATGCCGGATTGATTCACTCCGAATCGCTGTTGCAGGATGTCCCGCGACGGTACGGGGACTACCGGCCCGGCAACTTCTCTGCGGGGTTCAGCGGTCCGGTCGCGGCCAGCTCGGCGTTGTCCCTCTCGCTCAACCTGCCCGCCGTGCAATTGCTCGAAGCGTTGGGTCCCAAACGCTTTGCCGCGCAGTTGCGCAACGGTGGCCTGAACCTGAGCTGGCCGCTGGCCGCCGAGCCCAATCTGGCCATGGTCCTGGGCGGCGTGGGCAGTCGGCTCGACGATCTGGTCGCCGCCTACAGTGCCTTCGCGCGCAGCGGCAACAGCGCCGTCCTGCGCTGGCAGCCACAGGATGCATTGCGCGAGCGACCCATGATGTCGGCAGGTGCCGCCTGGATCGTGCGGCGTATCCTCAGCGGTCAGGCCCGGCCGGATCAGGACCGGCACGCCGACCTGGTCCAGCGTCCCGCGCTGGCCTGGAAGACCGGCACCAGCTACGGCTTTCGCGATGCCTGGTCGATAGGTGTCGGGCCGCGCTATCTGATCGGTGTGTGGATCGGTCGGCCCGATGGCACCCCGGTACCCGGCCAATTCGGTCTGGCCTCGGCCGCGCCATTGATGTTGCAGGTCCACGATGTGCTGAGCAATCGCGATGCACAGCGGGCCATTGCCGCGCCGGTCCAGCCCATGCCCGCCAGCGTCGGCGTCGCCGCGATCTGCTGGCCTCAGGGGCAACCCCTGGATCGAGGTGACCCCAACTGCCGCCGCCAACGCTTTGCCTGGACCCTGGACAACACGGTCCCGCCTACCCTCCAGGCATTGGATCAGCCCCTTGGCACCGGTTTGCTGCAACAGGTCTGGCTTTCGCCGCAGGGACTGCGAACCAGCGCCTCCTGCCCGGATGCCCAGGCGCGATCCATCGCATTGTGGCCTGCCGCTCTCGAACCCTGGTTACCCAAAGTCGAGCGCCGGCAAATGCGTTTGCCCCAGGAAGACCCGCAGTGCCCGGCACCTCCTTTGCCGTCCATGGCAGCGCTGTCCATCGTCGGTGCTCGCAACGGCGACCGCCTGCGCCAGCCATCGCCCAGCAGCGGTCCCTTGCGGCTGCAGCTCTCCACGCTCGGCGGGCAGGGGCCGTATTGGTGGTTCATCAATGGCAAGCCTCCAGGGAATGTCGCCGAAGACGGCAGCCTGAACGCCGTGTTCGAGCGGCCGGGTCGGTATCAGGTCAGTGTGCTGGATGAAGCGGGGCAAACGGCCAAAGTCGAACTGACCGTGTCGGATCAGGGCTTTTGAAAAAGCAATCAGCTCAGCCAGAACAGCGTCATCACGAAACCGGCGAGCAAGAAGGGGGTAAGGGGCAGCACGGTCGCTGCATTGGGGTCCAGATAGACCGCCTTGCGCCGGTAGCGAATGCTCAGGCGCTGCCAGATCAGCGGCGTGACGAACACCCACAGCACCAGGGCCACGATGCCACCGATGAGGGTTCCGACCAGATGGCTGCTGTCCGAAGCCAGAGCCAGGGCCCAGAGCAGCTTGACCTCACCACAGCTCAGGCGGCCGTTGAGGTAGCCGGGTAACGTCAACGCCATGCTCAACACCAGCGCCGCTGCCGCTTCCACCATGCTCGATCCGATCCAGGTGTGCCCGGTGGAAAACAGGCACGCCAGCGCCAGCACCCCCGCGCCGACGGTCAAGGTATCGGCGATGCGCCTGTGCCGAATATCCTGCTCGGCGCACAGGGTAAACCAGAGGAGAAGAACGAGACTTGGCATGGCAGCACCCGCTTGAGTACGACAGTGGATCACTTCTGAAACAGGCCTTCTGCTTTCAGATTAGACGCCTCGCGCACGACGAAGGGGTGACTGCAGACTTTTTTTCTCTGGCAGGCTGAGCCGCTCAGCGGGGCGGGTAGGTGGAGAGGATGTCGCTCACCGCTTTCTGGATGACACTGTTGCGTTCACTCGGCGACACGGCACTGTCGTTGACCAGTTGCTCGGTGCTGCCGCGCCACACCAGCTTGCCATCGCGTCCATCGAGCATGTCCAACTGCAAGGTCGCGACCTTGTAATCGATGCTGCGGGTTTCATTCATGGCTGGCGTGGCCCAGTACGGCCCCCAGTAGCCACCGCCCCAGCCACCCCCGTAGTTGGTGGTGACCTGCTGCTGGCGGTTATCGACGATCAGGTACGCCTGCACGGTCACGTCGGCACGGCCACCGGCGGCGGCCGGCCGCAGACCTCGCTGGTCGAGCTGACTGCTGACGGCTTGGCGAATGCGCTGCTCGGTCAGGTCGCTGCGCACCCGCGGATCGTCCGGCCGGTATTGCACGGCCGGCTCTTTCCAGGTCCAGCTGCGGTAGGCCGCAAAGTCGCGGCTGGCATCGAAATCGTGATTGACCCGAGGGGTTTGGCACGCGGCCAGCAACAACGCCAGGGGTAGAACGGCAAGACGACGCAACATGATGAAATCTCCTGTGGATCAGGAAGGAGGATAAGCCGTGAGCGCCTTTTGTACCGCGTTGCGTAACGCCTCGTTACGATCGCTCAGGCTGCCCTGGCTGCTGGTTTCAGCACTCGCGCTCCAGACAGGCTGGCCGCTCTTGCCGTCGAACAGGTCGATGCGCACCACCATGACCTGAATCTGGTAGGTGCGCACCACCGGATAACTGCCGTAACCGCCGAAGCGATCATAGCGATCGTACGGCCCGTAACCGCGTCCATAGCCGGCACCGTAGCCGACGTCGTCACGAGTCTGTTGCAGGCGCGTCTCCATGCGCAGGCTGGTGCCGACCCGCAGATCGGCAGTGCCGCCTCCGCGCTGAGGACGCAGGCCACGCTGGTCGAGGGCATTGCTCACAGCCTCGGCGATCTGCGCAGAATCCGCCCAACTTATCCCGGCCGGCAACTGTCCGTTGACCCAGGCCCAATTGCGGTACTGGGCATAGTCACGCGCAGGCGCGGGGTAGGCACTGGCGTCGAAGGTCTGCGCGGCCTGCGCCGGTGCCGGCGGCAACGGTCTGGAACTGGCCACATAGGGATTGGGGCTCTGGCAGGCCGCCAGGGCCAGACAAACAGCGCAAAGTGACAGGCGACGCATGGCAGTCTCCGAAATACCGATCAGGCGGGGCGGCAGATCCAGTGCAGGTAACGGCCCAGACCGGCGAATGCCGGATGCCGCCGATGGGCAAGCTCCATTTCCACCAGTTGTTCCAGGTCGGCCCGCTTCTGGAAGTCGATGGGCATGTAGTCGTGAAACACCCGCACACCGCTCATGGATTCGACACGCCACGCGCCCTCAAGTTGCGCGGCCAGCTCGCGCGGGTCCAGCGGCTGCTGGGGCGTCAGGCTCTGCTTCTCGCCGGCCAGCTCATTGCTGTGCAGCTTGCGGAAGTGCCCTTTGAGCAGGTTGCGGTAAACCAGCGCATCGCGATTGTAGAACGCCAGCGACAGCCAGCCATTGGCGGCGGTCAGCGAATGCAGCACCGGCAGAATGGCGTGCGGCTCGGCCAGCCACTCCAGCACCGCATGGCAGATCACCAGGTCGAAGGCGGGCAGCTCCAGTTCGGGCAACTGCTGCCAGGACGCCTGGATGAAGATGGCGCTCTGGCCTGCGGCGGCGAAGCGCTCGCGAGCGCCATCGAGCATCGGTTCGGCCGGTTCGCTCAGGGTGACCTGATGACCTTGCTCGGCCAGCCACAAGGCCATGTGGCCCAGGCCGCCGCCGACATCCAGCACCCGCAGAGGACGCTGCGGCAAGGCCTCGCGCAGGTCGGCCTGAAGCACGGCGAGTCGAATCGCACCCTTGGCGCCGCCATAGATCTTTTCGGCGAAACGGGTCGCCAGTTGATCGAAATGGCGATCGTTCATCGCGCGAACCGCCGCTCGCTGTCGGCCAGCTTGGCGCGTACCACCTGATCCATGTCCAGACCCAGTTCGCTGCACAGCAGCAACAGGTACAGCACCACATCGCCGACCTCCTGGCCTGCGTGTTCGAGTTGCTCGGCCGAAAGTTGTCGCGACTGGTCTTCGGTCAGCCACTGGAAGATCTCCAGCAGTTCGGACATCTCGACGCTGGCCGCCATGGCCAGGTTTTTCGGGCTGTGAAAGCGCCGCCAATCGTTGTTTTCGCGAATCTGGTGCAGGCGTTGGGTAAGTGCGTCTAGGTTCATTGCAAAGCTCCTGAAGGCGCATAGCTTCAAGCCGAACTTTGCCGAACGCAATAGCTACAGGGTCGCCGGGCCCCAGGTTCCGCTCATGTGCAACAGATCGTCGCGACCGTGCAACGCCAGCTGTCCACTCGGGCCCGCCGCGCTGGCGCTGAAAATCAACTCGCTGGGCAGGCGCACCGGCTTGTGAAACGCCACCTCCAGTTGGTAGTTGCTCTGCGGCAAGCGCTCGCGCAGGGCGGCCACGCTCTGCGCCAGGCTCCACATGCCGTGGGCGATGGCGGTGGGAAAGCCGAACAGGCGTGCGCTCAGCGCACTGAGGTGAATCGGGTTGTAATCCCCCGATACCCGCGCATAGCGCCGCCCGGTGTCGGCGGCGGCGTACCAGCGATGCACCGCGACCAATGCGGATTGGGGCTCTTGAGCATCCGTCTGCACAGGGTTTGGCAAACCGTCGATCTTTGCCTGGCGACACAGCATCGTGCTGTGTTCCTGCCAGAGCGGGCCCAGGGGGTCATCGACCTGGGTCACCAGATCGAACGTCACGCCTTTCTCGTGGGCCTGCAGATTCTGCGCGTGTACGCTGACCCGCACGCCGGCGACGCCGCCCAGTGGGCGCAACACCTGGATGCGATTGCGCAAATGCACCAGCCCCAGCACTGGAAAAGGAAAACGCTTGTCGGTCAGCAGGCGCATCTGCAGGGCGAACGCCAGGACATGCGGGTAAGTGGCGGGGAGCATGCCGCCTTCGCCGAACCCGCACAGCTCGCGATAGGCCGCCAGGTGCCTTGGGTCGGCCGACAGATTGCAGCGCAGGCCCAGATCGGGCAGGTGCTCGCCGGTGATCTTGCGATTGAGCGCAGCTTTCAGATAGGCGCGGGGTAGGTCGGGGTTGCGTGGCAAGGTCTGCCAGTGGATCGCCATGTCAGGCCCCCAGGATGCTTTGGCCGCACACGCGCAGCACTTGCCCATTCACGGCGCCACTGCCTGGCTGCGCCAGCCAGGCGACGGCCTCGGCGACGTCCTGCGGCTGTCCGCCCTGGCCCAGCGAGCTCATGCGTCGACCCGCCTCGCGCAGGGCGAAGGGCATCTGTGCGGTCATGCCGGTTTCGATGAAGCCGGGCGCTACGGCGTTGATGGTCGCACCCCGGGTGGCCAGCCTGGGCGCGAATGCCTCGGCCAGGCCGATCAGCCCGGCCTTGCTTGCCGCGTAGTTGCTTTGCCCGCGGTTGCCGGCAATGCCCGAGGTCGAAGAGAGCAGTATCACCCGACCGTCGTCACGCAACGTGCCGCGATCGAACAGCGCCTGGGTCAGGCGTTGCGGCGCGAGCAGATTGACGGCAAGCACCGAGTCCCAGTACTCGGGCGTCATGTTGACCAAGGTCTTGTCGCGCGTGATGCCCGCGTTGTGCACGACGATATCGATCCCTTCCGGCAGCGCCTCGATCAGCCGCTCGGCCGCGTCGCTGGCGCAGATGTCCAGATCGATCGTACGGCCTCCCAGTCGCGCCGCCAGCGCTTCCAGATCGGCACGCGCCTGGGGTACGTCGAGCAGGATCACGTCGGCACCGTCGCGGGCCAGGGTTTCGGCGATCGAAGCACCGATGCCGCGCGCAGCGCCCGTGACCAAAGCCTTGCGGCCTGCCAGCGGCCGCGTCCAGTCGCTGACCTGACGCGTGCTGGCCCGTAACGACAGCACCTGGCCCGACACGAACGCGCTTTTTGGCGAGAGAAAGAAGCGCAGGGCGCCTTCCAGTTGTTCGTCCGCTTCGGGAGCCACGTGGAGCAACTGCAAGGTGCCGCCGTTGCGCAGTTCCTTGGCCAACGATCGGCTGAAACCTTCCACGGCGCGCTGGGCGATGTGGGCTTCGGGGTCATCCAGATCGCGAGGCTCGCGCCCCAGGATGACGATATGCGCATTGTGGTCCAGGCTCTTGATCAGCGGCTGGAAGAACTCGCGCAAGCGCGCCAGCTGAGTGCTGTCGACGATTCCACTGGCATCGAACACCACCGCTTTGATGCGAGGACCCAACCCTGCAGTCCAGTCCGGCAGGCCGGCGGCACCGAAGGCCGTATCGGTGAGGCGCCGGGCGAAGTCGGCAACCTTGTCGGCCAGCGCCCCGCCGCCCAGCAGCAGGGCGCCTTCCACCGGTCGCAGCCGTCCGCCTTGCCAGCGCTCCAGGCGTGCCGGGGCCGGCAGGCCGACGGCACTCACCAGGCGGCGGCCCAGGTCAGAGTTGACGAAGTCGATATATCGATCGGACATGGAACAGGCTCCGGGTCAAAGAGTTCAAAGTGTGGACCACGGCAAGGCCCGCGTCGTTCGCCTGGGCCCTTTGCAGCACGTTTCTTCAACCCAGGATGTCCGCCATGAACCTTGACACGAATCCGGTGCGCCGGGTTGCCATCATCGGCAGCAACCGCATTCCTTTCGCGCGAGCCAACGGGCCCTACGCGCGGATCGGCAATCAGGCGATGCTCACGGCTGCGCTCGAAGGCCTGATCGAGCGCTATGCACTGCATGGCCTGCGCCTGGGCGAAGTGGCGGCAGGCGCCGTGCTCAAGCACTCCCGGGACTTCAATCTGACCCGTGAATGCGTGCTGGGCTCGCGGCTGTCTGCGCAGACTCCGGCCTACGATGTGCAGCAGGCCTGTGGCACAGGCCTCGAGGCTGCGCTGCTGGTGGCCAACAAGATCGCCCTGGGCCAGATCGAATGCGGCATCGCCGGTGGCGTCGACAGTGCTTCCGACGCCCCGATCGCTGTCGATGAAGGGCTGCGTCAGGTTCTCTTGCAGACCCACCGCGCCAAATCCTTCGGCGAGCGCGCCAAGGCGTTGCTACAACTGCGACCTCGGCATTTGAAACCCGAACTGCCGCGCAACGGCGAGCCGAGAACCGGGCTGTCGATGGGGCAGCACTGCGAGCTGATGGCGCAACACTGGAACATTCCCCGCCAGGCGCAGGATGAACTGGCCCTGCGCAGCCATCACAACCTGGCGGCGGCCTATGCCGAGGGATGGCAGGACGATCTCAGCACGCCATTTGGTGGACTGGTTCGCGATCATAATCTGCGTCCCGACCTGACCCTGGAGAAACTGGCGGCGCTCAAGCCGGTGTTCGAGAAGAATCCTCAGGGCACGCTGACGGCAGGCAACTCCACGCCGTTGACGGACGGCGCCTCGGTGGTGCTGCTGGCCAGTGAAGCCTGGGCACGGGAACGCGGACTGCCGGTGCTGGCGTATTGGCGCGACGGCGAGGCCGCAGCGGTCGACTTCGTCGGCGGCCAGGAAGGCCTGTTGATGGCGCCGGTCTACGCCGTGCCGCGCTTGCTCGCCCGCAACGGCCTGAGCCTGCAGGATTTCGACTACTACGAAATCCATGAAGCTTTTGCCGCGCAGGTGCTCTGCACGCTCAAGGCCTGGGAGGACGCGGACTACTGCCGCACACGCCTGGGCCTGGAGGCGCCGTTGGGAGCGATCGATCGTACTCGCCTCAACGTCAGGGGCAGCTCCCTGGCGGCAGGGCATCCGTTCGCCGCCACCGGTGGCCGCATCCTCGGCAACCTGAGCAAACTGCTGGACAGGGCCGGTGGCGGCCGCGGGCTGATTTCCATCTGCGCCGCCGGCGGGCAGGGCGTCACCGCAATCATCGAGCGATGACAGGGCCTCCCACGGGTGCGACGGCCGCTTCCATGCGCAGCTGATTGGCATAGTTTTCCGCCATGATCGAACAGACGATCAACTGCAGCGGGTGGTAGATCATGATCGGCAGCAGGATCAGGCCCAGGCCCGGGTTGCTGCCGAAGATCAACGCAGCCATCGGCGCACCGGCCGCCAGCGATTTCTTGCTGGCGCAGAACACCGCAGCGACCTTGTCGGCGTGGTTGAAGCCCAGCCATTTGGCCGTACGCGTGGTCAGCAGCAGGATCAGCGCCAGTAGCAGCGCACTGCCGCCCACCGCGATGGCCAGGACCGACGCGCCTTGCTGTTCCCACAGCCCCGACATCATCGAGTTGCAGAAGGCGGCATACACCAGTAGCAGGATCACTGCCTTGTCGATCAGGTTGGTGTAGCGCTTGTGCTTTCCGAAGAACTTGCCGAACAGGGGGCGCAACAATTGGCCCAGCACCAGCGGCAACAGCAGCATGGCGCACAGGTCCAGCAGGGTTTCCCCCAGGTCGATGCCGCCCGAACCACCGCCGACCACCAACGCGCAGAGGAACGGCGTGATGAAGATGCCCAGCACGCTCGACAGGCTGGCGTTGAGAATCGCCGCCGGCACGTTGCCGCCCGCACTGCCGGTCAGGGCCACCGACGAGGAAATGGTCGACGGCAAAGCGGCCAGGTACAGGAAGCCCACCATCAAGGTGCCGGGAATGAACGCACCCAGGGTCTTGTCGCAGGCCAGCCACAGCAGTGGGAACACCACGAAGGTGAAGGCCTGCACCATCAGGTGCAGCCGCCAGTTCTTCAAGCCGTGGCAGATCTGCTCGCTGGACAGGTTCATGCCATGCAGAAAGAACACCACGAACACGCCGATATTGGTCACCAGGCCGGCATGCATCGCGCCGCCGGTGGCGCCGAAGCGGGGAAACAGCCAAGCCAGCAGAACGGCCAGCACCATGCCGCAGAGGAACCAGTCGGTTACCACGCGCTTGAGGTGTTTGAAAATGTGCATGAAAGAATCGCCTGTGCGTCGATGAACATTGAGACCGACAGGCTAACTCAGGCACTCTGTTGCCGTCTCGCGATAGAGAGCCAACCAATGCCGATAAACGGACACGCTCCGCCACCCCGCTCCATTCCCGACCTGGTCAGCCTTCCACGCCCTTTGTACGCCCGTGCCGAAAGCCTGGGCGCAGGGTCATGGACTCCAGCCCATCGGCACGACTGGGCGCAGTTTTCCTATGCCATCAGCGGCGTGCTCGGCGTCCATACCGACGAAGGCAATTTCTTCGCGCCGCCACAGTGGGGCATCTGGATTCCGGCCGGTGTCGAGCACAAGGTCGTCACCTCGATGCGCGCCGAGATGCGCAGTCTGTACGTGCGCCGCGACGAGTCGCCCTGGCTCACCGAGCACTGCAAGGTGCTCGAAGTCACGCCGCTGGCACGTGAACTGATCAAGGGCTTCTGCGAGTTGCCCCATGAGTACCCGGCAGGGGACACCGCGCAGGCGCGTCTGGTGCAGGTGTTGCTGGACCAGCTTGCAGTGCTGCCTGAAGTGGCGTTCTCCTTGCCCCTGCCTAGGGAGCATCGGTTGTTGGCTTTGTGCAATCAGCTGATCGCGGCGCCCGATCAGGCCACCACGCTGCGCCAGTGGGCAAGCCGCCTGGGCACTTCGGAAAAAACCCTGATGCGCCTGTTCCAGCGCGAAACCGGCCTGAGCTTTCGCGCCTGGCGCCAGCGCATGCGGCTGCTGTCGTCGCTGCAGGCCTTGGAGCAGGGTGACAGCGTCACAACGGCGGCGTTGAACCACGGCTATGAATCCACGTCGGCCTTCATCGCCGCTTTCAAGGGGTTGTTCGGTTTCACCCCGGGCGAGCTTTGATGCCCAGGCGCTACTGTCGATGCGCCGGGAAAGCGCTATGATCGGCCACCGCTTGGCGAGTAGTTTGCATCCTTTTACAGGCTCGGGTCGGCAAGCCGCGCTCGCTGTGAGAGGATGCCGTCAGAATTCGCGTGTTTGGCTACGAAGGACCCAGAATAAAAGCTGATGAAGACTCCAAAACGCATTGAACCGCTGATCGAGGACGGTCTGGTGGACGAGGTGCTGCGACCGCTCATGAGCGGTAAAGAAGCAGCTGTCTATGTGGTGCGCTGCGGCAAGGAATTGCGCTGCGCCAAGGTCTACAAGGAGGCGAACAAACGAAGCTTCCGCCAGGCGGCCGAATACCAGGAAGGCCGCAAGGTGCGCAACAGCCGACAGGCGCGGGCAATGGCCAAGGGCTCCAAGTTCGGCCGCAAGGAAACCGAAGACGCCTGGCAGAACGCCGAGGTCGCGGCGCTGTTCAAGTTGGCCAGCGCCGGTGTACGTGTGCCCAAGCCGTACGATTTTCTCGAGGGCGTGCTGCTCATGGAGATGATCTGCGACGAGTACGGCGATGCGGCGCCGCGTCTCAATGACGTCGAGCTGGAACCCGATCAGGCGCGCGAATACCACGCGTTCCTCATCCACCAGATCGTGCTGATGCTCTGCACGGGTCTGGTGCACGGTGACCTTTCCGAGTTCAACGTGCTGCTTACGCCCGACGGCCCGGTGATCATCGATCTGCCTCAGGCCGTGGACGCCGCAGGCAACAACCACGCCTTCAGCATGTTGGAACGTGATGTCGGGAACATGGCCAGCTATTTCGGCCGGTTCGCTCCCGAGCTTCGCCAGACCCGCTACGCCAAGGAAATGTGGGCGTTGTACGAGGAAGGCAAACTGCACCCGGCCAGCGTGCTGACGGGCGAGTTCGTCGAAGAGGAAGTGGAGGCCGATGTCGGCGGCGTCATGCGGGAAATCGAGGCCGCGCGCCTGGACGACATTCGTCGACGTGCCGCACGCGAAGCCGACGAGCAGCCAGCCAAGACCACGGAAGAGCCGCCACCGCCCTGGTTGCAGTAGGCACACAGCCATAGGCTGCGGGCGCCTTCTCCCGTGTCAGTTGCAACAGCCCCCGGATGCCAGCTCCTGAAGGATCGGGCAGTCCGGGCGGTCGTCGCCGTGGCAATGGTCCACCAGATGGACAAGCGTATCGCGCAGCTGGCTCAGCTCACCGATGCGGCGGTCCAGCTCGTCGATGTGCTTGCGTGCCAATTGCTTCACATCGGCGCTGGCGCGCTCGCGGTCCTGCCACAGCGTCAACAGCCTGGCCACTTCTTCCAGTGAAAACCCAAGGTCGCGCGAGCGCTTGATGAAGCCGAGCGTGTGCAGGTCTGCGGCCTGATACAGGCGGTATCCGCTGTCGCTGCGCAGGGCTGGCGCGAGCAGCCCGATAGACTCGTAATAGCGGATCATTTTTGCGCTGAGGCCGCTTTCACGGGCGGCCTGGCCAATGTTCATGGTTGGAATGTCCTTGGTAGCGTTTGCGCCAGTATCAACCCTACCCCTTGGACAAGGTCAATATTCCAGCGGCTCGGGCTTGAGGTACAGGCCGGCATTTCCTGCTGCAATGCGGAATTTCTGGATCTGTCCGGCCTGCAGGGTCACGATTACCGGTTTGTATTCGGTCATGCCCGGCGCGCACCCGGGCGTCTGTCCAGGCAACTGACGCAGACCCACCGACACGGGGCCGGGCGGCAGGTTGAAGGAGGTGGCCTGTTCCTGAAACAGCCGGCCGACCAGTTGATCCTGCAGGTAGACCCCGATCTCGCAGGACGTGGCGACTTCCAGTCGCTCCCGGGAAACGATCAGAATGCCGTACGGCTGCCCGGTACCCGCACCGGCCCAACAGCTTTGTGCCGCCAGGGCGCACATCCCGAACAGCCATGGAATCATCGGGCGCATCGAATCTCTCCTGCCAGTAGGGTCAGCGTCCAGCTTGGACGAGTGATCTGAGGAATTCCAGCCCGGCCGCAGCGGCCGAAACTTGACCTTGCCCTGATGGCAAGGTTGAGAATGACTGCAATCCCGTTCAGCGAGGTACCACCCATGCAACAGTTCAACGTGCAAGGCATGACCTGCGGCCATTGCGTACGCGCCGTAACTCAGGCAATCACCGCCCAAGACCCGGCTGCCGAGGTTCGGATAGACTTGGCAGCGGGCAAGGTCGAAACCAACACCCAACTGCCGCCCGAGCGAATCATCCAGCTGATCGCCGAAGAAGGCTACAGCGCAACCTCCGCGTAACCCTCCGCACGCACCGCTACTACGGGCGAAACCGTCCCCTGTAGCAGCGGTGCAAGCCGCGTCCGCCCGCACCGCGGCCCCCCTGACCCACCGCAATCGCTGTCACCCATGGGCAATCCCCCAGACGGAACCTTCACCCCGATCCCCGCGCAACCCGGTTAGACTAGGTCGCCTGTATTGCCTGGACATATAGAATACCCGATGAACTTCAAAACCATCCTGATCCTGGGGGCGCTCAGCGCGTTCGGCCCTCTGGCGATCGATTTCTACCTGCCTGGCTTCCCTGCCATGGCGCTGGCCTTCGCCACCGACGAAAAACACATCCAGACCACCCTGGCGGCCTACTTCCTGGGCCTTTCGATCGGCCAGTTGATCTACGGCCCCGTGGCCGACCGCTTCGGTCGCCGGGTCCCATTGCTCGTGGGCGTCTCGCTGTTCACCCTGGCTTCGTTGGCGTGCGCTTTCGCACCCACTCTGGAGTGGCTGATCGCCGCCCGATTCGTCCAGGCCCTGGGCGGTTGCGCTGGCATGGTGCTGGCCCGTGCCATCGTCAGCGACAAATGCGATGCGGTCGGATCGGCCAAGGTCTTCTCGCAACTGATGCTGGTCATGGGTCTGGCGCCCATCCTGGCCCCTCTGCTCGGGGGTGTTCTGGTGAACGGTTGGGGCTGGCAGTGGATCTTCATCGTGCTCACCCTGTTCAGCGCCGCCTGCACCCTGGCCGTCGCCCTCGGCCTGCCCGAAAGCATGCCGGCGGACAGGCCGAGACGCCCGCTCAGCGGCGCGCCGAAGCTGTACGGTGGATTGCTCATGGATCCGGTGTTCATGGGCCATGCGCTGACCGGCGGGATCGCCATGGCCGGCATGTTCGCCTACATCGCCGGTTCGCCCTTCGTGTTTATCAAGCTCTACGGCGTGCCGGCCGAGCACTACGGCTGGCTGTTTGGCAGTAACGCCGCAGGGTTCATCCTGATGGCGCAGGTCAACGCCCGCCTGCTGTCCCGTCGCGGCCCGGCGTGGCTGCTGTCACGCACCGTGTGGATCTACATGGCAGCGGGCGCCGTGCTTCTCGCCCTCAGCGCGCTGAGGCCAACGGCACTATGGCCACTGTTGATTCCGCTGTTCGTCTGTCTGGCGAGCCTGGGCGGGATCATCCCCAATGCCTCCGCGTGTGCCATGAGCGGCCAGGGTTCACGCGCTGGCAGCGCCTCGGCTCTGCTGGGCTGTCTGCAGTTCAGCCTTGCCGCCGCCACTGCTTCTCTGGTCGGCGTACTGCACGACGGCACCGCCATGCCCATGGCCTGGGTGATCGCCGGCTGCGGCCTGCTTGCCGTCTGCGCGGCGGTACTCACACGCCGCTGCCAGCAGCGCCGCGATCTGCAGACAGCCGCCTAGCCGGTACTGGCCTGCCGCACCTGCGGCAGGCCGTGGGGCGCCTGCAGGCGGGCTTCGAGCGTGGCGATGAACGCCCGCGCCTCGGTTTCACTGCGAAAAGACACCACGTGCTGGTCCATACGCACCTGCCAGCGGCTGCCACGTGGCTGTTTCAACTCAGAAAGAAGAACGTTCATTGCGATGTCCTCGGGCTCGAGATGAGGCCTCAGTGTAATCCTCATTTCGGGCGGGCGAGCGGGGGCCGGCTGCCCGTCGGACTGACGGTGCGGCACTGCACCCAAGCCAATCATGTAGGTCTGCAAGGACGGATGTTGCGGGAAAAGTCCTTGTTGGCTGTGAGGTCTAACCTGCATTTGGCCCTGTCTTCAATCGGTTTTCCGGCAAGCGAGCGATACGTTGCGGGCACTTGAGCAAATGTCCTGGAAAATGCCGCCGGTAACCACGGTGAATACAAGTACAGGGTATTGCATATCCCTCGCATTCGAGGGTCAGCCCCGGCGATTTCGTCCAATTCCGTACAACGGCAGGGTGCATATAATCACCCCGGCAACCATTGCCAGATTGACGAACGTTTCCACAGGGAGTGAATACATGCAAACAACACCTTGCATCAGCAGGATCGCCACATTGCTGGCCGACCCCAAGCGCAGCGCCATGCTCTGGGCCCTCATCGATGGCACCACGCGAGGCGCCGACGAGTTGGCAACGCTGGCAGGTGTCTCGACTTCTTCGGCAGGCGCCCACCTGGCGCGGCTGTCGGCCGGCGGTCTGCTGACGTTCGAAGCCCGTGGGCGCAAGCGCTTCTTCCGCCTGGCCAAGCCAGAGGTGGGAGCGGCGGTGGAAGCGTTGGCCAGCGTATCGCTGGTGCAGGCCAAGACAGGGGTAGCCGCGCCGATCAGCGTGCCTCGGACGCGCACGCCCAAGGCCCTGCATCAAGTACGTTTGTGCGGCGATCACCTGGGAGGCGTGCTGGCGGCCGATTTGTTCCAGCGCATGGTCCAGAACGGCTGGCTCGAACACTATGAGCAACGTCTGGAAGTCACCGCGCTCGGCAGCAGCCGCCTGGCCAGTCGAGGCATCTACACCCAGGCACTGGTCAACCGCGAGCGCCAGCCGCTGAACAGCTGCTGCGACTGGAGCACCCAGCGCCCGCACCTCGGTGGCGCGCTGGGTGCGGGGTTGCTGACCCTGTTTCTGCAATCGGGTTGGCTCAAGCTCAATGAAGACAGCCGCTCGTTGCAGGTGACGCGGCTGGGCATGATCGAGATCGGCCGCCTGGGCACCTGAAAGGGCATTTCACCGATGACAACGGGCGGCGTTTCGACGCCGCCAGCCTCACTGCTTGATCAGGCGTGCATCCAGGCTGTTCTGCGCCAGGCGCCGGGCCTGATCCTCGGTCATGCCCAGATGGGTGTGCAACGCATGGTAGTTCTCGGTGACGTAGCCACCGAAGTAGGCCGGGTCATCGGAATTCACCGTGACCTTCACGCCACGCTCGAGCATGTCGAGAATGTTGTGCTGGCCCATGTGATCGAACACGCACAGCTTGGTGTTGGAAAGCGGGCACACGGTCAGCGGGATCTGCTCGTCGATGATGCGCTGCATCAGCCGCTCATCCTCGATAGCCCGCACACCGTGGTCGATGCGCTGGATCTTGAGCAGGTCCAGTGCTTCCCAGATGTACTCGGGCGGACCTTCCTCGCCCGCGTGGGCCACGGTCAGGAAGCCCTCGTCGCGGGCACGGTCGAACACACGCTGGAACTTGCTCGGCGGATGGCCCATCTCGGAGCTGTCCAGACCCACGGCCACGAAGGCATCGCGGAAGGGCAGTGCCTGGTCCAGAGTCTTCTGTGCCTCGTCTTCGCTCAGGTGGCGCAGGAAACTCAGGATCAGACCGCTGTCGACACCCAGCCGGGTACGGCCATCATTGAGTGCAGCGGTGATGCCGCCCAGCACGGTCTCGAAGGCAATGCCACGGTCGGTGTGGGTCTGCGGGTCGAAGAACGGTTCGGTGTGCACGACGTTCTGGGCCTGGCAACGCAGCAGGTAGGCCCAGGTCAGGTCGTAGAAATCCTGCTCGGTGCGCAGCACATCGGCACCGCGGTAATACAGGTCGAGAAACTCCTGCAGGTTGTTGAACGCATAGGCTCCGCGCAGCGCCTCTACATCATTCCAGGGCAATGCGATCTTGTTGCGCTCGGCCAGGGCGAACAGCAGCTCGGGTTCCAGCGAGCCTTCCAGGTGCATGTGCAGTTCGGCCTTGGGCAAGGCATTGAGCCAGTCGTACATGGTGTCTTCATTCTCTCATCAGGTGCAATCCTGGCCGATTCTACAGGTATTGCCACTCACCCGCAGCCGCGCAGGGCCGGACGACACCTTCCGCCGACGCTCGGCCAGGCCGGGTCGGTTCAGGTCGGCGCGCGGGCGCTCTTTTCCACCACGCACATCGGCGTGCCTGCCACCGGTTCGCGGATGACCTGCACCTGCACCTCGAACACCCGCTGCATCAACTCGGCATCGACGACCTGCGCAGGCGTGCCATCAGCCACCAGGCGACCTTGATGCATCACCGCCAGATGATCGGCGTAGCGGCACGCCTGGTTGATGTCGTGCAGCACGGTGACCACGGTCTTGCCTTCGGCCGCCAGCTCGCGCATCAGATCGAGCAGCTCGACTTGATGACTGATGTCCAGATAGGTCGTGGGCTCGTCGAGCAGAACCACCGGGGTATTCTGCGCCAGCACCATGGCCAGCCAGGCCCGTTGCCGCTGGCCACCGGAGAGGTCCGCCAGGGCAGTATCGGCAAGCGCTGCCAGGCCCATGCGCTGCAGGGCCTGATCCACGGCGCCACGGTCCGCGCCGCTCAGGCGTCCCCAGAAGCTGTTGTGCGGGCTGCGTCCATAAGCCACCAATTGGGCCACGCTGACCCCTTCGGGGATGGGCAGCACCTGCGGCAGAAACGCGACCTGTCGCGCCAGCGTCCGCGACGACAGTTGCGCGTACGCCTGGCCGTCCAGGCTCACCGTGCCCGACTGCGGCGTGATGATGCGTGCCAGCGCCTTGAGCAAGGTCGATTTGCCGCAGCCGTTGGGGCCGATCAGCGCAGTGACCTGCCCGGCGGGCGGGGTGAACGAGAGGTTGCGAACGATAGGCTTGGCGCCGTAGCCGATGTCGACGCCTTCGGCCTTGATGATGCTCATGATGTCAGCCCTTGAAGCGTGCCAGCAGCCAGAGAAAGTAGGGAGCGCCGATCACCGCGGTCAAGATGCCCGCCGGGATCTCGCTGGGCGCTATCAGCGTGCGTCCCAGAGTGTCGGCCAGCACCAGCAGCAGTGCGCCGATCAGCATCGCGGCCGGCAGCAGGTGCTGATGATGCCCACCCACCAGTCGCCGTGCCATGTGCGGAGCCACCAGCCCCAGAAAGCCCACCGGTCCGATGATTCCCACGCCCAGGCTGCTCAACAGCACCGCCATGCCCATCGCCAGCCAGCGCGTACGCGCAAGCGCCGTGCCCAGGCTGTGCGCCGCCTCGTCGCCCAGGCCGATCAGGTTCAGCGGTTTTGCCAGGCCCAGTGCCAACGGCATCAGCAGCAGAAACGGCAGCGCCAGCTCGACGTGATGCCAATTGCGACTCCACAGGCTGCCGGTCAGGGCGAGCAAGGCGGTGTTGATGTCCAGGGGATGGGACAGGATCAGAAACTCGGTGACGCTGGACAAAGTAACGGCGATCGCTACCCCGGACAACGCAAAGCGCACGCCGGAAAAACTCACGCCGCTGTTGTACAGCGCCAGCAGCAGCGCGCCGCCAGCGCCGCCCACCCCTGCAACCAGAGGCAGCCAGGTGAAGGGCAACTGCGGAAAAGCGATGATGGCGATGGTCAGGGCCAGCCCGGCGCCCTGGGTCACCCCCAGAATCTCCGGCGAGGCCAGCGGGTTGCGGATCACCCCCTGCACCAGGGCACCGGCCAGGCCCAGGGCGCTGCCGGTGAGGACGGCGATCAGTGCGCGTGGAAGGCGGTGGTTCCATACCTCGAAGTCCAGCGCATCGTGGGCCCATCAGACGATCGAATACCGTGCCCGGCGCCAGCCAGGACGTGCCGGCGCTCAGGCTCAGCCACAGGGCCGCCAGCACCAGCGCAAGCAGGATCAGCAGGCGAGGGTAGGGCCGAGTCATTGCGTGCGCCTGGCAAGGTACAGGAAGAACGGTGCGCCGATCAGGGCGGTCACCACCCCGGCCGGCGTTTCCGCCGGAAAGGCCACGGCGCGGCTGACAAGGTCGGCCGCCAGCACGATCGCCGCTCCCAGCAGGGCGCTGGCCGGCATCAGCCAGCGATAGTCGTTGCCCAGGTATTGTCGAGCGATGTTCGGCGCGATCAGCCCCACGAAACCGATCGGGCCTACCGCACAAACGCTTGCACCCACCAGCAGCAGGCTGACGAAGAACACCTGCAGGCGCAGGCTGGCGATGCCAACCCCCAGCGAGCGCGCCGCATCCTCGCCCAGGTTCACCAGGTTCAGACGCGGCGCACAGAACATGGCCCACACGGCGCCCACCAAGGTGCACGGCCATAGCAACTGCAGTTGCGCGGCACCCACGTTGGCCAGTGACCCGGCCAGCCAGTTGAGCACGCTCTGTGCCTGCGTCTCGACCAGTATCACGGTCAACCGCGTCAGCGCCGCGCACAGTGCCGCCACCGTGACGCCGGCCAGCACCAGTCGGCCTTGCGCGGCCGTCGGCGACCAGGCGCCGCCCAGGCTGAAGACGATCACCCAGGCCAAGGCGCCACCCAGGCACGTCATCAGCAGCGCACCACCGGCAAACGGCAGGGCCATCAGCCCCGTGGAGAACAACGCCAGCCCAAGTGCAGCACCGGCCGTGACGCCGAACAGTGACGGCGACGCCAGGCGATTGCGGGTAATGCCCTGCATCAATGCGCCCGCCAGTCCCAGGCAGGCACCGACCAAGGCCGCACACAGTGCTCGCGGCACCCGCAGTTGGGCAACGATATAGGCCATGTTGCCGCCCTCGCGGCCTTGACTGAACAAACCGTTGAAACGCATCAGCCTGACTGATCGTGAACGGCGACCAGGCATAAAGAGAGATCCAGAACAGCCCGGCGACGGTCACCACGCCCAGCGCCATCGCCCATCCACGCCTCATTCAGGGCGTCATGGCGGCTTTGCCGCCCTTGAGAATGGCCAATGCATCCTCGGCAATCTGCTCGGACGCCATCACCCCACGGTTGCGTGCCCAGGTGTCACCGTCGACTTCCGCGACCTGGTGATTGCGCACTGCGCCCAGCACTTGCCACAGTGGCTGCTGGCTCCAGGTGTCGACCAGGCTCGGATGCCGGTAGTGGCCGACCAGCAGCCAGGCAGGGTCAAGCGCCAGCAATTGCTCCAGGCTGACGAATTCGGTCGGTGCCGCATTGCTGCGCACCGGCGGAACCTGCAAGCCGATGGCCGCCAGCACGCTGCCCGCATAGGAATGGGGTCCGTGTACGGAAAAGCTGTCTTCCCGAGCCACACCGAACAGCACCTTGGTGCCGGCCGGCACCTGCCCGGCGATGTCGGCGAGGCTGCGACGGTTCTGCGCGATCCGCGCCTGCATCGCCTCGCTCTTGCCCAGCGCCTGGCCGATCAGTCCGGCAGACTTCAGGCTGCCTTCGTAGTCTTCCCCACGCGATGGCAGCAGCAGGGTCGGTGCCAGACTCGCCAGGTCGTTGTACAGCGCCTGGTGACGGTTGAGGTCGGCGATGATCAGGTCGGGCTTGAGCCGTGCGATCTGCTCGATGCTGGGCTGCGCGCGCAAGCCCACCGACGTCCATTGGCCGATGGCCTTGCGTACTCGTGGCAACACGCGGTTGGCATCGCCATCATCGGCGGCCCCCACTGGCGTGACGCCCACGGCCGCAAGGCTGTCGAGAAAGGAAAACTCCAGCACCACCACACGTTGTGGCGCCTGGGGCAGATGGACGGTGTGCTGGCCGTCATCGATATCGATGGGCGCGGCGACGGCCAGCCTGGCGCACAGGGCCAGCGCACTGACGGCGATCATGGAGATGAGGCGGGAACTGCGCATGGACAAATACCTTCGCTGTGAAAGCTGCGCGCTGGGCAGGCGCGCAAAAACGGCGGGTACTATTCCATATCAAGCTGTTACGATCAAAAAACATTCTCTTTTACGAAACAGGCAGCTCAACATTCCACCAGATTGACCGCCAAACCCCCGCGCGAGGTTTCCTTGTACTTGTCGTGCATGTCGGCGCCGGTGTCACGCATTGTGCGGATGGCGTGATCCAGGGAGATGAAGTGCTCGCCATCACCGCGCAGCGCCATCTGCGCCGCGTTGATCGCCTTGACCGCAGCAATCGCATTGCGCTCGATGCACGGCACCTGAACCAGGCCGCCGACCGGATCGCAAGTCAGCCCAAGGTTGTGCTCAAGGCCGATTTCCGCCGCGTTCTCGACCTGCTCGGGCGTGGCTCCCAGCACTTCGGCCAGGCCTGCGGCGGCCATCGCGCAGGCCGAACCGACCTCGCCCTGGCAGCCCACCTCGGCACCGGAAATCGAAGCGTTCTTCTTGCATAGAATGCCCACCGCAGCCGCAGCCAGGAAGAAACGCACCACGTCGTCGGCCGAGGCTTCGGGGCAGAACTTCATGTAGTAGTGCAGCACCGCCGGAATGATACCGGCCGCGCCATTGGTAGGAGCGGTCACCATGCGCCCGCCGGCAGCATTCTCCTCGTTCACCGCCAGGGCGAAGACGTTCACCCACTCCATGGCACTCAAGGTCGAACCGATGACGTTGGGCTTGCCGATCTCCTGCAGGTTCTGGTGCAACCGATAGGCGCGGCGCCGCACATTCAGCCCACCGGGCAGAATCCCTTGCCCGGTCAGCCCCTTGTCCACGCAGGCCTGCATCGCCTGCCAGATCACCGCCAGCTGTTCGCGGATCTGCTCTTCGGAGCGCCAGGCCTTTTCGTTCTCCATCATCAGCGCCGAGATGCTCAGGCCGGTGCGTTTGCACAAACTCAACAACTGCGCCGCCGACGAGAAATCGTAGGGCAGGGCCGTGGTGTCGTTGTCCAGCACACCGCTGGCAGCCTGCTCGGCATCGATCACGAAACCGCCGCCGACCGAGTAGTAAGTCTGCTCGTGCACCTCGCCGTTCTGCAGGTGCGCCAGCAAGGTCATGCCATTGGGGTGGTAGGGCAGGCTCTCATCGAGCAGCAGCATGTCGCGTTGCCAGTCGAAATGGATCGCGTGCTCGCCCAACTGCAGGCATTGCCGCTGGATCACCTCGTCGACCCGTGGCCCTACGGTTTGCGGGTCCACGCGGTCCGGCCATTCGCCCATCAAGCCCATCAGGGTGGCGCGGTCGCTGCCATGGCCCACGCCGGTCGCCGACAGCGAGCCGTACAGGCGGACTTCGATACGCTCCACCAGCGGCGCCATGCCGTGTTCGTTCAGGTGTTTGGCAAACAGGGCAGCGGCACGCATCGGACCCACCGTATGGGAACTGGAGGGTCCGATGCCGATCTTGAACATGTCGAATACGCTGATAGCCATGTCTGCCCCATTCTCTCTCTATACACTCGTGCCCTATCTTTGAGCTGACAGACATTTCAGACAAACGATACTTACTAAGTCATTGTTTAGCGGGGCTCACCGATGAGCAAAATCCTCAATGCCCAAATGCACGCCTGGCTGCAGGTGTTCGCCTGCGCCGCGCGGCATTTGTCTTTCACCCGCTGCGCCGATGAACTGCATGTCACCCCCGGTGCCATCAGCCAGCAGATGAAGCAATTGGAAGATCGGCTCGGCTTTCCGCTGTTTCACCGCGTGGGGCGCGGTCTGCAACTGACTGCACAGGGCCAGCGGCTTGCCGTGGTTGCCAACGAAGTGCACAGCCGCATCGACGAAGAATTGCGGCTGTTGCATTCCGGAGCGATCGGCGGGGTGTTCAAGCTGCGCAGCATTCCCTCCTTTCTGAGCAAGTGGCTGATGCCACGGCTGCCCAGCCTGGAACGGGCGTTTCCCGAGCTGCAGTTGCGCGTGATCGCCGAAGACAGCAGCGGCTCCCTGCGTGACGATGACTTCGACCTGGCCATCGACCTCAACGATGGCAGCTACCCCGGCCTGGTCACCACGCCCTTGCTGGAGGAAGAGTTGTTCCCGGTCTGCTCGCCACTGCTGCTCGAAGGCCGGCCACCTTTGGACAGCCCAGGCCAACTGGTTCACTTCCCGTTGCTGCACGACATCACCGCCTGGCGTGGTAGCTACGAATACGCGGAGTGGGAGTTCTACCTCTCGGCCATCGGCGCCGAAGGCATCGACGTGCGCCGTGGGCACACCTTCAATCGCAACCACCTGACCATCGACGCCGCGCGCATGGGCATGGGCGTGGCCATCGCGCGCCGGGCACTGATCACCGACGAACTGGAACAAGGCTCGCTGATCGTGCCGTTCGGGTGGCCCATCCAGGCGCGCAAGAAATACGTGCTGGCGTACCGCGAAGGCGCCCTCAATACCCCCACCCGACGCGCCATCCATGACTGGCTGGTGGCCCAGGCACAGGGCCGGCCCTGAACCTTTGCCGTGATCGCACACTCTGATCCGCTGATTCTTGTTACATCCAGTTACTTACCGCGGCACAGGTCGCAGCAATCAGCGAAGGCAGGCCATGATCGCGTTACTCAAGCAGGAAAAATTTCTACTTCTGGCGGTGATCGCCGCATGCGTCGCCTTTCCGGCCGAGCACTACCTGCTCAGCCACGGCCAAGGCGTGGCACTGGGCGCAGGCATCGCCCTGGTCGTGGCGATCATCTTCGCCTCGGTGCGCGTGGCGGGACATGCCGAATTGCTTGCCGAAAAATTCGGCGACCCCTACGGCACCATGATCCTCACCCTCTCGGCGGTACTGGTCGAAGTGGTGGTACTGGGCATCATGATGAGCAACGAGCCGTCACCGACTTTGGTGCGCGACACCATCTATTCGGCGGTGATGCTCGACATCAACGGCATCCTCGGCCTCGCCGCACTGATGGGTGGCCTCAAGCACGGCGAGCAGTCCTACAACGACGATTCGGCGCGTAGCTACAGCGTCATGATTCTCACTGCCATGGGCGTGTCCATGGTGGTCCCCGAGTTCATCCCCGAGGGCAACTGGAAGGTCTATTCGGGCTTCACCATCGGCGCCATGCTGGTGCTCTACGCGTTGTTCCTGCGCATGCAGGTCGGCCCGCACAGCTACTTCTTCAGCTACAACTACCCGGAAAAGAAGAAGCGCAAGGGCGTGACCACGGAACCGGAAAAGCCGGTTCACCTGGGCTGGTCGGTGGGGACGCTGGTGTTCGGTATCGTCATCATCGGTGCGCTGGCCGAAGTCATGTCCAAGACCATCGACCTGGGTTTGGAAGGCACCGGCGCACCCCCCGTGGTGACGGCCATTCTGGTGGCCGCCATTTCCGCCGCACCGGAAATTCTCACTGCCTTGCGCGCAGCCTTGGCCAACCGCATGCAGTCGGTGGTCAACATCGCACTGGGCGCCTCGCTGTCGACGGTGATCCTCACCGTACCGGTGATGGAAGGCCTGGCCCTGTACAGCGGCCAGCCCTTCCAGATGGCCATGACCCCGGTCCAGACCGTGATGATCTTCATCACCCTGCTGATCTGCGCCATCAACCTCAACGATGGCGAAACCAACGCCATCGAAGGCATGACTCACTTCGTACTGTTCGCCACCTTCATCATGCTATCGATCCTGGGCCTCTAGACCACGGTCTACCTGGCAACGCCCGCATTCTGTAGGAGCGGGCAGTGCCCGCGAAGCGGCCCCCGCTGACACCACCGCTTCCCCCGGACCTCACCAGTCGATCTTATCGCCCTTGTAATCCAGAAACTGCAACCCACCCTTGCCCAGCTGCCCGGTGATCACATCCACCAATCCCCGGGTACTGGTGGCAACGTCCAGACTGGCCCCTTCACCGCCCATGTCGGTCTTCACCCACCCCGGGTGCATCGCCAGTACCGTCAGCCCAGGCCGCGCCAGCTCGGTCACGAACGTATTGGTCATCGAATTCAAGGCCGCCTTGCTCGCCTTGTACAACGCCATGGGCGACCCTTCGGGCATCGCCACGCTACCGAGCACCGAGCTCATGAACGCAATCGCACCGCCGTCGGTGACATTGCCCGCCAGTCGCTGGGCCAAACGGATCGGCGCCACGGCATTGATGACGAACAGCTCGCCGATTTCCGCATCGCTGGCCTGATCGGTGTTGTAGCCCGTTGGCCCGGACACCCCGGCATTGATGAACAGCAGATCGAAACGCTGCTGCTGCAGACGCTGGGCCAATGCATCCATCGATTCCAGCCGAGTCATCTCCAGTGCTTCCACCTTGGCCCCGGTGGCCGTCAGCCCTGCCGGGACCTTGCCCAGATCACGAACCGTGGCCGTCACTTCCCAGCCATCCTCGCTCAATCGCTCCACCAGCCCCAGGCCCAGGCCACGGGAGGCACCGATCACCAGCGCTTTCTTTGCAGTTGTCATCGCGACGCTCCTGGAAAAGGAAACAGACTAGCACTCACCGTGAACAAGCCGCAGGTTCATGAAGCAGCGTCTTGCAGCACGATTCGCCCCCGCGAAAGGTCGGCCAACTGCTGCGCCAGGGTCGGGATGACTTCGCTGGCCACTGCCAGCTGCAGATCGACGCCATTGCTGGTGAAATCTTCCGCAGTCACCAGCCCTTCAGCCTCGGCCACGCGAAGCTTGACCAGGGCCAGCTCGCTGAACGTGCAGGAACACGACACCGCCACCCGCGCGATCAGCAGGCGCTTGGGGGCCTGTTGCAGACATTTGTTCGCCCCCCCGCCATAGGCGCGGGCCAATCCTCCGGTGCCCAGCTGAATACCGCCGTACCAGCGAATCACCAGCACCACCACCTCGTCGCAATCCTGCGCCTCGATGGCCGCCAGAATGGGTCGGCCCGCCGTACCGCCCGGCTCGCCGTCGTCGTTGCTGCGGTACTGGTCGCCCAGTTTCCACGCCCAGCAGTTGTGGGTCGCCGCCAGATCGCTGTTCTGTTCGATGAACGCCTGGGCGTCCTGCACGCTGGCAATGGGCGCGGCGAGGGTGATGAATCGACTCTTGCGAATCTCCTCGCGGAACTCGCAAGGGCCCAGCAGGGTGGAAGGCATCGCTATCTCTTGGCTGTTGCAGTGATCACACTACAGGGGTCAGTCCGCATCCCTTGAGGATGATGCGGATCAGGTTGTCACCGGCTTGCTCGAAATCCTCTCGCGTCAGCCGCGCCTGTCCGGTCACCCGGCAGATCTGCGTGGCAAAGTCGGCGTAATGCTGAGTACTGCCCCACAGCAGGAAGATCAGGTGCACAGGGTCGACTGGGTCCATTTTACCGGCATCGATCCATGCTTGGAACACGGCGGCGCGCCCCGTGAACCAGCTGCGATAGTCCTGGTTGAAGTATTCGGTCAAGCACTCGCCACCGCTGATGATCTCCATGGCGAAGATCCGCGACGCCAGTGGCTGACGCCGGGAAAACTCCATCTTGGCGCGAATGTAACGGGTCAAGGCCTGCGCTGGATCGTCCTCGGCACTCAAGGTGTTGAAGGTGCTGTCCCACAGCTCGATGATGTTGCTCAGCACCGCGATGTACAGCCCCAGTTTGTTGGTGAAGTAATAATGCAGATTGGCCTTGGGCAGTCCGACGTTGAGCGCGATGGTGTTCATGCTCGTGCCCTTGAAACCGTGCCGGGCGAATTCGTCTTCGGCCGCCTTGAGAATCGCTTCCTCATTTTTCTGGCGGATGCGGCTGGCAGGCTTGCCACTGGCCGAGGCGCTGTGCGCGGGGACTTCAAGCATCATGGGGCGGTTCCGAGCAAATCGTGTGGGTAAGGCAGATGCGTTGATAACGCACCTGCCCGGATCCGACAAGCGTCGTTGCGAAAATGTCGCCTCAAACCGGCTCGTTTTCCAGTCGCTGCGTCGATACTTCACCGCTGTGCTTGGGTTCCGGCAACAACAGGCACATGACCAGCGCAGTGACACCGCCACTGGTGATCGCCGAGTCGAACAGGTTCTGCACCAGTTGCGGCATGCGGTGCAGCAGCTGGGGCTGCGCGGCCACACCCAGGCCCACGCCGAACGAGGTGGCGATGATCAGCATGTTGCGCCGATCCAGCGGCGACTGCGCCAGAATCCTTACCCCGGCGGCCGCCACGCTGCCGAACATCACCAGGGTGGCACCCCCCAGCACCGGCTTGGGAATCTGCTGCAGCACGGCACCGATCATCGGCAACAACCCGAGCAGCATCAGCACGACGCCGATATACAGCCCCACATAGCGGCTGGCCACGCCCGTCAGTTGGATCACCCCATTGTTCTGCGCGAACGTGGTGTTGGGAAAGGCGCTGAAAGTGGCGGCCACCAGGCCACTCACGCCGTCGCCCAGCACACCACCCTTGAGCCGGTCGATGTAGCTCGGTCCGCTGATGGGCTGTCGCGACAGCATGCAGTTCGCCGTCAGGTCGCCCACCGTCTCCAGGGTACTGATCAGATAGATCAGCGCCACCGGCAGAAACGCCGTCCAATCGAAAGCGAAACCGAACTTGAAAGGCACCGGCACACTGATCAGCGGCAGGTCCGGCAGTGGCTGGATCACCAGCTTGCCACTGAACCAGGCGGCCAGGCTGCCCACCGCCAGCCCGATGATGATCGCCGACAGCCGCAACCAGGTTGCGGCGCTGCGATTGAGCAGAATGATCACCACCAGCACGAACGCGCCCAGGGCAAGGTTGCCTGGCGCACCGAAGTCCGGCGCGTTGAAGCCTCCGCCCAGGTCAGTGATACCCACCTTGATCAGGCTCACGCCAATCAGCGTGATCACGATGCCGGTCACCAGCGGGGTAATGACACGCCGTAGCTGACCGATGAAGCGACTCAGCACGATCTGCACCAACGCGCCGAAAAAGCACACCCCGAATATCATCGCCAGAATGTCTTCCGGGCTGCCCCCGCGTTGCTTGACGATGAAGCCGGCCGACAGCACCGCTCCGAGAAAGGCGAAACTGGTGCCTTGCAGACAGATCATGCCTGCGCCGATGCCGAACGGACGGCGTGCCTGGATGAACGTGCCGATGCCAGACACCAACAGCGCCATGCTGATCAGGTACGGCAAATGAGTGCCAAGGCCCAGCGCCGAGCCAATGATCAGTGGCGGCGTGATGATCCCGACGAACGCGGCGAGCACGTGCTGAAGCGCCGCCAGCATCGAGGTCATGGGTGGCGGACGGTCATGCAGACCATAGATCAGTTCGCTGGGCGTGGACGTATCGGTAGGCATGGCGTCGGACTCTCGGCACGGTCGATGGACTGGAGTCAGTCCTCGCTTTGCGAAGCAGTCGTGCAAAAAGCTGTCCAATCGCTCAGGTTTTTACTTGCCATGTTCACAACCCCAACCAGATCAAGGAGATAAGAACGTCATCGGGTCTCGTACAAGCTTTCCAGAAAGCTTTCGAGCACCAAATGCGGGCGTCGCCCCTTGCGAGTGACCCAGGATAGGCTCAAGTCATAGAACCGCTCGGCCGCCTTGAGTGCGCGCAGTCGTCCCTGCTGCACCCAGAACGTCGCGTAGTGGTCGGGCAGATAGCCGATGTAGCGCCCGGTCAGAATCAGGAACGCCATGCCCTCGCGATCCGACGCGCTGGCCGTGCAGTTCAGTGCCTGGTAACGAGCCTGAATTTCGGCCGGCAGGCGGAAGGTTGGCGCGATCGCCTCCTGAGCATCGAGCCGTGCATCGTCCAGTTGCGCATCGTCGGCGTAGAACAACGGATGGCCCACCGCGCAATAAAGCAGCGAGCGCTCGCTGTACAACGGCTGGTATTCAAGCCCGGACAGCGGGCTGGCCTGCGGCACCACGCCCACGTGCAGGCTGCCGTCGAGCACCCCTTGTTCAACCTGGCTCGGAGCGATCATGCGGATCTGAATGCGTACGTCCGGCCCTCGATCCTTCAACTGCGCCAACGCATGGGTGATGCGCATGTGCGGCAGCGTCACCAGGTTGTCGGTCAGGCCAATGTTGAGTTCACCACGCAGATGACGATGCAGGCCATTGACCTCGGTGCGAAAGCTCTCCACCGCACCCAGCATCTGCAGGGCCGAGTGATACACCTCGCGACCTTCCTCGGTCAGCGAAAAACCGGCCCGCCCCCGCTGGCACAGGCGCAGACCCAGCCGCTGCTCCAGATCGCTCATCTGCTGACTGATCGCTGATCGACCGATGCCGAGCACGTTCTCCGCCGCAGAGAAACCGCCGCACTCCACTACGCTGCGGAAGATGCGCAGCAGGCGAATATCGAAATCACTGACCTGCGCGAGGGGATCGGGACGGCGGCTCATAGTTTAGTGATTGCCTGACTGAAGATCGCAAAAGTTGAATTTTCCAGACTTTATCGCCGTGACACCGTAGGGGCAACACGCTTGTCATCGCGTCTCCAATCGCTCAAAGAGGTTTATGCCCATGAACATGCCCGAGAACGCCCCCGTCGGCGTTACCAGCCAGCTCAAGCTGGACGCTCACTGGATGCCGTACACCGCCAACCGCAGCTTCCAACGTGATCCTCGGATCATCGTCGCGGCCCAGGGCAGTTGGCTGACCGATGACAAGGGCCGCCAGATCTACGACAGCCTTTCCGGTCTGTGGACCTGCGGTGCAGGCCACACGCGCAAGGAAATCCAGGAAGCGGTGTCGCGCCAACTTGGTGTGCTCGACTACTCGCCCGCCTTTCAGTACGGCCATCCGTTGTCGTTCCAGCTGGCGGAAAAGATCACCGACCTGACACCCGGCACCCTCAATCACGTCTTCTATACCAACTCCGGCTCCGAGTGCTGCGACACAGCCGTGAAAATGGTCCGTGCCTACTGGCGCCTGAAAGGCCAGGCCACCAAGACCAAGATGATCGGCCGCGCCCGTGGCTACCACGGCGTCAACGTGGCCGGCACCAGCCTGGGCGGGGTCAACGGCAACCGCAAGATGTTCGGTCAATTGATGGACGTGGACCACATCCCCCACACCCTGCTGCCGGGCAATACCTTCTCCAAAGGGTCACCGGAGGAGGGCGGCATCGCCCTGGCCGACGAAATGCTCAAGGTCATCGAGCTGCACGACGCCTCCAACATCGCCGCCCTGATCGTCGAGCCCATGGCCGGTTCCGCAGGCGTCCTGCCGCCGCCCAAGGGCTACCTCAAGCGCCTGCGCGAGATCTGCGACCAGCACAACATCCTGCTGATCTTCGACGAAGTCATCACCGGTTTCGGTCGCACCGGCACCATGTTCGGCGCCGACACCTTCGGCGTGACGCCGGACCTGATGTGCATCGCCAAGCAGATCACCAACGGCGCCATCCCGATGGGCGCCGTCATCGCCAGCACCGAGATCTACCAGACCTTCATGAACCAGGCGACGCCCGAGTACGCCGTGGAATTCCCCCACGGTTATACCTACTCGGCCCACCCTGTAGCCTGCGCCGCCGGCCTTGCCGCACTGGACCTGCTGCAGCGCGAAAACCTGGTGCAGAGCGCCGCCGAACTGGCACCGCATTTCGAAAGCGTGCTCCACGGCGTCAAGGGGGCGAAGAACATCGTCGACATCCGCAACTATGGCCTCGCCGGTGCGATCCAGCTGGCGCCCCGGGATGGCGACGCCATCGTGCGCCCCTACGAAGCGTCCATGAAGTTGTGGAAAGCCGGCTTCTACGTCCGCTTCGGCGGTGACACCCTGCAGTTCGGCCCTACCTTCAACGCCCAGCCACAAGACCTCGATCGCCTGTTCGATGCCGTGGGCGAAGCCCTCAACCAGATCGACTGACCTTTTTTCAGGAGCCCTTTGCATGAGCACTATCCAACACTTGATCAATGGCGATCTGGTTTCCAGTGGCGACCGCACGGCCGACGTCTTCAACCCATCGACCGGCCAACCTATCCGCACTCTCCAACTGGCCAGCCGTGAAACCGTGCAACAGGCCATCGACTCCGCCAAGGCCGCCTTCCCGGCCTGGCGCAAGACCCCGGCGGCCAAGCGCGCCCAGGTGATGTTCCGCTTCAAGCAACTGCTCGAGCAGAACGAAGCCAAGATTGCCCAGATGATCAGTGAAGAGCATGGCAAGACCCTGGAGGACGCCGCAGGCGAGCTCAAGCGCGGCATCGAAAACGTCGAATTCGCCTGCGCAGCCCCCGAAGTGCTCAAGGGTGAGTACAGCCGCAACGTCGGTCCGAACATCGATGCCTGGTCCGACTTCCAGCCCTTGGGTATCGTCGCCGGTATCACGCCGTTCAACTTTCCGGCCATGGTTCCCTTGTGGATGTACCCGCTGGCCATCGTCTGCGGCAACTGCTTCATTCTCAAGCCGTCCGAGCGCGACCCCAGCTCCACACTCTATATAGCCCAACTGTTGCTGGAAGCAGGCCTGCCAGCCGGCGTGCTCAACGTCGTCCACGGCGACAAGGTCGCGGTGGATGCCCTGATCGAAGCACCCGAGGTCAAGGCTTTGAGCTTCGTCGGCTCCACACCCATCGCCGAGTACATCTATAGCGAGGGCACTCGCCGGGGCAAGCGCGTCCAGGCCCTGGGTGGCGCGAAGAACCATGCGGTACTGATGCCCGACGCCGATCTGGACAACGCGGTCAGCGCCCTGATGGGTGCGGCCTACGGTTCCTGCGGTGAGCGCTGCATGGCCATCTCGGTCGCCGTCTGTGTCGGTGACCAGGTCGCAGACGCGCTCGTGGCCAAGCTGACCCCGCAGATCAAAGCTTTGAAAATCGGCGCCGGTACCTCCTGCGGCCTCGACATGGGCCCACTCGTAACTGCCCAGGCACGTGACAAGGTGTCGGGCTACGTCGACGACGGCGAGCAGGCCGGTGCCAAACTCGTCGTGGATGGCCGCGGTCTGAGTGTGGCAGGCAACGAAGAAGGCTTCTTCCTTGGCGGCTGCCTGTTCGACCACGTCACCCCGCAGATGCGCATCTATAAAGAGGAAATCTTCGGGC